>CAWDZQ010000001.1:0-413052 GCA_963807065.1 uncultured Chloroflexia bacterium
ATGAGCCCGTATGGGTGGCTGGGGGACCGAGGCGAGGGTATCCATAGCGGTTGAATGGCGGGTTGTTGCTGCAGGTCGTACGGCCTCAGGCCGTACTCCAGTGACTGCACCCTCGACGGTCCTGGTGGCTGCCGCCGTAGACGGGGTAGCTGTCGTCGGGCGAAACAGCTGCATATTTCCATGCCCTCAACTGCAAGCTCGATAGTTGGTCCTCCTCCTGTGTCAATCTTCAATACCGAGGAGAACTCAGGGATTTCCACCCCGGGGTATTGCATAGATATAACGCCCATTCGCTGAAAATCCAATCGGCTTGTTGTAATGCGGACCGGAAACAAGGGGGCTTACCGCGTTCGTGATCGGATCAAATATCCCAAGGGTTGAGGAGGAATCTGCGCCCGAAACACTGTAACCAACCCTGTCAGTATGACTATCCACGATCGTTTCCCCAAAAGCCGCTGGCCGGGCAAGGTCCGCGGCCCTGGCGGCTGATCCGCTGGATGTGTCCACGGAGATCAACCTGTCTCTCATGAGAAGTACGATAGACTGGTTAGCCTGCACCGCGTCAAAGAGGGACATCTGCGGCAGGAGCGGCAGCCACGGCTTCCGCCCGCCCATCCCCAAGCTGCTTCCAGATTTCGGCATCTTGAACGTAAAGGAATAGCTTCTGATCGAAGAAAGCGGGCGCACAAGGCAACAAGCTGACGGATCTAGAAGGCCTCGGAGTTGGGCCTGCCGTAGACACTAGACTCGTCGGTAATTCAGTAAGCGGGGCTAACGACGGGAACGGCGTTGAAGTCCCAGAGATTGGTTGGCATGCGGCCACGGCGCTCACAAGGATAACTATTGCCGCGTATGCATGCACACTTGTGGGCCGAATTCTTCCGATCATCATTTGATGTCCAATGCAGCCACCGAGAGACCGAGAGGGTCTGCAGGAGCCTCCGCTCTCGGTCCCCCAACGGATCTACCAATCCCTTAGCATACGTTGTTGTACTTTCTTGGGTTGTACCCGTTGAACCTTGACCAGGAACTGAATATGTGAACTACCCGATCATACGAATTGTATGTTGTCGACTCGTAGGAGTACATACCGTTTGACCCTGTGGTGTCAAACAAGACTGTGTGAGTGTTGCATTTGTTCACGATATCCCCAAAACGGAGGTCGCTCAAGGACCCGAGTGCAATTGAGATGTTCTCGATCGTACAAGAGCCATACTTCGAAGTCTGCCAAACCCCGCGGCCGACAAATCCTGAGCAGTCGACGCCCTTCGAGCACGACTCCGACTGAGCCGTGTCGATGTCCCCTGCCTGGTAAGTCCCCGGATCCATATATCCGTTGAACTCGCTTACCTTGTCTCCGCCACTCCAATCATATGGAACGCTCGGTATGTGCCCGCAGCGCCTAGGTACCTTGGTTTGCCGCGGCCCGAACAAGTTCCATTGATGTTTGTGGAGCTGAGGTATTTTTGATTGTTGTAGTATGCGGCGGCGTTGGTCGTCATGGCGCTGCGAGAAACGCACGCTGTTACACCTTCGCTGCTGACCACAGAGGACCCCCCTCCCGCCTCTCCCGAGGGTTGCTTGACCAGAATCCGATCAAGATGTGACACAAAGGTTAGCCTGCGAACCTCGGCACGGTCAGGCCGCGTTGCCAGGAAGTACACGAATCCATCCTGCCCCACCGTGAGACCATTGCCGACATAAGTGTACTGATCGGCAATCGGAACTCTCGCTACTCCTTCTACCTTGTCCGTCCCAGAGTAGTGAGTGATGGTCTGGTCGACGCGTATGGACCCATCTAGCAGCACTTCTTCCGAAACTACAAAGACGCCACCGCTCCCATCGAATCCAAGCAGATACAACCCCCCGAGGTTATTCTCGACCTTTACGTCTACATGCACAGCGCCAATCGTGACGGTTCCCGAGTTCGGGCTTGGCGAATCCAGCCCGCTGGCATGTGCGCTATATTCCTTGCCGTTATTGAGGTAACTTCGTTTCGGGCTTTGAGGGCTCACTTTTCCGGCAGAATCCAGAAGTTGCGCGACCTGATCCCCACCCACCAACTCAAGCAGGAGTTCTCCATTGTCCCCCAACGCGATGCCTGAAAGCCCACTGTCCAGACCCATCTCGTCCGGAACCTCCTGGATCCATTGAACCTTTCCGTTGTTACCTATTGCCAGCACCTTAGGCGGCATGCTTGCTTGATCGAGGACAATGACGGTGTCTCCCTGCACCTCAAGGTCGGTGGCACCGACTGCGTCGCCTAACAGATCGATCCCTTGGAGAAACTTCCCACTCCTGTCATAATGCAGGATGCGGTCCGAAACGGTGTCGGCGAGCCAGAACGTGCCATCAGGCGCTGCTGTCATGTCGGCGGGGCCCCAAGTGAGAGCTTCCTGCATTCCTACTCCCTGGTAATGGATACCCTGGTCTGTTCCTAAAGGCACCGTGAAAACCAGTTCGCTGGCACCTTGAACTTGACCGGCCGCGCTATGCCACCCTAGGCCGCCAACTATGACCGACAAGACCGTCGTGGCAGACATGAACAGAACCCTGTACTTATTGAGCATTTCGGGCCTCCCCTGCAGATTGTTGCGCCCTTGATTCACCCTTGACCGAGCACAAACTCGGGTCACTCGACACAAACCAATCATATGCCTGGGCCCGCCAGATTTGCCTGTCAGATGAATGTCACATCACGCCGCAGGTCTTCATGATTCGAGACAATATGTCCAATCTAGGCCCCAGTCGTCGCTCAGTGCTCTCCAGCGGCGATGACGCAACTCCCATGGAGGGGCATAACAGAGAGCAGAAGGTGCACCGTGCAGATTGTGGCCGATGATACCCAGGGTGTTGTGGCAGAGATCGTTGAGAATCTCTAGGTGTAGTGTATGACAGACTGGGCGCTCATCAGTGAACGGTTTCTTAACATGCGTCTCCTTACGTTCATTTTGTAGAGCCCATAGACTGTGCAGGTCTCCATAGACGCCATGGAAGCCCAAGTCTAGTTCTTCGAATCTGGAGGCTGGGGGTTCGAATCCCTCCGAGGGCGCCTTGGGTGGCGGTGAATTACACAGGCACCACCATATATGGCGGTGCTGGTTATGAGCCGGCCGTCTTCGTGCTCAACTCGTCTGCACCGGAAATGATCACCCATTTGGCTTGATTGTTCAAGGCATGGGGATGTGAGCTGCTCAGGGGGGCTCCCCTGCATTGTTTCCGGCACATCCCCGTCTGCTTGAAGGGGCAGTGGTGTTAGCATTGAGACATGAACTGATGCCGAGGTTGACCTGGAGATTTGTGCGCACTACCTCAGCGTCAAGGATGGCGTCGAAGTATCTAGCGAGGGGCTCATGAACAGAACTCAGATCCGACTGACCGAATCCCAGGCGGCTGCGCTCAAAGAACTGGCGACCAGTCGAGATACGTCGGTGGCAGAACTGGTCCGCCAGGCCATTGACTTGCTGGTCAGGACATCGATGTCGATCGGCCTGGACGAGCGCGAGAGGCGGGCTCTCGCAGCGGTGGGGAGATTCCGCTCCGGTCACCGGGATACCGCCGCCGAGCATGATCGCTACCTCGAGAATGCCTACCTCAAGGGCGACACAGACTGACGATTGTTGACCGGCCCTTGCCCGCGTCGGCGAGACCCCAGAGAGCCATCAAGACTGGATTTCTGGGATTGAGACAAATCTCCGTACGCCCATGGGGCGAACTACTCGCTACTCGGAGGCAGCAATGGCAACCCCGAACTTCGACTCTGAACGCTTGGCCACCTTCTGCCTTGAGAACGGCATCCGACGTCTCGCCGTCTTCGGGTCCGCGCTCCATGCCAACGCCACACCGCAAAGCGATCTTGATCTTCTGGTTGAATTCCTGCCGGGCCGCACGCCCGGCCTCCTTGCCATGGCCAGACTTGAACGGCAGCTTTCGCCCCTGTTCGATGGGTGCAGGGTCGACCTGCGGACTCCGGAGGATTTGAGCCGGCACTTTCGCCAGGAAGTCGTCGATGAAGCAGAGGATTTGTTTCCACCAGGGCGACCCAAATCGGCACCAACGGGATCCGAAGGCAGATGAGATGTCTGAGGAAAATTGACCACGCCGGGCGTGAAGCATATGAGAAGCGGCAGGTCGCGGCGGAACCGCAAGGCCGTGCTCGATTCGGACATAGGGGCAGTGGCCTAGTCGCGATAAGTCGGCTTGGTCGATAGCGCCGCGGGGCTGCGTTCCCTCTTCAGAAAAGCCATTCTTGGCCTTCGGGTCGCCCAAAACTGACATGAAGAAGGATCCATCAACGAAGTCTAGGGGTCCCTTTCGGAATCGCGCAAGGTCGTATATAATCTAGACAGTCTAGCCAGGAGGTATTATGGCCAAGGATGTCTGGCAGCTTCAGGAAGCCAAGAACCGGTTCAGCCGGCTCGTCAACAAAGCCATGGCTGACGGGCCTCAGATCATCACCCGCCGAGGGGAAGAAGTGGCCGTCCTGGTGTCCAAAGATGAATACGAGCGGCTGAAGAAATCGCGCCTGAGCCTGGTGGAGTTCTTCCGCCAATCTCCCCTTGTCGGTGTGCCGTTGGAGCTGGAACGGGACCGCACCCGCCCAAGGGACCTCGATCTGTGAGCTACCTGCTGGACACCAATGTCGTCTCCGAACTCGTCGCCTCCCGGCCCAACGCCAACGTGGTCGACTGGCTGGACGCCGTGGACGCCGAACAGGTCTTCTTGAGCGTGATCACGGTGGGAGAGCTCAAAGGGGGAATCGAGAGACTCCCCGATTCGCGGCGCAGGCGGCGGCTCATCAACTGGTTGAACGGGGACCTCCTGGTTCGCTTCGGAGAACGCGTTCTGCCGATCGACACCCAGGTCGCACTCGCCTGGGGGACCTTGGTGGCCGAGACGCGTGCCGCAGGAACTCCGATCCCGGCGATTGACTCGCTCCTGGCGGCCACCGCCGCGGTCCACGGATTGACGCTCGTAACGCGCAACGTTGGTGACTTTGAGGCAGCAGGTATCCCGCTGCTCAATCCCTGGCAGGACAATCCGTAGAATCTCTCCAACGGAGACGGGCAGCGAAGATCCCTTGGAAAGCAAATCTACCAGGGTCAAGAGCAGGCGGGGCCTCCCGGTTCGCCCCGCCCCTCTCCTCAAATGAGCTTACAAGGATGGCCGCTTGACGCAGAAGGCCCCGCGATGCGGGCGAAGAGGATTGAGCGGCCCCTTCATGCGTCACATTCGGTCCCATTCGAGAGGACGTCTGCGATGCAGGTCCGCTGCAGAATGCCAAGTCCCCAGCCCCCCATCGAATGGACCGGCCGTCACGGACGATAATGTATGAATCGGGAACATGGAGACGAATCCCTCCGAGGGCGCCTCAGACAGGGGTGTGATCTTAAAAGCGCTAGCTGTCGGATGCCTTCGTGTCTTCTTCGTCCCCATTGGGATCGATCTGAGACCCATCCGGCCGAGTTGCCAACTCTGCCAGCAGCTCGGTCTCAAGCAGAACAGGCTCCGAAAGCGCCTCGGACATCATCTCAATGTCTTTCGTCAGTTCCGTTAGCGACTCGCCGAAAGGGTCGCAAGGTTCCTCTGACCACATCTCGATGCGACCGGAAGAGTCATAGTACACCTCATGGATTCCGAACCTATCCGGCACGCCGTCAGAATCTAGCCTGCTGATCACGCGGTAGTTCCAGGTCATTCTGTTCCTCCATTAAGGCACATCCCACCCCAGACCGCCTTGGCACCTCGTTCTGCGTGCCACTTGCTGAGCTTTGCTGATGCGGATCGTCCGATTTGTTTCTCCCCCTCTTTTCTCTCCCGCCCCAAGCAGGCTACTTCTCTTCCGAACTCGACTCAGTAGCCTCTCGAGGCATGCTGGATCCGCAATCCGGTCCAGCGAGCTGTTAGTATTCCGACTTGATTCCTTCAGTGTCTCAGTCATTCTCCAGCAATCCGAGGATGGTCGATTTGAGGGGTGGCAGGTCGCGCTTGGCTGTGTTCCACACGCGCTTGAGATCAACGTTGAAGTAATCGTGGATGAGTTTGTCCCGCATGCCTGCGATATCCGACCACGGCACTTCTGGACGACGGTTCCGTGTGCCCTCCGAGATCCGTTTCGTCGCTTCGCCGATGATCTCCAGCTGCCGAACGAAGGCATCCTGCGTGCGTTCATCCGCTTCGAATGCCGCCTCGTCCATTCCAGACAGGTACAGCTCCACCTGGACTATTGAGTCATGGATGTGATGCAGATACGCCGATTCAGTTGGCTTCATAAATAACGAGGCGGTCGTCCTCAATCCGCCTGCGGATGTACGGACTGATGGATTCCTCTGTGAGCAAATCGACGGGCCTGCCAATGGCTTTGGACAGCTCTCGTTCGATTCGAACCATATCCAGCAAACTGGCTTCGTCCGGCAGATCAGCAATCAGATCAACATCGCTGCTCGATGTGGCATCCCCTCGGGCAAGGGAACCAAACAGAACCAGGCGAGAAATCTGGTTCTGCCTGCAAATCTCGACCAACCGGCGAACGTCGTCTTCGCGAATGGACATGTCACCACCACGAGAGATTATACGCTATGCTCATCAGTCAGTTTGCAGCGCAATGGGCATAGGGCATCGAGCTCCCTCGAGCTGGGAAGTCCTACATTCTTCGCGGGGATCGCCCAGGGGCCGACCTCCCTTGGCCAAGAGAACCGCCCAGGACACCGCCCATTGAATTATGCTTACATCAATAGAAGTATGACGAAGGAGACTTCTCATGGAAGCCAAGATCTCCAGCAAGGGATGGGTGGTGATCCCGGCCGAGCTGCGGAAGAAGTATGACCTGAAGCCTGGCGACAAGGTCCACGTCGTCGACTACGGTGGCGTCGTCTCGCTTGTCCCCCATCCCTCTGATCCGGTGGCCTATGGGGCGGGATTGGTGAAGGGGCGGCCCTCTCTCACAAGAGCCCTGATGGAAGAGCATCGGCGGGAACGCGGACGTGGCCGATAGGACTCCTGCCTACGTCCTAGACAGCTACGTCTTCCTCGCCTATCTGGCAGCAGAGCGTGGTGGGGACCGTACTCGGGAGATACTCAAAGAAGCCATCGATGGCAACTGCGCCGTCAATTGCTCTGTCATCAATTTGGGTGAAGTCCTGTACATCGTGGATACGGAAAGAGGGATTACTTCCGCCCAGGAGACCCTCCGGCTGATCGATCAACTTCCAATTGCCGTCCTGCCAGCTTCGATGGAAGCGGTCTTGGCGGCCGCTCACATCAAGGCCGGTCATGCCTTGGCCTACGCCGATGCGTTCGCTGTGGCTGCGGCTCAGGAATTGGACGCCGTCATCCCGACCAACGACCACGAGTTCGACTCGGTGGAACAGATCGTGTAAGTCGAGCGCATCTGGAGCATTACCCTACCCGGGTGTCCCGAAACGGATGCAGGGAAATGCTCCTTGCTGGGAAGTGGCCGAAGGAGACTCGGCGGACTGCAGGTATGATGAGCATGTACTAGCTAGACCTCTACACTGCCTCCGTCGCAGGGCCAGCGACGATGAACAAAGGTACCCATCGGAGAGCGACGCCGCCGAAGCGGCGGAATTGACCGAAGAGAATGTAGAATGGTTAGGCTGGCGAAAACAAGGGAATGGGAATCCGACCCGCGGATCCATCTCGTTCAGATCGGGCCCATCCTGTCTATGCCTGCTGGCCCCTCGCAAAGAGTGGGGGAGCCGAGCAGCAAGGGCAAGGTCCAGGGGAGTCAGACAATGGCGCATTTGAGTATTCTGTTAGCGAGAGTTCTTAGAAGCCTCAGGGCCACGATAACTGTGCCACGCGCGTCAAGACGCCTGAGCGAGTTGTATGGCTCGTTGCCGGCTACGCATGCCTACCCGGGGCACCAGGCGATCCGAGACGAGCTGCGCGGTGCGCTTGGAAGGCGGCTCCACGAGGGCGAAGAGTAGGTAGAGAGCCCAGTTCGCGCCAGTCCGATATTTCAAGATCCTCGGTGGAAGACGAATGGGTGATGCCCAGACAGGTCCGTAGGTGGGCGAACGAAGCTGAGTCGCCTTTCCATGCCTGGCTTGAGGTTGGTTTCCTGACTACCTCTGCGGTGCAGCTTGCGTGGAGGGTGACGAACACCTCGCATAATCGGCGCGCTGAACGTAGGTTCTCAGATCCATCTCCTCGAGCCCTCAGACGTCGGGGCGCCCCAGCGATATAGCGACCGACCTTCCCTGGTCTCAGGAACCGCAGCTTGCGATCAACTTGTCACCGTTTAGAAGTGGGTCGATCTGAGCAAGTCGAATCTCACCCCCTGCTCGCCCGTCACCGTTCACCCTGCATGTTCTTTCTTGGCGTCCACATTCCGATCGAGCGAGAGGTTAGGTGGCGCTGGGCATAGTGACTTTGTCGTCTGCACCTGATATGCGCATCCACGAAATGACGGATCCAGTGGCAAGAGCGTAGACAAGGACCCCAAGAATGACGGGAGCCATGCCCGATGGACTGATCAAGGCCAGGACAAGACCCATTCCCAAGCCGAGCCCAGCCGCGCTGACTGGGGGCCAGACTAGGGGTTTGGCAAAGTGGCCCCGCAGGAACACCCATTGGATCAATCCCACAACGAGGCCGATGACCGCATAACCGATCATGAATGCAGAGATCGACTCATCATCGAGGAAACCCAGGGCTCCGAGAAACATCGGGGAATTGAGAATCGTTAGTCCCAGCGGAAGCGCCAGCGAAATGCTGAAGATCCACAGCACCGAGATCGGCGCTACACGTCGAAGAGCAATCCACTGAGCAAGACCAATCGGGAATCCAACAATCAGAGATGACACGAGCATTCCCCCGCGAACGGGCAGCACTGGTGGAAGGATATAGGGGACCAGGGCGACAAATGCGACCGCCAACAAGTTCGCAATGAATCATCCGAGAATGACCGTCCATGGTATTTGAAGTCTGTCTGCCATTGGATCTCTCCGATTCGATCCCTATGTATCAGGCACGTTGCTGGTGAGAGTTCAGCGCCGACCAATGCCCTCGACCTACGAAGTCCCACAGTCGTCCTCAGGATCGGAAGGGCTGCCCACCGGCCCGCCCCCGGACCGTCATGAGCACACAACTATCACTCCAAACTCGGCAGCCCCCTGCCCAATCTCGAAGATCCCGGCGACTTAGCGAACCGACGAGTTGTCAAGCTGCGCCCAATTTGGGCTCCAGACGGGTCAGCCAAAAGGCAGCCAGAAACAGAATTGCCAGAACCAGATCTATGAAGACAATTGGGATCCCAAGAACGGCGCCGTAAAGATACAACCAGGCGGGATTGAGCGCCGCTGTCACCTGAACAAAGAATGCCGGGATCATCATTGGACGATATCGGGCCGGATCAGTTGCCAGAACAAAGAATAAGACTTGCCATAGGCCATATTGGAGGACTGACACATAGAGAAACAGACCCGTGCTTGCCATATCTGGAAGCAGCTCTTCCCCGTTGACAAGCACGCCAAGCGTCATGTGAATCACGGGAATGAGGCCAAAGGCCCCTGCAACGAGAAAAACCCACCTGGCAAACCTCATGCTTCAATTCTCCTGGCAGGGCCCGTATAAGGGGCACGCCTTAGCCTTGCGCCCTCGAGCTGCAGACTCCAACTTTCCGAGTGGGGATCGGCTGGCGGGATCTTCTCCCGGCCAGCTGCGACTTGCACTTCAACGGGAGGTTTGATCAAGACGCCGGGCCCGCCGAAGGGTGCGGGCCCGGCGTTGATTCCCTTTTGTGCAATTATCCCTAGGGCGCTGGTTCGAGGGTCACGGCTAGGGCGACAAAGATCGTATCTTGATAGGTCGGATTGAAGTTGTTGTCGCTCACCACGAAAAGCGGCAGGCGGCCGTCGGGAAGCGGCGGGCCGAAAGCCATGCCTTCCATGTTGTCGAGAACGGCAGCCGTATCCACGCCGAGGTCGTCGTTGAAATCGGCGAGGAACGTCTTACTCATGGGGACGATCGACCCATCACCACCTGGGCAATCACTCCAGCCAAGGGACTCGACGCCTGAGATGTCAGTGGCGCCCACGGTGCTCGTCTCGAACAGACGGATGGTGTTCCCAAATCCGCCGACGAATGAGCGCTCCATGGCCAGGAAGGTCCCGGAGTCATCAAGTGCCTGCAGCTCAGAAAGGCCGTTATCGCCGCCCCCACTGCTGTTCGGGATGGGCTCCACGCAGTAGACAAACTCCCGTTGCGGCTTCAGGCCACTCAAGTCGTATTCGATCACACGCGAGGGGCTGCCGACCACATTGGTGGCAATGGGGCCATCTTGTGCCAGGGCGTTCTCGGTGGCGGCATACAGGGACTCCCGATTTGGCGTCACCGTGAGGCTCTCGAAGCTTAGATTGTCGCGCACGCCGAAATCGGGCGGGTTTGCGATAAAGGGGTCCGGTAAGCTAAGGGCGCGGTTCTGCTTGCCTGTCGGGTTGAAGCGATCGATGAAAGGCTGTACGCCGCTGTAGATGTCGCCCTCTGAGCCGATGAAGAGCTGACCGGGTCGGACTAGCTCGAAGCCCTCTGGATCGATGGATTCCACTGCGTAGTGGTCTCCGTGATGATCCTTGAGGTAGGTTGCGCTCAGGAATTGCACGTCGCCATCATCCAGCGAGTAGTCAGAGACATCGATAGTGAGCGTGTAGAAGCGCGGATCTCCCCCGTCTTCGCCTTTGTCGTCCGACAGCGCATAGTACACATTGTCCTGGCCGTCGTAGACCAGACCCGACAGACCGCCGACGAGTGTGCCGTCGATGGTCAGATCGTTGGGGATGAAGACCCAGCCGAGCGTGTCAATGGATGCAACGGTAGTAGGCGGCGACGCTGGCTTGGCGAACGCGCTGCCGGCCGACATGGCCAGCAGCAAGACGAAGCTGGAAATGAGCAGACTCTTGCCAATTCTCGAGCGGACAGACCGTGACATGGGACTCCCTCCTTGCGATGCTCGTTGGCGCAAGCGGGGGGGACCCAAGGGAGCTTGCGCCAGACTTATGGTTCCCCTTACACATTAGCACAAGTTGCAGAGGATTTTCATCTGGCACAGCCAATCAGGACATATGAAAGGAATGGTGGATTAGAACCATCGCTTGGAGATGTAGAGCAAGACACTCTGCTGGCACCGCCCGGCTTCGAAGGAGCTCAAGAGACTGCGGACGTCGCCACTTCGACCAAGAGAGCAACTTTGCTGTAACCTGCACGCCAGATAGCATTGTCGTGTGCTTCTCTGCCTCTTCCGACCGCTCATAGCAGGGAGGGGTCATCTACAGGTTTGGGCGCTTTCCCCATCAGGTAGATCCCCTCAGGAGAGAACCTTTCCTTGACGCCAAGTATCGGCGTCTCCTCACCACCCCCCATCGACACAGCGAAGACCCAGCCGAAGCCAAGGTAGATCAGCAGGTTCCACGCTGTGCCCCGCCCCTGCTCCTCTGCGCATACTTGGATCAGTTCAAATTCGCCCAGCACCGTTCGCCCTGAAGTTCTTGGCAGGATCCCCGGTCCAATCCAGCGAGATGATAGTATGAAAGCGCTGCACCTCCCAGTAGACTGGGTCTGCCAAGATCCGAGTCCACCAAAGGAGGTGCAGCATGTTCCATTCCGATTATACGATCGGTTGTGATGCCCACAAGCACTACTCGTTCTTCGCCGTTCTGGACGCTCGGGGCCGCCTTGTTGAAGAGCAGCGGGTCGCACACCACCCAGGCGCCATCCGGGCCTACCTCTCTCGCTTCCCGGCCGGCACCCCGGTCGCCCTGGAGACCGTCGGCAACTGGTACTCCCGGTAGGACACCGGGACGGTGTGGATCGTCGATGAGATCGAGGCCGCCGGCTGCACCCCCAGGCTCGCCCACGCCCTCTTCGCCAAGAAAATGATGGCCAACATCCACAAGAGTGACAAGCTCGACGCCAAAGGCCTGGCCACCCTTGAGCACCTCGGCTCCCTGCCCACGGTCTGGATCGCACCGGGTGACGTCCGCGATGCCCGTGAACTGCCCCGCACACGGATGGCTTTCTCCAAGTCCCGGGCTGCCCTCACATCGTCCCGATGTCCTTCGGGAAGAACCGCATGCATTCCACCCTGGCCAAGTACGCTCTCTCCCTCCAGACTGAGAGTGACATCTTCGCTCCCAAGTGGCGCCCTCCCCTGCTCAAGCTCTTCGATCAGCTGCCCGAGGAGACCCACCGCTGCATGCTCCAGGAGCTCGAACTGCTTGCCCTGGTCCAGCAGCAGATCGATCAACTGGAAGTCAGGATCAAGGAGCGCATCAAGCTCACCCCCAAGATGCAGGTCGTGCAAACCATCCCCGGCGTGGGCACCATCCTTTCGATCGTCATCACCCTGGAAATCGGCTCCATCGACCGCTTCAGCACCCCCAAGAAACTGGCCGGCTACTCCGGCCTGGTCCCCAGGCTCAGCGCCAGCGGAGGGCGCGTCCACTACGGCCGGATGGTCACACCGTCCCGGTGTCCTTCGGGAAGCAGGCCAACAACTACCTGAAATGGGCCTTCATCGCCTGCCCAGGCCGCAGGCCAGGGAAGCCGCCAACGTGGTCGTCCGACACCGGCATCACCCCAACTGGAGAAACAAGTACGTCTCCCACATCTACGAGCGCATCAAACGCCGCAAGGGGCACGCCGTCGCCGTTGGCGCCACCGCTCGTTACCTCTCCGAGTCAGCTTTCTGGGTTCTCAAGAAGAGTGAGCCCTACCAGGAGCCGCCTCACTGGGCTCCCGGAGGGATGAAACACCCTATCTCGCTCAGCCAGGGGAAGGTCCCCGCCTAACAAAGTGCCGCGTTGTTGGCGGTATGGGTCCACCGAGATCCGCGAGATGATTGGGCCTCCCCTGGCGAATTAGCTCATGCCTCCACCGAGAGGCGCACACCGTCCCGGTGTCCTACGGGATGGATGTTTCCGGCGGGACCGGCTGGGTCTTGAATCGCTGGAGAGCAATCGAACAAAGAAAACACTCCCCAGAAGGGGGAGCACAGCTTCATTTAACGGGCAACGATCTTGACAGGGGAAGGGCTTTCATGGATGTTAAATGGGTAGACAAAACCGGCTGGGCTGTCCCGGGGGCCAATCTGCTGTGGGCGTTGACACTCCAAGGCCCGCCATTCCAAAGGCATTCATCCAATGGGCCATGACATGCGGGAAGGCGAGTTCAGGCACATAGACCCAACCGTCCCTGGTTTGCACAAAGAACGATCCGGGTACGTCGCATCCGTTATGCCCAAGTTGGGAGCCATCAGCCCGCGCACTGGCGCGGACCTCGGCAATCACATACCAGACAAACGGCTGCTTCCCGTTGTGTAGATCAGGTCCAGCATGAAGAATTCTGATTTCCGCGTCCGGTGCATAGTAACGTCCCAGCTTCGCCAGCATCGCTTTCTCGGCGGAGGGGAATACCCCTCCGCTCCGTGCAATTGCAAGTTGCGTTGATGTGAAGCGCCAACCGAGCAACACCGCCCACGAAGAAAAGGCGAGAACCCCCAGCACTACTATCAGGAATTTTGTCGGTTTGGCCATTGATTCAAAGCCTGCCTTCCAATGGCAAGAGATCCCCTCAACACCCTCGAGCTGCGAAGTCCCACGTTCTTTGTTCTTTGCGGAAATCGGCCGGGGCCACGTCTCGCCCTGCCCCTGAGCCGTCTTGAGCATACATCAATCACGCAAAACTCGCCCAGCATCCCTCGTGAAGCACACTGCAAGTGCGGTCTGACTCGGCGAGATGTTGGGAAGAATGGAGATACGCCAGGCGCAGCCTATGGGAGCTTGCCGGGCTGAGCGCGGCCGATCGGGCCTAGAGGGCCGCCTCTCCTCCCCCTTCTCGGCCTTAGTCTTGCCTGAGTCATCGAACCTGAAGAGACTGATTCCACCCCAACCATGAACTTCGTTGGTGGCTGGGCCTCGTCCTGGTATTGGTCCCACGTTGCGTGCCTGAAAGCTCCAAACCAGGACCACCTTCTTCCCATCAATTGTGGTCTCATGCACGGTCAATTCAGCCTCGGCCCATCTGCTCGAATTCGTCTTGACAAAGTCTGTGGCTGACCTCATCCCTTGAATCGATGCCGAACCGGTCATGGTTTCGAACACCTGCAGGCTGTTCTTTCACGAGATTGCTCGCATCCAGCCAGAATCCGCGTGTCGCATGTCAAGGAAACCAACCAGGCTGTTGGCTCTTTTCCAAAATGGGGGTCACCTGCATCATATTGCCCAGCGATTGCGTGTGCGGCGGACGGCGCTGGGAACAGAAAGATCTACGAATTTTGAGCCGCTTTAGATCGCCGTGGTCCATCCGGACGGGGTGAAACCGCGACCGTCCGCTCCACGCGGAGTTGGGCTGCGGTATAGGTTTTCAGTGGCTCGTGATGATTCCAATCCCGGTTCGAAGTGAGTTCGTGGACTGAGGCTTAGACCGCAAGTATCACACGGTCACGCCCGGCATCTTTGGCTTGATACAGAGCAGCATCGGCGGCCTTCAAGATGGCGTCCCCGGTTGACCCATTCGCGGGAAAAACAGCCACACCAATGGATAGAGTTACCGCCTCGAGGATCTGATCTTGAAAGGATATGTGCAGGTTCCTCATCTCCTCTCGCATATGCTCGGCCCGCATTTGGGTTATCTTCTGCGAAGCTTCGGGCAGAACGAAAACGAATTCCTCACCCCCGTAGCGACAGGCAGCATCTGACGCACGGACGCAATTTCGCAAAAAGTTTGCCGCTTGGACTAAAACCGCGTCGCCGGCCGCATGGCCATGGATGTCATTGATGCGTTTGAAATGATCGATATCCACCATGATGATACCGATCGGATATTCTTTGCGCATGGCACGAATGATTTCGAGGGCCAAGATCTCTTCCATGTAACGCCGATTGAACAGTCCTGTGAGCGGGTCGCGGATGGACAATTCGCGCAGCAGTGTCTCGTTCTCGATGAGATGGCCGGTCTGTCGATCAATCTGATCGAGGTCTCTGCGAGTAATGAAGTTAGAGATGACAATCAGAGTTGATGTAAACCCGAAAAACCCCAACAGACTGGACGATTGCGAGCCCGTCAGAACCGGGCTGATGAACGACACCAGCCATAGAGCTGCATTCTGCAAAGCGGCCAGAACGATTGTCACACGTGTTGAGAGCAATAAGCTGCATACAAGCACAGAAATCAAGATGTATAGCAGGCGAACAATATCACTGCCCACGGTTTCAAAATTTAGTAGGATTGAGATCCAGGGGCCCAAGACCAAACAGGTAACAAGCAAGCCCGCTGCGACTGAATAATGTCCGGCGCGGTTCAAGCCAAAAGCAACGGCAAAGATGCATAACAAAACCCCAATTAGAATGGCATAAATGCCGCGCAGATCCATATCGATGCTGAGGGAGGATAAGGACACTAAGAATAGCCCGGCACTGAAGATCAGAGTCAAGAGTAGTACAGTCAACACATTCGACCGGCGGCGCTCTGGTTGAGAGAGGGTCGCTGCCGTTTTGGTCAGCCAACGCCACACGACGGTTAAAGTACGAGGATGGTGTTGAGCCTCTGGAGAGACATCAGGCGTTGCGGAGTTTTTCATGTACAGTAGACCTCTAATCGACTTTCAGCCGAGCAGCGCGAGGTGGCTCTATGATGCAAGCAACCCTACGCCCTCGAACTGCGAAGTCCCACCTTCCTTGTGGGAGCAGGCCGGGGCCATTCCGCGCCCTTCCCCTGAGTCATCCTGAGCATAGAAGCAACACGCCAAACGCGCCCGCATACCGAAGTTCAACCCCCTGGGGACGCTCTGCATCAACAAGCTCGATTGCTCTTGCGAAGTCCGCCACGATTTCTTCTAGCTCGGCCATATCACTGCCTGGGAATGGTGTGGATCTGGCATCTGCCCAACATGAAGATATCATGCCATAGATATCCGAGTCGCCTTTCTTTGCCCCATTTCGGGTTAAACACTATGTCGTCCAGCGGTGCAGTTCCGGTCGAGTTTGAGTGTTACGCCATAGAAACCATAGACAGGATGGACGTCCGTAGGCTCAAATTCCAGATCACATGCACGCCACAGCACGCTATGGACCCCATAGACGACGCCTTTTGAGACTTCAAATCATTAGGTTGGGGGTTCGAGTCCCTCCAAGGGCGCCAAGCGTGGCGGCGCATCGCACCGCCACTCCCTAAATGGGGCAGTCTGGATATCTCGAATGTTGCCCGCCCCGATTCCTATCGTCGACTAACGAAGAAGAGTCGTACAAAGGGCTGTCTAGCCCGGCACCCCACTAGGCACTATTCCGGTGGATTGCAGAAGAAAAGTCAGGAACACCCAGCCCAGGCAGGCGACGAGGTCGACGACGAAGACCCTTCGAAGGGATGTCTCCCGCAGTGCCCACCCGACGAAGCCACCTGCATAGGCCATTTCCAGGGTTTGACCCACCGCCCAGGAGACAAGCAACTCGGGCGAAGCCGTGGTGATGGAGTACAGCCCCAGACCAAGCGAGACCCACATCGCGCCGCCGATGGCGGCACCAACGGCAGCGCCCCTGCGCCAACCTCTGGCGCCGATGGCCCCCTCAATCCACACCAAGAACACGGCCGCCACAAGGAATCCAGCATATCCGATGGGTATCCGCCGGAAGGCTTCCATGGGCGGAAGAAGGAACGGGCTGGAACGCTGATACAAACCTGCCAACACGCCGCCGTGCAGAAACAAATCGACCCCCAGCATGGCCAGCCAGCCAATCAGGATGTACTTACCACCCCGCCAAGAGACCACCCAAGCAGTCATCCGTGGAGTCCTTTGGATACGTCGGCCCGAGACGGCTTAGCGTCAAATTTGGGATGCTTTGATCCCAAGATCAACGATTTCACAGCGTGAAGGCCTTCCCCTATCACCAAGCGTCACTTGTGAACGATTTCACAATCGGTAGGGTTCCCGACTCAGCGGAGCCCCTATCCTGCACCTCGGCCCCCGTCCGCCGCTGTCTATCGACTTGCGCTTCTGTGGTCCCAGCGATCTGGGGGCATCTGTCCACCAAGCCATTATCCGTCCGGTGTGAGAACCTGCACGACGAAGGTCATATGCGCATCCCCGGCTCGGGCGGTGATCTCCCAACATCCCGGCTGGGGAAACACGATGACGCTGGCTTGAAAGCCGGTGTCGCCGTAACCTTCCGGGATCTCACCGAATGCCGGGGGGCTGTCCCCGTCGAGCCGGCGGCCGCTGATCATGAGCTGGCCCCTGATCTCGTCCCCGCGCCAAAAGGGGAACTTCATCGCCAGCGATCCGTCGGCCCGAATCTCGCCAGGGCCGCCGGGAGGGAACGCCACGGTTCCCTGCGGCCAGAGCACCGTCGTCAGTCCGCCCTGCTCGAAGTAATATGCTGACACCTGTTCCCCCGCCGGGGCGATGCCGTTGTGTTGGGTGATCGGGCACTGGGCGGAGGAAGCCGGTTGACAGGCCTCAGCGAGTACTGCGATGGCCAAGATGGCCAAAGGCGGTCCCTTCGGCCCGGCGCCCGGAGCTCGCACCCGCATAGATCAGTGCCAAACGCCCAAGATCGCGCCGAACACCACCAGGTTGACGAGGTGGTTGCCGACTTCGATCCCCCAGGCCTTGTAGCGACCGGCGAACAGCTTGTTGACCAGGCTGGTCGGCGCCACCAAACCAAGCCAAACCAGGAATCCGATGACCGCCCCCGAAACCAGAGTCACGCCACCCAGCGCCGGGACCAGCATCGCCATGAACACAAATTCGACGACGCTGGAGACCACGGTCAGAACCCACATCATCGCCGAACCCCCCGGATCTTCTGCCTCGGACTTGCCAATCGCTTTCCACCACGTCGGGAAGAACGTCTTCGGGTTGTACCAGATCGATCCGCTGATCATGCTGAACACAACGCATGCCAGCACAGCCAACCAGTTTATTGATGACACACTCATGATCGCCTCCTTAGGGGCAGTTTGAATCCGACGACTTCCGCTCCTTCTCATTAACCCCGAGCTTGGCGGAGCGGTTCGGACTGGTTCTGCCCGCTACGAGGATGCGAGGACGTGGTTGCCCTTGGTCTCGTTGATATCTGTTGGAGGATGAGTCTTTGTCCGCCCGGCCTATCTCCCTAGCAGCGCCAGTGCCGCCGCCAGCGAGGGGGCGGTTTCAAACTTGAAAGTGTCCCACTCAGCGTAGGCACAACCGCCCCCGAACCTCCTACGTTCATGCGGTGGTCAAGGATCAGACCGTCCAACGCTCCGAAGTTCTGCAACGCGGACTCGACCTGGCCGGGCAGGGTGTCGTCAAAGAAGGACGGAAGGAATATGTAGCCGATGCGAGACCCGTCAGACGTGGGCACAAGCTTGGATTGGATGGCAAGGCTTCCCCTGATCTGATCCCGGAAGAGTGTGACGTCTCGCTTCTCACCCCCTGGGGATTGAACTCTCAGGACCACCGCAGAGCATTCAGGACCGCGCAGGCGCTGAGGGTAGGCGGCATCGGGCTCTACCAAGGGTAATCCGTCGACGGCCAGCAGAGCATCATGCGGGCGCAGCCCGGCGTGCTCCGCCGGGGAATCCGACCAAACGAGCAGGACGACCGCCAGGCTCTTGTCGAGGATTGGCTGTACGTGGACCCCGATGCCCACAACACGGTTGATGCCCGCCAGGTGGGCTTCTTCTCGAGCGGCTGCCAATGGCGAGTCAAAATACGAATGCTCATCCTCAAGCGATCGTACCAGATCTAGGATGGCGCTGTAAAACAACTCGGTGTCCATGCCGGCTTCGATCCTGGCGCGTGCCTCAGCCGCCATTCGTGGCCAGTCGAGGCCCTTGAAGTCCGGTTACAGATATTTCTGAGTAATGGTGGAGGTTATCTCGTCGAACACTTTCAGCTGCCGAACGGTGGTCAGCTCCGGATTGGCATCCAGGCTGGGCGTCGCCTCGGCCACGTTGGTGGCGGCCGGAATGGTGGCAATCGACGTGCCCTGGCAGGAAGGAGGGACATAGACCGACGCCGTCGGGGTGCTGGCTGCGGATGGCTGGACCTTGAGCGGCGGAGGAGGGGAGTTTGTCGTCTTGTTTACGCCGCCGCCTGCTGAACTTGGCAGGTTGCACGAAAGACGGAGTGGAAGCAGGACGGTAAGCCACCAAGCTCTTCTCGGAATGGTCCACCTTGGTGCCAAATCTTGATGTTGGGAGGCCGGCAACTCTATCTCCTGGCCATCCCCTCCTCAACGCAATGCGGATCACCCGCCATCGGCCCGCTGGCTGCAGGGGATGGAGGCCATACTGCGCCAGGGTGTGCTCCCAGTCCCTGTATCATTCGAGGACCTGCGCCGGTCTTGAGTTGGCATTAGGTCTCCCGGGCCGCGGACACAGCCTCCCCGCCCTGCCAGAGCATGAAGGGGACCATTGCCAGCGCAGCGGCAGGATCCGCCCACCACCAGCCCCGCCACGCGTTGAGACCCAGACCGATCAACAAAGTCGCAGAAAGATAGGCACAGAGCCAGGTTTCGAGGGCATCGGCTTCCAGCGC
The DNA here is from genome assembly GCA_963807065.1 of uncultured Chloroflexia bacterium. Classification (GTDB taxonomy): domain Bacteria; phylum Chloroflexota; class Anaerolineae; order Anaerolineales; family E44-bin32; genus CAWAND01. The sequence goes on from CAWDZQ010000001.1 coordinate 19,538, forward strand.
CCGGCTTCCCATGGCGCGCCCGGTCCGTTGTTTCAGCGTGGCAAGGGTCGGCATGGCCACAAGCGATGCGATCGCCAGCCCGATGCCGACCGGGGAACTCTCAGCGGGTGCCTGCCTGAGCAGAGCCAAACCGGCATCTACGGTCACGTAGGCCGCCAGCAAGAAGAAGGTGACGCCCACAAGCAAATGCGCACGGCGGTCCAACGCCAGCTGATCTTCCAGCGGCGCGTCGGGCCCCGCCTTGATAAGTCGCCACAAGACCACGACGGCGGATGACACCTCGATCAGGCTGTCGGCTCCGAAGGCGACCAGTGCGGCGCTCCCCGCCACGGTGCCAGAGCCGACGGCCACGATCGCCTCGACCACATTCCAAAGCGTCGTCCCCCACTCCAGTCGAAGGGCTGTGCGGTGCAGTCGGGCGGCTTGTTCAGGAGGCAGAAGGGGTTCGGGCACCAAACGCTCCGCAATACACCACGTCATCTGAGACGGACCGGGGTTTAACAACTCGCCTGTGGAATTGTATGGGAAACACCAATGGCTGCCAAATGTCGAGCGCTCATGCACAAGGGGAGTACATCGGTTCAAGAGCCTGGAGATGACTGCCCGTCGGTGGTCGATGCGCCGCGGCGCAGACGGACCAGGTAGCGTGTCATCTGGATCACGACCAACAGATGCCACAAACCCGTGACGGGACCCGGATCAAACAGGCCAGCTTCTACCGGCGGATCGGGAAAGGTGGCCAAGTTGAACCCCAGGATGACCACCAGCCCCACCACGATCCCCAGCCACCCCAGAATTCGTCCAAACCGCCGGTCCGTGAGCATGGCGAATCCAAAGAACACCGTTCCCAGACCGATAAACCTGTCGAAGGCCACGTCCATGCCCAAACTCACGTCCCTTATCCTGTGCACTAGGACGCTGGACAGTTGCGCGTCGGCGGCGGGCACAGTGGACTGGACTACGGCGAGCTGCACAATGATCATGGCGGTGACCAGGGCGCCAGAAAGGATGGTGAGCATGGCTCCCAACTCCTCCGGAACGGACGGCCGGCCGGTCGCTCTGGAGAATTCTGCCCAGCGCCCAACAGGCGATCGCCAACGAAGGTCCGAAAGCAGCGCCCGCGATCAGGGTCAATCGGGGCGACGGCAGGGGCGCGTAGACGGCAACAGGGTAGGAGAAGCACGCGATCAGGCCGGCAATGATCCCGATGGTCACCCACTGGAGGTGAACCCGACGCTTGCCCTGCTCCCCGAGTTCAAACGAAAACGTCCTTCACCTCCGCCGGATTGCTCCCCGCGAGATCCTCATCCGGAATTGTTCCTTGCGCCTCGTCGATGACATTTGCTTCTTCACCATATTGACAATGGGCTTGGCGGACGAATCCACCAGGGGAGAATGTCACGTGTGGCGGAATCACAATTCCTGGACCAGCAACAATTCCCAATCTCGGAGGCAGGGGAGCGATCCAATCGCAACCAGAGGGTCCAGTGGTTGATGGCGGGAAAAGTCGATTGGGCGTGCCCAAGCCTACGCCGAAAGCTTTTTGGCTCGCGGCCCAGCCTCAAATCATCGCGATCCGGCCGTGTGCTCGCGGATGCATCAGTTGACACCACTGTCGGCCGTCAACCGCCAGCGTGCGCGGGCTCAGACGCCAGCGCGTTGTCCTTCGAGTTGAGCCACACGATCACGGCACCAGTGATGGCACCGTTCGCCAAGAGCATCAGCCCTCCAAAGATGACTGTGGCCGAGACTTTGGCCACCGCGTCGCCCCCCGTGACGCTCAGAGTATTGAAGGCCGCCTCTCCCAGAACCCGCCCCGCGAAAGGGCCAATGCCCAGGCCAACGAAGTTCGCCACCCACCACCAGCCTGCGCCCGACCTTGATCGACGCAGAATCCACCATTGTCCCGATCCCACGCCAGCTCCCAGGCAAGCTCCCCCTACCAGCAGAGCGAGTCCAAAGCCACCTATCGCCCCCGCCATGTTCCCCACCAGCAGACCCAATAGGCCGCCCACCGCGCCGCCAGCCGTGCTCGACAGCACCCAGTTTGCGAGTTGAGGCCATACCTGGCGCAGCACGTACCTCTGAGCAATGCCCAAGGAAGCTCCTAAGACTGCCCCGCCAGCCAACGAGACGATGATCTGCAGGACGGGGACCAGGTTTTCAGCCATTCCAACCACCAACGGAAAATAGACCCCAAACCCAATGGCCAATCCCAGTCCATTGGCCAGAAGCCAGACGAACCATAGACGCCAACCCCGCTTCGAGTCGTCAATCCGCATTTCTTCCTCCTCCCGCGACAGGATCTCGCATCCCCTAATGATGGCCCAAGGCTCTTGGCAAGGGTGGTCCAGAGGCAGACGGCCCCTTCACTCGGCTCCGATCGCCTCCGGTGGCACAAATTTCCGGGCAGCCGGGTCCGACCCTTCAGATCCGGGCCCTGCTATCCAGCTAGTCACGCCAAGGGCACCGGTACCAAAGAAGATGAATGCCGGGATCGGTGCAGCCACCGCCCACGCGATCAGGCCGATCAAACCGGCGGAGAAGAACAACCATCCCAGCCAGCCGGGGTTGGCTCTTCGAATCAACGCAACTCCGAATAAGGCGATCGACAGGTACGCAAGCAGATGGGTGAGCTGCTCCAGACCTGATTGGAAGCGGATGAGCATCTGGGCCAGTTCGCCGCCTGGATCGATGTGCTGGACCGCCGCCCAGGTGATGATCTTGATATTGATCGTACGATTGATCGCGGAACTGGTTGCGCCGATGGCGAAAGCGAGTACACCCATCATCGCCCATGGTCGAGCGCGGCCGGGGAATCCCAGGCTGATCGGCACCAGCCCAAGGGCGGTGATCAGTCCAGCAGCCATGAACATCCCGTTGGCCCAAGCGTAGGCCGTGGGATTGCCGGCGATCGCGGCGGCAGCTACTTGCGGATCATCCGTCCAGGGCGCCTGGCTTAATGATGGGGACAAGAACGGGATGGCGGCGCCCACCATCATGGTAAGCGTCCCCAAGACCAACAATCCCCCGCCCAGGCGGGTCGCCTCCTGCAAATTCGTCGTTGGGCTCATAACTGCAGTCTCCTTTGGCCAGATCATAGGCTGACAGCAACGAGGGCGGGGCAAGGATGGAACAGGCGGTGTCGCTGTCCGCGGAGCACAGCCGTGGGTGGGCCCGCATCAAGTCACTGTCAGGCGGCCGGGCATCGCGCTTGCCTGGTCACGCGAACGGAAGCTTGGACCCTCTAGGACCACCAAGTTGACTCAACAACGATGCGGCCGCCAAACCCCCGGACACCGTGGTGACCCCGAACATGATGTCCTCAACCAGATGGTCGCCGAACTGGAACAGCGAGGCGATACCGAAGAAGAAAAAGCATATCAGCGCATATACGAACAGCGCATAGCGCGCACCCAAGCTACCTCCAGCGAAGGCCAAGGCTGCCCACACCCAGCCTCCGATGATGGCCGTGTAGCCGACAAGCCAGAGGAGTACAAACTGATTGCCTAGCGCGTTGTAGTCCTGTGCCAGAATGAAATGTGTGTCGTACAGAGCTCGAAACACCAGGCTGAGCAAAGCCGCGAACGATAGGATCAATGCAGCGGTTTGCGACTGCAACCAGGTTCTCATGCTGCCTCCTCATCTGAACCCAGCGTGGGGCGGGCCCGATCAAGCGCTCCGAGGGCAGCTCACCCCCGGTCGATCCCCTTCCCCCTCGATCTCCATGACCATTGTCGGCGCGGTCCACGAGATTTGGCGCGGGAAGCATGCCCTTCGTGCGCGGGAGCTTCTCCCGTCCGGATGGGTGCAGTGGCATCGTCAAGGCCTTCTGCGTCTCCACAAGGTGTCTAGCCACCCGGAAAGGGGGGCTAGCCTCAGCGGGTGGCGGAGCTGCCTTTCATCGGCAACTCCGACACCACCGGCAGGAAACGATACCGCTGTGCCGACCAACCCAAATGACCCGCCGACCACGGGCCTTGTCCCGTCGATAGGCATCCCCCTCACCCTTGCCGCCCGCCTGTTGGAGAGTCCGGGATGCCACACAATGAGGGTCGCCAGCGAAGACGCAACGAGGGCTCGTTGGAAAACATGCCGCGCGCTGAGCTGAATGTAGCCAGCTTTCGGGTTGCAGGTCTAGAGCGATGGGAGGCTTTGGAGACAGTTAACTGGTTCGTGGGTCAGGCTCTGCGGGGGGCGCCAGACGAAAGGCCCGCCGCCATTCGCGCATTCACCTCAATGTGGACTAGCCTCCTGATCCAACCTGACAATTCATCGGCTCGCAGAGGCCTTCGGCCACCTTACCCGTTCATGGACCGCCAGGCCGGGGACCCAGCAGGATGATGCGCTTATCAGGCCTGAGAAAAGCCATACCCGTCCTGGATGAATTCAAGCCGGTTGCCAAACGGGTCCTTCGCATAGAAACGGGCCACGGTTGGCAGCGCGCCGTCCCTGGAAACCTCGACCTCAGCGTTAAGGAGCCTGTCATACAGGGCATCCAGGCCGGCGACGAGGAACGCCGGATGGGCTTTGGTAGCGGGGGCGAAACCGTCCTGCACGCCGAGGTGGACGATGACGGGCCCGGAGCCGAACCAGCAACCCCCACGTGTTGCCAGCGGCTCAGGCTTCCGAACCTCAGGCAAGCCGAGCAACTCGCTAAAGAAGGCACGCGCCTGGGGCTCCCCTCCGGGCGGCATGGCCAGCAAGACATGATCGATACCAAGAAGATGCATACACCACCTCATGCTTCGCTCGGCTGGCAAACCCCGTGCATACCCTTTGCGGATTATGGCGGCTCCGTCCGATGACGAACGGCGCCTTGATCATCCCTCTCAGATAATTGCGGCGAGCAGCGCCCTCACGCCCAGGCCAACCACCAAGAGGTTTCCGATGACCGTGGCCAGAATGCGGAATCGCGGCGTAAGGCGTCGGCCGGCGAGCCCGCCCAGCCCGGCCAGTAGACTCTGCCAGCTTAGCGACGCCAGACCCGCCCCGGCCACGAAGGCGATGCTGGTGACGGGGGAATTGACGATCCCCGCCGTCCCCCTGCCGATGATGAAGGCCGTGAAGTACACCACGGTGAGTGGGTTGATCAACGTAATGCCGACAAAACGCACATACATCTTGACCGGCGAACAGGCTTCCGGCTCGCCAGCGAGGTCACCGGTGCGTCTGCGGAGACCGATCAACCCCACCGCTCCCAGCCCCATCAAGACCAGCCCACTCCCGACGCGCAGCGGGACGTTGATCGGCTCGAGGACCGCTGCCAAGGCGGCGCCGGCTACGGCGGCGAGCATGGCGTAGGTGAAATCGGCCGTGGCGGCGCCAGCGCCGGCCATGAAACCGGTGGGGAATCCACAGGCGATGGCGGTGTTGACGATCAGAATGGCCACGGCGCCCACGGGTATGGCAATGCCGTACCCAGCCAGCGCGCCTTCTGCAAATGCCGTCCAGCTCGTGCCCATCGTCTTTCCTGGCGTTGCTCGCCGTGGTGGGTGGGGTCGGTCCCCACCCGAACCGCCTGACCGCGACCGGAGCTTGTTCTCAGCCGACCGGATGAGCCACCCGGATCTTCACTGGTGCGGCGACGGTTGAGCCACAGGGAGGTCTCGGCCGCCCAACTCTCGGCGTGTAGATTCTCTCACACATCCGCCTGAGGCATTTCGGCCAGGCATCGAGGAACAACAACCAGCACGTGATGGCAATCGCAAAGATCGCGTCGCTCAAAAAGTCCAGCTGCTCAAGGTCCATGGTCTTCCATTGATCATGAACGCCTGTGTCAACTTACGGCCCCTGCGGGGCCATTCGCGCTCAATTCACTCATTTCGGAGTCGTCCCGCCTCAATCTGCCGACACCGAACTGTAGGGCACAGCCCCCATTCCCAGGGCGGCGGACTTCACCGCGGCGGCCACACTTGCGAATGACTCCGGTTGGTGCTCCAGCAGCACGTCCACGGCGAAGAATCCGCGGGTCGGGTCGATGGCCGCGCCCCTTGCCGGGGCGAAGTAGAAGCGAAACATGAAGAAGGCCTCGGTCTGCCAAGTCACCACCTGAAGCCGGATGAAGTCGCCTTGATTGTTGAGGATGATGCATGGCAAGGCTCCCACCACCGGCACAAACGGTTGCGCACATGCTTGCAGGCTGCCTTGAGGACTGGTCGGATCGGAGGAAGAGATTACCTGCCCCGTGACCGGGAAAGGTGATTCAAGCCCACCACCCTGCTCCAGGGCAGTGACCAGCGCCTGCGTCAGATCCGAGGTGGCCTGGGCCGCGTTGGTTACCTTGATGGGCAAGACGAATTGCGTCGATGCTCCGGGGGGTGCAGGCCGACAGCCGGTGAGCAGCCCGAGGCAGGCCAGCGCCGAGCCAACCAAGCTCATCATTCCGTGTCGTCGCCGGGATGCCTGGATCACCACAAACCCTCATCTGATTCCTGCCCGCGGGTCGGCCCGACATGGGTATCCCAATGGGATGGCCCCTTCCCGGGCTCGCGAGTGCGGCGCCGCTTACCGTTTCGACGCATTCTAGCCAGCATCAGGAGCGTCAGCCCCCCGAATACCCCCGGCAGCAGAACGATCGCCACCACCATGGTGTTCACCGCTTGGTATCTCCCGTAGCCCACCGAGGTGCCGCCGGACCGGAGCTTATACCGAACTCACCTCATTGAAGGAAACCGCCCTTGTGCAGATTGTCCTTGATTATGGGTTGGAATCTGGTTTTGTCCAGCCCCGGCATCGGTCGCCCTCGCCGATTATACAGACACGCTCGGCGCCTTAGAGTTTGTGAATTCTTTCACAAGGCAGTTCCCGAAGCGGGCGGAGACGATGGGTGCCCTTCTAGCTTCGATCCAGCCGGTGTGCCACCAGCCAGGCCGTAAGAAGCGACGAGGCCGCCCCAGCCGGAACCCCGGCGAGCGTCAATATGACGCCAAACAGGAGGCTTTGCGATCGCTCGGAATCCGGCATCGGTAAAAGCAGCAGCATGACCCCAATCAGAAGCAGGCCCTGCAGAAGACCAAGCACGCACCCGGCCACGGCGGCCTCCTCATAGCGCCGCCGCAGCGTCTGGCTGGTCGAGTTGCTCATGACGAGCAACCCGACACGCGCTGCGATCAGCCAGGCCAGGGGCGTAACGCATACCACGCCGGGATAGCCCGCCCAGGTGACCAGCACGACTGCCGCCAGCCAGGGCAAGAACTGGGTAGCCGGGGTTACCAATACGGAGCGGAGGTCCCACGTAGAAGATCCAGTCACGGGGCTGGGAACCGGGAGGCGGCCAGGCGGTCAGCGTTGCAGTGCCGGCTACCTGCCGCCCAGAAACTGCACGTCGACACTCATTCCGGGCCTCAGTCCGTCCGGCACAGTGGTCAGTTCCAAGGTTGTCTGGTAGACGACATCGCCTCCGAGGGTATCCGCCAGCGGCGAAATCTCACGAACCGTCGCTTGAGCCGTCGTGCTCAGGGCTTTGAAGCTCACGGTGGCGGATTGGCCCACGTGCACGGCAGGCACGTCTCTCTCACTCAAGTCGGTGGTCTCCACCCTCATGTGGCCCAAATCGGCGATCGTCATCACCCCTTGGCCCGGCGACACCCACTCTCCGGCCCGGGCGAGGAGCTTTCCCACCGTGCCTGCGAAGGGAGCCTTGAGCACCAGTTGGTCCAACTGTGCGCGGGCTGCAGCTGCCTGATCCTGGGCACTGGCGAGTTGGCCTCTCAGCAGGGCAGCCTGGTCTGGATCCGGCCCATTCTGCAGTTTGTCCACGCGTTGTTGTGCTTCATCGACTTTGGCCTGGGCCACCGCCACAGCTGCGTCGAGCTGGGACTGTTGAAGCTCCGTCGGCTGCCCCTTGTACCAGTTCACCGTTCGCAGGGCGGAGTTGTAGGCAGCCTGAGCATTAGAATATGCGGCCAGGGCGGCCGCCCGGCGGGAGTCATCGCTCGGATCGTTCGCATGGTGGTCGTAATCCGACTTGGCCCTGTCCAACACTTCCTTGGCCAGAACGAGCTTGGCCTCGGCGCTCTCAACGGTGAGGGTGCTGGCTCGGTAGCCGGGCTGGTTAACCGTGCGGTCATAGTCGGCAACCCTGAGCTCATCCTTGGCCGCCGCCAAATCCGACTGCGCCTGGGCAAGGGCCATCTTCCAGCTGGGATCGGAAGTGAAATCATCCAGTGCCTGCTGCGCCTTGAGCACGCTGAGATCGGCTTCGGAAACGGCCGCCTGCAGCGCCTCCCCGCCCGACAGGCGGGCGAGAGTCTGCCCCGCCTGGACGTTGTCACCGACGTTCACCGTCACCTGGTCAATTTGACCCGCCGCGGCGAATGCCAGCTGCGCCGCCTGGGCCGGGATGACCACGCCGGAAGCCGACACGCCCCCGGCGGCCGGCCCTTGGGACGCGCCGGGGGACTGAGCCTGGGGCGCGCCATTGGATTCAAGGACGACCGTCGGCAGCGGTTGATTGCCGCCAGACGATGCGCTGCAGCCGATAAGCATGAGCGCCGGAACGATCACCCATGCGGCACGCGCGTTCATAGTCAACTCCTAGATCCTTGCTTCACCGACAGCATTTTCGACGACCCGTCCGTCTTCCAATGTGACGATCCTCCGGGCAAACTTGATAACACGTGGGTCGTGGGTTGCAAACACGAAGGTTACCCCGGTGTCTTGATTCAGGCGAGTCATGATCTCCATAACCTGTTCGCCGTTGGCCGTGTCAAGGTTGGCGGTGGGCTCGTCGGCCAGAACCAGAGTCGGGTGCGTGGCCAGAGCTCGAGCCACGGCGACCCGCTGCTGCTCACCGCCGCTGAGTTGATCGGGACGATGGTGGGCCCGGTCGCCCAGGTCAACCGACTCCAACAGGTGCATCACGCGTTCCTTCCGATCGGAAGGCGCATGCCCATTCAACAACAGGGGCATTTCCACATTCTCATAAGCAGTCAGGGTCGGGATCAAGGCAAAGAACTGGAACACAAAGCCGATTGTTCCGCGCCGCATGTCCGCCCGTTGGTCCCGGTTGAGGTGGCTGACGTCCTTATCAGCGATGACAACCCTGCCTGTTGTGGGCAGATCCAGGCAGCCAATGATCTGGAGCAAGGTGGTCTTTCCGGAGCCCGATGGACCCACCAGGGCGGTGAATTCTCCATTCTCGATGGTAAGATCCACCCCTCGCAGCGCCTGGGTCTCAACCTCGCCTACCTGATAGACCCGGGTCACATCTTCTACTTTGACGACATCCATGATGTTCTCCTCGACTCAAAGGGCCCTGGCAAAGGCACCAGTTAGGTTCAACAGTCCGATGGTCATTGGGTGTCACGAAGCGCGTCCACCGGTTCCATTCGGGCGGCGATGACGGCCGGATACAGGCCGGCCAGCAGACTGACCAGGAAGGCAGCCGCGATCAGCATGCCGGCATCCCTGAGGGTCAGGTAGCCGTAGATTCTCTCGCCGAGCAGCAGGCCGGTGACTCCCATATTGCCGATATAAAACCCGGTCGTGGAGGCATAGGCGACAAGCAGGCCTCCCAACACCAGGCCGATCACGACGCCGCCCAACGCCAGCAAGCTTGACTCGGCGAAGAACATGAGCATGATCTGGCGGCTCTTCATCCCCAACGAGGACAGGATCCCGATCTCCCGCGTGCGTTCAAAGACCGCCATAATGAGGGTGTTGACGATCACCGAAGCCGTCACGCCAAGCACGATCAGGTACAGCATCGCCATGTAGGCGCCGGCGAAGCTCTCAACTTCCAACATCAGAGCATTGGCTTGCTCCCACGTGACTCCCTTGTAGCCCGGGCCCTGCAGTGCGGCCATCACCGCCGCCGCCTGGTCACGATTCTGGAGCATGATAAAGATCAGGCTGGCATGATTTTCAGTCCCGGTGAGTGCCTGGGCTTTGGCCAAGGCCATGAAGATGGTGCGATCGTCGAACCCCGGCGTGTGGGTGGAGTAGATCCCACGAACCGTGAAAACCTGCTGATCCACCGTCCCATCGGATGTATTGACCAGGAGCTGGATCGAATCCCCGGCGGTCAGCGACAACTTGTCGGCCAGGCTTTGACCGATGAGAATCCCGTCCCGGTCATCCGCCTGAAGCCAGCTTCCGCTCACCATCCCTTCCTGGAAGGGGGCATTGGCAGTGGCCGATGGTTCGATTCCCATGACCCGGACACCGGTGGTTTGATCGCCCATGGACAGTATTCCGCTGGCGATAAGCCGGGGTGTGGCTTCCACCACCGGAGCGAGCCCGGCAATCTGCGAGGCCACCTGGTCCGGATTGTCAATCAGATCTTCCCACTTGAGGCTGGTTTTGGTTTCGTCGTAGTTCGCCGCCTGCACCTGCAGGTGTCCGCTCTCCAGGCGGATGGTCGTGGTCAACGCATCTCGCAGCTCCCCTTCCAGTACGGAAGCCATCAGGAGCAGCAAGGCCACGCCCAAGCCCAGAGCCAGCGCCGAGAAGAATGATCGCCGGCGGTTCCTCCCCAGGTCTCGGAAAGCCAGTTTGATCAACTGAAGCATCTCAAACCTCACACGAAGTGCAGCGCTTCGGCTGGCTCGCGCTGCGCTGCTTCACGGGCGGGGATCACGGCTGCCAGGGCGGAAATCACGAGCACGGTGATGGCACGCGCCGGCAGTTGCTCGAGCCCGAGCGTCGGATAGACACGCCCGCTGATCAGCGCCGTGTAAGACGTCAGGCTGCTGAAGGCGCTGTAGTCGAAACCCACCTGCCTGAAGATGAGCATCAGACCGAGTCCGATCAGGATACCGACCACCGCCCCGGCAAGGCCCATCATCATGCCTTCCAGCAGGAACAAAAGGGAGATCTGCCGCGGTTTGAGACCCAGGGCACCCAGCAATCCGATCTCGCGCGTTCGTTCGTAGACGGCCATCAGCAGCAGGTTGAGGATCCCTATCCCGGCAATGCCCATGATGACAATGCCGAAGATGGTCATCACCGCCCCTTTGGTGCCGATGGTGGCTTCCAGTTCGGGGAAGTTGGTCTGCCAGGAAGTCACCTCTACGCCCGGCAGACTCGCCTGTATGGGCGCCATCACTGCCGCCTCGTGACCGATGTCCTTCAACGTCACAACCACTTCCGTCGCCTGTCCCGTCAGCCCGTACAAGGTTTCCGCCTCGCCCAAGGACAAGTACACGGACTGCTTTTCGATGTCGCTCATCCCGATATCATAGACACCGCCCACAGTCATCGTTCGCTGGCGCATCTGGTCGTGCGTGGCTCGGCCGGCCAAGGTGAAGCGATCCCCCACCTGCAAACCCATGGCATCGGCCAGGCCCTTGCCGATCAGCGCCACATCCTGGTCGTCCGGTGTCAGCGAGCGGCCGGATTTGACACTTTGCAGCACGACGTTGACCGGCGTTTCCACATCCGGCTCGATGCCGATGATCTGGACAGCAAAGGCGCCATCGGCGCTCGTCGCCAGCCCGCCGGTGATGATGCGACGCGAGGCGGACACGACCTGAGGCTGGGCTCTGGCGGCTGTCAGGATCGCGGCTTCATCCGGCAGAGGCAACAGCGGGCTGGTGTCAGCTTGCGCGTGGTAGCCGGCGGCATGAACCTGGATATTGCCCCCCAATACCCGGATGGCATTGCCGTAAATGGCTTGTTCGAAGCCGGCCACCAGGCCATCGTAGAGCATCATCATGATCAGTCCGATCGACATGGCGACAATCACGATCAGCGTCCGGCGCGAATGCCGCCAGATGTTGCGCCATGCCAGGCGCAGGTAGAGCTTCATAGGTACCACTCCCTTCGGTCCAGGCCCTTCTCACGCAAAGCTACAGAGCTCCTAACATGCAGCGCCCTCAACCTTTCCATCACCGATCGAGCTCCTGGGGCACGATCGCAAGCGATGGGAGTGCCGGCTCGACGACCGGCTCAAACCAGGCGCCGACGACACCCGGCTCCATCAGCTCAAGCGAACCCGGCGCAGCGCCGATCACGCGCGCAACGGCATCGTTGAAGGCCTCCACCATTCTTTGAGCGTGCCCGACGGCATGCGGGTCATGGCGCGCCGCCTTCAACAATAACGCGAATTGAACACCCATCTCGTAGGCCAGATTCATAATCACTCGGCCTACCTGGTCAGGATAGTGCGTGTCGAACACGCCCTCTTGGATCCCCTGCTCTACAAGCCGCTGCAGCAAGGGGCCAAAGCGCTCGGGCGCCGCCAGACGCAGTTTCTCACGCGTGATGATATTTTCATCCGCGTACCAGACGTTCAGAAAGGAGAGCAGGTACGCCTTGCGCTCTGTCTTCCAACGCGCCGTCTCGTGGAAGAAGCGAGTTAGCTTCTGCATGGCCGGCAGGTCGGGGTCGTCTACGATGGCTGTGATCATCGGCGTGGCTTCGGTGATGATGCGTTCGATGAGGGCTTCAAGCAGGTCCTGCTTGGAGTCGAAGTAGTGATAGAAAGCCCCTTTGGACATGCCGAGTTCGTCCAGGATGTCCTGGATCGACATCTCGTTGAACCCTTTGGTGACCATCACAAGCTGCTGGGCAACGTCAAGGATTTCCTTCTTGCGCGCCCTGTAGACATCCTGGTTGACGACCCTGGCCATGCCTCTGTCCCATTCTCAGACCGACGGTCGGTCGGTTTATTCGACCGGAGTATATCCATTGCCCCTCGGCATGTCAATCCCAGATGTGAGGCTTTCCGCACGGTGTTTGCAGGAACAGAACTGTCAGGCCGGGACCGTATCGGCAGGCGGCTCCAGCCGGCCGATGAGCAGCGCGGCGATGACCCATTCTGCCCCGATGACCAGCCAAAACGCGCCCAGGTGCAGGGTGACCGGCAGCCAGGCGACGTTGGCGATGTTGAACAGCACGTGAAAGACGACGGGCAGGAGCAGGCTACCGTGGCTGTGGTTGAAGACCCAGGTGATGTAGAACGTCGTTGGCAGGATCAACAACGCATTCATCACCAGATACACGACCCCGAACTGGCTGAAGGAGTCCAGCAGCAGCCAAAAGGGGACGTGCCAGACGGCCCAGAGCACCCCCAGCACAGCGCTGGCGGCCAGGGCGCTCGACTTGGTCTGCAGGACCGGCAGGGCCACACCGCGCCATCCGATTTCCTCACCGAGCGTGGCCAAGAGCAAGAACAGAACGTTAATCAGCAGCGCCGAAAGCGGCTGGGGCGGCAAAGGTGCCACAGGATGCGAGCCATCTGCAAGGTTGACCAAGCCGGCTGCAGCCACGAGAAGGACCGAAGGCACAGCCGTCGCGAGCCACCAAGTCCAGCCGACGCGCCACATCGCCAGTCTAACCATCAGGCGTGATATCCCGCCCCTGCCCTGGTAATGCCCGGTCAGGGTCAGGGCCGCTGTGGCCGGCATAAGCACGCCCAGGAGGCGGATGGCCCCGCTGGCCCCCTCGTCGATCGTCACGCCCCCCACATGGAAATGCGCCAGGTCCAACGGAATCCAAATGATCCATGAGAGAACGAAGGTCAGCACAAAGAATCGGGTCGGGGAAATTCGGTGCGGAATGGGCAACATCGTCAATCCTCGCCAGGTAAGTCGCGATTCGAACTGGCTACCCGGCACTCAGACGAGCAGACTCAAATTGAGGCTGATGAAGACCAGCAGGGAGATCAAGAAGAAGATCGAAAAGACAGCCTGATAGCGCTGGCTGTGTGTCACGGCTGCAGTTACCATCATCACAAACCACACGCCAATCGCCACCGGATAGACAACGCCCTGAGCCTGGAAGTGCGCCCAGCCTTTGAGCAGGGTGTCGGTCATGTCGATGGGAGGCAGCAGCGCCGCCAGGGCGAAGAAGGCACGCTGGTTGGCGTAGAAGTGCTGCTTGAAGTCGAGCCCCTCGCTGATCGGCTCAGGGACCAGAAGCACGGAGAGAAGGAAGGCGACGATCGGACTGAGCAGCACGAAGGCAAACAGGAAGAAAGTCCAGGTTTCCTGTTGGTGCCAACGGAACAGGATCCACCAGTTGAGCAGCAGCCACAGGAAGACGTTCAGCAGCCATACCAGATGGACCCAATACAGTGAATGCTTGCGTCTGTGCCCGAGCATGGCGCCGAACCCGCCGAGGACGCGGGTGATCCCCAACGCCAGGACAATCGATGTCAAGAGCACAACGTATTCGAAGGGATTCATGGGGCACCGCCCGCGTCTAAGAAGGGATGTTTGGGGAGGATGGTCAGCAGGCCCGTGTCAGTTGGTGCCTCGAAAGTCGTAGACCAGATTGAACTCGCCGCCCTGATCGCGGCATGCCGCAGCGATCTTTCGGTGATGGCGGGTCGGCCCGACGCATGCAATGGGCATTACCACTGTCAACAATAGCACCGGTCTGGTCGCCCCGCAATCCCTCAAGCGGGCGGTTCGGCCAGCCGTGCAGACTGGCCTCGTTGACGGGCGAGTGTATAATGGGACCGCCATCTGAAAGTAGAGCTGCGCTCTGGCTCTGCCGCCTTCGAGCGCAGCGTTCGATGTGTCGATCCGCCGGAGATGGCGGCCAGCGCTCGGAAAGCACCGATCCTCCAGGGGGCCCGCACTCGAGCGGGCTCCACCTTTTAGCCTGTGGCAAGTCGGGCGGGCTGCGGAGGCCGACGGCGGCGGATTCGCCGGAGACGGATCGGGGATTCGCCCCTCCAGGAGAACAAAATGGGCAAGAGCAGCGGCCATAAGAACGTCACTCGCATCGACCAAGAGAACAAGGACCTTCACGGCTGGTACGCGCGTGTCGGCTGGAAAGGTGAAACGTTCTCCAAGTGGTTTCCCGACTCAGGCAATAAGAAGGCGGCGCTCGAGGAGGCTATCTCCTGGCGAAACGACATTGAGTTTGCCATCGGAAAGCCCCGGACAGAGCGCTGGATCCGCAGCCCGCAAGGCAATCTGCCCGGGGTCACTCGCCGCGTCAAAGACGGCACCGAGGTCTACGAAGTCACCTGGATGCCGACGCCCGGCAAAGTGCAGAAGACGTCCTTTTCCATCGCCGCTCATGGCGAGCGTGAGGCCCTGCGGCTGGCCGTGGCCCGGCGGCGAGAGATGGAGCGGCTCTACTACGGCGGGGAGATCCACTAGCCAATCCAGCTGGCGCCGAGCAACCTCACCCGCGCTTGTGAGGAAATTCACAAACCGAGACCGTGGCCGGGCCGCAGCCAGGCTCCATTCCACCACCGGGCACCGTTTCCAGACGCGCGCTGTGGAAGACTGTTGAGCTTCCGAGCAAGACGGGAATCGAAAACCCTCAACCGATGATATAATCTTCAATGCGCCGGGAGATTTCCACCCGATTAGCTCTCCCCAGGGCGCATTCGCTTCCCCCAACTGTCTCCCTATTACTCCCAACCGTATCCGAATCTGTCACCGTCATCGACGATGTGTTGCCCGTCGACACGACCCGATCAGCCCTGATTGCTCGTCGGCCGGCCACCTGCGGACTTTCGCACTGGCGGCTGCGGCGGGAGAACATATGCCCAACGATTACCCGACACCGATCGCTTGATCCCGATCAACCTCTTTTCCCGATAACTATGTCCAGCCAACGAACCCCGAGCACAGCCCGGGGTGAGGTGCAGCATGCAGTCACATGTACGCAAGCAATGGTATGAGCAGGTTCCGTGGTGGGTCCTGGGGATTGTCGTCATCGGGTTGGTTGTCCTGACCTCGCTGGCCGCCATGATGGCAGTCGTCATCCTGCGAGGGGACACAGGCAATGGCGGTGGATTGTCGCCTGCGGCCACGGCCACCGCCTCTCCCGGATCGCTCGTCCTGGTCCCGACCGAAGGAAAACCCGGCACGTCGATCAGCTTGTTGGGCCGGGGATGGCCCACCGGGGCGACGGTCGTCATTGGATTGGCCAATCCAGCAACGGGTGGGTCCCCGCGGATCGAGCCCGGTGCGGTCATGGCCGCCACGAGCGTGGATTCCAACGGCCAATTCAGCGCTGCGTTCACCTACCCCGCGGACGGACCTTGGGCCGGCCAATCGCAAGTGCTGATCGTCGCTGAAACCCAGCCAGAGGGGTTAGCGAGTTCGGCCTCGTTTCACGTCATGGTGGCTTCTCCGTCGGAGACGGCCACGCCCACGCCTGAGGCCGCGGTCATCACGCCGACCCTGGCGGCGACGTCCACTGTCACGGCCGCGTGCACCGATCGCATCGCATTCGTCACCGACGTCACGATCCCTGACAACACCACCCTGATCGCCGGCTCGTCGTTCGAAAAGATCTGGCGGCTCAAGAACACGGGCACCTGTACATGGAACACGGGGTACAGCACGGTGTTCGTGGACGGCAATCGAATGAGCGGCCCCCAGGTAATCTCCCTACCCAGCACGGTAGCGCCGGGCGGGACCGTCGATGTCAAAGTCTCGCTCAAGGCTCCGACGGATGATGGTACCTATATCGGAGAATGGGAGCTGCGGAACGACAAGGGCCTTATCTTCGGTCTGGGAGCGGACGGCGGACAGCCATTCTGGGTGAAGATCAAGGTCGGCTTCACAGGCTCGACCGTCAGCGGAACGTGGACGGGAGAGTATTTCGACAACCCTTCTTTCAAAGGCAAACCGAAGGTCACTCGCGATGACGCATTGATCAACTTCGAATGGATGCGCGGTTCGCCGGCTTCGGGGATCCCGTCCGACAACTTCTCGGTCCGCTGGACGGGAAGATCCGAACTCGACGCTGCCACCTACCGATTTCACCTCACGGTTGACGACGGCGCGCGCCTGTATGTTGATGACCAGCTGGTCATCGATTCGTGGGAGGATGGGAGCGCCCGCGAACTTACCGCCGACGTGAGTGTCGCCAAGAGCGCACACACCATTCGGCTCGAATACTACGAACATGCCTACGATGCCACCGTCCGACTGGCGTGGGAGAAGCTCTCAACGACCAGCTTCAAGAACTGGAAGGGCCAGTATTGGTCGAACCGGGAGCTCAAGGGGACGCCCGCGTTGGTTCGAAACGACAAGGACATCGATTTCAATTGGAACGATAACTCCCCGGCTGTGGGTCTCCCAGACGACAATTTCTCGGCGCGCTGGACCCAGAAGATCCACTTCAGCGACGGAGTCTACCGCTTCCGGGCCATCGCCGACGACGGCATCCGGGTGAGCGTGGACGGCAAGTGGATGATCAACGAATGGCACGACGGCAGCGGCGGGACGACCTACGCTGTGGACCAAGCGCTGAAGGGGGATCACACCATTGTGGTCGAGTATTACGAACACTCAGGGAACGCATCGGTGAAGGTATGGATCGAACGGCAGGCGCCACCCACGCCGACCCTGACGCCCAGCCCAACCCCGACGCCAAGTATGACACCTTCTCCAAGCGCCACCTCCACGGAAACGCCGACCCCGGCGGCGACGGCAACGCCGACCGATACGGCCACGAGCACCCCGGAAGGGGCTCCAACTGATGCGCCGGCGCCGACGGACGTGGCCCCCTAGTCACCCGGTTCTATGAGAGACAGGCCTGGAGTTCATTCAACTCCAGGCCTGTTTGTTTGCCCTTGCCGCGCATTGCTTCCGGCACGACTTCGAGGTCCACGCGGGTGATAAGATGGTGGGTTGCATCCGAGCTTCGAGGCCATCAAGGAGGCCAGGGTCAAGACGTGCCCGCAGGGGGAAACAGCCTGCCGCGTCCCTTGGCCGCTGAAGCTCCCACGGGGCTGCCAAGAAAATTGCAACACCGTTCTCGCTCCCAGCTCGGGGCTCGCTACCAGCGCCCTACCCGCGTTCAAGGAGCGCTGAGTTGAAACGTCCCCAGGATTCGGTCGACGTCCGTCTGGACCTCCATCGAAACCTCGGCCTGAGCATAGTCCGCCTGCCGATCGTCATCGACCCGCACCAGAACCACCAGATTGGCGCCTTGGTACGGACCATAAACAAGCGCCTTGTCCTTGCCATCCAGAACCAGCGCCTGCTTCTTCAGAAGGTCCCCAAAAAAGGCCACCTGGCCGCGATCCTCGAAGTCTCCGGCGGGCATCCCCGTGCCGCCCAGAAAGTAGTCCTCGTTCGGCCGCCGGTAGCCGATGTAGGCGGACGCATCATCCTTCTTGGTGAGCCGGATGGCTGGGCCAGAAGCGGGCATGCCTTCGGTGGCAGGGTTGAGACCCGCCGGGATCTCTTCCAGGGTCCATCCCGGCGGGTACCGGAATGCAAAGCCGTAGACCCCATTCTGATACTCGGTCCAGCCTGAGTAGGGATCAACCGCCTGGCCGTCGACTTCCGCTCGATTGACCTGGATCTGGCAACCGTTGGCATCTGGAACACCGCACAACAGCTGCCCCCACACGGTGACTACCCTTCCCGAGTCACGCAGACTTGCAAGGGCGTCGTTGTAGACGGGCCAGCCGTGGTCCCCGATGGCGGATGCGATTCCGAACCAGACCGGATACTCGCCGGAAAGGATGAACGCATCGTCAAATTGTGTGCCTTCCGGCTGGCTGACGATGTGGCCCGTCCAGCCGTCCACCGCCTCCGGTTTGGCCTGCTCCGCGCCCACTCTCAGGCGGTCGACGACCAGGCGACATTCGTGGTCGTCCTGCACGCCGCATTCGATGCTCCCCCAGAAATTGGCGAACTCGCCGACGCCCGTCAGGTCCCGCAGGGCGACAATCTGCGCCTCGACGGCAACCGTGGTTCCGGCGATCCCCATCATCCCGGATCCCTGCGGGGAGAACTCGACGTAGTCACTTCCATCTGCCGAGCTGAGCACGCGACCCATCCAGCCCTGGACTTGGGCCGTCTGGGGTGACGGGGCGTCTTCGATCACAGCCCCGGATTTGTCGACCGACCCTTCCCAGATGAAGCCGGTTTCGCCATTGGTCAGCTGAATCTGATAGACGATCATCTCCGGGGCCGTCACCGGCGCGACAATCACCATCTGCCAAGGCTGTGCCGTGTAGCGGTAGTGCGTTGCCCCGACCTCGCCTTCGGTTGCCATGACTTCCGATGACCACGTCAGGCCACCCGGCGGAGCATGAGAGGGATCCCGATGGGAAAGGTAGGCCAGAACGGCTGAGTGCGCTTGAACCACCCCGGCGGGGATCTCGGTTCGGGATTGTTCGGTGACTTCGGGCACCGGCGAGGCCGGGCCGAGCCCGCCGCAAGCAACCAACAACCATCCGGACAGGAGCATGGCGGCCGTTCTGAGTCCGCTGGCTGATGGCATGTTCTCCTCCGTTGTCGGCAAGTGGAATGTGAGCCCAGGGTACGCTTAGGAGTGCATCCTTCGTCGCCGGGCGCACAGGCACGGCAATATGCGGCGGCGGGAGCTGGACTCACTTTCGACTATAGACGGAGACCCAAAGGGCAATTAGTGAAGAATGTCACAAATGGAGTTGCCCTGGGGGCGCCGCCAGGTTTGTGGGGAGCTGGATTCAGCTAGGGAAGATCGACGCAGTTGCCGCTGTTCGGGACGACGGTGTGGTTGGGATTGGCCGCCAGGGCGCACATCTGGGTTGCATCCGCTGGCTTGTCGGACAGCGAGTAGCCGTTGAAGGGCCTTGGCCCGCCCCAGACGTACCATGGCCCCGAACCTGGCAAGCCGGCCTGGCTTGGCGGTACGGTGTTGAAGAAGAAATGCACGTGCATTCCGGGCAGCCCCTCGGTGTAACCAAAGGTCTCGTAGTCGACAATGTACCGGTCACCCTGGAGGCGGATGCCATCGATTTGAGCGAAGGGACCGGCTGGCGTCGTCGGAGCTGGCGTAAGGCTGGGCTCAGGCGTAGCCGACGGTGGCAGGTTTGTCGCCGAGGGCAGTGTGGTCGGCTCAGCCTGAGTGGTCGCCGAGGGGGGAAGAGGGGTCAGGGTTGGGTCCAACGCGGCCTGGTCCCTGTTCATATTCAAATACAGGGTCACGCCCACGCCGGCCAGGACAACGCACGCCAGCACCGCCGCCAGCACCCCCCCTCCAGCGAGCCAGGCCATACGGCCGCCGCCCTTGGAGCCGGCGGAAGCGTTGCGGCGGCCACCGGCCCCTGCCCCGCTCGGCCCTGGACGCATGGGCCTGGGCGGCGAGCCCCCCGTTCCGGCCGGCGAAGCGGTGCCCAACCCGGTCGAAATCTGCGGTCAGATCGGCACTCCGCAGCGCGGCCGCCATCTCTCCTGCAGAGCGGAACCGGCGGTTGCGGTCTTTTTCCAGGGCCCGCATGGTCACGGCCACCAGAGCCGGCGGCACATCCGGGTTCAGCTGGGCGAGGTCAGGCACCGGCTCATTGACGTGCTTCATCATGACCGTCATCGCCGAATCGCCTTCGAACGGGGGCCTGCCGCTCAGCATCTCGAACAGCATGACGCCCAAGGCGTAAATATCGACGCGCGCGTCCAGCGTCTCGCCACGCACCTGCTCAGGAGAAATGTACGACGCCGTGCCGATGACGTTGCCCGTCGCCGTGTGCTGCTTGCCCCCGACAATCTTGGCAATGCCAAAATCCATCAGGATCGGCTGGCCCTCAGGTGTGATCATCACGTTGGCCGGCTTGACGTCGCGGTGGATCATCCCTCGCTGGTGGGCGTATTCGAGCGCATCGCACACGCCGGCAACGAGATCGCGGACCTCATCGGGAGGCATGTGAGCCCGAGCCTGATTGAGCTTGCGCAGGCGTGCCTGGAGCGTTTCGCCAGGGACGAATTCGAGGACCATGTAGTACGTGTCCCCGTCGTTGTCAAAGTCGTAGACCTGGATGATGTTGGGGTGCTTGAGCTGAGCCACGGCGGCCGCTTCCTCTTCGAAGCGGCTCACGAATTGCGGATCATCCGATAGATGGCCGTGGATAAGTTTGATGGCCACGGTGCGACGCAGGTTGGGATCCGTCCCCTTGTAGACGGCGGACATGCCACCCTGGCCGAGCAACGACTCAATTCGATACCGGCCGCTCAGTGAGCGGCCGATCCATCCCGACTGCCCCATCCCTTGCCTCCAACGCCCCTAACGCCGCAACTACCTCGTTACGCGCGACCTCACTCCCAGCCTAGCACCCGCCTGCCGGTCCATTATATATGCGGAATTCCGATCGGGCGACGTCGCCCGTGGCGACCAAATGGCGCGGTCAGTTCTCGGGATCACCCGCTTGGCCGAGGCCGGCTTCCCTTGCCCGAAGCAGGGCCTGGGTGCGGTCGGCCACCTGTAGTTTGGAGAAGATATTGGAACAATGGTTGCTGACCGTCTTGGGGCTGATCACCAGCGTTTCGGCGATCCTGGCGTTGGTCCAGCCCTGGGCGATCATGTCCAGCACTTCACGCTCGCGTTCGGTGAGATCCGGGAAGGCAAGGCCGCGCTTCGGTTGCTGGGCCTTGCTGAAGAAAGAGACCAGACGATCAGCGACGGCCGCCCCGAACAATGCCTCACCGGCGGCGACGGAACGAATCACTCTTAGCATTTCGACCTGATCGGCGCCCTTGAGCACATAGCCACGGGCGCCGGCCCGCATGGCCGCAAACACCGAGTCATTGTCCTCAAGCATCGTCACCACGATCACGCCGATCTCGGGGTGCGCCGACACAATCCTGCGCGTCGCCTCGATCCCGTTGACCTCGGGGATCTGGATATCCATCAGCACGATGTCCGGTCGCAGCTCGGCGGCCTGGGCCACAGCTTGATCCCCATCGGAAGCCTCGCCGACGACGTCGATGTCATCGATCGAGCCGAAGAGAGCCCGGAGTCCGTCTCGAAACAGCGTGTGGTCGTCGACAACCAGCAATCGCACGGGGTTCATGCTCAGGCTTCCGTCAGGGTGAGGGGAAAACAGGCCCTTAGCCTCGTCCCACCTCCAGGCCCGGGCCCGATGCTCAGGCTGCCGCCCAATTCAAGGGCGCGCTCGCGCATCGAGGTCAGGCCGACCCCGGCTCGCGAGCGCGGGGCCATTCCACATCCGTCATCCACAACTTCCAGTTCAAGCTCATCCGAGACATTGAATTCGATTCGGCACGTCTCAGCCGAAGCATGGCGCACGACATTGGTCACGGCCTCGAGAGCCACCCGATAGGCTGCCACCTCCACAGCTGCCGGGAGCGGCGGGAACGGCTCCGGCCCGCTGACCGAGATTCTGGGGTGGTTCCCCGCACTTCGCACGGCGGAACTTTCCCGCACGGCCGGTACCAGCCCCAACTCATCCAGCGCCGGAGGGCGAAGTCCATAGACCAGCCGGCGCACGTTGGAGAGCGACTCCTGGGCCTGAGTCTTCAACTCGAGCAGGAGACGGTCGGCGGTTTGCGGATCTTTCTCCATGAGATTCCGGGCCGCATCCAGTTTGAGGGTCATGCTTGCCAACTCGGGCCCCAGTCCATCATGCAGATCTCGACGCAGTCTGCGCCGTTCTTCCTCCCGTGCCAGGACCAACTGCTCCCTGGATGTGCGCAGGTCCTTGGTCAGCCTGGCGGCGTGCAGCACAACCCCCGCCTGGTGCCCGAGATCCGTCAGCAGAGTCATTTCGCTATCCGTGAAAGGCTCATTCGGGGCACGCCGACCGCATATCAGTTGGCCGATGAGTTCGCCTTGATAGTGGAGACCAATCGCCACCAACTCGCCTTTGGGCAGGCCGTAGGCGGCCACCACCCGCTGCTCGTCGCCGATGATAAGGGCCACGGCAGTATAGGGGAGCTTGAGCGCCTCGGCTACAGTTTCGACGATGGTTGGAAGCAACTCATCAGCCGCCAGACTTGTTTCGAGGCGCCGCCCCAGACGGGAAAGCACGGCGTAGGGATCATCACGTTCCCCGTACAACAACCGATTAACGCCGAGCTGCACGCGATTTCGAAGTGGTTGGAAGAGTACAGCCACCAGGCCGGTGGCGACAAGCGAAGCCATCAGTCCGCCATTCGCCTGCAGGAGCAAGCTCAACCCGCCCACAACCAGCACGTAGAGCGCCGCCACACCTGACGTCAGGGCCGCGTACACCAAGGTTCGATTGATCAGAACATCGAGGTCCCAGAGGCGATAGCGGAGAACGGCGATGGCAAGCGATGCCGGTGGAAGGATGAAACTAAGGAACCACAACGCCTCGCTCGCCGGTGCCCACCAAGGGATGGGTTGATCGGGCGGAATCTGGGCACGCAGAACATAGGGTACGGAAAGCAGCAGGATCGTGACAATCCATGCAATCATCCCCCCAACCGCCAGCCTTATCTGCTGCCGCTCAAGCTGAGTCGCCGCCAGTTTGTAGCGGCTCCATTGGGCAAATACCCCGGATATCACTAGGACGGTCCATACACCAATGTGGAGCCAATACTTGGGGTCACCCATGACAGCACTTGTGGCAGCTGGCAACCAGAAGAGTGTAGGGGTCAGCGCAATCGCGACAGCCGCCGGATACTTCGTCCATCGGGGAACGAATCGGCCTGTTGGGAAGACATATAGGACGATAAGAGTTGGGGATGCGGTGAGGATAGCCTCAAGCTTAAGGGCAAGCTCTGTCGGCAGGCCGAGCGTCAAGGCGGCTGCTTCCGCCGGGCCCGAGAGGGCGGCCGCGAAGAGCAGCAGGTAGAAGGATGTGAACAGCGCCATCGGGTGAGTTTTCCGACGCCGGAAGAGCAGGTAAGCAAGCCCGAGGGACAAGGTCACGGAGACCAGAGAGGCTATCCGGCCAAAGATGTCGAACCCGAGCAACATCGACCTGGCGCCGGAGATGTCGGCGTTCACATCTTGTGGGCCCATGCCGATACGCATCAGATAGCCCGGGATGGCCACAATCACCGTCAGAACCGCCAAGACGGCAATCACGGCCCAAGCTGCTGACGCCGCGCGCTGCCAAACAGGCGCCCAGTCCGTCCAGCCAGGCGAGGGGTCACTTCCCGCACGCCTCTCTGAGCCCGAACCTGATCCGGTATCGCGCAACCGCCAGCGAATGTACAGACGCTGGGTCCACCGGTCGACCAATTTCCGTAAGAGACGGCGCGTCCGCTGGAACAATAGGCCACTGATGACGGCTGTCAGGATCAGGCTGGGAATTTGGGGGTTGAAACGAACGATGGCGCTAGAAGCTCCGACCACGACCACGTAAAGTGCGGCCACGCTGGCCGTGAGGGCAGAGTAAACAAGCGTGCGGTTGATCAGAACGTTGACGTCGTACAGCCGGTGGCGGAGGATGGCGATCGCCGACGCCGCGGCCGCAGCCAAGACCGCCAAATTGTTGAGATTGCTCCCGATTTCGAGCGCCGTCGGGCTGTCAGGCGCCAGATAGTAGAGCAAGGTGGAGGCGACGAAGGCAACCACGATCAAAAGCAGGGCATAAGCCAACCACTTGAGCTGCTGCCGGGCGACGCCGGACGCCCGCCGGTAACGAACGACGAAGGCTCCCAAACAGCCTAGCATCCCAAGCACAAGCATCGACTCAGCGATGGTCATGGCTGGGTCGAGAATCGACACCAAGCCCTGTATCCCGAAAGGATTGGGGTTCTCCACGCCGAAGTCGGCCAGAGGCCCCGGATGAAGCAGAATGACGAGGATCATCCCGCCCAGGCCAATCCCCGTCAACCAACCCACAGGGCGCCAACGTTTGGACGGCAGGTGGCCGTCAGGAAAGAGGAGGAACAGGTAGCTCGTCGGGAGCGCAATGGATGGAATCCAAAGCCAGGACGCGAGCCATTGCAGGCCCAGGGTCAGGAGTCCTGTCTGTGGTGACAGCACCAGCCCACCGGTGACGGCCAGAGTCTGAAAGCCATAGCACAGGCTGGCGGCCAAGAACAACCAACCGATCGGATTTCGCGGCCGGTGTGAAGCCACCAGGCCGCCCATGATAGCAAACGCCGTGGCAGAACCGGGCACAAGGGCCAGGTGGATCAGGGAGGCAAAGACATTCTCCCTGCCAACGACAAAGATCAGGCCGATAAGGACGCCAAAGGCCGTGCTCGCCAGGGCGACCCCCGCCAGTGCTTTGGCCAGTCGCGCAGCGCGTGACGACGCCATCCCGCCTCCCATGCTGTGGCCAAGGTCGTGCGCCAGCGCCCCATTTTACATCGCTCGGCGGCATCGCACCCAGCGGTCCCCGGCGCCTAGAGCATGACCAACTGGTGCCAGATGCCCTTCAGATTGACGTTCAGGCGCTCCCAATGGCCGCCATGGTCTTGTGAGAGCCAAACATCCCCGTTGCTCAGACCGGCATAGATGTGGCCGGGCAAACCGGGGACAGTGAGCAGGCTGGTCGGAAGATGGTCCAGCGGTTCGGGGAGCCCGCCAGCCAGTTGCTCCCACCCTGTACCCCCTGTGACTCTATAGAGATGGGCATTGGCATGATCCCAACTGTGGGCATCTCCCGGACCAGTTGAAGCCGATACATACCAGATTTCGGGTTGATCCGGATCGGCGGCGCAGGCCCAGCCGTAAGTTCGATCGACTGCTTCTGAAGGTTGCCGCCAGGTTTGCCCGCCATCCCGGCTGACGGCGCCGGGGCGCCGTCCGGCCCCTGAATTCGTAGGCCCAGGTTCCGTCATGACTGTGAAAGGTCATGCCGTGGCAGTCACGCAGCGCCCCTGGCCGGTGACCCTCCCAGGTTTCCCCTCCGTCTTCGCTGCGAACCAGCGCCCCATATTCCATTCCGGCCAGGATCACATCGGGATCGGTAGGCGAGACGCTGATGGCATGGACGTAGGCCGTGATGAAAGGAGGTTCGGCGGGCGACATCCACAGCCAACGCCAAGGGATCTTGCGGAATCCTTCCAGCTCTCGCCACGTCGCTCCGCCGTCGCGTGAGACGTAAATGAGAGCAGGTTTGGTCCCGGCGAAAATCAACCTTGGGTCATGAGGACTCACGGCCAGCGCCTTGACGTCTTTGCCCTCCAGACCGGACGGACGCCAATTCAGGCCGCGATCATCCGAGGTCCACACACCTTCGCCTTGCGTACCGGCCCAGACGGACGTCCCACCTTGTGGCCCGACCGCCAAGCAACGCACGTCTAGGTCAGGGAAGATCTCGTCGGTTTGCCAGACCCCGAGTTCATCCCTCTCGGCGCGCATGCCCCCCACTCCAGCTCGGCCGTCGTGGCTGTTGGAAATGAGCACGTTGGATGCCATTGGACACTCCCTGGATGGACTGAATGGCTGGCTGGACCTCAGAACGGCTTGAACATCATCAGCCAGGTCAACATCGCGAGCCCTCCAACACCTACGCCCATCAGCGGCCATGCCGGGAGTCCGGCGATGCGGGCCTGCACGGCCTCGAATGGAGCTCGATCCTCCGGATCGGGCGGCGCCTCGCCATAGGAGGAAGGAAGGCCAAGATCGGCCCGGATCCCGTTAAGGGCACGTGAACCCAGGAAACCCATGGTGAGGATCATCAAGATCAAGAATCCTAACGAAGCCCAAGTCCAGCCCCGGGCCCACCAGCTGCCCATAAATCCTAGGGCGATCCCCGAGAGCAGCAATGTCACCAAGGACAGATTGGCAGGGTAAACGGACAAGGCCGGCAGGGCCCTCACCCGCTCTGGATTCGTTTCACGCCCCAGGTGCATGATGACCATGGCCGAAGATCCATGAACGAGCACGAACCCAAGGACACTCAGGACATGAATCAGCACAGTCCAGCGGTACACGTGGGGCACTTCTTTGATTCCCTGATGAGAAGCTGAGCGCCCCCCTCAACCCCCACTACTCGGCGTTGAGGGTTCTCAGGTACATGTAGACCCCTCGAAGCTCATCTCGATCCAACTGACGGATATCCTTCCAGGGCATGTTCTCCGGATCGAGGGAGCGTCCGCTTGGCGTCAT
Source organism: uncultured Chloroflexia bacterium (assembly GCA_963807065.1). Taxonomy (GTDB): domain Bacteria; phylum Chloroflexota; class Anaerolineae; order Anaerolineales; family E44-bin32; genus CAWAND01. The sequence continues at coordinate 46,226 of CAWDZQ010000001.1, forward strand.
ACCTGTGTTCAACGTCGTGAGGAAGTCGTCTTCGCTCCATCCAGCGACCTCACCAGTCATCGTCAGGTTAGGGCCGAATGCCCCTGCGAGGTCAGCTCCGTGGCACTGCTTGCAGAATCCGGCCAGGTAGGCGCCGTATTCGACATTGGCTCCGATCTCAGGCCTGGAGAGCAAGGGACGGCCGTGATCGATCTCATCCACTGAGAATATGTCTCCGGTGGGGTCTGCTCCTGCAAATACTTTCCCCACCAGGGCCAGCTTCGGCGCCGGAATCTTGTTGTCAACCGGCGATAGGGTCTTCAGATAGGCAACGATGGCGCCGAGATCCTCGGCACTCAGGAAGTTGAACGCCCTCGACGGCATGACTATAAGCGGCCGACCATCCGGGGCGACGCCGTGGCGGATGGACCGCACCAAGTCATCATCGCTGTGGCTGACCTGGACTCCGCCCGATCCGGCCGTCAGGTTGGCGGCATAGATCCTGCCCATCATGGGATCATCAACCATCGAGCTCCCGCCCAGGTCTTCGCCGTGACAACCTGTGCAAAGCGCGGTGACCAGCTCGCGGCCCCGCGCAAGCGATACTTCATCAGTGGGCACATCCACATGATCGGTGGGGACCTGGACCGTTCTGGCCAAATCTCGGGAACCCTTGACGTAGAAGACGATGGCAGCGATCAGGATCAACCCGATCAGGCTCCCCAAGACAATTCCAATCCATTTCAGAACGCGTCGCACGACCATCCCTCCAGTATGTCCTCTCGATGATTTGATTGATCTGCGGTGGTCGCCTGCTTGAACTGCCCCACAGAAGTCCCACTTGACGACTCCGCTGAATCGGGCTTCCCGCCCCCCACGTATGCCGGAGTTAGGTTCCGGGATGCGATGTCTATGGAATGGAGTGCAAGTACATGTAAATCCCCCTCAGCTCGGCGTCCGGCAGCTTTGAGAACGCCTCGACGGGCATGAATTCAACGTTAATCATTTGGCCGCTGGGCTTCATGCCGGTCTTGATCGCCCGCAAAAAATCTGTCTCACTCCACCCGGCCAATTCGCCTGTCGTGGTGAGGTTCGGGGCTGGTGGCGCGCCGGGCTGGGTGGAGGGGCCACCGGTCAGATCCGGCCCGTGGCACTCGCGGCAGAAGCGCGTGAAATACTCACCATAGGCCGCATTGGCCCCGATCTCGGGCATGGTCGGGAAGGGATTGCTGTGATCGATCACCTTGGCGGGGAAGATGCCCTCACCAAAGATGCCGGCCCCCAGCAGGACGTGGCCGACCAGGGTCAGCGAAGGCTCAGGAACCATGTGATCCGCAGGCGGAAGGGTCTTCAGATAGGCAATGATGGAACCCAGATCTTCTTGGCTGAGGTAGTTAAAGGCGGCCGACGGCATAATGATCAACGCGTGGCCGTCCGGCGCCACGCCATGCCTGATCGCACGCACCAGGTCGTCGTCGCTGAAAGTGGCCTGCGCCCCGCCCTGGCCCGCCGTCAGATTAGCGGAGTAGATCGTTCCGATCATCGGGTCGGAAAGCAAGGCCATCCCACTGAGGTCTTCTCCATGACACTCTGCGCAAAAGATACTCACAAACTCCTTGCCCCGAGCCAAGGAAACGGCATCGGTGGGAACGTCCACATGATCCGTGGGCACCGACACAGTCTGATGCAGCGCACCCGTTCCTTTCACATACAGCACAACGGCAGCGATCAGGATTATTCCGATCAATCCCCCGAGGACGATTCCAATCCATTTCAGTACGCGACGCATGGCAAATCCCTCCCCTCCCCGATTTGAATATCCAAGTCACGATAGTCTAATCCGGGAGAGGCGTCATGAGGGCTGGCCCCCAATTCGGTCGGGAAACCTTCCCGGTCCCTCTTGGATTCAGGAGGCAACACGCTGGGCGCTGGCAAACGCAAACCGGCCGGGCGTCATGCCCGGCCGGTGGAGAACTTGGGGCAGATAAAGACTATTCGGAGTTGAACGGCTTGGCTGGCAACGGCTTCAGGTAGAGCCAAACAGCGTTTACTTCGTCGTCCGTCATATCGGAGAAGATCTTGAAGGGCATGACCTCGTCGAGGTGACGCCCACTGGGGGTCGCCCCGGTCCGCACCGGCGTGGCGAAATCAGCCTCGTTCCATCCAACCAACTCACCACCGAGCGTCAGATTAGCCGCCGGCGGGGCTGGGGGATCGTCGGCGGGAGCTCCGGAGAGGTTTTCGCCATGGCAAGCTTGGCAGAAACGAGCGAAGTGTTGGCCGTAGGCGAGGTTGGCGCCGATCTGAGGCATCGGTGGCAAATGGTTGGCGTGATCGATCCTTGTGGCCGGAAACAGGTTGCCAAAGACGCCCGCCGCCAGCATCACATGTGCAAGGGGTGTGAAGGTGGGCGGTGGGACAACGCGGTCCACCGGCGGCGCCGTCTTGTGGTAGGCGAGGACCGAGCCGAGATCCCCACGGTTGAAGTTATTGAAGGCCCTGGACAGGACAACCATCAGACCTCGTCCATCGGGCGCCACTCCATGACGGATCGACCCGACCAGATCGTCGTCGCTGCTGGTGGCGAGCACGCCGCCTTGTCCTGGGTCGGATTTGACGCGTACGGGGTGCCGATCATCGGATCCTCGAGCACACTCTGGCCGCCAAGATCTTCTCCATGGCAGTCGGCGGATAGGGCTTGGACAACTTCCGCTCCCCGGGCGATTGATGTGGCATCGCTGGGTACGTCGATGTGTTCTGTCGTCACGTTGAGGGAGCGGGTCAGCTGACGCGACCCCAAGTAGACCATCACGACCCCAGCGATGAGCGCGACAACCAGCAAGCCTCCAAGTACGAGTCCCGTCCACTTCATGACCCGGCGCATGGAATGTGCCTCCCAGATCCCCGACGGGTTCTGGAACAACCTTAGAGCAGAACCAGCGTGGTGTCATGAGCACAGGACCCCCGCTGACCTGGGAAGCTCTCCCGGCATGACTTCCAGAATGACAGATGGCTGTTGCGACAGCCAAAAGAAAACCGGCCGAGCTGTTCGCTCGGCCGGCAGTTTGGATCCTGTAACTCGTTGCTAGCGGCCGCCGAAAGGCTTGGCAGGCAGCGACTTCAGGTACAGCCACACTGCAGTGACCTCATCGTCCGTCATGTCGGCGAAGTTCTTAACCGGCATGAAGGAGTCAATTTGGTGTCCGCTAGGCTTTTCCCCTGTGCGCACAGCCTTGGCGAAGTCCGCTTCCGACCAACCGATGAGCTCACCACCCTGGGTGATGTTGGCCGCCGGGACTGTCCCGGGAGGCGCCCCAGGGATCGTTCCGCCGGAGAACGTCGGGCCATGGCAGCCAGCGCAGGTTGTGGCCAGGTAGGCGCCGTATTCAGCCGTCGGGCCGGGCTGCGGAGCCGTTGGCCTTGGCGCGCCGTGATCGATCAGTTCGGCCGGCATGAGCGGCAGCTGGCCAGTCAGGAAAAGGATGCGACCCATGGGTCCGATGGCAGGCTCAGGATGCTCAGCGTCCACCGGGGGCACAGAACGTATGTAGGCGATGATGTCTGCCAGGTCCTGATCGCTCATGTGCGTGAACTCTTCGGCGGGCATGAAGTAGACTGACTTGCCTTCTGGATCCACGCCGTGTTCCAGCACGCGGAAGAAGTCTGCGTCGGAAAACTCGGCGCCCACCCCGCCCTTCCCCGAGGTCAGATTGGCCGTGTACAGTGTGCCAATCGCCGGGTCATTGAAGAAGACATCACCGGACAGATCAGCGCCGTGGCATTCGGTGCAGCCGCGGATGATCGCCAGGTGGTGTCCGAAATCGACGGCGGCGCTATCCGTCGGCAGGTCTACGGTGCTTGGGGTCACATCATAGGTCTTGTTGAAACGAATGCTCGATAGGATATAGACGGCTGCGACGGCCAGGATGATCACGCCGACCACAACACCAAGAACTATTCCTACCCACTTCAGGGCCTTTCTCATTGCTTCCATGCCTCCCATTTAGAATGCAGGCCCGCAGGACAACCCGGACTTGGGGTGACCGTCCCCAGATGCGCCTTGTCGCTCTGACTTCCAGCAGAAATCGGCAATGGTTTTAACCAGGTTGTTCAGGGGCAATCTCGCGCAACAGTATCGATTGCGCGCTCGCCGCTAATCCTAGCCCGCACCACCTCCTTCCTTCTGCCGTCCCAGGTCTTCGGTGTGCTTGTTCAACGCCGCTCGATAGTGCATGTGTGATGAAAGCAACTGCGACCGTCTGCCACAAAATCACCCCTACATGAGCCTCCGCGGGAGGGCATGTGAAACGTCGCCGGCCTATTCGGCGATTTCCCGCCCCGTTGGCCTGCTGCGTTTCGGGCAGACCATGCTTGCTATATCGGTCGCCCACCTTGCTCGGATCATTACCCTGCGCAGTTCTTGCGTCCCGCGCAATGGCGGGTGTCGACATTCGCACCCTGGACTAGGCAACAAAGGCGCACGTAACGCCACCCGAGGCATCGGGTGGCGGACCAGCATTATGGCCGCAGTCCTCGATTTCGGCAAGTGGGCAATCGCCATCGCTTGGGCGCGCCATCCGCGGATTGCCACCAGCGTTCAGCTGCTTACTGGGCTAGGGGCCTGCTTGGGGCACAATCTTCCGCTTTCGGCTCACTTCCGGAGAGAGTCAGGGGATGGCCACCACCGTAGGCGGGGCCATGATGTTGATGCCGGATGCCAACCCTTAGGAGCGGGATACTCTTGTCGCCTCGTAAATCATTCAGCGCCATTTTGACCTTGGCGCCGCGCTCGGGCTAAGCCTGATCATGGCACTCGCCATCATGGATGGTGAGCCGCCTCCGTGGGTCAAGTGTGCCGTGATTCTTTTCGTTTCACTTGATAATGAAGGAGTGGCTGGACCGCCGCGTCGGAACGCCAACCTGCGATCGCACTCGGAACGCCGCACCTGATGTTGAAGCCCAGGGTTCCGCATACGCTCGGTGCGGGCCCGATGCCCGCACAAGATCGGCATTTGCGGTCAAGTTGTGAAAAATGTCACATGACACATAGGGTATATGACCTTCATCACTGCCCTGCTGCACGCAAGCGCCTATGATGGAATGTAAGTCAGCAACTGCTGATGTCTCACTGGTCAGGGCATCGATACCGGGGACGCCTCTACGGGGCGAGGAAATCCGCTCACAGCTCGGCCACTGATTCCCCTGACAATGAGATTCCTACCTGACCAGTCGGATAAGGAGATGGCAGCCCACCTGCCATCTCCTGCTTCTTAAGCCGGGCCTAGCCCCTGCGCCTTGACCGCCAGCGCTTGGCGCCAGGCATGAGTCACCAGATCGGCCCCCAGGAGATTGGGAGGCGCTGGCTGGCGGGATCCCTATGGGACCCGAGATGGCCAGCCGGAAATCTCATCGGTCTGCTCACGGTAAGGGAGCTGGCGGGGGAGTTTGAAAGGCGGGGACCAGGTGCGAGCTGCCCGTACGAGCTGCGCTGGTCTTGGATGAGGCTCGAAGGCACGCCAGGTCGACCGCCGAAGGCGGTCAGCCCGCCGTGGGGATCTCAAACCAAAACAACGCCCCCTCGCCCTCGGAGCTGGTCACCCCGATGTGTCCACCGTGAGCTTCCACTATAGATTTGGCGATCGCCAGGCCAAGTCCCGATCCGCCGCGGTCCCGGCTCCGGGCCGCATCTGAGCGATAGAAGCGCTCAAATACACGCGGCAGGTCCTTGGCCGCGATACCGGATCCTGAGTCCCGGATCTCGAAGCGCACAGCGTCGGGAACGGCCCGGACGCCGGCCCGGACGCTCCCTCCATTGGCGGTGTGCCGGATGGCGTTGTCGAGAAGGTTATCCAGCACCTGGGTCAGTCGGTCCGGATCGGCCAAAATCTTGGGCAAATGGGGTTCGATCTCCAGCAGCAGCCTGACATCCGATTGCAGCGGGGTCGCTTTATGCTTGGCAACTGCTTTTTCGGCCAGCACGTTCGGGCGCGTCGGGCTCAGGCTCAATGGAAGATCGCCGGCTTCGGCTCGGGACACCAGGCGCAGGTCTTCAACCAGCCGGCTGAGCCGCTCGGCCTCTTCGTGGATCAGGCTCAGGTTCTTCTTGTTCGCCGGCAGGATGCCTTCGCTCAGGGCTTCGGCATGGCCAAGGATCAACGTCAGGGGCGTTCGAAGTTCGTGGGCCACGTCCGCCGTGAGCTGTCGGCGCAGGTCGCGCGCCTGGGCCAGATCCCGGCTCATTCGGTTGAATGACATAGCCAGTTCGCCGATTTCGTCGTGTGAGCGGACCTCCACCACGCGGCCCAAGTCACCAGCCGCCACCGCCCGCGTGGCGTCCGTCAGCTCCTGGACCGGCCCGGTCAGGGCGCGGGTGAGCAGGATTCCCAGGACGAGGGCAAGACCCGTCGCCGCCAGCGTGGCCACGACCAAAGCCAGGTTCACTTGGCGTAGAAAGTCTTGCCCCGCCGTCGAGAGTGAGGCGAAGATGGGCCGACCCTCGAGAAGTGTGCCTACCTGCCGGCCGTTGACTTCAATGGGGATTCCGGCGTTGAGCACATCGGGCGGGACGTGGGACCCCGCCGGGAAGCCGGCGCCCTGCCGTACCACAATGCCCGCCTGATCGGCAACGGCCAGAAGGTCGTTGGGCCCCGGGCCGTGCATCTGCCCCATCATCGGCTCTCCACCGCGGCCGGGCACATAGCGATCGACACCCTGCCAGCTCGACGCTTGCGCGTAGTAGTCACTGAGCTGGCTGACAAGTTCCTGGCGATTCTGGCGAAAGACGAAGTGGCCAAATTCGTTGGTAGTCGCCTGCCGCGCCAGCAGCACCGTCAGACCGGTGCCGGTCAGGCTGACGATCAGGAAGGCCAGGACGAGCTTGATGCCCAGCGATCTCACTCGGCCGACTCCCGCGCGAAGCGATAACCCACCCCGTAGACCGTTTCGATGTAGACGGGTTTTGTACTGTCCGCTTCGATCTTTCCCCTCAGGTTCTTCACGTGCACGTCGATCGTCCGTTCGTAACCTTCGTAGGCTGTGCCCTGCACCCGGTCGAGCAGTTCGAGTCGGCTAAAGACCCGGCCCGGCGCAGACATGAGAGCCGCCAAAAGGTCAAACTCCGACGGGGTGAGGTCCACCCCTCGCCCCTCTACCTCCACCGCGTGACCTCCCCGATCGAGGGTAATCCCCCCAACTCGCAAAACTTCCGGCTCGGGCGCCGTCATGCCCGACCGGCGGAGGACGGCGCGGATGCGGGCGGTCAACTCGCGGGGACTGAAGGGCTTGGTGATGTAATCATCGGCCCCTAACTCCAGCCCAAGAACTTTATCTGTCTCCTCGACGCGCGCCGTCAGCAGGATGATTGGGGTTTCCCTCTCCTGCCGATGCTGGCGCATAAAGGCGTGCCCGTCCATCTCCGGCATCATCAGGTCCAACACAATCAAGTCGGGCTTTTCGTGGCGCGCGACGAAGAGCGCTTCCCGGCCATCGGCTGCGGTCACGACCCGGAAGTTTTCCTGCTCCAGGTAGTCCTTCAGCAGATGGAGGATCCGCTCTTCGTCGTCGACAACCAGGATCGTTTTGGCCATCTCAAATCCCGCGTCGAGAGGCGGCTTCGGCATGGTGGCCGCCTGTCATCGCTTACTTAGACTTTTCCTTGGGCTCGGCCTCTTCCTGGGGTTTCGGATTACGCCGCTGGGCGATAGCCACGATCAACAGCCCAAGCAGCATGATCGGGAACACCCACATGCCGAAACTGGTCAGCGCGTGGAACCAGCCCTGGCCATAGGCCATGGGGGCATGAAACCCGTTCATCATGCCGGGGCCTATCTGGCCGCGAAAGCCCTCAAATCCGCGCCTGACTCCAAAGCCCATCGGTGATGCGAACGCCTGAACCAAAAAGTGGGCCGCGGCCGTGAGGGCGAACAGCACGACCAGCACGATCGTAGAAACTGTAATGGTCCTGTTTGACACTGCAACCTCCGTGTTTGGTGTCGAGTGAACTTAACGCAACTCTTCTGCAGGATAACCCAGACCCGTGAAGGGATTGTGAAGATTGAGTTCATTCTTCATGGGATTCCGCTTACAGGGCGGGCCGGCTCCATCGAGGAGCCGGCCCGATATCCTACAGCCGAATTCAGCGCCTGCCGAAGCCTTGCCGACCTCCGTTGAAGGGGCCCTGCGTTCCGCCTCGGGGCATTTGCCTCATGGGTCCTTGGAAACCGAACCCCGGCCCTGCATCCAGGTGGGCGGACATCGCGTCTGCTTGCGCCTGGGTAATCGCTCCATCGGCCAGGGCCTGGTCGATCATGGCTTGATGGGATTCAGCGATCGCCGACTGCAGGTCGTCAAGGGACACGCCCTGCTGGGTTGCCAGCTCCACCCAGGTAGTCCCACTGTCTCTGGCAGCCTGGATCTCACTCACCGACAGGTTCAAGACCTTGGCCAGCGCGTTGTCCAGGATGTCCTCGTAATCGCTCAGGACACCCAGCCGCGGCCCGCCGTTCATCCAGCCCGCCCTGGCGCCAGCCTGGCAGTCGCCGGTGCAGGCCTGGACGTCGCCATTCCATGCCTGGGCTGCGCCCACGCCGAGCACCGCCAGATAACCTGCTGCCGCTGCTATCGCCAATCCGACATACACCTTCTTCATCCTATTGCCTCCGGGTCTTAGGTTGCCGGCTCGGAGACCGGCTCGAGTTTCAATACAAGCCTAGACCGGAGGTGTTCAAGTATTGTGAAGGCCGTATGTCGAACCTGAGAGTCCTCCCTGGCTTTCAGCCGATGCTTGGGGCCGACGTGGGTTGCTGAGCCGCCATCGGGGGCCGGAGGCGGCCAAGGCAGCCACCCAGCCGCTGGATGCCTTCCCTAATGCGTTCGGGCCACGCGTTGGAAAAATTCAGCCGCATGAACCGTCGGCCATCCTGAGGGACGCCGAAGAATGCGGACCCCGGCACGAAGGCCACCTGCTTCTTCAGAGCTTCCTCCAGCACCACCTGGCTGTCCATGCCCTCCGGCAGTTCAGCCCACAAGAACAGGCCGCCCTGCGGTGAGGACCAGGACACTTCAGGGGGCATAAAGCTGTCGAGGGCGCCGAGCATGGCGTCCCGACGCTCCCGGTAGACTGCACGCAGCCTCTGGATATGCTCGTCTAGGAAACCGCCTCGCCCCACTTCAAAGGCGATCATTTGGACCAACGTGCTGGTGTGCAGGTCCGCCCCCTGCTTGAGCTGATTCAGGCGGCCGAGAACCTGCCGGGGTGCAATCACCCATGCCAGGCGCAGTCCCGGCGCCAAGGTCTTCGAAAACGTGCTCATATAGATCACGTTGGGCTGGCCGCCATCCGACGCCGCCAGTTCGGCATCCAGTGCGTACAATGGCGGCAAATGCTCGCCCTCGTAGCGCAGCTGGCCATAGGGGTCATCTTCGACAATGGGAACGCCGTAAGCACGCGCCAGTTGGACTAAGATCATCCGCCGCTCCAGAGTCAGGGTCACCCCGGCCGGATTCTGGAAATTCGGCAGGACATACATGAAACTCGGGCGGCGCTTGAGGAGCGCCTCGACGGGCTCGGTCGTCATCCCCATCTCATCTAACGGGACGCTGAGAAATGCCGCCTGGTAGGCGCCAAAGGCCTGGAGCGCCCCCAAGTAGGTCGGCGCACCGACCACCACTTCTTCGCCGGGATCGATGAGCAGCTTACCCACCAGATCCAGCGCCTGCTGGGAACCGGTGGTAATCAGAATGTCATCAGCTTCAGCTTGGATGCCGTAGCGCGTGACGTGGCGCCCTATCATCTCCCGAAGCTCGGGCCAGCCTTCGGTGGTCGAGTACTGCAGGGCGATCTCGCCTCGCTCACCGAGAACCCGGCACGCAGCCTCTTTGAACCGCTCTCGGGGGAAGAGCTCCGGCGCCGGCATGCCTCCCGCAAATGAAATCACCTCTGGTTGTTGAGTTAGCTTTAGGAGTTCTCTGATGGTGGACGACTTCATACCCGCCACCCGTGATGCGTACTGGTTTTCCCAAGTCGTGGTCATGGCACCTCCTGTGACCATGACTCTAGCTTGTCTTCAGGCGGATGGGGAGTGCCCTTTGTCCCATTCGCCGGGCGGATATCTGTCCGCGCCCTCCCGCATATCGGGAATGCAGGTTGTCTGTTTCGATTGTTACATTCTTCACTAACTCGGTACAGAAAGCATGTCTAGACTGAAACGGAGGCACGTATTCGTAGTGGAGGGGGGCCCCCTCCCCGGAATGTTCGGTCCCAGCCCTCCTTCCACGCAGTGAACCCCGCGCTTGATGGGCCCGCCGACGGTCGCTCCTGGGTCTCGGCTGGGTCGGAGACTAGATGAGAGTTCCTAATGCATGATGTCGTGGTCGTCGGCGCTGGTCCGGCGGGTTTGGCGGCGGCCCACGTTTGCCTCCAATGGGGACTGGACACGCTCCTCATCAGCGAGTACCTGGGCGGCCGCACGAACTTCCATTTGAAGCTCCCGTTTCTCGAATTCGAACGATTTCATTGGAGGCAGCGACCTTGCGCTGCAGCTTCGCGAGCAGATTAAACTCCTGGACTGGCCGCATCATTCCGGCAGGGTTGACATGGTCAGCCTGACCGAGACGGGCATCCGCCTGCAGGGAACAGGCTTCTCGCCTGTAGAAGCCCACTTGGGGATTATTGCCACTGGGGCCCGCCCGGAACGCCTGAACGTTCCTGGTGAGCGCGAGTTCATCATGCGCGGCGTGGCCTACTCCACCGCATGGTACGCTCCCCTGTTCGCAGGAAGGGCGGCGGCCGTGATCGGCTCGGGACACAGGGCCATCCAGGGAGCGCGCCAACTGTCCGCCTTTGCCAGGCAGGTCTATCTCATTGCCCAAACAACCCAAGGGCCATTGTGGGAACGCGCCCAAGACATGCTCCAGGCCCCGAATGTAACCCTGATGTCAGGCTGGCACGTGGCATCCATCGGGGGCGGGGACTATGTCGAAAACATCACCCTGGAGCGGCGAGGCTCCGAGCAAACGCTGGACGTGGACGGGGTATTCGTCTGCGCCGGAATCACCCCCAATACGTCTTGCGTGGCCCACCTTGTCGACTTGAATTCCGCAGGGGCCATTATGGTGGACGGCGCCCAGCGGACGAGTGACCCGAGGCTATTGGCAGCCGGAGATGCCAGCGACACGTTGGCCGAACAGGTGCTGGTCGCCCTCGGCGCCGGCGCCCGGGCCGGCCTCACCGCTTGGGAGGCACGGCTGAATGACGGGCCACGGGCCGGGTCAAGCGGACGTCATCGCCTGATGAGAGCCACAACCCGTCCCAAAGGGCATCCACAAAATGGCCACTGAGCGAGCCATCGATTCAGCTGAGACGCTGCTCCGGCAGTGGGCCGTCCAGGTTGACAACATTGCCCCCTGGCGATTGGACGTGCTGATCCCGGCCAAGCATCTGCGATCCGTGGCTCGTATGCTGTGCGGCACCGAATGGGGCAGTCTTTCCAGCATCACGGTGCTCGAACTGGACAACAATGGGTCTCGGTACGAGATGATCTACGACTTCCGGCACGGCCACGCCCTCGTCTGCATCAGGCTTCAATTAGCCAGCCTGGTGGACCGTGTGCCCAGCCTGGGCAGCATCTGCCCGTGCGCACACCCCTTCGAGAAGTCCTTTAGCGAACGGTACGGGATAGCCTTTTACTGAGCCGTCGCCAGCGGATGGGCAGGCCGGGGTCGCCCGAGACAGGGTCGACACGGCAGGCTTTGTGAAGCATTTCACAAGCGCCTTCAGCCGGAAGCCGGTGGCTTGGGGTGGCCTTGCCAACTCGCCTTTGCCGGCAGACCTCGACGATGTGAGTTTCGTCCCCCGAACCGGCGACGTTTGGGACTGCCTGCCCCCCTGCTCCCTGACTAAGCTAAGCTCAAGAACCGTCTCGCCCCGAGATTTCCCTCGGGCGAGCCGCCGTGCGACTCCTTGGGAAGGGTGGCGTCAATGGCCAAAGGCTATGTGGTTGTGCATCCAGATCGGTGCAAGGGCTGCGAACTGTGCATCAGTGCTTGTCCCCAAGATGTCCTTCACCTCGATGAAACCAGACTCAACGCAAAGGGTTACCACCCCATCCTGTTCGCCGACCCCGAACAGCGCTGTACGGGCTGTGCTCTATGCGCAGTGATTTGCCCCGACGTGGTCTTCGATGTCTTTCGCTACCAGTCCGCCGGCACCAGCCGGCGGGTCGCGTCCGGGGCAGCCTGATGTCCCCGGCCGCAGGTCTCCGGAGGCGGTGCTGATGGAACTCATCAAAGGCAACGTGGCCATTGCTGAAGCAGCCATTCGGGCCGGATGCGAAGCCTATTTCGGCTATCCGATTACTCCCCAGACCGAGCTTCTCGAGCACATGGCCCTGCGGATGCCGGATCTCGGACGCGTTTTCCTGCAGGCGGAAAGCGAGGTGGCCGTGATCAATATGGTCTACGGCGCCGCCTCAACCGGGGCACGCGTGATGACCTCGTCCTCTTCACCAGGCGTCAGCTTGATGATGGAAGGCGTCTCGTACATCGCCGGTTCGGAGTTGCCCTTTGTCATGGTCGACATTATGCGCGGTGGGCCGGGCCTGGGCAACATCGCTCCTTCGCAAGGTGACTACTTCCAGATGGTCAAAGGCGGTGGACACGGGGATTATCGACTGATCGTCCTTGCCCCAGCGACCATCCAGGAGGCGGTGGATCTGACGGTGCTGGCCTTCGATCTGGCCGACAAGTACCGCTGGCCCGTGGTCGTGCTGGCCGATGGGAGCATGGGTCAGATGATGGAGCCCGCCGAGCTGCCGCCGATGCGAGAACCGGCCAAAGGCAATGGACACCGCCCTGATTGGGCGTTAAGCGGCATGGGAGATCGGGGCCACCGCAACGTGGTTACGTCAATCTACCTCGAGCCAGCCGCCGAAGAGGCCTTCAACCGCAAACTCCAGGATAAGTTCCGCGCCATCGAAGCTGCCGAAGTCCGGTACATCGAGACCGATTGTGATGACGCCGATTTTGTTGTGGTCGGGTTCGGCACGGCCGGCCGGGTTGCCCAGAGTGCCGTGAAGGCCGCCCGAGAAGCGGGCTTGAAGGTGGGGCTCCACCGGCCGATCAGCCTCTTCCCCTTCCCGACGGTTCGGCTGGCCGAACTTGCCGAGCGTGTCAGCGGATTTCTCGTGGTTGAGATGAACGCCGGCCAGATGGTCGAGGACGTCCGCTTGGCCGTCAATGGCCGCGCCCCGGTCGCTTTCTATGGGCGCATGGGAGGCGTCGTGCCGCTTCCCGAAGAGGTCCTTGAGCAAATCGTGGCCCAATTCGAGCCAGGTTGAGTTACGGTTGCAGGAGCGTTGACGGTGTGCGCTGCCGGTGTCGGTTTTCCTTCCAAGGTGAAATCGCTCAAGCCCGGGGTCCCTCGGCTTGCCCGGCGGCCGAAACAACGGATGGCCGTGCTTACCACCATCGGCGACCCGAACGAGATTTTGGGCGGCGCCGTGTCAGCGCTTTACCGGGCGGCCTACCAACACAAATTCAACCTCAAGCGCGCCGGCAAACCGCAATTCAAGGTCGGCCCGCTTACAGCCCGCTGGCCGGACGCGCACCTGGTGGAGAAATCGGAGTGGACCGGTGTTTGGGGGCTTCCGGTTCCCGCCGGGACGCGCAAGCTCATGGCAGAGACATCGGATCATGAGATCCGGCTCGAGACCTGGGATTATGGGCCCACGGTGGCTGAAATCCTTCATCTGGGTTCGTACGCAGACGAGGGCCCATCCATTCAGAAGCTGCACGAGTTTATCGACACCAGCGGCTATGAGATTGACGGGGCCCACGAGGAAGAGTACCTGACCCGCCCCGACGCCAAGGTGGTCAAGACCATTATTCGCTATCCGGTACGTAAGCGCGTTCGAGCGGGTTAGTGTGGAGGCGTGGCATGACAGATCAGATGCTTGAGGAACGTGTGGCTACTCGGTCCGACAGTCTGAGCGATGTCTTTACCCACTATTGCCCGGGATGCACGCATGGCGTCGCTCATCGCCTGATTGCCGAGGTGATCGACGAGTTGGGATTGGCGGATCGGACGATTGGGGTGGCGCCTGTCGGGTGTGCCGTTTTCGCCTACAACTACTTCGAGCTGGACTTCGCCGAGGCCGCCCATGGCCGTGCCCCAGCCATGGCAACCGGCATCAAGCGCGTCTTGCCGGATCGCGTGGTCTTCACCTATCAGGGCGACGGAGATCTGGCAGCCATTGGCACGGCCGAGATTGTGCATGCCGCCGCTCGTGGGGAAAACATCACCACCATTTTCGTCAACAACGCTATCTATGGCATGACCGGTGGCCAGATGGCCCCAACCACGCTCCCGGGCCAGAAGACGACTTCGTCTCCCCGGGGCCGGGACGTCGAATCCGTCGGGATGCCGCTCAAGATCTCGGAGATGTTGGCCGGCCTCGACGGCGCTGCCTACGTGGTCCGCCGCAGCCTGCACAATGTGCGTGAGATCATCAAGGCCAAGAAAGCCATCAAGATCGCCTTCCAGACCCAGCTCGACGGCCGCGGCTTCTCAATGGTTGAGCTGCTCTCCACCTGCCCCACAAACTGGCACATGAGTGCCACCGACTCCATGACCTGGCTGGAAGAACACATGCTGCCGTACTACGAGCTGGGTGATTTCAAGTGCGTTGAAGGGCTCAACGTCCGTTGACCTACGGCCAACCCATGGGTTGAGTCTCGACGGGAGATGAACCGATGCAGGCAGAGGTAATCATTTCAGGATTTGGGGGCCAGGGTGCGCTTTTCGCCGGGCAGCTTCTGGCTTACTCAGCGATGGAAGAGGGCAAACACGTGACCTGGCTGCCCTCTTATGGGCCGGAGATGCGCGGAGGGACGGCGCACTGCATCGTGATCGTCTCTGACGACCCGATTGGCTCTCCGGTCATACGAAACCCACGTGCAGCCATCGTGATGAACGTCCCTTCGATGGAGAAGTATGAACCTCTGGTTACAGCGGGAGGCATTTTGGTCGTCAACAGCTCTCTGGTCGAACGCGGCCCCGCTCGGGACGACCTCACCACTCTGTTGATCCCCGGCAACGATATCGCCGAGGCCTGCGGCGACCGCCGCATGGCTAACGTGGTTCTCCTTGGCGCCCTGCTTCAGGCCTTCCCCCTGGTCACCAGTGACGCCGTCATGAGCGCTTTGGAGAAACACATGCCGAGCCGTCACCGGGATCTGCTGGAGGCCAACGCCGCGGCGCTTGAGCGCGGCGGGGAAGCTGCCGTGTCTCAAGCGCCACTTGCACAAACGTAGCCTAGGAGGGATGGGTCGATGGCAACCACTGTTTGGACGAGCCTGAATCCGGTTTGGTGTGAGAAGGCCCAGGACGAGGTGGTCCTGTCTGAGCTGCGCGTCATGCCTGAGGGAATTCTCAGGCAGGGCAATGAATTCCGCGTCAATGCACGCCGCTGCAGTCACTCCGTCGAATGCAACATCGCCGGCGCGAGCTGCCAGTGGGCTTTCACCAACCCGTGGATGGATCCACTCACCAGCGCCTGAGCAGAACACCCCGAATCCAACCGCCTCGGATTCCACGCCCCGTCCCGCAACGGGTACCGCATCGGCCGTCGGCGTGCCATCCATGCCTGGGGCCGTGGCTCCCCTCTGACCTGTACCCCGGGGAAACTTCCACGTAAAGCACAGACCTCACGCCCAGCACGATTCCGATGGTTGCCCAGCGCTCCTGCCTCATCTGGTGGGGTTCCGGGACGATCTCGTCCCTGGTGACCCCGAGCATGGCCGCGGCCACAAACCCCATGGCCTAAGGTGGGGTTGGAACGGCGATCTGGACGGCCTGGGCGCCTATCACCGCCCTGGATATCTACACCAGCCCCGCTCTCTGGCCCACCAAGCAGGCCTAGTTCCTCGTACCCACCCCCGTCCAGGGCCGAATACGACGCCGCCATACCTCACGCAACGTATTGAATGCCGGTGGCCGGCATGAGGGCCACAGCGCTCCCAACATATCCCGATCCGAGGCCGACGCCAGCCGCCAGTCCCTCCGAGATGTTGTGCGGCGTGATTGCCAGGATGAACGGCCGCGCGGCGCCGGTCCCCGCGTCCGGGCGCCCTTCGTGACAGATCACGAGATGCAAATGGGAAACCCAGCTGTCGCCTGCCGGCAGGAAAGGGCCCCCACGACGACGAAGAGGGCGGGTATCACGCAGCCTACCTCGATCCCCGTCGGGATCAAGCTGGTGAAGCTGGGCGCCAAAATTACAACGACGGCGAAGTCGAGCTCGCTAATGCGGGTTCGGGGCGAAGGAAGAAAGCCCGGCTGTACAGCTCTCTTCCTGGCGGATGACCCTGCTTGTATGAATGCGTTCAGTCTCTGCGAACTTGAGATGCTAAAAGCCCGGCAGGCATAATCACCTGCCGGGCTCTCGAGTTCAGCCTCAGGTCAAGCTTGTATTTTAGAAATCAGGCTTCTGGGCTCGCCTCTTGCGGAGCCCTGGCCAGACGCTCGTACGCTTCCCATGTGGCCTGCACATCGGCCTTCGCCTCGGCCAAGAGTTCTGCCGCCTCTTCGGGTTGCGACTGGCGGAGAGAACTGAACCGGGTTTCGTTGTAGATATAGTCTTCCAGGGGCAAGCTGGGCGCCTTCGAGTCAAGCACCAGCGGCGCCAGGCCTTGCTCAACGCGTCCCGGCTGATAGCGGTAGAGCGGCCAGTAGCCTGATGCCACAGCGGCCTTCTGTTGGCCGAGTCCGTTGGACAGATCGAAACCCTGCTCGATGCAGTGGCTGTAGGCCACAATCAGGGACGGTCCAGGATAAGCCTCTGCCTCGACGAAAGCCTTGACGGTTTGGGCGTCATCCGCCCCAAAGGCCACCCGGGCCACGTACACGTCCTTGTACGACATGGCCAGGAGCCCCAAGTCCTTCTTCGGCCGGGTCTTGCCGCCGGCGGCGAACTTGGCCACCGCCCCGCGCGGGGTCGCCTTAGATTTCTGACCGCCCGTGTTTGAGTAGACCTCGGTGTCCATCACCAGGATGTTGACGTCTCGTCCGGAGGCCAGCACGTGATCGAGGCCGCCGTAGCCGATGTCGTAGGCCCAACCGTCTCCGCCCACGATCCACACGCTCTTGGGCACGAAGACGTCCGCCAGTTTGACCAACCGCCGAGCCTGGGGAGAACTGAGCTCTTCAAGCTCCGCTTTCAACCGTGCGACCAGCTTGCGCTGGGCTTCGGCCTCGGACCCCTTGGACTCGGCCCCGGCCAGGATGCTCTCGACCAAGGCTGGGTCGAGCTTGTCCGCCAAGTCCCCAAGGAGCTGCCTGGCCATCTGGAGCCTTTGGTCCAGAGCCACGCGCATGCCAAAGCCGAACTCAGCGTTGTCTTCGAAGAGTGAGTTCGCCCAAGCCGGGCCCCGGCCTTCCCGATTGTAGGTCCAGGGGGTCGTAGGCAGGTTGCCCCCGTAGATCGATGAGCAGCCGGTGGCGTTAGCCACATACGCCCGGTCACCGAAGAGCTGGCTAAGGAGCTTCAAGTAAGGCGTCTCGCCGCACCCCGAGCACGCCCCTGAGAACTCGAACAGGGGCTGAAGGAGCTGGGCATACTTGACTTGATTGATCGGGATCAAAGTTCGATCGATCTCCGGCAGCTCCAGGAAGAATTCCCAGTTCTCACGCTCGATGTCTCGAACGGGTCTCTGGGGGACCATGTTGACCGCCCGACGGGTCGGGTTCGCCTTGTCCTTGACCGGGCAGGCATCGACACACAGCGTGCACCCGGTGCAGTCCTCAGGTGCTACCTGCAGGGAGTAGACCATGTCCTTGAACTCTTTGAAGCGTGCCGGTGATGACTTGAAGGTCTCTGGAGCTTCGCTGAGCAGCTCGGGGGCGTAGACCTTTTCCCGTATAGCGGCGTGTGGGCAAACGAACACACACTTGCCGCACTGGATGCACAGTTCCTGCTCCCAGGCTGGGATTTCATCGGTGATGTTTCGTTTTTCCCAGCGGCTCGTGCCAGAAGGGTAGGTCCCATCCACCGGAAGCGCACTCACAGGCAGACTGTTGCCATCGCCGGCGATCATTCGGGCGGTGACGTTGCGCACGAAGGCGGGCGCCGAATCTGGCACGATGGATTGACGATCGAACGTGCTCGTGGCAAGTTCGGGAACTTCCACCTCATGCAAGTGAGCGAGCGCAGAGTCGACGGCAGCGAAGTTCTGCTTGACGACGGTCTCTCCACGTTTGCCGTAGGATTTCTTGATCGCCTTCTTGATTTGGGCGATGGCTTCGTCCTTGGGCAGCACGCCACTTAGGGCAAAGAAGCAGGTCTGCATGACGGTATTGATCTTCCGTCCCATTCCGGCCTCGTCCGCCACGGAGAAGCCGTCGATCACATAGAACTTCAAACCCCGATCCAAGATGGTTTCCTGCGCACTCACCGGCAGGTGGTCCCAGACCTCGTCCGGCCCAAACGGGCTGTTCAAGAGAAATGTTGCCCCGGGCTCAGCCAGGCGCAGCACATCGTAGCGCGACAGGAAGTCGAACTGGTGGCAGGCGACGAAGTTGGCCGAGGCGAGAAGGTAGGTGGACCGGATTGGGTCCTTCCCAAAGCGCAGGTGCGACGTGGTCATGGCACCCGACTTCTTCGAGTCGTAGACGAAGAACCCTTGCGCAAAGCTGGGCGTTTGTTCTCCGATGATTTTGATCGAGTTCTTGTTGGCGCTGACGGTTCCATCTGACCCGAGGCCGTAGAAGACGGCCCGGACCGTGTCGGGGTGCTCGATCGAAAACGTTGCGTCGACCGGCAAGCTGGTATAGGTCACATCGTCGTTGATACCCACGGTGAAGTGGTTCTTGGGCACGGCGGTTGTGAGTTCGTCCAACACGGCCTTGACCATTGCCGGTGTGAACTCCTTTGACGACAGGCCGTAGCGCCCGCCGATGACCACCGGCATGGACTTCAACGGCGCCTCGCCCGCCGGCAGGATGTCCGCAAGGGCCGACACGACGTCGAGGTAAAGCGGCTCTCCAACGCTTCCCGGCTCCTTGGTGCGATCGAGCACGGCTACGTTGCGCACGCTGGTTGGTAGCGACTTGACGAAGGCGACCGAGTCGAAGGGACGATACAAGCGCACCTTGACCAAGCCGACCTTTTCTCCCTCACCTGCCAAGGCCACTACTGTCTCTTCCGCCGTTTCCGCACCGGATCCCATCATGATGATCACGCGTTCGGCATCTTCCGCTCCCACGTACTCGAACAGGCGGTAGCTTCGACCCGTCAGCTCGGCGAATTGGTCCATAACGCCTTGGACAATGGCGGGACAAGCCGAATAGTAGGAGTTGACGCTTTCCCGTGCCTGGAAGAAAACATCCGGATTCTGTGCCGTCCCGCGGATGAAGGGGCGGTCTGGACTGAGGGCCCGCTCCCTATGAGCTTCGATCAAATCGTCGTCGATGAGCTTCCCCAGGACGTCGTCCGTCAGAAGGCGGAGCTTGTTCACCTCGTGTGAGGTCCTGAACCCGTCGAAGAAGTGCAGGAACGGCAGTCTGGATTGCAAAGTGCTCGCCTGAGCGATGGCGGCGAAGTCATGGACTTCTTGAACGGAATTCGAGGCCAGCAGGGCAAACCCTGTCTGCCGGGCGGCCATCACATCGCTGTGATCGCCGAAGATCGAAAGCGCCTGGGCCGCCACCGATCGGGCGGCGACGTGAAAGACGGCGGACGTGAGCTCGCCGGCAATCTTGTACATGTTTGGGATCATCAACAGCAGACCCTGAGAAGCCGTAAATGTGGTCGTCAGGGCACCGGCCTGGAGGGCGCCATGGACCGCACCTGCGGCGCCGCTCTCGGCTTGCATTTCAACCACCATCGGGACGGCACCCCATAGATTCTCCCGCCCCTGGGCGGACCACAAATCAGCCCACTCCCCCATCGGGCTGGCCGGCGTGATAGGGTATATGGCGATCACCTCGTTCAGCTTGTGCGCCACCAATGCCACAGCTTCATTTCCGTCTATCGTTGCAAACGTCTCACTCATATCTCCAACCTCCTCCATCATCTATCATCCGTGCCGCCTGGCCGTCGCCCCATTGGCAAATTCAGGCTGCGGACGGTCCGCTCACAGGTAGTTCAGTTCGGCCGCACACGACTCCAATTCCTCCCGAAAGTCGGGGTGGGCCACATCGATAAGGGCGCGAGCTCGCTGACGAATCGAGCGTCCGTAGAGATCCGCCACCCCGTATTCGGTAACCACAAAGTGCACGTCATTGCGTGTGGTGACGACACCCGCGCCCTTCTTAAGCGTCGGGACGATCCGGCTGGTGCGTTGACCGCTGCGTGTCTCAACCACCGACGGAAGTGCAATGATCGGTTTGCCGCCACGCGAACGCGCCGCGCCGCGCATGAAGTCGAGCTGCCCACCTACTCCCGAATACAGCCGGGTCCCGATGCTGTCGGCGCACACCTGGCCCGTCAGGTCGACCTCAATGGCGGAGTTGATGGCCACCATCCGCTCATTCTGGGCGATAATATACGGGTCGTTCACGTACTCGGTGGGGTGCATTTCGACGATTGGGTTGTTGTCGACAAAGCGGTACAGACGGTGTGTGCCGAGCACGAATCCAGCCACAATCTTTCCCGGGTGAAGCGATTTCCGCTCGTTGTTCACCACCCCGCGTTCCACCAAATCAACCACACCATCGGAAAACAGCTCCGTGTGGATTCCCAAATCCCGGTGGCCGCCGAGATGGTGCAGCACGCCGTCCGGAATGGCCCCGATCCCCATCTGCATCGTCGAGCCGTCTTCAATCAGTTCGGCCACTCGGCGCCCTATTTCCCGGCAGACATCGTTCATCTCACCCATGCGGACTTCGGGCAGCTCGTAATCCACTTCAACGATGTAGTCCAGCTTACTGGCATGAATGAAGGCGTCCCCCAGAGTACGCGGCATCTGCGGGTTGATCTCAGCGATCACGCACTTGGCGGATTGGGCCGCCGTCTTGGTCACGCCCACCTCGACCCCGAGCGAGCAGAAGCCGTGCTCGTCAGGGGGTGACACTTGAATCAACGCCGCGTCGAGAGGAAGAATGCCCTTCGTAAACAGCCCGGGGATCTCTGACAACAGGCAAGGGGTGAAATCGGCGCGGCCTTCATTGACGGCCGCCCGCACGTTGTCGCTGATGAAGAGCGTGTTGACCCGAAAATGGCCGTCCATCGCCGGCTCGGCGTAGCGCGCTTGTCCGATCGAAAGAACCTGGATCAGCTCAACGTCGTGCAGCTCAGATGACCTGTCCACCAGGGCATTTAGCAGCACCTGGGGGGCGGAGCAGTTGCCCGTCACGAACACACGCTGGCCGGATTCGATCTGGGCGACGGCTTCTTCGGCCCGGGTCACGCCGGAGGTGTAGGCCTGTGTCCAGCTCATGCTGGGTGTCCCGCCAGGGACAACTTCTTCGCCCGCTCTTCGTCCACAACCCGACCCTTATCCACCACCACAGCCGATCTCAGCTCCGGCACTGATCCCAGCGCCGCCTCGGGCCCCAGCTCCACCACCTGCTGGATGTAAGGCCAGGCAGCATTGTGGAAGGCATGGGTCGCCGTCCTGGCCACGGCCCCCGGCAGATTAGGGATGCAGCAGTGCACCACACCCTCCTCCACATAGGTCGGCAGGGTATGAGTGGTTGGCCGGGAGGTCTCGGCGCACCCGCCTTCGTCGATGCTCAGGTCGATCAGCACCGTACCCGGGCGGAGGGCTTTGATCGTCGATCGAGGCAGCACGATGGGCGCCCTGCGGCCCGGGTGCCGAACCGCGCCCACGATCACGTCTGCGGTTCGGCAGACATCCTCGATCATCTGCGGGGAAGAGAGCACCGTTTCAACGCGATTCGGCAGCCAGTCTTCCAATTTCTGGAGGCGCACCAGGTTGATATCCATCAGGGTGACCTGGGCGCCCAGCCCGAGGAAGGTGAGGGCGGCGTTCCTGCCCACGGTCCCAGCCCCGATAATCACCGTTTGCGCCGGGGGAACGCCGGGGATGCCGCCCAGCAGGACGCCTCGGCTCCCAGCGTCATTCTGGAGCAGATGGGCGGCCAGCTGTGCCGCCATGCGCCCGCCAATTTGACTGAGCGGGCGCAACACCGGGAACAGACCTTGCGCGTCTTGGATGCGTTCGAAGGCGACGGCCGTGATCCGCCGATCGGCCAGCTGCAGCAGCTCCGAAGGATGCGCTGCGCCCAGGTGGAGAAGACCCATGATGGTTTGGCCATCCCGCAGCCAGTCGAGTTCGCTTGTCGTGGGTCTAACGACCTTGAGCACCAAGTCGGCGCGACCGTAGGCCTCCTCGCCCGAAAAGACGATCGTGGCTCCGGCCCCGCGGTACTCGTCATCCGAAAAACCCGAACCAATCCCTGCGCCGGTCTCGACGTAGCACGCATGCCCAAGCTCAGTGAGCAACCGGACCCCCACCGGGGGGAGCCCCACCCTGAATTCGGAAGCGGTTCTTTCCTTCGGAATGCCGATGTCCATAATCACTTGGCCGCCTGGTTCACAGTGCCGGTACGGCAACCGGCGTCCGTTGCCAATGTTGAACCACCATGCGGAAAATATCCGATTCGGTGATGATCCCCACCAGGTTTTCTCCATCCATAACCGGCAAACCAGCGATCTTGTGGGTAAGCATCAGCCTGGCAGCTTCTGATACAGGATCATCGGGCCGGACCGTGATCGCCGGCGCACTCATCACCCTCTCGACCGTGAGTTTACTCAGGAGGTAGTTCAGTTCCCATATGCTCAAACTGGTGGCCTCTGAAGGTTCAGCGCCGCGGACATCACCCAGCGTGACGATGCCCACCAGACGCCCGCGATCAACCACGGGCAGGCGGCGAACGCCGTGCTCGGTCATTTGCCGGTGAGCCTCCATGATCGGAAGGTCGATATCGGCCACAATGGGTTCGGGGCTCATCCACTCTTGAACCAGAGGTTGCGATTCCATAATCCGTCTCCCGTCACAAATCGCATACCCTGAACTTGCCGCGGGCATGCTCGCGCAGGGCCGCTCGGGCCCTGACCTGCCATTAAGGATAGGAGTTGCCCAGAATCCGACTAAGTGAAGAGTGTCACCGCCACACGCGACGTTCTTCCCCAAAGTGCTCGAATCTGAATGAGGGGTGGATTTTGAGCCTGGTGCGGCGAGGTCGTCTGTGGCGTTGCCGTGGTTGGTCTTGGCACGCGAAAGACGAGCTGGCGGAATATTGTCCGACAAGCGCCCACGGGCTATACTTGGAGTATGGCACACCTCCGGATACTTTTGGTCGACGACCACGAGGTCGTCCGCCTGGGCCTCAAGAGCCTGCTCGCGCAGCGCAAAGACCTGGACGTTGTGGCTGACGTCGGCGACGCTGACGAGGCCGTCAGGCAGGCCGTGGCCCATCAACCAGACCTGGTCCTGATGGACATCCGCCTGCCGGGCCGAAGCGGCATCGAGGCCTGCGAGCAGATCACCAAACGCCTGCCGCAAACCAAGGTCATCATGCTCACCTCCTATGCCGAGGATGAGATGCTTTTTTCGGCCATCCGGGCGGGCGCTTCCGGCTATGTCCTGAAACAGATTGGCGGCGATGAGTTGATTCAAGCCATCGAGGCCGTGGGACGGGGAGAAGCCTCCCTCGACCCGGCGCTCACGCAGCGCGTGTTCTCCGAGGTGCGCAAGGCCATGCGCGATCAGGACACCTCCGCCTTTGCCGACCTGACGGACCAGGAGCTGCGGGTCTTAGGATTGGTGGCCGAGGGCAAGACGAACAAGGAAATCGCCGAAACCCTGTACCTTGGACAAGGCACAGTGCGGAACTACGTCAGCAACATCCTGTCAAAACTCAACGTTTCCAACCGAGCCGAGGCAGCCGCATTTGCGGTCAAGCACAATCTGCGAGAGTACCTTGACAGTGCCTGATTCCATCTTGGAAACGGGGGAACAGTTCCAAGAACGCGTCTTGATGGCGCTCAACCGAGCCTCACTGGCCGTCTCAAGCGACCTCTCATTGGAGAAGACACTGCAGCAGGTGGTCGACTCGGCGCGGGATGTGGTGGGGGCGCGCTTCGCGGCCTTGGGTAGTTTCGACGAACAAGATCACCTGATCACTTTTGTTACGAGTGGGCTGTCGGACAAGAAGGAAGCAGGGATCGCCCATGCTCCTGTCGGCCGAGGGTTGCTAAGAGCCATCCTTGACGAACGCCGGATCCTGCGCGTCCCGGTCATCAGCGATGACCCCCGATCGGTCGGATTCCCGCCCGGTCACCCCCAAATGACCAGCTTTTTGGGTGTGCCTATTGTCGCCGGCAAGGACCTTTTCGGTAATCTGTATTTGACCGACAAGATCGATGCGGACTCCTTCACCAGGGCGGACGAGGAGCTGATTGGCATTCTGGCTTCACATGCCGCGGCGGCCATCCGGAACGCCGAGCTCTTTGAATCGGTCGACACCTACAGTCGGAAGCTGGAGGACCGCAATCGCCAGTTGGCAGCCATCAATGCCTTGTCACGAGTCTCCAGCGACGCGACCGACCTCAACCGGGTGCTGGAGCAATCGCTCGACGAAATCCTGCTTCTCACCCAAATGGATGCCGCAGAAATCTTCTTGCTGGACGAAGCCTCGGGCGATCTGCTCTTGAAGACCCATCGGGGAGCAGCGGCCAAGAGCTTTTTCTCGGACCCGATTCGCCTCCGGCGAGGGCTTTCCCGGCCGAGTCCTGGCTGAGAACCGCGTCCTGGTTTCGACCGACTTGGCTTCCGAGACAGGCTACCTTCGGCCCAAGATCATCTCCGACGGCTTTACCACCTTCGTTTCCATACCCATCCGAGCCAAATTGGCGGTCATAGGCGTCATGGACCTGGCTGCGAAGGACCAAAGAAGTCTCCCCCAACGCGATCTTGATCTGCTGGAGGCGATTGGCCTCCAGGTGGGCATCGCGGTTGAGAACGCCCACCTGTACGATGAGGTCGGTCGCCTGGCGATCCTGGATGAGCGATCGCGGCATCGGAATGGATCTTCACGACGGGGTCATCCAGTCCATCTACGCCGTCGGATTGACCTTGGAAACCACGCGATTGGTGATGAGGAATGATCAGACCCACGCCGAGAGCCTGCTGGACCAGGCGATTGAGGGCCTCAACGAGGCCATCCGGGATATTCGGAACTTCATTCTCGACCTTCGTCCGCATCGGTTTGAGGGAGATCTCGAGCAAGGTCTGGCTCGCCTGGCGCGCGAGTTTCGGGCCAACGCCATGGTGGATCTCGTGTTCGAACCACCAAGCGAACTGCTGAGTGGGATCCCTTCCCCGGTGGCGCTGGCGATGTTCATGACCACGCAGGAGGCTCTGGCCAACATCGCCCGCCATGCCAAGGCGACCAGTGTCCAGGTTGAGGTTACACAGGAAGATGGCTCAGCCGTTCTCGCCATCAAAGACAACGGCCGAGGCTTCGACACCAGCCGGCAGAGTGAAAGCGTGGGGCACGGTCTGGCCAATATGCGCTCCCGGGCCGAAGACCTTGGTGGCGCATTCTCAATACGGTCCACTCCGGGCAATGGGACCACGATCCGGGTGACCCTCCCCCTCTAGAGTCACAGGCCAGGCTCAGCTGGTCGCCACATCCACGGCTTGCAGACTCTCTGCCATGTAGTCCAGAAAGTCCGTGACGGTCACAATCCCAACCAGAACCTCGCCTTCCAGCACCGGCAGGGCGCCGAACTTGTAGGTGCTGAGAATCTTGGCCGCCTGGGCCGCCGGCGTATCGGGGGTTACGCTGGCCGGTCTGGGGGTCATCACGCTCCCAGCCGTGGCCGCGCCCAGTAGGGCCAGGTCCCGCGATTGCTCGTGCAAGACCAACGGCGAATTCATCGCCAACCGAACGTCCCGGTCGGAAATGATGCCCACCAGATGGCCTTCCTCGTCCAGCACCGGAAGCTGGCGGCAGGCATCGGCCTTCATCCGATCAATCACCTCCAGCAGGGAGGTATCGGGTGAGACGGTATCGGGCTCCAACGTCATCAAATCCGCCACCTTGAGCATGAGATCACCTCCTTAGTTCAGCCCCCAGCATACTCGGTGTAGGGCCATTTGGCCTGTTGCAAACGTCACAATCGCCCGGGACCACCCGTTCGGGTGGTCGGCGTTGGATGTCATGCCATCCCGGGGATGAAACACACTTTAGCTTTGCCTGGCGGGCAGATAAGCTCGTGTGTAATTAGCATCAACCGAGCTTAGCTCATCCGCCGGGCCAACTTATGAACAAGACCCAGGTTCTGATCATTGATGAACACCCTCATGTGCGCCGCGCGTTGGCGGCCCGCCTGGCGACCACGCCCCATATCCAGGTCATGGAGACCGTCGCCTCCCTGAAAGAGGGCCTGGACGCTGCGGTAGAAAACCATCCAGACGTAGTCCTGTTGGGCTTGAAAACGCAAGAGAAACTGCGAGACGCCTCTGACATCCAGCGTTTGGCTACATGGCTGGCATCCTACGGCGCGGGCCTGATCGTGCTTACAACCTACGCTGTTGACGAAGAGCGCAAGCTCATTATCGACGCTGGGGCCAAACGCTATCTGCTTAAGAACATCGACTCACGCAGGTTGATCGCCGAAATCAACTCCGTCGTCCCCAAGGCGCCCGCCGTCCTTTGACGGCTCCTCCTGCCGGGCCGTTCGTCACCCCACGATAATGTCAGGTCTCACTAACCCCCATAGGGCTCCCGCCCTATGCTGAGTTCGGGTTCGCCTCCGGCCATTTCCCCATCCGATCGGCGTGATTGGAACAGGTTGACGGCAGGTCGCGGGCTTGCGTTGAGTGAACGCGGTGGCTGCCGGGGACCATCACCGCAGCAAACCCATGCACACACGGCCGGCAGACCACGAGGCCCAGTCAACAGCACGACCCCACGACGGGCCTCAACAACAACCACCCGGCAGCCGCCGCGCTCCGACGCAAATGCCGTAAGGACAGGGGGCCCACCCATTTGTGACGATTGTCACTAGTGATGTTCACAGGGGTCCATGAGAATCGGGATGAGGTGCAAATGGCAAGTGGTTCGGTGAGCTGGTCCGCCTTTCGGAACATCGTGGTCCCTCTCGACGGCTCAGAATTGGCCGAAGAAGCTCTGGGACCGGCGATGGACGTTGCTCGTCAACAGGCAGCCCATTTGATGCTCACCCGATCACCCGTGCTCGAAACCATGGCCGTGCCCATCACCGAACCTCTGGGCGGCGTGGGATTGTACTGGCCCGAGGACAGCCGGGCCGCCACCAAACACGAATGCCAGGCCTACTTAGACAGGTTGACCAGCAGACTGCGCGGTCAAGGCGTCCCGCTTCGGACGAAAATTGGCGAGGGCCAGCCGGACCAGGCCATCCTGGAGATCGTGGACGACACTGGCGCTGACCTGGTCGTCATGTCGACCCACGGGTATTCCGGGGTCACCCGATGGGTGATGGGCAGCGTCACCGAAAAGGTCCTCCGGGCCACCCAGGTTCCTGTGTTCGTCGTGCGCGGTGGGACCCACATCCAGAAGATGCTCGTGCCCGTGGACGGATCCCCTCTGTCCGAGAAAGCCATCGAACCCGCGCTGCAAATCGCCCGGGCCCTTGGGGCCACCGTCACCTTGCTCCAAGCCGTTCCACCTAAGCGGGTCGACCCGCGCCAGGTGGAGTCGCTGGAAGCCATCGAACATGGCCTCGGCGAAGCCCTGGAACGCTCCGATCAAATCGAAGCGCGCCACTATCTGGAGGCCCTCAGGGACCGGTTTGAGGATCTGGGCGTGGAGATGGATATCGCCGTTACAGCCACACCCGCAGCCGAAAACATCCTCGACTATGCGGATCGGCAGGGCATCCAGCTCATCGCCATGGCCACACACGGCCGAAGCGGGCTGCGCCGATGGATCTACGGCAGCGTCACCGAAAAGATCTTGCGTCGAGGTTGTTGCTCGATGCTTATCGTGCCTCCGCTCTCTGGCAACACCTAGAGCGGCCTACATTGTCGGACGCGTCTGTGTAGACAGACGTTCGATCTCCAACTTCCCCCTCCCAAGGTTGCGCCCGGGTAGGCTTTGTGCCTCCCGGGCGCAATCCTTTGCCGTGCCGCCGGCTCCACCGACACCGGCTGTCAAGCTCAGATTGTGACATTTTTCACAAGGTATTCCGGCCACGATCCTTCCCCCGCTCTCCGGTAAAATGGTTCTGAGCCGCCGCCCCGGGCGGCGCGCCATCAGGCAGCACGCGGGAGGCAGGCTATCAGATGACCCCAGCCACCAATCTGCCGGACGTAGAATTGTCCCCTGGAACGCTGGCCTTCTTCGAACACCAGCCCAAAGGGCTACTGATCGACAACCAATGGTTGCCGGCCGCCGACGGCCAGACCTTCTCCACGGTCAATCCGGCCGATGGACGCCCGCTGGCGGTGGTCGCCCTGGCCGGCAAAGCCGATGTGGATCAAGCCGTGCAAGCAGCCCGGACTGCTTTTGAGAGCGGACCATGGGCGGAAATGAGTGGAGAGTCGCGTGGGGAACTCCTGTGGAAGCTGGCCGACTTGATTGAAAGCCACGCGGACGAGCTGGCCGAGATCGAAACCCTCGACAATGGGAAACCGATCAGGGTTTCTCGGCGGGGAGATGTGCCGTACACGGTCAAGCACTTCCGCTACTTCGCCGGCTGGGCAGGCAAGCTTGAGGGCCGGACCATCCCCGTTTCGGTGCCCGACAAGCTCGTGTACACCCTTCGCCAGCCCGTGGGTGTGGTTGGGCTCATCATCCCCTGGAACTTCCCGATCCTAATGGCTGGTTGGAAGCTGGCTCCGGCCCTGGCCTGCGGTAATACGGTTGTCTTCAAGCCGGCGGAGGAGACACCCTTGAGCGCCCTGCGGCTGGGCGAGTTGATGGTCGAGGCCGGCTTTCCTCCCGGCGTGGTGAACATCGTCACCGGGCCCGGCCTGCCCACCGGCTCTGCCATCACCAGCCATCCCGACATCGACAAAGTAAGTTTCACCGGCTCGACCGAGGTCGGCCGCAAGATCATGGCCGCATCTGCCGCCAGCAATCTCAAACGCGTCAGTCTCGAGCTGGGCGGGAAATCCCCCAATGTGATCTTCGCCGACGCCGATCTCGAGAATGCCATCCGTGGCGCGCATTGGGCCGGTTTCAGTACCTCGGGCCAGGAATGTACTGCCGGGACGCGCCTGTTCGTCGAAGCCCAGGTCTATGACCAGGTGTTGGAGGGTCTCAAGGAACAGGCCAGCCACGTGCGCGTGGGCTCCGGTTTTACCCCCAAGGTCCACGTCGGGCCAATCATCTCCGAGGTCCAGCTGACTCGTGTCCTCGGTTACATTCAAGCCGGCCGAGAAGCCGGGGCCGAAATCGTGACCGGCGGCGAGCGGCTGGGCGGCGACCTGGCGGTCGGCTACTTCGTCGGCCCGACGATCTTCGCCCATCAGGATGACGATCTGCAGATCGTCCGCGAGGAGATTTTCGGTCCTGTCCTGGCGGTAACCCCCTTCGACGACTGGGACGAACTTGTCCAGCGCGCCAACAACTCAAACTATGGCCTGGCGGCCGGCGTCTGGACGCGCGATATCAGCAAGGCCCACCGTTTCGCCGAGGCTATCCATTCGGGGGTGGTGTGGGTCAACACGTACGGACTGTATGATGCAGCTGCCCCCTTCGGCGGCACCAAACAAAGCGGATTTGGCAGGGAAATGGGTCAGGACGCGTTGGACCTTTACACGCAAGTCAAGACGGTCTGGGTCGGCCTCTAAATCACGTGTGCCCCAACACTGGATGCGGCCGGTAGGGCGCTTCCAACGCCTGCAAGTCCTCGTCGGACAGAGCAATATCGAGACAAGCGATAGCCTGGTCCAGGTGGGGCATCTTGGTTGCACCGATAATCGGTGCCACTACTCCGGGCTTCTGAAGGATCCAGGCTAGGGCGACCTGCGCCGGCTCTAGCCCGCGCGCCCCCGCCACGGCCGAGACGGCGTCCATCACATCGAAATCCGTATCGGCGTAATACATCTCGTGAGCGTACGAATCCGACCTCGACCGCGTCGTGGGATTCTTCGCATGGGGTTGGCGGTTGCCGGCCAAGAAGCCTCTGGCCAGCGGACTCCATGGAATCAGCCCCACGCCCTGATCCAGGCAAAGTGGAATCATCTCTCGCTCTTCCTCACGGTAGATCAAGTTGTAGTGATTCTGCATTGACACGAAGGATGTCCAGCCCCTGTCGCGGGCCACGGCTTGAGCCTTAGCAAACTGCCACGCGTACATGCTCGAAGCCCCGATATAGCGCGCCTTTCCTGCGCGAACGACGTCATTGAGCGCAGACATGGTTTCTTCGATGGGCGTCTGGGCGTCCCATCGGTGTATCTGATACAGGTCAACATAGTCCATTCCAAGACGCGCCAAGGAGGCATCGATCGCATCCATAATGTGCTTGCGCGACAGGCCGCGCTCGTTGGGCCCGTCTCCAGTTGGGAAGTAGACTTTGGTCGCGATCACAACCTCGTGCCGCTGCACCAATTCGCCAACGGCCCTGCCGAGCACTTCCTCACTCGCACCGCGCGAGTACATATCCGAGGTATCGAAGAAATTGATACCCACCTCAAGGGCCCGCTGGATGAACGGACGGCTTTCCGCCTCCGGTAGAACCCAATCGCGCCACTCCGGCGTCCCGTACGACATCATCCCGAGGCAGATTCTCGAAACCTTCAGCCCCGTATTGCCGAGATTGACGTACTCCACGTTGGCATCCTCCATCCCCGCATGTTCCCACCCTCTCAGATTCTACCGGACCGCCGGCGAGTTTGCGCAAACGGTGCGCCCCTCCCCATGGTATGCTGAAAATACTCCCCGGGCGGCTCCAGAACCCAAGAGATACCTTCAACCCTTCGGAGGACAGCCTCAGCATGACGTACCAACCCATCGGCAACTACGGGCTCATCGGTGACCTGTACACAGTGGCCCTCGTCGGGATGGACGGGTCCATTGACTTCATGTGCTTCCCGGAATTCGACTCCCCCAGCCTGTTTGCCAAGATGCTGGGCGAAGAGCACGGCGGATTCTTCCGCATCTCCCCGGTGCTGGATGACGCTCGGCTGAAACAGCTTTACTTGCCCGACACCAACATCCTGCTCAGCCGCTTCCTATCCTCGGACGGCGTCGCCGAGGTCTCCGACTTCATGCCGGTCGAAGAAGCGGGTGACGCCCACAACCTTGTCCGTCGCGCCAAGACGATCCGAGGCCAGATCACGTTCCGCATGGTCTGCGAGCCCGCCTTCGACTACGGGCGAGCCACGCATCGACTTGAACGCGAAATCGAAAGACGCCGTCGTTTTCACGCCGGGCTCAGATCATCTTGCCCCGATCCGGCTGCGGTCTCAGGTGCCGGTTCAGATCCAGGGCGGCCGGGCCATGGCCGAGTTCACGCTGGGTGACGGCGAATCGGCGGCCTTCATCCTT
This sequence comes from uncultured Chloroflexia bacterium, assembly GCA_963807065.1. Classification (GTDB taxonomy): domain Bacteria; phylum Chloroflexota; class Anaerolineae; order Anaerolineales; family E44-bin32; genus CAWAND01. The sequence goes on from CAWDZQ010000001.1 coordinate 77,709, forward strand.
GAGCTGGCGGTCCCCGACGTGGTGTCCCCGTCTTCCGCCGACGACTATGTTTCAAGGTCGTTCAAGGACACGGTCAACTTTTGGCGAGGCTGGGTCGGCCAGTCCGAATACACGGGGCGGTGGCGCGAGATGGTCAACCGCTCCGCTTTGACCCTCAAGATGCTCACGTCCACCCATCACGGCGCCATCGTAGCCGCGCCGACCTTCGGCCTCCCAGAGGAGATCGGAGGCGTTCGCAACTGGGACTACCGCTACACGTGGATCCGGGATGCCTCTTTTACCCTGTACGCGCTCATCCGCTTGGGTTACACGGACGAGGCAGGCCAGTTTGTGGAGTGGATTGAAGCCCGCTGCCGGGAGACGAAGGTCAACCAGGGTTTGCAGACGATGTACGCCATTGACGGCCATGCGGACTTGACCGAAGAGATCCTCGAAAACTTTGAGGGCTACCGGAGATCATCACCGGTGCGTATCGGCAACGCCGCCTACCAACAGTTGCAGCTGGACATCTACGGCGAGCTGATGGATTCGGTCTACTTGTTCGACAAGTACGGCCATCCCGTCTCCCACGACCTGTGGGAAGACTTGGTGCGGCTGGTCGATTGGGTCAGCAAAAACTGGAACCAGCCCGATCAGGGAATCTGGGAGATCCGCTCCGGTAGGCATCATTTCCTTTTCTCGCGGCTGATGTGCTGGGTGGCCGTCGACCGGGCGCTCCGCTTGGCCGCCAAGCGCTCCTTCCCGGCTCCGACGGACAGGTGGACCCAGACACGGGACGAGATCTACCAGGACATCTTCAACAACTTCTGGGACCCCGATCAGGGGGCTTTCATACAGAGGCTGGGCGCTAAGACGTTGGACGCATCCAGCTTGCTGATGCCCTTGGTGCGCTTCATCAGTCCGGTCGATCAGCGCTGGTTATCGCATCTGGAAGCCATCGAGCGAGAACTGGTCCACAACTCCCTTGTGTATCGCTACAACCTCGCCGACGAAGCCGACGGCCTGACCGGAAACGAGGGCACCTTCAGCATGTGCAGTTTCTGGTACGTCGAGTGCCTTTCGCGCTCGGGCGACCTTGGCAAGGCACGCTTCTATTTCGAAAAGATGCTTGGCTATGCGAATCATGTGGGCCTCTACGCCGAGGAACTCGGTCCACGCGCCGAACATTTGGGCAATTTTCCGCAAGCGTTCACCCACCTCGCCCTGATTAGCGCCGCCTACGATCTCAACCGCAGGTTGTCCAAAGCCGGCTGGGAAGCCTGATTCTTACGGGGTGTTCACTTCCGCGGGGGGGCTGAGCCATCCGCGTAGGCCGTAATACAACAACCCCAGGTCCTCCCGAATGGCCGCCTGGCTTGTTCGTAGCGCCTCCAGGCTGGGTAGGAGAGACTGCCCCGATCCACGATCAGCCTCGGATTGCTCTGGAGCCGGGGAGGGAATCGGGTCCAAGCCGGCGTGGCGGAAGACGCTCATCGCCCGGGGCATGTGAACTCCGCTCGTCACAAGCACGAATCGTGTCACGCCGAGGCCGGATAGCACGCCGCTCAAATTGATTGCCTGCTCGTAAGTGTTACCTGAGGTCCTCTCTTCTACGATGCGGTCAGCCGGAATGCCAAGTTGAAGCATGGCGCGCCTGAGCACGTCGCTTTCGGGTTCAGAGGTCGGCCCGGACGGGCCGCCCGACACGATCACCGATTGGGGACCCAGCAGATGGTACAGCCTCGCACCTTCCAGGGCCCGCAAGCTGCTGGCGTCACTCAACTGGCTCAGCCTGGCTCCCGACGCAGCATAGGTGGCCGCCCCGCCCCCAAGGACGACGATGGCTTGACTGCCTTCGGCTTCGGCGCCGGTCTGGATCGGCTGGTAGCCATGGTCCAATGCCCAAACCAGAGCGCTTGAGACGAACGGCAGCGCCAGGAACCAGTAAAGGGCAAACAGCGCCGCCATCGCCCGGCGGCCGATCCTCCCCCACCTGCCACCTGTGAAGATGAGAATGGTGGCAAGCGTTCCGAGCAGCAGCAGAAACGAGAGCGAGCCGGGGAGCAGGAAGGCTTTGAAGGCTTCAACGACAGAATCAATCATGGGCGACTAGCTTTCAGTGCCGCCGACTGGTGAGCCGCAGAGATGCATCTAGGCAAGGGAGGGATGGTAGGCCCGCAAGACTTCAGAATAGAGCTTGACAACCCGCTCGGCGATCAAGGGCCAGGCATGGCCTTGCGCGTACGCACGCGCGTTCTCTCCAATTCGGGCGCGCAGCCCTGGATCTTTGATGATCAGTTCAAGTTTGTCGGCCAATGCATTCGGATCGGCGGCCGGGACGTGGAATCCATTCTCGCCGTCGTGGATCAGAAACGCCAGTCCACCCGTTTCGGAGGCCACGACCGTCCTTCCGCACGCCATCGCTTCCAGCGCCACCAGGCCAAATAATTCGTAGTGTGATGGAACCACCACGATGTCTGAGGCCGAGTAGTAATATTGCAGGTTGTCCTGATCCTGTGGACCCAAGAAAGTGACCATGTCGTCCGTACCCAGTTTTCTGGCGATCCCCTTGAGACGGGCCATTTCCTCGCTGATCTTCTCTGGGGGCTCGCCTGATTCGCCGCCGATGATGGCCAAACACTCACAGCCTTCGACCAGCACCCCTCTCTGGCGTAATATGGCGGCCGCCTCAATCAACGTGTCCACGCCCTTCAGGGGCTCGATCCTTCCCACGTAGAGGATCATCCGCTTGTCTTCAGGCATGCCGATGAACTCTTTGGCTTCGTCCTCGGGGATGGGGTAGAAATGGCTGGTGTCGACCCCCGGAGGGATGACGACGACGTTTTTGGTATCCACCTTGTACAGCCATTGGAATTGGGCCAACTCGGCTTGCGTGGCGGCCACGATGCGATCGGCCTGGGTCAAGAGCTGGCGCTCAGCCTGTTCGCGCTGCTCCGTGGCCATTTCAGACTGGGAGCGTGCCACCCTGTTCTTCATCAATCCAAGCGTGTGCATCATGTGAATGAGGGGCACATCCCAAGCCCGGCGAAGATCAAGGCCGGCTATCCCGGAGAGCCAGTAATGGCTGTGGATTAGATCGTATTCCAAGCCCTTCGCCTCGGCGAACCCCCGGATATTGCCGATGAACTCCGGAAGGTAATCGGCCAGGCTGTCCTTGGCCACCGGCGTCTCGGGTCCGGCGGGAATATGGACCACTCGGTTGCCGAATCCCAAATCGTGCAGAACATGGGGGACATGTTCGTCTTGAGAACGCGTGAAGACGTCCACGCCTATGCCCTGCCGTCCCAGCTCTCGGCTCAGATCACGAACGTAGACGTTCATCCCCCCCGTGTCCTTACCTCCGAGGGTGGCCAAGGGACAAGTGTGATACGAGATCATCGCTACACGCATGGAGGTATTATCATTCTCGGCACCGTTCTTGCCAACCCCAAACGGCGATTGGTATAATGGCCGCCGATTGCCAGCGTAGCTCAGATGGCAGAGCAGCCGCTTCGTAAGCGGCGGGTCAGGGGTTCGAGTCCCCTCGCTGGCTCCTTACTCTCCCCCACGGCGCCGTCCGGCGCCTCCGCCCTCAGCGCAGTGAGCTTATGAAACATCAAACCCAACCCGTGGTGATCGGGATTGCAGGTGGAACCGGCTCAGGAAAGACGACGGTGGCCACGGTCATCCTCGAGCGAGCCGGCGCTGAGAACATCGTCCTTCTTCCACATGACGCCTACTACAAGGACCTGTCATCACTCCCCAAAGCACAGCGAGATCTGGTTAACTTCGATCACCCGGATTCGCTCGAGACCGACCTTATGGTCGAGCACCTTTCGGCGCTTCGGAACGGGCACGCCGTAGACATCCCCGTGTACGATTTTTCCAGGCACGCCCGCACTGACCAGCACATCCATCTCGAGCCTCAACCCATCATCCTGGTGGAGGGCATCCTCGTGTTCGCCGAACCCCAGCTTCGTGAGCTGTTCGACGTGAAGATCTTTGTCGACACACCGCCCGATATCAGATTCATCCGCCGCCTCCAACGCGACATGGTCGAACGCGGCCGAACAATTGAGTCGGTTATCCATCAATACGAAACCACTGTGCGCCCGATGCACCTTGAATTTGTCGAGCCGTCAAAAAGGCACGCCGACGTGATCATTCCCGAAGGCGGTTTAAATACAGTTGCCATGGACATGGTCGTCGCCCGGATCGAATTGCAGCTCCTCCAAACCCTCAGCCAAGGAGATTAGGATGCCCGAACAACAATATTCCCAGCCCCCCGAATTGAGCATCGATCCTTCAACCCAATACCAGGCCAGGATCAAGACCGACAAGGGCGATATGCTGATCGACCTGTTCGCGGAGAAGGTCCCCACCACGGTCAACAACTTCGTTTTCCTGGCCAGGGAAGGGTTCTACGATGGTGTAATCTTCCACCGAGTCATCGACGACTTCATGGCGCAGACGGGTGATCCCACCGGTACCGGACGCGGCGGGCCCGGCTACCGCTTTGGCGACGAGTTTCACCCCAAGCTCCGGCATGATGGACCTGGCGTGTTGTCAATGGCCAATGCCGGTCCCAACACGAACGGCAGCCAGTTCTTCATCACGCACATCGCCACACCATGGCTGGACAACAAACACGCCGTGTTCGGACAGGTGGTCGAGGGGCTCGACGTTCTGATGGCGATTCCGGCGCGCGACCCAGATGATCCGGCGGCCCCGGCGGTCAAGATCCAGTCGATCGAGATCATCGAGGCGTGACATCATCCGAGGGGATGAGAGGTTGGCGCCTCCAACTCGCCCGGGTCCTGGCCATCCTGTTGGTGGTGGCCCTTACGGTGTATCTGTTTTCGATCCGGGATCGTGCCGCAGAGTTGGCGGGGTACGGTTACCCGGGTGTCTTCCTGCTTTCGCTGGTCACGAATGCCACCCTGCTGCTTCCCATGCCCGGGGTCGCTATCACCTTCGCCGCGGGGGCTATCTTCAACCCGTTCCTGGTCGCGTTGGCAGCCGGTCTGGGTTCAACACTGGGCGAGTTGACAGGTTACCTTGCCGGTTTCAGCGGACAGGGTGTGCTTCAACGGGCAGACTTGTACCGGCGTTTGGAGGACTTGACCACTCGCTATGGTTCGGCGATGGTTTTCGTGCTGGCGCTTATACCCAATCCCCTTTTTGATCTGGCCGGGGCGTCGGCTGGAGCCATGCGGATGCCGCTTACCAAGTTCTTGTTTTGGACCTGGCTTGGAAAGACCTTGAAGATGATGGCTTTCGCCGTGGCCGGCGCCTCATCAGCCCCGTGGCTCCTCCAGCTCCTGAAACTCAACTGGCCCTCCGGTTAGCCTTACTTCCAGGTTGAAGGATCGTGGAGCGCACTGTCACCTTGTCCAGCGCGTCTTGGATCACTTCGATCCCCAGACCCTTGCCCTGCGGCACCTTGATCATCCCGTCTTCGAGCACGAAGGCCGGCTCGGCAATGTCCTGACGGTAGTAGCGTTCGGTGGCCGAGATGTCCCCGGGCAGGGTGAAGCCGGGAAGTGAGGCCAGCGCCAGGTTGGCCGCCCTGCCGATCCCCGTTTCCAACATGCCCCCACACCAGACAGGCACCTCCTGGGCCCAGCACAGATCGTGAATGGCCACGGCCTCACGCAGGCCGCTCACCCTTGCGGGTTTAATGTTGATCACCCGGCATGCCCCGATCTCGAGCGCCTGGCGTGCGTGGCGAGCCGAGAGAATGCTCTCATCCAAGCATAGCGGTGTCTTGAGCCGGGCTTGCAGTTTGGCATGATCCACCAGATCATCTTCGGCCAGCGGCTGCTCGATCAGCAAGAGGCCCAGATCGTCCATGGCATCGAAGATCTCAGCATCGTCCAGGCTGTAGGCGGAGTTGGCATCTACCTGCAGAGGGAGCTCTCCAAAGGCTTGGCGAACGGCACGCACATCGGCCACGTCGCGGCCGGGCTTGATCTTCAGCTTGATCCTTGGATAGCCCATTTCGACGTAGGCCTCCACCATTTCCACCAACTCGCCTCGACTGGGCTGAATTCCGATCGACACGCCCACGGCAACGCGTTGGCGCTGACCGCCAAGCATGCTCATAAGGGATCGGTCTGCGGCCCGGCCTGCGAGGTCCCAGAACGCCAGCTCCAAACCGGCCTTGGCCAGTGGGTGACCTTTGAGGTGGGCTATGCGCTGGCGATAGTCGCTCGGATCTTCCACCTCCTGACCAAGGATCAGGGGCGCAAGATGATCTTGGATCATGTGCCAGGCGGTCTGCACCGTCTCATAGGAATAACCTGGCCACCCACCGGCGACACATTCTCCCCATCCGGTGACACCCTCCGAGTCAAGACGCAGGATGATCGCTTCGCGGTCCTGTTCGACACCGAATGAGGTCTCGAAGGGGGCGACCAGGGGCATGCTGACATGGCGCATCTCGAGGCGTTCGATTCTCATTCAGCCTAAGGTCCCTTCGCCCTGAATCAGCAGATAGTAGGAACGAGGAAACTTTTCTTCTCCCAAATGGACGAAGTCAGTGGCCATGTAGCCGGCGGAAAAGGCGGTTTCGAAAATGTTTCGGCTGTGGCTCCGCCACACGGAAGCCAGACCCAGATCCGCCTTCTTGATCCGATCGAAATCGCTCGGAATCTCCACCAGAAGCAGGTTGCCCTCCATTGGCTGGAGACGATCGGCGGGTTCCAGCAGGTCATCGTGTCGAAGAATGGCTGGGTTGATCTTCTGTGCGCCTGCGGCAAGGAAGTTGGCCAGGTCCAGGGGCGCTCGAGCGCGGCCTAGGCGAGAAACCACTCTGGGCGACGTTATCCACCACTCCAGAAGAAAACGGTCGGAGACCACGCCGTGATTCAGTTCGTCCCGCATCTCACCATACACATCGGGCAGGTACGTGCGCGCCAGCCCACCGAGCCTGCGGATGTTGAGGTGGGCGTTGCGGCTTTGAAGCGGATCGTAGGTCCAAGTCATCAGGCGAATGCCCTGCTCGTCCACCACATGCCTCTGCGCAAGTTTAAGGGCCATGCCGATGCCCCGTCCCTGGTAGGCTGGATCGACGCCAAGCATGTGGGAACAATGCTTTAGTCGGGCCATCGCCACTCGTTCTGGTGTGTGCGAGTCAAGACCCAGGAAGCCGAGCACGAACCCCACCAAGTGATCGCCCTCAAATGCGCCCAGGAGCACCGCCCCATTGCTCGCAAGTGCCTTCAAGATGTGGCCGGGGACGACGTCGCGTTCACTGCCTGGCCAAACCAGCACTTGGAGCTCCTCCACCATGGCTATGTCATCCATGGTTTCCAAGGGACGAATGGTAAGCTGCTGGTTCATCGCTCGGTGGTCCTGGTGGGCCGCCACTGGTCTCGCATCAGCCTGGCTCCCCATCGAACGTCTTCAAGGTATTCCAACCGGTCAATCATCCGTGATGGCTGCAGCCCGATCACTCTCGGCAGCGAATCCAGATCCGTCGTGCGATTGGCGGCCACATAATCGAGGAAGGATGTCGTCAGCGGCGGGTGCGGCAGGATTCGCTCCATGAGGGCCACCGCAAGCCTGAGGTACGGCGCCCCGATGGGGACGATAACCCGGCGGAGGCCTGCACTGGCCAAGATCAGTTTGACACATTCCGCCAGGCGAAGCTGCTCCGGCCCGGCGATCTCATAGCGCCGATTCAAAGACGCAGGCTCTTCTAGCAACCACTGCAGGGTTGTGGTGAGATCCTGAACCCACAGGGGCTGCAGGAGGACCTCACCATGGCCCATGATCGGGAAGAGGCCCGGAAGAACCGCTCCGATCTTGGCCAGGCTGGTCGAGAAATGGTCCTCGGGCCCAAACACCACCCCGGTTCGCAAGATAGTGAAGGGTACCCCACTCGCCCGGAGGTGCTCCTCGGCGGCGCCTTTGGCTCGCAATACCGGGTAGGCGGATGAACGATCAGCTCCTAGATGGCTGAGATAGATGAACCTGGCCACTCGTGCTTCAGCGGCCGCCTGGGCCAAGTTATCGGTCCCCTGAACATCGCCTTGCCTCAGGTTTGACCGGTGACCGTAGTGCTCTTCACTGGCCAGATGGATCACCGTGTCCACGCCAACCATGGCTGCCCGAATGCCCCCCAGGTCGCTCAAGGACGACAGAGCGACTTCAATCGTCGCCCCCCTGGGCAACCGCGGCGATTGGCGTGAGGGTTTGAGGAGGATGCGGACCGCGTATCCGGCCTCATTCAGGCCGGAAAGCAACCGGCGGCCGATGAAGCCCGTTGCCCCTGTCACAAGCAGCATAGGTTGCGACGACCTCGAATGCGGCGACCTCCAGCAGGGCAGGCACCCGATCATACGCTCGCGGGCCCTTCAGGCCCGGATTCTAGCACAGCCTCCCCACCCCCTCCGAACCCATTCCTAACTTGGGGTGTTATACTCCTGCGAGGGGTTCTCCCAGCCTGCAAGGAGGTCCAAGTTGTCCCGCATGCGCGTCGTCATCACCGGCATCGGGTGTGTCAGCCCGTTAGGTTTGGATGTTAATTCGACCTGGAAATCCGTTGTTGAAGGGCGGTCTGGGGTAACCCCCATCACACTTTTCGACACCACGGATTTCAAAACGACGTTTGCAGCTGAAGTCAAGGGATTTGACGCAGATGAATTGCTTGGCCGCAGGGATGCAAGGCGGATGGATCGCTTCACCCAGTTCGCCGTCGTAAGCACCAGCCAGGCATTGCAAGACGCGAATCTCGAGGTCACCGACGCCAACCGAGACAGTATTGGCGCCATCATTGGAACAGGCATTGGCGGCATTGGCACCCTTTTCGACGAGGTGGTCAAGTACGCCGAGCGGGGCCCACGCTGGATCAGTCCTTTTCTGGTGCCCATGATGCTCCCCGATATCGCGGCCGGGCAGGTGGCCATTCAGCTCGGGCTACGCGGACCGAACATGGCTGTTGTCACGGCCTGCGCTTCGAGCGCTAACGCCATCGGCGAAGCCTCTGAGATCATTCGCCGAGGGGCCGCCGATGTGATGGTTGCGGGAGGCGCCGAAGCCGCCATCGTCCCGATCGCCGTGGGCGGCTTCAACGCCATGGACGCCGTCTCCAAGCGCAACGACGACCCAGCCGGGGCATCCCGCCCCTTCGATTTGAATCGGGATGGGTTCGTGATTGGTGAGGGTGCTGCCAGCCTGATCCTGGAATCCTACGAGCACGCTCAGTCAAGGGGTGCCAAGGTGATGGCCGAAGTTCTCGGCTACGCGGCCAACAACGACGCCTTCCACATCACTGCTCCCGCCGAGAATGGTTCTGGCGCCGCCATCTGCATGCGCAACGCGCTGTCCGACGCCAACGTGACGATCGACTCGATTGACTACATCAACGCCCATGGCACGAGCACGCCGCTCAACGACAAGAGCGAGACGGCGGCCATCAAGACGATCTTCGGGGAACGGGCCTACGATGTACCGATCTCTTCCACCAAGTCCATGACCGGGCATTTGTTGGGGGCGGCTGGCGCGCTTAAATCCATCTTTTGCATCAAGGCCATGCAGGAAGGCATCCTGCCGCCTACCATCAACTATGAGACCCCAGACCCCGAGTGCGATCTGGATTACGTGCCGAACGAAGCCAGGCAGGCCAACCCTGACTGCGTGATGACCAATTCGTTCGGCTTTGGGGGACATAACGCCACGCTCATCTTTGGTTTGCCCGGAGCTGACGGGGCCGGCTCATGACCCGCTACGCCCATGTGACTGGTTGGGGCATGTATGTCCCCGAACACGTCATGACCAACGATGACATCGCCGCCATCGTCGACACATCCGATGAGTGGATCGTATCCCGGACCGGTATTCGTGAGCGACGGATCGCTGCTAAGGACGAATCCACATCAACGCTTGCGACCCGAGCTGCGTTTCGGGCGCTGGATAAGACTGATCTCCATCCGCACGACATCGACCTGATCATCGTCGCCAGCGCTACGCCCGACCACCTTTTCCCCGCCACGGCCTGCCTGGTACAGGATCAGTTGGGCGCCATCAACGCCGGGGCCTTTGATCTTTCCGCCGCTTGCTCGGGCTTCATCTTCGGCGTGAATATGGCCGCCCAAGGAATTCGCGCTGGCGCTTACGACAACGCGCTTGTGATTGGCTCGGAGACCTTGTCCCAATTCATCGACTGGGACGACCGTGGCACATGCATTCTGTTCGGCGACGGCGCCGGCGCGTTTGTCTTGCAGGCCAGCGAGCAGCCGGGCGGTATCCTATCCGGGGTGATGCGCTCCGATGGTTCGGGGGGTAATCTTCTTGCTATCCCTGCCGGCGGCAGTCGGATGCCGGCCACTTTGGAGACGGTGCACAAGAAGATGCACCTGATACAGATGAACGGAAGAGAGGTCTTCCGATTCGCCACCAAAGTCATGGCAGATGCCACTCGCGAAGTGGCCTCCAAGGCCGGCCTGGCGGTCGAAGATCTCGATCTGATCGTTCCCCACCAGGCCAACCGGCGGATCATCGAAGCAGCCGCCAGGGGCCTGAGCCTCCCGGTCGAGCAATTCATGATCAACCTTGACCGTTATGGGAACACCTCGTCGGCGTCGATTCCGATTGCAGTGGCCGAAGCCATCGACCGCGGCCGTGTCAAGCCCGGTGACAACCTGGTCTTGGTGGGGTTTGGTGCCGGGCTGACCTGGGGCGCGATCGCTTTGCAGTGGGTAGCAGCCGAGAAGGAAGTGCCCTCCGTCAGGATCCAACAGCGGCGAGCCTGGGCGGTGGTTTCACACGTCCGCTCATGGCTCCGGCGGCTGCTTCGACGCATTGAAGGGCTCATCTTTGGAGCCCGCGCCGAGGGCGAAGAACGACAACGCAAGCCCTCCGATCGGCGATAGCTTTCCCGCATGGCACCCTTTGAAACGAAGAAAAGGCGCACTCGGTGCGCCTTTTCCTATGCTTGCACATTCCAAACTGGGCGTCAGCCGGCGGCTGTCTCTTCCACAGCGCCAAGGAACTCGTCCACCATATCTCGCAGATAGGGCTCGGGAACCGCCCCCACCTGCTGGTGCACGAGCTTTCCATTGGCGATAAAGAGCATGGTGGGGATTCCTTGCACACCGTATTTCCCCGCCCATTCCGGATTCTCATCCGTGTTCACTTTGGCCACGATCAGCTTGCCGGCATACTGTTCGGCCAACTTTTCGAGGATGGGGGCCACCATTCGGCAGGGGCCGCACCAGGGCGCCCAGAAGTCGACAATCACCGGAGTTTCCGAGCCCAAGACCTTCAATTCAAACGCATCATCCGTCACATGGATCGGTTCTTTCATCATTTCGTACTCCATTCAACCTGCGGCAACGTCGGGCATCATACCATGATTCCCGCACTCGCAAAGCTCTTTGCTGGGTAACTGTAAGTTTGGCCCGCCAGCCACCGCAAGCGGCGTGACATCTTCGAGTGGACCTCTATTATAATCGACCTGACCTATCCCGGAGCTGCCCCCCAGTGCTCTCTGCTCGATCCACTCGCTGCCCGTTTTGCCATGCGCCTCAAGCTCCTATGGTTGAAGGCGAGGCAGGTATCTGTGCCTACTGTGGCTCCGGTTTCGTCATGACCGGGACGATTTGCCCGCGATGTGGCACCGCCAATCTGGAAGACGCCGAAATGTGCCAGGAGTGCGGAGAACCCTTGACTACCGTTGGTCGTGTCTTCCAGCGCCATCAGGATGCTCGCCGGCCCCCGGATTTTCTCCGGTTGGCCCGTGAGCAGGCGCCGAGCATCAAACGCTCGGGGGCCGAGGCCTCCCGGCAGCGGACAGACCAGTTCAGTGCCCAGGAAACCAGACGGATTGACACCCTTCGCGTCCAGCGGCAAGAGCAGTCGGCAAAGGATCGGGGGTTGATGCTGATCGGCCTGGCGGTCCTGGGGGGTCTGCTCCTGTTGATACTTTCCGTGGTCGCAGTCTACTGGCTCTATCCATGACCACCGTGACGGATGTTACGATCCAGCTGTCCGTCTATGAGGGCCCCCTCGATCTGCTCCTGGAGCTGATTGAACGCGCGGAACTGGATATAACCAAGGTCGCTCTGGCCCAGGTGACCGACCAGTACCTCGCCTACCTGAAGAGGGCAGCTGACTACGGCCTCGAGGACTTAACCGCGTTCCTGGTCATCGCCACCCGATTACTCCAAATCAAGTCGGAAGCGCTGCTGCCGCGGCCTCCCGAAAGAGAGCCAGACGAGGAGGACCCGGGCGACGCGCTTGCCCGGCAGCTCATCGCCTACAAGAAGTACAAGCAGATTGCCGTGTTGCTTTCGGAGCGAGAGGCGGCCGGCATGCGGACCTACGTTCGCTCGGCGCCTGCGCCGTCTATGGAGCCCCATCTGGACCTGGAGGGCTTGACGAGTAGGTCATTGGTCGATGCGTTGGCAGAGCTGTTGGCCTCTCGTCGGCCGGATGCGCATCTGGATGAAGTCGTGATCGCTCCCGCAGTCAAGATCAGAGATCGGATCGCCCAGATCATCCGGGCACTTCGCTCCCGGGGCAAGACCACCTTCCGATCGGTTCTCACCGGGAGCCACACTCGCCTGGAGATCGTGGTGTCCTTCCTGGCGATGCTGGAACTGATCAAGATGCGCCGGGTGAGCGCAGAGCAAACTGAGATCTTCGGGGAGATTGACCTCGTGCCCGGCGACACCTGGGAGTCGGGTCAGGAACTCGATTTCGATCTGGAGTTCGAAGAGTAGAGTGCGGCCAAGGCCACAAACACCGCTGCACTCGTGCCATCGATCATCACGTCACGCAGGCTGGATGTTCTGCCCTGGACAAATGATTGGTGAAACTCGTCACTGAGGGCGAACAAGACAGCCATCATAAGTGCCGTGAGCCAGCGATAGCCCGAATTCAGGCGAGGCGGCAAGGCGTAGAAATAGGATAGGCCAAGGAGAGCATAGCCAATCGCATGTCCGCTCTTCTTCACCAGGAAATCATAGGGCCCGAAGTCCGGCAGGCGGCTGGACGGAAGCGATGAGAAGGTGAAGATGGCAACCATCATGATCAACGCCGGGAGCCATCGAATGGGAGAGATTGATGTGTTTTCCATGGGTCGGATTTTACCAAACTCCAGCTTCTGTCTCGATTGAGGTCTACCCTTGACCAACCGGCTGGGTAATGCGACCTCCCCCTATCTCCTTCAGCACGCCCAAAATCCCGTTGACTGGCATCTCTGGGGGCCGGAGGCACTGGCCACGGCCGCCGCGGCCGATAAGCCGATTTTCCTGAGCATTGGCTACGCCTCATGTCATTGGTGCCATGTCATGGCGCATGAGTCCTTTGAAGACCCTGAGATTGCAGCCCTCATGAACACAAACTTCGTCTGCATCAAGGTCGATCGAGAGGAACGGCCCGATCTGGATTCGATCTACATGGATGCCGTCGTGGCCATGACAGGACAGGGCGGCTGGCCCATGTCCGTGTTCCTCACACCCCGAGGAGATCCATTCTTCGGTGGCACGTATTTTCCTCCGGTCCCCATGCACGGCATGCCGGCCTTCCGACAGGTGCTCTTGACCGTGGCCCAGGCTTGGGAGTCCGACCGTCGGAGACTGGTCGATGCAGGTTCCAATCTCACGGCCCAGATTGACCGTAGGCTGACCCTCAGCCAAGGCGGTGGACAGCTTTCACCCGCTGCGCTCGACAAGGCAGCAGACAGGCTGTTTCGGGCCTATGACTGGACTAACGGCGGCTGGGGTGGCGCGCCCAAATTCCCACAGCCCATGGCGATCGAATTTCTCCTGGGGCGTGCCGCCGTCAACGGTGACAAACTTGCAAGCGACATGGCGCTACACGCCCTGCACAATATGTCCTCTGGAGGCATCTTCGACCATCTTGGAGGTGGGTTCGCCCGATATGCCGTGGACGCGCAGTGGAGCATCCCCCATTTCGAGAAGATGCTGTACGACAACGCCCAGTTGATCTGCGCCTATCTGCATGCCTGGCAGCTCAGCGGGGACGCCGAACTGCTCTCGATGGCCCGGCAAACAGTCGAATTCTGTTTGAGGGAACTGCGCCTTCCGGACGGCGGATTTGCTTCTTCGCTGGACGCAGATTCGGATGGCGAAGAGGGCGCGTTCTACGTTTGGAACCAGCAGGAGATCGAGAGAGCGATTCCTGATCCCGAACGCAGGCGCTTGTTCGCCGAAGCTTACGGCATGGACGGAGAGCCCAATTTCGGTGAGCACTACGTCCTCCGTCGGCTGGTGACGGACGCGGAGCTCGGCCGTCGCCATTCGGTTTCACCGGAAGAGATCAGTACCATGCTCGGGGCGACCAGGGACCTGGCCTTCGATGCACGCAGCCAGCGGGTCCGACCGGCCATGGACGACAAGGTGCTGGCCGTCTGGAACGGCATGATGCTTCAAGCGCTGGCCCAATTCGCCAGGGCGACCGGTGATCCCCTGGCGGCCGAAGCCAGCCAGGCGTTGGCGCGATTCCTAAGGGACCATATGCTCGACGGCGAACGACCCTATCGTGCATGGCGGGCGGGCCGCACATCTCAGCTGGGCTTCCTCGAAGATTCTGCAGCACTCGGCTTGGGCTGGCTTGCACAGTATGAATTGGCGTTCGAAGCTGAGTGGTATGATCTCGCCAGAGCCCAGGCGAACGTCCTGCTTGAGAATTTCAGAGACCCGCGAGGCGGCTTCTTTGATACCCCATCCGATCAGGCAGATCAACTCGTGGTGCGCCCAAAGTCGCTTCAGGACAATCCAACGCCATCCGGAAACACCCTGGCCACCCAACTCCTTCTGCGCATGGCAGCTCTCACGGGAGACTCCCAACACTACGCCGATCCGGCCATTGAAGCTTTGGGAGCGATCCAGGACAACGCCGAACAACATCCGACGGCCTATGGCGGCTGGTTGGGTGCTCTCGCCTTTGCCGTTGGCCCGCAAGTTCAATTAGCCTTCATTGGATTTGAACCTGACTCCGCTTATCGCCGCCTGCGCGCCGTCGCCGACCGCCGCTACCTGCCGTTGGCTGTGACAGCGGGACGCGATGGCCCAGACGGCCGAGGGCCGAAACTGGTTGAGGGAAGAACTCGCATCGGCGGGCAGCCCTCGGCCTATCTGTGCCAGGCGTTTGCCTGCAAGATTCCCACGACCAACCCAGACGAACTCGAACGCCAGCTGAAGGAGGGCTTCCGTCCATGACCGGGCAAGGCGCCCCCGGCGCCTCCCCTGTCTCGCCACCCACCCGCATCTCCAGGATGAGCCTGCTTGGGCGGGCGGCCGTCTTCTTGGCCAGCCTGGCGCTATTCGCCTTGTCGCTGCTGCTGGTGAAGGAGGGCGCCACCCCGCTTGCTCCCTTGATCCGCTCGGGTTTCCGGATCGACAACGCCTTTGACGCGCTTGGCCTGGGTTGGCTGGCCGCCATGGTCAGTCTCTCCGGCTCCCCTGTTGCGGCGACGGCCTTGGCCTTCTTCCAGGCCGGGGTTCTGGACCCTATCCAGACCTTTTCGATGATCGCCGGCTCGAGGCTCGGTGCGGCCTTCGTGGTGCTCCTGATCGGCTTCGTCTACACTCTGAGGCGGGGTTCGCGTGAGAGCAGCCTCGGTGCCGGGCTGTTGTCCTTGCTGGTCACCCAAACCATTTTCCTTCCGTCGATCCTGTTGGGACTGGTCTTTTTCAAATCTGCGCTGCTCGAGAAGTTCGGCTTCATCGCTAGCTCCGCATTAGTGTCACCGCTGGATTGGGCGTTCAGCCCACTGGTTGCATACATCCAGCACCTGTTGCCCCTGTGGGGGTTGTTCCCGTTGGGATTCGGCTTGATGTTGGGCAGCTTCTGGTTGTTCGACATGGCCCTACCCCGGCTTCACATGCAGGGCACCGGGCTGGACAGGATCAACCGCCTTCTGTTCAGACCCGGCATTTCCTTCCTGCTCGGCGCAGGGATAACGGCCCTGACGATGAGCGTGTCCGTTTCCCTGGGCATGTTAATTCCCCTCTCAAACCGCGGCTTCATCCGGCAGGAAAATGTGATCCCGTACATCATGGGCGCCAACGTGACCACGTTCGTCGACACACTGGTGGCTGCCGGCCTTCTTGCCAACCCGGTAGCCGTTTCCATCGTCATCGTGCAGATGGTGAGTGTCAGTCTGGTCTCATTGGCCGTTCTGGTGCTCGGGTTCCCGACCTACGATCGCCTACTCGCCAGGTTCACTCATTCGCTTCTGACCCGGCGCTGGCAAATGCTCGTTTACCTTGGATTGACGATCGGCATCCCGATCGCCCTGCTCACTCTGACATGATGGAGGCTCCATGAAAGTCTTGGTGTGCACAGAATCGGTTCCGGATTCAGCCAGCTCGGCGTCCTTTGCCGCTCAGCTGGGCCTCATTCAAAATGCGGAGATAACGTTGCTCGGGGTGGCCCACTCACGCGCGGATGTCGCCCAGACAGAAGCCGCTATGGAAAAGGTCCGGGACGAGTTGAGCTCGGCGGCACGGCTAGACAACGTCCTTCGCATCGGCGACCCCTGGCATGAAGTCATCGAAGCTTCTGATCAGAAGGCGTATGACCTCGTGGTGCTCAGCCGGCACCGAAAACGACGCCTTCCGCCCCTGGTTGCCCGTTCGGGGACACAGACCTTGGCGCGCAATATCTCGAGCCACTTGCTTCTGGTGCGCAATCCTCCCGAACGCCTTCGAAAGATCCTGGTGTGCTCCAGCGGAGAAGCTCCGTCCAGGCATACCCTGCCCCTGGCAGGGGAGCTCATCGGGCGAGCCGAAGCCGAGGTCAGCCTGATCCATGTGATGTCGCAGGTCGCGCTGCGCCCGGACAGTCCCGCCTCCGAGCTGGAGGAAACTGTGGACGAGGCCATTCAACAAAAGACACTGGAAGGCGATCGTCTGACCCTGGGCATACACCTGCTGAAGGAGGCCGGAGTGGGTACACCCATCCGGCCCGTGCTCAGACACGGATTGGTGGTGGATGAGGTCCTGTCAGAAATCGAAGATGGGGGGTACGACCTGGTGGTACTGGGTTCCCACTACCAACCCGGTCTCACGCGGTGGATGGACGTCTTGCTGGACAACGTCGCCAACGCCCTGCTGGATCGGGTGGAGTGTTCCTTGCTGATCATCGCACCCATCCAATCTGACGAGACTGCCTAGACTGGCTTCTTCCACCTAGGGCGTGGGTTTGCCGCGATCGCTCGACGCCCGATGGGATGGGGACTCAATAGGGAGCTCGACGGCGATGCAGTTCAATTCATCGTCCCCATCTTGAATCTTGATGGACCCACCGTGCCGCTGGCAAACGATGTTATAGGCTATGTGCAGCCCCAGGCCCGTGCCGACCCCAGGTGGTTTGGTTGTAAAGAAGGGCTCGAAGACACGCTCGCGAATGTTGTCTGGAATACCCGGGCCCGAATCGCAGATGGTGACGACAATTTTGGCGCCGTCCCGCCATGTCTTCAGGACGAGCCTGCCCGATTCCCCCATTGCGTCCAACGCATTATCAATCAGGTTGGTCCACACCTGGTTGAGTTCGCCGCCATAGGCCTCAATCCGAGGCAGGTCAACCTCGTACTGACGCTCGATCCGAATTCCGGGTGCAGTTTTTTGCCGCAGGATGGTTAGCGTGTCTTCCAGACCCTTGTGCACATCGACAAGCTGAGCCGGCGCCTGGTCGAGATAGGCATAGGTCTTGAATGAGCCCACGAGATTCGAGATCCTCCCGGCACCTTGACGAATCTCCTCCGCCAGCGCGAAGAGCGCCACGGCAAGCGCGAACCAGCGCAAAATCCGTGCCAGGTGGTCGGTCGCCAAATCGGCGACCAACGTCTCCAACTGCGACTGGCTCCATCCCCCGGAGATCAACCAGGGAGCAACCTCCCAACCCTCGTCCATGCCATGGGCCTCGAGCCAACTCGTCAACTGGTCTTCGAGATCGCTGCGGGTGATCGGATCGACATCGTCCGCCGAGCCCGGATCGAGCATACGCTGTTCAAAAACTCCAATGGCTGACTGCTCGGCGTCTGTCAGAGGCATGGCTCCTACGACGGCGCTCGCTTCCAGCCACTTGACCAAGAGTTCGCCGAGCTGGCCCGCGCCGCGCCCGATGGCAGCCGCCGGATTGTTGAGCTCGTGTGCAAGACCCGCCGCCAGTGTGCCCAGAGCCGCCATCTTTTCGTGCTGCCGCAGCATGGCTTCCGTGTTCCTGAGTCGGGAAGTAATCGTGCCCAACAGGGAAATGGCTGCCTGGGGGCTGCTCTGAATCACATCTTGGAAGACCCGCTGATTGAACTCCAGCAGTGAAGAGGGTTGGGTTGCGGTGAGCGTTGCTGTCCGTGGCGCTTGGTCCACGATCGATATCTCACCAAAGACCTCGCCCGCGCCCCGCATTGCAATCTGCACATCCTGTTGACCGGATCTCTTGGTGACTTCAAATTCACCGTCCAGCAGAAGATACAGGGATCCTCCTGGGGTGCCTTCCCTCATGAGGACCTGACCGGGTTCAAGATGGATTGCGGTTGCCATCTCGATCAACCGCTCGAGATCACTCTGGGGCAACGCTTCGAACAGGGGGTGGGTCCTGAGGGCCCCGAGTGCGTCCAGCTTCGCCCGATCCCCCTGGCTCATGGACAATCTCTCAGTTTGTTGATCATCATGTTTCTCATCAAGCCCGAACGAGCGTTCGGTCCTCGTCCTTCATCTCGCAACGTCAAGGCGGAGGCGCTTGGCTGCACGCCGGCGAAACACATGCTCGAGCTTCGGATCCTGGATCGTTTGGGCTACGTCGTCAACTATCTCTTCGGCAGCCTGCTGGGACATTCTTGCTTCTTCCATGCGGTCCAGGCGTCGGCGGACATCCGCCAATGCCCCGTGCAGGCGCCAGGTGGTTGATGCGGTTTCTTGTTTCTGGCTAACATTCAGGCTTTCGAGCAAGATGGACTCCGCCTGCGAGTGATGCCCCAGACGGCTGAAACACAACCCTTGAAGCCAGCCTAGCCGGGGGATCGGGTGTCCAGGTTGATAATCGGGCACTGAATCGTACATGGCCTGGATCAACTTCAGCGCGTCTTCAAGTTCATTTCTGGCCATGCTGAGTGCGATCTTCGCCATCCACATTTTCCCCTCGGAAAGAGAACGGGGGCTATCGGCTGGCTGCCATGAAGATTCCAGCAGCTCTTCTGCAAGGTCCAGTTCCTTCAAATCAACCCAAGCTGATGCCCAAAAGCCCGTCACTGTGTTATGCCAGTGCCGTGAGTTTGAGCGGTCGGCCAGCTCTGCGGCGGCTTTGAGAGGGGCGATCGCTTCTTCCGGATCGAGCATCTCGGCAAGAACAGCGCCTAGCATACACTTCCCCGCCAGCGTCCATTGTTCGTGCCCTATGTCCTCTGCGATTTGAATCGCTTCCTTAGCGGATTGCAGCGCCGCGCCATATTGACCGCCGATCCCTAATATAGATGCCATGGTGAACCGCGCGAATGCACTTCCCGATCGCCAGCCAATGTTGTCTGCTAGGCGCGCAGCTTGCTTCCCATCTTGGAGTCCTGTGAGATAGGAACTCCTCATCACTTGCCAGATGCATAGTCTGCAGATTGGCCCCACTCAGAGCCGAGACCGCCAGAGTCGAAGCCAGTCGAAGCTCATCGCCTTGTTTGAGAAACAAACGGGCGGCTTCGCGATTGTACTTTTGGCCCTCCATTCCCTTCCCCGCCAACAAGTAGGTCATCCCCAAGAAGTCCAACGTCTCTGCGATGCCCCTTTCGTCGTTCAACGACGTGAAGATCTGGAGTGCCTCTTGATGGCGTGCTTCGCTCACAAGCGGAAGGCTTACATTGACTTCGAGGTTCCCAATCAGATTGAGGGTGTGCGCAAGTATGACCGGCTCATTCATGGTTCGCGCCAGTTTAAGGGCTTGATCATAGTAGGCCTGAGTGCGTTCATAGTCCTTGCTGGACCAGAGCATCCCCAAATCTTGGTAGGCCTGCCATACCGCCCGCTGGTCGCCGAGATCCTCGGCCGCCGCTAGAGCGGCCTCATGCTCAAGTCGAGATTCGTCAAAATCTCCAAGGATTTCACAAATCTGGCCCCGCGCGCGATGTAGGGCAGGCAAACGCTCACGCTCACCGATTTGCTCAGCCATGGCCAGGGCCCGGCCATAGAAGTCAAGGGCCTCCAGATTGGCATAGCGATCCCGAGCTTTTTCGCCTGCCGTTTCATAATAGCCAGCGGCCTTAGCTGCCTCACCTGCCTCTTCGAAATGGTGGGCCAAGCGTGGTGCCATGTCGTCATGACTCTGGGCAGACATCTGTTCCAAGGCTTGCCCAACTCGCCGATGAAGGTCTTTCCGCTCGCTACGCAGCAAGGACTCGTAGGCAGTCTCTTGCATCAGCGTATGCCGGAAGATGTACTCTGCCTCCGGGGGGCTCTGGACCTGCCTAATGAGGTTGGCGCTTTGCAGGGCCCTAAGGTCACCGCTGAGGCTACTCATCGCATTTTGAGACCCTTCACCCGCTCTGATCCAAGAAACGCCATCTCCAAGCTCGAGTCGCCCAGGTGGGCGACAACGTAGTCAAAGTCGGATTGGGCGGCCGCTCGCTCGGAGGCCGCTCGGGCCTCTTCACCGTCTTGCTCCAACCACAATGCGCGTTCGGCATGTACAACCCAAGCCATGCGGCGACTGGTGACCAGCTCGGCTTCGGCCTGTGCCTGATCGAGCGCATCATGGGCGCTCGGGTCGTCTCCCAACGCTCTATAGAGACGAGCTTCCAATTCGAACACATCGACGAGAAGCAGATGAAAGTTCAACTTTCGTTCTCGATCGACGACAGCCTTCAGCCGTTCAAGTCCTGACTCAAGTCGGCCCTGAGCCAGGTCGTTTTCGGAGGCCGCCAGGATCCAGTAAGGCCCAACGGGCGAATTCATCATGGCTTCCAGCTTGTTCGAGGTGCCCTCCAAATCTGTGACCAGGGCATCTGCCTGACCACGTTCCCCCAGCCCCAACCGTATGAATACCTCGATACACTTGGGCAAGTCGGCCCACATCCCACCCAGATGGCTTGCGGCGCCGGCGGCGGGCGCCAGGGAGGCAAAGGCGCGGTCATATGCACCGAGGAAGGCTAGCAGCCAGGCCTGAAAGGCGTTGCTGTAGACCTCCGGGATCCGGAAGCCAGCTTCACGGCCCAACCGGATTTGTTCTTGGCAAACAGAGATAGCCTTCTCGATTTCGCCCCGTTCTGCATGGATCATCTCCACCAAGAAGAGGCTGAAGGCCTGAGCCCAGCGGTTGTCAATACGGTCGGCGATCGCCCTTGCCTGCTCGGAGTTTTGCAGGGCCCGTTCGTAATCCCCTGCGTAGATGAAGAAGCTGTTAAGGTTGCCCAGCGAGTCGACCAACATGGGCAGGTTATCAAGACGACGCCAGATTTCGATGGCTCGATCGAGTGCTGCTTTGGCACGATCCGCCTGTCCCCTGATCATGTATGGTCCGGAGATGTCGTTCAAGATGAAGGCTTCGAGCTCTTCAAGCCCGAGTTCCCTGGCCAACGCCTGGGCCTTAGTCCCTTCTGCGATGGCTTGCTCCAAATTCCCGTCATAGAGGCTCGCCAGCAGGATGCTCCACCTCGCCCGTGCCTCAAATTCCTTGTCGCCGGCCTCCATCGCCAGACCCTTCAAACGCTTCGCCATGGCCACTCCGGCCCGGGGGTCGGACACGGCCGATGGCGCCACCAGCAGCGTGGTTTGGCGGGTCAGCCCAGCCAATTCTAGGCTGACGTCATTGAGGCTCTTCCCCAGACTCTCTAATCGGCGGTAGTTGTCCATCGCCCCTTCATAGTCACCGCTCAACTCGAGGGTCCGGCCGCGGCGCAGGTACAGCTCTCGTATCGTCTCTCCGCTCACCCCCAAGGATTCGGCAGCTCCCAAGGCGCTCTGGTAGTAGGTGAGCGCTTCCGTGTGCGCGTAGACGCGGGTGGCTTCATCGCCGGCCAGCATGTAGTACTTCAGGGCACGCTGATCGTCCCCGCCCACCGAGAAATGTTTGGCCAGCATCGGTGCCAGGGCTGTGGCCTCGGTCGGGTCGCGTTCAATCACCTGTCCGACCACTTTGTGAATCATTTCACGATCTTTTCGGAGCAAAGAATGGTAAGCCGTTTGCTGGTCGAGGGTGTGGCGGAACTTGAAGACCAGCTCGGACTCGGAAAGCACCCTCCGCAGCAGGCTCGCGTCGGCGAGCCGGTCCAAGGTGGAGGTCAAGTCCCTCATCCGGCCCACACCGCAGAGGCGTCTGGGGTGGCCAAGAAGCTTTCACGCCACTCATCCTTCAGCATGTCCACGATTGGCTCAAGCGCAGCTCGAGCCTGCCCCCTCAGTTCTGACGCCTGCGGCAGACCGTCGGCGTCTGCCCACACGCTCAAGCGGTACAGAATTCTCCAAAGGGTTCTTCCTGCCCCGGTGGATTCAGAAACCTGCCTGGCCTCTTCAAGCGCAACACGAGCGAGATCCGACTGGCCAAGCGAGCGGAGTGCCTGACCCCTGGCCATTAGGGCGTCAACTCTGAAGTTCCTAAAATTGAGGCGCGATTGCATCGACACCATTTCGTCGGACACTTCGAGTGCTCGTTGATAGTCTCGCGTGCTGAGACTGTGGTTGGCCTCGGCCAAACGCGCGTAGACCTCGGCGACCGGGAAGACTTCCCTGTCGGGATTGGAGATGATTGCGTTAAGTTCATCGAACGCGGTTTCGCCCGTGGCCTGCGAGCGCGAAAGACCGATCATGACTTGCACGGCCAATGCCAAGGGAAGCCAGGACGGGAGGGAGTTGCGAGCAGAATCGACAGCTTCCCGGACGAGGTCCCTAGCCTGGTCATATCGACCCAAATCCCAAAGCGCCCAGGCCTGGAGCGCACGGGCGTGCACTTGGGGCACGGCGAAGCCTGCGACGCGTGCCCAATGGAGGGCCTCATCGCCAACACGCATGGTGCTCGTGTAATCGCCCCGGTCCCAATAGGCGACGGTCATAATGTACTGGCTGTACGACTTGCCCCATGGATTATCGATCTCGGTACTCATGGCCAACGCCTTGCCCGAGAGATCAAGCGCCTCTTCATACTCACCCGAATAGGCGGCAAACATCGCTTGCCCGTTAAGGCTGTCAGCCAGCATCGGGAGATTGTCGAGTTCTTTCCACAGATCGATCGCACGGTTGAGGAGTTCCATGCCACGCTTCTGGCGGCCCTCAAAGAACAAGTTGGAGCGCGATAGGTCATTCAGGATGAATGCCTGAAGTTGTTTGTCGCCGAGGCGACGCGCTATGGTCAGCGCCTGCTCGCCATACTCACGCGAGGCCTCCTCGTCGCCGGTAAAGAAACCGGCCAGCATGAGATTCCAAAGCGATCTGGCTTCGGCTTCCTCGTCACCGATCGCACGGGCCAATTCCAGTGTGGACTTGGCATTCGCCAGGGCGTTATGGGGGTCACTCACCGTCGAGGGCGAACTGAACAACGTGTCCCTCGCCACACGGGCCTTGATGCCCAAAATTGCGAATCCCAGCGCCTCCGACCTTGCTTGCATTGCATCATAAACTCGGATCGCGCCGTCAAAATCCCCCATGAGTTCATGCAGCCTGCCACAGCCTGTATACAGTTCGATCAGCGTCTCCGGCTCCGGGGCGACCCTCAGCGCCAGGCGGATCGCGTGTTGATAATGCTCGATGGCTTCCTGGTTGGCATACACTTTGGCAGCCGCTTTGGCCGCCAGGGTGAAGTAGCGCAAAGCTTGGAGGTCGTCACCAGCTTGCTCAAAATGGTAGGCGAGGATCGGAGCAACTGATTCTTCGTCCCCGGCCAGTGCCCTCTCCAGGATATTGGCCACGGATCGGTGCAGCTCTACTCGCTCGCCGCGCAACAACGAACGATAGGCCGTTTCTTGAAACAACGTGTGACGAAAGAGGAACTCGTCTTCACCAGGGCGGCCAACGCTCCTAATCAGCCCTCGCGCCTCCAGCGCTGAGAGCCTGGAGTCGATACTCACAGTTGTCCGATCTCCCGAAGCACTTCTTCCAAGATGCTGGCCCGAAACTGACGGCCAATCACGGACGCCACCTGCAGGGTGCGTTTGGCATCTTCAGGCAGGCGATCGATGCGGGCCATCAGCACCCCCTGCAGCGTATCCGGGATGTCCAGGGACTCTAGATTGCCGGCCACTTTCCATTGTCCTTCTTCTGATGCGATCTGTCCCTGATCGATCAGCATACGAATGACCTCTTCCACGAAGAAGGGGTTGCCCTCCGCCTTGCTCAAGATCATGGCCCGCAGGTCGTCCGGGAGGGCCTCAACCTTGAGCAGGTTGCTGACCAACTGGCGGCTGTCTTGCTCGGTCAGGGGGGCCAGGTGCAGCTCCAGGGCGCCGGCCCCAGCAACCTCCCTGGCCAACTCAATCATCCGCCAGCCTGGAGATTCCTTGTCCGGCCGAGATACCAGAACCACCACCAGTGGTATCTCAGGCACGATAGGCATCACCTGCAATCCAAGCTCCACCGACGATGGGTCCGCCCAGTGGACGTCCTCGCAGATCATCACCGTCGGCTGTTCGGCCGCCATGCAGCGCAGCAGTTGCTGGAATGCGACGACATACTTTGCCTGCAGCGCCTGACCTTCCAGATACTTCACCCGGGCGGCCATGTCGTCTTCAAGCTCCAATCCAAGCAGGTGACCGAGGAAGGGATAGACCTCCGCCAGTTCCGCCCCCGCCAAAGTTTCCAGCCGGGTCCTGAGGGCTTGCCGGGTAGCCTCCATAGACGTTCCCGGCGTGGCACCGATCAGGGATCGAATCAGGTCGGTGCTCAGGTGGTGTGCCATGCTGGCGCCATAGGAGACGCATCGGCCCTCGAACCAGTGCCCCGGTGCAATGGCGCCCAACTCAATGACCGCCCGGCGCCATTCGGCGATCAGTCGAGATTTACCGAGGCCGGCTTCCGCCACAAGCGAGACGATGGAACCGGACCCGCGGCGAACTTCTTCGATGGTCTGATTGAGGGTAGCAAATTCGCGTGTCCGACCGACGAGAGGTGACTCCAGGCCGCTGATGCCGCGCCGACGGACAGCACCGTGACTTTCTTCGAGCACGCGGAACACGTGGATAGGATCCGTCTTTCCCTTGACTTCGATCTCACCTTGATCTTCAAACTCGAACAGGCCAGTCGCCAATTTGTAGGTGTTGTCCGTAACCAGCAGCTCCCCAGGCTCGGCGGCCGATTGAACGCGAGCTGCCAGATTGACCGTGTCACCCACCGCCAGATACTCCATGTGGAGATCGGTGCCGATATCGCCGACCACCACCAGGCCCGTGTTCAGGCCAACCCGCACTTGAAAATCATCGGCTCGCCCGGCTGCCCGAAGTTCGCTGGCATAGGTCCGGATGGCATCCAGCAGGCTAAGCCCCGCCCGAATGGCGCGTTCGGGATCGTCTTCGTGCGCCAAAGGCGCTCCGAAAAAGGCCAGGACCCCGTCCCCGAGGAGCTGGGCGATCGTACCTTCATACGTGTAGACGGCCTGGCTCACCCTCTGGTGAGCGCCGCCCACAATCTCACGCCAATCCTCGGGGTCCATGGCTTCCGCCAGCGACATCGATCCCACGATGTCGGCGAACAGGGCGGTCACAAGTTTGCGCTCTCCCTGCATGCGTTCACGTTCGGCGAGGATCTTTCCGGCCATGGCCTCGGGTGCGCTGCGCCGGAGCGCATCAAGCGATTGACTGCGCGTCGGCTTGGCTGGCCTGGCCTCCGCTTCGACACCGGAAAGCTGGTGGCCGCAGTTGTGGCAGAACTTGGCATCCGGGTTGACAGGCGTATGGCAGTTTGGACAAATGCGCTCCATCGGCTGCCCGCAGTTCTCGCAGAACTTAGCTTCGGGTAGGTTGTTGTGAGAGCAATTGGGACACTTCATGTAACCGCCTCGCGTCGTCCGCCTCTGGATTCTGGCGCGCTGGTCTGGGGTGTTTCTGGGGCCAGGAATGCCTCGCGCCCACGGGCATTGCGGCCCCGTGGGGGAGGGAAATGCCTGGGATCGGAAGACGAGTTGTCCGGCCGCTCAGCCACTGCATCCTAATATACTTTGTAACTCGGCCAGCCGAAAGAGGCAGGGCCGACGGCGGCCTACTCTACCGTTACACTCTTCGCCAGGTTGCGCGGTTGATCGACATCGGCGCCCCGCATAACAGCTATGTGATAGGCCAGGAGTTGAAGAGGGATGGTCGTAAGCACGGGCGCGAGCATCCATGGGCCATCCGGCACCCACAGGATGTGGTCCGCAATTGCCGGAAGCCGATCATCGCCTTCTGTGGCCAGTGCCACTACCATCCCGCCCCGCGCTTTGGCTTGCTCGATCTGGCTGAACATCTTCTCGTACCATGGGTCACGGGGAGCGAGTGTAATGACCGGCATGCGGCGGTC
The DNA here is from genome assembly GCA_963807065.1 of uncultured Chloroflexia bacterium. GTDB lineage: Bacteria > Chloroflexota > Anaerolineae > Anaerolineales > E44-bin32 > CAWAND01. The sequence goes on from CAWDZQ010000001.1 coordinate 104,123, forward strand.
GATCAAAGCGATGGGTCCATGTTTCATCTCGCCCGCCGGGTAAGCCTCGGCGTGGATGTAGGAAATCTCCTTCAGTTTCAGCGCCCCCTCATATGCGATCGGCATTTGGATCCCGCGGCCGAGATACAAGCAGTCATCAACGTCCTTCATCTTCGATGCCAAGGCCACCACCTCGTCCTCGTGATCCAGGCATTGGCCCACCAGATCCGGCACCAGCCGCAGGTCTAGGACGCGCTGCTGGCGCTCAGCCGGCGGCAGATAACCCCGCAAGTCTCCCAACAGAATCCCCAACATGTAAAGGTCAACCAGGGGTGCCGTGAAAGCTTTTGTGGAGGCGACGCTGATCTCCGGTCCGACCTGCATTCCGATGGCCCCATCCGCCAGGCGCATCGCTTGCGACCCGATGGCGTTGACGATGCTCCACAGCTTGGCCCCGCGCGCCCTGGCTTCGGCCATGGCCGCCAGTGTGTCGGCGGTCTCACCGCTCTGGCTGATGGCCAGCACAACGGTGTTTTCATCCACCAGTGGTTGGCGGTATCTGAACTCCGAGGCGATGTCCACTTCGACTGGCAAGCCGGCCAATCGTTCGATCAGTACCTTGCCCACCATGCCGGCGTGGGCGGCTGTCCCGCAGGCGACAATCACCATCCGTTTGATGGCCAGGGCTGACGCAGCATCCAAGTTGAGTTGAGGCAGCAAGATCCTGCCGTCTTCGAAATCGACCCGCCCTGCCAAGGTGTCAGTCAGCGATCGGACCTGCTCATGAATTTCCTTGAGCATGAAATGCTTGTACTCCCCCTTTTCCGCCGAGACCGGGTCCCAAGAGACGGTTTGGATGTCCGGCTTAACCTGGGCACCGTCTTTTAGTGACCTGATCTCGAAGCCCTCTGCCGTCACGACTGCCATCTGCTCCGGTTCAAGAAAGGCCACGGTACGCGTGTGCTCAAGAATGGCGGGAAGATCCGAAGCCACGAACATCTCGCCCTCCCCGATACCGATCACCACCCCACCGGCGTTTCCCACGCGTGCGGCGACGATCTTGCCCGGCTCGTTGAGGCACATGAGTACGATCCCATGCGCCCCGTCCAGTTGCCCGATCGCCTGGCGGGCGGCCTCATCCAGCGTCTGGCCAGCACCGAGAAAGCGGTCGACCAGCTGCACGATGATTTCCGTGTCGGTTTCGGATCTGAACTCGACGCCTTCGGCGGCGAGATCTTCTTTGAGGCTGAAGAAGTTCTCGACAATTCCGTTATGGACCACGACCACCCGCCCCGATGCCCCCAGATGGGGATGGGCGTTGCGCGCGTTGGGCTCGCCGTGGGTCGCCCAGCGAGTGTGCCCAATGCCGACATTTCCGTATACCGGATCGCTCTCCAACAGCCGGCCGAGATTTTCCAGTTTGCCGGCATCCCTCCAAATCTCGATTTTGCCGTCTACGATGACGGCCACTCCGGCCGAGTCATACCCCCGGTACTCAAGCCGCTTGAGACCGTCAAAGATGATCGGCGTAGCGTCTCTCGCGCCGACATAGCCCACAATTCCGCACATGGAATCCTCCAAGTTTAACTTGAGTGAGTCTTGAACTTGCCACTCCCCATGGCTTTGGGGGGCTCATCGCTGAGCCGTGTTACCCACAGGGTTTCAATTTGGGGGGAAAGTGCTCGGGCGGTGGCACGCCCGGAGGGCATCCGCTGATCCTTCGATTTTCCTCCTCCAGTCCAACATGTTTCTGGAGGAGTTGGCTTCGCCTCGCGGCGAAGAACCCTCGACCTCGTCACCCCACTCGAAAGTGGGGCCATGCGCTAGCCTCTCCCATCGCTTTAGCTTAGTCTCTTATCACCTCCTAGCTTCAGGCTGACACGCCCCGATTATACCTTGTCCCGCAGCCGGCAGCCTAGCAGTGGTTTGGCCGGGCCACATGACACCCTGATCGCGTCTGAACGGGCCAATGAGCGTGTATCGGATATAATGCCCCGTTGCCGGCCCCAGACCTGGCCACACCCCGGTTCCCGGGCGGCGTCGAAGAAAGGACCCCGACCTGAACCAAGTGACGGATACCCTTGGCACCAATCGAGTGGTGCTAGCCCTCTCCATCGCCAGAATGTCGGATGCCTTGGGCAACAGCATTCTGTTCATCGCCATTCCGCTCTTCGTGGCTCAAATCCCCTCCCCGCTGCTGCCTAACGTGCCTCAGCCACTCCTGGTCGGCATTCTGATCTCGCTCTACGGCATCTTCAATTCAACTCTGCAGCCCTTGACGGGAGCCCTTTCCGACCGGATGTCACGCAGGATGCCCTTCATCCTGGGCGGCCTGCTGCTGATGGCGATCGGCACTTTCGCCTTTGCCTTCGCCACCCGCTACCTTGATCTGCTCTTCATACGCGCTATCCAAGGCGTGGGCGTGGCCCTCACCCTTCCGGCATCTCTGGCTCTCCTGGCCACTTCGACCCGGAAAGAGACACGTGGCAGCGCCATGGGCATCTACACCACATTCCGGATGATCGGCTTTGCTTTCGGACCTCTCATCGGAGGCTATCTGCAGGTCGCCTACGGGTTCAATGTGGTGTTTTTCGCAGGCACGGCGTTCCTGCTTCTGGCAATGGTGCTCGTGCGCGTGCTTGTCAAGGAAGAGCCGACCGACGTCAGCCAGTTGAGGACAAGGCCCCTGAGAGTTTTTAATCCCGAGATCTATTCTTCCGCCATGATCTCGTTGGGCGTGGCGATGTTCTTCATGGCCAGCGCCTTCTCCATGATGACCACCTTGGAGAACGAGTTCAACGCCCGACTGCATGAGACCGCCTTTGGTTTTGGGATCGCCTTCAGCGCCCTGACTTTCTCACGCTTGATCTTCCAGATCCCGCTGGGCCGCCTCTCCGACCGAATCGGCCGCAAACCGCTCATCATCACCGGGCTGATCGCCATGGCCCCCGCTACCGCGCTCTTGGGATTTGCCACATCGACTCTCGGGTTGACGGGCATGCGCGCATTCCAGGGGCTGGCCTCAGCCGCTATTGCCGCACCCGGCTTCGCCCTGGCCGGCGATCTTTCCAAGGTCGGCGGCGAAGGACAGCAGATGAGTCTGATGTCCATGGGCTTCGGTTTTGGTATTGCTATCGGCCCACTCGTGGCCGGGATTCTGGCGGTTCACTCCTTTGAACTGCCCTTCTTCGTCGGGGGATTGGCTTGCCTGGCAGGCGCATGGATCGTGAGGCGCTTCGTCCCAGAGAGCGTCACCCGCCGCGCCGCGACGTCGGGGTCGGCTGCCTAGGCCCGGGCCGCCTGCGTCAAGCCCAAATCTAAGTCCTGACGAGCCCCCGATCTGTACGCCGGCAACCTGGTTAACCCATCAGCGGCAGCGCGTTCCAAGGCCAATCGACGACATAGTCTATAATTGGCAGATTGCTCTCCTCTCGGGGAAGGTGCTCAGCTATCCTTCCCCGTTTGCGTTCATGTTGGGAGGTCCCTGCCTTGGATAGATTGGCCAGCGGCCTGGGCGCCAATCGGATTGTCCTGGCCCTTTCAATTGCTCGCATGTCGGATGCGTTCGGCAACAGCATCCTCTTCGTCGCCATTCCTCTGTATGTTGCCAAGCTGCCATCGCCCCTACTGGGCAGCTTGCCGAACTCTGTGCTGGTCGGCATCTTGATCTCGCTCTACGGCTTGCTGTTTTTCGGGCTGCAGCCGCTCACGGGGGCGATTTCCGATCGGATGAGTCGGCGCAAGCCTCTGATCCTGGCGGGCCTGCTGGTGATGGGGGTCGGCACCCTGTCCTATACCTTCGCCACTCGGTACCTGCACTTGCTGTTCATCCGGATGGTTCAAGGGGTGGGCGTAGCGCTTACCGTGCCGGCGGCCCTGGCCTTGATGGCCAAGGCCAGTGATCATGACACGCGCGGTGGTTCCATGGGCATTTACACCGCCATGCGCATGCTCGGGTTTGCCGTCGGCCCCCTGGTAGGTGGCTATCTGCAGGTCAACTTCGGATTCAACGTCGTCTTCCTCATGGGAGCGGCGTTCCTGTTTCTGGCCGTGGGCCTGGTCCACATGATGGTCCACGAAGCGCCATCGGATGTGAGTGAGGTCCGGTCGCAGCCCTTCCGGATCTTCAATTCGGCGGTGTTCTCCAAGCCGCTCATCGCCTTGGGTTCTGCAATGTTCATGATGGCCAGTGCTTTCACCATGCTGACCACTCTCGAACCCGAATTCAACGCCAAACTTGGACAGACCGCGCTTGGGTTTGGCGTGGCTTTCAGCGCGCTGACGTTCTCACGCCTGATCTTTCAGATCCCCCTCGGTCGTTTGTCCGATCGTATCGGCCGGAAGGGGCCGATTATCGCCGGGCTGCTGCTAATGGCCCCGACGACCGCTGTGCTGGGATTGGCCGCCACGACGCTGCAGCTGACGGGCCTGACGGCGGTCCAGGGCCTTGCGACAGCGGCGATCGCGGCGCCCGGCTTCGCGCTGGCGGCGGACTTATCTCGGCACGGCGGCGAAGGCCGTCAGATGAGCTTGATGGCGATGGGGTTTGGGTTGGGAATCGCCGTGGGGCCGCTCATCGCTGGCGTTCTGTCCGTGTATGGCTTCGAATTGCCGTTTCTGGTCGGGGCGGTCATGTGCCTGCTGGCAGCGGCGGTGGTCTCGCGATTCGTGCCGGAGACGATCAACAGGGCCAGTCCGGGCCAATCCGCCTCGACTCCCAACTGATGACGCCTACGGCAGACCCGGAATGTCCGGCACCCATCCTCCGGCCGCAGGACCGGAGCTCAGATCATGATCAATTTCACAAGGGGACTTCGTCCGAGGGCATGACCTTGCGGGTGTGCCGTTCGACCAGGACCAGGGCCGTATCCACCATGTCACCAATCGGCAAATCGGTCGTATCCAGGACCACAGCGTCGGCGGCAGGTTTCAAGGGGGCGACTTCTCGACTGAAGTCGTAGGCATCGCGCACCTTCATCGATTCGAGCACGCTTGAGTAGGTCACTTCCTCACCCCGCCCCACGCATTCGTCGAAATCGACGGTGGGCACGCGCTTCTACAGTAGCGTCCAGATACAACTTGACGTCGGCGTCCGGCAGGACCACCGTGCCGATGTCCCTTCCCACCATCACCACACCGCCTCGTTTCCCAATGGTCCGCTGGAGTCCGGTCATAGCGTGTCGCACGCCTCGATAGGCCGACACACGGGAGACGTTTCTGTCGATTTCCGGCGTGCGCAAATCACCCGTGACGACCTCACCATCGAGAAAGACCTCGAAGGGCGCACCGGCGGGGTCCAGCTTGGGCTGGACGTCGATTTCGACTTTCTCCGCCAACGCGGTGACCAATTCTTCGTCTGCCAAATCCAGGCCCTTGCGGATGGCCGCCAGGGTAACGGCCCGATACATCACCCCGGTATCGAAATACAGATAGCCCAGCCTGCGCGCAAGGTGCAGCGCCAGCGTGCTCTTGCCCGACGCTGCCGGGCCATCAATGGCAATCGTTGAGGCGGGGCTCATCGAATCGTCTCGAGAGCACTAGGACGGCGGCGGGGCTTCAACACCATCACTTCTGCCCTTGTGTTTGCACAGGTTGGTCACTGTGGACGTAGAGCACCCATTCGATAGATCGCATGCCGCCTTTGCGCAGGATCCACCATCCCAAACCGTCCGGGGGCAAGGGCCCATCCCATCCCCACGCGGCGTCCACCCCAAACCTCTGCCCCAGGTACGTCCCGGGTAAGCTGGGTGGTGTGTCGCTGTCGGGGAGGAGGATCGCCTGCGGCGGACTTCCTCCGCTGGTTGCGAGCGAGGCCGAGGTCTCATGCCGCAGAGCCCAGGCAAGCACCGCCGGAACAGGCGCTTGAACCCGGATCGGGAGACCAGCCTCCTCGCCCCGGTCCGCCATCGCGAGCTGAACCAATGTGTCTTCGAGCAACCGTACGTCCGGGCTGGCGGAGGTCGGCCGCCACAGTTCCGGTCCACCCGTAGCCCGCGGGCTGAACGCCAGCCTCCAACCCGCCGACAACGTCACTAGGGCCAGCACCACGGCCCCTGTCGAGCCGAGCGCGTGAAAGGCTTCGGTCCACGACCAGGTCATCCCGTAGAGCAGGAACAGCGAGGCGGCAAACCCAATCGCCGTCAAGACCAGGCCCAAGGTCACCAATTCCGGCGAGCCGCCGATATCCACTTCATTGACGTAGCCGGCGACTTGAAGGTAGGTGAATCCAGCCAGAGCGGCCAGCACAGCGGTCATGAGGTAGACCGAAACATCCTCCATCCCGTCCGTCAGAACTTCAACCAAGGACCCCAACGGAAGCGTGGCGAGCACGGCCAGGGGCAGGACCACCCACACCAGATCTTCCGGCGTCCTGCCGACACGCAGCAGGAACAGGGCCACCGCCGCAAGCGTCCAGATGCGGGCGCCCCTCCAGACCGGATCATCAGTTGGCGGCCGGGCCGCGCCCAAGACGCCAAAGACGAGGATCAGCGGCTCATAGACGGGCAGCAGAACCATGGCCGTTAGCAGGGTCAGGTCCCCTGGCCGCGTCCATCCGGCGAGCCACTGGGCAGGCGACTGTAGGGCCACGCCTAGGCCGCCCATGGACGCCCCAAATTGGGTCGCAATCCCCACAAAGGTGACGGCCAACGCCAGCGCAAGCACGCGCCAGGCCCGAGGCAGGACCTGATCGGATCGGATCGACCCTCCGCCTCGCCAGCGCAACCACGCCAATGCAACCGCCAGGCTCAGGAGGCCGTCCCATGCCGTTGGACCGCTGGCCAAGGCCAGGCCCAGCCCGGCGCCCATCCATGCGAAGTGCCGCCTTTCGCTTCCCGTTTCCGGACTCAACAGGGCGAATGTGACGAAGATGCCCAACCCCAGCAAAGCCAGCGAGGTGTCCCCGGCGGTGCGGGAAGTAGTTAACATCGTCGGCGACAGTGCCAGAAGCAAACCCAAAAGGAGCGCCCTGCCCCGGCCGAGTCGGCGTCGCCATAGCCGGCTTAGGAAGATCAACCCCAGCCCGGCCAGCGCCGGAATCCATCGCGCCACAGCGTCCCCGGTGCCCAGTGCTTGAAACAGCCAGCCCGTCAACGATTGATAAGATGCGCTCCCCAGAGTTCCCGCGCCGCCGGTCCAAAAGGGGGAGGCCAGCCTGCCCGTGGCTGCCGAGAGCGCCGAGGCGGCCTCAGACTCGCCAAGCGGCGGCCAGCCCAATGAGACCAGCCGGGCCAAGGCGGCCAAGAGGAACAGGCTGCCCCAGAGCAGGGTTTGGTTGGTGATGATCGCCCGGCCCCTATTCATTTCCATTGCATCCTTCCAGGAACTCCGAGAATTGACACGCCTTGATCCTGATAGATGAGCGTCATCGTCGGAAGATACTTGTCAACCGGCCCCACGCCATACGCGCTTTGCTCCAGGGTACCCACGTAGACATAGGCAATTTCGTATTGGTCCAGAATCTCCTGGATATCGCCCGACGACCGGCTCGAGTATAGCCTGCCGATGTCATCTTGTCTGGAGCCCAGAAGTTCGGAGTCGCCGCGCCACTGGACCTCGTGTCCCGGCCAGCCGATGACCGTGGGCAGGCCGGTTTGGGCGGACACCCGGCCGAAAGCCGAGTAGCTCCCGCCGATCGCCTCGGCGATCACCCCTCCGCGCGAGATTCTGGCTGATCCAGGCGATGGCGGCCGCGTCGCCAGGATAATCGCGCGACATGTAGGCATTGCCATCCAGCGTCCGTCCCCCGCCCGGGTCAAATCCGTTGGTCTTGGTCCACGTGGCCGCCACAGGGTACACCAGCCCCAAAATCAAGGGGAGGACAACCAGGCTGCTGAGCACCCCCCACCCCGGCCTGCGCTTCGGCCAGACCTCGAACACAGCGTAGGCACCAGCGATACCCCAAAGGATCCAGGTGGCGAAGTAGAACTTGAAGACCGTGTTCATCCGATCCCCGAAGAGATCTTTGAGATACAGGAACTCTGGACCGATGACCAAGAAAGTGCCGATCCCGACCATCAGCAGCGCAAAGAGCTGGGGTTGACTCAGCTGCAGGGCCGGCTTAGATGGTTCCTTGCCAGCCTCCAACGGAGCAGGCCACAAAAACGCGGCACACAATCCCAGCACCAGGCCCATCAGCAGTGGAGTCAGCGGATGCCACAACCGGGCCGCCGTCACGCCTCGGATGGCCGCCGAGACGTTGGCCGCACCCATCGGTCCGAGCACGATGTCCAACCCCGAACCAGAAACGCTGATCGACAAAGCGATCACTCCGGCAAGGCCCCAGGAGATCAACAGGAGCCCCAGGGGAATCCCAAGGGAGATCACCGCGAAACGGCGCCACGCGATTTGGCGCCGCTGACGGACTGCGCACCACACCAGCCAAACAAGGATGGGCACAAATGCCGGTGCAAACATCACGCCGAATTGCTGGACGCTGGTCGCAAACAATAGATTGGGGAGCAGCCCCCCCGCTTGGGATGAGAAACTTGGATACCAGGGCAGGTAGAGGACCACACCTCCCAACACCAGCGCCAGGCCGGTCCATACGGCGGCTGACAGGTCAGCACGTTTGGGCTCGACACCGCCCCGCCACAGCAGGACCAGCATCAAGAGGCTAAGGTAGATTGGGAAATCCCACGTGTTCAAAAACGCCAGGCCGCCAAACAACCAGATGGCGAGCCCGTACTCAGCCCCGGTCAGAAGTGAGGGAAGCCGGCCCAAAATCCAATATGTGAAAAACGTCACAATCCCAAAGATAACCGCGGCCACCAAGAGCGCGGTGAGGACGCCCACGACAACGCCAGCCGGCCCGTTTCCCGTCCGTGCCAGGTCCACCGAGCGCACGAACGCGACGATGGCCACCACGACCGTCGCCGCCGGCACCAGGACCCGGGCCGGATCCCAATCATGTCTGAAGTGGCTGATGGCGAAGATCTTCTGGCCCCCGCTGACCAGAGTTTGGAACGCAAATCCAATCGCAGACAGAACGAACGGCAGCGCCAGCAGATGCGGGTGATTGTCCGCCAGAAGAAACGAGAAGAAGGGAAACTCGTCGATGACTTCCAGCTCACCCCCGGCCAGGTTGACATCGTGCACCACGCGTGATGCGCGCCACCACCACAGGTAGCGGTTGGGGATCCAGGAAGGCGCGCCGCTGGGAGGCTGGATAAGATCCTTGATCCCCAGCCAGGACCAGAACGGCGAGACCAGGCTGCCATCCACTGCCTGGTGCCAGAACAGGTACTGCGAATGGAGGACCTCCAGGAAACCTTCCAGGTTGCCGGCCACCAGCACCATCAGGGGGGCCAAGAGCGGCGCCAAAAGCCTGAGGTGAGCCTCTTCCTTGCGCCAGTTCAACATGTTGAAGAGCATGGAATAGGCCCCCAATGCGGTCATGCCGAACCACAGTGCATTGGTGAGGTTGAAGGCCACGCCGCTCACGACGCCGGTCAGACGGGTCAGCACGGCCATCATGATGTAGCCGAAGTAGTAGTAGGAAATGGCGTAACCGGAAAGCCATGAGTTGTGCGCTGGAAAGTTAGGTGAGCCCAGAATGGAGTTGAGAAACATCAGCTCCATCGGCTTCTCGGTGTTGGTGATGTCGGGATTATTGGCGCGTACAAAGGCCCAGGCCACAAAGGCCACCAGGAACACGGCTTCTTCGGCGGCGATAAGCCGCCATTGGGAACGCAGCCAGTTGGCCAGCTCCCGGCGGCCGCGCCAACCCCAGACGATGCAACCGCCGGCCATCAGCAAGGCGATCCCGAAAACGCCGGCGCTGTTGTTGGGCACCCAGCCGGCCGTGCCCAACAGCCAGACAGCGTAGCTCAGTGCCAACAACCCCAACGCCCGGCCGAACCCGTACCCCTGGTCTGGGAGCTTACGGAAGACACGCCGAGTCAGCGGGAACGCCAGCCATCCGATCAGACCGCTCACCAGCCACCAGGCAGCGACTTCGAGAATCTGGCCTATCATGGCATCACCTGATAGATGGTCGTTTCCCCCGTGTGAAACACGGGGGTGATCAGACCGAGGGCCTGCATGATAGTGAATTTGTCGGCGGCATGGGTTGGGCAATCGAGGCTGGCCGGGATTGTCTGAGCATCTAACACCTGGCAAGCCGAGGCTGGCACGTCGGGCTGTGTCATCCCCAAAGCCCTCCCGCTCAGGTCACAGATCACACCTGCGCTGTCCGGCCCTGCGGCCAGACAGGGTCCGACATCACCGTAGTAGACCTGCTCCAACCGACCCCAAACAATGTACTTCACCTGGTACCGGCGGAGAAACGTCATGGCGTCATTCACCGAGCGGGTCATGTAGAAGTTTGTCACGGCGATGACACGGTCGGTCACCTGCTCCTCGCCCACGGCCACGCGTTGTTGGCGCTGATGCCAGTTCCATCCCACCACACCGGGCAGACCCGTGTAGATGGTGAAGCGCGTCCCCCACCGGTACTCCGGAATGTTGGCCTCCACGATGACCGGTGAGCCTTCGACGTTAGACTGCATCCATTGTATGGCCTGGTAATCTTCGTCGGTGGCAAAGCTGGTGCTCAGCTCACCGCGCATGGCGTAGGCCATGTACGCCATTCCGTCCAAAGTATGCGGCGCGTTCTCGGCCATCCGGTCGGCGATCTTGGCAGGCGCGGCAGTCATTGGATAGAGCGCCGCCCCGAACACCAGCCCGGCCAGCCCCAATTGCCACAGGTTCTTCCAGATGGCAGCCCACCATCCGAGATCGGTCAGGACCCAGAACAGCGCTGCAGCCGAGGCGATGCTAAACAGCGTCCACACCTGGAGGTAGAACTTGAAGACGGTGTTCATCCGGCCGATATCGCCCTTGAGGACCACCACCTCGACCACGAACGTCAGCGCCGCACCGGTGCCGATGAGGACCAACACGATCCGCTTTTCGAGGCTCTGACCGGGCCTCAAGAACAGGAGTCCGGCCCATAGAACCATTGGAAAGGAGATCAACGCGACGGTATAGCCGAAGGCCGCCGCCAGACCCACGGCCGCCGCAAACATGACCAGCGCCGCCAGGAACAGCTCTCCGTAGGGCCGGAGACGGCTAAGGGCCGAAATCGGCGTTTCAGCCATCCACTGGCGGGATTCCCAGATCATCCAGGCCACCATCAGGAACAGGAACAGGCCGTAGACCGTGAGGTAGGCGCTGACCGGAGTCTTGGATCCCTCCCAAAGCTGGGGCTGCGTGTACCCCTGACCGTACCAACGGCTGAAAGGCTCATACAAGAGTAGCGTCAACCCGACCAGACTGCCCGTCGTCCAGGCGGCCCGAAGCCAGGTGGCGGGTCGGAGCGACCGGAGCCGGAGCCACGCCCCGCCCAGCGTTGCCAGCCCACCCAGGGTCAAGTACACGGGGAAGTCCCAGGTGTTGGTCGGCTTCAGCGCTCCGATGAGTAAGCCCCCGATGAAAAGCGAGACGACCACATCCAGCCACCGGCGCGGCTCACCATCCCGGTTGGCCAACAACCATGACACGGCCCATGCCAAAGCCGCCACGGTCAACGGAAGGCTGATCATGTGGGCGTGAAGATCGGCATAGAGGAAGGTGAAGAACGGAAACTCGGTGATCGGGCCGGGCTCACCAGGGCCGGGAGGGATCGCCCTACTCGGATTCCAATACCAATGATCGAGCGCGATGGGAAGATGAGCATGTTGAAACACGACCTGGCCCAATCCGCTCACGGCATCGAGCAGGCCCACGCCGAGACCGCCGCCCATTTGGCGCAGCGAATCGTAGATCAACTGCACCGTGCCCAGATTGCCCAGCAGGACCATCATCAGGGCGGCTGCCACGCCGGCCACGCGTGGGTCGAGTGCCCCCGGCTTCTGGCTTCGGCTGGCCAGCAAATTCGTGCCCACGCAGTACGCTCCTAGGGCGAGCATGCTGAAGAGGGTCGGGAGCACAAGATTGTAGGCTACCTCGGGCACCAGCCCCAGGAGCTTGATCGGCATGCCGACCAGGACAAATCCAAAGTAGTAGTAGTTGATGTAACCGCCGGCAAACCACGGGTCGTACGGTGGAAATCCGGCGCTCTTGATCACTGCCGTCAGGTAGGAGAGATCCATCGGCTTTTCCCCGCCCTTGGCCGGATGCCACAAATCGGGGTTGCCCAGACGGATAGCCAGATCGATGGCGAAGAAGCTCAATGCCAAGACTTCGACCCACAGCATTTGGCGCCAATGGCCGCGCACGAAGGCCACCAGGTCGTGGCGATCCCGCCAAGCCAGACCAAAGGAAAACGCCGCTATTCCAACCACCAAAAGGGCAATCGCAGTACGGGTTACGGGTACGCCGAAACTGCCCAAGATCCAGCTTCCCCAGGCCATCAGAAGCAGGCCCGTCACCCGAGCCAGAGGATAGCCGGCGTCCTGCAGCCCCGGGAAGGCGAGCCGGACGATTGGAAACACCAACCACCCCAGGATGGTGACCAGAAGCCACCAAGCCACGACTGCCAGAATTTGGGACTGGTTGAGGGGATTGCCGGGCGGGAACAGCTGCCGCCAGGTACCCGCCAGCTGTTGGGCGGCCCAACGTTCTTCCGGGAGCATCAACGTCAGGCCACTCCCAGCTTTGAGATCCTTGGGAACCGAGTTCTTGACACCCGAAAGATCCACGGCGCTCAACTGGGCGCGAAGTGCCTGAGCCGAAAACGCGTCCGTGCGCTGGAAAATGAACACCTTGGGGTGATCGTAGACGGTGAAAGCCTCTTCCGCCGTCTGATCATTGAAGTCGAGACCCAACAGCTGCGGATCCGACTGGAACACCTGGACCAGCTTGTAGCCGATGGCGTTCTGAACCCCTCCGGGCTGGGCGGACGCCGCGCAATCCGCCACCGCTTGGGGGGCCGGGCAGTTGAACAGAAGACGGTAGTATTCGGTGGTCAAAGGGTATCGTGAAGGGACCCTGGCTATGCTGCCGTACTGTCGATTAGAGCTGATGACCAGGTCATCACCTCGCGACAATGCATCGACCAGACGTTCAAGCTTATCGGGGACGCCATCCGCGTTGTCGTCTTGATTATCGGGCCAGTAAAGCTCCTGGTTGACCCCGGTGTACCGCCCGCTGTAGTCGTAGCCCTCCAGGTTGACCGGAAGCCCATCGTCCCAACTCGTTTCACTGATCAAGACCGTGGGCCGAAGCGCAAGAGCGCCCGGGCCATCGAGCGTCAACGTGAGCTGATAACTGACTCCGGATTCGATGGTCACTTGGCGATTAAACGGCACGATAAGGGAGGTCTGCCCGTCGTTCGACGGCTGAATCTGGATCTGGCCTTTGGCGATCGAGTTCCCCGGATCGGTCTCCTTGACCAGCGAAACCTGCAGACGCGCGGGCGACGAGCCGCCGGAGATCCGTCTGATGTGTGGCAGGTCGACTCCGGTCAGCAAGCCGGCCTGATGAACCTGAGCGATGAGCGACTGAGGCTGACCGCCAATCAGGACGTCAGTTTGCGCCGGCAGTGAGACCAAACTGCTTATCGAATCGACACCCGATGCCTGAAGCAGGCTCATCTGACCCTGGAAGCCCAGACCCCCGCTCCCCTCCACTTTCAGCCGCAGGCCATAGGTGTGCAGCTCGATCATTGGCACCGGCTCGGGAAGCGGGATCTGCACTTGCCCCGAGGACATCCCGGTCAGATCCACCGACGTGCCTTCAGCCACGGGGGTTCCCAGGGCGGGCGTATCGTAGATTGTCACCCGGACCTGTTTGGGGCCTGAGGCCGGATCGAGATCCGTGACTTGCGGCAGGAACATGGCTGTCAGCGAAGCGCCGGATTGGGCGACAAAGCTGGTGGTCAGGCTTTCCCCGGCTTCCAATCCCACTGCAAGTGACGTAGGGAGCGGTTCGAGCTGATCCTGACCACCCGGCACCTGCACCGTGAAGTTGACCGCCGCCGGAAGGTGATGGTAGATCCAACGCGAGGCCGCCACGCGCGTCATCGGCTGCTGATAGATGTGGACGAACGCCAAAGCATAGAATGACGTCCCCAGCAGGACGCCCCCGACGGCCACTGCGGCAACCGGACGCGCTAACCTGGCAAGTCGTGGTCTGAACCACTTGGGTGCGCCACGCCAGACCTCGACCAGTGCCCAGGCCGCCAGGATCGCCAGCGTGGGATAGACGGGCAGCTGATAACGCATGGCTCGCGTGAAGCTCAACGATTGCCACGCAAAGTACCCACCCGTCCATAGGACGGGGATCAGGTGGCGATCCCAACTCCGCTTCTTTGCGATCTCGACCGCTGCCCATCCCCAACCAAGCCACGCGGTAACGCCCAGCGGTAGACCGAGTCCCCATAGGACCATGTTGCGCAGTGAGAACAGGATGGGCGCTCGATCCGCCCATTGAAGGGCGGGCGGAAAATCCACCTCACCGCTGCTCTGGTGGAGGATCTCGGTCATGGATGACATCCATCCCGGGTTGATCCGGATGTCAAAGAAAGACGTTCCGACGAAAGCGTACGGCTGAAAAACGCGGAAGGTGACGAACGAAATCAGCGCTGCCAGAGCAAGTCCCTTGATCCCGCTGAGCAGCTCATCTGGCTTGGTTTCCGTGCTCACCTTCAGGTAGCGAATGAGCCCAGCCAGCGCCACAACCAACGCCAAAGGGAGGGTATTGATCTTGGACGCCATCGCCATGCCCAGTGCCAGGCCAAACAGGCCATAGTCTGCCAATCGTCCTTCGTCCAAAACCCTCACCGCCAAATACAAACCGGCGATGACAAAAGTGTTCGCCATCGGGTCCACGACGAAGAAATGGGCATGCTGAATGAGCAGAACCGAGGCCGATCCGAAGGCGGCAGCCAGCAAACCCGTCCAAACCCCATACAGGCGGCGCCCCAGCAAGAAGAGGAGGACTAGGCTGGCCAGGTCAAAGGTAGCCGACGTTGCCCGCCCAACCAAGTAGATCTGGTCATATCCGGTTTGACCAAGCCATTCGCCCAGCAGGCGCACGAGGAAGATAGGCAGCGTCCCGTAGACGAAGAAAGTGTTGCCCGAATTGGCCGGATTCAGCGGGGAGATGGCGGTGTTGAAGTAGTCGCCCAAGGTCTTAGGCAGGCGCAGGCTGGATTCGACAATCGTCAGAAAGCGCTCGTCCGGATGCAGGTGCGTTCCGGCGTCCCAATTGAGGCCCGTGAACCTCAGGAAAGCGCCAAAGGCGATGACCAGGGCGAGCACCACCCAAGGCAGCACGGCTCGCGAATCGAAACGACCGCCTGAATTTGGTGCTGCCTCTTGCGTCGGAGCGGTCTCCAGCGGTTCGATCATGGCGCCGGACCGGAGGCGTCGGCCCCGGAAAGATCGGAAATCTTGGGCGGTACCAGGAAGACGGCGATGTCCTTGCCGGGTTGGTCAGACTGGGCGATCGACCAGCGGCCAGACGGGAAGAGTTGGGAAAGCAGATCCTGATCGGGCTTGTCCTGGGTGTTGACCAAGAAGAGCTGCGCCCGGGGTTCGTCCTGGAGCTGCGGCAGTTGATCCGTGGTCGTGCTGTAGTCCTTGGCGGGCTGGCCGGCGTTGATTCCCACAAGTCGGCCGTCCATCCAGAACGGAAATGGCACCATGTGGGCGGTTTCGTACGACCCGACCGAATCGGCGAAGCCCTTCACAATTTCTCCCGCCTGGGCCGTGTTCCACGCACTTTGTAGGTTCAGCTTGGCAAAATCGATCAGCACCAGCCGGTAGTTGATGACCGCCGATATCACAAACAAGACGCCCAGGCCGGCGTAGACCGGCGTCATCGCAGATCTGCGGCCAGCCCAAACTTGTTTGGCCCAGTCGATGACGGCCACTACGGCAATGGCCGCCAGGGTGAAGGCCGGGATATAGGCCCCCGAAGCGCGGTGCAGAGCCGGGTTCTCATCCGGGAAGGCAAGGGCCAGGGTGGACGGCAGCATGAGCAGGGGGATGCTGACCAGCGTGAACGCGTCCCGCCAATCTCGCCGGCGCAGATATCGGACGAACATCAGCACCGCCCCCAGGTGAAAGAACGCTCCCGTCAGCCAATCCAGAGCCGGCCGGTGTGGGACGGAGGCGATCCAGATTTGTCCGTCGTCCCAGCCAAAGATGCCCAGGCCGCTCACCACGTTGTCGCGGAAGATGGCCAAAGGCGGCGCTGGGAAGGCCCGCTCGGCTGTCCCCATCCGGCTCATCATTCGAAAGAAGACCTGGTCTGGGTGCTCGACCGCCACCCGGAACAAGGGCAGGACGAAGACGAACCCCACGGCTCCCATGACCGCCAAGACCGCCAACGTCGGCAGGCGTTGACCACGCGAAGCACGGTGCAGGAGGAAGATGGCCACGCCGGCCGCCATCACCACCGGGAGGATGCGGGCCGGGGAGTAGCCGTTCATCCCTATGCCGACTGCGGCAGCGCACAGCAACAGGTCGTTGCGACGATGCGTGCGCAAACCCTTCACCAGGTAGTAGAGGGCTGGAGCAGCGAATAGGGCGTAGAAGGGGAAGCGGAGGCCGAGCCGGCTGATGACATTCGGCCAGTAGCCGATGCCCGCCAATGCCGTGGCGAGGAGGCCCACCCGGCTGCCGCCCATCTCCTTCCCGAATAGATAGATGTAGGGCAGGGTCAGCAGACCCGCCGCAGCGGTAACCAGCTTGAGGGTGAGGAATGACAGCCCCGTCCCAAACACTTTTGCCGTGAACGCCGCCAGGTAGAACTCGATCATCTCACGCCCGGTGTTCCTGAAGAAGAAGATCGAGTACTTGCCCTGGAGGACATCATAGACGTCAAGCAGCTTCTCAGCGTGATCACTCCACATTTCGAAGGGCACCTGTTCCAGATGGACCAGGCGAAAGGCCAGGGACAGTACGGCGACGCCGATCATCGCCCAATGCCAGGGACGGATGGAGACCCTCAACAAAGGATGAAGGACCCATTCACGTGCTCGGGCCAGGTAGCCGCGCCAATCAACCCCCCCCTCCCAGAATGCCCCCACCATGGCGAAGATGGCCAGCGTCCATAGGATGATCGTCGAGGTGCGAAGTGTGTTCTGGCTTGACGCCAGGACAGTGAGGAGAGAGAACCCAACTCCGGCTCCGAGCCACACGGGCCGAAAGTCGACATTGAGGTGGCCCTCCGCAGGTGTCTCCGGTGGCTGGAGGCGGAAATCGCCTGCCAAAGCCGCCCAGCCAATGAGGGCGGCGGCCGCCAGGTAGAGTACCAGCTCAAATTTCGGGCTGCCCACCCTTTGAGCCAATCCGAATTGGGCCACAAACGCCAGCCCGAGGGCCCCGGGCAGCCGCATATGCCCCGGCGTGACCTCGCCGATCAGGCTGTGCCAATCAAACTCACGCTGCGGCTCGCCGGGGGGCATGCCTGCCACAAGTTCGTGCGGCGCCTCGCTTTGGGTGTCGTCGTCGGACGCCTCCGGTATCGGTAGGGGGTGGCCGCCCACGACCGACTTCAACCAGTCTAGGACACTCGGCTCAGAGCCGTCGATTTCGGGTTCAGGAGGCAAAGGGCGATCGCCCATCAGGCTCGCCTTCTTGCGAGATAGAACGTGTACGTTCCGTCTTGTACCGTTGGCTCCTCAAAATACTTCCGCACCCATCGATCCGTCAATCCCAGATTCCAGGCCGTGGGCGCCAGAATCCAGCGGCCTGTCAGCCAGCGCGCCACAAGGCTTGGCCCCCCGAAGTAGTGGCCCCATTCGAGCATGCTGAGGGCAGCCGGCGAGAAGTAGCTCTGGCTTCGCTCGATTTCGAAGCCGGCCGCATAGAATTTCTCACGCCAACCGTTCTCGTCGAAGAGATTCCAGGTGCGCGACATTCGCATGAACCATCCCCGATAAGCCTCCGCTAATCCGCTTAGGCCCATCGAGCGCAGGAGTTTGGGAAAACTCAGTTGAGTACGGTAGCCGGGATTGGGGACTGTGATGGCGAACGGCGATCCAGGTTTGAGCACTCGGCCAACCTCAGACAGGACCGCATCCAGATGCGGAATGTGCTCCAGAACAGAGTTGCTGATGCCGCTCGCAAAGGTCCCAGCGGCGTACGGCAGGCGGCCCCCGTCTGCCTGAATCAGGCTGCGGTAGCTCCCGCGCCGGCTGGCTTCGCGCAAGGACGGGAAATGCGGATCAACCCCCACGTCCAGAGGGCGATCGTAGGTCACTTCGGCGAAGTGACCGTCCCCGGCCCCGATGTCGAGGACCGGAGCGGGCAGGTCCACGGCCCCCATCATGCGCGCTTCGACCGCCCGCAAGGTCGCTCGAAAATAAGGCAAGGCACGCAGGTGCTGGTCGAGCAGGTCGCCCTTCATCGGCTTCCCCTATCGCCCAGCCGTGGGAAAAGTTGATTGATCAGGCTCTCGTAGTCTTCGGCAACCTTGGCCGGCAGGTAGGTCGCTTCCAGAGTCTTCCGGTCGCCCACATAACCCTCGGGATGAGCGACGATATCGATGATCGCTTCGGCGATGGCGCCTGGATCGCCGACGGGTGTGATCCTGCCCATGCCGGTGGTTGTCACCGGCTGTCGGACGCCGGGCAAGTCACTGGCCACCACTGGTGTCCCCCTCAGCATCGATTCAATCTGCACCAGTCCGAAGGTCTCGGTATTGTTGATACTGGGGAGGACGGTCACATCGCAGCGATCGTAAAAGGCCGTCATTTGGGGTGGATTGAGCGTCCCTAGAAAGGACCAGCAGTCCTTGAATGCCTCGAGCTGTGGGGCCAATCGCTTGGCGTAGTCCGTTTCGCCCAACACGTTTTCGTAAGGTCCGGCAAAGAGCACGTGGGCGCCGGGGTGTCGCTGGCGAATGGCGGGAAGTGCGTCCAGCAGGTGCTCCACCCCCTTCTCAGTGGCCAGGCGCGCCGCCATGCCGATGACTGGAAATCGGCCTTCGACCAGACCCTCGAGCGTGGCCTTGAAGGCCTCGTCGGGCGGAGCGACCTCCACTGGAGGCGGTATCACCGTCAGCTTGTGCAACTGCCGCGAGAGGAATGGCGAATGGGTGGCGAAATCCCGCGTGTAGGCGACCACGCGATGGGCCAACGAGCCTGAAATCCGATTAGCGGCCGAAACCACGGTGTCGGCGGCCCGGTTGATCAGCCCGGGAGGAAGCTCCAAATCCGAATGGTAGGTCAGCAGCGTGGGGCGCCGGAGCAGTCGGCCCCTCAAAGCGATCCCGGCGGCATCCAGTTGCGGCAGATGCAGGCTCACCGCATCGTGGGCCAGCACCTCGCGAGTGGCGTCTAGTCCGATGGTGGGCATGATCACTCCCTTGCTCACCCGCATTATCACCGGCACCCTGCGAATGCGCACACCGTTCTGGGCGTCGTCGATGGGCAAGGCACGGTCATACTGCGATGTCAGGACTGTGACCTGGTGACCTCTTTGAACCAGCGCCCGCGCCAGCCGTTCGACGTAGATCGTCAGGCCCGAAACGTGCGGGCGATAATACGTCAGCGCTACCAGGATCTTCATGCCACGAGAGTTTCTTGCGCTCGTCGGAAGAACTTCTGGGCCTGTTCTGCCAACCCCAAGATGGTCCGACCTTCCCTGGCCAGACCGATGGCGCCCAGACTGCCCGTGGTCACTAGCGACAAAGCGTGCGCCAAGACCGCCAGGCTCACGGCGACAGCCTGCGGCACCCCGAAGACCAGCAAAGCAGCCACCGTCGACAGCTCATATACCCCGACCGCTCCCGGCGACGAAGGCAGCGCAGCCCCAAAGGCGGTGACGCCGGTCACGAAGATCAGGATCGTGGGGGACCAGGTCAAGCCGAACATGCGCATCATCAGCGCCAGGCTGAACCAGGCGGTGACCCAAGCGAGCAGACTCCACGCACCCGACCTGATCAAGCGCGACGGCCGGGCCGCCTCCCCCAGGCCGCGTGCGAAGTCATCCATCGTCTTCAGCAATCGCATCCATCCTGCGCCGGGAAGATGTTCCACCAGCCGCATGATGTTCTTTTGGTTCAGCGCCAAAACCGCCGTCCCTAGCAAGAGTACAGCCAATACGACCCCGGCCGCCTGCAACACCTGACCCGCCCAAACCGGGGCCGCCATGGCGCTGATGGCCAGTGCCAGTCCGGCCAGGCTCACCGCCACATCGATCAGTCGTTCGATGACGACCGTTGCCAAGGCCGCGCCTCCGCTTACCTGCCCAGTCTGGCTCACCGAGTACGCCCGACCCAGCTCGCCCAAGCGCAGAGGAAGGACATTGTTGAGCAAGTAACCTTCATTCAGCGCCCAGAAGACCTTGCTATAGGGCGCCCGTTCGCTTAGCAGGACATGCCAGCTCCTGGCGCGCGCGAACAGGCCAATCACGATCATTCCGGCCGCCGGGACAAGGTAGATGGGATCCGCCGAGCGCACGACTTCCACCACGCGGTCGGGTTGCACACCCCAAAAAGCGATCGCCAGGGCGACCAGGCTGACCAGAAGCCCGACGACCCAGCTCCGAGCATTCTCCAAGGATATCCCCTCACGCACAGAAAGACCCCGCCCGGGCTCTGGGCTGGGAATCGGGGCATTATAGCACTTTGAAACTTTCACCCTTGACGGGGAGAGTCAGGCCTGGAACAGCTCAGTGTTGGCGTCCACCCATTCGTACAACCGCCGGACACCGTCCTGCGCGCTGACTTCGGGCGACCAACCGAAGGCCTCATAGGCCTTGCGAACATCGGAGACGTAAATCTTCTGATCGCCAGGCCGCCAATCCTGGAAATCGAATTCGATCGACGAGCCCACCAGCTCCTCGAGCATAGGACCGAATTCGCGCCACACCGACAGGCTGTTCTCAGGGCCCCCGCCCATGTTGTACACCTGTCCAGCGGTGACACCGATGTTGTCAATCGCTCCCCGCATGGCGCGAATCAGATCGTCCACAAACAAGACGTCGCGAACCTGCTTCCCATCCCCGTAGATCGTGATCGGCCGCCCAAGTCGGGCAGCGATGGCGAACCATGCCAGCCAGCCCTGATCCTCGACGCCGAACTGTCTCGGGCCGTAAATGCACGAATTGCGGAACACGATCGTGCGCAGGCCATAGATACGATGATAGTCGTGCACATACTGATCCGCCGTTCCCTTGGAACAGCCATACGGCGAATGGAAGTCGAGCGGAGCCGTCTCCGAGATGCCGAGCTCGAGATCGGCGTAGCGGTAACGAGTGGACTCCTCGACCACGACCTGGTCGAGCATCTCACCATAGACTTTGTTGGTGGAGGTGAAAAGCAGCGCCGGGTCGATGCCCAAGCTGCGCACCGATTCAAGCAAATTGAGCGTACCCAGAGCGTTGATCTCGAAGTCAAGGCGCGGATCGACGACGGAGGTGGTCACGGCCACCTGGGCCGCCAAATGGATCAGGGCCTCGAAGGGCGCATGGGCGGAGAGGGCAGCCGTGAGGCCGGCCGCATCGCGCACATCGGCCCTGACGAATTCCAATTCTGGGTGGTTCGATTGGAGCCAGGCCAGGTTCTTCTCGCTCCCTGAACGGGACAGGTTATCGAGGATTACCACCGACTCCCCATCCTCGAGCAGTCGATGGGCGGTGTTGGCGCCGATGAATCCGGCGCCCCCGGTAATCAAGGTCTTCATTCCGTCCTCCAAACCGCCAGTGTCATCGGTGCTCGGCCAGGTTTGGCCCCCGGCTGAGGGTCAGGCACCGGGATTTCGGCTAGATCATTCGTCGTTGAGCCTGAGCACCGCCAGGAACGCATCTTGGGGGATCTCGACCGAGCCGACACGCTTGAGCCGCTTCTTGCCCTTCTTCTGGCGCTCCAGGAGCTTCCGTTTGCGGCTCACATCCCCGCCATAACACTTGGCCAATACGTCCTTCCGCAAAGCCTTCACGTTGGCGCGGGAGATGACCCTGCCCCCTGCCTGCGCCTGAACCGGGACGGTGAAGAGCTGGCGGGGGATCAGCTCTTTCAGCTTGGAGACCAGCGCCTGGCCCTTATGGTAAGCATCGTCGCGATGGACGATCAGCGCCAGCGCATCGACCGGTTCCCCGTTGATCAAGATTTCCAGCTTGACCAGGTCGTCCGGTCGATACTCCAAGAACTGATAGTCCAGCGAAGCATAGCCGCGAGTGTGCGATTTGAGCTGATCGTAGAAATCGACGATCAGTTCGGAAAGAGGGATGTCGTAGTGGAGCACGACGCGGGCCGGCGCCGGGTACTCCTGCCGGATGAATTCCCCACGCCGGTTGGTAACCAACTCCATCACCGGGCCGTAGTAGTCCTCCGGCGTGAAGATTTGAATACGCATCCACGGTTCGCGCACTTCTTCAAATTCATCCGGCTCGGGGAGCTTGGCCGGCGAGTCGATTTGCAAGGTGGTCCCATCACGCATAAGGACTTCGTACTCCACGGAGGGCGCCGTGGCGATCAGGTCGATGTCGAACTCGCGCTCCAACCGTTCCTGGATGATGTCCATGTGGAACATCCCCAAGAAACCGCAACGGAAACCGAAGTTGAGAGCCTGGGATGTTTCCGGATCGAAGACAAGCGAGGCATCGTTTAGTTGGAGTCTCTCGAGCGCATCCTTCAAATCCTGATAATCTTCGCCCTCGACCGGGTAAAAGCCGGCAAAGACCATAGGCTTGGGGTGTCGGTAACCAGGGAGCGGCGCCGCGGCCGGGCGGGATCTCAGGGTAATCGTGTCGCCTACTCGGCACTCACGTACCGACTTCAGTCCGCTGGCGATGTAGCCGACTTCCCCTGCCGAAAGGCGGTCCACCACCTGCATGCCGGGCGAGAACACTCCGAGTTCGATGGGACGAGCATCCGCCCCGGAGGCCATCAGGTGAATTTCTTCTTCGCCGCCGATTTGGCCCTCGAAGAGACGCACGTAAGCCACCACGCCCTTGTAGGTGTCGTAGTGAGAGTCAAAGATCATCGCCTTCAAAGGCCCGTCGGCGTCACCCTTTGGCGGCGGGACACGCTCGATGACCGCCTCCAGAACTTCGGCCACCCGATCCCCTGTCTTGGCTGAAATGGTGAGAATCTGGTCCTTTGGCGTCCCAATCAGGCTGTGGATCTCGTCGGCCACTTCGTCGACTCGGGCGGCCTGAAGGTCGATCTTGTTGATCACGGGGATGATTTCCAGATTCGCTTCAAGCGCCAGGTACAGGTTGGCCAGGGTCTGCGCTTCTACACCCTGGCTGGCGTCGACCACCAACAGCGCTCCCTCGCAAGCCTCCAGGGCCCGGCTGACCTCGTAACCGAAGTCCACATGGCCTGGGGTATCGATCAGATTGAGCACGAACGGCTCACCGTCCGGTCGCTGATAACGCATCCGGACGGCGGAGGCCTTGATCGTGACGCCTTTCTCCCGCTCCAGCTCCATGGTGTCCAGGACTTGGTCCATCATCTCCCGATCGGTGACGGTACCCGTGAGCTGAAGCAGCCTGTCGGCCAGAGTCGACTTGCCGTGATCGATATGGGCGACGATACAAAAATTGCGTATGGAAGTGAGATTCATGTCCACGCGGTCTGTCGGCGGCGGGTCACAGGGGCGATCGCCCCCGCGGGCTGAAGTATACCTGAGGCAGGCGCATTGGGAGCCCTAGGCGTTGGCTGGAAAGACTTGGGAGAGGAGTCCCGCAGGGTCTGCCCCTTCGCCTGAGGTCACGCACCACAGCAGATACTCGTGGTTGCCCTTGGGCCCCTGAAGGGGAGACTCCAACAGACCAGCCGGCCAAAGCTCCTGAATCTGCGCTTCGGCCATCACTTCCGCCACCACTTGGCGCCTCACCGACAGATCCTTGACCACCCCGCCCTTGCCAACTTGAGCCGGCCCGGCTTCAAACTGCGGCTTGACCAGGCAAACCACCTGCCCGGCTTCATCCAGCCAGCCCCTGATTCGGGGGAGAAGCAGGGCCAACGAAATGAATGCCGCGTCCACGGTGACCAGATCAATCGGCTCCGGTAAGGACTCCAGATAGCGGGCATTTGTGCGTTCTTTCACAATCACCCGCTCATCCTGGCGCAGACTCCAATCCAACTGGCCGTGCCCGACGTCAATGGCGTACACGCGCGCTGCGCCGTGCTGCAACAAGCAGTCGGTAAAGCCGCCGGTGGAGGCCCCTACATCGGCGCAGACGGCGGCCTGGACTTTGACCGGAAAGGCCTTTATCGCCGCTTCGAGCTTGAGGCCGCCGCGCGAGACGTATCGCGGGCCGTGGTCCACGCTGATTTCGTCATCGGCGGTGAATTGGCGCGAAGCCTTGATCTCCAATTGACCGTTGACGCGGACCTGGCCGGCCATCACCAGGCGCTGGGCCAGCGACCGCGTGTCGGCCAGGCCGCGCTCGACCAGCAGGCGATCCAGGCGGATCTTGGTGCTCATGGCCTGATTGTACCGTTCGCCGGGCGTCTTGCTCGCCTCTCCCCAACCTGCTATGATCTTCGCCATGGTCGCCGCCTTGTTGCGCACGATGCGCCCCCGCCAGTGGCCGAAGAACGCCTTTATCTTCGCCGCCCTGATCTTCGACCGGCAGCTGACCCGGCCGGGTCCCTTCCTGGCCACCCTGGCCGGTTTTACCCTGCTATGCCTCGCCTCCGGTGCGGTCTACGTGATCAATGACCTAGCGGACTTGGAGAGCGACCGCAAGCACCCCACCAAGCGGCTCCGACCCATCGCTTCCGGCGCGCTGACCACGACCGCCGCCCGGGTGGCAGCTGTGGTGCTCATCGTGGCCACGCTGGCGGGCAGTCTGGCGTTGAACTCCAGCTTTGCGTTGGTGGTCTTCGGGTACCTGGGCCTGAATGTGCTCTACTCTTCCTGGCTAAAGCACATTCCGATCATCGACGTATTTTCGATTGCTGCCGGCTTCGTCCTGCGGGTGGCGGCCGGCGTGACCCTGATCACCGTCGAACGGTTTTCTCCCTGGCTCTACGTCTGCATGACGCTCTTGGCCTTATTCATCGGCTTTGGCAAGCGCCGCGCCGAACTCACCCTGCTCCAGGCGGAAGCCAACACCCACCGGCGCGTGCTCGATGGCTACACGATTGGGTACCTGGACCAGCTGATCATGATCGTCTCGAGCACGACGGTGATCGCCTACTCCCTGTATACGTTCTCAGCCGTCAATCTGCCTGAGAACCACCTGATGATGCTCACGATCCCCTTCGTCATTTACGCCATATTCCATTACCTGCACCTCATTCATGTCGAGAATCAAGGCGGAGCACCGGAAGATCTGCTGCTGCGTGACCGCCCTCTGATGGTGACCATTCTGTTGTGGGGACTGACCTCAGTCGTTATCCTCTATCTGGGATCATGACCAGCGCCAGCGCACCGGGCAAGGTGATATTGCTCGGTGAACACGCCGTGGTCTACGGACAGCCGGCGCTGGCGGTCCCCGTGCTCCAGGTCCAGGCTCGGGCTACGGTTGTGACTCTCCCCAGATCGAGAGGAAGAAGCCTTCGAATCGTCGCCTCCGCCATCGATCTGGATACCGAGCTTGATCGGCTCGATGATCAGCACCCCCTGGCACTGGCGGTCCGGATGACTCTAAAGGTGTGCGGTGTCAAACGCTCACCAGCCCTGGAATTGCGGATCGAGTCGGATATACCTGTGGCGGCCGGCCTGGGATCGGGCGCCGCTGTCAGTGTGGCCATCGTGCGTGCGCTGAGCGAACACTTGGGGTGTCCCCTTTCGCTCCTACAGCAGTCATCGATCGCATTTGAAGTGGAGAAGCTCCACCACGGCACGCCATCAGGGATCGACAACACGGTCGTGACCTACGCTCAGCCTGTCTTCTTCGTGAAGGGCCAGGCGCCGAGCCCGTTCGAGATTGGCCGCCCCTTCGATTTAATCGTGGCGGACTGTGGACGTCCCGCATCCACCGCTGTGGCGGTTTCCCAGGTTCGGGCGGCCTACGACGACGATCGCCTGCGCGTCGGGGGCCTGTTTGAGGCCATCGGTCATCTGGTTTTGGATGGGCGTCGGGCCATCGCCAGCGGAGATATCCTGCAATTGGGCAGGTTGATGGATGACAACCAGGCGAGGCTTGCGGACCTGGGTGTCTCCACACCCGACCTTGAAAGGCTGATCGGTGCTGCTCGCAGCGCCGGGGCCTTGGGCGCCAAGCTTTCCGGCGGTGGGCTGGGGGGAAACGTGATTGCCCTGGTCCCAGGTCAGGCAGACAAAAAAGTCGCCGATGCCCTGCGCTCTGTTGGCGCGTCTCGGGTAATCAGCACCAGGGTGGAGAGCCCATGATCCTGCTCAAACTGGGAGGATCGCTGATCACAGAGAAGGACTTGCCCGAGACGCCCCGGCTGGCCGTGATGCGCCGGCTGGCGACAGAAGTGTTTGAGGCACGTCGGTCGCGGCCAGATCTGCGACTGGTCATCGGCCACGGTTCAGGTTCCTTCGGGCACCACATGGCATCCAAACACCAAACGCAGATGGGGGCGAAAAGCCCTCAGGATTGGCATGGATTTGCCGACGTTTGGGCGTCGGCCAATCACCTCAACCGGCTGGTTATCAATTCCCTGCGCCAAGCGGGGGTACCTGCGATGGCATTTCCTCCGTCCGCCTCGGCGATCGCCGAAGGCGGTCGACTGATGGAACTGGCGCATGAGCCGATCCTGCGTGCTGTCGATCACGGGCTGGTGCCGGTGGTCCATGGCGACGTGGTCTTCGACCGCGTGCAAGGGTCAGCAATCCTGTCGACCGAGCAGGTCTTTGCAGGACTGGTCGAACCTCTGTCCGCCGACAGGCTGCTCCTGGCCGGCCTGGAGGCCGGCGTCTTCGCCGACTTTCCCGCTAACCGCACATTGCTCCCGGAGCTTCGACCAGATGACCTGGGCAAGATTCCACTGGGTGGCGCGCCCAGCGAAGACGTCACCGGAGGCATGGCCGCCAAGGTCCGCACAGCCTTTGACGTGCTTGAGGGCCACCCCCACTTGGCGGTTTTCATCTTCTCGGCCGAGACCCCCGACGCGCTCTACAGCGCGCTGGTGGGAGAACCTCACGGGACCCGGCTGGTCCCTGCCGGCGGGGTAGAATAAGCCAAGGCGTAAGCTCAGGTTGCCGGCCTAGCCCGGGCATCAGGCCAATCCATTCACGGCCCGCACCATCCGGCCGCTCTGTCGATCCCAGGAGGCGTAGATGAAAGCATTGCTTGAGAAGCTCCACATCCAGCAGGTCAATCCGGGGGCCTGCAGCGGCCCGGACGCCTGGTTTGAAGACGCGCAGGGCAAGGAGCTTGTCTCCTACAACCCGACTACTGGCGAGCCGATTGCCAGCGTGCGTCAGGCCACCGGGGCCACGTACGCCAAGGTGGTCCAGAATGCTCAGTCTGCCTTCGAGAGTTGGCGCAAGGTTCCGGCGCCCCGGCGCGGCCAGGTGGTTCGCGATTTTGGCGATGCCTTACGCGAAGCCAAGGAACCCCTTGGCGACTTGGTGTCTCTGGAAATGGGCAAGATCAAGGCCGAGGGTCATGGCGAGGTTCAAGAGATGATCGACATCTTCGACTTCGCCGTCGGCCTGTCACGCCAACTTTACGGTTTGACAATGCACTCCGAACGGCCGCAGCACAGGATGTACGAACAATGGCATCCGCTGGGCATCACTGGGGTGATCACCGCCTTCAATTTCCCCGTGGCGGTTTGGTCCTGGAACTCAGCCATTGCCAGCGTGTGCGGCGATCCCGTCCTTTGGAAGCCGTCCAGCCAGGTGCCGCTGTGCGCCATTGCCGTTCAGCACATCGCCAACCGGGTGATGGCCGATCACGGGTTGACCGGCATTTACAACCTGATCATCGGCTCCGGGGCGGACGTCGGCGAGCCGATGCTGCAGGACAAGCGGCTGCCGCTGATCTCGTTCACCGGCTCGACAAAAGTCGGGCAGCACGTCTCTGAGGCGGTCTCCGGCCGCTTTGGCCGCACGATCTTGGAGCTGGGGGGCAACAATGCCATCGTCGTCGCCGAGGACGCCAACCTCGACCTGGCCACCCGCGCTATTTTGTTTGGCGCCGTGGGCACGGCCGGGCAGCGCTGCACGACCACACGGCGGATCATCATGCAGACATCGATCGCTGATGAGCTGCAAAATCGGTTGGTCAAAGCTTACAAGCAGGTGCCGATTGGGGATCCCCTCGATGAGGGCACGCTGATGGGTCCGCTGGTCACCTCAACCGCTGTCGAAGAGATGTTTGATGCTCTGGAGCGGGCCCAGGCCGACGGTGGGGAAATCCTCTGTGGCGGGAAAATGCGCCCGGACCTTGGTCCCAACTTCGTCGAGCCCACCATCGTCCGGATGCCCAGACAGACGGAGCTTGTGCAAGAGGAGACCTTCGCCCCGATTCTCTACCTTTTAGAGTACGAGAGCCTTGACCAGGCAATCGAGCTCCACAACGGTGTGCCGCAGGGCCTGTCAAGTGCCATTTTCACCGACAGCATGCGCAACGTCGAAGCCTTCCTGTCCGTCGAGGGGTCCGACTGCGGCATCGCCAACGTGAACATCGGGACCTCGGGAGCTGAGATTGGTGGGGCTTTTGGCGGCGAAAAGGAAACGGGGGGCGGCCGCGAGTCCGGCTCCGACGCCTGGAAAGCGTACATGCGCCGCCAGACCAACACCATCAACTGGTCCAGCGAGCTGCCGCTGGCCCAGGGGATCGAGTTTACGGCTGACGGCGGCTGACGTCGAGTGAGCTGCCGGCTGCGAGTCAAAAGGGCGGTGGAGACATCTCCACCGCCCTTTTTTTCATTGCCACCGGTCGAGTTGTGACCGAGCTAGGGTGCGGCTGAGGGTGTGGGCGTGTTGGTGGCGGCAGCCCCAGTGGCGGTGGCCGTCTGCCCTGATGTGGCCGTGGGACCTGGGGTGGGCGTGGGAGGCGACTGGCGGGCAGGCACGGAGGACTGGTTGCCGGAGAACGTGACCGCACCACTCCAGATCCAACCCGATAGGCCGTCCCCGCTCGGCTGGATGTACCACCAGGTTCCATTGGATGCATTTTCGTAGCGCCCCAACACCTGGGCCGTCTTGCCCTCGAGCAGGAAATCGACGTAGTCGAATGCCTCGTCAGGACCCGTCCGGATGTAGGCGTTGTAGTTCGCCCTGACGGTCGGCGACGAAGGCGTCGAGGTGGCCGCCGGTGTGTTGGTGACCTCCGGTACGGTGGCGGTTGGGGTCACCGGTGTGGGGCTCAGCGTGGGGGTCGCAGCGTCGCGCGTGGCTTGCGCCATCGCTTCGGCCGTCTTCATCACCTCAGCGCTGGACACCGTCGGGGTGGCGGTCGGGCCCCCAACGGCACCAAAACTGCATCCGGCGAGGCTTAGCGTGGATAGGGCGAGGCCACTTGTGACGCATTTCACAATCAGCTTACGCATGGTCCCTCCGTTAGATTCAAAACAAGCCGTACGTGCCCAGAGGCACGTCTGCTGAGTATACCGCGCTGCTTCTGGGTGAGCGTGTCGGGAGCTGGGCAGTGGTACAACCGTCCTCTAAACGCCCGCCCATGTCTTCGGTACCATGATAAGGATGATGGACAACAAATCAGCCAGCGCGACCCAAACCGAGACGGCGGCCGAAGTGTCGCCTAACGGCGCCGTCCACAACCCGGTGGACAACCCCGAACTGCAGGAGGCGCGCCAGCGCCTCGGGCGTGCGCGCCAGCGGCTGCTGTCGGCGGCCATCGCGTTTTGTGACGGGCTGATCAGCCCGGGCCAGCTACGGGCCGTGCGCGAACTCCTCAAAGAGCAGGAACTTCGCATCACCAAGATGACCGGGCAGGCACCGCCTCCGTTCATCGACAACCCGACGCCGCCTGCGCCCTCCCCCGCGGTCCCCGCGGATCCTATTCCGGACCAAGCCGACAACCCGGCCCCGGAGTCCAGACCAAGAGCGACCCCCGCCGATCTGGATCCGGCCCAGGAGTTGGCATCCCTTCGGGAACGGACCCGGCTGCCTCAAGGACCGGCCGATCCCGATTTGGAAGCCCTGCTGAACCACCTGGATGACAAGATTGCCCGCCTCGAACAGGATTACCAACAGGGGCGCATCAACGCCTCCCAGTACCGGGCCATCCGCCGCCATTACCTGGAGCAGCACGAAGTTGCGCTGCGGCTGCATCAGGCCAACCCAAGGAGCGACCGCTGGAAGGTCGTCCTGGAAGAGGGCAAGACCAACTTCCTGATGCAGCTCAATGAGGCGGAATGCCGCTGCATCGCCTTGTTCGATATCGCCGATCGATCGCGCGTTTACGTCCAGGGTGATCTACCCCAGGCCGCCGAGGAAGCTATGCGCTTCCTTAGCACCTTTGGCCACCCACCCGGCGCCCAGCCTTCCGGCCGCATGTTCGCCACGCAAACCGAAGAAGGCGACAGTCTGCTGCTCATTCCTGGACGCTTTACGGCCGCTCTGGTGGTGTTCAGCGATGAGCCGCCGGGGTGGCAGGTGCGTGCTCTGCGCGAGGTTCAGCGCAATTTCGAAGCTGCCAATCACAGCGCGCTCGAGCGCGGCGAACGCAAGTCATTGGTGTTCCCCGACCTCGATCGCTTCTTCCGCAGGTAGATCCGACCTCAACGTCCGCGGATGCGGCGCCGTCGCCAGCCCTCTGGGGTAGGTGATAAGATGGTGCCGACCACAAACGCCGGCGCCAAGGGGCCAGTTGCTCCGTCCATGGCCAACCGCGACACGCAGCGCTCACCGTGACTGGCGCCTGAGGGAGGCCATTGATCCGGGGCATTGGACGCACCCACCGCTGGGCACTCACAGTTTCGGCGTTGGCCCTTGTGGGTTTTTCGTTGGCCGCCAAATCCTTGGATGGCGGCCGCTTCTATCCCGAGACGGGCCACAGCCTCGAAGCTCAGTTCGTCGATTTCTTCGACACCGCGGGGGGCGTGGATATCCTGGGCTTCCCGATCACGGATGGGTTCGTCGACCGCCAATCGGGCCGGCTGATTCAGTACACGGAAAACGCTCGCATGGAATGGATCGCCGACAATTCGGGCGGCGGACACCCCATCCTTCGCCCACTGGGAGAGATGATGGGAGGCTGGCAGGCTCCAGTCGACCAGCGTGACGTGGATTCCCGTGGTTGCCGATACTTTGTACAGACCGGCCACAGCGTTTGCTTTGCGTTTCTCGACTTTTTCAATAGCCACGGTGGGCTGGATCTGTTCGGTTACCCGATTTCGGAGTTTTCCCTGCAAGACGACCGCATCGTCCAATACTTCCAGCGTTTCCGCCTGGATTGGCATCCGGAGGCCGCGGCACCCAACCAGGTGCGTGTGGCGCCTCTGGGTCGGGAGCATTTCGACGAGACGGGTTACAGCCAGGACCTGCTTCGCCCGGCGTCCCGCGGTGCCGATGGGGACTACCGGGTCACCCAGCTTCAAACCTCGACCTCAGTCATGTATCCGGTGCTGCCGCAGGCCGGGCAGCAAGGCATTTACATCGTGGTGCGGGACCAGAACCTCTTTCCGGTCCCCAGTGCGGCCGTGATGCTCGTCGCCCATCTTCCGGACGGGGATCGCTACAACCTGATGCCCGCCACCAATTCGCAGGGCTTAAGCCGGCTGACCTTGACGGTCGACAACGCCCCGCGTGGCACCAAAATCAATCTTGAAATCTGGGTCTTTTATAAGCAGCTGCAGGCCGTGGCCCGGGATTCGTTCCTCGTTTGGTAGTCGGAGTCGGACCGGGGGGAACCAAATGAAAGTGATCAGCAAGGTGGGGAACGAGGTTAAATCATATAGAATGATGTTGATCCGAATAGATAGGAAGTGGGGCTTGCCTTGAACGACGCCTATACAGTGGCTCTGGCCAATCTGAGGGCGGGTGTTGGAAAGACATCTCTAACCCTTTCGCTCGGCACGACTCTGGCCGAGCGGGGTCACCGCGTGCTGCTGGTGGATCTCGATCCGCAGGCCAGCCTGACCGTCGCCTGCGGCGTCGAAGATGCCGCCGATGTCAACCTTTCCCAGGTCATGGGCGGCAGCATGCCTGGGCGGACGGCCTTCTGGGACATCCTCAAGGAAATCGTCCCTGGCCAGTACATCTTCCTGGCCCCAGCCGATATCGCCCTGGCGCACACGGAATACGGCTTGAACAGCCGGATGTCCCGCGAACACGTGCTCCAGAAGGCGCTGGCCGGCGTCCAGGACAATTTCGATTTCATCTTGCTGGACTGCCCCTCCAGCCTCGGCCTGCTGACCCTCAACGGACTGGCAGCCGCCGACACGACCATCATCCCCTCCCAGCCCCACATGGCCCATTTGAGGGGAATATGGCTCTTTTTGGGCACGATCGAGCGGATCAGACACGAGCTCAATCCAGACCTTTCCATCATGGGCATCGTGCTGACCTATTTCAACCCGGACCTCGCCCATCACCAAAATGTGCTTTCATCGATGAAGGCCGGGGGGCTGCCGATCCTCCCCGTGGCGGTCCATGATGACCCCAGCAACGAAGGTGAATCGCCGCCCGACGCGACTTACATACCAGGAAGCTACCAGGCGCTATCCAACCTGGCCAGGTTGGTGGAAGAAACCCGCCGGGCCGAAAGCCGCAACGGCCGGATGCCACCCCTCCGGCTGACCCCGCCTCAGAAGATTAGCAGCCTAAGATCAGACAACTGAGAACAGGCCCGGCTGGCGCCGAGCCCAATCAACTTGCCTGTATAATGTCGCCACCATACAGGAGACGGCTACGGTCGATGCCCACCAACTCGCTCTTTGCTGTGTTCGCTTTTTCCGTTGCGGTTTCGATCGGCGCCGTCGTTTCCCCCGGGCCGGTGTCGGCGGCGATCATCACCGAGTCTCCCCGCCACGGCTGGCGCGTCGGCCCGTTGATGGCCAGCGCTCACTCGCTGCTAGAAGTCATCATTGTCATCCTGATCGGCTTGGGGCTGAGCGCCGGCCTGGCATCGCCTGGCGTCAGCCGGGTGATCGCCCTGGGAGGCGGAGTTGTGCTGGTCGGGATCGGATTGGGCTACATCCTCGGCGTGTTCCGGGGCAAGATGCGCCTCCCCAAGGCTGACCACAGCCAACCGCCGCGAAGTACTTCCAACCTGCTGTGGCTGGGTTTCTTTACGACGCTTTCCAACCCCTTTTGGTACGCCTGGTGGGTCACGGTGGCCGCCGGGTATCTAGCGCAGGCTCAAGCCTATGGCCCGGCCGGCCCGGCGGTTTTCTACATGGGGCATGCCTCGACGGATTACGCCTGGGACACACTGCTGTCGGCCGCCGCCGGCTCCGGCAGACGCTGGCTCACGGACCGCGTCTACCAAGGAATCATCCTGGTGACCGGTGCGGCGATGGCATACTTTGGGCTGCTCTTCCTACGCAGCGGCTTGGCCGCCTGATCGGCGGAGGCTCGAGCCGCCCTTCCCTTCCTGGACAGACGCCATGCAGGTCGTTCTTATCACGGACAACGCAGACGAAAGAGACTACACCAGCTTCGTTCTTCAGCAGGTTGGGTTGAGTGTCATTTCGCGACCGGACTTCGAATCGGCAACGGCGGAAAGGCCCCCTTCTCAGAGCGAACTGTTCATCGCCATCTCGCGAACGCCCAATTCAACGGTCAAGGCTCTGGCAAAGTTCCGAGGTCATTCGGAAGCCCCACTGTTTGTCCTCGTCGACCGACCAATGGAGAGTCAGATTGCCGATCTGCTCGAAGCCGGCGCCGATCTGGTGCTGCCCCTGCCGGTTAGCCCGCGTGTCCTGGCCGCCTACTGTCGCAACCAGATGCGGCGCAGCGGCGAGGTGGCGGGCATCGCCATCGCTCCTCTCAAGCTGGGCCCGGTCGAACTGGAACCCGCTCTGCGAAGCGTGCGAGTCGGCCTCCGAAAGCCCGAACACTTGACCCAGCTCGAATTCCGTTTGCTTCACTTGTTGATGACACACCGAGGACAGGTGATCCCACCCGACGTGATTGTTGATCGCGTCTGGGGCTACGCCGAGTCAGGGAGTCGTGGACTTGTGCGCGGTTTGATCAGCCGCTTGCGCGCCAAGCTAGAGCCCGACCCCGAGGACCCCAGGTACATCTGCACCGTTTCCGGTGTGGGTTATGTCTTCAACGCCGAATAGCGCGCTCTTTGCACGCGTTTGACATACTTTTTTGCATAACATTTCGTCATTTTGTACGCGTCGTGGACACTTTTGCGACATTTCAGACGTACTATTCGGAGCGAGTTGAACCGCAAGCTGGAGGCCAATGATGGCTCAGGGCTATTGTCCGGACTGCGATTCCGATATCAAGCTCGGGGGTGACCCACGCAAAGGGCAGAAAGTCACTTGCCCTAGCTGCGGCGCCTATCTGGAAGTCGTCGGCTTGTCCCCGATTGAGCTCGATTGGGCCCTCGATGACGAGGAAGATTACGAGCCGGATTATGAAGGGGATGAAGAAGACGACGAGTATTGATGTCGCTCGACCCGGCCCCAGGTCCAGCGCCTTGCTCCATTGATGGATAAGGTCGGAATTTCCCGTACCCTCCGGCGAACCTTGCGGCGGTGGATGCGAAGCAATCAGGTTGGGGCGTACCCAATGGTGCGCCCCACGCTTTTAATCGGGGGGGGGGCGATCTCGCAATAAACAAGGTGGGCGAGACGCAAGGCTGATACAATCAGCCTGAGAGGGACGACATGAACAGCAGCGACGACAAGGAAAAGACTGGTCAGAAGCCAAGCACCAAGCCGCTTCCCAAGACTTTGGGGCCGGTCCTCAATCTTGAAGAACACGTCCGCGCCGACTGGTGGCGCAGGATCTTCAATGCGCTCTACCTCAAAACCGATGCGGATGTGATCGACGATCAATTGATCACGCGCAATGAGATTGATCTTTTCACGAGCACCCTTAATCTCTCTCCGGATGCCGACATCCTGGACCTGTGCTGTGGGCAAGGACGGCACACGCTCGAGCTGGCCAGGCGAGGCTTGGTCAATGTGCAGGGATTGGATCGGTCACATTATTTGATCCAACGCGCTCGCGCCACCGCCAAGAAAGAATCCCTCAGCGTCAAGTTTCGAGAGGGCGACGCACGCAGGCTACCCCATGCCACCGACCGGTTCGATGTGGTGCTGATCCTGGGCAACTCATTTGGCTACTTCGAGACCATCGAAGACGATCTTCGGGTGCTGCGTGAAGTCTTCCGTGTCCTCAAACCTTCCGGTCAGCTCTTGATCGATGTGTCCGATGGGGAATACCTCAAAGCCAACTACGAAGCCCGCACCTGGGAGTGGCTCGACAAGAAGCATTATGTCTGCCGAGAGAGGTCCTTATCGGCCGACGGCGAGCGTATGATTTCCCGGGAAATTATCACCCACGCTGAGAAGGGCGTGCTTGCCGATCAGTTCTATGCTGAACGGCTTTACACGCGCGATGGCTTGATGTCCCTTATCCAGCAGGCCGGTTTCAGCCAGATCAAGGTTCACGGGGAAATCAACACCAACTCCCAGCGCAACCAAGACCTGGGGATGATGGCCCAGCGACTGGTGGTCACGGCCCTGGTGCGAAAAGACTGGGCGCCCAAGAAAGCCAAATCCGATGCTGACACGAAGCACGTGGCCGTGGTCATGGGCGATCCCAACCGACCGGACACGGTCAAGCCGGATTCCGTTTTCGACGACGATGACTTCTACACCATCGACCAGCTCAAGTCGGCGCTCCAATCTTCGGACAAGTACCAATACACCTACCTGGACAACCACGATACGTTGATCCAGGACCTCAAGGGTCTGAGCGGAAAGGCGGACCTGATCCTCAACCTGTGCGACGAGGGCTACGTCAACGATCCACGCCAGGAACTGCATGTGCCGGCCATTTTGGAAATGTTTCAGCTCCCCTACACGGGCGCCGGACCGCAGTGCCTCGCCTACTGCTACGACAAGTCGCTGATCCGCGGGGCGGCCAAAGAAATGGGCATCCCGGTGCCGGAGGCGTACTTCATCCGCCCCGAGGACACCAGCATCGAGCTGCCGATCGGCTTCCCGGTCATCATCAAGCCCAACTTGGGCGATTCGAGCTTTGGGATCACCCAGCGTTCTGTGGCCCACTCCGCCGAGGATCTCTTCAACGCGATCGCTTCGATTCGCGAACGCTTTGGCTACGACAAACCCATGCTGGTCGAGGAGTTCCTCACCGGTGCCGACCTCACGGTGGGGGTTATAGGGAATCCCCCGGATGACTACCTGGTGCTTCCCATTGTCGAAGAAGACTACTCCAGTCTTCCGCCTGAACTGCCGCGCCTGTGCGGGTACGAAGCCAAATGGAATCCAAAATCCCCCTACTGGAATTTACGCTCGGTCCCTGTCGATCTCCCTCCGGACACCCAGCAAACGATCATTGAAGCCTGCCTTCGGCTCTTCGAACGCCTTGAATGCCGGGACTATGCACGCTTCGACTGGCGGCTCGATTCCCGCGGCAAGCCGAAGCTGTTGGAAGCCAATCCCAACCCGGGCTGGTGCTGGGATGGACACCTTGCCAAGATGGCCGGCTTGGCGGGCCTGAGCTATGCCGATATGCTCACCGCCATCCTGGCCGCGGCCGAACGCCGGTTGGGACTCACGTCACGGACCGGCTCAAGGCTGGAGAACCGCATCGTTGTGAAGCAGCCGACGGGGTAGACCCGACCGCCTGACCTTGACGACCTTGACCAGCTAACCGAACAATACGTAAAGAAGGGGCTGCCGATGAGGCAGCCCCTTCTCTTTATGCGCGCCTTCGCTTCAGGTATGGCAGAAAGTAACCTATACGCCTAATGCGGCGTGGGCCGCCGCCAACCTGGCCACCGGCACCCGGAAGGGTGAGCAGCTGACGTAGTTCAGGCCATAGCCATGGCACAAGGCGATCGAAGCCGGATCGCCACCGTGCTCGCCGCAGATCCCAACTTCCAGTTCGGGCCGAGACTGGCGGCCTTCCTGAGTGGCCATGGCCATAAGCCGGCCCACTCCTTGGGGATCGATCGACTGGAAGGGGTTGACCGGCAGGATGCCTTCCTCCACATAGGTGAGCAGGAAGTTGCGCTCGGCATCATCTCGGCTGTAGCCAAAAGTCATCTGAGTCAGGTCGTTGGTCCCAAATGAGAAGAACTCGGCCAGACCGGCGATTTCTGCCGCCGTCAAAGCCGCGCGGGGGATCTCGATCATGGTTCCGAACTTATAGGGGAACTCAACCCCCTTCTCGCCCATCACCGCGTGGGCGATCCTGGTCAAGCGCGGCTGAACGCTCTTGAGTTCGTTGACGTGCCCGGTCAGCGGGATCATCACTTCGGGTCTGGCGTCCACCCCGCGCTTGGTGACGTTGGCGGCAGCTTCGAAGATGGCCCGCACTTGCATCTCTACGATTTCGGGCATCAGGATGCCAAGTCGGATGCCGCGCAAGCCCATCATCGGGTTCGACTCATGCAGAGCCCGAACACTGTTTAGCAAGGCTTCCTTCTCTTCGAGCCCCTTGGTTTCCCCCTTGGCGCGCATGGTGGCGACCTCTTCGATGAGCTCCTCCAGACTCGGCAGAAACTCATGCAGGGGCGGGTCGATCAATCGGACGATCACCGGGTGGCCGTCCATGGCCTCAAACAACCCCTCGAAGTCTTGGCGCTGATAGGGCAGAAGCTCGTTCAGCGCTTCCACTCGAACATCGCGATCATCGGCCAGGATCATCCGCTGGACAATCGGCAACCGCTCTTGCTCAAAGAACATGTGCTCGGTTCGGCAAAGGCCAATGCCCTGAGCGCCGTATTTCCGGGCACGGCGAGCGTCCGCAGGGTAGTCGGCATTGGCCCAGACCTGCAGGCCGCGTGTGGGGAAGCCCTTCGGGCCTTTACGGAGCCCCTCGGCGGCGGCTACGTCATCCGCCCACCCCAGGAGTTCCAGAAGCTCGGTTTGTTCCTCGAACTCGGGCATGACCGTGTCGATCTTTCCTGGGTAGACCTCCCCGGTGGTTCCATCGACCGAAATCCACTCGCCCTCCCGGATGGTCAAACCATTGCCGGAAAGGGTGAGATTGGTCATGTCCAGATTCAGATCGGACGCGCCCACGATGCACGGGATGCCGAATTGTCGGGCGACCACCGCCGCGTGGCTGGTGGCGCCGCCCTCGGTCGTCACAATACCCTTGGCTGCCAGCATGCCATGCACGTCGTCCGGCTTGGTGAAGGGCCGGACCATGATCACGTCCTGCTTTTGATTCTTGGCCATCTCCTCGGCCGTGTCGGCATCAAAATACACCTGGCCAACGGCGGCGCCAGGGGAGGCATTCACACCTCGGCCCAGGATGCCCTTGCTGCGGGCCTCGACGAGGCCCGCCGGCTTGAACTGCGGGTGAAGAAGCACGTCGACATCCCTGGGTGAGACGCGGCGCACAGCTTCCGGCTTGTCGATCACCCCTTCGCGGACCATGTCCACGGCTATCGTCACAGCAGCTTTGGCAGTCCGCTTGCCGTTGCGCGTCTGAAGCATCCAAAGCTTGCCGTGCTCAATGGTGAATTCGACGTCCTGCATCTCACGGTAGTGGTCCTCCAGCTTCTCAACGATCCCCTCGAACTGCCGGTAGACGTCCGGCATCTCCGATTTGAGTTCTGAGATCTTCTTGGTGTTTCTGATCCCGGCGACGACGTCCTCGCCTTGCGCGTTGGTCAAGTAGTCGCCGTAGAGGATCTGTTCACCGGTGGCCGGATCACGCGTGAAGGCCACGCCCGTCGCTGAATCATCACCCATGTTGCCAAAGACCATGGTGACGATGCTGACAGCCGTCCCGAGGTCGTCGGGGATTCCGGCCGCCTCTCGGTAATCCACGGCGCGTTTCCCATTCCACGATTTGAAGACGGCTTCGGTGGCACGCCTCATCTGCTCCACCGGATCCTGGGGGAAGTCAAAACCCAGCTGATCCTTGATCACGCGTTTGAAGGTTTCGGTGAGCGCCTTCCAATCATCCGCCTTCAGCTCGGTGTCGACCTTGTAACCGTGCACCGATTTGTATTCATCCATAGGCTCTTCGAAGGCCTCGTCCGGCAGTCCGAGCACCACCGATCCAAACATCTGGACCAGCCGCCGGTAGGCGTCATAGACGAAACGTGGGTCGCCGGTGAGCTTGATCATGCCTTCGGCCGTGTCATCATTCAAGCCGATGTTGAGGACGGTGTCCATCATCCCGGGCATGGAAAACTTGGCGCCCGAGCGGCAGGAGACAAGCAGTGGATTGCTTGCGTCGCCAAAGCCCTTTCCGGCCCGCTCCTCAACGACCTTCAAGGCTTCCATCGTCTGGTCCCACATGCCCTCGGGAAAGGTTTCACCCTGTTCGAGATAGGCGTTGCAGGCCCGAGTGGAGATGGTAAACCCCGGAGGAACTGGGACGCCGATCCGGGTCATCTCGGCCAGGTTGGCACCTTTGCCACCCAGCAAGCCACGCACACCCTCCCAGGATCCGGCAGCCTTCTCCGCCTTGTCGACGTCTTGGAACAGATAGACCCACTTTTCCGCCATGCCATTGCCTCCGTGTTCTATGATGAGGGCGATTGAGTCCTCATGGGTTGACGCTGCTGTCATGAGCAAGCCATACAATCCCTACAAATATAACAGGCGCCGCGACAGGTGCGGCGGCTTGTAAGACCAAGCGCGCTGGAAGGCGCCGCTGTCATCTGGACAACAGAACGCCAAATCCCCTAGGGATCAATCCTGAGGGGGCAGACCGATCTGGATGTCGCTGCCTGAGATCCGAACGGGATACGCGGGGATGTCGATTACGGCCGGAAGGGTCAGGGCTTTTCCATCACGGATGTCGAAATGCGCTCCGTGGCGAGGGCAGACGATCTCGAACCCGGAGAGTTCGCCCTCCGCCACAGGACCGTCATCATGGGAACAGACGTCCATTATGGCGAAGTACTCGCCGGCGATGTTGAATACGGCGATGGGCTCACCGTCGATGTCGATCAGGATCCGCTCGCCGTTCGGGAGTTCGTCGACGTCAGCCACAGTCACGAACTCGAGCTGATCAGCTTCGGCTGTCTTGTAGTTATACATGGCGACCACCTGAGTCCGCCGGGCCCCGCCGGCTGTATTGTGTAAGATGACGATGGATTGGAATCAGGCGAGATCCTCCTCAAGCTCGTCAACGCCGTAAACCCCAGCCTTGATGACCTTGAGCGAAAGGAGCGCGCACTTGAGACGTACAGGACCGAGCTCGATACCCAGCAGGTCCAGAACATCTTGCTTGTCAAGGGCTTTGATCTCATCCAACGATTTGCCGACGACGGCTTCGGTCAACAAATCGGCCGAGGCCTGGGAAATGGCACACCCCTCACCGCTGAAGGCCGCCTCGGACACACGGCCGTCCTCGGCCAGCCGGAGGTCGACCCGGATGCGGTCTCCGCAAAGCGGGTTGTCATCCTGGTAACTGTAGTCGTGAGGATCAAGCTTCCCCCGCATACGTGGGTTCTTGTAGCGGTCGATGATCTGTTCCCGATAAAGATCGTCCATGAATCGGCTCCCTAGCCGAAAGTTTCCTTAACCTGGTAAAGCCCTTCAATCAGGGCGTCGACTTCACCCGGTGTGCTGTACAGATAGAACGAGGCGCGAGTCGTTGCCGGTATCTTATAACGCTCGTGGAGAGGCATGGCGCAGTGGTGGCCGGCACGGACGGCGATCCCGCGACCGTCCAGTATCTGCGCCAC
Source organism: uncultured Chloroflexia bacterium (assembly GCA_963807065.1). GTDB lineage: Bacteria > Chloroflexota > Anaerolineae > Anaerolineales > E44-bin32 > CAWAND01. The sequence continues at coordinate 144,706 of CAWDZQ010000001.1, forward strand.
GTCATGCGGATGCAAACCATCAAATGTGAACGCCGCCACGCCGCCGCGCTGGGAGGGGTTTGGTCCCAGCATGCGGACACCCGGAACTTCTTCCAGGCGTTCCATGGCATAAGAGATCATGGCCTGATCGTGGGCGAAGACTCGGTCCAGCCCGATCTCGCTCAGAAAATCGACCGCTTCACCCAGGGCGACCGCTTCGGCGATGGCCGGCGTGCCAGCCTCGAATTTGTGGGGGACATCGTTGGGGACGAAGGTCCCCAGGCCAACGCGCTTGATCATCTCCCCTCCGCCCATGTAAGGCGGCATGGATTCGAGCAGATCCCTGCGAGCGTAAAGGGCACCGATGCCGGTAGGACCACACATCTTGTGGCCCGAGAAAGCCAGGAAATCGACGTCCAATGCTACGACATCGACCGGCATGTGGGGTACAGATTGGGCGGCATCGACGAGCACCAATGCGCCCGCATCATGCGCCCGGCGGGTCATCTCTTCAACCGGATTGATGGTCCCCAGTACGTTCGACATCTGACTGAAGGCGACCATCTTGGGCTGTTTCTCCAACAACCGCTGATAGGCCCCCTGGTCTAACTGCCCGTCATCCGTGACGGGGACGAAGTCCAGGCTGAAACCGATTTCATCGGCCAGCATGTACCAGGGCACCAAGTTGGCGTGATGTTCCATTTCGGTAAGCAGGACGCGGTCGCCGGGCCGGAGATGAGCTCGGCCCCACGTGGCAACTACGAGGTTGATAGCTTCCGTGGCATTGCGTGTGAAGACGATCTCCGACGCTGAAGCAGCCCCGAGCAAGCGTGCCACTTTGCTCCGGGCGGCCTCATACTCTTGCGTGGCCTCTTCGGCCAACACATGAATCCCGCGATGGATATTGGCATTGTGGGTTTCCAGGAAGTGGCTCAGGCTGTCGATGACGCGTTGGGGCTTCTGCGAGGTGGCGGCCGAATCCAGATAGACCAGCGGCACCCCGGGGTGGACCTCCCGCTGCAAGATTGGAAACTGGGCCCGGATGGCGTCCAGATCCAGATCTTCGATCGTGCGCACCGCCGACATCATCCTGAAGCCGTCCCTCAGCCCTTTCGCGACCGTCGCTTCTTAGGCTGGCGGATGTTGGTGCTGTTCTGCTGGAGCCAAAGCACACGGTCAGGAACCATCCAGCCGTCGGTCAGGTAGACATCCTGGGTGAATTGGACGGCGACCATCTTGCGATCCGCCTGCACCACTGTCCCCGGTAGCCAGTCGTTGACGCGATCGTTGTCTTCGTTGTTGTGATCGCACTTGACTTCGACGAGATCGCCAACTTCATAGAGCTGGGAATTGGTGTCCGGGTCTTGAATTGTGGTCACTTTGTTCATGGAATCCGTCCGAACCTCCTCCGTCAGGGAGCCGTCGCGCTGCCGCGCGACCCCCAAGATCCCATCTTATCATCGATCATTTCGGTCAATCTGGCGCGCACGTCCGCAAAGGGAATGCGTTCCATGATCGGCGAGAAGAAGCCGTCCACAACCAGCCGTTCTGCCTCAGCGCGCGGCAGGCCGCGTGACATCAGATAGAACACGGGCTCATCTTCGAGCTGGCTGACCGTAGCGCCATGCGTGCAGCGGACATCATCCGCTAGAATTTCGAGTCCAGGGATGGAATCCGCCCGCGCTCGCTTGCTGAGGATCAGATTGCGGTTCGCCTGATAGCCATCCGTCTTCTGGGCACCGGGCGCCACGTAAATCATCCCCTGCCACACCGAGCGGCTGCGATCGACCAGTGCCCCCTTGAACAGCAGATCGCTGGTCGTGTGCGGCGCCAGATGATTCTGCTGCGTGTCATGATCCAGATGCTGGATCCCGTCGGCGAAGTAGAAGCCGGACATACGGCCGGTCGAACCCTCACCGGCCAGGTCGAGCTCGGTAAAGTTCTTGGTCAAGTGGCTGCCGACAGCCCCAAAGATCCAATCCAGGTGCGCATCACGACCCACTCGGCCCCGCTCGTGGGTGAAGTTCCAGACGTGTTCGCCCCAATTCTGGAGCTCAACAAACGTCAAGCGTGCCGCGTCCCCCACGCTCAGTTCGACGATCCCGCTGTGGACGGCCTGGCCTTCGGCTTCGGTGGGCGAAGCCGTCTCGTAGACGAAGGTCAAACTGGCGCCCTCTTCGAGGACGACCAGCATCCGGGTGAAGAAAAGGTGCGCGCCTCCAGGCGCCCACATCACGGCATGGATCGGATCGGGGACATTAACCCCGGCGGGCACATAGACCAACAACCCGTCGGTGGCCAAAGCGGCGGCCAACGCGGAGAACTTGCCCTCGTCATCCAGGACGATGCTTCCCAGGTGTTCCCGCAGCAGCGCCTCGTGCTCTTTCACAGCGGTTTGCCAGTCGCACAAGACAACGCCCAGCTTTTCCAAATTCGAGCCGCCTTCGAGCTTGGCTGGATGGCCGGGCCGTAGAATCGCCTGGGCTGCGTGGTCGTCTCCAGCCAGGGGTCGCAGGAGAGCCGGGTCGATCGGGAGGTCATCACTCGCCTGAACCTCAACCTCCTGGGAAGGGAGCATCCGTATATCCGTCCGGCGCCAGGGTTCGTCCTGGAGCGACGGCATGGCCATCTCTTGATACCGTGACCAGGCCTTGAGGCGCCGATCCGCCAACCAGCCGGGTGCCCCCAGGCTCTCAGATACCCGGCGGACGTCTGCCTCGTCCAGCTGAAACTCGCGGGCTTCGGCCGGCCTTTGACTGCCGGTTCGTTTCCTTGTAACGGTTCTGGGACTCATGAAGGTCGCATGCCTCTTAGATGTCGCTTGAAACTGGGACCAGCTGTCAGCCGGACCCCTGGGTTTACCGGGCTAGCCGATCGAGCCTTCCATCTGGAGCTGGATCAGCCGGTTCATCTCAACGGCATACTCCATTGGGAGCTCTCGGACCAGCGGCTCGATGAAGCCGGAAACCACCATACTGGCAGCCTCGTCTTCACTCAAGCCACGGCTCATCAGGTAAAAGAGCTGCTCCTCGCCGATCTTACTCACCGAGGCCTCGTGCCCGACGCTGACGTCGTTCTCGTCGATCTCGATGTAGGGATACGTGTCCGAGCGGGATGTTTCGTCCAGGAGCAGCGCATCGCAGACGACGTTGGACTTGGAGCCGACGGCGCCTTCGTGAACCTTCAGCAGGCCGCGGTACGACGCCCGACCGCCGGACTTGCTGATCGACTTGGAAGTGATCTTACTGGTCGTGTATGGCGCGGCGTGGATGACCTTGCCGCCCGTGTCTTGATGCTGGTGGCCGGCAGCGAAGGCCAGGGAGAGGATCTCGCCGTGGGCGCCCTTGCCCACCAGGTAGCAGGACGGGTACTTCATGGTGACCTTGCTGCCGATGTTGGCGTCCACCCACTCGTGGCTGGCGTTCTCATGGACCATCGCCCGCTGGGTCACCAAATTGTAGACATTGTTGGACCAGTTTTGGATGGTCGTATAACGCGACCGGGCACCCTTCTTGACGATGATCTCGATCACACCGCTGTGGAACGAATCCGTGGAGTAGATCGGCGCCGTGCAGCCTTCCACATAGTGCACCTGTGCTCCCTCGTCGACAATGATCAGCGTCCGCTCATACTGCCCGACATTGGCCGAATTCAGGCGAAAGTACGCCTGGAGGGGCAGATCAATCTTAGTGTTCGGCGGGATGTAGATGAACGAGCCACCGGACCATAGGGCACTGTTGAGGGCGGCGAACTTATTGTCCGTGTAGGGGATCACCGTCCCGAAATACTCACGGAACAGATCAGGATGTTTGCGCAGGCCGTCTTCAATGCTGACGAAGATTACGCCCTGCGACTCGAGCTTCTCCTGAATCTTGTGATAGACCATTTCCGACTCGTACTGCGCCCCCACACCGGCAAGAAACTTCTGCTCGGCCTGCGGAATCCCCAGGCGGTCAAACGTCTTTTTGATCGTCTCGGGGACATCTTCCCATGTCCTCCCCTCGGCTTCAGCCGGGCGGACGTAGTTGTAGATATTCTCGAGGTTGAATTCACTCAGGTCGGCCCCCCATTCGGGCATGGGGCGGGCCTGATAATGCTCCAGGGCCTTGAGCCGGTAGTCGAGCATCCACTTCGGCTCACCCTTCATGGCCGAAATCTGTTCCACCACCTCTCGATTCAAGCCCATCTTGGTGCGAAACACCACTTCATCGGGGTCGACGAAGCCGTACTTGTAATCGTCAAGACCTTCGAGGTGCTTCATGTCCTGATCAGTTGCCATTACGAACTCTCCACCGCGTCGGCTTGCTTTTCTCTGATCCAGTCGTAACCCTGCTCTTCGAGGTGCTCGGCCAGCTCGGGACCGCCGGACTCGACAATTCTTCCAGCCAGCATGATATGCACGAATTGCGGCGAAATGTAGTTCAGGATCCGCTGATAGTGGGTGATCACCAGCACTCCCAAATCCGGCCCCGACAGCGCGTTCACGCCGCTGGCGACGATCCGCAGGGCGTCGATATCCAGCCCCGAGTCCGTCTCGTCCAGGATAGCTATCTCCGGTTCGAGGGTGGCCATCTGCAGAATTTCAGCGCGCTTCTTCTCACCACCAGAAAACCCATCGTTCAGGTAACGGCCTGCAAACTCATGCCCCATTTCGAGCAGGTCCATTTTCTTCTTCAGCAGCGTGCGAAATTCACCCACGGCGATGCCCTTGTCATCCGGGTCGCTCATCTTTCGACGAGCGTTGATCGCCGAGCGCAGAAAATTGGCCAACGACACGCCGGGAATGGCGACCGGATACTGGAAGGCCAGAAAAATGCCCAGCTTGGCCCTTTCGTCCGGCGCCAGTTCGAGGAGGTTCTGACCCTTGAACAGGACTTGGCCGCCCGTGACCTGATAGCCTGGATGGCCCATCAGCGAATTGGCCAGCGTGGATTTTCCCGAGCCATTGGGGCCCATTAAGGCGTGGATCTCACCCGAGTTGATGGTCAGATCAACCCCCTTGAGGATTTCCTTGTCATCGACATTGACGTGCAAATCTCGGATCTCAAGCGCAGAACCCATCAAAACTCCTCGTCTCGTCGTGAGCCCGCCGGCAATTTCTCCGGCGATTATCGGCAGGTCCCAAACAGGCGGGATTATAGCATGCGCGGCTTCAAACTGTCAATATTTCTCATGTTTTTTTGAAATATTTGCCGCCCTCAAACGACGAATAAGTACGACAACTTTCTGAAATATTGACAGGATTCAAGGCCGCATGCTATACTCCGCAACGCATGGCTAAATCCACGCGAGACACCATCCTGCGAACCTTGCGTTCGCAGGGCAAGTGCACGGTCAAGGACTTGGCCAAGGCGGCCAAGGTCTCGCCGGTCTCCGTCCGGCACCATCTCACCAACCTCGAGCAGGAAAGCCTGGTAGCGGTGGAAGAGGTTCGCCACGGCGTGGGCCGGCCACGCCATCTGTTCAGCCTCACAGACAGCGCCATGGAGTTGTTCCCGGCCCGCTACTATCGCCTGGCCAACCGCATGCTGGGCGAGATGAAGGACAGTCTGCCCGAGGGCAGCGTCGACACGCTGTTCCATCACATCGCCGACGACATGGTCGAGCAGTTCCAGCAGCAGCTGGCGGGGCTCCCGCTCAAGCCAAGATTGGCCCGCCTGGCTGAGCTTCTGAAAGACGAAGGCTTCGAAATCGAAGTGGAATCCGGCGATGGCCAGGTATTGATCAAGGAAATGACCTGCCCCTACCTGCATGTGGGGCGCGAACACCCCGAAGTCTGCCTGATAGACAGGCAGTTGATCGCCGCCGCGCTGGATCTCCCGGTGGAGCGCATTTCTTGGCTGCTCGAAGGTGATCGCCACTGCACCTACGCAGTACGGCTGGAGGACAGCCCGCTGGAGGTTCAGACACATGACTGACGAAACGGCCGTCCCCAATCCGATTTGGGAAGCCGATTCTACCCACCCCAAACTCGCATCCCAGGTCCGAGAGTCCTTGAGGGAAGTGATGGATCCCGAGTTGGGGTTGAGCATCATTGAGCTTGGCCTGGTGCGCGATGCTCATATCGACAACTCGGGCCTTGAGATCACGATGATCATGACCACACCCTTCTGCCCTTATGGCCCGGCGCTGCTCGAAGCCACGCGCAAGAAGGCCGAAACGGGCTCGGGTATGACGACCACGATTGAGATGAGCATGGATGCCTGGGACCCAAGCATGATGGAAGAAGGCGCTGGAGCCGCCTGGGGGTTCTTCTAGAACAGCCAGCCTATTCGAGGAAGATGCGGCTGACCTTGAGGTCAGCCGTTGTTGATTCTGGGGGCTGAGCCCGCCGACCTCACGCCTTGGAGACAGCCCCCGGTCGTGCCCCGGCTTCGCCCCGCTGCCGGGAGACCGATCCGATAACCCCCGCGAGCGCCAAGATGACCCTCAAGGTCAAGCCCAGGACGGCCACTGTAGTCACCGTCGCCACACCCACTCCGAAGGCCAGCGCCCAGATGGGCCCGATCCGCGAACCGCGGTACGTCACCAGCCGCGCTTTCAGCGTTCGGACGAAACGCAGGTCAGGCTCAACCGGCACCAGGACCTGCGCCAGCAGGTTTTCAAGCTGTTTGCGGCTCACGGATGGCTGGTGCGTGCTTCTCATCGAGGTCAAGTCCCTCAATTTGTGAAATCCATCACAAGTTCCCCCTTCGGGTTACCCGTCGGGCTGGTCGGAACCGCCAACCAGCGCCGCTCCAACTTCGTCCCGCAGGGCGTTGAGCGTCCGGTGGTAAAAACTCTTGATCGCCCCTTCCGTGCGTCCCATGATCTCGCCAATTTCGGCGTTGGACATCCGCTCGACGAACTTGAGGATGAGCAACTGCTGCCGGTCTTCCGGCAGGCGCCGCACACAGGCCATCAAGACCTCGATCTCCTCCCGATCGATGGCCTGGCTCTCGGGCTGGGCGCCCACCCGGGCGACGAACAGGCGCTCATCGAGCGGCAGCAACGGCTTGCGGCTTCGGTCCCGGTGCCAGTTGGCCACCAGGTTGTGGGCGATCCGATAGAGCCAGGCCGAAAAAGGAACGCCCTTGTCTTCGTACTTGTCTACGTGCCGCAGTGCCCGCTGAAAGACACGTTCCGTTAAGTCTTCGGCGTCGTGATGGTTGCCGGTGCGGTAGTAGATGTAGTTGTAAATGCGCTTCACATGCCGCTCGTACAGCTCGCCGAAAGCGGCAGCGTCCGACCCAGCTCGGCGGACAAGGTCCTGTTCATCCCGGGCAAGTTCGCTCATGGGGCCGCCCCGGACCGATGGACAGGTGCTCCCTCTGACATAACCCCATTTCGGGCTTCAAGTTGCCCCAAACCAGGCTCCCGCTCGTGGGGTTCCCGATGATAGAAGCTCATGCTTCGACCTGTTTGAGTTTTGCCCAGGCTTCCCGCACCCGTTCGACCACCTGGGGATCCTCGGGTCGAAGGCCATAGCGTACCAGCTCAAAGGCGCTGGTGATCTGCCGCGAGCTGGCCACCTCCCCGGGATAGAGGTCTCCCAGCACCCCTTGGAACTCGGCCGGGGTTTCGTCTTCCCGCCTCGGCCGGCCGTCACCGGCGGCCTTGGTCAGCATGGCCAAATAGATCCTGCGAATGACCAACGGCGCCAACCACGACCGGGCGCTGGTGGCTCGTACCCAATCCCCGAGCCTTCGCTGAGCTTCCTCCAAGCGTCCCAATCGTGCCCGTCGTCCGGCCTCTCGATCCAGGTCTTCATCCATCGTCATGTCCGGACGATCATCCCGGCGCGATCCGCGGCGACCACGGGTCACCAGGTAGATTACCCCGATGGCCCCGAGGAGCACCAGCCCCCATTGAATGTAGGGCCAGGCGGCGGTTAGGGCCTGGACCCAACCCGGGATGGCGGCGTTCTCGGATCCGGGTGATTCCGGTGGAAGCACCGGGTTGAGCTGAACCTGGGCCATCACCGTTCCCAGCCCATCAAACAGCTTTCGCAGCCAATCGATCAGCAGCTGAATCAAGGGATTGAACACCATCAGAATGGGAAGAAGCAACCTGAAGGACAAGCCCAGCACTGCGCTCAGGGCCAGCCCGAAGAGCAGCGCGAGTTGATGCGCGGCGTGGCTGTTGAGTGCCAATCCGGCGCCAACCCCCAGGGTTGTCGCCGCGACCAACAAACCCGTCAGGCCCGCCGTCCATTTCATGCTGATCGGCGCCCGGCTTCCCCCTGGTTGGTGGCCCAGGCTGTTGGCCCTGGCCACGGCCATCGCCATGGTGGAAGCCAGGAAGAAGGTAGGTAGAAGCTCCGGAATTGGAGCTCCCTCGATATCCCGGCGGGCTGCGATGTAGAAGGCATACAACAGCACCCCCAGACGAAAGTGCAGCCCCTCCCTGCCCCAGGCGAGTTCGGGGCTGCCTGACAAGGTCGAGCCGCGCTGCCACAGGATAACGACAGCCAGGAAGATCACCAGCTCGTCCGGCACGGGAAGCAGCACCGCAAGCGAGTCCACCAGCCGCCCGACGGCCCCAATGATATCGAGACCATGCAGACTTCCCTCGACCAAATCCAAACTCACCAAGAAGGCGAGCACCAATCCGACCGCGCCCATTAGGTGATGAACCGTCGATTTGAGGTAAAGCTGCTGAGACAGGCGTCCGATGGCATAGGACGTCAGGCCCAAGCACATCAGCCACATGACCAGAACCACCGGCGGCGGGGGAGCTTGATCGGCAGTGATCAATCTCAGCCAGGCTGCCACCCAGCAGACATCCATCAACAGGGCGGCCAAGACACCCAGAGCGTGCCATAGGGCGAGGGGGGACTCAGCTGACGATCGGTGGCCATACTCATAAAGCGGCGGCGACCTTCGGCAGGGGATCGTGGACAATCTCGATTCCCGGCACATCGTCCGGGGGGTCGGCGCCCACAAACACAAGGACCGTTCGGCGAGCACGGGCTTTCAATCGGATCAGGCTCTCCATCAGCGCCGGCGGTGCGACGGCCGTCACAACCATCAGCGCCGATCCATAGGCCAGTCGCCCAGCCTGCTGGAGCAAGTAGCGTTCAAAGGGGGACATCACCAGCGGGGTCAAGGCTGCCAGCGCCTCCAGTACGAGCGGCAAGTGCTGTTTGGAACGGCCGGGCGCGATGCTCAGCGCCTGGCCGGCGTGGGCCAGGCTGCCGTTCGAGATAATCCCCACCCGAAATCCGGCGCCGAAAGCGTCAACCACCAGCGAGGCAGCGGTCTCAATCAACGCCTCAAGCACTTCCGGATTTGTCCCCTCCCAGTAATGTTCGTAGGTTGAAGCATTCAGGCAGATCACCAGGTCGAAGCCGCGGATTGGTTCGAACACCCGTGTCTGGAGCCGGCCCACCCGAGCCGTGGCCGGCCAATGGATGCGGCGAAACCCATCCTCGGGGAGATAGTCCCTCACGCCCATCGAGCGATTGGGATCCTGGAAGAGCGGACGCGGACTCTGTCGTTCTCCGTAGGGATCATCCGCCCGCCACAGGGGCGCAGCCGTCTTCCTCAGTCGGGGAAACACGACCACCTTCTCCGATGGAGCGAGCGCAGGCTCTTCTGAGCCAAAGAGGCCGAAAGGATCTCCGGCCGCCGCCGCGGCCGGTCCAATTTGGTAGACGCCCCGCTCCCTGAACATGATCTCGAACGTGCGCCGCGCCCGTGAGTTTCCACGCAGCGAAACCAGGAGCTGGTAGATCGCGAGATCCTCCCGGTGAGAACCTATCAGGTGGCTCTCATCGGTTGGTCCGATCCCCTTGGGCCAGGGATCCCGAATTCGCAGCCAGACGAGGGGAAGGCGTTTGTGGTTCTCGACGGTCAGGTCGACGGGAACCGTTTCATCGGCGAAGCCCTTGCGGAAGAACAGCCTCCGCTCGTAGCGCAGGCCCTGCAAGGAGAACCGGTTCCATATCCAGGCGGCGGCGAACACGGTCCCCATGAGCCCCGCCAGCCCCACCAGACCCGGCAGGTGAAAAAGGTATCCGGTCAGAAGGAAGAGCAGCGAAAGCCATGCCCAGGCTTCGTGTAGCTCAGCACCATTCTTCATCAGGGCTCAGTCTTCGACGGGGACGGACACCTCAGAGATGATGTCCTTCAACAGCTCGTCGGGTGTCCTCCCCCTCAACTGGGCCTGAGGAGCGATCATCAGGCGGTGGGTGAGGACGAAGGGCGCCATCCACTTGGCGTCGTCCGGAAGCACGAAGTCGCGCCCTTGAAGGGCCGCCCAGGCTTGGGCGCCCTGATACAGGGCGAGCGTTGCCCTTGGGCTGGCGCCCAGGTCGATCTCCGCATGCTCCCGCGTTGCGCGAGCAATGCCGATGATGTAGCCGCGCACCGATGGTTCGACCTTGACGGCCTGGCGCTCAAGGCGCATGGCGTCCAGTTGATCGGGCCCGACCACGGCCGACAGCGAGAGTTCGGGCTCACCGCTGCTGAAACGCAGCAGGATTTCTCCTTCTTCATCGGCCTCGGGATACCCCAGCCCGACCTTCAACATGAAGCGGTCCAGCTGGGCTTCCGGCAGCGGGAACGTTCCTTCCAATTCCACCGGGTTCTGGGTGGCCATGACCAGAAACGGCCTCGGCACGGGCCGGCTGACCCCGTCCACCGTCACCTGGCGTTCCTGCATCGCTTCCAGCAACGCCGACTGCGTGCGCGGCGTGGCCCGATTGATCTCATCCGCCAGGACCACCTGGTGCATTACCGGGCCGGGCCGGTACTCGAAAGCTTGCTTCTTTTGGTTGAACCAATTGACGCCGACCACATCCGAAGGCAGCAAATCGGGGGTGCACTGGATCCGGCTGAACGACGCTCCTAGGCTGGCGGCCAGCGACCTGGCCAGGGTGGTCTTTCCGATCCCAGGCACGTCCTCAACCAGCAAGTGGCCCTCGCACAGGATGGCCGTCAGAGCCAGGTCGATCGCCTGATCCTTTCCTACAATGACTTTGTGAATATTGTCACGAATAGTTTGGGCTTGGTCTGAAATCACCATCGGCTCGCATCTGAGAGGTGGGGCGTTTGTGGCAAGCGAGTATAGCACGGTTGCCCGGGGGCCCGATGTTATAATCGCCAAATCGACTCATGACATCCCTCGTTTCGCTCGATCTGGAAACCACAGGCCTCGATCCTTCCCGGGACGCCATTATGGAAATTGGCGCCGTCCGATTCCAGGGAGATCGGGTCGAAGATGAGTATAAAACCCTGGTCAACCCGGGACGCCCTGTCCCGCCGTTTGTGACCCAGTTGACCGGGATTAACGACGCCATGTTGGCAGGCGCGCCCCGCCTCAGCCAGGTGCTGGGCGATCTGCAGGCTTTCGTCGGTGATCTACCGGTGCTCGGCCATAATGTGGGATTTGATCTTGGATTCCTGCAGGCAAAGGGGCTCTTCGCCCATAATTTGCCCCTGGACACCTACGATCTGGCATCGGTGCTGCTGCCGTCCGCCGCCCGTTATGGTTTGGGCTCGCTGGCTGGGCAATTGGGCGTCCCCGTCGGCACGACCCACCGAGCCCTGGACGACGCGCGCACAACCCGCCTGGTGATGCTGCGCCTTCTCGACCGGCTGGCGGAGCTGCCCAATTGGCTCGTGGATGAGATTGCCCGTTTCGGAGCGGATATCGATTGGGGCGCCGGCTGGTTCTTCGATCACGCCCTGGACAATTCCCTGGGCGAAGGCGGCCCAAGTGAACAGGCAGCTTCGCAGTTTCCCGGTCTCACGCGTCCCGGCGCCGCAGACGGCAGCCTGAACCCGACCGATGAACCCCAGGCGTTGGACGTGGAGTCCCTGGCGTCGGTGCTCGAGCCCGGAGGCCCGTTCGCCAGCCACTTTCCCGCCTACGAACACCGCTCGCAGCAGGTCAGCATGCTGCGAGCGGTGGCCACCGCGCTTTCCGAAGGTCGGCATTTGCTGGTGGAAGCCGGGACCGGGACGGGAAAGTCAATGGCCTACCTTGTTCCCGCCCTGACCTGGGCGGCCGAAAACGGCCGGCGCGTGGTGATTTCCACCAACACGATCAACCTCCAAGACCAACTCTTGCTCAAGGACGTTCCGGATCTGTCCCAGGTGCTCGACCGACCATTTCGGGCAGTGGCGCTCAAGGGGCGCGGCAACTATCTCTGCCCGCGCCAGTTGGCCACTCTGCGCCGGCTGGGGCCCCGCTCGGCAGACGAAATGCGTGTATTGGCCAAGATCCTCGTCTGGCTGGTGTCTGGTGGCACAGGCGATCGCGGCGAGATCAACCTGTTGCGTAGCGCTGAGATGATGGCCTGGAGCCGGATTTCCGCCGAAAGCGACGGATGCACCATGGACACCTGCCTCACTGAGATGGGTGGGATTTGTCCCTTCTACAAAGCTCGCCACGCCGCCGAATCGGCTCACGTGATCATTGTCAATCACGCCTTGCTTCTGGCCGACATCGCCACCGGCAACCGGGTCATCCCGGAGTACGATCGCCTTATCGTCGATGAGGCTCACCACCTGGAGTTTGCTACCACCAACGGGCTCAGCTTTCGCGTCACCGAGAACGAGGTCCTGCGCTTGCTGCGAGATCTGGGTGGGCAGTCGAGCGGGTTGCTGGGGCAGTTGGCCGAGCTGGCCAAGAAGCAGCTCACGGCTTCGTCTCGGGCGGACCTGTTGGCCGCCGTCGATCGGGTGTCCGGGCGGGCCGAAGATTGCTCGGCCGGTTTCCAGGCGCTGTTCGCCGCCTTGCAGGACTTCTTGGCCGTGCGGCGCGATCAGCATCCAATCGGGCCTTACGGCCAGCAGGAACGAATCCTTGGCTCGACCCGGACGTTGGCCGAATGGGCCGATCTCGAGATCGCCTGGGATAACCTGCGGCATCCGTTTGCCGACCTGGTGGAGGCGCTGGGTCGGGTCGAAGGGGACATGGTCGATTTGACGGATCAGGGTCTCGCCCAGGCTGAGGATCTGGCCCTCGCCACGCGCGCCGTCGCCCGCGGATTGAATGAGGTCTACGAGAACCTGGACCACATGGTGTTCGACCCTGATCCGATGATGATCTATTGGGCCGAAGTGCGCGGGTCCCACGCCCGGCCCTCGCTGCATGCCGCGCCGCTCGAAGTCGGTCACCTGGTCGAACGGTACTTGTGGCACGAGAAAGAAGCCGTCGTCATGACCAGTGCCACCCTGACAGCCGCCGGGGAGTTCGATTACATCCGCCAAAGACTGAGCGCCGCCGACGCCGACGAGCTGGCTCTGGGCTCGCCCTTCGACTACGAAACTTCGACCTTGCTCTATCTGGTCAATGACATTCCGGAACCCAACGCCGGACCCGCCTACCAGCACGCCGTTGAACAGGGCCTGATCCAGATCTGCCGCGCCACCCGCGGCCGGACGCTCGCCCTTTTTACGTCGTACTCTCAGCTGCGCAGGACGTCCGAGGCCATCTCCGGCCCGTTGGCCGCTGCCGGGGTCTCGGTGTATGAGCAAGGAGAGGGCGCTTCACGACACGCCCTGCTCGAGACCTTCCGCACCTCCGACCAGGCGGTCCTGCTGGGCACCCGGTCGTTCTGGGAGGGGGTCGACGTACCGGGCCAGGCCCTATCGGTGTTGGTCATCGTCCGATTGCCCTTTGATGTACCCAGCGATCCAATTATCGCCGCCCGATCCGAGACGTATGAGTCGCCCTTCAACCAATACTCGGTTCCGGAGGCCATCCTCCGCTTCCGCCAGGGGTTTGGTCGTTTGATCCGCACCCGCTCCGACCGCGGTGTGGTGGTCAGCCTCGATCGGCGCTTACTCTCCAAGACTTATGGACGAGCCTTCGTGGACTCCCTTCCCCGCTGCACCGTGCGGGCCGGAAGTCTGAGCGATGTACCCAAGGCGGCGGTCCGTTGGCTTGGGGATTAGAATCGTTCTGCTTCCAGGCGCAAAGGTCCCAAATTGACGGGTGTCATGGAGGGAATCGGGTCATTTGACCCTACACGTTTAGGTAGCCTGATCTTACAGTTGTTTCAACCCTTGGCCGGGCCGAGGCCGGGATTGCCAGCCATCAAGTACTGCCCGAGGCAGCGAGGCGCCCGTCAGACACCGGTTCGCGCGAGCATGAGATCACACGAGGCCCCCGTCCCGCGCCCCCACGTCATGCAGGATTGCCACTTCTTACTCGGCCGGCCGTTCATTCGTCGGCATCCAGAATCGGATGCCACGCACCTTGGGAGGTGAACAGTGATGAAAAGGTCCAGGTGGGTTGTTCTACTTAGCCTCTTGGCGGGGATGGTCTTGAGCGCGTGCGGCGGGTCTTCAGGGCCCAAGACTGTCAATATCACGGCAACAGACTTCAAGTACGAAGTCTCCCAGACCACGTTCAAGGTCGGCGTCCCTTACCACCTCGTCATCAAAAACGAGGGCAGCGTCCCCCACGAACTCATGATAATGAAGCCGATAGATGAAGCGGGCATGGACATGGAGGAAATGGACAAGATGGCCTTGGCCAGTGTTGAGTCAGATGAACTCCAACCTGGCCAAACGGCGACCCTTGACTACACTTTCATGGCGCCGGCCGCGATGGGCGAACTTGAATTCGCCTGTCACATCAAGGGCCACTACGACCAGGGGATGCATATTCCGATTGAGGTTCAATAGGGGCAAGTGCTAAAGTCAGTGAACGTGCCTGCCGGGCGAATGTATCTGGCGGAGCGTTCGGGACAGGTTGATCTCGGCCACGCCCAATATTGCGGGCAAATTCGTACCACACATTTCTCTGTTGGAGGTTGGTAATGTACAAGCGTATTCCTCTCGTGTTGTTTGGCATGCTGATCGCTGGTTTAGTTTTGGCCGCCTGCGGCGGCAGTTCCACCGGCCCGGTAACAATTGATGTGACGGCCTCCGAATATCAATTCCAATCTTCGATGACAAGTTTTAAGGTGGGGGTCCCCTACCATTTTGTCGTCACCAACAAAGGTCAGATGGAGCACGAGTTCATGATTATCAAGCCGGAGCCGTCTTCGGTCGGTTCTGATCAACTGGACTCCGACGCGCTGGCTCATATTGAAGAGGCCGACCTTCAGCCCGGCCAGACGGCGACCGTGGACTACACTTTTCTCCAGGCTTATCCCGAAGGAAGTTTGGAGTTTGCGTGCCATTTGCCGGATCACTATGAGAAGGGAATGCACACTTCGATCGTAGTCAAATGACGGTGAGTTCGAGCTGAGCCATCGAAGGGGCCGTGGGTGCCGATCGCCCACGGCCCCTTCTCCAAATGACAGACGTTGACGCTGCCGAGAGCGGACCTTTATAATGCTCCCATTGTGTCCATGTCATCCTAAGGACGAGCCCCCTTGATAGACGTCAACGATCTCCGTAGCGGTGTGACCTTCGAACTGGATGGGGACCTCTACAAAGTCATCGAATACTCTCACAACAAACCCGGGCGCGGCAAGGCGACCATCAGGACCAAGGTGCGCAATCTGCGCACGGGGACCGTGCTCGAAAAGACCTTCAATTCTGGTGATCGGGTGCAGGACGTGCGGCTGGACTATCGAGTGGCCCAATTCCTATACCACGACGGAGACCTGTACTATTTCATGGACACTGACACCTACGAGCAGCCTGTGCTCAACGGTTCGACCCTGGGTGAGGCCGTCGAATATTTGAAGGAGAACCTGGAGGTGAAGCTGACCTTCTACGGTCCGGAGCCCCTCGACATCGAACTCCCCACCGCGGTGGACCTGGACGTCGTCGAAGCCGAACACGCTGTTAAAGGAGATACGGCCACTGGGGCGACCAAGACGATTAAGACCGAAACGGGCCTGAAGGTCCAGGTTCCCCTGTTCGTCGAAACCGGCGATCGAATTCGCGTGGATACGCGCACCGGCCAATACATCACGCGGGCTTGACCCGGCCATGAGAACCCCTGCTGGCAGTGAATGCCCCTTCTACTATGAGGACTTCTATCGCGGTCGAGATCAGCAAGAATGCCGCCTGATTGACCGCACTCCCAACGGGGGAACTTGGGAGCCCAAGCTCTGCGCCTCCTGCCCCGTCCCCAGGATCACCATGGCCAATGCCTGCCCCCACCTAGTGCTTGAGGCCAGGGTCGATTCCGGGTTCCTCGGACTTGGCAAACATGTCAACGTTACAGCCATGTGCACCCAGACGCTCTCCGAGGTCAAGGAACCGCAGATCGGTTGCGGACAGTGCCACCTGCATCTTCCTCCGCTCGAGACGTCCACAGAGGAGCTATGATCAAGACCCTGCTCATCGATCTGGACGACACGCTGCTCGACACCAACATGGGCGAGTTTCTCCCGGCCTATTTCGACCGGTTGGCGAACCACTTGTCCGATCTCGCCCCGCGGGACCGCCTGATCGCCTGTCTGCTCGAGGCCGTCCAGGCCATGAATGACAACCTCGACCCCACGCGGACCCTCAAGTCCGTTTTCGATGAGCGCTTCTACCCGGCTCTTGGCGTTACCGAGTTGGATCTGCAAGCCCGTGTAGCCAGCTTCTACACGGATGAGTTCCCGGCGCTTCGACGGCTGACGCGTGTGCGGGATGAAGCACCCGAATTCATCAGCCAGACGCGTCAGGCCGACTTCGAGTTAGTCCTGGCCACCAACCCTCTCTTCCCGCGCTCGGCCATCACCCAGCGCCTGGCCTGGTCCGGCGTGCCCGCCGAATCAAGCGATTTCTCCCTGATCACTTCCTATGAGACGGCCCATTACACGAAGCCTAATCCCGAGTACTACGCCGAAATCTTGGGCAAGCTTGGCCGCCCGTGCTCCGAGGCGGCGATGATCGGCGACAATCAAGAGGCCGACCTGGCGCCGGCCGTGCTGTTGGGCATGCATGCGTTCCATGTGACCCACACACCCAACGGCAGCTTTCCCGGGGGCTCGCTGTCGGAGGCCACGATCTGGCTCCAGGCGGACGAGGCGGCTCGCCCCTTAGACGAGGGAAGCCCTGCCACCCCACCGCAGGTGCTTGCTCGCCTGCGTGGTTACCTGGCTGCGCTGCTTGGTTTGACGGATGGCGTCCTTGCCGGTCGTTGGCAGAAGAGGCCTTCAACTTCCGAATGGTCACCGGTCGAGATTGTCTGTCACTTGCGCGACGTCGAGCTGGAAGTGAACCATGTCCGCGTGGAGCAGATCCTGAACCAGCCCGGCGCCTTCATTTCGGCTGCGGATCCCGATCAATGGGCCGAGCCGCGCCGCTACTTGGATCAGGATCCACATGAAGCCCTGGCGCGGTTTACAGATGCCCGGATTGAGACCATTGCCCGGCTTGCCTCGCTGGACCACCAAGCGTGGCGCCTCCCGGCCCGTCATGCGTTGTTTGGCCCCACCACGTTGATCGAGCTCGTCAGCCTCGCTGTCGACCACGATCTGGTCCACCTCGGCCAACTCCGCCACGCCCTGGCCGCCGCATAGGTGGCCGCCTTTACAGCCCCTATAGCGCCAGATATAATCCCGAGACATGGGGAAGTGCTGGAACTGGCAGACAGGCGTGACTTAGGATCACGTGCCGCAAGGCGTGAGGGTTCAATTCCCTCCTTCCCCACCTGACCTCGAGGGTCAACCTGTCCCAAACCAGGCATTCGAAAATCGACCATCGACTCGGCGCTGAGCGATGCGCAAAAAGACGTGAGGTTCAAGCATTTTGAAAGTCGAAACCAAGGATCTCGAAGACAGACAAGTCGAAATCACGGTCGAAGTCCCGACTGAACAGCTCCAAAAGGCGATGCAGGCTGCCGCTCGCAAGCTGAGCCGCCGGATCAAGATCCCCGGTTTCCGGCCCGGCAAGGCGCCCTACCCGGTGGTGTTGAATAAGGTCGGCGAAGAGCAGGTGTTCGAGGAGGCCCTAGACTCACTGGGTCAGGAGATCTATCAGTCGGCACTTGACGACGCGGACATCGAGCCATACGCTCCCGGAGCGCTGGAAGAGGTCGTCAGCCGCGAGCCGCTCGTCCTGCGCTACAGCGTTCCGCTGGCTCCCGAAATCGACCTCGGGGCATACCGCGAGATGCGCCTGGATTACGAGGCCCCCGAGGTCAGCGACCAGTCGGTGGAAGACGTCATGGAGGACCTTCGCCAAGGCCAGGCTTTGATCGAACCGGTCGACAGGGCGGCCGAAATGAACGACGTCGTGGTGCTTGACGTTGAAGGCGAGCTGAAGGACGAAGCGGCCAGTGATGAGGACCGACTGTTGAACGAGAAGAACGTGTCGGTGCTTGTCGAAGAAGAAACCGACTGGCCCGTTCCTGGCGTCGCCCAGCATCTTGTGGGCATGTCGGCCGGGGATGAAAAGTCGTTCGATCACACTTTTGCGGATGATTACGCCAACGAGGACCTGCGCGGCAAATCGGCCACGTTCCACATCACCTGTCTGGACGTCAAGTCAAGGCTTGTGCCTGAGTGGTCGGACGATCTTGCCAAGACACTGGGCGAGTTTGAGAGTCTGCTTGAGCTGCGGGTGAAGGTTCGTGAGCAGCTCAAGACGCAGCTCGATCAGCAGACGGAATCCGATTACGCTCAGAGCGTGATTGAGGAAGCCGTTGAGGGCGCTCAGGTGACTTTCCCGTCCATTTTGCTGGATCGCGAAATCGATGACTTGCTCCACGATCTGGGCCATCAGCTTGAGCGCCAAAAACTCACTCTGGATGACTATTTGAAAATCGAGGCCAAGGGCCTTCCCGAGCTGCGCGAAGAGCTCAAGCCCCGAGCCGAGACCCGCCTCAAGCGCGGCTTGGTCCTGGGCAAAGTCGTCGACGTGGAAGAACTGGAAGTGGGCGAGAACGAAATTGACGCCGCCCTGGATAACATCGTGGCGCCGCTCGAAGGTCGCTCGCAGGAGTTGCGGAAGCGCCTGGACACACCCGCCGGCCGGCGGAGTGTGGCCTTGGACCTGCTTACCGACAAAGCCGTCGAGCGGTTGGTAGCCATCGCCAAGGGCGAAGCGCCCGAGCTGGGTGTCGGCAATGATGACGGCCAGGCCGCAGCATCGGATTCAGTCGAACATGAAAACCAAACAGCCCCCAACCCTCAGGATCAGAACCCCGACGCGGCGACCGGCGGCGAAGAAGCCGAATCTCAGCTGGAAGCCAAACCGGAGTCCTCTTCCGACGCCACCGAAGAACCCGCACCTAGCGAGGAGTAGATCAGAATCATGACCAGCTTTGACCCCATGTCGGTCATCCCGATGGTGATCGAGAACACCGGACGAGGCGAGCGAGCCTACGACATCTATTCGCTCCTCTTGCGGAACCGGATCGTTTTTCTGGGTACCCCGATCAACGACCAGGTCTCCAATTTGATTGTCGCCCAGCTGCTCTATCTCGATCAGGAAAGCCCAGAAGAGCAAATCAACATGTACATCAATTGCCCGGGGGGGCAGATTTACGCCGGCTTGGCGATCTATGACACCATGCAGCAGGTCAGTGCCCCGATGTCCACCGTGGCCGTTGGCATGACGGCTTCCTTCGGGACTATCCTTCTGACCGCCGGAACCAAGGGTATGCGCTACGCCCTGCCCAACGCCACGATACACATCCATCAGCCGCTGGGGGGCGCGCAGGGCCAGGCTACGGACATTGAAATTCAGGCCAAAGAGATCCTGCGGCTTCGTGAAAAAATCAATGCTATACTGGTTCAGCATACGGGCCAGACCCACGAAGTCATCGAACGCGATACCGAGCGTGACTTCTACATGGATGGCGATGGCGCCAAAGGCTATGGCCTAGTGGACCATGTCTTGCAACCCGGAAGTCACGTAGCCGAGTTGGGCAAGAAGGAGAAAGCGAGCACCTAGACCGTGACCATTGACGAGCTGACGCCCGAGCAAATCAGGCGCTGCTCCTTCTGTAATCGCCAAGAAGCGGAAGTCCAAAGGCTGATCTCTGGGCCGGACGACGTCCATATCTGCAACGAGTGTGTTGAGCTTTGCCGTGATATTTTGATCGGCGAAGACGAAAGGGCGGCCCGCGCCGGCTTGACGGCGACCGGCCGCCCCTCGCTTTCCCCAAAACAAATCTTTGCCAAGCTCGAAGAGTACGTCATCGGCCAGGAACACGCCAAACGTGTGCTCTCAGTGGCGGTGTACAACCATTACAAACGCATCGCCAGCCGCGGTGATCGCCGGGTGGAGCTTGAGAAGAGCAACATCCTGCTGATTGGCCCGACCGGCTGCGGCAAGACGCTCCTGGCTCAGACTTTAGCTCGAACCCTCGACGTTCCGTTCTGTATAGCCGACGCCACGGCGCTGACCGAAGCCGGCTACGTGGGCGAGGACGTCGAGAACATCTTGCTCCGGCTGCTTCAGGCTGCCGACTTTAATCTCCAACGAGCCGAGAAGGGCATTGTCTACATCGACGAGCTCGACAAGACCGCCCGGAAGACCGGCGACAACCCGAGCATCACGCGCGATGTTTCGGGCGAAGGTGTCCAGCAGGCGCTGCTCAAGATTATCGAAGGCGCGACGGTCAACGTCCCCCCTCAAGGTGGCCGCAAGCATCCTCAGCAGGAGTTCATTCAGCTCGATACGCGAGATGTGCTCTTTATTTGCGGCGGGACCTACGACGGCCTCTCGGAGATCATTGCGCAGCGCGTCGGCCGCCGCGGCCGGCTCGGCTTCCCGGGGGCACGCCCGGCGATCGGCAACGGTGAAAACGAGATGACTGCCCTGCTCCGGCTGATGATCCCCGATGACCTCATGCGGTTCGGCATGATTCCCGAGTTGGTTGGGCGCATGCCTGTGGCGGCTGTGGTCGACCCCCTGGGCGTCGACGACCTGCGCTCCATTCTCACCGTCCCGAAGAACGCGCTGGTCCGGCAGTATCAACGACTTTTCGAGATTGATGATGTTGAACTGGACTTCACGCCGGAAGCATTGGAGGCGGCTGCCCAATTGGCCATCAAACGCGAGACCGGCGCACGCGGCCTCCGGGCGATCATCGAAGATGCCCTGCTCGACATCATGTACGAGATCCCCTCTCATCCGGAAATTGCTCAGGTGACGCTCGACGCAGAGTCCATCACCGGCAAAGCTCCGCCTCGCATCTCGAACCGTGACGGGCAGGATCTGGCTCTCGAACAAGATCAGCCTCTGCCAGACGCAGCCTGACTTTCGTTCAACGCAGGAGACAACCTGTTGATCACGCCTTCGACCTTCTCGATTGTCGCCTACGACCCACGATCCCGGGCCTGGGGTATTGCGGTCGCTTCCAAGTTCCCGGCCGTCGGAGCCGTGGTCCCGTGGGCGGAGGCCGGCGCCGGGGCGGTAGCCACCCAAGCTCATGCCAACACAACTTTTGGCCCGCAGGGATTGGCCTTGATGCGTGATGGGACGTCGGCCGAGAAGGCCATGTCCGCCTTGCTCAGCCAGGACAGCGATCGGACCCTTCGGCAAGTGGGGATGGTCGATGCTCAGGGGCGCCCGGCCACATTCACCGGCCACGACTGTTTCGACTGGGCCGGTGGAACCACAGGGGATCACTTCGCTGCCCAGGGGAACATCCTGGTGGGCCCCCAGGTCGTAGCCGCGATGGCCTCTTCCTACCAAGCCGCTTCCGGCGAGCTGCCAGGCCGGCTGCTGGCCGCTCTGCAAGCTGGCGATCAGGCGGGGGGCGACCGCCGCGGACGTCAAAGCGCCGCCATTCTGGTGGTCAAGGCTGGAGCCGGCTACGCCGGATTCAATGATCGGTGGCTGGACTACCGTATCGATGACGACCACGATCCCATACCCCACCTCGTCGACCTCGTTACCATTCACGACCTTTACTTCGGGGAAAGTGGACCTGAGGATCAATTGAAGATCGAGTCCAACGTCCTGGTGGAATTGAAGCGATGGATGGCCGGTCAAGGCCTTTTCGATGGGAATCCGGATGACGTCTGGGATGATGCGACCAGGCACTCGCTGCGCCAGTTCATCGGCAACGAAAACTTCGAAGACCGCGCCGATCTCGGGGCCCGGCTGATCGACCGTCCAGTCTTCGAACACCTGCAGAGGAAGTTCAGCAAGTGACGGCCGGCAGCTTCTCAAAAGGCGCCTTGGCCGCCTCGCCACAGACCATGGTCTCCGCGGGGTGGCACTAATGCCGTCGCTCAGAGAGATGAATTCGCTGATCGTGGATCTGGACGGCGTGCTGTGGCGTGGCCCTGAGATGCTGCCGGGGGTCAAACCGTTTTTCGATTACCTCCAACTTGCTGGGATAAAGGTGCTCCTTGCTAGCAACAACTCGACCGCTCGGCCCGACGTCGTCCAGCAGCGACTCGAAAAGGTGGGCGTTGAGCTGCCCTCGAGGGCCATCCTGACCTCCGCCTTGGCGACAGCCGGCTATCTGGCGCGCACGCTGCCCGACAAGGCAAGAATCTTGATGATCGGCGAAGACGGCTTGGAACACGCTCTCATCCAGACCGGGTTCGCCTTGGTCAGCCGCGCCGAGGAGGCCCAGGCCGTCGTGGTTGGCATGGATCGCGCCGTGACCTACGACAAGTTGGCTGAGGCCACGCTTGCCATCCGCCGCGGCGCTGCCTTCGTCGGCACCAATCCGGATCGTACCTTCCCGACGCCCCGCGGCCTGGTCCCCGGCAATGGATCGCTGCTGGCCGCCATCCAGGCGGCTACCGACCAGGAGCCGACCATCGTCGGAAAGCCCGAGAGGCTGTACTTTGAACTCGCCCTCGAGAGACTGGGGTCGCTGGCCCAAACCACGTTGATGCTTGGCGACCGCCTCGACACCGACATCCAGGGCGGCCACGACGTCGGGCTCAACACCTGCTTAGTCCTGACCGGGGTCACCGACCGAGCCGCCCTGTCCCGCAGTCAAGTCCAACCCACCTGGGTCTTTTCCGACCTGATTGAACTCACAGCTTCGCTCCGCCAGGCCAAAAATGCCTGAGCGTCGCTTGGCGTTCGATCTCAGCCGGGACGATTGGTCCAACCTTGTGCGCGATTGGGACGAACCCGGCTTCCGGGCCGACCAGATCTGGACGGCGCTCTACCGAAACCTGGTATCTGAGGCATCCCGGATTACGACTTTGCCATCTGCCCTTCGGGAAAGGCTGGCCGATCAATTCAGCTTCAGTTCTCTTCGCCCAACCGCCAGGCTGAAGTCATCGGACGGTGAAACGGACAAACTCCTGCTCGAGTCCCCGGATGGACGCTCCGTCGAGGCGGTGCTGATGCACTACAACACGCGGCGAACGGCCTGCATTTCGACGCAGGCAGGATGCGCCATGGGGTGCGTGTTTTGCGCCACCGGGCAGATGGGCTTCCAGCGCAACCTGACTTCAGGCGAGATCATCGAACAAGTGTTGGCCTTCGCTCGGATGCTTGCAGAGCAGGCTGATCGCCTGACGAATGTGGTGGTCATGGGCATGGGCGAGCCGATGCACAACTACGATGCCACGCTGGCCGCTTTGGACCAACTCAATCATCCCGATGGATTCAACTTCGGGGCTCGACGCTTCACCGTTTCCACAGTGGGTCTTGTACCCAAGATCCGTCAGTTCACGACCGAAGGGCACCCCTACAACCTGGCTGTGTCCCTCCACGCCGCCACCGACGACCTGCGGGCCGAGCTGCTGCCCATTGCGCGCCATTATCCCTTGGACGTCTTGATCGACGCCTGCAGGGAGTACACACTCGCCTCTGGCAGACGGATCACGTTCGAATGGGCTCTGATCGAGGGGGTCAACGACACCCCCGATCAGGCCCGGGCCCTGGCTCGGCTCGTGACCGGGATGTTGTGCCATGTCAATCTGATCCCCCTCAACCCCACCCGGGGCTATGCGGGCGGGCCGACGCCCCTCGAGCGGGCACGTGCCTTTCAAAGCATCCTTGAATCACGAGGCATACCGTGCACAATTCGTGTCCGCCGAGGCATCGACATCCAGGCAGGCTGTGGTCAGCTGGCAACCGAAAAACAAAACGCCCCTTAGGGGCGCTCCTCGGACTTGCCATCGGGGGCACATGGCCCGACCGGCGAAGCTCAGGCGGCGAACCCGGCCCGGTGAAGCCGCTCGGCGGCTTCCACGCTTAGCGGAACTATCACCCTCACTCGAGACCCCCGGCCGGGGGTCGATTCAATCTTGAGGATGCCATTGACTAGTTCGGCTCGTTCTCGAAGATTGATCATCCCCATACTTCCACGCTTCTCGTAGTCGGCTTCCACTTCCCCGACGTCAAAGCCTCGCCCATCATCCGCCACCTCGACCACCATCATGTCCCCATCCCGAGTCAGGCGAAGCCAGATATGATCGGCGCGGGCATGCTTGCGGGCATTGTTGGCGGCTTCTTCGACGATAAAGAAAACAACACCCTGTTTCCCAACCTCCAGGTCCTTCACCGCCAATTCCTCGGCCTCCACCACGACCTTTTGGTCGTGGTTCTCCATCATCTTGTCCGCAAGGTGATGCAGAGCCGGAACAAGGCCCTCGGATTCAAGAACGAGGGGACGCAGAGTGAATAGCATTTGGCGCATCTCTTTGGTGGTTCGCCGAGCCAACTCTTCGATCTTATACAGCTCGTCCGCTGCTGCCTTCGGGTCCCGTTCAAGGAGACGGCGGGCAAAATTGACGCGCATCCCTATGGCACCGATGGATTGGGTCGGGCCGTCGTGCAGATCCCGCGCCAGCTTCTTCTGCGCCTCTTCTTGTATCTCGGAGATGCGTTCCTTCTCCTGCTCCAATTCGTGATACAGGCGCGCGTTCTGAAGGCCAATCATCGCCTGCTGCGCAGCCAGATCCATCAGCTCGATCCTGTCCGGGCGATCGAAAAAAGACGGTGTCGGATGAGCGAACAGAAGCACGCCATAGACATCCAGCCCGACGCCGAGGGGAATGACCAGCGCCTGCCGCGTCGGCTGGAGGGCGGCGATGAACTGGAGCTCGGCGTCACGCGAGGGTTCGGAGCAAAGCCTTGCCTCGCATGCCGTGAGCGCATCCCCAAGAACGCCACTTCGCCCCGGAAGCGTCACACGGTTGTCCGCCTGCGAGAGGCCTCGGGCGGCGGCAACATACAACTCGTCTTCATTGAATAGGAACAGCGCACTGACGATGCGCTGACCGCCATTTCCAGGATCCGAGAGGGCTGCCGTGCCCAGGTCGATCACCATATCCAGCACGCGCTCGTAGTTGAGGGTCGCCGTCATGGCCGCCGTCTTGCGTAGAACCAATCGCAGCCGTGCCACTTCCTCTTGGAGGTGGGCCACGCGTTCCGCATCCGTCTTGCCCAAACCATCCGCGGCCCTCGGGTCGTCTTGGGGCGCGTCGAGCAGCGACCGGAACCAGCCGGCCATGGCCAAGGCGCCCATCGCCAACCCAGACTGGATCAGGAGGGTGATGGCTTGCTGACTTGCGCCAATTTGGGTCAATCCGGAGCTCGGAATCATCTTGGGTGTGATCTTCTTTTAGACTCGGTCATTTTAACTTTAATCCGGTCGATTGGGCAATCCATTCCCCGGAAAGGGTGGAGCATCTAAACTCCAGGCACACGCTAAGGGCCAAGGTTGGTCCAGCAATTCCATGGCTTTCTCCACGCGCTCTCAGTATGGCAGATCTCACCTCGCCATAACCTTACAGCCCGTTTACAGTCGTCGATTTTGAGCAGTTCGCCGCGGTAGCTGCCGGATTCTGGGCGGGGGTCTCCAGTCTTGTATTACGCATGGGGCGACGGTATCATTGACCTGATGACCCCACCTGCCCTTATATCGGCTTCTATCTTGGCGGCGGATTTTACCAATCTGGGGGAAGCGATCCATGAAGCTGAGTCCGCCGGCGTCGATTGGATCCATCTCGACGTGATGGATGGTCACTTCGTCCCCAATCTGACCATGGGGCCGGCCATTGTCCGCGCATGCCGGCGCGCAACCAGTTTGCCGTTGGATGTTCACCTGATGATCGAACAGCCGGAGCGACTGGTTCCAGACTTCATTGAAGCCGGGGCCGATTCCCTGACCGTTCACGTTGAAGCCGGCCCTAACCTCCATCGGACGTTGTCACAGATCCAGGAGTCCGGCTGCCGGGCCGGGGTGGCCATCAACCCTGGAACCCCTGCCGAGGCCCTTCGCACGGTCATCGGACAGGCGGATTTGGCGCTGGTGATGACCGTGGATCCAGGCTACGCCGGCCAATCCTTCATCGAGGCTTGTGTCGGGAAGGTAGACACCGTTCGCCGTCTGCGGGACGAGGTCGGAAGCCACGCGCTGATCCAAGTGGATGGTGGACTGAGTGAAACAACGGCCCCCAACGCGCTGCGTGCCGGGGCGCAGGTCTTCGTAGCCGCCAGCGCGATTTTCAAGCATCCCGACGGCATCAAAGTGGGCGTCGAGACCCTGCGAAGTTCCCTACAAGCCGCCGCGACCCAGGATCAGGGATGAAAACGGCCGCCGATTGCTCGGCGGCCGAGGGCAACTCGTAGTGAGAGGACGAGTATCGTTGACGTCAGACCTTAGCCGTGCGTTTCAAGCACTTGCCGCACAGGATCTTTTGGACCTGGCGTCCGTTTTCCATGACTTTCACCTTGTGCAGGTTTGGCCGGAAGGTTCGCCGCGTCGCCCTCATAGAGAAGCTTCGATTATGACCGAAGGTGGTTATCTTACCGCAATGCTCACACTTTGCCATCGACCGAGAATCCTTTCCTCGATTGAGAATTCTTGCTCAAGCGGCGCTAATCTTACCACACATCACCCACCCCGTTCCTTCAGATCCCAAGCGAAAGCGTCCCTGTCATGACTGCTGGTGAAGCAACCGCATTCGGTACCATCAGCATCTCGCCCCGCGCGATAGCAACCATCGCATGCCGGGCGGCGGCGCAGTCTTATGGCGTGGTAGGGATGGCTTCCAGGAACCTGATGACAGGTCTGGTGAACGTGCTTGCCGCCGATCCCACGTATGGCGTAGTGGTACGGGCCGAGCGCGAAAACATCGAGATCGATCTTTACATTGTGGTCGAGTACGGCACACGGATCGCCACCGTAGCTCACAGCGTAGCCAATGCCGTCAAGTACCAGGTGGAAACGGCTATTGGTATGCCAGTCGCCTCGGTTGGCGTTCACGTGCAGGATCTGCGCGTGAGCAACACCGACTAAG
Organism: uncultured Chloroflexia bacterium; assembly: GCA_963807065.1. Classification (GTDB taxonomy): domain Bacteria; phylum Chloroflexota; class Anaerolineae; order Anaerolineales; family E44-bin32; genus CAWAND01. The sequence goes on from CAWDZQ010000001.1 coordinate 171,749, forward strand.
CTGACAGGATGACCTCCTTGACCGAAGTTACCCCGCGATTGCAGCAGCGCCTGTCCGCACGCTACGCCTGTGTGGACGGCCATGCACTTCGCCAGGGCGTCGAAGCCGGCTACGCTTGGCTAAGAACCAACCATGAGGTGGTGAACAACTTAAATGTGTTCCCCGTCCCCGACGGAGATACCGGCACAAACATGATGCTGACCATGCAAGCCGCTTGGGCTGAGGTTCAAGCTCAGGAAGACGCGCCCCTGGGCACGATCGCCAAAGCCGTGGCCCATGGCGCCCTGATGGGCGCCCGCGGCAACTCAGGCGTGATTCTTTCTCAGCTCTGGAGAGGCTTCGCCCGCGCCATCGATGACAAGGACGAAATCGATGTTGCCGGCGTCGTTAAAGCCCTGGCAGAGGCGCGCGATACCGCATACAAAGGGGTCGTCCGCCCGGTTGAGGGAACCATTCTGACCGTGTCCAAGGACGTAGCCCTGGCGGCTGAACACGCCTTGGGTTCCGGTGCAACCTCAACCCTTGAGCTGTTGGAAAGGGTCGTCAATGCAGCCGACGAGTTGGTGGCCCGTACACCGGACCTGCTCCCCATCTTGAAGCAAGCCGGAGTCGTTGACTTGGGGGGCATGGGCCTGTTCTTAATCCTCGAGGGCATGCTCCGCTCCGCCTATGGGATGCCTCTGGATCAGGCCGAGCTGGCAACACAACCACTCCCCACCCTGGATTTCGAAGCCGCGCAGGAGTTTGCCGAGCCGGGGCAGGACTGGGAAGTCATCGTTGACTTCCGCCCCAAGGGCCAGTTGGACGTGGACGAGTTCTACAAGCGCCTTGAAGACATGGGGACATCGATTCAGGTGGGCGAAGGGGACGGGCTCTATCGAATGCACATTCACGTCCCCGATAACACCCAATACGATCCCATCGACTATGTGCGCGGGCTGGGCACCATCACCAAGGTCGCCATCGAGAACCTGATGGACCAGATCAACCCGGCACCGGGGTCGCCAGATGGCATCGAGCTACACACCGAGAACGCCGCCCGCGGCAGCGTGGGGGTGGTTGTGGTCGCCCCGGGTCCCGGCATTGGACGCGTCTTCACCAGCCTGGGGGCAGCGGCCGTGATCGAAGGCGGCCAGACGATGAACCCGAGCACCAAGCAGATCCTGTCCGCCATCGACCTCTTGGCCAGCGATGAAATCTTGATCCTGCCCAACAACAAGAACATCTTCATGGCGGCCAACCAAGCCGCCGAATTGACAGTCAAGAAAGTGAAAGTCCTTCCGGCGCGGACCGTTCCCCAGGGAGTCTCGGCCATGCTTCGCCTGGACCGTCAGGCCGGGCTTGAGACCAACTTCCAGGTCATGACCGAGGCACTAAGCGACAGCAAGACCGGCGAGATCACCGTGGCCACGCGCAGCGTTGAGATCGACGGCGTCCACACTGAGGAGGGTCAGCTCATCGGCCTGCTCGAAGGGGAGCTGGTGGTTTGCGGCGATGAACTTGGCCCGACCCTTCTTTCGTTGCTCGAAGCCGCCGACGTGCAACAGGCGGAGCTGATCACTCTCTACTTCGGCAAGGATCTCTCAGCCCAGGAGGCGAATGCCCTGGCAGACACGGTGAGACATCGCTGGCCCGGCCTCGAAGTCGAGCTCGTGGATGGCGGCCAACCCCACTACTTGTTCATCTTGTCGCTCGAATGAGAAACTCGCGGGTTCGCATCGTCACCGACTCCTCCGCCCGATTTCCCGACCCCAAGTTATGGGAACACTCCCTGCTCACACCGGTTGAATTCACCATCCGGCAATCCCAGGAAAGGCGCGCAGAGGTCCCCGGTTCAAGTATGGAGGCCTACCGAGACCTCTTCATTGAGGACGGCGAGCCCACTGTGGCGGAGGATCCCGGGCTGGCTCGTTTTGTTCGAACGTATCAGAAGCTGCATCAAGACACGGACCAGATCATTTCCATTCACACGGCTTCTGCGGCCAGCCAGGCATACGCGCACGCCCTGATGGCTAGCGAGCAGCTCCTCGGCCGATGCGAAATTCAGGTCATTGACTCCCAGACCATGTCTTTTGGGCTGGGTCTGCTGGCCCAAGCGGCCATCCTTGCCGCCGAAGCCGGCCAATCCTTCGAAGACATCGTTCGGGTCGTGCGCGGGATGATTCCTCGGCTCTACACGATCTTCTTCCTGGAGGACCTGTCCCATCTGCATCGGCATGGGCTCGTGACCCGATCGCAGGCCATTCTGGGAAACATGCTGGGGGTGATTGCCTTCTTGACGATGGAAGACGGTCGATTGATCCCAATGGAGAAGGTTCGCTCCCGCCCGCGCGCTCGAGAAGCTGATCGAATTCGTGGCTGAATTCTCCGATCTCGAGCATATCGCCGTCTTGCATGGCCTTCGCCACAACCAGGATGACCTCAATTGGCTTGAGGAAAGGCTCAATGCGCTCCACCCGGGCGTGCCGATCAGTCATGCCGACTATGGCCCGACGATGGGAACGCTGGTTGGAACGGACAGTCTGGGTGTGATCGTTCTGGAAAAGAACGGTCGGTACTCGGGGTCTGGCCAAATCCTGAGGTAAGCTGCCGCGCTCAGGCTCATTTTCCCGGACCCGGGCGCGCAAAGGCGCCCGATGGTATCATTGGCACCCGCTAGGTACTCTCGCTGGCAATGGGCCGGTCACCTGACAAATGGAATCAATTGAAACAGCTACCCCACATGAATCCAGCCATTGACAAACTTGCCAAATACATTGAACTCGAGTGCCAACGTGGGTTCGACAATAAGGCAGTGATGGGCGGCCTCAATCGAATGTTGGACCCCTGGCGTTCGGACGCGGAGGCCTCCGGCCTGGATCCGACCGTGATTGAAGCCGTGATGACCCGATTGAGAGACTACCCGGGTCTCACCGCCAAATCCAGGAAAGAGGCTCTCCAGGGACTTTGGGCCCGTTTGTCAAGGGAAGAAGACGATTTGGGAGCCTTCCCTGTGGCTTCGGAAGGGGACGAAGAGCCTGCAACGGCGTCTGAACCAGCCGATGACGAACCAGAGGCTCGATTCCGCCCAGGGCGACAACCTTCATCAACCACAACCTGCGGGATCACCTGCGAAAAAACCGAATCCTGCGGAACCTCGGGCAGACAGCGAAGACCAAGCTGGAACACCGGCAGCCATGGGCGCCCCACTGACCACGATCGCCGGCATTGGCCCCAAGTCGGCGAAGACCCTCCGAAAACTCGGCCTGGAAACCCTGGGGGATCTCCTCTGGCATCTTCCCCGGCGCTACGATGATTACTCACAGCTCAAGACCATCAATCGCCTATGGTATGGCGAAGACGTCACGATCATAGCCAGCGTTGACCAGATCCGCGTTCGCCCCGTTCGAGGCGGCAAAATGAAGCTGGTCGAGGCGGTTGTGACGGATGGAACCGGTTCACTCCGAGTGACCTGGTTCAACCAACCCTGGATTGCCACCAAACTCAAGCCTGGCCAGGCCGTCGTGCTCTCGTCCAGTGTGGACCAATACCTCGGCCATCTGACGATGAGCAGTCCGGAGTGGGAACTCCTCGAGCGGGAACAACTGCACACCAACCGCATCGTGCCCGTCTACCCCTTGACAGCGGGAATCACGTCCAAGTGGATGCGCAAAGTGATGCATTCGGTGGTCCTGCGGCTTGCACCACGGCTCCCTGATCCGATGCCGGCCCCGGTCCTCCAATCGACCGAGCTGATGGGGCTTGGTGAAGCGCTTATCCAAGTGCATTTTCCGGATGACCAGCCCAGCCTCGCCCGCGCCCAGAGGCGACTGGCATTCGACGAGATGTTCATGCTTCAGTACGGTGTGCTTCGGCAGAAGCAAACCTGGGAGCAGCTTGAATCGCGGGCCATGCCCGTATCGGACGAGTGGTTGAACCAATTCAAGGAGCACCTGCCGTTCGAGCTCACGCAGGCCCAGACTCGCGCCCTGGCCGACATCCGCTCCGACATGTCCGAGCAACACCCGATGAACAGATTGCTGGAAGGGGATGTGGGTTCGGGCAAGACTGCTATTGCCGCGGCCGCGATTGGCATGGCAGCTGCCAATGGGTCTCAGTCGGCCATGATGGCACCTACCAGCATTTTGGCCGAACAGCATTTCAAGACCCTGAGCGGGATGCTGCCAACGGCCGGCGGTGTGGCTTCTGATGCGATTCGGCTCATTACCGGGGCAACCCCGGAGCCCGAGAAACAAACCATTCGCCAAGGGCTCAAGGACGGCTCCATCAAGGTGATCGTCGGGACTCACGCCCTTCTCGAAGACCCGATTGAATTCGCCGATCTCGGGTTGGCGATTATCGACGAACAGCATCGCTTCGGTGTGGAGCAACGCGGCACACTGAGGGCTAAAGGTGAGGCACCCAACCTGCTTGTCATGACCGCCACGCCCATACCCCGATCCCTGGCGCTCACTATCTTTGGTGATCTCGAACTATCGGTCATCGATGAAATGCCGCCTGGGCGCATCCCGGTGGAGACGCGAGTATTGGCCCCCCTGGAGAGATCACGCGCCTACAACTTCATCATCGGCCAACTCGAAGGGGGGCGGCAGTCCTTCGTCATCTACCCCTTGGTTGAAGAGTTTGACAAGATCGAGGCCAAAGCCGCAACCGAGGAATTTGACACGCTTCAGCAGAAGGTGTTCTTCAACTACAAGGTCGGGTTGCTGCACGGCAAGCTCCCCCAAGACGAGAAGGATCGCGTGATGGATGCCTTCCGCCGCGGGGAGTTTGATGTCCTGGTATCGACCTCCGTGGTGGAGGTTGGCGTGGACGTGCCCAACGCCTCCGTGGTCCTCATCGAAGGCGCCAACCGGTTTGGTCTTTCGCAGCTCCATCAATTCCGGGGCCGGGTCGGCCGCAGCCTGCACGCCTCGTACTGTCTCCTGATCCCGGACAGTGAACTCGAGCAGGACAATGAGAGACTTAGGGCCATGGAATTGACGAACGATGGCTTCGAACTGGCTGAACTCGACCTGGCGCAGCGCGGTCCGGGAGATTTCTTCGGCTCTCGCCAGTCTGGCATGCAGCAGCTCCGAACAGCCAAGCTGACCGATGTCAAAATGATCGAGGTTGCCCGCCGCGCGGCCAAGGGCATCTTTGAAGACGACCCCGAGCTCGCCCGCCCAGAGCACCAAGGCCTATCTGAAGCCGTTGACCGCTTTTGGTCTGGCGGAAAGGGAGACATCAGTTGAGGATCCGAGCGCTGTTCCCTGGGACATTCGACCCGATTCACTACGGTCACATAGACATCGCCAGGCGGGGCGCCAACTTGTTCGACGAGCTCGTTGTCGGAGTGTACGACCGGCCATTGAAGAGCCTGCTTTTCTCACCTGAGGAACGTATTGCTCTGGTGAAGAGCGAGCTGTCCGAGATCGGCAACATCCGAGTTGTGGGCTACCAGGGCCTGACCGTCGATTTCTGCCACGAGATTTCCGCCAGGGTGATCGTCCGTGGCCTGCGCGTCTTCTCTGACTTCGAACACGAGTTCCGCATGGCGCTGGCCAACCACCGGCTCGCTCCCGATATCGAGGTTGTGCCCTTGATCACTTCCGAGGACCACACCTTTCTCACCGGAACAACAGTTCGGGAAATTGCCTCGTTGGGCGGCGATGTAAGCGATTTCGTCACCCCAGAAGTGGCCAAAGCCCTCAAGCGCCGCTTCGAAGAGCTTGGCGAAGAAGGCTCGGGCATGTTCTCCATTTCCTCACTGCGGGACTGATGTGTTGACCGTCTGAACCATTCGGTGTACGCTTCGGCCTGAACCTTGCACCCTTAGCCGTAGGGCCGATCGACCGAAAAGGTGGACCGGAGGCAAGTATGGATATCCTGCACCTGGTGGACCGCTTGGAGGAGCTCTTCAATGAGAGCCGCCCCATTCCGTTCACTCACAACGTGGTGGTTGATGAGGATCGCATTCTAGAGATCATCGACCAAATGCGCATTTCGATCCCTGAAGAGGTCAAGAAGGCACAACAGGTGATCGCGCAGCGCGACCGCGTCTTGGCTCAATCGCAGGAAGAGGCCAGCCGTACCATCAACCTGGCAAAACAAAAGGCCGACGAAGTCATTTCTCGGGATGCTGTCTCGCAGGCCGCGCAGGCCCGCGCCGAACAGATCATTGAACAGGCTCGCGCCGACGCCGAAGGCGTCCGCCGTGATGCGGATCAGTACGTTATTGAAAGCCTTGGGGCGCTCGAGGCCGAGCTTACCCGGCTCCTGACCCAGGCCCGAAACGGGATTGCCAAGCTTTCCGCCGAGCGCCAACACCGCCTTCCCCAGGATGAATTGCCTGAGGCCGTCGACCAAGAGCACGCCTAATCTCATCGCGTTTTCCCCCTGAAATCAAACGGGACAGTGCCCGACGGGCACTGTCCCTTCTCTTTGTGGGAAAAAGGATCTTATGACTCGGCGGCTGACTCGGCTCCGGCTGATTGGAGTTCGGCTGCCGAGCCGTCTTGCGCCTTGCGCTGTACGATGGCCCGCAAGAAGCCCAAGAAAAGCGGATGCGGCCGGTCTGGGCGGGAGAGGAACTCGGGATGAAACTGGCTTCCCAACATGAAGGGGTGGTCCCTGAGCTCGGCAATTTCGACCAAGCGTCCGTCCGGTGACAGGCCGGAAAAGGCCATCCCATGGTCACCAAAAAGCTCTCGGTAAGTGTTGTTGAACTCAAAACGGTGGCGGTGGCGCTCCTCTACCATTGGGCTGGAGTAGGCCGAGGCGGCTTGAGTCCCTGGCACAAGGTTGCACGGATATAGACCCAGGCGCATGGTGCCGCCCATGTCACCGATGTCCTTTTGATCCGGCATCAGATCGATCACTGGGTGAGGCGTGGTTCGGTCGAACTCGGTGGAGTTGGCGTCTTCGGTCCCAAGCACATGCCGGGCGAATTCGATAACCATCACCTGCATGCCAAGGCACAGCCCGAGATAGGGAACCTGATTCTGGCGGGCAAAGCGCGCCGCGGCGATCTTGCCTTCGATGCCACGCGAGCCGAAACCGCCCGGAACGATGATCCCATCGGCGTTCTTCAATTCGTCCCAACCCTTACCCTTCTCAAGCTCTGCCGAGTGCAGCCACAGAATCTCGGCTTTGACGCCGGCCGATAGCGAGGCATGTCGCACGGCCTCGCGAACGCTCATGTAGGCATCCTGCAACTCGACGTACTTGCCGACCAAGGCGATGCGGACCGTTGGCCGAGTTTCCCGCTCGCGATCGACAAGGGCTTCCCATGAGGACCAATCAGGTCGGCGTGCCGCCTCCAGGCCCAGCCGGCTGACAAGATACTCACCGAGCCCCTCCCGTTCCAGGATCAAAGGGACCTCGTAGAGCAGCGGGGTTGTCGTCAAGGGAATGACGGCCCGCGTTTCCACGTCACAGAACTGGGCGATCTTGGAACGAAGTTCCTCGCCGACGACATGATCCGAGCGGGCAATGATCACATCCGGCGAGATGCCGATACCTCGAAGCTCGCGCACAGAGTGCTGCGTTGGCTTAGTCTTCAACTCATCCGTTGCGCCAATGTGTGGCAGCCAGGTCACGTGCACGTACAAGCTGTTCTCCCGCCCGACATCCGCCCGCATCTGCCGCAGGGCCTCAAGAAACGGGAGGGATTCGATGTCCCCAACGGTACCGCCCACCTCAACCAGAACGATCTCGGCGTTGGTGCTGCGCGGTACCATCCCTATGCGCCGTTTGATCTCATTCGTGATATGCGGAATGACCTGAATCGTGCCGCCGAGAAAATCGCCCCGTCGTTCCTGGGCAATCACGTCCGAGTAAATCTGGCCGGTGGTCACATTGCAGACCCGGCTCAGGCTGGCGTCGATAAACCGCTCGTAATGCCCCAAGTCGAGGTCCGTCTCCGACCCATCGTCGAGAACGAACACTTCTCCGTGCTGGTACGGGCTCATCGTGCCAGGATCGACATTGATATAGGGATCAAGCTTCTGGACGGCAACCTTGAAGCCGCGTTCCTTCAGCAGTTTGCCCAAGGCGGCCGTGGCTACACCCTTGCCCACTGAACTGACGACGCCACCTGTCAAGAAGATGTACTTGGTCATAAACCCTCCAACCCTGGCTGATCATGCCTATTCTGGCTTCGCCCGTAACAAAAAAGATGAAGCGCCGGCCCTTTGGGGGGTGCCGGCGCTCAAGGCAATCTTCGTTGGATCCTACTTCCAGGGTGCATAAAGAAGTCTAGCACATGATTTCGGATGGCGTCAAGCCGGAAGTTGGCGGACTTTCCGTCGGAGGTTATTCCTGGATTTCGCGCAGTCCCGGGATGAGGATCACGGTGAGTACCCCTGCCTCCAGGTCAACCGAGCGGACGACTGAGCTGATGGCCGGGATAAGCAGATCCTTTTCCGCGTCGCGACTGACCACGTAGACATCGTTGGCTCCGGTCTCGATGATCCTTGAAACCTTGCCCAGGAACTCGCCGACGTCGCTCTCCACGATCAACCCCAGGATTTGCCAATGGTAGTACGCCCCGGGGGTGAGATCCTGAATCTCATCGGACCTGAGGCTTATCTCAGCCGCCCGAAGCACCTCGGCCTGATCCCTGCTCGCCACGCCCTCGAGGTCAACAAGAAACCTTTGCTGATGGGGCCGCGCTGCAGCCACCTCCATCGGCATGTGTTCTGCGCCGACAAAGACCGTCTTCCCAGGCGAGAGGCTTGCCATCAGCTCAGGAACCCCCTCAACCAGGATCTCACCGCGAATGCCATGCGGACGAACGACACGCCCGACAACCAGGAAGGGTCCTGGCTGCCGGGCATGGGTTGGAGTTTTCTCAGGCGGTGTCTGGGCCACGCGGGGTTTCAGGGGATGTCGAGCGTGGCCCGCGTCCCCTGCTGCGTGGCCGCCACCCGGAGCAAGGCGCGCATGGCATTGGCCACGCGGCCACCCCGGCCTATCACGCGTCCCTTGTCTTCATCGGCAACAATCAGCTCAAACCTGATCCGCCCTCGTTCGAGATGCTGCCGCACTTCGACTTGGGTCGGGTCGTCAACGAGTGACTTTGCCACGTATTCAATCAGTTCCTGCATGGCTCGATTCGCCTCCTGAAGACGAAATGGGTCTCTCGACGAGGTCAGTCCTTGCCTTCAGGTTCGTCGTCTTCTGAGACTTCTTCGTCTGCGTCGCCTTCCGGGCCCGATTCGTTGGCTTCATCCGATTGAGGCACCGTCTCGGCTTTCTCTTCAGGCACTTCGGGGGAATCCGCTTCAACTTCGGAATCGTCGTCAGCTTCTGGTGCAGCCGCGGCATCGGCTTCGGATTCAGCTTCTGCTTCAGCCGCAGTCTCTGTTTCGGCTGCAGCTTCAGGCTCGGCTTCTGCCTCGGCGGCAGTCTCTTCTTCGGCGGCGGTTTCAGGCTCGGCTTCTGCCTCGGCGGCAGTTTCTGCTTCGGCGGCGGCTTCAGGTTCGGCTTCTGCCTCGGCCGCTGCCTCTGCTTCAGGCGCTGCCTTGGGCTTAGCCTCAGGCTGACTCTCGGCTGCTTCTCCTTCGGCTTCTTTCGCCTTGGCTTTCTTCGACATTCGCGAGCGGCTGAAATCCTGTCGCCGCGTCCGCGGGTCCACTTCGGGTTGGGCGGCCTCGGCTTCTTGGACGAGGGTCTCGATCTCTTCGCCGGCCTTGAAACGTTCCCAGCGATCCCAGGTGCCCAGCGCATTCAATGCCGATCGGACGGCGTCCGTCGGCTGCGCACCGTTCTTTAGCCAGTGGAACAACCGGGCCTCGTCGACGGTCACTGTGGCCGGCTCGGTCCTTGGGTTGTAGTGTCCGAGGATCTCCAAGAACCGACCATCGCGCGGGCTACGTTTGTCCGTAGCCACGATGCGGAAACTGGGTTGGTTACGCGTGCCAACCCGACGCAATCTGATACGAACCATGTGCTATCTCTCTCCTGTTGGTTGTCTCAATCGAAGAACACTTCCCCTGAGTTGTCTTGGAGAGAGGGACGAGCCGGAAGGAGGGCTCGACGAAATCCCGACGACACCCGGGCGTGGGTTCTCAACGGATCAGGCCGGACAGCTTGGGGAGACCCCGCTTGCCCAGCGTCTGGAAAACCTTGCGCATTTGCTGATACTGGCGCAGGGTCTGGTTGACTTCTTGGACGGTCGTTCCCGAGCCCTGGGCCACCCGCCGTTTCCGACTGGCGTTCAGGACTTTCGGGTTCCGCCGTTCATCCGGAGTCATCGAACTGATGATGGCAGCCGTATGAGCTAGCTTGAGTTCGGCCCCCTGTTCGTCGAACCCGTGCGCCTTACCGGCCAAGCCGCCCGGCAGCATCTCCAAGAGCTTCCCGACCGGGCCCATCTTTTGCACCTGGGCCAATTGTTGTGCGAAGTCCTGGAGGTCGAAATCTCCGCTGGCGAGGCGCCGGACCTGGTCTTCAGCCTGAGTAACATCAAACTGGGCTTCCGCTCTTTCGAGCAGGCCGACCACGTCGCCCATGCCAAGGATTCGCGAGGCGAGGCGTTCGGGATCGAAGACTTCCAGGTCTTCCAGCCGCTCGCCCGTCCCAACGAATTTTATCGGAACTCCGCTCACAGCGCGCATCGAGATTGCCGCTCCGCCGCGCGCGTCCCCATCAAGCTTGGTCAGGATCAAGCCCGTGAGATCAAGCGCGGCGGCAAACCCCTGGGCAATATGCACCGCTTCCTGGCCCGTCATCGCATCGGCGACCAGGATGGTTTCGTTGGGCTCTACACTGGATGCCAGGTTCCGGAGCTCCTGCATCAACGTATCGTCCAACTGTGATCTGCCGGCGCTGTCGATGATTACAACCGATGCCGCCGCTTTGGTTGCGGCTTCCATCCCCCGGATGGCGACCCCGATGGGATCCAGTCCCGCCTCGTGAAAGACGGGGACCGCTGCGGACTCACCCAAGATCCGCAGCTGCTCGACGGCGGCGGGCCGCTGAATGTCGGCTGCCACCATCCACACTCTTTCGCCTTCACTCCGCAGCCGGGCGGCCAGCTTTGCCGCCGTGGTGGTCTTCCCGGATCCCTGCAGTCCCACCAGCAGGATCCGTCGCGGAGGCTGGCCGCTGAGTTGAAGCGGATGGGGTGGACCCAGCGTCTCGACCAGGCTATCAAAAAGGGTCTTGAGGACCTGCTGGGACGGATTGAGCACACGAGCGACCTCTTCGCTCAGGGCTTGGATCCGGACCCGATCAAGAAGGGATTTGACCAAGGTGTAGTGGACATCGGCCTCCAGCAGCGCACGGCGGAGGTCGCTTAGCGCCTGGTCAATGTCCTTTTCACTGAGCTTCCCATGCCGGGCAAGCTCGCGAAAGACGATTTGAATCCGCTGAGTCAGCGTTTCGAACAAAGAGATGTTTTCCTCAGATGCAATCCGCCGATCGGACTCTGCCTGGGGCAGCAGCCGGCCGGCGGTGACATGGTCTGTGACTAAGATGGCCCGTTTGGCACGTTCATTCTAGCCGCGAGCCAAGTGGCGGTCAAGGGAGGCGGGAACCAACGCCAATTCGAGCATCAGTTTGGAACCCCTATTCAAGGTTGGGGCTGTGAAGCCGCCGCGATCAATTGCCGGCCGAGGTCACGGGCCTGGATCGCATCCGCTTGCTCAAGCGCCACGACGACAACGACTGGCGTCTCTTTCGACAGCGTGGCCCCTTCATACCATCCCAATTGCGAGTCTCCCGAGCCCGAGATGGCATAGCCCTTCATCTCGATGCTCTGTCCGTCGGGGCTGGTCAGGGCAACCCGGACGGGTTGGGTCGGCGCCGACGACAAGGCAATCGTGGTCTGCGACTCCGGCGGCACGGCCTCCCAGTCGGAACCGGGCGCCCGAACCGCCTCCACGATCTGCAGAGCGGGAAGGCTTCCATCGGTTGCGATCGCGGCAAAGGCGCGGGCCATTTGGAGCGGGCTGACGGTCAGTTGGCCCTGACCCACCGCCTCCAAGCCGACCTGGGATGCTGGAATTTGGGTCGATATGCGCCCGGCTGCGGCCTCGAGGCGCACCGCGGGCTGGACCCCGAAGCCAAAGGCCTTGGCCATGGCCAGCAATTCATCAGCCCCAAGACTCTTCCCGAGGTCATAGAATGGTTGGGGGCACCCCGCTCTGAGCGCTGCCGCATATGTGCCCTGCGCGCCTTCAGGGAGTGGCTGGAGACACTTCAGCGCCTGGCCCTCCACCGCCACAGGTGAGCTCATGGAAGGGGCCGCCCGATCCGGAACGATGGCTCCCGATTGCAGACCCCACGCGAAGACAAATGGCACGATTGCCGTGCCGGGCTGGTATTCAGCCTGGCTGGCTCGATTGAGGAGGGGTGAGAGGTCGCTCCCCGTCAGCGATGACCACGTTTCGTCGAGGTGGTTGGGGTCAAAAGAAGGCGAAGACGCCATGGCGAGCAGCCGGCCGCTGATGGGATCGAGCACTACAACTCCGCCTACTTTCCCGGAGAGCGCCTTCATCGCCAGGGACTGAATTCGGCCATCCAGTGTGAGCTTGACGTCGTATCCCGGTGGCGGCGTCCCTTGGACGAGCTCATGCCAAGAGATGGTCAAGGCATCGTAACCCGATTCGCCTCGCAGATAGGCGTCCATCGACAGCTCGACCCCGGATTGGCCATAAATGGTCGAGTCATATCCAACCACTGGGGCCACCGCCGAGTCCGGATAGTTGCGCTGAAAGTCGCCCCGCCCGCCCACAGTCTCCGCCAGTTGATCCCCGTTCCGGTCGAGAATCTGGCCCCTCGGGGACACGGTTTCCGCCAGCGCCCGGCGCGGATTGTCCGTCCGATTGACCAAGGCCGGCGCCCGCTGAAATCGTCCACCAGCCCAGCACGGCGGCGAGCGCCACCCACGCCAAGGAGAATCCAATCTGGACGTTTAGAAACGAAGGCAGGAATCGAGATTGCACACGCTCGCCACCCGAGATCTGGACCAGGAAGGCCAGCCCCACCAGGCTGGTGAGCAAGGATGACCCTCCGTAAGACACGAAGGGAAGAGTGACGCCTGTCAGCGGCAGAAGCCGCACGACACCGCCGATGATCAGCACACTTTGCAGGCCGAATCCGATGGATACGCCGGCGGCGAGGATGACAGCGAAGGGGTCTCGGGCACGGCTGGCGGCCCGAAGCCCACGGTTGACCAATATGGCCACCAGACCGATCAGCCCCAAGGCGCCGATCATCCCCCACTCTTCGGCGATGGCCGCAAACACAAAATCGGTGTGGGCGGCGGGGACAAAACCTGGTGATCCAAATCCCGGCCCACGCCCGATGAGCCCGCCGGAGGCGATGGCGATCAACGATTGCACGATCTGGTAAGCGTGGCCGGAGGGATCCGCCCAAGGGTTGATCCAGGCTTCGATCCGCAGCCGAACGATCCCTATGAAAAGCCAGCCGAGCACGCCTCCGCCCGCGGCCGCTGCAGCCGCCCCCAGAAGTGCTTTCCACCGACCGAGGGCTGCGTACACCAGCACGGCCAAGAGTCCGACAAACAGAGTCCCCGTCCCAAGATCCCGCTGGGCAATCACCAGCAAGACCGAAAGGCCGGCGATCGCCCACAGCGGCGCGTATTCGGCCCAGCCAAAGGACTCCCCGCGCCCCCAGATGAGGCGATCACCAAGATACGATGCCAGGTATACGATGAGCAGCAATCGCAGGAGCTCGGATGGTTGAAAATAGAGCCCGCAGCACCCCAGCCACAGGTGAGGCTCTCCCCCGGATGGGTTGGTGCCCAAGAGCAGTGTCAGGCCGGTCAGAAGGATGGCGCCCGTCATCCAAAGATACCGGTAGCGGCGCAGCCATCCCAGGTCGGACGGCCGCCGAAAGACCTCAACCAGTAGGACCGTGCCGACCAGGAACCAGGCCGTCTGCCTCGCGCCAAAGCTCGGAAGCAGGCGCCAGATGGTCAGCGTGCCCCAACCGGTGAGCAGGTAGGCAATGGGAAGGAGCATCGGATCGCGGTTGGGCTTGGTCCGCTTGAGGACTCTGCGAACGGTCCATGCCGACCCAACCCAAATCGGGAGCACCACCAGCGGTACCAGCCGCTCCGGCGCAAGCTGCCACCGGTCGATCCTGGCCGCTGGTGACAGGGCCAGGGCCAAACCGGTCAAGCCCAGAAAGACAAACGCCAGCGTAAACAAACGCCGCTCGCGTTGGGCGACCTGTTTGGCCGAGTCAGGAAAGGTATCGATCGATGAAGAGAGAGAGGCGCTCACGCACGTCTTCCGGAACATGGCCGGAGGGGGTGGTCAGGGCGTTTCGCAGGGCGGAGCCGCATTCACATGCCCGCTCTTTGGGCATCTGTGCCACAGCCCGGCGAATGGCTCGTTGGGCAAGATCCGTGTTGGCATTTACTGTTCCCATAACCATCTCAACATTCACGGGCTCCTCAGCCGTGCGCCAGACGTCATAATCGGTAACGTGGGCAATCACCGTATAGCACAGCTCAGCCTCGCGAGCCAGAAACGCCTCCGTGCTGGTGGTCATCCCGATGATGGACATACCCCAGGCTCGATAGGTGTTGGACTCGGCCCGGGTTGAGAAACGCGGGCCCTCGATGGTCACGAATGACCCGCCGCGGTGCACCGTTCCCCCCTCGGCGGCGATGCAGTCGGCGACGAGCGCCGATAGCTGCGGACAGAAGGGGTCGGCCACACTCACGTGAGCCACCAGTCCCCGGCCGAAGAAACTCGTCTCGCGTTTGCGTGTGTTGTCGTAGAGCTGATCCGGTACAACGATGTCGCCAGGAGCATAGTCCTCGCGCAGCGACCCGCAGGCGCTGGCCGAGATCACCCGCAGGACTCCCAACTGTTTCAAGGCGAAGATGTTAGCGCGGTAGTTGATCTCCGAGGGCGGGACCACATGGCCCTGCCCATGGCGAGCCAAGAAGGCGACGGGCTGCCCATCAAGCACGCCGAGGATCAGAGGCGAACTCGGCTGCCCGAAGGGCGTGTCGACCTTGATTTCTTGGCGGATTTCCAGGCCCTCCATTTGGTAGAGCCCGGAGCCTCCGATCACGCCGATCTCAACATCTTCCATGCTCGCCTCCAAACTGAGGACACGCGGTGAGATCGTATCATAGCTACCCGGGACCCTCCTTGAGCCCGGCTATCTCCCTCCCTCACGGCGTTCCAGGCAAGTCGTCAGGGCAGCGTTCCAGGCGCGCCGGCTACTCCACTCTCTCAAGCCGCACACGCACACGCCCAAAACGAATCTCGTCTCCGTAGGCCACCACAAGCGGCTCTTCGACGCGCAGATCATTGACGTCGGTGCCATTGCGCGATGCCAAGTCCTCCAGCCACCATTGTTCCCCGTGGTAGAAGATGCGAGCGTGATGGGAGGAGACGGTCTCATCGTCCAGACGGATGGTGTTGTCGGCCGCACGTCCGATTTCGTTCAGCGCCTCCAGGGCAAAGACGATCCCGGAAGGAATACCGTCAACCGTCACGACGCGGGCCGCTGGCGCGCCTTCGGCGACCTGCCGAGTGGCCCGGAGATCCTTCCACTGGACGTACAACAACCAGCCGAGAAAGAGGTACAGAACGATTGCCAGGCCAATTCGGACGCCGAGCAGAGTCTGGGCGGGAGTCATGCTTTGAGCAGACTGCCGGAGTCCCCATCCCGATCGACCTCACTCCGGGTCTTCTGGTCCCCCGCGGGACGGGGTGGGAATGGCGGCGCGTAGGCTTCGGTTGAATCCGGCGGGCCACCTGGATCCTCGCCATACACCAGGCGGATCTCGGCAATCGAGATCACATCACCTTGTCGTAGGATATGCTGTTTGACGGCCCGCCCGTTCACTTTAGTCCCCGTGGTCGAACCCAAGTCAAACAGAACAAACCTGCCGTCCCGGATGCGCAGCTGTGCATGGGTCCGAGAGACATGCGGATTGTCCAGAATCAGCTGGTTGTCGAGTCGTCGCCCGATATTGACCACCGGGCGATCCAAAGCATAGTGGCCCCGCCCGTCGACAATCAGGAAGGCACCCTCGGGCACCTCGCCGGAACGAAGTACGGTCTCACGCTGCATGGGATGGGTGAATTCCAGTGGGTTCCCGCTGTGCCAAGCGACGACGCGCACCTCCCAGCGCTTCAGCGTGGGATCGGCTGCGATGGTGATGTTGGGTTGGCGCTGGAGGATAAAGCCCGCCGAGCGAACCACGTCGAGCAAGCCCTTGGCCAGGACGGAGTGAATGTTGGGCGCCGAATCGAGAAGGAAGTTGGCATCATCCGGATGGAGGGTCAATGCGTACTGGTCGGGAGCATAGCTGTTGCCCTGCTCGTCTCGCTTGCCGACCTCTTCCATGGCACGCGCCAACTGCCCAGCGACCACCGCCGGTGAGATTTCCGCCCCCAGCAAGCGTGCCAGTGAGCCCTCGACCAGCAGTTCGAGTTGTTTTTCAAGACGTACAAGCCGATCCTTCATCGCAGGGGATTATAAGACGGAGTCCGGCGATGACCAACCCTTCGGATTTGGGCGGGATCCTGCGGAAAGCCCCGGCTGGCAAATGGCGGGAACTCGGAGGTTAATCGCCGTTGGTCTTTAGCCTTCCGAATGTTGCGAGCGCTTGGACGCCTCCAGCCTCTCTGTCACCGGCGCATTATGATGGGTGGTGGCCGGGCTGGTGACTTGTTGGGGGCCGGCCGCACTGGTCAGTGGACCCTGATAGGGGGCCGCCTGGGTCGGGGGCTCACCGGGGCTTTCGCCGTAGACCAGCTCGGTCTCAGCAAGGCGGATGACGTCACCGGGGTGGAGCATCTCGGAGCGAACGCGCCGACCGTTCACCTGGGTTCCCGCCGTCGAATGGAGATCCTGTATGGAAAACTGCCCGCCGGAACTCTGAATCAGCGAATGTCTGCGTGAGACACGCGGGTTGTCGATCACCAGATCATTGTCGAGACTTCGTCCGATGGCCACTTCGTCGGCTTGCAGACGGAAGATGTGTGTCCCGCCCACTACAAGAAACGCATCCGGCCGGCCGCTTCTTGGACTAGATTCCGGCTCAACGTCGGGCCGGTCCTCCATCTTGAGCGGATCACCGCTGTGCCAGGCGATGACCTGGACACTTCCGCGTCCCAGCATGGGATCGGTGCTGAAAGAGATGTGGAGACGGCGGGTGACCTGGAACCCGGTCGCCTGCAAATTCGCGCGTAGACCGTCGCCCATCGCAGACTGGAGCGTGTTCCATGTGCTGGCCAGCTTGGATGCATCGTCTGAATTGAGGCTGATGTTGAACTGGTCCGGGGGATGACGGATTCCGGTGGCGTCTACTCGGCTGATGCCGTCGATCTCCCTGGCTAGCGATGACGCCAGTTGGCGCGAGGAAACCCCCAGGGTCTCCAATACTTTAAGTTCTTCTGCCGCCCAAGCCTCAAGGTTGGGTTCAAGATCAGAGGATTCATAGGCCATAGGTCAACAAATTATACGCTTGGAAGCGCACCACACCAGGTGGTCATTCTATACTATGCGTATGGTGACCGGAGACGGATTTGAGGAACTCGAGCACATGGCGGATTGGTCCCTTCGAATCTGGGGCGCCACGATGGCCGAGCTTCTCACCGCCGCCACCCGAGGCATGCTTGCCTTGATGGGTGTGGATGTGCTCCGCCCCAATTCCGGCGCCCGGCCGGTCGAAATCGCGTCCGATGACCGAGAAAGCCTCTTGGTCGCCTGGCTGGACGATGTCCTGTTTAATCTTGAAACGCGTCACGTCATTCCGGCCGAGGTGGCACTCGAAGCCGGAGACGATTGGCTGCGGGCGACCATTGTCGAGGCGCCCTCTCCGGAAACACACAACCCGATCAAGGCCGTCACGTTTCACGATCTCGAGGTGGTCGAATCCGCTGCCGGCCTGGAAGCCCGGCTTGTGTTTGACGTTTAGGCTCGAAAGGCAGGCAGGATGCCAAGCAAACAGGATTTCAAGCGCCTTTCCCCGTGGCTCTGGGAATTGGCACGCGACCACCGATCCGACATGCGCGTTCCCGTACGCGTGTTTGCCGATGAGCGGCTCCTGGAAGCCGCCCTTGGAGACAAGTCAATGGAGCAGGCGGTCAATGCAGCCACCCTCCCGGGGCTGGTCGGCTGCGTGGTGGTGATGCCGGACGTACACCAGGGATACGGTTTCCCGATCGGCGGCGTGGCCGCATCCGCCCTGCCCGACGGAGTGATTTCTCCCGGGGCGATTGGCTATGACATCAACTGTGGCGTTCGTCTTCTCGCCAGCCGCATTCCTTTCGAAGCCGCAGCCCCACACCTCGAAGCACTGACCGATGCGCTCTACGCCAATTGTCCAAGCGGGGTCGGCGAGAAGGGCTCGGTGCCCCTCAATCAGGCGGACCTCGAGGCGGTCTGTCGGAAGGGCTCTGGCTGGGCCCTGAGCCATGGCTATGCCGAGCCGGACGACCTGGAGCGGACCGAAGCCCGGGGCTGCATTGCCGGAGCCGACCCGCCCCAGCTCAGCCACCGCGCCCGAATGCGGGGGCTGCCGCAGCTGGGCACATTGGGATCGGGCAATCACTTCATCGAAGTTGACGTGGTGGAGGAGATCTTCGATGCACAGGCTGCCACCGCGATGGGGATCGAAACTGACCACCTGGCTGTGCTCATCCACTCAGGGTCTCGTGGATTTGGTCACCAGATTTGTACTGACTTTGTCAGAGACTTTCAGGCGGCTGTCCGCCGTTACAAGATCGAGCTCCCTGATCGCCAGTTGGTGTGCGCGCCCCTCGACTCACCGGAAGGCAAAGCCTACCTGGCGGCCATGGCCTGCGCCGCCAACTATGCGTTCTGCAACCGCCAGGTGCTTGCTCACCACGTCCGCCGCTCCTTTGACCAGGTCCTGGCCCGGCCACTTGGGGAGGCTGGCTTGCACCAGGTGTACGACATCGCTCACAACATGGGCAAAATCGAGACTCACCAAGTGGGTGGCCGGCAGGTGGAGGTGTGCGTCCACCGCAAGGGCGCCACACGTGCGTTTGGTCCCGGCTTCGCCGATCTGCCCGAGGCCTACCGGATGTTGGGCCAGCCGGTCCTGGTGCCCGGAAGTATGGGCACCGCCTCATGGATTCTTCTGGGTACCCGCGGCAGCATGACTCAGTCTTTTGGGTCGACTTGTCACGGCGCCGGCCGGGTAATGAGCCGGTCCCAGGCCAAGAAGAGCGTGCGTGGCCAGGACCTCAAATCCCATCTGGCACGCCGCGGCATCAGCATCCGTGCCGGCTCGATGGCCGGGCTGGCTGAGGAAGCGCCATCGGCGTACAAAGACGTCGATGCGGTGGTGGAGGTGGTCACGCGAGCCGGCATTGCTGCCAAAGTGGCTCGCTTGCGCCCGGTCGGGGTGATCAAGGGTTAGTCGGGCGGGGGCCCTCCCCTGCCAGATTGCAGGTACACCTTGAGCGCCACGGCGTTGTTGATCTGCTCGTCTCTTGCGGCGTAGATCAGGGTCACTGGCCCTTTTGCCGCCTCACGACGCAGGTCAGCCACCGCCTCCGGTTGAGCATCCAGTTCTTCAAAATAGGCCGCCAGGAAGTCGTCCCACTGTTCCGGATCGTGCCGAAATCGCCGTCTCAGGTCGTGGCTGGGGGCCAGGTCCTTCAACCATCCGTCGATGCGGGCGTTCTCCTTGGATACGCCCCTCGGCCAAAGGCGGTCGACCAAAAACCGCCGACCATCCTCTTCGGAAACCGGCGCATACACTCGCTTGACCATCAGGCCAGGTTCAACCCCAGACTTGCTCATCATGGCCGGTTTGTGACGCCTTTCACAAATGGACCTCCCATCGGTGGCGGTCGTCCCTCCAGCCTAAAGCTGGGCGATCAACTCGTCCCGCCGAAAGAGACGAACCCCTAACCAGAGCAAGCCCACATCAACCGCCCACAGGACGAAGCCAGTCAGGACCACCAGCCAGATGTCGAAATATACCACCCCCGTTGCCTGCCCGAGGACCAGGAGCACGATCGGCAGGACCACCACCCCGCCCAGTTGGTAGGCCTCTTGAAAGGTCCGGACTCGGCTCGAGACCAGCACCATTGACCCCAACCCCAATCCGGCGGCGGCCGGCGCTACCCAAATGACCATCACCGTCCAGGTCAGATTGGGGAGCAGCATCTTGCCCAAGAGATTCCACGTGGCGAGATCGGCGATCAGGCTGTAGATGATGTAGCCCAAGGCCGTGACGGCCCACGCCGGCAACCACGCCGAAAGGGTTTTGGCCACAAACAGATCCACATCTGACGTGGGTGTGTAGAGCAGCGCTTCCAGCGTCTTGCGCTCCTTTTCACCGGCGAAGCTGTCGGCAGCGATCACGCTGGCCACCATCACCGGAAGGATCAGGAACAATGGAGCCATGACATAGACCAGCATCCAAACTGCAAGAATCTGGGTGTCACTATAGCCGGAAAACGCGGCCTGCAGGGCCGGCGAAGCACCACGGATAAGTTGATCAACCCGGGGCATGTTCGCGCCCGGCAGGTTGGAAAGGGAAGGGATGAATGACACCAGAGCCGGCATCAGGATGAAGAGCAAGGCTGGGACCGCAATTAAGGGGATGAACACAGCCTTGCTCTGGATCACCACCATGAGGTCTTTTCGAATAATCGTGGCGATCGCCCGTCGGTTCATGCGGCCGGCTCCATCTCGCCCTGTAGGGCAAAGTAGACATCCTCCAGGGTGGCCTCCTGGGGGACAACTGCGAAGATCGGAATGCCTTGGTCCGCCAGCGCCCGCACCAGCTCGGGGGTCCCCTCATGGCCCACCCCCTGGATGGTCATATGGCCGGGGACAGTGTGGTCAAGCACCTCGACCCCGCGATCTGCCAGCCACCCAATCGCCTCGTCAGCTCGCGCGGGTTCAACTTCGAGAGTCGTCTTCAGCGTCGTAACCCATTGCCGTCCGAGTTCTTGAGGACTTCCGAGCGCCAGGAGTCTGCCTCGCCCCAGCACAGCCACCCGATGGCATAAGCGCTGAGCCTCGTTCAGGTTGTGAGTGCAGAGGAAGACCGTATGTCCTTCGTGCTGGCTGAGTTGGATGATTAACTCGTGCACACTGCGCGCCAGCACCGGGTCGAGGCCGGCTGTCGGCTCGTCGAGGAAGAGAACCTCGGGGTGGTGCACAAGGGATCTCGCTAGGGCCAAGCGGTTCTTCATCCCTTTGGAGAACCCCCCTGCTTTCTCATCGGCCCGATCCGCCAGATGGAAGGTTTCCAGCAAATCATCCACCCGCCCGGCCACCTCGGCTTGGGGGACGTCATACAAGGCGGCGTAGAGGCTCAGATTGTCTCGCGCCGTCAGGCGTTCTTCGATGGACGGCGTCTCGGTCAGCACGCCTGTCCGCTTGCGCAGTTCCACGCCTTCGCTGACGGGGTCCAGGCCCAGAACTTGCGCGCTGCCTTCGGTCGGACCGAGCACGCCGTTGAGCAACCGGACAGTGGTCGTTTTTCCGGCCCCATTGTGCCCCAGGACTCCAAAGATCTCGCCCCTTTCTACCTCAAGACTGAGGTGATCCACGGCGACAAGATCTCCAAACTTTCGTACAAGGTCTACCGATTGAATGGCAATCGATCCGCCCATCGCGCCTCCATTCGAATGAGTTCGCGACCTCACCAGCATGTATTCTAAACCAGCCTGGACATTGGCAACGGAAAAGGAAACGCGCCATTCGTCACACGGATTCATGTGATTGTGTACTCTAGTCATAGGCCCGGTTGTGGATGAGAATAGTCGTATGGGGAGAACCGGAACTTCCCTACCGGAGTAACGTGTTCACTTCATAGCCGGCGCTGCAGCCGAGCCCAAGGCACACTGCATCATCCCTTGTAAGACATCAGATAACGCGGACGCATTAGGCGATGGCCGGCTCGGCCTGAACTGACACATGGCGCGCCCTGCCCGCAATCGCACCGTAAGGAGGCGATCTTGGAAGAACGACACCGATCACGTATAGGGATTGGGCTGGTTCTTGTCCTGTTGGGTGTGTGGTTTCTGATGGTGCAGTTGGTCCCCGGACTAGACGCGTGGGCTCGGGCGCATCTCGCCTGGCCCTTGATCATCGTTGTCGTGGGACTGACGATGCTGCTCATCGGCATCCTGGGGGGCACGCCTGGGATGGCCATTCCGGCTTCCATCGTGACGGGGGTGGGCTGTCTGCTCTACTGGCAGAACGCCACCGGGGACTGGGCCAGCTGGGCCTATGCCTGGACCCTGTTCCCGGGCTTTGCCGGTCTGGGGACCATGCTGGCCGGGCTGTTGGGTGATCGGAGCGCGTCCGTATCCGGCGGAGCCTGGATGGTGCTAATCAGCGCCGTTATGTTTGCGGCTTTCGGCTCGTTCCTTGGCGGCCCCGAGGTGTTCGGCGCCTATTGGCCTGTGCTGCTGATTGGCCTGGGCCTTCTGCTGCTCTTTCGGCCCCTGGCTCGACGTGAGGGCTAACCCGAGCGGCGACCCATCCCAGGCTAGGAGAGTGACCATGCGACGAGGCAGAACATTCTGGGGAGCCGTCCTGCTCCTGGTTGGCACCTTACTCCTGTTGGAGAATCTTGGAATCCTGACGGTCGACGTTTGGCAAGTCCTGTGGCCAAGCCTGATCATCCTATTCGGCATGTGGTTCCTCCTACGGTCGACGACAGGGCCCAAATCCCTCCCCATTGAGACCTTCCAGGTCCCTCTGGATGGGGCATCCAAGCTCCACCTGGCGCTGCACTGCGGCGCCGGCAGATTGCATGTTGGCCCGGGCAGTTCGGCGGAGGCCGCCTTAGAGGGAACTTTCGAAGGCGGGCTCGACCATGAGGTCAACCGGCGGGACACGGACCTGCATGTGGACCTCCGCGTTCCGACCGACGATGTGCTCGACCTCATTCCTTGGGGGGCAGACCACGGGCTCGACTGGGACTTGAAGTTGAGCGACGGCGTGGAAGTGGAGCTGAGCGTCGACGCCGGCGCGAGCGAAAACAGGCTGGACCTGGGTGGGTTAAACGTCTCGCGGCTCGCCTTCAAGACTGGGGCCAGCGACACACGGATCCGCTTTTCTGAACGCCCGGAGAACGCCCAGGCCGAAATCAGCCTGGGGGCTGCATCGGCCAAGCTGACAATCCCCGACAACGTCGCCGCCAGCGTCCGCATCAACAGCGGGCTGTCGGGGATTAAGATCGATGAACACCGCTTCCCCAGGCAAGGAGAGACCTACGAATCACCGAGCTTCGCATCTGCGGCCCAGCGTCTGACCATCCGCATTGAAGCCGGAGTAGGCTCGGTTGAAATCAATTGACTCGGATAAGACGCCGGCATTGGCCGGCGGCGCCATCCTAGAATGAGGGTCTGAACATGTCTCGCAAGCTCTTCCGCAGCCAGACCAACCGCATGGTCGCCGGGGTGTGTGGCGGTCTGGGCGAATACCTGTCGATCGATCCGATCTTCATCCGGCTGTTCTTCGTACTGCTGACGCTCGGCCAAGGTGCCGGCGTGCTCATCTACCTGATCCTTTGGTTCGTGCTCCCCTCAGAGGACGTCGTAGATGCAGACGGCTCGGCCGGCGACCACATTCAGCAGGGCGCCACCGAATTCGCTGATCGAGCTCGCCAAATGGGCCAGGAACTCCGGGATTCAGCCATGTCTTCCAACCCTCAGGGCAGGCTTTTCGTCGGCCTCATCCTGGTCCTGGTTGGCGGCATCTTCCTGCTCAGGAATCTAAACATCGTCTGGCTGCAGTGGCTGAACTTCGGCGTGCTGTGGCCGTTCCTGTTGATCCTGGGGGGGCTGATTCTGCTGCTCCGCGGCATTCAGAGGGGAGGTTGAGATGAATAACCACCGTCACAGCGGCGTGGCCGGCCCGCTAATCCTGATCGCCATCGGCGCCGCCTTCCTGCTCACCAACATGGGCATCCTGTCATGGAGCGCTTGGGGTCTGTTCCGCCTGTGGCCCCTGATCTTGGTGGCCCTTGGGATCGACCTGCTTCTCGGACGCCGGTCCACGTGGGGCACCGTGCTGGCGGCGATCCTGATCGCCGCTGTGCTGGGCGGCGGCCTGTGGTTGGCTTCCACCGGGTATCAAGCGCCGACCGGGACAGGTACAGGCGAGGTTCACCAGCCGCTGCAGGGCGCCAGCCAAGCCACCGTTGTCCTACACCCGGCGGCAGGCGAGCTTCGGCTTTCGGCTCTCGATGCGGCCTCCGCCGACCTGATCAGTGGGTCAGTTAGTGGCCAACCGAGTGACGATGTCCGCCAGCAGTACAACCTAAGCCAGGGGGCGGCGATCTTCCAGATGGAGACGACCGGATCAGCCGTCTTCCTTCCCAGCGTGGGAACCGGGCCGAGTTGGTCCCTTCGAATCAGCCCGAAGGTCCCCCTCCATCTGGAGGTCGAGCAAGGTGCGGGGGAAATGTCCCTTGATCTGCGCTCACTCCAGCTCAAGGAGCTGACGGTCAATCTGGCCGTCGGCCAGATCACCGTGCTGCTGCCCGCTCGGGGCAGGTACACAGCCAGGATCGACGGCGCCATCGGCGACACCACCATCATCTTACCGGCGGGGTTGGAAGCCAAAATTACGCTGAATGCGGCGCTGGCTGGTAGATCCGTTCCGGATGGGTTCAGCGGACAGGGCAATCAGTATGTCAGCGGTGGCTACGCAGCGGCGGGGAACCGCGTCGATCTGGTCATCGGCCAGGCTATTGGCAACGTCTCCGTCCAGCGCGCCCTCCCCGTAAGACGCCCGAGGACTCCAGAGACCACCTGGGCCCGATGCACGCATCGGGCCCAGTCTCTTTGCGGCCAGTCCAGGGCGGCTGTCTACGGCATTAGGCGCAAGAAGCGGCGCTTCCCCACCCTGAGCACGGCCGGCGCATCCAACGCCACGGGCTGATCGCCGTCATCGACCCCGTTTTCGTCCAGCCTGACCCCATTCTGCTCGACCAAGCGCCTTGCCTGGCTCTTGGACGGCACCAGACCGGAGTCGACCATCACGTCCACCAGGCTCTGGCCCGGTTGCAGGGCATACACGGGCATGTCCTCCGGCATTCCCTGTTCCTGGAAGACCCTGCGGAAGGCGTCTTCGGCGGCCTCCGCCTGCTCTTCGCCATGGTAGATGCTCACGATCTCATGCGCCAGCTGCATTTTGGCATCCCGCGGATGAAGGTCCCCCGTGCGGATCGCGATTTCGCGTTCGGCGATCTCCGACGGTGTCCACCGCGTCACCATCCGGAAGTAGGCCGGCATGGCTCGATCGGGCAGGCTCATCACCTTGCCGTACATGTCCTCAGGCGTTGCCAACAGTGCGATGTGGTTGCCCAAAGACTTGCTCATCCGGATGTCACCATCTGTCCCGGGCAAGATCCCCATCAAGATGCCGATGTTCGGCTCAGCGCCCAAGACCTCCATCAGCTTGCGGCCGGCGGTGATGATGTTGAACAGCTGCTCGCTGCCGCCAATCTGGACGTCCGTGCCGAGATGAAAGGCATCGTATGCCTGCATCAAGGCGTAGAAGAACTCGTGCACGTAGATGGGGTCGCCTTCATCGAATCGTCTGCGGAAGGTGTCCCGCGTCAAGAATTGTTGGATGGTGAAGTTGGATGCTAATTTGATGACGTCGGCGAAACTCAACTTCGAGAGCCAGGAGTCGTTGTATTCAACCCGCGTGATCTCGGGGTTGAGGATCTTGAACGCCTGTCGAGCGTAGGTCTCGGCGTTGTAGGTCGTCTCCTCCAATGTGAGCTGAGGGCGAAGCTCGTCCTTGTCCGACGGATCGCCGATCAGCGAGGTGTAGCGACCAATAACGAAGATCACCTCGTGTCCCAACTCCTGGAACTGGCGCATCTTGCGCATCGGGACGGTGTGGCCGAGGTGGAGGTCCGACGTGCGCGGGTCGAAACCACAGTACACCTTCAGCGGGCGGCCCTCTTTTTTGGCCCCGATCAGCCGCGCCCGGAGCTCATCGGCCATCGCCTTCTGCAAGCTGTCGTCGCCGTACTCGGTCCCCTGCATCAGCAGGGCCACTTGGTCGTCGATGGTCATCTTCGTCATGTGTTCTCGCTCACCCTTGCTTACCCTGACGACGTGCGCTCGCGGCGCCCGCTCGGCGATTATACCTTGACCGGTTGGATGGGCGGCACCTCCTGGCGTATAATCCGCAATCGAGTTCGGAGGCTGTATGTCACCAAGCAAGAAGGACAAACCCAACCCGCTTTCAAGCGCCGAGATTCGACAATCCTACCTGGATTTCTTCGCCGAACGCGGCCATACCATCGTCCCTTCCGCCTCCCTGGTTCCGGGCGGCGATGACACCTTGCTCTTCACCAACTCGGGGATGGTCCAATTCAAAGACATCTTCCTGGGCAGCGGCAAGCGGCCCTACACGCGGGCGGTGGATTCGCAGAAGTGCATGCGTGTCGCCGGCAAGCACAACGATCTCGACGACGTCGGCCGTGACGATATCCACCACACCTTCTTTGAAATGCTTGGCAACTGGTCTTTCGGCGACTACTACAAGCAGGAGGCCATTTCTTGGGCCTGGACCCTGCTGACCGACATCTGGGGTTTGCCCAAGGAACACCTGTATGCTACCTGCTTCGAAGATGAGTTCGATCAAATTCCGCGCGACGACGAGGCCGCCGACGTCTGGCGGACCCAGCCGGGATTCGATCCCGAGCACGTCCTGTTCTTCGGCCGTAAAGACAATTTTTGGGAGATGGCCGAGACCGGGCCGTGCGGCCCGGACAGCGAAATTCACCTCGACCGGGGCCCCGGATACTGCGACAAGAAGGAAGTCGAGGGCCACGTTTGCCGCGTCAACGGTGACTGCCAACGCTTCCTTGAATTGTGGAACCTGGTCTTCATTCAGTACAATCGCCTCAACCCGGATGAGCTCGAGCCCCTGCCCGCCAAACACGTCGACACCGGCATGGGTTTCGAACGCATCGTCTCCGTGCTCCAAGACGTCACTTCCAACTATCAGACGGACCTCTTCCAGCCGCTGCTCGACCGCGTGCAGGCGATGGCCGGGCATTCTGACGATGAGCGGGCCGCCCTTCTCACCCCGTACCGAGTGATCGCCGATCACGCGCGCGCCGCCACATTCCTCATCGGCGACGGCGTGGTCCCCGGCAACACCGGCCGCAACTACGTCTGCCGCATGATCATCCGGCGCGCCAGCCGCTTCGGCAGCTATGCCGGCTTCAGTGATCCCTTCCTGGCTGGCATAGCCGAAGCCGTGATCGACCATTACGGGGAGGCTTACCCGGAGATTCGCCAAAATCGCGACACAATTGTGAAAACCATCACACATGAGGAGCGGCGCTTTCACCGCACCGTCGAGGCCGGCGTGGCCCACCTGATGGACGATCTGCAGGCGGTCAAAGCAGCTGGCGGGTCCGAGCTCTCGGGCCAGTCAGCCTTTGATTTATATGCCACCTACGGCCTCCCCTTCGAAATCACGCGCGACATCGCGCGCGAACAGGGCACGGACACCGACAGCGCGGGTTTCCTCGAGGCAATGGAAGTCCACCGTTTTGTTTCAAGTCCGGAAGCCGGGGACCACGAAGCCGAGGCATCCGACGTCGAGGTGTACCAGGCCCTGCTCGAAAGGCTCAAGGCGGATGGCCGGCTGGACAACAAGGGTGTAGCTCACGACCCCTACTACGGGGTTGAAAGCGAAGGGGCGGTGCTGGCGCTGGTCGCCGATGGGCAGCCCGTCAAGCGCGCCCAGCTTGGGCAGGACGTGGCGGTGGTGCTGCCCGCCACGCACTTCTATGTTGAAGGCGGCGGCCAGGTCTCCGACACCGGTTCGATCGTGTCGGTCGATGAGCCGCGCTGGCACATCCGGGTGGATGAGGTGCGGCGACCCGTGACCGGCCTGGTGGTGCACATGGGCCGGGTTGAGCGCGGGGAGCCGGCCGTGGGCGACCTGGCCCTGGCGGCGGTCGATGCCAGCCGGCGTATGGACATCATGCGCAACCACACCGCCACCCACCTGCTCCACGCCGCCCTGCAGGCCGTACTCGGCCGGCACGCCCGCCAGGCGGGGTCGCTGGTGGCTCCCGACCGGCTGCGCTTCGACTTCAACCATCCAGAGGCCATGACTTCGAACCGAGCTCGATCGGGTCGAGACTTTGGTGAATGACGCCATCCTGGACGATTACACGCTGCATATCGAGTACAAGCCCCGCGAGCAAGCCATCGACGAAGGCGCCATGGCGCTCTTCGGAGAGAACTACGGCTCAACGGTACGGACGATTCAGATCGGCGAACCCGAGACCGTCTCCTATGAGCTGTGCGGCGGAACGCATGTGCCCTCCACCGGGGTAATCGGGTCATTCGTAATCGTCAGCGAGAGCAGCGCCGCCGCCGGGATCCGCAGAATCGAGGCCCTAACCGGGCGCGGTGCCCTGGAGTGGATGAAGCGGCGGCGGGATCAGCTTGACCGCCTGGCGGACACGCTGCGCACGACGCCGGACGCCGTGTCGGACCGGTTGGCGGGTTTGATTGCCGAACGTGATGCCCTGGCGAGCGAACTCGAAGCGGCGCTGGCCAAGCAGGCCTCCCAAGCCTTCACCGACCTTGTGCCGGCCGATGTCGGCGGGGTCCAGGTGCTCGCGGCTCAGATCCCCAATGCGGACGCCGATGTGTTGCGCCAGCTCGCCGATCGCTTCCGCGAACAACACCCCAGCGGTGTCATTGTCTTGGCCTCCGCCCATGAGGGTCGGCCGATCATTGTGGCTGCCGTCACCAAGGACCTGGTGGCACGCGGCTTGCATGCCGGTCAATTGGCCAAGGCGGCCGCCGAGCGTGTGGGCGGCGGAGGCGGCGGCAAACCCACCCTGGCCCAGGCCGGCGGGGTCGACGTCGAACATATCCCCGATGCCCTGGCCCTGGTTCCCGAATGGGTTGCCGCTCACCTCAGCTGAGGTGAGCGGGCGACCGGAAGCTGACGGCCGGTGAAGGTTCAACTCCTGTACCTCGACGCCCATGATGACCAGGTATCCGTCCGGGATAAGATGGGATGGGTCAAGGCACCGCGCCTGCTGGTGGTCTGGCCCCGCCGCGGCCGTGTGCTGACACGCCGTCTGGACCTGACTCTCATTCAGCGCCAGGCCGCCCGCCGGGGCGCTCAGATCGGCCTGGTGACCTTCGACCCGGACGTCCGCGACCACGCTCAGGACTTGGGTATCCCCGTATTCGACTCGGTCGATTCAACGCCGGAATCCATTTGGCGGGCTGCCGAACCAAAATCTCTTCCCTTCGAAAGAGCACAGTCCGACCGAGCCCGGCTGGAGGAGCCCCTTCGCCGTTCGGCCGTGGGGCCAAGCAAGCCGACCGGCTGGGACAGCCTGCAACGCTGGTCGGCGTTCGTTGTCGGGGTGGCTGCCCTGGCCGCGCTTGCCGCCGCACTCCTTCCGAGCGCCAGCGTGGTGGTCACACCGAACACCCACATCCACCGAACCCGGCTGCAGATAGTGCTCGATCCAGAAGTGGACACCTTGACGGCGGACAACCACATCCCGGCCGATCGCCGCACGCTGGAAGTCTCCGGGCAGCTACGCATCCCGGTCAGCGGCAAGATCGCCGTGCCAACTTCCCCGGCCCAAGGAGCCGTGCTGTTTACCAACCTCGGCCAGGATTCAATCACCCTGCCCAGGGGGACAGGGGTACGGGCCGACGCGCCTGGTATGCCCCTGTTTGTGACGCTCGTGACGGCGACCCTCGGCGCCGGGTCCCAGGCCACGGTGGCGGTCCGGGCCGCCCAGCCCGGAATTCAAGGCAACTTGCCCGCCTTCTCCATCGGGTCGATCGAGGGCCCCCTCGGCCTGCAAGTGGCCGTCACTAATCCGAAACCCACCTTGGGCGGAGCCGAAACCACAAAACCGGCGGTGGCGCCAGCCGATTTGCGCCAGCTTGAGGCGCGCCTGCAAACGCAACTGCTCGACCAGGCGGCAGCCGATTTCCCGGGCCGGCTTGGTGAAGGGGAGGCTGTGCTCCCCGTCAGCCTTCGGATCGACCAGACTCTGGAGCGCGCTTTCGACGCCCAGGCCGACGATGTGGCCCAGAGCGTTTCGCTCAGCATGAAGCTTGAGGTTTCGGGCCTCGTCTACCATCCGCAGACGGTGCAGGCCGCCGGGCTGCGGGCGCTTGGTGCCCATCGACCCTCCGGCACGGCGGCCGTTCCCGGCTCGCTCCAGACCAGCATCGTCCCGATGGACGGTCATCCAGATCAACTCACGCTAACGGCCGCGGAATCGATCTACCCCGACCTGCCTCGGGCGGAGCTCGTCCAGAGTGTTGCTGGCCAGCCCCCACAGGCGGTAGATGGGCTGATTGGGTCGCACTACGCCGACGCCGCCGTGGCTCTGACCCTGCGACCTTCCTGGCTGCCCCGTCTTCCCTGGCTCCCGACGCGAATCGCCGTCCGAACGCCGTGGGAGAGGCGCTGAGACGTGGGGCGTGTCCTGGCAGTAGACCCTGGCGACGTGCAAATCGGCCTGGCGGTGAGTGACCCCACACGGACCATCGCCCGCCCGCTCAAGATCCTCGATCACAGCTCACGCCCCCAAGATGCCGCCGCCATCGTCGAGGAGGCATTCTCCCAGGGCGCCGACTTGATCCTGGTGGGCCTGGCGCTCGATCGCGACGGCCTGCCCGGGCCCCAGGCTCGAAAGGCGCTGCGCCTGGTGAATGCCCTGCGCAAGTGCGGCGATGTTGACATTCAAACCTGGGATGAAACCGACTCCACGCAGCAGGCGCTGGACTTCGCCAGCAGGGCGGATGGTCCGGTGGACGCTTTCGCCGCCGCCGTCATGCTGCAGGATTTCCTGAATGCCCGTGCGTAGGCGCCGGCTCTCCTGCCTGGCCCTGGGCTGCCTGGCCGCCATCGTATTGGGACTCCTGTTGGCCGGCGCCACCGCCTTCGCCTTGTCCAGGACCGAAGACCTGGGACCGGCTGACGCATCCCTCGACCTGCCGCAGCGCGCTGCTCTGGCCGCCTATCTGACCTTCCGGGCACCGGACCTCAACGCCCCCGGCGGAACGCCGGGCGACGCGGTGACCCTCGACATCCAACCCGGGATGACCGCAGCCCAGGTAGTGGACGCCCTGGTTTCCCAGGGGATGGTCCACGACGGGGAGCTCTTGCGCCTTTACCTTCGCTACCGCGGCCTCGATCGGGGGGTGCAAGCTGGCCGCTACCGGATCGAAGGCTCAATGAGTCTGCGCCAGATCGCCGAGACCCTCCAGTCGGCCACGGCCCAAGCCATCCAGGTCACTATCCCGGAGGGCTGGCGGCGGGAGCAGATCGGAGCCGCCTTGGCCGAGAGTGATCTGGCGCTCGACCCCGAGGCGTTCCTGCGCGCCAGCCAGCTCACCCCCAACGGCTATTCATTCAGCAGCCAGGTCCCCGCCGGCGGCAGCGTGGAGGGCTTTCTTTTCCCCGACACCTATCTCTTCGATCCCGGCACCAACACGGTCAAAGCCGTCCAAGCCATGTTGAAGGACTTCGACCAGCGGGTGACGCCCGAGATGCGCTCCGATTTCGGGACGCAAGGGCTGACGTTGTACCAGGCGGTGACCCTGGCCTCGATTGTCGAACGCGAGGCCGTCGTTCCGGATGAACGCCCCAAGATCGCCTCCGTCTTCCTGAACCGCCTTTCTCAGGGACTGAAGCTCGACGCTGATCCCACCGTCCAGTACGCGCTCGGACTGCAGACCGATGGCAGCTGGTGGAAGACGGCGCTCACCTCCAGCGACCTGAGTCTGGACAATCCCTACAACACCTACGTCTACCCCGGCCTGCCTCCGGGTCCGATCTGCAACCCCGGCCTGGCGTCTCTCGAAGCGGTGGCGCAGCCAGCCGATACGCCCTATTTTTACTTCCGTGCAGCCTGCGATGGATCCGGGCGGCATCAGTTCGCCGAGACTTACGAACAACACCTGCAGAACGCCTGCCCATGAGGCACACCTTTCGGGGAATGAAAAAACCGCCCTGCCAGATAGCAGGGCGGTTGTGTGTTTGGACGGGCGCCGGTCAGCTGAGGTAGTCTGCCAGCTTGTGGCGCAGGCTTGGGTGCCGCAGACGGCGCAGCGCCTGGGCTTCGATCTGCCTCACGCGCTCGCGAGTCACACCCATCTTGCGGCCAACTTCCTCCAGCGTGTAGCTCTCACCATCGCCCAAGCCATAGCGAAGCTGCAAGATGCGCGCTTCGCGCGGGGGAGACTCTCGAGGATCTCACCCATGTGCTGCTTGAGCAGATGTTCGGTGGCCACCTCCGGCGGCGCCGGAGCCTCCTCGTCTTCCACGAAGTCGCCCAAGAAGGAGTCCTCCTCATCGTCGATCGGTCGCTCGAGCGACAGCGGTCGGCGCGAGACTTCCATCATTTGTTCGACCTTTTCGGAGGGCACGTCCAGCGCATCGGCCAGCTCATCGACCGTCGGTGAACGACCCAAGTCCTGAGTCAGCCGGTGGGACAGGCGCAACATCTTGTTGATCTGGTCGCCCATGTGAACCGGGAGGCGGATGGTCCTTCCCTGATCGGCGATAGCCCGAGTGACCGCCTGACGGATCCACCAGGTGGCATAGGTCGAGAACTTGTGGCCCCGCTTGTAGTCAAACTTCTTGGTGGCGCGGATCAAGCCGATGTTACCTTCCTGGATCAGGTCGAGGAAGGGCACGCCGCGGCCAATGTACTTTTTGGCCACACTGATCACCAGCCGCGAGTTGGCCAGCACGAGGTGTTCTCGCGCTGCCCAGCCATCCTCGGTCAGACGCCACAGCTCGCGCCGGCGGTCCTCGGTGCGAACGCCCTCGGCCAGCTCGGCACGGGCGTCGCGGCCGCGCTCGATGCGCTTGGCCAGCATCACCTCTTCCTCGGCGGTCAGCAGCGGCACATCGCCCACCGAGTTGAAGTACAGGTCGACGTTATCGTCGATGTTGACGCGTGAAAGGTCGACGCCGGCCTCGACCTCGGGCCCGTCGTCGTCGTCTTCCACCGAGTCGCTCTCGCCAGCCTTGTCCGCCGCCTCGACATCATCCAGGTACTGGACGCCAGCCCCCAGCAAGGCCTCGTAGACTTCGTCCAACTGCTCGACGTCTTGCTCGGCCTCGGGGAACAGCTGCAGGATGTCATCGATGGTGACAAAGCCGCGCTCTTTGCCCAGATCGATGAGCTGCGTGATCGCTGTGCTTTCTTCCTCAACCGCCATCGGCTCTTCAACCAGCGGCTCTTCCAATTCTGCCTGAGGCTTACCGTTTCGTACTTTCTTTGACTTTGCCATGCTGTGTCTCATTTCCCTACCTGGTACGGATTTCGGCTCCCCCACGCGGCATCATTCGGCCGTTTCACCCGGCTTCGTTTACCGCGATGAAGCTACTTGACTGCTCAGGGGAAGAGATTTGTATAAGTTTATTGTAGAAAATCGGCGGCCCGAAAGTCAAGCAGCTCGTGAGAAAATTCACGATTTCGGGCCGCAAAATACGTCGCCCTAGTATACAGGAGAATCATCATTTGTCTACCTTAGAATAGAATTAGACTTGAAGACAATCTCTTGACCTGATTGGAGCCATTCGATGACAACTCGCACACCATTTGGGGCGTGGACTTCTCCGATTAGTGCTGCCATGGTCGCCCAGGGAGGGATGTCCGCCCGCGGCACGCTGTCTGATCTGACCGTCGACGGCAGCCACGTCTACTGGATCACGCTGCGCCCGGCGGAGGACGGCCGGTATGTGATCACCCGGCTGGCGCCCCATGCCGGCCCGGAGGATATCACGCCCAGCGGATTCAACGTGCGCACCCTGGTTCATGAATACGGCGGTGGATCGTTTTGCGTTCATGACGATGTGGTTTACTTCTCCAACCTCTCCGACCAGCGCGTCTACCGGCAGGAGCCCGGGGGGCCTCCCCAACCCATCACCCCCGAGCCCGAGATTCCCCGCGGCCATCGCTATGCCGATGGCTGCGTCACACCCGATGGCCGGTTTGTTTTCATCGTCCGCGAGCGGCATGACCCGGGAGGACAGGTCACCAATGAAATCGTGCGACTCGAAGCGCACGGCCAGGGTCAACCAGAGATCGTCGCCTACGGGCATGATTTCTTTGCCAGCCCGCGGGTGGATGGCGATGGCCAACAGATTGCCTGGCTGGCCTGGGATCATCCCCAAATGCCGTGGGACAGCACCGAGCTGTGGACGGCAGCCGTCGACTCGGATGGTCAGCTGGTATCGGCCAAGCGCCTGGCCGGTGGGCCGGGGGAATTGATCCTGCAGCCGGAATGGTCCCCGGAGGGACGACTGCATTTCGTCTCCGATCGCACCGGTTGGTGGAACCTTTACCGCTGGGTTTCAGGCCAGCCCGAGCCCGTGGCGCCGATGGAGGCCGAATTTGGCTCACCGGCGTGGGCCTTCGGCCGTTCCCACTATGACTTCCTGAGTGACGGCCGGATCTTCGTGGCCTACGGACAGAAAGGGCTCGACCATCTCGGGATGATCGAACCTGGCAGCGGTCAGGTGACACAGATACCCTCGGAATTCACGGCCATTAATCCCGCCCATATTCGCACCGACGGCGCAAAGCGGGTATGGTTCATCGCCAGCAGCCCGTCCAGGGCCCAGGCAGTCATCCGTCACGACGTGCGCGAGGGCAGCTTTGAAGCCCTGGTCGAGGGCATCAAACGTACCTTCCCGGCGAGCTACGTTTCTGAGCCGGAGCCGATCGAATTCCCGACCAGCGGCGGCGACACTGCCTTCGCCATGTTCTACCCGCCGGTCAACCCCGAGTGTGAAGGGCCGGAAGGCGCACTGCCCCCGCTGATTGTCCACTCACACGGCGGGCCCACCTCGGCCGCCCCTGCCCAATTTCACCTCGAAACACTGTACTGGACCAGCCGCGGTTTTGGCCTGGTGGACGTGAACTACCGGGGAAGCACAGGCTACGGGCGGGCGTACCGCGATCGGCTGAAGGGTTTCTGGGGAATCGTCGACATCGACGATTGTTTGAACGCCGCCCGTTACCTCGCCGAGCAGGGCCGAATCGACCCCAAGCGTAAGGCCATTTCCGGGGGCAGCGCCGGTGGGTACGTCACGCTGTGCGCTCTGACCTTCCATGACGTGTTTGAGGCCGGGGCCAGCTACTACGGCGTGGCGGACGCAGCTGCCCTGGTCGAAGACACCCACAAGTTCGAGTCGCGCTACTTCGACTCGCTCATCGGCCCCTACCCCGAGGCAAGTGACCTGTACTGGGAACGGTCCCCGATCCATTTCACCGAACGGCTTTCCGCCCCGCTGATCATCTTTCAGGGGTTGGAGGACAAGATCGTGCCCCCCAACCAGGCCGAAGCCATCGTGGCGGCACTGGACCGCCAGAACATCCCCTTCGCGTACCTTCCCTTCGAAGGTGAGCAGCACGGATTCCGCAGACTGCCGAACATTGTCCGCAGCCTGGAAGCGGAACTCAGTTTTTACGGGATAGTGTTTGGATTCACCCCGGCGGGCGACCTGCCGCCGCTGGAGGTCCACCACCTGAACTGAGCCCCAAGGTCTTTCCAATATGTGAAAGATTTCACAAGATGCCCGGCGTCGGCCTCGGCGGCAAGGCCCGTCGATCGGCGCGCCTCGGGCCAGGCGATAAGATAAGAGGAGGGGTTTGTGTTGAAGGTAGGCGGACAAATCTGAGGAGTGTGATTCTGATGAAAGCCGTGGCAGTCAACCCGGGAGAGTCCTATTCGGCGCACCTGGTGGACATCGACGAGCCGAAGATCGGCCCGCATGAGGTGCTGGTCGAGGTGCAAGCCATCGGCATCGACGGCACCGACCGCGAGATCAATCAAGGCGGCTACGGAAAGCCGCCCAAAGGCGAAGACTTCCTGGTCATGGGGCATGAAAGCTATGCGCGAGTGGTCTCGGTTGGCTCCGGCGTGCGGCGATTCAAACCGGGTGACCACGTGACGGCCACGGTGCGCCGCCCGGGCGGGTGCGTCAACTGCCGTCACGGCGAATACGATATGTGCCTGGACGGCGACTACACCGAGCGGGGCATCAACGGCCGTCACGGTTACCTGACCGAGAGGTATGTGGACGGTCAGGAGTTCTTCGTCCACGTCCCCGACTCGCTCAAAGACGTGGGTATGCTGGTTGAGCCGGTGAGCGTAGCCGTAAAGGGCATCGAACAAACCTGGGCCATTCAGAGCCGGATGTGGTGGCAGCCCCACCTTGCCGGGGTGCTGGGCGCCGGCCAAATTGGTCTGTTTTGCGCCTTCCTGCTACGGGCCCGGGGCCTGGAGGTCCACGTCATGTCGCAGGAAGGCCCGGACAGCCTGGAGGCCCATTTGGTCGAGCA
Source organism: uncultured Chloroflexia bacterium (assembly GCA_963807065.1). Classification (GTDB taxonomy): domain Bacteria; phylum Chloroflexota; class Anaerolineae; order Anaerolineales; family E44-bin32; genus CAWAND01. The sequence goes on from CAWDZQ010000001.1 coordinate 208,071, forward strand.
GGTCGGGGCCCACTACGTCGACACCCAAGAGCAATCGATCGCCGATGTCAGCCAGGAAGTCGGTGGTTTCGACGTCATGTTCGAAGCCACCGGCTACAGCCCGCTGATCTTCGACGCCCTGCAACAGCTGCGGGCCAACGGCGTGATGTGCCTGTTTTCAGTGACAGACGGTGACCACCCGTTGGAGATCAACTCGGACCAGGTCAACAACCTGTTGGTGTTCGGCAACCGGTTGGTCTTCGGTTCAGTCAACTCCAACCACGGCCACTTTGAACGGGCGGTCGGTGCCATGGAGCAGTTCAGCCTGCGTTGGCCGGGGCTGCTGGACTCGATTGTTACCGAAAAGGTCCATGGGATCGACCACTTCGACCAGGCGGTGGCGACCGATGAGCAAGCCGCCGAGAAGCGGCGGAAGGCCAAGGGTCAGATCAAGACCGTATTGTATCTGGATTAGTTGCGCGCTGGCTTGGTCAGGGGGCCGGCTGATCGACCTCGATCACCGGAATCGCCACCAACCGCAGATGAAGGGGCTGGTTGAGGGCCTGCCGCAAGGACGCAGCCAGTGCCGTGCCGTCCGGTGCGGACTGACTCTGGGGGACATAGACGGTGGCTGTCACGGTCAAGTCCGGACCTGTCCCCTGAACGTCCAACCTGACGAGGCTCACGCCGGGCTCGTCGGCAATCGCCTTCTGCAGCGTTGCCTGTATCGTGTGCTGGGTTTGCGAGCGGCCAACGGCCTGCACCAGCACCGTTGCCAAAGGCAAGCTGATGACGACCAGCAGAATCAGGCTGACCACCAACCCGGTGCGCAGGCGGGCCTGGCGCTCGCCCCGCGGGGCGGGCCGGAACCCGAGCAGCAGCAAGGTGAACGATCCCGCCAGGCTGATGGCGATCAGGTTGGTCACCACCAGCAGCGTGCCGCCCCCGGCGATGCTGAACTGCCCCTGGGCGATCCCGATTCCAATCACACCCAGCGGGGGGACCAGAGCGGCGGCGATGGCCACGCCCGGCAGGGCCGCTGCCACGTCCTTGCGTGCTACGGCATACGCCCCTGCCGCTCCCGATGCCAGGGCCACAATTAGATCGAACAGGTTCGGTTGGGTGCGGGCCACGATCTCAGGTACCGACCCAGGGTCACTCTGCATGGGCGAGAGGTAAGCCAGCAGCACCGCCAGGCCGACCGCCAGGAACACGCCCTTGAGGGTGGCCTCGATCGCCAGGCGGATCAGCCGGATTTCCCCCAGGGCGACGGCCAGGCTGAAGGCCAAGATCGGGGTGAACAGCGGCGCCACCAGCATGGCCCCGATGATCACCGCCCCGCTGTTCTGGAGCAAGCCGAAGGTTGCAATGGTGCCCGCCAGCGCCATCATGACGAAGAAATCGACGTCCGGCCGGGCGCCTCGCCGAATGCGTTTGTAGACCTCGATCTGGTCTTCGGGGCTGAGGGTCGGGAAGGTGTGTGACAGCGTCTCCCAAACGCGGCGAAGCCAGAATCGTGACAGCCCCTGGTAGCGTCGAACCATGATCACCGGCGCCGAGCTGGCCTCCGCCACCCTGCGCGGCAGATTGCCGAAGAGGACTTGATCGACGATGCCCTGCTCGGACGAGCCGATGAAGACCAGATCGGCGTCCTTCGACGCCTGCGTGATCCCCGTGACGACGTCTTCCGCCTGGACCACCACTGGCTTGACCCGGCTCTGATCTAGCGCCTCCACCCCAGGCCCCAGGTTCAGAAATTGGGCGGCTTTCTCTTGCACCGTGGCTAGCGTTTGCAGGATGCGTCCCTCGCCCGCCTGCAGATCGGCCGGCGACGCCCCGGGCTCGGTGACATAAACTGAGTCCACCTCCGAACCATATTCGCGCGACAGCAGCAGGGCCAGCCCTACCGCCAGCGGGGCATGCGGGCCCCCGGAGGTGGGCACGATGATCCGTCGTAGCTGAAGCGGCCGGCGTTCGCCGTTCTCGCCGCCTTCTATCGACGGGCCGTCGCCGGCCGCCTGGAGTTGGTCCGCCCGATAGGCCACCACCGCCACATCGCACGGCGCCTGGGATACAACCGGGTCAATCACCTGTCCCAGCTCATCTTTGCGTAGGTCACCCGCCACACGCCAGGGCATAAGGATCAAGTCGCAGGATTCCTCGACAGCCGTGTCGACGATCCCTTCGGCGACCGAACGGGAAAGCCGGGTCACCGGTGAGATGGAGATGCCGGACTCCGATGCCAGGCGGGTGGACCATTGAAAGAGCGTGTTGCGCTCCTGGGCGATACGGCGCCCCTGCTCCATGGCCAGCGGATCCGGCATCGGGATGACCTGGAGTGGAATCACATCCCCTTTGAGCTGCCGGGCCAGACCGGCAGCCAGGCTGAGCGCAAAATGGCGCGTCTCACCGCGGGCCAGCGGCACCAAGATGCGGTAGGTGCCCTCCGGCTTCTCGATGCCCGCCTCGCGGCCGAAGGTCGTCACGCCCTCCAGGGCCGTCGCCTGATGGGTCCGCGCATACACCAGGTAGACGATCAATCCCAATCCGAGCCACAGCAGGCCGCCGATCTGCCGCTGCAAAGGCAGCCCGAGCAAGAGCGCCAGGTTCACGCCCATGGCTGTCAGCGGCACCAGCGGGAACAGCGGCAATCTGAGGTCGCGCCGCCGATCCGGCTCTGTACGCCGACTGTGGAAAGCAGCCGACACAGCCACCAGCATCCCCACCAGAAACATGAAAGCCGCCACATCGACCACGTCGCCGGTCGGCACCCACAGGATCATCGGGATCAGGCCCACCAACAAGAGCAGGAACAGGCGCGGCGGCAGGGCAAATGGCGACCGGAGACGGCGCAGGCCATCCGGCAGCCCGCCCCAGCGGCTGAGGCTGTTCAGCTGCCTGGCGGCCGTCATCAGCGTGCTGTTGGCCGCCGCCAGGCACACACCGAAGGCGAGCACGGCTCCACCGACGAGCCTCCACGTCACCCCGCCGGCAAGATCGCTCACCAGGTCCCCGGCGCCCGTAGCGGACACGAGCCCAGCCTGCAGCAACCCGACCACGCCCAATACCAGCCCGGCCACGACCAGGCTCGAGGCGAGGTTGACCATCAGCCGAACCCCCGTGCTGCGGATCTGGCGGCGGGCGTAGAGCAAGGCTTCGACCACGGCGAAGAGCAGAGCGTAGTGGGCGAGGTTGTGGGAGAGTCCATCGCCGCCCCGCCCGGCGCCCTGCAGGCTGCTCCCGAAATCAACCCCGATCAGGGCCGTCACGGCGGCGACCCCCATACCCAGCAGGAACAGCACCAACAGCGTGGCTTGCGCCGGCCGGCGCGGGACCGCCTGGAACAATTCGACGACCACGAAGAACACCGCCAGGGCCAGGCCGATGACGCCTGCGGGAATAGGCATCCCCGGCGCCAGGATGCGCACCTGCGCCGCCGCCACCTGCAGGAATCCCACCGTGAGCAGCACCTGGCCCGCCAGCAGCGACCAGCCGCCGATGAATCCGCCCACGCCGCCCAGGGTTTCTTGGGCCAGACCATAGCTCCCGCTGCGTTCGGCGCTCCCCGCCAGAAGCTCGAAGACATTCACAAGTGACAGGCCCACCACCAAGACGCCAAGTAGCGGTGCCACGATCACCATATGGTCGAGCACGTCGACGCCTTCGCCGCCCAGCAGATACACCAGGCCGAAAGCGACCGTAAGGCCGATGGCCAGAATCTGAAACCGGCCGGTGAGCTGCCGGCCGATTCGAAGTTCACCAAGGAAATCTTGCTGCTTCTCGTCCAAAGAACCTCGCCAAGCGAGCGTGGGTTGCGGGTGCTCCTGGGTCAGGCCTCGGGCCACACCGAACCGTAGAACAAGGGCAACGGTTCGGCGGGTTTCTGGCTGATCTTTGTGGCCGCCAGCAGGCGCTGGACCGCCTGCGCAGCTTTGTCGTCGTCGTTGGCGTGCAGGGTGAAAAGGACCTCTCCCCGCTGGACCTTGTCGCCCACGCGGTGATGCAAGACGACACCCACGGCATGGTCGATGGGGTCCCCCTTACGCTCGCGTCCGCCGCCGAGCTGCATTACCGTCAACCCCACCTCGCGGGCGTTGATCTGGTGGATCGAGCCAGTGATGGGGCTGGGGATCTCCTGGACCAGGTCGGCGTGTGGCAGTTTCTCGGGATGTTCAATGACGCTCGCGTCGCCGCCCTGCGTCGCCACCAGGGCCGTGAACCTCTCGATCGCCCTGCCCGCTTGCACTGCCCCGGCGGCCATCTTTCGGCCCTCATCGGTGTCCTTGGCCACGCCGGCCAAAATCAGCATGTAAGCTGCCACCTCGTAGCAGTGATCGGCGAATTCCTCTGACCCCTGCCCCTTGAGCGTGTCAATCGCCTCCTTGACCTCCAGAGCGTTGCCTACGGCCCAGCCCAAAGGCTGGTTCATGTCCGAGAGCAGGGCCATCACCTTGCGGTCGGCATGCAAGCCGATGTCCACCATGCGCTGCGCAAGTTCGCGAGCCTGGTCCACATCCGGCATGAAGGCCCCCAGGCCAATCTTAACGTCGAGCACGATGGCCTGCGCCCCACTGGCCAACTTCTTGCTCATCACCGACGACGCGATTAAGGGAATGGAGGGAACCGTCCCGGTCACATCGCGCAATGCGTACAGCTTGCCGTCGGCTGGCGCCAGGTCGCCGGTCTGTCCGGCCAGGACCAGCCCGACGGTCTTCAGCTGGTGCTTGAACTCGTCGATCGTCAAATTGACGTTGTAGCCCGGAATAGACTCCATCTTGTCCAGCGTGCCGCCAGTGAAGCTCAGGCCGCGGCCGGACATCTTGCCCACCGGCACTCCGCAGGCACTGACGATCGGTTCGATGACCAGGGTGGTCTTGTCCCCTACCCCACCGGTTGAGTGTTTGTCGAGGGCCAAATCGACCACGTCCGACAGGTCGATCACATCACCCGAGTGGGCCATGGCCATCGTCAGATCGGCGGTCTCTTTGGGTGTCATCCCCTGAAACAGGACCGCCATCGCCCAGGCCGAGGTCTGGTAATCAGGGATCTCGCCATTTGTGAAGCCATTCACAAAGAAATGGATTTCCTCGTGGGTCAGGGTTTCCCCGTCGCGTTTCTTCTCGATGATGTCTACGGCGCGCATGGGCACCTCCGCCGCGATTATACACATATCGTGCCTCGGGGCAGGCGGGTGGGACCCGAGACGAGACATCGAGGGGGAACGGTGCGCTTTGGGCAGGATGGGAGGCCTCGCCGCCACCTCAAGCGAGCCCCGGCTGAAGCCGGCCGGCTAGGGCGCAGTCACCGTCGGAATGAAGGGCGATGAGTCCTGGAAATTCTCAGGCGACACTTCAATGAAGGTCGTCCCGGGCCCGAGGAATGCCTTGCTGCCCAATGGTGTGGCTTGGTCCGTTTTGTCCACCGTCCCCAACGCCTCGGATTGCCAGAACGTGATCCCCCCGTGTTGAAGCGTTTCCAGGTCGGGGTAGGCGACGTAGAGATTGAGGATGGCGGTCAGCCCGGTGATTTTGGCGGTAAAGGTGGGGGCGTTTTCGGGGCTGACGATGCAGAAGTACATGACATCCGTCGACGTGCCCCCACCGACGATGTCGGCGGCGACCGGTGGGTCGAGGCTGATCTCGGAGACCGGGCCTTCACATGCCATGGTGGCCGCCGGGGCTGCCACGGTGGGTCAGGAGTCCCCGGACAGCAAGGTCGGCGCTGCGGATGGTGGCTGGGATGGGCTTGTCGGTTCGACCGCGCCGGACCCCAGCCCGCAGGCCAACGTGCCAAAGACCAGGCACACCCAAGGGTGACCCCACTTTAACTTGACCACTGGTCGCGGGATGGCTGCCTCCCCCCTGGCGACCAATGGCCCTGAGCTGCAACGTACGTTCTTGGCGGAGGCTCAACTGGGGCCGTCCCCCACCCTGCTTCACACCCTTCCCGAGCATACAACAATCCAGCCCGATCCCCCCAATCTCAGTTCGGCCCCTATCGTAGGCGCTGTCCTAACCCGGCGGATGTTTAAGGACGGTTGGTCTGATTGAAGCGGGTGGATCGCGTTTCGAAATCAGTCGTGCAGTCGAAAGCTGTACATCAGACTGTCGGAAGGGGCTCCGCCCGCGGAGGCGTACAGCGCCTTGGCCGCCTGGTTGCCGGCCTCGGTGAGGACCCACGCCTGCTTGCAACCGAGTCTCGTCCCCAGGGCCAAGGTTTCGGCCATCATCGCCTTGGCCACGCCTTGGCGGCGAAACGCCGGTGCCACGCTCACTTCATTGATCCACAGTTCAGGCGGCTTATCGGGGTGAACGTAGTGGATGGCGGAGACAAAGCCGATCAAGGCTCCGTCTTCGATCGCCCCCACCAGATGGTGGCGGGGATCATCCAGGAATTCGAAGACGAGACCTGGCTGGACCTCACCGTCGAACAGGTCCAGCCCAGCCGCCAAGATCAGGGCAGCGTCAACTTCGGACAGGGGACGGACCATCAACACCTCGCCTCCGTGACAATGAACGAATTGCCGCCCGCCATCGACCTTCCCGCCTTATCACATGCGAGGCCAACGGTGATCGGCTGGGGCCACCCACCACCCTGCCCTGGCACTGTCTGAGCCTTCAACAACCCCACCGGATGCCTCGCACCTCATCGCCAAGCATCCTCCCGGCGCGGCCCGATTCAACCAGACGTCAGCCACCGCTCAAACCAAATGATGCGCCAGTGGTGACCGTGCTTCGATTGGGTTCCGGTGGTCAGATTGTGGTTGATGCCCGTCTCCCAATCCTTCGGATCGTGCCGAAACATCTTTTCGAATCCAGGTTGACTCGGCTGATGGGCTTTGGCGGTCAGGCCCAGAAAGGGGGTGTTGATATCCGCCTTGGTCGCGGCACCATCTTCATCGGGATGGCACGTGACTTTGATCCATCATATCCGAGGGTCAGTGAGACTGTGACCTCGATCCGTGCCTGTTCGGGATCGGATTGGGAAACAACCACGGTGGATAAGGACGGATGGTCGCCATCGTGAGATTCAGCCTGGAACACCCTATGCCATTGGACCTCTCCTGACTCTGGCCACAGGATGGGGGGATGCCACCCTTCCACCCATGCCTGCTCCATGACCGGCCTGAACGTGGGAAAAACCTGGACCAGGGCCGCCCAGAGGTTGTTCATACTGGTCATGGAAGACCGTCAATTCGGTGGCCATGATCTACTTCTCTCATGCGGAGCAACGCTTGGGGTCCTCGAGCCGCGCACTGCCGAGGGGATCGGCCGGGACCCATCGCCTCATCCGCGACGGCCCACACCGAACATACAATAATCGCGTCAAAGTGGCACCCACCCTTAGCCAACCAAGCTGTCTGCGCAGTCCAGGCCATCGAAATGCTCTCCGACGGTGATGCCCTATTCGTCATGTCGCTTCGGCTATCGGATGGTCCCAACAACCAGCTGCCCCAACGCCGCGGGTTCGACCTTGCGCGGCCGGTGAAGGGCCAAGCCTCCCCTCCCCATCCTGTGCTTCCCAAGCTTTTGGACGAGCTCATCCTAGCCGGAGCAATTCTGCACTTGGCAGACGCTCTTGCCTCCCTTCCGCGAAGAGCCACCCGTCGGACATGCATTTCCCTCCCGCCAGAGTCATGTTAGAAGTGGCAGCTTTCCAATCCGACCATGCCCGCGCCCCACATTTTCGGCTGCTGTTTGGTCGCTTTGGTCATGAGCTCAGCCAAAGCCCTACAACCTTTGCGCCGGCCCTCGTCTTCGACCGCCTCGAGGTAGTCGTCAACACACACCTCGGTGTATGTCTTATGGTCCGCCATCGTTTCTCCTTTCGAAGGCTTGGCGCGCGCCCAACCAACCCTTAACCCTGTGGCCACTTCTTTCGCCAAGTCTGAAAGTCTCTGCGGCACGCTTGCAGACAACCATCTTCTCGCTCAGATCAGCGGCCTGGCAGGGTCCCTCCGGTGCGTCTTTGGGTCCTGCAAGAGAGCCGCCTCCCAGGCTAAGCCCACGGTACACAGCCTCGTTTCCAGGGACAAACGAGGCTTCCCGGTCCAAATGACCCATGGTAAGGGAACTCGCCTTGGCCAACACGCCCGGCAGACCGCACTCGGCCGGGCGCTCTCGCACCGAGCCAAGCCTGCTATAATCCGTCAAATTGTCCCCCAAGAGGTTGTCTATGCCCCACGCCGACACCTTACTCACGCATGCCACCGTGGTCACGATGGACCCCGATTTCCGGATCATCCCCGACGGCGCCGTGGCCATCCACGGACAGGTGATCGTGGCTGTCGGAACGTCCGCCGAACTGGAAGCCAAGGTCGACGCCGCCCAGGTGCTGGATTGCGGCGGCAAAGCCCTAATCCCCGGCCTGGTCAACGCCCACACCCACGCATCGATGACGCTGCTGCGCGGGCTGGAGGATGACCGCCGGCTGGACGTCTGGCTGCTGGGCTACATGATGCCGGTCGAGCGTGAGTTTGTCTCGCCCGAGTTCTGCAGGCTGGGCGCCAAGCTTGCCTGCGCTGAGATGCTCCGCTCCGGGATCACCAGCTTTGCCGACATGTACTACTACGAAGAGGCGGTGGCCGAGGCGGTCGCCGAAGTGGGGATGCGCGCCGTTTGCGGCCAGACCGTACTCAAGTTCCCGTCTCCGGATGCCGATTCGTGGGAAGACTCTCTCGACGCCGCCCGCGGCTTCATCGAGCGATGGAAGGATCACGACCTGATCGTTCCCGCCATCTCGCCGCACGCGCCTTACACCTGTACGGCCGAGATCCTGCGCGCCTGCGCCGAGCTTGCCAAGGAGTACGACGTCCCCCTCCACACCCACATTTCTGAGACCGCCCAGGAGGTCGAACAGTGGCGCGAGACCTACGATATGCCGGTCGTTCCGTGGGTTAAGAAGCAGGGGCTGCTGGAGGCCAAAGTCATCGCCGCCCATTGCGTCCACATCGACAGCGGGGAGATGCATACCCTCGAACACGCCCACGCCGGCGTGGCGCACAACCCATCAAGCAACCTCAAACTGGCCTCCGGCTTCGCGCCGGTGACTCAGATGCTGGAAGCCGGGCTCAACGTGGGAGTCGGCACTGACGGGCCGTCATCCAACAACGACCTGGACATGTTCGAGGAGATTCGTTTAGCGTCGTTCGTGGCCAAAGCCGTCACCCGCGACCCCACTACCCTGCCGGCGCGCAAGGTGTTCGAGATGGCCACCAGCATGGGCGCCCGGGCCCTCCACATCGATCACCTCACCGGCTCGCTCGAGCCCGGGAAGCGCGCCGATTTGGCCCTGGTCGATTTGAACACGGTACACAATCTGCCTCGGTTCGACCGTGATCCGGATGCGATCTACGCCCGCTTGATCTATGCCGCCAAATCGACCGACGTCACCGATGTGATGGTGAACGGCCGCTGGCTGATGCAGGCCGGCGAGCTTAAGACGGTCGACGTGCCGCCGCTCCTGGTGGCCGCCGCCGAGTACGCCAAGAAGATCGATACCTTCCTTGTCGAGCGCGAAGGCTCGGTGCTCTCCAAACTGGTGGCCATCGGAGGCGCCGAGCAGCAGGAGAGTTACGAGGTCCAGATCAAGGTCCGCCTCGACGACCCGGACGACGTGATGGACAATCTCGTCCACGGGCCGCTTCGGATCATCCGTCATGCCCATTATCTGGAGTACGACAACTATTTCGAATTCGATGACCGGGATCAGGGACGGCTCCGCCACCGTGAAGACGACTTCGTGGACGACAAGGGCGAGGTCACCAACGTCCGCTACCGGCTGACCCTGATTGGTCCGGCCGCCGAACGGGAATTCCCCAACTCGGTGCTCTTGTCTCGTTCGCGCTTCATCGCCCCAGCCACGCTTGGCCTGCGCTTCTACCGTGAGTACTTCCGGCCCGAGGTCGAATTTCCCGTCCACAAGGACCGGCTGCGCTGGCTGATTCAGTTCGACGGAGTCGAGTTCTTCATCAACATCGACCGCCTGCTCGAGCCAAGGCTGCCGGACTCGTTCCTTGAAATTAAGACTTCGAACCTGGTCCCGGCGTGACGCCGAAGAAAAGGCCGAGCGTATCTTGGGCTTGCTCAATGTGCTTGGCCTGGGCTCGGCCGAAGTCGTGCCCGACGAGTACATCCAGTTGATCGCTGAATAGCACCGCCGACCATCTCGCCACATCGCTAAAGCTCTGCGCGCCACCTCATCTCATGCCTTGGGAGGCTGGATAATGTCCACACCATCTTCAACCGAACGGTGGGAATCGCTTGACCCGCAAGATTGGGAATCGCTCCAGGCCTTGGGTCACCGCATGTTGGATGATCTCTTCGAACACATGCGCACGTCGCGCGATCGGCCCGTTTGGCGGCCGATGCCGGACAAGGTCCGCAGCGCCTTCCGGGCCCCCCTCCCGCACGAGGGCCGTCCGGCCGAGGCTGTGTACCAGAGCTTCCTAGAGGACATCCTTCCCTACAACATGGGCAACGACCATCCGCGTTTCTGGGGCTGGGTGATGGGCAACGGCACCCCACTGGGCATGTTGGCCGACATGCTGGCGTCCGGCCTCAACCCTAACATGGGGGGTGGTGATCATGCCGCCGTTGAAGTCGAACGGCAGGTGCTGGATTGGTGCAAGGCGATGTTCGACTGGCCGCAGACCGCTTCAGGGTTGCTGGTCTCCGGCGGTTCGGTCGCCAACCTTATCGCCCTGGCGGTGGCGCGCAATGCGCGCGCCGGGTTCGACGTGCGCCGCGATGGCTTGATGTCTGGCCGTCCGCAACTTACCTTCTACACCTCAACCGAGCAGCACTCCTCCGTGGAAAGGGCGGTGGAGGTGCTGGGGATCGGCGCCGCCGCCCTGCGCCAGATTCCGGTCGACGACGCCTACCGGCTCGACATCACCGCCCTGGAAACCCAGATTCAGGCCGATCTAGAGATGGGCATGCGCCCCATTTGCCTTGTCGGCTCAGCCGGCACGACCAACACGGGAGCCGTTGATCCGCTGGGCGCTCTGGCCGACGTGGCCGAGAAGTATGATCTCTGGTTTCACGTAGACGGCGCCTTTGGCGCGTTGGCCTACCTGGCGCCCGGCGGCGAAGAGAGGCTGAAGGGCCTCGACCGTGCGGACTCACTGGCCTTCGACATGCACAAGTGGTTCTACCTCCCGTTTGAGATCGGTTGCACGCTGGTGAAGGACGCCGAAGCGCACCGTCGGACGTTTGCAGCTCACCCGGATTACCTCGAAAAGACAACCCGGGGCCCGGCCAGCGGCGAGATCTGGTTCGGCGATTACGGCATCCAGCTCACGCGCGAGTTCCGGGCGCTCAAGGCCTGGATGGCGTTTCAGACCTACGGCGTAGACCAGATAGGCCGGGTCATCGACCAGAACCTGCGCCAGGCGGCCTACCTCGGCCGGCAGATCGAGGCCAGTCAGAGCCTGGAACTGCTGGCGCCGATCGATCTGAATGTGGTCTGCTTCCGTTTTGTCGACCCATCGATCGAGCCGGCCGACCTGAACGCCTTCAACCAGGAACTGCTGATCCGGCTGCAGGAATCGGGGGCCGCCGTCCCTTCCAACACGATGCTCAAGGGCCGCTTCGCCCTACGCTGCGCCATCACCAACCACCGTTCGCGAGACGCTGACTTTGATTTGTTGTTGGAAACGGTTGAATCGATTGCCCGGGAGATGCTCGAAAAAGCCTGGAGGCCCTCCGCCGAGGTAGCGGAAGTCTAGTCGGCCCCCGGTTGGGCACCATCGTCGTCGGACAGGCGGCGCTGCCATTCGAAGAGCTTGTTGAGGGCCTCGAGCGGTGTCAGCGCGTCGATGTCAAGGCGCCGCAGCTCGCGCATCAGGGGGTGATTCTCGGACAGGAACGACAGCTGCGCCGTCGGCTCTGCCGCACCGGCTTGTGGCTCCCGCCCCTCCCTCTCAAGTTCGGCCAGAATTTCCTGCGCCCGGTGGATAACTGGTCGCGGCAAGCCAGCCAATTCGCCGACATGGATTCCATACGACCGATCGGCTCCGCCGGGGACGATCTTATGCAGGAACACCAGCCTGCCATCCTCGTCGGCCACGGCCACGTTGTAGTTGCGCACCCCCGGCAGCAGCGCCGCCAGGCGCGTGAGTTCGTGGTAGTGCGTGGCAAACAGAGTGCGCGCCCGGAGCTTCGGATGATTGTGGATGTGCTCCACCACGGCCCAGGCGATCGACAGCCCGTCATAGGTGCTTGTGCCGCGGCCGATTTCATCCAGGATCAAGAGGCTGCGGTTGGTGGCGTGATGCAGGATATTGGCGGTCTCGATCATCTCCACCATAAAGGTTGATTGGCCGGCGTGGATCTCATCCTGGGCCCCAATGCGGGTGAAGATGCGGTCGGTCAAGCCCAGACGAGCCGAAGCCGCCGGCACGTAGCTGCCCATCTGAGCCATCAGCGCCAGCAGCGCCACCTGCCGCAGGTAGGTGGATTTACCGGACATGTTGGGGCCGGTGATCACTCGGACCCTTTCGCCATCATCGAACACGGCGTCGTTGGGAGTAAACCGGCCGTCTCGGATAAACTGCTCCACCACCGGATGCCGCCCTTCACGCACACTCAGGATGGGATCCTCGACCACTTCGGGGCGGACATAGCCTTTGGCAGCCGCCACATCGGCCAGGGCCGCCACCACGTCCAGCCGCGCGAGCGCTCTGGCGGTGCCCAGCAGTTTTCCAGCGTGTTCCCCCACCTTTCGGCACACATCAGCGAAGACAGCGGCTTCGATTTCCCGCATCTCCTCCTCCGCCGAAAGGACCTTGGCCTCGTAGTCTTTCATTTCCGGCGTGATGTAGCGTTCGGCGTTCACCAGCGTTTGCTTGCGCAGGTAGCTTTCCGGCACCCGATCCGAGTGGGCCTTGGAGACTTCGATGTAGTAACCGAAGACTTTGTTGTATCCGACTTTGAGGCTCTTGATGCCGGTGCGTTGCCGCTCACCAGCTTCGAGATTTGCGATCCAGTCCCTCGCCCGTTTCGACCCTTCCAGGACCTGATCCAAGGCATCACTGAAACCCGGGCGGATGACGCCCAAGTGGGCCAGCGTGGCCGGGGGCTCATCCGTGATGGCCGCCGAAAGCAGATCCAGCACCTCGGTGCAGGGATCGATGGCGTCGGCAATCGCCTGTATGGCTTCGGATTGAGGCGCCTCGAACCAACGGCGCAGCTCGGGCAGCGCGCCCAGGGTCTCTCGCAGGCCGGTCAGGTCGCGCGGGCCGGCCACCGCAGACAGGATGCGGTTGGCCAGTCGTTCCATGTCCCCCAGCGGATCGAGGGCCCGCCTGACTTCGGAGCGCCACAAACCATCATCAAAGAAGGCGGTCACCTGATCCAGACGGCGATTGATCCGGGACAGTTCAAGGAGCGGGCGGTGGACCCACTGGCGGATCAGCCGTCGGCCCATGGGTGTCACCGTGGTATCGATGACCGACAGCAGGGAACCACGCGTTTGCCCGGTGCGCAGGGTCTCGGTCAGCTCCAGATTGCGGCGCGTGGCGGCGTCTAAAACCATGTACTCGTCCAACGAATATGTTGAAAGCGCCGCGAGCAGGCTGAGCGCCGCCGGCTGGGTCTCAGACAGATAGTCGATGATCGCCCCTGCCGCCTGAATGGCCAACGGCATGCCGTCCAAGCCGAAACCGTCCAGGCTGGCGACTCCGAAGTGGGTACGCAGGATTTCCTCGGCTCGATCGGGGGCTACCCTCCAAGCCGGGATCAGGCTGACGTGCGCCTCGATGGTCTCGCTCGGGATTTCGCTGTCCGCCAGCAGCAGTTCCGCCGGCCGCAAACGGGCCAGTTCCTGGTCCAGCCCATCCTCAAATCGCTCCACCGCAAACTCGGTGGCGGCGAACTCCCCGGTCGTGACGTCCACGAAGGCTGCGGCAAATCTGCCTTGGCCGCGGACGGCCGCCAGCAGGTAATTGTTGCCATCGCCGGGCAGCATGCCGGGCTCGATCACGGTCCCCGGCGTGACAACACGCACCACCTCGCGTGGGAAGAGCCCCTTGACCGGGCCGTCGCCCACCTGTTCGCAGATCGCCACGTGGTGGCCGTGCTCGATCAGCCGGGCGATATAGGATTCGGCAGCGTGATGGGGGATGCCGGCCATCGGTACCCGTGCGCCCTTGGCCACGTTGCGCGAGGTGAGCACGATGTCGAGCGTCTCCGCCGTCAAGCGGGCGTCGTCATCGAACGTCTCGTAAAAATCACCCAATCGGAAGAACAGGATCGCGTCGGGGTACTGGCGTTTGATCTCGAGATACTGCTGCCGGATGGGGGTCACATCGTCCGTCGTCGCCATCGTGGTTGCATTCTAAGAGAGGCCCCCAGAAACGGCAAGAAGCTATGCTATACTCCCGGCATGTCCCAGCCGCTCATCGCCGTCGACCTTGGCGGGACGTCGTTGAGGGCGGCTCTTTTCGCCTCTGACTCGCCCCAACCCGAGCGTCACAAGAAGACCCCCACCCACGCAGACAAAGGGCCGGATCACGTCATCCGGCGGATCATCAAGACCATTGAGTTGGTCATGCCGGATTCCACTAACGGCCTGCGCATCGGCGTCGGCGCGCCGGGTCCCATCGATCCCTATGAGGGCGTGGTCATCGAGGCCCCCAACCTGCCAGGCTGGGAGAACGTCCCGCTGCAGGCCAAGCTTGAAAGCTACTTCAATTGTCCGGTGCGGTTGGGGAACGACGCCAATGTGGCGGCGCTTGGCGAGTGGCGCTACGGCGCCGGGCAGCAAGCCGACCCCCTTCTGTACATGACGATCAGCACCGGTATCGGCGGTGGGGTTATTCTGAGCGGTCAGATTATGCTTGGCCAGCGTGGTCTGGCGGCCGAGTTCGGGCACATCACGGTGGACCCCAACGGCCCCGTTTGCGGCTGCGGGCAGCGCGGCCATCTGGAAGCCATGGCGGCCGGTCCCGCCATTGCCAGGCGGGCCAAGCAGCGTCTGGACAGCGGCGGCAGATCGAGCCTGGCGCGCCTGGGTGATCAGGGACGCCAGATCACCGCCGTGGATGTGGGCCGAGCGGCCAACGAAGGCGATCCCCTGGCAATGGAGATCATCCGGGAAGCCGGCGAGACCATTGGGCTGGCGCTGGCCAGCCTGCTCCACATCTTCAATCCGCAGTGTGTGGTCCTCGGGGGAGGGGTCTCCCAAATCGGGCCGTCCCTTTTTGACCCGATCGGGCAAAGCTTGCGGGAGCATGTGATTCATCCGGCTTATTTGCAGGACTTCACCCTGGTCCCGGCCGCGCTAGGAGACGACGCAGGCCTGGTCGGCGCCATGGTGCTGGCCGCCAGCGACTAAGTTTCCGGCCGAGGAAAACCATGGCCGCTGCCAACGCCCTCCCCATGCTGATCGCCCTGCTGATCCTGGCCCTTGGCTTCGGGTTCCTCAACGGCCTTCATGACAGCGCCAATATCGTGGCGGCCGTGATCACGTCCCGCGCCATGAACCCGCGCGCTGCTCTGCTTCTTACGGCGCTGGCAGAGTTCGCAGGGCCTTTCCTGTTCGGGGTGGCCGTGGCCCAGACCGTCGGCGCCGACCTGCTCAAACCGGCCTCATTGCAGATCGACGTCGTGGTGGCCGCCCTGGTGGCGGCAGTGATTTGGGATTTGGTGACGTGGTACCTGGGACTGCCCACATCGTCGTCGCACGCCCTGATCGGCGGGCTGCTTGGCGCCGGCATCCTGGCCGACGGCTTCTCCGTCGTCCAGCTCCCCGGCCTGGCTAAGATCCTGCTGGCCCTGTTCCTGTCGCCGCCCATCGGCCTGGCCGGCGGCTACCTGGTGATGCGCCTGACCATTTGGGCCGTGCGTGACGCCGACCCCTCCATCAACCGCCGCTTTCGCAGCCTGCAGATCGTCACCCTTGTCGGCTTAGGGCTCAGCCACGGCACCAACGACGGGCAGAAAACAATGGCCGTGATGGCCCTCGGCCTGGTGGCGGGCGGCGTCACGTCCACCTTCAGCATCCCGCTGTGGGTGATCGCCAGCAGCGGCCTGGCCATTGCCCTGGGTACGGCGGTCGGCGGCTGGCCACTCATCCGCACGCTGGGCGGCAAGATATTTCGTATCCGCCCGGTGCACGGGTTCAGCTCTCAGGTCGCCGGCATCGCCGTCATCTTGGGGGCAGCCCTGCTGGGCGGCCCCGTCAGCACCACCCAGGTGCTGAGCTCGGCCATCATGGGAACCGGAGCCGCCCAACGCGTCAGCCAGGTGCGCTGGCTGGTGCTGCGCGACATGGGCATCGCCTGGATCCTGACTATCCCCCTGACCGGCGGCGTGGCGGCGCTGGTCTATCTGCTTCTGACTAGCCTCGTCGGCTAATTGTGCATTTTGTCACAAGTGATGGGGGAAGTTAACCCTGGCCGTTCAGCCACCCGGTCAGGCGTGATTCGAGTGCGTCTGTCACCCCTGCTTGCATATCAAACCAATCGATCTGGGGGTCATCCGGCTTAAACCAGTTGGCCTGCCGGCGCACGAACTGCCGGCTGGCGCTCCGAATCTGCGCTCTGGCGCCTTCGAGGCTGAGTTCGCCGCGGACCACGCCCGCCAGCTGGCGATAGCCGATGGCGGACATGGACGGTGCTTCAGGATCGATGCCCGCCTCCAGCAAACCCCTGACTTCTTCCAGCCAACCTTTGGCCAGCATCGCCTCCAGCCGCTGATCGATGCGCTGGTAGAGCTCAAGGCGGGGCCGGGACAGCCCGGCGCGGAAGACCCGGAATGCGGGCGGAGTCTTATGCCGCGCCTCGCTCGGCCGGGTGCCGGTGGTGTGGTAGATCTCGAGAGCCCGCACCACGCGGCGCACGTTGCGGGCATCGATGGCGGCCGCTCGCTCCGGGTCGATCTCGGCCAGTCGGGCGTGCAGCGCATGATGGCCTTTCGACTGGGCGAACTTCTCCAGCCGGCGCCGCAGCTCACGATCGGGTGGGACAGACGGCGGCCGCCAGCCCTCGAGCACCGCTGTCACATACTGCCCCGTGCCGCCTACCAGAAGCGGCAGCCGGCCCCGGGCATGAATGCTTTCGATAGCCGCCAGGGCAGCCTGGCGATAGGCGCCCAGGCTGAACGGCTGGTCTGGATCGACCAGGTCGATCAAGTGGTGCGGCACCCGACCGAGCTCTTCGTGGCTCGGCTTGGCCGTGCCAATGTCCATGCCCCGGTACACAAGCCGCGAGTCAGCCGAGACAATTTCGCCGTCCAGCCTCAGCGCCAACTCGATCGATAGCTCGGTCTTGCCGACGGCGGTAGGACCGAGGACGGCCATCAGAGGGGGTTGCCTGTGGGGCATCACATTTCGCCCAGCGGTTCGCCGCCGATGGCGTTGACGTAATGCTCGAGGCGAGACACCTCGCCGGACCGAGCTTGATCCAACGCCACCACGTCAAATCGAAAGTCGGCCTCCACCAAATCATGCACCTGAAGGTAGGCCCAAGCCGTCTTGCGCAGCTTACGCTGCTTGGCCGGCGTGATCGCCTCCTCCGGCCGGCCGAAGTCATGCCGGCGCCGGGCTTTCACCTCCACGAACACCAGGGTCTCCCCATCCTGCGCCACAATGTCCAGCTCGCCGTGAGGCGCATGCCAGTTGCGATCCAGAATTCGGTAGCCTTTGTCGGTCAGAAAACGGGCGGCAGTCTCTTCCCCCCAGGCGCCCAGCCCGCGCGGTGGCATCAGGCTGCGCCGCGCAGCCGATTCCACAGGCGGCGGAGCGCGCGCCCATCGTTCTCCTTAGGCTGTTCGGCAAGCGCATAGTAGCGCTGCTCAACCAGGCGACTTGTGCGCTGTATGTCGTACTCGAGCGCTGAACTGCGGGCGTGGTGCGACATTTGCATCCGCAGATCGGTATCCACGATCAGCCTTGTCAGCTTGGCCGTGAAAGCCGCCAGATCATTTCGGCACACGAAACCGTTCTCGCCGTCGATGATCGTATCGCCCACCCCCGGGGAATCGATCCCGACCACCGGCAGGCCGCATGCCAGGGCTTCGATGACGGACAGCGGATGCACCTCCGTCACGGATGCTGTGACGAAAGCGTCGGCGGCGGTGAGATAGCGGGGGACGTCATCGTGGGCCAGCATCCCCGTAAACACGACTTTGTCTTTGAGGCCGCTGCGCACTGCCAGATCCTCGAGGTTGTCTCGCTCCGGGCCGTCCCCCACGAGAATCAGGCGCGCCCCTTGGAAGGCGGTCTGTGCCCCGGCGAAGGCACGCACCAAGAAGGTCAGGTTCTTCTCGGGGCCCAGGCGACCGCTGTAGATCAGCAGCACGGCGTCATCTCCGATGCCCAGTTCCTGGCGTGGGATGGGTTGAATGTCCTCCTCAAAACGCCCGAGGTCGACGCCATTCGGGATAACGTCAATCGGCCCGCTGACGTCCAGATCCCTGAGGACCTGCTTGAGCCCATTGGAAGGCGCGATGACCAGGTCGACCTCCTTGCAAAATGACGGGAGGTAGGCCTGGAGGAAGGATGTCCCCACCACATCCGGCAGCATTGGCAGGTAGGCCTGGGCATAAAGGTCGTAACGGGTGTGATTGGTGAAGACGATGGGGATGTTCTTTGGGCGGCAGTAGCGCAGCGCCAGGCGGCCGCTGAGGAAGGGATGTTGGACGTGGGCGATATCCATAGTCTCCAGCAAGCGCTGCGCCGAACTCGAATAGCGGAACCCGAGATGAATCCCCGTGTCGGCCACAGGGACGCCCGGCGAACGGATGATGTGCTTCTCGTCATCCGGAAAGTCCAGGTCACCGAAGGTGAAGACGAACACCTCGTGACCACGGCTTTCCAGGACCTGTTTGTTCAGGCTTATGTAGTGGGTCACGCCGCTCACGTGCGGTTTGTAGGTGTCGGCGAGCAGGCCAATTCGCATCCCAAATTCTCCCGGTATTGTTATCCTAGCTTGCGCTCAACCCCCGGTCAAGCTGGGGGGGTCAAAGCTTGGATGCCCTCTTGAACTGTGCTATGCTTTGGCCGTTCTCTGGAAGGCGCGAGGGAGCATGAAACCCGTCAGCGTTCTCAGTCAAGCCGACATCTTCGCCGACATCAGCCCGGCTCAGCTGGACTTGGTGGCTTCGCTGTGCCGCGTCCGGGACGTCGCCAACGGCGATGTGATCTTCGAGGAGAACGCCACCAGTGATGAATTGTACGTCATCGCTGAGGGCGAAGTCGATATCCTCGTCGATCCGGCGCTGGTCAGCCGTCCCGGCCACCAGAGCGGCGGACCGGCGGCGATTGCCCGGCTGAGGCGCGGCCAATCCTTCGGTGAAATTGCTCTGGTCGACCAGGGCCTGAGGTCCGCCTCAGCCCGCAGCGCCAGCGATTCCACCTCCTTGGTCGTCATCCCCCGCGACCAATTGGTCCTGTTGTGTGAGAGCGACCCAATCTTGGGATACCGCCTGATGCGCAACCTGGCTGCCGACCTGGCCGTCAAACTCAGGAACACCGATTTGCAGCTCCGCGCCGGCATGTTGAACACACGGTTTCCTCCAGACTCCTGAGCAGCGCCGGAGTGGGATTGGCAGTTCTGACCATCATGGAGTCCCCGGGGCTGAAGATCGACCCGAGCACCAATCGATTTTGAGACAAAGGGCGGAACCAGGAGGCGGCCACCCTTGGGCGGCAGAATTCTGATCCAATACAGCTTTGCTTGATCGACGTGACCGGACGGTCATGGCCGCGTTCGAGCCCGGCTTGTCTCGTGCATGGATTGGCATGGCTCTCTGCCGGATCCCCGACCCGATGTTCGGGGATTTCTCAGCGCTGCCCGATGAGGCTCGATTTGCAGCTGCTCGTACGCCGATTGTTCTGCGGTTGACACGTTGGTTGACACGTTTGCCGTTGCCGATATAGAATTTGACATCTGCCTGCTGGGAGGAGAGTCCTACCTCGTGTGTTCTTGGGGACATGGGCACTTCCCCCCCTGGATTGGCCACCAACTGAGACAGAATTGAGAAAGGAGGCCCAGAGCGGAGACTATCAGTTAGCAAGAAGATGTGCACTGGTCCCCGAAAGGCCCGGCGCGTAAATCGCCGGACGACAAATTGTAGGAGGAGGATGACGTAATGAGACGAACCCCTTGGGTGCTATCCCTGATGATCATCGCCGGCTTTCTGCTGACAGCCTGCGGTGGCGCAGCCGCCTTTGAATGTACGGATGCCATCGGCTGTGTGACCTACGGCCCCAATGATCCTATCAAGCTTGCCTCGGCACTGGTCATTTCCGGCCCCAACGCCGACCTGGGCACGGACTCACAGCATGGCGTCGAGATTGCCATCGAATTCAAGGGCAAGGTTGACGGCCACGATGTCACGCTGCAGGCCGAAGATGATGGCTGCAACGCCGAAGGCGGACAGGCTGCTGGGCAGAAGATCGTTTCCGACCCATCGATCCTAGGCGTGATTGGCACGAGCTGCTCGGGCGCCGGTGTGCCCATGTCGAAGGTGATCTCCGACGCCGGGTACTTCATGGTGTCCCCGTCCAATACCTCTCCGGTGTTGACCGACCCCAATCAGGCCTGGAATCCTGGCTATCTGCGAACCGCCCACAACGACAAGGTCCAGGGCGCGGCGATGGCCGACTTCGTCTACAACACCCTCGGTCTGAAGAGCGCTGCCGCCATCCACGACGGCGACCCCTACACCGAAGGTCTGGCAAACGCCTTTAAGACCTCCTTTGAGGCTTTGGGCGGAAATGTGGTGGCCTTCACGGCCATCAGCGTTGGCGATACGGATATGCACCCGGTGCTGAGCGCCGTGGCTGCCGCCGGCCCGCCAGACTTCATCTACTTCCCGGTCTTCACGGCTGAGTGCGCCTTCCTGGCCAAGCAGTCCAAGGAAGTTGCTGGCCTGGAGAACACCAAGGTTGCTGCGGCCGATGGTTGTATTTCAACCGCCGCTGCCGAGGCCATCGGGCCCGCCGGTGAAGGGATGTACTTCTCCGGCCCCGACACTTCTTTCTCGGGCGCCCTGAACGACAAGTTCCTGGCCGCCTACCAGGCGGACTACGGCACGGCCCCGATCTCGGTCTTCCATGCGCATGCTTTCGACGCCACCAACATGATCTTCGCCTGCATCGAGCAGGTTGGCGTGCAGGATGCCGACGGTACGCTCCACATCGGCCGCCAGGCCATGCGTGATTGCCTCTATGCCACCAAGGACTTCCAGGGCATCACCGGCAACCTGACCTGCGACCAGTACGGCGACTGTGCCGATCCCAAGATCACAGTTTCCCAGTTGCAGAACGGCGAATACGTCAAGATCTGGCCGTAAGCTGAGATATGCTCCCCAAGCGGGTGATCGTGCCGCCGGAGCGGAGTGACGGCTGAAAGGGGTGGGCCCAAGGATCAACTCTTTGGGCCCATCCCTCCTCATCGGAGATAACCCAATGCGTCAGCGCTTGGCCAAACTCGACCTCTTGGGCCTATTCTTGTGGATTATTGCTGCCAGCATCATCCTGTTCGCCATCTGGGGAACGGTTGCCACCCTTAGAGACAATCCCTACCCAAGTTCAACTTGGATCGGTTTCATCGTCTTCGGTGTTTCGCAGGGATCGATGTATGCGTTGATCGCCATTGGCTACACGCTGGTCTATGGCGTGTTGTTCATGATCAACTTCGCCCATGGCGAATTCTTCATGTCGGGCATTTTCACGGCGACAGTATTCGTGGCTGGCCCGCTGACCGAATCCGGTTTTATGGAGAGTCACCCAATTGAGTCGCTGCTTACCGTCGCCGTCGTATCGATGGTGGTGTCGGTTGGCGTGGCCGTCCTCACGGAGAGGGTCGCGTATCGCCCGCTTCGCAACGCCCCTCGCCTGGTGCCTCTGATCACCGCCATCGGCGCCTCCATCTTCTGGCGCAACTTCTTCCGCGGGCTGCTCGGATCAGAAAACAAGCCTTTCCCGCAGATTGCCCAACTGAAAGGCACCATCTCCGTTTTCGGGATTGAAATCCTGAAGACGCACGTGGTCGTCATCATCGTGACAGTTGTTATGTTGATCGCGCTGAACTTCTTCATCATGCGGACAAGAACTGGCAAGGCGATCCGGGCCGTGGCAGAGAACCGCGACGTGGCGGCCCTGATGGGAATCGACGTCGACCGCACCATCACCATGACCTTCGTGGTTGGAGCAGCCATGGCGGCCGTTGCCGGGGTGCTCTATGCCATGGTCTTCCGGCAGGTTTACTTCTACATGGGGTTCTTCCCCGAACTCAAAGCCTTCATCGCCGCTGTGCTGGGAGGGATCGGCAGCATCCCAGGGGCTGCACTGGGCGGGCTGATCCTGGGATTGATCGAATCGGTCGGGCCCCATCTCTTCTTCACCGGATTGAATATCCCGGCCTACAACCAGCTCAAAGACGTCATTTCGTTCACGATACTGGTCCTGATCTTGATTTTCCGGCCCCAGGGAATCCTCGGCGAGCGTCTCAGCGAGACAAAGGCGTAGGGTGACTTCCATGAAAAAACACACTGGAATCGATCTGCGCAATGCCCTGCGCCTTGGCCTGATCGCTGGGGTTGCCTCGGTCAGCCTCTCGGCTATCGGGATTGTGGAACTTTTCGCCAGCCGGGAGCTGATTTCGGGAATCATCACGATGGGCCAGGTGCTCATCTTCTCCGCCCCAGCCCTACTGGCCTATCTTTCCGTCCGAGAATTGAACCTTTCCCGAACCAGGATGTTGTTGAGCGGAATGATCTCAGGCGCAGCCGCTTCCCTCCCCATACTGGTCCTCGTCCTGCTTGAGTCACAGGTCGATCTGCGCCAATTCATGCCCGGCGTGTCTCCCACTCTGGTTGACGTCCTGACCTTCGGCCGCGGCCCCTATGTTGGTGGTTTGCTCCTGATGGCCGCCATGGCAATCGTCGGGATGGTGGCGGCCGGAATCGAAACCTTGCCCACCTCAATCAGGAAGCCGCTGCTGACCGGAGGACTTGCCACGTTGACTCTGGGCTTATTCTCAGAGATCCTCTCCGGTCGCATGAGAGACTTCTTCGGCTCGTCGTTTTCGGCGGTCTTCTTCAGCGGGAAGGCGCTCGACCCGCTGTTTGGCGCTGGCCTCTTTATCGCGATCGCGGGGGGTAATCGCCTTTGGACAACTCGTTCTGAAGGCGTCCAATCTCGCATTGCCGCGCTCTCTCCCAGCGGACAGCGTCAGCTGCGTGTTGGGATCTTTGTTGCCAGCGGTGTGGGCCTGATCGTCCTGCCATTGTTGCTTGGCAGCTATTTATCTGAAGTGGCCAACACGGTCGGTTTGTTCATATTGATGGGCTTGGGTTTGAACATTGTGGTCGGGTTCGCTGGCCTGCTCGACCTGGGCTACGTTGCCTTCTTCGCCATCGGCGCCTATTCCATGGCGGTCCTGACGTCTGAAGGCCCATTGGGGATCGGCCACCTGAATTTCTGGGAAGCCCTTCCATTTTGCGTCCTCTTTGCCGCGACGGCCGGCATCATTCTCGGCATCCCGGTTTTGCGGATGCGGGGAGACTATCTTGCGATCGTGACCCTAGGATTTGGCGAAATCATCCGCCTGCTGGCGATCTCAGATGCTCTCAAGCCCTTCATCGGCGGAGCTCAAGGGGTCCTTAAGATCCCCAAGCCGGACTTCTTCGGCGTGACCTTGGTCCAGCCTGGCCAGTTCTACTATGTGGTGTTGGCCGGATGCTTGCTGGCCGCTTTTGTGGCCTATCGTTTGGGGGAATCGCGTCTGGGACGCCAGTGGATGGCCATGCGCGAAGATGAGGACGTGGCCGAAGCCATGGGGATCAAGCTGGTCAGCGCCAAGCTGCTGGCCTTCGCCACCGGAGCGGCTTTCTCCGGCCTGGCGGGCGCTTTGTTCGCCAGCAAGTTGACATCCATCTTCCCGCACAGCTTCAGCCTGGACATCTCGATCAATGTACTCAGCCTGATTATCATTGGCGGCATTGGGAGCCTCCCGGGGGTTGTGGTGGGGGCTCTCATCCTGGTGGGGCTCCCCGAACTGCTTCGCGAGTTCGCCGAATACCGGCTGCTCATGTACGGCGCTCTGTTGATCCTTATGATGCTCGCCAAACCGGAGGGATTCTGGCCTTCGGCCGTACGCCAGCGTGAGCTCAGGGCGGATGCTGAGGTGCTCAAGGCCCAACAAGCCGCCCTCGACGCGGAAGGCTAGAATGATGGCTGCCAATCCCCCCCTGCTGAAGGCCCGTTCTGTCACCAAGCGCTTTGGCGGCCTGGTGGCCGTGAGCAATCTGGACTTCGACCTTCCGAAGGATTCAATCGTAAGCATCATCGGCCCTAATGGCGCTGGGAAGTCAACCTTCTTCAACTGCGTCACCGGGTTCTACGATGTCGACGAGGGCTCCATCTCCTTCAAAGACATGGTCATCGACGGGGACAGCCCCGATCAGATCGCTCGGATGCATATTGCACGCACCTACCAGAACATCCGCCTATTCTCCAACATGACCGCCATCGAGAACATCCTTGTCGGGATGGAGCCCAGGCTCCACTCACACTGGTACAGCTTTATCCTGGGATCGCGCAAGACCCGCAAAGAAGAAGCCTGGGCGTTGGATGAGGCCCGACGGCTGCTTCAGTTCGCCGGCCTTGCCGGAAAGGGCGATTTTCTGGCCAAGAATCTTCCCTACGGCGATCAGCGCCGACTGGAAATCGCACGCGCGCTGGCCAACCAGCCGGAGATTCTGCTTTTGGACGAACCGACAGCCGGGATGAATCCCAACGAATCAACCACCACCATGCGTTTCATCAACCGGCTCCGGGACGAGCTCGGCGTGACCATCTTGCTGATTGAACACGACATGCGGGTGGTCATGGGCATCTCTGAACGCGTCACCGTGTTGGACTATGGGACAAAGATTGCCGAGGGCCCTCCGGCCGAAATCCAGCGCAACCCACGCGTCATCGAAGCCTATCTCGGTCGAGGCGCCGCCTCCGGCCTGGAGTTGGGGACCGACTAGCCCAAGCGGAGCGGATCTTCCATGCCAATGCTCGAGATCAACGACATCCACACCTACTACGGCAATATCCATGCTCTTCGTGGCATCTCACTCAAGGTTGACGAAGGCGAAATCGTCACCCTGATTGGGGCTAACGGTGCCGGGAAAAGCACCACCCTCAAAAGCATAAGCGGACTCACCAAGCCTCAGCGGGGAACCGTCTTGCTCGAGGGTGAGGACTTGGCGCCGTACAAGGCTCATGAAATCGCCCACAAGGGAGTCTCACTCGTTCCCGAAGGGCGCGGCGTGTTCTCCAAACTGACGGTGACTGAGAATCTGGATATGGGTGCGTTCCAGCGTCGCGACCGCGCTGGAATTGAAAGCGACCGGGAAAGGATCTATCAACTGTTCCCGCGCCTGAAAGAACGGCGCAACCAGGTCTCTGGCACGCTGAGCGGCGGTGAACAGCAAATGCTCGCCACAGGCAGGGCGCTGATGGCACGCCCCCGGCTGCTCCTGCTCGACGAACCGTCGATGGGCCTTGCCCCGGTCCTGGTCGATAGCGTCTTTGACACGATCGTGGACATCAACCGCGAAGGAACCACCATCCTGTTGGTCGAACAGAACGCCCAGATGGCTCTGAAGGTCGCGAGCCGGGGATACGTGCTCCAAACGGGCGAGATCGTGCTCTCCGACTCGGCGGAAGGGCTGCGCAAGAACCCCACCGTCCAGAAGTCTTACTTGGGTATGGAATAGACTTGGCCTAGACCACGGGGGCGGCCACCGCCAAGTGATACATCTGCGGAGGGCGGATCATCTGATCCGCCCTTTCAATGTGGAGGCCAGCCATGTCAGTCCGGTTTCTCAACGCTCAGGAGGTCCAGCGGGCGCTTCCGATGGCAGATGCCATCCGGGCGATGAAAACCGCCTATGCCCAGCTCTCGAGCGGTGAGGCCGACATGCCTCTGCGCAGTCGGATTGGTTTCAGGGAAACAGACGGCGTCACCTTGTTCATGCCGGCCTACCTGCCGCAGGACGGTGCCCTGGCCATAAAGATCGTCTCCGTGTTTCCCAAGAACCCCCATCAGGGCCTGCCCACCATTCACGCGCTGGTCATCGCCCTTGACCCGGCCACGGGCCAGCCATTGGGTTTGCTGGCAGGCGGGAGTCTGACGGCCATCCGAACCGGCGCAGGCTCCGGAGCGGCCACTGATGTGCTGGCGAACCGCGACGCCAATGCTGTGGCCATTATCGGAAGCGGCACCCAGGCACGAACCCAGTTGGAAGCCGTGTGCTGCGTGCGGCATATCCGGCGGGTTTGGGTTTTCAGCTCCAACGCCGAACACGCCCGGGCCTTCGCCTCCGAGATGGCCGGCCGGAAGGGTATCCCCGTCGACATCCAGGTGGCGAGATCGGCCAACGAGGCGGTGTCCGCAGCCGACATTATCTGCACCGCCACCACCTCTCACTGCCCTGTCTTTGACGGTCGTGAGGTGAAGCCAGGCTGCCACATCAACGCCGTCGGCTCGTTCACGCCGGATATGGTCGAACTTGACCTGGAGACTTTGAAGCGGGCTCGAGTGGTCGTAGACTCCAGGCAGGCCGCGTTGGAAGAAGCCGGAGAATTGATCCGGCCCATCCGGGCTGGTCAATACACAGAGAGAGACATCCACGCCGAACTGGGCGAGATCATCCTTGGAAAAGCGGAAGGGCGGACTGAGGCAGAGCAGATCACCCTCTTCAAATCCGTGGGTGTAGCCGTCCAGGACGCGGCCGCGGCTGCGGTCGCCCTAAGGAATGCGGAAGCCGATGGTCTCGGAGATGTGATCGATCTCTGACATGATTGGCCAAAGAGCAGCCGCCCGGCGCTACCGGCCGCTGGCGGCCAAAGTTGCCGGGCTTGCGGGCCCCGACGGGCCGTCGCCGAATCTGGCCCACTTCGCCGAAGCTCGCACGATCGAGGAACCAAACATCCTATGACATCCCCTGACGCCGAGATCCTCACCATTGGAACCGAACTTCTGTTGGGCGAGATCACCGACACCAACACGGCCGTCATCGCCCGCTCGCTTCGTGATCTCGGCATCAACCTGTTCCGCACGGCCACGGTGGGCGACAACGCTCAACGTATTGCTGAGCTGCTTCGGGAACGGTTCGGGCACGTGCAGATCATCATCACCACTGGCGGTCTGGGGCCGACCGTCGACGATCCCACCCGGGAGGCCGTGGCTCTGGCGTTGGGTGTACCGACGGTGTTCGTGCCCGAACTGTGGGAGCAAATTCTGGACCGTTTCCAGGCCTTCGGACGCACTCCGGGTGAGAACAACCGGCGACAGGCCTATATTCCCGAGGGTGCCCATTGGATTGAAAATCCGGTCGGCACGGCTCCAGCCTTTTGGGTCGACGCGAACGGAACCTTGGTTGTCTCACTTCCGGGTGTCCCGGCTGAGATGGGCCACCTGCTCGAACACGCAGTCCTGCCCCTGATCCGGACCCGCTATGACCTTGGCGAGGTCATCCGCGCTCGGATCGTTCGCACGGCGGGCTTGGGGGAATCTCGGCTCGATGAACAGATTGATGACCTGGAAAGGCTAACCAATCCCACGGTCGGGGTCTCCGCCCATCCTGGGCGGGTCGACATTCGCATTACGGCCAGAGCGGCTTCCAATAAAGCCGCCGAAGGGCTGATCGCACCCGTCGTCAGCCAACTCCAATCTCTATTGGGGCAACACATCTACGGCTTCGACAAGGAAACTCTCGAAGATGCGATGCTTGGCGAAGCCGACGCAAAAGGCTGGCGGGTCACAAGTCTTGAGGCCGGATCCGCTGGCGCCTTGGAGTTCGCCCTCAGCAAGTCTGCCAATTCGACCTATGCTGGCGGGATCATCCTGCCAACCTCAGCCTCTGTTGACGATCTGCGCACCTCCATGGTGGACCATCGCCAGGAAGGCGTCTTGCTCATCGGTATGCACCTGGCAAGCATCAAGCAGACTACGCGTTTGACGGCGATCATGTGGGGCAAGACTGACGCCGAGGAGAAGATCTACGAACAAAAGGGCCCGGCGGTCAACATTGTCGAACGGTCGGTGAGTTTGACGCTGGATTGGGCACGCCGGCGTATCTCTGAGTTGTGAGTCGATGGGCCAGGACAACCCCACATTGTGAAAGTCTTCACAATCCGGACGGCCGCCCCCCTTCTCAGCCGTGCACGAGCTTGTACCATGGTTTCCAACGAGCGGAATGTACTCAAGCGGGTGTCGCCAAGTGGTAAGGCACTAGCTGAATGAGCTAATTTACTATCCGTTCGCCCAGCATCCCCGGTCCGATCCAGCGAGCTGCTAGGCAGACGTTGGTTGCCAAACACTCTGGCCAGGTGAACGCATGATGGGTCATGTGGGAGTTCTTTCCTATAGCTGATGTTCAGCCTGTTCTAGGGCTACTCGAGCCGGATCCTGGACAGCTGCAACAAGCCTATGGCAAGCATGAAGAATGCAAACGCGAATGAGACGATCAGGGGCACTAGGCTTAAAACCATGCCAGCGGACGGCTTGGCCAATTCGTTCAGGCCAAGCGGGAATATGACGAAGAATCCAAGGATCATCATGGCGGGGGTCATCAGGATTCCCAGGGGATTCCTTCTGAAGCTCATTAGGGCCGTTATGACAAATGCAGGCATGACAAAGCAGAGGTCGAGAATGTAGATAGAGTAGAGGTACTCGATTCTGTTGTGGTCTCTCATGAGCGGAATTAGAGCCATGACCCATAGGAATGTGAACAGAGCTGCAATCAGGAGAGATGAAATCGCCGACGTCCTAAGAATCCTGTCAGAAAGGCTTAGGTTGGCGAAGGTTCGGGAAGTAAAACCCGCCAAGCTAATGACAATGGACCAGAATGCAAGCGCGAACACCGCTGCGTACACAAGGTAGAACGAGTTGTAGACTCGCTCTATGGTGAAAATACCGTAGATGTAAAACAGGGATCCGAGGAGCCCGATTGCTACCACTTGCCTCTTGACGTCACCCCCCTTGGTAATTGCGGCAAGAATAATGAGTAAGATGGAGACAAGTATGGTCAGCACATCCTGGGGGAAGGCGCCAGGCAGAAAGTCGGGGGGGAATAGCCCCACATAGATGTCTCTGGACAATACCCCAGCAAGGGCCGCCAAGAATGCGAGCACTGCCGTTCCGCCCCATAATGCCTTGGGGAGTCTGATGTCGCCAATCATCTTGACCTCCTGTAGCCTCTCGAGCAAGTTGATGATGAAGCCATCGGAATCCTTTGAAAAGTCTAGCATCATCAGGGACGGGTGCCCAACGGTCGAACTGACCCGTTGCTCGCGAAGCGAGCAGGCGAGCCTAGGGAGCGATCGGGTCGAGTGACTTGTTCGACAGCCGGCTACTGCCATGGGCCACGGCCGATTTAGACCTAGCGAGGCGGCAACGAACGAACGAAGCGCACGCCTTGGAGCACCCACCGCCTAAGGTCCTCCTCGTCGGAGATCCCGGCAGGCTCCACAATCACGAATGCCGAGGTCTCCCGGCGGCCGACCATGTGTGGGATGACGTGCGGTTCCTGCAAACATCGCTCCTTGTCCGGCGCGCCGACTCGGACCGTCAAACCTCGTGGGGTGAGTGCACAGGCCAAATGCCCAGAAACCATGAACCCCAAGCCCCCGCCGACGATGGGCTTTTCGACAACATCGGCCCGCTTCGCCAAGATCTCGCGAAGGTTGTTCGCTATGGATTCATCAAACGCCATGTGGCTTCAGCAAGGAGTTTACGCAGTGAACGTTTGAAACACGCTTCGATGGGATGCGTTCCTTGCGCTTGGGTTCGGTGTCGGCCTGGTCAGGTCCAAGGTTCGTCAGAACGTGCCCCAGGTGCACCGGAAAATCGCCCTTTGCGTGTTCATCGACCTGCCCAGTCACGTGATTGTTTTGGACCCTCTCTATCGGCTGTCGAACAAGGCCCTCGAGCTTCGCGAAGCACCATGAGTGGAGCCGAAGGGGATCGGCCGGGGGCACTCACCGCCTCGCCTCGGACCCGAACTGAGCATACAACCATCACGCCAAATTCGCCCACCATCCCCGGTCCGATCCAGCGAGATGATTAGATGAAAGCACTGCACCTCCCGTTAGACTGGGAGTGTCGTAGTCCCTGTCCGCCCACAGGAGGTGCAGCATGGTTCACTCAGATTATACGGTCGGCTGTGATGCTCACAAGCATTTCTCGCTCTTCGCCGTGCTGGATGAAGCCGGCCAACTGGTCCAGCAGGTCCGCATAGGCCATGTTCCCGGGGCCATCGGTGACTTCCTGTCCCAGTTCCCAGAAGGGACACCCGTGGCCCTGGAGACCGTCGGCAACTGGTACTGGATCGTCGATGAGATTGAAGCCGCCGCATGTATTCCGCTCCTGGCTCACGCCGCCAAGGCCAAGGTCATGATGGTAATCACTGATTACCATGATGGGCAACGTGCACACCCGTGCCGGGCGCCTGCGGCAAGACCGACAAGCTCGATGCCCACGGCCTGGCCACTCTCCTCTACCTGGGCAAGCTCCCCTCGGTCTGGATCCCACCGACCGAGGTCCGTGACGAGCGTGAGCTGCCCCGCACCCGGATGACCTTCGCCGGCCACCGCACCCGGGTCACACCGTCCCGGTGTCCTTCGGGAAGAACCGCATCTCCTCCACCCTGGCCAAGTACGCCCTTTCTCTGGACGGCGCCAGTGATATCTTCGCCTCCAGACGGCGGAGCGATCTCGAAGACCTGCTCCAGCACCTGCCCGCCGAAACCGCCCGCTGCACCTCCCAGCAACTGCAACTCCTGGACGCTCTCAATAGCCACATCAAGCAACTGGAAGGCCGAATCGTCGAGCGCATCCAGACCACACCCACCATCCAGCTCGTCCAAACCGTTCCCGGGCCGGCCAAGGTACTGGCCATCGTCATCGACCGGGAAATCGGCTCCATCGACCGCTTCAGCGCCCCCAACCACTTCGCCAGCTACTGCGGTCTGGTACCCAAAGTCAGTGCCAGTGCCGGCCGTGCCCACTACGGGCGGATGGTGAAGCAGGCCAACACCTACCTGAAATGGGCCTTCATCGAAGCCGCCAACGTGATCGTCGCTCACCGCCATCACGCCAACTGGCGCAGGAAGTACGTCGTCCACCTCTTCGAGCGCAACCGCCGGCGAAGGGCCACGCCGTCGCCGTCGGCGCCACCGCTCGCTATCTGGCCGAGTCAACTTTCTGGGTTCTCAAGAAGGGCGAGCCCTACCGGGAGCCCCCTCACTGGGCTCCCGGAGGGATGAAACACCCTGTCTCGCTCAGCCAGGGGAAGGTCCGCGGCTAACAAAGTGCCGCGTTGTTGGCGGTATGGGTCCACTGAGATCCGCGAGATGATTGGGCCGCCCCTGGCGAACATACTCATGCCCCATTGAGGGCGAACACCGTCCCGGCGTCCTACGGGATAGATGTTTCCGGCGAGACCGGCTTAGCTTTGAAACGCTGGAGGTCAACTCAAGAAGAAGAACACTCTCCAACCGGAGAGAAGAGCTTCATTTAACGGCAGAGGCTATTGACAGGGGCCGTGCTTTCATAGATGTTAGATGGACCCGCTACTTCGGTCGTAGCTCGACCACATGATCCTTGAGCCATATGGCGAAGTCATCTCGGGCCAGCTCTCCAGAGGCCAGACGCAGCATGATACCTTCTTGCTCCTCCTCGTTTGCCTGGATCTCGAACCCGTTGAGCGCGAGAAAGAGCTCCATGGCCGCATGGCCGAGACGCTTGTTGCCGTCAATCATTGGGTGATTCATCACAAGCGAATAGCCGAGCGCCGCCGCCTTGTCAACGGGGTTGGCGTAGAGTTCGCTTCCTTTGAATGTCATTCGTGGTTGAGCTGCTGCTGACTGGAGAAGACCGAGATCGCGCACTCCGAGTTGGCCGCCACTGGTGCTCATCAGCCGCTGATAGAGGCGCAGAATCTCTCCAACGCCTAGATAGCGCATCAGCTGGAAAGGCGCTCGTACAGTGATCTGTTCTTCTGAAGGATTCGGTCGATATGCTGCTCGAGTTCGGCATCTCGACCTGTGAGCATGTCCTCGATGCCGAATCTCGCCAGAGCTTCTGGCGTGACCCCATATTGCTCTGAGAGACGACGAAGTTGGCTCAGCTGCTCTTCGGGCAAAGAGATAGTGATCTCAGCCATACTCAGACTCCTGGTCGGCCCAGTTCGACAACTGACACTTCCAGATCATACACCAAAGCGGGGACATCTAACGCCCTCGAGCTGATCGGCCGGGGCCACGTACTGCCTTGCCCCAGGCCATCCTGGGCATACAGATAATATGCAAGGGCTCACACTGAAGCGGCTGGCCGCTGCGGGGTATGCTCCCTCAAAACCCATCAAAAGGAGAGTGAGCTATGCACAGCGCAGCGACCGGCCAGCCCCAGTATACATCGGGCCCCTTCCTGTTCCTGGCCTTCGAGCTGGACGACAGAGGTTGGAAGCTCGGGTTCACGACCGGCCTAGGCCGACATCCTCGAAAGCGCAGCATCGCACCACTCGATCTGGACGCTCTGCAAAGGGAGATTGCTCTGGCCAAGAAACGCTTCGGCCTCGCGGCTGAGGCCCGGGTGTTTTCCTGCTACGAGGCCGGACGCGAAGGTTTCTGGCTTCACCGCTGCTTGACGGCGCAGGGAGTCGACAATCTGGTCGCCGATGCTGCCAGCATCGAGGTCAAGCAGCGCCGCCGGCGGCTCAAAACCGATCAGGTGGACCTCGACAAGCTGCTCCGCATGCTGGTGCGGCACCACACCGGCGAGAAGGACGTGTGGAGTGTTGTCCATGTGCCCAGCGCTGAAGCCGAAGAGCGGCGTCATGTCCATCGGGAGCGCTGGACCCTTTCCGACGAGCGCACCTCCCACATCAACCGCATCAAGGGCTTGCTCGCTTCCCACGGCGTCCACCTGTCGGTCAGGAAGGACTTCCCCGAAAGTCTGAAGGCGGCCCGCATCTGGGATGGCTCACCCCTGCCTTCCCGCCTGGTTTCCCGGCTGCTGCGCGAATATGAACGCCTCCGGTTTGTTGAGGGCCAGATTGAGAAGGTCGAACAGGAGCAGACCGAAGCCCTGCGCTCTTCAGACGATCCGAGCGTGGCCATCGTCCGCCACCTGATGCACCTGAAGGCCATCGGTGTCCACACCGCCTGGCCCCTGGCCATGGAGCTCTTCAGCTGGAGGGAGTTCCGCAGCCGTCGCGAGATCGGCGGACTGGTGGGTCTGGCCAGCGTCCCCTACCAGAGCGGCGACACCAGCCAGGACCAGGGAATGAGCAAGACCGGCAACGGACGGCTCCGGGCTCTCACCATCGAGATGGCCTGGTCGTGGCTTCGTTTTCAGCCCGAGAGTGAACTGAGCCAGTGGTACCAGGAGCGCTTCGGCCATGGGGGCCCCCGCCTCCGAAAAATCGGCGCCGTGGCTCTGGCCCGCAAGCTGCTCATCGCTTTATGGCGTTATCTCGAAGAAGGAGAGATCCCACAAGGAGCTCGCCTCAAACCCGTGAAGATTTGAGCCAACCCCTCCTCCCCAGGCTAATCCGGCAGGGCGTCAGGGGCGGGCGGCCCGTGTGAATGTTGGGTCTCCTTGTGGAAACCGACTTACAGATGGGCGCCGTCCGCCCCCTTCGTGCCCTCGCCTTTCGGCGCATGCAATATACGGTGTCTGGCAGAGTTCAGGCCAGCACGGATAGGAGCTGGTCCGGGCGATTCCCCGCCCGACGTTGATCGCCAAGCTGCCTGGAGAGAGGTCCGCTCTTATGCGTATGTCCGGCTGTCTTGCAGCGGCCCCTTTCAACGCTGCGTTGGGAGTGTATTGCTCCCTGCCCACCCCTTGACAAGAACGCCTTCATAGGAACATTCACGCCAAAATCGCCCCGCATCCCTCGCGAAGCACACTGCAAGTGCGGTCCGATCCAGCGAGATGTTAGCCGCACTTATGGTGCGTAGAGAAGGGTGTTCGTGTAGCTGAAAAGAGTTCCATCGGCTCGAATGCCTATCTGGAGCATGAGGCCATTAGGTCCTGCCCAGGTGAAGAAGTAGTTCTCATCCTTCTGGCCTTCCTCAAGCGCTAGTGTCTTTTCGTTCTGGGCGAAGTCTCCGCTTCTCAGCGCGAGCTGCATGGCCATTTGACGAAGGACATCTTGTGAGAGCGTCGGACCGGATGCAAAGCGGAGCCCAGAAGGCTCTATCTTCACAAGCGAGTATTGGGTTTCGTCTACGGAATACCTTGCGCCGTTCTGGTCTTCGTAGACCAGCACATCGTGACCGCCGGCATCCGGCGAAACGGCAAGGACCGCTCGATCTACGAACGTGATGTCTCCTGCGGGCTGGTCGACGATCTGATGGATGGCAGTGACCGCACGTTCGTCATCCCGCTGGGGCTCCACCGGGGCGTTTGTGGCGGTTATCGTCGGTGCGGGGTTTGCAGACTGGAGGGGCAGCTCAGTAGAAGTGGCAACGGAGGTAGGAAGCGCTGTGGAAGTTGAGCACGCCGCAACGAAAACGAGACAAAGCGACAAGACTGCGAGACGAGATCCCAGATAGGGTGCTCTCAACTTCCTCATAAGGAGAATCCTAGCCCCAA
Organism: uncultured Chloroflexia bacterium; assembly: GCA_963807065.1. Classification (GTDB taxonomy): domain Bacteria; phylum Chloroflexota; class Anaerolineae; order Anaerolineales; family E44-bin32; genus CAWAND01. Next base: position 242,658 of record CAWDZQ010000001.1, read on the forward strand.
ACGGAGCCCGCCCGGATGGCGGAATTCCTCCGATTGCCGTACTCATGCCGGATAGGAAGTAGTCGGAAGCACGACGTGCGGCTAACGCCCTCGAGCTGATCGGCCGGGGTGTTTCACCACTTCATCTCCCGACCGCTTCGAGCATACTCCAACTCTTCCAAGTCCGCCCGTCATCCCCGGTCCGATCCAGCGAGATGTTAGGCAGACGCACGCTACGGAAATTGGGCTTGTTCAGAACTGGAGAGATTGACCTATCCCGGTACTGGTTCGCCCTTCTTCATTGGGCGTACAACATCCAAGATTGAATCTGGATGTCGCGCGGCGACCTGGAGTAGGATTTTCGCGGGGCCATTTGGAGTCCTACGACCCTGCTCCCAGTTGCGGAGTGTACTGATGCTGATTCCAAGCATGGCAGCGAATTGACTCTGCGACAAGTCGAAGTTGGAACGTATCTGCTTTATGTTCGGGCCGTCGACAACAAACGCGCGAGAAGGTGGCAGCTCGCCTCGACGAATCGAGCCTGCCTCCCGAATACTTTCCACCAGTTCGTTGAACAGTTCGTCCTTCATTTGTACTCTTCCTTCACAATCTTCTTCAGAATCTTCAATTGGCTAGGCGTCAAGTCTTCCTGCTCGGACTTTGAATACATAAGCAACATGAAGATATGATCTTCTTTCACTGCCCAATAATAGATTACTCTAGCTCCGCCGCTTTTGCCCTTCCCGGGTAATCCCCACCGGATCTTTCACAGCCCACCACTTCCGCGAACAAGTTTCCCTAACTCAGGGTTACCCACCAATGCTACTTGAAGCTTTCGATACTCCTCATCTGGCATTAGGCCAACAACTTGCCGGGTGAAGATAGATGTCTCAATAATGACCAAAGTAGTTTGCCCAAGTCTTTCTATTCGATACAAGGGTACGCCATTGGCGTACTTTTGTCAAGTGATGATCTTGATCGAACTGGATATTGCTGTGTCTGATTAAGCCGACTCGGAAGCACCTGCGAGCTAGATCGGCCGGGGCCACGCCCTACCTTGCCTCCGAACCATCCTGAGCATACATCAATCACGCCAAACTCACCCCGCATCACCCGTCCGGTCCAGCGAGATGTTAGCGTCGCCATAGGTACTGTCCGAGGACATGGGTAACACTTTGTTCTAAGGACATCGGTTACACTCGCTCCGGCCGATCGACCTGGCGGCGGCTCACTCCCACCTTCGACACAATATCCTGCATTCGCCCCTCTCGCAAATCATAGCGTCCAATCTGGTAGAAGCAGAAGCACACATCAAACACCCCGTCTTCAACCTCCTCCAGCCCCACAAAGTCCTCCTGCAGCGTGTTGCTCACGAAGATCTGCTTCCTCAGCACCCGGATCGTCCCTGACCGGCTCACCCTCCGCACCAGGCAGTGCCCGGGGTACTCGTAGGGCTCGATCTTCCGGGGCATGGTCCGGCTGGATGGGCGGTACATCTCCGCCGGCGGCTTCATCCCCAGCGCTTCGTGCGGCCGCTCCTGGTTGAACTCCTCTCGGAAGGCGTCCAACTTCTTCTGCTGACTCTTCAAGCTGCTGGCTGGTGGGATCGTTGCCTCCTCCTTAAGCGTCTTGTGCATCCGCTCATGCACCCCATTCTGTTGGGGCTTCCCAGGCTCGATCAGCTCCGGGTAGATCCCGAGCCGAATGAACCACACTGAAAGCTGGGACAGCCGGGCCAAAGCATTCGAGGCGAACGGCACCCCGTTGTCGGTCCGGATCCGGTTCGGCAGCCCGTAGATCTCGAAAAGACGCTTGAAATGTGCCTGGCTGCGCTCCAGCGAGATCGCCGGATGCGCATCGCAGCCCAGCAAATATCGGCTCGCCAGGTCGCTCACCGTCAGCGGGAAGCAGTAGTTCCCGTTCTTCAGCCTGAACTGCCCCTTGTAGTCCGCCGCCCAGATGTCGTTCGGCCCTGCAGCCCGGGTCTTCGGACAGCCGGGATGGGCTCGCCGGTGTCGCCGCCTGGGCTTGGCCAGCCCCGCTTCCGACAGGATCTTGGCCACCGTCGATGCTGCCGGCAGGCGCCTCTTTGGGTCGCGCCGCCCCATCAACGCCAGAAGCTTCTTCGGCCCCCAGCGAGGATGCGCCTTTCGCAGGTCCACCGCCTCGCTGACGATGGCGGCTGGCGTTTGCCATGGGCAGCTCTCCGGCCGGCGCGAAAGCTCCTCAAGCCCTGCCAGGCCCCGCTCCCGGTACCGGTTGATCCACTTATGCGCTGTCTTTCTGGAGATGCTGAACCGTTCAGCCAGCTCCGTCACGGAGTAGTAGTTCAGCAGGTGGTCTTCGATGAATTGCTGCTTCTGCTCGCTCACGGTAACACCTTCCCAGGGCATCGGCTCCACCTCCTCTCTCGAGAAAGTGTTACCTATGTCCTTAGAATCTGTGTTACCGATGTCCTTAGAAGATTCTGTTACCTATGTCCTCGGCCCGTTCAGAGCCCACCAAGACCGCCACCCAGCGGATCGCGAACCTCCTAGACCTCACAACTCAGTTTTGTGATCGGTCCCTCGGGAACTGCCATTGGAGCCCAACGATGGCCAGGAATGAGGCTAGCAGTATGGGCAGAAGGCGGAGCAAAGAAGCAAGGGACGGAACAACGGATCCAGCCGAGGTTCGCAGAACTGGGAGCAGAATGTTGGCAGGACAATTTCGCTGCCTCCAACGACAAGCAGGCTGAGCGCAAACAGGTTCCTCGAAGCAGGTACATTCCAGGAAGACACCACTGCAATGAAACCAGAAAGGACCATTACCCCGCCAATCAGCAATAGGAAGTCGGATACATCGTGAAAGATGCTGGATTCCTTCCCACCGCTAACCGAGGTTTGGACGAGCCTGGAATAGACGACGTCTAGGAGAACCGCACCAAAGAACACTGAGATGCTCCACACGTAGAAGCCGCCGAAGAAACGCTTGGCGATCCTCGAAAACGCTGCCATCCTCTTTCAGCCTCCTGACCAGAACTGACCGATGATCAGAGAAATCGAACGTAGCAGCTATTCGCCTAACGCCTCCGTGCTGATGGGCCGGGGCCAAGCCCCGACGCACCCCCGGGCCACCCTGAGAATACATCAAACCAGGCCAAACTCGCCCCGTATCCCCCGTCCTATCGAGCGACATGTTAGGCGGCTTCCGTTCTTCAGGGAGCGCTCGTGAACATGACTTACTCCTCACCAATGCGCTTGATGTCAAATCTATCCGGATGAGCCCAAAGGAAGGCCCATCCATCGACCTCCGGCGGTTCTTGCAGTCCCTGATTGAGAACTGTCGTGATGTTGGTGCGATGCTCAATTCCGTGGTTGATAACCTGGATGAAAAGGGCCACAGCCCGGTAGTGGAGTTCCCAACCTTCACCAACTTCATCCACCATATCGTCGGACGCAAACCCATTGGCGAGATCGATGAGAATCGGGCCAATTTGCGCCCGATAGTCCCTCAGTTCGTCCACGGTTGGGGCACCATCCGACTTGTACGGTGGTTTTGGTGCATCGCCCTTGAGCAACGATACGTAGAATGCCTCGGCCTCGATGAGATGTTTGAGGGTCTGGGAAATAGTCCCATATGCACCTGGTATCTCGGCTGCCAGCTGCTGCTCACTCAAATGCTGGCATGCCTCCAGAACCATGCGATTGGCCCAGTTGTTGTATCGAACAAACTCTGTCAGGCTTGTTTCCACCACCGTCCGATTCCTCCCGAATTGATGAAACTCAAAATGAGAATCGCGGCGGATCCTTTAGGATCCGCCTAACTCCCTCCGAGCTGATGGCCCAGGTCACGCACCACCTTGCCCCCGACCCGCCCTGAGCAGACAGCAAACACGCCAAACTCGCCCCGCATCCCCGGTCCCGATCCAGTGAAACGTTATGCGCGAACCGACACCTTGGACAAACGCATGTCACAGTATTTATGTGCTACTGGCTGGGTTGCCAGCTGCTTAGTGGCGTCAGCTGTATCTGCTTCGCAAGATCGTAGGCGGTCGGCAGGTCGTTGTCGCTGTACACGAGCACGCGGCCGATGACGAGCACCGAGTTGTTCGGCGAGGATATCTGCGTCATGCCGCTCGGCACCTGTCCTTTCCAACCCGGCCCCGTAATGAGATAGTCGCCCGCCTGCGTACCCGTGGTGCGTGTGCCGACATAGGCAAAATTGGTGTTTTTCGACGGATCAGTGAACTGCACGCTGTAATAGCGGCCGGCCATATCCGGCACATGCAAGATTTGCGCTCCTTTGCCGAGGTCTAACCAGCCGAGCCGTAAGGAGCGTATCGCGGTTCACGCCGAAGTCGCCACTTTGGGGGCCGAGGCGGGCAGGCTGAACGGGTCTGCAAAAAGCGCCTGGGGTTCCGTGTAGAGCGTATTGATCGGGACGGGGCCTTCGCCAAATCCTTTAACGAGGATCGCTCGCTTGTACACAGACAGCAACAAGCGTCGGCCAAAAGTAGGTGAAAAGGAACCATGCCGCGACCATGACCGAACCGAATAGAAGTAAATGCTCCATATCAGTCATCATGTCACTTCGACAACCGGCGGCACCGTATACTCGCCATTGAGAATGGCCGCGCCGGGCATATACACGCGCAGCCAGAGGATGAAGTTGCCTGCCGGCGCGGGCAGCCAGTTGGATTCATGGCCTGCCGGCGCGGTGTTCTGAAGGTAAATGTCGACGGAGCCGTCGGCGTTCGGCACGAGGCCGGAGCGATCGCTGACGCTGTACCGGTTGATCGGATTCGCCACAAAGCGATTTCTGCGCATCGCCCATCGTCAGCGACCAGAACGCATTATTGGGCGGGAGACCGCCCGGCGGGAAGTGCATGACGTAGTCGTGCTCTCCGGAGAGCGATGCCCCGCGCCATCTACGTTCGTCCACCAATACATCGCCTCTTGCGGTACGTTCACCGGGCCGGGAAATATCTGGGCGTGCGCGGCTCGCAGCAACATGCCGTTGCCGGGCACGCCTAATCCGAACATGGTGATCCAGCCGTTGACCTTCGTGGCCTTGATCCTGGCGAAAATTTGGGCCGTGACAAACGCCAGCCCGAACCCGATGAGGAAGCCTTGTATCATGTCATTACGCACGGTTCTTGATCGTGTAAAGAAGAATAAACGGATGATGAAATAGCCGCATACCCCGCCGACGAGTACGTCAGAAAAATAAGTCATTTTGTTGTTCATGTTGTGAATCTTACTACTCTTGGCTTGGTGGCTCAAACTGGATCTAATTTGCTTGCCTTAGGCGATCGAGGGGGCATCTGCGAGGGGGCTGGTCAACTGAACCCCCCGGTAGCGACCCGGAGAGGTCTGGACACACCCGGGATGTGTTGCGCCTCTGGGTAATCGAGCGTGCCAAGCGTGTAAGGCAAATTGCCGGTCTTTGTTCTGAAGGATTTGAAGCTGGCCGAGGGCAACGCGTGTTTGGGCACCGAATAGGGCATTTCAAGTGGCGCATAACGCCTCCGAGCTGATCGGCCGGGGCCACGCTCCGCCTTGCCCCCGACCCGCCCAGAGCATACAACAAACACGCCAAACTCGCCCTGCATCCCCGGTCCGATCCAGCGAGATGTTAGACATCGTAAGTGAAATTCCGACGGTCAGTTGACGTCGCCGAGATATACCGTAGACGGGCTGTCCAAACCATCCGGCGAGCAGCTTCCTCAGCTCCTTCGGAAACAGCGATGAGGCAGAGAGTGTGGCCAGCGGGAGCCATTCAACGCCAATCTGCCGCTCATCGGGGCTCGTCGGCTGGGCTCTCGGGAACACCGCCCTTCAATTCGCACTCGAACATGAAGTCAATCTGATGGAAATCCCCGTCTTCCCTGCTAAACTCGTGGTTCGCTCCAATGTATTCGTGGACGAGCCTTGTAGTTGGCGAGGCACGACAGAAACCCCCAGCTCTTCAATACATTCTCGCTGGAGGGCATTAAGGGCACTGTCTCGCCTGGTCCCGACCGCCACCAGGGAGCGAGAACCAGTCTCCGTCTCTGGCCGGTGTGCCTGATCGCCAACAGACGGCCATCTCGGATGATGATCGCCTTCCCCGAATTGCGAACAACTGAAGCTGTGTGACGACTTGATTCCCGGCAGCCTAACGCCCTCGAGCTTCGTGAAGCACCCTGAGCGCAGCCGAAGGGGGATCGGCCGGGGCCCACCCCCGCCCTCCCCCCGAACCATCCTGAGCATACAACAATCACGCCAAACTCACCCAGCATCCCCCGTCCGATCCAGCGAGATGTTAGGCGCCACGGGTACTGTCCGAGGACATGGGTAACACTTTGTTCTAAGGACATCGGTTACACTCGCTCCGGCCGATCGATCGGCCGGCGGCTCACTCCCACCTTCGACACAATATCCTGCATTCGCCCCTCTCGCAAATCATAGCGTCCAATCTGGTAGAAGCAGAAGCACACATCAAACACCCCGTCTTCAACCTCCTCCAGCCCACAAAGTCCTCCTGCAGCGTGTTGCTCACGAAGATCTGCTTCCTCAGCACCCGGATCGTCCCTGACCGGCTCACCCTCCGCACCAGGCAGTGCCCGGGGTACTCGTAGGGCTCGATCTTCCGGGGCATGGTCCGGCTGGATGGGCGGTACATCTCCGCCGGCGGCTTCATCCCCAGCGCTTCGTGCGGCCGCTCCTGGTTGAACTCCTCTCGGAAGGCGTCCAACTTCTTCTGCTGACTCTTCAAGCTGCTGGCTGGTGGGATCGTTGCCTCCTCCTTAAGCGTCTTGTGCATCCGCTCATGCACCCCATTTTGTTGGGGCTTCCCAGGCTCGATCAGCTCCGGGTAGATCCCGAGCCGAATGAACCACACTGAAAGCTGGGACAGCCGGGCCAAAGCATTCGAGGCGAACGGCACCCCGTTGTCGGTCCGGATCCGGTTCGGCAGCCCGTAGATCTCGAAAAGACGCTTGAAATGTGCCTGGCTGCGCTCCAGCGAGATCGCCGGATGCGCATCGCACCCCAGCAGATACCGGCTCGCCAGGTCGCTCACCGTCAGCGGGAAGCAGTACTTCCCGTTCTTCAGCCTGAACTGCCCCTTGTAGTCCGCCGCCCAGATGTCGTTCGGCCCTGCAGGCCGGGTCTTCGGACAGCCGGGATGGGCTCGCCGGTGTCGCCGCCTGGGCTTGGCCAGCCCCGCTTCCGACAGGATCTTGGCCACCGTCGATGCTGCCGGCAGGCGCCTCTCTGGGTCGCGCCGCCCCATCAACGCCAGAAGCTTCTTCGGCCCCCAGCGAGGATGCGCCTTCCGCAGGTCCACCACCTCGCTGACGATGGCACCTGGCGTCTGCCATGGGCAGCTCTCCGGTCGGCGCGACTGCTCCTCGAGCCCTGCCAGGCCCCGCTCCCGGTACCGGTTGATCCACTTATGGGCTGTCTTGCGGGAGATGCTGAACCGCTCGGCCAGCTCCGTCACGGAGTAGTAGTTCAGCAGGTGGTCTTCGATGAATTGCTGCTTCTGCTCGCTCACGGTAACACCTTCCCAGGGCATCGGCTCCACCTCCTCTCTCGAGAAAGTGTTACCTATGTCCTTAGAATCTGTGTTACCGATGTCCTTAGAAGATTCTGTTACCTATGTCCCCGGCTCGTTCAAATAGCTGAATTGGGATCGGTATTCAGGCATAACCCCTAACACCCCAGGCTCTAGCCTGCATGACAATCGTCCCATCATCTTCCATGAGAAAGCGGCTTTCCAGGCTTTCCTTCAGCCGTCGGCGCTCATCGTTGCCCAGGCTGCTTACGTACCTCGGAGCCGGGCCAACTTCGCCCAGGAATGGCTCCCAAAAGTCCGAGAAGCCGTTGAACTTGGTCAAGGTTTCAAGGGCTATGACGTCTACGACCTTGAGCCGGGCTGCTGTGAAGAGCGATCGCAAGGCGTCAGGGGAACAGAGCGGAAATCGGTTCCCCTCGTCGAGGTTGGCGGCATTCGGATCAAGCGCCACTGCCGCATCCCAGAATGCGCGCAGGAATTGCATTCCCCCCGAATAGTCCCAGACATATGCAGCGAACAGGCCGTTCACCGTCATTCGCTCGACTATTGAACGGACCATTGACTCAGGCTGCTCAACAAAGTTCAGGACCAATCCGGAGGCGCAACAGTCAAATTGGCGTGGCCGCGCAGGTAGTTCTTCCATCCTTGCCACTTGAAAATCGACCCGAAGGTCGTGAATTCTCTCACGTGCGATCTGCAGCAGGGCACTTGAAGGGTCACATGCCAGGATTGAGGCGGGGTCCGCATGCTCGATTATGGCTTCTGTCAGCGCCCCAGTCCCGCATCCGAGCTCAAGCCAGTGAAGTCCCGCTCTGGGCTCGATCCAGCGGAGGAACTCGGTCGCAATTTGGCGACTCCACCTTCCCATGAAATGGTCGTAGGAACCCGCTGCTCCCCAGCCATCGTCCACAGATTTCAAGCCTCATACTCCTTCTGCTGGCTAACGCCCTCGAGCTTCTCGAAGCACCCTGAGCGCAGCCGAAGGGGATCGGCCGGGGCCGCTTACCGCCCTGCCCCTGAGCCATCCTGAGCATACAACAATCCCGCCAAGATCGCCCAGCATCCCCGGTCCGATTCAGCGAGATGATTAGATGAAAGCACTGCACCTCCCGCTAGACTGGGAGTGTCGTAGTCCCTGTCCGCTCACAGGAGGTGCAGCATGGTTCACTCGGATTATACGGTCGGCTGTGATGCTCACAAGCATTTCTCGCTCTTCACCGTGCTGGATGAAGCCGGCCAACTGGTCCAGCAGGTCCGCATAGGCCATGTTCCCGGGGCCATCGGTGACTTCCTGTCCCAGTTCCCAGAAGGGACACCCGTGGCCCTGGAAACCGTCGGCAACTGGTACTGGATCGTCGATGAGATTGAAGCCGCCGCATGTATTCCGCTCCTGGCTCACGCCGCCAAGGCCAAGGTCATGATGGTAATCACTGATTACCATGATGGGCAACGTGCACACCCGTGCCGGGCGCCTGCGGCAAGACCGACAAGCTCGATGCCCACGGCCTGGCCACCCTGCTCTACCTGGGCAAGCTCCCCTCTGTCTGGATCCCACCGACCGAGGTCCGTGACGAGCGTGAGCTGCCCCGCACCCGGATGACCTTCGCCGGCCACCGCACCCGGGTCACACCGTCCCGGTGTCCTTCGGGAAGAACCGTATCTCCTCCACCCTGGCCAAGTACGCCCTTTCTCTGGACGGCGCCAGTGATATCTTCGGCTCCAGACGCCGGAGCGATCTCGAAGACCTGCTCCAGCACCTGCCCGCCGAAACCGCCCGCTGCACCTCCCAGCAACTGCAACTCCTGGACGCTCTCAATAGCCACATCAAGCAACTGGAAGGCCGAATCGTCGAACGCATCCAGACCACACCCACCATCCAGCTCGTCCAGACCGTCCCCGGGCCGGCCAAGGTACTCGCCATTGTCATCGACCGGGAAATCGGCTCCATCGACCGCTTCAGTGCCCCCAACCACTTCGCCAGCTACTGCGGTCTGGTACCCAAAGTCAGTGCCAGTGCCGGCCGTGCCCACTACGGGCGGATGGTTAAGCAGGCCAACACCTACCTGAAATGGGCCTTCATCGAAGCCGCCAACGTGATCGTCGCTCACCGCCATCACGCCAACTGGCGCAGGAAGTACGTCGTCCATCTCTTCGAGCGCAACCGCCGGCGCAAGGGCCACGCCGTCGCAGTCGGCGCCACCGCTCGTTACCTCGCCGAGTCAACTTATTGGGTTCTCAAGAAGGGCGAGCCCTACCAGGAGCCCCCTCACTGGGCTCCTGGCGGATGAAGTCCCCTGTCTCGCTCAGCCAGGGGCAGGTCCGCGGCTAACAAAGTGCCGCGTTGTTGGCGGTATGGGTCCACTGAGATCCGCGAGATGATTGGGCCGCCCCTGGCGAACATACTCATGCCCCATTGAGGGCGAACACCGTCCCGGTGTCCTACGGGATAGATGTTTCCGGCGAGACCGGCTTAGCTTTGAAACGCTGGAGGTCAACTCAAGAAGAAGAACACTCTCCAACCGGAGAGAAGAGCTTCGATTTAACGGCAGAGGCTATTGACAGGGGACGTGCTTTCATAGATGTTAGGCATCCGAAAGTCTCCCGCTGGAACTATCTGCTGCTGCTGGTGGTGGTGGTGGTCGTCGTCATTATCGTCGTGATCGGACGTCAGGTCGTCGCAGGAATGGGGGTCTACGTGGTGAGCAATGTGGATGACATCATGAGGGTGTCATCTCTCGCCTGGTCGAACCAAGCGGCTGAACTCTTCAAATTGGGGCCGATAGCCTTGCTTCGTCGACCAAGACCCCACGTTGTCCATGTCTACTTCATTTGATTGGGCTATCAGTACAGCTTGATCAAGGCCTTGCAGATCGCTCCAGAAGTAGTAGGACGCCAGCCTATCCTTTACAGCGTCAGTGGGAGAGATGATGCGCAGGGTTCCTGTGGGGAACTCAAGCTCACGTTCTTCAAGTATGGGCTCAGATCCGATGCTGGCAGGCCCGGAAAGGAATTCCACATAGTAGGGCGTATCTTGATGAAAATGGAACTTCCCCTTCTTTTCAAACCCAAGCTGATTCATAGCCTCCTCGATCTGCTTGTGGTCAATCATGAATCGACCAATGAAATCGAGGTCTTTTGATACATACTTGTGGTCACTATATACGGCGACCGCAGCGCCGCCAGATAGAATAACCGCGATTCCCAAGCTCCGAAGATGGGTGTCTATGTGTGCCGCAAGCTCGGCTTGCGTCATGTCCTTGATGTTCTTCACAGTGGCTTGGCGCGGTGCCTGGGGCGTCGGCGGTTCTTTAGGAGTTCCTCACGCATTTCCGGTGAATAGTACGTCAGGGCCTTCTCAAGGATGCTTTTCAACTCATCGAGGAATGGGTATCTGGGATTGAACTGATAAACGCGCGTTCGACCCACGTCTCTGCTCACGAGAATCTTCGGAGGATTCGAGTCGGCTGAGCTGCTTCTGGATAGCGTAGAGGTCAGCATCGAAGAACCTGGCGATCTCTGTCGCGTAGCCCTCTTCCCTGGCCAGCAGGAACATCAGTACCTGTTCGCTGCTCTTTGAGCCAACTATTGGTTCGAGCATTTGTCCACCAACTCTGTTGGTTTTATCACCAACCCTATTGGTTATATCACCAACTATGTTGGTCAACAGTATAGCAGCACATGGAGGGAAAGTAAAGGGGAGGATGCCTAACGCCTCCGAGCTGATGGGCCGGGGCCTGTCTCGGTCCCGCCCCCAATCTATCCCGAGCATACAACAATCACGCCAAATGCGCCCAGCATCCCCGGTCCGATCCAGCGAGATGTTAGGAAGAGCTCTGTGGAGTTTTGTGGCTCGTACAGCGATCCGTCCGGCTTTTACATGCTCCCACGCCCTATGGCCCTCAACAGCTGAATACGGACCAAAGCTTCTCGTTGCGCTGTTCCTGGTCAGAGATGACAAGTTCGCGGATTGAATCTGGAAGCTGCTCACGTTGCCATTCGCACTCACGTTCGCCGGCAAGTTGGGGATCCGTGCCTTTCGATTCCAGCCGAATTGCCCGAATCGCGTAGGCAGCGGCCCCGAGCTCATGGTCTGCCATGTGGGCGGTAGCGACAGCATGGCCGGCCGCTCTCGCAACCTCGCGTGCCACTGGATCAGACGATTCTCGCGCTGCGGCGTGAGCTGCATATGCAGCCTCGCGGGCTTCCCCCACTGTGGCCTCACCGCGTGCCCACGCTCGAGCTGTTTCAATGGCGTGCTTGGGTCGGTCGTCTTCCGGATACCGGGACAAGAACAAGGAAAGGACGTGCTCCGCACAATCTGCAGCCCAGGCTGCCAAGAGGCTGTGTTGCCCAGGTTCCAGCAATCCGCCCCGGTGAATCGCGACAAATCTAGGGTCCCTACTTCCCTGGTACGCGACTTCTTTCATCTTGTCATCGTGAGCTCTGCCTAACGCCTCCGAGCTGATCGGCCGGGGCCTGTCTCGGTCCCGCCCCCAATCTGTCCCGAGCATACAACAATCACGCCAAATTCGCCCAGCACCCCCGGTCCCATCCAGCGAGATGATAGTTTGAAAGCGCTGCACCTCCCAGTAGACTGGGTCTGTCGCGATCCAAGTCCACCAAAGGAGGTGCAACATGTTCCATTCCGATTATACGATCGGTTGTGATGCCCACAAGCACTACTCGTTCTTCGCCGTTCTGGACGCTCGGGGCCGCCTTGTTGAAGAGCAGCGGGGCGCACACCACCCAGGCGCCATCCGGGCCTACCTCTCTCGCTTCCCGGCCGGCACCCCCGTCGCCCTGGAGACCGTCGGCAACTGGTACTCCCGGTAGGACACCGGGACGGTGTGGATCGTCGACGAGATCGAGGCCGCCGGCTGCACCCCCAGGCTGGCTCACGCCCTCTTCGCCAAGAAAATGATGGCCAACATCCACAAGAGCGACAAGCTCGACGCCAAGGGCCTGGCAACCCTTGAACACCTCGGCTCCCTGCCCACGGTCTGGATCGCACCGGGTGACGTCCGCGATGCCCGTGAACTACCCCGCACACGGATGGCTTTCTCCAAGTCCCGGGCTGCCCTCACATCGTCCCGATGTCCTTCGGGAAGAACCGCATGCATTCCACCCTGGCCAAGTACGCTCTCTCCCTCCAGACTGAGAGTGACATCTTCGCTCCCAAGTGGCGCCCTCCCCTGCTCCAACTCTTCGATCAGCTGCCCGAGGAGACCCACCGCTGTATGCTCCAGAAGCTCGAACTGCTTGCCCTGATCCAGCAGCAGATCGATCAGCTGGAAGTCAGGATCAAAGAACGCATCCAGCTCACCCCCAGCATGCAGGTCGTGCAGACCGTCCCCGGCGTGGGCACCATCCTTTCGATCGTCATCACCCTGGAAATCGGCTCCATCGACCGCTTCAGCACCCCCAAGAAACTGGCCGGCTACTCCGGCCTGGTCCCCAGGCTCAGCGCCAGCGGAGGGCGCGTCCACTACGGCCGGATGGTCACACCGTCCCGGTGTCCTTCGGGAAGCAGGCCAACAACTACCTGAAATGGGCCTTCATCGCCTGCCCAGGCCGCAGGCCAGGGAAGCCGCCAACGTGGTCGTCCGACACCGGCATCACCCCAACTGGAGAAACAAGTACGTCTCCCACATCTACGAACGCATCAAACGCCGCAAGGGGCACGCCGTCGCCGTTGGCGCCACCGCTGGTTACCTCTCCAAGTCAGCTTTCTGGGTTCTCAAGAAGAGTGAGCCCTACCAGGAGCCGCCTCACTGGGCTCCCGGAGGGATGAAACACCCTATCTCGCTCAGCCAGGGGAAGGTCCCCGCCTAACAAAGTGCCGCGTTGTTGGCGGTATGGGTCCACCGAGATCCGCGAGATGATTGGGCCTCCCCTGGCGAATTAGCTCATGCCTCCACCGAGAGGCGCACACCGTCCCGGTGTCCTACGGGATGGATGTTTCCGGCGAGACCGGCTGGGTCTTTAATCGCTGGAGAGCAATCGAACAAAGAAAACACTCCCCAGAAGGGGGAGCACAGCTTCATTTAACGGGCAACGATCTTGACAGGGGAAGGGCTTTCATGGATGTTAGGGGGAAATCGTCATGCCATCCCGGTCGGTGGGAAGCAGTGGGAAAGTGACCTGATCACGGATCATTCAATCCCTTTCCATTGAGAATTCTCTGCGTGCATTTATCAACCCTTGCTTCTCGAGTTTTCGATTGCTTCGCTTCAGAGAAGTAGTAAAGGTATGCCCTTTGGCGTCCCGGCGTCAATGATTCAAATGCAGACTTCAAGGCATGGTCTTCATCCAGCTTGGCTTGAAACTCTCCAGGAACTTTGAATTCTGATGTCTCTTTCAGCTTCACTTTCAAACCAGCTTCTTCCACTTCAATGGCCTCATTGACATAGGCCTTCAGGATGGCTTCCATCTTAAGTATTTCTCGAACCTTGGTGAACCGAATTGTCTCCCCGCCTGTGTATTCGTCCCAGGTACGACCAAGATGCCACTCGTGTCCTTCAACAAAGCGCCTTTGAAGAACATGACGGCACAATAATCTTTAAATCCCTGAATTATGACCACATTGCTCTTATGAACGGTGTAGCAAGGCTGACGCCACTTCAATTCTTCGATCAGCTGGCAATCAAGAATGATCCTTCTCAGCTCCCGAAATTCATCCTGCCACTGTTGGGTCTTGCTGAAATATGCGTCAACCTTAGGATTGGTCTTAATCATTGAGCCTCCGACACAGACCTAGATTAGATCTGCTTCCAGTCTTCCTACCCGACTTGGTTCTTAGGACGCCGTGAGGCACAGGCGCGCTGGGTGATCTCTTCAAACAGCCCCCGTGTTTTTGCATTATTTCCCCCTAACGCCCTCGAGCTGATCGGCCGGGGCCATTCACTGCCCTGCCTACGGCCCGTCCTGAGCATACAACAATCACGCCAAACTCGCCCAGCATCCCCGGTCCGATCCAGCGAGATGTTAGGCGGCACCTGGGTACTGTCCGAGGACATGGGTAACACTTTGTTCTAAGGACATCGGTTACACTCGCTCCGGCCGATCGACCTGGCGGCGGCTCACTCCCACCTTCGACACAATATCCTGCATTCGCCCCTCTCGCAAATCATAGCGTCCAATCTGGTAGAAGCAGAAGCACACATCAAACACCCCGTCTTCAACCTCCTCCAGCCCCACAAAGTCCTCCTGCAGCGTGTTGCTCACGAAGATCTGCTTCCTCAGCACCCGGATCGTCCCTGACCGGCTCACCCTCCGCACCAGGCAGTGCCCGGGGTACTCGTAGGGCTCGATCTTCCGGGGCATGGTCCGGCTGGATGGGCGGTACATCTCCGCCGGCGGCTTCATCCCCAGCGCTTCGTGCGGCCGCTCCTGGTTGAACTCCTCTCGGAAGGCGTCCAACTTCTTCTGCTGACTCTTCAAGCTGCTGGCTGGTGGGATCGTTGCCTCCTCCTTAAGCGTCTTGTGCATCCGCTCATGCACCCCATTCTGTTGGGGCTTCCCAGGCTCGATCAGCTCCGGGTAGATCCCGAGCCGAATGAACCACACTGAAAGCTGGGACAGCCGGGCCAAAGCATTCGAGGCGAACGGCACCCCGTTGTCGGTCCGGATCCGGTTCGGCAGCCCGTAGATCTCGAAAAGACGCTTGAAATGTGCCTGGCTGCGCTCCAGCGAGATCGCCGGATGCGCATCGCACCCCAGCAGATACCGGCTCGCCAGGTCGCTCACCGTCAGCGGGAAGCAGTACTTCCCGTTCTTCAGCCTGAACTGCCCCTTGTAGTCCGCCGCCCAGATGTCGTTCGGCCCGGCAGCCCGGGTCTTCGGACAGCCGGGATGGGCTCGCCGGTGTCGCCGCCTGGGCTTGGCCAGCCCCGCTTCCGACAGGATCTTGGCCACCGTCGATGCTGCCGGCAGGCGCCTCTTGGGTCGCGCCGCCCCATCAACGCCAGAAGCTTCTTCGGCCCCCAGCGCGGATGCGCCTTCCGCAGGTCCACCACCTCGCTGACGATGGCACCTGGCGTCTGCCACGGGCAGCTCTCCGGTCGGCGCGACTGCTCCTCGAGCCCTGCCAGGCCCCGCTCCCGGTACCGGTTGATCCACTTATGGGCTGTCTTGCGGGAGATGCTGAACCGCTCGGCCAGCTCCGTCACGGAGTAGTAGTTCAGCTGGTGGTCTTCGATAAATCGCTGCTTCTGCTCGCTCACGGTAACACCTTCCCAGGGCATCGGCTCACCTCCTCTCTCGAGAAAGTGTTACCTATGTCCTTAAAATCTGTGTTACCGATGTCCTTAGAAGATTCTGTTACCTATGTCCCCGGCTCGTTCACTGATCTCATGCAAGACCGGGCCAGGCTAGCACGATCAGCGCCACTCGGGCCACTGCGGCAACAGGCGGATAGGGAAGATCGAAACCCCACCAATACACTGCACCGGGTATGAGAAGAACGAGGGAAGCGATTGCACCCAGCTTGTGTCCACGCCAGAGAAGCCCGCCCGCACCAGCTTCAAGAATAGCAACAAGCAGGAAGCCCACAAGTAGCGGGATGGTAGTTTCGAGACCGCGGCGTTCGAAAGCGCCTCCACCGTACGCTGGAAAGCCGAAAACAAGAGGGACACCAAGGCCGGCACGCAGATTGCGAATTGCCATCACGCATGGAATGCCCAATCCAAAGGCCGATATCCACACAATGATAGTAGCTGCTTGATAAAACAGTTGAGTCTTCATCTCTGGACCCTGACGAACGATAGTCGGGTGATTGTAGATCAGATCCCCCGTTGATGAAATGCCGCCTAACGCCCTCGAGCTTCTCGAAGCACCCTGAGCGCAGCCGAAGGGGATCGGCCGGGGCCGCTTACCGCCCTGCCCCTGAGCCATCCTGAGCATACAACAATCACGCCAAACTCGCCCCACATCCCCAGTCCGATCCAGCGAGATGATTAGATGAAAGCACTGCACCTCCCAGTAGACTGGGACTGCCACGATCCCCGTCCACCCAAGGAGGTGCAGCATGGTTCACTCGGATTATACGGTCGGCTGTGATGCTCACAAGCATTTCTCGCTCTTCACCGTGCTGGATGAAGCCGGCCAACTGGTCCAGCAGGTCCGCATAGGCCATGTTCCCGGGGCCATCGGTGACTTCCTGTCCCAGTTCCCAGAAGGGACACCCGTGGCCCTGGAAACCGTCGGCAACTGGTACTGGATCGTCGATGAGATTGAAGCCGCCGCATGTATTCCGCTCCTGGCTCACGCCGCCAAGGCCAAGGTCATGATGGTAATCACTGATTACCATGATGGGCAACGTGCACACCCGTGCCGGGCGCCTGCGGCAAGACCGACAAGCTCGATGCCCACGGCCTGGCCACCCTGCTCTACCTGGGCAAGCTCCCCTCGGTCTGGATCCCACCGACTGAGGTCCGTGACGAGCGTGAGCTGCCCCGCACCCGGATGACCTTCGCCGGCCACCGCACCCGGGTCACACCGTCCCGGTGTCCTTCGGGAAGAACCGCATCTCCTCCACCCTGGCCAAGTACGCCCTTTCTCTGGACGGCGCCAGTGATATCTTCGCCTCCAGACGGCGGAGCGATCTCGAAGACCTGCTCCAGCACCTGCCCGCCGAAACCGCCCGCTGCACCTCCCAGCAACTGCAACTCCTGGACGCTCTCAATAGCCACATCAAGCAACTGGAAGGCCGAATTGTCGAACGCATCCAGACCACACCCACCATCCAGCTCGTCCAGACCGTCCCCGGGCCCGCCAAAGTACTCGCCATTGTCATCGACCGGGAAATCGGCTCCATCGACCGCTTCAGTGCCCCCAACCACTTCGCCAGCTACTGCGGCCTGGTACCCAAGCTCAGCGCCAGCGCCGGGCACGTGCACTACGGCCGAATGGTCACACCGTCCCGGTGTCCTTCGGGAAGCAATCCAACACCTACCTCAAATGGGCTTTCATCGAAGCCGCCAACGTGATCGTCGCTCACCGCCATCACGCCAACTGGCGCAGGAAGTACGTCGTCCATCTCTTCGAGCGCAACCGCCGGCGCAAGGGCCACGCCGTCGCAGTCGGCGCCACCGCTCGTTACCTCGCCGAGTCGACTTATTGGGTTCTCAAGAAGGGCGAGCCCTACCAGGAGCCCCCTCACTGGGCTCCTGGCGGGATGAAATCCCCTGTCTCGCTCAGCCAGGGGCAGGTCCGCGGCTAACAAAGTGCCGCGTTGTTGGCGGTATGGGTCCACTGAGATCCGCGAGATGATTGGGCCGCCCCTGGCGAACATACTCATGCCCCATTGAGGGCGAACACCGTCCCGGCGTCCTACGGGATAGATGTTTCCGGCGAGACCGGCTTAGCTTTGAAACGCTGGAGGTCAACTCAAGAAGAAGAACACTCTCCAACCGGAGAGAAGAGCTTCATTTAACGGCAGAGGCTATTGACAGGGGACGTGCTTTCATAGATGTTAGATGGCCCCAATGGCTCCACCGACCAGGATTACTAGGGCTGCGAGCGCAAACAGGGCGACCGGAAGTACAAAGAGTGCAGTCACAATCATGGCTGCTACCAGCACCTTGGAGAGAACAAGCGTGCCCAGTGCAGCCAGCATCGAGAAGAAGTGAGCCTCGGCAAGGCCCACAATCCACAGACCAATCATCCAAAGGGAAAAGAATCCTGCTATGGCGATTTGGATCGTGCTCAAGCTGCTGAGCTGCGAGACGTCGAATGGCGCAGTCTCAGTCGATAGGATCTTGCTACCCAAACTCAACAGTAGAGCAAACCAGATGGCCAAATCAATCAGCCTCGGAAAGTTGGACCAGGGATAGACTGTGAAGATATCTCTCACTGATGCTGTTCCGTGGAACATCCGACCAATCAACGAAAGCAGAACACCGTCAAAAGAGCATAGCCGCGACAGCCATCAAAGGTCCCAGCAGAACGGCCAGGACAACGAGTATTCGCTCGTCGATGACAACGCCAAGGCCTAGAAGGGTGATCGCTGCGAAGGCGGAGCTGATACCCGCGCAGACGATGAGTGCCCACTCTAGGGCAGGCAGCGATCCGCTTTGATGGAGACGATGTTTGATGACAGATCTGGGTCGATAGAAGAAGACCAGTAGAGGCAGATTGAGTTGGCTGCGGCTTCGGCTGTTCACAGTTCCCCCACTTTTTCGTGAATGGATACTGTGCTATTGGGCCATCTACCTCCCCCGAGCTGCGAAGTCCCACGTTCTGTGTGGGGATCGGCCGGGGCCACGATCCGCCATGCCCCTAGCCTGTCCTGAGCATACAACAATCACGCCAAATTCGCTCAGCATCCCCGGTCCGATCTGGCGAGATGTTAGGCCGCAGCGACAGTGGATTGCGACGTAGACTAGGAGAAATGTGTACACCGCTCCTTTAACCATCAAATGTCAAGTGGCTGCAGTCCGTTCATACCCAGGATCAAAGAGATTTCGCTCCCATGATGCAGGTCATGTTCCAGAACATGATAGATTACCCAGCTGCGTGAAACCTCGTCTATATGCCCATCCCACTCATCCGGGAAAGTCTTGACGCAGTCGAGGGGCGTCCACCGCTGCAAGCGAGACTGGATGAATTGCCATGTCTCCTCGAACCCTTTCACCAGTTCCGCAGGAGGACGTTCCGGGGAGTTGAGTTGGCCCCATTGCATATAGTCGCTCATCGCTTCGTTAGGATCTTGCAGAGTGCCACTGAACCACCCCGCCCGGACCGAAACAACATGCTGCACAATCTGTCCAAGCGGCCACATTCCAGGGGCCGGCTGCAGCATGAGATGGTCAGCTGTGAGCGGAGAGATGCAGTCTTGCAGCTTTTTGTTGTAGCCCCGCCAGTTATCGTAGATTACGTCGAGTGTCGATCGGGAATCCTGTTCCATCCAGTACTCCTTGAGAGCCTTCGCGGTTGGCAGAGCATCACTGTCGGATCAGAAGCGGCCTAACGAATTAAGGGATTGATTTGGCGCTGTGCCGCCACATAATCCCAGGTTGAACTGAGCCGAGCGCAGGCTCCCCCATTTGGAATTTGCTCTCTTCAATGAATGATTGTAATTGTCGGCGTCAAGCAAGCCGTGAGAGGGGATTGTAGGTCCAGGTCAGAGAATTCGCCAGCCTCGCATCCGCCCGGGGACAAGACGGTACATCATCTCCCGTCAAACAGTGCATCTCAAGCCATGTTGGAAGGGCCCCTGGGCGGCGCAGTCCCTTCCCCCGGCGGGGCATCTTTTCAAGCAGCCCATCGAATGCCTTCCAAGGATACAGGTGGACCCCTCGGCTCAAGTCGCTGCACACACCTCATCTCCTTCCCGCACTTCGGGCACCGAATCCGGGGTTCAGTTCCACCCCTCGGTTCGTTCCGACTGGTCGTCTTCACCACTCCCAGGATCGCCCGGGCAAGGGTCAGCCGGGCTCGTTTGCTCGCGCTGAACAGGCCATAGTAGCGGACCTTCACAAACCCCTTGGGTAACACGTGCTGCAGAAAGCGGTGGATGAACGTCTCCACCTCAAGCGTGCATTCCCGCTCCTCCCCGCTCTCCCCGTCCCGGTAGCTGAACGTCACCCGGCCGCCCTCCTGGAGTTGACCCGGTAAGGTGGACACTCTTAGACTACCGTAGGAGGAGTCCACAATGCCTAGAACACGATCCCGATATCCGGTGGAATACCGCCAGCAGATGGTCGAGCTGGTTAGGGCAGGCCGCACGCCCCATGAGCTGTCCAAAGAGTTCGAGCCCACAGCCAAGACCATTCGAGAATGGGTGAAGCAGGCCGATCGCGATGACGGTCTGCGCCATGAGGGTCTGACAACCGTCGAGCGGGATGAGTTGGCCCGCTTGCGACGGGAAGTCCGGCGGCTGCGCCTGGAACGTGAAATTCTGGCAAAAGCCGCGGCCTGGTTCGCTCGGGAGACCGGCTCAGTGCCACCCAAATCTTCGAATTCGTGAAGGCCAACCAGGCACGCTACCCCGTGGCCACCATGTGCCGAGTGCTGGATGTCTCCACCAGCGGATACTATGCGTGGCTCAAACGACCCCGTTCGAAGCGGGCCTCGGAAGACGCTGTCCTGGGCGGACGCATCCGCCAGATCTATCTGCGCTCGCGGCGAACCTAGGGCGCGCCGCGGGTGCATGCCGAACTGGCCGATGAGGGTACGTATGTAGGCCGCAAGCGGGTCGCCCGTCTGATGCGAATGGCAGGTCTGCAGGGGGTGAGTCGGCGCAAGCGGCCTTCCACCACCGTGCGTGAGCCGAGGCAGCGGCCGGCGCCGGACCTGGTCGATCGGGACTTCACGGTGGACGGACCGAACAAGCTCTGGGTCGCCGACATCACCTATGTCCCGACCTGGGCCGGTTTCCTGTATCTGGCCGTCGTCGTCGATGCCTGGAGTCGACGCGTGGTCGGTTGGTCGATGGCAAATCATCTGCGGACCGAACTCGTCCTGGATGCCCTGGACATGGCCATCCGGCAACGATATCCGTTGGGGGTGATCCACCACTCCGACCAGGGCAGCCAATACACTTCCCTCGAGTTCGGTCGGCGCTGCCGGGAGGCAGGTGTGCGTCCTTCGATGGGTTCCGTCGGCGACGCCTATGACAATGCCCTGTGCGAGAGCTTCTTTGCCACGCTCGAATGCGAACTGATCGACCGTCACCATTTCCAAACTCAGCGGGAAGCCAGAGTCGCCGCTTTTGAATTCATCGAAGGCTGGTACAACCCACACCGACGCCATTCTTCCCTGGGGTACAAGTCGCCGATGCGCTACGAAAGGAGCTATGCCACAGCAGCATGATGCGGAAGCACTCTACTGTCCACTAAAGCGGGGCAACTCCACTCCAGACGCCGAAGTCGATGGTTGCTCAGCGCCACCCTGAAGATGTAGGGCGCCAGATACTTGAGCGCCGCCCGACCGTCCCCCACCGGCTCGCAGTGCACCACCCACTCCTGATGCCAGGTCGCCTCCGGGATCTCGCCAAACCAGGCTGCCCCCTTCAGGCCGGCCCGGAACTTCCCCCGGAATAGCCTGGAAAGCGCCTTCACCGGCAGGAAGAACCCCTCCCGCGCCGAACGCCAGGCCCGTTCATCTTCCGTCAGCCCGCCGCCCGCCACCAGATAGTGCACATGTGGGTGGTAGGCCAGGTTCCGAGACCACGTCTGTAGCACCCCCACCATCCCGATCTCCCCACCCACCAGGCGCCGGTCCCGGGCCAGCTCCTGCATCGCCGCCGCACTGGCTCGGAAGAGAAGACCGTAGACCGCCCTCTGGTGCCGACGCGCTGCCTCCCGCAGCCCCGCCGGCAGCGTGAAGGTCAGCAGGAAATACGGCACCGGCAGCCGCAGGTCGACCTGCCGCCCAAGCCACCTCTCAGCCGCCTCCCCCTGACACTTCGGACAGTGCCGGTTCTTGCACGAATGGTAGCTGTACCGGATCTCCTGGCAGTCACGGCAGATGTAGACCTGCCCACCCAGCCTCTCGGTCCGACAACTCTCGATGTCCCGCATCCCCCGCCGGTGACTGGGCAGCATGCGCCCCCCATACTTGTCCCGGTAGGCGGCTCCGTGGCGGCGGAAGATCTCCGCCAGTTCTAGCACTCCAGAGGCGCCATCACCCGATTGATGAATGCCACTGAGCGCTCATCCCCATCCTGCGTCAGATGGGTGTAGATGCTCGTGCTCGAAAGCGACCGATGTCCCAGGTACGACTGGATCCGACGCACACCGTCCCGGTGTCCTTCGGGAGATTGACCCCCTCCTCCAGCAGATGCGTGGCATATGAATGGCGCAGCGTGTGCACGCTGGCGCGCTTCCGGATCCCACTCTCCTCACACGCCCCCCGGAAGGCCTTCTGCACACTGCTCGCCGAGATCGGCCGGGCGGCTTCCGCCAACGGCACGCCCCGCGGCGTCGACGCTGGAAACAGCCAGCTCGGATGCCGGTGGCTCGCCCAGTACTGCCGCAGCAGCTTCAGGGTCGGGTCGGGCAGCGGCACGTACCGATCCTTGCCTCCCTTCCCCTTGCGCACATGCACCGTCATCCGGTCACCATCCAGGTCGCCCACCTCCAGCCTCACCGCCTCGCCGATCCGCAGACCGCATGAGTAGATCGTCGTGAGACACACGAAGTGCCGGAAGCTCCGCAGGCAACCCAGCACCCGCAGCACCTCTTCCCGGCTCAATACCTCCGGCAGTTTCTTTTCTTTGGGCGGGCGCACAACCTTGAAGGTTGGCCAATCCCGCTTCAACGTCTGCTCGTACAGAAACTTGATCGCACACAGCGCCTGGCTGCACGCGCTCCGGGAGGCCTTCTTCTCGTTCTTTAAATACAGAAAGTACTGCCGAAGCTCCTCCTCGCTGTTCTCCTCGGGCGACTTGCCGAAGTGATCCGCCAGCTGTCGCACGCCCCGCAGGTAGGCGTCCTGCGTCTTCTCGGCGAACCCCCTCAGCTGCATGTCCTCCAGCATCCGCTGCCGCAATCGACTCATGGCTGTATCCTCCTCTTGGGTTCGGTTTGAGGAGACTATAGCCTTTGGTTTGTCGCTTCCGTTGGAGGGTCGAACAACACAGCGGGGTAGGAAAACCTGCGCGAAGCGCTTAGTTCAACATGATCTTAGGTTGACTTGTCTCCCACTTGCCCCGTTTCGATAGACCTTTGCAGGAGATCCTTCCTGATATCACACAGCCTGCCTGACAAAGGCGGCCAAATGTCGATTTCTCAACTGCATCAAGGGGTCTTCGAGAAGAGGATCCCCCTATGCTAAACCCACAATACACCTGCCCTCCGGGTCAAGCAAGCAGACAGTGACCTATAGCCCAGCTTCTTTGATTTGCGAGGCAAAGACGCACCACCTGCAGTGATGCGTCTCTGGTCGCCAACCAAACTGGCTTGTGCGCGACGATTACTGTTTTACTGGTTTCTTCGCTGCTTTGAGTTTGGCCTTTTGTTCCTCTTGACGCTGCTTCGTGGCCTCTTCCTGTCCCTTCACTATCCGCTCACGGAATGCCTTCTTCTCCGCGTCGGTCATGGGCTTGCTGGCCAGTGTCTTTCGCTTCTTAGCGATTGGCTGGCCTTCCATACCAGCCTCGAGCCAGGCGATCAGGTCCTCGGTGTCTTCGTATCCTCCTTGAATCGAAAGTGTGACGTCCATTCCATTTCTCCTTAGCTGGCGGGACGGATATCTTCGTTCGCAGCGTCACGGAGAAATCCCAAAGGTCAAGCGATCTTCGAAACCCATTCATGCTTGAAGATGGTTCCTGTAGGAATCAAGTAGGTCATCCTCGTCGGTCTGGACATACAGCCTGATTGTTTCCACGAATGCATGTTCCATCAACCGTTGCAGGTCACGGATGGACATGTCTCGGTGTTCGACGGCAAAGCCACGACGCAAAGCGTGAGGTGTGATCTTGATCCCAGCCATCTTGCTTTACTTCTTGTAGATGCGGTCAATTCCCTGGATCCCAAGCCTGCGTTCAAACCGGGACAGGAACACTGGATCATCGGACCCATGTGGGATAGTGGCCTGGTACGCGGTCAAGGCTGCTTTGGCCCGATTAGCCGCAAAAGTGACACGGTCCTTGTCGCCCTTGCCCGATTTGACCCGGATCCTCAGGACATCTTGCGGTGTGAAGTCCAGATCAGCCCAGTTCAAGTTGGAACACTCCCGCCTGCGGATGCCTGACTCAAACATAACCAGGATGACAGCCTTGTCACGCAGCGAATGGCAATGGGCCAGGAGTTCCGCCATATCCGCTGGTCTGGCCACAATCTGCTTCTTCTTGGGCGGTCTTGGTAGCAGACCGTGGAAGTTCACGGCAGGACAAAGCCCTTCCAGTTCACCAAACCGAATCATGGCCCGGATGTTGCGACCATGCAGGTCTACGGTGGCCTTCTTGCGATCAGATTTGCTTAGGATTTGAATGTAGGATCCGACCTCTTGCCTGGTGATCGTGGTTGGGTCCAGGCCCTGTTCATCGGCCCAGTGGCAGAATGGGATCAGCGTGTAGCCGTAGATCGCGAGTGTTCCTTTCGCGACCTTGGCGGCAGTTCGTTGATCGAAGAACTCGCGGTACAATTGGCCGAACGTGACATTGCCGGACGAGGGGTCTTGCTGTGGCACAGACATGAAATGACCTTTCCGTCCGAAACAACCAAGCGGGTGTCGCCAAGTGGTAAGGCACTAGCTTCCCAAGCTAGCATTCGAGGGTTCGAATCCCTTCACCCGCTCTTGAAGTCCTCCAGGCCCGCTCTCGGGCGACCTGGGATTATCCGGGGACCAAGGGCGATGGGTTCACCCAAAGCCCAGCCCCACGCCTCCTTTCCCCTTCGAGTCTCGAGACCGCCCAGCTTCCGCTTGCGTCTTTTCCCCATGATCCGTTGATGAGTACGGCCGAGAATCTTGCCAAGCCCTCCGCTGGAGATTGGCGCCGGTGGTCGCGCCCGGCGGCCTGGGGAACCGCCCTGCTTGGGGGAGCGGCCTACGGCTTGCTTTCCTATGGGCACATGCATGGCCAAGTTTCTGTCCTGGACGAGGGCCTGTATCTCTATAAGGGCCTGCTCTTTGCCCGCGGCATTTACCAGCCTTTCCAGGACTTCGGCGTGCTCACCAACCACATGCCGCTTTCCTTCCTGATCCCGGGCTGGATCCAGCTCAAGTTTGGTCCGGGATTGGCCACGGGCCGGGCCTTTGCCTGGGTGCTGGCCTTGTTGATGCTGCTTGGTTTGTGGGTGGCCACGCGCCGGATGGCTGGCCCCTGGTGGGCGGCGGGGGTGGTGTGGTTGGTCGCGCTCAACTCCGGGTGGATCAAGATCTATAGCCAAGCCATCTCCCAGGGATTGATCGCTTTCCTGCTGGCGTGGATGGTCGCCTTGGGGGTCGGTCAAGGGCGCAAGCTGTGGCAGACCAGTCTGGCTGCCGCTCTGGCCGGCACCATGGCCATGACCCGCATCAACATGACGCCTGTGATCCTGCTATATCTGCCATACGTCTATTTGGCCCACGGGCGCAAGGCGGGACACGCCGCTCTCCTTGCAGGCGGAGGCGTCGTGATCGTTGGCCATCTGGCCTTTTGGCCCGGCATCCTCAAACTTTGGGCGACCTGGCTCCCCGCGGCCTTCACCCCGTTCTTGAACGCCTTCCGGGATCGGGGAGGAGGGGCGGCGGCGTGGCAGGTGTTGCTCAAACCAGAGGCCAAGCTGGGTATTCTGATGGACAGCCTGCGTCTGCATTTCGCTTCGGTCGCCGGCGTGGTTTGGGCGTGGCTGCTCTTCCCTTTCAAACAGCGAGAGATGCAGCGCCAGCGTCTTCTAGCCATGGCCCTTCTCACCGGCATCTTCGCCTTCCTGTTTGTCCTTCACGCTGCGGCCACACTCGGTGGAACCTACTGCCCGTTCTGTCTCAAGAACTACCTGGCCTTCTTCTCCCCGATTGGCCTGGTCGCCTTGGCTATCGCGTGCGCCCACTGGCTACCCTGCGCCGGTGCCGCTCGACGGGCGTTTGGGCTTGGGGTGCTCTTCCTTTCGCCCTGGGCACTTGGGTTTTCTTTGGGGGAACCGCTGGCCCAGAAGATCGTATCTGTCGAACTTCCACGCGTTTCAGGCAGCCTCATCTTGCCTGGCACAGCCAGATTCGGGGCCATGGTTACCCAGAAGTTCGGATTGCCTGAGGGGACTTTGCTGGATGGCCTGAACGCAATCCAGATGGCTGGCCTGGTCCTGTTTGGCGGACTGATCCTCATCCTTTTCTTCAGGGCCAGGCGGATGAGAGCCTCGGGCCAGGTGAGTTTCCCAGCCGCCAGTTTTCTCTCCGTGGCGACCGCCTTCGCCGTGGCCACAGCCACTTTTTCCTTCGGCACCAACTATCACAGCTACGACTGCGGCCAAGATGTGATCGCAAGCCAAACAAGTGCGGGAATGGATTTGGCCTCCAAGATCCCCCCGGGTTCACTCATCTACTGGGGCAGCGGCGGCCGTTCTCCGATACCCTTGCTCTACCTGGATCAAGCATCGATCTTCCCTCCCCAACTCAATGGGATCTACGCGTACCGCTATGGCGGCGACCCCGCGGAGCTGCCTCGACTCGGTTATTGGAACCCCCAACTGGCCGGTACCTGGCTGTCACAGGCTGACTATGTCCTGGTGGAATTACAAGATCTCCAGGGTTGGTTGGCAAACAGTCTCAATGAGACAGATTTCGATCAGATCACCCGTACCCCCCCAAGTAATCCCTGTCAGCCGGGCTCAGCCCTGATGATCTTCCGCAGGATGGCGACCAGCCCAGTGGCCTCTCCCTGAGCCCCCCGGCCTCCTTCGGGGGTCAAACTCAGCCCACGCACCAACCTGCAAACAACCTGTAAGGCGGCACGCAAGCCAAATTCGCATATAATGAGGTGTCAATTTTGACGAATTCTTTAACGTTTAAGCCGGGAGAGGGGATGGAGCAGGTTTCCGGGACGGTTCTCTACATCGAGGACAACCTAGAAAACAGAATTCTCGTCCGCCGGGTTCTAATGGCCGAGGGCTACGAGATTCTCGAGGCGGAAAGCGCTTCGACGGGCCTTGAGCTCGCCCAGAATCACAAGCCCCAGCTGGTTCTGGTCGACATCAACATGCCCCATCTGGACGGCTTGAGCCTGGCTTCGATCATGAAGGCCGATCCTGCCCTGCGGGCCATCCCGGTCGTCGCCCTCACCGCCAATGTGATGAAGGGGGATAAGGAACGCACCCTGGCAGCAGGCTGTGATGGGTACATTCAGAAGCCGATCGATGTCGACTTCTTCCCCAGACAGATTGCACGCTTCATGCAACAGACAGAGTCGAAAGATTAGCTTTCACAAGGAGTCCTGGCTGTGCCTGCGGAAATTAAGGACGCCACTGTTCTCATCGTCGAAGACAACGTTTCCAACTTCGTTTTGATGGCACGCATGCTGGGGTACATCGGTGTGCACTGCGAATGGAAGACTTCTGGCTACGAGGTCGTTGAGTACGCCGATACCCTGCCCAGGGTCGATTTGATCCTTATGGACATCCGGCTGCCCTACGAAGATGGCTACCAGGCTTTGCGCAAGATACGCAGTTCGGACAAGCTCATGAGCATTCCGGTCGTGGCGGTTACAGCCTACGCCAGTGAAGAGCAGATGGAGAGGGCGCGCGCCGCTGGATTCGATGGCTTCTTAGGTAAGCCACTCGATCCGGACCGTTTCCCCGAACAGGTACGGAGCCTCCTCAACGGCGACCAAGTGTGGGAGTTGTAAACGATGTTTCAGTCACCAGCCCGTGACACCAGTCCTCCCTTAAGAACACGCACCAGCCTGGGCCGAAGACTGGCCTTTGTGCTTCTTCCCCTGATGCTGATCCCGCTGGCAGCCATGGGGACCACTGTCTATTTCAGGACCCGCGCCATCCTTAGCAATCAGGCCGCCAATCAGTTGGGGTCCGCCACCCAAAGCCAGATCAGCAGTTTGGTGGACTGGGCGCAGGTCCGCCAGCAGAGGTTGCAGCTGGGGGCCCAGCGCAGTTCGGTCCGCGATGAAGTCGGCAGCCTGATGTATGACTCACCGACGGGCCAGACGCTGGCCGACCTGAAGACCACCACTCTCGCTGATCTTAACGACCTGAAATCGAACGAGGGCCAGGTCCTGTTCAGCGATCTTCTCATCGCCCGGCCGGACGGTACGATCCTGGCCTCGACCAACAGCAGTTGGGAGGGTCAAACCCTCAGCGCTCTGGCGGAGGGGATGCTCACCGCCGACCAGCCAGGCACTCACCCCCTGTACGACGATCCAGTTTTGGCACCGGGAAAGTTGACTCTGGTCTCTCTGTCCCCTCTCCGGAGTGGGCACATGACCGAGGTCGATGCTGCCCTTGTGGGAGTCAATCTGGACACTCGTGTGGGAACGTTGATGCAGCAGCTGCAAGTCTTCTGGCAGCAGCGAGGCGTGTATCGGCAGGAAATCGGCAGCACCTATCTCGCAATTCCCCCGAGCACGGTCTTTCATCTGACCCTTTACGCCCTTGCCCCAGAAGCCGTGCAAGGCGTCCAGATGCCGATCTTTGATACCTCCCAGACCGAGGCGCCTGCCACAGTTGAGTACACCAATTTCAACGGCATCCCTGCCTTGGCCGCCTACCAGTGGGTCCCGGGTTGGAACATGGCCGTGGTGACGGAGGTGCCCCAGGATACTGTGTTTGCCGACCTCAACAGTCTGCTTCCCTTCACGGTCACGACCGTGGTCCTGGCTGCGGCGCTTTCGCTGATCGTGATCGTCGTGGCGACCAGCCGAATGCTCCGGCCTTTGGGGCGCCTGGCAGAATTCGCCCAGCGGATTTCGAAGGGCGACTGGACCTATCGGGTGCCCGAGGACCGCAGCGACGAAATCGGCCTGGTCTCGCGGTCTCTAAACCGCATGGCCGAGGAGCTCAGCCAGATCTACACCACGCTCGAGATGCGCGTTAACTCGCGCACCCAGCAGATTCAAACTGCTGCGCAGGTCGCGCGCGCCGTGACCTCCATACCCACACTGGATGACCTCCTTCTCCAGGCTGTCAACCTGATCCGCGAGCGCTTCAACTACTATCACGTTTCGATA
Source organism: uncultured Chloroflexia bacterium (assembly GCA_963807065.1). Lineage (GTDB taxonomy): Bacteria > Chloroflexota > Anaerolineae > Anaerolineales > E44-bin32 > CAWAND01. Next base: position 271,780 of record CAWDZQ010000001.1, read on the forward strand.
TTCTTGATGGACGACGAGGGCAAGCAAGCCGTACTGCGCGAGGCGACCGGAGAAGTCGGCCAAGCACTCATTGCCCGCGGCCACAGTCTGGCCGTTGGATCGCAGTCGATCATTGGCTGGGTCACCGCCAACAACCAACCGCGGGTCGCCTCCGACGTAGGTGATGACCCGGTGCACTTCCGCAACGAACTTCTGCCCGAAACGCGCTCCGAGCTGGCCGTCCCGCTTCAGGTGGGCGGCACTGTGTTGGGCGCATTGGACGTGCAAAGCTCGTCGCCGGAAACTTTCAAGGCCGAGGACCTGGAGATCATGCAGACGCTTGCCGACCAACTGAGCGCGGCCATCCAAAACGCCCGTCTGGCACAGGTCTCGATGGAAGCCGCCGCGCGGTCACGGCTGATCAGCGAGGTAACCGGTCAGCTCAGCGGCTTGCTGGATGTGGACCAGGTCCTTTCCACGGCCGCCCAATCACTCCACCGTTCACTCGGAGAACCCGAAATCATAATCCAGTTGGCCGGTTCCGAGGGGGCTGATGGCCAAGAGCCCTATTTCGGTCCTCGAGGGAACGGACGCTAACATGATGAGCACACATCGACGTCGGTATCACCCCTCGGAAGGGGCGGGCAAATGATCGACAATCGGGCCACCATGCGGAGCCTTCCCCCTGAGCCGCCTCCGGAAAAAACGACCGACCACTCCCTGAAAGCTTGGCGAGATCAGCTGCTCAACCGCATGCTGTACGCAGCCGCTATCCTGGGGCTCCCGGCGGCGGTCCTGGGCGCTATCACGGCCTTCCGAGACGGACAGCTTGGACGCATCCTGATCTTTGGCTTGGCCTACGGCTTGATTTTGATCATCACCTTGGCCCGGCGTTGGATTCCATACTCTGTGCGGGCCGCGGTTTTGCTCACGGTGGCCATGGGGCTAAGTCTGGACTCGCTACGGGCAACGGGGTTGCCAGGCAGCGGCCGCATCTTCCTGCTCACCCTGGCCGTCATGGCCACGCTTTTGTTCGGCACACGCGGCGGCTGGCTTAGCTTGGTCGCTGGAATCTTGAGCACGGTAGCCGTGGCGATCGGGATGATAAGCGGGATGCTGGCCTTTTCGCCTGACATCATGGCCTCCACCGACCTCACCTCATGGGCCTCTGGGGGCACCATCTTTGTTCTGCTTGCTTTCATGCTGGTCCTCTCCCTGGGAACGCTTCAGCGCAGTTTTGAGACCGCGCTCGATCGTGAAACTGCAATGGTTCGGGAGCTTCAAGGACAGCAGAAGGCGCTCGAAGCCCGCGTTTCAGAGCGCACGGGCGAGCTGCTTCGCCAAAGCCTCCAGCTCCAGGCAGCAGCAGAGATTGCCAAGCTAAGTTCCGAGTTCAAGCGACCTGGACCAACTGCTTTCGGAAGCCACCCAGCTGATCAAGGACCGCTTCAACTTCTACCATGTGTCTGTCTTCCTGGTCGATGGGACCGCGGCCTGGGCGGAAATCGCTGCCAGCACAGGCGCCGCCGGCCAAGCTCTGCTCGGCCGGCGCCACAAACTTGCCGTAGGCAGCGCCAGCATCGTCGGCTGGGTCACCGCCAACCGGATGCCGCGAGTCACGCCCAATGTGGCCGACGATCCGTTCTACTTCCGAAATCCCGCTCTGCCTGACACTCAGTCGGAGATGGCTGTCCCACTGATGATTGGGCAGCGCCTGATTGGCGCCCTCGACGTGCAGAGCACCGAGCAAGATGCGTTCGGCGAGGGCGATATCCGTGTGGTTGAGGCCATCGCCGGAGACCTGGCTTTTGCCATCGACCACGCCCGACTGTCGCACGAACAACAAGCCCAACTCTTCGAACTCGAAGGCGACGTTCAGGACCGCGTACGCCAGTCTTGGAGCAAATTCATGCGGACCGGCACGACGTCGGTCATCCACCTGGGTTCTTCCGGGGACTTAGCCGACTCCATCGGCACATTCACCGGCCTGGGCCAGGCGGCACGCCTGGGTCAGACGGTGATCTCAGACGACGGTCGTGAGGTCGTTGTGCCGGTGCGAGTGCGCGGCGAAACCATCGCCACCATTGGTGCGAGAAAGCCAGGTGCGCGCGAAACCTGGTCGGAGGAGGATATCGCCCTGATCCAAGCCGTTGCCGGCCAGGCGGCCTTGGCGATGGAGACCGCCCGCCAGTATTCGGAAGAACAACGCCGTGTGGCCGAGCTGGAGGTCGTCAACCGGATAAGCCAGGCGGCTTCCCAACTTCTGCGGGTTGATAGCCTACTCAGGATGGTCGGCCGGCAAATCATCCAGGTCGTGGGTGAGACCGATGTGCAAATCGCCCTGTATGACCAGGCCAACGCAAAGATCACCTTCCCTTACGCCACCGACAAGGGTGAGCCAACCGAGCTTGCCGAGCTGCCCATGGGGCAGGGATTGGTGTCTTACGTCATCCGAACCCAGCAGCCCCTGCTTCTTGAGGATTCCATCCAGCAGCAGGCGGCAGAGCTCGGCATCCAGCTTGACGATCCGGATCTCAAATCTTGGCTCGGCGTCCCGCTGCTCGCAGGCAATCAAACGATTGGCGTCTTAGTTACGAAGGACAAGACCCGAGATCGCCGATTCACAGAAGACGATGTCGCCCTTCTCTCGACCGTCGCCGGACAGGTGGCGACGGCGCTTCAGAATGCTCGTTTGCTCGAGCAGGTTCAGCAGTCCGCCCGACGCGAGCGGTTGATCCACGAAATCACGAGCAAGGTTCGCCGTTCGCCGGACATCCAGACGGTGTTGGAAACGACTGCCCGTGAGATTGGCAGGGCGCTGAATGTCACCCGCGCAACCATCAGATTAGGTGAAGCCCCGCCCGAGCACCTGCCCCCCGATGCCCAACCCCTGGAAAAGACGGTGGAGTTATGATGTCCGCCGGCCAGTACCCTGAGCAGGGAGGCATGGGATGAGCTTCTCGGACACCTCCAGGCACTCGGAAACTCGTCCTTCTGAAACGATCCTTCCCGAGCAACCACAGCGCGATCGCCTGGCCGCCATCTGTTTGGCCGTCGGTCTGCTTGGCGCGCCGGCCCCCATTTACTGGGCGACGACTTTTCGTGGTTGGCAGTTCGCCGTATTGGGCGGGGGCTTCGCCGTGCTCGCGCTGGCCGCCATCACCGGGTGGCTGCTCACCCGATTTGGAAGACGCGGCGCGGCAACTTGGAGCCTCATGGGTGGGGTGGCCGTTCTGGGCGTGAGCCTGGCCGTGGCCATCAACCAACTGGGGTTGCTGACGGCAGTTGGCATCATGATCATGTTCCCCGCCCTGGCCAGAGAACGATTCTCGGGCCGGACGGTCGCAGTCGCGCTGTACTTCGCCGTGGGCGCGGCCGCGACGGCCCTGTTGATCGACTTGTTCAATATCTTCCCTGCCCTGCCCCAGCCGGTGGGCACGCCGATCCTGCTCACCGTAGATGCGTTTGCTCTGGCGGCACTGGCGTTTATCGTGGCTCGCCCGTTCCAGGCCTACAGCTTGCGCACCAAGCTTATCTTGACCTTCCTGTTCATTGCCCTTGTTCCGGTCAGCTTACTTACATATCTTGGCGCCCAGGCCACACAATCGGCGCTCAAGAATGAAGCCAATCAGAAGCTCGGAGGCGCTGCGTCCCAGACGGCAGCCGTGCTGGACGCCTTCATACAAGACAATCTGACCAATATCAACACCCAAGCTCAGATTTCAACCATCGTCGACTACATGTCGGCCACAGATGCGGAGCGAGCCGATCCGGCTCGTCAAGAAGAAGTTCGACGCTTCCTCCTGCTCCTGGCCAAAGAAGACCCCATCAACGTTCGTCTCCTGGGCTTACTCGATGTTCAGGGCAACAACATTCTCGACGTCACGGCGCGAATGGCGGGTGAAAGCGAATCCGATCGCGATTACTTTACCCAGGCATCTGCCAACCGCAGGGCCTTCGTCTCACCCATCGAATTCTCCCCGTCCGACGGACAGCCAGCGATCTTCTTCAGCAGCCCGATCTTCAACGCCCGATCGACAGTGGTCGGTGTCATCCGGATCGGACTTAGCGCCGATGTCGTCCAAGGCATCATCGACCACAGTGCTGGCCTGGCTGGCCCTGGGTCTTACGCGGTGGTTTTCGATGAGTACTTGCTAAATGTGGCCTACACCAACGAACCCGACATGATGTTGAACCCGGTGGGTCCCATCACGACGGATGTCACCAACGAGCTGGTCTCAAGACATCGGTTGCCCAGCACGTTGGCCAATGGGCCCGGATTGAAGGGCTTGCAGCCGTCCCTTGTGAACTCATCTGCAATCAGCCGACAGGCAGCCCTTTTTCGAGGCCTTCGACCCCGCCTCGCCTGGATCTACCGACCAGGTAGCGGTCACACGTATGGACTCGCTTCCTTGGTTGGTGGCCTTCTTCCAGCCGCAGGACGTCCTCTTTGCTCCGGCCAGGGCGCAGACGAACAACGCCTTGCTGTTGGCCGCCCTGGTCGCCGCCGGAGTGACCCTGGGAGCCATCCTCGTCTCACGTTTCTTGGCCGACCCCATCATCGACCTGACCGACGTGGCGCAACGCGTGGGTGAAGGGGACCTCACTGCTCAGGCCGTGGTGACGGCGCAGGATGAAATCGGCGTGCTAGGAAGGACGTTCAACGCCATGTCGCAGCGCATGCGGGAGCTCGTCAGCGGCCTGGAAGAGCGTGTCGCCGAACGTACCAGCGACCTCCAACGCCGCGCCCTGCAGCTTCAGGCCGCATCCGAGGTCGCCCGAGACGCGGCCGGCATTCTGGATGTGGACGAGCTCCTCTCCGAAGCCGTTCGCCTGATTTCAGAACGGTTCGGTTTTTACCACGCCGGTGTATTCATGATCGACGACAGCGGAGAAAACGCCGTTCTGAGGGCGGCATCATCCGAAGGCGGGCGGCGCATGTTGGCAGGGGGCCACAACCTGGCCGTCGGCAAAGTCGGCATCGTCGGCTACGTGACGGGCGCTGGAAAGCCACGCATCGCCCTCGACGTGGGTGATGACGCCGTCCACTTCGCCAACCCCGACCTCCCCAAGACGCGCTCGGAAATGGCGCTCCCGCTGATGACAGGTGCCCACGTCATCGGCGCCTTGGACGTGCAAAGCGTCGAACCCGACGCATTTGACGAGGATGACCTGCTCGTACTTCAGACCATGGCCGATCAGCTGGCCATCGCCATTCAAAACGCAAGCCTGCTTTCGCGCGAAACCGAGCTTGCGGCCCAGCGCAGGCGTGCCCTTGACATCTACCGGGAGCTCACCCAGCAACTGGGTTTCGATCAGATCATCGCCGACGTCACTCGCCTTGTTCGAGGCGCTTATGGCTACGAACGGGTCACGCTTGGCATGGTCGAGGGGGGCGAGATTGTCGTTCGCAGTGCCTCGGCCCGGTCTCAGGACCGCTTGCCCCGGCTAGGGCAGGGCGTGCCCTTTGGGCAGGGTCTGCTGGGCATGGCCGCCGAGCAACGCCGACCCCTGCGGATGAGCCGCAGCCGGCTGGCCAAAGTCCTGGCCGAAGATCCTGTCCTCGGCATCCTCGGGTCATCATTGGCCGTGCCGCTGATCTCCCGTGGCCAAGTGATCGGCGTCATCGCCGCCGAATCCGAGGGGGACCACACCCCATCCGACGAAGAAGTTGAGCTGCTGGAGCTCCTCGCAAACCAGGTGGCGGTGTCCATCGAGAACGCCCGCCTGTTCGAAGAGACCCAGCAAAGTCTGCGTCAGGTGAACCTGCTCTATCGGCGCCAGACGGCCGAAGCCTGGGAAACGCTGCTCAGCAACCGCCGAACCCAGGGCCAGGAGACGACCGCCGCATTCGGAAGTGAAGCCTCTCCGGACGATTCACCTTCTATCGAACAACCGATTGCCCTTCGGGGCGAAGTCATAGGCAACATGAACATCCTGCCACCCAATTCGGGCAAGTGGTCCAACGAGGATCGGGAAATCCTGGTGGCGGTGGCGGATGAGGTGGCCGATCAGCTTGAACAGCTCCGCCTGATGGAGGAAATTCAGCGTCGTGCCACACAGATGGAAACTGCGGCCGACATTGCTAAAGTCGCCACCGGCCTGCTCGATCTCGACGGCTTGCTCGAGCGCGCCGTCCACTTGATCCAGGAGCGGTTCGGCTACTACAACGTTTCCCTTTACCTGATGGACCGGGAAGGACAAACGGCCCGCCTGCGGCAATCCGCCGGCCAGGCCGAACAAACGCTGCTCAGCCAGAAGCCTGAAGTTGAGCTTGGCGCCCGCAGCATCCTGGGCTTCGTGACCGATTTCAGGCGAGTATTACGTGGCGCACGATGTCACCACAGATCCCTATTTTGCGCCCAGTCCCCTGCTCCCCGACACACGCTCCCAATTGGCCGTCCCGTTGCGGGCAGGCGAGCGCGTCATTGGCGCGCTCGACGTTCAGGACACCGGATTGTACGCCTTTTCCGAAGACGACATCGCCGTCCTTGAGAACTCTGGCAGACCAGCTGGCCGTCGCCGTCCAGAACGCTCGCTCTTATGAAGATGCCTTGCGACGCGCTGAACGCGAGCAGAAGGTGCTCGAAATCTCCAGCCGCATTCGATCCAGCGCCGACATCGACAGCATGCTGAAGACCGCCGTGAGCGAAATCAGGCAAGCCGTCGGCGCTCGGCGAGCTTCCATTCGGTTGTCGTCCGTTTCGGAGTCGGCCGAGATCGAACAACCCGATCCCTCCGACGAGGCCAAAGGCAACCCAGCGGTCTCGAAAGCCGACGGGAACGGAGCGTCAGCATGACGTATGTTATCGCCGTCGCCAATGAGAAGGGAGGCGTGGCCAAGACGACCACCGCCCTCTCGCTTGGCGCTGCGATGGTCGAGCAACACCAGAAGGCCCTGGTGGTTGACCTGGATGCTCAGGCCAATTTGACCCTTGCCATGGGCATCAAGCCTAAGGACCTCAATGGGACTGTGTCAGACGTCCTGTTGGGCAGCGGAGATCTGGAATCCATCACGCATGAAACGCCGCTCCCCGGCTTGGACCTGGCGCCTGCCAACAACAGTTTATTGATGGCCGAGCGCTTTCTCGAGGTGCGGGATGACCACGAATACCTGCTCAAGCGGGCTTTGGAGCGGGTCAGCGAGTATGACACCGTGATTTTGGACTGCCCCCCGGCACTCGGCAGCATTACCCGGCTTGCCTTGACGGCTGCGGATCTGCTGATCATCCCCACCCAGTGTGAGTACTTTTCGGCGCATGCGCTGCAGGATGTGCTTGAGATGATCAGGGACGTTCGCGCGACCACCAACCCACGCTTGAGATACCGCCTGCTTCTGACGATGGTCGACAGGCGCAACCGCATTCACCGCACCCTTTACGAGCAGGTGCGCAACGCTTTCGGCACCGCAGTCTTCGATTCGATCATTGAAGTCGACACCCGGCTGCGCGAGAGCCCAATCTTTGCCCAACCCATCACGGTGTACGCGCCCAACAGCCGAGGCGCAGAGCAATACCGCCAACTCGCCAAGGAACTGAAAGACTATGCGCAAGAAACTGCTCGAACACCTGCATAATCGGCTCGAGACACTGTTTAGCGATGTTTCTGCCGAGCCGGACGGCGGCGATCACGGCCGCAGGGCCGAACGACGCCTGTCCCCGAGGCGGGAGCTCCCCACGGGTTGGGTGTGGGAGACCGACATCAGCGGCAACTACACCTGGTGCAGCCCCGAAATCGAACGTATCCTGGGAATTTCGCCCAGGCAGCTGATCGGCAAGCTGATCTACGACGTCCCCATGGTCGGCAACGGCGCTGAGCGGCTGCAGACCACGGTGGCCTCCGCACAACCGATCACCAATTTCAAGCTTCAAGCCCGAGCCGCATCCGGCCGGCAGTACTCGCTCTTACTCCACGCGTTGGTGCGAAACGACGCTTCTGGACGACAGGTCGGCTACCGGGGCGTCGCTCAAGTTCTCGACCTCGAGTTGTCCACCAGCAGCCGGTTGGCCATCAGCCTTCCCCACCATCCAGATGCCGTGGACGCCACCGCCCCACCCCCCCTTCTGGCCGGCTGGGGCACCGTGCCCGGTTACGAAGATGATGGACAGTCCATGCGGCCCCTTAGCGCAGCTGCCAACAGCCAGAGCCTGCTGGAGTCGACGAACAAGGCCGGTCACTTGACCGTCCCCATCAGTGGCCCCGACAGTCCGGTGGGCGTGCTTGAATTCGATTCGCCCCAGGAGGGCGAAGATTGGTCAGACGACGATCGCCAATTGGTCGAGGCGGTCGCCCAACAGCTGGGGTCTGCCCTGCAGGACATGCGGGCCCATCAGCTGACCCAGCAAGCCCTGGAAGAAATGCGCGAGGCCGACCAGCTCAAGAGCCAGTTTCTGGCCAACATGAGCCACGAACTCCGGACGCCCCTCAACTCCATCATCGGCTTTTCGAGGGTCATCCTGAAAGGCATCGACGGCCCAATCACCGATACCCAGCGTGAAGACCTGAACGCGATCTACAACGCCGGCCAACACCTACTGGGCCTGATCAGCGACATGCTCGACATCTCGCGAATTGAAGCCGGGAAGCTCGATTTGACCTTTGGCGAGGTCGACTTGTCGGAAATCATCAACGGTGTCATGACCACGGCCATCGGGCTGGTCAAGGACAAACCCATCGAGTTGGTGACCGACGTCCCTGATGACCTCCCCGCCATCCAGGCAGACAGCATTCGCATTCGCCAGGTGCTGTTGAACCTGGTTTCCAACGCCTCCAAGTTCACCGAGGAGGGCCAGATCGCCGTATCCGCCCGCCACATTGGCAAGGGCGAACGAGATGAGATCCTGGTGGCGGTTGCCGATACCGGGATCGGCATCGCCGCCGAAAACCTCGACAAACTCTTTGAACCTTTTTCGCAGGTCGACCCCTCCCCCACTCGAAAGTCCGGGGGCACCGGCCTGGGTCTATCCATTGCCCGCCATCTGGTAGAACTCCACGGGGGACGCATCTGGGTAGAGAGCACCGTGGATGAGGGGAGCACATTTGCGTTCACACTACCGCTTGAACCTCCGGCGATTGAAGATGAAGCCGCTCCGGACGAACAAGCGGCCCACGATGGCCAGCTCCCCGCCTCGCCGGCCTGACCGCTAGCTGTAATCCATGATGAGCCACTTCGAGATCGAGTGCCTTGATTGCGGGCAGCGATCTGCCGGCAAGCCGCTGGCCCTCGCCTGCCCTCATTGCGGCAGCGAATGGATCGAAGCGCGCTACGACCTTGCGGCGGTCTCCCCAGATTTGGTTGCCAGGGCCAGAAACCGTCCCTTCGACCTCTGGCGCTACCGCGAGGTCCTCCCGCTCCATTCCCACAACCCCCTGCTCGTAATGGGCGACGGCGGCACGCCCCTCTTCCCCGCCACCAATCTGGGGATGATGCTCGGCTTGAACCACCTGTACATCAAAGATGAGCGGCAGGGAGCGACGGCATCTTTCAAGGATCGGCAGGCGGCGGTCACCATGGCCGCACTCAAGGAGGCCGGCGTCACCGAAGCCGTCGTGGCGTCCACCGGGAATGTGGCCATTGCCTATTCGGCTTACGGAGCTCGCGCCGGAATCAAGGTCTGGGCCTTCCTGACCAGCCTGGTCCCGGCCGCCAAGATGCACGAGGTGGCGCTGTATGGGACGCAGGTGGTCAAGGTGACCAGCACCTACGATCAGGCCAAGCACCTGGCCGCCGAATTCGCACGCAAGAAGGGCCTGTATCTTGACCGCAGTGTCCGCAGCGTGCTTAATGTCGAAGCCATGAAGACCATGGCCTATGAAATCGCCGAACAGTTGGGGGCCGTTTATGGCGAGGTGGTCGACGAGAGCCCGCCTGCCTGCTGGCGCTCCCCGGATTGGTACCTTCAGTCGGTGAGCGGGGGGATCGGCCCAGTGGGCGTGAGCAAAGGTTTCATGGAGCTGATGGCCATGGGGTTGACCGCCAGGGTCCCCGCCCTGGGGATCATCCAGGCCGCTGGATGTGCGCCCATGGTACACGCGTGGCAAGCCGGGACAGACGAAGCGGAACCCATCACGATGCCGACGACCCACATTTCTACCCTCAGTACCGGGGATCCTGGGCGCGCCTATAGCCTGCTCCGAGAACGCCTCTCGACTTACGGGGGGACGATGGAAAGCGTCACCGACGAAGAGGCGTTTAAGGCAATGCACCTGCTGGCCAAGATGGAGGGCCTGTCGGTCGAACCTGCCGCCGGTGTCGCCTTCGCCGGGCTGATCAAACTGGTGCAGCTGGGAGTTATCGGCGCCGACGAAATTGTGGTGGTCAACTGCTCGGGGCACACGCTGCCCATCGAGGAAGAGCTCCTGCAAGAGGGCTGGGCGGAGGCTATCGACTTGCCTGAAGGCGAATTCCCAGCCTCACCCCAAGAGGGCCTCCTGGCGGCTCTGGCCAGGCTCGACCGGCGTCGCACGCGCAGCGTCCTGATCGTGGATGACCACCCGGACGCCCGCCGCTTGATCCGCCGCATCCTGCAGGCCCATGGCAGCTATTCAGTACGCGAGGTGGGGTCCGGCCCTGAAGCACTGGCCGACGCTCGAGATCATCCCCCCGATCTGGTGATTCTCGATCTCATGATGCCCGAGATGGACGGATTCGAGGTCCTTGATCGCTTGAAAGATGAGCCAGCGACCCACCGGGTGCCGGTGATTGTCGTGACCGCCAAGGACTTGACTTTGGAAGAGAAGAAGCGCCTGGAAGGTCAGATTTCCCGGCTGATGACCAAAGGGGATTTCCTCAACGAAGATCTCTTGGAGGAAATCAGCAAAGCGCTGAACTAGCTTTGTCAACGAGTGCGTTCATGAGCGAGCGGTCAACCACACCCCACGGCATCCCTTTGGCGGCAGCATCGGCGCTCTTCCTGGGACTTTCTCCCGTCTTCGGAAAGCAGGCCATCCTGGCCGGAATGTCGCCCCTGGCCGTGGTCGCCGTCCGCACGGCGGGAGCGGCCGGGCTGTTGATCCTCATCATGGGCCTTTTCCAGCGCCGTTTCCTGTACATTTACCCTTTGGGATTTGTGGGGTGCATGATCGCCGGGGGCCTCAACGGGATTGGCTCCCTGCTCTACTATTCCGCCTTGGCCAGGATCGACGCCAGCCTGGGCCAGCTACTCTATTCCCTCTATCCCGTGTTCGTCGCCGTCCTGCTCTACCTGGACGGCCACCGCTACTCGCCACGCACGATGCTTCGCCTGGGGCTGAGCGTGCCGGCGGTGCTCCTGCTTTCGTGGGCCCCCTCAGGGCAAGTCGATGTCCTCGGCGTGGGCCTGATGCTTGGGGCCAGCCTGCTGTACGCCGTGCATATCCCCATCAATCAACGGGTGCTCTTCGAAGCGCCGGCGCCGACCGTGACACTCTATACCCTCTTGGCCATGACTCTCACCGTGGTGCTGGCTCTGGTGCTCTTCGACCCGGGAGCGTCCCCAGCGCCAGTGGAAGCGCTGGTACCCATCGTCGGTTTGACCACGGTGACCTTTCTCAGCCGGGCGACACTCTTCGCCGGGGTCAAACGGATCGGTGGGCTGGAAACGTCGCTCATCGGCCTGGGAGAGCTTCTGGTAACTCTCCTTTTGGCCGGATGGTGGCTGGGTGAGAGCTTGATGCCTCAGCAGTGGATCGGGGCCCTCCTGCTGGCCGGGATCTTGTTGATGGCGTTTCGGGGCCGAAGCGACCGCCCGCCGGGGGTCGCCGGCCGTGGGTGGCTCCACTGGCTCCTGCCGCCAGGCGCGGCGGAGGTCGCCCAACAGGCCTTGTTGAGCGACGATCCGTCCACCTCACCTTCTGAGACAATCCCTGAAGGCGAGGCCTCAATCGACGGCTAAACTGTCGCTGTGCTATACTCCCCGCGACCCACCCAGACACGCTTGGAGACTGCCTGAATGCGCCACTTCCTATCGCTGGCCGACTACGCCCACGATGAGCTCACCGACATCCTAAATTTGGCTATCCGCATGAAGGATGAGTGGCGCCATGGCGGGAATCCGCCCATGCTCAAGGACAAAGTCCTGGCGATGGTGTTTCAGAAACCCAGCCTGCGGACACGAGTGTCGTTCGACATGGCCATGCGCCACCTGGGGGGTGACGCCCTTTACCTTTCACCAAGCGAAATTGGGCTCGGCCAGCGCGAATCGATCGCGGATGTCAGCCGGGTGCTCTCGGGTTATGTCCAGGTGGTTATGGCGCGCGTGTTCGAACATGAGCACATCCTTGAACTGGCCCGCTATTCCAGCGTGCCGGTCATCAACGGACTGAGCGATTTCAATCATCCCTGTCAGGCAATGGCCGATATGCTCACCATCCTGGAGCGCTTCGGACAACTCAAGGGCCTTAAGATGACTTACATCGGTGACGGGAACAATGTGGCGGTCTCCCTCGCCTTTGCCTGCATGAGCCTGGGAATCGACTTCACCATCGCCGCTCCAGAAGGGTATGCCCTGCCCTCCCGCGCCTTGGCGATGGCGGAAGAGATGGCCCAAGAGAGCGGCGCTTCGCTTCACCAGGTCCACGACCCACAGGCCGCCGTCGAAGGTGTGCACGTGATTTACACCGACACCTGGGTCAGCATGGGCAAGGAGGACGAGGCTCAAGGACGCCGAGAGGTCTTCCAGCCTTATCAGGTCAACGGGGCCCTTGTCGACCTGGCCGAGCCGTCGGCGATCGTCATGCACTGCCTTCCCGCCCACCGAGGCGAAGAAATCACCGACCAGGTCGCCGATGGCCCTCATTCGGTGATCTTCCAACAGGCCGAGAACCGGCTCCACGCACAAAAGGCAATCCTGGCAACCCTGCTGACCTAGCCCTTCAGCTAAAATGTACCCTGCGGGCGTTGGAACGGCCTGCGGCCCGCACCATCAATTGTGAGAATTTTCACAAGGAGGCCGGAGCATGCTGCGTCGCGCCAAGATACTGGCCACTCTGGGGCCGGCCTGTGCATCGGAAGACCAAATCCACCGGCTGGCGGATGCCGGCATGGACGGCGCCCGTCTCAATTTCTCGCATGGTACCCATGAAGACCACGCCAAGGTGATCGAGCGTGTGCGCAAGATCTCAGGTGAGCTCCATCGCCCTATCGCCGTGGTGCAGGACCTGCAGGGACCCAAGCTGCGGACGGGCGCGCTGCCCGACCACAAGCCGGTGGAGCTGAAACAGGGCGCCACCCTTACGCTGACCACCGAGCCGGCCATTGGGTCGGCCCAGAAGCTGTATGTGAATTATGAGCACCTTCCCAAGGATGTCCGAGAGGGAGACCAGATCTTGCTCGACGACGGCCGGATCGAACTTAAGGTCCTGGCAGTGGAAGGGCACTCCGTGACCACGCAAGTGATCGTTGGGGGGCCGATCGGCGAACACAAGGGTCTCAACCTGCCCGGCGTCGCCCTATCAGCGCCATCGCTGACTGAAAAAGACCGGGATGATTTGATGTTCGGGCTCGAAGAAGGTGTAGACATGGTCGCCATGTCGTTCATCCGCCGGCCCGAGGACGTCCAGAGCCTGAGGCGGACCATTGAGTCTCGTCGTCAGGCCGCCGTTCGCCTGCCGTTGATCAGCAAGCTGGAGCGGCGCGAGGCGATCGACAACCTGAACGACATCCTGGCGGCCTCGGACGGGGTCATGGTGGCGCGCGGGGATCTGGGTGTGGAGATGGCCGCCGAACAGGTACCTTCGCTGCAAAAGAGGATCATTTCCCTGGCCAACGCCCGCCAGCGGCTGGTGATCACGGCTACCCAAATGCTGGAATCCATGATCCGCGAGCCGCGCCCCACTCGAGCCGAGGCTTCCGATGTGGCCAACGCCGTCTTTGACGGATCGGACGTCTTGATGCTCTCAGGGGAGACCGCATCGGGCGCCTACCCTATTCGCGCCGTGGAGACCATGGGGCGCATCATCATGGATGCCGAGGCGCACGCCATTGAATGGGGTTTCCGCCCTGGGGACGATGAACAAAAGACCGAAGACGATGCCGTGGCGACGACGCAGGCTGCCAGGGCATTGGCTGAAGACCGGGATGCCCGCGCCATCGCCGTGTTCACCCGCTCGGGTCGGACTGCGCTTCTCATGTCGAAGACCAGGCCCAGGACTCCCGTCCTCGGACTGACTCCGGAGCCGAGGACGTTCAACCTGATGGCCCTCTACTGGGGCGTGCAGCCCTGCTTGATACCGATGGCCAATTCGGTGGAAGACATGGTGGCCCGGATGGAAGACGCCCTGCACCAAAACACAGAAGTCAAGGACGGGGATCGAGTGGTGCTGGTGGCCAGTCTGCCCGTGGGCGCCTTGGGGCCGGCTAATCTGACCTATCTTCACACCGTCGGCGGGCCCTTCGTAGCCGGCCAAGCCCAGACCTATACCTGAATCACTGCTGCAGGAGGATCACCCGAACATCCCCGAAGGGCGTGACTCGTCCCCGTGTGCCTCGGGTTCAGAGGCGTTATCCAGCTCGACGTGCGCCGGTTCACCAGGTATCCTTTGGTCCGAATCCGGTCTGACCAGCACCCCGAGCAGGGTCAGGACACCGGCGGCCCCGCTCTCTATAATCGACTGGCGGAAGAAAGCGCTGATCGCCGTTTGGTACCCCTGCCTGGCGATACCGGAGATCGCATCATGCAGGGCGATCGGCAAGCTTCCCGCCGACGATACCAGGTTGGCATCCAGCCAGGTCGCCCCAATAGTCGCTCCCAACGCCGCCAGAGCAGTGCCCACCAGACCTCCGGCAAGCAAGGAAATGCCCCACCAGCGAAACAGACCCGGCCAGGACCGGACAACAAGGGCCACGATCACTCCCAGGAGCGAGGCCGGCACCAGCCAGAGCCAATTCGCCAGAAGCCTGAGATTGATCAGCAAACGTTTGGCCTGCTGAAACTCATCGGCTGATCCGGGCGCGGACAGATCAATGACCGCGAGCGTTGCCGGCATGCTTTGCACTTCGTTCTCAAGGCCGACGACCATGAGTTGCCGGTACAGCCCGGCCATCGGCTTTGAGGGGCGGCATGCGACGAGGGGCGGTGTGGCGCCCGATCGCAGCGCCGAGTTCGATCTGCGCTTGTTGTTCGGCGGTGCATGCCGGCCAGGTGCTCCAGATCAGATCAATGAGGTCTGCTGCACCACCGTCTAGCAGCCCTTGCCGAATGGGGACAAGCTCGACGGTCAGCTCCGGGGCCACACCATCCCCATTAAGCCAGGCAAAGAAGTCGGTGATCAGCCGTTCAAGCTGTGTCTGCGCCCAATCCGGGGGCACCACGATATCGGCTGCAGCCTGCCGCTGCTGATCATCGGCGTAGGTCATCAATCGGCCGAAGTCGGAAGCCGTCAGTTGGCCGTTCGTCTCTCTTGAAAACATGCCCTGGATAACCAACTGCCGCAGCAGCCCCGAGTCGATGAGGTGGTCTGAGAAGATGGTCGTGACTGTCCTCGGCGCAAAAAGAACGCTTCCAGCAGCGCGCACCGCCAAGGCCAAAGGCAGGCTTACCGCAATCGCTCCTGCCAAGAGTAGGGCCACCCATCGGGTGGGCCCGTATCTGAATCGTTGATGATTTGGGCGCGACCCCATGACCTGTGCCTCACCCCCCTGCCGGTGGCTTTACAGCCACATCTTGTTTGGATGCCGCTCGGCTCACCAGCAAGACACTCATCACGATCATCACGCCACCTAGCCAAAAAGCTGGTGGAAGCCTTTCCCCCAGCAAGGTCGTTCCCAGGCCCACCCCCACCAAAGGTTGAGCGAAGAACAGCAACGACACCACGCCTGCATCCAACGTGGCCAATGCGTGATTCCACAGGGTCATCGCCAAGGCGGTCGACACCACGCCCAGGTACAGAATCCCCAGCCAGATCGGCAGACTGAGCGGGCCGACAGAAGCCCCTTGAAGTTCAAGCACCGCGGCGGGGCCTGACAGGACCAACCCACCCATGAAGCCCAGCAAACTGAGCGACAGCACCGAAAGCCTCTGGCTGGCCCATTTGACAAGCACCGAAAACAATCCCCAGGTCAGGGCAGCTCCCAGCAGCGCCAGGTTTCCCCAGAAAGCGCTGGCGTCGAACCGGGCCGCAGATGGGTCGACGACGACCACAATGCCCAGAGTTGCCAAGACGAGTGCTGTCAGCCGTCTGGCGGTTGTCCGCTCCCCCAGGAGCCAAATGGCAAATCCAACCATGAAAGCTGGCGAAGCAGATGTGACCAGGGCTGCATTGGAAGCGTTCGACAATTTGGTGCCTATGAATTGCAGGCCCAACGAGAGGCCGAACCCGAGGGCCCCTATCCCAAGGGCAGCCGCCACGCTGCGGAGATCACCTCTCCCCCGGGAGGCGGGCCGCGCCAGCCAGATGGCCCCGATCACGATCATTCCCAACAGCAGCCTCAAACTGAGTAGACTCAAAGGCGGCACTACATCGAGGACGACCTTGCTGACGACATACATGCCGCCCCAGATGGCTGCGGCGGTCAGACCCGCAGTGACACCAAGCAGGTTCTTCATCGCTCACCACCTGCGGATTATACCCAGCCTGGCCCGCTGAAAAAGCAAAGCGGCACAGGCCAGCCTGTGCCGCTCATGAGTTGTGGTTTTGGGCGGTCGGCTTAGGCAAATTCGGCCATGACGTTCGCCAAGCTGTCCTGCGAAGGGCGCAGCTTCTCCGGCGGCAGGCTTGCCAGGGGCTCATCGGGAAGATTTTCGGACTCCGGCAGGGGGGGCTGATCGTGGTTCACGTAAAGCAGACCGGTGATCAGCTTCTGGCTTGTCCGGGCGTCTTCCAACAGTTGCGTTGCCTGCATCCGGTCGGTGGGATCGTAGTCCCGGTCCAGCTTCTGGAGCACCAGGGTCGAGCCATCGTGCAGCTTGACGCTGATGGTCTCACCGGGCTCGTAGTCGACCTTGATCTCCTCCCGCGCAGGCACGTAAGTGACGTCATGGAGCGGAGTCTCGTGCTCCTTGCCCCAGCTATAGCTCTTGGTCGATTCGTCTCGGTTGTTGAAAGTCACGCACGGGCTGATGATGTCCAAGACGGCCGTGCCTTCATATGAAACGGCGGCCTTGATGAGTTCTTTAACTTGTTTCGGGTCACCGGCGAAGGACCGGGCCACAAAGCCGCAGTTGGCAGCCAGTGCCTGCAGACACAAATCCACCGGCATGAACGGGTTGGTGCCCTGTTTCTTCAGCGACTGGCCCTTGTCGGCCGTGGCGGAAAACTGGCCCTTGGTGAGACCGTAGACGCCGTTGTTCTCTATGATGTAGACCAGGGGCGGGTTGCGGCGCATCATGTGGATGAACTGGCCCACACCGATACTGGCCGTGTCGCCATCGCCGCTGACCCCAATGGCTTTCAACGTGCGGTTGGCCATGATGGCGCCCGTCCCAAGGCTCGGCATGCGCCCATGGAGGCTGTTGAACCCGTGGGAGCGTCCTAAGAAATAGGCCGGACTCTTGCTGGAGCAGCCGATTCCGGACAGCTTGATAATCTCCTCCGGCGGAATTGACATTTCATAACAAGCGGCCATGATTTGGCTCGAGATCGAGTTGTGCCCACAGCCCTGGCAGAGGGTTGTCGGCCGCCCCTTGTAATCCGATTTCTGCAATCCAACGAGGTTGACCGTCGCCGTCGCCATGATCACTTACCTTCCTGACTGAGAAGTTCTTCCATAATCCATCGGGCCGTTAGAGGCAGCCCATCATTGTGGTTTAGAGCTTTGAGCTTGGTTGCCTGATCTGGCAAATCAAGCTGAAGGAGCTGGCGCATCTGAGCATCCGTATTCATTTCCACGACATAGATGCGTTCATGGGTGCGCACGAACTCGCGCACGCTTTCGCTGAAGGGGACCGCCCGCAGCCTAAGGAAATCCGTGGGAACCCCCTGTTGGGACAGCCGGGCGCGCGCCTCTTCGATCGCCGAGAGGGTTGAACCAAAGCCGATCAAGCCGATCTCGGCACCCTGCATGTGGTCAACGATGGGCGCCGGCACATAGCCGCGGGCGGTATCGTGCTTGCGCCACAGCCTGGCCATGTTCTCCGTCCAGTCCTCCGGCCGTTCGCTGTAGATCGCCTGGTCGTTGTGACCTGTGCCGCGGGCAAACCAGGCGGCCAACGGGTGTCGGTTGCCAGGAAGCGTGCGGTACGGAATACCGTCGCCGTCAACGTCGCGATAGCGGGCATACTCGCCGAGTTCGTCCAGGTCCTGCTCTGAGAGCACCTTGCCGCGGTCCATGGGAACGTCGGGGAACTCGAACCTCTCAGACATCCACAAGTTCATCCCCAGGTCCAAATCGCTGAGCACGAAGATAGGCGTCTGCAGGCGCTCCGCCAAGTCGAAGGCCCGCCATCCGAACTCAAAGCACTCGGCCACCGAACCCGGCAGCAGAAAGACATGCCGGCTGTCTCCGTGACCGAGAAATCGGACGAACAGCAGGTCGCCCTGAGAGGTGCGGGTGGGCATGCCGGTGCTCGGCCCCATCCGCTGTACATCCCAGATTACGATTGGAATCTCGGCGAAGAAGGCCAGCCCGGCGAATTCCGCCATCAGCGAAATGCCGGGGCCGGAAGTGGACGTCATCGATCGGGCGCCCGCCCAGCCGGCGCCGACCGTCATGCCGATGGCCGCCAGCTCGTCTTCGGCCTGGATCACGGCGTACGTCGCCTTGCCGCTTTCGGGGTCCTTGCGCAGCCTGGGCAAGTACTCCAGGAGGGCATCAGCCAGGCTCGAGGCGGGTGTAATCGGGTACCAGGCGGCGAAGTTGACCCCACCGTAAACGGCGCCAAGCGCCGAGGAAGTATTGCCGTCGATCAGCACCAAGCCCTCCGTCTGATTGGAGCGCTCCACCATGTAGGGGTCCTGTTTGGTCAGATTATCGGCGGCCCATTGAGCAGCGGCGTCGACCATCGCCATGTTCATTTCCACTGGTTTGGCCCGGCCGTTGAAATGGGTCTCAAGAGCGGCCCGGATTTCATCCATTTCGATGCTGAGGATCTCGGCCACCACACCGACATACACCATGTTGGCGATGTAATCCCTGAGATCACGGGGCGGGGATTGCTGCTTGAGCAGTTCCTGGACCGGCATGGGGTAGTAAACGAGATCCTGCCGCTTTCGAGGCTGGGTCCAATTGTCGGGGTAGAAACAGACGCCGCCTTCCACCAATCCGGCCAGGTCCTCCTGAAACGTGGCTTCGTTCATGGCCACCAGGATTTCGATTGTTTCCCGCCGGGCGACAAAACCCTCCCCACTGGCTCGAATGGTGAACCAGGTGGGAAGACCCTGAATATTGGACGGGAACAGATTCTTTCCGCTGACGGGAATACCCATGCGGAACAATGCCCGAATCAGCGCCATGTTGGACGTTTGGCTTCCGGTGCCGTTGACGGTCGCCACGACCATCGAAAGATCGTTGACGATTGGCGGCTTGTCCACCGACGATTGAAGGCGTGCCTCTTCTGTCACAGCGTCAGTCATGCGATCTCACTCCCTACGCTCGGCTGCCCTTCCCCGAGCAGGCTTCTTTCTGGAAACGGACTCATCTCCGGTCGGCGGTTGAGCAGACCGGTGTGTTCGATCAGCGCCTGGTAGCCGGCATCGAAATCGCCGGCCTGGATGGCTCGGACCATTTCTTCATGATATCGCCAGACTTGTTCCAGATAGCGGTAGTCGCTGTACACATCCAACCCAACGGCTTCGTACGCCTCCCAATAGGCTTCCAGCAGGCCGCGCACGAATTCATTTTCAAGTCGACGAAAGATGGTCAGGTGGAGTTGGCGGTGCTCAGCGTGCGGAATCTGTGCCGGCTGGGAACGCAGTTTCCCCCACGCCTGATCGACCAAGTGGCCGAGTTCGGCCCGATCAGCGTCGGTCAGACAGGTGACGGCGTCGTGCCAGAAAGCGGCCTCGACATGGTTGCGCAGCTCGCCAAAATGGAGGAATGCATCGGGTTGGCGTGCCATTCGGTACAACAGCCCGGTTCGAAGATTTTGGAGAAACTGATACTCGAGCATACGCGTGCCGGTCTTGGGCCGGACATCGACCAAACCCAGGCTCCGCGCCACCTCTAGCTGCTCTCGGAGTTTGCCCGTGCTGATCCCAAGCTCCGCCGCCAGGTCCCGAATTGCCGGCAACCGGTCGCCCGTTTCGAGGCCCTGGTAGGCGAGATAGTTCAGCAACTCTGAAGCCAGATCGATCGTCACCCACAACTCCGCATCATTGATCCGATTCATCTAATCAATTCGACGTTTGGCAAGTGTATCACCTCCAGGGGTGATGGTCAACCAGCGATGGCCCCGATTTCGACGCTGGCGGTGCCGGAGAAGCTCCCTCGTCTTTGTCCAGCGGCTATACCCCGCGGGATCGCTGCCCGGCCCGGGGCAGCCAGACGGCTCTGGTAGAATGCAACGATGCCCCAGCCCCGACACCCCGGCGTGCTCCGGAATTCGCTCATGATCGCCCTTTTCGTCCTACTCCCAGTTTTGGCCTTGGTCCTCCCCCGTTGGTGGGCCGGCTGGCGGTTTGCATCGCGGATCCTGACGGTGCGCGAAGCCCCCCCAGCGTCGGCGGCCATCGTTTTCGGCGCCGGCCTGCGGCGCGACGGACAGCCGACAACCGTGCTCGCCGATCGCGTGCGCACAGCGGTCGAGCTCTATCAGGCGGGGAAGGTGCCGCTGCTGGTCATGAGCGGGACGGTGAGAGAGGGTCATGACGAGCCGACTTCGATGCGCGCCCTGGCCGTCAGCCTGGGCGTACCGGAGGACGCCATTTCTCTCGATTCGACCGGCGATCGCACCTTCGAGACCTGTCTGGGCGCCCGACGCCGTTTCGGCTCGGGTGCAATTCTCTTGGTGAGCCAGGCGTACCATTTGCCGCGCGCCCTGGCGACGTGCGCCGGACTCGGCCTCAGGGCCAGTGGCGTGAGCGCCGATCAGCACGCCTACCGCGCATCGGCCCGCCGTTTCTGGATGCTGAGAGAATATCCCGCCACCTGGGTCGCCTTGCTGGACACCTACATCGTGCCCCATCCTAACGACATTGAGCCGGCCCAGACCGTAGAGAGGCGGCCCCCCCATGGATCGTGAGCAAGCCTACCAGATCGTGACCGAACACGTCTCGCAGGAGAATCTCGTTCATCACATGCTGGCCGTGGAAGCCGCGATGCGAGATTACGCGCTCCGTCGCGGAGAAGAGGCAGAGATTTGGGGGATGGCCGGACTGCTGCACGATTATGACTGGGAAATCCATCCGACCCTCGACAGCCATCCTCAAGATGGAGCGCCCCTGCTGCGCCAGCGAGGCGTCCCTGAGGTTGTGGTCAACTGCATCCTCAGCCACGCCGATCACACCGGTGTGCCGAGGCTGACGCCGATGGAGAAGGCCTTGTTCGCCTGCGATGAACTGACCGGCCTGATTACGGCCGTGGCCCTGGTGCGCCCATCCAAATCTCTGTATGACGTCAAGCTCAAGTCAATACGCAAGAAGTGGAAGGATGCCCGCTTCGCCGCCGGCGTCAACCGGGACGAGGTCGAACAGGCGGCGCAAGATTTCGGCGTCCCGCTGGATGAGCACATTGGTCATGTGCTCGAGTCGATGCAGCGTATTGCACCTGAGCTGGGTTTGGCGGGCGATTCCGGAAGCGCAGCCGAGTAGCGCGTGACGGCCGCCAACCGGATCGCTGCTCAGCGTTTTCCCACTGCGTGGGCGGCCGTTTTGCGGCACCGCCGAGGCCGCAGAATCCCCCCCCTTGATACGCCTCGCTCGGCTGGTATAATGCCTCCGCTCGGGCCAAGCAGCCCGCAACCTTATGACTGAAAACTCCCAGACATCCCACCAAATTTGCCCCCGCTGCGGGACCAAGCTCGCTCAGGGCGCCAGCCGCTGCGTCGTTTGTGGCGCCGAGTTGAGGCCGGGCGCTCGGACGCAAGGCAAGAGCGCTAGGGGCATCACCCTTTCTCTTCCCCTGGCCATCTCCATTCTGGTGGTGTTCGCCCTGCTGGCTGCCGGGACCACCTATTTGGGCGTGCGCATGACCGGCGCCGCCGGTGCGCCCTCTGAGAGCACGGCGACGGCCACCGAAACCACCACGCCCACCCCGACGAATACCCTGCAGCCAACGCTGACCTTCACGCCTCTGCCGTCGCCGACGCCGATCACCCACATTGTGGGTCAGAACGACACGTGCCTGGCCATCGCCGCGCTGTACGGTGTGTCGATCCAATCCATCGTCCAGCTGAACCAATTGCCTGCCACCTGCCCCCTGTCCATTGGGCAGCAGATCCTGGTCCCCCAACCTACCGCCACGCCGACGTCCCAACCCACGCCGACGCTGGTGCCGGCCGATGCCACCCGCCAGGCCTGCACGACGGCCGACTATGAGGTCAAGGCAAACGACACATTGTTTGGAATCGCCACCAACTACGGCGTGGATATGCAGGAAATCCGTGACTGGAATGGGCTGACGGGCGACACGGTCTTTGAGGGCCAGAAGCTGAGCATTCCCCTGTGCAACCGACCGTCCGCCGGCCCCACCGTCACACCAACGATTCCGCCGCCCTACCCTGCTCCGAACTTGCTCCTTCCGCAGGACGGGCAGTCCTTCAGCCTGGCCGATGACAACGTGACCCTGCAGTGGGCATCCGTCGGTCAGCTTCGAGAGAACGAGTTCTACCAGATCCACGTCCTTGACATCACCGACGGCACCGGAACCCGGCAGCTCGTTGATGCGGTCCAAGATACCAAGTACCTGGTTCCGGCCTCCTTCAGGCCCGGGGAGACCGTCCCGCACATCATGCGCTGGTGGGTCGAAACCGTGCGCCAGACCGGTTCCAACAACAGCGGACAGCCAATTTTTGAGTCGGCCGGCGCGGCCAGCAACAAGCGCGTGTTCTCCTGGTCGGGTGCGGCCACCGGCCCCTCAACTCCCACACCCTAGCCCCTTCGGTCCAAGACAAATGAAATGCGGCGAACCCAAGAGTTCGCCGCATCAATTTGTGAAACAATTCACAAGTTGGATAGGGCGTGCTAGGCCCCCAAGGCCTGTGTGATCTCCTGGACCCGGCCGGCGGAGGCCTCAAGGGCGCTGCGTTCGTAGTCGTTCAGGTCGTACTGGATGACTCTCTCCAAGCCCTTCCGGCCCAACTGTGCCGGCACGCCGAAGAAGATCCCCTTTTGACCATACTCCCCATCCAGCAGCACCGATGCCGGAACCACCAGGTGGCGGTCCCGCAGAATGGCTTCGACCATCTGCGCCAATGCGGCCGAAGGCGCGTAGAACGCACTCCCGGTCTTGAGCAGGCCGACGATCTCCCCGCCGCCCTTGCGCGTGCGGTTGACGATGCCTTCCAGGGTGTCTTTGTCGAAGTAGTCGACCAGTGGCACGCCGGCAATGTTCGAATGGCGCGTCAGGGGCACCATGTCGTCACCGTGGCCGCCCAACACATAGCAGTGAACATTTTGCACGCTGACCCCGGCTGCCATGGCCACGAACGCCCGCATGCGGGCCGAGTCGAGAATCCCAGCCTGGCCAATCACCCGCTCGCGCGGCAGGTCGCCAACCTTCATCGCCAGATAAGCCATGGCATCCAGTGGGTTGGTGAGCACGATCAAGATCGCATTCGGCGAATACTTGAGTGAGCTCTCCACGGCGGCGGTCACGATCTCACTGTTCTTGGCCAACAGATCGTCTCGGCTCATCCCCGGTTTTCGGGGAAGGCCGGCGGTGATCACCACCACATCCGACCCGGCCGTCTCTGCATAGTCATTGCTGCCTGCGACCTTGACGTCGGAGCCGATGACGGGCATGGCCTCTGTCATGTCCAGCGCCTTACCCTGGGGCATGCCCTCCACGATATCCACCAGCACCAGATCGGCCAGCTCGCGCTCCGCCAGCCAATGTGCCGTAGTGGCACCGGTTTGACCTGCTCCGACAATGGTTACTTTCGACATTGCACCTTCGCCTCCTGGCTCATGGGTATGCGTGGGAAGACCGGCTTGCGTATTGGCGGTGTGAGCCGCGTGTCTCCAGCTTCATTCTAACCAGTGAGCGGAACATATGCATCAGCCCTCGCCCCATCGACGACGGGCGGCTGAGCGCCTGGGAGCGCGCCCGTTGAAACCTCGATACCTGTACCGGCTTCGACTCTCCCGACGACCCAGGCCGACATGTCCAGGTTTCCGGCCCGGGCCATGAAATCGCTCAAACGTTCGCCGCTCATTGCCAGAAGCAGGCCGCCGGAAGTCTGCGCGTCGAACAGCAGGACCCGGCTGATCTCGTCGAGCTCGGCGGCAGTTTCGACCTGAGGGCCGAAGTAGAGACGGTTGTCGTGCGTTCCGCCGGGGACCAGATGCTGCTCGGCATAGGTTCGGGCACCCGTTAGGGCCGGAATGGAACGCGCGAAGAGATGCAGCTTCACATCCGACGCCTGGCTCAGTTCCAATCCGTGCCCCAGCAAGCCGAATCCGGTGATGTCCGTGCCGCCCTTGACCCCAATCTCGACTGCCAGCTCGGACGCCGCCCTATTCAGGTGGGTCATCCAGGCCGTCATCCTGGCAATGTCTTCAGGCGCCGCCTTCTCAGCCTTGAGCGCCGTGGCGGTCACACCCGTGCCGACCGGTTTGGTCAGGACCAGCAGGTCCCCCACGGCGGCCCCGGCCTTGCTGATCAGCCCCTTCGGATCCGCCAGCCCGACGGCCACCAGCCCCACCTTGGGCTCATCGTCCTGCACGCTGTGGCCGCCGGCTATCACGGCTCCCGCTTCTCGCACCTTGTCCGCCGCGCCTCGCAAGATCGCCGCCAGCTGGTGCGCCGGCAGACTGGGCGGCAGGCAGGCCACATTCAGCGCCAGTATCGGCCGGGCGCCCATGGCATACAGATCTGAAAGAGCATTGGCGGCGGCGATCGCCCCATAGTCGTAGGCGTCATCCACCACCGGCGTGAAGAAATCCGTGGTAATCACCAGCGCGCGCTGCTCGTCGAGCCGCCAAACGGCAGCGTCATCCGGCGCGCCAAGGCCAACCATCAAGTCTGGATAGTCTTGAGGGTCAAAGGCGGCCTGGAGGGGGCGCAGTACCTGCGCCAGCGTTTCCGCGCTGAGCTTAGACGCTCAACCCGCGCAGGACGAGAGGGTCGTCAGTCGGATCTGACGGCCGGACGCTGCCCGTGGCTCTGGTTGGCCGTCGGCAGCCGGTGTCCCTTCTGTGTTGGTCATCATCGGGATTCTAGGCGCTGCCCGTGGGCCTGTCAACGAAAACATCCCCCCGGCGGAAGAGATAGGTGGGCCGGACCACCATTGATCCCGCCGCCTGTGGCTGGGTACAATGGACCGGCATGACTCGATCCCTGATCTCCTTCCTGTTTGGGGCCCCCATTGGCGCCATCGGCGGCCTGATCGGCGTCGGTGGCGCAGAGTACCGACTTCCGGTCCTGGCGGGCCCGCTGCGATTCAGCGCCCGCCAGGCGGTTCCCCTCAATCTCACAATCAGCGTCTTTACGGTCTGCGTTTCGCTGATCGTCCGCGGCCGAACTCTCCCCTTCGAACCAGTGCTGGTCACGCTGCCGCTGCTCGTCGCACTTGCCCTGGGCGCCTCTGCCGCCGCCTACACCGGTGCGGCTTACGTTCGACATGTCCCGGAGCACCGGCTGCGGCAGATCATCCTCGTCCTTCTCCTTGCTGTGGCCCTGCTCTTAATCGTCCAGGCCATCAAAACGGAATCCCCGGTGGGTCTGCTCTCCGCGTCCGACCCTCTGGGCTGGGCGGTGGGCGCCATGGCAGGCATGGTGATTGGTCTGGTCAGCGTGACCCTGGGGGTCGCCGGCGGGGAGCTGATCATCCCCACCCTGGTCATCATCTACGGCATGGATGTCAAGGCTGCCGGGACGGCCAGTTTGTTGGTCAGCCTGCCCACCATGTTGGTCGGCATCGCGCGCTACAGTCAACAAGGCGCTTTTCGGGATCGATTAGCCTTGCGGCAGGTGGTCCTGCCGATGGCGCTGGGCTCCGTGCTCGGGGCGGCCGGAGGCGCCGCATTGGTCGGTTCAGTGCCGGTGCGCTGGCTGAAAGCCGGCTTGGGATTGATCCTGGCCATCTCCGCCTATCTGATCTTCGCCCACGATCGTCGGCGTCCCTCTGCCGTCGATGCCGGCGACAGTGAGCAAGACCGGTGACCTTGCCGCGTACGGCGGATTGCCTTGCGCAGCGCACCGGTCATGCTGGCGCTCTCTGCCTGCTTCAGCCTGGCTGCCTGTGGCTATGCCCCCTCAGGGGACACAGCCCAGGGCGAGCTCACCGTGTTCGCCGCCTCATCCCTCACCAATGCCTTTACCGACATGGCCGGCGCGTTCGAAGCCCAATCGCCACATGTGAAAATCGTCACAAACTTTGCGGCCTCCTCTCAGCTTGCGACCCAGCTGATCGAGGGCGCTGCCGCCGACGTGTATGCTTCGGCCGACCAGGAGCAGATGGCTCAGGCAGGCGCCGCTGGGCGCATCGCCGGCCAGCCCGTCATCTTCGCCACCAACCACTTGGTCGTGATCGTCCCGGCCGACAACCCGGGGCACATCCAGACCATCAACGATCTGGCCCAGCCTGGCCTGAAACTGGTCCTGGCCGCATCCGGCGTACCTGTTCGCAGGTATACCGACCATGCCTTGGCCGCCCTGGCCGACCGCGATGCCTACGGGACAAACTTCGCCGACAGCGTCTACGCCAACCTGGCTTCCGAGGAGCAGAACGTGCGCCAGGTGTCGGCCAAAGTTGCCCTGGGGGAGGCAGATGCCGGAATCGTGTACACGTCGGATGTCACACCGGATATCGCCGCCCAGGTCCTTCAGATTGAGATCCCGGATTGGGCCAATCCGCTCGCCGAATACCCCATCGCCCTGGTGGCCAACGCTCCGCATGGGCCCGGGGGACAAACGTTCATCCAGTTCGTGCTCGGCAGTGAGGGCCAGGCGATACTCGCCAGATGGGGGTTCGGCCATGCGCCCTGACATTGGGCAGCGCGGGCCCCGCCGACAGGCACGTGACTCGGCCGGTATGCGCACCCTGGTCTTCCTGGCCGGCGGCGTGCTCATGGCGGGCCTTTTCCTGCCAGTCGTCGCCTTGAGCTGGCGAACCTTTTCGGCTTCAGGAGGTCGGACCCCCGGATTGCTGTCCAACTCGGTGGTCGGCGCCGTGAGTCTGAGCCTGTCGACGACGCTGATCAGCACCCTGGTCGTGGTCCTTCTCGGCACACCTCTGGCGTACGCCTTCGCCCGATACCGTTTCCCCTTCAAGCGCCCCCTGAATGTGGCCATCGAGCTGCCGATCGTGATGCCCCCAGTTGTGGCCGGGCTGGCCCTGCTGATGACGTTTGGGCGGAGGGGCTTGCTGGGGGCGCCGCTTTCCGCCCTCGGGCTTTCTCTGCCCTTCAGCCCGGCAGCCGTGGTGATCGCCCAGGTCTTCGTGTCAGCTCCCTTCTACATCCGGGCGGCCCAGGCCCAGTTCGAGGCCACGCCGCGTGAACTGGAGCAGGCCGCCAGCATCGACGGCGCCGGGCCTTGGCGTGTCTTCTGGTCGGTCACCCTGCCCTTGGGGCAGCGTGGTCTGCTGGCGGGGTTGCTCTTGAGTTGGGCACGCGCCGTGGGAGAGTTCGGCGCTACAATTCTGTTCGCCGGCAACTTGCAGGGGCGCACCCAGACCATGCCGCTGCTGGTTTATGGCGCCCTGGAGAGTGACTTGACGTCCGCCTTGTGGACGGGCCTGCTCTTGATCGCCATCGCCGCACTGGCGCTGGTGCTCGTGTCCCTCCTAGCCCGCGCATTCGACCGCGAGGCGGTCGACGACGAGGGCCAAAGCCTCTCCTCTTAGAAACCCCGAACTCGAACCAAACTCGCTCCTTGGGCCAGCTCGGGGGCGGCTTAGCGGCTTGATCGGATGATATTGTGGCGTGCGTGAGACTCAGGCGGAGGTTGGGCGGCCAATGCCGGCATCTGGCTGGGGGGTGTTGTTGAACAAAGCCGGGAGATCAGAAAGGGCCCTGGCCATACGCGTGCCATGCCACGTCACTAGCCGGCCATCCACCAGGTGAACGCGCCCGTCTTTGACTGCCGGCGTCGAACCCAGGGCGCGCCTGACTTCTTCGACGTGCGATTCATCGAACGCGTACGGTTCATCCGGGAGCAGGATCAGGTCCGGCTGGGACTCGATCACCTCTTGTGTCGTCAACCGAGGATAGCGCGTGTCGTGCTCGCCGGGGGGCAGCGGGGCGGCATGTCCCAGATCCGCCGCCAGAGGGTACCGCCGGGGTCGGTCAGCGAATACGTTCTGGCCGCCACAGATCCGCAGCAGATCGCCCGAATAGGTCGAATCGTTGAAGGTCATCCACCAAGCCCCAAAGGACCTGGCATCGCCTTGCCAGATGGGGCAAAAGTAACGCACCGGAGCCATGCCCTCCGAAGCACGCCTGGCCCAATCGAGAGTGAGCTCGAGCGTGGCAACTTTAGCCGCCGCCGTCTGCGCCCTGAAGACTCCCAACAGCGCCCAGAGGACTTGGATCGCCTCTTGGGCCGAGCGCGGGAACGTTGTCCAAACTTTCAGACCGCCACGTTCGAGTTTCTCGATACTGGGCCGGCTGGTCTCTTCCTGATTGGCCATCACCAGGTCCGGCTCCAAAGCCGAAATCGCATCGACATCCGGCGCCCGCGTTCCCCCTACCCTCACCAGGTCAACCTTGGCCGCCTCGGGAGGCTGGCAGTAATCGGTCACGCCCACGAGACGATCTCCGAGCCCGAGTTCGAAAAGGCTGTCGGTCATCGATGGCACAAGGCTGACGACGCGCCCGGGCGGGCGATCGAAAGTGAGCAGGGCCACGTGCCCGTTGCCGGAGGTCATGCCCCTGTCCACCCGCTGCCCAAGATGAGTCGCGGCTGAGCCTGCCCCCAGACTTCGATCTCACCGGCCGGGCCGAAGGCCACCAGACTGGCATCGGTCAGGCCTAGGGCATAGGCTTTGGGCTGAGTCTCCAAGAGCTGGCGGACCTTATCCAGCTCCGCCGGGGAAGACGCGCCGGGCAGGATCAACGCCCCGGGGAGCCATTTCAGCCCGGCCACAATCTCGTCTTCGGCCGTCGGGAAAACCCAAGTGCCTAAGGCCGCCGCCGCCGGCCCGATGGCCACGATCACGCCTCCCCGGTTAAGGCTTTGGAGGACGAGCTCACCCATAACTGAGCTATCCAGCCCGCCCGTCCAATCCTCCACGATGCCTCCGACAAGGATCAGCAATCCGGCGCCGGATAGTTCCGCCGGCGGCTCCTCTTCAAGGCGCCACAGGCCTACCTGCGTGCCCAGGAGGGTTTCAATGTCTTCCAAGAACCCATCCAAATCCGGCGTGAGCACTTCGCCTGCTGAGACACAGACACAGGGCCGGGAGATATCCATTTTGGACAAAAGGTTTTCCGGGAGATCGGAGAACGGCCCCCCGAGCCGCGGAATGTCGCTGGAAACGATCACCCAGCCGGCTTCGGTTTCTCGCTGGAAGATGTCTTGAGACTCAGGCAAGGCAATCTCCTACTAGAGTGCGGAGCAGAAGCTTGAGTTTGGGCGGCCCGCCATCAGCGACGTCGATTCGCGCCGAGATGCTCTGTTAAACCTTGGGCGAATCCGAGAGTTCAGCGAAGTTGAATGTACTTGAACCGCTCAACATAACGAGGTATTTCAGGCGGACTGGCAGGGTCCAGCATGCGGTCCCGCAATCGCTCTGCCATCCCTTGTGGGTCACCGACCTGGCTCTTGTGTTCGGTCAGTGCTCGAATCTTGGTCTCTAAGAAGTCGCTGACGTCAATCGTGACATCCGGGGTCAGTGAGCCGGCGATGTAAACCTCCGGCACCTTGTGGGGTTCCAACCCCTCGTCCTGGTAGAGTTCCGGATAATACAACGCGGAACGCGTACCGGGCCATACAGCATCCAAGGTCACTTGGCCGGCCACGCGATGATCCGAATGATTGATGAAACTGGCGTAATAGGTGCTCGGATCGCTTGTGACGACTACCTGGGGCCTGACCTGGCGCATGACCCGTACCACATCCCGCTTCAAATCACGCGTGGGCTCCAACTCACCATCCAGATGGTCCAAGAACAGGACGTCCTTGACACCCAGCACTGCAGCGGCAGCTCGCTGCTCGGCCTCGCGGGTCTTTCTCAGCTCCTGGGTATTTACCCCCGGATCGTCTGCACCCTTGTCGCCTCGGGTCAGGAGACAGTAAATCACGTCCCACCCCTTAGACGCCCAGCGGGCAACGCTAGCTCCACAGAAGAAATCGGGGTCGTCTGGATGGGCCATGACCACCAGGATCGGGCCCCGGTCCGCCTCCAACGGGGCCCGGGGATCGGGGTCGTCCCCGCTCATCCGTTGTCCTTCCCGCAGTCACACTCTCCGTTCTCGTGCTTATCACACGGATCGTTGGCCTTCTTCTCCAGTGCCTTCAACTCATCGTAAGGCTCGATCTCGTGCTTCAGGAACTCGGCGCGCTTGCCGTCTTCGAACCGGACTATCACGGCCTGCTTCAGCGGCAGCACATCGACCACCTTGCCCTCGCCCATCGGCGTGACGACCTTCTTTTTGACCTTGGGTAGGCTTTTGCGGGCCTCGACGTACTGTTCGTACTCGTAGACCAGGCAGCACCGCAGGCGGCCGCACATCCCGGTGATTTCGTTCGGATTGAGCGAAATGCCCTGGGCTTTGGCCATTTTGATCGATATCGGCGAGAACTCGGCCAAGAACTTGGAACAGCAGCGCTCCTCCAAGCCACAGGCCCCCAATCCGCCGATGATCTTGGCCACATCGCGTGGGCCGATCGAGCGAAATTCGATCTTGGCCCCCCTGACCTGGCGCTGCATCGCCCGGCGCAGACCATTCACATTGACTTTTTCGTCACCGTCGGAAGAGTAGAGGAACGTCAGCCGCTGGCCATCATAGGAGTACTCAGCCTTGGCGATCTTGACGCCCTGCAGGCCCAGCTCGGCAGCCTTGGCGCGGCATTCAATCATCACTTCCAGCTCTTTGCGCTTCCATTGGTTGCGCATCACGAGCTCTTGGGGGGTCGCCAGGCGCTCGATGGGTTTGACACCCTCTCGCTGAGATGCCTCCGGCCGCACATGGACGGCAATCACCTCGGCCATCTCCCGGCCGCGGCTGGTGGAAACAATGACTTGGTCGCCGATCTTCAGATCGGAAACCTTGGATCCGTCGAAATGGTACAGCTTGCCAAGTTTTTGAAATCTCACGCCGACGATCGGCGATGCAACGGTCTGTTCGGTCATCGATACCTCAGTCGTAGGAGGCTTGCCCACGGTTCAGGCGGCCATCATACACCCCACGCAGCCCCATCCGCAAAGAACCTGCCCGGCCCACGCCGGGCTTCCGCCGTGGTCCGCCCAGAATCCGGGAGTCCATTGAGTTTAACCCAAGACGGGGAAAGAAAGGGATGCTCAGTCGACCATTTCCAGCGGGATCACATTGCCGCCCTCAAGCGCCAAGCGCGAGGTCTGGATCGAAACGTCCTCGGCCACGGCCGTCAGGGCCTGGGCGACGGCGGATTCGGGATGCGAGATGACCACCGGGATCCCGCTGTCTCCGCCCTGGCGCACGCTGGGATCCATCGGTATGGCGCCGATGTAGCGCGTGTTGGATTGGTCCGCCAAAAGCCTTCCGCCGCCTTGCCCAAAGACGTCAAAATGGGATCCGTCCGGCAGCTCAAGATAGCTCATGTTTTCAACCACCCCCAGAAGAGGCACGTCCATCGTTCGGAACATCTCCAGCCCGCGGCGGGCATCTTCAAGCGACACCTTTTGCGGCAGTGTGACGATCACCGCCCCTGAAAGGGGCAGCGACTGGGTCAAGCTCAGGGGCGCGTCCCCTGTCCCAGGCGGCAGATCGACGATCAGGTAATCGAGGTCGCCCCAGGCCACGTCACTGATGAATTGGCGAATCGCCGAGTGAAGCATGGGACCCCGCCAAATGAGAGGCTGGCCTGGCTCAACCAGGAAGGCAATGGAAATCAGCTTGACCCCATATGCTTCGGCCGGGGTCATCTTGTTCCCGTGGGGGTTGGGCATATGGTCGACGCCAAGCATGGTGGGGACGTTCGGCCCATAGACGTCAGCGTCCAGCAGGCCGACGCTGGCCCCAGCTTTGGCCAGGGCGGCGGCGACATTCACCGAAACCGTGGTCTTGCCCACCCCCCCCTTCCCGGAGGCGATGGCGATGGCGTTCTTGATCGGGCGCTCGGCCAAATCGCGGTTTCGCCCGTCGGCGGGTACCTCAGCTTTGACAGAGATGTCCAGCCTTTCAACGCCAGGGAGCGCAAGGACCACCCGCCTCGCCTCGGCTTCGATCTCGGTCCGCTTAGGATGGGCGGGGGTGCACAGGACCAAATCGAAGGACACGCCGCCGCCTTGAACGTCGATCCCTCGAACCGCCCCAAGTTGAACCAGGTCTTGTTCCAGCACCGGATCCTTGACGTTCTTCAGAGCGGCTAAGACGGACTCCGGCG
Source organism: uncultured Chloroflexia bacterium (assembly GCA_963807065.1). Taxonomy (GTDB): domain Bacteria; phylum Chloroflexota; class Anaerolineae; order Anaerolineales; family E44-bin32; genus CAWAND01. The sequence continues at coordinate 304,301 of CAWDZQ010000001.1, forward strand.
TGAGACCTAGACTGGTTGGCATAACAAGACCTTCAACCTTCCTTCTGGGCCTTCGAAAACGACTCCCGGCCACCATCAAGGTAGGCCGATATCTCCCACTTGGCATCTTCATACAGGGCGCGCAGCTCTTCGTCCGCGCCACGATAGCGGCGGACGGCCATGCCGGCACATACACTGCAGCCTCGCATGGCTCGATAGCAGTCGGTGTGGCAGGTCAGACAGCCGTTGACCCTGATCAGCACCAGGCTGAACGCCAGCTGCGCCACCGAATCATCGGGCGCGCGGCACGCCTCGGCCACCATTTGGCGCCACGTCTCCCCGCGCAGGTCTTTTAGGCTTGAAGCGACCCGCATCGGGAAGAGAATTTCTGTGTCGCTGTGGTATCCCCAGCCCCCGGTTGGTTTGAGCATCACGTCCCCGCCCTTCCACACGCCGAGCCCTGGGCAAGCGGCTCTCGACATTGGGAGGCCCAAGAGCTGCCGGTTGGCATTAGGTCGTCAACGACCTCGGCGGCTCTTCTTGAATTCTTTTTCAGCCCGATTGATTTCTTCCCGAGCGTAATTGGTCGGTCGGATGGAGGCGTAGTAGTCGACCGGCCTCGAGAGTTTGGTCTTGTTGTAGATGTGCCCTTCAAAACGATCGCCGTCCGATAGCTCGAAATCATGATCCATCTTGATGGCGTCAAAGGGGCAGAACTCGGCGCAAAGTCCGCAGTTCATGCATATATCGATATCGATGTAGAACTCGGCAGGCTCCGGCACCGGCCGACCCGTTTCGGGATCGTCTGAGCGGACAATCCAGATGCACTGCGGAGGGCACACTTTGGCGCAAATCCCGCATGACGTACAGCGGTCATGCTTGCTGCCATCCTGATCGACTTCGTAGATCAGAAAAGGCAGAAAGCGGAATTCTTCTGGGATGGGCAGTTTCTCTTCTGGGTATTGAACGGTGAACACACCCCGGCCTTCCGGGCCTTGCCGGACGGCCAGCGCGTCGTCGTTGTAGTAGCGCCGGCCTAGCCAACGAAGATCATCGATGTAGGTTTCAATGAAATGCCACAGGGTAACCCCCAGGCCTTTGATGATACCGATTCCGTACATGGGCCTAGTGGACCTCCAATGGGATGAACCAGAAGACGGACGCGATCCAGCTCAGCGATCCACCTCCCCCAAGACGATATCGATCGAACCCAAGACGGCCACGGCGTCAGCGATCTTCTGGCCCTTGCACATTTCTCCCAGCGACGTCAGATTGATGAACGATGGAGGACGAACATGATAGCGCCATGGATTGGGAGAGCCGTTGGAAACTACATAGAAACCGAGCTCGCCCTTCGGGCCCTCGACCCGGCCATAGGCTTCGCCGGCGGGAACCCGCACCTGATACACGGGCTTCCCAGCCTGGATCTCACCTTCTTCCGGTATCTGGTTCAGCACCTGGCGCAGAATGCGCATGCTCTCGCGGATCTCGTCCAGCCGGATCAGGTAGCGATCATAAACGTCGCCATTCTGCCGCACGGCCACTTTGAAATCAAAGCGTTCGTAGATCGAATAAGGATCCGCCCGTCGAACGTCATACGGGATGCCTGAAGCCCGCAGAACGGGGCCGGCAGCGGAAAGCGCCACGGCTCGCTCCGGCGTGAGCACCCCGACCCCGATGCACCTCGAACGAACAATTTCGTTGTCGGTCAAGTAGCGATCGAGTTCGTCCACCCGGCGGGGCAGACGCTCGAACACGAGGTCCCGAAGGGTGTCCAGGGCGCCTTCCGGTAGATCCCGGGCGACGCCGCCAAACCGGAAGTAATTGCACATCATACGAGAACCGGCGGTGGCCTCGAAGATGTCCAGGACGATCTCGCGCTCTTTGATGGCATACAGGGCTGGTGTAAAGAAGGCACCCAGATCGTTGAGCAAGAAGCCGATGGCCCACATGTGGCTGACCACCCGCGTCAGCTCGGCCATCAGCACCCGTATATAGTCGGCGCGTTCGGGCGGGGCGATTCCCATGAGCTTCTCGACGGCTAGGGCGTAGCCGAAATTGTTGCTCATGGAGGTCACATAGTCCAGCCGATCGGTGAACGGCATGTTCATAATGTAGGTGTTGCGCTCGCCGATCTTTTCGTGATTACGGTGCAGATACCCCATAACCGGTTCGAGGTCCACGATCGTCTCGCCTTCGAGCGTGGCCACCATTCGAAACACGCCGTGTGTGGAAGGATGCTGTGGGCCGAGGTTGACGATCATGCGCTCCGTGTGCATGCCGCCATCTTCAGCCCCGTCAACGGCGGGTGCATCCCTCCCTAAGCTGGCGTAGAGCTGTGAGTCTCCCTCTGCTGTCCACGCGTCGAGCGAAGAATTCGGGATACTTGACGTTTTTGAAATGCTCGGTGCGGTCTTCTGCCCTGAAGACCCTGCCTTCCGGCCATCGATTGCCGAAAGGCTTGGCGTCCTCGATGTAGTAGGCCTCCTGGTAATCCTTGCGCATGGGATGGCCCTCAAAGCCATCCCACATAAGAATGCGGCGCAAGTTGGGATGCCCTCTAAATTGGATGCCAAACAGGTCCCAGGCTTCACGTTCCTGGAAGTCCGCTCCTGGGTAGATCTCCACCAGGGAATCGACCACCGGCGCCTGACGTGGCACCTGAACCTTGAAGACGAGCGCCGGCCCACCCAGGGTCCGATAGGTGTGGTAGACGACTTCCAGCATGCCGTCGGGCAGGTAATCCACCCCGGTGACACACGACAGATAGTCGTACCCCAAGTCATCGTGCAGGGCCCTAGCAAAGTTCAACAGCTCATCCGGGGCGACCAGATAGCCTTCATAGCCTACGCGCTCATCCCGCGTCACGGCCTCAGGAAACATCTCCTCCACGGAGTCCAGCGTGCGGTCGGGCAGTTCAGTCATGATGAGGGAGATCCTTGATGATCGAAGTCTTCAAGCTCAGTCTCCGGCCCCGGCGGCGGACGGCTCGGGCATTGACTCAGCATCAGAACCCTTGTTGACTTGGAGCATCTGCGGGAAATCGCGAGGGTCGATGAGATCTTGGCCCAAGATAGGGACAGGGATCGGATCGGAAGCGCGAGATTGGTACCAGCGCGTGTCCCGAATCGGCTGCCGGTCCATCTTCTCTTGGAGCGTGATCAGGCCATGCAGCAGAGCTTGCGGGCGTCGGCGGGCAGCCCGGGACGTAGACATCCACCGGGAGGAACTTGTCGATGCCCGACACGACGTTGTAGCCCTCCTTGAACGGGCCGCCGCCGGAAGCGCAGGCACCCATCGCCATTACATACTTGGGTTCGGGCATCTGGTTGTAGAGCTTTACGATTTGAGGCACCATCTTCTTGGTCACCGTGCCGGAGACGATCATCAAGTCCGATTGGCGCGGGCTGGGCCGCATGACCTCCATGCCAAATCTGGCCGTATCATAGCGGCTGGCAGCCGTGCAAATCATCTCGATGGCGCAGCAAGCCAGGCCGAACATCATCGGCCAGACGGAGGATCGGCGACCCCAGTTGTAGATTTTGTCGAGGGTGGTGATGGAGACCTGACCCCGGAGCTCGTCTGGGATGGGGATGTCCGGATTGTAGAGTTCTTCGGTCATCCGGCTGGGACCTCCTCTCCGGGCACTTGGTGGTGCTCGGTGGTCAAACCACAGAAGAAACCATCCGCCAATCCGTGACCGGGGCATGTACGCCTGTCCTGGGTGGCTCACGGGCATGGCCTCATCGGGATGATTGTGACCCTAGGTCACACCGAGGACCGCCCGCCAGCCCACCCTTGGATCAGCGGGTGGATTATACCATCCGGCTCAACCCGGCTGTCAAGAAATCGGCATCCCTTGCATGGCCGGCACGCTGCGGGCAAGCCGGAATCAGTACAAGCGACGCACAAATTGACAGACATCCCGAATGCTGATAAACTCAACCAAACTTAGCGAAGCCCCAAGGTACCGGGGCACGGTGCAGAGGTGAAGTGTCATGACCATGACTTCCGTGACAATCGAAGATGACACCACCCAGGTGCAAAGCGGTGTCAACCTGACCGAGGCGGCTGCGGGCCGGGTTCGGTCGCTGATCGAAGAAAAGAATCTGGCCGGGCACGCGCTCCGCGTGTTTGTCTCCGGCGGCGGGTGCTCCGGCCTTCAATACGGTATGGCGCTTGAAGGCCAGCCGCGAGAGACCGACCTGCGCTACACGTTCGATGGGATCGACGTGGTTATCGACCCGCAGTCGATCAACTACCTGCATGGCGCCACGATTGATTACATCGACGATCTGATGGGGGGCGGGTTCAAGATCGAAAACCCAAATGCCGTGTCCTCGTGCGGCTGTGGTCATTCGTTCCGGACCACCAACACGGGCGGTACGACCGAGGCTGGAGCGGGCAGCTGCAACTGTTGAGTTGAGGCACCGGCCGGGGCAAAGCATCTAAAGTACCGAATAGAAGAATGAGCAGGCCGCTTGACGGCCTGCTTTGTTCTTCCCCCCAAGATCTTGGTGGAGGAGGCTGCGATGGAGCAATTTCCTCGTCTGTTCACGCCTGAGGAGGCCAATGCAGCGCTGTCCGAAATTCGGCCGCTGCTGGCCGATGCCCTGGCAGCGCGGCAGGATATTCTGCGCCTCAAACCCGAGTTGGAGTCGACGTTCGAGAAGGCGCTAGGCAACGGCCACAATATCGACTCCTCGGAACTCCTGTCTGCCTTTGAGCGAGTCAAAGCATCTCTGAAAGAGATCCAGTCTCGCGGCGTATTGGTTAAGGATGTCAATTCGGGGTTGCTGGACTTCCCTTCGCTGCGAGAAGGGAAGATCGTTTTTCTTTGCTGGCGTTATGGCGAGCCGAGTGTTGGGTTCTGGCACGCTTTGGACGCCGGCTTTGCTGGAAGGCAGCCGATCTAGACCGCTCTGCCTAGCCCCCTCGCAAGAACGAAACCACCGTGCCAAACAGCCCCAGCACAAGCAGGCCAATGATGGCGATCACCGGTGGAAAACCGGTGCGGACACCGCCATCCGGCGCGGCAATTGTCGCCTGTACCACGGGAGGCGGCGGCGTGAAGGTCGGCAGACGGGTTGGGGTGACGTTGAGCAGATTGAATTGCGCCGCCAACGTGGGGTTGATCGTGGCCGTGATCTGCGGAGTCGGTGTGGGCGGCGGCTCAACCACCTGGAGGAAACCCTGTCCCTGAAGAATGACCAGATTGGCGTAGACCCACCCGACGTTTCCAGGAACCCCCGGGTACTGAATCTGAATCCAGTCTCCGCCGACTGAGCGGCCAAGCGCCGGTGCGACCTGACCCTGGAGCAGCACACCGATCTGTTCATAGGGCGACGTGCCGGGGCCCGAACGCACATTGACGAAGTCGCCCGGCACCAGAATCATCGGCCCCAGCGGGGTGCCGGTGACCGTCGGTTGAGCCTGCAAATTCGGCCCGTCGGTTTTACCGGATCCGAAGGCCAGCAGCGGGACCCCTGACAACAGAAAAACCAGCCAGACCAGCTTCTTCAAGACGCAGATGATCTCCCGAATATTGTCGTCCCAAGCGCGGCGCATTATACTATGTTGGCTGGTTGCCTCGTGTGGAGTCGGGGTCAAAATTGAACGCCATGGAACAACGCGTTTTCCACGGAGAGCTCGCACCTGAAGACTTGGCCCAGGCCCTGGTGGGCGAGTTTGACCACGCCGGCTACCAGGTACAAACCTTGGGAGATCCCGACCACCTGGTGGTCCAGATCGCCAGCCCCGCCCTCCACCGGTCCGGCGGGCAGACGTCGATCACCGTGCATCTGCTCGAAATTGAAGACGGCGTGATGGTGCGTTTGGGTCAGCAGGCCTGGATGGGCGTGGCCGCAAGCTTGGGCGTGACGGCTTTGGCGGCGCTGAGAAATCCCTTCTCGCTGATCGGCCGCCTGGACGACCTGGCTCAGGACATCACGTCGCTTCAGCTTACCGAACGCATATGGGACTGCATGGAGCGGACTGCCCAGGGTCTCGGGGCCTCGCATGAGCTCTCCGAAGCCTTGCGGCGCGTCACCTGCCCATACTGTGGCAGCGCCAACCCCATGGGCAGCCCGAGTTGTTTGGCATGCGGCGCCCCGATGGGCGAGTTGCAGCCCACGGCTTGCACTCACTGCGGCCAACTCATCAAGGCCGGCGAGACCGTCTGCCCTGAGTGCGGCGAAGCCGTGCCCTCCTAGGTCACCCCCGCATCTGGATCGCACCAAGAAGTCGCCTGCGGCCCTCCCCTGGCCCCTGGGTCCGCGCCCAGCTTGATCTCCAGCCGCCCCAAAGTCAATCCCACCATTTCTTCCTGGGATCGTGCCATTCCCCGCGGCTGAAGACACACCGCAAACCTTTTACGACTTGTGAAATCCATCACAAGTAGAATGGCCGATCTGGCTAAGTTCGATCAGCGCTGGGCGGTGGCGCCGGGAGCGGTCGAGGAGTTGAAGAAGTTGTACGTGGCGCGGGAGAGGTCGGCCACGAGTTTAGAGGCCGGGTTCCAGATCATTTCCTGCTGGTCCCAGAGGTAGACGGCAATCACGTAGTCGCCGGCCGAGGTGTAGACAATGCCTGCATCGCCCAGCCACTGAAGGGGTGAGTCGGTCCATCCATGCTTGTGGGCCACCTCGGTGCCATCCGGCACACCGGCTTCGATCAGCACACCAATCTTGTTCTGCACCATGAGATCCAAGATGGTCTGGCACTCGTCAGGCGAAAGTTCACCGGGAAAGGCGGCTAACAGCGCCCCGCCCCCCTTGCTGCAGCGGTAAAGATCGGCCATCAGCGCACCCATCTGCGTCGCCGTGGTTTGGTTGTACGGGTCAGGATGGGTGTTGATGTCGCTGCGGGTGTTGCCAGGGGTCTGGAAGTGCTTCAGCAGCTGGGACCCGAGATGAAAATAGCCGGCGATGAAGGTGCTGTCCAAGCCCAGTGATTGCATTGTGTCGCTCACCTTCAATGGCCCCTGAAAACGGTCCATCTGCTCCATCAAGGCGTCGGCGCTGTCGTTGCCGGACAAGGTGAGCATGTCCTTGAGCCACCCCTGGGCAGCCGAACTCAGGGGTGAGTCGAAGTACCGGAAAAAACTGATGGCGATGGGCACCTTGATCGTCGAGCCGGCCGTGATCGACACGTCGGGTTCCCCCGGAAGGTCCGTCCCGCCAAGGTTGAGGACGTGCAGGTCCTCGCCGCTGCGGAGATCTATCACGTAGATGTCTGCCAGGCCGTTGAACTGCTGCACCAGCAGGATCTGCTTGAGCAGGGTTCCCAGGGTGGCCAGGCTGGGCCGTCCTGGTTGGCTGTCCACGACCGGCAATGTGACCTGCCGGTCGCTCGGCTGGTTGAGCGCCTCGCCGATCAGCTCGGAGGCCCGGGCGACGTCCAGCACCTTTCCGGAGCTTCCGGGCTCAAACTGGGTCGTGCCCGGCACCGGCCGCGGCGGAAGCGGGGGTTGATCGTAGCGCGCCCCAATATCCTTGAGCAGCGTTTCCAGCTCGGATTCTGAGTACTCGGATCGAATAGGGACATTGGAGGCGTCACCCGGGCGGTTCCACAGGTAGTCCCAGTAGCCGGACCAAAATCCGGGGCCTGTGCGGTCAAGCTCGGCGGCGGCCATCATGGCCTCCGAGTCCAGCCTGAAGCCAACCTGGGATGGGGTGAGCAAGATGAGTTGATTGCCGTAGAACAACGCTACCGGCGTGCTGTAGGTCTGCGCCAGGCGTTCCAACGCCGCCGGCTGGTCCAGGCCCCCCACGGGCACTCCGGCCACGGAAAGGCCCTCCGGCATGCCCGCTCGCTGCCGGCTGTAGAGCACCAGCTCGATGAAGAAAAGAACGACGGCAGCCAGAAGCATGCCGATGGAAACCCAGCGAAGGAGATTGGGACCACGTCTACGCATAGGACATCACAGCCAGGCAGTATAACATAGCCGCTCAGGCGGCCCTCAGGTGCCGGTCCAGCGTTCAGCATGCGTAATCCGGCGCCTTCTCAGGCTCAAAACGACATCAGCCGAGCGCTTCGAGCTGGCTTTGGAGCTTCTCGTGGGTCACGCGGTAATCCTGCAAGCGGGCCCGCTCTTTGTCGACCACTTCACCTGGGGCGCGCTTGGCGAACGGCCCAGAAAGCAGCCCTTCCAAGCGCTTGATCTGCCCCTGCACTTCGGCCAGCTCCGACACCAGGCGCTGCCGTTCGACGTCCACATCGAACAATTCGGCGGATGGCAGAAAGACTTCGATGTTGCCAACCACCAATGGGACGGCGTGATCAGGCGGGGTGTCCAGACTCTCCCGAATATCCAATCGATCCGAGTCGATGTGCGCCAGCGCACTCAAGGATTCCCGTTGGGACTCGAACAGGGCCATCTGGTCCCCCGCCTGGATCAGGGCCGCTATCCGCCGAGAAGGCTCAACGCCTCGTTCCGAACGCAGGTTCCGCACCGCCCGAACCACGGCCATCACGCTTGCGAACGCCTGGATCGCCGCGTCTTCGGCCGGATCTTCTCCGGGTGCCTGTGGCCAGGCGGCGACGATCAACGCTTCCGCCCAGCCTCCATCCGGGCCAAGACCCTTGGGAGCAGCCTGGCAGGCGGCCTTCAGATGCCCCCACAGGGATTCCGTCACAAAGGGAGTAAATGGATGCAACAGCCGCAGGCAGGCATCCAGGACGTCGACCATGATATGTGCCGTCAGCCAGGCACGATCGGCACCCAGCTCGAGTTGAAGTTTTCCCACCTCTAGGTACCAGTCGGCGAATTCGCTCCAGAAGAATTCATACACCTGCCGGCCGGCCTCCCCGAACTGATAGGCGGCGAAGAGCCGGTCAACTTCTCGTTCTAATCGGGCCAGCCGAGCCGTAATCCAACGGTCGGCCGAGGTCATCTCCGGTGCGTTGGCTGGCGCCTCAGGGACGCGGTCGACCGCCATGATCACCAGGCGGGCAGCGTTCCACAGCTTGTTAGCGAAGTTGCGGTTCGCCTCCACCCGCTGCAGGCTAAGGTTCATGTCGTTGCCCGGCGTCGAGCCCGTCAACAGGGTAAAGCGAAGCGCATCGGTCCCGAACTCGTCCATCACCTCCAGCGGATCGATCACATTGCCCAGTGACTTGCTCATCTTGCGGCCGTCTCCATCGCGCACCAGACCGTGCAAGTACACGGTGTGAAACGGGGCTTGGCCGGTGAACTCGAGACCCATCATGATCATGCGCGCCACCCAAAAGAACAGGATGTCATAGCCGGTCTCCATCACCGAAGTCGGATAGAAGGTGGCCAAATCCTCGGTCTCCTCCGGCCACCCGAGGGTCGAGAAAGGCCACAAACCCGAAGAAAACCACGTGTCGAGTACGTCCGGGTCTTGCTGGATGGCGCTCGATCCGCAGTGGGCGCAGCGGTCCGGATCCTCTCGAGCAACCGTGATTTCCCCACAGTCACCACAGTGCCAGGCGGGGATGCGGTGGCCCCACCACAGCTGCCTCGAGATACACCAGTCGCGGATGTTCTCCAGCCAATTGAAGTAGATCTTAGTGAACCTCTCGGGTACGATCTTGATGTCACCCGTTCGCACCACGTCCAGGGCCGGCTTGGCGAGGGGCGCCATTTTCACGAACCACTGGGTGGAGATCATCGGCTCGATGATTTCGCCTCCCCGCTGGCTGCGCGGCACCTTCATCGTATAGGGCTCGGTCTTGATCGTCAGCCCTGCCTGCCGCATGTCTTCCCACAGTTTCTCGCGGCAAGCAAAGCGGTCCAGTCCGGAATATGGGCCGGCGTTTTCATTCATGGTGGCGTCCGGGTTGAGCACGTTGATGAACTCGAGATGGTGCCGTTTGCCAATGTCGTAGTCGTCCTGATCGTGCCCTGGAGTCACCTTCAGTGCCCCTGTGCCAAAGTCGCGTTCCACGTGTTCGTCGGTGATCACCGGAATCGGCCGATCGAGCATGGGCACCAAGCAGGTCTTGCCCACGAAACGAGCGTAACGCGCATCCTCGGGGTGCACAGCCACCGCCGTGTCGCCCAGGATGGTCTCCGGCCGCGTCGTTGCCACCGGGATGAACTCATCCGAGTCTGCCAGCGGGTACTTAAACGCGTACAGCTTCCCCTGCTCCTCCGTGTACTCCACCTCAAGATCGCTGACCGCCGTGCGCAGCCCCGGCGACCAATTGATCAGGTAGGTGCCGCGGTAGATCAGGCCCTTTTCGTACAGGCTGACAAAAGCCTCGCGCACGGCTTTGGACAGCCCTTCATCCAATGTGAAGCGCTCCCGGCTCCAATCGCATGACGCGCCCAGCCGGCGGATTTGCCGGCCGATGATGCCGCCGTATTTCTTCTTCCAGGTCCAGACGCGGGCCTCAAAAGCCTGGCGGCCGATTTCTTCTCGGGTGACCTCTTCGGTGGCCAACAGATTACGTTCCACCTGCAGCTGGGTGGCGATGCCGGCGTGGTCCGACCCCGGTACCCACAGCGCTGGCGCACCCAGCATCCGTTGGTGGCGGATCAGCAGGTCCTCCATGGCCACAAACATGGCATGCCCCAGGTGCAGCTCGCCGGTGACATTAGGGGGAGGCATGGAGATGACGAAGGGCGCACGATCCGCGTTTGAAGCGGGTTGGAAATAACCCTGGGCTTCCCACATGGCGTAGATTTCGGGCTCCACGCTGCGAAAATCATAGGCCTTGGGTAAGGCTGGTTCGGTCATGATGCCTCCCTTGTCCGGTGCACCGCTGAAGGCTGAATCAAGAAGCCCTTCGTCCTCGAGGACGAAGGGCTTTGGCCTCCGCGGTACCACCTCGCTTCGCCGCGCGCTAGGGCGCGGTCGCGCTCGCTTGCCCGACAAACATCGGGCGTTCGCTGTAACGGGCTCACCCGCGCCGTTCTACTGACCTGACCTCAGGCTTTCTTCGGCGAGCGGGCCGGGCGACCTTGGGCGGTCATCGCTGGGGGGAGCTTCCAGCCTTTGGCTCCCCTTCTCTAGCAGCGGGATCCCCGCTTACTCCTCCCGGCCATGCATCTTGCTACGTTCGAATGTGCGACGATTATAGCAAATCGGGGTCAGCCGATCAACGCACTCAGGATTTCTTGGGCTTTCGTTTCAGCGGCCCATTCCACGGACCGGGGAACAGCTCCAGTGCCCGTTTGGCGGCGGTGGCGATCTCCTTATTCCGATCGGTTTGCCGGCCGTGCACAGCCGCCTTGGCTTCGGGCGTGTGCAGTTCGACCAGCCGCAGCAGAGCCACCATGCGGCCCCGGCTGTTGTCCCCTTCTTCGCTTTGCCCAGATTCGGAAATCGTAAAACCCGAACGCGGGCTGTTGACCACCGCCACCAGGGCCGGGATCACCGCCGGATCGTCGAATCGCGCCAACTGTTTGACTGATTCGAAAGCCTGATCTAAATCCGCCAGGCCAATAGATCGTGCCCGGTGCAATGAAATGCTCGTCAACATGACCAATTCGCGCACCAGCGGATCCTGGTCATCCAACGCAGTCTCAAGTTCTTTGAGAGCGACCTCATTCTGGAGCATGCCCGGCCGATTGGCGAACTCGACGGCCGCCCTGGTTCGTACCGTGCGATCGCCAACCCGCAAATCGTAATCGGTTCGCCCACGCTCGAGAAGCCGAGCGACGGGCGATTGTTCTTGGGGCAGATTGGCCTGCTGGGCCATGAAGTCCATCGCCTCTTCCGGCGAATCCATCATCCATAGCGCCTGCTCGGCTGCACGGGAGATGGCCTCGTCGCCCAGGGCCCTCAGGCCATCAATGAACACCCGCAGACTCTGGCCGCCGCTTGTCTGGACGACATGCCGGGCGCGTTCTCGCCAGGTGTTGATTTCCTCGGCCACGGCTACCTGTCTGGCTTTGGCGGCTTTGAGCTTGGCGAGGTGCTCGTTCCGAGCCTCACCGTGGTGCTCCAGCAACTCAGCGTTCAATGTTGCGATCGTGTCGGTCAAGCCTACAAATTCACGCTGGACCTCGTCCGCTTTGCGGTCCAGTGCTTCACGTAATTGGCGCAATCCAAGCCCGATCAACCCGCGTTGCCTCCTGATCCTGGCGCCTCACCAACCCTGGCCGACGGCACCGTCACATGCACCGGCCTGGGGACACTCGGGCCGGAGCAACCTTTCCCGTCAGTATAGTTTTGCATCATTCGCCGGTCAAACCTCCAGACGGACACGATTTGCCCGCAGTTGAGCGTGCGCTCACAATCGGCATTAGACCGCTTTTCACCCCGATTGGACCATGGTCAAACTCATCGATCTTGGCGCCCTGCCCCACCGTGCCCGGATGCAGCTTCAAGATCTGGGCGTCCTGACGTTTGAACGGCTGCTTATGCTGGCAGCGCGCCAGACGGGCCGGGCTGATCTGGCCGCTTAGTCTAGGGTGCTCGAGGCGCAATTGCTCGATTGGGCCAGGCTGGCCGACCTGTTGCGGATCCCGGGCATCGGCGCCGCCTATGGGCAGTTGCTGTGGCGCGCAGGCATAAACTCGATCGCCGACCTGGCCCATTATGACCCCGATGAACTTCACCACCAACGCAATGCCCTCAACCCCAAGGAACACATCGTCCGCGGCCTGCCGCCGGAAGATGAGCCCCAGATTTGGTGCGAGACTGCGCGGCACATCCAGCCCGCCGTTCGAGGCTGGTCACCCTGATCAGTCATTGTCCGGCCTGCCGAAGAGGCGGGAAGCCGCTTGAGGATCCACCTGGTCCAGGTAGTGGTGGACATCACGCTGCGGGAATGGAATCACGATGCCCGCTTCGTTGAGCGACTTGTAGACGGCCGAGTTGACACGGTCGACGATCCTCCGAGTATCGACATACGACTCGATCCAAACCCTCAATCGGAACAAGAGGGCCGAGTCGCCCATTTCTTGGAACAGCGCCTCGACGGGCTCCGTGGTTCGAATACCCTCCACCCCCATGGCGGCATCGATCATCACCTGACGGGCCCGCTCGATGTCGGATCCGTAGGCCACGCCGACGCTGACTTCGATCCGGTAGTGGGAATTGGGAAACGAATGATTGATGATCAAGCTCTTGCCGATGATTGAGTTGGGGATAATCACCATGCGGTTGTCCCGGGTTCGAATACGGGTGCTCCGCAAGCCGATATCAGTCACGTCGCCCCAGGTGGCCAGATCCTGCAACTCGATGCGGTCGCCAATACGAAACGGGCGATCGACCATGATCACAAATCCGCTGAAGATGTCGGAGAGCGATGCCTGGGCAGCCAGCGCTATGGCCAATGAGCCTATGCCCAAGGTAGCCACCAGTCCGCTGATCTCGACGTTGAAATGCTGGAGCACCATGCTCAACACGACCAGCCCCAGAATGACCAGGCTGATCCGGCGTAGGATGGGCAGCAACTGATCGCCCAGATCTGTCTCCGTCTTGGCAGCCAGCTCCCCCGCATACCATTTGAACAAGCGGCTGATCAACCGCCACAAGAATACGAAGCCGACGAGGACGTACACGACGAAGAAGACATTTTCAATGGTCAACGCGTAACGTTGAGGAATGAAATCGAGCCGGGCGATCGCCCACTGGACGACGATCGCCAGCAGATACCAATAGAGCGGCAGTCGGATGGATTCGACCAGTGCGTCATCCAAAGTGGTTCGCGTGCGATGGACGAGGCCAGCGATCCAGCGCTGGAGCAGCAGGTGGATCAGCCATCGGCCCAGAGTCAGCGCTGCGACGACAGCCAGCACGGCCACGGCCAAGTTGACCCATTCATCGACGCGCAGACCCAATGTGGTCATGCAACCCTCCTTTGTTCCGCGAATGTGTCTCTCGCTCTTGATATAGTAGACGGGAGCGGTCGGTCGGGCAAACCCCAACCGTCGAGCATATGGTCCGTGGAGCGGTCAACGGGCCGAGGAGGAGAACATGACATCTGAGTTGACCGGTCAGGTGGCCGTCATCACTGGAGCAGCGGGAAACCTCGGCCAGGCGGTTGCCGCCCGTTTTCGCCAGGCGGGCGCCCAGTTGGCTCTTGTCGGCCGCAGCGCCGAGAAGCTCCACCGAGCCTATCCCGATGAGTACAACGGCATTCTGATTCCCGACATTGATTTGAGGTCGCCGGGTGACGCCGATGGTATGCATCAGCTTGTTGTAGAGCAGCTGGGACGCATAGATATCCTGGTCAACACAGTGGGAGGCTTTCTCGCGCCGGCCGCTCTAGAGGCCACCGACCCCTCGGATTGGGACCGGAACATGGATCTCAACGCGCGCACAGTCTTCCTGGCCTGCCGCAGTGTGGTCCCCCTGATGCGCTCCCAAGGCCACGGGAAGATCGTAAACGTGTCTGCGCGCACAGCCCTGCGGGGTTTCCCCGGAGCCGGTTTGTACTCGGCTGCCAAAGCTGCCGTCGTCCGCCTGACCGAGAGCCTGTCCGACGAGGTCAAGCATGCGGGGATCAACGTCAACTGTGTTCTCCCGGGTACGTTGGACACCCCCGAAAACCGCCAGGCCCGGCCCGATGCAGACACCTCTGGCTGGGTGCAACTCGACGCGCTGGCGGATGTCATCCTCTTCCTCTCGTCGGATGCAGCCCGCGCTGTCCATGGTGTGGCGCTACCGGTCTACAACCTGACCTAGTCTGTCATCACGCGTTTCGTCGCCGGGCTGTGATAGCCTAAGAGCAGACATTGTCAATCTGGAGAGTGGACATGAGCAAACTCGATGATCTGGCGAAGCTGGGGCAGTCCATCTGGCTCGACTTCATCAGCCGGGACCTGTTGAACTCGGGCCAGCTGGATGATCTCGTGAGCCAAGGTTTGCGAGGCATGACATCCAACCCCTCCATTTTCAATCAGGCCATCTCAAAGGCCGGCGCCTATGATGACGACATCAAGGCCCTGGTGGCCAAAGGGAAGTCGGTGCAGCAAATTTACGAGGCGTTGGCTTTCCATGACATCCAGAATGCATGCGACGCCCTGCGGCCCGTCTACCAAAGGTCAGATCGGCTTGACGGTTACGTCAGCCTGGAGGTCAGCCCGACGCTCGCGCACGACACGCAAGGCACGATCAACCAGGTTCGATCGTACTTCAACGCTGTGGATCGGCCCAACCTGATGATCAAGATACCCGCCACAAGAGAAGGCATCCCGGCGATCGAGGCCATGCTCGGCGAGGGCATCAATGTCAATGTGACACTGATGTTCTCTGTGAAGTCAATTGGACGACGTTTCCCAGGCCTTTATAAGCGGCCTGGAGCACCTCAAGGCTCGCGGAGGCGATGTGTCGCGGATGGCCTCCGTGGCCTCCTTCTTCGTCAGCCGCATGGATTCGATGATCGATCCGATGCTCGACACTCGCGGCGTGGATGAACTCCGGGGCCAGCTCGGCCTGGCCAATGCCCAGCTGGCCTATCATCGCTTTACCGAGATCTATCAGTCCGAGCGATGGGACGCGCTGAGTCGGGTGGGTGCACGCGTCCAGCGCGTCCTTTGGGCCAGTACCAGCACCAAGGACCCCGCCTACCCGGACACGATGTACGTGGACGGATTGATTGGGCCGGACACGGTCAATACGGTTCCGCCCGAAACCCTGGAGGCTTTCCTGGACCACGGAACGGTCGCCCGCACGGTAGACCGGGATGTCGACGCCGCTCGAGCCGCCGTTGAGAAGCTCTCCAGCGTCGGCATCGAGCTAGACGAGGTCACCGACCAACTGTTGGTGGAGGGCGTCCAGAAGTTTGCCAGCTCGTTCGACAATCTGCTCCAAAGTCTCGAAACCCGCCGGGCGGCGCTCCAGCCCTCCTAACCCTGGCCTTGGGCACTTTGGGCCTCGAATGCCCGACCCAGGCGAGATTGGTCTGCACAACTTGTGACGGTTTTCACAAGCCGATCCCGGGTTTCAGGGTCGGCGATTTGAAGGAGAACAACGGATGCGAATGGCAATGATCGGCTTGGGGCGCATGGGCGCCAACATGACCACCCGCTTGCTGCAGGGGGGCCATAGCGTGCTGGCCTTCGACCTGAGCGAGGATGCCGTCGCCAAAGCCAAGACGGGCGGCGCCGACGGCGCCCTATCGCTGGATGAAATCGCCCAGAAGCTTGAGCCGCCGCGCGTGGCCTGGGTGATGGTCCCGGCCGGCGATCCGGTCGAGACATCCGTCGCCAAGTTGGGGAAGCTGTTCGAGAAGGGCGACATCATTGTCGACGGGGGCAACAGCAACTACCACGACAGCATGCGGCGCGGCGATTCGCTCGCCGAGCGGGGCATTGCCTACGTGGATGTCGGCGTCAGCGGTGGGGTTTGGGGGCTCAAAGAGGGTTATGGCATGATGGTCGGCGGTGACGATGATGCCGTGGCCACGATCCGGCCGATCCTTGAGACGCTGGCCCCCGCCCCGGACAAGGGCTGGGGGCACATGGGTCCGCGCGGTGCCGGCCACTTCGTCAAAATGGTCCACAACGGGATCGAGTACGGGATGATGCAGGCCTACGCCGAAGGCTTCGCCATCTTGAAGGCCAAGGAACCGTTCGACCTCGATCTGCATCAGGTGGCGGAGGCATGGCGGTATGGGACGGTGATCCGATCCTGGCTGCTGGACCTCACCGCCCGAGCCCTGGCGGACGACGCCGGCCTGGCCGAGATCGCCCCTTGGGTCGACGATTCAGGTGAAGGGCGCTGGACGGTCCGGGAGGCCATCGACCTTGGGGTGCCGGCACCGGTGATCAGCGAGGCACTCTACGCTCGCTTCCGCTCGCGCCGCGACGACAACTTCGCCGACAAGCTTCTGGCGGCCATGCGCCATCAATTTGGCGGTCACGCAGTGAAAGAGGAGTAGGTTCCGCCTACTCGTATCGCAACGCCTCGATCGGATTCAGGCTGGCGGCACGGGTGGCGGGATAGATCCCGAAGAACAAGCCCACCGCCGCCGAGAACCCCGTCGCCAGAACAACCGCCTGAAACGACAATCCCGGCTGGATGTCCGGGGCCAGCAGGCCCACCAGTTTGGAGCCGCCGGCGCCCAGCATGATCCCAATACCGCCTCCGATCACCGCCAGCACCACGCTCTCCACCAGAAACTGAAGCAGGATGTCTCGCCGCCGCGCGCCGACTGCCTTACGCAGGCCGATCTCGTGCGTGCGCTCGGTGACCGAGACCAGCATGATGTTCATGATCCCAATGCCTCCCACCAGCAGCGAGATGGCGGCGATGGCGCCCAGAAAGACCGTCAGGGCACCGAGCACGCTGCCTGCTGAGGCGAGGATGTCTTGTTGGCTGATCACGGTGAAGTCATTCTTGTCTTCGGGCGCGATCTTGTGCCGCAGGCGTAGAATCTGACGAATCTCAGCTTGCGCGGCTTCCATGCGATCCTGATCGACGGCGGAGGCATAAACCACCGTAAGGCGGTAATCCCCGCTGGAGTCTCGCGCCGCGAAGATGCGCGTTTGCGCCGTGGAGAGCGGGATGTAGATCACATTGTCTTCGCTTCCGAAACTGCTCCCGCCCCGGCTCTTCATCACGCCGATGACCCGAAAAGAGGTGTCTTTGATCCGGACCGTCTCACCAATGGGCAGGGCGTTGTTCGGGAACAAATCGGTGACCACATCCGGCCCGAGCACCGCCACGCGCGATCCGGCCAACTCATCGCTCTCGTCAATGAAACGTCCGATGGCCACCTCCGCGCTGCGAACCTCGAGGTAATTGGGCGTCACACCCGACACGGAGTAGGTTCCACTTTCGCGGCCAAAGGTCACCAACGCACCGCCGGCAAGCTCAGGGGCCACCTCGCCAATATCGGGCGCTTGCAGGGGATCGGCCAGGGCCGCAGCATCCCCGTTGGAGATCGGTTTACCGCCGGTTGAAGCCGACGAGGCCCCGCCCCGCTGGCTGCTAAAGTTGCCCGGCACGACGAAGAGCAGGTTGGAACCGATGCTCTGGAACTGGTCCGTGACGTACTTTTGGACCGCCGAGCCGGCCGACATAAGCGTGATGACGGCGCCAACTCCGATGATGATCCCCAACATGGTCAGGATGGCACGCAGCTTGTTGGCCAACAATGCCCTGATGGCGATGCGGACACTTTCGATGATCTTCATCGCCCCTCCTTCAGGCCGTCTACGGGGTCATGCAGTTCCATTTCAGAGGGCCGCGGCAACTCGCCGGCCTTGAGGGGCTTGTCGACCAGATCATCCCCGACCAACAGTCCGTCTTGAATGCGGATGATCCGGCCGGTGTGACGGGCGATGAACGGGTCATGGGTCACGACCAGGATTGTGATGGCTTGTTCAATGTTGAGGTCTTGCAGGAGCTTCATTACTTCCACCCCCGACGTCGTGTCCAGGTTGCCGGTCGGCTCATCGGCGAAGATGATCGAGGGTTGGTTCACTAGGGCGCGGGCAATCGCCACTCGCTGCTGCTGGCCCCCAGAAAGCTCATTCGGATGGTGGTGGAGCCGCTCGCCCAGCCCGACCGCCTGCAGCGCCTCCGTGGCGCGGCTTCGCCGTTCGGCCAAGGGCGCACCTGCGTAGATCAGAGGCAGCTCGACGTTTTCCAGGGCACTCGTCCGCGCCAGAAGGTTGAAGGTCTGGAATACGAAACCGATTTTGCTGTTCCGGATTTCCGCCAGGCGATCATCATCCAGTTCGCCGACGGGTTCTCCATCCAAGACATAAGCCCCTTCGGTGGGCCGGTCGAGACAGCCGAGAATGTTCATCAGGGTCGACTTGCCTGATCCGGAAGGCCCCATCACCGTCAAGAGCTCTCCGGATTGGATCTTGAAACTGACACCGCGCAGGGCCATGACTTTGACCTCCCCCAGGTCATAGGTCCTGGCCAGATCTTTGACTTCGATAACCGACGTCACCGACTAACCTCCGCCAAAGGGACCGCCGAGACTCGGCGCAGAGGGTGTCACTGCAGGAACGCCGACGACGTCACCGGGTTGCAGTCCGTTTACGACTTCACTGTCGGTATCGTTCCTCAGGCCCAGCTGCACATCCTGCCGCTCGTAGCCGGTCCCCGTCTTGACCATCACATAAATCTGACCGGTTGTGCTGTCCACCCTCAGCGCCCAGTTGGGCACCAGCAACGCCTGATCCTTGTGAGAGACGTTGATATCCACCGAGGCGGTCATCCCGATCCTGGCCTCGGGACCAGGATTTGAGACGCTGACAACTACCGGATACTCTGTCGTTGACTGGCTTGGATCTGGGGCCAGGTCGATCTCGTCTACTTTGCCATCCAGAACCAGCCCAGGAAGTGCGTCCAAGGTAATTGAAACGCTTTGGCCACGTTGGATTGAGGCGATGTCGAGCTCATCCACAGGGGTTTGGATATGAAACTGGCTGTCGTCGGCGATGCCGATGGCCACCTTGCCCGGGGTTACTTTATCGCCGATCTGATAGTAAACGGACGTGATCCGCCCGCCGAAAGGCGCTGTGATCTTGGATTGGTTGACGCGCGCTTGGGCCGCTTGGACCTGAGCTCGGGCCGCCGCCAATTGGTCCGGATCGGGGCCGTTGGTCAGAGTGTCCACTTTCTTTTGAGCCTGGTTGACTTTCGCCTGAGCGACGGCCACGGCTGAGTCGAGCTGCGCCTGCTCAATCTCCGTCGGATGGCCTGTGTACCAGTTCAAGGTACGGATAGCCGAGTTATAGTCCTGCTGCGCGTTGCTGAGATTGATGGCTGCCTGGGCGCTGTCGTGGTCGTCGGGTGTCCCGCTGCTGGCACGCCGCTTGGCTTGGTCCAGGGCTTTTTTGGCCAGGAGCACCCGGCCTTCCTGCGCCGAAATTGTCGCCGCGCTGGCCCGGTTACCCTGGGACCGGACGCTCAACGTGTAATCGGCAGTGTGCAATTCATCCTGAGCGGAGGCCAGGGCCGATTGGGCTTCGGCAAGGCTGAGCATCCAATTGTTTTCATCTAGCAGATCATTCAGATTTTGTTCGGCCTGAACCAGATCTGCCTCAGCACCAATCAGGCTGACGTCGATCGAGGCCGTATCGAGGTCCATCAAGACGTCACCGGCCTTGACCTCGTCGCCCACGTTCACGTAGATGTTTCCGATGTTTCCGTTCACACTGAAGGTCAGGTCCGCCTGCGCCTTGGGATCAATGTTACCCGTGCCGGAGACGACCACATCGATCGGTCCGCGGGCGATAGTCGCTGTTCTGTCTAAGGATTGAGAGCTGGCCCGCCCGGCGGCCGATCTCAAACCGATGAAAGCGATCACGGCAGCGACCACAAACACACCCAGGATCAGGAGGATCCAAGTTCGTCTGGACATTGAAACCTAACTCCTTTTGGCGTACGCTAGTTCTTCAAGGGCCGCGCCGCCCGACATCAGGCTGACACTGCCCCCCCTAATGGCTCTTAGTGCCTAGGACAAGTCCTCGTTCTATAAGACCTCAGCCTCACAATCCAGGCCGTGTTCGAACACCTTGCGCAAGACGGGCAGGCCCGCGGTCAGGTCCCTTACCTCCTCGGCGGAGAGGGGTTGGAGCATCTCATGCACCCGCCCTTCGGCACTGGCCCGGAGCGATCTGAGCACGGCTTCACCCTGCGATGTGATCTCCGCCAGGACCACGCGGCGGTCATGCGGTGACACCTTTCGCAGCGCCCAGCCGCGAACTTCAAGGGTTGAAATCGATCGCGAGACCGTCGGAGAGCTAATCTGTTCGTGCTCCGCCAATTCGCCGAGGCTCCATGGCCGGGCGTGCAACATGGTCAGGATCCTGAAGTGCGATGGCGAGAGGGTGTGCCCAGACTTTCGTACCTCCGCCGCCAAGCTCCTCATCACCAAAGGCACGATCTCCACGATCTGCCTCGCCGCAAGTTCCAAATTGTCACGCATCTCAAGCTCCACTGCATTTACTTAGCAGAGCTAAATGTAAAGGCTCCCCCAAGGGCTGTCAAGGGTACCCTGGGTGATTTGCTCGCCGATATCCGATACAAAAAAACCCTCCCCGAAATGGGGAGGGCGCCTTATGTATGATGGTTTGGGATTAGAGCGGCACCACTTCGGCCGCCTGCAGACCCTTGGGGCCCTGCTCGATACTGAATTCCACCTGCTGGCCCTCTTGGAGTTCACGGAAACCGTCGGCTTGGATGGCCGTGTAGTGCACAAACACATCCGGCCCGCCTTCGCGTTCGATGAACCCGTAGCCCTTCCCGGCGTTGAACCATTTGACCGTACCGGACACACGTTCGGACATCTTTTAAACCTCCTGCTTGGGTGGGTTTCCGAGGTGCCTGACGTGTTCTCCAGCGGTCGAGTTCGCCGGCTTACGGCCCGGCCTACCAGACAGGCCCGAGCGCATGTTCGGCTCAGGCCTCGGTCTTACGACGTGCAGACAGAACTCGCATGCAACCTACGCGAACATGTTAGCCTAGACAAATTGGCCTGTCAAGCGGCCGGGTTGTGGTGTCTGGCAACAGGCCATTCCTGTATAATCCCCCATGATGGCAGAGCAGGCTGAAGACCGATTGGTGTCCCCCGAACGCGGCTCTGAAGACTGGACCGAGCCGACGTTGCGCCCGCAGCATTTGAATGAGATGATCGGCCAGGAAAGGGTGAGAGAGAATCTGGCCATTCTCATTGAAGCGGCGCGCAACCGCGGCGAAGCCTTGGACCACGTGCTTTTCTATGGCCCGCCGGGGCTGGGAAAGACAACCCTGGCGCACATTCTTGCCACCGAAATGGGGGTCCATCTCAAGTTCACTTCGGGGCCGGCCATTGAGCGCGCCGGCGATCTGGCGGCGATTCTCACCAATCTTCAAGCTGGGGACGTGTTGTTCATCGATGAAATCCACCGTCTTGGGCGCGCTGTGGAAGAGATCTTGTATCCGGCAATGGAAGAGTACGCGCTGGACATCATGATCGGCAAAGGTCCCAGCGCCCGTTCCCTGCGGCTTCAGCTCCCCCGCTTCACCATCATCGGCGCCACCACCCGCCTGGCGCTGCTTACGGCTCCATTGCGCGCCAGGTTTGGGGCGATACACCGCCTGGATTTCTACGACAATCAAGCCATGGGCGAAATCGTCAAGCGGGCGGGGCAGATCCTGAACGTGCAGATCGACAAGGACGGTGTCGCCGAGATCGCCTGCCGCGCCAGGGGCACCCCGCGCGTCGCCCTTAGGCTCCTCAGACGGGTCCGGGACTTCGCCGAGGTGCGCGCCGACGGCAGCGTCACCCGCCGGGTGGCCTCGGAAGCTCTGGCCTTGCTTGAGATCGACGACCTCGGATTGGACGACGCCGATCGGCGCGTGCTCCACACGATCGTCGTCAAATTCGCCGGGGGCCCGGTGGGATTACAAACCATCGCCGCTTCGATCAGCGAGGAGCCGGATACCATCATGGACGTCGTCGAACCCTATCTTCTGCAACTCGGTTTCATCGACCGCACCCCTCAGGGCAGGGTCGCCACAGCCCTTGCCTATGAGCACCTGGGGCTCGAACCTGGCCAAGGCGCCCAACCCTCCCTGCCAGACTTCTAGCTCTTAGCCATGCCCGACTGGACAACGCTCGCCCGCTGGACCATCTTGACCGGCCTGGGACTGGTCCTGCTGGGCGGATTGATCTGGCTCGTGGGGCGCATGGGGATCCCCTTGGGACGACTCCCAGGCGACCTGCAATTCCACACGGGTCGGATCAGCTGCTTCGTTCCGCTGGCCACCATGCTTGTGATCAGCCTGGTGCTGACCGTGGTCCTGAACGTCATCGTGCGCTGGCTGGGCAAGTAGTTCGTGCGCACATCTGACTTCGATTACGAACTGCCGCCGGAGTTCATCGCACAGCATCCCGCCGAACCGCGTGATTCATCCCGTTTGTTGGTGCTCAACCGCGCCGACAACTCGATCAGCCACCAATACTTCCACGAGCTCCCTGAGCTGCTCTCGCCCGGCGACGCCTTGGTGGTCAACCGCACGCGCGTCATCCCGGCCAGGCTCCACGCGAGAAAACGCCCCGGCGGGGGCCGAGCCGAGCTTCTGCTTCTCCGCCGGCTGGATGATTTGCGGTGGGAGGTGATGGTCGGTGGCAAAGGGCTCAAGCCCGGCCGCGAGCTCGACCTGGACGGTGGCCCAAGCGTGGAGATCTTAAAGGACTTGGGCGGGCCCAAACGCCTGATTCGGTTCGATGCACCCATCGAATCCAGCCTCGATCGAATCGGGGAGATGCCCTTGCCGCCCTACATTACGGCACCCCTCAGGCAGCGAGAAGACTATCAGACCGTGTATGCTGAAGAACCCGGTTCGGCCGCAGCCCCTACGGCCGGCCTGCATTTCACGCCGGACCTCCTGGACCGGCTCGAGCGCGCAGGAATCCTTAGGGTGGATGTGACCCTTCACGTCGGGCTGGATACCTTCGCTCCGGTCAACGAATCCGACCCCGAAACCCACGCCATCCACACGGAGTGGTGCCAGCTCAGTCCCCTATCAGCCGAACGCCTGAACGAGGTACGGGCCCGCGCCGGCCGGATAGTGGCTGTCGGAACGACCTGCGCACGGACTCTCGAAAGCGCCGCCCGCCTGGCAGGTTCCGGTCAAGTCGTGGCCCCGATCGAAGGTCGGACCGATCTCTTCATCCTGCCCGGTTTCGAATTCAGGGCGGTCGACGCTCTCATCACCAACTTCCATCTTCCCCGCTCGACGCTTCTGATGCTGGTCTCCGCCTTCGCCGGCCGGGACCGCATCCTGCGGGCGTACCAAACAGCCAAGGAACACGGGTACCGCTTCTACTCCTTCGGCGACGCGATGCTCTTGGTGTGATTGACAATCGCCGGGGGCTGTGCGATACTCTTGGCCGTGCTCTAGATGAGCACCTCACTTTGCTATCCTAAGCAAAGAGGAGGTGATGCCCATGAGTAAGTCTGATCAACGACGCGCTGCGGCATCCCTCCTCGTAATTGGATAGGATGCCGCAGCGCACCAAAGGGCCGTCCTGATCGGGCGGCTCTTTGCTTGATGGGTGCCGGTCATGACTTACCCTCTGGGAAAACTGCCGCCACAAATCGTGGCTGAATTCGCCGGGCGATTTGCCCCCGACGACCCGCGGGTGCTCCTGGGCCCGGGCGTGGGCCTCGACTGCGCCGTCATCGATTTCGGGGACCGCGTCCTGGTGGCCAAGACCGATCCAATCACTTTCACCTCCGGGCGCATCGGGTGGTACGCCGTGCACGTGAATGCCAACGACGTCGCCACGACAGGCGCCCAGCCGGCGTGGTTTCTCGTCACTGCCTTGCTGCCGGAATCCAGGTCCGACCATGCCATGCTCGACGAGATGTTCGGCCAGATCAATTCTGCTTGCCGCTCGGTCGGGGCCACCTTTGTCGGGGGACACACCGAAGTCACCCGGGGGCTGGAGCGCCCCATCCTGGTAGGCACCATGCTGGGCGAAGTCAGCCGCGAGCGGCTTGTGACACCCCGAGGATCCCGGCCAGGCGACATCGTGATGTTGACCAAGTGGATCCCGATTGAAGCCACGAGCATCCTAGGCACCGACTTCGCCGACCGCCTCTCGGATTTGCCGGCCGCGGACCTAGCCTGGGCACAAGGCGTACTCGACGATCCGGGCATCAGCGTCGTCCGTGAAGCCCTTTTGGCGGCTGAAGCGGGCGGGGTTTCCGCCATGCATGATCCAACGGAAGGCGGACTGGCAGGGGGTCTGTGGGAGATGGCCGAAGCCGCCGAGGTTGGTTTGGAGATCGATGCCAGCCGGATCCCCCTCCCCGAGACCGCGCGGCGAATGTGCGAGGCGCTGGACGTTGACCCTCTGTCGGCGATCGCCTCGGGAGCGCTCCTTGTCACGGCTCATCCCAGGGCTGCCGAGGGCATCGAGGCGGCGCTCGCTCGAGAAGGGATTCCCGTGGCGCGTGTCGGACGCGTGGTGGAGGGCTCGGGGGTTCACGTGTTGGTCGACGGGCAGAACCGGCAGCTGCCCCAGCCGTCCAGAGACTCTATCGCCAGGCTGTTTGAATCGACCGCGTGAGCGGAACTAGCTCCCGAAGGAGATACCCATCTCGCGCGCCGTTTGTACGGCATCGCCTGCGACATTGACGCGCTTGGGCATGGCCAAGGCTTCGGCCATGTCCACCGATCCCACCGACCCGCCTTTCAGGGCCGACATACGGCCCCATCTTCCGGACGCCGCCAAGCGGACGGCCTCGCCTCCCAGGCGGGTACACAGCCATCGGTCAAAGGCGCTCGGTGATCCCCCTCGCTGCAGGTGACCCAACACGGTGACCCGAGTTTCCATCCGGCACGACCGCTCGACGTAGGTCGCCACTACGTTCCCGATCCCGCCGAGGCGATCCACATGGAGCTCGTCTCCGCGCTCGGCAAACACTCGCTCCCCTCCGGCCGGGTGGGCGCCTTCGGCAGCGGCGATGATGCTGAAATGCCGGCCGGCTTCCGCCCGATGGGTGATCTTTTCGCAGATGGCATCGAATCTGAATGGAATCTCAGGGATAAGGATGACGTCCGCCCCGCCCGCCAGGCCGGCGTGGAGGGCGATGAACCCGGCATCCCGGCCCATGAGCTCGAGGACCATCACCCGGTGATGTGATTCGGCTGTCGTGTGGAGGCGATCCAGGGCTTCCATGGCGGTGTTGATGGCCGTGTCAAAACCGAAGCTGACATCCGTGCCGCCAATGTCGTTGTCGATCGTCTTCGGGACGCCCACAGTTCGGCAGCCTTTCTCGTTCAATTCCTGGCTGATGTGCAGTGTACCGTCGCCTCCCACGACGACAATCCCGACCAGGTCCAGCTCCTTCGCTCGTGCAATTACGTCGTCCGAGACATCGACAATCTGAGTCTTCCCTTCAAGCTCGACTTCGCGGGCGAAGGGGTTGCCGCGGTTGGCCGTGCCCAGAATGGTGCCCCCTTGGGGCAGGATTCCCCGAACAGATTCGGACTCCAGAGGCATGATGCCGTCTGGATCGAGGAGTCCATCGAACCCATCTCGGATCCCAAGGACTTCGAACTCGTAGTTGGGGGCCGTCTTCACCACAGCCCGGATGACGGCGTTCAGTCCGGGTGCGTCGCCTCCGCCAGTCAACAATCCGAGCTTCTTCATCGGGATAACCTCCCAGGTTCGGAACCAGGCCCTGCGGCTGCGGATGTCTTCGGAAGCGACGCGACGAAGGGAGACATCCGACCCCCTTACATTCGGCTTACAGCGCCCCCGAACCCCCAAAATGGGACCCTTATTGACGTATAGTTAGTGCAGCGGTAAACGGACTAAAACAATGTAAAACCGTGTCCGGTTGGGATCCAGATCCCACGATGCAATCGGGTCCCATCCATTATAGGCAACTCATCGCAGGGTCAAAAAGCGATTTGACAGCCACTGGCTCAGGAAGGTCAACGATGGCAGAAATCAAAGAGACGTTGCTCACCGCAAAGGAGGCTGTTGCGTACCTCGGCATCAGCCTGAGCACCCTTCATAAGGTCGAAAAGAAGGGCATGCTCATCCCCTTCCGCACGCCTGGGGGGCACCGCCGCTACGACCGGCGCATGCTGGAAGAATACCTTCAGGGCTCTCGCCGCAATCATCAAGAGCATGCCAGATCGTGAGGACCACCAAGCGGCTGCACAATTTCCCGAACGCGCCCGCACCTGCGCCCGGACGATGGCCCATTCTTGGCATCTTGTCCGTGACGGAGTATGTCGGGCGTTTCGCCTAGCCCGTTAGGGGGCCGAGGCCATGTCAACCATCCCTCCTGCCAAGGAACACGCGACGCCACCCGGGTCGACCTCGGACTCCCCGCGCCTCGAATCCGGCTCCGGTCCTGCGGATGAGCACGGCCTGAACCCCGACTACCCGGGCGATGCGACTCTCGCGCCCCACCCCCTGGCTGGCATGTTCCACAGGCTGGCCGCCCGGGTGGGGATTCTGGCCGGTCACGGCGCCAGCGCCCAAGATGAGGCGGAACTTGCCGCCCTGCATCAGGACACCATCTGGATTTCGCACATACTTGATGCCTGGCATGCAAGCGCACGCGTCAGGGCACGAGCATCACAGGTCAAACCGGTGCCCATAGATCTCCAGCGACTCGCCCGAGAGCGAGTGGAAGCCAACACCGGTCTGGCGGCACAGAAGAGAGTGAGGTTGACCTTCGAGACCCAGTCGGTGAGCGAGGTGATGGGCGAGCCGGCCGTTGTCGAGCTGCTGCTCAAGGCGCTTTTGAGCGCAGCGTTGCTCGCCAGCCGTTCCGGTTCCGTGCTCTCTTTGACGTTCGCTGGGACCGAGGC
The DNA here is from genome assembly GCA_963807065.1 of uncultured Chloroflexia bacterium. GTDB lineage: Bacteria > Chloroflexota > Anaerolineae > Anaerolineales > E44-bin32 > CAWAND01. Next base: position 331,492 of record CAWDZQ010000001.1, read on the forward strand.
GGCGGTCAGCTTGCGGCTCAATCTGTCCGAGACGGGAACACCTCCTGCGGTCGAAATCGCCCCCGGAGATGACGCCCCGGCCCTGGGCCAAGAAGTCTTGTCTGGCCTGGTTGGGTTGCTTTTTCCGCTGGCCGAGTCACAGGCGGGCTCGTTAACCGTCGAAGTTCAACCTGGCGCGGCCATCGAGATCACCTTCAGCCTGCCGGCATCCCAACCGGCGTCCGCGCCGGCCGAGAACACCGTGCTCATCGTGGATGACGATCCGGATGGCGCCTTTCTGCTTGAGCAAGTGCTGCTGAAAGCCGGTTTTCAAGTGCTCATCGCAAGAAATGGATTGGAAGGGCTGTCCCTCGCCCGGCGCAAGGGTGTCACCGTCATATTGCTCGATGTCATGCTGCCAGGGCTGGACGGCTTCGAGGTTTGCCACAGGCTGCGTGAAGATGCAGTCACAGCCAAGAAGCCGATCGTGATGATTTCCGCCAAGGGCCGCCCGGAAGACCGCCAGATGGGGCTCCGGGTCGGAGCCGATGACTATATGACCAAGCCCCTGGGTATGAACGAAGTTGTTCAGACGGTGACCCGCTTCATGAAATCCAACGAAGAAGGTTCTGATGACTGATAATCCCGCCACGCAGCTCGCTAACGCAGGCCCGACCATTGGTCAGGTGCTCAGCCAGGCCGAGTTGATCTCGCCCGCCCAACTCGAGGCAGCCCTCAAGCTCCAAGCTGAGGGCGATCCACGACGCCTGGGCGACATTCTCATCGAGAGCGAATGGCTCCAGCCAGATAACCTGGCCATGGCCCTGAGCGTGCACTTGAATCTGCCCTTCATTGACCTGAAGCGCCACCGGGTCCAACCCGATGCACTCCAGCTGGTGCCGGAAGAGACCGCTCGGCGCTACCACCTGATCCCCCTCGACCTGGTCGATGGATCGTTGGCCGTCGTGATGGAAGATCCCACGGATATTCAGGTCATTGAGGAATTAGAGGCGCTCGCCGGGCGCACGATCAGACCCTTGGTGGGAGTGTCGCCGGACATCGCCGCTGCGATCGACCTCAATTACAAGGCTAACCAGCAGATCGCCCGCGAGGTGGCCGAGTTCGCCGTCTCGCCGGACGGCGCCGGGGCTGGGATGGGCATGGCTGAGTCTGAGCCGATGGTCACCGACCCTGTGGTCCGAGCGGTCGATCTGATCCTTGACCAGGCGGTGCGGGACCGGGCTTCCGACATCCACATTGTGCCGGATTTCGACTCTGTGCGCATTCGCTACCGGGTGGACGGCGTGCTCCAAGAGAGCGTTTCACTGCCTCGAGGTAGCCACGACCCTTTGCTCTCCCGCGTCAAGATTCTCGCCGGGATGAACATCGCCGAGCGCCGACGCCCGCAAGACGGACAATTTTCCAAGGTTATCGAAGACGGTGAGATTCACTTCCGAGTGGCCACCAGCGACACCACGTGGGGCGAAATGGCCACCCTGCGCGTGCTTGGGCGATCCGAGTCGGTATTGGACCTCCCGGGTCTGGGGCTACTCGAAGAGGGGATCGATGAACTGCAAGGGCTGATCCACCTGCCCTTCGGCATGGTGCTGGTCAGCGGCCCTACGGGTTCCGGAAAAACCACAACGTTGTACGCTTCGCTCAACCAGCTCGACCGGCAGCATTTGAATATCATGACCATCGAAGATCCCGTCGAATACAACTTCGCCCGGATCAATCAAATTCAGGTCAACCGCGGCGCCGAAATCACCTTTGCCTCTGGCCTGCGCGGCGTGATGCGGCTGGATCCAGACGTGATCATGGTCGGCGAGGTCCGTGACGGGGAAACGGCCGAACTCGGCCACCCAGGCGGCGCTGACCGGCCACCTGGTGTTGTCTTCGATACACGCCAATGATTCGTCCGGCGCACTCTACCGCCTGGCGCATCTGGGCGTAGAACGCTACATGATCTCATCCGCCATCCTGGGTGTTATCGCCCAGCGATTGGTGCGGCGGATTTGCCCTCACTGCAAGGGCCCCGCAACCCCAACGCCGGCTGAACAGGCCGCCTTCGAGGCCGAGATGGGCACGTCAATAGCTCAGATCTACCGCGGCGAAGGCTGCACGTACTGCAGCCATACGGGCTACCTCGGCCGCACGGGCGTGTTCGAGATCCTCAAGGTGGACGAACAGATGCGCAAGCTGTTCGTGGCGGGCTCTACGGCCGGCGAAATCAAGACCATCGCTCAAGATCACGGAATGAAAACCATGCGGCAGGACGGCATGATGAAGGTAGAGCAAGGGATCACCACGCCGGAAGAAGTCATTCGCAACGTGGCCTGGATCGAATAATGACTCAGACGAACCTCAACATCCCGTCTGTCGATTTGGGGGCCTGAGCGGATGGGTTACCGATATCTGGCCTACGACGATCAGGGCAACGCCTCGCATGGGGTCTTGGACGTTGACACCGAGAGCGCTGCCGAACGCGCCCTGTGGGAGCGGAACCTGACGATCATCGAGCTGGCACCGTCGCGACGGGCGTTCAATCTGAGGGAGCTCTTCCCGACCTTCCTCGGACCCAAGCGTCAGGACCTGGTGGTCTTTTCCCAGCAGTTGGCGAACCTGGTCGAATCTGGCGTCGGGCTGGTCCCCGCCCTGCAGCTGCTTTCACAGGAAGTGACGAGCGTCCCTCTGCGGCGTGTGCTGGGAAGCGTGCTGGCCGACGTTCAGCAAGGCACGCCCATGTCTCGGGCCATGGCCAATTTCGACTTAGTGTTCCCGGACATCTACTGCCGCATGATCGAGGTCGGAGAACGCACCGGAAATATTGCCTTCGTGCTCCGAGAGCTTTCGACCTATCTCGAAAAGGAAGTCGAAGTCACGCGCAAGATCCGGGATTCCGTGACCTATCCGGCCTTCCTGGTCCTCTTCGCCATTGGCGTGGTGATTCTGATCTTAAACTTCACCCTGCCGGCCATGCTCGGGCTGTACAGCGAGTTCAATGCAGAACTCCCGCTCCCGACGCGTGTTCTGATTTCGGTGGCGTCCTTCTTCGTCACCTATCGCGTCTACATTTTCGGCACGGCGGCAGCCGTGGCCATCCTGGGATTCACCTACTTTACACGCCCGCGGGGCCGCCTACAGCTAGACGCCTTCTTGCTCAAGATCCCGGTGATCGGAACGATCATTCTTCACGGCGAGGTTTCGAGAATCAGCCGCACCCTCGCTACCCTGCTCCAGGCCGGCGTCTCACTGCCCGAGTCGCTCGAACTCTCTCGCACGATTGTCAGCAACCGTTTGGTAGCCAACGCCGTGGAGAGCCTGCGACGCGACTCCCTGCAAGGCAGGGGATTGTCAGATCCCATCCAGCGCACGGGTATCTTCCCGCGCATGCTTTCGCAGATGGTGCGCGTCGGCGAAGAAACGGGAACTTTGGACGCCAACCTCAAGACTCTGGCCAACTTCTACGACAAGGAGGTCGACCGCTCGGTGAGCACCGTGACCGGCCTGCTGGAGCCTGGGCTGATCATTCTCGTCGGCCTGATCGTCGGCTTCGTGGCCGTGTCGGTGATCATGCCCATGTATTCGCTGCTGCAGAACATCAAATGATGGGGCGAGTGAGACTGGATATGTCTTTTGTGAAGAATTTCACAAAGCAAAACGCACAGACTCTTTTCGACCAGGCGGGATTTTCGCTGGTCGAGGAGTTGGTCTCTCTTGCCGTCGTCTCCCTCGGCCTAGTGCTCTTGCTCGCCATCATCGGCACCGGCACCCGGGGTGTCACCACCACGGTCGACCGCGTGGCGTCTGAGGGGCTGGCGAGGTCCCAGCTGGAGCAGATCAAGGCCGATGCGTTCGCCTCAGCTTACGCCACGCTCACGCCCCCAACGGGGTATGCCATCAGCGTGGCGGTCGACTATTGGGACCCGGGGGGGAGCGGGTTCCTGGCATCCGATACTGGCTCAGGGCTGCAGAAGATCACCGTCTCAGTGAGCCACGGTGGATCGCCGGTGCTCACGGTCGAAGACTACAAGGCGGATCGATGAGATCGATTCGGGGGCTGCATCGGCGGCAGGGGATGACGAGACTTCGATGCCTGCGGGACGAACAGGCTGGTGTCACACTTGTGGAGCTCCTTACGGCATTGGGAATCTCCACCTTCGTGCTGGCCTTCGTGGGAACGGCCCTCTTCCAGTTCTACAAGGTCACCGGGTGGGGCAACGACCGCATGCTGTTGGCTGCTGATTTTCAAAACGCGGAACTCTGGCTCGGTCGAGATTCCGTACAGGCCAACGCGTTCAGCCCGGGGAGCGTACCGAGTTACGGCACCTTCACCATTCCCACCAGCACGGGCAACCGCGGCATTCGCTACGCTTACAGCGCCTCCGACAAGAGCCTGACACGTACAGACCTGACATCGGGGCGGACCGTCATTGCAGCCAGAGACATCGCCAATGCTTCGGATGTTTCATTTGTTGTGTCCGGCCGGCGCCTCACCGTGACCATTCTGGCCACTCGTGGAGGCCTTAGCGACACTTTCAACCTGCATCTTACTTTGAGGGTGCCGTGATGCCGCGCCGAGATCCCATGACCGTGTTGATCCTCGATGACACGGGTGGCTCGTTGGCCCCGGTGCTGATCGTTCTGGCCGTGGGCATCCTGCTCCTGTCCCCATTCTTGGCGAACGTCAGTGCGCGTATGTTGGCCTCCAGGACTACAGAGGACACGCTGGGAGCGCAGTACTCGGGCGACAGCGGAGTCGAATACACGATATGGGTTCTGGCCAACAACATCGGCGGATTCAGATCCACCCTCCAGGCAAACCCCCTCACACCCTTCTCGGTCCCGGCACCTTCTCCTGCCCAGACCGTCAATCAGATCTGGCCCACGCTGACCGCCACAGCCATCTCGGAGAGCGGATGGACCAGCCTGGCGGATGCCCCAGGCGAGGTTCGGTGGGGCGGAAGCCTGGCGGCCGTTGGCACCGGCACAATCTATGGCCTGCGCGGTGACGCAAGCCGAGACTTTTGGGCTTACCACATCTCTTCCGATTCCTGGTCTGCTCTCGCCGATGCTCCGTCAGAAGTGCGCGAAGGGGGCTCGCTGGCCTACGACGGTGCCAACTACCTATATGCGTTGCGCGGGAACAACAACGACGAATTCTGGCGCTACAGCCTTTCAGGGAATTCGTGGGCCATGCTTGAGCCCGCGCCCAGCTCGGTGCGGGGAGGCGGAGCACTGGTTTACGCCGGGGGCTACATTTATGCTTTCCGGGGAGACAAGCAGGATGATTTCTGGCGCTATGACATCGGCAGCAACACGTGGACCGCGCGGGCCAGCGCTCCCGAAAAAGTCGGCGATGGCGGGGCGCTCTGCTATACCGGAGCCGGTTCGATCTACGCTTTCCGGGGCGACAAGCAAAGCGACTTCTGGCGCTACAACATCGGCTCCAACAGCTGGACAGTTCTCAGTTCTGCACCCGACATAGTCGACGCCGGCGGAAGTCTGATATTCAATGGTTCCGGAGAGCTCTACGCTCTTGGTGGAAACAAGACAAGCAATTTCTGGAGCTACAGCCTCTCGTCCAATGTCTGGAACGCCGAAGACGACACTCCAGGCAACGTCAACGACGGCGGCGCCCTGGCCTATCGCGCGGGGAGTGACTATCTGTATGCCTTTCAGGGTGACAAGACTTCGAGCTTCTGGCGTCACAAGGCGGTGCCACCCAAGTTCGATATTGTCTCCGAAGCCGAAACGAGTGGCCAGTGCATGATAACCACGACGCGCGTGCAAATCTCCGGCAATTCGTCGACGATTCTGTTTTGGACCATCGACGATGCACCGCTGCCTTGTCCGTAGAATGGAGGCCATGATTCATGGGGTTTGAGCAGGATCCAACAAAGCAGGCGGGGAACCGCCGGCGGCAGGCGCGAGACCCAGACATGTTGGACCTTAATGTCCTGCCGCAGCGCTATCGACGCCCTCGCCTTCGGTGGGCGGCGGTTGCTCCCTGGCTGTCCTTTCTGGGCCTCTTGGTCGTCGCGTATCCGATCTTCCAGTGGTTCCTCTCCGCCAACGGAGTGTTCAATGCCGTCGCAGGAGATCTTGTACACCAGCAGGCCACCCAGTCTGCGCTAGCTGCGCCGTCCGGGACGGAAGCCGCGCTGAGCGCGCAGATTGCGTCCGCCAACGATCAGACCGAGCAGCTTCGTTCAGCGGCCCGCAGCGTCGACATTCAGCAGATCGCATGGGGCTCCACCATCCTGTTTGCCCTCGACCAGGCGCCCACCGGTGCCGTCATCTCGGCGGTCGATCAAAACGAGACCACACTCATCCTGACGGGCGGGGCGAGCACCTACCTGGTTCCGCTGGAATTCGCCCGACGACTGAGAGGTTCGGGCCGCTTCGTCTCAGTTCAAGTGGCCGTCATCCGTCGGAATCCCGATCTCACGCCCGTGCCGGCGTCGGGAGGTGCCGCCTCACCGGCAGCATCGGCCACACCGGCTTCCAGCCCGTTCACCTTCAGAATGACCCTGGTCACCGCATCATCGAACATGCCCACGCTGATCCCGGAGGCCACCCGTGCGCCATAATTCTGTGCAAGCGTTGCACCGACTTCATACGGCATTCGAAATCTATTCGGCGCAAGGTAACCGGCCATGACCCTGGTTCGCACTCACCGGAGAAGGTTAACGCCCACCGTCGTGGCCATCTTCCTCAATGTGGCGGTGCTGGCCGCGATTTCGGCCCTGATGTCAGCCGGCGTCGTGCGCACCCTGGCGGCAAGATCCCTGCGCCATCAGGTCGACAATCTGCACGATAACCTCGTCCTGCTAGCCCAGCAACGCCAGGATCGATTGGGCGAGCTCGAAGCAGAGCTAGCCGTTGCCACCCAGGATCTCGCCTCCGCTCAGGCTGACTCGCCCAAGCTGGGCTCGTCATATGAGCTCTTCAGGCAGGGCTTCGCCCTGGGGGCGGAGACCGGCACCAGGGTAGACAGCATTGGCTTCCAAGGCGAAAAATCCATGCCCTCCGTCTTGGGCAACATGAGCCTCGGATCGTACACCGTGGCTCTCAGCGGCCACTTATCAGACTGCGTGGCCTACATCCGTCAGCTTGAATCGGACGGCCAGCCCTTCTTAGCAACCGAGGGCATAACCCTTGAAGATACGGACGGGACCTGCAGCTTCAATGTCACCGTCTTGGTCACGGAGTCGTCCGGCCTGCCGGCGTCCCCCTAGACAGCCGGCGACGGCGTCCGAGCCGAATGGAGTTCAGTATGGCCTTGTTCTCGCGTGAAACAGTTACCCTGGATTTCGAAGGCACCACCTTGCGCTGGCTGACCACGAGCCGGGAGAGCGTGCGTCGTTGGAACCGTGTCCATCTATCTGCGCCCAACACAACCCTTGCCCGGCCCGACGCCGGGCTGCTTGGTGCCGAACTGGCCAAGGTGTTCCAGGCCGAATCCCTCCCCAAGAATCGGGTGGTGGTGTCCATCAGCGGGCAGCGAACCATCTTTCGCAGTCTAAGCTTGCCGATGCTGGATGAGGCACTGTTGGATGCTGCGGTGCAGCGCAAGCTGCGCCAGGAAGTCCCCCTGCAGGCTCAAGAGACGGATGTCTCCTGGGAGATCATTCATCGAGACAAGGAAAAGCTCAAGGTCTACGTGGTGGCCATCCCCCGGGCAGAGATCGATCATCAGGTGGCCATCCTGCAGGCGGCCGATATCCAGCCGGCGGCGATGGACGTCAAGCCGCTGGCCCTGATCCGCACAGTCAACCGTCCGTTGGCGATCGTGGTCAGTTTGGAGGGACAGGCGCTATCGATCGTGGTTATCGTGGACGGAATACCTCAGATTGTCCGCACCGTGCCACTCGGCACCTCCTCTTCATCGGCCGAGGCCCGCCTGGATCTGGTCGCCCAGGAACTGCTTCGCACCACCAAGTTCTACAACGAGAGCCACAAGAGCCAGCCACTTCCGGCCGATTGCCCGCTCTTCCTGACCGGATCGAGCTTCCAGGCCTCGGTCATGGATGAACGCATGGCTGGACTCAGCCGCTATCCCGTGACCCCCCTGGCTCCACCGCTGGACTGCCCACCCGGGCTTTCCATCCCGGAGTTCAGCATTAACCTTGGCCTGGCACTGAAAGATCTATGACGTCTGTGATGGCGGCCGCCTACGGCGTGCTGGGTGCGTTGGTCGGCAGCTTTCTCAATGTCTGCATCGACCGGCTGCCGGCTGGCGAGTCCATCGTCAAGCCGGGCTCTCATTGCCCGAGCTGCGGCCGTCCTCTCGGCGCCTACGAGATGATCCCGGTCCTAAGTTTCCTCGTGCTTCGGGGCCGCTGCCGGACATGTGGGGCTGCTATCGGCTGGCGGGCCCCGCTGGTCGAACTCGCAACCGGCATGCTCTTCGCCTTGATATATCTACGATTTGGGCTTTCGTTGAGCACGCTTCTCGTATCGGCCTACGCCTCCTTCCTCATCGTGATGGCGCTCACCGATCTGGAACACCACCGGATCTTAAACAGCGTCGTTTTGCCTGCCATCGCCGTGGCAGTATTGGCCGCGTTCGTCACGCCTGGAAGATCCACATTGCAACTGGCCTTCGGCGGCGGATTGGCTTTTCTGGCGCTGTTCCTGCTGGCCGTCCTGGTCCCAGGCGGAATGGGGATGGGCGACGTCAAGCTGGCTGCGTTCATCGGGCTTATCGTCGGTTTCCCCCAGATTGGTCTGGTACTTCTGGTGTCCTTTGTGGTTGGGGGCCTGATTGCCGGCGGGCTGTGGGCTGCCGGAGTCGTTTCACGCGGCGACCGCATCGCTTTTGGGCCCTACCTGGCCCTGGGAGCGCTGGTGGGATTGCTCTATGGAGACCAGCTGATGGCGCTTTGGCTAGGGAGGATCGTCTAGATGCTCAATGACCTGCTCGACCACGCCCGCCAACGCGGCGCCTCTGATCTCCACCTGAAGACCGGCTCTCGTCCCGTCCTGCGGGTGGACGGCAGGCTGGAAGTACTCACCGATCAAGCCGTGCTGGACTCCGAGGCATTGGATTCCCTGTTCACCCAGCTGACGACCGAGTCACAGCGGCAGGTCTTCGCCGACGAACTGGATATGGATTTCTCGTTCCAGAACGGCGCTGAAGACCGCTATCGTGTCAACGCCGCCCTACAGATGGGCTCGTTGAGCATCTCGATGCGCCGCTTTGTCCTCGACATCCCACAGCTGGAGGACTTGGGCTTGCCCCCGCTGTGCGGAGAACTGGCGTTGAAGCAGCAGGGGTTGATCTTGGTTACCGGGCCGACAGGCAGCGGCAAATCGACCACACTGGCCGCCATGATCCAACACATCAACCAGACCGTTGCTCGCCGCATTGTGACCATCGAAGACCCGGTCGAGTACATTTATCACGATCAGAAGTGCGTGATTACTCAACGTGAGATCGGCCGGGACACGCGCTCATTTGCCTTGGCCACACGCCAGGCGCTTCGCCAGGACCCGGACGTGATCCTGGTCGGTGAAATGCGAGACCCGGAGACGATCAGCGCCTGCCTCACGGCGGCTGAAACCGGCCATCTGGTCCTCTCCACGCTGCACACCAACAACGGGCCCCAAACCTTGGACCGGATCGTGGACAGCTTCCCCCCGCATCAACAGAGCCAAATCCGGATGCAGCTGTCGCTTGCACTCGAAGCGGTGATCTCACAAAGGCTTCTTCCCCGCGCCGACGGCCCAGGCCGCATTCCGGCGGTCGAGTTGATGCTGGCCAACCCAGCCATTCGCAACCTCACCCGCGAGGGAAAGACGCATCAGATTGCCAACGCCATCCAGACCGCCCGCGGGAGCGGCATGCAGACCATGGAACAGGCGTTGGCAGACCTTGTCCGCAGCGGCCGAGTAGAGATCGGTGTGGCCCAAGGTTTTGCGGGCGACGTGGAGACTTTCCTTTCTTTGCTCAACACCTAGAACGCCCTTCAAGACCCTGCAAACTCATACAAATCCATTCAATTTGCTGTAAGGCCGTTGTAAGTCACAGATAGCACTTCCTATGACATACTGAAGTTGGTTGCAGCCCAAGACTTATACAGAACGTCTGAAGCACCACCAAAATCGATGTTCGCAAGGGGAACTTATTCCCGCCAGATCCAAGGAGGAACCTGGAATGTTCAAGAAGCTCATGAAGAAACTTATGAAAGAGGAAACCGGCTTCACACTGATCGAACTGCTCGTCACCATTGCAATTCTCGGTGTGCTGTTTGGGATCGTCACGCTGACGTTGACCGGGATCGGCACCGACGCTACGGCGAAGTCATGCGGGGCCGAACTCGGCGTCGTGCAATCAGCCGTCGACATCTACATGGCGAACAACAATCTCTCCGCTCTGGTCGCCGGCGATCAGGTCAGCGACGCTCAGATCGACAGCGGCGACACGACCTGGGGCGATCTCTATCTGAGATCCATGCCGACATTGGGCAACTACAGCGTCGCAGCGAATGGCGATGTCACTGCCGGTACCTGTCCCGCTCCGTAACCTGAATTTGGAGTTCTGACAAAACAGAAGCGGCCTGCACGAGCAGGCCGCTTCTTTTATCTTCTCACACGTGTCTTCTCACAAGCTGGCTATTGTGAAAGCCCTCACAAACTCGGCGCTGGGCCGGCTATTGGCTCAAAACCGCAGCTGCGTAACGCACCCCAATGGCGATTTCTTCGGCTGCCTGCCTGTCCAGCGTGAGCGTAGACGGGCTGGCAAACAGCACCAAACCATGCCGGCCCCTTTTCCCCTCCAAACGAGCCGATGAGAATCGGCGAACGTCGACGGCTTTGAGCCCGTCAAGTATCGGCCGCGCTCCGGGGCCGAGCAGCTCTCCGCTGAACGATTCAATCGTCGAGATCTCAGATTGCGCCAGGATGCCGGCCAGAAACCCGCCCTCGGCAATCTCCAACGGCCTGGTGCCGAGCTTCTGCACAAATCGCAGGGCCTGCTGCTCGCCGCGTTGGGAAGCAGCCGCCAGGGTCACGACGGCGCCCTCCCGACCGACTTCCGCAAGCCAGACCAGCTCCGAGCGGAATATGACCAGAAGATCCAGCCCGACCTGGATCCACTCGGATTGGCCGATCCCGCCCGGCGCCGAACGCGCCGCCAGCCAGTCCCTGACCTGCGACACCAGCTCCGAGTGAGAAAGGGTTTTGCCGAGGAAATCATCCGCTCCTGCTGAAAGCGCCCGGGCATGCACTTCCTCTCCAACGATGGCCGAGTACATGAGGATGGTCTCGGAGGCGGTCTCCGGGTTGGCGCGCAATCGCCGACAGACTTCGAAGCCGTCGATGCCGGGCATCAAGGCGTCCACCAGCAGGAGATCGGGATGGTGTTCAGCCGCCAGCTCTAACGCTTGAGGCCCGCTTCCGGAGCGGAAGACGTCAAAGCCTTGCTTCTCGAAAACCAGTTCAAGGAAATCCAGCACCGTCGGCGTGTCATCACAGATCAGGATCTTTGTGCTCACGGTGTCTCCCCCTCTTCGCTTGGGTCGGCATCAGTGGCCGGTTGGAACCCCTCACCGCCTTCGGCCTCGAAAAACTTGTCCCGGGCGAATCCCCAGCGCTCGTGCACCGTGGTGGGGTCGTAGTTGTGCTCGATCATCCAATCCGAGAGGCGACGCTGTCTGTCCTGTTCGGTGAGCGGATCACCGGGCTGGAAGCCCTCATCATCCATCTTCATGCCGCAGATCGGACAATGCACCACCTGGAACGGATAGGTGATAGCCGTCGGGGGGCCGATTTCGGCCAGCAAGAACCCGCAATTCGAGCATGGCGCGTACTCTTGAGGCTCCTCTTCCGCCACACGCTCCCCCGGAACGGGTGGCAGGTAAGTCCGCCGCTCCCACAGTTCGGCGCCGGCAAGGCTCAAGCTCCCCAACATGAAAACTACCAGCCCCAACCACGGCCACACCGTCCCGAACGGATGGTAGTCAACGCTGACCGTGTGTTGGCCGGCTGGCAGGTTGAGTTCCATGAGGTGTTGATAGGACGAAAGAGACACGGGCTGCCCGTCGATGGCGGCCCGGAAGCGCGGCGAATAGGTGAAGCTGACCATCGCTGAGGGGACGTCACTTGGCGAGGAGTAGTTGAAACTCAAGCCCGTGCCTCCGGCGTTCCAGTCCGTGATCGGGACGGCCTGGTAGCGTAGGCTGGTGTCTACTTCCACCCCGCCCAACACGGTTTTCTGGATGCGGTCTACCAGGTCATGGTTTCCGGTTTGCTGGGCATAGTACAGCAGATTGAGACCCACGAACCAGATCCTTCCTTGGCCCACGTCCCGGTAGCCGAAGACGTCGAATGGCCTCCCCTCGTACGTCACGCTGCCCAGCCCGCCATCCAGACCTTGATAGGCAGCGCCCGACCATCCATCCGGCGCCAGGTTGGCAAAGGGCAGACTCTCGGGCAAGCCAGACGCCTCAGCCTGCCAGGACAGGTTCATGGCTCCCGTGAAACTTAGCTTGACCACCGTCACGCCGAAGAAATCCAACGTCTTCCCAAACTGATCTTCCATCCCCGACAGATCGACCACAATCGTCCCACCGGCGTCCAAGAACCGGGTCAAGCGATCGATGTCCGTTTGGGGCAGCGCTCCCGAAGGCTCGAATTGATACAGGCCAAGCACCGGATGCCCATCCAGGGCATCTGCAGGCAGAGCCCTGAGGTTCTGGCGATCCGCCTCCTGGGCGAATGGGAAGGCGCCTAACATGGGGTTGAGGCGATTCCCCACCACGATCATCTGGCGTTCGGGCAGGGCTTGGACGAAGCCAGGCGCCTGCGGTGCGGCCCAAATCTCATACGAGCCGCTCGATTGGGCAAGCTTGTAGCCGGAATCTGCAAGGCTCGATCTCGCGGCCTGCGCATCGCTTGACTCCCCCGAGACGACGGCTTCCTGAACGTTCCACAGGCCGAGCAGGTGCGAAAGATACTGGGTTCCCCACGATGGCGCCGAGAGGTAACGGCGAAGTGCTTCTTGCTGGGGGGTGTTTTCCAGTGCCCATCCGTTGACGATCGGGACCGCTTTGGCGGTGAAATAGACTTCCTGATCGGTCGGCTCCGGGTAGGTCATAAGCACAGCCCGCGCCGGGCGGCCCCCGGGGGGGCTCTGAGCCAGCCCGCTGGCCATTTCGGCCTGGGCCTGCGGGAAGGGGACGTTATGCACCCTTGGAAGTGTTGGAATGAGATCAAGCGCTACCAGGCCAACCACGACGGCGGTCCTCAGCCATCTGGCCCTGACGCGGAAGGGGACAATTCCAGCGGCCGCCACGGGTAGTGCGAAGCTCGTGTAGTTCAGGAATCTTTCCGGAAGCAGCTGGTTACTGAGCGGCACAAGATTGAACAGGACCCCCGGCGGGCCGAAGGCCAACCACAGGCTGACCAAGGCAGACAGCAACCAGGCCGTTCGGCGGGGCTCGGGACGGCTGATGGCCGCCAGGATGGCCAGCGCCAGAAGGCCTATGCCCAGGTGCACAGCGCCCGGGCCGCCAACCCCGGCTGGCAGCAAGGTGCTTGGGGGAGCGCTGAACAGCGCCACCTTTTCGATGGGCAGGAAGGGCACGTTGGCGAATTCCCCCCGGCTGTACGCGGGGAGCACCCAGGGCGCCGCGCCTGTCAACCCGAGCACGATGGCTCCCACCCAGTCGACCAGCCTGCGCAGCTCGACCTCCGGATCGAGGAACAGCCGGGCGGCGACAAAGATTCCCATCCCCACCGCGAACATGTACGCCTGCTGCGGGTGGGCGAGCAGAGTCCAGGTCCATGCCAGGCCCCCTGCGCCCACCCAGGGCACGCGGCGCCCCCGCGTGGTCAGGCTTTTCTCGGTCAGCCAGGCAATCAGGGGCAGACCGAGGAGCGCCAGGACGCGCGGGAAATTGCCTTCGAAGAACACTGTCCGGAGCTGGTAGGGCGCCAAGAGGGCCAGGATGGCTCCCAATCCGCCGGCCCACGGGCCCCACATGTCAGCCAAGAAGGCATACACGCAGGCCGTATAGACCGCCAGGACCAAAATGACGAACATCTTGTAGACGAGAATTGGGTCGCCCGCCAGGTAGACGAGGGGCGTCAGCACGAGTGTGGTCAGGGGTGGGTAAAATGTGCGAAACGGATCGCCGAGGTACCAGGCCGGCATCCAGGCTGTGTCCACGTAGGACCACGGCCCCTGCAGGACCATCTGACCCGCCAGGTACTCGGCCTTGAACAGATGCCCCCACGAATCGGCGCCGCTAGGAAAGCCGGCCGCAGCGATACGGATCAGGATCACGATCAAGGCCAGCGCTAAGATCGACGCTGGCCAGATATGTCTGCGGATGAGATGCTGCGAAATCAGTCCGCCCAGATGCTCACCGCGCGCCCTACCCAACTGGTCACTCGACGCGTCCGTGGGTTCCTGAAACCGCTTAGCCAATCTGTGTGGGTTGTCCATTCCGGCTGGTCACTCAGTGTCTTGAGCACTCCGCTCAAGCGGAAGAAGTACACAACCATACGATAGAGCGGCAAGACGGGCAAGTAGATGGCCAATTCCCGCAACAGGCGGCGCTCGCTCTCGGCGCAAACGGGCCAGGAGGCCAGAAACTGCACCATGTCGGCCATCACATACAGCACGTACATCAATCCGGCCGCCTGTGCCACCATGCCCGGGTCATAACCCAGCAGGGGGAACATTGGCAGCAGGAAGCCCCACACCAGCCGAAGGAGAGCCAGAGCATGATCTCGCCGAAGCCGGGCAGGCAGGCTTCGCCGCCAATAATGATCGCCGCGTCCCAGCCGGTCGGCATTCATAGCCATCACTTCCAGCTCGCCACGCTGCCAGCGGACTCGCTGCGAAAACAACTCTTGCCAGCTCACAGTCGGCGCGAGATGGACGCGGACCTGGGGCAGGTAACCGATCTTGCCCGACTGCCGGCGCAGGGCCATGGTCACGTCGGTGTCCTCAGAGACCGTCCGGGCCCGGTAGCCGTTGACCCCCTCCAGAGAAGCCTTGCGGAAAATGGCGCATGCGCCCGACAGAGTAAAGAGCTCGTCGCGTATGGCCTCGGCATGTCGGCCGATGCGGAATGACTGCAGGTATTCAAGGAACTGCGAACCGGAAAGCACCTTTTCGCTCAGGCTCAGTTTGCGGGCCAGCGGGAGATCGGTTTCGTCTAGACTGATTCTTCCCATCCCGTCATGTTCGACAAGCAGGTTAGGGTCGATGATCAGATGAGCGGTGGCGGCCACGAGATCCGCGTCAAAACGGAAGGCGGAGACGGCCTGCTCGACCGCTTCGGGCTCCAGAACAACGTCCGAGTCGATGGCCATGATCAGCTCGCCACGACAACGTGCCAGCCCCATATTGACGGCCGCCGGTTTGCCCTTATGCTCGCCCTGGAGCAGCGTCATCACCCCGCCGAACTCACGGGCGGGGATGACAAGGTTGTGCAGCCGGATGTGGCCGTTCCAATGGGCATCGCCATCGATGTGCCCCTGGACAACCTGCTCGGTCCGGTCCGTCGATCCATCATTGATCACAATGACTTCGATCAGATGATGGGGATATGTCTGCGCTTTGAGGCTGGTGATGCAGCGGTCGATATCCAGTTGTTCGTTAAAGGCCGGGATCAGAACCGAAACCTTTGGAAGCTGACGACGAGGCAACGGTGGATACAGCCGGGCGAAGCCTCGGCTACGGAAGACCAACAGAGCATCTCGGAGAGCCTGGAACACGTCGATAATGAGCGGCACCAAGACCCAGACGCCCCAGAAGAAGAGGAATCGCTCCCAGTTCATGATACGTAACCTTCAAACCTATCAACGCACCGCACGGCCGGATACCTCCATATCTCGCCGCACCAGTTGAAGAGTAGGCAGGGTGAGGAGTTTCCAATAGATGACCACAATACCGGCGAAGAAGATCAGGCGAGCGACCACCGCATGAGCCCAGGGCACGGCAGGCTTGCCCAGCAAGGTCACCATGCCGACGATCACCGACAGCCGGATGAGATTGACAAGCAGAGTCCCGCCCAGACCGAGCATCAGCCGCATGAACCGATCGGCTGCTGGAAATCTCGGGTAGAACAAGACCAGGCCGATGAATACGGCCGATTCGATCAGTGTAGAGCACTCAATGCCCACGGAAAGCACGGACCAGCCACTCGGGTCCGGCACGACCAGGGTCCCCGGACCAAGCGTGGTCAGCCCCAGCCCAGCCAGCCCTCCAAGCCAAGCCAGGGCATCAACCTGGACCGCACCCAGCGGCACATTCCAACCGCCAGATTCGCCAAAAAGGACGATCAAGCCTGCCAGCCCAAAGGCGCCCCACACGTAGCCAAGCAGCCCCTGACGCTTTTGGCGCAAGATCACCAAACCCGCCACATAAGTCAAGGCCGCCAGGCTCAACCAGCCGTTGCTCATCGGGCCCATACCTGCCTTCGACGCCTGAGCCAAATCCAGATCAAGCCGAGAGCCACTATCCACAAGAGACCACCCAAGGTCGGCACGGAGCTGAACTGGGTGGACTTGAAATCGATGTCACAGTTGTGCGAGTTACCCGTGCTCCAGCAGAGCGTGACGGTGTAGTCGCCGGTGGATGGCGGGTTGGTATGCTGCCAGGAATCTGTAAACGTCTCGCCTGTTTCCAGGTGCAGCGATGAGGTTTGAACTCGTATCGATGATCGTCCCCGAAGGATCGCTAAGTACGTAATAGAGGTTGGAGTTGTTGATCCGATCGGCTGCCAGGACGGTGCTGGAAACGTCGATAGGATTGCCGGGCTGAGTGGCGCCCTGGGCCGTCAGGCTCTGGATGCTCCCGTTGTTGGCTTTCAGCGGGGACGCGGACGCACCGGCGGTAGCCATTAAGCTCACCGACAGCACCCACAACCCTACGGCCGAGATCGTTTTCTTGCGCATTCTTGTCTGTCTTTCCACTTGGCTCCGGTTCCACCTTAACGCTACCGCGCTCTGCCAGAAATTCTCTATACAGGGTCCTTACAGTGCAATTCGGCTGTCGAAAGGCGCGCGAAAGGTGGCGCCAGCATGACAATGCGACCACTTATGGGCGTCCTGTGATCACGCCAAACGGGGTAGACCAGGACCTGTGAATTTGTTCACAATAAGTGGGGAATTCCTTGCAGGGGAAGCGAGTAGGGGCACGGTGTACCGTGCCCCTACTCGGTTTGCGCAATGGGCCTTACGGCAAGGACCACAGGCTGATCTGATCGACGTCCGCCTTCAGATCCGGAGTTTGCGCCGAGCCGATGAACAGGCCGAACAGCCCCGTGTCGAAGGTGCTGTCGTTGACTTCTTGGAGCAGCTGGCCGTTGGCATACAAGGAGAGCTTCGTTCCATCGCCCATGAAGCCCAGCACGTTGGTTTGACCGGCGCCGGCCTTGATGGCACTGCTTTGGGTCCAGGGGGTCAGGTAGGTCGTCTGGTTGTTAACTCCGTCCCATGTGCTCAGCCGATAGCGACCGTCGCAAGTGAGCGCAAACAGGTAGCCGCTGCAGTCGCCGCTGGTACAAACCCCACGGGCGACGATGCCGAAGTGGTCACGCTCGGTACACGGCTTGAGGAACTGGCCCTGAGCTTCGATGTAGAAGTTGTCCACCGAAGGCGTGGTCAATGTCCATCCGTCGTAGAAATCGGGGTTGGCAGCCGTCATATGCAGAACGCCGTCGCCCACCGAGAAGCTCACATGGTCGTCGCTGTAGGTCGGCCAGCTCGATGAGGCATCGAACTTGTCGACCACCGTCGCCGCCCCCAGATTGGCTTTCGGATCATTGGACGTTAACGTGGGGGTCGGGGCAGGAGTTGGCGTCTCTGTCCCCACCGGGGCAGCGGTTTCGGTAGCGGTTTCGGTGGCGGTTTCGGTGGCGGCCTCCGCTGTCGCCGTGACCGAAGTCACCGGGACAAAGAATACGTCCCAGCCGAAATCCACCGAATCGACTGAGCCTCCCTCTCCAAGGTTGATCGACTGCGAAGCCACACTCGTTCCCGACATGCCCTGAGGATGGGTCCAGGCGCCGCCGTTGAGCGCACCGGCGTTCTCAGGCTGGCCGGCATCG
Source organism: uncultured Chloroflexia bacterium (assembly GCA_963807065.1). Taxonomy (GTDB): domain Bacteria; phylum Chloroflexota; class Anaerolineae; order Anaerolineales; family E44-bin32; genus CAWAND01. Next base: position 349,542 of record CAWDZQ010000001.1, read on the forward strand.
ATCGAGACACAGTACGATCCTTGAATCAGGTCGGAGAAGCCGAAAGCACCGTTGGCGTCCGTGGTGGTCGTGGCCAAGCCGAACGCTGGGCATTCGCCAGTCCCGAGGCGGACGACAACGCCCTCGATGCCGACCTCCGTGGCCTGTCTAACCCCATCCGCCGATTGGCCGGAAGCCGCCTGGTCACTCGGGACACAGTCGGCAGGGCCCGCTTGACCTTCCGCCGCGGGCGAACAATCATCTTTCCAGACGGTCCCCGACAGCCCGCCGGTCCGGGGAGCTGGAGTGGCGCTGGGGAAGATGAACGCCGTTGGCGTGGCACCGGGAGTGGTAGGCTGCGCCGGCAGGCTGCACGCCGTGAGAAGCAGAGCCAGGCCAAGACACATGGTGAAAGCATGGCGAAGTCGATGGCTTGAAAGCATAGTCAGTTCTCCCGTCCACCGTCGAATCTCAGCAGGAAGCATCACTCAGCACGAGAGCCGAGCGCGCCGCCATTCTAACCCCGGGCGAGTAAAAATGCACTCAGGCCGATTTGGGCCAAGCACCGCCCGACAAAACAGCCAACTCCTGACCCCGATGACCCATTTCAACAGCCTTCAATTTCGGCTATACTCGAAAACCTCAGACCCAAAAAAAGTTAGGCGTTGGCCCTCCCGGGCCGACGGGCGGAATCATGGGGAACTCCTGTGTCGATGGGTGAAGCGAGCCTGGACATGCACGATAAGTACCAGATGCTCCGAGGCGTGAGCCGGACCTTTGCGCTCTCGATCGAGCAGTTGCCGGCCGGTTTGCGAGATTCCATCACCGTAGCCTACTTGCTCTTCCGCGTATCTGACGCCCTCGAAGACCATCCCAACCTCTCCCCCCACGTGAAATCCAGCCTGCTCAGGACGTGGGTGGCGGTGCTCGAAGGCAAAGAGAACCTTGCCCACCTGACCGGCGCCCTGTCCGACCTGGATCCGAGCGACCCGGAAGTGCTGGTGGCACAGAGGGCAGGCGATGTGATGGACGCCCTCCGCGGCCTGCCGCCGGTGGTTCAAGACGCCATTCTGCTTCGGTTGACGCGCAGCACCATGGGCATGGCTCGTTGGCAGGACCATGGGCCGTTCGTGGAGAACGAGGAAGCCCTCGACGACTACATGCACCAGGTCGCCGGCCGGGTCGGCTATCTTTTGACAGACATCTTCGCCTGGTACTCACCCATCGTGCGTGAGCGGAAATCGATGCTGATGCCCTTGTCGCGCGAGTGCGGCCTGGCGCTGCAAACGGTGAATATCATCCGCGGCATGCGCAAGGACTACGAACGGGGCTGGGTCTACGTGCCTCAAAGTTATTACGAGAAGGCCGGGCTCACCCGGGATTCGATGTTCGAGCGGGACAACTTCGAGAAATCGCTCCAGGTGGTAGAGATGCTGGCCCAGAAGGCGGAACGCCACCTGTGGGGTGGGATGGAGTATGTGATCCACCTGCCTCGGCGCCTACACAGTGTGCGTCTGGCCTGCATGTGGCCGGTGTACTTCGCCGTCGGGACACTGGCCGTCAGCCGCAACAACGCCAGCGTCCTTTCCAGCGAGGCCAAAATTGGGCGCGACCAGGTGATGCAGATTGTCGCCAGCACGCGGCTGCTCGGCTGGTCCAACCACTGGCTCCGCTTTTACTATTGGCTGCTCAACCGTCCAGTCCAATCGGCCGAGCGGCAGGGCTTTGAACTCATCCCCACGACGCATTGACCCCGTCTGCCGCCATCCGGCGTCCCTCGCCCCCGAACAAGTTGCTGTCGAAACCTTTCATCCCCAAGTTCACCCTCGGGACATTTCGCGTTCTCAGGTTACGACTCTGACCGTATGGAGGGCGAGACTCCTGGGCGGAGGCTTTCCGATGTCCAATCGGCCCGAGCTGTTGCGAGGGGAATCCGCATCCGTGTCGATTTCCCCTCTCTGACCGCTGGCCCCCTCGTTGAAAGCTCACACGAGCTCTTGGGGCAGATGAACCGTACGGACGGACCGTTTGGCTCCCGTCAACTCGACAGGCTGAAATCCCGGCGCAAGACTTCATGCAACCCGGTGGGTGGCCGGCCAAGAAGCCAGGTCAGGACGTTGGGATTGCCGACCATACCGTAGGCGGCGTAGTAGCCAAACATCGCCGCCAGGGACTGGCGTTGATGAGGTCCGAGAGCCTGCGCCTCCGGCCGGCTCAGCCACGCCTCGACGGTCATTCCCCGGGCTTCGACATGGACGCCGATCGATTGGCTCAGCGCCCGGGCGATCTGATCCTGGGTCAGGGCCTCGGGGCCGCTGAGCTCGTACGTGGCGCCGGCATGCCCATCCTGAGTGAGCACGATGGCGGCGGCTTCGGCCACATCCTGCAAATCGACCAGACTGAGACGCGTGTCGACGGGATACGGCACCCGATAGATGCCCTTGGCGACGGCCTCATCCCAATAGCCCTTCAAGTTCTGCATGTACGCCGCGGGTTGCAGGATGGTGAAGTCTAACCCGCTCTCGAACAGCAATTCTTCGACGTGGAGTTTTTGCCAATGATGGGGCATCGCCTTGGTCTGAGGATGGAGGACCGAGTGATACACCAACCGGCTGATCCCCTGACCCTGGGCGGCCTCAATGAGCCGGACAGCCATCCCCAGCTCGTCCGGTGCCATGTTGGGAAAGAGGGCATACACGGCGTCCACCCCGCTGAGCGAAGCCAGCAGGGTGGCTTGATCCTCGACATCCCCGACGACGGTTTGATCGGCGCCTGCGGCGCGAGCCTTCTCCACCGACGCTTCTCGATGGACCAAAGCCCGGGCCGGCGCGCCTGCCACACGAAGCGCCCGGATGAGAGCCAGCCCGGACTTGCCCCCCGAACCTGTGACCAGGATCACACCAGCCTCCATTTTCCTCGCGCTACCGCATTGCCTGCGGACCCGGGCGCAGCGCGGCCGGAGCCGTTGGCTCGCAGCCGGATGACCAGCCGCATGCGACCGAATCGCAAGGACACCGGCGTTCAAATTCGGATCGGAAGCCTCAAGAGCCCAGACTGAGAGGGATCTACCTGCGCCGGCTAATCAGCTCGGGTGGCAGGTTAGTCCTCACCTGGCGCCCCTTCATCGTCATCCAAGTGGAAGCGGTGGAGCAGGCGGTGAAAAACCGGGGCAAAGAGCACTCCGGCGACCACCAGGAAGACCACCCCGGAGAACAGGGCATAGGCCGAGGCGAACAGTTTGCCCGCCTCCGTGTGGAGCATATCCACCGGCCCCATCCCGCCTAGAATCATGGACAGCGTTGAGAAAGGCATCCGTCCAGGTCATGCCCTCGGTGAGGCGGTACCCGAGAACGCCCACCAGAAGGGCCAGCAGTACCAGCCCGACTGCAGCACCCACAAAACGCAGCATGCGAAACAAGAAGTCTTTTCGGGAGAGGAAGGGATCGTTTTTACCTTCGAACATCACTCAGCCTCGCATGACAAGTGGTCGGTTGACCTGGCCGTCCGAGGCGGCCATCCCGATCCTAGCCGAAACATTGGACGAGCACATCGTAATGATCCACGTACTCCGCTCAGAGGGTCAAGACTTCGTCATCCTCGGGATAGTAGCGCGCCCGCTCCACCTCATCACCGGCAAAGCTGGCTATTGAATCAAATTCATCCCACAACGTGAGGAGCAAAAACTCGGCCTTGTCCGACGTGACCCGCCGCATTATGAAGCCCCCCCGATTGCCTGTCGTCCCGGCAAAGTCAGCATCACCGGGGTGTTTCGAACCGTCCGGATAGGCTTCGGCGCGCCCGGGGAGGGTCTCCCCGCGCCAGATTTTCCCGATCATGCTCTGATCCATTCTAGAAATCCGAGGTGCTTCCGTCGTCGGGGGACGGCGTTTCCTTGCGCCAAGCCGCTTGCCACTGCTCGACCCACGCGGGGTCCATGCGGACCAAGCGAGATTTGCCGAGATTCTGTTTCATGACCCAGCGGACATTTGGCGCAGGGTCCGCGAGCCAAGCTTGGATGGCCACCTTTCCCGTCTCAGGTTGGGCACAGACGGCCACACTCCAGGCGTAGGCTAGGCCCTTTCGCAGCACAGTCCCTCCTGGGTCGAGACGACCCTTCTGCTGGCTCAGCCAAAGGGTCGCATCATCCAGATGTTGAAACACAGGCGCGAGGGTTTCCATGTGCGAAAGCAGCCGGGGCTCACAAAGCCCGGCGATCGCTGCCCGGCGTTCGAAGGGGTCCAACCGCCAATCGGCGACGGCCGAGACCAAGGCCTGCGTGTCGGTGTCCCCCAGACGCTGGAGCGCCATGGCCACCGCCTCACGGAGTCGCCATCGGGGATCGTGCGCCAGCTTTCGAAGCAGGTCCAGCTTGCCGGCCTCACCTTCAGCGATCAGGCGCCCCAAGCCAAACACTCCGCAAAAGGCCAGGAAGCCCATGGGCGTGTTCTCAGGGGCTTCCGGTTCATCAAGTGCTGCGTAGGCGATAATCCGGTCTCGGGGGGCGACATCAACAAATGCTGCGGCCAGCTCAAGATTTCCACGCGGGCCCGGCAGGCCCAACTCTGCCTTGAGGTAGGCATCCCAGTTCTCAACCGAAGCCAGGTGGTCAGCGTAGGCCTGTCGTTTGCCCATACCTCAGCCGGGCTGTCTCCTCATGTGGCTCGACTTAGGCCAGCTCTCCACCCGGGCGCGTTTCAGGCGACGGCCGCCTTAAGCAGTTCTGCGTGGTGGGCCCTGAACTTGGCCACCTTCGGCGCGATGATCGCCCGACAATACCCCTGATTGGGGTTCTTTGCAAAGTAATCTTGGTGGTAGGTTTCAGCCGGGAAGTATGCCTGCAGACGTTCAACCTGGGTCACCACCGGCCGATCCCAGATACCCTCGGCTTCGATCTCACGGATGACTTTGCGGGCGGAAGTTTCCTGGTCCGAGTTGTGAGCGAGGATGATCGACCGGTACTGCGGCCCGACGTCATTCCCCTGGCGATTGAGTGTCGTCGGATCGTGCAGCGTGAAGAAGATCCGCAGGATGTCCTCATAGCTGATCAGCGACGGGTCAAACCTGATCTGCACCACCTCGGCATGGCCGGTCCGTCCGGTGCATACCGCCTCATACGAAGGACGTTCAACGTGCCCTCCGGCGTACCCGACCGTGACTTCTTCCACGCCTTTCAGTTCCTGGAATGCGGGTTGAAGGCACCAGAAGCATCCCCCGCCCAGGGTCGCCAACTCATGATTACCCGTCCGTGTGTCGTCGGTCATACCATCGCTCCTATCTCAGACATGGACATGGAAGGACTTGTGGGTCTATCGGGCAACACGCACCGGTTCAAAGGGCCTCTCATGCAGCGCGGTGCGCTCCGGCAAGCCGTGCGGGCACAGAACACCCTCAGGCAAGGATAGATATCAAGGCCCGGAGCCAGGCAGCTCACAGATCCGGATACGATCCGCCCTGGCTGTCGACTTCCCTACCGCCGGCATCTTCTCGTTCCCAGAAACGGTCGGCCCTGGCTCGCAACGCTCTGCGCATGGTGGCCCGATCTTCGGCCTCCCGGCGCCAACTGCGAAAGTAGAACCAGCCCGGAATGCCAAGGATCAGACCCACCTCACCAAGATAAGTCAACCAGATTAACCATTCCTTACCGGTGGTGGTATCCGGCACGAAGTAGACGCTGGCCGCCGGCGGGGTTGGGAAGCTCAAACGGTACAAGCCCGGCTCATCGATCGAGAACCGGAGCACGGGGCGGCCCTCCGCAAAGGGTGTGTCATAGGGCATGAGCCCGCGGATGACATAGTCCACCTGGTTCCGCTCACCGGTCACGGCATTGTCCACGTGAAACCAGGATACAGAAGTCGACCCCTCCATCTGCATGCTGATGGACAGCAGCTCGTAGTCTGATGTGAACACTTCATAAGTGCCGGGGTTGCTGAAGTAGGCCTCCACCGGGGTACTCACCAGATCAAGCCGCCGGATGGTCTCCGGCCGGGGCACCTCCAGCCAACCCAAGCGGGAGGGTACATACAGCAACCCGTAGCCAATCACTTTGACCGTCGTGGAAATCGAACATGCCAGTCCAACCAGGATGACGAACAGGACCACCCCGCCGATGATCGCCAGAAAACCCGGCGGTTTGTAGCCTTGGTTTGCCATGCAAATTCCTCCGCACACCCGCGCCTGTGCCTGGGTCGTCAGGCTTGCCTCGCCGGCCCCGTTTCGCCTTGCGGCGCATCAATTATGCCTTGATTCGGATTTCAGTGGACGACTTCGCCTCGAGCCCGACATCCGTTCCCCTTAGGTACTACCTGCGACGGTGTATCCCAGGTTCACATGACCAAGCTCCGGGCCGGTCGCGTCCCCAGTTCCGGGCATGGGGTGAAGGCGGTGCATATTGTGAAGAATTTCACAACCAAGGACCTTTCGGGGTGCCCAAATGAAAACCTGGGGGCAGCCATGCATCCCTTGGGCCCGTGCCCTTTCGCTCAGGCCCGGCCCAGCTTCTTGGTCATGTTGACGTCGGTGGTCACGTACCCCAGTTTCTTGTAGAGGGCCAGAGCAGCCTGGTTGAAGCCGAAGACATGCAGCGAAAGGGAATCCAACCCTTGATCTTTCGCCCACCCCTCGGCTTCAAGCATCGCTTGAGCGCCCAAACCCTTGCGACGCAGATGGGGCCGGATCCATAGGTCATAAATGAACCCCGTACGAACCCCAGCTTGGTCGATGGCGCCCAGCCAGAGCCTCCCGACCGCGCCCTCTTCTTCGGGCACTGTCAGATCGAACAACGAGTGCCCCTCGGTGAGGGTTCCCTGTGGAAGCAGCTTCATCACCTCGTCGCGCGATCTTGACAGGGCGATGTTCTTCGGCCAGTTGCCGGATCTCACCTTGTCGTCGGCGTATTCAACGATCAAGCGTTCGATGTAGATCTGAAAGTTCGCTGGCGACATGGGTTCCAGATTCATGGGGTCTCCTGAATGGCCAGGAATGTTTCTTGGGGGGGCAGCGATCACAGGGGTACGGAATGGAAGCGTGAGAGCCTAGCGGCCTCCGCCGTTCAACCAGGCCAGGGCCTTAGCCTGGTGGGGACTCCACGCCTGCCACACGCTGCGGCCCCAGGCTTCCACCCGCTCGGCGTATTCCTCCGGCCGATGACCCCAGACATGCATCAGGGTGAGCTGGCCGTCGATGGTTGGCGCTTCCATGCGTGGCACTGCATCGTCCGAAGAAAGTCGCGCCAGCACGGCTGAAGGGAGCAAATCCCACCCCGGCTGGCCCCCACTTGCCACGAGCCAACCCAGGCTGGTCAGGTGAATGGCAACCGAGTGATTGGACTGTCCTTTGTGATGTTGGAGAACGTAGGCGTTGTGAGCCAAATGATGCATCCGACGGTCGGCATGACCGAAGAAGTCGAGGCCTAGCATCTCCTTGAAGATGAGGGCGCAGCCGGCGGTGCCGCCGACTACCTGCGCACCACATTGGCCGCAAGGCTGGAGGCGCTGCGTCCTGGTTTCCAAACTGGGCATGGCGTTGTTCCAGCGCCCGCCCCGGCGTTCTCTACGCACAGGACGGAGGTCCTAGGTGAGCCCTGTCCGGATTGTCGGTCGAAAGCCTGAGGAAAGCAAGGCGAGAACCCGGCCAATCCTTGTTTCCGGCTGTTCCGCCCTTGAGCAAGGCACTCAAGTCAGAGCACAGGGGCTTCCCCGCGCCGTAAGGAGTTCTGATTTCTCAGACCATTTATGTCATGGGGCTACTGGACGTGCCAGGTGAAGGTGCAGGATGAGGTGATTTCTTCGAAGCCGTGCCGCAGGAGAATGCGTTCGCTGCCCGGCTCAGCCTCGACCGCGACGAACCGTCGTGCATGTGCCTTGGCCGCCTTCACCCTGGCCGCCAGGACAGCCATGTACAGGCCCCTTCCCCGGAACGCTTGCAGCGTGGAACCGCCCCACAGGCTGGCAAACTCGCTGCCGGCCTGGAAATGGATCCAGCCCACGCTGGCAGGGGTGTCATCGATATAGGCAACAAAGATCTCAAGATAACCGGGCTGCTGCAGTTCGAGCGAGAAACGCTCTGTCACCCAACTGAAATCCTCGCCCCAGACCTCTTCCTCGACGCTCACCACCTGGCCCAGTTCTGCCCGGTCTGAGAGACGGCGCACGTCTCCCTTCCCGGTCGGGGTGAGCGAATCTGGATGAGCCGCCAGGTCGAGACACAGGGTCGGAGCCGGCACGTCGGGCACAAAGCCGTGCTTTTCGAGCAGATCGCTCAATTCAGGCGGCCGATCATGGCTGTAAACCTTCCATTCGATGGGTCCCCCAAACGCCTGGAGCTCTTCGATTTGGGCCTGGATCGTGGCGTCGGCGGTTTCCCGTGTCAGCCGACTGTAGAGGATGAAATTCGTACCTGGTGCCGGCCTCACGAAGCGGACGAGTTCGGGGGTGCTCTGCCGCTCCACGCCGGGAAAAAGGGCTTGGATGCGTTCCTGAAGGTCGAAGCGCTGCAATAGATCGGAGGAGTTCAACGGGCCGGCCCATCCGTCGTCTCGTGGGGAAGCGCCGCGGGATAGCGTGGCGGTCAGCTGTGTTCGGGACTCGATCCGTAGATCACTTGCATATCCGGCTTCTCAGTCGTCAGGTAGTGAATCCAGACATACGCGTGGTTGAAGCCTGCCAGAAGCAGAGCGGCGCTCGACGCCCACAGCAATCCCGGCAGATAGAGGACCATCAGTCCGGCCACATACATTGCATTGTCAACGTACCGGAACGCCCCCCGCTTCTCGAGGGGAGCGCCACGATAGGCCGGGTCGAAATGATCCGCCCCCAGGGCACGCCTGAGCCCAAAGTAGCGTCCGACGGAGTAGAGAACATACAAACTCAGCACCGACACCACGACAATGAGCACGTCCAACACAAAGGGATTCGCCTGGAGACTGCCGCTGTTGGACAGGGCGAGCAGAACGATGGTCACCAGCCTCAGCACAAACAGGATCATGAAGCCCACACCATAAAGGGGAAAGGCCTTGTCACCCAGCAGCCGTGTGGGCCCTTGGACGGTGAGCTGCCAGCGCCAGACGACCATCACATAAGCCTGATGGACCATGGGGACGGCCGCAGTCAGCCAGTACCAGGTCGGCGTCCCCCAACCCCACAGCGAACCGTTCGCCATCGAGTTGTATCTGCCCGCCCACGCCAGGATGACAAGCGAGAGAGCCGCCGACAGCAGATGAAATCCCTGTTTGTCCAGGAAGCCGATTTGGGGCGATTTGGCGGTAAGGGACATAAGCCTCCCCTGGTCACGGACTCAGGCGGATTGGCGAACGCGATCAGCCCTCGGTCTTGACGATCAGTTGCTCCTGTGGAAGCTAGAAGCTGGCTTGCGATCCTGCCACGTAGGCGGCGATCAAGATGTAGTGGCTGAGACATCCGAGGATCACGAAGATGTGCCAGACCTCGTGAAATCCGAACACGCCGGGCAGGAAATCCGGTTTCTTTAGAATGTAGATCACGGCCCCCAGGGTGAAGAACGCGCCACCCACGAACAGCCACACCAGCGCTCCGACAGGCATGGTCACGACCATTTCACCGACGGCGACCACAGACAACCAGCCCATCACCAGGTAGATGCCCGCCGAAAGCCAACGCGGGGCATTGATAAACAGCATCTTCAGGGCTACCCCGGCGAAGGCCATGCTCCACACGATCGCCAGCAGCCCCCAACGCCAAAAACCGTCGAAGAACGACAGACAAACCGGCGTGTAAGTGCCAGCAATGAGGAGGTAGATGGCGGCGTGATCCAGCTTTCGCAGCCACTGGATCACCCGAGGGCTGGCCACAATCAAGTGATAAGCCGACGAGGCGCCAAACATCGCAACCAGAGCCGCGCCATAGACCGCCAAGGACACCCGCTTCCACTCCGGGCCTGTCCCAATCAACAACAAGAAAACCAGTCCGGCCACCGCCGCCACGGCAGCGCCAAGATGGGTGAGTCCGCTTACAGGATCGCGAAGTCTTAGATGCAAATCAGCCCTCTTGTGGCTAGAAGTTTTCAGTCAGAGGATGGGGCACCGGGGCCATTCTACTCCATGGCCCGTCCTGCTTGCCAGCCATCGGATTTCTAGGGATTAGCGGCGGGCGTCGGGGTGGATCCCGGGAAAACCGGCCATGGGATCTTCACCCACTGAGTGTAGCCATGCTTCTCAGCCGTGTAAAGGCGGCCCGACGACGGCTGCTGGCAACCCGGCTCATCATCGACGTAGGCCGGCGGTGCATTGACATGAATCGGCGTGAACACAAGTTGGCGGTCCATGCAAACCCATGTCTCGAGCAGGTAGCCCCGGTCATCGTCTTCCGTCATCCACACAGGGGTCCAGTTGATGTTGACACGGTTGCCATCGCGGACAGCACCAACGTTTGTCGGCGGCTTGTACAAGTCGGACAACGGGAGGCGCCCATAATAGATGGGCGCGTCAAGCAGGTCTCCCCGGAAGATGTCCAGCAGCGCCGCATTGACCCAGCAACGGCCCTCATACGTCCAGGGGTCGACATAGGCCCAGGTCGCCTGATCGTTGCGGCCGTAAATCTCCACCCGATCGTTCGTGTAGAGGCCCCATTCGTAAAGGTAGGCAGCCCCCGGGCCGTAGCGGCAATTGGCCTGCTGCAGGACGTGCGCCTGCGGCGGGCTGTAGGTGGGCGTGGGGGTGATGGTGGGGGTCCGGCTTGGCGTCGGCGTGCGGCTGGGCGTGGGGGTGATGCTCGCTGTCAGCGACGGGGTGGGCGTATCGGTCGTCGTGGGGGTTTGGCTGGGGATCAGGGTTGGCGACGACGTGGGCGTAGCGCTGGGGGTGTTCGAGGGCTCCTTGGTAAGCGCGGCCGTGGGCACCGCCGTGGAGGTAGCGCTGAGTTCAGCCAAGCGAGTCCAGGCCAAACCGCCCCCGAATCCAAGCCCCAGCAGGATCACTGCCAGGGGAATCTGCAACAGAAGCCAGCGCCGCATGCACCTAATCTAACCGTGCGGGAACCATCCCGCAAGGCGTACCGCGGAGGGATATGGATAGCCGCCTAGCGAACACCCACGAGAAGGGGTTGGAAATAGGCCTCATCGAGCCGTGTAACTTGCTCAAATCCGGCTTCAGCCATCAGCGATTGGATCCGGTCAAGGCTGATACAAAAGTAGCGCCCACCCCGAATGGCGCGAGCCGTCGGCACGCCTACACCTGAATCTTCGACCAGATACACCGTCATGTCGTAGTGGTCGCCGTCAAACGCCCAAACGTCAAACAGGATCACCCGGTGATTGCCCTGGAGGTGCACACGTCGAGGGTTGATCAGCTCCCCCTGGCGCGGCATTCCGGCATAGTCCCGACTGGAGATGAGCGCCACCCCGCCGGGTCTAAGACTCTTGTGGAAGGCACGCATTGCCTGCAGGATATCCGCTTCGGTCTCCAGGTGGGGCACGGCATTGTCGCAAGCGATCACGGCGTCGAAACCGTCGCCCGCCAGATCATGCACACTTCGCATGTCCGATTGGAGAAAGGAGATTTTCAGCCCGCGACGGCGCGATTCTTCGGCCGCCCGGTCGAGGGAGGCTTGGGAGATGTCGGACGCCGTCAGCTGATATCCGAGTTCCGCCAGGCCGATGGCCTGGGTGCCAATCCCACAGGCGGCATCGAGCACGGTTCTTACCGAGCCGCCCCCCACTCCGCGGAGCACTGCATCCAACTCCCCGGCCTGCCGTTTCAGACTGGCGTCCCAATCCTGGTAGATCAAGGGATAGTCGGCAGCCAGCCCGTCGTAGAAAGACTCCAGATCCGGCATCAGAATCTCCAGCCGGGGTCGAGCCGCACGGCACGCCGGCTGGCATGCCCTCGCACCCGGGTGGCTCGGGCAAAGACCTCAGCCTCAAATGCGTGATCATGGGCCATCGGCGACCGGGTCACAACTCCGTCCCGAAGGTACGGACGGCGCGCCACATGGGCGTTGAGGAATAGTCGATGTACTTGACGCGCTCGATCCACAGGCCGTCGGGGTCCTGGAGGCCGTTAGGAAGCCAACCGTTGTTGAGGCGTATGGTCAGGTAATACGGAGGAGAGATCTCAGCCACCAGCTTGCGGTGCACCACCGAGTTGTTCCACAGCGCGATCGCTTCAGGTCGGGCGAACACCACCAGATTGCCGAAATCGCCGTTGGCCACCCGCACCGTGCTCAGACTCAACAGATCGGGATGATGGGTAAACTCGGCTTCGAACAGCCTGTCCGCTTTGAGCAGGGGTCGAATATCGGCATGGAGCCGCTTGTGCCCAAAGAAACCCACCACGGCAAGCTGCCTTGTTCTGAAGAGACGGTCAGGTCGTATGTAGTAAATCCGGAAGTGGCGCCCTTGCGGGTCCGACTGGCATATGGGGCCATTGCGAAGTGTGAAATCGCACACTTTCGGGTCTTCATATGTGTCGACCAGTTGATGCGCCATCTTGCGCATCGTGGCGCGATCCTGATCGGTATGTTCGAGGTCTGAAAAAGGGTGCCCTTCCGCCCGTTCACCCGTCTTGAGTTCTACGCCGAACCCCATGCATCGTCTCCAGCCTACCGAAGGCATTCCCTGATCAGGACAACCCGCGCGCTTCCTGAACTGATTCTTGCACACGCCGAGCCGTGTGGCAACTCGTCGCCCGCTCGACGCGCCCGCATGAATTGCAAAGGGCCGAGCTCAGGCGTGCCCCCTGCTCCCAATCCGCGATGGGCCCGGGGAGGATGGCGAACAATGGATAGGCCTCGGGCGACAGGCTGCCCATGTGCGCCCAGAACATGCCGGGAACTCAAGGGGGTCAACTGAGCCATCAGATGCTCCGTTCGAATGCCGGCATTCGGCCAGTCGGCGTCATACTACCGGCTCCGGCCGACCCGCCGATCTTGGACGCGTCAATGCGATTCCCCCGGGGCCGCGGCTCGTTGTGGACCCCGAGCAGGCGGGCTGCCAGGGCGGGCGGCGGATCCAACTCATTCCTGAAGCGCCCCAGCTGAGGGTGCTGCCGGCAGCCGCGCATCCGGCTGTGGAGAAACTACCTGGGCCGAAAGCGCCTCTCGCCATGCCGCCACCAAAGCCGCCGACTTTAGATGATTCGCATGGAGGGACCAAGCTCTCACGCGGACCTCCATTTCCAGCAGTGCCCCTCAGACGGCCGGTCGCTCCTCCATCAGGGCCATCAGATGCCCATCCGGGTCATTGAAAAATGTCATCCACAGTTCCCGGTCATCGGTTCGATGGACCACATGCGGCGAACCGACCATGGCCACGCCAGCCGATTCCAGGGCGGCTGCCCTGGACTCCAGGTTCGGCGCTTTGAAATACAGCACCGAGGCGCGGTCCGGCTCTTCGGACGACTCGGGTTCTGCCAGCATTAAGCGAACCCCTTCGAGATCGAAGAAAGCCAGGCCGCCTGCCTGAAAGAGGAAGGACAACCCCAGCACGTCCCTATAGAACTCGATCGAACGCGATATGTCCCTAACACTGATAGCAATTTGCCCCAGACCACTCAGGCCGGTCGCACCGGTTGGTGTTTCGGTCATCATGCACACATCCCTCTCTCGATCACTGGGATCAACGGGTGAAGATGGCTGGTCCTTGCCTCCATGAAAAAGCTCGTCGGATCACTCCGACGGATCTGGGTGCGAAGTACAGATCTGAGTCCGGACCCGCTTACTCTTGATCCATGCAGGTGGGAGAGCCGACCGATCACCAGGGCCGCCACTTCGTTGGATGCACCGTCTGAACGAAGATCACCGCCGGCCAGCCAGTTTTCCATCTGGGACATCGCCCTTCATACCTGGAGGGCTGAAGGTAGGAAAGTGCGGCTTCCCTTCAACGCGGCCTCCGAAATTCCTCGTAGCGGGCAATAAGCCCTTGCGGGGGCAGGCTGGCAGTGATCTGGCCAATCACATCCAGGGGAAGATCTTCCAGCCGGCGAAAGCGGAGACAGGCCTTGCCCATGTTTAGCTTCTTGCCCGCCCGATGAAAACCCTCGGCCAAGGCCGCTTCCTGCATTGGATTGCTGTAGACACCCATCAGGTACAACGCAAAGTAGTTCTTCTGCGATGCCAAAGCCATGTAGGTCAGAGGTTTCTTGTTGTAGGTTTCCGGGTAGGTCTCAAGCGGGATCTCGTAGGTGATCACGCCCCAGGTCATCAATTCCTGGTAGCCCTTGGGAAGATTGGCCAGGATAACTTCCCGAACTCTGGAGACCACCATCCGCTTTTCAGGAGTCAGTTCCCGAAGGTAGGCTTCTGCGTTCTTGGCGCTGCTGCTGACCATGACCGTCCTTTCGCGGGTAAGTATCCGGCGTGGCTGGCGTGGATGGTCGGGTTGGATTGACAACACGAGAGTTGGCAGATCTAAGTGGACCAACGCCGATCAGGGATGGTGGAGCTCCCTGCCCTTGGCCGATCCGAACTTGGAGACTTCGACCACGCGTGCATCGGCCCGGACGATGGAAGGAACCGTCAGCAATGCGCCACCCTCGTCATCCGCCTCGACGAATCCCCAACCGCAGTGCACACCCGTTTCGCAGCCCCATTCGAAGTAGTGCAAATAGCCCATGGCATGGACTTCATTGATGACGAGCTGGCAGTTTTCTGCCGAATGGGGGGTTTCAACCATGTACCGGTTCATGCATCGCCTCCTGCTTGAGGGACCTGGCGAATGAGACCCACGCAAGCGTCTCGACCCAGCCACATGCGGCCAATTCTAACACGCGAGCTGACGCGGACCGACGGGTTTGTGGTGCCTTTGTGTAGAGCTTGTGATTGACCGGCACCTCATGAGCTCGTTCAGGAAGGCAACTGGAGCCTGCGCCCAGCGCTAGGCCCCTCGCTCAAGGGTCATCTGCCTCGGCCCTACCGTCCGACGGCCAGGTGGCCACCGAGAAGTCCGTGACGGCCGGATAGCCTGCCCGAGGTGCCCTGCACAGAAGGCTCTGACCACAGCCCAAACTTCAGCTCCCCACAAAACTGGTGATCTCTTCCAGTGGCTTCTTGGTTATCTTGGGCACCGCTGCATCCTCGGCCGGGAAACCCACGACCAGGAGCAAAAAGGGTGTTTCGTGCCCCGGGCGGTTGAGAATCCGGTTCAGGAACCCCATTGGGCTGGGGGTATGAGTCAGGCAAACCAGGCCGGCGAGATGCAGAGCAGCGATCAGGAAGCCGGTGGCGATTCCGACGGATTCCCTGGGATAGTAGTGCTTGACCTTGCGCCCGTCTGCTTGGACGCCATAGCTCTGACTGAACACGGCAATCAGATACGGAGCGGTCTCCAGGTAGGGTTTGCGTTCATTCGTCCCCAGTGGGGCCAGCGCCTCGAGCCATACCTTCGGCGCTCGATGGTGGTAGAACTCGTGCTCCTCGGCTTCGGCTGCTTCCCGGATCTGTTGCTTCACGAAAGCATCCGATACGACCACAAAATGCCACGGCTGGAAGTTGGCCCCACTGGGAGCCGAGCCGGCTGTCGCCAGGCACGACCTGATCACCTCCAACGGCACCGGCCGATCGGAGAATTGGCGCACGCTCCGCCGGAGCCGCATCTGCTCCAGGAAACTGGAGGCACGCAGCACCATTTCATCTGGAGGGTACTCTCGGTATCCCGTTAACGGGACGAACTCGGCTGTGTCCATGCCTAACTCCTCCTCGGCGGCTGGTTCCGAAGGCCAACCTGTGCCCACCTGGGCGACACCGCAAAACCACGGACGGGACGCTTTGTGAAACTCTTCACAATCATGACCTCTTGCCCCTCGCTCGGGGGCTCGCTTGTGCCTCACATGACCTGGAGCCGGGCCATCATCAGGATCAGTCCCGTCTGCGCCAATCCAGCCAATACGGCCAGGGCAAATCCCCTGAAGAGCCCGGCCTTGGCCCGCAGGGAGAACGCAAGCGCAGCCACGCCGAATACTAGAGCCACCGGCGCAAACAGTACGCCAACGGAGAGCCGCGCCAGGAAGGAGAAAGCCCAGTGCGCACCTGTCGTCAGCCAGGCGGCGGGGGCGGCCAGTCGATGGGTCGAGAGGCTGAGGCCGCAAGTGACCAGCGCCAGGGTCAGCAGCTCGACGAAATAAACAGCCGGCAGGGGCCAAATGGGTTGCGCAGGAGCCAAACTTCCCCATACCCCCAGCGTTACGACGAGGGAAAAGCCGGCCCCGAGAATCACCATCCAGCGCTCAAAACGATCCGCCGCCGACCCACCCCCGCCTAAGGTCGGCGCCCCAGCCGAGCCTGCGCCGCCTGCACTCAGCCGCTCTGCCGCTGTTCGAATCGACCCGGACTCGGCGGATAGATACGCTTGAAGCATAGGCAAGAGGCTGCCGTCCCGATCGAAGATGACCTTTGCACCGGCCATGAGCACGCTCGTGGTTCCCTCGTCTAACGGTTCGGCGAGCCACGACCAACTCGTAAGGCCGTATTCCACCTCAAGGCCCGAGGTGTGAACCACCCGCAAGCTTTGGACCTTCCCCCAGTCTTCTTCTTGGACGGAAACTACGGATCCCATGTGCTCGAGCCAACTGCGATCCGCGAGCAGGGCGCCTGGGTCCTCGACCAAGATCACCAGATCGACGTCCGAACCGGGGCCGGCCTCGCCGCGCGCCCAAGACCCGACCAGCAGGATGCCCGCGATGTCCGACCGTGCCTCACCCCAAGTGCGCACGCTCTTGGAGAATGTAGCCAGGGCCGTGGAAGCCCCCCAATTCATGGAAGGTGTGTTCACGTCGTCGGTCGCGCTCCCTCGTTGGCCCTACAGCGGGTCCGGTGCCCGGCCCACCCACGCCGGCGCCTCGCCGTAGGTCTGCCCCAGGATGTGATTGAGCTGGGCTGCGTGATCCTGTACGTGACGCATGTTGTAGATCAGCAGTTCAGCAAACGACACGCTCCCCCAAGAGAAATTACAAATTCGCTTTGCCGCCTCATTGGTCAGCGAGGAAAGCGTGACCCGGCACTTTTCATGGCAGTGCACCAGATAGTCCGTCAATGCACTTTGGTCGATGGGGGTCGCAGGCATTGCCCCGGCGGGATCGAGCTCCTCCATGCCAAATGGGTCGGGCGGGGCAAAGCCTTCTACCGATCCACTGAGATACAGGTCCAACCAGAACAACGTGTGGTAAACGACATACCAAAGCTCGGGCAATTGACTGCGGTCGACCAGCCGGTCCTCGGGAATTGCCTTCAGGGCGTGGTCCAACATATCGATGGCGGCGCCGAACTGGGACCAGATGATGCTCTTCCATTCAGAATCCACGCGTGACCTCCTCACTTGAGCGTCTCATATCCCCTGACCCGCCCAATTTCGGACATCCACCACCATTATGCCTCATGCCCGGGGGGACACACAAAGAAGTCCGCCGGGACGGGGCCCCGGCGGACACACACCGCCTTAAATTGAGTGGAACACGCGCCGAGGCCGAACTCAGGCGACGTAGGCCATCGGCAAGAGCCAGCCGAACCCGACAATGTGCAAGATATGCAGGGCGGTGAAGTCTGCCAAACCGCGCATCTTGAAGACCACAGCTGCCAGAATCTCCAGCGCCACCCCAATCCCCACCGCCAGGAGCAGGAAGGATCGCGATGCGCTTGGCGATCCCGCCCCGCCCATCCATTGGTAGACGAGCACGCCGATGATCCCAACGACCAGACCCACTCCAGCGAAGAAAATGGCCGTGTCCCAGCGCGCCGCAGCCAAGCCCTTGGCCGCCAGCTGATCGGGTGTGGTCAGGGCGTTGGCACGCGCGAAGGCGTACACACCCGAAATGGCCGCCACACCCACAATCAGAATGACCGAACGTACAAGCGCAGTCGACATGGAAATCTCCCGAGACCCCCGCGTAGGTTGTCATCATGCGGGACAGATCTCATCCAGCGCAGTCTCAGCATAGATCCTGGCAACTGCGCAGCCCAGTGATAAGTGTCCGTGGCTGTTGCGACAATTTACGCCCCGTCTTCTGGGCCCTTGCCAACCGGCTCACTGGCGGGCGTCTGAGCATACGCTTGTGAAAGAGGTTAGCCATCTTGGGGACCGACGGCCATGTGCGGGTTCCAGGCGATTTCCCACAGGTGGCCGTCCGGATCGGCAAAATAGCCCGAGTAACCGCCCCAATCCGTGTCACACGCGGGCCGAACGAGACGGCCCCCGGCGCCGACCGCTTCGCTCAGCAGCCGATCAACCTCGGCCTTGGACTCTACGTTGTGAGCCAAGGCAACTCCTCGGAAGCCGTCCCCCTCAGCCGCCACACCGGCGTCGGCGGCCAAATCATCCCAGCCGTACAGCCCAAGCCAGCTGCCGTTCAGCGAGAAGAACGCCACATCGCCTTGCAGCGGGAGACGGGGAAGGCCCAATCCCTGCTCGTAAAATCTGGCGGCGCGTTCAAGATCGCGTGTCCCCAGGGTGATCATGCTGATTCGTGGTTTCATCGCCCTGCCCACCACTCTCGCCTTTCGACCACCGGATTGCGGTATCGGCCACGCTGGCGCCAAAACTTATGCTTCAAGAAGGGCCTTCAAGTTCTCGAGCACGCTGCTCCAGTTTTGGCTGGAATGATCTGCCTCGTCCTGTGAGGCGTTGTTGTCCTGGATCACCCTGAGGTGTGTTGATTGACCCTCGGGTGTCAGCTCATAGGTCACGGTCTTGTAGTAGGCTGGCTCGTCCGGCACGCCGGACAGCGCGCTCCAAAACGTGCTCACCAATCGGCGCCCCGGCTCGACTTCCAACACGACGCCCTTGTCCTCATAAGATTTTCCCTGCCAGATGCCACGGTAAATGACGGGGCTGCCGGGCTGCCAATCGGTCTCAACCCGGGTGCCAAACAGGTACTTCTCGATCAAATCGGGCTCGGTGAGCGCCTGCCAAACTTTGTCGGGGGTTGCGTGAATCACGACCTCGGCCTGTGCGATCAGTGTGTCGGTCATGGTGCACCTCCCAATCGGAACCATCCGTCTCAGCATTATATTCGAACAAGTGTTCTGTTTCAAGTTTGAATGCTTGAGACGAATGCCGGCACCGCGATGCCTTGGAAGGGTGATGGGGGATCAAACCTGGGATGGCTCGGCCAGCAGACGGTTGAGGGGTGTCAATCGTCGCCAGCGCGGCGCAGGTCAGCCGCCAGGCGCAGGGCGTCCTGAGCCGCTTGGCTGTCACCCAGCGCTAAGAGATTCTCGGCCAACTCATCGAAGACAAAGGGGTCGGGCGACCGACTCGCCTCTCCCTCCGCCTCGAGGTCTCTCAAAATGGTCATGGCTTCAGAGTGTCGCCCCAGTGAGCGGAGGCAGCGAGCGACGGACCAACGTGCGATCTGGATCTGACGCGGTTTGCCCCGGGCCTCCCAAGCTTCCAATGCCTGCTCGAAGGTCGATAGTGCCTCTTCCAAGCACCCAAAGTCGTGCAAATCCCAGGCCATGTTGTTCAGAAGAGCAGGCACCAGCGAGAGGGCTTTGGGATCCTGCGAGCCGTTCGCTAGCTCGAGTCCCCGCCGGTTCCACGCCTCGGCTTCAGGCGTGCCGGCCAAGGTGATAGCCACCATGTGGGCGGCATCCACCGCCAGACCTTCTTGGCCGGCCGACACCGCCGCTTCCAAGGCTTGTTGGAAGAGCCCGCGGGCCTTCTTCCGGTCCCCGCTTGAGTTGAAGGCTCGTCCTCGTTCTAGAAGGTAGCGGATTTGTGGCCGGCTTCCTGCCCCGCCAAGGTCCCCCTCGACCTGGTCCAGCAGATGGTGGGCCCCTTCGAAATCGTCCTGCAGGCCCCGCGCCCGCGCCACCTGGGTCAAGAGTTCGAGCCGGTCATCGCCGGCGGCTTCGGCCATCGCTCTCCGAAAGGCCGCCTCGCTTTCGCAGAATCTTCGTACTCCCAATAGGTATCGATGTTCAACGGCTTCGGCTCACTGACCCGATCCAACCATTTTCTGGTTCTGGTCTCCCGTATGCGTTGTCAGAAGTCTCGCGGCGGCTGCTTTCCCCAGACCTGTGGCGGCGGACAACCCGGCCGGGGGGACCTAGGGTGCGCCCCCGCCCCAAATCGTCTCGTAGAGCAGGAACAGATTCAGAGCCACAATCAACGCGGCCACGATCCAGGCGATAAAGGTTGTGATTTTGCGATTGACCAACACCCCCATCAGCTTCTTGTCGGACGAAAACACCACCAGAGGAATGATGGCAAACGGCAGACCGAAGCTCAGAATGACCTGGCTCAACACCAGCGTGTTGGTCGGATCGAGCTTGAGTCCGATCACTATGAAGGACGGCAGCATGGTCATCAGGCGCCGGATCCACAAGGGAATCTTGCGGTGAATGAAGCCCTGCATGATGATCTGGCCAGCCATCGTGCCCACCGTAGATGATGAGTGCCCCGAGGCCAGGAGCGAGATGGCGAAGACCATGCTGGCAGCGCCCCCCAACAAGGGCTCGAGGGTTCGGTGGGCTTCCTCGATGGAGGCGATACTGCTCAGCCCGTGAGTATAAAAGGTCGACGCGGCCATGATCAGCATGGCGGCGTTGACCAGGCCGGCGATCGTCATGGCGATCAGAATGTCGGCCACTTCGAATTTAAATAGGCGACGCAGCTTCTCCGGCTCTCGGGTGACAATCCGTCCTTGGGTCAGCCCGGAATGGAGGAAGATGGCGTGGGGCATCACCGTCGCACCCAGGATGCCGGTCGCCAGCAGAATGCTCTCCGGCCCGGCGAAGGCGGGGACCACCGAGTGGATGGCGATCGCCCCCCAATCCGGCTTGTCGATGATGGTTTCAATCAGGTAGCACACGGCGATGACACCCACCAAAGCGGTGATCAGGGCTTCAAGCGGCCTGAAGCCGCCGTGCTCCAGCAGGAGCACTACCAACGTTAGAAAGCCCATCAGGATGGCGGGAATCAACAGGTCCGGAAGTCCGATGGCGGTGCCGATGGTGATGAACAGACCGGGAAAGAGCAGGTAGACGCCCAGGGCGGCGCCCAAAAACTCGGCCAAGTCGGTGGCCATGGCCACCAATTCCATCATGATCCACATCGCCACCGTCGCCCAGGGCGGATAGTGGTCGCGCATCATCTCCGCCAGATTCCTGCCGGTGGCGATGCCGAGCTTGGCCGACATGGATTGGATCAGCATGGCCATGAAGTTACTGGCGAACACTACCCACACCAGGGTGTAGCCGAATTTGGCGCCGGACTGAATGTTGGTGGCGTAGTTGCCCGGGTCGATGTAGGCCACGGCGGCGATAAATGCTGGGCCCATGAACGGTAGCAGCCGCTTGATGATGTTCTTTTCTACCCGGCCTTCCAGGATTTCCTGTGCGGCCGTGACCGTCCCAACGTCCGCCGGACCGTGACGAGGCTCTGGTTGGTCCAAGGGCTGCTCCACGGCAGGTGACGGTTGAAGATCAGGCATAACCCAACCTCGTACTCTACGAGGCAGCTGGATGAAGATCCAGCTGTTTGACGAAAACATGGCTGGCCGTCGTCTGACCGACGACCACCGGGTTGCCGCTTACATTCAACGTGAGTAGACCATCGAGCGGCTCGACCGCCTGCACGGCGATTCGGACCCCCGGGGTGAGCCCAAGCTCTTCCAAACGAGCTAGCAGTTCGGGGTCTCTGTCGTAGACCTCGACCACATCCGCTTCGGCGCCGGCAGCCAGGTTGGCAAGCCGCACTCGCCCACCGTCGGGGATGGCGCCGTCCACGCTCGGGATCGGCGACCCATGCGGGTCCGAGGTTGGGTAGCCCAAGCTCTCGTCTATGCGGGCTTCCAGGTAATCCGACAGGACATGCTCAAGTTTCTCGGCTTCATTGTGCAGCCGATCCCAGGGGATATTGAGGGCGCGGGCAAGATAGGTCTCGAGCAAGCGGTGGTGGCGGATCACTTCAAGAGCGATCTTCCGGCCATCATCCGTCAGGGTCACACCCTGGTACGGCTCGTAGGCTACCCACCCGTGATGCGCGAGCTTCTTGAGCATCCCCGTGACGGTGGCCGGCGAAAACCCAAACCGATCGGCCAGCATGGAGGTCGTGACCTGCTGATGATCAAGCTCCAGGTTGTAGATTTCTTTGAGGTAGTTCTGGTCGGCTTCCGTGATCATCGTTCCCTAAACCCTGATTTAGGCGCGCCTAATATCGGGCCATTGTCTCCGAATTCGGAGGATCTGTCAAGGGGCCGGCTAGCCAAGCGATTGATCATCGGGGTTCGGCGAAAAGGGGCAGCTCCAGGCTCTACCCTGGATGCGCCAGATGAGGCGGTTGCCGAGTTTCCGCCAAGGGCTCATTGGTGGGGGCTGGACGCGCCGCCGGTCCGTCGCGCGCCGAGCTGGTCTTCTCCCGTGCTCTCCTACTTGGGTGCCGTGGGAACTCCAAGGAGGTACGGAACAACGCTCGTCCCAGACGCCAGTTCGCCGGTCTCCCAGGTGAAATGCGCCTCGGGATCGGCCTTGGACGCCAACAACCGCATCTCGTCCTCAGTGTAGGTTCTCAGGACGGAGACGACGCCGTCCCAGCCGACCAGCAGCGGCACGATCGGGATGAGGTAGGTGAACAAGATCCGGCTCAGGCGAAAGGGCCGGATGGCCGGCGTCATCAGGAGCACCGCCAAGGGAGAGATGGCGAACTGAAGCAGGTGGCCCAGATCACGGCGCTGCCCCTCGAAGATCACCACCGCTTGCCCACCGGCGACGCCGTCTTCAAGTATCTTTTGGGCGTCGTCCGGCGGGAAATGATGGAAGGCGAGGAACATCGTCCGCAATCCCGGCAGGTCACCGGGCACTTTACGTGCGTCGACCGATCTAGCTTCGGCAGCCAAAATACCCGGGAGTTTGGCCACGACAGCATTCAGGGCGGCCGCGTTCGGATAGGCGTCAGTCAGCCTGACCTGAAGTCCGGGAACCTGCGACTCGAGGACGGGGGCCAGGCTCAGCCAAACCCGGCCCCCACCCGAGCCCAGGTCGACAATTCGGTGTTCGCCGGAGCCCGCCAAACCCGCAGCGATCACGTCCGCCGCCGGTGCGAACAGCCGAAGCATCTCCACGGCCGCTCCCAGATAATCGGTCATAAGATCCCGAACCAGGGCCGGGAACCAGCTGGCGTCTTCGAACTCGAAGGCCTGGAAACGTTTCATCGGCATATGCCCCCGCTCAGGCGAATCTCGGTCAATCGTCCCGGATAAAGTCAACTTTCGGGTGGCAACACGTCTGAAGTCACGCCGAGATGGATGACCTGGGGGAAGCCCATACGAAGGTCCTCCCAGAATCCGCCCACCAGATGCTCAGGATAGACATCCAGCCCTGCCAGATCTCCCCTCGGCACCCAGACCACATCTCGAATGTAGTCTTCGTCGGGGCCGCTGCCGGCGACGTTATCCAGGGTGATCACACCCTGATACGATCCACACAGGAAGTAGATCTCGATGTGGCGCACACCGGCGGCCACCTCGGCAAACTCTCTCAGGTAGACCAGTTTGCCGAGCTCGACCTGCAGACCGGTCTCCTCAAACACCTCCCGTTCTGCGCAAGCCAGGATCGATCCGTCTTCGGGCTCCAAACCACCGCCGGGCGGGATCCACCAGGTGGCGCCGCTGCGCGGATCGACATGCTTCACAAGCAGCAGGCTGTCATCTTTAACGATGATGACGGCCGCTCGCACGCGATGATGCAAAACGCCCTCCACTATCTCGGTCCTAGAAAACGGGCAACATCAGGTGTGGGCCAACCCAAGCTGGAGGCCATGCTCCTCGGATCAAACAAAGCACCAGGATGGGCATGCCATGGCTCGAATCAAACGCCGCTATGATACACGTTTCTGTTCATCTTCGGAATGAGGGGCGGTGCCGTACGGGGGAGGGCCGCACAAGCAAGTCGCTTGTGAGGGATTTCACAAAATGGGGCCACGGTAAACCGGCCATATCCGGCTTGAAGGCCACGCGGGCAGGGAGCCTGGAGCGGGCGGTTTCCCAATAGTCCCGCTTGGACGACCTGGCCCGCCAAGGGTCGACCCATCTGACAAGCCAGGTTCTGAGACTCCGGAAGCTCGAACATGGCCAACCTCCCCGGGAAGTTCTCCCCCGAAGGCTCCGAGGGCCGGGCCACCCGGCGAGCTTGCTCGGTACGTCAGGCGCCGAGGTCGGCCACCAAGGTCGGTATCATGCCCAGCGTATTCAGCGTGATGTGTGTGCTCATGCTGATGTAAATGTTGCGCTTCTTTGCCGCCAGGTAGACGATGGGCAAGAGCGCCAAGATGCGCGTGAGATTACCCCAGGGTGAAAAGAAGTGGTAGAGGGAGAACAAGACTACGTTCCAAATGACGGCCCAGGCCGTGCCCAACCGCGAGATCCGCGGGAGGAGATAGCCACGGAAGTACAGCTCTTCCACCGCCGGGCCAACAAACCCATTGAGAACAAAAAACGCAGCCAGAGTCAGGATGAGTTTGCCACGGGCAATGCCTTCAAACTGACTCATCCCGGCCGTGGGCAGCGACCAGGCTGGCATCCAGGCGAACAGCCGGGATGCGAACACGCCCTCCAGTGAGGATAGGCCAACAAAGACAACGCTGCCCCAAACCACCAGAACAGGAACAACCCAGGCGAAAGTCGTCCACGACACACGTTCACGCCACATGACGACACCCTGCAGGCTCAGCCGTCCATTCCGACGATAGGCAAGCACAAGCAGAATACCGAGTTCGAAGGGGATCAGGATCACGAGAACAGCCAGAAGCAAGGCTGCGAGCGCAGGATAGCCTGCCGCCATCATCGATGGCGCGATGAGAAAGTAAACCAGCGTGAGCAGAGCACCTGGCAGGAGATGCATGAGGGCGGATTTCCCCAGGGACATTTGCGTGGGCACATCTGCGGCGATGGGACTGTCGGCCATCGTGATGCTCCTCTGTGCAACGTATTCGGCTGACCGCCGGACCACCCGGGGCCAGTATCATTCTTACCCCAGAATGTCTCTTGCACAAAACACAAGCCGGGCAGTCGCCGATCGCGCCTACGTGCTCCTGGATGATCGGCCGCCAGTCCGGGAGAAGAGGTCAAATGTCACCTGAAACTCGAGCCAGGAAACCATACTCTAGGGATGGACCCTCGAAGCCTCGTGACCTTGAGGCACCACGAGCTGATCACGACGGAGGGAGCTCAATCCATGGACAATCGAACCAACAAAGGGTTAAGAAACAGCCTGGGTGCGGGAATCGCCATCGGTGCCGGCCTGGGTGTTGCACTGGGGCTAGCCCTGGACAACCTTGCCCTCGGTATCGCCATCGGAGTCAGCCTGGGGGTTGCCATCGGCGCGGCTCGCGGCACCCATGAAGAAGGTGCCGAGCCCCCCAGCCGCACCGCCATGACCCTAGGCATCGCCAGCATCGCCCTGGGCGCAGTGATCCTCCTATGGCTGATCATCATGCTGGTGCTCCGCTAGCCAGGTAAAGCTTCGTCAGATAACGTGGCGCCAGACCACTCGGCGGGTGCGCTTCCTCGGCACACGTCGCCACCGCCGATTCAAACGCCGGGGAAAGCTTCGGGGAACTCTCGCGATTGTGACCGATTGCGGTCCTTAGACTGACCAGGCGGCCGCTTCGGCGCTTCGCTCGATGCAGCCAGCCATGACAGGCATGACGTCGAACAGCGCGTCCGCCGGAACCGTGTTGCAGCCTGGCGCTGTCGGTAAACGCTTAGCCACCCCGCTCGCGTCGCATGGTTTGGTGGCAAGAATCGCAAACTGCCTGCGTGCTGTGGGTCACTTCGTATCCCGTGGCAGCCGTGCCGTCCGTCCCATGACCCGAATGGCAACTGGTGCAGGTCCCGGCTTGAGGCGTGGAAGCCTGCCACTCCGCCAACCGTTCGTGCCAGTGGTTGGGCCCAGATTCCTCGCCTCCGCGCCGGCCGCCGAGCCCCTGTACCGCAGTCTTCGGGACATAGCCGCTCTGCACCACGTCCTGGTGGCATTTAAGACAGTTGGCATCCGAGATGGGGACGGTCAGTTTGGCAGGCTGGGCGGCCGTGTGGGTGTACCACGCCAGCGCATTGCGGGCCCCCAACAGCTCGGCCCCCATCCGCCCGAAGAGCCCCGGCCCCGAATGGCAGTCGATGCAGCGGGTTGTCTTTTCGGTATGGAAAGAGGCCAGATCCACCGGCTGTGAACCGGTCGTTCGCTGGAAAAAGGTCGATTCCGGCTGGGTGTGGCATGAGGCACAAAATGGATCGTGCGTTTCTTGAGATGCGGCGAAGGCAAAGCCCCCAGCCGTCAGCACGACGGCCAGCACCGCGCCCCCCAGGACGACCCACACGAACCGATACGAACGTCGACCCGGGGCAGCTGGCGTTTCGGACATGGCTACACTCCTGTACCAACAAAATCGACCAACGTCGATGCCCGAGAGCTAGCTCCCGTGCAGGGAGCCATTCTCCGCCAGCCGAGGCGTGAGCGCAACTCGCAGCGCTGCACCCACCCGGGAGCCCCGGCCGGGTCAACATCGGGTCATTTGTGAAACTGTTCACAAGGCGGCGGGGTGGAAGGGTATCGTCCTATCCCGCGTTGTGCTCCAGCGCCGCATGGCGTTCGCGCGCGTAGAGGTAGGCCGGAACGGCGCATGAAAGCCCAACCCCCAGATTGAGCACAACGAACCACAGCGGACTGGGGCCGGAGCCGCTGCGCCACTCGTGAATCATGCCCACCCAGAAGGCCAGGGAAGCCAGGACTAAATCGGCCGTAAGACCACTTACAACGGGATTGACCGCCAACGCCGATAGAAATGTCCCCGGATTGGGCCCTGCCGAGATGACATGCTGGACATAGAATGCCGTTGGCACGACGCCGCCAACCACGGCCAGAATCAAGTACAGGTTCTTCATGTGCCGCTCCCTTCGATCAGGCGACCCCGACCGAGGACGGTCCGGCCCCCGCATCCTTCAGCGCATTCCCCTGCCCCGATGGATGTCTGTGCGTCTCCGCCATCTCAACCGCCCTGAGCGCCAATCCAATCTTGCCGCCTAGGTCCGCCAGGGCTTTCAGCTCGTCCCCCGAGTAACCGCGGCCGTTCTCGCGCTTACCGATCGCCAATAGACCCAGCAGTTCGGTCGTCCGACCCCGGTCGACATGGATCGGAACGAAACCAGCTGCCGGGCCCCCGTTTGTATTGGCGATCACACGCTTCTTCAGGAGCTCGTCCGTCTGTTGGCGCGTCAGCTCAAGCCGGCTCGGTCCGTCCGAGGGGGATTCATCCAGAGAGACCCGTTTGAATACCCCATCGGAGGAGCCAAAGAAGAAGGCCGCGTGCGCAATTCCCAACGCCCGCCGCGCATGTTCCTGAGTGGCCGAGACCAGCGTCTGCCTATCCAACAACGACCAGAAGCCGGGCAGAATCTCGACCAGGCCGGAAGCCAGATCGGCCTTCTGGGGATAGAAGCGCTGATCCACGAACGACTGCACCCAGGATCGCATGGGTTGGAAGATCATCGCCACGACCACGGCCGAAATCGCCGCACCGAGGGCCTGCGACTGGGTCCCAAAAACCTGCTTGGCGAGTTCGGAGCTTACAGCGATGAGCACAGCGAAGATCCCTGCCAGAACCGTGGTCAAGGGGCCATACACCAGGGCCCGATTGACGATCACGTCCAGGTCCCACAGCCGGTAGCGAAAGATCGCCACGGCGATGGCGATCGGGATTCCCAGGATCGAAAGCACCAGGACCATGTTTTGGAAGCCACTCAATTCAAAGTCGCTGGGTGCTGTGAAGAAAATGGAGCCGTAGGCCACGACAAGCAAAGCCCCGGCCAATAAAAGCCACCTGATTTGCTGGCGCTCGGTGCCCTCCGATTGACGGAAGCGGACAAAGAGTGAGGCCACGCTGGCAGAAATCGTGACGACAAGGACCGCGCCGAATGTATACACAACCGGACCGTTCAGCAGCTCGTAGGAAAGAAACCCGATGGGGTTGGGAAAATTCCAGCTCCCCCCCTCGGGTCCAAAGTCAGAGCTCAAAGCCAGAATTACCATGAGGCTCACCCAAAGCCCTACAGCGGCGCGCATGACCCACTTCCAGCGGCCGGGCATGACGTGCCCATTCGGAAAATGGAGCGGGATGAGGAAGATGGGCAGAATCACGAGGGCCCACGACCAACCATCCACCCACACCAGCAGCCAAAGCCCGAGCGTGAGAGACTGCGGGGGAGGTATGGCATCAAGCACTAGTCCATTCGAAATGTTTACCGCCAGGCCGACGATCATCATCAGCCATCCCACCCGATTGCCGGGCTGCCGGGCGACGATCAGCGCTGCCAGAACTGAGAACGCCGTCGGAATGGCCAGCCCCCATCCGAACGCATCGACCAGACCTGAGAGACCCGGCGCTGCGTTCAAATTTGCCGCCCACAGGATCATCCTGGCGATCGATACCAGGACGACGACGCCGGCCAACCCCCAGGCAATGATCTTCGCACGTCTTTGTCTCACGCTGCGCTCTCCAAGAGTATGGTTGCTATTCGACCGCGCCTACCGCGGGCAGAGCCGCAGTCGATCCGGCCAACGCTTTGGGGAGATCCTTGACGGTCTCTTCACCAAGCTGAATGGCATTCAGCGCCAGGCCGATCTTGCCTCCCAAATCCGCCAGAGCCTTCAGGTCGTCGTCCGAGTAGCCGCGTCCGTTGCTGCGCGCCCCGACCGCCAGCAGCCCCAGCATCTCGATCTCCTCTCCCCGGTCGATGTGGACCGGGGCGAAACCCGCGGCGGGCCCACCACCCTCACTCGCTACCACCCACTTCCTGCGAAGCTCGCTTGCTTGCTTCTCGGTGGGTCCGACCCTGGCCGGTTCCTCATCGCCGCCGCCTCCCGGGAGAGCCAGTTCGAAGTCCGATCCATCAGTCGCCAGATAGAAGGCCGTGTAGGTCACCCCCAAGGTCCTGCACACATGGGCCTGGGCGATTTGGAGAAGCTTCTGCTGATTGATGAAGGCCCAGTACTCCGGCTGCACCTCGACCAGGCCGGTATCAAGATTGCGCTTCTGTGGATAGAAATGCTTGTCGACGAAGGCTTGGACCCAGTCTCTCATCGGGTGGAAGATGACCGCCACCACCACCGCCGATATCGCCGCCCCCATGGCCTGCGATTGTGCTCCAAAGATCTCCTTGGCAAGAACAGAGGTCACGGAGATCAGCATGGCAAAGATGCCCGCCAGGAATGTGGTCAGCGGGCCGTACACCAGGGCCCGGTTGACGACCACATCCAGGTCCCACAATCGGTAACGGAAGATGGCGATGGCAATGGCCAAAGGATTGGCGAGGACGACCAGGTCAAAGCCCAGATCCAGCCACGCAGAGTGGTCGCCACCACTGGTGAGGAAGAAGAACGGAACGAAGAAGGCCACAGTGAGGCCTACGGCGACCAGCAGCCACTTGATCTGCTGGCGCGTTTCCGGGCCGGCACGGCGGTAGCGGACAAAGAGCGACGCCGCACTACCGACGACGATCACCATGATGCCGATAGGCCACATGTTGAAGAAGGGATCTTCAACGCTGCCAAGAAAAGGAAGCCCAATTGGGTTGGGCATCGCCCATCGTCCGTCGCCCGGACCTACATCGGGCGAGAACACTCCCCCAATGAGGGTCCCAGTCAGCCACATGCCGATCGCCCACTTCATTATCCAGTTCCAGCGCCCGGCCGGTGGGCGCCCGGTCGGAAAATAGAGCGGGATGAGGAAGAACGAAAAGAGCGGATACATCCAGCCAATTCTGCCCACCATGGACGCCAACCACAATGCCGGCGTGACGGCCTGAGGCGCCGAGGCATAGGGCTGCAGCACGAGGCTCGCAGCGTCGAAGACGTTGCCGAAGGCGACAATCATCATCAACCAGCCGACGCGGTTGCCATGTTGGCGGGTGACGATCAGGGCCCCCAGAACAGAAATCAAGAGCGGGAGAAATAATCCAAACACGTGCACGGCGCCGGCCAGATCGGGCGGCCCGTTCAAGTGGGCAACCCAATCCAAGAAGAGGAGCAGCCCGCCCAGTGCCGAGATGGCGGTGATCCCCCATGCCAAAATCCGAACACGAGTGTGACTCATATTGCACTCCCACGTATCCTGTGCTGACAGCCAGACCCCTCCCCTGAAACCGAAGGCGCTTGGAAACAGTCAACGCCCCGCATGCTCAGCCCTCTCCGAAGGAGAGGTAGTCGATAACAGGGCCGGCCGCAAGCTCGAAGGCGGACTTGCCAAGAGGCATGTGAATGCCAAATGGGACCGCACCCGCCGACGCGGACGTGGTCGAACCACTATCGTCGACTGATTGGATCTAAGGGTCCCCTCAGCGCAGCGCCAGCCTCCCAAGGCTGGGATTATACGCGCTTTCTGAAGATGAGTTTGGGGGATTGTCCAGATGCTCTGGCTCCCGCGGCCAAGGTCCTCCCGGGCAGGGAATGACTGTTCCCTGGCATCTCGACACGCGCCCCCGCGAATCGAGCCCACCGCTGCACCGCGTCTTGGCGTTCCGGCCTCGGAGCGAATAGCGGGAAGCAGGCCTGGCGAAAATGTTGGGTTCCACAGGATCTCTTGCTGTCATGGCGGGGATCACCCAAGGTCTCCCAGTCAGGCGGCATGGCAGATCAAGTTCGGTCAGCCCGCACCATGGCCGCAGTCTCCATGGTCATGGGCTCAAAGGCCGCACATAAGTCTCGCACCCTTGCAGCAAAGGCTTGAAACTCCGGACGAGCTCGCCAATCTTCAATTCGGGCCGGACTCACCCAAGAGCTGAAGGACAGAAAGCGTTGCGGAGTATCCTGATCCTGAAGAAGGTACGCGTCGCCGTCGCCCAGATCTGTCTCCATCGACCACTTAGCAAACGCCGCCCACAATGCGATGAATTCGCCCACCTTGCCGCGGCGAACAGTCCACAATCATGCTGTAAAGAGCCTCTCAAATTCCACTACATTTCCCCGCTAAGTAACGACCGACTGTTTCCATCATCCATCATCTGCGATTTGATTGCTTGGATTCAACTTCCAAGTGCAACAGATGAATAGGTTCCAAAGAAGGCCTCGTTGGGTGTCTTGAAACCGAGACACTTCCTCGGACGATTGTTCAACCTTCTCTCGACAGCGGCAACCTCTTCTTGGGTGACTTTGGATAGGTCCATGCCCTTGGGAAAGTACTGTCGGATCAGGCCGTTGGTGTTCTCATTGGTGCCGCGTTCCCAGGAAGCATAAGGATGGGCGAAGTACACCACCGTCTTGAGCGCTTCGCCAATCCGTTGAAACTGGGCAAACTCCTTGCCATTGTCAGAGGTGATCGTATGCACCCGATCTTTCCAGGCACGCAGCATCTCGATCACGGCGTCGGCGACCAATTGGGCAGTCTTGTGGGCTGGCTTGTAGATGCGGGTGAGGCGTGACTTCCGGTCGGTCAGGGTGACAAGAGGCTGTCGGCGTCCTTTGCCCAGGATCGTATCCACTTCCCAGTCACCAATCCGTTGTCGCTTGTCCACGATCTCCGGGCTTTCCTCGATGCTGGGCCGCTCTGGAAGCCTGCCACGCCGGTCATGGCGACCGTAGCGCCTTCTGTGAGCCTTTTGGCAGCGCAGGTGCCGGTGAAGATCGCCGCCCGCCCACTTGTCAGCCAGAATGTGCTGGTAGATCCACTCGTGACTGACGTGAATGTCGTGGTCGTGCCTGAGCCGGTTCGACACTTGCTCTGGGCTCCAGTCTTCTCGAATGAGCCTATCAACCACACTCCAGCTGGCGGCATCGATCCGCTTCCGGCCGCGCCCACGCCTCGCCATGGCCATCCGATGGGCCTGCTTGGGGCGGTAGCCTTTCTTTCCCCGATTGCGCCGAAGCTCACGGCTGACCGTCGATTCGTGTACCTCGATCGCCTGAGCAATCTCCGTCTGACTGTGACCCGTTTTCAGCAAGGCCCGGATCTGGTATCGTTGCCGCAGGCGGGTGAGCTGCGCGTAAGTCATCAGTGCTCCTTTGATCTCGCTGGTTGAAGAGGCGCCGATACTACCGCAGCTCACCTCTTCTTCCAACGGATCAGAGTTGCACTTCAGAGTTGAATCCACCTTGTCAAACCACAGCTTGAACGAGCTTAAAAATCTACCGGATTGTGAAATAAATCACAATCCAGTTCATCCAAACTCGTCGCCGACCTTATGGTGGAAGGTGGCGTGTACCCCACACGTGAAGGGTTCCTGGGGCGCAAGATTGGTAGGATGCCAGCCGAATGACCCGCATCTGGGGCATGATGGTCAAGATGGTGGCCGGCGGGCTGGCCGACCTGACCTGCTCACGGGGAGGCTGGGTGGGCGAGACTCGGGTTAGACGGCTCGCATCCGGTGGTGGCGGCCGATACGCTCCAACTCAGCCAGGCCAAGTTGCGCCAACACGGGTGGCACGTAGTGGGCGAAACGGCCTCGGAAGCCTTCCGTGAGCCCGTACCACCCGCCGACCGGATTATCAAGCGAGCGTGCCCACGCTTCCACGGTGCCATCTTTAACGCCCTGCTGCTGGTGGCTGCTGCCCAATGGCATCCAGTCGCCGTGCGCCTTGAGCATCGCATGCAAATCGTCCAGACAGCGGAGGTGATAGCTGATGGTCCTGCGGCCCACTTGGCAGACCAGCGCCGGGGGGTCTGCACGCTCGTCACGATAGGCGGTGTATTCCGACTTCCCAGGAGGATCCCTCAGGATCCATGGATCCTGCTCTGTGCCTTGGCCTCTCACGTCCGGGGATACCATGCACTTTCTCCTCATTGATTGATCGCGGGGGGTGCAGGTCTTATTCATACTAATGGTGAAGGGTCGTGCTGGGATGTGACCTTCTGGCCAATTCCGTGTGAATGAACGCGATTCATTGGGGGGTGCGGGAAACTACCAGATCCCCGGGATCAGCCTGTATTTTACGGATTGAGCGTACGCAGGGTATCCGGGTAGTCCCCGCCTGAGCATCTCATCCTCGCGGTAGGTCCGATATACAAACAACCCGACGTTGGCCGCGGCGGGCATCAGCGCCCACCAGGAGGCGACGGCCAGGGGCATACCGACCAACGTCGCCACGATGGCCAGGTACATCGGGTGACGCACGAAGCCATACCATCCGTCCTGGATCACCACCTGGGCGCGGTCCGGCTGCAGCCTTGCCGAGCTGGATAGGAAGGGGTTGCTTATGGTCAGTCGCCAAATCACGCTCCCGGCGGCGATGATGATTCCCCAACCTAGGAGCTGCACAGCCAAAGGCATGGCTGACCAGCGAAATCGACCTGAATCCAGCGCCGAAACCGCCAGCTGGATCAGCAATATCACGCTGTAGATGCGCATGATCCATCGGTCCCAAGTCGGAACCTCTCCGCCAGGACGGTTGCGCTCCACCAGCAGTCCCGGATTCGTTGAGGCCAGACGCAACGCAAATAGCGCCACAAAGAGCGTGAACACCGTCAGGCAGATCCATCCCTGCCACCAATCCAGCCTTCCGGCCAAGCCAAACCAGAAGGCGCCGAAGGCGGCAAGGCCCAACACTCCGCGCTGGATGGCGGGAGCCATGCGTTTCATGCCTACCTCACCCCAAGAGCCGGGGACTGGCAGAACCTAGGGGCACGGGGACAGGCCCACCCGAAGTCATCTCCCGCCGCCTCCCCGACGAACAGTTCCCGGCTGTCTGTCGTGTCAAGAGCTATCCGGTGCCCCTCATTCGTCATCCTATCCACCATACCTCGCCATCAGGCGAGGCAATTCGTTAGTCAGGCACTCGGATCATCTCTTTGGTGGCGAAGGTCTGTACATCTCCTCCCTCATCGTATGTCTGTAGGAAGCTCCAACTGTCTGCTTTCGGATTCCATGAGAGACGATTGAAGAACTTGGTCTGCCCGTACTCGAAAAGGAACGGGATACTGTTCCTGTCTCGCCGGCCGGTCCCCATCACACAGTGAAGGGGGACGTCCGTCGTGTCGAGCAAGTGCATCACGTACACACCATGCGACCCATTGAATGCAATGTGGTAAACGGCCTCATAGTCCGAGGTGGGGTTATCTTCCCCGGTCAGCGATGCGAAATACATCCGCAGGAACGTGCCGCCGAGCGTCCACTCTGCACGAACTTGTTGGTGAAGCGGAACCTCACCCATCTTGCCGGTGAGCTCCCATCTCCCCTGCAGTCGGTCCAAGAAAGCCAGGTTGTCATCCATTTGGGCGTCCCCTCAGGTGCTGGAGGTCCGAACGGCTATCCCGGATGCAGCCCATGGTTACCTCCTGCCTTCGACTCGTCACAACTGCCCTATTCTTCCGATACCGGCCACCGCTCCAAACCCCATTGTGTCTCAGCCGGTTCGAAGCCCGCGTTGGCGTACAAGCGCGAAGCCGCCGACGCCTCCTCGGCGGCGATAACCAGAACCTGGAGACCGTACTTGGCGATCGCCTGCCTGCCAGCTTCGCAGACCATGGATCCCGCGATCCCCCGCCTCCGATACTCGGGGTGGGTTTCTACGGATTGGTAGCGGCCAACTTCATCGTCCCTGAAGAGACCCAAATCCGCCACCAATTGGCCGCCATAAAACGCCCCGTACCAATCGCCCAGGCCGTCCCGAGACATCCTGTCATATCGATCCATCTGCCTTTGGCAGAAGATGCGATAGCCAGCCTCCTCATGTCCGGGGTCCCGGCAGAGCACCTGGAGCTCGATGGCCGCCTCGCGCTCGGCCTCCGTCTCCAGCGGACGCACGTCAACAAAGTCGGCGTGGTGTTCCGGGAGGCGCGGTTCAGGGCTGGTCATCATGACATTCTGGCTGAGCTTGAACCCGATGGCCAGAAACGGCCGAATGTCGTCTGTGCCGGGCTTATCCCAGCCAAAAGTCTCGTGGTTGCAGGCTAGCGGAACGCCAATCTCTTGCCTGAACAATTGGCGCCACCTTTGTACGTCACCTGACTGAGGCGGGCCTGCAAAGAGCAGGAAGTTTCCCCAATAGAAGCCTGGATTGGCCGGGGTTTTGATCACCAGGTAGTCACCGCGGTCGACGATCTCGCCATCGTATCTGGCGAAGATCAGATCCGTTCGGTAGCCCAACGATTGGACGCGCAAGGATGATTTTCTTTCGAATTGGACCGGAGTTGACCCCGCACGTCTCAGGCGTGTTCTGGCTGTCTGATAGCGAACGTGGTGAGGATGGCAGCGATGATCCACAGGACCGGGCCGAATATCCCTGGGATGACCGGCGCATATCCGGGAGCAAAGACGAAGATCAGAAATCCGATGTCGGCCACGCTCACCACGGTCAGATTCAGCCAGTACCCAAGTCGGCGGTTCTTCCAGTTGAGGAAGATAGCGATCAAGATGCTGGCCAGTGCAAAGAAGAGCAGGTTCCAGGCCCCTTGAAAGAGCTTACCCTGCACGAGACCTGGCTGGACGCTTGCGGCCAGCGCGAATTCCTCGAAGGCAGCCGCCAGATGCAATAGACCCCACAAGATGTAGACGATCGACCCCAGTTTAGCCAATCCCAGCTCCTTAGTGATAGATCCCACTGGCGTCCGGGCCCCAACAGATCCGCCACCCAACAGTGCCCGTCACTTATGCCAGCTGCTTCGCGCCTCCCTGCTTCGGCTCGCCCGGTTCATCGAGAGCCCCGAGAAAACCGCTGGCCTACCTCTTCTTGCGCTTGGCTTCGGCCTTCGCCTGGTTCTCCTGGACCCTGAACTTTACGATATCGGTGATCAAGTCATAGGGGATAGGCTGATCGAATGGGAATCTGATGGTTCCCTTCCCGTGCTTGTAAGGGGCAAGCTGGCTTTGGAAGGCCTTCGTGCCGGACGGTGTCGGGTAGAAACCCAGGTGGTTCTTGAAGGCCGCAAAGTGCACCAAAGAGCCGTTCAACCGAAACGTCGGAATCTGGTAGCTGATGGTTTCATCAGCTTCAGGTGCGGCTTGGCGAACCGTCTTGCGCACCTTGGTCAGGATCTCTTGGATATCGTCGGGAAAGCCTTCGATGTACTCGTCGATGGTGGTGGGTCGCGATCTGCCCGATTTCATGTGCACCTCTCGATCGATGGTCGGCCCCGATCATTGACCGATAAGAGCCATCCTCGCCGCCTGGTCGGCGACCTCGCCCGGACCGACCTGCGGATGAGACGACTTTATGTGGCTTCCTTCCCAAAGTCAATCAGGGCGTGCCGGCCTTGCCCGCCCAGCCCGATAACTTTAGGATCCCCTCGGCCGCGGGCCTGGGGGCCAGCCCGATATCGGGGTCCGATTGTGCACAATTTCACAATCCCAAGCAACAGACCAAACGATGCCGGGATGCAGGGCGTGACGGCGCAGTCGCCCGCCAGTGGCTCAGCTGTTCTGGCGCCGTTCACTGCGCCGTTTGTGGGGCCAGGCGCATTCCAGACAATAGGCGCCCACAGGCTTGCCGCACCCGAGGCACAGACCGGCTGATTCCAGTTTGGCCAGAGCGACGGACAAGGCGTCGAAGAGGTCCTCGGCTGCCGACTGCCAATCCGGTGGGGCCTGAAACGCCCCAGCCGCGTCATTCCGCACCCAGGCCAATCTCCCCAGGACCTCACTTGGGTCCTGAGCCGAATCGACGCTCATCGTGCGGTCTCCTTACCGTGGATGCCCTGCAGGTGGGCAGACGAACGTAGCATGCGTACCCTCCCTCTGCCTCTGCTCCTCAATCTGGCCCATTCGCCACGTACCACCCCAATTGTACGGGAACCGCCCACCCGGTGAATACCTGCCTCGAGATGGGCTGGTCCCTACGCCAGGTCATCCAGAGGGAACCATCCGGTACAGGTCCATGTGGGTCAGCCGAAGGCGCTCGACTTGAACCAGGCCGGCTTGGGTGGCCCATTCGAACACGGATGCCGGCTCCAACCGGTGCTCGAGCGGCGGACCCTGATCCTCTTCGACATAGGGCCACTCAAGCACCACAATCCGGGCCGTTGAGACCCGTCTCGCCTCTCGAAGTGCCCCCAAGGGATTGTCGGTCTCATGCAGGACATGCCCGAAGAATGTTAAGTCAAAGGAATCGTCTGGGAAGGGTAGAGCTTCGGCTTGACCTGTCTTGAACTCAACAGACGGCAGACGTGTCCGAGCCATTTCAAGCAGCGCCGGATTGGCATCGATGGCCGAGACCTCGAGGCCCCGGGCGAAGAAGGCTTCGGCAAAGACTCCCGTCCCTGAACCAACATCCAAAACGCGCGTCAAGCCTTCTCCCCCGAGGCTCAGGTCGACCACTCGGTCAACTTCGAGCAATGCAATTCTCTCGGGTGCTCGCAACCGGTCGGCGTCACCGTGAAATCGGCGATCGTGCGATTCACTGGGCACAGGCATTCTCCTTTTGAGCTTGATAGAGCTTGTCTTTTCGGGCCGGCCATGAGAAGCGACGCCTGAGCTTTTGCCAGGGCTCGAGCATGCAGAGCAGTCACCACCAGCCGCTTCGAGCTATGATGTGAAGCGGTCATCCGATTTCGCGTCACGGACTCGGCCGATTGAAGATTTCAACCAGCCGATGTGGCAGTCATGTGGAGCATCAAACTCCGGCACATACGGTTTGAGGTCGAGCACAGGCGTGCCATCCATTACATCCAGGTTGGAGAAACGCAACTCACGTCCCTCGATTCCGATCAGGCGGACGACGGACACTCCGATGGGATTGGGACGGGAGGGAGCCCGGGTGGCGAAAATGCCGTGACTCTCGGAGTCCAGAAAGGGCGCTGTCATGAGCTGCAATGGGCCCGCCTTATGGAAGTGATAGATGAGAATCAGGTGGCTGAAGCCGTCGATGTCGGTTAGCCCGTCAGTGAATTCAGGGAAGATTTCGACGGCGCCCGAGGCGCTCGATTCCCCGGTCGGTTGAATCGGCATGCCCGCAGGGTGGTCGAATGGCGTGTGGGCAACGCCGATGGGTGAATAGATCAGCTGCAGGGCCACAGGCTCTCCTTTCTGACCGCCGCGCTCAACTCCTGAAACGGAGAACAGTCAAAGTGACTGCCCGGCGATGATCAACCTAAGCTGTTCCGATTTGGCCGAGGGAGCGAAGAGCCGGACGTTGTGCTCAATGCTCTCGAGGTGCGCCTGTACCAGTTCGGCCGACACGCCGGCTGGGGCATAGGAAACGTAAAGGACATGGTCCGTGGCCGGTGTGATAGGCGACCGACCATCTTGGCCGTAGATGATGGAACAGCACACGCCCCGAGCGTCCCGCATGATCATGTCTCCGGGGCGGAGGGCTCTCGTCTCCCCGTCGAATTGGTCAATGAGATCTCCCTCCCCTGAGACGTCGATCATGATCGGCGCCTGGAGCCTGGCCGCGTCGTGCCCGGCGGTCAAGACCATTGTCGTCATCTCCGCCAGGAAGTTCGCATCGACCAAGGGAGAAACCGCGGGAAGATCTCTGTCTCCACGCACGATGGATTCGAGTTGAAGCTGGACGTGATAGGTCTTCTTGAATTGCTTGTAGTATCGGCGGTAGGCCGCCATCACCGGAAGCTTCAGGAAGTCATCCCGATTGTAGCCGTCGAACGCCGACCTCAATTCGCGTTCCGCCTCCCGCTTGCGAGATTCAAGCTCTGGTGATGGCGCCTTGTTGTCGACGCCCGAGAGTTCCAACAGACCGATCACTGCCCCCTTGTGGACCCGAGTCCATTCATCCGACCCTGAAACCAAGAGCATTTGCGATCCTCCCGCCGGCCCATCCCAACGCCCAAAGCGCCAGCATGAAGCTCTTTGTCGAGTTCGACAACCTGAACAGTATTCTGATCTCCTGTGCGGCGGACGCCCAAGCTCGGCTTCCTGGCCGCCGATTCACTAGTGTTAATCCAGCATTCACCCCAGGAACATCCTATACAAGTTCCGCCACGCCGCCAAACTGGCCAACAGATGGGCGGCACGGGTGGCCAGGGAGAACGGTGTTCAAGACTTGTTTCGTCGTTTTCGAGCGCGCCTCCTGACAGGGCGATGACCCGACAACTCCCGGGATCCAGGCTGCCATTGGAGGTCCGACAAGTCAGCCGTGGTCGCGGCGACCTGGCCAGGCCGGGTCTGGCTTCAGCATACCGCGCCCTCAGCCAATCCGTCCCCAACTCGGCTCCCAAGCCACCGGGCTGCGAACGGTATCCGACTTGTGCGGTCTAGGCGGCTGCCTCGTGAGGTGCACGTTCTAGCAGGAGCCTGGGGCAATCTGGGTGGCGCAATGAAGGCGCTTGCCAACCTGAAGGCCCCAAGCCGGAAGCTCTTGGCGTGGCCCAAGTCGACGAGCAAAGCCATCAAGAACAGGTGCCCCCATATGTCCAGATGGGCGGCAACGGTGCCAGAAGGCGGTGGCGGGTGTTCGAGCCGGCATCTGCCCTTGCTCCGATTCTTGTCGTAGCAAGGGCACCCGGCGGGAAAATATGTACGGCTGGAGGCGATATCAGAGGGAGGGGGTGGAACCGGTGCGTGGCGCCTTCCCAGGTTGGCACGGGGGTCAACATCGGCACTCATGCCCACGCAATGCTGGAGGGGTACTCGGTCTGGGGTTTTCTAGGGTGCTTTCCCAACGGGATTAGCCTCCGCAGCACAAGATCAACACAAGTCTGGACTTAATTCCGGCTGTATAATTTTCGCAAAGGTACGGCGGGGGAAGGCTTGCTGAACCAAGGACGAAGGCCCGTGTTGGGCCTCGAACCTCTGGCATTCTTGGCCGGCCCAGCGAACAATCCAAGTGCATTTGATCGTGGGCCGGGCAGGGATTACATCCTGGCATTTCTAGGCCTCGGACTAGGGGCCCTGATACGCCATGCGTTCCGCTATGGATGCCGCTTCCCAAATTCCCCACCACCAACCTCGTCGGTCGTTTGATCGACCCATCCTCGGAAATTTCCCCTCGAATGGAGCTTCCCAGTGAAACGGCTGTTGACCCTTTCGAACGTGCGTCTTGCAATTGAAGCCCTGCTTCTCGTTG
Organism: uncultured Chloroflexia bacterium; assembly: GCA_963807065.1. Lineage (GTDB taxonomy): Bacteria > Chloroflexota > Anaerolineae > Anaerolineales > E44-bin32 > CAWAND01. The sequence continues at coordinate 389,423 of CAWDZQ010000001.1, forward strand.
CCATGCTGGCCGTTGCCCTCCCGCGCGTCGTTCCCACGCAAGCCGCCGCGCCGCCTGCGCCAAATGCGTTGGGGCCAGTGTATTGGTACCAGTGCAACTCGCCTGCCACCAGCCACGTAGCTTTGTTTTCGAATCGGATCCATATCTGGTGCTCGAGCACCACGCCTGTTTCCGGCGCGCCAGCATTGTCAGGCATCTCCTGGTTTGCATATCCAACCGCCCCCGATTCCGCCCAGGCATCTCGTTTCATGAGTCTGCTCCAGACATCAGCCATAAGTGGCAGATACGTATGGCTGGAGGTTGACCCCAACGACACTTCTGGGACGAGTTACGGGTGTGGCTCTGGAGACTGCCGGCGGTTCTACGCGGTGGAAATGCGATGATTGAACTGGCGATAGCAGGGAGTTCGTTTGCCCGAGAAGCCGGCCGGCCCGGCATCTCCGCTCTGGAAGGTGTTGATTGTGAGGTGAAATCTCAGCCAGTGACACGCCGGTTGATCCGGGCAGTCCTGGACTGCGTCCTTGTACTTACGTTGTTGATTATCGTCGCTGGACCTCGGCTGGCGAGTGGCAGCCGATCCAAAGCGCAGACCGGGCATGCTGTCCTACCAAATCGTCAGAGCGGATTCCAGGCAATAGTGCCTGCCCGGCCAGTCGTTGGCCAGCCCAGGACGTTGTTGGTTGACAACGACATCCTGGCAGCAATGATCGCCGCCGAGAATTCGGCATTGACACCGCCGATCTATTTCAACGATCTGCCGTTAATCATCCGGTGAGGAGTGTGACCGCCTAGAATTGAGCGATCGGATCCGGGTGAAGATTGCTATCATCATCCCCAAAGGCCAGACGGGGCCCAACGGCTCGATGCTGGTTTCAGCTCCGCGCCCACGCCTCTTCCTCAAAATTCGTACGCAGTCCGTCGTCAAGCCAACGCCGACACGGCCAGATCCGCGTTGAATTCAGCGTCCAGACCGCCGCGTGAGCAAATGCCCAGGCATGATTCGATGACACCTCAAGGGTGGTCAACTCCCAGGGGTACCCGAAGATTGCATTACCTGGCATTGACCGGCTGCCGAAGCCGGGGAAGTTGTCAAAGTGGAAGCTGTGTCCCCAGGCCCTTCTCACTTGCCCGCTTGAAGATTTCCGGCGCCACGGCCATATCGTCGATGGCCAACCCCAGGTTGATCGCCATCGTACGTTCCGTGTCATCTTGCCGGCCCGGCTTGAGGCCCGCCACAATCTCGCCGAGATCCGCGTAGGGTTCGGGGGTCTGTCCAAAATACCCGACCGATTTGTAGTATTGAAACTGCGCATGGTCGTCGGTGCTGAGACGATCCACTTGGGCCAGTGCGGGACCGCTCCAATAGGAGTCGAAGTCCACAGCGGAGGCGAAGGCGCCCGGCTGCAGCCAATCTCTCCCAATGGAAGGCTCCGGGTGCTTCAGAATCGGGCCCGACGTCACCACCAAGTCCGACTGAACGACAGCCTGCCTGGGCTTGTCGACGCCATGGATTTCAAATTCGAATTCCCGGCGCATTTCTTCAATGTACCTCTGCTGTACTTCGGGCAGGACATCGAACGCGTAGACTCGCTCTATCGGAAACAGACAGGCTAGCGCTCTCAAGTTGGTACGGCCCTGAACGCCGCAGGCCAGAATTCCGACGACCGCCGAGGCAGGGCGAGCCAGGTACTTGGCTGAAAGGGCCGATGCTGCCCCCGTCCGGGCGGCGGTGATCCATGTGCAATCCATCACAGCGTACGGGAATCCGGTTTCAACGTCGTTGAGCACCAGCAGTCCGGAGATGTAGGGCAGACCGCGCTTGGCGTTGTCAGGATAGCCGCTTACCCATTTAATTCCAGCCGATTGCATTGAACGGATGAAAGCCGGCATGGCATGAACGAATGCATCCGGCATGGTATGGATGCCGGGCTTGGGCGGCATTTCGACCCTGCCATTTCCCTTTTCTACAAACGCCCTTTCGAGGAGGGCAATGATCTCCTTCATGGGCAGATCGACTCGTTCGACATCGGCCCGGGAAAGATAGAGGATGTGGTTTTCAGGCATTTGTGATCCCTATCGTGATGTCTGTCCCATTCAGGACGCGTTGGGAGGAGGATCCCTGGGAAGACCCCGCCCGCGCCATCCATGGCGCCGCAAGCACCCTCTGATACACAAAGGCTCCCAGGGATATGAAGGCAGTCGGTCCAGCACCGGGTGCACAACACCCACCAAGCCAGCCTGACGCCGTCGAGGCTCGGAGAGCATCCGAATAAAGGGAGAAGATTATCCGCCCAACTTGTGCCCTTATTCGAACCCATTTGAGCATACAACAATTGAGACGGATTTGTATCCACAGGGCACGAGAAACGGATACACGAGGTTTTCAAGCCTTGGTTTTGGACAATCCTGAGCGGGCGTGTGGGATTTTCGCCCACATAATCTGATCAGATCAATCTGGCTGTAGGCCCGCGGTGGCCTTTTGGCTACATTGCCTCGCCTTTGCGGGCAATGGATTGGTCCCATGGGGCACCTGGCGATCGGTTTTCTCCTGCCGAGGGGCATCGCCGAGCTTTGGAGTCTGTTCCAATTCCCGTCGTAGGCACCGTCCTACGCCTGAACCGTCGAGGCCGACGGATTTTGGCGACGAGGCTACTGGTTACCCCTGCCAGCGCTGCAGTTCCGAAGCGCAGCCTGGATCTGGCACGCCGACCTGTGGGCCATCTTCCACTTTTTCAAGTGGTGGAGGATCCCGGTTGGTATGGTTGGGCCCTTGGGGGCGATGCGCACGAAGAACACTCCACAGGCGTGCCCTTGCACCCGGTCGTGCACGCCTTGGGCCTCGTAAAGGCCATCGTCCGTCTTTGGGGTGATTTGGGCCAACAGAGAATCAAAAGGCTCAGCGGTGTTTGGCCTTGAAGTGCGTCACTCTGTGGATCCTGCCATCCCGATCGTACGTCGTCCACTCACCGACTTGCTGACCGTCTGCGAAGGTGCCTGAGCGCATTCGGGAGCTATCCTTGCGGAACCACTCCCAGTAGCCGCGGGGAACGCCGTCCTCCATCTGGCCCTTCGCCCGGACGCTCCCGTCCTTGTGGTACTCGATGTGAAGCCCGCCCCCCTGCCGTTTCTTGGGCATGGTCACTCCTACCTCGCTCCCGGCGTTCCCACGGACACCCGGGGCGGCTGAGACGAATCCTGTTCCAACTCATCTCGGGTTGCACGGTTACAGATTGCGGACGACCCGACACGGATTGCCGACAGCGACCACGTTGGCCGGTAGATCGCGCGTGACAACACTTCCAGCCCCGACCACCGTGTTCTCGGCAATGGTCACGCCAGGACAGATGATTGAGCCGCCACCCAGCCAAACACCGTCGCCGATCGAAACCGGGAGCGCATACTCAAGGCCGGACTTTCGGGTTTGAGCATCCACCGGATGGGTCGCAGTGTAGATGTGGACCCCAGGTGCAATCTGAACATCATCCCCGATCGTGATCAGATTGCAGTCGAGGAATATGCAGTCGTAGTTGACAAAAGTCCGGTCGCCTACGGAGATGTTGAACCCATAATCGCAACGAAACACCGGTTTCACCACGGCTGCCTCGCCAAATCCCTGGAACAGTTCCGCCAGCAAGGTGCGGCGTTGGGTCTCAGCGTCTGCTCTGGAGGTGTTGAACTGCGCCAGGAGGTCTTCAGCGCGAATCAGGGCGGCAATCAGTTCGGGGTCGTTCGCCGTGTAGAACTCACCCGCAAGCATCTTCTCTTTCTCGGTTTTCATCACTTGGTACGGCCCCTCTCGCCCGAAGTAGCCAGGATATTTGGGAAGAACCGCCAATCAACTCGGCGACTTTCGGTGGACGATTCCGGGTATGCGGGCTTCATAGGCATGGCTTTTCTCCCTTGACGCCCGGCGCCCACCAAGACGAGCGTGCCAATGCCAGCCCAACGCGCTCCAAGGGCCATCGGGGCTCAAGGTTGTTCCGATTGAACCCGTGCACGGGCGCCCGCGGTTGATGGCGACCTTCTGAGCCAGATGCATGAACAAAGCGATGGCATCGTACCGCCCAAGCTGCTCTTGCGACGGGTATGTCTCTCTGCCGTTGGCCGCATAACGGTCTATCCGCCGGAAACCAAGGGCATGGCCATGGCATGGGCGGCTGTCCGGCATCCTACTCCGTGCTCAGCCGGGTGTGGGCGTCCCTCAGGCCTCAGCTTCTTGAGGCGGAGCTGCCTCAATACGGAGTGTCTGACACCCGATGGGCGTTCCGACGCCCCCCGTGTGCGGCCAGCTCTGCCCACCTGATTTCGGTGTCCACGCATCCAACATCAAGCGATCTGGCGGGGTGGAAACCTCGCCCTAGCGTTTCGTGAATGAGGTGGCTTGTGTTGCGGCGAAGATTCGGGTGGTCCGGCTGATGAACAGGTAGTAGATCGCCAGCAGCCCGCTGTAAGTGACAACGGCTGTGTAAACCATCAGGCCGAGCCTGGCCTCGGGCGCTACCGTCGGCAGCCGGGTCACGAAAGGCACAAACAAGACCACATCGTAAGCGAGGAATCCAGCCAACTGGCCAGCGGCGTTCACCCAGCTCGGCCGGACCACAGCATACACGAAGTACATCGCCGCTCCGAGGAACATCGCGCCAATCACCAGTGAAAGATCCGGCGAAATCTTCCACGGGATGGTGTTCGGGACCTTGAGTAACAGTTTCCCGCTAACGATCAGGAGTGCCACGATGAAGAAGACAAATGACCAGCGGACCAACGGGGGCATGGGCACCGTTTCGTCCATAGGTATACGCACGGTCCATAACAAAAGGCCCAGACCAAAGGCCACTCCGAACAAGCAGGCCACACCGTAAATGGTCATTCGGGGTGTGCCGGAATTGCTGACCAAAAGGAATGAAATGATAGACAAGGGAAGAAGGATGGTGGCGTAGTCGATACCGATGCCGGCCAATGCGCCGTAGTTCCCGGTTGCCGTGGCCCAGAGGGTTGAAGCTGCCGCAGCCGCAAAGATGGATGAGACGAAGATGTAGGTCAGGGGTGTTGTGCCCTCGAAGGGCCACAAATTGACGGCGAGCGGCCACTGCAGGAAAAAAGCGATGGCAAAGACGAATTGGATTGCACAGATGAGGAACAATGCATAGCGTGCAGGACGAAGCATGACGACCCTCCCTCTAGCTGGATGCCGTCTATCTTCTTCCAATTATCCTGCTCAGTCAAGAAGTGAGAGCGCCCCTGCGGGCTCACCCCGTCATGCGGACCAAGCCCCCCGGCCCATCCCGCGTGCTTAGACGGGTCCGCCGTAACCCTTCAACTGAACTGACTTGGGTGATTCACCTTTTCGCCCTCGCCGTCCGGCCCGTGGGCCTATTTATCGGACAGCGGGCCGAGCCAGGCTTGAAGCACCGATCGGGTCGTTTCGGGCATGGTCACTGCCTTCTCAAGATTGACTTCCAAGAGTTGCGCTTGACTGCGCCCCTGCTGAGCGGTCCGATCAACATCCCCAAGGGGCGCACCGCTGCCTTAACCAGGCCAAACGGTATCGGCCCGACCCTGGATGAGACGAATTGCCATGGGGGAAGGTTGTGTCGCATCCCAAATCACTTGCTGCAGAACTCGGCCCACACTAATCGGTATCGTACTCGATATGAAGAATGTTCAGCTCTCTCGCGTCCTGATCGCGCTTTGATCGGCCGGTCAGGCCGATGAAGACTTCGCTGTTGTTCGAACCCTCAACCTCTTCCGGTCCCACGTAGGTCAGGATGTCCGGGTGATGACAAGTTACCAGCCAACCGGAATCCTCCAGGAGCTTGATGACGTCGAAATCCCCGGCTGGAGTTCCCGCGGTCACAGGTCCCCATTCTTTCATCAACTCAACCGCCTGTCGTCCAAGATCAGCTTTTGGCTGCTTGAGGATGACGACCGTACCTCGGCCGAACAGCACCCATGGGTGCAATTCGCTTGAGTTGATCCTGCGCCAGATGTCAACCAAGGGAATCGACATGTCGATACATCCTTAGTCTTCGCCTGAACGCCGGAAGAATTGGCCGGGGTGCATCTGCGACTGTGTCCCGGAACTCGTTCAGGCGGAAGGTGAGCTGGCCAACGTCAGGCAAAGCCGTGGAGATGACCTGGCGCATGCTCCTTGGATAGGCTGGGAAAGTCCTCACTCCAGCGTGCGCCTTGCGTGGCCCGTGCCAGCAGGTAGCCCACGGACCTGCGGCCCATCCGCGATCCTGCCCGTTGTTCATCGGCAGGATTCCATCAACCATCATCGCCGGCGGGCTGGATGAGATCCCAGAGGTTGCCGTAGAGATCCTTGAAGACGGCAACCGTCCCATAGTCCGCACGCTTCGGCTCGCGGACGAATTCAATACCCTGCGCACGCATCCTGGCATAATCCCGGTCGAAATCGTCGGTGCTGAGGAACAGAAACACTCGGTGACCGGTCTGGTTTCCGATGAACGAGGCTTGATCCGGTGTGGTGGCGAGGGCAAGCAAAAGGCTGGTGCCCACCGATCCCGGAGGCGAAACCAAGACCCAACGCTTGTCCTGTTCGGGCTGGTAAGTGTCCTCGACAAGCGTGAAGCCAAGTTTCTTGCAGAAGAAGCTGATCGCCTCATCGTAATCCCTCACCACCAGTGCGACATGAAGTAGGGATTGGTTCACTCAGGCTGCCCTCCAAACCGGTTGATCCCGGAATGCCTCTCTTTGTGGATCTTTGGCGCACAACACCCATATTCAGTCGCGGGCCAGCTGAATGGCCCTCCGTTTCAACCGGTCTTTTAACGCATCACCTGGTTTCTCATCTCACTCAGTCTGCACAACTCAAGACACACTGCGTCGATGGCGAATCATAACGACGCCCGTGGGAAGAGGTGATGCCCCCTCCAATGTGAAGTTGGGGCGCGTTCCCTCCGAAAACAGGCGCATGGATTACACCGTCGAGCGAAATGAATTCTGCGACGATAAATTCTCGCATGATTTTTCTCCTCTTGCGGATGGTTGGGAGATGGTCGCAGCCGGACGCCATCGAACTGCAATATGAGGTGATCTTCGGGAAAATCCGCCGTGCCTGCTGGCCGCAGCTTGGATGGGTCGTACCAGATCCTCAACAATCACGGCGGCCTTGCCCGGCATGTTCAGCCCATGTCCTGGCAATGTGGGTCGAAGGACTATTGGCCCGGATTTCAAGGCACCTCGCTGTCAAACTGGATCAGGCCCAGGAGCCTCGGGATCCCCCGACAGGCGAACGTTGCGGGCGCACGACCCGGCACCGAAGCCCAGATTTTCCCGGTCCGCAATGCCATATGGACGGAGCTGGGGGCACGTGGTCGGGCAAACCATGCCGAGATCCCCTTTTGCATCAGCTCACACAAGCCGGGCTTAGGGCAGCAAGGCGCACAGCGCACCCCGGTTGTCCCCCGCAGGCGCATCCAGGTCCAAATCCAGCCTGAGCGGAACCAGGGCCGCATCCCTGGCCTTTGGCATGCAAACTTTGCTCGTCAGGAATGTTTCAACCCGATTGGTTGCCCGCCCGCTGCAGGTGACGACCAAAGAAGCGCTCCCAGCTCTCATGTTCGAATGCAGGTATGGCAGTGTGACCACCGCGATTCGCGTGCAAGGTCTTCTCGTGAGAGCCGATTGCGTCGAAAAGCACCATGGCTGCTTTTCGGGGAACGAGCTCATCCTCCAGTTGAAGGACAAACTCAACCGGAACCTCCACCCGATTTGCCGCATCAACCAGGTCCTGGCCGCTCGGCACCAGACCGATGAGTCCGATGACCGCCGCCTTGATCCTTGGCTCTGTGGCGACGAGGGGAACGCCAATGGCGCCACCCATGGAGACACCCAAGTACCCCACCGGCACGTCATCACCAGTCATCTCGAGGGTCTGGACCGCATCGAGAGCCGATTGCCATTCAGGAACCGCGATTCGGGCGAGTTCTGCGTTGTGCTCAGCAACAACCTGGCCGAAGGGCTCGCCTTGCGTGGCAAGCCGTCTCAGCTCTTCGACGAATTCCTGATCTTGTTTGGAGGGGACCCGATCGCCGTGACCCGGCGCGTCGATGGCCACGACTAAGAATCTCAAGGCAGAGGCATATTTGTGGGCGCGCATTGCGATCCCGGGGAAGCGCTTGTGCTGCCCGCCGCCGTGGCCCATGAGCACGATAGGGCGACCACGGGGAGCGTCAACCGGCGACCAGATCGAGCCGGGAACTCGCTGCCCGCCAACTTCCAGTTCGAAGAGTCGCTCTTGCACCCCACCGGCCGTCGTCTCATGCGTGAAGTTCACAATTGATGTCCTGGGTTGATCGCCGATCTGAAGCCAAACGCCGGTTCGGTTACGGGCCAATGCCCACCAGCTTTGAGGTCCCATGATCCATGCGCGTTTCGGTCACAGTCAATCATATTTTCGCCTTTAGACCGTGACGAGCATCCACGCAGCGGCCGCGGTTCATCCCACATTATCTGTCCAAACCAGCCAGATTTTGCTCGCCGTTGCTATTCGCGGCTGGCAGACACGAGCGCTTCAATGTCCCTCACATGGTCATTGCGGTGGAGAGCCCGATTAAAACGGAAATGTGTTGGGCCCGCCACGATCTCCTTAATCAGGTCGGGGGCGGTCGCTGCAATCTCGGCATCGGTTTCCTCGGCGGAAGCGAGGCAGAGCTTGATTGCCACTCTGGGGTCGATCGCATGACACAACGGTTTAAGCGCCTCGTTGATGAGTTCAGAATCGGTAGGCGACTCATCAAGGCCAATCCGTTTCCATCTCCGAAGCAAGACGAGGACTCGTTGATCCCACCAGGTCATGTGAGCGAACAGCGCGCCCACGGTCCAGTCGTAGGATGTACGCAACCTTAGGTCATCGTCCGTCAAGCTGCTCGCCAACTCAGACAACCGAGCCCTTGAGGCCGTGTTCTGTTCTAAGAATTGGTTCGCCATGTGGTTAGTGCTCCTGAAATCTCAAGTTCAAGAAAGTACAGCCCGGCCATCAGTTGTCGGCTACGCCCGTGCAGGAAAGCGGAAGACGGTCGATCTATTGGCTGAGCCACTCGATCCAGTTGGCCGAGAATGGGATGGCATCTCTGCGTTCGGGTTCCAACATGAAGGTCCGCCAGAGAGCTTGGGCGATTTCTCCTGACGCTGATACGTTCCGGTCAACCAAGCCCTTGGAGGGATAGGCCCTGCGCTTGTTAGGGGGGAATCAGTCAAGGCATCCCCTTCTAACGCCTCTCGAGCATACAACATCCTCTTCAAACCCACCAAGGATTCCTGGCGAAGCAAACCGCCATCTCGGTCCGAACCGGCGAGAAGTTCGCCCCCTTGTGTGTTTGGCAAACCGCCAAGAAGTCTGTTTGTGATCCAAATCGTGTTGCAGCGGGCCCCGGATCAGGCTCGTCTCCCTGTGAGGAAGAGATCAATATGCGCCCTGGAATCAATGCTCGGAACGAGCAGGTTGAGATTAGCTCGTCGGAACATCTGACTGACCATGATCGGACCAATCAGGGCACTTAGGCAATGCAGCGGGGACTCTTCCTTGAGCAGCGCCTGTGTTTGGTACGCTTGTATGATCCCCAACATAGTCTGAACATTTCTCCATGGAGCATTGAACGCACCCTGAAGATCTGGATTGCGCGGCGCTTCAATCAGGATGATGGGGATAATGTTCCCGTGGAGCTCATTGGTTTCCTTGTAGGCTTCCACGATCGCCAGCAGGTCGGATTCGAGGTCGCCGCTATAAACGAGCTTGCTCAATGGCGTATCGGAAAGCCTGTGATTGAGGGCCATTTCGAACAATCCGGCCTTGCTCCCGAATCTACGGAAGAGGGTGACCTCATTCACACCAGCGGCCTTGGCGATCTTCAGTGTCGTTGCGCCCTCGTAGCCGCGTGAAACCAACAAGTCGAGCGCTGCGTCGAATATCCTTGTTTCATCGATGATCTTTGGCATCCGAATCCCTTTGTGACCCGATAATAACATAAGCAAGTATTGACTTGCAATAGAAATCGGGCTAAGCTGATTGCAAGCATGAAGTTGCCTACAGAAGGGCGGCAGAAGACAGTATGACGAACCAAGGCTTGTCAAACCGAAGCACGAGCGCTCCCCATGCTCAGCGCCTTACGCCCAACGAGAAGGCCGTCCTCGACAGCGTAAGCTTGCCCATATTGAAGAGCCTCCTTACCAGCCTTTGGCGCGTAAAGCTTCGGCTTCAATTCACCGGCTGGCTGCAGTACATGCCCTCTGCGATCCTGAGCCTTGTCTTGTTCTTCGTAGCCGGTGTCGCCGGCCTGCTCGGGGCAAGCCAGGTTCGAGAGGCCTTTGTTGTCGGCGGTATTCTTGGGCTGGCGGTCTTCCTCTTCGACTTGGTCACCGTGAAGTTTCGCATGCGTTTCCATGAGCGGCTCCCCAAACGCAACGACGACCTGGGACCATTCGATTTGTTGAGGGCAAGACGATCCTGCCGCTCCTTCCAGACTCGGAAACTGACCTCAGTTGACCGCAGCGAACTCATGGATCGCGTGCGTCTTCACACCAGCGAGCCCTTGATTGGCGAAGCTCCAATAAGGCTCGAATATGTCTCTGCCCCACTAACGGTTTGGCCGACGGTCAACGCCACCGAGTTCCTCGTAGCGATAGCTCCAAAGAAGTACAACCGCCTGGCCGTCATCGACGTGGGCCGAAGCCTGCAGAAAGTTGTTGTGGATGCGACGCGCATGGGGTTAGGGACATGTTGGATCGGGCCGGGCGCAGATCAAACCAGCGTCGCCCGGTGCTTGGGTGACCGTTTCAACCCGAAAGAGGACCACATCATCTGCGTGTGCGCCGTCGGATACAGGTCGTGGTATCTACCCCTGTTTCTGCGGATCTTCAATCTTCAGTTTCACCGCCGGCTGCCGCTTTCCTCGCTCTTCTTCGCCGATCCGCAAATGCAGCAGTCCCTGGATCTTGAAGCGTATCCCTTCAGTCGATTTGGGCGAACTTTTGAGGTATGTCAGTGGTCCCCATCATCCTACAATGGACAAACGACGCGGTGCGTCGCCGTGATGGATAGACATGCCGGCGATGGCGCCAGGCGAGAAGAGAACAAGCCCCACCTATCCAGGTTTGACTTCTATGCCGTGACCGAGTCGCGTTACTACGCGGCTGTGGCGGTGGGTATTTGGTGCGCAGATTGGGAATTGGGATGCGAGGCGTTGGGAATCTCTGGGCACATGGCTTCGCTCTCAGCTCAACAGAGAAGTGTTCAGACCGACCAGGCATCCCCCCAAGTGCCAAGATACGACGTGAGCTGGGTGTTGGACGAGAATCTCTAGAAGCGAGACACCGCCCGGGTCTTGTTGACGGTGCCAGGATGGACGAGATGGTTCGCGCTCGCGGCGACCCTATCCGGCCCCACGCGAACTCTGTTCAAGGCCAACCCTGGCGGTGCACCACTTGGTTAGCTGGGCGAGCAGTCCTTGCCCACAAACCTGCCTGAGCAACCTGCGTCCGAATCAGAGTCGCTCCGCTTCCGGCGAAAAACCGACATCCAAACAGTTCGAAACAGGGGAATGCTGGGCGCCCAGCCGGTCGCTCGCATGTGCCGCCATCGTGTGTGTGGTCCGCATAACCCCCCCTTCCCGTTCAACCAGCAAGCAAAGCACCCGTTCCATCAGTCGGCCAGCCGCCTCGGCGTCACGCGACGGGAGCGAGCTGTCGGCGAACAGATGCTGTTGGGCGGGGTGGAGGAACAGGTCCGCCTGGTAGGATTTCTCTACGAGTGTTCGAGCGGCGTCGATATCTCCTTCGTCGATTGCACGTTCCGGTTGCCTCTCGAAGTACCCTGCAACCGGGTCCCGATCCAGCTGGCAGTGAGACAGGCTCATCCTCGACTTCGGAAACGGGTAGCCCTGAGCGTGCGCAGATCGCCTGTTTGTTCGCCTGACCATGTCCTAGGGCACGAACCAGGCGATCAGGGTCACCAACAGGCCAGCCACCAGAGCCTTCGCCTGAACCCTTCGCGCTTGCCCTTTCACTTGCTTGAGTTCTTCTTGGGATTCGATCTTCTCAATGTCTTTGCCGAGTTGGCGCGAGCCTCGCGCCGCAAGTCCTACTCAGGTCTTGTCGCGCCACTGAAACACTCCGGAGGCCGCTCCGGCAAAGAAGGGGAAGAGGCCCAATCTCCACACGGGATTGACCGCGCTGGCGCGCAGCCCAGCTAAGACAACCAGGCCGATGACGAACATGATAAGCCCACTGATAAGACGTTTGCGCCTCTCCCGTGGGCTGATGTTGGGAACACAGTTGTCTGTGGCGGACAATTTCATATTCAAAATGGTATCACTTTGAGAGGTTGGGAGCTGTTGAAGGTGCCCCCTGCCCCGAGCCCCTAAGCGGCGCGTCGTGTTAGGAGATCGCCAAGCATAGCCCCGCGTGGAGGCGGTATTGAGCGTCCACGCCTCAACTCAACCTCGCCTTGCATGCTTGGTTCAAGCCATGCTGGACATCTCGCTGGCTTGGACATTCATGGGTAAACGAGTTTGAACTTTTCGCAGACCACCGGCATCATCTTGTCCGGTTCCCTGCCCAACGCCTTGCATTCCTCCGAGAAGAAATCCCAGTGCACCTGTCGCCAATAGTTGAGCGAGCGATCACCCTCTCCCTCTTGATATGCGTGCTCTTCGTCCACCTCGTTGAATGGGGTCTCGGCCAGCTCGGTAATTTGGACAATGCACACGGGCAGACCCGCAGCATCGAGAATGATGCTGTAACCTCCGATGCGCGGATATGACTCGCCACCAGCCTCATACGCCCATGCGAGCGAGGCCGTGGCAGTCTTAATGCCCCTCCGAACCAGATTGCCCAATCGGTCGGCCATCTCCGGAGTATTGCCGAAGCTCCACGCCTGGTAATCCCCGGAAGAAATATCGCCGGCCTCGGCCCAAGATTTCACAAAGCTTTGCCAGTACCGGCGAACGATGCGCCTTTGCTTCTCTTTTGACATTCGAATCGGACCTCGAAGCGGTGCCTTACGCAGTCAAGATTTACGCAAATCTCAGGGCCCTGTTCGTGTCCTTCTGCGCCAGGCCAGCAGACCTCCCCGAGCAGATAACCATCATGTCCCGTCCTCTCAAAGATCCGCACGAGGCAAAATGCGATGGCGGTCCGATGCAGCGAGAGGTGAGAAAGCCGCTCCCCTGCAAGAGCGTCGGCAGCTGATAGGATTGAAGAATTCAACCCGTGCTTCGGGCAGCCTTGGCCTGCAGTCTGTTTGCCGCCAAGAAGAGGATCGCCGGCGGGACAATAAGAGCCCAGACAATCAAGAAGTTCTCCACCCAATCACCCTTTAGTATCACCCAGGCAAGCTCGCGCAAGAGCATCGTCCCGATTGAAATGGTGGCCCCGACGTTCTCCCACCACCAAGCGATGAGCAATCCCATGATGGCCACGCCCCAGAACGCCAGAAGGAACCAGTCCTCAAACGGAACTGGCCCTGTGATAGTTGGATCTGGAGTAAACGCCAGAACGAGCGCAAATCCGGCTAGCAGAAGGCTCCAAATGCGGGCGATCCACCTGAGGATCTTTGAACTGGCGGGTATCGACTTTGGTTCGTCCATTGGCTGCCTCTCACGTGAGTTAGGGCGAATATCCATGCGTCAACTTGAGCAACAATTGCTGGGCCCACCCCACCCCGCATCCCTAGATAAGCCAGCTGCAAGTGCGGGTCGATCCGGCGAGATGCCAATCGGCGGCTAGCGTCCTCGTTCACTCAAATAGGCGTGCCAGAGGATTCTTGCAGCTACGGCCCTCCATGGCCGCCAACCGGCCGCCATGTGGTCTACTTCATCGAAGCCGGGGATTTGCTCCAACCTCTTCACTTCCCGTATTGATTTGGCCAGGGCTAAGTCGCCGGACGGCCATACATCCGGCCGAAGAAGTGAGAACAACAGGTAGGTATCGGCAGTCCACCGACCAACACCCCTAATCTCCATCAGCTGCTCACGGGCTTGCTCGTCGCTCAAGGTTTGGAGCTGAGCCATGTCAAGTTCCGAATTCGAGATGGCCAATGCGATGTCACGTGCATAGGTGCCCTTCTGGCGACTGAACCCGATTTCGCGCAACCGGCGAGCATCCAAGGATAGAAAGGCACCGGCTTCTATCGCCCCGATAGCGGACTCGAGCTTGGCGTATGCAGCGCTTGCAGATTCAAGGGACACCTGTTGAGCGAGGATAGCCATGACGATGCCGGCGAACCCCTGGGCGTGGGTCCAAAGCGGTGGGCGTCCCCATTTGAGGATAACAGCGCCCAGATCTGCATCCCGGCTGGATAAGTCGGCGATGCCCTCAGCGAATGCAGTTTCAGTCAGCACCTGGCTGCTAAGCGTCTTGCTCATGGGTTACCTGTCTGAGAAATCCTGCATCAGGTCATCGGCTGAGCGGCCACCTGACGCCTTGGAATTGCGAAGTCCTCCATTGGTTAAGGGAAGCGGGCCAGGCCCATCTCCATCAAGCCCTTGAAGCTTCCCGAGCATACTGCCTTCGCGCCCAACTCGCCCGTCTGCCTCAAGCGAAAAAGCCTGCAGGTGCGGTTCATTCCAGCCATCCGGTACCGCTCGGTGAGGCGTTTCAAGCTGCAATTGGCCCGGGTCTGAGTTCGTGTTCTAATGCCCTTCAGACCGGACAAGATCCTTGGTGTCAGTCAGAAGCGCCTCTGCCCACGCGCGAATATCGCCGCAGTAGTTGTTTGTGGTATCCAGGCGGATGTCAGCAACCGTTAGCGTCCAGCCAATCTTACCCACGCCTTCCAGCTTGGGACCACTGGTCAGCCTCCATAGGCGATGTCCGTCGTCCATCCGCTGCCGATTCTGCCGCCTGGCGCTTTCGGGCATCAGACCGCCGTTGATGAATTGATCGAGGAGCCCTCGGGCCGCTAACCAGCCTTCTTTGGAGTAGACATTGTGCTGGAGCATGTAGCTGGGGACGCTAAGATGATGGACCTGGAAGCAGGCGGGCACCTCCGCTTCCTTGAACTGGGTCAGATTGAAGAGGTCCCCGCAAGTCTCTCCTTCGCGCAGTTGAGCTCCGCATTTCGGGCAGAGATCAGTCATGTCACCATTCTAGTCCGCCTCGATGAAGTGCGACAAGTGAATGGGCTGCCTAACGCTTCCGAACCGCTAACTCCGACGGTATGTTCGGGGATCGGCCAGGGCCATGCCACGCCTAGCCCCATGTCCAAACTGTCTGTGCGCACAACCACAACATCAATTCCGCCCGTCGTCCATCGCAAAGCACATTGGAATTGCCATCCGATTCAGGCAGGGCATAACGTCAGAATGTGGCCGCACTAGGGACATGGGGCCTGGGCATGAATTGGCTCAATGTGAGATCGGGGCGTTCGCGATCCTGGTCTTCGTTGAAACGTGTCAAACGGACCCGGCAGCCAGCTGCCCTCCGATAACGAACACCCCTCCCGCTGAACTCTCCCCGCGACGCTCGCATCGCAGACTGAAAATGCGCTTGGGCCCGGCGCAAAACATCCCGCCGGGTCGGGCTCGAATGAGCCTTCGTGGACAGGCGGGAGACAAGATCATTGTCGAGATTTGGCCGATACCATGCAGCTTCACCCACATCGGACATCCCGGCTCTGTCCTGCAAACACCCAAGACCCGGTTTTCAATTTTGGTATTCTTGATAGAGAGGCTTCGCAGGAGCACAAAGTCCAGCCTCGCTCCGACGAGAAGGTCGTCAGCGAAACGGCGGGTTGGATGGTCGTAGCGTGAGGCTCCGATAACTATCGGCGGCTGGGCGGGAGAATGGTCGGTTGGATCGGTCCCGCTCACGGTGGGCTTGACAATATGTCCGGTGGTGGACGTTCGCGGTCGTGGCTGGTAGAACGAATGAAAAAGGGACCATCCTGTCCATCCCCTCGTAGGCAATACAAACGATCGGAGAGAACATGAAGGCGAAAAATCATCCGAACGGTGAGGCCGCTTCAGACAAGATCACGAAACGGATCCAAGAGCTGGCGGATTGGAGAGGGGAGAGCTCTCGCCCATCTTCGTCAGCTCATCCACGACGCCGACCCCGACATCCAGGAGGAGTGGAAATGGGAAAAGCCTTCTCACCCTGGAACCCCCGTCTGGTCCCATGATGGCGGTGTCTGCACTGGCGAAACGTACAAGCAGGTGGTGAAGCTCACCTTCTTCCGCGGGGCCTCCCTCGAGGACCCGAAGAAGATCTTCAATTCTAGCTTGGAAGGGAACTCGCGTCGTGCGATCGACTTCCACGAAGGTGAAAAGATCAACGAAGCTGCCTTCAAACAGCTCATCCACGCCGCAGTGGCGGCCAATTCCGCAGCCCGCACTCAACGTGCGACAAAAAAGAAGTAGGCCCAGCCGCGCGCCAGCCGCTTGCATGGAGCTCTTCTTGGGGCGGCTGCCAACTCACAGGCGATGCCACCAGATTCCTGAAAGAAATCGACCATTGGCCAAGATAGCTACAGGACAATTGAGAATGGTGAAGCGTGGCCTCGGCTCAGTTGGGTACGTCTCCGGGGGGAGAGGCCAGGGCGTTCCGCCTAGGCACCGGAATTTAGGTCAATCTTGATTGTCCTGAGAGAAGTGTCAAGGAGGGGCAAGCTAGCTGAAGCGAGCTAGAGTGGAAACCAATCTTGGAAGATTTCGAAGATTGAAGGGCATAGAAGCGCGAAGGTCCTTACAGGGCAGATTGCTGATGGCTATCTCCTGGATTGCTTCGGCGCGCTGGGAGGTCTGGTACTCACATGGCTCGGCCAGTGTAAAAGTCTTTGGCTTATAGCCCTTCCGACTTCTTGCGGTCCAAGGCCCTTGAAGTTCGAAGTACCATGTGCTTTGTGAGGATCGCATGGCGCGACGCAGCTTCCCGCCCTGCCCTCGCCGAGAGCACACACCTATCACTTCAAACTCACCCCGCGTCTCTCGCGAAGCGCATTTCAAACGCCATCCTTGCCCACGAGGTCTTAGCGGGCTTGGTAGAACCGACCTGGCCGGCCCGGCGGCCATTCAGCCGTTGGCGCTGAGATACTTGGCCCCGCCTTACTCCCCCGGCATTCCCGTTCCAATTCAGCGAGATATTCGCATGTGTTTGAACGGCAAGAGACCCAGCAATGCCGAAAGACAAGCCTTTACCTCTTCTTTCGAATGCTTGAAGTGCATGAGTATCAGGTTTGGCCCGGGATGTTTGGGGCTTGTGCGAGCGAAAGAAGAAACTCACAAGCGCAAGAGGTCGCTCTTCTTCGCTGTTTGCTCACTCCAAATCCAGCATGGCGACCAGTGCATACCCCAAACCTAATGTCCGACTTCTTCGCCATCGATGAACTTATGTGAGTCCGCAATCCAATCAAGATCCCGATGTATTTCTGAATCCTCTCAGTTTGGGGACTGCCCAAACCAATGCCGAAATCAGGAGCACGAAGATGAGCTGTTCAACATAGAACCGCTCCCGGCCATTCTCACCCGTCTCGAACAGAATGCTAATGAGAGTTGTATACGAGATCAAGATGAAAATCCAAGTCGCAACTGGCAATGCCTGCATGGAAGCAAGCAGGCCCTCCCTGGTTCTAAAACTCGAGAAAGCCAGGACTGCGACATAGGCGGCCAAGCAAAGGGGAACGAGGAAGAAGAAGAACGAGCCAAAGTAGACTCCATGAAAGGGACTGAACGCCGATCCCTCGATGTAGCCTGCCAGGGTGAGCGCCGCTGGCCAAAGCTTGCTAACATTGACGGCATGGTGCTTGAACTGGAATGACGGGATGCAGTAGATCTCGTAACCCGTGATCATGCCACTGATGTACCTGCGTGGATCCTTCCGGATCAGATTGATTGCACTTTGCTGGTACGACTTTGAGACAGCGATCATGTTGATGTTGTGTTGGTCATCTCGGCTGAGCACAGGGATGTCGGATGTCAGATCGAAGCCATACTTCACGTAGGCTGAAGCTGGCCTAAAAATCTCCTCTTCCGAGGCCACCCGCGAGATCACGCCCTCTTTCGCCAGCGCCGCGAGCTCTTCGGAAGAGTAGGTTACCGAGGCAACTTTCCATAAGTTGAACCCCCCCCAACTCGAGGCCCCAAAGAATCCATAGAGCGCCTCATTCTTGGCGTACCAGGCAAGCGGCAGAATGCTGATTAGAGCGGAGGTCAGCAGAATCCTTCGCCAATCTCGTTTTGAGGCGAGCACCAGCACGACAACCGCGGCCGGGACGATAATCAGGTGATAGGCCGAACGCGTAAGCACAAGCAGACTGAGGATCAACACGAATCCAGCTGCGAAGATGATCTTCTTGGTGTGATCAAAGAAACCCAGAAGACACACGGTCAATGTGACCAAAAAGCATGTGAGTATGTCATAGAGCATGTACGCTTCAAACAAGAAGGGGCCAAGGCTGACGGCCAGCAGAACACCAACAAGGGCAGATAGCCATCTCGTTTTGGTCATGATGAGGAGGGTGAGATAGATGCACCCCGAGGTGAGCGCTCCCAACACAATGTTCCCATACTGCATGGCGGACATCGGAGATCCGGCAAAGAAACGGAAGAAGAGAGCGCCATAGAGATTAAACAGCGGAGGTTGAGAATGAAGATACCAAAGGCTCCGCGCCAGGTCGTTCACTAACAAGTCTTGAGGGACTGTTTGCCACCACCAGTCCCACGGCCGGAAGCCAGGATTGGCAGTAATGTCAAGTCCGACGATTTCTTTGAGGTAAACCGCAATCATCACGTGAAGAAGAACGACCAAGCACAGGATAAGCCCGTCGCTCCGTCTAAGTCGAAAGTCAGAGTCCCTGCTCTGGATCATCCTTCCTCCATTGTCCGGCCGAAGAACTGTCTCGGCTGGCGGATGTCAAAGGGGCATCGTTGAAACCGTATGTAGCAATAAGTTGGTAGTGGGCATGCCGGCTCGAGACAACCGCCGGGGAAGATTTTGTAGGACGCTTTGGTCGCGAACACCCGGGGGACATTTTCGCGCCCTTGGCCGTGGAGACAAGTGGACCCAGGCACCAGATACAAGAAGCTCTATTTCAGATGCTCTCGAATTGACTGTACCGAGCGCCTTCGAGCTTTTCGCAGCCTCCGAGCGCAAGCGAATGAGATCGGCTGTGGCCTTTCGCCGCCCTTCCCCTGAACCAACCTGAGCATCAGACCACCACGCCCAACTCTCCCTCATCCGTCGCTAGGCACTCTGGAACTGCGGTCTGATGAAGCGAACTGTTGGCGTCACACCCCATCTGATAGGGAGAGAAGCCTCCCTTAGCTGCCGGGATCCGGTCCAGTCTCCGCCTCGCTCACGTCTATCGCAATGTCAACCAGGACAAGCAATCCCTCAGAGACCGCTTGGAGGATCACGAAGTAGGCGATCCCAATTGTTGTCGTGATGAGGGGGCCAACAAGATAGACAAGATCTGAGAGCTTGCCTATCGAGCCGATGTTGTTGGCGATGGAGAGCCCAGAGTTCCCCAAGTATAGAACGAGCAAGACCCATGAAAGAATTTTCGCCCAGTAAGAGATGGAGAAGACTTTATCGGTGTTATGAAGGAAGTCCGGTAAGGCTCTCCCCTCACCTTGCGACTCGGCCCGGGAATTGGCGAATTCGGGGTCTCGCCGTGGCACTTCGCCAAGCCGCTCGAGCAGAATATCTTGAAGGACATCGAAGGCGGTGTCGGTCCATTCGGCGGTGTCATGCAAGTGCCAAATTTCAAGCAGGTCTTCTGTTTCTCTCGCCTCTAGGTTCGCCCGGATTACATACTCCTGTCGGCCAAGGTCCTTGCTCATTTTTCTCCTTCTATATCGATGGGAATCGAGCCTGCTAAGTTCATTGCCGCCAAACAACCTCGAGATGAGCGGCCGAGCATAGGGTACTCCACCTGCAAACATCCCGCTGGCCCTGTCCCATCCTGCAGGCTGATTAGTCGGCCGGCGTCCCTCGGCTGGCACACTGCAAGTGCGCTCCGAACCAGCGAGATGTTCAGGAGCCAAAACCTCCTTACTGCGCACGTGCCGGCAAAGGTCACCAGACCCGAATGACATCTCCTTGGGCAAACAACGAGGGAACTTCAAGGCCAATCGTGGGATGCCTATAAGCTTCAGCCGGGACACCGATGTCGGCCAGGAAAAGCTCGCCCACATATGGGCGGGCTTCTTGCACCCGCAGTCCAGCCTTTGGCAGGGCGAGTGCGAGAGTTGCGCTGGCTCTAATCGCTGGTGTGTGGACTTTGCCGGTCGTTGGATCGATCCCGGACGGCACATCCAGAGCAAGGATTGGCGCCGGATGGATGTTCGCAGATTCGATTAGCTCCGCGACCCTTCCATGGGGCGATCCTTGCAAGCCGTAACCGATCAAGCCGTCGATGATCACTTCAAACTCAAGATCGATCCTTGCCGACCCCGCTTCCCGAATTGAGACACCTATCTTCCGGAGGAAGGAAAGCTGATGAAACGTCGCACCCGCCTTGTTTTCGATTGCCCCTGCGAGAACGACTCGAACTTCCGTCCCCCAGATATGGAGCCGCCGGGCACAGGCGAGGGCGCCTCCTCCATTCGCTCCACGCCCGGATAGGACAGTGACAGCCTTTCCCTGAGCATCCCCGGACAGGAAGCGAGATCGGCAGACCCAAGCCAGGGCGCGGCCGGCATTTTCCATCATCTGCAGGAGCTCAATACCGAAATCTTCCGTCATGAGCCGGTCGACCTCTCGCATGCGGTCGGCAGTCAGGAACGGCACGTCGCGGCTATTCGATGCCATGCATGACACTGATCTTCAAGATGATTGGCTCCCTAATGCCCTCGAGTTGCGAAGTCCCGCATTCACTGTGGAATCGGCGGCGGCCAACCACCGCCCAGCCCCTGAACCAACCCGAGCATACAGCAAACGCGCCAAACTCGCCCCGCATCCCTCGCCAGTCGCGCTGCAAGTGCGGTCCGGTCTAGCCAGATGTTAGATGGCCCGTTTTCTTTGTCACCAGCGGAGAAAGTAGACAGGTGCCATCGCTACGAAGGCGGCAATGAGCTGGAGGACTAAGATGGGAAGAGCTTTCCTAGGCATCTTGCGGACCCAGGTAATGGCAAAAAACGCGACCACAGGCACCTGGCCAGCCATAAGTAGTTGCCAGATATGAGCGGCGGCACCCTCGTCAACCTGCGGCGCGGGACCATGCAAGGCAAGGTAAGTCAGGACCGTGGCTAGAGCCCCGGACGACATGACCACCGGAATGAACGCCGCTGGATGCTTGAGCGTCGACAGTGTTTTCATTTGCTCAGCCTGAGAGGTAGGATCCCACATCCCGAATTCTATACGCCTTTGGGCGCGGTGCGCAATGCGGATGGTCGTTGTTGAAAGTGACTCAGCGTATGCTTATGGCTACCTACCCTCCACCTTCGACCTGCGAAATCCCACGTCCCTTGTGGGGATCGGCCGGGGTCGCTCTCCGCCCTGCCCCTAACCCGTCCCGAGCACACAACAATCACGCCGGGCTCACCCAGCATCGATCGCGAGGCACACTGCAAGTGTGGTCTGATCCAGCAAGCTGTTGGGCATCCAGTCTTTCATATTCCGACTTCAGAACGGATTGCCTCGACGATCTTTTCTGGTGACCACTTGGCTGGGATAGTGATTGCCAATTTTGGCTCTTCGAGAACATGGAACTGACTGTCAATCAACCGCCGAGACATGAAGTGATTTTTCCGACCAGCCAATCTCTTCTCTATGAGTTTGGCATCTGCCTGTAGGTACACAACCCGAACATTGGCTCCGGATCGCAGTACCTTACGATACGAGTGCTTGAGTGCTGAGCAGGCTAACACTCCGTGCTTATCGCGCGCGTTCTGCTCAGAGATGAGTGCCCTCAACTGATCCAGCCAAGGACGGCGATCTTCATCAGTCAAGGGGATACCTGACGACATCTTGCGAATGTTGGCCGAGGAGTGAAAGTCGTCAGCGTCGAAGAAGGGCCAGCCAAGTTCGGCGGCAAGCATTCCACCGATCTTGGTCTTCCCAGATCCGGTTACCCCCATAATCAGAATCATCATGGTCGGCAGAATTGGTCGTGAAATGGATGCCTAATGCCCTCGGGCTGCGAAGTCCCACGTTCCTTGCGGAAATCGGCCGATGCCAGGCACCGGCCCTGCCCCGAGCCATCCTGAGACCACATCATTCACGTCAAACTCCCCCGGCATCCCCGGCTCGTTCAAGCTTGTCTTCGTACTGACTCCACGATCTTCTCAATCTGCTTGAAATGTGATCTTTCATGGTTTGCCAACCATTGGGCGTAAGTGTAGACGCTGCGTTGGCGTGGCTTTCCTGCACCAGTGACCGTTGCGCTGCGCTGCCAATCCTCCGGCATCAGCGTGGTCAATACGGCAACCAGGTCGGCGCGCTGGGCTGAGTACGTCCGCAATGAAGGCTTGAACGGCAATTCCCGGTAGTTGGTCTGCTTGATCCATGTTCTGGGATTGACAGCTTTGAAGGTCGGTAGGTCCCCGCTGAGTATCAGGACGATGTATTTGCCCCACATATCGGAGCAGGCCCTCAGGTGGGCGAGGACATCTCTCGCAGACCATTCTTCCTTCTCAGGAGAAGCCACCAACTCGGCCGGTGTCAAAGCCTCGGTCAATCCTTCAATACGCGAGGGTGCGGCGGAAAGCATGGTCAGAAAGTCTTCTGTGGACCGTGGTGTATCGTACACAGGGGGTCTCTTTCAAGGTCAAGGATGCAGTGAAACACGCCCCGCCATCTGGCGCTCAGGTTGAACAGGCGAATCGGCCAGACCATTCATGGCCGCAAGGACTTAGAGATGGGCGAGGACCCACATCTCTGCTAATCCCGCCCAACGCCCTCGAACTGCGTAGTCCCACGTTCCTTGTGGGAATCGGCCGGAGCCTCGCCCCGGCCCGCCACTGACCCGTCCGGAGCATACAACAATCCCGTCTAACTCTCTGCATCCCACGTGAAGCACACGCCAGGTGCGGTCCCATATAGCGAGGTGTTCGACAGAATAGCATGGGCCCGCACAATTCGCCTGGTGGAACGGGGCTTCCAGACAGGGAATCCCTCTGGCCTCTTGAAACCCGCCGGCCTACGTTGCGCTTGCGGGCTTGGTCCGATCCATCGGTCCCGGAGTGCTCTCCTCCCCGATCTCCGCCAGGATGCGGCCACGCCCGTCAAATTCGAACAGGGTGATCCCACCCCAACTCCTGCGTTCGTTGGTGGGCAGCTGATCTGGAGCGATGGCGCCGACCCTTCGTGCCGAAAACTCCCAAACCAATACAACTCTATCTCCTTGCCAGATTTTCTCGTGAATTATGAGTTGGGACTCCGCCCATCTGCTCGAGAAGCGGATGGCGAACTCCCGTGCCGAGTCACGCCCTCGGATTGCCGGAGCACCGAATAGCTCCTCGAAGATGGGGTAGCTAATGACAATGTCGTCGCTCGCAAGGTCCTCCACCACGGAGGTATCCCCCGCGTAGACACCACGCATGAATCTCTCTGCGATAGCGGAGAGCGGTTCCTTCACCGTTATCCTCCTTCCCATTCTGCATCTTGGCCTTGTTCATGCTACAGGTCGAATCGTGATGGAAGCACTACCCCCACTGCTTCAACTCCGACGC
>CAWDZQ010000002.1:0-301893 GCA_963807065.1 uncultured Chloroflexia bacterium
ATCCAAACATCCTTCAGGTGCGAGGAAAGACAGTTCTTGTTGAAACGCGCCAGCGGGATGGACCAGGTCCTGGGTGCGTTTGTGCGCTGGATCACTCCTGCTTGCCAGTCAGATCCTTATCTTCCATTTCCCATGCGTGATCAAGCGTGTGATAGGCTGTGTGCCGGATTAGATACCTTAGCGGCCATTTTCGAGCCATTTTCCCTTGGGAATGGAACTCCCGAATTGAGCGGCAATAGGCGTCGCGATGAAGGTTCAATCCATCGTCAGTAAGACTTTCATATTCGGGCGGCTGCACGCCGAGCTTCTTCGACCAGTCGAGTTCATTTGCAACGACATGACGAACGATTTGGTCACGATCTCGGCCCCCGCCGCGCGGACCTCGTTGGAGCTCAACCGACACTCGCGAACGGACCTCGTCGAAATGAGCCCAGCACGCGCGCATCAGTGTAAGGTCACGGGTCATGGCTTCTCCCGACATAGCTTGCTGGTCGAAGCTCGAGAATGCAAAGGAAATGCCCCAATAATCAGTTGAGCCCGTGCCGGTGTACTTCTCGACCACATCGACGACGGATCCAATCGCAAACGTTTCCTCGAGCCCAGCCAGGCGGGCGACCTTTGCATAACGCGGAATGTATGAGGATAGTCGTTCAATTGCAAGCTCCGCGGTCTTTGCGCCGCGTTCGAGACCGGGCCAGTCTGGGGCAACCGCCGCCACCTTCTTACCCTTTGGTCCGATTTCTAGCATCACTCGAAGATGTTCAGCCACAGCTCACTCCTCCCACGAGTTGCACCTGCACTCATACCCAATGGTACCGCAGGTGACGCCTAACGCCCTCGAGCTGATCGGCCGGGGTTGATCAACGACAAGCCTCGCCGACGATGCGAGAATACATCAACCTGGCCAAACGCGCACCGCATCCCCGGTCCGATCCAGCGAGATGTTAGGCCTTTCCGCAATTGAAGCCATGTAGTCCTAGTGATCCCCTTTTGGAATTGTCCTCACACGTGCTCAGTAGCTGCAGATCTAATGAACCTTCCTTATCTTGGATCCGAAGCGGAGTCTGATGACAGTTGAGTCTTCGCCCAACCGAGACTCCGCCAAGTTTGGATCGTTGCTGCAAGATACCAGAGGCCCACAAATGGACCTAGATCGATTGATCCAGCAGACGAAGGTGGCGTGGGGAATGGAAGCAGATTGAGGATTATCAGGAAACATCCGAGCAAGATACCAGGTACTCCGAAGAACCATCGAAATCGAGGATGCCTTAGCATTGCCCAGCCGAAGAAGATCGTTCCGACGCCGATATAGACATCCCAGGCAACATCAAGACCCAGCCAAACAGCTTCGAGTTGGGCGCCAACCGTGGCTCCTGTATTGATGGCCACTTGCTTGACCGCCAACTGTACAAGCGCCATAGCTGTGAATATGGCGCCTGCAGTGAAGTTTGAGATTGCTCCAATCACCCCTGGGACTGATGCCCGATTCAACGCAATTATCTTCATTAATCCAAGACTGCCCACACCAATCGAGAGACCGAGGAAACTGGCAACTACCGTAATCAAAGCAGAAGGTCCGGGAAGGATCAGGAGAGTTGGATAAAGAACAGCAGCCAAGATGCCTCCAACAATGCCGGCAGTTATCCATTGGATTTGATATTCCGTGGACATTTTTGCGCCTCCTTCCATAATTCCCATTGTTACATCAATATTCGACATTCGGAAAGGCCTAACGCCCTCGAGCTGATCGGCCGGGGCAACGCACAGCCTCGCCCCCGAGCCATCCTGAGCATACAACAATCACGCCAAACTCGCCCAGCATCCCCGGTCCGATCCAGCGAGATGTTAGGCGGAGACGAACTCGCCCGGCAGGGCTAGATCCCTCCTTGGCGAGGGACGCAACGCGCCGGATCCGAACCCGTCTAACCGCCTTCGGTCAGTCTTCCGACGATCTTTGCTATCCTTCTCTGGCGGGTTTCGACAGCCTTGGCTTCTTCCACTTGCCGAACGTACTCCTTCTGCATCGAAGGCGCCGACTTCTCAAATGCTCCAAGCGCCCCCGCCTCGACGAGCGCGGCCCTCAAATCCTTCGGGGGAGTCACCGTGCGTGACTCAAGGTCAAGCCTGATGGTTATCTCCAACTTCTCTCCGCCCTCTACCCCAGCAGATTTCCGGTTGGCTGCACTCAGTGGGATCATCGGCTTTCCATCCATGGCGCCGATTGCGCTGCGGTAGGTATGTTGCTTGACCGTCACCCATATCAGAGGACGCTTGCCTCCTCCGAGACGGTCGAGCACGTCGCCTGGGACCTCAATTCCAGCTGTGTTCTTGCCTGTGCGCAGAATTCTGGCACGGAATGTCACCGGCTTGGCTTTGGACGTGTCCTTCTTCGATGTTCCCCTGCTCATGCAGATCCTCCAAAACAAGATGATGTTGCGAGGGTGTCTAGCATAGGATTCCTTGCCCGTGGAGGCTCGAAGCCACCGGCTTCGACGGCTCCGCCTAACGTCCTCGAGCTGATCGGCCGGGGTTGCTCGCCATCTCTTTTCCCGACCGCCCCGAGCATACACCTTTGCTGCCAAATTCGCCCGCCATCCCCGGTCCGATCCAGCGAGATGTTAGGCTGCAATCTGATGAGAGAAGACTTCCTCGGCGTGTACCGGCCTACCAAACGTGAGGCACGAACCTGTACCTTACCTGCGCAGCATAAGCGTCGTAGCCCGGCAGCCTCTCCCTCAATTCCTTCTCTTCCATCACGGCTCTTCTAGCAAGGAGCGCAATGAAGAGTAGCGCGCATACCTCGCCATACCACGATCCCAGGACCATTGGGACCGCCAGCGAGAATACCAGGATGCCAGAATACATCGGATGTCGCACCCGGCGATAGGGACCTGACGTGATCACAACCTGTGAACGATCGTCTTGAGGGCGGACAACCGCAGATGCGAAGGCATTTTCCCGGAAGGCAATGAAGATCAAATAGAAAGACCAGAGCAGAAGAAGGGTGCCGAGGGCGTGGAGCAACAACGGTACCGGTGACCAATGAAAACGTGTCGCGTCGAATGACATGAAGGCCAGCCAGAGGAAAGGAAAGACCAGGAGCACCGCGAAGAGGATCCTGTCCCATCGAGGCTGCTCAGGGCTGAACAGCGTCAAGCGTTCTTGCATCAAACCTGGGCTGTGCCTGTAGAGCCAAGCTGTGACACCAACATAGAAGCAGCAGAAGAGGGCGAGGAAGATCCATCCAGCCGCCCAGGCTGTGGTGCCGGCCGGGAGGAACAGGGCGAGGCAAAACGCGATGAAGAAACCGACGAATTCCAGAACCTGCTTGCCTAGATCGACCTGCACGGGCACCTCCACTTTGATTGCCGCCTAACGCCCTCGAGCTGATCGGCCGGGGACAAGTTCCGCCCTGCCCCGGGCCCGCCCTGAGCATACAACAATCACCCCAAACTCGCCCAGCATCCCCGGTCCGATCCAGCGAGATGTTAGGCATCATCGTTGTTCATCCAAGGAGCCATTGCGTGATGGCGCGGATGCCCTCGCGGAACGACCCCGATTGGAGGTCGATTTGGCTGCTCTCGTATGCCACGAAGTACTGTATGGCCGATGATGCCGAGAGATTTAGCATTTGGTAGCCAGCAGAGCCGTCTGTGCCAATCTCAAGCAAATCAGTCAGGGTCATCCCGTGAAAGGTGAGTGCGGTCTGGGTAAATCTCCGGGGATCCGGATTGTCTTTTCCTTGGCTCAGCCAAAGTTGTCGGTGCTGGGCCTTGGTGGCCCACTCTTGCCCTGACATTAGACTACCAAGTGCAAGGTAGATGGGCGCTCCGATACTGGCGACTATTTCCCCTGGGGAAAAAATGCCTCCGCCGTGGGGCCAGGGGCCAAACCCTATTCTCAAGTAGAAGGATGAGAAGTCCTCAGGCAGCGGTCGACGGATCGAGTCCTCGATCTCAGCCACGTCCTGGGGATTGGCTGGGGTGAAAGCATCCCACAGCCTCGCCCTCTTTCCTACTTTGAGTTCCTCGATCCAGTCCATTACGCGATGATGCCTAACGCCCTCGAGCTGATCGGCCGGGGACACGCTCCACCTTGCCCCAGCACCATCCTGAGCATACAACAATCACCCCAAACTCGCCCCGCATCCCCGGTCCGATCCAGCGAGATGTTAGGCAGCCTGCACTAGGGACACGAATCTCTGCCCTTGAACTCCGCAGGCGTGGTCATTACTGGCCAGAACGTGAGATCGGGGAGCTCTCCAAGGCGCCCCCATGTCGAGAGGTCAGCGTCGAAGAGGTAGAAATCTGTTCCGATCAGGAATAGGCCGATATGGGTTCCTGCGTATGGTAGAAACCTACCATCGACGTCGTTGGTGGGCAGAGACACGACCAGATGTGTCACTCCTGTAGCCAAATCCGCCTCATGAATACCTTCCACATCGCTGAGGAGAAAATGCTCGTTGTCCACCCACCAGAGGAAAGCTGCGGTTTCAAGGTCGAGCGGATGAGAGCTTTGGTCAGGGACTGTTGCGGAGCGAACAGACACCTGCGGAATCCCATCCACAAGATTCTCGACTGCTACGAAAGCACCGCCTGGCGACCAGACAATTCGTTGAATTCCCTGATCATCGTCGAAGTAGCTTGGGGACGAGAACTGGGTGAGCTGCCTTTTCCCAGAACCATCTACTGCCGAGACAAAGAGCTGGTGAACGTGGCTTTGATCATAGTCGCTGAATGCGAGCGTCCGACTGTCCGGGGACCACTCCATGACGTAGGCCCCACCCGAAGTCGAAATGGGATAGGGGCCCTGGGCCAGATCGATTGAATAGGTGAATAGGTTCTGCGTCTCCAGCCTTAAGTCAATTCCAATTTGGTTGGATGGACGGCCGGACCCCAACCAATATCCGATCCATCGTTCGTTTGGGGACAAGAAGATCGTGCCTCCAAAGGCCTCTACACCGTTGCTGGTCAACGACTCAGCATCGAAGACATCTTCGATAACGTGACCTTCCAGATCCACCCAGCGGAGGCTCCCGTCAAATGTACCGACAAGCAATCTGCAGCCATCTGATGAGAAGCGATAGGGCGTCCAGTATGATTTGGCCAGTATCCACCAGGCGTCCGTAGTGGGATTCCACATGGTGAGGTCGGCCCCAGCATTCTCAAGAAGCACATTTCCGTTTTCGGGGACAGGAAAGGAAACTCCGCTGGGCAGAACTCGTGGGGTTGGGAGTGGCTCACCAGTGGAGGTGCTGGACGGCAGAGTATCTGGACGCTGAAGCTCTGCGATGGGTGTGGTTTGGCCGGTCGTCCTCGGTTGTGCCGAGGGCGTCAAGGCAGAGGAACAGCTACAAATGAGCGTGGCAACGGTCACAATTGCTATGACGAAGGTCTTGATCATTTGTTCTGCCGTTGATGGGCTCCGGCTGGCATCCTGCAGGCTGCCTAACGCCCTCGAGCTGATCGGCCTGGGTCACGAACCTTCAAGCCTCGCAGCCGATTCGAGAATACAACATCCACGCCAAACGCGCACTGCATCCCCGGTCCGATCCAGCGAGATGTTAGCCGGCCGATGCGCTACCCCATCCCTTTCGCGCCGTCAGAGCTTGAAGCACCCAGATCCTTGCCGCCACCTGCTCATTGCCATTGATTGTGAAGTTCTTCACAAGCAGGCTGGTGCCGGGCTGGATTCCGGCAATGCGATGCTGGCCCGGGCACTGAGCCCACTCATTGCGTGCGATTATCGGCCTTGACCAGCGGTCTCAAGCTCCTGGCGGGCTCATCCGCCTGACGGCTGCTGGCCAACCTTCAACTCTCGAGCGAGACCCCGGCAGCTCCCCTTCAAGGAATAAGCTCCGGATATCCCGAGCAGAACGAACAACAAACGCCAACAAGCCTGCTATGCCTGCGGGCGAAGCGACTCTCTGACCTGCCCGACCTGGCACCATGATCGTGCTGGAAAACCTCCGTCTAAGTCTGTCAAACTGCATTCCAAGGAGCCAGACGGTCCCTCGGCCGAAGAACGCCCTCGAGCTGATCGGCCTGGGTCACGAACCTTCAAGCCTCGCAGCCGATTCGAGAATACAACATCCACGCCAAACGCGCACTGCATCCCAGGTCCGATCCAGCGAGATGTTGTGTTGCGCAGCTGTTCGTACAGCCCACCTAGTTCCAGGATTAGAATTCTTCTCTCACGCCGTCGAGTACATGGACTCGTGTGTTCTTTCCCTTGTGAGGAAAAGAGCAATCTCCACAATCGCAATCGCGATGATCAAGAGAATTGCTGAGAGCTGGGTCCCCCCACCAATGATCGGGAGATCGACCAGCCCATGAATGAGTCCCACAAGCAGGATGTTCCGTGTGCGAATGTAGAGGTGCGCAAAGGCAATGCCCTCAACCAGGACTATCAGTAGGCTCAACAACAACTGTCCGATGCCAATCTCCCCAGACAACAGCCAAACGGTGCGGATTGGCAGGTGCCACAGAGAGAAGAAGACGCTGCTAAGCAAGATGGCAACGGCCGTTCGCCGGCGAGCACTCCCCGCGGTGAAGAACCGCTGCATTGCGGGGAGCAAATATCCTCGGAATAGGATCTCCTCGCCGGTGCCGACAGCGAACCATGTCATAAAGACGCGAAGGAGAATCGTGCCAAGCGCTGTCCCTGCAATCGCACGCAGCTCGCTCGCCAGATTGATGACGCCTAGCAGTTGGAGGAAACCCACATACAAGAGCCAGCTAGCCACTGCCAGGCCAACGGCTTTCAGAGCCAGCCGCGAGCCAATCGGGAGCGAGATCTCAGTGCTTTTCAACCCCCAGACAGCGATACCGTACAGCACTAGGTACAGGCCGAGTTGCATGAAGTAGGCGGCCAGGCCACCTATCTGAAGCACTTGTATCACGATGAAGTACGGGATCGGGAGGATGAAAGAGACCACCATGATTGCGATCAAGATGGACTTTCCACGATTGTCAGCCTGCGAATTCACATCTTTCTCCTATCTATCCACTTCGCCATTGAGAATTAAGCCCCGAACGTGGGTGTACCCAGACGGCGGTCAACGAGCTCCTTGCCGCGCGCGATCACGCCCTAGGCCTTGCTCTTGCCATAAAGTCTTCGTCGTGACAAGGGAAGACATGAAGACGGCTCGATTCGGAGGCACTATAGATCTTGGATCTGAGAAGAAACAGTGACGATTCTCACATCACGCGTAAGACGAAGTGCAACATAACGCCCTCGAGCTGATCGGCCGGGGCAACGAACCAGCCTGCCCCGAGCCCGTCCTGAGCAAACAACAACCACGCCAATCTCGCCCAGCATCCCCGGTCCGATCCAGCGAGATGCTAGGCCGCCTACAGGTACTGTCCGAGGACATGGGTAACACTTTGTTCTAAGGACATCGGTTACACTCGCTCCGGCCGATCGACCTGCTTTCGGCTCACGCCCACCTTCGACACAATATCCTGCATTCGCCCCTCCCGCAAATCATAGCGCCCAATCTGGTAGAAGCAGAAGTACACATCAAACACGCCGTCTCCCACCTCCTCCAGTCCCACAAAGTCCTCCTGCAGCGTGTTGCTCACAAAGATCTGCTTCCTCAGCACCCGGATCGTCCCTGACCGGCTCATCCTCCGCACCAGGTAGTGCCCGGGGTACTCGTAGGTCTCGATCTTCTGGGGCATGGGCCGGCTGGATGGGCGGTACACCTCCGACGGGCTCTTCATCCCCAGCGCTTCATGTGGACGCACCTGGTTGAACTCCTGAAGGAAGGCATCCAGCTTTTTCTGTTGGCCCTTGAAGCTGCTGGCTGGTGGGATCGTTGCCTCCTCTTTCAACGTCTTGTGCATTCGCTCGTGCACACCGTTTTGCTGGGGCTTCCCAGGCTCGATCAGCTCCGGGTAGATCCCGAGCCGAATGAACCACACTGAGAGCTGGGACAGCCGGGCCAAAGCATTCGAGGCGAACGGCACCCCGTTGTCGGTCCGGATCCGGTTCGGCAGCCCGTAGATCTCGAAAAGACGCCTGAAATGTGCCTGGCTGCGCTCCAGCGAGATCGCCGGATGCGCATCGCACCCCAGCAGATACCGGCTCGCCAGGTCGCTCACCGTCAGCGGGAAGCAGTACTTCCCGTTCTTCAGCCTGAACTGCCCCTTGTAGTCCGCCGCCCAGATGTCGTTCGGCCCTGCAGGCCGGGTCTTCGGACAGCCGGGATGGGCTCGCCGGTGTCGCCGCCTGGGCTTGGCCAGCCCCGCTTCCGACAGGATCTTGGCCACCGTCGATGCTGCCGGCAGGCGCCTCTTTGGGTCGCGCCGCGCCATCAACGCCAGAAGCTTCTTCGGCCCCCAGCGAGGATGCGCCTTCCGCAGGTCCACCACCTCGCTGACGATGGCACCTGGCGTCTGCCATGGGCAGCTCTCCGGTCGGCGCGACTGCTCCTCGAGCCCTGCCAGGCCCCGCTCCCGGTACCGGTTGATCCACTTATGGGCTGTCTTGCGGGAGATGCTGAACCGCTCGGCCAGCTCCGTCACGGAGTAGTAGTTCAGCAGGTGGTCTTCGATGAATCGCTGCTTCTGCTCGCTCACGGTAACACCTTCCCAGGGCATCGGCTCCACCTCCTCTCTCGAGAAAGTGTTACCTTTGTCCTTAGAATTTGTGTTACCGATGTCCTTAGAAGATTCTGTTACCTATGTCCCCGGCTCGTTCATAGCACAGCCTCCAATCATCCGTGGACATACCCAAGGCGATTCTTTGTCGACAGAAGGTAAAGGACAATGATGAGTGATGCCACGATGAATGAAACTGTGATTTCGATCATCAGAGTCCCTTGGGCGATGAACTCCGCAACAAAATCAAACAAAGCAAGGCCACACAAGAGATCAAAGCCGACCCTCTTGCGTCGTACCATCAGGACAAAGCTCAGAAGAAACAGGAGCCCGACAAGGAACCCCACCACCATGAAGATCCTGTAGTCATACCGCACGAACTGCCTTGTCCCATGCAAGTCCATCTGGAAGGCATAGGTGACAACCATATGCTGAACGAACTTCTCGAGGGACAGAAGCATGAGTAGGGCTATGGCCAGCGTAGGCCTGGATTTCATCTTCCCCTGCGGTTCGCGATTGATCAAGCCATCCATCCCTTTGGGCCGAATCATATTTGTACGCTTGCCGAGGGCAAAGCATGGACGCCTAACGCCCTCGAGCTGATCGGGCCGGGGATATTCACCACCCTGCCCCTGAACCACCCCGAGATACTATGCAAGGGCTCATGTTGAAGCGGCAGGCCGCTGCGGGGTATGCTCCCTCAAAACCCATCAAAAGGAGAGTGAGCTATGCACAGCGCAGCGACCGGCCAGCCCCAGTATACATCGGGCCCCTTCCTGTTCCTGGCCTTCGAGCTGGACGACAGAGGTTGGAAGCTCGGGTTCACGACCGGCCTAGGCCGACATCCTCGAAAGCCCAGCATCGCACCACGCGATCTGGACGCTCTGCAAAGGGAGATTGCTCTGGCCAAGAAACGCTTCGGCCTCGCGGCTGAGGCCCGGGTGTTTTCCTGCTACGAGGCCGGACGCGAAGGTTTCTGGCTTCACCGCTGCTTGACGGCGCAGGGAGTCGACAATCTGGTCGCCGATGCTGCCAGCATCGAGGTCAAGCAGCGCCGCCGGCGGCTCAAAACCGATCAGGTGGACCTCGACAAGCTGCTCCGCATGCTGGTGCGGCACCACACCGGCGAGAAGGACGTGTGGAGTGTTGTCCATGTGCCCAGCGCTGAAGCCGAAGAGCGGCGTCATGTCCATCGGGAGCGCTGGACCCTTTCCGACGAGCGCACCTCCCACATCAACCGCATCAAGGGCTTGCTCGCTTCCCACGGCGTCCACCTGTCGGTCAGGAAGGACTTCCCCGAAAGTCTGAAGGCGGCCCGCATCTGGGATGGCTCACCCCTGCCTTCCCGCCTGGTTTCCCGGCTGCTGCGCGAATATGAACGCCTCCGGTTTGTTGAGGGCCAGATTGAGAAGGTCGAACAGGAGCAGACCGAAGCCCTGCGCTCTTCAGACGATCCGAGCGTGGCCATCGTCCGCCACCTGATGCACCTGAAGGCCATCGGTGTCCACACCGCCTGGCCCCTGGCCATGGAGCTCTTCAGCTGGAGGGAGTTCCGCAGCCGTCGCGAGATCGGCGGACTGGTGGGTCTGGCCAGCGTCCCCTACCAGAGCGGCGACACCAGCCAGGACCAGGGAATGAGCAAGACCGGCAACGGACGGCTCCGGGCTCTCACCATCGAGATGGCCTGGTCGTGGCTTCGTTTTCAGCCCGAGAGTGAACTGAGCCAGTGGTACCAGGAGCGCTTCGGCCATGGGGGCCCCCGCCTCCGAAAAATCGGCGCCGTGGCTCTGGCCCGCAAGCTGCTCATCGCTTTATGGCGTTATCTCGAAGAAGGAGAGATCCCACAAGGAGCTCGCCTCAAACCCGTGAAGATTTGAGCCAACCCCTCCTCCCCAGGCTAATCCGGCAGGGCGTCAGGGGCGGGCGGCCCGTGTGAATGTTGGGTCTCCTTGTGGAAACCGACTTACAGATGGGCGCCGTCCGCCCCCTTCGTGCCCTCGCCTTTCGGCGCATGCAATATACGGTGTCTGGCAGAGTTCAGGCCAGCACGGATAGGAGCTGGTCCGGGCGATTCCCCGCCCGACGTTGATCGCCAAGCTGCCTGGAGAGAGGTCCGCTCTTATGCGTATGTCCGGCTGTCTTGCAGCGGCCCCTTTCAACGCTGCGTTGGGAGTGTATTGCTCCCTGCCCACCCCTTGACAAGAACGCCTTCATAGGAACAATCACGCCAAATTCGCCCCGCATCCCTCGCGAAGCACACTGCAAGTGCGGTCCGATCCAGCGAGATGATTAGATGAAAGCACTGCACCTCCCGCTAGACTGGGAGTGTCGAAGTCCCTGTCCGCTCACAGGAGGTGCAGCATGGTTCACTTCGATTGTACGGTCGGCTGCGATGCTCACAAACACTTCTCCATCTTTGCCGTCCTGGATGATGCGGGATCGCTCATCCAGCAAAGGAGGGTTGGCCATTCACCAGGCACCATTTCAGCCTTCCTCTCCCAGTTCCCCGAGGGCACGCCCGTCGCCCTTGAGACCATCGGCAACTGGTACTGGATCGTCGATGAGATTGAAGCCGCCGCATGTATTCCGCTCCTGGCTCACGCCGCCAAGGCCAAGGTCATGATGGTAATCACTGATTACCATGATGGGCAACGTGCACAAGACCGACAAGCTCGATGCCCACGGCCTGGCCACCCTGCTCTACCTGGGCAAGCTCCCCTCGGTCTGGATCCCACCGACTGAGGTCCGTGACGAGCGTGAGCTGCCCCGCACCCGGATGACCTTCGCCGGCCACCGCACCCGGGTCACACCGTCCCGGTGTCCTTCGGGAAGAACCGCATCTCCTCCACCCTGGCCAAGTACGCCCTTTCTCTGGACGGCGCCAGTGATATCTTCGCCTCCAGACGGCGGAGCGATCTCGAAGACCTGCTCCAGCACCTGCCCGCCGAAACCGCCCGCTGCACCTCCCAGCAACTGCAACTCCTGGACGCTCTCAATAGCCACATCAAGCAACTGGAAGGCCGAATTGTCGAACGCATCCAGACCACACCCACCATCCAGCTCGTCCAGACCGTCCCCGGGCCCGCCAAAGTACTCGCCATTGTCATCGACCGGGAAATCGGCTCCATCGACCGCTTCAGTGCCCCCAACCACTTCGCCAGCTACTGCGGCCTGGTACCCAAGCTCAGTGCCAGTGCCGGCCGTGCCCACTACGGCCGAATGGTCACACCGTCCCGGTGTCCTTCGGGAAGCAATCCAACACCTACCTCAAATGGGCTTTCATTGAGGCCGCCAACGTCATCGTGGCCCACCGACACCACGCCAACTGGCGCAACAAGTACGTCGTCCATCTCTTCGAGCGCAGCCGCCGGCGCAAGGGCCATGCCGTCGCCGTCGGGGCCACCGCTCGCTACCTTGCCGAGTCAACGTACTGGGTTCTCAAGAAGGGCGAGCCCTACCAGGAGCCCCCTCACTGGGCTCCGGGAGGGATGAAATCCCCTGTCTCGCTCAGCCAGGGGCAGGTCCGGACCTAACATGGATCCTTTGAGATCCGCGAGATGATTGGGCCGCCCCCGGCGAACGTACTCATGCCCCATTGAGGGCGAACACCGTCCCGGTGTCCTACGGGATAGATGTTTCCGGCGAGACCGGCTGGGCTTTGAAACGCTGGAGGTTAACAGACGAAAGAAAACTCCCCGACCGGGGAGAAGACGCTCATTTAACGACAGAGGCTATTGACAGGGGACGTGCTTTCATAGATGTTAGGCATCCATTTCTCATATCATAGACCTGCTGCCATGCCAATGCAGAGGAATCTCGAGTTGCATCTGACGTGCGTGGCCGCAGATTTTGCAGTGGTGGGTCTGGTGTTGGTCTACTTCAAGGTGGTCGTGGTGGTCTTCGTGGTGATCGTGGTCGTCGTGGAAAGCGGCGAAGTCAGCATCGGGTTCAAGGCTTGTT
Organism: uncultured Chloroflexia bacterium; assembly: GCA_963807065.1. Lineage (GTDB taxonomy): Bacteria > Chloroflexota > Anaerolineae > Anaerolineales > E44-bin32 > CAWAND01. The sequence continues at coordinate 12,564 of CAWDZQ010000002.1, forward strand.
CACAAGCTTGGCCTTGATGGCCCGTAACTATTTCAGCTTGCCTTCGGACCGCGACCAATCTTCGATATCATCGATATCCACCTCATTTCGTGCCGCCACCATCTCTGCCTGTGCCAAGCATTGTCGGTCTCCCCAGTGAAAGTAGTGGGCTAGCCTGTCTTTGATGCAATCCGTCGGAGAAAGGATCCGAAGGAGACCGGTTTCAAAGGGCAACTCAGCCACATGGTCTATCCTTGCATCTCCAATACTGAGTGGCCCGGAAGGGAACTCGACGAAGTATTCAGTGTCAGGATGCTTGAAATGCCTCCCGATCTCAGAGAATCCAATCTCCCTCATCAGCTCCTGGATCCTGCTTCGCTTTGCAAACCGAGCGTTCACCAAATCGATATCCATCGAGACATACTGCCCATCACTGTAGATCGCGACACTGGCTCCCCCCGACAGGATTGCGTCGATTCCTCCGTCTCGGAGGTGTGACTGCACATATGCAGCCAGCTCTGCCTGAGTCATGTCGCCAATCGGCTTCACAGCGGCTTGCCTCGAACGCGTGGCCGACGTCGGTTCATAAGTAGGGCTTCCCTCAGGTCATCCGGGTAGTAGCTGATTGCTTTGTCGAGAAGGGCTCTCAACTCATCGCGCAGGGGGTATCGGGGATTGAACATGAAGAGAATAGTCCGGCCAACCTCCCGGCTAACGATGACCCCAGCAGCTTCTAGCTTTTCGAGCTGGTCCTGGATTGGAGAGAGGTCGGTGTCGAAGAATCGTGCCATTTCCCGCGCGTATCCTTCGTCGCGGGCCTGCAGAAACGCCAAGACAAACTCTCTGTTCTTGGATCCGACAATCGGTTCGAGGAGCATTTCCTGGTGGCCTCCACATTGACCTATCTGTTAGATCATATGACATATTCCGTAGGTCATATGACCTATTATATAGGTCTTTCCAAGGATTTGTCAACGGGGAATTCCAGGATGCCTAACGCCCTCGAGCTGATCGGCCGGGGCCACGCACCGTCTCGCCTCAGCCCCGCTTTGAGCATACAACAATCACACCAAAACCGCCCAGCATCCCCGGTCCGATCCAGCGAGATGTTAGGCGCAATCGACGTTCGCGCATCTAGTTCAAGTTCTACACGATGAAGGAAAGCAGGATGCTGACGGCGACTGGGACAGCGCCGGCGACGACTCCTGCGAGCAAGGCTGACTTCGCATATCGCATCGGCTGGGAGGTTTCCATTGAACGGGCGAGGACGATGGAGGCTGCAACTCCGCCCGCGACCCAAGCAGGAAGCAGGGGTATTGAGAGCGCGCCTATGAAGGGTCCTACCGCGTATGCCGTCCCGAATCCGACCAGTAACGCCGCTAGGCAAACTACAACCAAAAGGCGCCTGAGCGAGGGCGAAGACCCTCGAGCGTAGGAGAAACCCGCACATATTGTGAGGGGCGCGAGAACGACAATTGCGGCGAATTGCGACCAATACAAGAACGGGCGTATGTCTCCGTAGGGAGGGGAGAAGAAGAGCAAACCCTGGAGGAGGAGCGAGACAGCCAGCGACGATGCGACGGCGAAGATGAAGCAAAGGAGCGCGTAGAATGCTCCTCTCGCCAGCTTAGCGAGCCAGGGGTTGTGGTCGGGCAGTGGTTCTGTCAAGCTTGGAATCTCCATCTTAGAATGTGGAGGGTAATTGCGCCTAACGCCCTCGAGCTGATCGGCCGGGGCAACGCACAGCCTCGCCCCCGAGCCATCCTGAGCATACAACAATCACGCCAAACTCGCCCAGCATCCCCGGTCCGATCCAGCGAGATGTTAGGCAGATGTGGGTCCCCGTCATCATGGGCATATCGGACAGCTGGCCCCACCGAGTTCTCAACATTCGAACACCGACCAGCAAATGTGGTTCCGTAGCCGCTGGTCGTCGAGTACAAGCTCACGAATCGCCTCCGGAAGCTGGTCGCGTTGCCAGCGGCACTCAAGTCGCCCTGCGCCCTCACCCTCTCCTTCCGGTGCGGCAGCACGTGCGGCCTTGATGGCATAGGCGGCCGCACCGAGCTCGTGGGCTGCGACATGGGCCACAGCTGCCGCTTGCCCAGCAGAATATGCTGCGTTCCGAGCGGCTCCATTCTGCTTCCTTGCAGCAGCCATAGCATGGCCGCCCGCTGCACGAGTCTCCATCATCTTGGTTTCGCCGCGCGTCCATGCCCGAATCTGCTCGATCGCCTGACGCGGTCGTGGATCCTCAGGTTGCTCCGACTCGAAGAGGTGCAGAACGTGCTCTGCGCACGCGGCCGCCCAAACGGCCAGGAGCCGATGATCGGAGTCCGTGAGCGTCCCTCCTCGACGAATGGTAATGAAGCGGGGGTCGCGATCTTTGGGCAGGATCATTTTTGACCCCTTCCTGTTGCATCTGCCTAACGCCCTCGAGCTGATCGGCCGGGGTCACGCACTCACTTGCCCCAGCACCGTCCTGAGCATACAACAATCACCCCAAACTCGCCCAGCATCCCCGGCCCGATCCAGCGAGATGTTAGGCGGAGACGAGACTCGCCCGGCAGGGCTAGATCCCTCCTTGGCGAGGGACGCAACGCGCCGGATCCGAACCCGTCTAACCGCCTTCGGTCAGTCTTCCGACGATCTTTGCTATCCTTCTCTGGCGGGTTTCGACAGCCTTGGCTTCTTCCACTTGCCGAACGTACTCCTTCTGCATCGAAGGCGCCGACTTCTCAAATGCTCCAAGCGCCCCCGCCTCGACGAGCGCGGCCCTCAAATCCTTCGGGGGAGTCACCGTGCGTAACTCAAGGTCAAGCCTGATGGTTATCTCCAACTTCTCTCCGCCCTCTACCCCAGCAGATTTCCGGTTGGCTGCACTCAGTGGGATCATCGGCTTTCCATCCATGGCGCCGATTGCGCTGCGGTAGGTATGTTGCTTGACCGTCACCCATATCAGAGGACGCTTGCCTCCTCCGAGACGGTCGAGCACGTCGCCTGGGACCTCGATTCCAGCTGTGTTCTTGCCTGTGCGCAGAATTCTGGCACGGAATGTCACCGGCTTGGCTTTGGACGTGTCCTTCTTCGATGTTCCCCTGCTCATGCAGATCCTCCAAAACAAGATGATGTTGCGAGGGTGTCTAGCATAGGATTCCTTGCCCGTGGAGGCTCGAAGCCACCGGCTTCGACGGCTCCGCCTAACGCCTCCGAGCTGATGGGCCGGGGCCAACCCCCGCCATGGCTCCAGACTGTCTCGAGCATACATCAACTCTGCCAAATTCGCCCCGCATCCCCGGTCCCATCCAGCGAGATGTTAGGCGGCGCTTCACTCGGAAGGCACCGACCAAAACTGGATCGTACCGCCAGACGATCCAGTCACAAGCAGGTCTCCGCCCTGCGAGAATGCCAAACCCGGAACGGGATCGCCTCCCGAGATCTGCGTTTCCCTCAGTAGTTCGGAGGATTGAACATCCCAAATCTGAAGGTTTCCTGCTTGGTCTAGTGTGGCCAACAAGTCGCCGGATGGACTGAAAACGAGGGACATTATTGGACTCGATGTGGTTGGGATGTCGGCCACATGGGACTGCTTCTTGAGGTCCCAGAGCTCTGTAGGGTACGCTGACCCCCCGAGACTCTGGCTCGCGACCGCGACAACTGACCCTTTGGGTTGGAACGCAATGGGCCCAGCCCAACTTTCCAGGGAATTGGTGAACGTACCCAAAAGTGCCCCAGACTGAAGATCCCACACGAAAACGTGTCCGTATTTGTCCCCGACCGCGAGGTGCGTTCCAGATGTGTCTATGGCGACACCGGTTACTTGAGGACCGAACCCGGGTTTGAATGTCAGGCGGCTCTCACCCGTGTCCACGTCGTAAACAATCACCTCACCCTCATCGACCATTGCTCCAACAGCTAGCGTCTTTGCAGTGGGATCGAGGCCAAAGACTGCGACGGTCCAATCGCGGCCAACAAAACTATGGGGAGAGGCCGGATCGAAGGGTGCGTATACAGTAGCAGAGTTCGGGGATTCGACCTCGAGGAGACCAGATCCCTGGGATGAGAAGGCCAGTGTGGCATATTCGTTCAGGCTGGCTGTGGGACCAAGTTCAATTGGGGCGGCCAATCCGCCAAGGTCCGATACGACAAGGGCACCATTGACTTCTGCGGCTACTAATTGTGCCGGCAGGTTGAAAGCATAGATTCTGCTGGCGGGTATAGATTTGCACCCGACGCTGGTCAATTCTTGCGCGTTCTGACGTGTTATGAGCGGCCACTCCCGCGCAAGGAACCCGGCAGGGTCAGACACCTCAGTCTGGCAGGCGGGTGGAGACGTCGGTGGGATTGTGGACGTGGGCTCAGGTAGTGATGTTGAGGTTGAAGAGGGCTCAGCCGTGGGTAGCTGGGCTCTTTGAGGAGCTGGAGGGATCGGTGTGGCTACCGTCTCGGATATGGGAGGGGGGGTTAAGGAGCAGCTGCCCGCTAGGCCCCAGAGGATTGTGAGTGCGATGCATCCTGATCCAGATAGCGTAGTACTTTTCACATTAAGTCTCCTTGTCAGCGCCGCCTAACGCCCTCGAGCTGATCGGCCGGGGTCACACACCGCCCTGCCCCCTAACCACCCTGAGCATACAACATTCACCCCAAACTCGCCCAGCATCCCCGGTCCGATCCAGCGAGATGTTAGGGGGCCAAACTTGCCCAATCAGGGGAGCTACGGTAGCGCATCAACACAATATCCGGCTTCCGAGTACTTGAGAGACTGAAAGAATGCCTGCACTGTGTAGCCAGCGACTTCTTCTGTTTGATGGATCTCCCCGCTCTTGACGCGGGATTCCAGAACATTGTCAAAGTACCGTAGGCCAGAGGACCAGCCAATGGGTCCCCTCTTGGGAATGAGACAGAACTTGGCGTTTGGCGCTGCTATGATCTGATATGTGGTGAATTCGGACATGATGTACAGGTCGGGGTAATACATTATGAGATCTTCACCACCGGCATATGCAAGTTGTGGCGCGCCGTATGCTTCTGCAAGATGGACCGGATCCAACTTGTGCCATCTGGAAGCATCAGGGTCGACCTCAATTGAGACTATCTTCGGCCCGGACACATAGAACGTAGTCGCCTGCGAGTAATCGACAACCGGCTCCAAGGGAGGATAGTAGAGGATATACCGGGAGAGGTCAGCCGCTGGGGGGAGCAGCGTAAACGGTCCATCTAGAATTGCGTCGTTGGGTAATCTAGCTACGAATTGCTGAAGAGTGTCCAACGTGTCGGTGCCTGGGGAGAAACCCCACCAGCAGGGAAAGTGGCAGCCCCCATTGTTGTCATATAGCATCTGGATCTCTGCCATCGGGTCGGAAAATGTCGCGAGAGCGGTGGGGCTCGGGGCGGACCTAGTCTCATGCGGTTGGGCTGTCGTCTCGAGTGTCGGTGACTTAGTTGGCGGCGAGGGCGGAATTGTAGACGGATATAAGGGGGTCTGAGGAAGCGAAGATACAGCTAGTCCGCATGCTGTTAGAACGCCGAACAGCACCAAACTTAGGCCGACAGCCAGATTCTGAGCGGCTCAATTCATCATCGATGTAATTGGCCCCCTAACGCCTGAGCTATGCGGCCCGGCACCGGACCCCTCATTGATTTTCGCCCCACCCTGGCTCCGAATCAACCCCAAACTTGCACCACACATCGGGTCCGCATCAGCGATATGTTAGAAGGCCGCAAGCCTGGGCTGCAGCGAGAGCCGCACCCAACTAGGCTCCCAAATTCGCCCCTTCTCTGGCCAACCATCGAACCCGTAGGTCCCCCCTTCCCGTCTTTCAACACCAAAAGGCCAATCTGAATTCAGCCAGGAGCCGGAGGACTCGCAAGACTTACCCTGTTCACTCTCTTGGCTGGCCAACCTTGAAACTCAGGCACGCGGATCGCCACTGCGCGGGCCGGCATCGCTTCCACCCTTTGGGCCAGGCACAGCCCGCCTTCGACCTCCCTCGCCCCGAGCCAAACAGTGAATCTCCCCGCTATTTGTGAATTCTTTCACATGCGCCGGAAAAGGGTCACCGTCACGGAGAAGACATTGGGCGCAGCAAGCCTGGGGGGCCAAAGCAACTCGACGCCTCTGGCGGACCTCCTGCTCTAGAGTAGAACCTTGGGCAGCAAATCGTGATCCCCCAGGCGACTCCGCCAGAGACAAAGCAAAGTTCTTCGCGGCCTTCTAACGCCTCCGAGCTGATGGGCCGGGGGCGATCAACGCCGCTTCTCCTGACCCACTCCGATCATACAACGCCTGCACCGAATTCGCCCCGCATCCCCGGTCCCATCGAGCGAGATGTTAGGCCGCAAGGGAATCAAAGACTAACCGGATCTGGTGCAGTCTTTGTCCCTTCAATGAAGCCGTATACAGCAATGTCGAAGGCCTCACGGGGATCGAGAACCTTCGAAGCCCGCTGAATGAGTATTGCTGTCGCAGCTGCGGCAGCATATGCCGCACTCTGACCTGAGAGCCCATGCTGCTCAGCAATACTCAAGAAGTTGGGCTCGAGGCTTCTTTGCGTAGACAGAAAATCCTGGTTGGGCCGAAGCTGTGATGGACTTTCATCGCCGTGGGTCTTCTCACCCGGGGATATCCCAAGCTGTGTCAGAATAGCTCCCATGATGCTCACAAGCACAGGGCCCTGTTCATTACCCTTGTCAGAAAAGACGGCTTGGCCAGGTTGAACATCGCCCAACGCAAATCCGAATGACCGGAAGAGGAACGTTCCAGCCATGCGCGCTGCCGCAGCAACTGCCGTTTCAGCGTGAACTCCAAGATCAGTCTTGATGCCATCAACAGTGGCATCTGCGAATTGGCTTGCAGCTTCAATTTGCGCCTTTGTCAGTGGGACCACGACTGCCTCCTTGCGGCCTAACGCCTGAGCTATGCGGCCCGGCACCGGACCCCTCATTGATTTTCGCCCCACCCTGGCTCCGAAATCAACCCCAAACTTGCACCACACATCGGGTCCGCATCAGCGATATGTTAGAAGGCCGCAAGCCTGGGCTGCAGCGAGAGCCGCACCCAACTAGGCTCCCAAATTCGCCCCTTCTCTGGCCAACCATCGAACCCGTAGGTCCCCCCTTCCCGTCTTTCAACACCAAAAGGCCAATCTGAATTCAGCCAGGAGCCGGAGGACTCGCAAGACTTACCCTGTTCACTCTCTTGGCTGGCCAACCTTGAAACTCAGGCACACGGATCGCCACTCCGCGGGCCGGCATCGCTTCCACCCTTTGGGCCAGGCACAGCCCGCCTTCGACCTCCCTCGCCCCGAGCCAAACAGTAAATCTCCCCGCTATTTGTGAATTCTTTCACATGCGCCGGAAAAGGGTCACCGTCACGGAGAAGACATTGGGCGCAGCAAGCCTGGGGGGCCAAAGCAACTCGACGCCTCTGGCGGACCTCCTGCTCTAGAGTAGAACCTTGGGCAGCAAATCGTGATCCCCCAGGCAACTCCGCCAGAGACAAAGCAAAGTTCTTCGCGGCCTTCTAACGCCCTCGAGCTGATCGGCCGGGGCCATTCACCGCCCTGCCCCAGGCCCGTCCTGAGCATACAACAATCATGCCAAACTCGCCCAGCATCCCCGGTCCGATCCAGCGAGATGTTAGGCAGATTTTGCTCCTATTCAGCCGCCTATGGCTGCTCTGGCACGAGCTCGGTTCGGGCCACAACGTAGCCGTCTTTCGCAGGGACGAACTGGACCGTTAGCTTAGCCGCCGCGGCGGGGTCCGGCGTATAGACTGATAGCAAGAATTCAACTGGTTTGCCGTTGATCACGGCTTGAGCGACTGAGAGATCTGGCGTTCGCCACGGACCTTCCCCGGATTCAGAGTCCCCGGTTCCGATCCGTGGGCCTCCCCCACTTTCACTGATCTGTTTCCCGTTGACGGCGAGGATTGTGCTGCTGCCGTGCTCGATAGGCAGTCCCACGTATGTCCATTCGGTGCAAATCCCCAGGTAGCCAATCTCAGAGTAGTTGGCGCCGTCGATCAATTCATCAGATAGGGACGCATCACAGTATAGCCATAGGGCAACAACGAAGTCTCCAGACCTTATCGACCCACCTGCAAGCACAGGGCGAGCGCCGAAATCATTGTTGTCTTTTGGAATGAGTGGCGTCATCCACGCCTGTTCACAAGCATCCTTCGACAGGACGATGTGAGGCTCAGGATTGGAGATCGGCGTCGCTCGTGTCGAGCACCCGGAGAGAATGACAAGAGACGCTAAGAGAAGAGCAACTCTCTTCTTGCGCACGGCCTCCTCCTGATTCTTTAGCGGGGCGAAATCTGCCTAACGCCCTCGAGCTGATCGGCCGGGGCCATACTCCGCCCAGCCCCCGAGCCATCCTGAGCATACAGCAATCATGCCAAACTCGCCCAGCATCCCCGGTCCGATCCAGCGAGATGTTAGACGGCGTTGCTTCATCTCCTATTCTCTACGTTCAAGTTCTTCGGGTGTCGGCCTCTGGAAGAACTCTATCCAAGGCTTCATGCTCTCTTCGGGAATGTGGAAGCTCTCCTGGGAGGGTTGCGAATTCCTGACCGCAAGCCGCCTCAACAGTTCATTTTCCGGCACATCAAGAAAATGCACTTCGCTGCTGGCTCCAAGTCGCTTGGCCCGAAGCCGATAATCCTCGCGCTCTTCTCGTGCCCAAAAGCCGAAATCAAGGATTACATTCGTTCCCAATTCCAGTGCCCTGCTTGCGATACTCCAAAGCATGGCCTCGATCAAAGAATGCCTGGCATTATGTTCCGGCTCTTCTGCATCTTGACCAAAAAGAGGGACGTGCCATTCATCGGTCGTCAAACGAAGTGCCGACCCCTCATGTTCAATCTTCCGCGCAAGTGTTGTTTTTCCTGAACAAGGAAGTCCAACCATCAGATGAAGAGTTGCCACGCCTTCCACTCCTAAAGATCGTCTGCAAGCCGTCTAACGCCCTCGAGCTGATCGGCCGGGGCCACGGACCCTCAAGCCTCGCAACCGATTCGAGCATACTACAATCACGCCAAACTCGCCCCGCATCCCCGGTCCGATCCAGCGAGATGTTAGCTGGCCTTCAGCCTCGTTGCCCTCCTCGGTTTACCCCTTATCGTGGGGGCGGGACAGCCTAGGGCTCAATTCGGTGCCACTCGAGAGGCATGAGGCTCCCTTTGAAGTGGAACATCTGCCCGGTGACACCAGTCAGGCCATCAATGACAGAGACCTGGCTAATCGGGGGGCGATTCTCAAAGGCCATTAACTGATTTGAAACCGGAGAAGACAGGAAGTAGGCATCGCTTCTCAAGCCTTCCCACGATACCTTGGTGACCAGTTTGTTCGCAACGAGATCGTAGATTAGATACTGCTCACCATGCCTGTCACCAACAAAAAGGAGTTTGTTATCACTGGATAGTCTGGATGCAAAAGTGTTGACACCCTGCGGCATTACGATTACCTGGCTCCAAGTGTCGACTTGGCCGTTGTGAATTGCGCCCGTGGCAATCGCGCAATCGAACCCCGGAGGGCGTGGGGTAGATCGAACAGAGCAGAAGGTAAAGAACACTTGCCGAGCGTCCGATGTGACTGCAAACTGTGGTTCCAGCCTGCCAAGGGTTGGCCCGGCGAGAACGGGGTCTAGGCCCTGAATGAACTGCTTCGTCGAGCCGTCGGGGAAGGCGGATTCCAGATGTCCGGAGGTATTGTCGTACTCAAGCCACCACTCTCCTGTGGGAGACACCAATTGGACGTACCTCTTGTGAGCAGACTGCCTGGGCATCTCAAGGTACTGGTGGCTGGCAAGGTCAAGAGTACTAATCTCAAAGCCGGGATCGCCGCGCTCGAGGATGACGGTTGTGTCTGTCAACCACCAAGCGTTGGATAAGCCCTGACCCTTGGGCAATCCTGGGAGTAATGTTAGGTGGCTGCCGAACGGGTCAGCGACATACAAGTTGCCTAATCCGTCCGACAGCAACAATGACGAACCCGAAGGCGACCAGCCATATGCAGTCATCCCCTTGGGCACCGGTCGAGCTTCTCCAGTTGACGGATCAATCAACAGCTGACTGTGCCCATCGGAGTTTGAAAGCTCGGAAAGGACCAAGGTTTGAAGATGAATTGAGTTCAGGCGGAGGAGCAGTGGATTCGGACGTAGCGGGAGAAGGAGAGGCGGACGCCCTCCCACCTGGGGTTGTGCTGGGAAACTTGGTTGAGGGGATGGTGTTCCTCTGTGGTGTGACGCTAGTGAACCCGTTCCCTCCGTTCTCTATCGATGTTGCCCTGGCCGAGCGCGTGGGCGAGCATGACGAACTGCCTAGCGCAAGATTCAGAACAAGAATGAGCTTTGCTGCACGAGCTACCAGCCGGAAAGACCTTGCCACAATTGACAGGTCGTCCGTGCTTGGATTTGGTCGCCTCAAAGTAGGTGTCAATCAGTCGCCCCTGGGAAACTCATCGTAGGCAATCGACTTGGCTTCGCTCGGATGGAAGGCCAGCTAACATGTCCTTATCTTTGTCGCCCGCCTCTATCCCCCTCGCGGGGGATTTTTCCGGGAAGGCTTTCCTGATAGGCGCGGGACCGGTGGAAAAAGCGGCCCAATGGACCTATCATGTGAGTTTGGAGGGGGTATGCGGCAGAATGTCCCCCTAGCACCACCTACCATACACGCGTTCCGCCGGCCAGACAAGCAGGGGGTGACTCATGGCCCGGTCCCAACCCAAGCTTCTCGATCGTCTGCACAACGTCCTGCAACGCAAACATTACGCTTTCAGCACCGAACGGGCTTACGTCAACTGGGTCCGGCGCTTCATCCTCTTTCACAACAAGCGCCACCCTGCCCAGCTCGGGCAGGCCGAAGTCGAAGCTTTCCTGACTCACCTCGCCGTTCAACGCGATGTCGCCGCCGCCACTCAGAACCAGGCACTCAACGCCATCGCCTTCTTGTACAAACATGTCCTTTTTCAACCTCTGGATTTCGACCTGCAATCGGTGCGAGCCCAACGCCCCCGACACCTGCCCACGGTCCTCTCTAAGGGTGAAGTCGTCGCCCTCCTTGCCTGTCTTACAGGTACCCACCAGCTGATGGCCCAGATGCTCTATGGCAGCGGCCTGCGGATCAGCGAGTGCGTCAGGCTGCGCATTAAGGACGTCGATTTCGCCCAATCCCAAATCGTGGTGCGCGACGGCAAGGGATCCAAGGATCGGTTAGCACTCCTCCCCGATCAGCTCCGGCCCCGGCTGGAAAACCAGCTGTTGCGCGCCAAACGCATCCACGAAAGGGATCTAAAAGACGGGCTTGGCGCCGTCTATCTGCCTTTTGCTCTCGAACGCAAGTACCCGCACGCTCAACGCGCTTGGATCTGGCAGTGGGTCTTTCCATCAAGGCAGATGGCCGCCGACCCACGCACGGGTGTCATCCGCCGACATCACCTCAGCCGCTCCAGTTTGCGCAAGGCCATCGGCCGCGCCGCCAACCTGGCCCAGATTGATAAGCACGTCACGCCCCACACGCTGCGCCACTCTTTCGCCACGCATATGCTCGAGAACGGCTACGACATCCGCACGGTGCAGGACCTGCTGGGTCACCGCCACGTGTCCACCACTATGATCTATACCCACGTGCTCAATCGCGGTCCGCTGGCCGTCAGGAGCCCTCTTGACCGGGATCAAGCCGCTCTGGAATAGGTCGCTGGGGTGTCAACCCAACCCAGGTCGGGACGCTGCCCCCACCTCACCCCCCTCGCTACCCAATCCAATCCTGCCATTGCTCCGGCAGGGGCTTGCCCATCGACTTCAAGTACACGCTCACCTTGCCGCAGAAGATCAGCAGGGCCTCCCGGTAGATATCAAGTTGAATTGCGGGTGATACGCTCCAGTGCCCACGGTCCACTTTGCGGGTCGCCAAGTCCTCTTCTGTTAGACCGCCGACGACGGCCTCGAGCTGCTCGTCCAGGTCGGTGAACCAGTGGCTCAGGGCCGCGACGCTGTTCCTGCCCTCTCCGGCCGTGGCTGCCGAGGCCAGATCCATCTTGAACGTCCGAAAGGAGTCGATGTAGCCGGTCTGCACGGCGCCCAACTCCCGGCACAAGTCCCCCAATGAAGGGTTCGCTCCCGGCGGATGGAAGACCAGTTCGTCGTCGCCTACGATTTCCATCAGTTGCCTGCGAAGATCCAGGTACATGCGAAACAAAGGATAGGTGCTCTCGATCAGGCTGTTCATCGCTGGTCTCCCTTTTGTGGACTCACACGGTATCCCTGTCCAGCCCGTGGGATCCGATGACGAAAACGACCCCCAAACCGGCCTGGTCGCTCCCTCTTACACTTACTCTCGCCAGGCTCTCGAAGTTCGCCATGACTTGCGCCAATCACCGTGACAGTTTGTGAAGACGATCACAATCACTGGCTGCAGCCGGAGCCTATGGAATGTGCGCGAGAAGTTGGCCCTTGCCACCCACGCCATTCTGTGTATCCTCGATGTCTCACGCCGCATTACCGAGCAGACAACTCAGACATGAGGATGATCTATGGCAACGACGAATGCAAAGCGTCCCGCACGCAAACGGTCGTGGGTCTGGTGGGCCGCCGGCGGATGCGTCCTTCTGCTCCTGCTGGCTTGTGCCATCGCAGCCGCTGTGGGCGCTTATCTCTACTTTCAGCGCAACGCTTCTTCGGCTGACCAACCGACGGTTGAATACATTCTTGATTCGTCGCCCCGCATGGCCCTTTCCACGCAGGGCAACAGCCGCATTGAAGTCGCCCGGGGCGTCATGGCGGAGATCGTCCGTCCCGCCAATCCGGACCTTACTTCCGGGCTGCGTGTTTTCGGCAACGGCGCTCTGCCTCAGCCCTGCCAGGATACGCAACTGATCGTGCCCTTCGCCCAATCCAACCAGGACCAGATCGCCACGCAGCTCGGGGACGTGACGGTCGGCGCCAACTCGGACGCCGCCTTGAGTGAGGCCATGATCGCCGCCATCAAGGACCTGGCCGCCACGGGCGGACCCCATTCGCTGGTGGTGGTCACCGGTGGGGCGGACGCCTGCAACCCACAGGCCGGCGAGCTGATCGCCCAAGAAGCCGACCGAGCCGGTATCGACCTGAAGACGTATGTGGTTGGCTACCAGGTGCCCGATGCTGAAGCCGAAGCTCTGAAGACCCAGGTCGGTTCGATTCCCGGCGCTAACCTGCAAACCGCCAAGGATGAAGCCGGCTTGCGCAAGATATTATCTGCTATCCAGGCCCAGGTTGACGCCTCCGCCGCATCCGGCGGTCAGGCCAGCACCGGACAAACGGCCTGCGATCACCCCTATTTCCCCCTGCGCTCCGGAGCCACCTGGACCTACGGCGGCGCCGTTCCTTTCACGTGGACAGTGAACTCAGTGTCCGGCAACCAGCAGAGCGCCACGGCTGCGGTGAGCATCGACTTCTCGGATGGCTCTTTCTCAACTGAGTGGCAGTGTTCTTCAAGCGGCATCCTGTACTCCGAACTGAGCGGCCTCGTTGGAGCAGGTATTCCCGGCGGGGTTGATCTAAACATGGTCTCGACCAGCGGCGTGACGCTGCCCTCGGCGGCCCTGCTCACCTCGGGCGGTTCGTGGAACAGCAGCTACACCATGGGATTGAGCATCGATCTCCCCGGGATCAGCGGATCCTATGGCATGCAGTCGTCTGAATCACACCAGGCCGGGTCTCCCCAGAGTCTGACCACCGACCTTGGCACTTTTGACGTGGTCCCGGTCACCTCCACGGGCACGCTCTCCATAACCGGACTATCCGACTTCAGCACCGATTACACATCCACGGTGTGGTATGCGAAGGGCGTGGGCATCGTGCGAATCGAATCGAACGGCGCAGGCGAGAGCGCTGTGCTCGACCTCCAGAGTTACAACATTCCATAACTTAGACGTTTGACTGAATGCCAGGGCCGGAGGGAAACCCCCTCCGGCCCAGATTTGCTTAATGTGTAACTTGAAGGTCGTCGAATGCCACTTGCAGAGGGGGCTCGCCGGCCAGTCCAGCCAGCAGTCCGACATCGCCCGGCACTGGATCCGGATCTGTCGCTTGGCCGATTGGATTTCCGTCGACGGTAAGTATCACGGCGGATCCGCTGCATTCCAGCCCCATCTGGTGCTTCCCCTGCCCGATCCCCTGAAGTAGCTGCGACGCCGTCCAGCCCACCAGGTCACTTGCCGCCCCGGCCCGGACCTGCCAGAAGCGGTAGCTGCCCGATCCGCTGATCGCGGCTGCCGTGTAGTCCTGCCCGCCTGAACGCCAACGGCAGACAGCGCCGATTTCCGTTTCGGGCGGGCCCTCAAGCTGTTCGAAAGCCGCCCCCAGCGAGATGTCGCTCTCGCTTAGCCGGCCCGAGGTGGATACGTATTCCACTCCCGTACGCTGGACGGTGAAGAGCAGGCGCCCATCGGCGTAGGCTACATTGCCATCGGCGTCCTGCAGCACGGCGAAACCGCTCTTTGGGTCCGAGAAGTCATCCGCCAGCGGCAGGCCGGCCAGGGGTGGGGCATCCATGGCTGCCGACACGGCCGTCGCCGGCCGAGTGGAGGTCGGCGTGGCCGTCTGCGTTCGAGACAGGAGAGCTACTCCTGCGGCCCCAGCCGCCAACACCACCAGCCCCCCCATCCCCAAGACCCCCAACCCGATCAACCAGATCCAGGGCGAACGGCGCCGCCGAGGTCTCTCCAGCCCCGTCGCCTCCAGCGGCTGGGCCATCGCCCAGGCAATCTCGTCGACCAGGGCCCGGGCCGTCGCCGGGCGCGCTTCCGGTTGCTTGGCCATGCCATGCGCCAGCGCCCGGTCCACCGCCTGGGGAAGGCTCTGGTTCAGCGCATGTGCGGAAGGGATAGGATCTTCAATGTGGCGGACGATGGTCCCTAGTGCCGTCTCACTTGTGTAGGGCTTGTGCCCGGTGAGCAGCTCAAAGGCGGTCACTGCCAGCGCATAAGTATCCGATGCCGGGCCCGCCGGGCGCCCCTGCCCCTGCTCCGGGGACATGTAGGCTGCGCTGCCGGTCGGAAGACCCTCGCCAGCTTCCTTCAGGACGCCTGCGATACCGAAGTCGCCCAGATAGGCGTTCCCGGTTTCATCCAGGAGCATGTTGCTGGGCTTGATGTCGCGGTGGATCAGGCCCCGGGTGTGGGCGAAGTCGATCGCTTCGGCCATGGCCCTGAGCCAACCCAGCGCCTGGCCGCCCGAAACCGGGCCGGCCGCCAAACAGTCGGCGATGGTGCCCCCAGGCAGATAGCGCATCGCCAGGTAGGGTACGCCTCCCACCTCACCGTAGTCGTACAGGGGGACGATGCGCGGATGCTCCAGGCGCGCCACCACCTCCGCTTCGCCTCGAAATTGGGCCAGATCCGCCTGGCGCGCCTCACCCGGGCGTCCAAGCAGCTTCAGGGCGACCGTCCGGTTGGTCGAAATCTGTTGGGCGCGGTACACCGCCCCCATGCCTCCGCGGCCGGCTTGACCGACCACGCGGTAGCCAGGGATCTCCGGCAGCGGTTCCGGGCGCAACGTTGGGCTGCTGTCACTCATGGACTATTTAACCCTCACCCGGCTCACGCTGTCCCCGGCTTCTCCCACCACCCAGATATCAACACATTTGGCCCCGCAGCCCACGGAGCTCACGGCATACGGGCCGCCCGGCACCGATAGGGTTTGAGTGACCCGGCCGGTATCGACCGAGATCCGCAGAAGCTGGTTGCCGCGTTGCGTGACCACCCACAGGGACTGGCCGTCGAAGGTCAGCGCCACCGGGTGGCCATCGACGGAAAGGCTGGTCAGTACGGCCCCATTCCCGACATCCATAGCGACTACCTGGTTGGCGTCCGCCAACGCGACCCACAGCAGTGCACCGTCGAACGCCAGGCCGGTCGGCCCTCCCTGCATCGCCACCGTGCTTGAGACGGCTCCGGTGACTGGGTCGATCCGCAGGACGGAATCCGCTTTGCTGTTCGCCACCCACAGGGCATCGCCCACTTGGACCAGGGATTGGGCCCCCTGTCCCACGTTGTATTCTCCAGTCACGCCCTGCTGCGGGTCAATCTTCATCAAGGTCCCGCCGATATCGCTCAAGGCCCAGAGGCTGCCGTCCGCCGCCGACACGGTGCTCGGAACGTTGGGCAGTTGGATCGACTGGCCCAACTGGTGGGAGTTGATGTCAAACGGTGTAAGCGTTTGATGGAGCGCGCCTGCCAGCCACAAGCCACCGTTCAATTCGGCCAGGCCCACCGGCAGGTCGTCCACCGGGTACGTGCCCAGGGCTTTCCCACACGGGTCATTAAATTCCTGGCAGTCCTGCGCCTGGAGCTGGACCAGGGTGTTGTCGAAGCCGTTGGTGACCCAAACCGCGCCATCCAGGGGCAGGATGGCGCGTGGCGAGTCACCCACCGGGTAGGTATGCACGCTCGAACCGGACAAGGGGCCGCGGGCAAAGAAGATGATGGCCGCGATGACAACCACACCCACCACGGCGATCCCGCCCACCCCCAACACCAGCGCCGGCAGCGCCCAGCGCCGACGCGCAGGACGGCTCCGCGGCCGGACAGATGCCGCCGAGGCCGGCGCAGCCCCGGGCGCCATGCCCGGCGCTGCGGCTGGGGATACCCGCCCCTGCAATGACTCTCGCAGCTCCTGCATGAATATCGTGGCCCGCGCCGGCCGCATGTTGGGGTCCTTGGCCAGGGCGCGGTTCATGGTGCCGTCAACCTCGGGGGGCAGATCTCGAGCCAGCGTCCGAATCGACCGGGGAGGCTCGCTGAGATGCTTGCGGATGAACTCCATCGGCGTATTGGCTTCGAAGGGCCGCGCCCCTGAAAGCGCTTCGAAGGCCATGATGGCGAAGGAGTAGATGTCGCTCCGGGCGTCGAGATGCTCGCCACGCGCCTGCTCGGGGGACATGTAGGCGGGCGTTCCTAAGACACTTCCGGTCTTGGTCAGATCCCGCGAGCCTTCCATGGTCTTGGCCAGCCCGAAATCCGCCAAATAGCCATTGTGAGAATCGTCCAGCAGGACGTTGCCCGGCTTCAGGTCACGGTGAATGATGTCGCGCTCATGAGCGTAGTCCAGGGCCTCGGCCACATGATCCAGGATGCCCAGGAGCTCTTCCCGTCCCAACGAGCGGGCTTTCAGGTGGTCGTGAAGCGAGCCGCCGCCCATATAGCGCATCACGATGTAGGGGTCGCCTTCAATCACCCCGAAATCATAGACCGGGAGGATATGGGGGTGCTCAAGCTGGGCGATGATGTCCACTTCTCGCTTGAAGCGTTCGAGCATCTCACGGTCGCCGGCCAGTCCGGTGGACAGCACCTTCAACACCACCCGGCGGTGAATCGACGGTTGGTCGGCCAGATAGACGGCGCCCATCCCGCCCTCGCCGATCTTCTTTTCGACCACGTACTGCCCGATCTTTACGCCCGGCCCAATGGCCATAACTACCTTCCTCCACCCCAGCCTTGCTCCGCCCGGTCCACCAATTGAAGCCCCCTCGAGCCCTGCGCATTTCGTACCGCCCCGAAAGATAGCACACTTCTCGACCCGCCTCCAAGCCTTCAAGACCAGCCCAGTTTGGGATTGTGATTTCTATCACTATCTTGTCAGAAGCCGGGGGGATAGAGTAGCAAACAAGTGTCTTGAGAACCTGGAGCTCATGATGAATGCCCTGGATGTGAACGCTCTCCGACTGCACGTGCCGGTGCTCGGTTGGCTGTATGTGATCGCCAATGCGGCCCTGCTGGTCGCCGGCTTGGTGGCCCTGATTCTCTTAGGCGGAATCGGGGTGGCGGTTCAGGACCCCATCGCCTACCGGATCCTCACCCTGGTGGGCGTCCTTGCCCTGGTGCTGTTCTTCCTTCTCGGGCTGCCCGGGCTCATCGCCGGTATAGGCCTGCTCCGCCGACGCCCCTGGGCGCGCATTCTTGCTCTGGTGATCGGCATCCTGGGCCTTGCGGCCTTTCCGATCGGCACGGCGCTGGGGGTGTATGCCTTCTTCGTGCTCCTGCAAGCTGGGGCCAGCCAGTACTTTGACACGCCATCCGCCGGCGGCTGAGCAGACGCGATCAGGGATCCTGAGATCACCTCTTTAAAACGCCGGGAGCCGGGCCAGCCCGGCTCCTTCGACGTGGTGCTTGAGGATCGCTTAGAGCGAGATCAGGATCAATGTCACTGCGCTTGCCACAACGGCTGCCATCGTCCAATTGAAGCCCTTTGCGCCGTGTTGCTTGGGCAATGAGGCCAGCAGTCTTGCCTTTTCGGCCTCCCGGTGGGCATCTGCGATCTTGAACTCCGCCAGTTTCTGTGCCACATAAGGATTGGGGAACATTTCAGCCTCCTGTTTTCATCATCCGCTCGTTTTGTCTTTCTTGTCCCCACTATAGCCACCGGGTGTGTTTCTAGAGTCTTTGCAGCGTTGATGGGGCGTGTTTTCTGGGATTGACGTTCGAATTCGCCTGTTTTTGACCCCGTTTGCGGCTGAATCTGCCTCCATTCGCCTAGCAGAGCTCCAAAATGGTCAGTCCGGCGCCCAGGGCCGACACCACAGCAGGATCGCTCCCGCTCGCCAGAGTCAGGCGATCTCCTTTGCGCAACACGAAGTCCGCTCCGTCGAACGTCACCCACGCACGGCCCGTCAGGACCTGCAGGTGCTGGCCCTGGCGGTGGGTGACCCAGAGACCGTCTCGCTCGAGCGCTTGAAGCCCCGCTTCTCCCTCGGCCTTGCCATGGTCAATGATGGCGCACATCGTTGTGCCGGCTGTCTTCGCGTACATCTTGCACCTCCCACGCATGAATTGGCTTTTGTCAGCCCAACTCTACTTTCCTAGCGTGAGCCCACCGTTGTCGCCCGCGTTGGTTGAGCGTGTTTTCCATGCCCACATGCGGCGAGGGATGCTATACTCGGTCCACTGGTCGCCCGACACCAACTCACCAACCCACCCAGCAACTGCCGTCCGCGGACACCCAACCCACATGCTCCGGATCTGCCTCCTGGGCCAGTTTGAAGTCACCCTCGACGGCGTGCCTGCCGAGGTCGACTCGCGCCCGGTTCAGACGCTTCTGGCTTACCTGGCCCTGAACTCGAACTCTCCACAATCGCGCGATCGGCTGGCCGGTATCCTGTGGCCGGAATCCGAAGAATCCAACGCCCTGGCCAACCTGCGCCATGCCCTGTGGCGCCTGCGCCAGGCGATCGGCGATGATTGCCTGGATGTCACCAATACAACTCTCCAACTGGATCCCAAGGCCGATTGGTGGCTCGACGTGGCGCAGCTTGAGGCGGCCAAGGGGCCGGCCGAGGGGATCAACGAATTGATCCGGGCCGTGGGCCTGTATCGCGGACACCTGCTGCCTGGTTTCTACGATGAATGGGTCGCTCTTGAACGCGACCGGCTGGAAGCTACCTTCCAGGGGAAGATCCAGGCCCTGGTGGGCGCCCTGACGGACTCCGGGAGATGGGATGAAGTCGTCGACCATTCCGAGCGATGGATCGCACTCGGGGCTTCGCCAGAACCGGCGTATCGCGCCCTGATGCAAGCTCACGCCGCTTTGGGGGACGCGGGCGCCATGGCCAATGTTTACCAGCGATGTCGCGAGGCCTTGATGAACGACCTGGGCGTCGAGCCTTCCCCGGAAACCGAGGCGCTCTATGCCAGATTGGCGGCCGGCGAACGTCCATCCATACCCCTTCCCGTCCCGCCGTCCAAGCCCACCGAAACTTCATCGCCTTCCACCAATCTGCCCGCACCAACCACGCCCTTCTTCGGGCGCCAGTCCGAAATCGATGAGCTGGCAGCCTTCCTGGTCAGTGATTCCGTCCGGCTGGTGACCCTGACCGGCCCCGGCGGCATCGGCAAGACCCGACTGGCTTTGGAGCTAGGCGGGCGTCTCCGCGATGCGTTTCCGGACGGCGTCTGGTTCGTCGATCTGGCGCCAATTCATGATCCTCAACTGGTGGTGCCCACCATCGCTTCTACCCTGGGAGTCAAGGAGCAGGCAGATGAAGCCATTTTGGACACCCTGAAAAACACCCTTCACCATCGCCGGACGCTTCTGCTGTTGGACAATTTCGAGCACTTGGTCAACGCCTCTCCGACCGTCAGCCAGCTTTTGGCTTCGGCGCCTGACCTCACCATCCTGGTTACGAGCCGTGAACGCCTCCGACTTCAAGGTGAGAGCGACTTCCCTCTGGCGCCTATGCCCATTCCGGAAGCGCAGAACCTCGACGTAGAAGGACTCCGTCAGGTCGACATTGTCCGGCTGTTCGAAGACCGCGCCCGGGCCGTTGACCGGAGCTTCAGCCTCAACCCGGCGAATGCGGCCGATGTTGCCCAGATTTGCCGGCGCTTGGAAGGGCTGCCCCTGGCGATCGAATTGGCGGCAGCGCGCACCAACCTCTTCTCCGCCAAAGCCCTCCTCCAGCGCTTGGAGACCCGCCTGGGCGCCCTGACCGGAGGCCGAAGAGATGCTCCCGCACGCCAGCAAACCCTTCGCGCAACGCTGGCCTGGAGCTACGACCTGTTGACCGATGACGAACGCCGGTTGTTCAATCGTCTCGCCATCTTCAACCGGGGTTGGGCGCTGGAGCAAGCCGAAAGCGTCTGCCAACCTGATCTGGGGATCGACCTGTTCGATGGTCTGGCTTCCCTGCTCGACAAGAGCTTGATTGCGCGCGACGAATCCGCCGCGCCCCGCTATGCGATGTTGGATACGCTGCGCGAGTTTGCCTTCGAAAACTTACAGGCCAGTGGTGAGTCCGACCGAATGGGCTCGCGTCATGCCCACGCCTACACTGAGCTGGCCGAGGCGTCCATCGCTCCGCTCGAGGGCAGCGATACCCTCGCCTGGATCGCCCAATTGGAGGTCGAACACGACAACTTCAGAGCGGCTCTCCAGTGGACTGAGCTCGGAAAGCGGGACCTAGACCTGGCGTTGAGGCTGGTCACCGCCATCACCCCATTCTGGGTTCTCAGGGGCTACCTGGCTGAGGGTTATGCCCACACGATGGAGGTGCTCGCCCGCGCAGGGGCGGATACCGACCCCAAGCTGCATGCTGGTGCCGCTCTAGCCGCTGCCAAACTGGCGTACAGGCAGAACAATCTTGATGATTGCGGAAGGCACTACGCGACCAGCCTCGAGCTGGCTGAGCAATCGGGCGACGTGCTGCAGACGGCTGAGGCCATGGCTGGCCTCGGACTCGTCGCTACCGAGATTGGAGACTATGCCTCCGCCCCAGACAGGTTTCGCCGGGCACGAGAACTGTATCGACAAGGCGGTGACCTCGCCGGCCTGGCCAACGCCAATATGAACCTTGCCTGGGCAGCCATACGGACCGGAACAGAGATGCCCAGCGCCGAGCAGCATCTCAAAGAAGCGCTGGGGCAGTATGAGGAAATTCGCCATCAATCGGGACAGGGTTTCGCTTTGTCCGGTTTGGGGGAGGTTTATCTGAGGCTGGGAGAGTTGGAAAAGGCGCGCGATCTTCTCACGCGCAGCTTGCGGTTGAGGGAAAGCTTAGGCGACAAATGGGGAACGGCCGCGACTCTGGGGTCACTTGGGTGGACGCAGCTCTTGGAAAGCGATCTCCCATCAGCACGGGAAGCCTTCAAGCGGAGCCTTGATTTGCGATTGGAGATTGGGGACAAGGGAGGCTCGGCCTGGTGTTTGGAGAAACTTGCCGAAACGGAAGTTGCTTCTGGCGAGTCCGAGGATGCGGCCAGGCTGTACGGTTGCGCCAGCGCGCTGAGGGCCAGCATCCAATCGATTGTCGACCCCGTGGATCAGCCGGCTTATGAAGCCCGCGTTGAGGCCATACGGAGCTCGCTGGGGGAGTCCAAATTTCGAGAGGCCTGGGAGGAGGGCGCCACATCCCCTATCCGGGCGCTGGTTCAATCCGACTCGGCCTAGCTCTCTCCCGCCTGCGCGCCCGTGCCGGCGCAGGCAGAGGCTCACCCAAAGCAACGCCGCCCCAGCGCCGGAGCGGCGGATCCCCAGGTGGAAATCAGTTGTGGGTTGGTGCCCCCACGGGGATTCGAACCCCGGTTTTGGCCTTGAGAGGGCCACGTCCTGGGCCTCTAGACGATGGGGGCGAGCGGAGAAGATTGTAACATAAGCGCCGGGCACAGAGCTTGGCGCTCAGCGCTTATGCTCACGCCGGAAGTTTGAAGAAGTTCATCAGCTTCATTGCCAGGGGAAGGTCACCCTTGAGTTTCAGCTTGCCCTCGGCGAAGGCCCCCATGGCGTTGAGCTTGCCGGTGATAATCGCCAGGTAGTCGGCGGCTTCGGCCGTCAGGGTCAGATTGGGCGCTTCGGCCGTCCCCTTCTCCACCTCGCACGCGCCGCCCCCTATCCGCACGATCCAGTCCCCGCCCTGGTCACCGGTCAGGTGATACTGCACCTCCGCCTCGACGCCGTGGGCCTTGTCCGCTTGGAACGCCTTCGGCATGCGCCCCATCAAATCTTCAATGGTCATCTCTTCACTCATTTTGAAGCCTCCGTTGGCTCTGAATGCAATCAGTTCAGGTTTTCGAAGATGCCTGCGGCGCCCATGCCGCCGCCGATGCACATGGTTACCATACCGTAGCGAGCGTTCCGTCGCTGGAGCTCGAACAGGAGTTGGGTGGTGAGCTTGGCGCCAGTGCAGCCCAGAGGGTGTCCCAAAGCTATCGCCCCGCCATTGACGTTGACCCGTTCGGGGTCCATCTCGAGGCCCCGTATCACGGCCAGCGCTTGAGAGGCGAAGGCTTCGTTGAGCTCGATCACATCAATGTCGTCCAGGGTCAAGCCCGCCCGGCTCAAGGCTTTGGGAACCGCCGCCAGCGGCCCGACCCCCATGATCTCAGGCGGCACACCACCGACCCCGTAAGCCACAAAGCGCGCCAGCGGCGTAAGCCCCAGTTCTAAGGCGCGGGTCTCGGTCATCACCACCGCACCCGCCGCGCCATCCGACATCTGGGAAGCGTTTCCCGCTGTGACCGTGCCGCCGCGCTTAAAGACCGGCTTGAGTTTAGCCAGGGAGTCGAGGCTGGTGTCGTAGCGGACACCCTCGTCGGTCTCGAAGGTCATCTCTCGGCGACTGGTCCCAGCGGCATTGTCTTCAACCAGTTCAACCGCCACCGGGACGATCTGATCTTGGAATCGGCCCGCCTTCTGTGCCTCCCCCGCCTTCTGGTGGCTGCCCAGTGCAAAAGCATCCTGATCTTCGCGGCTCACGCCGTACTGCTCGGCTACTCTTTCGGCAGTCAGCCCCATGCTGAGATAGACCTCAGGGCCCTCAATCGAAAACGTCGGATTGGGAGCGAATTTGTTGCCTACCATGGGTACCATGCTCATCGATTCGGTGCCGCCAGCGATAATCACCTCCCCCATCCCGGCCTTGATCGCCATGGCCGCATCGACGATCGTCTGCAGGCCAGATGAGCAGAACCGGTTCACTGTCTGCCCGGGGACCTCCACCGGAAGCCCGGCACGCAGTGCGGCGATCCGGCCGACGTTAAGGCCCTGCTCGCCTTCCGGCATAGCGCAGCCCACGATGACGTCATCGACCCTGCCCGCCTCGAGCGGCGCCGCTCGCCGGAGCAATTCGCGGATCACAATAGCCATTAACTCGTCCGGCCGAACCGTGGCCAGCGAGCCTCGCTTGGCCTTGCCCACAGCCGTCCTTACAGCGGCGACGATGACGGGGTCGGTACTCATCGGCAACCTTCCTTCCTGTGCGGCAATGGCTTCATGCTCAGCCTATGGCGATCGGACACGGAAGCTCCAGCACCTAGCCGCTAGCCCTTCTTCAAGCGACGGCTCTGACATTTGAACGCGCCTGTTCAAGGCAGCGAGCATTTCTTCAACCTCATCGAGCCTGGTATCTGGGGCAGAATGCTCTGCGGGTTCCGAACAACCTAAGTCTTTTGCCAGCAAAAGAATGGTGGGCCACTTCGTTAGATGAGCCTGGGGCGATTGAGACAAATCGCGCGAGTTCCGCGTCGCCTGATCTGCATCTCCTTCGGCAAGGTTGTCGGGAACAGAAGGCGCAGCCCGCCGAATTTGGGATGAGAGCCCAAACCGTTCCTCAGTGGGGAATCCCTTCGTCGAGCGGTAGATGTCAAGTTCCAATTCGTCCGATGTCTCCCAGACTTTGAGATTCCGGTAGTTTCTCGTCTTTTCCCCCTCTCGGTCCAGACCTGCAGCCAGTCCCTTGGACAACTTCAATCAGCTTACCCGCCCTGGGCTGGTGGCTAGAAACTAGAGGCCAGCTTCTAGTTCCTCAACGGCTTCCCGGTTTGCAACAAATGCCACATGCGCGCTTGGGTCTGCGGCTCACCCGCCAAGGATAGAAACGCCTCCCGTTCCAGGTCGAGGATCATCCAGGGGTCGACCCACTGCGAGCGGCTGAGTTCGCTTCCGCATAGCACCATGGCCAACTGCTCACCCACATGGGCATCATACTCGCTGATGTAGCCGCCCTCCCGCAGCATGTACACGCCCACCCGCAGAGCCGAGAGCGTATCCCTGCCGGCCGCATAGATCTTCTCCGGCGTGGGAGGGCGATACCCCGAGGCAAGGTGGAGCACCTCCCGCTTGGCTTCAGCCAGGAGATGGTCTCGGTTCATCACCACGCGGTCAGCGGACCCCAAGAAGCCGAGGTCCCGGAGACTCCTCGGCGCTGGTTCCCACGCTGGCCTGGCCCACGGCCTCGAAGATCGCCTGGAGCGCCGGGAGGGCATTGGCGCCGGGCAAACCCATAACCGGGTTGAGGCGCCGGCGTAGCATCTCCTTGCATCCGCCGCCGGCCGGGATCAGGCCAGCCCCGACTTCGACCAATCCC
The DNA here is from genome assembly GCA_963807065.1 of uncultured Chloroflexia bacterium. Taxonomy (GTDB): domain Bacteria; phylum Chloroflexota; class Anaerolineae; order Anaerolineales; family E44-bin32; genus CAWAND01. The sequence continues at coordinate 37,378 of CAWDZQ010000002.1, forward strand.
AGGTAAGTCTCGGAAGCCGCCACTGCTCGGGCAGCGTGCATGGTCATCTCGCAGCCGCCGCCCAAGGCCCTGCCGGCCGGGGCCACGACGATCGGCCGCGGGTGGAAGCGCATGCGCATGTTGAGCTCCTGGAAGACGCGAATCCCCGCCTCCAGCTGCTCCCACATTTCGTTCTGAGCGGCCACTGCCACGGCAAACAGATTGGCGCCGTAGGAGAAGTTGTCGCCTTGATGGCCGATGACCAGTCCGGCGAAGTCGGCCTCCACACGGTTCAACGCCTGGTCGATCATGGCGAACACGTCATCATCCAAGGCGTTCCCTTCCGCGTGGAACTCGAGGCAGGCCACGTCGTCGCCCATATCGATCAGGCTGGCGCCCGGATTGGTGGCAATCGTCCCGCCGGCCGCCTTCAGGGCGAGAAGCGAGATTTCGTTGGGAGCTTCCGCCAGGCTGCGGTAATCAGCCGCGCCCGGATCGTACACCGCCTCGGCTCGTCCATCCTTCCGCCGATAGAAACTCCCCCGCCCCGCATCAAGCATGGTCTGGACCCAGGCGGCCGGAGGATACCCGCATGCCTGCATGGCAGTGCACGTCTCCGCCACACCCAGGTCATCCCACAGTTCAAACGGACCTTGCTCGTGCATGAAACCCCAACACATGGCGTGGTCAATTGGGACTGGCGTGTCGGCGATTTCCGGAATCCGGTGTGACGCATACGACAGCGCCTGATATGTGATATTTTTCACAAGCTCAGCCGCTCGATCGTCATGCGCCATCATGGCCTTGATCCGCTCAGCGGGCGTGGGCAGTTCCTTGGCCGCACCAATGCTGTCGAATCGTGGTTTGACGGGTGGCTCGTATTCAAGACTCTCAAGTCTCAACGGCCAGAAGGCTTTGCCTTCCTCCGTCTTAACCTGCTTGTAGAAACCCTGGCCGGACTTGTTGCCAAGCCAGCCTTTTTCCAGCATGGCCGTGGTGAGCTTCTCGGCCGGCTCCGAGGTGAGATAGGCGTGGGCCTCGTCATCCGGCAGCGCATCGGCCAGGTGCTGGCGCACGTGGCCGGCCACATCCAGCCCCACCAGATCGAGCAGCCGGAAGCTGGCCGTCTTGGGTCGGCCAATCAAAGGGCCGGTGATCGCATCCACTTCTTCTACCGTGTAGCCGTGGCGCAGGACGTAGTCCAGCAGGAAAGCGCCGCCCACCGAGCCCAACCGATTGGCGATGAAATTGGGCGTGTCCTTGCAGATCACCACCCCCTTGCCCAATCTCCCTTCGGCGAATGTCTTGAGGCAGGCGACGGCCTCGTCCGCCGTGTCCATCGTCGGAATGACTTCCACAAGCTTCAGATATCGGGGCGGATTAAAGAAATGGGTCCCCAAGAAGTGCCGCCTGAAGGAGTCGGACCGGCCCTCGGCGATCTGTGCCACCGGGATGCCGGAGGTGTTGGTGCTCACCAGGGTTTCGTCGGCCCGGCGTTTGTCGATCCGCGCCATCAGCTCCCGCTTCACCACCAGGTTCTCAATGATGGCTTCGATCACCCAATCGGCGTCGGCCACGGCATCGAAGTCATCTTCGAGATTGCCGGTGGTGATCCAGGCCTCTGCCCGGCTCGAGACAAACGCCGCCGGCCGGGCCTTCTTGGCCCGTGCCAGTCCGTCGTCGACGAAGCGATTCCGCACCCGCGGGTCATCCAGGCTCAGGCCGGCGGCTTGCTCCTGGTCGGTCAGCTTATCGGGGACGATATCGAGCAGGGTCGATTTGACACCGGCGTTCGCCAGATGGGCTGCGATCTGCGCCCCCATGGTCCCCGCCCCAATCACGACCGCCTTGCGAATGACAGGCGGCAACTTGATGCCTGAGTCCGTCTTGGTCATCTTCCGTCCGCCTTCCGATGCCTAGTCCAGTTCGCGCCGCGAGTAGTCCAGAATCCGCCGCGCCACAATCAGCCGGTTGATCTGCCCGGTGCCTTCGTAGAGATCGTTGATCTTGGCGTCCCGGAACCACTTCTCCAATAGAAGATCCCGGCTGTACCCCAAGGGGCCCATCAGCTCGATTGTTCGCTGGGTGATCTTGACCACGACATCCCCGGCTCTCACCTTGGCCATGGACGACGCCAAGGAGTTCGGCTTGCGCTGATCCGCCATCCAGACCGCCTTGAGCACCAGCAGCCAAGCCGAGCGGAGCATGACCTCCATGTCGATCACTTCCCGCTCCAGGTTGGTTAGCCGGCTCCGCGGCAGGCCGTAGCGGACTTCAATGCCTTCTTGGGCGATCAGGTCCTTGAACAAGTCAAGGGCGGCACGCGCAATTCCCATCGCCGACGCCGCCACCAATGGTCGGGTGGCGTCGAAAGTGGCCATGGCACCCTTGAAGCCCTTGGTCGAATCAGCCTCGACCTCGGGGCTGCCCAGAATGTTGCCAAAGGGGACCCGGCAATCCTTCAGCAGCATCGACGCCGTATCGCTCACCCTGATGCCAAGTTTGTGTTCCAGCTTGGTGATGGTGGCGCCGGCCGTCCCCGCTTCCACCACGAACGGGCGCATGCCTTTGCGCCCGGCCTTGGGGTCGATGGTGGCCCAAACCACCACAAAACCGGGGGTGTCTTCCATCGATTTGTGCCCGGCGGTGATGAAGATCTTCTCGCCGTTGAGCACCCACTCGTCTCCGTCGCGGACAGCCGTGGTGCGGATGGCAGACGTGTCCGATCCGGCCTGGGGTTCGGTCATCGCCATGGCGGCGAAGACCGGATGGTCACCCTGGAAACGGTCCAAAAAGCGCGCCTTTTGCTCGGGTGTCCCTGTGGCTTCGACGGCCGCCGCCCCCAGGCCACCGCCGGGTGTGCACAGGTACATGCCAGCATCCCCCCAAGAGAGAGTCTCGATCATGTAGGCCATGCGCTGGTAGGCGATGCTCGGCCGGCCATCCGAGGCGCCGCCATCGGTTGGCGCCAGGGAACCTCCGCCCATGGCCTTCATGGCTTCATGCGTGAAGTTGATGTAATCCCACGGAATCTGATGTTCGTGCTCATCGAAATCGCGTGAGGTGGGCCGCATCATGTTGTCGGCTACGGCCTCGACCATCGTGACGGTCTTCTTGATCGAGTTGGGCATGCTGAATTCGATCACGAGAGCACCTCCTCAGGGCACGCCGTCAGACCAGGGCCAGGCCAACGAGATTGGCCACGCCGCGACCGTTGCGCATCCATCGTTCCACCGGATGTTCACGAATGTAGCCGTGGCCGCCCAGGATCTGGACGGCCCGATCGGTGACCATCATGGCCATATCGGCGGCGCCGGTCAGGGAGAGGTAGGCGGATTTCGGCGCCTCCGGCAGACCCTCATCCAGCTGCCAGGCGGCCTCCCAGACCATCAGGCGGATAGCTTCAATCTCGATCGCCATTTCGGCCAACATGAAAGCGATCGACTGCTTCTGGGCGATCGGCCGGCCGAAGGCTTCTCGGTCCTTGGCGTACGCCAGGGCATATTCGTGGGCGGCCTGGCTGAGGCCGATCGCCATGGCCGCCGCCCCCACTTGGGCCGACGCCAGCGGCAGTCCCATCGCCATGCCCTCGCCACCCAGCCGGGATGCAGCATCGACGTGTACATCCTGGAGCGCCACCCGGTAGGTCGGCAGGGCGTGCACACCAAGCAGTTGGTCGCGGTCGCCGACCTGCAACCCTTCGGCATCACCTGGGACGATGAAGGCTCCGGTTTGACCGTCCAGATCAGCGTAAACCAGCATGGCGGGCGCCTGGTCGGCAAAGGGCACGTAGATCTTTTCTCCCGTGAGCCGGTACTCGTCCCCGTCTTTGACGGCTGTTGTCTTCAGGTCCGTGGGTGCGAAATCACAGCTTGGCTCGACGATCGCGGCGGCATACGGACGCCACTCCGCTTCGATCACCGGGGGCAGCCAGGCGTGCTTCTGCTCGTCGCTGCCGGCGATTAGGATGGGCAATGCGAAACCGGATGGGCACATCACGGCCAATGCTCCAGCCAGGTCACCAAAGGCAAGGGCCTCCGCAGCCAGGGCGCCTGTGACCGCCGAATGCTCGCCAAAACCACCGAACGCCTCCGGCAGGCTGGCCTGGAGCACCCCCAACTGCCAGCCCTTTTCGATCACCTCCGGCGCCCAACCACCGTCTTCGTCAGCGTCATGCGCACCGGGTTGAAGGTCATGTGCTGCGTATCGGCCGATAGCCTCGACCAGCATTTGCTGCTCTTCGTTCGGCTCAAAACCGTACATGCTCTTTTCCTCCTCGCTGGCCCGGGCCGACGGCGAGGTCTGTCCGCCGCGGCCGCCCACACGCTCCCCTCAGCCTGGCTGGGTAACCTTCGGCGAGCGAAGACCCTGCAGAAAGAGGTTGAGGAAGGCGTCTGCCAACTCGTCCGCCGTCATCCGGCCGGACGATTTGAACCAGGTGATCATCCAATTCTGAACCCCAAGCAGGGCAAAGCCGGCCACGAATGGATCGACCGGCCCGAACAGTCCGGCTTGCGTCCCTTCGATGATGATCGCACGCCAGGCTGCTTCGACCTTGTCCCTGCGCCGAATGTGCCGGGCCCGCAACTCGGGTTCAAGGCTGCGGTACTCCAACAGCAGCACCGCCGCCAGATCGGCCTCCGCCGTCAAACGGCGGATGTACGCCCGCATGGCGGCTCGTAGCTTCTCATCGGCCGGTGCTTTCGACGCCAGAACGAGGTCCATATCGGCGATCAAGAGATCCAGTGCGTGATCGAGCAGCGCGAGCAGGATCTCTTGCTTGCTGTTGACGTGGTGGTACAGGCTGGGTTTCTGGAGGCCGACGGCATCGGCAATGTCCTGCATCGAGGCGGCGTGGTACCCCTTCTGGCGAAAGATCTGAGCTGCCGCGTGGAGAATGTCGTCTCGCCTCAAAGAAGACTCCTGCGCGCCGCCGAGAAAAGACGCGCCAAGCATGCGGGAGAGGCTGTCGCCAACCGCCCTCACCGAATCCCCCAGCGCGGCCGGCGTGATCGGACGCCATCCCTACCGACCGGTCGGTAGGGACCTGTTGCTATGTTAGCACGGCGTCAGGCACAGTGTCAACCGGTCCACCCTCGGGCTGCGGCCCGACGATGTGGTAGGCTAAGATGACTTGGTGGGCAGTCCATGGCAGCCGACCAAGTCCTTCACTTCCGTTAGGATGGCAGCATGACCGAAACCATCGAGGTCAGTGATGTCCTCCCCGGCCTCCCCCACCGGATCTACCAGGCATGGCTCGATTCAGAAATCCATAGCACGTTCACCGGAGCCCAAGCTTCGATCGACGCACACGTTGGCGGCCAGCACGCGGCTTGGGATGGGTACATTGCCGGTCAAATTCTGGCTTTGGAGCCCGATCGGAGGATCGTTGAATCCTGGAGGACGACCGAGTTTCCGGATGAGAGTCAGGATTCCAAGCTCGAGATCACGCTGACGCCCGTGTCCGGCAGGACGAAGGTCACCATATACCACAGCGAGATCCCCGATGGCCAAGGGGAGCAATACCGTCAGGGCTGGATCGACCACTGTTTCGAACCCCTGAGGCGCTACCTCGAAGCCAATCCGAACGACCAGACAAGCTAGATCGTCCGCCCATTCTGAACGACGGAGCCCGGCCCTTGCTCCGGTTGTTCCGCCATGGACGCGGCCGCAGCGGCCAACCCGTCGCCAGACGTCTGCTGCGCCACCTCATGGGATTGAAGCCGGGTTGCACCCGGGTTCAGTCCGGCTCGGCTGGGCACGACCACCTAGAACCGCATCAACCCGACCGCACCCGCCGGGGGTGGAGGCGTACCGGTGCCGGGCCATGCGTTGATCCCCAAGTGATGAAGACGCCCCCACCGAAAGAAACGCCGGCCGGGGACCGCAGCTCGTCATGTGATCGAAACCGACCACCTGCTGTAGAAGTCGGCTGATTGGGATAGATCCGCAACGCGCATCTACGCTTGTCCGATGCCCGTCCTTTCCGGAAACCCATCCCACACTCCATCGTCAGGGCCGGCTACCACCCGCACGGTGTCCAAACTCAAGGGATCATTTGCCGTCCGCAGCTCGCCATTTTCCCTCGGCCGCGCCTCCCGCGAGCGATGCCGATAGTTTTCCGTACCGTGGCCATCTGAATCCGCCAGGTCGACGGCTTGGCGCACCAAGTGATCGACCGCTCCCTGCAACGAGTATTCCTGGCTCAGCAGTCGCCTGAGCGCCTTGGCCAACGTCACCCGCGTGGGAAGCTGAATGGCATAACTGCACAGGCCGGTGGTGCCGCACGGCTTGGGGGTTGCCCCCGGGTCCTCGTGAGGCAAGATCAGGGGTGCACCACCAAGGTGACCAAGCCCGACGGGCGTCTGCTCAGGCCGAGTCACCGAGAGATCCACGAGCCTACAAGAGACGTCGGCGCTCGCTCGATGTCAGGCACAACGAGCTCCACCGGGCGCATCCGCGTCGTCTCTTCGAGCTTGGCCTCCTGCTGTTCTGCCCCATGGATGTCCTTGCTCGGTCCACACCCCTCGGCGCCACGCACTTGACGCCGGCGAGCTCACGAGCTACGCTCCGCTGGGTCCATCGCGCCGTGGGCGCGACCCTCATCCTGGTCGAGGCTGGTCATGGGTAATCCCTGGGTACGAGATTTGGCGGCGGCGCTGGTCACGCTGGCAGTGGCCCTGATCTGGCTCCGATTCGTCGATGGCGTGGCGGCCCGCGGCATCCTCGAAAAGCGCCTCAGCCGCAAGGTGATCCACATCGGCACCGGACCGCTGTTCGTCGCCTGCTGGCTGCTGTTCACACCTAATCCAGCGGCGCGTTTCCTGGCCGCACTGGTGCCGCTCTTGATTACTGCCCAGTTTGCCCTGGTGGGCACCGGCCTAATGCAGGATCCGGCGGCCGTCGCCGCCATGACGCGACACGGTGATCGGCGGGAGATTCTGCGCGGGCCGCTGTTCTACGGCCTCGTGTTCGTCGTCTGCACGATCGCCTTCTGGCGTACCTCACCGGTGGGCATCCTGGCCTTGATGCTGATGTGCGGCGGCGATGGTTTGGCAGATGTGGTTGGCCGCCGATATCCCATTGGGGGCTTGCCATTCAACTCAGGCAAAACATGGGGCGGCTCGGCGGCGATGCTGATCGGCGGGTTTGCTTTCGCTCTGGTTTTTGTCGCCCTCTTTCAATGGGCAGGCATGTTCAACAGCGGTCTGGGCGCTTCAACCCTGGCCGCCCGTCTCGGGATCATCGCCCTGCTTTGCACGCTGGTCGAGGCGCTTCCCGTGCCAGACATTGACAATCTGACCGTGACGGCCGCCGCCGTGACTCTGGGGCTGATCCTGCTCTAGAAAGCGCCTCCAAGGCTGCCCGCATACCCCGTCATCTCAATGTAGCCATTTCCTTTCACGTCGCGCCCACGGCTGGTCCCAGTGAACCGCACGGCGCCCTCCCAGTAGGTGACACTCTCCCGCATCTCCTGATCCGGGACCCACGGTGCCACTTCCAGGTGAATCGCTTCGGATGGGATATCGATGCGCCAGGCTGACGGATAGTCAGCGCCGGTCTGGGGGCTGCGCCAATGGCTGCCTACGGCCACCTGCACCTGAGCCCGGGTGAGATGCGTGGCCTGCCCGTCAGGTTCCACTAGCGTGCCCGAGGACACGGGCGAAAGCGAGCCATCCTGGTTGCGAATCTGGAAGAACATCAGGTCTCGCCCGTCCGAGAGCTGCAGGCTGAACCAGTCCCAGCCCTCGGCCTGCTGGTCAAGTGCGCTGGTGCTCCATTCGTGATCAAACCAGCTCAGCCCGTTCACGGAAAATGTCTCGCCTCCGACCGTCAAACTGCCCTGGGTTTGAAGACGCGTGCCACTCATGTAGTAGGACGCGTTGCCGGATTCACTTCCCTTGGGACTCAACCCGCTGTCACCGTTCGGAACATAAGGCTTCTGCGAGTCAAGTTGAAGTCTGAGGCTGTTGCCATCGGCTTGGGCCGACAGCTGGAGGAATCGCCCCTCCCTTTCAGGGGAAATGACCTGCCAGTCCTGCAGCCACACGCGATAGGGTTCGCCTTCGGCTCCGGCAAGCCCGGCGGCCTGACGGCTGAAGCGTTCCGTGGCGAAGTGGGTCCCCGACGCCACGTCGGTGATCGCAAAGTGGGCGAAATAGATCTCGCTTGTGGCCAGGCTGCCGAGGCGATCGACCGGAGTTGGGTCCAAACCCCGCCGGAAGAAGGTCAGCTGGTAGCCGAAATGCCGCCCGTCGTCCGCTTCGAGATTGCCCGTGTAGTACCACCACTCGGTTTGATACTCGGGATGCGGTCCCAGATCCGCAGGATACACGAAGGGACGCGGCGCGATGGCTCTGGCAAACACCGGGGTGGGCTCCGGCGCCCAGGCGATGGACACTTCCCGCGGTGGTGCAGGCTGCGAACGCGCATACCACCAAAGTCCAACTCCGACGAGGGCAGCGACGCCCAGGATCCCCGCCAGCCTACGCATGGCACGCCTCCGCAAACCTCAAGCCTTGAGCCCTCCAATCCGATGGCTGTGCGCCGCTGCGCCTTGACCCGACCAGCGTGCCCGTCCCCTTCCGGTCCTGGAGATTGCACCCACCGGCGTGTCTGCCGACTCGCAGCCGCCCGGACGGGAGCCTGACTTCCATCGCTGATGGGAAGAACAGCTTCCGCAGCCAAGTCGAAGGGCGAGCGACCCAAGCTCCAATAGCCACCAACCTCACTCCCTCCGCAGCCCGTCGACGACCGACATCCTGGCCAGGCGTCGCACGGGATAGACGCCGGCCAGCAGGGCGGCTGCCACACCGATGGCAAAAGCCTGCAGCAGGATCCAGGGATCGAGACTCCACTGGATGGTCCAACCAAAGGAGCGCAAGTTGATAACATAGGTGAGCACCGCCGCCAACACCAGGCCCGTCGGCAACGCGCAAATGCCGGCAATCGCCCCAATGAGCCCCGTCTCGAGGAAGTTGAGGGCCCACAGGCCCCTCCACGTCAGCCCCAGCGCCACCAAGGTGGCCAGCTCCTGCCTGCGCTCGAGCTGCAGCGCCAGCAGCGCCGACAAAACACCCACGAAGGCGACCAGAATGGCCAAAAGCCTCAGCGCCGCCGTGATGGCAAAGGTGCGATCAAAAATTCGAAGCGCCTGCTGCCGGAGGGTTCGCGTGGGCTGCACCTCCAATCCGGTACCCGCCAGCGACGCAGCAATCGAGCGTGACATCACCTCCGGGTCAGCACCCGGACTCAGGTACACGGCCATGGAGGAAATGGAGCGGTCATCCCAGTAGGCGTGGTAGGTCGTATCCGCCATCAACACCGTGCCGCGGTCGGAAGCATAGTCGTAGTACACACCCACCACGCGGAAGGGCCGCCATCCCCGATCGGTCAGCAGCCGCACATTCCCCCCGCCGTGGCTGATCCCATGGCGATAGGCATAGGGTTCGCTGACGATCACCGCGCCCCGCACAACCTCGGACCAGGTGGCATCCGGCGAACCTTCCGCAAAGCTATACAGCCCGGCGGACCTTTCCCGCTGGGCATCGGCCACCGAGAGCCGGACCGGTCCGCCTTCGCCCTCCACCGTCACACCTCGGAAGGTCTCCAGTGTGTCGACGCCCGGCAAGCCTCGCACGCGATCGGCCAAACTAGGCGGTAAGGACGCCGTCGGCCGCGTGTCCCCTGCTGTCGGGCCCGAAACGTAGACATCGGCCCTCAACGTCAGGTCCAACCAGTTCACCACCGTGGCGCGGAAACCGTCGATCATGACACCTACCCCGATGGTCACCGACAGCGCCACCATCAGCGCCGCGATGGCGACACTGGTGCGGCTCAGCGACCGATCGACGGTGCGGGCTGCGATGGCGCCCAGCCTGCCGAACAGGGCCGTGTAGACCAGACCTGTGCCGCGCGATAGCCCCACCGTGGCTGCCGGCACCAACAGGGCCATGCCGAACAGGATGACAAACATTCCCGCAAAACTGGCCGGTAATGAGCTGGTGATAAGGAGCAGGTCAGCCGTTCCCATGAGGCACAATACCCCGCCGGCTGCCGATGCCCAGGGCAGCCAAGACCGCACCCTGGTTTCGAACGCGCTCGCACGGAGCGCTTCGGCTGGATGGACCCGCGACGCCTCGAGCGCCGGCCCGGCAGCTGCCACCACACTGGCCAGGCCACCCAGAAGCAGGCCCTTGGCCACAGAACTTCCGGTCAGCGCCGCCTCCCGGACGGCCGTTACGAAGTAGAAATCGTTGATGGTCTGGGTCTCAAGACGCACGGCGCCCTGCGCCAACATCCAACCCAGCCCCAGTCCCAAGGCGGCTCCGATCAGGCCGACCGCCAAAGCCTCAAGACAGACCATGGCGAAAATTTCTCGGCCCGTCACTCCCAGAGCTCGCAGCGTGGCCAGCACCATCCGCCGTTGGACAACCGAAAACATGACCGAGTTGTAGATCAGGAACATCCCCACCACCAGCGCCAGCAGGCTCAGCGCGGTGAGGTTGAGCTGGAAGGCAGACGCCAGCTGCGCGGCCGTCGCCGATTCCTGGCTGGCGCTCACCACTGTCAGGCCCGTGGGCAATACCGCCTGAATGCGGTCGGCTTCTGCCTGTGAGACTATCAGGTCGATCCGTGTCAGGCGGTCCGGCATGTCCAATAGCTCTTGGGCCGCCCCTACATCCATGACCAGCAAGTCTTCGGGCAGGTCCTGTCCGCCGCCCCCCCCGGACATCACCCCCAGAACCGAAACGCGGACCTGGCGCCCTCCCAGGACCAGGCCGATGCTCTGCCCGGGCGAAAGCCCAAACTCAGCCGCCAAGGACTGGGCCACCAGCACGCCGCGAGGGTTTGTGAAAAAGGGCACAAATGGCGCCTGGGTGATGTTGTGGCGATTGAAGAACCCGCGGAAAGGGGCTTCGGCCAGCGGGTCGATCCCCAGGATCCTCATGGTGCGGCCGCCCAGTTGAGGCGCCACCGCCTGCCCTTCCACCACCGGAGCGCTCGTCTGAATCCCCAGGTCGATCCGTACCTGGCGGACAACTCCCGTCGGCACGCCGGAAGGTCCGCCGACGATCTGGTGGGTGGCCTTGCCGACCACTGCCTGGGTACTCAACTGGAACCCCTCGGCGGCCGATTGGTTCGCCAGATCGATGGCCACGACAACCGCCACGCCCAGGGCGACTCCCAGGATCATCAGGGCCAGCTGCCACCCTCGGCGGCGCAGATCACGCAAGCTGGTTTTTATCAAGGAGGTGTGCAGCATCGGCAGGCGGAAGGCGGTTCGGAAAGCTGCTAGCCGGCGGCTGGGGCCGGAACAGCCGGGACCAATTTACCCCGCTCAATGGTCAGCACGCGATCGGCGCGCTCAGCCAGGTGATGGCTGTGGGTGACCAGGATCAGGGTACGTCCCTCGGATCGAGTCAGGCTGAGCAGCAGCTGCATGATCTCGTCTCCGGTCGCCTGGTCGAGATTGCCTGTCGGCTCGTCGGCCAGCACCAACCTGGGTTTCATCACCAGGGCACGAGCGATGGCCACGCGCTGCTGCTCCCCACCGGACAGGTGGTCTGGCATGTCGGATTGTCGCCCTTCAAGGCCGACCTGCGACAGTAAGCTGTGAGCATGCTCAGCCACCGACGAGTCCATGCGCCCGGCCAGCTCGGCGGGCAGCCGGAGGTTCTCAGCCACGGTCAGCGTGGGGATCAGATTGAAGAACTGGAAGACGATCCCGATCGTCTCCCGGCGAAAGAGGGTACGCTTGCGAGGCGACATCGCTGCCAGGTCTTCGCCGTCGATGACGATCCTTCCCGAGTCGGGCACGTCCAGACCGGCCAGCAGATTCAGCAGCGTAGTTTTTCCGCTGCCGCTTCGACCGCGGATAGCCGCCACCTCGCCTTCCACAAAGCGGGCCTGCGCGTTGTCCAGAACGCGCCGCACCCGGTCCCCTTGGGGATAGGCTTTGGTCAACCCTTCCAGCTGGATGAGGTCCCTCATTTGCCGGGGATCATGGACAGCCTTTCCCGCTCGATCAAGGGGTGGGCCGTCTCGACCGGATCAGGTCTTGGGTCCGGCCCTGCGGACCGAATCTGAGACCTGGTCGGAATAGTGTTCGAAGTTCGCTTGAAACCGGGTGGCCAGGTCCAGGGCCTGTTTGTCGTACGCCGCCGGGTCGTCCCAGGTCGCCCTGGCATCCAGCACCTCGGCAGGGACCCCGGGGCAAGCCTCGGGCACCGACAATCCAAAGATCGGATCGGGACGGAAGGCGTAGCTGTCCAAGCGGCCGCGCAGGGCGGCCCGAACCATGGCCCGGGTGTATTCGAGCTCGATCCGGCGTCCGACTCCGAACGGACCTCCCGTCCAGCCGGTGTTAATCAGCCAGACATTGGTGCCGTGCTGTTGTGTCTTGGACTTCAGGAGTTCAGCGTAAGTGCCAGGCCTCAGGGGAAGGAACGGCGCCGCGAAACACGCCGAAAACGTGGCCTGGGGTTCGCTGCCGAGCCCTTTCTCCGTCCCCGCCAGTTTGGCCGTGTAGCCGGAGAGAAAATAGTACATCGCCTGATCCGGACTGAGTTTCGAGATCGGCGGGAGCACGCCGAACGCGTCCGCCGCCAGGAAGAAGATGCTGCGTGGATGGCCACCCCGGCCGCCGGGCACGTAGTTGGTGACGCATTCGATGGGATAAGCCCCGCGCGTGTTTTCGGTCAGGCTGTCATCGTCAAAATCAATCCGCCGGGTCAGCGGATCGAAGACCACGTTTTCGAGCACGGCGCCGAAGCTGTGCGCAGCGTGCCAGATGACAGGCTCGGCCTCCTCTTGCAGCCGGATCATCTTGGCGTAGCAGCCCCCCTCGATGTTGAACACACCTTCATCGCCCCAGGCATGCTCGTCGTCCCCGATCAATCCCCGCTCCAGGTCCGACGAAAGGGTCGTCTTGCCGGTTCCCGAAAGTCCAAAGAAGAGCGCGACGTCCCCGCCATCGCCTTGGTTGGCCGAGCAGTGCATCGTCATCACGCCGCGCTGGGGCAGAAGATAGTTCAGCACGGTGAAGATCGTTTTCTTGATCTCCCCGGCATACAGCGTGCCGCCGATAATGGCCATCTTCCGCTCGAAGTTGAGCACAATGAACGCCCCGCTGTGGGTCCCATCTTGCTCGGGATCCGCCTCGACGTCGGCCGATTGAATGAGGGTGAACTCCGGCTTGTAGTCCCCCAACTGGTCATCTGATATCCGCCGGAAGATATGATGCGAGAACAGGCTGTGCCAGGCGCTGGAAGTGATCACCCGGATCGGCAGGCGGTAAGCCGGGTCGGCTGCTGCGGCCGCATCCAGAACGTAGGCTTCGGCCCCGTCGAAGCGGGCCCGCATTTTCTCCCACAGTTTGTCGAACTGGGTCGGCGACATGGGTTGGTTGATCGATCCCCACCAGATGTCGTCCCGGCTGGGGAGCTGTTCAACCACGAATTTGTCCTTGGGCGAGCGGCCGGTATGGGCTCCGGTGGTCACCATGACGGTGCCTTCCGGACCAAGACAACCCTCGTCGCGGCGCACAACGTGCTCAACCAGCTCTGGGACCGTCAGATTGTGATGCGCAACCCGCAGGCTGAGCTCTTCGAGCTGGACGGTCAGGTTCGAATCTTGCTCGGCTAACTTCTCAGCCATCTAGAATGCTCCATTCCACAACAATCGATGATTCCAAGACAACGAGGTCGACGATGGGCACACCACCAAGCTTTCGGGGACTTTCCATCAGAGTTGGCGGACCGGGACGCTTGCCAACACGAGCCGGCTCTGCAATTCCAGGCACCCAGGCGAACCGGGATCCGCCTGGGCCTTAAGTCTATCACGCTCAGGGAAGGCGCCTCCCGGCGCCGTTCGTGGGCGCACCCGCCAACACAAATCCAGAGTCGGACGAATCAGAAACGGACCATCCATCCCAGGGGATCCTGGTATCGTCCAGCACCTGCCCCGAGATATCAATCGCCTGGATCTGAATGGCTGTGCTGGTGAAGGTCAGCAACACGAAGTGAGTCGCGACCGCCGAAGCCTTCAAATTCGGATCCCGGCCCCGAACCTGGTACAAACGCCCCGACCCCCCACCGGAGACGATGTAGGTCTTGCCTGAGATCTCGAATCGCTGGTAATTGTGGTCGTGCCCGGCCAAGACCAGGGGGACGTGGGCGGATTGGATCATATCCCCCCATGCCCCGCGGACAGGCAGGCTGTCGAGAATGTGATATCCGGCGTTGTAGAGCGGCACGTGGAGCACGACAATCGTCGTTCGAAATCGGGGGTCCGCAAGTCGGTCCGCCAGCCAGGCGGTCTCATCGGTCTTACCCTGGTAGCCGAATGCCACTTGGCTGTTGAGGACCACAAATTGGATCCCGCGTTGAGCGAAGGCATACCAGCCGCCATCGCCCGCCTTGACGTCAGGTATGGCCGGGTCGGTGAAGGGCAAAAAGGCCTGCAGGCCATAGGGCTCCCCCTGGGAGTACGCCGCTGGCTCCAGATCATGATTCCCCAGAACCGGATAAAAGGGCGCCGACCGCAACAAAGGTGAGAGAGGGGAGAATAGCTTGGTTTGAAACCCCGCCGCGGGTGAAGCGTCGTCCTGCAGGTTGTAGACCAAGTCCCCAGTGTGCAGGGTAAAGTCCACACTGTAGGTCGCCATCAGAGCGCCCAATTGCGCCGTAAGCTGTTCCCCGAAGCCCGAGTCCCCCACAACCGCCACGCGAAACTCGCCGGGGAGTTCGGGTTGGGTCTGGAAGGTCACGTCTCCCCATGCTCCCCCCTGGAAACCCGGTTGGGCAGGGGCGCCTCCCGTATCAAGAAGCACGGCGGCATGGTAATGGGTGCCGGGTGCCAGATCAGGCACCGTAATCAAGCCTCCCATTCCCTCGAAGGTCTGGACCACGGGGGAACCGGTCGGGCCATCGGGAAGGACGAGCACGCGCCCAGCGGCAGGCTGATCCAGCTCAAACTCAAAGATGGCCTCGTCGGCCGTGACATGTCTGATAATCAATGGCACCCGGTAGCCCATGTCGCTGACCGGCGCGGCCCGGGCCTCCCCGAGCAGATCCGGTGTGGATTCGGCCGTGGGAGGAAGGGCCGTGACAGTGGCAGGGCCAGTAGATGTCGCAGGGGCCGTCGTGGGGGTGCCGGTCGCCCGCGGCCGGGCAGGTGCGCGTGGGCTGGGCGAGGGGGCGGCGAGAGGGCCGCAGCCGGCCAGCAGGAAGAGAATCAGCGCCAGGCCGGATGCCCTGCGAGTCACGACGCTTCCTGACGCTTGGCAGCCTGCCACAGCGACTCCAACGCCTCGATGTCCATGTCGCTCAGGCTGGTTCCGCTCGACCGTGCGGCTGCCTCCACCCTGGCGAAACGCGCCTTGAAGCGTTGGTTGGCGCCGCGCAGCGCCGCCTCCGGATCGATATCCAGCCAACGCGCAACGTTGACCAAGGCGAAAAACAGATCCCCCATCTCGGCTGCCTGCGCCTCGCCGGCGTCTTCGTCCTGGACTTCTTTGATCTCTTCGTCCACCTTGGCCAGTACGCCGTTCACATCCGGCCAGTCGAACCCCACCCGAGCCGCACGGGACTGATATTCCAGCGCCTGCGCCAGGGCAGGCAGACTTCCGGGCACGCCGTCCAGGCTGCCCCTGTCACCGCCGCTGACCTTGCGCTCCTGTTCCTTGAGCGACTCCCAATTGTGAAGCACTTCCCCAACGTTCTCGACGTCCACATCGCCAAACACGTGTGGATGGCGCCGAATGAGTTTGGTGTTGATCCCGGAAAGGACATCCGCCATTTGAAACTCGCCGTCCTCGGTGGCGATTTGCACCTGGATGACGATCTGGAGCAGCAGATCCCCTAACTCCTCCTGCAGATGCTCCACCGACTTCTGGTCAAGCGCATCCAGGGCCTCGTAGGCCTCTTCGAGCAGATGTTTACGCAGCGAGAGATGGGTCTGCTCGCGATCCCAGGGGCAGCCGTCTGGGGCACGTAGGTGGGCGACCGTCTCCTGGAAGCTCTCGAAGGATGTCTGGGGAGGCGCCGGCTGAACCAGAAGGGCCGTCATGGCGCCGATACGCACCGAGCTGTCCACGCCGCGCAGGGGAACGTTTTCGACCGCCGCCTGGGGCGTGCCTGCGGCATGGATCAGAAGCGTCGGGTGATCTTCCGGGTATTGGTTCATCAGGCAGCCCCGGACTTCCGAAGCCACCTGGCGGTTGACCAGCTGACCGATCAAGACGGGGAGATCCGGCGGAAAGGGCGGATGGTAGCGGCGGGCCACATCCATTGCATCCATCATGACCAGGCCATTCAAGCCATCGATCTCCGCCAACCTCAGGCAAGGCTCGACAAAGCTCAGGCCGTGAAAAATCTGGAGCGGTATGCCAGCTCCTTGGGCGCCCAATTTCACAGCCTCGACCGTGGCGTCTCCGACGGAGGGATCACCGGGGACCACATACACCACGCCTTGGTCCCGGCTGCCCTTCTCAAGGATCGACTCGGCAATCGACCGAAGGATGGCTTCCAAGCTGTCGGTCCGATCGAAGAGTTCATCGAAGCTGGACACGGTCAGGTGCGAAGGCAGGCTCAAAGCGGCAGGATGCTGGCGCGTCCTCAGCGTGATTTCCGCTGCCTGTTCCAGCACCTCCCACACCTGGCGCGTGATCAGGCTTGCGTCACCGGGGCCCAACCCTACGATGGTGATTCCAGGGGGCATGCCGCCTCCTCTGAGAATATCAACCGGCCGGGGAGTGAAACCTCCCCGGCCGATGTCATCCAACTATGACGCTGCGCCCACGGCCCCCAGATCGCATGAATGGCTAGCGCTTAGTGTAGGTCGGCGCCTTGCGAGCCCGCTTGAGGCCCGGCTTCTTGCGTTCCTTCATCCGGGCGTCGCGGGTCAGGTAGCCCCCACGCCGCATGGTGGGCCGCAATTCGGGGTCCAGTTCAATCAGTGCGCGGGCAAGCCCGTGTTGTACGGCCCCCGTTTGGCCCGTCACCCCTCCACCGCGGACCTTGGCGGAAATGTCCAGCTTGCCATCCAACCCGGCGGCCCGCAAAGGAGCCATGATCGCGTCCATGTCGCCGGTGCGGGGAAAGTACTCAGCCATGGGCTTGTCATTGACCACCATCGTACCGGTGCCGGAAATGATCCGGACTCGGGCCGTGCTGGTCTTGCGACGCCCAACGCCTTCGTGATACTTGTCTGCCATCATCTCTGTCCTTCGTCGGTCCCGGTCACCACTCGAGCGGCTTGGGGTGCTGAGCCTCATGCGGGTGTTCAGCATCGGGATAGATCCTGAGTTTGGTCATCAGCTTGCGACCGAAGCGGTTGTGCGGGAGCATGCCCCATACCGCGGCACGGATGACGCGTTCAGGAAAGCGGTCGAGCTGCTCCCGAAGGGAAATACTCTTTAGGCCGCCGGGGTACCCCGAATGGCGGTAGTAGAACTTCTGGTCCAGCTTGCGGCCAGTGGTGGCTACGTAGCGCGCGTTGGTAACGATCACGAAGTCCCCCAATTCCACGCCGGGCGTGAACTCCGGCTTGTCCTTGCCTAGGAGCACGCGGGCGACGCGGCTGGCCAGCCGGCCGAGGTTCTTCTGTTGGGCATCGACAATGACCCATTCTCGGGTCACATCGCCGGATTTTGGATAATACGTTTTTTGCACGCCAGTTCTCCTGCCTGGATAACCATGGCGGTTATCGTCTCGATGTTCAATCGTCGTCGTCACCCACGTCTGCCGCACCCCCGTTGTAGGACACGGCCACCAGACTGAGCCCCTGTGGATCGGCCAGCCGCCCTGCCCAGCGTCGTTCCGGATGACCCAGCAGAGCGGTCACGTCTTGGGCCCGGGTCTTCTCGAACCCCACGGCCAGATGGGCAGCCACCAGCCGCCGAACCATGTGCTTCAGGAAGGCATCGGCTTCGATGGTGAAGATCAGCTCGTTGTCCCCGACAGCCCAAATGGCCTGATGCACCGTTCGGACGGTGTGCCCACCCAGGATCGGCGCCTGGCCGAACGCCCCGAAATCCATGCGCCCCGCCAGTGAGCCGGCCAGCTCTCCCATCAGGTCGAGCCTCGGTTCCGGCCAGACGCGCAGCGCAAAACGCTCGCGGAGTGGATCCGGCCAGGGGCGGACAATGACCCGGTAGCGGTAGCGGCGTCGGGAAGCCGAAAACCGGGGATGAAAACCCTCCGGCGCCGGCTCGCTCGACCACACCGCCACGTCCTTCGGCAGGTGGGCATTGAAGGCTTTGGTCAGGGTGTCCACGCCGTGGGGCCATTCGAGGTCAAAGCTGATGACCTGGCCCTCAGCGTGCACACCGCTGTCCGTCCGCCCGGCCGCCTGAAGGCTGGTGCCTTCCCAGCCCATCTTGCGCAAAGCGCCCTCGAGCACTGCCTGGACCGTCCGGATGCCTTCGGCTTGTCGCTGAAAGCCCTGAAAATCGGTCCCATCGTAGGCGACGATCGATTTGTAAAGTGCCACGTTCGTCATGCACTCACGGGGCGGGATCGCATGCATCGCCGTCCCGGCTCTGTCAACCAGATGCGGTCGGCCCGATCCTCGAGGCCGGCCATCCGTCTACTCCTCGACCAGCTCCAGCAGCACCATCTCGGCCGCGTCCCCCAACCGGGGACCCAGCTTGAGCACACGTGTGTAGCCACCGCTGCGCTCCGAATAGCGCGGCGCGATGTCATCGAACAGCTTCTTGACGATTTCAACATCGTTCAAGCCTGCCGCCGCCTTCCGTCGAGCGTTGACCGCCACGGCCTCGCCGGCGGCGTTGCCGCGCTTGGCCAGGGTGATCAGCTTCTCGGCCTGGCCCCGCACGGCCTGAGCCTTTGCCTGGGTGGTCTGAATCCGTTCGTGGCGAAACAGCTCGGTGATCAGATTGCGCCGCAGAGCGGACCGATGGGCCGATGAACGGCCGAGGTGCTTTCCACTTACGCCATGTCGCATGTTCGCTTACTCCGCCTCAGCCGCCGGTTCGGCGTCCTCTTCGTCTTCGGTCTCGAGATAACCCTTCTCTTTCAGACGATCCCTGAGTTCATCCAGGCTCTTCTCTCCGAAGTTGCGTATTGAGAGCATGGCCTCTTGACCCTTCTCCAGCATATCGAGCACTTCGCCCACGTTGGTGATCCCGGTCCGCTTGAGCGAGTTAAACACTCTCACCGACAGGTCCAGGTTCTCGATCGGGGTCTCGTAGACCTCGCTGGCCATCTTTGGCTCTTCTTCTTCGGCCGCCGCCAGCATCAGGCTCTCTTCGGTCACGCCGGTGAGGTCCCTCAAGTGCGCCATGACGATCTGAGAACTCATGCTAAGCGCTTCTTCGGGCTTGATCGTGCCGTCGGTCCAGATTTCGATCATCAGCCGGTCGAAACTTGTGTCTTGTCCGACACGCGCCTGGCCAACGTCGTAGCGCACACGCGCCACCGGGCTGAAGATGGCATCGGTCGGCAGTTCGCCGATCGGCAGCCGGCCGCGTTCGTCCGATGGGGAGTAGCCCCGCCCTCGCTCGACGTTCATCTCGATTTCGAGGCGCGCTTTGTCGTCGTCCACGGTGAACAGGTACAGCTCGGGGTTGATGATTTCGGCTTCGGCCGGGGCGGCGATATCAGCCGCCGTGACCACGCCCTCACCCTGAACTTCGATGCGCAGCCGCGCCGAGTCCACATCATGGAGCTTCAGACGAAGCAGCTTGATATTGAGCATCAATTGCAGCACGTCTTCGCGCACCCCGGGGATATCCGAGAATTCGTGAGGCACGTCGGTGATTCGAATTGAACTCACCGCAACGCCTTCCAGCGAGGACAAGAGGACACGCCTCAGTGCGTTGCCAATCGTGATCCCATAGCCGCTTTCCAACGGGCTGATGACGAACTTACCGTAATTACGGGCCACGGCTTCGCGTTCAATCTTTGGCATCACCATGTTGGTTGATACGGGCACTTCAATCCTCCAAGACCCAGGACGTTTTCGGAACCAGGGTCAACAGCCTATCGCGAGTAATACTCGACGACCAGCTGTTCGTTCAGGCTGGCGTCCACGTCCTGTCGCTCGGGCAGCTGGAGCATCTTGCCTGACAGCGTGCCCAAATCGCGCTCCAACCAACGCGGCGGCGTCCGGGTTTCCGCCAGCGGCGCCAGATCCTTGAAGTAGGCGCGCTTACGGGACCCATCGCGGACGGCGATTTCGTCACCGACCTTGACCAACATGGAGGGCACATTTGTCCTCCGGCCGTTGACGTTGAAGTGGCCGTGGGTGACCAGCTGCCGTCCGTGCGACCGGTTTTCGGAATAACCGAGACGGTAGACGACGTTGTCCAACCGGCACTCAAGCTGTTGGAGCAGGGTTTCGCCAGTCAGGCCGCGCCTCTGCAGCGCTGCCCGGTAGTAGCGGCGGAACTGTTGTTCAAGTACGCCATAGATTCGGCGCATCTTCTGCTTCTCACGAAGCTGCCGCTGGTAGTCGGACACGCGGCGGCGCCGGTACTGTGATTCACGCCCATGCTCGCCCGGGGGATACGCCCGGCGCTCGACAGGGCACTTGGCCGAAAAACACTTCTGCCCCTTCAGGAAAAGCTTCTCGCCTTCCCTTCGGCAGAGTTTGCAAACAGGACCGGTGTATCTTGCCATCCTGGTTCTCTATCCTTCCAGTAGTCTAGACGCGGCGTTTCTTGGGCGGACGGCAACCATTGTGCGGGATCGGAGTCACGTCGCTGATGGAGCGAACTTTGACTCCGACGCCCTGAAGCGCGCGGATGGCGGCTTCTCGGCCGGGCCCGGGCCCCTTGACATACACGTCAACTTCCTGGAGCCCCAGCTGCTGCGCCAGCGCGATCACCTGCTCCGCAGCCTGCCGGGCCGCGTACGGGGTGCTCTTGCGCGAGCCTTTGAAGCCGGCCTGACCGGCGCTGCCCCATGCCACCGTGTTTCCCTGCGAATCGGTGATGGTCACGATCGTGTTGTTGAACGTGGCGTGGATGTGCGCCTGGCCGTGCGACAACGTCCGCTTGACCTTCTTTGCGCCCTTCGTGGTTCGTTTTGCCATCTTTTGGTCGCCCTCTTCATCATGGTCTCGTCGCTGCTACGGCCGTCCCGTATCTGTCGCCTCAGCCGCAGGGTGGAAGGCCCCGGAGGCGCAGCCCGATCTTGCCGTCGACGAGAGTTGGCTTACTTCTTCTTAGCTCCTCGGCGCCGGCCACGGCCGGCCACGGTCTTCTTGGGACCCTTGCGGGTGCGCGCGTTGGTGCGCGTCCGCTGGCCCCGCACCGGCAGGCTACGACGGTGCCGCAGCCCCCGATAACAGCCGATTTCGATCAGCCGCTTGATGTTCATCTGCACTTCCCGGCGGAGATCCCCCTCCACCACCAGGTTGGTGTTGATGTAGTCACGCAGCGATGTGATCTCGTCTTCCGTCAAATCACGGATCCGCGTTTGCGGACTGATCCCAGCGGTCTCGACCACTTTATTGGCCGTCGGACGCCCAATGCCGTGAATATACGTCAGACCGATCTCGACCCGCTTGTCCCGCGGAAGATCGACACCTTCAATACGCGCCATATGCCTACCCCTGTCGCTGCTTGTGGCGAGGGTTCTCACAGATCACGTAGACCTTGCCCCGCCGCTTGACAATCTTACACTTCGGACAGCGCCTTCGAACGGAAGACGATACCTTCATGGTGATTCTCCCTAGGTTTGCTCGACACCCATGTGATGAGGCCGGTCGGCAAAGTATTGATTATAAAGGATGGGGTCCACCGCGTCTAGGTCGGCCTCATCCAGAGCGGTCAAGATCCACGGGCCATCCTCGGTGACCGCCACCGAGTGTTCGAAATGCGCCGTGAGATGGCCGTCGCGTGAACTGACCGTCCACTGGTCCTGCATCACGCGTGTCTCCGGCCGCCCGGCAAGCACCATGGGCTCGATGGCGATGGTGATCCCGGGACGCAGACCTAGGCCAGTGCCAGGGTGGCCGTAGTTTGGGACCTGGGGAAGTTCGTGCATGTCTCGCCCCACCCCGTGCCCTGTGTACTCCTTTACCACCTCCAGCCCGTTGCTTTCGACGTAGTCTTGGATCGCCGCCGAGACGTCGCCCGTGTGCTTGCCGGGCTGCATCTCGCCGATGCCCACAAACAAGGACTCGCGGGTCACATCCAGCAGGTGTTGGGCCTTGGCTGAGATCTCCCCCACACCCACGGTCAAGGCCGAAATCTCCGACAAAGCCATCCACGATGCTTCCGCAATCGATGCTGACGATATCGCCTTCCTTGAGCCGCCGCCCCCCCGGAATGCCATGCACCAGCTCGTCGTTGATCGATATGGTGATCACCGCCGGGTACGGATATGCTCCGGGGTAGTCCAAGAAGGCCGGTTCGGCGTGGTGCTGCCGAAGCACTTCGGACGCCAAGGCGTCGATCTCAGCCGTCGTCACGCCGGGTCGGATGGCCGCCACGCAAGCTGCCAGAGCCAAGGCGTTGATGCGTCCCGCCTGGCGCATGATCTCCAGCTCGCGTTGACTCTTCACCACCACGCCCGGCCGCCGATTCAAGATCTTGCCTCCTGCCCTATGGCCGAAATCATCGCCTGCGTCACCACCTCGATCGACTGCTCCCCGTCGATCTCCATCAGCAGATTACGGTCCCGATAATGCTGGCTCAGGGGCGAGGTCTGCTCAAAATAGATTCTTATCCAATTCCGCACCGTGTCCGCCCGATCGTCATCTCGCTGGTAGAGGTCGGAGCCGTCGATATCGCATAGGCCTTCCTCTTTCGGCGGCTTGAACTCCTGATGGTAGATGTGGCCCTGTGCCCGGCACATCCAACGGCCCGTCAAACGCCGCACCAGGGTAGGCTCACTCAACTTCAGGTAGAGCACTGCGTTCACCCGACCGCCCTGTTTGGCGAGCATTTCGTCCAAGCCTTCGGCTTGGGCCGGCGTGCGCGGGAAGCCATCCAGCAGGGCTCCGTCCGCACAGTCGGGTCGGCCCAGCCTCTCGGCGATCATGCGAATCGTCACGTCGTCGGGCACAAGCTCACCCCGGGACATGTACTGCTGAGCCAGCTTCCCCAACTCGGTCTCATTGTGAAGGTTCTCACGAAAGATGTCGCCGCTCGAGATATGCGGCAGCCCGAGTTGCTTGCTCAGCCGCTTGGCCTGGGTGCCCTTGCCAGCCCCCGGCGGGCCGACCAGCAGGATGTAATTCGACATTTCGCTCTCCGAGAGGAGCTAGCGAACCAGCAGCGCTGAGTCGTAGCCTCTGAGCTTGAGCTCGGCCTCGATCGAACGATAGGTGTCGCGCACCACGCCCACCACGATGAGCAACCCCGCTGACGATACCAACAAGAGACTGGTCTGACTGCCGGCGATGGGGTAAATCACCCCCACCAGGAACGGCATGATCGCCACCATGCCCAGCAACAGGGCACCGGGCAGCGTGATACGCCGAAGCACGCGCGTCAGATAACGCTGGGTCGGCACACCCTTAGTCACGCCGGGGACCTGTGCCCCGGACCGCTTCAGGTTCTCGCCGTAATTCTGCTGCGTGAAAAGAACGTCGGTGTAGAAGAACGTGAAACCCACCACCATGATGAAGTACATGATCCAATAGGTGGAGCTGATCCCGCCGAAGTTGGTCTGTAGCCAGACGGCGACATTTTGGACCAGCTGGTTAGGCGATCCGATGAAGAACTGGGCTACCACCGCCGGGAAGGTCAGCAGGGACTGGGCGAAGATGAGCGGGATCATGCCTGCCATGTTGACCATCAGCGGCAAGCTGCCTTTGACCGGCATCGACATTCGGTTGCCTACCCGACGCCCCGGATACATCACCGGAACATTTCGCCGGCCCTCCTGCACATAGACGATCACGAAGATCGTGGCCGCCGTCAACACGAGCAGGAAGATGCTCAAAGGCACCCGCACCGTCTCATCTGTCATCAGCCGGCCGACGTTGCTCGGAATGCGGGCCACGATGCCGGCGAAGATGATCAGGGACAGGCCCTGATTGCGAATCCCGTACTCCGAAATCAGCTCGCCCAGCCAGATGGCAAACATGGTGCCGGCCGTCATGGTGATGATCGTGGTCAACGTTTGGAGGTTCAACCCCAAAGCAAATCCGAGCACGTTTTGGCCGCTGGCGAACTGCTGGAACAGCCGGATCTGGCCCACCGCCTGAAGGGCGGCCATCGGCACCGCCAGATAGTAGGTCCACTTCTCCATCCACTTGCGGCCCTCGCGCGGATCTTCATCCATGCGAGCCTGCAAGGAAGGGATGATCGGCACCAGCAGCTGCAGGATAATCTGGGCGGTGATGTAGGGGTAGACCCCCATGGCCAGCACCGAGAAATTCGACACCGTCCCACCGGACAACAGATCGAGCAGGTTGATCAGGGCTCCGCCGCCGCTGTTGTTGAGGATCGAGGCAATCGCCGCCCGATTGACGCCTGGCACTGGCACGTGGGCCGCCAGCCGATAGAGTATCAGCAAGCCGAGCGAAAACAGCAGACGGTTGCGAATCTCCTCTGAGACAAACAGGAACCGCCAGACGGATCGTTTCATCCGAGATACCCTTCCTGAGTCATCACGTTCCTTTAGTCCTTGATCAGGTCCACCGATCCGCCGGCGGCCTCGATCTTTTTGCGAGCGGCCTCCGACACGCGGTGAACGTGCAGCTTGAGCGCCTTGGAGACTTTGCCGCGGCCGAGAACGACAGTTGGACGATCCAGGCTGTCAATCAAGCCGGCCTCGGCCAACTGCTCCGGCGCCACCTCTTGGTCGGCCTTGAAACTGCCGAGCTGATCCAGATTGATCTCATTCCATTCCTGGCGATTCACGTTGGTGAACCCGCGCTTGAACGGAAGCCGGCGGAAGAACGGCAGATTGCCACCCTGCCGGTAGATGTGGCCCCCGGACCCGGCGCGGGCCCCCAGACCTTTGGTGCCTCGGCCGGCGGTCTTGCCCTGCCCGGCGGAAATGCCCCGCCCGACGCGCTTGCGGGTTTTCTTGGCGCCCTGGCGTGGCTTCAACTCATGCAGTTTCATCGCTCCACCTACTCCTCGACCTGTACCAGGTGGCCGATCTTCGACAACATACCTCGAATCTCAGGGCCGTCTTCCTGTTCCACGGTCTGGCGCACCCGGTGCAGCCCGAGCGCCTTCACAGTGCGCTTCTGGCGCAGGTTGTAGCCGATAGGGCTGCGCACCAGGGTGATCTTCAGCATCTTCCCCTTCTTCTTGGCCATGCTCAGCGCTCCCAGAAAGGCTTGAGCGTATCGGCGCTCTTGCCCCGGTTGGCGGCTTCCTCATGGACCTTCTTCATCCCGCGCAGGCCCTTGAGTGTGGCCCTCGCCACGTTCAGCACGTTGGCACTGCCCAGCGACTTGGTAAGGATGTCCCGTACCCCGGCCGCTTCGAGCACGGCCCGGACGGCCCCACCGGCGATCACGCCGGTTCCCGGGGAAGCCGGCTTAAGCATGACTTGTGCCCCACCATGCTTGGAGATCACTTCGTGGGGCACGGTGGTGCCCACCAGGGGGATGTGGCGCATGTCCTTGCGGGCGCGGTCGCTTGCCTTATGAATGGCATCCGGGACGCCGCGAGCCTTGCCGACACCCAGGCCCACCCGGCCCTTATTGTCTCCGACGACCACGGTCACGCGGAATGCGAACCGGCGCCCGCCCTTGACCACCTTGGCCACGCGGGAAATGTCGATCACGCGCTCGTCGAACTCTTCTCGCTCTTCGCGACTACGAAAATCTCTTCTCACAGACACACTCCATTCGCTGACCGTCGCACGGCCGTCGCGCTCAGAATTCGAGGCCGCCTTCGCGGGCCGCCTCGGCAAGGGCTTTCACCCGGCCGTGGTAGCGGTAGCCGCCCCGGTCGAACAGCACAGCTTTGACGCCCTTCTTTGATCCGCGCGCCGCAATAAGCTCGCCGACCAACTTGGCTTGTTCCGTCTTGGACTTGCCCTTCAGCTTGCTGCGCATATCGGGATCCAAGGTCGACGCCGCCGCCAGTGTTTCACCCTTGGCGTCATCGATCAACTGAGCGTAGATGTGCGTCAGACTACGAAACACATTCAGGCGCGGTCGATCGGACGTGCCTTCGATCTTGCGCCGCACACGATGGTGACGGCGTCTTCGCATATCGTTGCGACTTTTGGTCGTCATATCAACTAACCTACCTTGCCGGCCTTGCCAGCCTTGCGCCGCACGTACTCGCCTACGTAGCGAATCCCCTTGCCCTTGTAGGGTTCCGGTTTGCGAACCTTGCGGATATCGGCTGCCAATCGGCCGACGACTTCCTTGTCCGGCCCCTTGACTTTGATCGTGCGGGCGCGGTCATCGACTTCAAAGGTGATCCCATCCGGGGGCTCGATGCGCACAGGATGCGAGTAGCCCACGTTCAGGACCAACGTGGTACCTTGAAGCTCCGGCCGGTAGCCGACACCCTGAACCTCGAGATCCTTCTCAAAGCCCGTCGAAACGCCCACCACCATGTTGTTCAACAGAGCGCGGGTCAGGCCGTGCAAGGCGCGCACTTTCGGCTCGTCGGAGGGTCGCGTCACTTTCAGCACGCCCTCTTCCTGAGTGATAGTCATCTCGGGGTTGAAGGTGCGCTCGAGCTCACCCAACGGCCCCTTCACGCGTACCTGCTGGCCCTTGATCTCAACGTCCACCTTATCGGGAACCGGGACAGGCATTCGTCCAATACGAGACACAGAACTCTCCTCCTTCGGCCGGCCACCGAGCTCGCCTGGCCCGGGTCGATCCGGCCGTCGCCGCCCTTGGCGGCGCGGCTTACCAAACCTTGCAAATCACCTCGCCGCCGATTCCCTGCTGGCGGGCCTTGGTGCCAGTCATCACGCCCCGAGGTGTGGAAAGGACCGCAATACCCATCCCCGACAAGACCCAGGGGATATCACCCTTACCAACGTACACGCGACGCCCGGGGCGGCTGACGCGTTCCAGTCCGCTGATCACCGGATGCCGCTCACGGCGCTTTCCCATGTACTTCAAACGCAGTCTAAGCACGGGCTGCGGGGTGCCGATGGCCTGGGCGACTTCATGGCTTTCTATGAAGCCCTCCTGCTGAAGGATCTCAGCCAAGGCAACCTTCAGCTTGGAACTAGGCAGGGACACGTGGCTGTGGCCAGCGCCTATCGCGTTCCGAATGCGTGTCAGCATGTCGGCGATCGGGTCACTCATGCTCATAGTATGTGCTCCACCGCTTCTGGACTACCAGGACGACTTGACGACGCCCGGGATCTGCCCTTCCAAAGCCAGCTCTCGAAAGCAAATCCGGCACAGGCCAAAACGACGATAATAGCCGCGAGGTCGGCCGCATCGCTGGCATCGATTACGTATGCGAACGTCAAACTTGCGACGCGTCTCTCGTATCGGCATGCATTTCTTGGCCATGTCAGTCCCTTCTCCCAAAAGGCAGCCCGAGCAGCGCCAGCAGGTGCCGGCCCTGTTCGTCATCGGGCGCCGAGGTCACAAGTGTCACTTCGAATCCGCGGACCTTGTCGATCTTGTCGTATTCGATCTCGGGGAAGATCAGCTGCTCACGCACCCCGAGTGTGTAGTTACCTCGGCCGTCGAAAGCGTCCATCGGGATGCCGCGGAAATCGCGCGTTCTGGGCAGTGCGATATTGACCAGCCGGTCCAGGAAGGCCCACATCTTCTCGCCCCGCAGCGTGACCTTGACGCCAATCGCCCGCCCTTCGCGCAGCTTGAAGTTGGCGATGCTCTTGCGCGCCAGGGTGACCACCGGCGCCTGGCCGGTGATGATGCGCATGTCCTCGACGGTGGCGTCCAGGGCCTTGGTTTCGTCCATGGCCTCGCCCACGCCGACGTTGACCACGATCTTTTTCAGCTTAGGTACCTGCATCGGATTGTCGAGCCCGAGGTCTTTCATCAAGCTGGGAACGACGTCCTTCTGGTACCGCTCTTTCAAATAATTCGCCATCGACCTACTGCTCCTCCGGCCTCATGCGTCCACGACCAATTCGCACTTCTTGCATACGCGCTGCCGCTCGCCCTCTTCGTCTCGCAGGAAGCCGACTCGCGTCAGTTCGCCGCACTTCGGGCAGACCAGCATCACATTGGAAATGTCCACCGGAGCTTCAAATTGAATGATCCCCGGCGACATCGTTCGGCCGCCCGCCTGAACCTGGCGTTGGTGCTTCTTCCGCACATTGACGCCCTGGACCACGATCTTGTGCTTTCGCGGCAGCACGCGCATCACCTCGCCCTGGGCCCCCTTTTCCCGGCCGCTGATGATTTCCACCGTGTCACCGCTCCGAATTCTTGCCTTAACCGTCACATCAGCCTCCTACAGCACTTCCGGCGCCAGCGAGGCGATCTTGGTGTATCCCCGGTCGCGCAGTTCCCGAGCTACCGGCCCGAAGATGCGCGTCCCCCTGGGGTTAACCCCGTCCGCATCCAGGATCACGGCCGCATTCTCGTCAAATTTGATGTACGAGCCGTCATCCCGGCGGAATTCTTTGGCCGTGCGCACAATGACGGCCTTGACCACATCACTCTTACTGACCGCGCTGTGAGGCGTGGCCGACTTGACCGTCGCCACCACCACATCGCCGATACGCCCGTAGCGGCGTCGTGAGCCGCCAAGGACGCGTATGACGAGCAGTTCACGGCCGCCGGTGTTGTCAGCGACTTTGATGCGACTCTCCTGCTGAATCATGCCTCGGCCTCCGCCTCTTCGATCTGTTCGGGCTCTTCGGGCTCATCAGCCGCTTTTGGCTCAGCCGCATCTTCCAGAACAGCGCTTTCGTCGATCAGCTCGCCCTGGCTGGCCGCCACATCGATATCCGAGACCCTGCGCAGGATTTCCTGGATGACGAACCGCTTGCGCTTCGAAATCGGCTTGCTCTCCACGATCACGACCTTGTCGCCCGGCTGGCACCCCATCTCGTCGTGCACCAGATACTGCTTGCTGGTGCGTACGACCTTCTCGTACAGCGGGTGGCGAAAGTCTCGATCGACCTTAACCCTGACCGTCTTTTCGGTGCTTAGGCGCGTCACCACGCCGGTCAGACGGCGTCGTTGATTGGTCATTGTTCACTCCCTTGCATCGCCGCCGCCAGCTGACGCTCGCGCACGATGGTGGACAACCGGGCGATGTCGCGCCGGATGAGCTTCAGCCGGGCATGGTCCGTGAGCTGGCCAGTGGCGTACTGCAGCCGGAGGCGAAAGTACTCCTCGCGTGAATCGCCCAGTCGGGCTTGGATTTCAGGCGTCTCGAGGGCGCGTATCTCTGCCGTCTTCATGCTCACTCACCTCCGAGAATGTCCACCCGTTCGGTGAACTTGGTTTTGATCGCCAGCTTGTGGGCCGCCAAGCGAAGCGCCTCTTTAGCGCCCTCCTCTGACAGCCCCGAGAGCTCGAACAGCATACGGCCAGGCTTGACCACCGCTACCCAGTGATCTACTGCGCCCTTGCCCTTGCCCATACGGGTTTCGGCGGCGCGCTGAGTCACCGGCTTGTCGGGGAAGATTCGGATCCACACCTTGCCGCGCCGGCGCATGTAGCGCACCAACGTACGGCGGGCGGCTTCGATCTGACGGGCCGTGACCCATCCCGGCTCGAGCGCCTGCAGGCCGTAGTCCCCAAAGGTGACTTCCGTGCCCCGGCTGGCTTTGCCCTTCATCCGGCCGCGCATCTGCTTTCGCCATTTGACTCGCTTTGGCATCAACATCTCTACACCTCAAATCACGCCGGCGGTGGCCCCGAAGGCTACTCGCTGACGTACACGTCCATGGCCTCGGATTCCTCCTCGGCCTCGGGCAGAATATCACCCCGATAGATCCAGACCTTGACCCCGATCCGCCCATAGGTGGTCAGGGCTTCAGCCCGAGCAAAGTCGATATCGGCTCGCAGCGTCTGCGCTGGCACACGTCCTTCGCGCATCCACTCTCGGCGGGCCATTTCCATCCCGGACAGACGTCCGGCACACATGACCTTGATCCCCAGGGCGCCGGCGCGCATGCTCTGCGAGATGGCCCGCTGCATGGCCCGGCGGTGGCTGATCCGGCGCTCGAGCTGATGGGCGATGTTATCAGCCACCAGGCGGGCATCCAGATCCGGCTGCTCGATCTCCGAGATGTCGAGCTTGATGTTGGTGCCGGTCATTTCCTGCAGCTTGGCCCGCAAATCCTTGACATTGGCCCCCTTGCGCCCGATCACGATGCCCGGCTTGGCCGTGTGCACGGTGATGTTGACGCTGTTCGGGAAGCGCTCGATCTCCACCTTGGAAATGCTCCCCGGCGGATTGTTGCCGAAGACCATTTCGCGGATCGACCTGTCCTCATGCAGTTGGTCCGAATACTGCCGTTTCTCGGCGAACCAGCGTGAATCCCAGGTCTTGTTGATCCCCAGGCGAAATCCGATCGGGTGAACCTTGCGTCCCATATCGTCTCCTCTCCTACCGCGTCATGCGCTCAGTTCGGCGTCCCGCTCGCGCAGGATCACCGTTATATGGGACGAGCGATGAAGGATCGGCTTGAAACGGCCTCGGGCGCCAAATCGCCGCCAGCGGCGGGTCGGGCCCTGATTGGCGAATATCTCGGAAACAATGAGTTCATCGCGGCTGTAGCCGAAGTTCTCCTCCGCATTGGCGATCGCCGAGCGGAGCAGCTTGGCCACTGGTCGGGCCGCCGCTTTGGATGTGAAACGGAGCAGGTCCAGGGCCTCGACCGCCGCCCGCCCGCGCACCAGGTCCAGCACCAGCCGGGCCTTCTGCGGGGAGACGCTGACGTAGCGAGCCGTCGCCCGGATGCCGTGTCCTTCGGCCATCCTATTCCTCCTCCCGCACCCTGGTCACCCGGTCGCCGCGCTCGGTGGCCGCGGAAGGTGCGCGTGGGGGCGAATTCGCCTAGCTTGTGGCCGACCATATTCTCGGTTATGTAGATCGGCACATGGCGCCGCCCGTCGTGCACGGCGATGGTGTGGCCCACCATCTGCGGGAAGATCGTGCTTGCCCGACTCCAAGTGCGGATGACCTTCTTGTCACCGCGCTGGTTCATGTCTTCCACTTTCTTCAGCAGCTTGGGGCTGATGAACGGCCCCTTCTTCAATGATCGTGACATTTTTCACAATCCTCCGACCGTCAGGTCAGGCATCATCAACGTCGCTTCTTGGCCCGCCGGCGGATGATGTACTTGTCGGTACTCTTGTTGCGTCGTGTGCGCTTGCCCAGAGTTGGCTTGCCCCACGGGCTCTTGGGGCCCGGAAGTCCGATCGGCTGGCGGCCTTCGCCGCCGCCGTGCGGATGGTCCCTGGAACTCATGGCCGAGCCGCGTACCGTTGGCCGAATTCCCCGATGCCGCTTGCGGCCAGCTTTGCCCAGCTTGATGTTGCCGTGGTCCGGGTTGCCGACCTCCCCGATGGTGGCGAAACAGGCCTGGCGAACTCGGCGCACTTCGCCCGAAGGCAGCCGGATGGCGGCGTACGCGCCTTCCTTGCCCAAAACCTGGGCGGACGTGCCGGCTGAACGCACCAGCTGGCCGCCGCGACCCTCGCTGAGTTCGATGTTGTGCACCACAGTGCCCACCGGGATCAGCGACAGCGGCAGGCTGTTCCCGGGGCGAATTTCAGCTTCTGCGCCCGACATCACCTGGTCACCCACCTGAAGACCAAGCGGAGCCAGGATGTAGCGCTTTTCACCATCGACATAATGGAGCAGGGCCAAGCGGGCTGAGCGGTTGGGATCGTATTCGATCGCCGCCACGTTGGCCGGGATGGCGTGCTTGTCGCGCTTGAAATCGACCACCCTATAGTGGCGGCGGTGGCCGCCGCCCCGATGCCGAACGGTCACCCGACCGTAGACGTTTCTCCCGCCCTTGGAGCGCCGCGGCCGAAGCAGAGACCGCTCGGGAGTTGACTTGGTGATCTCCTCGAACATCGCCCCCGACATGCCACGCCGTCCCGGCGAGGTGGGTTTGTACTTCTTGACTGGCATCACGAAACCCCTTCGAACACATCGATGGTCTGGCCTGGGGCCAGCGTTACGATCGCCTTTTTGTAGCTTGGACGCCGCACGAGGACGCGTCGGCTCCGGCCCCGCCGGCTGCGCTTGGCGGGCATCACCATCAGGTTGACCCGCTCGACGCTGACGTTAAACAGCAGTTCGACCGCTTCCCGCACCTGAGCCTTGGTCGCCTTGCCGTCGACTTCGAAGGCGTACTGGCCAAGAGCCGAGCTCTGATAACTCGACTTCTCTGTGATGATCGGACGGCGAATAACGTTGTAGATGGATGGCATGCTTCGTTCCTTCCTTATTCGCCCAGATACGACTGGATCACGTCCAGCGCGCCCAGCGGTAGGATCAGCCGATCGAAACCGAGCAGATCGCGCACGTTGAGGTAGTTGGCCCGCAGCGTCTTGGCGGTGGGCAGGTTGCGGACCGATTTTTCCAGACCCTCGTCCGGTCCGGTCATCAGGATCAGCACGCTGTCCTCGCCCACCAACTTGCGCAGGGCTTCAGCCATCATTCGCGTCTGGGGTCCTTCAACTTTCAACTCATCCAGCACCACGATTTGGGCATCGGCCGCCTTCGCCGAAAGGGCCGCCCGCAGCGCGGCACGGCGCATCTTGCGCGGCATGCGTTTCGTATAGTCGCGGGGCTGGGGTGTGTGAATCTTGCCGCCGCCGACCCACTGCGCCGCCCGGGTCGAACCCTGCCGGGCGCGCCCGGTGCCCTTCTGACGCCAGGGTTTTCGTCCACCGCCGCTGACTTCGCCGCGGGTCTTTGTGGCATGGGTCCCCAGGCGCGCATTGGCCAACTGGCGCTCCAGGGCCTGGTGCATCAAGTCCGGCTTAATCGGAGCTTCGAAGATCCACGACGGCAGGTCCACCGTCTTGACCTTCTCTCCTTGGATGTTGAGAACGTCGACTTTCATGCTCATTTCGCTCCGCTTGCCGTCTGCTTGCGGGCTTCCTGGATGAAGACCAGGCCGTTTTTGCCGCCCGGCACGCTGCCGTGGACAGCCAGCAGATTGCGTTCGGGGTCGACCATTTCGACCCGCAAATTTTGCGCCGTGACCCGCTCGACGCCCATATGGCCCGCCATACGTGTGCCCTTGAAAACCCGTCCCGGGGTAGTCGTGGCACCGATCGAACCCGGCGACCGCTGGCGGTCGGATTGGCCATGGGTGATCGGTCCCCCGCCGAAACCGTGGCGTTTCATGCCGCCTTGGAATCCCTTGCCCTTGCTGATGCCCATCACATCGACCCGATCGCCAACGGCAAAGGTCTCCACCGTCACCTGGTCGCCCTCTTTGAGCTCCGGATTCTTGACCCGGAACTCGCGCAGGTAGCGCAGGGGTGGCAGATCGTTGCGCTTGAGATGGCCGACGCGACCCGATGCCAACCGCTTGGCGGCTGTCTCACCAAAACCCAGCTGAACGGCGCTGTAGCCGTCCCGCTCAGGGTTGCGTATCTGGGTGACGTAACAAGGCCCAGCTTCGATCAAAGTCACGGGCAGCGCTGCGCCGGACTCGTCGAAAATCTGGGTCATGCCGATTTTCTTGCCAATAAGCCCTTTCATCGTTTGTCTCCTGAGTACCCTTCGGCGGGACTGTCAGCCAGGGCAAGGCTGCATCATCCCCGAACGCAAGGCAGTCAGTCCTTCTCCTGCAGAAGCCTTGATGAGCGTCCGCTCGTCGAAGGGCTCTTGCCTGGCGCATCTGGTTTCTAGCTCCCAGCCCCTGGGGTCTAGCCAAGGGCTTGCCAGCAGCTAGGAGCCAGCAGCTTGTCGCTAAATCTTTATCTCGATGTCCACCCCTGCCGGCAGGTTCAACCGCATCAGGGTGTCGATCGTCTTCGAATCCGGCTCCAAAACATCGATCAGCCGTTTGTGCGTGCGGATCTCAAAGTGTTCGTGCGAGTCCTTGTCAATGAACGTCGAGCGGCGGACGGTGAAGCGCTCCTTACGTGTCGGGAGCGGCACCGGTCCAACCACCTTGGCGCCCGTGCGCTCGGCGGTCTCGACGATGCGCTTGGCGGACTGATCGAGCACCCGATGATCGTATGCCTTGAGACGGATCCGAATTTTCTGCTTGGCCATTCAGCCTACTCCAAAATTTCCGTGATGACGCCGGCGCCGACGGTCAGGCCGCCTTCGCGGATGGCGAACTTCAGACCCTTCTCCAGCGCCACCGGCATGATCAGCTGCACCG
The DNA here is from genome assembly GCA_963807065.1 of uncultured Chloroflexia bacterium. Classification (GTDB taxonomy): domain Bacteria; phylum Chloroflexota; class Anaerolineae; order Anaerolineales; family E44-bin32; genus CAWAND01. Next base: position 71,571 of record CAWDZQ010000002.1, read on the forward strand.
TCAGATTGACGCTGTCCCCCGGCATCACCATCTCCACCCCCTCCGGTAGCTCGATCGTCCCCGTTACATCCATCGTCCGAATGTAGAACTGCGGCCGATATCCCGTGAAAAATGCCTTGTGCCTCCCCCCTTCTTCCTTCGTCAGCACGTACACTTCCCCCAAAAACTTCTTGTGCGGCGTGATCGATCCCGGCGCCGCCACCACCATCCCGCGCTCCACATCCTCCCGCTCGATCCCCCTCAGCAGCAGCCCCACATTGTCCCCCGCCTGCCCCTCATCCAGCGTCTTGTGGAACATCTCCACCCCGGTCACCACCGACGACATGCTCTTCTCTCTCAACCCCACGATCTCGACGTTGTCCCCCGTGTGCACTCGCCCCCGATCAATCCGCCCCGTCACCACCGTCCCCCGTCCCTTGATCGAGAACACGTCCTCCACCGGCATCATGAACGGCTTGTCCGTCTCTCTCACCGGCTCCGGTATGTACTCGTCCACCACCCGCAACAGTTCCTTGATGCTGGCGTACTCCTCCGCATCCGGATCCTCACTCGTGCTCTCCAACGCCTTCAGCGCACTCCCCCTCACTATCGGCGTCTCGTCCCCAGGAAACTCGTACTCGTTCAACAGCTCCCGCAGCTCCAACTCCACCAGCTCCAAGAGCTCCTCATCGTCCATCATGTCCACTTTGTTCAAATACACCACGATCGCCGGTACTTCCACCTGACGCGCCAGCAGCACGTGCTCCCGCGTCTGCGGCATCGGTCCGTCCGGCGCCGCCACCACCAGGATCGCCCCGTCCACCTGCGCCGCCCCCGTGATCATGTTCTTGATGTAGTCGCGGTGCCCCGGCATGTCCACGTGCGCATAGTGCCGCTTTTCCGTCTCGTATTCCACATGCGCTATGGCTATCGTGATCCCCCGGGCTTTCTCCTCCGGCGCCTTGTCAATCTGATCGAACGGCGTGAAGTCCGCCATCCCCTTCAGCGCACTGTACTTCGTGATCGCCGCCGTCAACGTCGTCTTCCCGTGGTCGATGTGCCCCATCGTACCCACGTTCATGTGCGGCTTCGTCCGCTCGTATTTCTGCTTGCCCATGATGTCTTCTCGCTCCTCGCTTCAGTCTCAGGGTAAATGATCGAGCCTGGGTGACCCTAGTGGGCACCGGCCAGGATCGTTTCGGTGACCTTCTCCGTCACCTGAGCGTAATGATCGAACTCCATGGTGAAGACGCCGCGGCCCTGGGTCATCGACCTCAAGTTTGTGGCGTAGCCGAACATCTCAGCCAGGGGCACAAAGGCCTGGACGGCCTGTGCGTTGCCGGCGCGCATCTCAATACCTTCGATGATCGAGCGGCGAGCCGCCAGGTCACCCGTGACATCGCCGATGAAGTCCTCCGGCACCACCACCTCAGCCTTCATCATCGGCTCCAGCAGGACCGGTCGGCCCTTCTGGATGCCTTCCTTGAACGCCATCGAGCCGGCCACCTTGAAGGCCATTTCGCTCGAGTCCACCTCGTGGAAGGAGCCGTCGTACAGCGTCACGCTGACATCGGTGACGGGATAGCCGGCCAGGACACCGCCTTCGGCCGCCTCTCGGACGCCCTTCTCCACCGGATTAATGTATTCACGTGGTATCGTGCCGCCGGTGATTTTGTTGTTGAAGATCACACCAGAGCCTGCCGCGGCGGGCTCCAGCGACAGGACGACGTGGCCGTACTGGCCGTGTCCGCCCGTCTGCTTGACATAGCGCACCTCGGCCTTTTCAACCGGCCGGGTGATCGACTCGCGGTAGGCGACGCGCGGGCGACCGATATTGGCCTGGACTTTGAACTCGCGCATCATGCGGTCCACCAGCACCTCGAGATGGAGCTCGCCCATGCCGGAAATCACCGTCTGGGCGGTCTCTTCATCCACCCCCACCCGGAAGGTCGGATCTTCTTCGGCCAGTTTGTGCAGCGCTTCGGACATCTTGTCCTGGTCGGCGGCGGTCTTGGGCTCGATCGCCACCGAAATCACAGGCTCGGGGAAGGTGATGTTTTCAAGAATGATGGGATTGGCGGCGTCGCACAGCGTATCGCCGGTGAAAGTCTGTTTCATGCCCAGGATGGCGGCGATGTCGCCGGCCATCACCTCTTCGACGTCCTCGCGCCGATCCGCATACATTCGGATCAGGCGCCCCACCCGCTCGCGCTGGCTCTTGGTCGAATTGTGGACCATCGAGCCCTGGGTGATCTTGCCGGAGTAGACCCGGAAATAGGCCAGCCGGCCGACGTAAGGATCTGTCACGATCTTGAACACCAGGGCGCTCAAAGGGGCGTCATCCTTGGCGGCGCGGATTTCGGTTTCCTGCGAATTGGGATTGATGCCTGTGACCGGGAGCACATCTAAGGGCGAGGGGAGGTAATCAAGCACGGCGTCGAGGACCGTCTGCACGCCCTTGTTCTTGAGAGCCGAACCACAAAGCACGGGGGTCGCCTTGTTGGCCAACACGGCACGGCGCAGCGCAGACTTCAATTCCTCGTGGCTGATCTGCTGACCGTTAAGATACTTGGTGGTCAATTCGTCGTCGGTCTCGGCAATCTGCTCGATCATCCGCTCGCGCCATTGCTCGACATCGGACTGCAGTTCGGCGGGGATGTCGACGCGATCCGGCTTAGCTCCGAACTCATCCGTCCACATGATCGCCTGCTGCTCGATCAGGTCGACGATGCCGGCGAAGTTGGCTTCATTGCCCACCGGCATCTGGATGGCGATCGGATTGGCGCCCAGACGTTCGCGGACCATGTCCACGGTGCGCTCAAACGAGGCCCCGGTGCGGTCCATTTTATTGACAAAACAAATGCGAGGCACTGCGTAGCGGTCGGCCTGGCGCCAAACGGTCTCAGATTGCGGCTCCACGCCCTGCACGGCATCGAAGACGACGATCCCACCGTCCAACACACGCAGCGAGCGCTGCACTTCGGCGGTGAAGTCAATGTGCCCGGGGGTATCGATGATGTTGATAATGTAGTCTTTCCACATCGCCGTCACGGCAGCCGAAACGATCGTAATGCCTCGCTCGCGTTCCTGATCCATCCAGTCCGTGACGGTCGTGCCTTCGTCGACTGACCCCAGGCGGTGTGTCTTACCGGTGTAATACAGAACGCGTTCGGTCGTCGTCGTCTTGCCGGCGTCGATGTGGGCAATGATGCCTATATTCCGAAAGCGTTCCAGGGGATAATTGCGTGGCATAACCTAGCGTCTCAGCCAACCTTGGCCGACTGCCTCCTACCCTACCAACGATAGTGGGCAAAGGCGCGATTGGCCTCTGCCATACGGTGCGTCTCTTCTCGACGCCGAACCGCCGAACCGGTGTTGTTGGCGGCGTCCATCAGTTCCGAAGCCAGTTTCTCGGCCATCGAACGCCCGCTTCGGGCGCGTGCCGCAGCCAGAATCCAGCGCATGGCCAGCGAGGTGCGCCGATCTGCGCTAACTTCTACCGGCACCTGGTACGTGGCGCCGCCGACCCGCCGTGGTTTAACTTCCAGCATGGGGGAGGCATTCTGCATCGCCTGCTCGAAGACTTCCAGCGGTTCCTGGCTTGTGCGCTCCTGAATCATCTCGAAGGCGTCGTAGACGATCGTGGTGGCCGTGCTCTTTTTGCCGCGCTGCATCACCCGGTTGACAAAATTTGACACCAGCGTGCTGCTGTAGCGGACATCCGGCTCGACGGAGCGCTTCTCAGGTTTGGTGCGTCGCATAATCTGGCCTCGTTCTTCTCACGACATAAGTCGGCCGCTTCATCACCTGCTCTCACGGCCGACCTCTGTCTTCTTGTCTACTCTCGAGGGCGCTTCTGGCCGTACTTGGAGCGCCCCTGCTTCCGCCCCTCGACTCCCATGCTGTCCAGGGTGCCGCGGACGATGTGGTAACGAACGCCCGGAAGGTCCTTCACTCGACCGCCCCGGACGAGCACCACCGAGTGCTCCTGGAGCGAGTGACCCTCACCGGGAATGTAGGCGGTGACCTCGATGCCGTTGGTCAGACGGACGCGGGCAACCTTTCGCAGCGCCGAGTTCGGTTTCTTCGGCGTCTGTGTGCGCACCTGGGTGCACACGCCGCGCTTCTGCGGGGCGCCCTTGGGCAGCTTGATGCGCCGCTGCTTCATGGAATTGAAGGTGTACTGCAGCGCCGGCGCTGTGGTCTTGCCGCGCTTGGTCTTGCGGCCCTTGCGAACGAGCTGGTTGATCGTCGGCATCGTTTCTCACCTTCCAGATAAATCCGGGGCCTCCGCCCCGGGACCGTTTTCCAGTAAGGGAGGCCATCGATCCTGCGCGATGGCCTCGCCTTTTCAATCAACGTCTATTCGGCTCGTGCAGGCGCACACCACTCCGCCTGCACTTTACTGACAGGCAACGGGAAGCTATTTTACCATGCGGGTAAGGCTCCGTCAAGCACTTTCAGGTTCAAAACCGGGTCCAGACCGCGTTGAATCGATCAGACCCGCGGGTTCACGTCCAGCAGGCCCAATCCGAGCCTCGGCGCCCGCATCCGTTCTTGCTGCTTACCGAAGCGGATGATTTCGCCGTCATCTCCAATGGCTTCCACAGCAAGGCCAAGGCTTTGAAGCTCCTTGACCAGCACCCGGAACGAAGCCGGGATCCCCGGCTCCTCGATCGCCTCGCCTTTGACGATCGCCTCGTAGGTCTTGACTCGACCCTGCACGTCATCGGACTTGACGGTCAGCATCTCCTGCAGGGTATGGGCAGCACCGTAGGCTTCCAGCGCCCAGACCTCCATCTCACCAAATCGCTGGCCGCCAAACTGGGCCTTACCGCCGAGGGGTTGCTGCGTGACCAGGGAGTACGGGCCGGTCGAGCGCGCGTGCACCTTGTCCTCGACCAGGTGATGGAGCTTCATCATCATCACCTTCCCCACAGTGACCGGATGGTCGTAGGCCTCACCGGACTTGCCGTCAAACAGGAGCTGCTTGCCGAGCGTGGGGTACGGCCGGCCGCTGTCGGCCATGACTTCGGCCGCCTTGGCGCGGACGGTATCCGAGCGCGCGTTGGACGGCGCCTTGTTGTCCATGAATTCCAGCCACAGCCGCATGCAGGCGTCCACGGCGGCTTCGTCGTACGGGCCGCGGTCCGTCGCCTCCACCTCATCGCCGAAGATCAGCATTTCGTCCGGGTTGAACTCTTTATCCCGGAGCCATTCACGCAGGGCTGACTGGCGGGCATAAGCCCGGTCGGTAGCTAGCAGGTCGGAGTCGTACTCCTTCTTCTTGCCAAGCCAGTTCTCGAGGTACAGGCGTCGGACCTCGCCGTCATCGAGGAAGGCATCTTCCTCGTAGTAGCCTTCATCCTTCAACCACGCCCAGGCCCGGTCCCCGATCTCATCCCAGGCACGGTCAATCATCCACGCCCGAGCCAATTCACCCTCGATCTCGAGCTCATCTGCCCCGTCAAAGGCGGGCGTCACAGCGCGGAAATCCAGCCGATCGCAGGCCCAGCCCAGGTGGGTCTCGAGGACCTGTCCGATGTTCATACGACCCGGCACGCCGAGCGGATTAAGGATCAAGTCGACCGGCGTACCGTCTTCCAGGAACGGCATGTCCTCGATGGGCACCACCTTGGAGATGACGCCCTTGTTGCCGTGTCGTCCGGCCATCTTGTCGCCCTCGGTCGCCTTGCGTTTCTGGGCTACCGAGACGCGCACCATCTTTTCGACGCCGGCCGGCAAATCGCGATGTTCCTCGCGGGTGAAGACCTTGACGTCGACCACCTTGCCGCGCTCGCCGTGAGGCATGCGCAGGGAGGTGTCTTTCACCTCGCGCGCCTTCTCGCCGAAGATCGCCCGCAGGAGTTTCTCCTCCGGGGTGAGTTCCTTCTCGCCCTTGGGCGTGATCTTGCCCACCAGAATGTCGTTCGGGCCGACTTCGGCGCCGACGCGGATGATCCCGTCTTCATTCAGATCGCGCAGGGCTTCATCGCCCACATTGGGGATGTCGTAGGTGATTTCTTCCGGCCCCAACTTGGTGTCGCGGGCCTCGACCTCGTGCTTCTCGATGTGCACCGAGGTGAAGATGTCCTCCCGCACCAAGCGCTCAGAGATCAAGATAGCGTCTTCAAAGTCGCCGCCCTCCCAGGAGAGGAAAGCACACAGCACATTTTGACCCAGCGCCAATTCGCCACCCTCGGTCGATGACGAGTCTGCGATCACATCGCCCTTCTTGATCCGCTGGCCCTTGATGACCGCCGGACGCTGGTCGATGCAGGTGCCCTGATTGGATCGGTTGAAGCGGCGCAGGTTGTACACCCGCCGGTTCGAGCCGGAGCGGATGACGACCCGACTGCTGGTGACCGATTCGATTTCGCCGTCGACGTCCGACAGGATCACCTGCCAAGAATCAGCGGCCGCATGGCGTTCCATGCCGGTCGAGACCAGCGGCACCTCCGGCCGGATCAGGGGCACGGCCTGGGTCTGCATGTTGGAGCCCATCAGGGCCCGGTTGGCGTCGTCGTGCTCGAGGAAGGGGATCAGCGCCGCGCTCACACCGACGATCTGACGCGGGGCGACGTCCATGTAGTCAATTGCCTCGGTGGGGCTGAAAAGGAAATCCCCGTGATGACGGCAGGATGCCCGCTGGCGGAGGAATTCTTTCTTCTCCGTCAAGGGGGCATTGGCCTGGGCAATCACCCAACGATCTTCCTCGTCGGCGGTCAGGTAGTTGACGTCATCCGACACGTAGGGGACGATCGCGATCGGGGATTTTGCCTTGGCCAGGTCCTTGGCGATCTTGTCGCTGATCTCGGTACCGTCCTTGGCGATCACCTTGCCCGACTTGGCGTCGACCGCTTCGCCGCGCAGGGTGCGGCCCACCAGAAGCTTGTCCTTGGGGGTCATTTCGCGGATGACCCTTCGGTACGGAGTCTCAATGAAACCGAAGCGATTCACCCGGGCGTACGAGGCCAGGCGTCCGATCAGGCCGATGTTCGGGCCCTCGGGGGTCTCAATCGGGCAGATTCGCCCGTAGTGGGAGTGGTGCACGTCGCGCACGTCGAAGCCGGCGCGTTCCCGCCTCAGACCGCCGGGGCCGAGCGCCGACAGAGTGCGCTTGTGGCGCAGCTCGGCCAGCGGGTTGGTCTGCTCCATGAACTGGGACAGCTGGCTGGATCCGAAGAACTCGCGTACGGCCGCCACCACCGGGCGGATGTTGACCAGCGAGACCGGCGAAAGTTGGTCCTGGTCCCGGATCGACATGCGTTCCAGGATGACCCGTTCCATGCGGCGCAGGCCGACGCGCAGCTTGGCCTGGATCAGTTCCCCGACCGTCTTGACGCGGCGGTTGCCCAGATGGTCAATGTCATCCGGCTCCTGCACGCCGTTGTCGATCAGGATCAAACGCTCGACAAGGCGATAGATATCCCAGCCTGTCACCTGCCGGTGCTCCAGGGGAATGGTGTCTTTCAGCTCAAGCTTTTGGTCGAGCTTGTAGCGGCCTACTCGTTCCAGGTCGTAGCGGCGCGAGTCGAACAGCTGCTCGTGCAGGTACTCGCGCGCGTTGTCCAACGTGGGAGGATCACCGGGCCGCATGCGGCGGTAGAACTCGATCAGCGCCTCTTGGGCCAGAGTCCGGCCCTCTTTGATTTCCCAATCCGGCTCCTGCCGGATCGTGGTGGCGATGTAGGGATGATCTGGATTATTGTCGGCCTGTTCGAAGAGCGCCAGCAGCTCCTCGTCCGAGCCGTCCTTGATGGGCGAATCGCCCAACCCGTCGTCCACCGCCGCCAGCGCCCGCAGCAGGATGGTCACCGGGATGGTGCGCTTGCGGTTGAACTTGAGCGTCAGGTAGTCGCTCTTCCGCGTCTCGAACTCCATCCAGGCGCCCCGGTCGGGGATCAGTTTGGCAGCCGCCAGCCGGCGCCCGGTGGTACGGTCCTCGGGCGCTTCGAAATAGACGCCTGGGGAGCGGATGAGCTGCGAAACGACCACACGCTCGGTGCCGTTGATAATGAAGGTGCCCTTCTCGGTCATGATCGGGAAGTCACCCAGGAAGATGTCCTGCTTGACCGGCTCAGGCACCTCCGGCCCGGCCAGCAGGACAGAGACGTACATCGGGGCCGAGAAGGTCAGGTCCCGCTCCACGCACTCTTCGATGTCGTGCTTGGGGTCGTCAAACCAATACTTGAGTTTGAATTCCTTGGCCTCCGGGCTCTTGCCCGGAAAGAAGAGTTTCATCCCGCCGTTGTAGGATTCGATGGGCGAAATCTCGTCGAACAGTTCCGCCAGGCCCTCGTCCATCAACCACTTGAATGAATCTAGCTGCACCTCTATCAGAGTGGGCAGCGAATAGACATCCGGAATCCTCGAATACCACTTTTCGTGCTGCTTGGTTGCCATTAAGCCGCTCCTGTGATCACGCCGCCTTCAAGCGCCGCCACGACACTGGTCCACCTGGGGTCTACGACAAAACGCGGGAACGCTCCGGCGCGCTGCGCCGGTTCCCGCAAACGACCCTCAGTTCAGTTTGCCATCCCGTTTCCAATAAGCCTGATTGATGACCGCCTTAAAATGCGAACCCACAGGATACCACGCCCGTCTCCGCTGGTCAACCCTTTCCGGATTTCAGTCATCTGAAATTCAAAAGCGGACACCTTTCAGTTGAAAAGCGAACACCCATACTGGCTGCCTCTTCCAGGATCAGGAGGCGGTCATGTCCCAGCTTCACAAACGGTTCACCGATCAAGAGGTTGCCTTTCTTCTGCAGTCCTATGCTCAGGGGCTTCTCAAGCGGAGAGAGATCCAGAAGAGGCTTGGCATCGGCAAGACACGTTTCTTCGAGCTTTGGAAGATGTACCAGGCTGATCCTGAAGCCTTCTCCCTCAGCTACGAACGTCCATCACCTGGTCGCATCCCACCGGAAGCCGAGGCGGCGATTGAACGCGAACTCCTCCGGGAGAAGGAACTGATCGAGGATATCGAGCTTCCCATCACCTCGTACAACTACTCCGCCCTGCGAGACCGCCTCCTGAAGCAAGGCATCACCGTGTCGCTCAACACGATCATCGATCGGGCCAAGAAGCTCGGCTGCCACAAGCCCCAGCGGAAGCACAAGAACTCACGACCGGGAGGTCCTGACCAGCTCGATCGGCGCCCTCGTGCAGCAGGACGGGTCAACGCACCGGTGGTCCCCTTTTGCCAATGAGAAATGGACCCTGATCACAGCCATAGATGACTACAGCCGTCTGATGCTCTTTGCCGATTTCTTCTCCGCCGAGACTACCTGGGCTCATATTCAAACCATCCGGGCCGTGGTGGAGACCTTCGGGGTGCCCCTGCGCTGCTAGGTCGACTCCCTGCGGGTCTTTCGCTTTGTGCAGGGGCGAGACAGTGTCTGGCGCAACCACGTGCTCCAGACCGACGATGTCGACACCCAGTGGGGCAAGATGATGAAACGCCTCGGTGTGGACGTCATCTATGCTCTCTCACCCCAAGCCAAGGGGAAGATCGAGCGCCCCTACAGCTGGCTGCAGGACCGCATCGTCCGCACCTGCGCCTTGGAGAAAGTCGACAACGTCCACGATGCCCGGCGGGTATTGGCTGACGAGCGGGAGCGCTACTGCCATCACCAGGTGCACTCCACCACCGGAGAGATTCCGGCTATCCGCTTCGACCGGGCCCTCAAGCAGCAAAACTCTCTCTTCCGGCCGTTTAGCGTGCCGGCTCCCGATACCTCACCCGATGATGTCTTCTGCCTCCAGGAGACCAGGGTTACCAATGGATATGGGCGCATTTCCCTGTTCAATCACCAGACCCTGGTGGCCAACGTGCCGCTCAGATCCCAGGTGGATGTCCGTCTCGTACCTGAGTTCGACAGAGGTGTCATGCACATTCGAGTCTGGTACCGCCAGGCTCTGGCCCACACCGTCGACCTTCCACTCAAGGACTTCCGAGTCCACTTTTGACCTGAAACGAGTCCAGTTTTCAGCTACTCCTAACACCCTTTCCGGATTTCGGGCGGCGCGGCTACTTCCATATCGATCCGGCCCCAGCCATAGCATTTACCTTGACACACTTTGTGACAAATTTCACAATGATCCTAGAGGGGCTAGGCAGGCCAGGGGTCCGCGGTTAGGATGGGGAGCCCAAGTGACGCGGGGTCCAGTGGAGGCGGATGACGGGTGAACAGCCAACGGCAACCTCATGGCGAATTCAAACTCCAAACCGGAGGTGCAGCTGGATTGCGCGCCGTGCAACCGGACGATACGGATCGGCTGATCGGCCTCTTCAACCGGCTTTCTCCGGAGAGCGTCTACTACCGCTTTCTTGAAGCCCGTCGCCACCTACCGCGCTCGCAGGCGGAGCTTTTCGCCAAGGTGGACTACGAGACCACGATGGCCATCGTGGCCACGCTTCAGCGCGACGGTGATGAAGACATCATCGGGGTGGCCCGCTACGCTTTGATCGAACCCGCCAAAGACGGCGTGGCTGAGGCAGCCATCGTGGTCGAGGACGCTTATCAAAGTCAGGGCCTGGGAACCGAGCTCCTGCACAGGCTCGTGGCCTACGCCGCGGCGCACGGTGTGCGTGCCTTCCAGGCTACCATTCACCAAAGCAACAGCCGCATCTTGCGCTTCATCGAACACAGCCAGCTGGCGACCACCAAGCGCCTGGAAGGCAGCGTGTGGGACATCCTGGTCGACCTCCCTGCTCCCGAGGCGGATTGAGGCTCAACCTCTTAACAGGTCAGCAGACCGTTGGACGGCATCCGGACTCCCGATCAGATCAATCCTATCCCCCATCTTGAGCTTCGTGTCACCATGCGGCACCATGATCGTGGCGTCCCGCTCCAGGCTGACGATCAGGGCGTTGCCCGGCAGGCGCACTTCCCGCACCCGGAGGTTGACCAGCGAAGCGTTCGCCAGGATGACTTCGCCGACCTCCACCTCCGGTGATTCGTGCACCAGCACGTCAAACACCGTGGGATAGCGCAGCGCCCCTTCCAAAGCCATAGCGGTGGCCAACGCCGGCTGAACCACCTTGACCCCCATCGCCTGAAGCTGGGGGACCAGATCCACGTCGCCGATGCGGCTGATGACGATCGGAATCTCAAACCGCTCGCTGGCCAGTCGACACAGGTCCAGCGTGGCCTGATTGGTGTGGGTCAGATCGATCAGGGCCCGCGCTCGTTCCGCCCCGATGCGCCCCAGCTGCGCTTCATCCTGGGTAGTGCCGATCACGACGGTCACGCCGGCCGCCTCCAGGTCGTGAAGGCGGGTGGAGCCGGGGCACAACAGGGTCACCGGTTCGTCGTAGGCACTCAGCCTCCGGGCCACATACTCGGTTATCTGATCCGAACCGACCAGGATAATGCCCTGGCGGCGTTGGCCGTCCTGAGCCCGGCACAGCCTCCCAAAGACCATCGGAGAAAGTGTGGTGGTCACCACCGCCAGCAGGACGATCGACGCGTTGACGGCTTCATTGATGACGCCCAACTGGAGCGCGATGGCGGCCGCGGCAATGATCAGCGAAAGCCTCGACGAGAGCAACACCCCGGCGGCAAGCGTCTCCCGCCAGGGAAAAAGCAGGCGCAGCCCAAGGGCCGGGATGACCTTCACCAGATACGAGAGCCCTACCAAGATCAGCACCAACCAAATCGCCGAAGGCGAACTGACCAGCGCGGACAGATTGAAATCAACGCCGACCATGATGAAGAAGATGGGCACGAAGAACCCATAGCCGATGGCGTCCAGTTTGACCCGCGAGGCGGACTCCTCGTCGCCGGCCAGCAGGCCGGCGACGGCCCCGGCAAGAAAAGCACCCAGGATCAGCTCGACTCCCAACGCCTGGGCCAGCACCACCCAGGCGACCATGAAGGCCAGAGCCGCTCGGACCCGAATCTGGGACGTGGCATGGGTAACTTCGTCCAGGAGCCGCTTGAGCAGCGGCTGCTGCGCCACCCGCTGGACGGCGGTGGCGGCTATCAAAAACAGCGCCAGCAGGAGCGGGATGAGCAACAAGTCGAGGGTTGGACCCGGGCGGCCGAGCGCGATGACCACCGTCAGCAACACCAGGGTCACGAAGTCGGCGATCGACGCTTCGACCAGCACCAATTGGCCGAACTCGCCGCGGAGCAGGCCGCGTTCCTTTAACACCGGCACCACCACACCCAATGAAGTCGTGCTGAGGATCAGGCCCATCAGGAGGGGGTTGTCGACCACACCCAATCCACCGAGCACCAGGCCGCTCAATACGCCCAGCACAAGCGTCCCGGCGAAGAGCAAACCGGCCATCGGCAGCGGCCGATGCCACCAAGGGTGCCCCTTGCCCGTACGCCGGCTTCCGGTCAGCAAGTTGAAGTCAATCTCGAGCCCAGACAGGAACATCAAGAACGCAAAGCCGAACCCCTTGAGGAAATCCAGCGTGGGAGACGTCTCAACCAGGTTGAAGCCGCTGTGCCCGATCACCATCCCGGCAAGGATCTCGCCTACCACGATGGGCAGGCTGATCCAACGCAGGCGGCTGGTGGCAAGAGGGACGGCTACGGCCAGAGCCGTAATCAAGAGCAGCGGCAGAAGAGTTTGTTGCTCCAAGGATCGGTCCTTTGCTTACGGTGTCGCTCAGGTGGATTCTCCTAGTTTACCGGTTTTGGTCGCTAGTTAGAATCCGGCTGTGTATAGAGATTGCGGTAGATATCGAAGATCTCGTAGATCGTGGTCAGGTAGCGATGCGTCTGATCCAGGCGGATGACCTCCAGGAACAGGTCGGGGTCATCCGGCGCCAGATCCTTCCAGATGGCCGAGTTGCCGGGGCCGGCATTGTACGCCGCCAGTGCTGCAAACAGGTCGCCATCGAAGCGGTCACGCTGCTGGGCAAGGTAGTAGGTGCCAAAACGTACGCTCACCAACGGCCGATACAGATCGTCGGATGAATATCCCGTCGGCCAACCCAGTTGGTCGGCGATAGACTGCCCGGTGGAGGGAATCACCTGCATCAACCCCCGGGCGGCCGCATAGGAGGTGATGAACCCCTCGAACAGGCTCTCCTGCCGGACCACCGACAACAGGAAGAGCCCATCGAACCCCTGGTTCACGGCTTCGGGCAGGATGATGTCTCCAAAGTATGGGCCAAAGCGGATGTGGTTGAAGTAGACCGGGGCCTGCATCGTGGCGGCATCGTCCATCCCCGCCAAGTTGAGCACCTGGCGGGCGGCGAAGATAGCGGGTTGGTAAAGACCGATGTCAAGCAGCGCCTGCATCAGTTGGTAGGTCGCCACGGGGTCATTCTCGACGGCGTGACGCAGAGCCTCAAACTCCTGCTTGGCGGGGCCCGTCTGGCCCAACGCCCACAGCTCTCGGCCACGGATCATCCGCGGATCAGTCGACAGGCTTTGGCTCAGTTCATCGAGCTGCAGGCCGGGATCCAGATCAAAGGTCGTCCGCATCCAGGCCTCCGCATCCGCCTTCTCCAAGGCAAGGTCGGTGGTGAAGTTGAAAAGTCCAAGGGGTTCGAACAGGGACCGGCCCGCCAGCAGATCGGCGGCCCTTTCCGAGTAGTAGCCCGTGGGATCGGCAGCCGCCGCCTGCTCCCAAGCGGCTTTGGCTTCATCGCCTTTGCCCAAAGCCTGATCGGCTTTGCCGATCCACAGCTGCGTGGCGGCACGCTGTCCGCTGGTGCTCGCCAGATCCCCTGCCCGACCCAAGGCACTCAGTGCGCCGCTGAAGTCCCCGTCTCGGTACAGGACAATGGCCGCTTCAAAGACCGCCTGGTAGTCCAGGTCGGATCCGGGATAGGTCTCGGGCAGGCCAAGCCAGATTTCGGCGGCGCGCTGCAGATCCTTGTTGCGCTCTGCGGTTCGGCCAGCGTTGAACAACGCCTGGGGAGCTTGGCTGCTCTGAGGACGATTGGCGGCAAAATCCAGATAAGTCTGCACCGCCAGCGAGTATTGGTCCAAGTACGCCCACTGCGTGTATGCCTTGTCCATCCAGGCATCCTCAAAGTGAGGATCGTCAGGATAGCTCTGGATCACCGCTTCGAAATCCCGGACCGCTCCTTGGGCATCGCCCAGGGCTCTGCGGGTGAGACCCAGGTAGTAGTAAGCCGTTCCCGAAGGTTCGGATTGCACCGCCCGGCTCAAGGCCGCCAGCGCCGGTTCGTACGCCGCCGCATTGAAATCAACCAGGCCGCGCTGGAAATCATCCTCCGGGACTTCGGCGTTGACCAGCCGGACCAGGCCAACGTAGCTGTCGTAGGCGGTAGGGAAGTTGTCCACGGAGTCCTGATAGCGTTGGTAGGCGCCCTGGGAGTCGCCCATCGTCTCCAACACCTGCCCCGCCAGCAGATTGGCCGTGGCGCGCGTCGAATCATCTGGCGCGAAACGGTAGATCTCGTCGAACTTGGCCAGTGCCTGGGAAAGATCGCCCGCCTCCACAAAAGCCTGGCCGATCTTGATCTGCAAGGCGACATCACCGGACAGATGGGGCAGCTGAAGGGCTGCCTGGTACTCGGCCACGGCCGAAGCCGGATCTCCCGAAGCACGCAGGGCGTCGCCGATGTCTTCGTGCACCAGCGAATCAATTCGCCCGGGGCGCAGATCCAGGTACTGCCGAAAGTCGGGGATCGCCTGCGCAGGGTCATCGCCGGCTTGTCTGGATTCGGCACGTAGGAAATAGGCCAGCCCGAGCTGGGGATCGTCAGGGTGGGTGGTGATGAGATCAGAGAGGACGGTGATCGCTTGGTCGTAGCGTTCGGCCTCGACCAACACCAGTCCCAGCCCGAGCGCCGCCTGCGCCTCCACCTCTGCCGGGGGACTGTTACCCATTACGGTCTGATAATCCTCGACCGCCGTGTCCCAATCTCCGACGAAGCGCGCCCGATCCGCTGTGTCCAGCCATTCGGCAGGCTTGGGGGTGGGCGTCGGCGTGGGTATGGGGGTAACGGTGGCCGTTGCGGTAAGGGTGGGCGTGGCGGTCGGCTGTGTGGCGAGCGACCCGGGGGCGCTGCAGGCTACCGAGGCAGCGAGAAGGACCGCGACCAGCGAACCCACGACCTGGGCTGGGGAAGGCATGCGGGCCATCATAAAGGCAGCCCATGGGGGTGTCAACCATCGTCGCAGACGCGGCTCATCTTGCGCCCTCTTGGGCTCCATGCTAAACTACGCCGTTGTGGCCATCGCGCTCTCCCCTGAGAGCGCCTTTTTGTGCCGGGACAAGAGGGATCGGCTGATCCGGCGTTGTCCTGCCGAAAGGAAGTTCGACGCCAGCAATGCGACTCGTCCTGACAGGTTCCATCGCGTTTGACTATCTGATGACCTTCCCGGGACGTTTCCGGGACCACATCCTGGTCGATCGGCTGGACCATATCAGCTTGTCCTTCCTGGTGGACAGCCTGGTGCGTCGCCGCGGCGGAATCGCCGCCAACATCGCCTACACCCTTGCCCTCTTGGGGGAGCACCCCACGGTTATGGCCACGGTGGGCGAAGACTTCGCCGAGTACGCCGCCTTGTTGACCGGCATGGGTGTTGACCTCGAGGGTATCCGGGTCATTCCAGACATGTTCACGGCTTCCTTTTTTGTGAACACCGATCAGAACAACGCCCAGATCGCCAGCTTCTACACCGGCGCCATGTCCCATGCTCGCCAGCTTTCCTTTAAGGAACTGACGGGGCCGGTGGACCTGGCGGTGATCTCGGCCAACGATCCGGAGGCCATGCGAAGCTATGTTGTGCAGTGCCGTGAGATGGGCGTTCCCTACATCTACGATCCCAGCCAGCAGACGGTCCGGGCCGACGCCGAGACGCTGATCCAAGGCATTGAAAGCTGCATGGCCTTGTTCGTCAATGACTACGAGTTCGGACTGATCGAGGAAAAGACGGGCCTGTCACTGGCCGATATCCAGAAGGGTTCCGACTTCGTGGTGGTCACGCGCGGCGAGGACGGAGCCGATATCCACGCCGATGGCGGCCCAATTCACATCCCCGCCGTGGCCCCGGACCAAATCACGGATCCCACCGGCGTCGGCGATGCGTTCCGAGCGGGATTCTTGAAGGGGCACATGCGCGGTCTCAGCCTCGAAAGGTGCGGGCAGATGGGTGCCGTCGCAGCCGCCTACTGCCTGGAGAACCAGGGCCCTCAGGGCCACAGCTTCGCACCTGCGGCCTTCGTCGAACGCTTCCGCCATAACTTCGACGACCAGGGCGACCTCGAACAGTTTTGATGGCCACCTCGCCCCCGCCAACCGCCTTGCTGCCGGTGCTGGAATCGGACCGAGTTTGGTGCGCTTACGCGCTGGCCGACCTCGATCCGCACTACGCACCGAATTGCACCTGGCTGGTTAACGGGAACGCGGCCGTGCTGGTCTATGACGGGCTGATCCCGCCGGTGCTGTTTGCCCATGGCGACCCACTCGACGCCGCTGCGCTGTTTGATCAGGTGCCGCCGCGCCGCTACCAATTCACTTTGATGGGGATTCACCGCGACCTGCTGGGCGAGCGGCTCCAGCCGGAGTTTGAAAAGTCGATGTGGCGGATGGCGCTTCAAACCTCCGCCTTCCCCACCCTAGACGACGCCGGCGTGGTGCGGCTTGGAGCGGCAGATCTGTCGGCTGTCCTGGCACTCACCGCCGACCATCCCGACCGCCCGGACTCCTTCGCCGCCGATCAACTCGCCCAAGGGGTTTTCTATGGCTTGGCCACCGAGGAAGGACTGGCGGCCATTGCCGGCACGCACGTTCTGGCGCCAGAATCCCGCGTGGCGGCCGTGGGAAACGTCTTTACGCGCCCTGACCTGCGGGGACAAGGATTGGGGACTCGGGTGACGGCCGCCGTGGTCGGTGCGCTCATTGAAGCCGGGATTGAAACCATCGTCCTCAACGTAGCCATGGACAACCAACCCGCCATCCGGGTCTACCGCAAACTCGGATTCTGGCCCTATCGCGGTTATTATGAAGGCATTGCCAGCCTTAAGAACAGCCGATGAATCAGCTATGGAGCCCTGTTTATGACCAACGAGTATGACGTTAAGGATCTTAACCTGGCCGAGGGCGGCCGCCATCGAATTCAATGGGCGGAGCAAGAGATGCCCGTTCTGACCCAGATCCGCGAGCGCTTTGCCAAGGAGCAGCCGCTGAAGGGGGCCAAGCTCTCAGCCTGCCTGCACGTCACGGCCGAGACCGGCAATCTGATGCGCGCCCTCCAAGCCGGGGGCGCCGACGTGGTGCTGTGCGCCTCCAACCCGCTTTCCACCCAAGACGATGTGGCCGCCTCCCTGGTCTCGCACTACGAAATCCCGGTCTTCGCCGTGAAGGGCGAGAACAATGAGACCTACTACGAGCACATTCACAAGGCGTTGGATCACCACCCTGTGATGACCATGGACGACGGTGCCGACCTGGTGAGCACCCTCCACAAGGACCGGCGCGATCAGCTGCCTGAGATCGTGGGCGGGACCGAGGAAACCACCACCGGCGTGATCCGTCTGCGAGCCATGGCTGCCGAAGGCGCACTCAAGTTTCCGGTGCTGGCGGTCAACGATTCGATGACCAAGCACTTCTTTGACAACCGCTACGGCACCGGCCAATCGACCCTCGACGGGATCATCCGCGCCACCAACGTGCTGCTGGCCGGCAAGAACTTCGTGGTTGGCGGCTACGGCTGGTGCGGACGGGGGCTGGCCAACCGGGCCCGCGGCATGGGTGCCAATGTTATCGTGACCGAAGTCGATCCTCTGTCCGCTCTGGAGGCCGTGATGGACGGTTTCCGGGTGATGCCGATGGAAGAGGCGGCGCCGATCGGGGACATCTTCTGCACCCTGACCGGCGACATTCACGTGCTCGACCAACACCACTTTGATGCCATGAAGGATGGCGCCATCATCTCCAACTCGGGGCATTTCAACGTGGAGATCAACATCCCGGCCCTGGAGGCAATGTCGTCGGAAAAGCGTCGCGTGCGTGAGTTCGTCGACCAGTACACGCTCCCGGATGGACGGCAGATCAACCTACTCGGCGAGGGACGCCTTGTCAACCTGGCCGCCGCCGAAGGCCACCCGGCCAGCGTGATGGACATGTCCTTTGCCAACCAGGCCCTGGGCCTGAAGTACATTATGGAGAACAGCCAGGACCTGGAAAACAAGGTCTATGTCATCCCGGAAGACATCGACCGCGAAATCGCCCGCCTCAAACTCGAAGCCATGCAGGTGACCATCGACCGCCTGACCGATGAGCAGACCAAGTACCTAAACTCGTGGGAAGAAGGCACCTAAACCAAATCCAGGATCGGTCGAGTTAAAAAGGGCGGGCCGAATGGCCCGCCCTTTTTGCTCGTTTCGGCCCTGAAATCCTCCACCCTGCCCAATTCAACGCTCTAATTGTGCTTTTCTTCACAAAGACAGGAGTGGCTACACCGCCCCCGACTAGGGGGTTGCCGATGCTTCGACGGCAGGAGCTGCGGTGGCGGCGGTGACCTCAAGCACCACGTAGACTTCTTCGCCGAACGCCCGGCCGTCTGGGTCTTGTGCCTGCCATCGTCCAATGATCTCACCCGAGGCTTCGGGCACCAGGACGCTTACCTGCCAAACTGCCAGGGTTCCCGCTCTGGCCGGATAGAGGGCGATCGGCGTGCTGCCGGCGAGAGGGTTGGGTAGGGCCGGGATGAGGCGGTAGCCGGGTCCCCAATCGCACTCTCCCGTGTTTTGGACAGACCACTGTTTGACCAGTTGCTCGCCCGGAGCAGCCTGCGAACCATCCGGGAGGCTAAGGTCGGCGACAAAGGCAGCGTCGTCGACGCAATCCGGCGGAGGCGTCGGAGGCAGGCCCACGTCCGTCGAGACTGCGGAAGGCAACGTGTCGAGAGGAGGGATGGTGGATGCAGATGGCGGGGCTTGGGGACCCTCGCCGCACGCGGCCAGGAGCCAACTCGCGATGACAATGCCAATCCAGAGGCGCGGCATGGGCCGATTATAGCCCCGGATCCTTGCCTGCCATAGCCCGGCATGTCCCAGTTCGGGTCCTTACGATCACCCATTACCCTCCGCCGCAATCCCCCCGCACGTAGATCTTCTCCGATAAGGACTCGACGACTGAGTCGAACGAACTTGATGGGCAGGGATCCACTTGGCCGGTCCTTGATGGCGCGCTGTCACAGTAGTTGAGTCTTGGCGCTTTGCCTCTTGCCATATGCCCGGGGACGCACTTTCCAATCTGCGCCTGCAGCCTCAGCACAACCTTCCCGGTGCCGCCCCCCCTCGGCTTTCCGGACGGGAGTTCGACCCGACCGCAAGAACCAGAGGAAGAACTACTGTCGAACCTCAAGTGAATGGACCCTCCTATTGACTTGCCTTTCGGCGCTGGCCGGGTCTTGCATTCGTAGCAATGTGTGGTTGCTATTGGGGTCGATATCCCTGAAGACTAGCGTCGCTTATCGGATCTGATGATGCAAATTTCTGGGGTGCTATGCTACTTATCTGGGCCGGTGTGTTCGATTTTCGAGTGGAGGTAGGAAGATGAAGTGGTTTGCGTTGAATAGGGTCATTGCGGGCATATTTGCGGGCGCGCTCTTGGCCGCCTGTGGCGGAACTGCCACCCAGGCACCGCCGACAGCCCCGACCGGCGCGACGTCAGCCAGCAATGCCGTCCAATCGACGCCAGCAGCTCCGGAAGCTGGGTCGCCTGACGCGTGCACGCTTTTGACTCAACAGCAAGTGACCGACGCCGCGGGGGTGGACATGGCCAGCGGGGAACCCCTTGTGCCAACCAGCACGCGGATCTGTACCTGGAGTGAGGCGGGAAGCGATTCGGCAGACAGCCAGCAAGTGACGCTTACTCTGCTAAAAGCCACCGAGTTCGAAAACGGTAAGACGCCACCCTCCGGCTTCGAGGTGACCCCCGCACAGGGCATCGGCGACGAAGCCTACTATGTCACCTCTTCCGGTCTCGGAACCCGTTTCAACGTTAAGCAGGGCGATCTTCTTTTCCAGCTCAAGGTCGGCTCAATTTCCGGCAAGGGCCAGACGGTGGATGGGCTAGAGACGATCGAAAAGACTCTGGCGATGGACGTCTTGGCCGGTCGTTAGACGGCTTTCAAACCAAGCGAACAACCAATGTAGGATCGTCAACCGTCGTGGCCCTGGGCTCAGCGCCCAGGGCCGCCCCCGCGTTACTCAAGGACGGCTTCCGCACGTTCGGCTCGCCAGCCAATCGACCAGGAAGGCGACACCGACGAAGTAGGGGAAGATCCCATACAGCGTGTCGCTGACCGAGTGGGACCTGGCATCGACTGCCAGAAAGACCTGGACACAGAAGGCCAGCGCCAACAGCACGACCAGCACCCCTACCCACGACGCCGGAAGGTAGAACCATCCCTTGCGCACAAACCAGGCTGATTTCATGCATGCACCTCTCCGTTGGCTCTCGGTGGACTGCACTAGTTTGCCGTCGGCTGCCTTCCAATGACTCTCAGGACCAGTAGGAACAAGCACAACCGCCCGGCAGCGTCATCGAACAAGGGGGACCGCCTCGCGTGGGGTGCTGCCCGCTCCCCTGGGTCCCCTGGGTGACACACAAGGTCTCACCCAGCGCTAGGCGAATCCAAACGTAACTGAGAATACCCTTGAACGCACGCGGCCAGACGAATCTAGAGGGAGTGTGATTGGAATGACATGGTCCCTGGCCATCGCCTTGATCGCCTGCCTCGGCCTTGCGTGCGGACCAGTTGCCAGCCTGCCATCCAGGACACCGACCTCAACTGAGATCTCTCCTGCGGCGACTTTGCCTTCATCCAGTACGACCGTGCCGACCCAGGCTGGTGCTGAGACGGCTCCACCTGACGCGCCCACGGCCCCGCCAGAGACCGCCACGGTTCTCCCCAGCACCCCAACTCCGGACGCCGCGCAATCAGCCCTGAACACCAATCTCCCACCTTCTCTATCGCTGATGATGGGATTAGGAAGCGAAGGCCAGTACATGAACCCGGGGGGACGCCTCTCAAGAGCTGGAAAGGCATTACGATCATGCCCCAGGCCACCGACGGCCAAGCCTTTGGGGACCACGTATTCAGCTTCAAGGCTGATGCCACGCTGGCTCAGGCGAGGAGCTTCTATGACCGGGCTCATCTTTCGATGGGGTTGGGGATGACGCAACCGGCCACGGGATCAAGCGGGTCAGGCAGCAGCGCCATGCACTCGGTGACCTACATGCTGACCAATGGCGTGCTTGACATCAACGCCTTGGACAGCGATCCCGGACACATTATCGTGGTGATCGAGGCTCAGTGATCACCCCTATCATTCGACGTCTTCCTTGATAGGCTGACTGATGGCGTGAAGCCCCCGGCCTGTCGGCCTTCAACATCGTGACGATTTTCCCTTCAAATCAAGACCAGGGGCGTTAACGACATCGGGCCCAAGTTGCGCCCGGTATCGTTCGAAATGCCGAGGTCAGGCTTCGGCTGCCATCTCGACTTCTACTTCTTCGCTGTTCCCCTGCTCTTCATCCGGGATCGCATCGTCCTCCGTATGCGTCAGCGGGCGCAGATCAACTGCCTTGCGGGCTCCGGCCTCGATCTCCATCGCCAGCTCGGGGTTGTCTCGCAGGTACTCCTTGGCGTTCTCTCGCCCCTGCCCCAGCCGGGTTTCACCATACGAATAATACGACCCCCGCTTTTCGATCAGGTCCGTCTCCACCCCGATGTCCAATAGATCCCCCGCCTTCGAGATCCCCTCGTTGTACATGATGTCGAACTCCGCCACCCGAAACGGCGGCGCTACCTTGTTCTTCACCACCCGCACCCGCGCCCGGTTCCCAACGATCTCCTGCCCCACTTTGATGCTTTCGATCCGCCTCACATCCAACCTCACCGACGCATAGTACTTCAACGCCACCCCCCCCGTCGTCGTCTCCGGGTTCCCAAACATCACCCCTATCTTCTGCCTCAACTGGTTGGTGAAGATCACCGCCGTGTTCGTCTGCTTGATCGCCCCCGACAGCTTCCTCAGCGCCTGGCTCATCAGCCGCGCCTGCGCCCCCATCGTGGCGTCCCCCATGTCCCCCTCAATCTCCGCCCGCGGCACCAACGCCGCCACCGAGTCGATCACCACCACGTCCACCGCCCCGCTCCTCACCAGCGTCTCGGCAATCTCCAGCGCCTGCTCCCCCATGTCCGGCTGCGAGATGTACAGATTGTCAATGTCCACCCCGCACCGCTTGGCATACGCCGGGTCCAGCGCATGCTCCATATCGATGTACGCACACACGCCCCCCAGCCTCTGCGCTTCGGCCACGATGTGCTGGCACAGCGTCGTCTTCCCCGACGCCTCGGGACCGTAGATCTCCGTTACTCTCCCCCGCGGAATCCCCCCCACCCCCAGCGCCAGATCCAGCGCCAGCGATCCCGTCGGAATCGCCGCCACCGCCTGGTGCGCCGATTCCCCCAACCGCATCACCGCCCCGTCGCCATAGCGTTTGGTGATTTCGCCCAGGGCCTTCTCCAACACCGCCACGCGCCCCTCATCGAGGCCCGGCGGGGTCCCGTTGGTGTCTGACTTGGCCACGATCTCCCTCCTGCATTCGTCTATGATCCCCCCTGAGGGGGAGGCTCGATCCGAGTATAGCACATGTGTTCTATCTGTCAAGAAGGGTCTATGCTCCAGGAGAGTTCGCCATGGCCCCGCCTGACAAACGTCACTTGTGCGATGATTGTGCTCTTGCGTACCCTGATTAAGGTTCAGCTTCCGGCCATCCCCCTTCCTCTCATCCCCGCCGGCTGGCCATGAATCCCAACATTCGTGGACAGGTTGGTACCGCCCGACTTCATTTAAAACAGGTCAAAGGCGCGCCCCTGCGGATGGCGCCACCAGATGTGGGAAACACGAACATTGCCTTCCAACCATCTCGCCGGCCCTCACTGGCTGGGCAAATTGGCATCTATTTTGCGGATGATATAGTAGATAAGTGTGTGGACCGTGTGAAGTTCAAACCTGCACGGTGCGAGAGGAGGCGATGCGAACATACCTGGCAAGTCACCCGAGCATGAACAGCAAGATCCCAAGGAGGTAAGGAAGAAATGAAGAGATCGTCTTTCAAACTGGGCGTCCTGCTCACCGTCCCGACTCTCATTCTTGCAGCCTGCGGTGGGGCATCACCGACGCCAGTGGCTCCCCCGGCTACGGAAGCAATGCAGGCCACTTCGGCGCCGGCGGCGACGGCTGCCCCAACCGAAGCGGCCATGACTGAGGCAACCCTCAAGATCGGCTTTACGACCTCGCAAACCGGCAGCCTAAACGTCGAGTCCACCCGCCAGGCCAACGGCCTGAAGCTCTGGATGGACCAGGTCAACAGCAACGGAGGCATCCAGGTTGGCAACACGATGGTCAAGTTCGAAGCCGTGTCCTACGACGATGAAAGCTCCAAGGACCGCGTGCAGGAACTCTACACGCGACTTGCCACGCAGGACAACGTCGATTTCATGATCAGCCCCTACTCGAGCGGGCTGACCGGCGCTGCCGCCGTCATCGCCGAGCAGAATCAGAAGGTGATGATCACCACCGGCGCCGCCGATGACGCGGCCTACCAGCAGGGCTACACCCTCGTCTATCAGGCCTACACGCCGGCCAGCAAGTACCTGTCGGGCGCCATCGACCAACTGATGAAGCTCGATCCGTCGGCCAAGAATGTGGCCTTCATTTACGAGAACAGCAGCTTCTCCACCGCCGTGGTCACCGCCGCCAAGGCCTACGCCGAAGCGAACGGCTTCAACGTTGAGATGTTCGACGGCTACGATCCCGGCACCACCGACTTCTCGGCCCTGATCAACAAGGTTTCCGGCCTGGATCCGGCGCCGGACACCATCCTCGGTGGCGGCCACTTCGCCGATGGCAGTACGCTGGCCCGCCAGCTGGGCGAGAAGAACGTCAGCGTCAAGTACCTGGCGCTCCTCGTCGCCCCGCCTGAGCCGGACTTCGCCCAAATCGGCGACGCCGCCGTGGGCGTGGTGGGACCCAGCCAGTGGGAGCCCGATGCTGCCTACTCCGCCGACGCAGCTCAGATGATGAGCATCCCCTACGTCGGCCCCACCGTGGCCGACTTTGTGTCCGCCTACAAAGCCGCGTACAATGAAGATCCTTCCTACCACTCGGCCGGTGGCTATGCCGCCGGGCTGATGCTCCAGACCGCGCTCGAGAACGCTGGCTCAACAGACACCAGCGCCGTCGCAGCCGCTCTGGACCAGTTGGACGTGATGACCTTCTTCGGCACAGAGAAATTCGATACCAGCGCCGACAACCATGGTCTGCAAATTGGCCATGAGATGGTCTACATCCAGTGGCAGAAGGACAGCTCTGGCAATCTGGTCAAGCAGATTGTTTGGCCGGAAGGTGCAGCAACAGCCAGCGCCGTTTACCCCAAGCCGTGACCCTTTAGCCGCTCTGCTCCCCCCGCAGGCTATGCCTGCGGGGGGAGCTCCAAAGCAAGGAGCCGGGCTTGATCCGAACTCTTCTCCCTTCGGTTGTGGATGGCGTCCTATTGGGCTTTCTCTACGGACTGGCCGCCATGGGGCTGAGCTTGATCTGGGGTGTGATGGATGTCATCAACCTCGCCCACGGCGCCATCATCGCCCTGGGCATGTTCGGCGTCTATTTCTTGTTTACCAACCTCGGTCTCAACCCCTACCTCGCCCTCATCCTGGTCGCCCTGGTTGGCCTGATCTTCGGCGCCGTCATGTACTTCATCTCCATCCACCGCATCGTCAACGCCCCTCCCTTGTCCACGCTGCTGGCGACGTTTGGCGTCAGCATGATCATTCTGGGCATCAGCACCGCCGCCCTGAGCACGTCTCCCTACAACGTCGACTTCTCCCTTGGAAGTGTTTCCGCCGGTCCGGTGACCGTGTTGTGGACCCGGATCATGGCGGCAATCGCCGCCATGGCCGTGACCTCCCTTCTCTACATCTTCTTGTACAGGACGCGGCCAGGTAAGTACATCCGGGCTGTTTCGGACAACCGCCAGGCAGCCGCCTTGATGGGCATCCCTGCTACCCGGGTGCTGGCCCTGGCCTTTGCCATTGGGGTGATGCTGGCCGCCGTCTCGGGCGGATTGCTGGCGACCCTTTTCCCCTTCAGCATTCTTTCCGGGGAAAGCTACCAGCTGCGGAGCTTCGTGATCGTCGTCCTGGGCGGGTTGGGCAACCCGCTGGGCGCATTGTTGGGCGGCCTGATCCTGGGCGCGCTCGAGGGCGTCATCCCGGTCTTCATGCCCAACTCCTGGCTGCCGGTGATCGAATTCGTTTTGTTCGTCATCATCTTATTGATAAAGCCCTCGGGTCTGTTCGGGGGACAGAAGACATGAAGCGGCTAACCCGACCCGCCTTCTGGCTTCCCTTTGTTCTCGTCGCCGCCTTGGGCTTGTGGCCGATCATCACGGGCAACGCCGCCCGCCGCGAGATGGTCTTCAGCCTGCTGATGGCCATCATCCTGGCTTCTAGCCTGAACATCTTGTTGGGTTACACCGGCTATGTGAGCTTCGGTCACGTCGTCTTTTTTGGCATTGGCGGCTACATCGGGATGTACTGCATGGATGTTTTGAGCTGGCATCTCGCGCTGGCAGTGCTGGCGGGAGGCTTGTCGGCTGGGGTCATGGCCTTCCTGCTGGGCACGGCCATTCTTCGCCTGAAGGGAGCCTACTTCGCCTTGGCCACGATTGGCGTGAATGAGGCCGCCCGTGCCTTTGCCAACGCCTTCCAGCCGTTTGGCGGGCCGATCGGCATGACGCTTAACTTCCACGTCTACGACAGCTACGGCGGCGCCGGAAACGCCCTGTGGATGACCTTTTACGCCACACTGATCCTGGCCCTGATCGTGATTCTCGCCAGCACCTGGGTCAAGGATTCTAAGTTCGGCCTGGGTCTGATGTCCATCCGTGAAAACGAGGGGGCGGCCGAGGTAATGGGAGTCGACGCACCCGCCTCTAAGACCTGGGCCTATGTCGTGTCTGCGATCTTCCCGGGAATCCTGGGGGCCCTGTTCTTCTTCAAGAACGCCAACATCGAGCCCGGAGATGCCTTCCAGCTCCAACGGTCGGTCGAGATGATCGTGATGGTCATGCTGGGCGGTTTGGGCACCGTGCTCGGTCCGGTCCTTGGTGGCGCTGGCTACAACGGGCTGAGGGGCTTCCTGATCGTCAGCCCGCTGTTCAAGAACGTCCAGCTTGCGGTGGCTGGCACGCTCCTGCTGCTCATCGTCCTGTTCGTCCCGGCCGGGGTCGTCGGATGGCTCCGCCAGCATGTCCAGCCGCTCAGGAGTTGGCTCGAATGATGCTCCAAATACAAGGTGTCCGAAAGACCTTTGGCGGCCTGATCGCCCTCAATGACGTCAATCTTGAGATCGACGACGGTGAGATTGTCGGCTTGATCGGTCCGAACGGCGCCGGCAAGACCACCCTTTTCAACATTATCAATGGCGTCTACTCCCCGGACGAAGGCAAGATTCTGTTCCAGGGGCAGGATGTCACCGCCAAGGCGCCGTACCGTATGTCCAAACTAGGCCTGGCCCGGACCTTTCAGATCGTTCGGCCCCTCAGCGAGCTCAGCGTGCTGCGCAACGTGATGGCCGGGTCGTGTTTCGGGCGGGAAGACCGGTCGATCAGTGAAGCCGCCGATATCGCCATGGAAACGCTGACCTTCGTTGGCCTGGCCGAGAGAGCCGACGCACTGGCCGGTACGCTCAACGTGGCCCAGAAGAAGCGACTTGAGCTGGCACGCTCTCTGGCCGCTCGACCACATTTACTGCTGCTGGACGAAGTATTGGCCGGACTCAACCCGACTGAGATCACGAACATGGTGGAGACGATTCGTGAAATTCGTCACAAAGGCGTCACCATCCTGATGATCGAACACGTGATGCGGGCGCTCATGAATGTCTCCGACCGTGTAACTGTGCTTGACTACGGCGAAGTCATCGCCCGTGGGACACCGGAAGAGGTCTCCAACGATCCGCGCGTAATCGAGGCCTATCTGGGAGATCCTAAGGTCGCCGAGTCGCTCGGATCTAAGGCCTGATCGGGAGGCAATCGCTTGGCCAAACTCGAAGTCCATGACATCTCATCCGGCTACGGCGAGCAGCAGGTCCTGTGGGGCGTTGACTTGTCGCTCCAGCCCGGGAAGCTGACTTCCCTGGTCGGCTCGAACGGCGCCGGCAAGACCACCTTGCTCCGGACCACCGTCGGCGCCCTGAGGGCCTGGACGGGGTCAGTTCATCTCGATGGCCACGAGATCACGTCGGTCCCGTCGCACCGGCGGCCCGAATTGGGGATGGTGCTGGTCCCGGAAGGGCGGCAGCTGTTCGCATCTATGAGCGTCCAGGAGAATCTTGAAATGGGCGCCACCAACTCGCGGGCACGTTCGAAAATCCATGAAAACCTCGAGCGTGTATTCGACATGTTCCCCCGCCTGAAGGAACGCCGCTCGCAGGCCTCCGGCACCATGAGCGGCGGTGAGCAGCAAATGTTGGCCGTGGCGCGCGGGATCATGGCCGAGCCGGAGGTCTTGATGATCGACGAGCTTTCCTTGGGCCTGGCACCCATGCTGGCCGTCAACCTTTTCGAGAAGCTCCTGGCCCTCAAGAACCTGGGCTTGACGATGCTCCTGGTCGAACAAAACGTGCAGCTGGCGCTAAAGATCAGCGACTACGCCTACGTGCTCCGTGAGGGGCGCATCTTCATCCATGGCCCGGCGGACGATGTCGCCGCCAATCAGGAAGTGCGTACGGCGTATCTTGGCGTCTAGCGGCTCGCCGCTGTTGTACACCAGCCCCCAGCCTATAGTTCCGAGCCTAAGGCCACGGATCGGCCCGAGCGATTGCGGTCGGAGCCGTCACCACGCCCCGGGCGGTCAGCTGGATTTCTCAGACGGCTGCGCCTCCCTCCAGATGACACGTAGGCGAGCACTGAGCCCTGGACCAACCCCCTGGCCCTTTTCCACACCGCGCTAGACGCTCGATGCTATTCGCTCAAAGCTGTACTACATATGGGATCATATGGGATCTGGAGAGGGGTTACATGCAACCCTGCCCCTAGGCCTCAAACGGCACCTCGACCACCATCGCCTTGATCTCGTCCTCGAGCGCAGTGATCTGGCCCGTAATCTCCGATGTGAGCTTGTCCAGAGCGACCACCCACTTGTCACTCTCGTGCCGCAGTTTGACTTCAGCTCCGCCGCTCTCGAGCGAGCGCTTGCTCACCGTGACCCGGATAGGGATTCCAATCAGATCAGCATCGGCGAACTTCACCCCGGGGGTCTCATCGCGATCGTCAAACAGCACTTCGATCCCCACCGCCGTCAAAGCCTCCAACACCTCTTCAGCCGTCTGCTCTCCTCCTCGCAGGGCCAATAGGTGAACGTGGAAAGGTGCAATGGTGATTGGCCAGATAAGTCCCTGTTCGTCATGGTGCTCTTCCGCCAAACAGGCAAGCAGGCGGCCGCTGCCAATGCCATATGACCCCATCACCACCGGATGCTCCTGCCCCTCTTGATCGAGGTAGGTGGCCCCCATACCGGCGCTGAAGCGCGTCCCTAGTTTGAAGATGTTTCCGGCCTCGACTCCTCGCACGGTTCGCAGTGCCGAGCCGCACTCAGGGCAACCAAAGCCCTCTTCCGCGGCGGCGATATCGGCCACAATATCCGCTTCGAAGTCTCGCCCATAGTTGACGTTCCGCAGGTGGTAGCCATTCTTGTTGGCGCCAGCGACCAGGTTGGGCGACTTCGTCACCAAATCGTCTACGACCACCACGGCGCCCTCGATCCCGATGGGCGAAGCGTAGCCGGGTACGGCACCAACCGCCTGAATCTCTTCGTCTTTGGCGGGATGCAGGTCCTTGGCGCCCAAGGCATTGAGCAGTTTGGTCTCGTTAAGATCCATGTCCCCGCGCAAGACGGCGAACACGAGACGTTCGATGTCTTCTTCAGCCTCGCTCTGGGTGGCAACCATGAAGACCGCCTTGGCGGTTCGGGCTTCGGGAATCTCAAGGTACTCCGCAAGCGCTGCGATCGTCTTGATGTCGGGGGTGGCCACTTCTTCGAGGGAACCAAGCGCTTCGTGCTCGGCATCCGGTTTTCGGAACCGAGCAATCTGTCGGTTGGCCGAGTACCCGCAGTTGTCGCACAGCAGCAGCGTGTCCTCACCGACGGGTGTCAAGTACATGAACTCGTGGGCCTGGTATCCGCCCATCATCCCCACATCCGACTTCACCGAGATGACCGGCAAACTACAACGGTTGAAGATGTTGAAATATGCCTGAAAGTGCGCCCGATACTGCTGGTCGAGACCTGCATCGTCTACGTCCAAGCTGTAGCTATCCTTCATTGTGAACTCGCGCACCCGGATCAGCCCGGCCCGGGGGCGCGGGTCATCCCGCCATTTGGTCTGAATATGGTAGATCAGCTGAGGCAGCTGACGGTAGGACTTGATCTCCTTGCGGATCAGATCCGCCACCACCTCTTCATGGGTCATTGCCAACACCATGTCCCGGCCGGACCGGTCCTTGAGGCGCGTCAGCTCGGGTCCGATCTGATACCAGCGGCCGGTCTCCTGCCAGATGTCGGCTGGGTTCACCACGGGCATGGTGATCTCCTGCCCGCCGATGGCGTTGATCTCAATCCGCATGATGTTTTCGATCTTGTCCAGCGATCGCCGGCCCAGGGGCAGGTAGCTGAAGATCCCGGCCGCCAGCTGGCGGATGAAACCGGCCCGAACCAGGAGCTCATGGCTCGGGATTTCGGCATCCGAAGGCTTTTCCCTCAGGGTCTGGCTGAACAAATGACTCATTCTCATACCGGCCTCCTGTCGAACGTGCGGCACTGCAAGTTGCGGCTGGATGTCTGTCGGCGTCCATCAACAGAAACGCCCCACAAATGTGGGGCGTGGGGACATCGCTAACGACTTGCGACGGTCAGGACAAGCCGACCATCGGCGTGCGCCGTTCGACGTCCCCGCGCCTGGATGGGGACGGGGCCTGCGGTGGGGCTGGCAACACGTCGAACGATCTTTGAACGCACATGGGAACAAGTTACCACTGATGCCAGCGCAGGTCAACACACAGTTGTGGCCGCTGATCACCCGGGGGGAAGCTGGAGAATGTCCTCCCAGGCGATGACGCGCATCCGGCGCCAGACCTCGACCGGCTTGACCCGGTCGGCAAAGTCGATCCAGTCACGCTGAAGGCTGCGCCGCCAGGCGCGCTGGGGCGCAAACAACCAGAGGTGTAGGCTGCGGCCGGTGTCCGCAGCCAATCGAGTGCCCAGGCGCAGGGTGCGCGCCAGCTGATAATGGCGGTTGCAGGCCGCTTGGGGCGCGTCTGACGTCGGACGCAGGATGTCCAAGTCGTGATCGAACCGCGCCTCGTTCACTTCCCAGTAGCGGCAAGCCGCGAGCCCTTCCTCATCCGGGGCATGAACCTCCGGGCATCGGCCCGCGCCGTAACGGCTGCAACGACCCAGCCCGCTCGTATGCTTGGCCTCGATCACGACCAACTGACGATCACCCGCCAGGAACAGGTCGACCTCAGTCCGCGGCCCCGAACCTTCGACCGCATCTAGGGCAGGCTCCAGCCCGGGTAGGCGCTCGCCGTCGACCCCGTACCCCCAGAAATAGGGACGCAGGCCTTCGTCGGAGAAGCCCACCTCTCGCGTCCCCCAGAGCGGCCGGATGGCCATGAAATCAGACAGGGGTCGCGTAGGCCACAAACGTGGATAGAGGCTGTTCCAGAGCAGCGCGTTTTCGGAATTCGGATGGCGCGTGTTGGCCAGGATGGTTTCGGGGAGCACGTCAAAGATCGGCTCGCCGGCACCCTGCAGCCAGCGCTGCGGACGCGGTCGTCCGCTTTGGACAGGAGACATCAGGTGGACCTTGTGGAAACCGTCGGCCCCGCCAGCCGGCCGGTCAGCCTGTTTGCTCGAGGGCGTCGATCTTGGCCAGGCGTCGGAGGTGGCGGGCCTCGCCGCTGAACTCGGCCGCCAGAAACGTCTGGACCAGTTCCCGGGCCAGCGCTGGGCCAATGATGCGAGCCCCCAAGGCGAGCACATTCACATTGTCGTGTTCCACGGATTGGTGGGCCGAATACGTATCATGGCACAGACCGGCACGGATGCCCTTGAGCTTGTTGGCGGCCACGGCCGCACCTACTCCGGATCCGCATAAGAGGATTCCCCGCTCGACCTGACCCGCCTGAATGGCTCGGCCAATCTTCTCGGCATAATCAGGATAGTCCACCGGGTCGGTCGAGTCGGTGCCCAAGTCGAACGCTTCATGGCCCTGAGCCACGACGATCTCAATCATTTCGTCCTTAAGCGGGAAACCTGCATGATCGGCGGCGACGGCGATCCTCATGCCCCGGCCTCCATCGGCTGGGTTTGCTCAAGCACCTCTTTGGCCTTTTCGGCCACCTTGGCCGCGGTTAACCCGCGGTCCTCGTAGATCTGCTCGTAGGGCGCCGACTCACCGAACCAGTGCAGGCCCACCACCGCCCCCTCGTCCCCGACCCAACGCTCCCACCCCATGCTGACAGCCGCTTCAACCGCTACACGCGCCGGGATGTCGCCTGGCAGGACTTGCTGGCGATAGGACTCGGGCTGCTTTTCGAAGAGCTCCCACGACGGCATCGAAACCACACGGGTCGGAATTCCGTCGGCAGCCAGGAGCTTGCCGGCTTCCACCGCCAGCTGCACCTCGGAACCGGTCCCGATCAGAATCACCTGGGGCTGGGCGTCTCCCAAATCAGCCATTACGTACGCGCCCTTGTGCAGATTCTCCGCCGGAGCAAACTCGCTTCGGTCGTAGGTAGGCACGCCTTGCCGGGTAAGGACCAGCGCTGTCGGGCCCTCCCGCCAGCGAAGGGCAGCCAGCCAGGCCTGGGCGGTCTCGTTGGCGTCGGCCGGCCGGATGGTGGTCATGTTGGGAATTGCCCTCAACGATGCCAGCTGCTCAACGGGTTGATGGGTTGGGCCGTCTTCACCAAGACCGATCGAGTCGTGGGTGAAGATGTAGATGGGACCAATCTTCATCATCGCCGCCAACCGGATGGTGGGGCGCATGTAGTCCGAGAAGATCAGGAATGTCCCACCGTAGGGGATGAGCCCTCCATAAAGAGCCATGCCATTGAGGGCACCGCCCATAGCATGCTCGCGAACGCCAAAGTGAAGATAACGCGCTTCCCAATCGTCGGAGGTGAATCCCGGCTCGCCTTTGACATCGGTCTTGTTGGAACCGGTCAGATCGGCCGAGCCGCCGATGAGCTCGGGGATGGCCTTGGCGGTGGCGTTCAGGGTCTTGCCAAACGACGCCCGGGTGGCCATGCCCTTGCTGTCCGGCTCAAATCTCGGCAGCAGGTCTTCCAACCCATCCGGCAGTCTCCCTTCCAGCGTCCGATCGAGCTGGGCCGACAGATCCGGAAAGGCGTCAGCATAGCCCCGGCGCATGTCCGCCCACTGGTTGCGGCGTTCGGCGCCGCGCTTGCCGGCAGCCTGGAAGTGCTGGCGCACATCATCCGGGACCAGGAATCGGGGCTGCTTCGGCCAGCCGAGGTTGCCCTTGGCCCCATCAAGTTCCTCGTCACCGGGCGGTTCACCGTGGGCAGCGGACGTGTCCTGCTTGGTCGGAAGGCCAAACCCGATGTGGGTCCGGGCGACAATGATCGAAGGCCGGGGGTCGTTCTCGGCAGCCGTCAACGCCTTGTCCACCGCCTCAACATCGTTGCCGTCATCGACGGTTTGGACGTGCCACTGGTAGGCTGCGAATCGGGCTGCCCGGTCCTCCGTGAAGGCCAGATTGGTGTTCCCATCAATCGTGATGTGGTTGTTGTCGTAGATGAAGATAAGGCTTCCCAGCTTGAGATGACCCGCCAGGCTGGCTGCCTCACTCGAGATCCCCTCCATCAAGTCTCCATCCGACACGATGACATAGATGCGGTGGTCAAACAGCGGATATCGCTCCCGGTTGTACAACCCAGCCATGTGCTCACGTGCGATGGCCATCCCGACCGCATTGCCGAAACCCTGACCGAGCGGCCCGGTCGTGGTTTCGATCCCCGGCGCCGCCCAGTATTCGGGATGACCGGCGGTCACGCTGTGCAGCTGGCGAAACTGCTTGATTTGGTCCATCGGCAAGTCGAACCCGGTCAGGTGGAGCAGGGAATAGAGCAGCATGGAACCGTGACCAGCCGAGAGAACAAAGCGGTCGCGGTTGGGCCACTTGGGATGTGTGGGGTCAAAGCGCAGGTGACGCGTCCACAGAACGTAGGCCAGCGCAGCATCCCCCATCGGCAGGCCGGGGTGGCCGGAATTCGCCTTTTGCACTGCATCGGCTGAGAGAAATCGGATGGTGTTGATCGCGCGTTGAATGAGGTCTTGATCGGTCATGTCACGCTCCAGGTGCGGTTTCGAGCGACGTTTGGGGCCGCGGGCAAGGCCTTCCCGCGTTCACCCCAAACTTCGAATTCATCTTATCACGCTGATCATATCCGACCTTCGGGGGGGGCAACGCTGGCTGCGCCTGCCGGCCGCCACTTCATCCCGAATGGAGCCAGGCTTTGAGGGCGCGGAGGCACTCGACGCCAACCTTGTGGCCGGTATCCGATTCGCAGTAATCGACCCGGGCCCCGGCAGCGCGCAGACGCTCGACATCACGGCGAGCACGCGCCACGGGGACCCGGTCATCCCGGCTACCGTGGCTCCAAAAGATCGGCAGTCCGTCGAGCCGGCCCAGGTCGCCCTCTGGCAGGTAGGCGGCCAGGGCCGCCAGACCGCCCGGCTCGATGTCGCCGAGGCACGCCAGCGCAAACGCCAACGCCGAGCCCTGACTGAACCCGAGCAGATACGTGTCCCTCAAATCTAGGCCGTGCAGGCGCACCAGACCGGTCAGCCACTGCGAGATCGCCTGGCGTGCCGGATCGAAATCGTGCAGGCTGCCCCCGGGGCCTGGGTTTCCATCTACCCAGGAGAAACCGCCGCCCTCTGCCGGAAACAAGCCCCGGGGCGCAGCCACGAGCCCTCCTTCCGGCAGGGCTGACTGGATGACCCACAGCACGTCTTCATCGCCGCCAAAACCGTGCAGGAGAAGAAATGAGGGACTTCCGGGAACACTACGAGGCCGAAGCCGGTAGGTCAGGCCGGAGGAAGGATCCTCCACAAGGTCGGGGACGCCCAGCCCCGAACCGCTAGTCACGCAAATCTTCCATCAGGCCCCCCGCCAGCTCAGGCAGGCAGCCGCCGATGATGACGTCAGCATCGTGTAGGGGGTCTTGACCGTGAGGTAGGGTGTGATCTGGGGTGACATGGACTGTGAGTCGGCGAGCCGCTTGGCGCAGAGACTCGGCAGCCGCCGGGTCAACCGACAACCGCACAAGCAGGCGAAGCGCATTGCGAGTCCCCGGATCCTGCCCGCCCCTCCGGAAGCTCAAACCCACCGCCCAACCCGCTGCCCGACGGGCGTGGACACGCGCCCGACCTTCCTGACCTGAGCGTCGGGCCTTCACGGCCAGCTGGCATTCGGCGATGATCGCTGCGGATTCTCTGTTTTCGGACATAGTGGGGATGTTAACACAAGACCGGGCACGTTCGCCCGGCCTGAAGGGTATCAGGTAAATTGGCCGCCGGTTGTGACCCGAGGGGCTTCGGGAAATTGCCTAGTGATTTCCCCGAGAATCGCCGGATCCCCCGCCTTTGTTCTGGCCGGGGGGATCGCCCTTAGGACCCGGGGTGTGATTGGTCGAGGGACCGTTGCCGTTGCCCGGCGATCCATTCTTGCCGGGCGGCCCTCCTGGGGGCCCCGGCGTGTGATCTGCAGAAGGTCCTTTACCCTGGTTCCCGTTGCCGGATCCATCATCGGCGGAAGGAGTTTTCTTGACCCGACCCGGGGCCAGTTGACCAGGATTCATCCCCTGCTCAAGCGCGTCGATCACATCCAGCCCATGGTGAGATTTGGAGATTGCTGTCTCCAGGCCGGCGCGAGCTCGCTCCGGCGCCGAAGTCAGCAGCATCTGCAGGACACCCAGGTGGTGCAGTAGGTTCGCCCGCGTCTGTTCAAGGGTAGGCCCATCCTGGGCGCCAGCTGCCTGTTCCAGTTCGTTCAGAGTGTGGCTGTAACTGTCGACGGCAGCCGGAAGATCACCCTCCCTGTCAACTTGCAACAAGGTTTGAATTTCTGACAGACGCTCATCGGCCAAGCCTCGCAGGAAGGCACCGCGTGCTTCAGGGGAGAAAGTCAGTGCGAGCCGGGCCGATTCGAGCCCCAGCTTTACCCCGTACAGGCCGTCCCCGGGAAGCGAGCCGCCGGCGGCATAGGCGACGCCGGTGCCGCTGGCCAGGATGGCAAAGACCAGGAACAGGCTCACCATGGCAAAGGCGAGGCGGCGGAGATGGGTTGGCCGTCGGGCCTGCGGCATGCTTCGCGAGGCCGGCCTCCGAATGGCACCTACACGGTTCAATACGCGGGTACGGGTGCGGTCCACCGCAGCTCGGCCCGGGGAGGCAGGCGCAAGGCCCTTTTCGAGGACGGAAGCCAGCGCCAGCAACTCGTTGATTTCGGGTTGACCAGCTGCGACGTCGAGCGGCGCGCCCTGATCCCGGCTTTCCCGGGCAGTCAACGCGTCATCCAACATCCTGGCCGCTCGCAGCTCATCCATCTCGAAGCTCTATCTCCAGCCCCTGGCGAAGTGCCTTCAAAGCCCGGTGGAGCAGGACTCTGGCGGCGCCTTCGCTTCTATCCATCCACTCAGCTGCAGTGCTGGTGGGCAGATCCAACAGCACTCTCAGCCGAATGATCTCCTGATAATCATCCGGAAGCTCAACCATAGCTTTGTTGATCCGGATGACATCCTCTTGTTCGCTCAACCTCTGCTCGAGACCCGGACCTTCAGATTCAAGCGGTTCGCTTGCGTCCAGCGGCTGGTCGGAGCCTGCCTGCCGATAATGGTCCACAAGCAGATTGCGGGCCACCTGGTACAGGAAGGCCGAGTATGCCCAGCCCCGCTCCTCGTAGGTCTCCAGCAACTCGTACGACCTGACAAAGATGTTCTCGGTCAAATCTTCTGCATCCCGATCGTCCGAAACTCGGCTGCGCACGTAGCGGTAGATTTGATCGACGTAGCGCTCGTACAATTGCCCGAAGCATTCCGTGTCCCCACGCTTTGCGCGTGTGATCAGGTCTGCATCCGGCAATTGGCTCAGGTCAACTTCATTCATGAGAACGATGCCTGGTCCCGTTCGTTACAGCGTCCATCGAAGCAGGATAGCACATTGGCGGCGCTTGATGGAATGGGAGAGATGGTGGGGACCCGGAGCCGGACGGACAGGACACAGCAGCCGTGCCGCGGAGACACGCGATGCACAACCCAGCTCACGGGCCGAACCCTCCGGGGAGGTTGACCTGATGATGCAGCCCGAAGCCCATGCCCAGCGCCCGGCGGAGACCCGTCGGGCGCTGGGCAGTCAGGCTGAGAGATGACCCGCAGGGTCAATATTCCAGGTCAGAATCGCCGCTGATGCGCTTGCGGAAGGTCCAGTAGGACCAACCCTGATAGAGGAGGACGAACGGTAGGAGCGAGATCGCCACGATGGACATCACCCGCAAGGTGTAGGGGCTGGAAGCGGCGTTGTAGACGGTGAGGCTCATGGCCGATCCCAGGCTGGACACCATGACCCGGGGATAGAGACCGATGAACATCGTGATCGTCGACAGCGCGATTGAAAGGCCAGTCATGCCAAACGCCCAACCCATTTGCTTCTGACGGATGAACCATCCGGACACGAGCATGGCGGCGCCGGCGCCCAACGGTATCACACCCGGGTCGACGCCGAGCCTGGTGAACATGTCGGTCACGAAGTATCCGACCCCCACCGAGAAGAAGCCGATGACCACGGCGAACGGCCAGATCCTCTGCGCAGCCCGGCGGGCGAATTCGCCAAGTTCGCCCTCAATCTTGAGGCTCAGGAAGATGGCGCCGTGAAGCACAAACACGATCAGGGTCGTCAAACCCCACGAGATGGCATAGGGGTTGAGCAGGTTGAAGAAGCCGCCGACGTAGGTCATGCTCGAGTCGATGGGCACACCGAGCAGCAGGTTGCCGAGGGCAATCCCCCAGAGCAAGGCTGGGACAAGGCTGCCGGCGAAGATCAGTCCATCCCACACCCCTCGCCAACGATCGGTGTCGTGCTTTGAGCGAAACTCGAACGCCGCCCCACGCGCGATCAGGGCCACCAGCATCAGGACCAAAGGAAGGTAGAAGCCGCTGAACATGGTGGCGTACCAGTTGGGGAAGGCGGCAAACATCGCCCCGCCGGCCGTGATCAACCAGACTTCATTGGCGTCCCAGAAAGGGCCAATGGCGTTGACAATCATCCGGCGTTGGTGGTCATCCCGGCCGAGGAAGGGGAGCAAGAATTCCCACCCCGTAGTCAAACCCTTCCAGGAAGAAGAAGCCCACAAAGAGCACAGCGATGAGCAGGAACCAGAGCGTGTTCAGATCCATTTGTCGCCTCCAACCCTTTCCCGCTAACCGTAGGCTGTGTTCTTATGGGTGGTGCCGCCGGCGCCTTGGCGGGCAAACTTGAACAGCAAGAAGGCATCCGCGCCGAACAGCGAGAGGTAGATCAAGGTAAACAAGATTAGCGAGGTCAGCACCTCACCCGACGTCACGCTCTTGGACACGGCATCCTGAGTGCGCTGCAGCCCAAACACGATCCATGGCTGACGGGCGATCTCGGTGAACATCCATCCGGTGGTATTGGCAAAATAGGGAAGCACGATCGCCAAGGGAAGCAACCTAAACAACCGGGAAGAATCAGACAGCGTGTTGCGAAGGGTCTTGGCCAGCGCCCAGCCTCCCAGCGCCAGCATGAGGAACCCCGCTCCGACCATCAGGCGGAAGGTCCAATAGGACACGGCAACCGGCGGAATGTAGTTTCCTGGTCCGTAGGTTGATTGATATTCCTCCTGCAGCTCCTTGATTCCCTGGACCTCGCCGGTGGGCTGGTTGTAAGCGAGGATGCTCAGCAGGTAGGGCACCCGTATGGCAAACACATCCTTCAACTGCGGCTCATTGCCAATAGTAAACAGGGACATGGAAGCCGGGTTCTGGCTCTCCCACAGCGCTTCGGCGGCGGCCATCTTCATCGGCTGGGTCTTGACCATGTGCTGCGCTTGGCTGTGCCCGACAACGATCACCAGGCATGTGGCCACCACCGCATACACGGCACCCCACTTGAAGGAGTGCTCGAACACATCCAGGTTGGCGGATTTCCGAACCAGATGATAGGCACTGATTCCAAGGACGAAGAATGCCGCCGTGGTCATCGAGGCGGATAAGACGTGAGGGAATTGGGTCCACACGTGCGGATTGGTCAGCAGCGCCCAGAAGTCAACCATCTCAGCCCGACCGTTGCGAAGGACATAGCCCACGGGTTCCTGCATGAATGAGTTGGCGATCAGGATCCACAGGGCGGACAGATTGGACCCCAAAGCCACCAGCCAGATTGACAACGCGTGAACGCGCTTGGATACTCGGTCCCAGCCGAAGATCCACACACCCAGGAAAGTCGAACTCGAGGAAGAAGGCCAACAGGGCCTCGATCGCCAGCGGGGCGCCAAAGATGTCACCCATGAAGCGTGAATACTCGGCCCAGTTCATGCCGAATTGAAACTCGAGCACGATTCCGGTGACCACCCCCACGGCGAAGTTGATCACAAACAGCTTGCCCCAGAACTTGGTCATCCTGAGATAGAGCTCGTCGCCGGTGCGCACGTACAGAGTCTCCATCAGCGCCACAAGGATGGAGAGCCCTAGGGTCAGCGGAACGAGGAAGAAATGAAAAGTGGCCGTGAGGCCGAATTGCCAGCGTGCAAGGCTGAGTGCATCCATCCCGAATCCTCCCGGTTTGCACCTGTGACACTTCTGGACACTTAGTGAAAATTGGCACAAATAGCGTACGCGGTGGGTCGTCCGCCCGCCAAGTAACGAATGTCACGCCTCGAGGGGAGGGGAGTCCCCTAAGCAATCAAAAGCCCGGCATGCGCCGGGCTGGTCCACCGGAATGGCATCTTCCGAAGGTCTAGATTGAAAACTCCGGCCCAACTCGGCTGACGTGGTTCAGGAACTCCTGACGGGTCTTGGAGTTTTCCTGGAAGGTTCCGCACAGGGCGCTGGTGACCATCACAGCGTTGGCCTTCTTGACGCCGCGCATAGCAGCACACAGATGCCAGCCTTCGACCACCACACCTACCCCCAAGGGTTTCAGGACGGCGTCCAAGAAGTCTGCAATTTGGCGCGTCATGCGTTCTTGAACCTGGAGGCGGCGGGAGAAGAGATCTACCACGCGAGGGATTTTGGACAATCCGATGACCTTGTCCGACGGAATGTAAGCCACATGCGCGCGACCAAGGAACGGGATCAAATGGTGTTCACAAAGGCTGTAGAATTCGATGTTCTTTACCACCACCATATCGGAGTAATCCACGTCGAACAGGGCGTCGTTGATCAAGGCGAAAGGGTCCACCCGGTAGCCTACCAGCAGTTCATCGTACATCCTGGCCACCCGGGCGGGTGTTTCTTCCAGCCCCTGCCGATCGATGTCCTCACCGAATGCGTTCAGCAGCCCGGTGACGGCCTCCTCGATCTCACGTTTGGCGACTCCAACGCCCCCCAACAGCTCGGCGGCAGCTTCAATGTCGTGCATCGTGTCCTCCGAAATCGGTCCCCAGTTCAGCATCCTACCATGGCCTGGCCGCACCTTGCCCCCTTCTCGGGTTGGCCAGTCATTGAATGTACAATGGAGCCCATGGAGAGCACGGATTCGCTCAGGGGTCACACCGCCTTGGTCACCGGAGCCGGACGCCGGCTTGGGCGAGCGTTCGCGCTTGGCCTGGCCGCCGCTGGCGCCGACCTGGCGGTCCACTACCACGGATCGCAGGATGGCGCCCAGAAGACCGCCGATGACGCCATGCGCGCTGGCGTCCGGGCCGATATTTTCCAGGCCAACCTGGGCGATGTCCAGCAGGCGGCCGGGTTGATCGACCGGGTGACGTCCGGCCTGGGGGGCGTGGACGTTCTGGTCAACAGCGCCGCCATTTTCGAGCCTCTCAGTCCGGACGAGACCGATCTGGACGCCTGGGTTCGCCACATGCGCATCAATCTGACGTCGCCCTTCTTTCTGACGCAGGCTTTCGCCCGTAGGCTTGGCGGACAGCCTGGCTCCGTAGTCAATGTGCTTGATTGGCGCGCCCTCAAGCCCGGTGTGGATCACTTCCCCTACACGGTCAGCAAGGCCGGCCTGGCTGCCGTCACCCTGAGCCTGGCCCAAGCTTATGCACCACAAATCCGGGTCAACGCCCTAGCCCTGGGGGCCATTCTGCCGCCGAGCGACGGGGACGGCTCTTCGGACACTGCGCCCATCCAAGGCGTCCCGGCGGCGCGTTGGGGCACGGTCGAGGAAGCCGTGCGGAGCCTTGTTTTCCTCGCCGGCGGGCCGGCCTATGTGACGGGCCAAATATTGTACGTCGACGGTGGCCGACACTTGATCTAAGGAGCTGACGAGCATGGAAGATGACAAGATCCTGGTCCGCGACCTCCTGGTGCGGGGCGTCATCGGCGTCAACGACTGGGAGCGCAAGGTCGAGCAGGACATTCTGGTGAACCTGACCCTGCATGCCGACACCAGGATGGCCGGCACCAGCGATGATATTGATGACACGGTCAGTTACCGAACGGTGGCCAAGGCGGTCATTGAGCACATCGAATCTCACCAGCCCTTCACCGTGGAAGCCCTGGCGACAGACATTGCCAGGCTGTGCCTGGCCCAGCCGCGTGTGAAACGCGTCAGGGTGCGTGTGGAGAAGCCCGGCGCCCTGCGCTTCGCCCACTCCGTCGGTGTGGAGATCGAACGCGAGGCTTCCGACTTTGCCTAAGATGGCCATCATTGCCTTGGGTTCCAATGTCGATGCCGAGCGATGGCTGCCTCTGGCCGTGAGGGCTCTGGCCGAGTTGGGCAGCGTACGGAGTGTCTCAACCACCTACGAGAACCCACCCGTCGGCCCGCCCGGGCAGCCCAATTATCTGAACGCCGCCGTCTGGTTGGAGACGGACGAAGCCATCGATACTGTGCGTCAACATTTACGCGACATCGAGCTCCTCTTGGGCCGCAAGCGGGGAGCCGATCGCTATGCCCCGAGGACGGTCGATCTCGATATGTGTCTGTGGGACCGTCAGGTTGACGAGCGCGCCGACCACCCGCTCCCCGATCCGGATTTGCTGACGCGAGCCTACCTGGCGGCCGTGGTTGCCGAACTGATACCCGATCTCGTACATCCAGTGACCGGGGAGACCATGCAGGCCATCGCCGACCGCCTGGCGCCGGGCGCCGATCTGCGCCCCCGCCCGGACGTGACGGCGGACATGCGAAGCGCCTGCGCCGAGGCGCCAGCTTGATGACCGGGCCGACGCCGCTCGATGTCCGCCGCGGCGGACCGTTGGCCGAAGTCTGCGCTCGCGAGGCCCTCCGCGGTGCGTGAAACGGCCGACGTCGTGATCTGCGGGGCCGGGATCGCCGGCGTCTCGGCCGCCTACCATCTGGCGGTCCACCAAGGCATCCAAGATGTGGTCTTGGTGGACGAGCTTCCGCCGCTTTCACTCACCAGCGACAAATCCACCGAGTGCTACCGAAACTGGTGGCCCGGCCCCGGTGACGCCATGGTGCGG
This sequence comes from uncultured Chloroflexia bacterium, assembly GCA_963807065.1. Classification (GTDB taxonomy): domain Bacteria; phylum Chloroflexota; class Anaerolineae; order Anaerolineales; family E44-bin32; genus CAWAND01. Next base: position 113,280 of record CAWDZQ010000002.1, read on the forward strand.
TTGATGAACCGCAGCATCGATCTGCTGGAAGCCTGGGCGGACGAAAGCGGCAACGCCATCCAGCTCAACCGCCGCGGCTACCTCTTCGCCACCGCCGACCCCGCCAAGATCGACATTTACCGCGCCATAAGCCGCGAGGCCGAAGCCAACGGCGCCGGGCCGCTCCGGCTCCACGAGGGGCGTTCCGACGACCCTGAGTACATCCCCGCGCCGGCCGAAGGCTACCATGACCTTCCGACCGGCGCAGACCTGTTTGTCGACCCCGATCTGATCCATCGACATTTCCCGTACCTGGCGGAGGACACATTGGGGGTTCTTCACGCCCGCCGTTGCGGCTGGTTCAGCGGGCAGCAGGTGGGGAAGCTGCTTCTTGAACGGGCGCAACAGGCCGGGGTCCGGCTGGTCGAGGGCCGCGTGGACGCCGTCGAGCACGATCCGCACGTGCGCGCCGTCCACGTCAGCACACCACAGGGCGCACTCAACGTCGAAACCAACAACTTCGTCGTGGCTGCCGGCCCCAAGTCGCAGGACGTGGCGGCCATGCTAGATGTCGATCTCCCCCTATTCTGCGAACTCCACGCCAAGGTGTCGATGGCCGACCCCAATCGGGCCGTGCCCCGATCCGCGCCACTCGTCATCTGGTCTGACGAGCAAACCCTGGAGTGGTCCGCCGAAGAACGGGGACTACTGGCCGAGGATCCGGAGATGGCCTGGCTGCTCGATGGTTTGCCTGAGGGCGTGCACGTTCGCCCCGAAGGCGGCGCGGAGAGCCCGATCATCCTGATCCTGTGGACCTACCACCTTGATCCAGTGACCCCGACTTTCCCCCCAGATTTCGATGATGAAGTCTATCCGGAAGTTGCCCTGCGAGGTCTGTCACGGATGATCCCGGGGCTCAAAGCCTATATTGGGCGCATGCCTAAGCCTTTCGTGGATGGGGGTTACTACGTAAAGACCCAGGAGAACCGTCTGTTGGCCGGGCCACTTCCGGTGAAAGGGGCCTACATTCTTGGAGCGCTCTCGGGATACGGCCTGATGGCTTCGCCAGCCGCCGGCGAATTGCTGGCCGCACACGTGGCGGGGGCGCAGCTGCCGTCATACGCCCGATGGTTTGACTTGGGGCGCTATCAGGAAGACGACTATCAACGCCTACTCGAAACCTGGGAAGCGTCGGGCCAACTCTAGGTCAGGCCGACCCCCTGTCGCTCACAAAATCTCCGCCTCAAGCAAGATCCGCTCCAGGTCGGCTCGATCCGGTCCTGAAAGCCCCTTGAGCGGCCCACGGACCGGCCCGCCGTAGTAGCCTAAAAGATCCAGTCCAGCCTTGAGCCCCGCCACACCATACTGGCTGGTCACCGCACGATTGGGAGCGAGCATGGCCTGCTGAATAACACGCGCTCCTTCGACATCACCCGCGTGAAACAGGGACATCAGACGCGCAAGATGCCCGGCCGCCAGATTTCCCAGCGCGGGCACGCATCCCACAGCGCCGACGCTCAATCCCGCCAGCAGGAAGCTGGCTGAGCCAGCCAGGATTTGGAAATCGGGCGGCGTGGCTGCCACAAGCCCAGCGATCCGCACGATGTCGCCCCCACTGTCCTTCATGCCGATGATGCCGGGGTGATGGGACAACTCGCTGACCGTCTCGACGGGCAGGTTCAGTCCGGTGTTGGCTGGCACGTTGTACAGGATCAAGGGAAGGGATGCCCGATCAGCGATTGTGGTGTAATGCTCCCCGAGAGCGGCGGCCGTCATGTGGGCCTTGTAGTAGCTCGGGGTAACTAAGAGCAGCGCATCGGCGCCCATCTTGGCCATGCCGTCGCAAAGCTCCAATGTTCCCCGGGTCGATTCGGCCCCGGCGCCCCCGATCAAGAGGCGGTCCTTGGGGATGACCTGGCGGGCGGCCTGCACCACCGCCAACCGTTCCGCCGGCGCCATGAGCACAAACTCTCCGTTGGAGCCGCCGACCACATAGCCGTCAAGCGGTTCACCGTTCCATCGCTGCAGATTGGATTGGAAGCCGTCCAGATGCAGATCGCCCTGGCTATCAAATGCGGTGGGGACCGGAGGGAAAAGCCCCGCCAGCGATACCTTGGAATGAGACACGCCCTGGACCCCTAGCCCAACGCCGTCTTGTTAACGAGTTCCACCGCCTTCTGAATGGCATGGCGAATCCGATCATCCGGGATGTCGGCCACGTTGTGGTAGGCGACGCCATCCAGCCAAATCACGAGAAAGTCGTCGGCTGCCGTCGAGAAGTCGATTTTCCGGTTGGCCAGATCGGGAAGGTCGCTGAGTTCTGCCTGGACAAGGGACTCGATCTCCTCGCTGATGGATGTGGCCACCTTCTCACCGGGGTCGATCCGCGCATCTTTCAGGGCCTGCAGGGATTCCGGCGGCTCATGGTCCTCAGTTTCGGTTCGGTTCCGAACCACCTGCATCCAGATCAGCAGCAAGACACCCAGAATGATCAACAATGCGACAGCGATAATCCCAATCTGCGTTGCACTCATATGAGATCCCCTTTCGGGTGGTTAGACTCCAACAAGGATGGCGCGGGCCGGGGCACCGTCGGCCCCCACAATCTTGATCGGCAAGCAGTGCAGCGTGTAGCGCCCTTGAGTAACATCCGTGAGATTGAGACCCTCCACGACGACCACGCCTGCTCGGAGCAGGATGCGATGGGTTGGCCCGGGGGCGCTGAACGGCGCGACAGACAGATAGTCCACGCCAACCAGCCGCACACCTTTGTTCACCAACCACTCCGCGCCACTGGCATCAATCGCCACGAAATCCTCGCGAAACTTGGTCTCGCCCGAGGACCATAACTTCGAATTGCGCGTCTTGAAAAGCAACCGACGAGTTCGTTGGGGAATGTGAGCCCGCTCCAAGGTGGCGCGGTCCAGGACGTCGGCCTTTGGAAGGTTCACCACATACGCCCGTCCGTTGAGATCCTTTAGCGACAACTCATCTATTCCCGGACCCCCTTCGACGAAATGCAACGGGGCGTCCACGTGGGTCCCGATGTGCACACAGGACGCCCACCGAGTTACGTTGGCTTCCTCCCCGGCTGCGATCGCCGAAAAGCGCTCCACAGTCAGCGGGGGATCGCCGGGCCAGATGGGCATTCCCGGTAGAACGTCCAGCGATATGTCATGGATCGGCATGCCGTCCTCCTTGGCGAGTAGATTCTAGCGTTAGAATGACCCAGGCGCAATTTCAACGGTGTGTACCCGCCCCTCCCGAAGGAGCCAAACATGTCTGATTTCACCTCCCTTGACGCCACCATCGACGCCCAGCTTCCGGACCAACTAGAGACCCTCAAACGATTATGCAAACAGCCGAGCATTGCAGCCCAGAACGTAGGCATGCAGGCGTGCGCTGAGCTTGTGGCGGAGATGCTGAACACACGCGGGTTCGAGGTCTCGATCCTCCCCACGGCAGGCCAGCCGGTCGTATTTGCCGAACGTCAGGGGACCTCCGACCGCACGCTTCTCTTCTACAACCATTACGACGTTCAGCCGCCGGAGCCGCTCGAGCTTTGGGAGTCGCCTCCGTTTGAGCCAGAAATCAGGGACGGCAAGATCTTCGGGCGAGGGGTTAGCGACGACAAAGGTCACTTCATCTGCCGGCTGGCGGCCATCGACGCCATTTTGGCCAATCAGGCTGAACTGCCCTGTCACATCAAATTTGTGGTTGAAGGTGAAGAGGAGATCGGCAGTCCTAATCTGCCCGAGTTCGTGGCCCACAACGAGAACTTGCTGGCCGCAGACGCTTGTGTCTGGGAATTCGGCGGTGTGGATCACGAGGGCCGACCGGTCCAGTCGGCGGGATTGCGCGGGATTTGCTACGTGGAACTGGTCGCCCGAACGGCCTCGCTGGACGCTCATTCAGGGCTGGGAGGCGGTATCTTCCCCAACGCCGCTTGGCGACTCACCTGGGCCCTGGGAACGTTGAAGGGACCAGACGAGAGGATCCGGATCCCCGGCTTCTACGACAAAGTCATCCCCCCAACGGCACGGGACCTGGAGCTTCTGGCTGAACTCCCCGAAGTCGCCGCCAGTTACAAAGAGACATACGGGCTGCAGGGGTTCATCAAGGGGCTGAGGGGCGGTCTCGACCTGCACCGTGAGGAAGTGTTCACTCCCACCTGCACCATCTGCGGTCTGACCTCAGGCTACCAGGGGCCGGGCACGAAGACAGTGCTGCCGGCGGAAGCCCGGGCCAAGGTCGACTTCCGGCTTGTGCCCGACCAGGATCCACATGAGATCTTCGAGCTGCTCAAGGCCCACCTCGCCCGGGAGGGTTTCGACGACATCGAGGTGCAGTGGTTGGGCGGCGAACCACCTGGACGAACCGACCCCGACGACCCCTTTTTACAAATGGTGGTCGAGAGTGCCCGGCCGGTATACGGCCGGCCACAAATGATCGAACCGATTTCCGGAGGCTCCGGCCCGGTGCACGCATTCATCGCCCATCTGGGCGTGCCGGTGGCCATGGCCGGCATCAGTCACCCCGAAGGCAGAGTCCATGCACCAAATGAGAACGTTTTAATCGAAAACTTTGTCAAGGGCGTCAAGCACACAGCCCGCATCGTCCTTAATTTCGCCCAGGCTTGAGGGAAAACCGGGCGTCGGCTATAATCCGGGGACCGTCGGGGCGTGGCGCAGCCCGGTAGCGCACCTGCATGGGGTGCAGGGGGTCGGCGGTTCAAATCCGCCCGCCCCGACCATCGGCCGCCTGGAGACCAGGCGGCCGGTTTGTTTTCCCCGTCTTTTCGAGGTTCGCGCCCCGCCATAGCTGAATCTGTCCCGAGACCCGCGCAATCGCCTCAACTTGACAAGACAGCGACTCTGGGTACCCTGCAGTCAGGCAGCGGACCCAGCCTGCTGTCTGCCATTGATCCGGCTTCAACTCCCCTGGTCGGTGATGATGACGACTGAGGTTCTGATCGTCCTCTCGATCCTGATCCTGGCCGTCATCCTGTTCGTCTCCGAGAAGATCCGCCCCGATCTGGTCGCGCTCATGGTCATGGTTGCACTGCCGCTGGCCGGATTGATCTCGCCAGCCGAAGCCCTGTCTGGGTTCAGCAGTCCAGCTGTGGTGACCGTTTGGGCGGTGCTCATCCTGAGCGCGGCCTTGGCGCGGTCGGGCGTAGCCAGCATCATCGGCTCGAGGCTGCTGAGAGTCGCCGGTTCCGGCGAAGCCCGTTTGATCGCTATCATCATGGTCACAGTGGCAGTCCTTTCCAGCTTCATGAACAACATCGGTGCGACGTCACTGATGCTCCCCGTGGTCGTGGTTATCGCCCGCCGCGTCGGTCGTCCCCCGGCCAAGCTCCTGATGCCGCTGGCCTTCGGCGGCCTGCTCGGCGGCATGATCACCCTGATCGGCACCCCCCCCAACATCCTTATCAGCGATGCCCTCCTTCAAGCGGGACTACCCCCTTTGAAGATGTTCGACTTTGCCCCGGTTGGAATCATCGTCACCGTGGCTGGAGTCGCTTACATGACCCTGATTGGCCGCCGAATCCTCCCCAGCCGCGACATCGCCATGGAGATGAAAGGTGGGGACCGGGGTGATTTGGGAGAGGTCTACTCGCTGAAGGAACGACTCTTCGTCCTCCGAATCCCTCAGGAGACGCCGCTGGCCGGCATGACTCTGGCCAAGATGCGCCTGGGGTCCACCCTGGGGATCAACATCATCGCCATCCTCCGGCCGGATCACGATCAGATGGCGCCCGGCCCGGATGCGGTCCTGCGTGGCGGCGACCGCCTTGTTGTCTTGGGCCAGGAGGCCCATCTGAAAGAACTTGTCGGGCACCACCAGCTGCTGTACAAGGGTCAGGGCCTGACCGTGGACAGCCTCCTCGCTCCAGACATTCAAAACGCTGAAGTGACCCTTGGCCCCGGATCGGCTCTGATCGGATCGACATTGCGAGAGAGCGACTTTCGCCGCAAACTTGGCCTCAACGTGCTCGGGATCTGGCGCGGCGGCGAACCCCGTCGGACTCAGCTTGGCGATATCGAATTGAAAGCTGACGACGTGCTCATGGTTCAGGGACCACCTGGGCGCGTGGAATCCCTGGCATCCGAGCCCGATTTGTCGGTGTCTGCGGCCCACGAAGCGGAGATCTCAGCACTTGGCGAAAGGCTCTTTGCTGTACAAATACCAGCGGAGTCTGCGCTCGCCGGCAAGACCCTGGGCACGAGCCACCTAGCAGACGCGTACGGGCTTTCCGTACTGGGTGTTGTCCGACAGGGAAAGACACACCTGATGCCCGGCCCTGAGGAGCTGTTGCTGGCTGGAGAAACTTTGTTGGTCGAAGGAAGGGAGGAGAGCCTGCGTGCCCTGCAGGCTCAGGAGGATTTGGAGGTCGAGATCCAAGCCCAGGTCGACTTGGCGTCTCTTGAACGAGGTGACATCGGACTCAGCGAAGTCGTCCTTTCGCCCAGGACCCATCTTGTCGGAAAGACCCTCAGACAGGTTCAATTCAGAGAGAAGTACGGGATGAATGTGCTCGCCATAATGAGGGCAGGTCGCACCATCCGGTCAAACGTCGGCACCCTGCCGCTCGAGTTCGGCGACGCCCTGCTCCTGTTTGGCCACCGGCGCAACCTCAGCCTGCTCGCTACCGATCCGGACTACCTGGTCCTTGAAGAAGGGTCCCAGGAACCACCCAGGTTCGAAAAGGCCCCCATTGCGGCGGCGATTATGGCTCTGGCTCTTGTCCCCGTCATGCTCGGTTGGCTCCCGATTGCGATTTCTCTGGTCATCGGTGTCATACTCATGATTCTGACCCGCTGCCTGACGCTCGAGGAAGCCTATCAGCACATCGAATGGAAGGCGGTCTTCTTGATCGCCGGAATGCTTCCTCTGGGAATTGCGATGCAGACAACGGGTGCCGCCAGCTTTTTGGCAGACAGCGTAGTGCGGTCGGTGGGCGGATTGGGCCCGATGGCAGTTATGGCAGCGCTCTTCGTCCTGACGGCCCTGGCATCACAAGCGATGCCAAATCCAGCTGTCGCTGTGCTGCTCGCCCCGATTGCGATTGACGCCGCATCGGACCTTGGAGTCTCTCCCTATCCTCTCCTCATGGCAGTGGCCGTTTCAGCTTCAGCTGCTTTCCTCAGTCCGGTGGGCCATCCAGCCAACCTGCTGGTCATGGGGCCTGGAGGGTATTCCTTCAGAGACTTCATTCGAGTTGGCACCCCACTGATGCTGGTGGTCCTGCTGGTTGTCGTCATCACCATCCCCTACATTTGGCCATTTCAGGTGAGTCCGTGAATAATACGTGGACCATGAATTCCACTCGGCTCCAACCATGACGGTCGATATTGCCATCACCTTGGCGATCATTCTCGTCGCCTTGCTGCTGTTCGCCACCGAGGTGCTCCGGGTGGACATCGTAGCTATGCTGGTCTTGATCACCGTCGGCGTGCTGCGATTAATCCCCCCGCAACAGGTGTTCTCGGGTTTTTCTAACTCGGCGGTCATCACGGTTTGGGCCGTCTACATGGTCTCCGGGGGGATGTTCAAGACCGGGGTGGCTGAGATCCTGGGGAACGCCATCCTTAAAGTGGCCGGGAACCAGGAGTCCGGGCTGGTGGGCACAATCATGGCGACCGTGGGGGTGATCTCGGCCTTCATGAACAATGTGGGGGCTGTGGCGATGCTCCTCCCGAGCGTCGTAGGCATTTCGAGGAAGACCAAGGTCCCTATATCCAAGCTATTGATTCCCTTGGCCTTCGCCTCCCTCATGGGAGGTGCCCTGACATTGATTGGAACCCCGGCCAATATCCTGGCAGCCGGGATCCTCAAAGAGCATGAGCTGATCTCGTTCGGCTTCTTCGAGTTTGCTCCTATGGGGTTCATCCTGCTCACCACTGGCATCGTTTACATGGTGCTGATCGGTCGGCGGCTCATCCCAGTCCGACCCAACACTCAGGGCAATTTGGGGCCATTCAAGCTGCGGGACTACGTCGCCGAGGCTCGCGTGTCGCCATCCAGCCCGCTGGTCGGCAAGACACTTTTCGAATCTCGACTGGGCCGGGACCACGACGTTACGGTGCTCGCCATCCAGCGACAGGACGGGGAAGCGCCGGCCCTCAATCGGGATGTTCGCTTCAAGGCAGGCGATTTGCTCGTGATCGAGACATCGGCATCCAACATCATAAGCACGCTGCAGCCGCAGGGGCTCGTGCCTGAGGCCTCCGCCGACCCAGAAATGGAGCGGATTCAGTCCGAAAACACACAGTTGATCGAGGCCACGCTGGCCCCAAATTCTCGAGTCGTCGGCAAGAGCCTCAACGAGTTCCGATTCCGGGAGCGGTACGGCTTCACCGCCCTGGCCATCTCCCGTCACGGTGAGGTCATCACTCAGCGACTCAGGGACATGCATCTGCAGTTTGGAGACGCCCTCCTGTTGCAAGGTCCGAGACACCGCATCGCGGAATTGCAGGAACGAGAAGACTTCCTGGTGCTCGAACCCATGAACTTTGAACAATTTCGAAAAGGCAAGGCCCCAATCGCAGTAGCGGCTCTACTGGGCGCCATCGGATTGGTGCTCAGCGGCGTGATGGACATCTCCCTGGCAATGGTCATCGCCGCCATGGTCATCGTCATCTCGGGCGCCCTGACCATTGAGGAGGCCTACGAAAGTGTCGATTGGCGAACTGTCTTCTTGGTGGCGGGGATGCTGCCACTTGGAATGGCGATGGAATCGACTGGCACTGCTCGTTTCTTGGCCGACCTCATCTTGGGGGCCTTGGGACAGTATGGCGTGGTGGCAACATTAGCAGGCATCTATCTGCTGGCGGCCGCCGTCACGCAGCCGATGTCCAACGCGGCCGCTATTGTCCTGATCGTACCCATCGCCCTTGACACTGCGTTAGGATTGGGAGCCAACTACAAGACATTCACGATGGCGGCCGTGATCGGTGCAACCACGAGCTTTCTCTCCCCCGTGGGGCACAAGGCGAACATCCTGATTTTTGGACCGGGGGGGTACAAATTCACCGATTACGCGCGTGTGGGCGGCCTCTTGACAGTGGTGCTCCTGCTCGTATCGATGATTTTTCTTCCGATGATTTGGCCCCTCTTCCCGAACTAACCCCACCCTGACTGGAGCTATTCGTTGGCACAGATGGGCGAATCCACCTCAGGTCAGTAGGCCTTGAGATCTCGGGGGGCTGCGGGGGAAATGGCGTCCACGGCAAGTGCACCTCTCGCTAGGTGATCTACGAAACGCTCGAAAACCTGGTTCCCGAGAAGCCGGCCCCGGTGCGTCAGCCTCAGCACGCCCTCCCGTCTCTCTAACAGGCCGCTTCCCGATAGCCCCGCCAGGGGTTCGCCGAAATCTTCTTCCATTGTGTGGCCAAAGGTCTCCGCATAGGCGTGTTCGGAGACGCCTTCCCTGGTCAACCTCAGGCCAAGGATCATCGTGTCCTCAGCCCGGCGCGGCAGGCTTTGCCGTTCCCGCCAAACCGTCCCCGGTGTGAAGGGAAACTCCTGCGTCCAGGTCTCGCTTTGCAGGCGCTCGATGAACGCGCGGGGAGAACGCACGACTCGCGTCCTCCATCCATCGGCACAGCCGTGGGCACCCGCCCCAAGTCCAAGGTACTCACGGTTGCGCCAGATTTGCAGATTGTGGAGGCAAGCCCGGGGCTGCCCGTCCAATCCGGGCCGGGCCCAGTTGGAGATTTCGTACTGCAGATACCCGGCCCGCTCGAGCATCTCATCGGCCAGCTCATACATGTCGGCGGCCAGATCGGGGTCGGGCCATGGCAGGCGACCCTGCTGCACCCACTTCCTCATGGGTGTGCCGAATTCCAGCGAGAGCGAGTAGAGCGAAAGGTGATCGGGCTCAAGGGCCAAAGCAGCCTGCAGGCTGGCTCTCCAGCGTGTCAGACTCTGCTCCGGGAGACCGTAGATCAGGTCGAGGTTAAGGTTATCGAACCCAGCCCGGCGCGCCCAGGAAACCGCCTGCCACACATGCTCCATCCCGTGCTGGCGCTCGAGCATCTGAAGTTCCCCCGAATCACTAGATTGCATGCCCAACGAAAGGCGGTTGACACCCAGGGAACGGAAGCCGCGCAAGCTGGCGAGGTCCACAGTGCCAGGGTTGGCTTCCAGGGTGATCTCCGCCGCGGCCGAGATCTCGAAGCTCTGACTTATCTGCGACAGGATGGCCCCCAGCTCCGCCTCCGACAGCAGCGAGGGCGTCCCACCGCCGAAAAACACAGTGTGCGCCTGCCGGGAGCGCCCGGCCGTTTCGGCGGATCGCCCCACGCCTCGGATTTCTCCGACCAGGGCCCGAACGTAGGCGGGTTTGAGTTCATCCAGGCCAGCATAGGTATTGAAATCGCAATAGGCGCAGCGATGTTGGCAGAATGGGATGTGGAGATACAGGCTGGTGGGCATGCTCAAAGTCTAGCACCACAGGCTCGATCAGGACGGACGATATCCATGGCGTGCCATCAGCCGGCTGAGGCTGCCCGAGCCTCCCCGATCAGACGGCTATAATGGACCCGCCATTGTCTAGCCCTTCCCCTCCGGCGATCCGGCGGGGCTCTCCCATGCTTTTGGAGGATCGATGAAGGATATCCGTGTTGGCATGATTGGCACCCGCTTTATGGGTCGTGCCCATTCGAATGCCTACATTAACGTGGGGTATTTCTTTCCCACCCCGCTGCATCCTGTACTGACGGCAGCTTGCGGGCGTGATGAGATCAACCTCAACATGTTTGCCGACCGCTTTGGCTACCAGTCGACCGAAACCTCCTGGGAGAGGCTCGTAAGGCGCGACGACATCGACCTGGTGGACATATGCACTTCGAACGCCACTCATCTGCCGATCGCCCTGGAGGCGGCCAAGAACGGTAAGCACATCTTCTGTGAGAAACCCTTGGCCCTGAACGCGCATGAGGCACGTCAGATGGCTGAAGCCGCCGAAGAAGCCGGGGTCACTCACATGGTGGCCTTCAACTACCGGCGTGTCCCCGCAATCGTGCTCGCCAAGCAGATGATCGATCAAGGAAGCCTCGGCAGGATCTACCATTTCAATGCGGTGTATTACCAGGATTGGCTGTCAGATCCAAAGTCGCCCTATGTGTGGAGAAACGATGTCACCCAAGCAGGGTCGGGGGCGCACGGCGACTTGAACGCACACACAGTGGACCTGGCCAGGTATCTGGTCGGCGAGTTCGAAGCCGTTAGCGGCATCCAGGAGGTCTTCATCAAGGAGCGGCCCAGGCAGGATGGGACGATGAGAAGAGTCACCGCCGATGACGCCACCGGGTTCCTGGCGCGATTCCAAGCTGGAGCCGTCGGCGTTTTCATGGCCACGCGATTGGCCACGGGCAGGAGAAACCTCCTTCGCTTCGAGATCTTCGGCAGCCAGGGAAGTCTGGTCTTCAACCTGGAGAGGATGAACGAACTCCAGTTCTACTCGGGGGATGATCCGGACCAGAGACAGGGCTTTCGAACCATCCTGGTCACCGACAAGCCCCACCCGTACATTTCCGCCTGGTGGCCACCCGGCCACATTATTGGCTGGGAGCACGCCTTCATTCATGAGACCTACGATTTGCTGGTGGCCATAGAAAGTGGTGCGCCGGCCGTTCCAGATTTCCGAGATGGCTTGAAATGCCAGCAGGTCCTAGATGCCGTCCAAGACTCCTCCCTGCAGGGGCGCTGGATTACCCTGCGGGGCGCCTGATCACGACCAGGGAGAGAGTCAATTCGAGTGGCTGGGCGGACGACGCATCCTGCGCCGGCCAACTTGATGCTGCAGGCCGCAATCGCACAGGCGGCGGAGCGGCAGGGGCGGCTCAGGCGACCGAGGGCCGTTGAAATGGGAAACGGGCAGCAGCCTGCCCGCCTTTGTCCAGCATCTCTGCGAAGCTGTGTAATAATACTCGGCAGATCGGAACGTCCCTTCTCTCGGGATCATCTGGGGTCTTCGCCTCAGGCCGCCCAAGGCCAGCCGGAGGTCGAATTCGGCAGATACGCGGCTGTGCGGGACAGAAGACCTGTTCACTCATCACGCGATCCCTCGAGGGTAGAAGGCTGGATCGCCCAACCGTACCCCAGCCGAAGGCGTGGGTCGAGCTTCAGGTGACACAGGCTCGAATGGCCCATTCGACGCAAAGTGCACGAGGAAGAGCATGAAGAGAATTGGGATATTGACCGGCGGCGGCGATGTGCCTGGCTTGAACGCCGGCATCAAAACCCTCGTCCGCCGGCTTGACGCCATGGGTCTGCAAGCCGTAGGGATTCGCCGCGGCTGGGAGGGCTTGCTTTTCTATCAGCCCGACGACCCGAACACGGAGCGCGAATATATACGGCCGCTCAAGCCGGACGATGTCCGAACGGTCGATCGAACCGGCGGCACATTCTTGCACACGTCCCGTGTTAACCCGGGCAACGTCAAACGTTCGGGGGCGCCCGCCTTTCTGCAATCGGCATACGATGGACAAGAGGACGCCCGGCTGGACTTCACGAATGTGGTGCTTGCTAATCTGCAACATCTCAAGATCGATGGGCTGGTGGTGATCGGAGGCGACGACACCCTCGGGTATGCCAGCCTGCTTCACCGCCAGGGCTTCCCCATCCTGGGCATCCCCAAGACCATGGACAACGATGTTTTCGGCACGGACTACTGCATCGGCTTCTCAACGGCCATTACTCGAACGGTGGATGCTATCCATAAACTGCGCTCCACCATCGGATCACACGAGCGGTTCGGCATTATCGAGCTCTTCGGCCGATATTCGGGTGAGACAGCGCTTTTCTCGGCCTATCTGGCGGACGCCGACCGCGCCCTGCTGGCCGAAGTGCCGTTCAGCATGCGGCATCTGGCTGACCTGCTCACCCGCGACATGCGCTCGAACCCCAGCCGCTATGCCATTATGACCATCTCAGAAAGCGCCCACGAAATCGAAGGCGAAATGGTGCAGACCGAGCGCACTATCGAGGACCCCTACGGCCACAAACGCCTGGGAGGCGTGGGGTCATTGGTGGCAGAGAAATTGGAACTCCTCACGGGGCACAGGACGGCCTATTACCAGGTGTCGTACATGATGCGCTCGGGAGAGCCCGACACACTTGACCTGATGGTGGCCAAGAACTTCGCCCGCAACGCGATTGTGCTGCTCGAGAGGGGTGAATTCGGACGAATGATGTCAATCCAGGAGGGCCGCTACACCCACGTCCCGCTCGAGGAGGTCGAGAAGAGCCCCCGGCATGCCGATCTTGACCTGCTGTATGACTCCGAGAACTACGTGCCCAAGATCGAGCACGCGTTGGGAATGCCGATGTTCCTGCAGTAAATCGAGCTGGGTTTGGGCAGGTCAGTGGTCGTGCGGAGATTAGGCGGGCCCCCTATGTGGGGGCCCTTTCGATTCAGTTTCGGCGCCTCGGCCCGAGATGTCTGCAAAGCGCGAGACGCTCATGAACTGGGGTCAGGTGGCGACGGCGGGATTCGAACCTGCGACCAAGGGCTTATGAGTCCCCTGCTCTACCACTGAGCTACGTCGCCGTAGGCATGGCCCTCGAGGACTTGGGACCGACGGTATTCTAAAGGAACCCCGACCCTAAATCAAGGCGCGATGGCGCGCCGTGCTTATGCACCCGGGAATCAGGCCCCACGAGGAGGGCTGGGATGGTTATCATTAGGGGGCAGAAAGAAACGCCGGCCGGATTCTTGCCCGCCGGCCCAGACCAAATCGCGCGCAGCCTCCCTGGAAGGAGCAAGGCATGCCCGAATACAACTACCTGATCGTGGGTGGTGGAATGACCGCCGACGCCGCCGTGCGCGGCATCCGCGAGGTGGATCCGGTCGGCAGCATTGGATTGATCAGCCTCGACCCCGATCCCCCCTACAATCGACCGCCTCTTTCCAAAGCCTTGTGGAAGGGCAAGGATCTGGAGACGATCTGGCGCCGAACCGATCAACGCAACGTTGACCTGAAGCTCGGGACGCGTGTTACGCGCCTGGATCCCAAGAACCACACGGTTTACGACACGGGGGGCGGCAGCTATACCTACGGTAAGCTCCTGCTCGCCACCGGCGGCAAGCCGAGGCGCTTCCCGTTCGGCGACGATGAGATTGTTTACTTTCGAAACCTTCGAGATTATCGTCGGCTGCGTGAACTGGCCAGCCAGAAGAAACACTTCGCCGTCATCGGCGGGGGATTCATCGGCTCTGAGATCACCGCGGCGCTGACGATGAACGATCGCCAGGTCAGCATGCTCTTTCCCGAATCCGGTATCGGGGCGGCCACCTTTCCCGCCGACCTGTCTGACTCGGTTACCCAGTACTATCGGGACAAAGGCGTCGACGTGCGCAGCGGGGTGAGCGTCACCGGGGTCAGCTCAAGCGACGGCGGGGTGAGCATCCACACTGACACGGGCGATCCACTCCAGGCCGAGGCGATCGTGGCCGGGATCGGGATCGTCCCCAACACCACCCTGGCGGAAGGCGCTGGACTGGTCGTCGACAACGGGATCGTTGTCGATGGATCACTGCGGACCAGCCAGCCGGACATTTATGCCGCCGGCGATGTGGCCTCCTTTCACAATCCGGCGCTCGGCGAACGAATGCGGGTCGAGCACGAGGACAATGCCAACACCATGGGGCAGCTGGCCGGTCGGTCCATGGCAGGCGACGAAGTCGAATACACCCACCTGCCGTTCTTCTACTCTGACCTCTTCGAGTTGGGCTATGAAGCCGTCGGTCGGCTCGACAGCCGTCTGGAAACGGTCGCCGAATGGCAGGAGCCCTTCCGCAAGGGCACGGTCTGCTACTTAAGAGACGGGCGCGTCCGGGGGGTGCTGCTGTGGGACACCTGGGGCAAGGTCGACGCCGCCCGGGAACTCATCGCCGAGGCCGGTCCGTTCAATTCGGACTCTCTCCGAGGCAGGCTGGCGGACTGAATTCTGAGACCACCTGGTTTTCAACGGCCGCCCCAGGTGAGGGGCGGCCGCTTTGCGTCCCCCGGCCATTGGCCGATCTCCGGCCGGTTGAGACGACTGGTATCTGAATTCGCTGCGCCGCTCGGCAACTAGCCCAGGCCACGTCACGTGGGTCCCCCGTCCAACCGCGCGCAACTGGTCCACCACCTTACCCCGAATGACATTCTTCCTCGCCGAATGTGACACCCGACAATGGCCCTCCCCAGGCGCGATAGTTACAATTTTCACAATTGTATTCGCTTATCCGAATATAAGGATGGATACATGGACGAGCGTTTGGAACAGGAAATCACGCAGCTTCACGGCGGGGTCTGCAGTGCCCTGGGCGACCCCACCCGTATCCGCATTTTGTACACCCTCTCCGACCAGTCCTGCAACGTGACCGAGTTGTCGGACCGTCTCCGAATCCCGCAGCCCACGGCTTCCAGACATTTGAAGGTTCTGCGTGAGCGCGACCTGGTGGACGCCGAGCGCGAGGGCACCAGCGTGATCTACACACTCCGAGACCCCCGCATGATCGAAGCTCTCGATCTGCTTCGGGCCGTCGTCCGAGAGGTCAACCAGCGGCGTCTCGGAATTCTCACCGAATGACGGAAGCCTTCCGTCCCCGGCACCACCGGAAATCCCTGGAGGATTAACCATCATGAGCATCACCGCCGATCAAACCCTGGACTGCAGCGGGCTATCCTGCCCGATGCCTATCCTCAAGACCAAGAAGGCCGTGGACGGCATGCAAATCGGCCAGGTCCTGAAGATGATCGCCACCGACCCCGGCTCGGTGCCGGACATCAACGCCTGGACGGCCAAAACAGGCCATGAGCTCCTCACCCACGAGGAAGAGGACTCCAAGTTCATCTTCTACATCAAGAAGACCAAGTAGGCCCAAGTCGACACCAGATGTGACCTCGCTCTAGGAAACCTGTGGCCGGCCATTTGTGGGATTTTTCACCAAATGGCGGGCCCTACTGAAGCGCCGACGGCCTCAGGCCGTCAAGGAGACAGAAATGTCTGACGAAAGCTCAAAGCGCCTGGCGATTATCGCCGCCCACGGCACATTGGACCTGGCATACCCGCCTTTCATCCTTGCAACAGCTGCCGCCGCTATGGAAATGGAATCGGCGATCTTCTTCACCTTCTACGGGCTGAACATTTTGAAGAAGGACCATATCGACAATTTGCAGGTGTCTCCCATCGCCAACCCTGCCATGCCGATGCCGGTGCCAAATGTCATTGGGATGCTGCCGGGCATGACAGCCGTGGCCACCTCCATGATGAACGGGATGATGGAGAAGGCCAACGTGGCCAAGCTCAGCGAACTGCTCGAAATGGCCATCGACATGAACGTCCGCCTGATTGCCTGCCAGATGACGATGGACGTGATGGGCATCAAACAAGAAGACCTGATTACCGAAATCGAGATTGGCGGCGCAGCCACCTTCCTCGAGTTTGCGTCCCACGACGCGATCACGCTCTCGTTCTAGCCCGCATCTACCGAGGACTATGGAAATGGATGACCGAATTCTCATCATTATGACCAGCGGCCCGGATACCCCGCGCCGCTGCGCCACGCCGTTCTTCATGGCCACCATCGCCGCTGCTATGGACTACGACGTCAGTATGTTCTTCACCATCGACGGCTCTCTGCTCCTGAAGAAGGGTCTGGCGGACACGATCTTTCCTAAAGAGGGCGGCCGGGCGGCCGGCGGCTTCCTGCAAGACGCCCTTGACGCCGGGGTGAAGTTCAAGGCCTGCACCGCCTCCATGGAGCTGCACGGCCTGACCAAAGACGATCTGATCGACGATGTCGAGATGGTCGGCGGAGCATCGATGTGGGAAATGGCCGACGGCGCTACGTCGGTCGTGAGTTTCTAGGAGGCTTCACATGGCCATCATTCAAGGCTGCGACATTCCCGATGACCTGTTCTACCTCACGGAAAAGCATGTCTGGGCCAAGCCCGTCGACGGAGGCAAGATTCGCGTGGGAATGACCACGGCTGCCGTCAAGCTGGCCGGGGGAAATTTCGTGGCGGTCACCCCCAAGCGCAAGTCGCTTGGCCAGGAGCTTGCTCAGGGCAAGAGCATGGCCACCGTCGAGAGCAGCAAGTTCGTCGGCCCGGTGCCGGCGCCCGTGTCCGGCACTCTGCTCGCCGTCAACGAGGCCGTCGCCAGCGACCCGGGCTTGGTGGCATCTGACCCTTACGGGGAAGGTTGGATCGCTGAAATCCAGGCCAGCCAGTGGGACGCCGAGAAGGGCTCTCTGGCCAGCGGACCCGAAGGGATCGAGGCCTACAAGGCCAAGATCGAGGCCGACGGCGTCAACTGCGCCGAGTAAACGCCGCTCCCACCCGTCCGCCCGCCGATCCGGGCAGGAGGCCATCATGACCGAACGTGACACCATCTACGAATCTCTCCGCAAAGACGGTATCAGTCGCCGTGAATTCTTCAAGATCAGCAGCATGGTCGCCGCCGTGCTCAGCCTGCCGGTGAGCGACGGCGTCCGCGGCCTGGCCGCCGAGGAAGTCCGCCCCAGCCGCTCATTGGTCCGCCGCGTGCGCCGGGTCATGGAGACCAAACCCCGCGTGCCCGTGATCTGGCTCGAGCTCCAGGACTGCGCCGGCTGCACCGAGTCCATCTCTCGGTCCAATGCTCCCACTCTGGGTAGCCTGGTCCTCAACACACTTTCAATCGAATACCACGAGACCCTGATGGCAGCCGCCGGCTTTCAAGCCGAAGGTGCCAGGAACGACGCCATGCAGAAATACCAGGGCCAATACGTTTTGGTGGTCGAGGGCAGCGTCACGGCCAAGGATGGCGGGATCTACTGCACCATCGGAGGCAAGGCCAACGACGAGATCCTTAAAGAAGCCGCCGCTGGGGCCGCCGCCATTATCGCCGTCGGCAACTGTGCCGCCTACGGCGGCATCCCGGGCGCCCTGCCGGCACCCACCGAGGGCGTCGGGGTAAACAAAGTCATCACCGACAAGCCGGTGGTCAACATCCCCGGCTGCCCGGCCATTCCAGAAGTGATGACCAACACCATTGTGCACCTTCTGGTATTCGGCCAGCTTCCCGAGTTAGACGATATCGGACGCCCCAAGGCCTTCTACGGGGTGACGATCCACGACCGCTGCCTGCGGCGTCCGTTCTACGAGGCCGGCAAATTCGCCAACACGTTCGGCGACGAGGGCTATCGGAAGGGCTACTGTCTGTACAAGCTGGGCTGCAAGGGGCCGACCACCTACAACGCCTGCGCATCCATCCGCTGGCAAAATGGGCTGAGCTTCCCCATCATGTCCGGCCACCCCTGCCTAGGCTGTTCGGAACCCAACTTCTGGGACGGTGGAGGCTTCTACCAAGGCCAGTCGGCACCGCTCAACAAGCCGACCCTGGCCGCCGCCGGTGGGGCCGTGGCCGCCGGTGCCGTTTTGGGCGCCGGAATGGCGGCCAACAACCGCCGCCAAAAGTCCAAGGTCGAGAGTGACGAGAAAGAGGAGGCTAAGCCATGACCTGGGATGAGATCCTTCGTTTCAGCCGGGGCCCACTGTTCAACGTTGCCCTGCTGGTGTTTATAGCCGGGATGGCCTACCGCCTGATCAGCGTCCTGCTGCTCGGTTGGGGCCGCGATCGCGTGCCGGCCATGGGCAGCAAAGCCGCCGGCGTCGTCAAGACCTACCTGAAGGGCATCCTGATTTGGCCATTCATACCCTGGGTCAAAGGGACATTTGCCCGCAATCCGATCATGTACATCGCCGGCGGACTGTTCCACCTCGGCCTGTTGGTGACAATCATCCTGGGCACGCCGCACATGCTGGTTTGGAAGAGCCTGCTCGGCTTCGGCTGGCCGACCCTGCCGCTACCAATGATCGACTGGCTGGCGGCGGTGGCCATCGTGGCTATGCTGACCCTGTTCATCAACCGCCTGGTCAACCCGGTGCTTCAGCTCATCACCGGCCCGGCGGAATGGATCAACTGGTGGATCGTCTTTCTGCCGATGGTCAGCGGATACATCATGACCCACCACCTGTTCTTCAGCTACGAGGTGCTCTTCAGCCTGCACATGCTGGCAGTTGACCTGCTCCTCATTTGGATCCCGTTTAGCCGAATATCACACTTCGTCTTCTACTTCTTCTCGCGCACCGTGCACGGCGTTGAATTCGGCAAGCGAGGCGTGACACCCTAAAGGAGGATGACGGTGAGCACCGAACAAGCCCTCAACACCTTTGTCAAAGAAACCGGTGGCTGGGTCGCCTCGCAGCTCGAAGCCTGCACCCGCTGCGGAATGTGCGCCGAAGCCTGCCACTTCTACCAGGCGACCGAGAAGCCCGAGTACTCGCCCGTCTGGAAGTTCGAACCTTTGCGTCGCGCCTACGAGCAGCGCTTCACGTTCGCCGGACGTCTTAAGCTGGCCCTAGGCCTCGACCGTGCCGTCAGCAACGGCGATCTGGCGACATGGAGCGAGATCGACTACACGGCCTGCACCCTGTGCAATCGGTGTTCGATGGTCTGCCCCATGGGGATCGACCTGGGTCCCATCATCCATGGCGTGCGCTCCGGCGTGGCCGCAGCGGGTCTGGTGCCGGTCGATCTGGCCGACGCCACTCAGAAGCAGATGGACGTTGGCAGCCCGCTGGGTGTGGATGATAACGCCTGGGAAGCCCGCATCGAGTGGATCGGCGACGACTGGGAGGTGGATATCCCGGTCGACGTCCAGGGCGCCGAAACCTTGGTCGTCTTCACCTCGATCGAGCTCATGAAATTCCCGGATAACATCGCCTCCATCGCCAAGATCCTGAATGCAGCCGGCGAAAAGTGGACCCTCAGTTCAAAGGGCCGCGAGGTGGTCAACTTCGGCCTGTTCGAAGGCGACATGGACAAGACACGCCTGTTTTTGGGGCGTCTGTTCGACGCCGCCGTTGAGCTGGGCGTCAAGCACATCATGGTTACCGAGTGCGGCCATGCATATGAAGCCTTGCGATGGACGGCGCCCAACATCATGGACGTGCCAGCCGGCATCGATGTCACCCATATCGCCGGCAAGATGGGTGAATACCTGCGCACGGGCCGCATCAAACTCAAGCAAGGCGCCTATGACGAAGGTACGCTCACCTTCCACGACGCCTGCAAGATCCAGCGTAAAGGCGGGCACATCAAGGAGCCGCGCCAGATCCTAAACATCCTGGCGCCCAACGCTTTCAAAGAAATGACCCCCAACAAAGAGCAGGGCGTTTGCTGCGGCGGCGGTGGCGGCGTGATTTCCATTGCCGACGCGGACGCCAACCGATTCGCAGCTTTCGAACTGAAGATCGACCAGATGAAGCAGGTCGGCGCCACCGACGTAACCATGGTCTGCTCCAACTGCCGACTGCAGTTCGTGGACGGGGTCCAGCATTTTGGCGTCAACGTCAAGGTGCACGGACTGTCTCAGATGGTGGCTGATGCCCTGGTGGTTGAGGAGAAGACGTCATGAACACTGCGTTTACTATCACACCGGTTGAGAAGGGCATTATGCGCTGCCAGCACACCGCGCCCATGTCACACGACGATGTGCAGACACTGGCCAGCTTCCTGTACGACTACGACGGCAAGCTGCTGGTGGACCTTACGGAAGCCGATCCCCAAGAATGCGCCAAGAACCTGGCGAATTTCCGCCCCATGATGCCGACGGCAGCCATCTTCGGCGCCGAAATCGACCCCGCCATTCTTGAGATCCCGGACAGCTACTACGTCAAGGAAGTCCGACATTTCAAGACTGAAGACGAAGCCCTGGCCTGGCTTCGAGAGCAGTAGGAGGAAAGCATGGCACAGCGACTCGTCATCGACCCCATCACCCGCATCGAGGGCCACCTTCGTATCGAGGCCGAGCTCGACGGCCAAAACAAGGTCAGTCAGGCCTACTCGTCGGGCACGATGGTGCGCGGGATCGAGATTATTCTCAAGGGCCGTGATCCGCGCGAGGCCTGGGCCTTTACCCAGCGCGCTTGCGGTGTGTGCACCACGGTCCACTCCTTCGCCTCGATCCGCGCCGTCGAGGATGCGCTCGACATCCGCATCCCTAAGAACGCCAATCTGATCCGCAACCTGATGATTGGGCAGCAGTACGTGCACGACCATGTGATGCACTTTTATCACCTGCATGCCCTTGACTTTGTCGACATCGTGGCGGCGCTCAAGGCCGATCCGGCCGAGACCTCGCGCATCGCTCAGTCCATCTCGCCGTGGCCCAAGTCCTCCCCGGGGTATTTCAAGGATATCCAGGGCAAGGTCCAAGCCATCGTCGACAGCGGCCAGCTCTCGCTCTTCGCCAACGCCTACTGGGGGCACCCGGCCTACAAGCTTCCCCCCGAAGTCAACCTGCTGGCCGTCGCCCACTATCTGGAGGCGCTGGATTGGCAGAAGGATGTGGTGGCCGTTCACACCATCTTCGGCGGCAAGAACCCGCACCCGAACTTCCTGGTGGGCGGTGTCCCCGTGGCCATCGACATTAACAGCGACGAAGCTCTGAATGCAGACCGGCTGTCGATCGTCGGCAATGCCATCCAGAAGATGATCGAGTTCGTCGACCAGGTCTACATCCCCGACCTGCTGGCCATCGCTCCCTTCTACAAGGAGTACGCCGGTTTGGGCGAGGGTTTGGGCAACTTCCTCACATGGGGCGAGTTCCCTGCTGACGACATCAACGACCTCTCCGGCCTGCTCGTGCCGCGTGGTGCGATCCTCAACCGCGATTTGACCCACATCGTCGAGCCGGATCCGAAGGATTTCGAGCAGGTGAAAGAATACGTGGCACGGTCCTGGTATGACTACCAGGGCGGCGACGAGACCGGCCTCCACCCCTGGAAGGGGGAGACCAGTCTCAACTACACCGGTCCCAAGCCGCCCTACGACTTCCTGGAGGTCGACAAGAAGTACTCGTGGCTCAAGGCGCCACGCTGGAAGGACACCCCCATGGAGGTCGGACCATTGGCCCGCGTCCTGATGATGTACGCCAGCGGTCACGAGCAGACCCAGGAGCTGACCAAGGCCGTTCTGAGTGCGCTGGATGCCCCGGTGGAAGCGGTGTTCTCCACCCTGGGCCGAACGGCCGCCCGCGGCATCGAGACCAAGGTCTTCGCCGACGCTCTTTCCGGTTGGTACAGCGATCTGTTGGCGAACATCGCCAGTGGGGATCAACAGAACTTCAACGGCGACCGTTGGGAGCCGACCAGCTGGCCGCGGCACGCCGAGGGATTTGGGTTCACCGAAGCCCCCCGCGGCGCACTGGGCCACTGGGTGGTCATCGACGGCGGGGCAATCCAGAACTACCAGCTGGTCGTTCCGACCACGTGGAACGCTTCGCCACGTGACGGCAAGGGACAGCCAGGCGCCTACGAAGCCTCCCTGGTGGGCACGCCCTTGGCGGTGCCCGACCAACCGCTTGAGATCCTGAGGACCATCCACAGCTTCGATCCGTGCATGGCCTGCGCCATCCACATGGTCGACGCTGAAGGCAAGCCCCTGACCGAAGTCTCCAGTGTGCCCGGGCTGCACACCTGCAGCCTGTAGGCGTACCAGAAGTTGGCGACCTCAAGGGCCCGGTCCGTTGGAGTCACGGCGGATCGGGCCCTTTGACAGTTGACAGCCATGGATGACGGCCTGCTCCTGAAATCCCTGCCCTGCGTCGTCGAGAGTTCTGGAAGAGCTCATGGGACCCAACGGCGCTCGCGAGATGTTGCACTCCGCCGGCCACAAGCCAGCCGCCAACTTGATTGGGGCCCTTCCTTTGCACCTGCTCGTAGAGGATACCGTGACGCGCTCGGCCGACTGGCTGGGTGAGCTTGGATTTGCTGACATCTGGACCGTGGACGGCGCGGGAGATGTTCGGCTTTCCGACCTTCCCATAAAATGCGCCAATCACGCGCTGGACCTGGCGGCGGATGGCGCCGGCGAATACTTCTGTATTGGCCCGCTCGAAGAGTGCTCGCGGCAGATGTCGAGCCCATCGATCCAGGTGGACAAGTGCTCCCAACATGGTCTGGTACAGACATGGAGTTTGAAGGCATGACCAAATCCCAAGTGTTGGTGCTTGGTATCGGCAACCTGCTCAATGCCGACGAAGGAGTTGGGGTACATGCCGTTCGGGCGCTGGAAGAGGAGTACGGGCACCGCTTTCCCGAGGTGGCCTTCCTGGATGGTGGTACGCTGGGTTTGAATCTCCTTCCCTTGGTGGAGGAGGCCACCCACCTGCTCCTGCTGGACTGCGTGAACGCCGGCCAGCCGGGCGGGACGATTGTCGAGTTGACCAAAGACGAAATCCCACTCTACAGCGGTGTGAAGATGTCCCAGCACCAGACGACATTTCAGGAGGTGCTGGGGCTGGCCCTGCTCCGCGGGCGGCTCCCTGAGCACCTGCATCTGATCGGCGTGCAGCCGGTCAGCATGGACATCGGCACCGAACTCACCCCGGCCGTTCAGGTCGTGTTGCGGGAGATGGTGGGCCGCGCCGCATCCTGCCTGAACGGTTGGATGACGGAAACCCGGCCAGGCAAGCCCTAAATCTTTGGATGAGGTGAATCTCATGGATGTCTACGACCTCGGTACCGTTACCTGGGAACAGAGTCAGCTCTATTATCATGCGCTGGCCCACTTGGGTCGATCCGGGCTTCTCCTGCTTCAGCCGGCATCGCCATACGTGTGCCTGGGCTTTCACCAAGACGCCCGCAAAGAAGTCGACCTGGACTACGTGCGGCAGACCGGGCTGCCTCTCTTCCGCCGTGAAGTAGGCGGCGGGGCCGTCTATCTGGATCGGGGACAACTTTTCTACCAGTTCGTCTTTCACAAGGATGATCCGGCGCTGCCCGCATCCAAAGACTTCTTTTATCGCAAGTACCTGGCGCCGGCCGTGGAGACCTTTAGGGATTTCGGCCTGGATGCCACCTTCAAACCAGTGAATGACATTATGGTCGGCGGCCGCAAGATCTCTGGCAACGGAGCGGCCGAGATCGGCGAGGGGGTGGTGCTGGTTGGCAACTTCATGATGGGCTTCAATTACGACCAGATGACCCGCGTGCTGAGGGTGCCCGACGAGAAGTTTCGTGACAAGATTCACAAATCGCTGCGCGAGAACCTGACCACCATGGGGCGCGAGCTGGGAGAAGCACCACCGATGGAGGCCATTGCCGAGCGGCTGCTGGCCAACTCCGAAGACCTGGTTGGTGGATGGACTCCGGCCGAGATCGACGAAGAGATCCGGGCCAAAGCCGCCAGTCTGTGGGAGATGTACGGCACACAGGAGTGGACCTTCTTCAACGATGCCCGCCAAGAGACTGGCCGGGAAGTGAAGATCGCTGAGGGTGTCACGGTTGTCCAGAAAGCGGTCAAACTCCCGGGCGGATTGGTGCACCTGACGGCAGACAAGCGCGACGGCCGGATCTATGGCGTGCATTTGTCGGGCGATTTCTTCATCTATCCCCAGCATGCTGTGCCTGAATTGGAAGCGGCGCTGGAGGGTGCCCAGCTCGACATGTCGGGCCTGGCTGAAACGATTAGGGACTTTTTCGAGACGCACGCCATCGAGGCGCCGGGGATTGCACCCCAGGCGCTGGCGGAGGCGATCGTCGGCTGACGATTGTCACGTTCCACATGGCGCATGACGTGATGGACAGGTGACTTAACCCACTCCACCGGGTAGCCGCAATCGCCTACCCTTGCATCGGGAGCAGAGGTTGGAAATGCACGAACTACCGGTCACCGAGAGCATCCTTGAGATGGTCCAGCGCCACGCCCGCGAGGCCAACGCCACCCGGGTGACGGATCTGTATCTGGTGATGGGCCAGCTTTCCAGCCTGGTGGATGACTCGATCCAGTTCTACTGGGACATCATCAGTGAAGGCACCTTGGCCGAGGGCGCTCAGCTTCATTTCGAGCGTGTTCCGGGCGAGCTGTTCTGCCTGGATTGCGGATCCCGTTATGTGATGGCCGACACGACTTTCGCCTGCCCATCGTGTCACGGATTGCATGTCCAGGTTGTGGCGGGCGATGAATTCCGACTGGACGCCATCGACGTCCAAACCCCAGAAGACCAAGAGCAGATTGAAGGCGAGGCCGTGGTATGACGGAACGTGTGGCTGTTGTAGAGAAGATCCTGAGCGCCAACGACCGCCTGGCGGAGGACAACCGACGCCGCCTGGACGACGGGCATGTCTTCGGCGTCAACATCATGGCCTCCCCCGGCGCGGGCAAGACTTCACTTATCGAGCGTACGCTGGGCGAGCTCGGCGGACGCTGGCGGGTGGGCGTGGTGGACGGTGACGTGGCCACCAGCATCGACGCCGACCGGGCAGCCGCGGCTGGCGCTTCGGCGGTCCAGGTCAACACGGGGGGCGAGTGCCACCTCGACGCCGTGATGCTGCACGGAGCCCTGGCGGAGATGGACCTTGCCAACCTTGAGCTGCTGATCGTGGAGAACGTCGGCAACCTGATCTGCCCAGCCGGGTTTCAGCTTGGCACGCACAAGAGTGTCCTGGTGGCCTCCGTGCCTGAAGGTGACGACAAACCTTATAAGTATCCGGGGATGTACCGCGGCGTCCAGGCGCTGGTGATCAACAAAATCGACCTCCAACCCTATGTTGAGTTCGACATGGAGTACTTTCGACAAGGCGTCGAAGTGCTCAACCCGGGGCTGGAAACCTTCCCGCTTTCATGCAAGACCGGCGAAGGTCTTGTGGCCTGGGTTGCCTGGCTGGAAAATCATCTCGCCGCACTGCGGGCGAACTAGGGAGCTGGATCGTGGCAGAGCGGGTCACGGCCTCGCCGATCGACGTGCTTGGCAAACACACTCAAGGCGCCCGGATTCACATCGACGGCATCGTCCAAGGCGTCGGCTTTCGGCCTTTCGTCTACGGACTGGCTCGCCGCCTCGATCTGTGCGGCTGGGTCCGTAACACCTCTGCTGGGGTGGATATCGAAGTCGACGGGAGCCAGTCAGCCCTGGCTTTGTTCGTTGACGGACTGAGGCGCGAGGCGCCCCCGCTGGCCCAAATCGATTCAGTACAGGTCCAAGCTGTCCCCCTCAACGGGTTCGAGGACTTCGAGATAGTCACTTCCCAGCCGGTCGATGCGGCCTTTCAGCCTATTTCCCCGGATGTATCGCTCTGCGACGATTGTCTTCATGAGCTGCTCGATCCCAAGGACCGCCGCTACCGCTACCCATTCATCAACTGCACCAACTGCGGACCACGCTTCACGATCATTAAGGACGTGCCCTACGATCGGCCGCTGACCACCATGGCAGATTTCGCCATGTGCCCAGCATGTCGGGCCGAGTACGAGGATCCGCTCGATCGGCGATTTCACGCCCAACCGGTCGCCTGCCCCCAGTGCGGCCCGCAGATCTGGTGCCTGATCAACGGCCAGTTTCGAGCCGATGGAGATGAAGCCATCCGCATGGCGCGGGGTCAGATTCGGGAGGGGCGCATCCTGGCCGTCAAGGGACTGGGTGGTTTTCACCTCGCCTGTGACGCCACCAACGCTGACGCCGTAGAGACACTGCGCCAGCGAAAGGGGCGGGTCGACAAGCCCTTTGCCCTGATGATGCCCGATCTCGAGACCGTGCGGCGATACTGCAAAGTCAGTCCGGCCGAGGCCGAACTGCTCGAGTCTCACCAGCGCC
The DNA here is from genome assembly GCA_963807065.1 of uncultured Chloroflexia bacterium. GTDB lineage: Bacteria > Chloroflexota > Anaerolineae > Anaerolineales > E44-bin32 > CAWAND01. The sequence goes on from CAWDZQ010000002.1 coordinate 139,903, forward strand.
CGATCGTGGTGCTCGATCGGCGGCCGGAAGCGCCCCTTTCCACGGCCCTGGCCCCCGGGCAGGCAACGGTGGGCGTGATGCTGCCCTACACGCCGCTCCACGTGCTCCTGCTGCAGCCCCAGCCGGGCTTCCCCGAGGCGTTGGTGATGACCAGCGGCAATCTGAGCGAGGAACCCATCGCCACCGACAACGACGAAGCGCTGGCCAGGCTCAGCCCCATGGCGGACGCCTTCCTGCTCCACAATCGCAAGATTGAAACCCGTTGCGATGATTCGGTGGTTCGCGTGGCCGGCGCGGCCATCTACCCAATCCGTCGCTCGCGCGGCTACGCCCCAGCTCCGCTGCACCTTCCGATCGACATGCCTTCGGTCTTGGCCACCGGGGCTGAGCTCAAGAACACCTTCTGCCTTACACGTGATCGCTACGCCTTCCTGAGCCACCACATTGGTGACCTGGAAAACTACGAAACCCTGCAGGCCTTCGAAAGCGGAATCCACCATTTCGAGCGACTGTTCCGTGTGTCGCCCGAGCTGATCGCTTACGACCTGCACCCCGACTACCTTGCCACGCGCTACGCGAAGGCTCGATCGGAAACGAGCCTGCCATCCCTCGGCATCCAACATCATCACGCTCACGTCGCCGCCGGGATGGCTGATGCCGGTCTGGACGGCTCAGCCAGAGTGCTGGGCGTGGCCTTTGACGGCACGGGATACGGCGATGACGGGCTGATCTGGGGCGGCGAGTTTCTGTGGTCCGATTACCTGGGCTACGAGCGATTGTTCCATCTCAGGGCCTTCCCCATGGCGGGCGGCGACGCAGCCGTGCGCCAGCCCTGGCGGCTGGCATTGGGCATGCTTGAGCAGTTTGGGTTTAACTGGGATACTTCGCTGGCCCCGGCAGCCTACGCCTCCAAGGCTCAGCGAACGATCCTCGCCCAGCAGCTCGCCAAGGGGTTGAACGCTCCCTTGACGACCAGCATGGGGCGCTTGTTCGACGCCGTCGCCTCGCTGATCGGGTTGCGCCATGAAGTCAACTACGAGGGCCAGGCTGCCATCGAGCTGGAGGCGATCGCCAGCCCCGAAGAGAGGGGCGCGTACGCTTTCGGTTTCGAGGGAAACGAGATCGATCCGGCCCCGGTGGTGTCGGCCATCGTCGAAGATCTTAGGATCGGTGTGCCAACCCCGTTGATCTCCGCCCGATTCCACCATGGCTTGGCGGACATGGTATCCGAGGCCTGCCTCAGGGCGCGCCAAGCACACGGCGTGAAGACCGTGGTGTTGAGCGGCGGCGTATGGCAAAACCGCCTTTTACTGGAGCAGGTCATCTCCGATCTTGACCAGCAAGCATTCGACGTCATCGTGCATCGGCAGGTTCCTGCCAACGACGGCGGTTTGGCGCTCGGCCAGGCGGTCATCGCCGGGGCGCGCGCCGCAGCCGGCCTGGTGCCGGGTGCAGGGAGGTAGCTCACATGTGTTTGGGTGTGCCGGGAAAGATCACTGAAATCTACACTGCCGGCGGTCTGCGGATGGGGAAGGTCGATTTCGGCGGCGTGATCAGGGAAGCCTGCCTTGAGTACGTTCCCGAAGCCGAGATTGGCGACTACACCGTGATCCACGTGGGATTCGCCATCAGTCTGCTCAGCGAAGAAGAGGCGCTGGCTTCGTTGGAGACCATCAACGAACTCATCGATCTGACCAACGAGCTGGGTCCGGAACCGGGGCCCGCATGAAATACGTCACGGAGTACCGCGACGCCCAGAAGGTGGGACTGGTCCTGGACGATATCCGGGCCACCGTCACCGAGCCCTGGGTCCTGATGGAGATCTGCGGGGGGCAGACACACGCCATCGTTCGGCACGGCATCGACCAGCTGCTGCCCCCCGAGATCGAATTGGTGCACGGTCCGGGATGTCCGGTGTGCGTCACCCCGCTGGAACTGATCGACAAGGCCCTGGCCATCGCCGCCATGCCCGACGTCATTTTCACGTCCTATGGGGACATGCTCCGGGTGCCGGGTTCGGGCCAGGACCTGTTTTCGGTGCGCGCCCGGGGCGCCGATGTGCGCATCGTCTATTCGCCGTTGGACGCCGTCAAGATCGCACAGCAGAACCCTGACAAGCAGGTTGTGTTTTTTGCCATCGGCTTTGAGACGACGGCTCCAGCCAACGCCATGAGCGTCATCCAGGCCAAGGCGTTCGGGCTCACCAACTACAGCATCCTGGTGTCTCACGTCCGCGTGCCGCCGGCCATGCACGCCATTCTGGGGTCGCCACAAAACCGGGTTCAGGGCTTCCTGGCCGCCGGCCATGTGTGCGCCGTGATGGGCTACTGGGAGTACCCGCCCATCGCCGAGCAGTACGGCGTCCCGATCGTGGTCACCGGGTTCGAACCGCTGGACATCGTGCTCGGCATCCGAGACACGGTGCGCCTGCTCGAAGCCGGTCAGGTCAAAGTGGAAAACGCATATGCCCGGGCCGTGACCTTGGAGGGCAACCTCCCCGGACAGGCCGTGATCGACCGGGTGTTCGCCTCCTGCGATCGCAAATGGCGTGGTGTGGGCGTCATACCGCAAAGCGGCTGGTGCCTGCGGCCGGAGTTAGCTGATTTCGACGCCGAAAACCGCTTTCAAGTGGCGCATATTCAGCCGGAAGAATCGCCGTTATGCATCGCCGGCCAGATACTGCAGGGCTTGAAGCGACCGGGGGATTGCCCAGCCTTCGGCAATCAGTGCACGCCCGAGCATCCCCTTGGCGCCACCATGGTTTCGTCCGAAGGGGCCTGCGCCGCCTATTATCAGTACGGTCGATTTGCCGACGCCCTGCCTGAGCATGGCGCCGGCAATCCGTCGGTCTCCGAACAGTTGGTGGAATGAGGTTTGATGATGGTCGACAAGAAGCCAAGCCAAGGCCTCGATCCTACGCTCGCCCAGGACATGCAGGGTCCCGTGTGCCCGGTGCCCCTGCAGCATGAGGATCAGGTGGTCCTTGGGCACGGAAGCGGCGGCAAGCTCACCCAGAAACTGATCGCCCGCTATTTCTATCCGCCCTTCGACAACCCCTATTTGATGCAGGGCGATGATTCAGCGGTGATGGACTGGCCGCACGGCGGCCGGCTGGCGTTTTCCACCGATTCGCACATCGTCTCTCCGCTGTTTTTCCCGGGGGGAGACATCGGCCGCCTGGCGGTATCAGGCACGGTCAACGACCTGCTCATGGTCGGCGCCCACCCGCTCTGGCTGACGGCGGGATTCTTGTTGGAAGAAGGTCTGCCCCTGTCGATCGTTGAGCGTGTGGCGGCATCGATGCAGGCCGCCGCCAACGAAGCCGGGGTCCAAATCGTCGCCGGGGACACCAAGGTCGTGCAGCGCGGCAAGGCGGACGGGCTGTTCGTGAACACCAGCGGCGTGGGCGTGGTGCCCGAAGGGCGGGACATCAGCGGCCGCCGGGCCCAACCGGGGGACGCCGTGCTGCTCTCGGGAAGTCTCGGGGACCACGGCATTGCCGTGCTGGCCGCTCGCGGCGAACTGGATTTCGAGGCCCAGGTGGTCTCAGATGTGGCGCCCCTGAACGACCTGGTGGACGCCATGCACGGCGTCGGCGCCGACCTGCACGTTCTGCGCGATCCGACTCGCGGGGAACTCGCCACCACCTTGAATGAGATCGCCCACCAGAGCGATGTCGGCATCGAGATTGACGAAACGTCGCTCCCCGTCAACCCGGCCGTCGAGGCCGCCTGCGAAATGCTCGGTTTCGACCCGCTGTACGTGGCCAACGAGGGCAAGTTGGTCGCCATCGCGCCCGAGGCCCAGGCGGACCGGCTGCTCGAGGCGATGCGCGCCACGCGACACGGCCAGGCAGCCTGCCGCATCGGCCGGGTGACGACCGAACCGGCCGGCCGCGTGCTGATGCGTACCGCCCTAGGCGCCCGGCGGGTGGTCGATGTGCTCTCGAGCGAACTCCTGCCGCGCATCTGCTAAATCACCCGGCCCTCCGCATCCCCGCCCTTTTGTGAATTTCGTCACAAATCAGACGGCGAGGCCGCCAATCTTCGCGCCGGCCTGTCGCTAGGCTGGCTTAGAATGGCAGGCACGACTCATGAACGAAGGGAGACCGCGGACACGCATGGACTCGGAACGCCTGGTTGCATTTGCGCAGGATCTGATACGAATCAAGAGCCTCAGCGGCCAGGAGGGCGCCATGGCCGAACGCGTGGGGCGCAAAATGCACCAGCTGAGCTTCGACCACGTCTGGACCGACCCCACCGGGAACACCATCGGCGTTATCGAGGGCCAGGAAACCAGTCCGACGCTCCTGCTCGACGCCCACGTGGACACGGTGGGAATCGCCCCGGGGACTGACTGGACGCACGACCCGTTCGGCGGGATCGTGGTTGACGGCTACCTTTACGGCCGCGGCGCCGCCGATATGAAGGGCGCCCTGGCGGCCATGATCTACGCTGCCGGCGCCGTCGACCGCAGCGCACTGCATGGGCGGCTGGTGGTGAGCGCCAGCGTCATGGAAGAGGTCATGGAAGGATTCGGCTTGCACGCCGTGATGGATGCTCTGCATCCTGAATTCGTCGTGATCGGGGAGGCCACGGACCTCAATCTCAACTGCGGCGGCCGCGGCCGCGCCGAGATCCACGTTGAGACCCGCGGCCGGCCAGCGCACTCATCCTCGCCATCGGCGGGCCACAATGCCGTCTACGACATGCTGAAGGTGATCGGCGCGGTCCAATCGATCGAATTTCCGGAGGACCCGCATCTGGGCCCGGCCCTGATGGTCCTGACGGACATCATCTCGGATCCCTATCCGGGCCACTCAGTTATTCCGAGCCGCTGCCGGGCGACCTTCGATCGCCGCCTGTTGACCGGCGAAACACCCGAAGACGTGATCCGCCAGATCGCCAATCAACCCGCCCTGGATGGCTTGGATTTCAAGGTCAGTATCCCCACTGGCGAATATGAGACATTTACCGGTGATCGGGCCCGTGGGGAGAAGTTCTTCCCTGCCTGGCTTTTGGAAGAACACCATCCCTTTGTCAGGAGCGCCCTGCAGGGGCTTCAGTCAGCTGGACTGACGCCCAGTGTGGGTGCCTATCGGTTCTGCACCAACGCCGCTTACAGCGCCGGTACAGCCGGGGTTCCGACCGTGGGATTCGGTCCCGGAAAAGAAGAGGACGCCCACGTAATCGATGAGCGTCTTGCCTTGGACGACCTGGAACGGGCTGCCGAGGGCTACCGGGGAATCGTGATGGCCGTACTGGGCACAGGCTGATCCCGGCGTTTTGAATCTGCCTTCATGCGGCGGCCGACCACAGGCGCCGGGCCTGCTCGTGAACTGCCGCCCTAAGCGCGTCAAGATCAGCCGCCGGCTCCACCCCCCCGTCTACCAGAATCTCACCCCCCACCATCACCCATCTCACGTCCCGCTGATTGCGATGCAGCAGCAGCTGCTCGTACAAATTCTGTTCGGAGAGCGGGGTCGGCAGGTTGCCATCGATCAACACCAGGTCCGCCTGCCAGCCTGGCTCGAGCCGGCCGACGCCCTCCAGACCGATGGCCCTGGCGCCCCCTTCGGTTGCCAACCTCCACACCAGACCGGCGGGCATGACCCGCGGGTCCTGATGGCTGGCTTTGTGAATCAGAAAAGCGCCTCGCATGACCTCGAAGAAGTCGTCGATGTAGCCGTCCGAACCCAACCCGACCGTCACGCCGGCTTCCAGCAGTTCGGGCACGGGGGCGATCCCGCCTCCAACCTCGCAGTTGGAAAGCGGCATGTGGGTCATACGAACGCCCTGCTCGGCCATCAGTTCGATTTCGGAAGCATCTACCTGAACGCACTGCGAAGCCAGCATGGCCTTCCCCGCCACGCCCAACTGGTCGTAATAGGCTATCGGCCGCATGCCGTACTCTTTCAACGACCGTTCCGGCTCGTAGGTGCCTTCTGAGCAATGCATGTGAGTCAGCACGCCAAGGGAAGCACCCCATTCGAAAGCCTGGCGGATGAAGTCCGCCGAACAGGTGAAGGTCGTGTGAAAGCACATCATGCCGTCCAGGCGATCTTCACGGCTCTGGCAGGCTCGGATGAAGTCGGCGTTCTCCCGCAGACCCGCCTGGCCGTTGGCCTCACTCACACGCTGTGTGGCCTCGAACGACAGACGGCCGCGCAGCCCATGCCGCCGGACCACGTCGGCCTGTGCCTCAAGACATCCTGGCAGGGAAGCCGGGGCTTCGATCACGTCGTAGAAGCTGGTGACCCCACTGGCCAGCATGCGGGAACACTGCAGATCCGTGGCGGCCAGGATCATGGCGTGATCGAGCCTGTCCTCGACCAATGGCCACCAAAAATCTTCCAAAAATGGCCAGAAACCCGACGGCGCGCGCTCAAGCGGGATGCCGTGAGCCAGCACGCCGTACAGGTGCGTATGGGCATTTACGAAGCCTGGTGACAGGATTTGCCCGCTGGCCACCACCACTTCGTCATCCGGGTACGATTGCCGCAGGCCTTGGTTGGGGCCGACTTCGGCGATCTCCGAGCCGAGGACCCGCACTCCCCATTCACGACGGGGCGGTTCTCCTGGACGGTCAATCAGGAAATCCGGCAGGATCAGCATGCATTGCGCTCCTTGCCTCAGCCCGGCGTTAGCTCGCCGACTGCGATAATGCCCGCCAGACCTTTTCAGGCGTGAATGGGAGCTCACGGATCTGCACACCGGTAGCGTCCCGGATGGCGTTGGCCACGGCAGGCGCCACACCGTCCATCGGAATCTCAGCTACTGCTTTGGCTCCAAAGGGCCCATTGGGTTCGTAGGAGGGCACAAGGATGGCCTGAATCTCAGGGACCTCATCCGCCTGAAAGATTCGGTAGTCGCCCAGGCGGCGGGTTTGAATAGCCCCCATTTCGTCGTAAACCATGTCCTCCGAAACGGCGTATCCCAGGGCCTGGACCAATCCACCTTCGATCTGGCCCGTGGCGCCTTGAGGGTTGATCGGCGTGCCGCAGTCTACGGCCATCACCAGCCTCTTAACCGTCACACCGCCCGTTTCCATGTCTACCTCCACTTCGGCGAACTGCGCGCCGAAGGGGGGCGGCGACACCATCGACATGTGGGACGCCGTGGACATGATCTGCTTCTGGTCTTCGGTATGCAGACTGTGGAGGGCGATCTTGTCCAGCCCCACGCTCTGTCCGCCCTGGGTGATCACCTGCCGATGCTCGAGGCTCATCCCTTCTACGCCCACGCCCAGCATGAGGGACGCTCGATCGAAGATCTGCTTGCGAACCTCAGCCGCTGCCTTCTGCACCGCCCCGCCCGAAATATAGGTTGTGCTCGAGGCGTAGGCGCCAACGTCGAACGGGGTGAAGTCGGTGTCGGAGGAGTAGATCAGCACATCTTCTAAGGGCACGCCCAACGTTTCGGCCGCGATCTGGGCCAGGACCGTGTCCGACCCGGTGCCCAGATCCGTGGCTCCGACGAGCAGGTTGAAGCTACCGTCATCGTTCATCTTGAGGCTGGCAGCGCCCATGTCGAGTCCGGCAATAGCCGTGCCGTGCATCACCATGGCGAAGCCCAGGCCGCGTCGAACTTGCGGCCGTGAGGGATCGGCATGCCATGCGGGGTCTCCGCGCCGGTTCCAGTAGATGGCCGCCGATCCCTGGGCCACACACTCCGGCAGGGTGCTGCTGGTGACCCGTTGGGCGGTCACGCGTCCGGCCTCTCCAAGCTCGGCGGTGATAGGAATAGGGTCCCCCACCCGAAGCGAGTTCTTCATCCGGAATTCGACCGGATCGAGATTCAGTTCTGCGGCGATCTCCTCCATCAGGCACTCGAGGGCAAACTCGGCCTGCGGTGCTCCATAGCCGCGAAAGGCGCCGGCGACGGGTTTGTTGGTATAAACAATGTCGCCCACGAAGCGCAGATCGTCGCAACGGTAGGTCGCCAGGCCACGCTGGCCCGTCACCCCACATACCGTCATCCCGTGCGTGCCATAAGCGCCCGTGTCCTCCACCACGTAGAGATCGAGGCCCTTCAGCGTGCCGTCATCATTAACCCCGGCGCGGTAGGTCAGCACCTGCGCGTGGCGTGAGCGGGCGCTGCTAAACTCCAGTTCCCGGGTGTACTCGAAGCGCACCGGCCTCCCCGTAGCCAGCGTGAGGTGTCCGCACAAATCCTCGATCAGCATCTCCTGCTTGCCACCGAAGCCGCCGCCGATGCGGGGCTTGATGACCCGGATCTGTTTGACCGACAGGCCCAGCAGCGGAGCCACCATCCGGCGCACGTGAAATGGCACCTGGGTGCTGGTTCGGATGACCAATCGGTCGTCATCATCCCAGTAGGTAACCACCACGTGGGGCTCGATGGACGCTTGCTGGACCTGGTGCACCCGATAGGTGCGTTCGAACACATGGTCTGCATCGGCCAGCGCTTTCTCGACATCCCCCACTTCGGTGCGCAGCTTGACGGCAATGTTGTGGCCGGCATCCTCGATTCCGACCGCGTCGGTCTCGTCGTGGATTATGGGAGAGCTGCCCTTCATGGCCTGCACAGCGTCAAAGGTAGCCGGCAGCACCGCGTACTCCACATCGATCAGCTCGAGCGCCTGGCGTGCCAGTTCCGGCGTCTCCGCGGCCACGACCGCCACGCGATCCCCCACATAGCGCACCTTGGAATCCAGGCTAACCTGATCCCAGGGATAAGGATTGGGGTACGACTGGCCGCCGGAAGCGTAGGGGACTCTGGGGACATCTTTGTAGCACAGCACGGCTTCCACTCCGGGCAAGGCTTTGGCTCGTGATGTATCGATGGATGCGATGCGGGCATGTGCATGAGGGCTGGTGAGCATGGCAGCGTGGAGCATTCCCGGGAGATCTATGTCATCCGTGAATACTGGACGGCCCTTGACCAGTTTGATGGCATCAACTTTGGGTTCAGGGTGAGCGACCACCTGGGTGACAACCTGCTGAGTGGCCGGCGCCCGGACGTCCACCTGGGGCTTGGTGGTGACCACCGCGCCGGCCCCTCCCACTTGCGCCTCATCATCGTCTTGCCCTGGATTTCCAAACTGCTCTAATGAAACCGGGATGCCTTCACTTTCGATGGGCGGAACCGGGTCGCCCCGCAGCATGGCCGCCGCTCTGAGCATGGCCTGCACCGGCTTGACGTAGCCGGTGCATCGGCACAGCACACCGCTGAGCGCCTCGCGGCATTCGTCTTCCGTGGGGTCCGGCACCCTTCGAAGCAAGTCATGCGTGGCCAGCACCATAGCTGGAGTGCAGTAGCCGCACTGGATGGCACCCAAATCGACAAACGCCTGCTGGATGGGATGCAGCTCATTCCGAGCCGACATCCCTTCCACGGTCTCCAGCTCACGGCCGTCCGCCTGGGCGGCGTACATCACGCACGTCGGGGTCAACCTCCCGTCGATGAGCACGCTGCAGGCTCCACAATCCCCCGTCTCGCAGCCGTGTTTGACGCTCCACAGCTGCATGCGCCGCAGTGCGTCCATCAGTTTTTCGTCGGGGGCAATTTCGGCCTCCACCTTCTGGCCGTTGAGTGTGAACTGGATCTTCATCAAGCACCTACCTTCTTCAGGGACGCGGCCATGGCTCGGCCCGCCAGGCGCACCATCATGTCCTGCTGGTACTTAGCACTCGCTCGGAAATCCGCTTCCGGCGAAACCGCCGATCGCACCGCCCGGGCCACATCGTCTTGCGCCCAACCCGAGGTTGAGCCACCCTTCAGGGTCATCTCCGCCTCTCTTACACGTGCCGGCGCCCAACCCACGCTAGCAACCGCCAGGCGAGCCAAAGCGATCTTGTCGCCTGTGACCTCAACGGCGGCACATGCGGCTGCCAGCGCCTGGTCCATCGGCGAGCGGGCCAGCCATTCCAATCCCCAGCCCTTGTTGCCGCCCGGTCCGCGAGGAACCCGCACCTCTTAAATCAGGCAAAGCCCAAGCGCCAAGTCATCGGCCCAGAAGTCGTCCAACGCAAGGCTGCGCTCGCCCGGCATGATCACCACCTCGGCACCAAGCGCCAACAGGGCGAGCGCCAGTTCCGGCGGCCCCTGCCGGGTCATCACAGCCCCCCCGACGGTGGCCAGGTTTCTTAGCCCATAATGCGCCAACCTCCGGGAGGCCTTGCCAATCAGGCCACCAAAAGCCTCGGCCAGGAACTCATCCTCTGTCAAATTCTGGATCGGCGTGCCGCCTCCGATGGCAACCATGCTGTCATCGACTTTGATGTAGTCAAGGTTTAGGCCCGAGAGATCGATCATCGACGGCCGGGCCCAGGTTTCGGGCGGCTCGACACGGGCACCGAGCCACAACAGCCCAGCCTCATCTCCCAGCCTCTCAAGCAACGAGCCGGCTTCCTCCAAAGTCTTGGGCCGTAGGATTTGGTCCGGCGCAGCTTTCATAGCTTTCTCCTTTCAAGTCTTCCCCCCAACGAGCATCGGGGGGAAGCGTTGCCCTCCAAGCCTAGCACACTCGAACCAGCTCGGTAAACAAAGTTTGGAAGGTGTCCCACGAGATGCTAGAATCGCTTGGCTTTCATCTGGGTCGGCCCTGCCAGCAACCAGGGCGCGGAAGGACCCCCGCCGGAGCCTTCCCCAGGAGATCCAGTCCACACCATGGCCCGAAGAATGACGCTCTGCATGCATGACTGGCATCCGCTCGCCTACGGCCTCGAGACTGCCTGCTACGCCGGGGCCAGCGGGTTTTCCGAGATCTGGCAGGCCGACAGACGCCTGGCGCGGGACTGCATCTTCCTGACAAGCGTCTTCCTCACCCAGACACATACGCTGCGCGTGGGGTCGGGCGGGCTGCCACTGTGGACCCGTAACCCAGCACTGAATGGCGCCACCAGGAGCACTCTCCGGGAGTTGGCCGTGCGGGCAGATGGCAGGGGACGCGTGGTGCTTGGTCTGGGCGCCCGGCGGGAACTCGTCGCCGGCCGGGTCGGTGTCGAACGGCGCAATCCGCCGCGGGCCATGCGCGGCCACGCCGAAGCGCTTCGCGCCTTCTTCACCATGGAACACGTCAACTTCCAGGGAGGATTTGTCCATCTGGACCGCGGCCGCCTGGACGTCGCCTACGGGGACGGCTCGCCGCGCGAAAATCTGAACCCTACCGGCGCCAGCCAGGTCATACCAGATGAGGTGGCCCAGAATATGATGGCGCTGGGCGAAGCACTGACTTGCCGTGCCAAGGTGCGGGAGTACGTCCGGGCCGGCGTCACCTGCCCGATCCAGTGTTCCCTGCTGGACGACATCGGGGCCGTGATCGATGCTTTCGCCCACAAACCTTAGCGCGACCGGCAACCAACACTTGTGAAGGAGTTCACAATCGGAATGGAATTTGATCTGGCCATCAAGGGTGGAACATTGGTGACCGCCTCGGGGGTTTTTGAAACCGACATCGGCATAAACGGCGGCAGCATAGCCGCCTGGGGTGACCGCCTTAAGGGTCGGCGTGAACTCGATGCCGGCGGAATGTTGGTTCTGCCGGGTGGCGTCGACCCTCATGTGCACCTGGCCATGCCCGCCGGACCGACCCGGTCCAGCGACGACTGGGCCAGCGGCACGCTGGCCGCCGCTTGCGGCGGAACCACAACCCTGGTCGACTTTGTCGAACCCGAGCCCGGGCAATCCTTGGTGGATGCGCTGCAGGCGCGCCGGGCTGAGGCCGACGGCCAGGTTCACATTGACTATGGTCTGCACATGACGCTCCGCTGGGCGGACGAGGCCACCCTGGCCTCGGTCCCGGACATCGTGGCGGCTGGCTGCCCGACCTTCAAGGCCTACACCACGTACGAGGGTTTCCGCCTGAATGATGCCGACATGCTGGCTGCCATGCAGGCCGTGGCGGCGGCCGGGGGCACGTTGATGGTCCACTGCGAGAATGACGCCATGATCCATTTGGCGCAGGCGCGTCTTATCGCCCAGGGGCGTACCGGTCCGTCCGCCCATCCCCTTTCCCGGCCGCCGGAGGCCGAGGCCGATGCCGTCCAACACGTTATTCATCTGGCGACTCAAGCCGCCTGCCCGGTGTACATCGTTCATATCTCGACCAGCGAGGGGGCGCTGGCCGTGCAGGCTGCCAAAGATCACGGCCTCGACGTGATGGGGGAGACCTGTCCTCAGTACCTTCTGTTGGACGAAGGCTTGTTTTCCGCGCCCGGCTTTGATGCCGCCAAGTACGTTTGCTCCCCCCCACTCCGCGCGCCGGAGCATGCCTCCGCGCTGTGGCGGTATCTGGCGCAGGGCACCATCGACGTGGTGGCCACCGATCATTGCCCTTTCAACTTCGACGGTCAGAAGAATCTGGGGTCGGCTGACTTTCGGCAAATTCCCAATGGCCTTCCGGGTGTCGAACTCCGTCTGGCGTTGATGCACACTTTTGGCGTTCGAACAGGCCGCATCAGCCTGGCCAATTGGGTCCACCTGTGTTCCACGGCCCCGGCTCGGACCTTCGGCCTGTACCCAAGAAAGGGCAGCCTTGCCCCTCGTGCAGACGCCGATATCGTCATCTTCGACCCGATGCGCACCTTTGGAGTCACCCACGGCGACCTCCACGAGCAGGTCGATTACACGCCCTACGAGGGCCTGACGCTGACCGGCAGCCCGCGCACCGTGCTTCAACGAGGCAAGATTCTGTTCGACGAAGGTCACTTCGTCGGCCAGCCCGGCGCAGGCGCCTTCCTTGCCGGCGACTCCCCAACCGCTTCCCGCAGCGGTGCCTGACACGTTCCTGCGCCCCTAGAAGCCTGCCACCTCGGGGATCACGTCATCCCGCATGATCTCCAGCGGTGTAAGGGCCTCGGCGTTGGGCATGTTGAAGATCAGGTGCTGGACCCCTGCATCGGCCAGATCACGACAGATTTGGATCACATCCGCGGCCGACATCTCATCCGGCGCGATGTGGATCGACCTAAGCGCGGTGCGCTCGATGTCGTCATAATCTCGGCCGACTTCCTGACAATGCCGCTTTAGGACTTCGAATTTGTGCGCCACAACTTCCGGGCCCTGCCAGGCGAAGACGTTGCAGGCATCGGCATACTTGGCCACCAACTTTAGGGTCTTTCGCTCGCCCATTCCGCCGATCAATATCGGTGGGTGCGGGGACTGGACAGAAAGCGGCCGGCACAGGGTCTCTTTGAGGCTGAAGTGCTTGCCCTGAAACGGCCCGGCCGCACCGGCCCACATCTGCTTGGCGATCTGCAGACCTTCTTCAAGCCACTCGAAGCGCTCAGCGACGGGCGGAAAAGGAACCCCCAACGCATGTGCTTCGCGTTCGAACCAGGCCGCCCCCACACCAAAGTACGTCCGGCCGCCGCTCACAACGTCTAGAGTCGTGGCGGTTTTGACCAAGATACCAGGATAACGGTACACGATGCCTGTCACCAGCGTGCCCAACTTTGCCCTTTCAGTCAGGCCCGCCAGGTAACCCAGGGTGGTGTAACCTTCCATCATGGGATCGGTGGCGTCGCCCACGCCCCTGATCTGGAAGAAATGATCCATAACCCACAAGCTGTAGAACCCCCCCTCGTCCGCCAGTTTGGCGATCTCCGCCAGATGGGTCCCGATTTGGCTGTTGCCTGCGGGCCAGTTGAAGCGCGGAAGCTGAAGTCCTATGCGCATACGATGTCACATCCTTTTCCAGTCTGGCTATCGATCGATTCCGCCCTCGGTCTCGATTCCGGTCAGGCAGACGCCCACGCGGTTGGCGCCAAGCTCCGTCCCGATCTTCATAATGACCGAGCTTAGTGCTTCACAGGCAATGCTGTTCACCAGGGGCCCAATATCGCGCGACTTAAGTCCGGTCGATGCGGACAGCGCAACCACTCGACGACGCGCGTCAGGATCGTCCCCGGCCACCCACACCTCGGCCGGCGTACGAACCTCAATCTGGCTGAGCACGCGGTACATCACCGTCTGAAAGGCGGCCACAACGCGGATATCTGGCCCGGCCAGCTCTTGCGCTTGGAGGGCGGCTGAGCTGCCTGCCGGCAGGGATACCCTATCCAGAGCACGTGGGTCGAGGGCGATGACGGCCGTCACAAGAATCCTACCCCTCAGGTCGTTCCGAAGCGCCGTAAGGACCCCCGCCTGCGCCTGGTAAGGCACCGCCAGTACGGCGATGTCGGCCGCCTCCAGGGCTTCCGCATGATCCCCAAAGGCGATCGCCGGCCCCATCAGCCGACCGTTCAACTCTCTGACGGTTGCTTCCGCCCCCGCCCGGTCCCGCGACCCGAGGCTGACCAGATGGCCGGCGCTGGCCAGACGAACGGCCAGCGCCCTGCCCATCCGGCCCGAACCAAGGACCGCCACTCTCTCGATCTGGTTCATATGATCGACATCCGCGTACCCAACCTCACTTCATGTCGATGCTGACGGTCTTCGTGTTGAGAAACTCGTTGATCGACTCGGGCCCTTCGCTATGCCCGAAGCCGCTGCCTTTGTACGGCGTGCGCGTTACTTCGAACCCGGCACTGAAATAGTGATTGACGTAGACCTGCGCCGATTCGAGCTGCTGGGCCACCCGGTGTGCATTGCGCAGGTTGCTGGTCCACACCGCCGACGCCAGGCCAAAGTCATTGTCGTTGGCGATATCGATGGCCTCATCGACGTCCTCGAAGGGAGTGACCACCAGCACCGGCCCGAATATCTCCTCCTGAGAGATTTTCGCACGCCTGGGGACTGAGTCGAAGATCGTCGGCTTGACAAAGTAGCCCCCGCCGAGTGCTGGGTCTTCAGGAACGCCGCCGCCGGTGACCAACTGCGCCTCGCCCTTGCCGGTCTCGATGTAGCCCAGCACGCTCTTGCGTTGGCGATCGGAGATCAAGGGACCCATGTCGGCTTCGACGTCCGGACCGCCCAGTCTCAAACCCTCGGCCATCTCCGCCAAACGGGCAACGAACTCGGCGTGAATGGGCTTCTGCACCAGCAGGCGGGATCCTGCCACGCAGACCTGACCGGCGTTTGCGAAGATGCCCCACAATGCACCCTGAAGGGCCGCTTCAACGTTGGCGTCCGCCATCACGATGTTGGGGGACTTGCCACCCAACTCCATGACGGAATAGGCGAAGTGCCCGGAGGCACTCTGCAGGACCTGCTTGGCGGTGGCTCCGGAGCCGGTGAAGTAGATGGCATCGACCGACTTGTGTCCGGTGAGCGCATCGCCCATCTCACTTCCGGTGCCGGTGACGACATTCATCACACCCTTCGGCAGGCCGCACCCGTGTGCCACCTCGGCCAATTTGAGCAGACTGAGGGGCGCCTCTCTCGACGGTTTGACGATCAGCGAATTGCCCGCCGCCAAGGCGGGAGCAATCGATCGGCTACCCGTCCAGAGCGGGCCGTTCCACGGGATGATGTGGGCTGTGATGCCCTTGGGCTCCCGCAGCGTGAAGGTGAAATAAGCGTTGGGGGCCAGGAAACTGTCGCCCAGGATCTTGTCCGCCAGGCCGGCATAGTACTCGAACCGGCGGGCGCAGACTTCGTTGACCGTGTGCAGGGCTCCACCGACGCTGCCCCCCGTGTTGAGAGACTCCAGCTCAGCAAACTCTCTGGCCCGGGCGCGTATCTCCTGGGCAATTCGATAAATGATCCGAGCCCGCTCCGCCGGATGGGTATCACGCCAAACCTTGAGACCCTGCTCCGCCGAATCAACCGCCTTGTCAAGGTCCGCCTGAACACCGCGCGGCACGCTGGAAGACACTTCACCGGTGGCCGGGTTGTGGATGTTGATCCGTTCCTTGCTGGCGGCTGGAACCCACTCGCCGTGGATGAACATGTCGTATTCGAGCACTTTGCTAGCTACCTTGTCTGCCATGCTGGCCTCCATTCCGTCCCCCCAGTCGCTCAGTCTCTCTTTCGGTAACCCTGAACGCGGGTGACGATTTCATCCACATCGGCTGTCATCTCCATCAAGCCCACATGCTCTTCATACAGGGCCTGATCCATCTGGGCTTTGACCACGGGTTCAAGAATGTGATAGACGGGGAGTCCCAACGAGACTCCGGCCAAAGGACCAGCCCAGGTGGGATCGCCGCGCGTCACCGTCTCCGCAAACAGCGCCGAGCTGTTCGGATCCGGCTGGCCGAGAAGAACGATGGTGTGCTGCCTGTCCATCGTCTCGACCATGCGCTGCACTTCGGCCTGGTCTTCCAGGTCCATGGCGCCTGCCGCCGTTCAGACAAAGCATTGTGTAAAGCCCAGGATCACTTCTGCACCCGCCGAACGGGCGAGAATCTCCAAACTCGGCCCGGTGACACCCTCCCGTTCGCCGATGGCAATGATCTTGGTCCCCTTGAGATTCATGCGACTCACCTCCTTTGGCCCTCGAGAAAACGGACTCCAAACTTCCACGAGGCGGCTCAGGGGCGTTCCAGCAGGAACGATGCCCCGTCCACGAGTTGCGTCATCCGCCCCAAAAATAGACTGCCCTTGGCAACCACCATCACGCGTGTCATCTCACCGTTCAGCATGGCTAGTCGGGCGTGGCCGAGAAAAGGGACGCCTGCCGGGATGTGCCCCTGGGTGGGCGCGAAACCCGGCATGCCCCGCTGGGCAGCAAAGGCATCGATCTGTTCTCGCTCGATCTCGCCTCTCAGCACGGCCAGGGCCCCCAGCGTCCGATAATTGGTCAAAGGAACGTCGGCACCTCCCGCCGGCAGCGTGATCTCCGGGTTGTGAAGCTCGACGGCATATCGATCCACATCCGTCATCTTCAATCCCCGGCGTTCCAGCGGATCGATCACCAGGGCCTGGTAGATAGCCTTGGGCGATGACCCGGCCCCGATGGGGAGCTTGCCGATGGCGTCCAGCCGGAATTCCGGGTCGCGCCCGTTGCTGGGGCCAATCACAAAGGCCATCGACCCAAGCATGTCCTCCATGATGGGGACGCCTGACCCCAGATGACCGCGAAACTTCATGCCCAGTTTGGCCAGGGAGCCCCCACCCAGTACGACCATATGGTCGAAGACTTCCGCCTGGACAAGGCCGGCGGCAATGACCAAGCCATGGACGGGCGAGGCACAGAAGGCCTTGAGGTCGATGCCAGTCGCATGCTGACAACCGACGACTTCGGCCACCGCCTTCGCCAGACTCCCGGCGCCTCGCTGATAGCGATCCCCTACGGCTTCCTCGCCCGTGTTAAACAGGTAATCCACGTCGTCTGGTTTGATCGGCCCATCCTTGAGCGCCCGGAACAGCGCCAGGGCAGCCGTCGCTTTGCAGGCGAGGTTCTCAAGCAGCACTTCCGCCTTCAGGGTGTCGTCCTCCGGATGAGCTCGCCGAATGAACGCTGCCAGCTGACCTCGATGGAAGAGGGGCAGCCCGGCTTCAGCCTCGACCATCTTTGCCAACTCGCCGGGGGTCACCCCCTGCACTGAGCCCAACCGTCCCCCTAAGTCCACCCGGCCCTTCAAGTCTGCGCAGGCTTCTTCAGCCAGTGGCTGCCCCAGGACGATCAGGTTGAAGTCATCGACCGCCTTCAGCAATCCGTACAGCCCGGCCTGGGTCATAATCGGGCCAAAAGGACCTTCGGACGGAGCGTCCACCACCGGGTGCTGCCACCAGGGTTGGGGACGAGACCGCAGGTCATCCGGCGTCAGGTTGCCCACGAAGGTCTGATTGGGGGGATAGGCCACGGCATCGTCCCAGTCACGGAGTGCATTCTGGAGTTCGGCGTCCAATCCGGGGTGTTTTGACAGCTCACGCCGCGGTTTTGACCCGTATCTGACCAGATCGGGCGCGTGAGTCAACGCGTAGGCTGCATGGAGAAGCGCCGGGCTCATGCTTCGCCCTCTGCCGCGTAGTCCCTCATGAGAAGATGGTCGCCTCCTCGATCTTGGCCTCAAGAGCCTGGATGGCTTTTCGGAGCACATCCTGGCGCCACGCCAGTTCCTCCTCCGGCGAACGGGTCGGATCTCCCACCGGATGGGGAATCTTGCCGTTGGGGAGGATTCGGACTGCCCCGGCGGTTTTCGCCATGGAAGTCATGGCGGTGATCAACACGGCCGGTAGGCCCGCCCTTTCAATTTCCTTCGCCAGCGTTGCACCGCAACGCGTGCCCGTCCCTCAGGTGCTGGTGACAATGGCAGCGTGCACACCTTCGTTGATCAGTTGGGCAGCGATCTCGGCCCCGATCCGGCTGGCGTTCGTCACGCTGGTCCCAGTACCGACAGTGACATAGAACTGATCGTGCACCTCGCCGATCTCGCCGGCCGCTACCAGTGCCCGGGCGGCGTCCAGCGGGACCAGCCGGTTCGGGTCTTGGTTCACCCAACGGGCATCATAGCCGGCATGGATCGACTTGAACCGTGCCCCGCCATCCTTCTCTAGGTCAGCCAGCGGATAGCAGGCCCAACGGGTGGCGCTGGAAGACTCGATGCCGTCCGGATTGCCCTCGGGTACCAGGCCGCCTTCGGTGACCAGCGCCAATGTCGCGTTGGCAAGCCGCGGCACTTCGACCGCCGGGGGAACAGTTTCCCCAGCCGCGGGCAATGGGATCTCCGTCGGGACGGGGGTCGACCTCAGCTTGGAGACGAGCATGGCCACGGCGCGTTCAGCCGGCATGGGGGCCTCCACCCAGTTGCCGCGGAAGCCCTGCGGCAGGATCCCTTCTTCTTCGGCGGGTCCCAGCGGCTGGCCATGCGCAAGTTTCAAACCGATCCGACCGATATCATCGAGCGCTGTTTTCATCTCAGCTGCCGACGAGCCGGTCGGGACGATAACCACCCGGTCATGAAACACTTCCGCTCCGGGACTCTCGGGGAAGAGTCCGGTGATCGCCGGAACATCGAAAGTGTCCCGGGCGAGCACGCAGACAGCGCCGCAGGCCAACCCGTAGCGGCCGGCATTGAACGCCGGACCGGCGACGAGGAGATCGGGTTTGAGGTCCCCAATCGCCTGGCGGAGCTGGTCAAGCACGTCATCGCGGTTGTCGTGAAACTGGTTGTCCCCGCACACAAGGGTATGCGTGATCAACGCCTGGTCGTCCAGGATCATCTGCAGGGCCCGCCCGGGGCCGACTGGGCCATCTCGGATCTCAAAAGGTGCGCCGGCCTTCTCTTCGCCGCCGATGCCGGCGAAGAATTGGTTGATGTAGTGGACGACAGTGATCATCGGCACCTCGTCAGAATGCCCGCCCAGCCAGTTGGTTTCCGCCCACCTGGCTCAGGGCGCTGAACAGGTAATGCATACGAATGTTGAAGGGCCCAATCGAAGGGGTTTCGTCGTCCAACAAACGATCGTCTCCGATGACCCGCTCGACCGCCGGAAAGCTGATCTGCTCCTCATCTGACCCGACGCTGACGATAGAGTCGGCTTCCGGTACGCTGAAGAAGAGAGGAAAATCCCGTCCATCGGCTCCCGGGCTCTCGTAGGAAAGCACGGTAGTCTTGATGCCGGCTTTCTCCATGTATTGGCAGGCTAACATCAGGTCGATCGCCGAGTTGCCCCCGCCCTCGGCCGAAAGCACCACGCCGTCAACCCCCATGAAGCCGGCCAGCTTGGTCGCCCAGTACGACGACCGCTCCTTTTCCATCTGGGTATAGTTGTGACCGCGATTGAGGATCACACCGGCGAAATTAATGTCCTTCCCGTGCCGATCGCGCAAGGCCCGAATCACGGGATTGTTCTGGTGCATCCAGGTGGGGTTCTTGAAGCAGGCGTAGACGTAGACGCCACTCACCAGCGCCCCGTCCATGATCTCGGCTGGATGGATCAAGGTAGGAACCAGGTTCTCGATGGTGCGACCATAAAGATAGGTGTCGGCCATGCTGCCTTGACCCTGCGCCTGATAGAAGTAGGCAACCTTGGGCAGGGATGGATCGACATCTGAAAAATCGTAGACGTCGACCTGCTCGGGCTGCCTATCCATGGCGGTTCCAGCAATATGGTTGGCCACGCGTAACGCTGCCCGCCGCACGGCGTCGTCGTAATCCGCATTGTCGAGGTCGGGCTGTGGTGCCAGGGTCAGGACCAGATTGGTGATCTGCGAAAAAGGGCTGTACACAGCCGTCGAACCGCTCATATCCACTATGGCTTCCCTGGCCGCTAGAAGTCCAGAAAACGGCTGCGGGAACCGGGAC
Source organism: uncultured Chloroflexia bacterium (assembly GCA_963807065.1). Taxonomy (GTDB): domain Bacteria; phylum Chloroflexota; class Anaerolineae; order Anaerolineales; family E44-bin32; genus CAWAND01. Next base: position 160,001 of record CAWDZQ010000002.1, read on the forward strand.
GAAGTCATCACGCCCACCCCGGAGAGACGCGCCGTCACCCCCTGGCCCACAGTTTCCGGTCCCCCGAGAAAACCGGGGAAGACCACCCCCGGGCCCTCCAGCTTGCGTCGGGGTTCGACCACGTCCAAGCAGTGCACAATGCGCACCGATTCACCCGGCCGGGCCACCGCCAGTCCCGCACGGATGATGCGCGGGTCCTGCAAGACCAGCCCTTGGACCTCGTTTTCATTCACCCACAGGACGTGTCCATCGAGCCGGGTCTCATCACCCAGCTGCACGCCGTCCACCTGATGCGTTTGCAGTTCCAACCGATATGGGAGGCCAAGCACGCAGCTCACCTTACTTTCAGAATGTGACGATCACCCGGTACGTGTCTGGCTGAATGGCCAGCTCGAAAGCATCCTTGATGTTCTCCAGCGGGACCTTCTGTTGAATCAACGGCCGGACATCAATGAGCCGCTTGCCGAGCAGGCGCGAAGCCGCCTCAAACCCGTCGGTCGAGGGATGACGGGCCCCGGTCAGGGTCACCTGTTTGCGGTGGATGAAGTTGGGGTCGATGCTCAACTCCGTGGGCGGGTGCGCCGAAGCGAAGAACATGACCGTGCCGAACTCGGCCACCATCTTCAGGGCATCCAGGTTGGCCTGATGGTTCCCAATGGCTACGATGACCATGTCGGCTCCCCTGCCGCCCGTCAGTTCAAGGATGCGCTCCGGCGCGTCCTCCTTCTTGGGATTGACGGTGGCATCGGCGCCCAATTCGAGAGCATACGCATTGCGTTTCTCGTCAACCTCGCTGACGATCACCCGCACGCCATGGCGCTTGGCGATGAGCATGTTGAGCATCCCCATTGGTCCGGCCCCGATGACTACCACGTCCTGGCCCAAGGACATCTTCAGCTTGCGCGCCGAATGGATTACACACGCAATGGGCTCGGTGAAGCAACCCTCTTCAAAGGACAGATCGGGCGCCAGGGAATACACACTGCCTACTGGAACAGCCTTGTACTCCGACAAACCCATCGGCCCCCATAGGCCAGCGTATTCCATGCGGTATCGGTCCAGGTCATGGGCGCCCACCGGAGGCGGTCCGGGGGCGACGCGGTCGCCAATCTTGAGGTCTGTCTTGGTCCCCTCGCCGATCTCGGCCACGACGCCAGCGTATTCATGTCCGCCGGCAAATGGCCGGCGGGTCTCTTTGTCGACCCCAGAATAGGTTCTCTGCTCCCAGGTACACAGCCCACAGGCCTTGGTTTGGACCAAGACTTCGCCCGCCCCCGGCGTTGGCTTGGGCACCTCTTGGAGTTCGACTTGGCGCACGTCAGTCACCACGGCGACCTTCATCGTTTCTCCACTCATGGTGCTCCTCGCTTCCAGGCAACTATGTCGCCGGTTTCGACGGCCGCTGGAGAGACGACGTCGACCTTGGTCAACTGAACGAAGACCACGCCCATGACGGTCAGCACCGTGCCCACGATCATCAGCGCGTTGAGCGGCTCGCCCAGCACGAAGTAGGCCATGATGGCGGCCAAGACGGGGTTCATGCCGTTGATGGTCGAGACGCTGGCGACCGCCGTGAACGACAGCGCGTAGACGATGGTGATCTGGGCAGCCGCCGTCAGCACCCCGGCCAAAAGCACACTGCCCAGAGCGGGCAGCCTGACCTCAGCGATCAGACCGCCTCGACCGATCACAATCAGGACAGTGAACAGGAGCAAGATGGCCCACGCGTTTCCCACCGCCAAGATCAGGTACTTCTCGACTCCCTTGGTCAGCGCATAACGCGTGCAGTTCGAGCCGGCCCCCCAGGCCACCGCCGGAATGAGCGCCAGGGGCAGGGCCAGAAGCACGCTGGCTTGCACATCGCCTCCCACCGATCGTCCGTACCCCAGCAGCGCCACACCCAGCACGGCTGCGCCGACGCCGACCATCATCCTGCGGGTCAGCGGTTCGCCCAAGAAGATGGCCGCGATGAAAGCGCCCCAGAAGATGCTTGTCGCCAGCACCGGCTGGGTAAGCACCACGCCGCCGGTCCGCAGCGCATAGAAGTAGCCCACCGTCCCGATCACCGTCGTCAGGGTGCCGCCGAGGCAGATCACACTCAGTACCCGCCAGCCGATGAAGGCCGAGCGGCGCGGGTTCAGGCGGCGGAGTTCGGCTGGCGCGCGCACGACCTGAAACCAGGCCACCGACACCACGGGGATCAGCCTGAGGCCCGGCGCCACGAAGGGGTGGATGGCGACCGAGGCCACCCGGCTGAAGATCGCCGCCAGTGCATAGCTCAACGCCGCCCCAGACGCCCAGAACTCGCCGGGCCCAATCGCGGCCCGGCGAGCGTGCTCGGCGGATTGGGGTTCCGCCTGCATTAGGCGGGAACCTTGCCCATCGCTTTCAGGGCCTCAGCCACGCTGGCGTCCTCGTGGATCAGGGCCACCAGTGCGGCCACGAGCCGGCCCGGTTGTGGATGGCTGAAGATATTGCGGCCGATGGCCACGCCACTGGCCCCGTGATCCAGAGCCACCTTCACCGATTGCAGCAAGTCCTCGTCGCTGTCCGCCTTGGCGCCGCCCAGGATCACCACCGGCACCGGACAGTTTTGGGCCACGATATCGAAATCGGTGGGGTCGTTGGTGGAAAGAGTCTTGACGAAATCGGCACCGGCTTCGGCGCCCACCCGGGCACCGGCAGCGATGGCTTCCGGTGTGCGCATATCCTCTCCGCCGCCCCACCCGCCAGGTATGGTTTCCGAGAGCAATGGCATCCCCCAGGCTGCGCAATCGTGGCCGAGTTTGATCTGAGCCAGGATAGACGGCTCGGGATTGGCCTGGAAGGGGTAGACCAACACCTTGACGGCATCGGCCCCCATGCGCATCGCATGCTCCACGGCCCTGTCGGTGGCTGGCTGGGCAGCAGAGGGGATGGTCAAGATCAAGCCGGCGCTGCCGATCTCGTCACGGCAGGCCTCCGCCGTTCCGGCGGTGGTCATGATGGCATCGGCACCATTGGCGACACATTCGGCCACGGTCGGATGCGGGTCGATCAAGCCCGCAAGAGGGGCATTCATGAAACCCACATGATCCATGGCCACAATCAGGGTTCGGCCATCGGGTTTGAAGATCCGGTGCATTCGTCGTTTGCTGAACATGTCTTCTCCTTATGTTGATCCGGTGAGCTTCGATGTCTGCATTCTCACAATGATGGCGTGACGGCGAGCCCGTTTGCTTGCCAGGCCCAAGCGGGCCCGCCGTCGGTTGGAACTAGGAGCGAGCGATCTGCCTGCGACCTTTCTCTACCGACTAGAAGTGAGACAGGAGCTGCAGCGGGGTGGACGGATCCACATTGACGGAAAGGAAGCCAAACACCACGGCGACCACCAGGAATCCAACCACGAAGTTCACCGCCGCTCGCATATTGCCGCGGCGCTGTCCGAAGAACAGGGCGAAGATGACCAGCAAGACGATGCCGATCATGGTCGGGACTCCGTGTCCGCTGAACACCCCGAACGCATTATGCGCCAGCGCAGCGTAGTGAGAGACTGATTCCACCAGCGCCGAAGCCAGCGTGATACCAAAGAGATACAGAATAACGTCGATGACGGAGATTCCCTTCCTGAGGAGCCAAATTACGACAAGCAACAGGATGAGAGGAAGCAGAGAGGGGTAAAGCTTATCGAACACATCCGACTGGAGCGAGAAGGTCTGAGTCACGGCGCTGTCGCCAGTACCGGTGATCACGCTCCACTGGATGCCCGTGGATACGGTGACGTATTGGGCCGCCAAGGCGCCCAGGACGGCTGCGCCCAGCACCGAAGCGCCGGTGCGCACATCATCCAGCAAGCCGGATTGCAACAGCTGCGAAACCAGGGCCTGGCCCTGCCGGTAGCCTTCGTAGTACAGCCACCAGCCAAAGGCGAAGGTGTAGGCGGCAGCGGCAATGAAGTAGATGATCGGTCCCAGGATGCCCGATGCGGCACCGTTGGAAGCCAGCGCGACCCCGATGGCGATCGACTGCCACACGGGGAACCAGGTCCCCTGCTTGAGGGTGTCGCCGAGACCGGCGAACGGTCCCATCAAGCCGGATTTGACGTTGGTGATCGCCTCATCATCGATCTCGGTGTTGCCCATCGCCCGCTGTTCTTCCAGGGCGATGACCATACCGTGGATCACACCACCGGTGTCGGGTTCGGTGTTGAAGAAGACCAGGTGTCGCAAGAGTGCGGCCTTGATCTCCGCCGGGTCCTTGTACAGCTTCTTGATGATGGGCGCCATGGCATGAGCGAAGCCCGAGCCCTGATAGATCTCCCAGTTGTAGTTCGCATGCGCGAAGAACAACCAGCGGATCCAGGAAGCAAAGACGTCGCCCCGAGTGATTACATTTTGGGGTTTTGTCCCCATCTCAGCTGGCTGTTGCATCTTGCTCCCTCCTCCGGCTCAACATGATGTGCAGGAATGCCATTCCGAGAGCGATGACCGCGATGGCGATGATGTTGGTCTGGGTGAGCGCTGCCACGGTGAAGAAGATCAGCAGGTAAGCGAGCACGGCACGGTTGAAGATCAGGCTCAGGTTGAGCGCGATCCCGACCGCCGGCAGCACGGCGCCGGCGATGATGAACCAGTCACGAACCCAGCGCCAATCCGCCGAACCGCCGCGGAAGGGGTCGATGGCATCGAACAACGCGTTGAGCGCCGTCGAGCCAATCAGGGCCAGGATCACAACCGGGATAAAGGTCGTTACGAACACGAACAGCTGTCCCGGCAGCCAGTTCATCAGGGCCACGCGATCGATATCGCCCGCCTCGGCGGCTTCGGTCTGCCAGCGCACGAACCCCACGTCGACACTCATGCGGCTGTAGAATGCCAGGGTTCCAAGCACACCCAGAGGGGCGGCGATGGCGATGGCTTGTTCTGGGCCCAGCCCGGCGGACATGGCCAGGGCGGTGCCCAGCCAGCCTGCCAGGGAGGGGTCAGCCGGCGTCGCTCCACCAGCTTGGATCACACCCAAGAAGACCAGGTTGATGCTGGCGCCAATGAGGATGCCTTGCCCCATGTCGCCCATGATCAGGCCCACAAACATGCCGCCGATGATCGGCCAGCGGGTAAAGTTGAAGCCTAGGTTCGGAGTGAAGGAGCTGTTGGTCCACCAGTAGCCGGCCGCCACCAGGATGGCTTGGAGCAGCGTCAGCCTGGCGCCCGTGGCCTGGGCGACTGGCTCACCGGCCGAGGCTGCCCAGGCAGATACCTGCCACAGCAGAGCGGCCAGCCAGACAATGCCCAGGACAGCAACCGCCTTCTTCGTCGAGAGTTTCATGGATTCGTCCTCCGTAATAGCCAATTGGCTTAGTCAATCAGGACGCAAGTCCAATCCAGGTTTTTGGGAATTTTCACCTCCCCTCAATGCTGGCAAGATCAATGGCAGGATCGCTCGGAACCATCTTCAACTCGACCTTCACCCCCATGGCCTGGATCTGGCGCAGGATTGCAACTTCCTCATCTGTGGCCGAGATACTCCTATGCAGCTTGGTTCGGCCACCCCCTCCCCCCATGCTGCCCAGGTTCAGATAGTCGAATTTGACCCCGTTCTGGAGCAGTTTCAACATCTGCTCCGGGCCGCGGGTGATCAGCAGCACACGCCGCGGATCGTCGGACTTTTCCTTGAAATCCTGTATCGTCTCATCCACCGAAAGCACCCGGAGCGACTTGTCCGGGGGTTTGGTCATCTTCAACACCTGTTGAAGAAACTGGTCCTTGCGAGCCTTGTCATCGCAGACCAGGATCTCGTCGCAGTGGCCGATTCGCTGAAGCCAGGCGGTCACAACCTGCCCGTGAATGAGCCGGTCATCTACCCTGGCAAGGGCAATCTCCATGGGCCACCCATCCTCCTGGCGCCGTAACCTGGTTCCGGGGTCGGCGCCTTCCCACCCTCCGTCATCCCTATCGGGCCCTCAGGGGTTGACAATCACCCGATAGGTGTCCACCTTCAATGCCGCTTCAAATGCGCTTTCGACATCCTCCAGCGGGAATTTGGCGCTGATGAGCGGCTCCAGATCGATCTCCTGATTGGCGATCATCTCGGCGGCCTCGAAGAAGTCCTGGCGAGTTTGACTCATGGTTCCGGTGAGTACGACCTCTGTCTTGTGGAAGATGTTGGGATCGACCTGGATCTTTTCGCCCTTGGGAAAGAAGCTCGAGTAGAGCATGACTCGGCCACCGGGCGCGGCGGCGTTGACTGCCGGCTCGATCGTGGCCCCGTGGGCTACGCACACGAAGGTCGCATCAGCGCCCCGCCCGCCGGTAAGCTCTTTGACCTTAGACACGTAGTCTTCTTCTAAAGGATTGAACGTCCCGTCGGCGCCGATGGCCATCGCCTTCCTGCGCCGCCCTTCATCGGGTTCACTGATAAACACTTCCGCATCCCGGCGCTTGGCCAGCAGCAGGTGAAGCATGCCCATGATTCCAGCCCCGATGATCACGACCTTCTCGCGAGGGGCCAGCTTGGCCTGCTTGATACTGCGCAGAACACATGACAGCGGCTCGGTGAGGGCCGCGTGTTCGAAGGGGACGGTGTCGGGCACCTTGTAGCAGTCCGCACCCAGCCGGAGCACGTACTGGCCCAGCCCGGCCGGCCCGGGGGTTGGCTGGGCGTCGCGGACTTTGTACATATTTTCACAAATGTTGTTGAGGCCGCGGCGGCAGGATTCGCACTGTTCACAGCGGACCAGGCCGGAGACGGTTACGTGATCGCCGGGCTTCACACTGAAAACGCGAGCGCCGACCTTGATTACCTCTCCCGAGACCTCGTGTCCACCGGCCAACGGGTAATGGGGATCTTCTCCCGTGTACATTCGCTGCTCCCAGGTACAAAGTGCGCAGGAATGCACTTTGACGAGAACCTGGTCACGGTTGGGCTCCGGGATTGGGATCTCCTGGATCTCAAGATCTCTCGGGCCATTGAACACCATCTGGCGCATGACGCCGTTGCCTGAGCCGTTCGCACCTGTGTCACTCATTGCCGCTTTGCTCCTTTGAAATTTGCGATTGAAGCCGCTCGCGCACGTCCACGATGCCGGTGTGCCCGGCTTGGATGGCGACGTTGACCAGGTCATCCAGGGAAATCTCGTTCTCAGCGCCCATCATGACTTCCAACAGCATGGGCAGGCTGACACCGGAGACCACGGCGCAGTTGCGCTGGCTAACGCACAAAGCAGCCGCGTTGCTCGGGGTGCCCCCAAACAAATCGATCAGCACCAAGACCCCGTCACCGGCTTCGGCGTCATCGATCGCCGCCAGCATCATTTGGTACAGGCCGTCGAGGTTGGTGTCCATGTCCAGGTGAACCGTCCCTACGGGCAGTTGGTCACCGATGATCATGCGTGCGCTCTTGGTGAGTTCACCGGCCAGATCACCATGGGCGGCCACGACCAGTCCGACGGAGGTCATAGGATGACTCCCCCGCCTTTGCTGTCTCCCTTTAGCTCCAATTGGTACCTGTAGCGATCCCCACGATACACAGCTTTGCTCACTTCCACGACGATACCTTCGGGGTTGAACACCGTACGCTTGCCTCGGATGGCCGGCGCCCCTGGATCGACCATCAGCAGCCTGGCCTCATGCCAATTGACCAGGGAAGCCTCGATGATCTGCTGGGCTCTGTCCAACAAGATCCCGTACTCCTCCTTCATCACGCGGTAAAGCGAGTCGCGTGCAAAATCGAACCGTTCCATGCCGGGACAAAGCCGGGCGGGAATCAGCGTGTATTCGAGGCCGACTGGATCTCCATTGATCAGCCGGACCCGGTCCAGGTGGTATACCGGATCGCTCGGGGCGAGTCCCATAATCTGGGCCAGACCTGGATCTGCAGGCACGCGTCTGAATTCGATCAGCTGAGATTGAACGTCCAGGTCGATGGCCCGCATGTCGGCGCTGAATCCGCTTAACTGCTCCAGCCTCTGCTCGATCTTGGCCGTGCTGACGTACCAGCCCTTCCCCACCCGGCTCTGCAGGCGGCCCCGGGCCTCGAGGTCGGTCAGCGCCCGTCGAACGGTCATACGACTTATCCCAAGGGACTTGGAAAACTCCCTTTCCGAGGGCAGAGGTTCACCCGGCATCAAGTCCCCGCAAGACACGGCATCCAGCAGCTGGTCCTCCAGTTGCTGATAGTGCGGCGCGATGCTGTTGGGATCGATAGCGACCATCTCCAGCACTTTCAGGCGGCTTTCAGAGGTTGCGATCATGACCCGCTTCTTCCACCATTTCAAAGTTGCAGGCTACGAGCGCACAGATAGCATCCAATGCTTCGGTGGCATCCGGCCCTTTCGCTCGGACTGTGAAGGACATGCCCTGGTTCACACCCACGGAGAGCAGGCTCAGAATGCTCTTGGCATCCGCCTTATGGCCGCGACACTCGACTTCGATATTGGCCCTAAAACGCTGCGCGGTCCGCACGAAGAGCGCTGCGGGCCGCGCATGAAGTCCCATGGCGTGCTTGACGACTATCTGACGCTCGAGTTGTTTTATAGTCATGGAGCTCCGCTCGCGGCTGACTTGCTGATCGAGAGGCGGTATGGACAGAGTGACACTGGGGCGGCGGGTTGAAAGGCGACTCCGGCGGGGATGCCAGGGGGGTTGACACTGATCCAACTGTTCCGGCGACAGTCCGAATCCACAGGTCCGTCTCGTTTCTTCAACTCGAGGGGCCGATCCGCTGTATCGCGCAGGCTGGCAAGGCCCGCACGGCACCAAAGGTTGGTTGTACCAGTCTTTACCGGTATAATTGAAGACAGAATCAGGATATACCAACCCGAGGCGGCTGTCAAAGTGACAATCATCCTCTCCCGCCCCAACCGCTGGGCTCGATCCCTCTTCCGGCAAAAAGTCGCCACCGCAGCCGATCCATCGGCGCCCCCTCACGGGGCGATTGGGTTGACCTCGGGTGCCTGCCCGAGCAGCCCGCCTTGCCGGCCTCGGGGCGTCCACCCGCACGCCTCACCCTTGATAAACCCCAGGAACCGTCCCGCGCCTCGATCCGCCTGCCACGCAGGCTTTGCCTCATGATGCTCAGATGCTTCAATGGGAAGCGGATTCGCCTCCCTCAACATGCGCCCAAAGGCCGAAGCTTGGGCTATGATCTTAGGCGGAGCCAGCCTTCCGGGCGATCATACGCTGGACCACCAGGAGAGAACAACTGACGATGGATCGTCTACGCGGCATCCCCGCATCCCCCGGCATCGCGCTCGGCCCTGCCTTTGTCATTCAGTATCAGCCTCTCACCGTCGAGCGTCAGGTGGTCGACGACCCTGCCGCGGAGCTCGACCGCTTGGAGCACGCCCTCGAATGCGCCCGCCAGCAGCTGGCAGAACTGGTGGCGCTTGCGCGACAGCAGGTTGACACCGACGAGGCCGCCATCTTCGACGCCCATGTCATGTTTCTGGACGACCCAGCCCTGCTGGACGTGGTTCGCCAGGCCATCCAATCCGAACGGCTCAATGCGCCGGCGGCATGGAAGGATTCGACCGAGCATTACGCCCGGCAGCTGGAAGCCCTGGATGACGAGTACCTTCAGGCTCGCGCCGCCGACATCCGGGACGTGGGCCGGCGGGTCCTGCGCATCCTCTTGGGCAAGGATGACCCCGAAATGGCTTCGCTTGCACAGCCTTCGATCGTCATCGCCCGTGACTTGGCGCCCTCCGACACGGTGCAGCTCGATAAGCAGCTGGTGCTGGGTTTCGGCACAGCTGAAGGCGGAGCCACATCCCACACAGCCATCCTGGCCAAGGCCCTCGGCCTGCCGGCCGTGGTGGGAATTGGTGCAGCCCTCACCCAAATCGAACCCGGCATGGACCTTGTTCTTGACGGGGACGAAGGAAGCGTGTGGCTGGACCCCGATGGGGACACGCAGGACGACTTCCTGGCCCGCCAGGCGCAGGCCGACAGCGCTTCGGCCGAGAATCTGATACACGCGCAAGATCCTGCCGTCACCAGCGACGGGGTTAAGATTGAGATTGTGGCCAACATCGGCAGTCTGGACGACAGCCGCCGGGCCCTCCAGATGGGCGCCGAAGGCGTCGGCCTGCTGCGGACCGAATTCCTGTACCTCAACCGGCAGTCCGCGCCCACTGAGCAAGAGCAGACCGAGGCCTACCGCGCCATCCTGGACGTGATGCAGGACCGCCCGGTGGTGGTCCGCACGTTGGATGTCGGCGGCGACAAGCCCCTGCCCTACATCGGCTTGGGGGAAGAGCAGAATGCCTTCCTGGGCTGGCGCGCGATCCGCATGTGTATTGACCGGCCGGATTTCTTCAAGGTCCAACTGCGTGCACTTTGGCGTTCCAGCCCGGGACACGATCTGCGGATTATGTTCCCCATGATCGCCACCGTCGACGAGGTCCGCCAGGCCCGCCGCTTGCTGACTGAGGCCCGGCAAGAGGTGGTCGATGCCGGCCAATCGGTGGCCGAATCGGTCCAGGTGGGGATCATGGTTGAAATCCCCTCCGTCGCCATCCTGTCGGACTTGATGGCTCCGGAGGTGGACTTCTTCAGCGTCGGCACCAACGACCTGACGCAGTACACGCTGGCCGCCGACCGCACCAACCCCCGCGTGGCGCACCTTGGCGACGCCTGCCATCCGGCTGTGCTCCGCCAGATTCGGGATGTGACCCTGGCCGCGCACGCCCTCGGAAAATGGGTCGGCGTGTGCGGGGAATTGGCCGGCGACCCGTCGGGGGTGCCCATCCTGCTCGGCCTGGGCCTGGACGAACTCAGCATGACCCCACATGCCATTCCAGCTGCCAAGGCCCAGATTCGCCGCTGGTCAGCCGAAGCCGCCGCCAGCCTGGCCGAGAAGGCCCTGGCGCTCGACTCCGCCCAGGCCGTACGCCAGCTCGTGGCCGCCAGCGAAGTCTGATCCGGGTGATCGCACGTTTGGCCAGCGCCGGGTTCCGGCTGAGCGGATTGTGACAACTTTCACAACCCAAACATTCGATAGGCCGTCAGAATCCACCCGCGGCTGGAGCTTCCTTGACCACAGCCGGGTCTTGCCCGGCATTTACGTCGACAGAGCCGTGAGATGGGCCACGCCGGGCGACCATCCTGACACATTGCTGATCGTGGCCAACGGCGCGATAGTCTGCGGATTGGGCCAGGACCGCCCGGCCCAGGCTCTAATGTTGAAAGCAGCCCGACCAACCGTCTGCCCTGGCAATCCCGAAGTTCCTCGTGGCGGGTCCCGCGACCAGGCTCTTCAAGTTTCTGCCGGCCCCGCAGGCAGAGGCCACCCGGTTCGGGCTGGTGCGCCGGCCGGCTTGCCCAGATGAAGGTGAATCCATCACCGGCATCATCGCACATAAGGAGACCCCCCACGCGATCGTCGAGGACATCGAACTCTAGGCGGAACAAGGCGGCATCACCCCCCGCAGCCGCCGCAAGGCCGGGGCCTCCCTCGCCGCGGCCAAGGCGATCAGATCCACGTCACCTGCCTCTGCGCGGATCCGTCCGAACATCACGATCGAGCTCAGGGCGTGCTATCCTCAAAGAGGAAATCGGGTCCCCGGCCGCCCCCCCCTTTTTGGGCGTGGCGATGGCTGACCTCTTGACGGTTCGTGGTATCGCCGCCGCACCTCGAGGACCAATGGGCCACCGGATGGTTGCGGCCTGGCAACTTTGCTTGGAATTGGCAACCGACGTCATTGGAGCTAGAGAATGACAGCAGCCTCATCATCATCCGCCCCGCCCCCAGCCCTTGGCTCCCTCATGTTCTCATCGCTCTCCATTCTGGTTGGGATCGTGGCTGGGCTCGGGGCAGTGGTCTTCCGGGCGATGATCGCCCTGTTCCACAACTTGTTCTTCTTGGGCAGGCTATCGATGACCTATGAGACAAACCTCCACACGCCCGCTGGACCCTGGGGGCCCGGCATGATCCTGGTTCCCGTGGCGGGTGCGGCCATCGTGTCTTTCCTGGTGAAGAACTTCGCCCCTGAAGCCAAGGGCCACGGCGTGCCCGAAGTGATGGACGCCATCTATTACAATCGGGGCCGCATCCGCCCCGTGGTGGCGGCCGTTAAGTCCTTGGCCTCGGCGATTTCGATAGGCAGCGGCGGCTCGGTCGGACGCGAGGGACCGATCATCCAGATCGGCTCATCCTTTGGTTCGACTCTGGGACAAGTCATCCGCATGCCTCACTGGCAGCGGATCGTCCTCATCGCCGCCGGCGCAGGGGGAGGCATCGCCGCCACCTTCAACACTCCGGTTGGCGGGCTCCTCTTCGCCATCGAAATCATGATGAATGAAATCAGCGTCCGGACGTTGGTGCCGGTGGCCATCTCCACCGCCACCGCCACTTACATCGGACGGGTGGTCTTTGGGCCCAGCCCATCCTTCATCATCCCCCGTTTTGAAATTCCCTTCTTCCACGTCACCGAACCTGCGATTCTGCTGAGCTACGTCGGTTTGGGACTGCTGATGGGCTTGATTTCGGCGTTGTTCATCAAGTCCATTTACGGCTTTGAGGACTTCTTCGATAAGCGCATCCGAGGAAGCTACTACCGCCGGCATCTGCTGGGCATGCTGGTTGTGGGAGTTATGCTGTACACAACCTTTACCCTGTTCGGCCATTACTACATCCAGGGCGTTGGATATGCGACCATTCAGGACATACTCACCGGGGCCAACCTTTCGATGGGTTTCCTGCTCCTGCTTGCCGTTTTGAAGCTGGTGGCCACATCGCTGACCTTGGGTTCCGGCGCTTCGGGGGGAATATTCTCTCCGGCACTCTTCCTGGGGGCCACGGTGGGGGGCGCCTATGGGCTCATGCTGGACCAACTCTTCCCGGCCTTTTCCATCAGCGCGCCGGCCTTCGCCGTGGCTGGGATGGCGGGCGCCGTCGGCGGCGCCACGGGGGCGGCGGTTACCGCGATCGTGATGATCTTTGAGATGACCTTGGACTACAACGTCATCATCCCGATGACGATTACGGTGGCCATCGCCTATGGGATTCGCAAGATCTTTAGCGAAGAGAGTATCTACACCCTCAAGAACGTCCGCCGTGGCCATCCCATGCCAGAGGCATTGCACACCAACCTGCACTTCATGCGGCGTGCCTTCCGCATCATGGAGTCCAATTTTGGCCGGGTTGATGCCAAGACCACCCTGGACGAGTTTGCCAGGATCGTCGTCCAAAAGGCAGACACCGGTCTGTTCCTGGTGATCGATCAAGGAGGCGTTTTCGGAGTCGTGCCGCGTGAGGCGGCCATGGAGGCGCTGAAGCATGCCGGCGAACACCTCACGTTGCGGGACATCGCCCACACTGACTATGTGATAGTGGATGAAAACTGCCGCCTGCATCGGCTGTTGTCGGACATGCGCATTCTCAACGCTTCGATCGCCCTGGTCAAGAAGGCTGGTTCGGGAAACGGTGCGGAGTCGATCGTGGGGCTGATTAGCAAGACACAAATCTCGGATGTGGTGGCCGAATTGGTGGCTCTGATCTCAGTTTGACTCCGCCTGCGGCCGCTCACCTCGCCTTGCGACGATGACCGGACCAGGCCAGCAACCACAACCCCAAAGGAGGCAGCCATCGGGTTCCCGGCCTTCTATCACCCCGATCGGGTCGGCAGCCGTTTCATCCCGGACCTAGCCCAAGCCGTGTCGGCGGGGCAGGCGCTGGGCATGCCCACCGCCGAGACGGATCGGCCCCGGACGCTTCTGCTGCTGGTCGACGCGCAGGTCGACTTCATCCACCAGGATGGTGCCTTGTGCGTACCCGGCGCAATCCAGGACACTCGGCGCACGGTAGAGTGGCTCCTCACGCACGTGGGCGAGGTCAGCCAGGTGGCGGCCTCGCTGGATAGCCACGTCCCGCTGCAGATCTTCTATCCGACCTGGTGGCATGACGACCATGGTCATCTGCCCGAGCCTTACACCGTCATCTCAGCCAAGGATGTTGACGGTGAAGTTTGGAGGCCGGCCTTCGAACGGCAATGGTCGAGGGATTACGTCCACCGCCTCGAGGACCAGGCCAAGAAGCAGCTGATGATCTGGCCCTATCACACCATGCTTGGGACACCCGGGCACGCTCTCGATCCCAGCCTGGCCCAGGCGATTGCTTTCCACTCGGCGGGGCGCCGTGCCCAGCCCAAATACCTTATCAAAGGCATGATCGCCAAGACTGAATACTATTCGCTCCTTGAGCCCGAAGTGAAGGTTCCCGAAGATCCGCAGGGGGACGTCAACCGGCCGTTTCTGGAGTGGTTGATGGCCTTTGACCGCGTGTATGTCGCCGGGCAGGCTAAGAGCCACTGCGTGCTCGAGACGCTGGCCACCATCGTGCGCTACGCAGGGGATTCGCCCGTGGCATTGGGCAAACTGCGGTTGCTGGATGATTGCACATCATCCGTGGTCCATCCGGAGATCGATTTCGATGCCCTGGCGCAGCGGACGCTTGCCACATTCGAGGCCAAGGGGCTGCGCCGGGTGGTCTCCACCGAACCGCTTGACTAAGGCTTCGGCCCCTCAGGGAGGTCAGCTGGCGGCCTGTCTGACCAGGTTCTGCTTGAGGTCGGAGAGTTTTCTCGATAGTGAGACATGGTAGATATGCGGGTTGAGCAGACGCCGGACCCCGGGGTCGAGCCGCTCGACGTCCGCTTGCCTGAGGCGCCTCATCGTGTCCAAGTCGGGGGAGGCCACAAGCCTCCGTCCGCCTTCCTGCACCGTTTCCAGAAGCCGTTCGGCGCCCGAGATCTCGTGCTTGGTCAGGGTTCGCTTGCGGGTGCGATCCATGGGATGAATCAGCTCCACGGCGTCCATCGTCGTCGGATCCTCGTCCTCCAGGCTGATCCAGTCAGCGGTGGCATTTCCCCGGCTGTCGTAAATGCGCCACACTGCCTTGGGCCCGGGATTGGGGATCTTGGACGGCGATTCGGACAGCTTGATGGCCGGCTGCCAATTGCCGCCTTCTTCGACGGCCACCAGTTTGTAGACACCCCCTAGCGCCGGCTCCCCCCACGAGGTGATCAAGCGCGTCCCCACGCCGTACACCAGCCGTGAAATGAGCTTGTCGGGATCGACACCGTACCTGGGCGCTTCACTTCGAACCTGAGTCACAATCTGCCATATCACCATCTCATCAAGGTTGTTAGATAGGACGATGGACGTTTGCTCAAATCCGGCTTTGTCCAACATCCGGGCAGCCTGAATGCTCAGGAAGGCCAGGTCCCCCGAATCGAGCCGGATGCCAACCGGCTCGTGTCCGCCGGCGCGCAAAGTCTCGAAGACTTTGATCGCGTTGGGCACGCCGCTGCGGAGCGTGTCAACAGTGTCCACCAGGAGCAGGCAGTCATCCGGGTAGATCTCAGCGTAGGCACGAAACGCTTCCAACTCACCCCCACCCAGCGTCATGAACATCTGCACCATGCTGTGGGCATGGGTCCCCTGAGGCATGAGGCCCAAGGTATATGAGAGACCGACGTTGGACGAAAAGCCGGCTCCGCCGATCAAGGCGCCCCGCCCGCCGGCATTGGCGCCGTGTTCGGGGCCGCGCCTGAGGCCAAACTCGAGCACCCGCCCACCCTGGGCGCTCTCGTGGATGCGCGCCGCCTTGGTGGCGATCAAGGTCTGGTAGTTCATCTGGTTGAGCAGGGGTGTTTCCAAGATTTGGGCCATGGCCAACGGGCCCTGGACGACCGTCAGCGGGACGTGAGGGTGGACCACACGGCCTTCGGCGATAGCCTTGATGGTAAGCTGGCGGAAGTTTGCCTGAGCTTTGAGCCAGGCCAGAAAATCATCCTTGAAGATCCGCTCGCCGGTGCGTCCGGTCTGGGAGGCGAGCAGGGAAATGTCTTTATCCCTGAAATGGACCTCTTCGATCCAGTCCAACAGCCAGGCCAGTCCGGCATTGATGCAGTAGCCGGCCGTGTGCCCGCCGTAATCAGGCAGATCACGGAAGAAGTGATCAAATTGAACTGGCCGCTCATGCATACCCATCCGGAAGTACAGCTGGGCCATGGTGAACTGGTAAAGATCGGTCAGCAGGGCGCCTTCGGCCGTCCGACGTTGGGCTTCTTTCATGCGGCTGCCTCCATGTGCTCCGAGGATTGCAGTGCCTGGGACCCATTATATAAAGGAGGAAGCCGGCCGGTTCCAGTCCCCACTTTGTTTGCCGGATGGAGCCGGCCGCCCTTGCGGGCCTATCTCCGCTCTGGTCCGACACTTCGCCAGCCCTGAGGCGGTTGTCAGGGAAGGCTGTAAGCAGTCAGGTCATTCTCGGTGTTCAGCGCGATTCCCAGCATTGTTCCGGACTGGATCATCTTGACCAGGCCCACGCCCGGCGCATACCAGCTCGAGATGTCGGCGGAAAGCGCAAACGGCGCTGTGACACCCGACACCTCAACCGAGAGATCGAGGTTAAGGTGGCTGTCGATCCGCATTGCCTGGAATGTGCCTGCGTCCACGGTCACCTCTTCCAGACCTATGGCGGTGGACTGATAACTTGCGCTTCCCTCGCTTTTGCCGGTGCTGCCGCCGGGAAGCGTCTGGGACCCCTCAACTTCAAAATTCTGGGTCCAGTTGTCGCCAGGGCTGACTGTCTTGGGCAGAGTGACCCCCGCCTGGGACAGTGTGGTAAAGCTGGCTTGTGAGCCCTGTGTGGCCAAGGAGGCCGACGGCCCGCCAAAATCCAGCGCAACCAGACCGGCCTCCGAGCAGGCCCAGCGTTGGGAGACGGTGAGTGATGTGAACGCCTGCATCAACTGGAACCCTTGGGCGTCGATGCTCGCGATCGAGCTCGTGTACGTCACGGGGCCGGAGGGTCCGCCGGAGATCACATACGACCAGGTGGCGCCAGCAACAACCGGGAACATCGAGTTGTCACAGTTACCGGAAGACGACGGTGCGGGGGTGTCCGGTGCGGACGCAGTCGGTCCGGTCGTGCCTGCCGGAGCCTGGCCGCTCCCCCCAATGATCGTGGTCGGCGTGGCGGTCGCTGCGGGCAATGTCGGGGTACTTGCCGAGCCGCAACCGGCCAGAGCCAAGCTGGCGATCAGACAGGCACCCAAGAAGACGGCGATGTTCTTCTTCATGTCTCACTCCTCTCGTGCACACCGGACCGGGCAAGTCAACCAGAACCGGCATCGGGGCTTGAAAACCGCAGAGGCTAGAGTTTCTCATGCAGGAAGCCGGCTGAGATGGCGCTCCACCATCGGTGGCGGGTCCATCGGACGTGGGTCTGATGGCCGGCCGCCCATTCTACCCTGTTCCCCCTACAGGGGGCTAGGCGAAGGGTGCCAAGCGAGGGAGCCCCTGGGCACGCCCTTCACTGACCCCATGCCCCTACAGGCGGTAGATCTCGAGCAGATGGCGTTCCTTTTCCCCCTCCATATGGGCGACAACCTCGACATAGGCCTCGAGCGTCGAATTGGTCAATATTCGCCGCAGCAGGTCATCCACCTGGAAGATACCGACCGAATTGTTGAGATGGATGTTGAGGCGGATCGGGCGCTCTTCACCGCGCTCGATGCTCACCGACTCGACCGCCTGGGCGGAAACCGAGTGGATGTTGATCTCGCCGGCCTCGAACAGGATGCGCGACCGCTCCTCGGTCATGTCCAAGGCATCGGCCACTTTGAGAACGCCGGCTTCCAGGCTTAGGCAGCCGACATCCCAGCGATGGGCGATCACGGCGTGCAGTACCTCGGCCACCACCTTGGTCAACACCGCCTCTTGGTAAAGGCCGGTGAGAAGTTGACGCGCCTTGGGATAGGCCAGGATCAGGGAATAGCTTTCGTGATTGTCCCGATGAACCGCGATGCCGATATCGTGCAAGCAGGCGACTGTCACCACCATGTCTCCGCGTCTTCATACGTCAGACCACAGTCCTTCACGACGCTAGGGGGACCCCAGAATCCCGCAGCAGCCTAAAGAGCTTGCCGCAGGCATTGGCCACAATTTGGATATGCACCGGACCGTGGTCGCTGATTCCCGCTCGATCGATGGCGGTGACGTTGGGGCACTCCCAAAGCTGCAGCAGTTCCTGATTGGCGTTGACCCGCTTCAGCAGACCTTCCTGTTTCTGACTGCCTTGTGTGCTGACTTTGAACGCCACACTGCCTCCTGACCCGCACCAGCTGACCCGCATTCTGGATTCATTACGAATCCGCGCCGGGCCCGCGCCGCCAAGCCGGGATTCGTCCATTTTGTGAAATTTCCCACAAATTCTGGCCATCCGTTGCAGGATCGACGTGCAGACAGCAAGCATCGCCAGGCGGATCCACGGCCGCCTGGCATGGGCAACCACCGCCTGAAGAGGCGGAGTCAGGCGATTTCCGGCTCGGTCAAATCGGGAGCCTGGCCGCTGGCACTCTCCGGCACCATGACGCCTACTGGCCGAGGGGCGTATTGCCGAGCATGCCGAGCGAATGTTATGGAGAGCCACAGGATGACGGCAGCGTTGATCGGGTGCAAGGCGGCAATCCACGGTACGCTGTGGCGCAGCGAAGGCAGGATTGTCTGGATCACGTACACCAGGAACAGCAGTCCCAACCTGCCCCATGCCGCCCTAGGCAATCGGCCAAGCAGCCCAAAGATCACATTGAGCAGCAAGAGATAGCCGATGCTGAAACCAACCCCGATGTGGAAATCCCAGATCAGTCCGCTGTCGAACAAGGCCAGTCCCGCCAGGACGAACTGTGTGATCACGCCCCCCGCGAACAGCCAAAGTATGACCACGTACGCGCTCCTCATTACGCCACGCATTACTCAGCCTCCTCCCGAGAGTTTCCCAAATCCGCCGCACTCGACGCTGGGGCGGCAAGCACAAGCATCAGTTTAGTCTTGGGGAACCGGGCGCGTCATGAGGGGCCAACCCCAACCGGCCCGGGAAAGTTTCCCGGGCCGGTCCAAGGGTGGTGAGAGCGCGTGATAGGTTGGATTTAGTGGGATTGTCGTCGTGGTTCAGCGCCCGTCACCAACCCTGACAGCCGGCGCTGCAAGCCAATGACCAGCCAGTAGGTCGTCAAGAAGACGATGATCAGGAAGGTTCCAGCATACAGCAGCCGCGTGAACCAGAGTGCCGAGTCGGTCCCAGCCAAAAGCGCGTGCGCAGCCACCCCAAGATAAGCGACCAGGCTGAGCGTGTGAATCGCCCGGAAGGCCCGGCTCCCGATTCGGCCGCGCATATAGAACGTTACCGTCACCAGCAGGATCAGGTAAAGACTGATCACGCCCAGGCCAACCCACACAGGGCGATAAGGTGACAGGAAGGGCACCAGGGCCTGAGCCAGGGTGTAGGGAAGATAGTGATCGAACATCAATACGCCGACGTGGAGGGCGACGAATCCGATCGACAGCAGAGAGATAAACTGGTGATAGTCGTAGGTGAACGTCCGATGGAGCATTCGGTCGAGGATCTTGCTCGAAACCGCCAACCCCCACGCGGTCGACAACCATAAGAGGAAATAGGCCATTAAGCCTGAAGCGCGTGTGATGTACCACATGACCTGTACACTGCTCAGGGCGAAGATCGGATCAAGCGCGTCGGTGAAACGGGCCCCCAGAGTCGAGCTGGCCAGCATGTAGATCCCAGCGCCTCCCAGGAAGGCCACCGTCCCCGCCAGGGCCAGCCAGCCCATGCTGCCGGATGACTCGGCGTCAGATTTCCAGGCCTGCGACATGAGATAACTCCTGACTTTGAGCTGAGCCCTGCAAACGGCCGTCGCCATCGACGGCCAGGTAGACCATCCCCGTCCGGGTTGCCACCAACTCCGGGGCAAGCTGTGGTCCGCCGATCAAGCACGCCTTGGCAAAAGCTTCGGCTTCGGTGGCGGAAGGCGACAGGACGGTGACGCTCAGCCACGGCGACTGCGCCGGCTCGCCGGTCCTCGGATCGATGATGTGGTGCATGGTCTCTCCCGACTGGAGCCATTTGCGCTTGGTCACGGAAGACGTTGCACAGGAGCCGGAGCGCAAGGTCAGGGTGGTCAAATCCCTGTCCGGCTGACGGGGATCCTCCAGCCCGACGGACCAGCCATCGGCGTCCTTGGGAAGCCCGAGCACGGAGATGTCGCCTCCGGCGCTGACGGCACAGCCATCGGCGTACTCCGCCAGCCGCTCCGCCGCCTTGGCGGCCAGCCACCCTTTTGCGATTCCCCCCAAGTCGATCTGCATGCCTTGCGGAAGGCGAACCCGTCGTCCAACGGGGTCCAGTTCCGCCTCAGCGAAGTCGGGGGGCGTTTCGGACGGCGAATGCCGGTCCGGAGTTCGATGGCGTCGCCTCCAGAAGTTCGATGCTCCGGTCGTAGCCGCTGGCCGCCAGGGCCGGCAGCACGGCTGGATTGAACAGGCCCCGGGTTGGGGCCACATAGGATTGGGCGGCCAGCAACAGGTCAAACATGTCTTGAGATACCTCCCGCCACTTACCGGACGAGCGGTTCAGCCTCATCAACTCGCTGTCAGGCGAGAAGCGCGTGAATCGGCGCTCGCCATCCCGGATCACAGCCCGCGCCTCGCGAAACCCAAGCCGCACGTGCTCCAGTCGGCCCTCCGCCGCGAACAGGATCTCAGTGGTCATCGCCCGAAAGTGATCGAAGTGCATTTCGGCATCTCCACGATGGGTCCTAGGATCCACCGGTGCGCATGACGGGAAGAAACGACCGCGAGCGGAAACTCGGAACGGAAGGCGCCGGCTGACTGAACTCGCTCCCCCCGATGTTGGCATTCAGGGGAGGGAGCGGTGTGAGGGTCGCCATCGGCGCCACGGCGGGATCACTTCCGGCACTGCTGGATGAGGCCGGTTTGGGAGCGTGGGCCAGAAGCACCCAGCCTCCCATGAACCCCCCGAGACTGACACTGGCCATCCACAATCGCAGGACATCTTTCGTGTGTTTCATCTTACTACCTCCGAGGGATCAGGATCGTACCGTCGCCTTGAATGGCGATCACCCCGCGTGCCTGGAGCTCCCCCAGTATCTGCTGCAAGACTTGCACCTGCTGCTGCTCCTGACTCGCCTGCTGCTGCAGGCTCTGAAGCTGCGACTGGTACTGCTGCTCGCGAGCCTGGTACTCCGATATCCGGGACTGCAGCTGCTGGACTTGAGATGTCGAATTTGCCACATTGCTGACCGAGCTGCTGCCGGCTGCGGTCGCCGAGTTGAGCGTCGGTGCGGTGTTCTGGTTGAACAGAGCGTTGGCTCCGATGCCGAGCATCGCCAACCCGACGATGCCGGTCATGATCAACGCTGCGAACAGGGCTGGGATGTGTTTCATGTCCTATCCTTTGAACCTTCGTGTGTGAACCGTCTCGCTGGCTGGGGCCGGCGCAGAGCCGGCGCCGGTCCCAGCCAGCGCTGTTCCAGCTCAGCCCTAGCCGCCAATCTGCTTCGGAAGCGCTCCCAGGGTGAGGGACACATTCTTCGTCTGGCCGTTCCGCAGGATGGTCAATGTGATCGTCTGTCCGACCTGGGTATCGTCGAACAGGATCGAGGCCAGATCTTCAAAGCTGTTGACGCTCTTTCCGTCTATGGCCGTGATCACATCACCACCGACGGGGATCTGCTGTCCGTTGATGGTGGCCTGCTGATTGCTGCCCTGCAGCCCGGCCTTGGCCGCCGGACCGTTGCTGGCGACGTCCACCACCAATGCACCCTTCTGCTGCGGGTCCAGATTCATCGCCTGAGCCAGGTCGTAGTTCAGACTAGTTCCGCTGATACCGATCCACGGGTGCCGGTACTGCCCAGTCTGGATCAGAGACGTGACTACCGTGTTGACAATGTTGGAAGGGATGGCGAAACCGATGCCGGCATTGGCGTCGACCGGCGACTGAATGGCGGCGGTTACTCCGATCACCTGCCCGTTCGTGTCCAAGAGAACTCCCCCGGAGTTGCCCGGGTTGATAGCGGCATCGGTCTGGATGATGTCGGGGATCGAGTAGGTGGGGCCGGAGGATCCGCTCGAGGATTGCACCGGGAGCGAACGGCCCATGGCGCTGACAATGCCCTGGGTCATGGTGCCGGCCAACCCGTAGGGGTTGCCGATAGCGATGTCGATTTCGCCGACCTTGACCGTGCTGGAGTTGGCCAATGTGACCGGTTTGAGCAGACTCGAATCAACCTTGACGTTGATCACCGCCAGATCGCTGTTGGGGTCCGTCCCAACCACCGTCGCCGGGACGGACGTCCCGTCGGAGAAGGCAACGTCAATCTGGCTCGCACCGGCGACCACGTGGTTGTTGGTGACGATGTCCCCCTGCTTGTCCCACACGAAGCCGGATCCCAGCGCCTGCTGGGTCGGCTGCTGCTGGGAGAAGCCGAAGGGATTGCCCGGGAGCCCCTGGAATGAGGAATTCCGAGGGGCAGATTCCACGACATGGACGTTGACCACAGACGGATTGACCTGCGTGTAGATCGACTCAAACAGGTTCTGTGTGGCTCCGAGGTCGGTCAGTGACCCCGCGCTCGATGCCGGAAGCGATGGCGATGAGACGTCCGGTGCGGCTTGGGCCACGGCTGGCGTGGCGCTCGCCTGATTGTGTGAAACCAGCGCCGCCCCGCTGAAACCGCTCAAGAGCATGATGGGCACAACCAGCAAGATGGCGAACTTCTTCGAGATCTTCATTTGGATACCTCCTGCAATCTACCGAATTGCCGATTTGTGAAACCTTGCACAATCTGTCCGGCCGATGCCGGCGGTCCTGTGCGAACTTTCCGAAGTCTACTCACCCAACATGACAGTCGGATGACAAAGCCCGGCGAGTTTTCTACCGGTGCGCTCGGCCGGCGTTCATCTGGCTGTCATCTGACTGTGTTGGAGTATTCTTAAGCAAGGAACAGTCCCGGAAACACGTGGGAGATTTCCTCTTGCGGATCTTGTTGGTGGAAGACAACCAGAGGTTGAGCGACTCGCTGAAGCGGAGCCTGACCGAGGATGGCTATGCCGTCGATGTGGCCTACGACGGTGAGGATGGCGAGGCCTGGGGGTTGAGTTATGAGTATGACGCCATCATCCTGGACATCATGCTCCCCAAGAAGGACGGCTTGGCCGTTTGTCGGGCGTTGCGAGATGAACGCGTCAGGAGCCCGATCATCATGCTGACCGCCAGAGACACGGTGGGCGACCGGGTCAGCGGCCTGGACAGCGGGGCTGACGACTACTTGGTCAAGCCTTTCGCCCTCGAAGAACTGCTGGCTCGGCTGCGCGCCCTTCTCCGCCGGGATTCAGATGACAGGTCCGCCGAGTTGCGAGTGGGCGACCTGAAGCTCGATCCAGCCACCCATCGCGTCGAGCGCGACGGACATGACATCCGGCTGACCGCCAAGGAATTCGCCCTTCTGGAGTACTTCATGCACAATCGCGGGCGTATCGTCACCCGGGAGATGGCGGAAGACCACATCTGGAGTTACGACTTCCAGGCGTCTTCCAACGTGGTGGACGTTTACGTTCGCCGGCTCCGGCGCAAGATTGATGACCCATTCGAGACCCAGTTGCTTGAAACGGTCCGCGGTTCAGGCTACCGTCTGGTCCATCCGGATGAGACCGAATGAGCACCCGACTGGCCAACCTTTGGCGGCGCGTGGGGGACGTCATCGGCAGCATCCGCTTCCGGCTGACGCTGTGGTTCGTAGCCATCCTGGCCGTCATTCTGCTTGTATTCTCAACCTTCATCTACATCCAACAAGCCCGCGCCCTACGGGAGGCCAGCCTGGCGAGGCTCGAGAATAAGTTCACCCAGCTTCAGACGCTGGTCCAGCTCCCCGTGCGTGAGCTCACCCGTGCCGGTCATCTGACTCTGCCGAGCATGCCCGACAATGCGCAACCGCTCCTGCAAGATGGGGACGTCATGGCCATCACCGACACCTCCGGGCAGGTGGTCCAAGCCACCGGGCCGCTGAGCGTGGGGACCATCGCCCGCATCACCCAGTCAGAGCTGAACGAACGTCAGAATTCCGATCCCCGCACCTACACGATCACCCCCGAAGCGGACGAGACCCAGGCGCGGAGGGCTCAATATCTCTTCCTATTCGCGCCGATCTCCCTGGGCAACAGCGTCATCGCTTTCCTGGTCATGGGCAGCCCGGTCGACCCCGACGGCCAACTGCAAAGGCTGATCCTGACCCTGCTCCTGGGATCCATCGGCACCCTGGTCGTCGCCCTGGGCGGCGGATTCTGGCTGGCAGATCGGGCGATGCGCCCGGTGAAGACGATCACCCACACCGCCCAAGACCTGGGCGAATCCGATCTGAGCCGGCGCTTGAATCTTGGCCGGCACGATGAGTTGGGCGAACTGGCGGACACCTTCGACGCCATGCTGGACCGCCTTCAGGCCGCCTTCGACCGCCAGCGGAGGTTCACGGCCGACGCCAGTCACGAACTGCGCACGCCCTTGACGATCATCAACCTGGAGGCCGGCCGCGCCGCCCAGCCAGGTCGCAGTATGGAAGATATGTTGCAGGCCATGGCGGTTATCCGCTCCGAAAATGAGTTCATGACCCGGCTGGTGACCAATCTCCTGACCCTGTCACGGATGGATTCGGGGCAGACGGCCCTCTCATTCGAACCGGTCGACCTGAGCGATGTGGCGCTGGAGGGCGTCGAGCGCTTGGCTCCGCTGGCGGCCCGCCAGCACGTGAGCCTGACGGCCGGCGACCTGCCTGAGTTGATCATTTCCGGCGATCGGCAGTTCCTGGCCCAAATGGTCAACAACTTGATTGAAAACGGGATCAAATACACGGCGGGGGCCAGCGAGCGGAAGGTCTGCGTCGAGACCGGCCCGTGCGCCGACGCGGACCGGCAGATGGGCTGCCTGCGCGTGGTGGACAGCGGTCAGGGCATCGCCCCCGAACACCTTTCGCACCTCTTCGAACGTTTCTATCAGGCCGACGCCGCCCGCACTCGCGGAAGATCGGATGGAGAAGACGAAGCATCCTCTTCTGGAGTCGGTTTAGGGCTGTCGATTGTGGACTGGATTGCACGCGCCCACGGGGGGAAAGTGCGGGTCGAGAGCAGCCTCGGCAAGGGGACGACGTTCGAAGTTCTCCTCCCGCTGGCCTCCGGCGCCAACGGTTGACTCCCTGCCCCTAGGACGCCCCAAACAGTCCGATCTCGACGTAGCGCCACTCGCCGTCCAGCTCGGCGAAGAAGGCCACCATGGTGTGCGCCGGCACGGGGTTCAGAACCGACCCGCTGCAGCATTCGTAGTGCGGAATCTGGCTATAGCCGAGATCGGCGTCCTGGCCGGCGTAGCTCACCCCGATCGTCCCATCCCGTTCGTAGAAGTAGAACGGCTTTCCGCCCATCAGTTGAAAGCCAAACGCCTCATCATAGCCCAGTTGATCGTTGAGCAGCTGCCCATCCACGTAGACCTGCCCGACCCATAGATCGGGCGTGGCCATCAGCAGCTCCAGTGACCAATGGCTATCATAAGTCCACAGCCCCTGGAGGGTCGATGCCGGGCTGGGGAAGCCGGCCGGCGCGCTGAAGATCAGCCGATCCCCCTGCCACAGCTCAGCCGTCTGTGCCTGCGTGGCGGCATCGGTTTCGATTCTGGCCAGCAGCGTGCCACCTTCGAATTCGGCGGTCAGCGCTGGGCGGTACTGATCGTCGCTCCGCAAGTCGAGATGGTATTCGTCTTGTCGCTCGGCAGCGCGCCGGGCCAGCACACTTTTCTGCGTGCCAACGACGGGTCGAAATGTAAGTGGGTCGAGGGTCGGCTGGCCGACCAGCGGGTACACCTCCAGCACCAAACCGCCCGGCAGAGATTGTGTCTCTGGCGGACTGAGAGCCGGGAGTGCCGCAGCGGCTTGCGTAGGCTCAGTCGGCACCTGCACCGCAGGCGGTAGCAAGCTTGAGGTGGCGGGGATAGATGTCACCGCAGCTTGACCACCCGGCGTGGGCGGTCCAGGATGGGCGGCGGGGGCACAAGCCGTCATGGCGAGGATGATCACCGGGGCCAACAGGCAGGGAAGGAGGACGCGCATCGTCGTTCGGGCTCCCGCAAACAGCATAGCACACGATCGGCCGGGGCCGAAGTGACACTCGTCTAAATCTCCGGGGATCGGCGATTCAGTAGGGGAACCAATAGGCGTCAAGCTGTGCCCAGGGGGGCGTGAGCATCTCTTCGATCGGCGTGAAGATGTAGCCATTCAGGATGTGGTGATCAGAAGAGTAGGTTGTATCGGGACCAAGGGCATAGTCCCCCCCAAAGACACAATCAAACACCACCCGGAACGAATTGGCGGGGGAAATGGCCGGATAAAGCTGCGAGTTGCAGCCCTGGGGCAGTTGATAGGTATTCAGGATGCCGATCTTGGTCAGAAGGTTCTTTTGGTCGGGGGGGTTGTCCCAGTCGAAACCGAATGCCGGTCCTGTGTCGGATCCCAGGATGATGATGGGATCGGTGGTGAAGTCCTTAATCAAGACGTCCAGCATTTCCAGCGTGCGTTTGTTAATGTACAGGAGTTGGTCGCGATACTCACCGGCCTCCTGGGCCGCGTTCGTCGTCGGGGTGCTGTCGTCGAAGTTCAGTGCGCCTAACGGTGAGGTGCACTCACCATTCGCCCCGAAGAGATACGGCCGATGAGGCGACACAAAATGGGTGAAGACGAACTTTGGCCCCGGCAACGGCGGGATCCTCGGAAGTTGGTCAAAGGTCCAAAGCACAAGCTGCCGTTGCGCTTCGTTGCCCTCCAACACATCCAAAGATTGGGCCAGGGCCGCCAGGCGACGCGCCCTGAGTTCATCCAACGGGAGACGGAGCCAGGTAGTGCTGATCAGGAAGGCTTCAAAGGAAGTGGGCTGAGGAATGCTCAGGCTCTGAGCCTGCCCCAAGCTGTTCTGACCCGGCGGAGGAAGAGGGGGGCCTTTTGATTGAAGTGGGCGACCATCCACTGGGGAGGGTCACGGTCCGACAGCCGAGATGTTCGAGCTGCTTGCCTACCAGGCTGTTTCGGATCGGATCGGTGAGGGGAGCCGGGTAGGTGCCAGGTGGCAGGTCGGTCCCCAGGTGGGGGAGCGTGGCCATGTTGAGGGACGACGCCAGAGAGAAGGCTGTCGACACATGATTGGCATCGCTCTTGTCGGCCACATAGCAGGCGCGCTGGCGAGCGGCCTGGATGAAGTCATGATCGTCGAACCCATACAGGTCGCGCATGACGTCTTCACAGGCAGACGAATCAATGATTTTCTAGTAGATGTCCGGCAACTGGCCTGGACCGTCTCAATGCAAGGCACCTGCCTCTGCCAACCCAGGGCTGGTGAATGCCGCCCGGCTGGAGAGCACGCCCAGGCGTGCCATAGACACGAGTGGCAGAGCGACCGCCACCACGCATGCGGCGTTGAGGAAGCTGTTGCTCGGGCCCAAACGAACAGCGGGGGTCCGCCAAGTGAGCCAAACCACACCGCCAAGGAGTCCCAGCCAAAGCAGAGTCAGATAGCGGTGACGCCCCAGCACCACACCGCCGAGGGCGTCATTTTTGATCAGGTCATAGATCAGGCCGTAAGAGAAGAACAGAAGCAGGAACGAGCTGGCGAGAATGCCGGCCTTCAACCAGTCGCCAGCGAGACCTCGAAGGATGGGCCACAGCAGAAGTGCTCCGAGCAGGCTCAATGCCAGAGGCCGGAGCGCTTCGATCCATAGGATCTGCTGGATACTGGCGGCAACCAACCACAAGACGGGGTAAGCGGCCAAAGCCAAACGATGGATGATAAGCCGCCGCCGTGGACTTGGTCGACCTGTTGAACTCATGCCTTTTCCCCCTCCCGGATCTCGCATGCGATCCAACAGGATCATATATTGTTTTCATTCTCACCGTCTCAATGTTCTGGCGAGGGCCGGCCAAGCCTGGACCAAGCCGCGCTCAGCCCACATGAGACATCGGCCGTCGACGCGAAGACGGCTCCCTATTGGTCCGTCCTTGATACGGCCGATGGGGAGCCGGAATTGTCCGGAGAGCAGGAGAATGGTGGTAAGGATCAGGCCAGCAGGCTGACGGCGTGCATTCCGCAGAACCGGCACGTGCCTTCAAGCCTGGTCAGATTTCCCAGTCGATCGGCGTGCAGGGCATAGCCGGTGGCCCTGCAGTAGGGACAGCGTTCGTCAACCCTGGCCGCGCCTCCTCGTTCAACCCGGCGTGCCGCTGGTCCAAGCCGCGGCCGGGCCAAACGAGTGGTGGGCAACGTCTTGCCTGGGATTTGACTTGGGAGTGCCGATGACAAGGACGACGTGGGCAAATCGAGGGAAGCGCAGGCTATGTGGGCTTGTTGGTCGCCGACAGATGCCTGCGACGGGAGTCCGGCGGGGGAGTGGGCCTGGATCGCTGCAATTGGTTCTGCATTTGGTTTCATCATGAGAACACAATAGCCCAGCGAAATTAAGCATCCGTGAAGGCGTCGTTAAGCCTCCATAAACGCCAGCCCGCCCTTGGCCGGAGATCCAGATGACAATGCGCATGCCCAATCGGGGGATATGGATCTTCGCAAGCCTCGGGTGCGTTCGCCACCAAGACTGACTAACCGACGATTTGTGATTTTCTTCACTAGCCACCGGCCGGCAGATGCGTCAGTATAGAGGCGAGATGAAAGGAGCATCAACCAATGAAGAGCGAACCCAAACTGATCGACACCCTCAATGAACTGTTGGCCGATGAACTCACCGCCATCAGCCAGTATATGGTGCACTCGGAAATGTGCGCCCACTGGGGCTTTGGGGGTCTGCATGAGGCAATTGAGTCCCAGGCCAAGGATGAGATGCACCACGCCGAATGGCTGATTGAGCGCATCCTGTTCTTGGAGGGCATGCCGGTGGTCACCAACTTGAGGCCGATGAAGATCGGCAGCACGGTGGAACAGATCATCGCCGGTGACCAGGAAGCCGAGATGGGTGCCGTCAAGGCGTATAACGCCGGCATTGCCCTGGCCAGCGGCCAAGCGGATGAAGCCACGGCGGACTTGCTGACGGAAATCTTGAAGATGGAAGAGGGCCACGTCGACTGGGCCGAGAAGCAGCGAACTCTGATGGCCCAAATGGGCACGGAGAACTACCTGGCGACCCAACTCGAAGAATAGGCCGAAACACCACCTAATGGCCTTGCGGCGGCATCTCCGGTGACCGGCCGCAGAACCGGGCGCCCTTATCAGGGCGCCCGGTTCTATTCCGGAGTCGAGTCCTGCCGTTGAGACGCCGCGGGGTCTTGCCGGGCAGAGTCAGCCGCCAGGAAGATCGCCGCCCGATTGCGATCGCTGTCCATCACCAGGTCCATGTGATGCCCCGGGCGGTAGGTCGCCACTTCGATCATGCGCAAGATGCCGCCAAATGACAAGTCGGGGCCGGCCCTTTCAGCCAACGCGCTGGGGGCGGCGTAGAAGAACTCGTGCCGGAAGATGTTATCTTCCTCTTCGATCGGAACAGCGAGAGGGTAAATCGCGGCTTCCATCAGGTCCTGGAAGAAATGTGTCCCAAGCGAAGCATCCGGAGCTACGCCCATGCCATCCCCTGAGAGCTCGACCAGGGCACCTGCGTTGCAGATATCGGCATAGCTGACGCTTACACCCAGATCCGGATTGGTCGAACCCCAACGGCCGGGGCCGACACAGATGAATGACTTTGGCTCAAGCTCGGCGTTCAACTGCGAGATGGCGGCGGTTAGTGCGGAGCGGGCAGCCGGGGTGGCCATGGTCATATATCTCTTGGGATCCACGAAAAGCACGTGACGAATCCCGGAGAGTCTTCCCTGGGGAACCATGAACCCGGTCGAGAGAACCACGTCCTCTTCCCGGAGATCTTCGGGGAGGCTGGCAGGCGCCGCTGTGGAGATCTGGCTCAGCGGCCGACATTGCAGCAGGGCGATGTCGACCTGTGGCGTTGGGCCGGCCCCCCTCACCCGCAGCGTGAACTCCACATCCACCGGCACGCCATAATGCTGCTCCAGATTCTGCAGCAACGACTTCATCATAGGCACCAGCGGCGTCCTACGGAGCAACCCGTCGAACGTGATGGTGAACTTGGACACGTCGTCACGCCCGATCAAACCCATCGGTGGCCTAAGGTACTCATCCTCGGCCAGTTCGACCAGATAGTTCAAGCCGGGATAGTTCGGCCGAAGAACGTCGTGGACCGGCTTCGAGGCCAGGCTGTTTGTCTGCATTTCGATCACGTCTACGAACTGCTGCGAGTAGCGTCGGATGGCCTGCGGCGAGTCATCCGGATGCAGTGTTGGATGGCTAAGCGCCACAATCCTCGGGTAGTCGTTGCCCACCCGCTCCACGGCGCGGGTGCCCAGACCCCAAACCAGCCGCATGAAGCCATCTTCGCGCCGGATTTGAGGCGCCCAGCGATAGAAATTGCGGCTGAATGCGACACCCGCTGCAAATGGGAAATACGCCTGCTCCCAGGCTTCACCTTGAACCTGCTGAATGAGGACCGCCATGCGTTCGTCGTAGTCCTGCAAACCCTTGCTGCGCCGGTACAGCAGCGGGTCCGGCTTGAACGTGCTGGCGTACGTCAAGGCGATAGCGCGCGTCAGGGCCTTCAGGTTTTGTTCCGGTGACCCCTGATTGGGGCAGAAGTGGCTGTCGTACTTGCCGGCAAACGAAGTCCCCAAGCTGTCTTCCAGCTGGCTCGACGATCGGACGATGAGGGGGCACGACCCTATGGTCTCAAGCATGTCTCGGAAGGCGTCAAGCGCTTCCGGAGGAAAGTCGCCCGCCTCGAATTCCTGGCGGATCGACGGATAGTCGGACTTGATCTGGTGATCCGGCTTGTACTTTTGGTCGGTCCAGTGCGTCAGTCCATTCATGGCCATAAAGACGTACATCAGCTCCGAGCCGATGAAGAACGATTCCGGAACATGGACGTGGGCCCTGAGATCTTCCGAGCCAACCTGCTCCAAGATTTTCCCGGCCAGCAGCATGCCGGCCGACTTACCGCCGATACGGCCGTGGCCAATGCGGTGACGGTAGACGTCGGCCAGATCCTCGACCGTCAGCCAGCGCTTGGCGATGTCAATGTAGTCCAAGCGATCGCTGATCAAGCGGCGGATCAGCGTCACTTTGAGTTCGGTAAGGTGGGGTTCGAGCGGCGCGCGCTCATCGGAGGACAAGCGCTCGATCTTGAGTGCGTGCTCGATGAGCTTGTTCTCCGGGATCAGCTCCGGTTCGAAGACATCCGGCAGCGTATAGGCCTGCCGCACAGGCGGCGCCGGGGCTGCTAAGGCAGTCAGTTCGTCACCGCGCTGCCAAAGCGTGACTATCAGGTCCGGTCTGTCCAGCAGCCCCGCCACCCCCCGGTGCTGCCGAATATCCCGATCGTCCAGAAACTGGATGTCCAGCGTGAAGCAGTCCGAAATCGGCATTTGGACACCCGAGCTGTCGCCGAGACTGCGCCAGGGCGGCTTCGATCTGCCCAGCCCGGGCCGATTGTGAGTCGCACTTGGATTCCACCCACAACCCCAGGTGGATTGCGGCCGCCAGGCGCGGGTCGTCCGGCGTGCCGGCGAGGCCAGCCTGGAGGTTGACTTGAAATACCGCTTTCAGACCCTGAAATTCGCGCTCGAGGTGTTTAGACAACGGGGAACACAGCGCCCGCGACAGGCAGGCGCAGTGGGCACACTCGCCCCGAAGCAACGCCAGCCGAATCCGGCGTTCATCCCCAGAGAAGTGCACGGCGGCACAGGTCTCCACCGCCTGCCGCACCATGCTGTCGGCCAAGCGCGCGTCCATCGGTTCACCTTCTGCTTCAGGGGTCAGGCCCGGGCGGGCCTGACCCCTGGTTTCACCTCTGCAATCTACAGCGCCAGGGCCCACCACCCATGGCCGGCATCCGCGCCTCAGACCACCCCGAAGGCAAGCATGGCGTTGGCGACCTTCAGGTAACCAGCGATGTTGGCCCCGGTTAGGTAGTCTCCCGGCTTGCCGTAGGCTTCGGCTGCCTCAAGAGATGCCTTGTGGATGCTCTTCATGATCCCGTGCAGACGTTTGTCGACCTCTTCCCGGTCCCAGGACAAACGCATGCTGTTTTGGGCCATCTCAAGACCGGAGGTGGCCACGCCGCCGGCGTTGGCAGCCTTGGCCGGGCCGTAGAGCAGGCCATTGTCTTGATAGATCTTGATCGCTTCCAGATCGGAAGGCATGTTGGCGCCCTCCGACACGCAGATGCAGCCGTTGGTCACCAGAGCCTGGGCCAGGTCGGCGTCAATTTCATTTTGCGTCGCCGATGGGAATGCCAGTTCGGCGTTGATTCCCTCGTCTTTGGCCACTTCCCAGACGCTCTTGCCGTCGTGGTAGGTCACGCCTGTGAACTTGTCGGCGTACTCCTTGATGCGGCCGCGGCGAACGTTCTTCAGATCCAAAACGAACTTCAGCTTGTCCCGATCGATGCCTTCTTCGTCGACGATGGTGCCCGTCGAGTCCGACAGGGTGATCGGCTTACCGCCCAAGTCGAGCAGCTTCTCCACCGTGTACTGGGCCACGTTCCCCGAGCCGCTGACGATGGCGGTCTTGCCCTTGATCTCCTGCGTGCGCGTGGCGAGCATCTCAGCCGCAAAATACACCGCACCATAGCCGGTGGCCTCGGGTCGGATCAGGCTCCCTCCGTACTCGAGTCCTTTGCCTGTGAGCACACTGGCATTGTTGTTGACGATCTTCTTGTAGATGCCGTACAGGTAGCCGATCTCGCGCCCGCCGACGCCGATATCGCCGGCTGGGACATCCGTGTCGGGGCCGATATGGCGATAGAGCTCCATCATGAAGGACTGGCAGAAGCGCATGACTTCACCGTCCGACTTGCCTTTGGGATCGAAGTCCGAACCGCCTTTGCCACCGCCCATGGGCAGGGTCGTGAGCGCATTCTTGAAGATCTGTTCAAACCCCAAGAACTTGATGATCCCCAGGTTGACCGACGGATGAAGTCGAAGGCCGCCCTTATAGGGGCCAATGGCGTTGCTGAACTGCACCCGATAGCCCCGGTTGACCTGCACTTCGCCTTTATCATCGACCCAGGGAACACGGAACAAGATCACGCGGTCCGGGATGACCAACCTTTGCAGGATTTTGGCTTTGGTGAATTCGGGATGCCTGTCGACCGTCGGTTCCAGGGTGGTCAAGACCTCCTTGACCGCCTGGTGAAACTGGGGTTGGCCGGGCTCTTTCTCCTGAACCGATGCGATCACATCTTGAATCAAGGACATGGTTTCACTCCTGGTGCGAACAGCGGCCGCTTCGAACTTGGCGGCCAGAATCCGGTGTCTCTGCGTGACATAAGCTGCTGCAAGTGATGTGGCCGTGACGAGAGAGACGGCAAGCTGGCGCGTCGAAGGATCGCCCCCATTCCACCGGCACGTCGGCTAGGCTCGAGGGCTTCGGGTCACCTCCTGTCCAAGTCTCGATCGATACTCAGCGAAACCTCGGACGACACGGCATCTTTGAAGAAAAAAAACGACCAGCTGAGCCTTGTGGGGCAGCTGGCCATGGATCACGCCGGGATGTGGCTTGCAACCGATAGGCGAAAATAAGCCCGCCTCGCAGATCAGGCAACTCTGAATGACCCGAGGTCCTACCATTGTGTACCACGTCCAAAGGATACCCCCAGAAACCGATCCGGACCAGGAAACCTGACGGCTGCGCAGGGTTCCACATTCGAGAGTATGCCGGGGTCCGGGGACTCTCTAATGAGAGAAGTCACCCCCGCCTTCGCTGAACGTCACAACCGAAGCTCATGCCTGGGCAGGATCAAGAACGGCCCCCGGGCCGGGAGCCTATGCGGGGCGGAAAGGGGCCTCGCCATCAAGATCGCCCACAAACACCGGAAGCCCGGTATGGCCAAGCACTTGCCGCACAGCCTGGTTTTCGCCCGTGTGATACCAGTAGTGGTAGATGACTCTGAGCAACAGCGAGCCGAGGGTGAAGGCCCTCTCCTTCCCGTGAATGACGAGCGGTTGGGGCAGCGCCTCCGGAGAAAGCCCGTCGAGCCACGGGTCCACGGCTTGTGTGATCAATTCCCACACCGCGAGCATCTCGCTGAATGCTGGCGTGCTGGCCGGTGATCCGTAAGAGAAGGCCTCGTCGATTTCCGGGTAAGGCTGAAGCTCCTGGGTGAACGTGAGGAAGTAGCGCTGCTCTTGGGCGGCCAGGTGGCCCACATTCCAGCTGATGCAGTTCATCGGCATCAGGCGGCGAGCGGCGTCGTCATCACTCACCCCTTCTACACCCCGGCGGAACTCCTGCCGGGTGAATCTCAGTTGATCGACGAGAGGATGGGGCATAGCCGAGCCTCCGAATTCAGCCGTCAAGCGTCCGAAGAGAAGAATACCACCCGTCATAGGACGCTCTGACCGGGCTCCGCCCCTCCGGAAGAAACATCTGACTTGGATGGGTATTCTAGCTTGTTTGAGCGGCCTGGCCATCACGGACCCTTGGAAGACATCTTTCGCCTTGGGGCTGGAGCCATCCCGGGTGTAGGCCGGAGTTTCAGGTCGTACGACGGCTGTGTCTCGGCCGATGATCAGCTGAAGACCGGCGGCCTTTGCCCCTCGATGCTCGCTGATGGGGGACGGCAACGCGACCGTTGCCCGGCCGACTTTCTGGCTTGAAGTCACCGTAGTTGAAACCCGCCAACCGTTGCCTTTCCAAGGAACTCACCAAGCACGTGTTCGATCTGGCGCACCATGGGTTCATCTTCGGGCTGGGCCAGGGTCAGCGCGGCACCGATGTGATGGGCGCGGCCGGTGCGGCCGACGCGGTGCGTGTAGGCGTCAGCCGTGTCCGGCATGTCGTAGTTGATAACCTGCGCGATGTCCACCACGTCAATTCCACGCGAAGCCACGTCGGTGGCGACCAGGATATCGTACCGATGGCTTCGGAAGCCGTCGATGGCTTCCTGGCGTCGATTTTGAGTCATGTTGCCTTGCAACGCTTCAGCCCGAAAACCCTGTTTGTCCAGGTCCTTTGCCAGGCCGCGGGCGCGGTGCTTGGTGCGGGTAAAGATCAGCGTCCGACTCCCCTCGCCACGCTTCAGCATTTCCAGCAGAAGCTGCTTCTTCAGGCTGCCCACGATCGGGTAGAGGGCGTGGGAAACCGTGGCCGGCGGAGCCGTGGCGCCGACCTGAACCGTCGCAGGATCACGCATGATCCCGTCCGCCAGCCGACGGACATCATCCGGCATCGTCGCCGAGAAAAACAGCGACTGGCGCCGGGCGGGGATCAGCTTGATGATGCGCCGGACCTCGGGCAAGAAACCCATATCGCACATGCGATCGGCCTCGTCCAGGACAAGCACTTCAACCCGAGACAAGTCGATACTTCCTTCCCCAGCCAAATCGAGCAAGCGCCCTGGGCAGGCCACCACGATCTCGGCCCCTCGGCGGAGCGCATCCACCTGCCGCTTCTTGCCCACGCCGCCGTAGATCGCCACGCTTCGAACCCGTGTCCCCCGCCCGAACTGACGGGCGACCTGGTGAATCTGTTCGGCCAGCTCGCGTGTGGGCGCCAGGACCAACGCCCGGACGCCGCGACTTGGCCGGGCGATCAGGCGCTGGAGGATCGGAAGCAAGAAGGCCGCCGTTTTGCCGGTCCCCGTCTGAGCGATGCCGATCAGATCCTGGCCCGCGAGGATGGGGAGTATGGCCTGTTGTTGGATTGGGGTGGGCGACGAGTAGCCGGCGGATTTGATCCCGGCCCTGAGTCGGTCGTCCAGGGGAAAAGCTGAGAAACTCAAGAGAATGCTCCTTGGCTGTGTTGAGCCAGGTCGCACCCTCAGCTCACCATCAACAAAAAACCGGCAGCCCTATGCTGCCAGTCATAGAGATTGTCAGACAGGGATCCCATGTCCTCTGTCTCGAGCCGCACTATACCACGCCCACGTGGCTGAGTCTATGGCCGGCGACGCCCCCCGACGGTGGAGCCATCTTGGCAGCCGCGTTCCCCAGCTCATTGTGCGAGGGAAATCGCAATAGATCCGGACCTCACCCGCCCGAGCCGAGAAGCCCCGCTCCAATCCAACATTAATTTGTCCGGTTTGACATGCCAACTCGGCGGGCGATACAATTTTGGGGTGCCGATGCTTTCCCGAAGGCCGACTCCAAGCCCGACCGGGGGCCGTCCGAAGGGCAGCACGGTTCTCCGATCCCCGTTCCCAATGGGGGTGATCGGCCAATTTGTGAAGATCTTCACAAATTGGATGCTTTCAAAGACCCGGCTCGGGATGGCTGATCCCAATTCGACCCGGACAGGAAAGGAGGTTCGACCACCACAAAACGAAGATGATCAGACTTTGTTGAGGTAGTTCAACCCTTAGACGGTAGATCAGTGTATAGGTAGGAGTTGAAGATGAAAAGCAAGATGTTAAAGCTCGTCACCTCGGTGATGGTCCTAGGCCTCGCCGCCGCAGCCTGCGGCCCAGCGGCCACCCCCACAACCGCCGCCACATCGGCACCAACCTCAGTTATGCCTCAGGCCACGGCGACGGAAGCCATGTCATCCACCTCAGCGCCGACCCAAGCTGCCAGCAGCGGAGGCACGATCGCCTTGCTGCTGCCGGAAACCAAGACGACCCGTTATGAGACCGCCGACAAGCCGGACTTCGAAGCCAAGTTCCAACAGCTGTGCCCGGACTGCCAGATCATCTACAGCAACGCCAACCAGGACGCCAACGCCCAGCTATCGCAAGCGGAAGCGGCCCTGACCAACGGCGCCAAGGTGTTGGTGCTCGACCCCGTGGACTCGGCCTCGGCCGGCGCCATCGCCGACAAGGCCAAGGCCCAAGGCGTGCCCGTCATCGCCTACGACCGGCTGATCCTCAACTCGGACGGCGTCAACTACTACATCTCCTTCAACAACGTCAAAGTTGGCCAGCTTCAGGCGCAGAGCCTGGTGGACGCGCTGAACGCCATGAGCGTTTCCAAGCCGCAGATCGTGATGATCAACGGCTCTCCGACGGATAACAACGCCAGCCTGTTCAAGCAGGGGGCCCACAGCGTGTTCGACCCGCTGGTGACCTCCGGCGACCTGACCATCGCCAAGGAATACGACACGCCCGACTGGAGCCCGGATCAGGCGCAGAACGAGATGCAGCAGGCCCTGACGGCCATGAACAATCAGGTTGACGGGGTGTACGCCGCCAACGACGGCACCGCTTCCGGCGCCATCGCTGCCATGAAGGCCGCCGGCCTGAGCCCGCTGCCTCCGGTGACCGGGCAAGACGCGGAACTGGCAGGTATCCAGCGCATCCTGACGGGTGAGCAATACATGACGGTCTACAAGGCGATCAAGCCTGAAGCCGAAGCCGCTGCCCAGCTCGCGTATGACCTGATGAAGGGCACCAGCGTGCCGGACAGCATGACCAACGGCGATACGACCAACAACGGCTCCATCGACGTTCCCTCCGTCTTGCTGACCCCGGTGGCCGTCACCAAGGACAACATCGCCGACACCGTGGTAGCCGATGGGTTCTGGACCATCGACCAGATCTGCACCGCCGACTACGCAGACGCCTGCACCGCAGCGGGTCTGAAGTAGGGATCGCGGCCTCCGCATCATCTCTCGCCCGAAGGCAGACGGTGATGCCGGACGACAACCCTCTGGAGCAGCCGCGGCCAGGTGCCGCGGCTGCTCCAAGTGGAGAGTGCGCATGAACCAACCCAATTCAGCACCAATCCTTGAGCTCAAGGGGATCAGCAAACGCTTCGGCGCCGTCCAGGCGCTGGATTCGGTAGATTTCGAGGCCTACGCCGATCAGGTCGTGGGTTTGGTCGGCGACAACGGCGCCGGCAAGTCGACGCTGGTCAAGATCATTTCCGGGGTGTATCAGCCGGACGAAGGGACATTTTCCTTCGAGGGCAGGCCTGTGAACATCGACCAGCCGTCGGACGCCACCCGGCTCGGAATCGAGACCGTCTACCAGGATCTGGCGCTGTGTGACAACCTCGACGTGGTAGGAAATCTCTACCTAGGCCGTGAATTGCTGCGGCCGTTGATCCCCGGCTTGTTGTCCACCATGGATGAAATCGAGATGGAGCAGACGGCTCTCAGGCTTGTCGGAGATCTGCATGTCACGCTCCCCTCTGTCCGCGAAGAGGTCGCCAGCCTCTCCGGCGGTCAGCGGCAGTCGGTGGCCGTGGCCCGGGCCGTGCTCTGGAACTCCAAGGTTTTGCTCCTTGACGAACCGACGGCCGCCCTGGGTGTGGAGCAAACCCAGCAGGTCAAGGCCCTGATCAAACGCCTGCGCCAGCGCGGCCTAGCCGTGGTGATCATCAGCCACAATTTGGCAGATATCTTCGATGTCTCCGATCGCATCATAGTGCTGCGCTTGGGCCACCGTGTGGCCACCTTTGACACCAAGGACACCAACGCCGAGTCCGTCGTTGGAGCCATCACCGGTGCCGAGTTCGGCGCACTGGACTCGGAGTCGAAGTCCAAGAGAGGCTCGAATGCTTGACCCAGCTGCAGATGGCGAGAAGGACCCGCCCTCATCCCTTGCTTCGAGGCTCCAGTATCTCATCCCCCAGCGCCTGACGGACGGTGATTTGGGCTCTCTGCCGATCCTGATCGGATTGGCCGTCATCGCCGGCATCTTTCAGATGGCCAATCATCATTTCCTTTCCCCGTTGAACCTGACCAATCTGGTGGTCCAGATCTCGGCCATCGGCACCATTTCCGTGGGGGTGGTCCTGGTGCTCCTCATCGGAGAAATCGATCTGTCGGTCGGCGCCGTCAGCGGCCTCACGGCCGGGGTGATGGCGGTGTTTGCGGTCAAATCCGGATGGCCCGGGCCGCTGGCCGTGCTGGCCGGAATCCTGGCCGGTGCCGGGATCGGGCTGCTGCAGGGAGCCTGGTTTGCCAAACTCCACGTGCCCTCCTTCGTGGTCACTCTGGCGGGATACCTGGGCTGGCAGGGCGCCCTGCTCTACGTCCTGGGAAGCACTGGCACGATCAACCTCAACGATCCCTTCATTGTCGGTTTGGCCAATACGCGCATGCCTGTCTGGTTCGGCTGGGCTTTGGCCGGCCTGCTCCTATCGGTCTTTGGCTGGCGCGTGCTCGCCGACTGGTCCCGCCGGAAGAAGCTCCATCTGCAGGTCGCCTCCGGCTGGTCCATTGCGGGGCGGATCGGCATCGTCGCCGTGGCCGCTCTGGGGTCGGTCACCCTAATGAGCGTCAACCGCAACCCGGTGAAGGGTGGCCCTGCCATCAGCGGTGTCCCATCGGCTATCCTGGCCCTGTTAGCCTTCGTCATCTGTTTCGATTTGATCCTGCGGCGCACGCGCTTCGGCCGGGCCGTTTTTGCCGTCGGCGGGAATGTAGAAGCCGCTCGGCGAGCCGGGATCGACGTCGATCGTTTGCGCATCACCATCTTCGTGCTCTGTTCCGCCCTGGCTGCCGCCGGCGGCCTGCTGGCCGGGTCCCGCCTTCAGGCAGTCAACCAGTCATCGGGGAGCGGGGACGTCCTTCTCAATGCCATCGCGGCTGCCGTCATCGGCGGCACCAGCCTGTTCGGGGGACGCGGCAGCACGTGGGCGGCCCTGCTGGGGGCGTTGGTGATCGGCTCGATTTCCAATGGGATGGACTTGCTGGCTTTCGCGTCTTCGGTCAAGTTCATGGTGACCGGGGCGGTGCTGCTCTTGGCCGTGACGGTGGACGCCCTTGGACACTCCCGCCGAGAACAGAGCGGGACCTAGCCGGCAGCCCGTGACGGCTCTCACCACCTCAAACTGACCTGATCAGATCCCCTGACCCCCCTTCGTCCCGATTGTGAGAGTTTTCACAAACCGTTTGGCCGCGCCCCAAGACGCGGCCAAGCGAGCAGGCTCACGCCCCCCACCACAAGCACCGCGCCCGCCAGCTGCAGGCCATCCAATCTTTCTCCCAACAGCAGATAGGACAACACGGCAGCGAAGGCGACCTCCGAGTTGGAAGTAATGGAGGCCACGCTGGCCTGTGGGCGGTGCAACCCGGCCGTGTACAGGCCGAACCCGGCCACCGTCGTGAACAGGACCAATCCAGCGAAGGAAGCCAGCACCCGAGGCTGGAACGACCAGGGCATCGCCGCCTGGCCAACTTGGAACGGCAGGAGTGCCAGGGCGGCGAATCCGAAGACATACACCAGAATGGTCCACGAACTGTAGGAACCGGCGAGCTTCTTTCCGATGAGAGAGAAGGATCCGTACAA
The DNA here is from genome assembly GCA_963807065.1 of uncultured Chloroflexia bacterium. Taxonomy (GTDB): domain Bacteria; phylum Chloroflexota; class Anaerolineae; order Anaerolineales; family E44-bin32; genus CAWAND01. The sequence goes on from CAWDZQ010000002.1 coordinate 200,126, forward strand.
CAGCGCCGAGAGCAGCGCCACGCCAAACCCAGTCAAGGTGATGCTCATCCCCTGAAGCCGGTCCAAACGCGCAATGAGGACGACCCCAGCCAGAGCCAAAAGAATCGCCAACAACTTGAGCCGCGTCAGGGGCTCCTTCCACACAACCCAGGCGGCCAGGGTCACGAAGAGGGGGGCGAGGCATTGGATCACGGTTGAAATCGACACGCCGTTGAGCAGGATGGACGTGTTCCACAAGACGTGGAATGCGCCTATGCCGATGGCGCCCATGCCGGCCAGCCAGGGGAGGTCTTGCCGCCGGACCCGGAGAAGCACAGGCCGAAACACGGCCAGCCCGATGAGCAGCGCACAGAAGGTGAACAAGTCACGCCAAAACGCCAGCCCCACGGCCCGCATTCGGCTTCCATCCGAGATGTAGCGGATGAAGATGCCGGAGGTCGACCAACAAGCCGTCGCCAGCAGGACCATCGCGAATCCAGGGGAATTGGAGGTCGTGACGCCGCCCTCATCGACCCGGCTCCAGGCCCGGATGGCTGCGGCCGGGTCAGCCTTCATTACCGGCTTGCATTTAGTCCGGTGGCTTCAGGGGTGAGCGCCATCGCATCCACATATCGCTGCATGAAATTGGGCTCCAGGTCGAGGTCGACCTGTTGTGCTTGCTCAGCCAGAGCTTCGCCTCGGGCAAACCCATCGTCGAATAAGAACTTGGCTGCCCCGAAACCGGCCCCATTGGCGATCGTCTCCACCGTCTCCCGGCTGAAAGGCGGAATCATCCCCAGCGAGAGCACGGCATCAATCTCCACCTGCCCCCCAAAGGACCCCGTCAGGATCACCTGCCGCATGTCGCCGGGGGCCAAGTTGAGTTTCGCCATCAGGATATTGATGGCGGCGCGGATGGCAGCCTTGGCTTTTTGAAGCTCGCGGATGTCCCACTGTGTCAGATAGAGGCCTGTGCCAGGCACGAGATTGAGCCGGGCGGCGCCCGTCGAGTCCCGATCGAATCGGCCTGCCAACAAGGAAGGCTTGGCGGAAAAGCGGCCATTGGGCTCTATCAAGCCCGACCGGCGCAGTTCGTGGACCAAGCTCATCAGGCCCGATCCTGTCATCCCGATGGGCAATTCTTTGGCGATCGTGTCGAACGCCAGGTCACCGTCAGACCAGGACGCCCGGACGATCGCACCGTCCACCGCCCGACTGCCACAGGAGATGTTGACCCCTTCAAACGCCGGCCCGGCGGCCGTCGAAGCCGTCAGGATGCGTTGCCCGTCGGTCACCATCACTTCCCCATTGGTCCCCAGGTCGATGGCGGCCTTCGGCCCATCCACCTGATCGAAACCGAACTGGACCATGCAGGCCAGTGCATCCGACCCCACGAATCCGCCGATAAGCGGGGGGAGCATCACCTGAACGCTTTCGGGAAAAATGCCTTCCATCATGCGGCCGGCGTCCTTGATCGCATGGCGTTCAAAGGGTTGAAAGGGCATCTGGGCCAGGCTCTCCACGGGCAGACCCGTAAGCAGGTGGTGCATGGCCGTGTTGCCGACGATGGTGGCTCGTGCCACGCACTGCAGGATTTTCTCAGGCAGGTGCAAGCCATCAACCGCCTGGTTGATGGACGCCAGAGCCAGCCGCCTCAGCCGATCCCGATCTTCATCCCGGTTGATGGCGGCGTTCAGACGGGAAATCACATCGGCGCCGTACACGGTCTGCTGATTGAGACTCCCCGAGCCCGCACAAACTTCACCGTCATCCAGCATCACCAGGAAGGCAGCCACTGTGGTCGTCCCAAGGTCGATCGCCAGGCCGATCGGGGCCTGGCTGCGTTTGTACCGGTTGCTGCTGCGGAAGATCTTGTTTGAATAGACCACGATCGGCGAAAGGACCACTCGGGTGTCCCCGGCCACCGTCGCCCTGCAGGCCAGCCGGCTGTTGAGCGCTAACTCGCCGGCTGTCAGGTGCTCGAGTTCCACCTCATCCGGCGGCGCGACGCCCTTCTCGGCCAACACCTTGCACAACCCACAGATGCCGCGTCCAGCGCAGGGCTGCTCTAAAGGAAGGCCAGTCCCGGCGATCACATCGCCGATGATTTGACCAACCTCGGCAGTGGTGGATTTTGTCGTCTCGCCGTAGATCACGGTCACATTGGGCATCAACTCAGGCGCCTCCCTGGCGCGCCTCGTTCCCCGCCTTCAGTAACATCCATGAGCCCTGTAGAACCCCACGACCCGAGATGAGCGCCCTTCGAAACTTGAATGTGCAACCCATGCGTGTTGGTCCCCTGCTTGGGCAGGGCGATGCCCGCTCATCGAATGGGCACAAGCCGGGGAGGTCATCAGCGATCAATGGGCAAGCTCGTCCCCTGCCGGCCCTGGGATCAACGCTCTGATTTCAAACAAGTTGCCAAGGTGGGCGTCTTCCAGCAATACGGGGCAATCCTCCGGCACACGTCGGTGAGCCACGAGCTTGAGAGCAAATATGAAGCAGGTGGGCTCTCCACACTTCTGGCAGTTGGACCGAGGCAGCAGCTTGTAGACGTCCGTCGGCACCGGACGCTGGTGGGTTTCAAAGTCGGGGGTGATGTCCGCCCGCCGTGACCAGGTCCAATTCACGAGTTCGACAAGCTCGTCCAGTTGGGTGATGGCCTGTGCTCGATCTTCAACATTGGCCACCGCGATCTGCGTGGCGTGGAACGAGACGGGCAGGCCGCCCATCTTGCAGGTTAGGGCTTCGGCACGCGGATGATAAACCGCTCCCACCAGGCAGGCGTTCAGCAGAGGCAGCACCCCGCGAATATCCGCCTCCAAGTGAGCGATCGCCGCGAAGCTCTCAGTGCCCGGTTCGCAGGGCGGGGTAAACACTTCGAGTGTGTAATCCTGGATCAGCCCCGCCATTTTCTCCTCCGGGGGCACGCGCTGCCCCCTGCCAGGGACGTCGGGTTCGCGTTGCGCCTTAGCCCAACTTACCGACCGCTCCTTCCACGGCGGCCAATATGTCACCGGACTTGACCAGGTCATGCATTCGGTTGTGATCGGGGTACAGCGGCCGATCCACGTCGAGGTGCTTCACATGCTCGCGGATCACTTGACGCGCCGCCTGAATGCCCGTTCCCGGTGTGAAATCGCGGAAATCAAGAGCTTGAGCCGCAGCCATCAGTTCGATGCCCACCACCCCGTACGCATTGTCCAGTATCTGGTCGTTCTTCAGAGCGGTGTTCATCCCCATGGACACAAAGTCTTCCTGGTCTGCCGCGGCCGGAATGGATTGAATGCTGGCCGGCGCGGACAGGATGCGCTGCTCGACGATCAAATGGTCCGCCGTGTACTGGGACAACATCATCCCGGAATAGAAGCCGGGTTCATGGGCCAGGAAGTCTGGAAGCCCCCCCGAAAGCGCTGGATTCGTCAGCCGGTTCATCCGCCGCTCTGACATCACGGAAACCATGGTGACGGCGGCCCCGGCCATGTCCATAGGCAGGGACACGGGCGAACCCTGGAAGTTGGCCCCCGTCAGAGTGAGCTTTGTCTCGGGAACAAACACCGGGTTGTCGCCGACGCCGTTCAGTTCGATCTCCACCTGGGAGCGGGCGTAGGCCAAAGCGTCGCGGGCCGCCCCGATCACCTGGGGCGTCGAACGCATCGAGTAGGCATCCTGAACCTTGGTCTTCATCTTCCCGGTCATCAGGTCCGAGCCATCGATCAACTTCATAATGTTCTGGGCGGAGACAATCGCCCCCCGGAACCCCCGCAGCTCGTGCAGCTTGGTCGTGTACGGCTTCAAGTTTCCGAGGAGGGCTTCGATCGACATCGCCGCCGCGATTTCGGCATGCTTGAGCCAGCGGGTCATATCGAAGATGTGCACGCCGGACAAGGCCGTCAAGACGTTGGACCCATTGATGGCTGCCAGGCCGTCGCGCGCATGCAGGCCGGGGACGGTCACCCCGGCGCGTCGCATCGCTTCTTCGCCCGGAAGGCGTTCCCCCTTATAGAACGCCTCACCCTCCCCCATCAGCAGCAGGGCCGCCTGGGCCATCGGCGCCAGATCCCCGCTGGCGCCCACCGACCCCTTCCGGCAAACCACCGGTGTAACGCCCTTATTCAACATGTCGACCATCGCCAGAGTGATCTCGGGCCGGCAGCCCGAGTTCCCGTGGGCATGCACATTGATGCGGCTGGTCAGCGCAGCTCGGACATATTCAGCGGGCAGCGGGTCACCGATGCCAGCGGCGTGGTTATAAACCAGGAATTTCTGAAACTCCTTGACCTGATCGTCGTCGAGGACCACTTCCGAGAACTCGCCGATCCCGGTGTTGGTGCCGTACATGATCTCTTTCTTGACCAGTTTGTCCTCGACCATGGCCCGGCAAACTCGGATCCGCTCCAGCGCCTCGGCGGATAATGCTACTTGTTGCTGGTCCCGGGCTATCGCCACCAAGGTTTCAATTGTGAGGGATGAGCCGTCGAGTGTGAGGGTCATGGGCGGTCTTCTCCAGAATGGGGTGAATAGCTTGGCTGAGGGTGACGCATCCCGGTCCGAGCATTATGCCGCGATCTGGCTGATTCGTGGACGGCTCGAGGGCGTTCAGCTCCGATCATTGACAGGTCTTCATTTAGAGGCACCCCCAATCCATGCTCGGGGCCTCCTGCCTATTATTCTAAGGGTACGGAAGGCGAATGCAATCCGGGGCTTGCCGCCCATAAGCTTGCGTTGTTGGCCACGGTCCGGCGACCCTTGAGTAAGTCAGTTGGGAGCTTCGCAAGCTTCACCTCAGCCCTGCAGGCAATCATACCCCCCGCATGTCTCTCCTATGGCATGGTGCATCCCGCCAAACCACCCGTGATGAAATGGCCCTGCAGATCGTGTCTTGACGACCAGAAGAGGTGCTAGCTTGAACCGAGCCCGTGCAATGAGGGTTTGAGCGAGGGGTAGAGTTGGCGGTATATCGGATAAAGCGCATCGTAGTCGGCAGCAGCGGAGCCCGGTGTCGTCCGCCCAGTAATATGAACGACCTGCAGGCAAACGCTGCGCACATTGGGAAAAACGCCAGTGCCCGTGGCCGCCAAGAGGGCCGCACCGAATGCCGCACCCTCTCTAGAGTTGACCGTAACAAGCTCTGCTTGGAGAACATCGGCGAGGATCTGTCGCCATAATGGGCTCTTTGCGCCGCCCCCTGTGACACGAACTTGGGTGATTTCTCCCAATCCAGCAGCTTCCATGAGTTCGAAGCTTTCTCTTAAGCCAAATGCAACGCCTTCCAATACCGATCGTGTCAAATGGGGCAAGGCATGCCGAACCGTCAAGCCGACGAACGCTCCGCGGGCCAGAGGATCCGAATGCGGAGTACGTTCACCGGTCAAGTAAGGCAGAAACAGCAGGCCATCGCTTCCTGGGGGTATCTTGCTCACATCCTCCAGCAGGGAATCGAAATCAACACCGGGAGCAAATGTGTCGCGATGCCAACGCAGGCTCCCACCTGCGGAGAGCATGACGCCCATCAGATGCCACTTTCCGGGGACGGCGTGACAGAACGCGTGCAGGCGCCCCGCCGGTTCGATGGTGGGTTGATCCGTGGTGGCGAAAATCACCCCAGATGTCCCCAAGCTGAGTGAGACGATCCCTTCTTCAACCGCGCCCGTGCCGACCGCAGCAGCGGCCTGGTCCCCTGCTCCCCCCACGATCGGCGTCCCCTCTTCCAATCCCGTAGCTTTGGCGGCTTCGGCACTCAACTTGCCTGCCACTCTTGGGCCTTCATATGTCGTGGGCAGGTACCGACGATCAATCTCAAGAGCGTCAAGTACCTCGAGGGACCAATCACGGCCGCGTATGTCAAAGAGCAGCGTGCCAGACCCCCCGGCGCGGTCCATGGCGAATTCACCGCTAAGCCGATAGCGGACGTAGTCCTTGGGCAGCAAGATGTGGGCGACCTTCCGATAGAGATCGGGTTCTTCCTGCTGAACCCACAGGATTTTGGGCGCGGTGAAACCCGTGAGAGCGTCGTTGCCGGTGACCTGGATCAAATGATCCTTGCCAAGCCGGGCGCGGATATCATCGCATTGTTTTCCGGTACGTTGATCATTCCAGAGCAAGGCCGGTCGGATCATTTTCCCGTCTTTGTCCAGGAGAACCAACCCGTGCATCTGACCGGTGAGCCCAATGCCTTCCACGTCGCTGGCCGGCACCCCTGAGGATTGCATGACGGCGCGGATGCTGGTCACCGCAGCATCCCACCACAGTTGGGGATCTTGCTCGCTCCACAAGGGACGCGGAGTGTCAAAGGTGTATTCCGACGAAGCGACGGCCACGACGCGGCCCTTGTCATCAATCAAGAGAGCCTTCGTCGCCGTGGTCGAGGCATCGATGCCAAGGCAGTAGCTCATCTTGACCTATCCCGCTTTGATGACTGAGAGGACTTGGACGAGGTCATCGGACCACTCAATTCCTTCGTGCAGGTCCCAGACCTCGATATGCTCGATACTGCCTCCCGGCAACAGCGATGTGATTGGTGCGAGCGTCTCCAGCTCCAAGAACCGCGGGTCACAATAGCACTCGCTGGAGCTTCCGCGGTCAAAATACTCGGCGCCCTGAAAATAGCTTGCACGTTTGACAAAGAGTGACCCATTGAGCCAGTACGCCAGCCACCCCTCAGGGTTCGGGAAACCGATCTTGAGCTTGCCCCCCTTCATTTTGGCTCGAACAAGGACAATCTCATTTCCCCAGCTGATGTAATCCGAGTTGATGTCTGTATAGGACCAGAGTGTGATGGTGCGGTTGGGCTGGATGGGACTCCCCCAAATGCCGTTTGTACACTGGGGCAGGATGGCCACGCCCCCCGGCCTCAGCTGGGTGATGGCCCACGGTGACAGGGTTTGTTCCGTATCTCCCCTGTTCGTCAATGTGTGTCTGACCTCAACGGAAGCGCGATGGCTGGCCAAGCGAACTTCGAGCACCTTTTCAAGCATCGTCCTCGGATCCGCTGGTTGGGTGAGGCGGATGCCATCACCAAGAGACTTCACATCAATGGGGGAGTCATCTGGTAAATAGGTTATCGGGGGATTCTCGGGGGCATGCCATAGGCGATGGCCGCCGTAGAAGTGGAAGGGAGCCCCTCCGGGATGTTCCAATATGGCCCCCGGGAGCACGGCAAGAATATTATCACCCCTGCTTGACTTCAACGACAGGATGCGCGGGCCAACCGAAATGGTCGCCAATATTGAAAGGTGATCACTGGCGATCTCAGCACATTCAATTCCCTGAAATTCAATCGTCTGCATATCTCGCCGCGTCCGATTGAGCGGACTTCTAGCGTACGCCCATGATGAGTTCAACCACCAATTGATCAAGGCGCTCATATTTCAATCCACGCTGTCCAAGTTTCTCCCGATCGAAGGTCAAGGCTTTTAGACTTGATGCTTTCTCGGGTGAATACTTGCCCTTGAACGGATCCATCTCGCCATCGTCGGCGGTTATCTCTGCCAGGAGGGCCTGGATTTCGGGGTCATGGCCGAATTGGGCCGCCTTTTGCTTCAGGATCAGGTAGGTGCGCATGCAGCCCCGGGCGAAGTCCTTTACACCCTCGTAATCCTCGGTACGGTAGGCATGTGCATCAAAGTGACGGCTGCCGGAATAGCCAGAGTCCTCCAGCAGTTTGACAAGGAAGAAAGCGCTCTTGAGATTGACCGCACCGAAACGAAAATCCTGGTCAAAGCGGCCAAAGGCCTGGTCGTTCAGATCGATATGGAAAAGCTTTTCCGTTTCAAGGGCTTGGGCCACCGCGTGTACGAAGTTAAGTCCGGCCATGTGTTCGTGAGCGACTTCCGGGTTTACTCCGACCATTTCAGGGTGATCAAGGGTTTCGATGAAGGCCAGCATGTGCCCTGTCGTCGCGTTGTACATGTCACCGCGCGGCTCATTGGGTTTTGCCTCGAGGGCAAACTTCAGCTGGTAGTCTCTATCCAGGACGTATTCACAGAGGAAGTTCATCGCCTCACGTGTGCGCTTGATAGCCACAACAGGATCTTTGCCCGCATCGGTTTCCGTCCCTTCGCGCCCCCCCCAAAAGACATAGACCTTTGCACCCAATTCCACACCGAGGTCGATCGCATGCATCGTTTTCTGGAGCGCGTACGCCCGCACACGCGGGTTGTTTGCAGTGAAGGCACCATCCTTAAAGACCGGATCCCCGAAGAGGTTGGTGGTTGCCATAGGGACGCACAGGCCGGTTGCCTGCAGAGCCCGCTGAAACTCCGCCACAATTCTATGGCGATCAGAAGGACTGGCATCGATCGGGACCAGGTCATTGTCGTGGAGATTGACACCATAGGCCCCGACGTCGGCAAGCAGGTGTACAAGCTCAACTGGAGATAGCGAAGAGCGCACAGGTCCGCCAAATGGGTCGCGTCCGATGTTCCCGACGGTCCACAAGCCGAATGTGAACTTATGCTCGGGCTTGGGCTGAAAAGGATCAGGCATCAAATTTCTCCTATACGCCGGTCGGGGCGTGGCAGCATGTTCATGTCCTACTTCTCCGCCTAGGTCCCGACTTCTACCGGGCATTCGAACAGCCGCTTGTTGATGACTTCGGCCTGCCGGCCCACGACTTCGAATGAGCCTTGTAAGCGAATGTCCTCGGACGAGCTGCCCACCATAACGATCATCCGACCGGGCTCAAGCACCAGTTCCAGGTCCTGGTTGTAGAATGCCAGCAGGTTTACGGGCAAACTGAATGTGACCTTCTTTCGTTCGCCGGATTGGAGTTCGATTCGCGTGTAGCCGACGAGTTGCTTCACCGGCCGCGGTGAACTCGCGAACATGTCCCGAGCATAGAGCTGGACAACCTCCTCACCGGGGAGCGATCCTGTGTTGGTCAATTCAACCGCCACGGCAACGCATTCACCACAGGACACTTGAGGCTTGCCCACCGATAGATTGCTGTATTCGAATGTCGTATAACTCAGGCCGTGGCCGAAGGGATAGAGCGGGGCGGTCTTCTCTGAGACATAATCGCCGTACCAGTGGGATTTCATGGCCGAGGGTTGGTGATTGTAGAAAATCGGCAGCTGTCCGACATGGCGCGGGAATGTTACCGGGATCTTGCCCCCAGGATTGACGTCACCAAAAAGGACGTCGGCCACTGCGCCCCCCCCTTCTTCACCGGGAATCCAGGCTTCGAGAATGGCGTCGGCCATCTCATCAAGCCAAGGAATGGCATACGGGCGCCCGTTGATCAAGACAGCCGCCACCGGTTTGCCAGTGGCCAGCACCGCCCTTGCCAGATCTTCCTGCACGCCGGGCAGACGAAGGTCAGCGCTATCGCGAGTTTCCCCAGTAGTGCATTCAGGCATCAGCCCGGATCGATCGCCAAGAACGAGAATCACCGCGTCAGCTCGATCGGCGGCCGCAAGTGCGCTATCAAATCCACCCTTGTCTTCATCCAGATTGTCGCAACCTTTGGCATACAGCACTTTCGTCTTCGGCGAGACGGCCGCTTTGATGTTTTCAAGCACCGTGGTCACCTGTATTTCATGTCGAGCAATTGCATTGGCATCGACTTCTCACAAATGAAGAATTAGGCGGAGACTGGTAAATCATCAGCTCTTTGGTGGCCTCATAGGAATAATCGCCCAGCAGACCACGGGCATGATCTGCGTTGGGGCCAAGAACAGCCACAGTGCCGATGTCCTTCTCGAGTGGCAGGAGCCCATTGTTCTTGAGGAGAACGATGCTCTTACGGGCGATCTCTCGCGCCAAGCTACGCTGTGCGCCGGTCTCATATACCTCGAGCACACGCCCTTCATCCACGAAAGGATTAACGAACAGACCAAGGTCAAGTTTCTTCTGCAGGTGTCGGCGCACGGCCGTATCAACGGTTCCGATATCAAGGTCGCCAGCATCCAGCGCGGCCATGAGCGGCTCGGCATAGCAAACCGCTGTCGGCAACTCCACGTCGATACCTGCGTCGAGCGCAAGACATGCCGCCGTGGACTTATCCACAGCCAGGTTGTGAAAGTTGTGGATCATAAGAACGGCTTCGTAGTCCGAGACCACCAGGCCGTCGAATCCGAGTTGGTCTCGTAGGAGTTCGGTCAAAATGCGGCGCGACGCAGCGACCAACTCGCCATCCACTTCGGGATAGGCGTTCATGATGCTGGCCAAGCCAGCCTCCCCTATGGCGGCTTGGAATGGGGCGAGATACACCTCGAATAACTCATGCCATCCCACATGGACGGGCCCGCAGTTGAGACCGCCCTGGGATAGGCCGTGTCCGATGAAATGTTTCCCAGTCGCCATCACGCCATCTGTCAGGCTGTCTCCCTGCAACCCGCGGACGTAGGCCACGCCAAACTGACTGACCAACATTGGGTCTTCGCCAAAGGTCTCTTCTATGCGTCCCCACCGTGGGTCGCGGGCGACATCCAGCACCGGTGCCAGCGCCTGGCGCGCCCCGATGGCCAGCATCTGTTGGCGGATGGCGCTTGTCATTTGTTGGGCCAATTCGGGCTGAAATGTGGCGGCCAAGCCGAGCATCTGCGGGTAGCATGTTCCTCCAAGCACCACGGTCCCGCAACAACATTCCTCGTGAAGAATTGCCGGTATGCCTAAACGTGTGCGTTCCACAAGGAATCTCTGGATCTGATTGCCGGCTATGGCTGCCGACAGCGGATCTAGAGTTGAAGCGCCGGCGACCCGAGTGATCTGGCCCATGCCGAGGCTGAGTTTCGACTGGATCTTTTCCGGATCCAGCTTCGCATCCTTTTGCAGCTCATACATCCAGCAGGAGCCCAGTTGAGCCAATTTCTCATCCAAGGTCATCTGTGTTATGAGTTTCTCGATGGAGGGCAAGATGGATGTCATGCAGCCTCTCTGTCCGGACCTTCATGCCTATTTTGGGCATCGAAGTTTCTGGAACGAACCAGGTCCCCTATGAGCCAGACTTTGAACCAATGATCATCGAAATACGGTAGAGATCGCACTACGCATTGGCAGGAATGCCATTGTTGTGGATGACTTCTCGGTACCAATTCGCACTGGATTTCGGGATTCGCTCCTGCGTGACGTAGTCGATGTACACGAGCCCGAAGCGTTTGGAATACCCAAAGCCCCATTCGAAGTTGTCCAGCAGCGACCAGGCAAAATACCCTCGCACGGGGACGCCTATCTGGATGGCTTTGAGCACGGTTTCAAGATGGCGTTTGATGTAATCCAGCCGGCCAGGATCATCCACCTGACCGCCTGGGCCGACTTGATCCGGATAGGCGGCACCATTTTCTGTGATGTAGATGGCAGGAAAGCCATAGTCAAAGTGCAACCGCCCCAAGATGTTGTAGAATCCCTGAGGGTAGACCTCCCAGCCCATATCCGTGATCTCATCACCCAAAACAACTTGCGGGGGCTCGTTGTCCGCTTCACTGACAGTGGACGACCTGGCGATCCCGCGTGTGTAGTAATTGACACCTAGGAAATCGAGCGGTTCTGCGATCAGATCCAAATCATCTGTTTGCACGAATTCCATCGCATTTCCAAAGTTTGTGACCACATCGTGCGGATAGCCGCGCCCAACCAAGGGATCGAGAAACCAACGGTTGAGGTAACCATCGACCCACGTCGTTTCCTTCCTGTCTGCCGAGCTAACCGATGCTGGCTCCTGTGGGCTCAGATTCAGGGTGATCCCGACTTCGGCATTCGAGCAATTGGCACGAATGATCGGCACGGCCTGCGCATGTGAGAGCAGCAGATGGTGGGACGCGGCCAGCGCCTCGTCCAAATCTGTATGACCCGGGGCGTGACGTCCGTAGCGATAACCCACAAACGCGCTGACCCATGGTTCATTCAAAGTGATCCAATGCTTGACTTCGGTCCCCCAATGCACGGCTGGTTACGTCGGCATACTGTGTGAACGCGTCCACGACTTGGCGCACCGGCCAACCCCCGTCGCCTTGCAGAGCTTGGGGCAGGTCCCAGTGGTACAAGGTAATGTAGGGGACAATTCCGGCCTCGAGCAGGGCATCCACGAGCCGGCTGTAGAAGTCAACTCCAGCCTGATTGACATCTCCCCGACCCTCCGGCAGGATGCGGGGCCAGGCGATTGAGAAACGATAGGCTTTCAAACCCAGTCTCGCCATCAAGGCGACATCCTCAGGCCAGCGATGGAAGTGGTCACAGGCGATGTCGCCGGTGTCGCCGTTGGTAACATTGCCTGGAGTGTGGCTGAAACGGTCCCAGATGCTTTCGCCCTTGCCGTCCTCCTTCCAGCCGCCCTCGATCTGATATGAGGCGGTTGCAGCCCCCCAAACGAAATCTCGGGGAAAGACCTCTGCGGGCAGTGTGAGTGTCATCAAAAACTACCGACCCAGCCAGCCCTGGATCTGGACTTTGTTCACCCCATTGACGGGCATTGGGATGACGTTTCCACTGACCGGCGTTCCATCCACAAGCAATTGGATGGCCTTGCCCGGCCCTTCCCTTTTCACGTTAATGTCATATTGGACACCCCGAAAGTGGCGCACTGCTTCAAATCCTTTCCAGGCCGCGGGAATGACCGGCGCTACCTGCAGCCCATCGTAGGTCGGACGGATCCCCAGAATCCACTGCGTGATGGCAACATAATTCCAGGCGGCCGTGCCCGTCAGCCATGAATTCTTGGCCTCGCCGTGCGTGGGCGCGTCCTTGCCGGCAATCATCTGGGCATAGACATAGGGTTCGCACTTGTGAAGATGGCTCAGATCCTCACGGGCGGAGGGATTGATCCTTAAGTAGTAGTCGTGAGCCCTGTCCCCGCGCCCGATCATGGCCTCGGCGATCATGATCCAGGGATTGGTATGACAGAAAATGCCAGCGTTCTCTTTGAAACCTGGGGGATAGGACGAGATCTCACCCAAATGCAAATGATACCGGCTGAAGGCTGGGCGCAGCAGGACAATTCCGTGGGGTGTCGCCAGATGCTCGCCAACTGCATCTAATGCTTGGAGGGCGCGTCCGTCTTCTACGCCCAATCCGGCCATGACACAGATGCCCTGCGGCTCGATGAAGATTTGGCCTTCATCGTTCTCCTCCGAGCCCAGGACCCCGCCGAAATTGTCATAGGCGCGACGGAACCAACCACCATCCCAACCGGCTGCCCAGATAGCTTCCTCCATCGCTTGTGCAGACTTCGCATGCTCGTCGGCTCGATGCGTATCCCCCATGCGGGCAGCGATATCCCTCATCTCCTTGGCCGCCAGCACGAACAATCCGGCGATGAAGACGCTTTCCGCGATCTTGCCTTCTTCATTCGTCGTCGTTTGAAATGACTGCCCCGGCTCATTTGAGAAACAATTCAGATTTAGGCAATCGTTCCAATCTGCACGGCCAATGAGCGGCAAGCCATGAGGGCCAAGTCGATCGAGTGTGAATTGAATTGATCGCCCGAGGTGGCCGATTAGTGGTTCTTCCGTCCCGTTCTGGTTCTCATACGGGACCGGATGATGGAGAATGCTCCAATCGCCGGTCTCCTTCAGATAGGCCGCAACAGACAGCACAAGCCAAAGGGGATCATCGTTAAAACCGTCGCCTATGTCGTCGTTGCCTCGCTTGGTTAGCGGCTGGTACTGATGGTAGGCGCCTCCACTCAGCAGTTGCGTCGCCGCCAAATCCAGTATCCGGTCCCGGGCTTTCTCAGGGCAAAAGGGCATGAGCCCAATTAGGTCTTGGTTCGAATCCCTGAAGCCGATACCACGCCCAATTCCTGATTTAAAGTACGTGGCGGAGCGCGATAGTCTAAAGTTGACCATCACCTGATAGGCATTCCAGATATTGACCATGCGGTTTGTGTGCGTGTCCGGTGTCGTAACCTGAAACCTGTTCAACAACCTTCCCCAATGTAAGCGCAAAGCCATGAACGCCTTTTCAACCTCCTCCGGTTGAAGATACCGCTTGATAATCGGCGCTACGCCGCGCTGTATTGATGAGCTGTGACTCCGGGGGATCGAATTTGTCGTCAGATGGGTTTTCGAAATAGCCCAGAACGAAAATGATCTTTTTGCGCGTTCCGGGTGGCAATTGGATGCTCGCCTGCAGGGCTCCAATGGGTTGCCAGCCGTGCGCGATCGAACCAGCCAACTGGCCGGCCTCGACAGCAGAAGGCGAATCCCATCCCCGATAGGGTCCCAGGAAGGCCTCGCGCTGCGTATCAAATCCGACAACAGATTCCGAACCGGCCAGATAAGCGAAATGATTTCGCCGTTCCCGATATTCAGACTTGTGATATATGACTCCGTCCACGACCTCCACTTCGCCAATGGAAAGATTGCGCTGATAGTTGGTGGAATCGTCCAACGCGTCCCACAGATTGAACTCTACGGCCGCGAAGACCGAAAGTTGGACAGCCTCCTCCCTGAGGTTGCACAGCGTCAGTTCCCAGATCTCAAGGTTTTCATCCAGAGGGACAAAGTATCTGGTGGTGGACTCGATTCCGGATAGGCTCGAACGGATGGTGGTGTAGCCCAGCCCATGCCGGCATTCGTAGGCATCCAGCGGAGTTCGCACCGGTCGCCATGACGGGGACCAGAACTGAACCGCAGCGGAATTTGCAGATGGGCTGTCGACGTGGAGGTACACATGGCGCCCCCCTGTATCCAAGGGAGCCCCGTTGTACCGGTATCGGGTTAGCCGGCGCAGCCGGGCGTCTTTGTAGAACGAATAGCCGCCCGCCGTGTTGGAGATGAGACCTGTGAAGTCGTGGTCGCCAAGGAAGTTAATCCACGGCAAGGGCGTATCGGGGCGATCAATGACGTACTCCCGTCGCTCATCGTCAAAGTGACCATAACGCATAGTGCCTCGATGTCTGGCTTCTCTATTCTTTAATGGCGCCCAGGGCAATGCCGCTGACAATGTAACGCGAGAAGATAGCGTAGATGATGATGATCGGGACAACCGTAATGGCAAGTCCCAAGTAGATCGCACCATACTCTGTACGATACACGTCACCACGCATGGTTTGCACAAGCATCGGCAGGGTGTACTTCTTTATAGATGAAATCAGGATGAACGGGGTGAAAAAGTTGTTCCATGATGCGACGAACGCAAAAATACCCATGGTGGCCGCACCTGGAACCGCAAGAGGCATGATAATCCTGTGAAAGATCCCCAGTTCACCGGCGCCATCGATTTTGGCAGCATCGATCAGATCTTGGACCACCATTGACTTCGAAGTACTGCTTGCCAAAGAACACCGCCGAGGCATTGGCAATCAGGGGCAAGATAAGCGAAGCATAATTGTCTGTCAATCCCAGGGTGGACATGAATTGATAGAAACCCACGATAGAGAGCTGCATGGGGATCATGACCAGCACGATGATGAAGTTGGAGAAGAGCTTTTTCCCCTTGAAGTCGTAGACAACCAGGCCATAGGCGGTCATCATCGAGAAATAGACTGTGACCAGCGTCGAGGAGACCGCCAGGTATAAGCTGTTGGCGAAGCCTCTCGGCATGTCCAAACCTCTGCCGATCAACAGTCCGTAGTTCTCGATAACATGCGTGCTCGGCAGCAGGCTAATCCCCTGTTGAATCTCCGTTGTTGAACGGGTTGCGTTCACGATCAGCAACCAGATTGGCAAGATGGTGATGACCAACAGGAGAATCAGGAACGTGTAGACTAAAATGCGGAGGACACCCGTGCCAAATCTGTATTGGCTGATCATGATAGCAACCCCTCACGATTCCTTCCCTTGAGCGGCCACAACTTCTTCCGGTTTCCGTCACCCACATCCCATCGTGTAGGAAGTAGAAGATACCCAGCGCGCATACGCTGGTCATGATGAACACCAGCACGCCGACCGAGGAGGCCGCTCCGATGTGACCCTGGCTGCTAGCGAATTTCATGTACATCAGAATGTTGTTGGTTTGAATCGAGCTCAACGGGGAACCTCTGCCATCGGTCAAAAGGAACGGGATGTCAAACATCTGCATGCCGCCCACCAACGATGTCACAAAGACAAATATGAGGATAGGCTTCAATAACGGCAAGGTGATATGCCTGAACATTTGCCAGTCGCTTCCGCCATCGACCATGGCGGCTTCATATAAGTGAACTGGTATGGACGTCATGCCTGCCATGAGAATGATTGCCGTCTGGCCGAACCACATCCACCATTGGATGAATATCACCAAACCGCGCGTGATCCAGACACTCTCCAGAAACCGCATGGCTTCAGTCAAGAATCCCAGCTTCACCATGAGCTGGTTAGCTGGGCCATAGTAATCAAACAGTGCGTGAAACAATGCCGCTACGGCCGCAGGCACCAGCAGATTCGGCAAGAAGAACAACGCACGCCATGTCCCGACGGCCTTGATCTTCAACCGGACACTGGTGAACAGAACCGACAACAGCATGGCGATGCCGATCTGAGGGATGAAATTCAGCAACCAGATCAACCAGGTGTTCCCCACCGCCCTCACGAAGACGATATCGGCGAACAGCCGTTTGAAGTTTGCCAAGCCGGTAAATTTGCTCGTACTCGACATCAAGGTTGTGTTGGTGAAGCTAAGAGCCAGGGTGTTGTAAACCGGGTAAAGGCCAAAGATGAGAAAGCCGATGACGAATGGCGCAAGAAACATATAACCGTAGTAATTGCTCCAAGACTTCGCTCTATTCATCTCGCCCTCGAGTTTCTCCGTCATCGAAAACAAGTCGCCCGATCAGCCAGTTTGAACGATCGGGGTGGGTCAGTGTATTCTTGGGAATACACTGGCCCACCCTCCCTTTCAGATTGCGGCTACTGTACAGGCGGGGCAGGAATGGTCAGATCGGGAAATTCGTTCCGAACTGCGTCCAGCCACGTAGAC
This sequence comes from uncultured Chloroflexia bacterium, assembly GCA_963807065.1. GTDB lineage: Bacteria > Chloroflexota > Anaerolineae > Anaerolineales > E44-bin32 > CAWAND01. The sequence goes on from CAWDZQ010000002.1 coordinate 216,941, forward strand.
CACATCTCTGCTTCGGTCGTCGTTCCGCTAAGATACGCGGCCAGCGGGTCGTTTAGGGCACGCTGAATGGCGTCGTCAGAGCCGGTCAGCAACGCGCCATTTACACTCGGTGCGGCCTGGGCGAAGGCTCCATATGAGTTCTCCCCACCGAGGAAGTCGGACAGTGTGGAATTGTCGAAGCTGCTCGTAATCTTGTCGACTACCACCTGGCTGGAGACGAAATCTCCAGCCGCCTGAGCCTGGTCGTCGGGCGTGGTCGGATCGATGGCCTTCAGGTATTCATTGGTGTAAACGCCCGTTGCCCAATTGGTCAGGTTCTGTTCGTCGAGGGCGACGAACCTGACGAATTCCGTCGCCAGTTCACTATTCGGGCTACCCTTCAGGACGCCGACCCATGTGCCACCCCACTGGTAGGAGAGCGGACCGTTGACCATGGCCCAGTCACCGCCGGTGCCCGCCCCGCCAGACGCCGGGACGGAGTTGGGGCTCAAGACATACGGAAGGCCCCAGGTCGGGAGGAAGTAGCTGAAGACCTTCTTGGGGGTGCCATTGGCATCCACCAGCGTGTCATTCATACCGGAAAACCAGCCTTCAGTCCACTGCGTCGCTCCAGATTCGTAGCCCATGTCGCGCATCAGTTTGGCGAAATGGACGTACTCCACGATCTTAGGATCAATCACCAGTGTATCGTCGACTACCCAGGGCTGAGCGCGATTGGAGAGGAAGGGTGTAAACAACTCGGCACCAGTTCCAACCATGAAGTAATCGCCAGTGCCGCAGGCCTTAATCTTGGCGGCGGTGTCAAGGAACTTGGTCATGTCAGCGACCATGGCCTGCACCGCAACCGGATCATCGGTGCCGAGGCATTCTTTCGCGATGCTCCGGCGATAGAAGAAGGCTCCCGGAGTGGCCTGGTAAGAATAGGCCCTTGTCTCGCCGTTGAAGGTACCGACCTGGACCACGTTTTGGTAGGTCTTGAGGGTTTTGGTCAGAGGCAGAAGCGAATTCAAGTTGGCCAACAGGTCGGACTCAACCCACTCTTTCACGAAAGCGGCTTCAAGCGCAACCACATCCGGAGAATTGGCGGTTCCAGCGGCCGCTTTCACTTTGGTTTGATATTCACCGTTGGTCATAGGGATCAAGGTGTAGTTGACGGTCACCCCAGGGTGGACACCTTCAAAAGCAATCGCCATCGTCCTCAGTTCGGCGGTGAACGACCACACGTTCAGGGTGCCAGTTAGTTCGGCAGGAGTGGGTGTATCCGCAGCCGCCGGTGCTTGGGTTGCTGGGGCACCACCGCAGGCGACCAAGAGCATACCTGTGACCATCATGAAGCTAAGGGCGGATACTGCAGACTTGCGCATGTGTCTTCTCCTTCGTATGCTTTAGGCGGAGAGAAATCTCCGTTCGACTGTGCAGGTCTTCCTTCGTCCGCTCATGGCAGAAGTGAAGACCTGTGCATTTCTTAGCAGGGCCTCAGAATCACCTCCCTTTCTTTAGGTGCTCTTTGCATTGCACAAAAGTTTCGAGCCAGCAACGCCCGAGCTAAGTTGTTCTTGTCAAGGCACGACAGGAACTTCTTCTCACCAAGCTAGTGGGCATCTTATAGACTTGTTCATCCAGGGTTTCATGATCGACGAGCTCGATGAGCATCTGCACTGCAACGTAGCCCATCTCCTCCAGGGATTGATCGACAGTGGTCAGGCCCAAGTACTTGGCTTCGGCAATGTTGTCAAAACCCACCACCGACAAGTCCTCGGGGATGCGCACGCGCAACTCTTCTGCCGCCTGAAAAACCCCGATCGCGGATTGATCATTCGCCGCAAAAATCGCCGTAGGTGGAGTCTCCAAGCCAAGCAAATCGAGCGTACACTTGTATCCTTTCTCAGCCGAAAAGTCCCCTAGCGCCACATACTCCTCGGGCACCCCAATCCCCGCTCTGGCAAGTGTGTCCCGATAGCCCTCCAGGCGACGCTCACCACTTCCAATTTCAGGTCGGCCGGTAATGAACGCAATTCGTCGATGGCCCAGCCCAATCAGGTACTCCATCGCATCAACGGCGCCCTGGTAGTTTGTGGCCTGAACGTAAGGGTAATTTGGGTCATCGCCATGAGGATCCACGGAGACGATCGGGGCGTCCGAAACAAAGTTGGCCGCCGCGGACGCCACAATAATCACACCGTCAGTCATCGAGTTGCTAAGAATGGAAACATAGTGCTGTTCATGGGATGCGGCGCCGATTTTTCTGATATCCCCGGTTGTGTACACCAAAAGATCGAACGTCAATTCCACGATCGCACGGTTGATACCCTTCATAATCTCAATCGAATATGGGAAGCCGATGTCTGGAACGACAAGGCCGATAAGATTCTTTTTTCGACTGCGCATACTCCGCGCAGCCAAGCTCGAGGCATAGCCGAGCTTGTCGATGACCTTTTGGACCCGCACCGAGGTCTCGGCGGAGACATCATCTTTGTTGTTTAGAACACGGGAAACGGTCGAGACTGAAACGCCGGCTCTCTCAGCGACATCGAAGATGGTGATCGAACGCTTCTTGGTGTTCAATGCTGGCAGCCCCGATAATGTTACCGGGAACGTTACCGGATTGATCCATTCTTGCATATTCTGTGGGCAGAGTCAAGTAGGTTGTTTCCCCCGGGTTGTGGTGTCACGCGCCGAAAGCCGGGGCCGAGAAAGGCCGACCATCGATGACGTCGCTCAAGATCGCCGACACGGGCCGCCACCGCTCCACCCTTCGTTCGACCCAGAAATCACAGCACCTAAATGCGCGGCCGTGGATGAGCGGTATCTCGCCTTGAAGTCGCGCTCGACCTTGTTGCATGCGAGCCGCCTGGAAGTCACTGGTTGTGACTGTTCGGACCCGAAGCACGCTGGGGAGGCAGTTGGACAAGAGAACGCCCACCAGCCAAGCTGGCTGACCCATACGCCGCCGAGGCTGGGTAGCGGTGGGCGGCGCCGATATGGCGCACTGAGAAGGCGAGGTTGGCCGAAGTCATCGCCCTGATCAGAGCCGCGTTGCGTTACCTGCCCGACTTCACCTACCGACAGCTTCAAACGCTCCAGGTTCCATCGCCCCCTTCGTGCGTTTCGCCGACCCCGACTTGACCATATTCGTTGATGTCGTCGGCCAGCCCGTCGGTTTGGTTTCCCAGCATCCCCAATCTGGAAAGAAGACCTGATCGGGGTTGATGGCTTGCGCCATGTTGCGGACTGCGCCCGCCTGTGGTGGGCAATCCGCCGGCGCCCGGGCTGCCTGGCGAGCAAGAGGCTGCTCGTGTTGCCCTAGTTCTGGGACACCGGGGTGGCGCGGCTACTATCTGACAAAGTGGCCCGCTGGGCCAGGGGGAAAGGCTGCCTTTGGGCGCAACTGACTGAGGCCTCGACTGACAACCCCCATACACCCGGCCTTGCGGATCGCCTGTGCACGAAGCTTCACAAGCGCCATTGAGTCTATCCCAAGCCGCTCACGCCCCCTCGCTTCAGCCAACCCCAGCGGTCGAGGGGGGCCTCCGTGCTCGTTTGTGACGCGCTTCACAAATCGGCCGGCATGGCCCACTGGTCCCCCCTTGCGGTTGTCCCCTATCAATGGGTGGTCAGGCTTGATCCAACCTGAGCGGCCTGTCGTTTCCCCGGCTGAAGGAAACTCCAGCCGCCAGCACTGCCACCCCGCTGGCGAAGACCATGCTGACGTCAAAAGCGTGCACCAGGATCGCCCGGTCGGCGCCGCCGCTCGGGCCTAACAGGGTATTGAAGATGGCGCCGGTCAGCCCGATCCCCAGCGCCATGCCGACGTTGCGCGCCAGCGCCAGCACGCCGGCGGCAATCCCTTGTTTGGTTGGGGGCGCGGCACCCATCAGCGCGCTGTTGTTGGGGGCGACGAACAGCCCCGTGCCTAGGCCACAAATTGCCAGGCCGGCCACGGTCAGCCCGAGCGGCGAGGTTTGCCGCATGAGGGATAGGACACACAATCCCGCGGCCAGGAGCGACATGCCCAGCGTGGTCGGGATGCGTGACCCGACGCGATCAGAGAGGCTGCCGCTGAGGGGCGCCGTTACGGCCATCACCAGGGGTTGAGCCGCGAGAATCAGCCCCGCCTGGGCCGCCGAAAGCCCCCGCGCCAGAATGAGGAAGAACGGCAGGAGGAAAGTGACGCTGTAAAGGCAGATGTAGTTGAGGATCGGGGTGACCGTTGAAACGGCAAAAACGCGGTGCTTGAATAGTCCGAGGTCCAACATCGGCGCCTGGACGCGCCTCTCGAGCCCGATGAAAAGTCCAATGAGAGCCAGGGCCCCTGCCAGGGTCCCCAAGATGACCGGCGACAGCCACCCCAGATTATGACCCTGGTCAAGCGCAAAGAGCAGTCCCGTCAACCCCACGGCAAAAGTCGCCGCCCCCGCCCAGTCAAACCGCTCGTGCTCGCCGGCTGGCCGGTCAACCGGTATCACCGCCAGGCTGAGCGACATGGCCAGGAGGCCGATCGGAACATTGATAAAGAAGACACTGTGCCAGCCAAAGGTGTCGGCCAACCACCCGCCGAAAGACGGACCCGTCGTCAGGCCCAGATAGGTCATCGTGCCCTGGACGCCAAGCGCCTGGCCGCGCTGCCGGGCGGGGAAGTTCTTGGTGAGGATGGCCGGGGAGATGGCGAAGAGCATCGCTGCGCCGATAGCCTGCAGCCCGCGGGCGGAGATTAGAAGGGCCGGCGAAGGGGCAAGGCCGCACAGGGCCGAACCGATGATGAAGACCCCGAAGCCGGCGAGGTAGATGATCTTGTTGCCGCGCATATCCCCCAGGCGGCCGACGGTCAACAGGAGCGCGCTCACCACAAGAAGGTACGTGGTCACTACCCACTCCACCGTGGCCACATCCGTCTTGAAGGTGGTGGTCACCACGGGCAGGATCGTGTTCACCACGCTCCCGTCCAGCGCTGACATGTAGGTACCGATGCCGATGGCCACCAGCACCAGCCACTTGCGTTCGATGGAGAATCTGCCTCTCGCGTCAATGCCCATGAATGGGATCCTTGGCCTCCGACCATAGACTGCCCATTGGGTAGGGAACACAAAGGCGGCCCCCGAGGCTGTCAGGCGGCCGCGAACCACGTAGGGCAACTTCGTGGGGGAAATCGAGGCTTGCGCCTGGGGTCACCCTCTTGGTTGTCGCCAACTCATTGGCCGCAGAGGAGTGTCCGCTCGGTTGGCGTCCATCAGCTGCGGCGGGTCGCCGGTCCGAATCCAAACCTTCCAATCAGGCAGCTCAGGCTCTCTGATTCGGCATCAAGAACCTGTCGGGGAACACGTACGGCGTTTGGCTGTCCTTGAGCCAGTCAATGAGCTTGAGAATGCCGATGTAGTTGAGCGCAACGCCCAGGACAAGTCCCAAGACCCAATCGGTGGGCGTCACCAAGCTGCCTGCCACCAGCACATACCCATAAGACATGGCGATTGGAGCAAACAGAAGCAGGGCGGTGAGCATGCCAGGGTTGTAGCGCGTTCTGCCTTTGAGGTTGAAGAGGAAAGTGTGCGCGATGACGTTCCCGACGGAGACCAACATGGCGGCGATGCCAAGCCAGGAGAATCTTCCGCCCAGCACGGCTGCCAGCAGGTAGGTCATCCAGCCCACAAGAATGTTGATGATCATGGCCGTGTTGGTGTTCAGTGGAAAGCGATCAGGCTGACGGCTGTTGAACATCACGGCGTTCATCATGCCGGGGAAGTAGCCCGGAAAACGATACTCCTCGAACTGGTGCAGGAACAGGGCAATCAGATTGGCCCACAGCAAGAGTGAGAGCATCTCCAAGCGGCTGGAAAGAACGTAGCCAGCGCTCAGGACAGCGAATCCGATGCCGACGTCGAACCAATGCAATCGCAGAAAGTTCATTCGGGCCTCCCGCCGGCCTCGATCGCTCTCAAGGGTCTCCAAAGCACGCTGCCAAGGCTGGACCCCCGACCCTAATCCGCGGCGGGCTGACCTTCCCTCTGCGCGGTCTCACGGAAATACCGCCTATGCAGCCCGAAAGCAACATTCACCAGACCGATCATCACCGGGACTTCGATCAGCGGACCGATGACAGCGGCGAAAGCCGCACCGGAGTCGATGCCGAACACGGCCACGGAGACGGCGATAGCCAGCTCGAAGTTGTTGCTGGCGGCGGTGAAGGCCAGCGTGGTGGTCTTCGAATAGTCGGAGCCGATCCGCCGCCCCATCCAAAACGAGACCATGAACATCACGATGAAATAGATCACGAGCGGGAGCGCGATCCGCACCACGTCCAGCGGGATGGTGAGAATGAGATTCCCCTTGAGGCTGAACATGACCACGATAGTGAACAACAATGCGACCAGGGTCAGCGGGCTGATGCGCGGCACGAACCGTCCCTCATACCAACTTCTTCCCCTAAACCTGATCAGGACCCACCGAGTCAAGAACCCGGCCGCAAATGGGATGCCCAAGTAGATAAACACGCTGCGGGCGATCTCGCCGATGGTGACGTGGACCGTGCTCCCGGGCAAACCCATCCAGGTCGGCAATACGGTGATGAATACATAAGCGTACAGGCTGTAGAAGAAGACCTGAAACAGGCTGTTGAACGCCACCAGGCCTGCGGCGTATTCCGTGTCCCCGCCGGCCAGCTCATTCCAGACGATGACCATGGCGATGCATCGCGCCAGCCCGATCATGATCAAGCCGGCCATATACTCGGGATAACCTCTCAGGAATACAACCGCCAGGACGAACATCAGGATGGGCCCGATGATCCAGTTCTGAATGAGGGAGAATCCCAGAATTCTACGATTTCGGAACACATCCCCTAGTTCTTCATAGTGCACCTTGGCCAGCGGCGGATACATCATCAGGATCAATCCTAGGGCAATCGGGATGTTGGTCGTGCCCACGGAAACCGCCTGATTGAACGCTTCCACGGTACGCGGGAGGGCATACCCCAGGCCCACGCCCAGCGCCATCGCCATGAAGATCCAAAGGGTGAGAAAGCGGTCCAAGAAGGACAGCCGCTTGGCTGGCTGCGACGAATTACCCTGGACGGCAGCGCTCTCAGTCAAGGTCTGCCTCAAAGCCAGGGGAAGCTACCGGGTCGGTTTGAGCAAGAATCCCTGGGATGTCACGAACGATGGCGTCCCGGACGTCGCGAAAGACATTCATCATCTCTTCCTCCAAGCCAACAGCTTTGGCGGGGTCCGGAAAGCCATGGTGGACGCGCCTACCGCGTCCCAGCCACACGGGACATTCCTCCGCCGCTGAGTCGCACACTGTCACGACCAGATCGAACTCAAAGTCTTGGAACTCAACCGCCGACTTGGAGCGTCCCTGATGGTGAATACCGATCTCCTCAAGCGCTCTGATAGCTCTGGGATGAACAGAGCCCGCCGGGTGCGTTCCGGCGCTGTACGCTACCCACTGCCCGCCGAATCGAGCGTTGACGATCGCCTCCGCCATCTGCGATCGGCAAGAATTGCCCGTGCACAGGAAGAGGACTTTGCGCTTCACCCGGGCCGTCCATCGTCCCGCATGGCCAAGCCGCCCGATTCTGCGAGAGCGACTTGCGGTCCGCACGTCAATCGACGGGGTTGGACCCGCTCAATATCAAAGAAGGCGCCCAAAGCGCCATTGAGCGCTTTCAACGTCGCCTTGTTGACCGAGTAATACACCCATCGGGCGTCAAGGGCATCGCGCTCGCTCTCTATCAGGCCGGAGTCTCGCAGGACGCCAAGATGATGAGAGATGAGGTTGGCCGGTAGTCCGAGCTCGTCTCCCAGCTGACAGTTGCATTGGTAGCCACGAATGATCCGATCGAGAAGCGCCAGGCGGTTCGGTTCAGCCAACACCTTGAGGACTTGGACCATATTCTCTTGCCGTGAAGCATTCATCGCCGCAACCCCATCCCACGCACATTAGTTCAACCGACATTGAAGTTTACCTTTGTTCCTAGGAGACGACAAACGACCCAACGGCGACTGCCGCTTCATGCTTGGGTCATGCATTCCCGACATGATCCTCCTACCCGATTTCATATTCCCGTCCAGGCGCGGACTGTGGGCAGTAGTGTATAATCCGAACACTGTTCGGTGAAGGTGGGAAGAGGAATTCTCGTGACTGACAAGGTCCAATTGGGAGGCACGCACGATACGCGGGAAGCGATCATTTCGACCGCCCTCCAGCTCATTCAAGAATTCGGCCCGGAACAGTTTTCATTGCGCGAAATCGCCCGTCGGATCGGATACAGTCCCGCTGGGCTGTACGAATACTTCGACGGCAAGGCAGAGATCGTGCAGGCCGTCCGCCGGCGGGCGTTGGAGAAATTCTTGAGAGCGATGCACTCGGTACCGTGGGATTTGTCCAGTGACGAATACTTGGTGCAACTGGGCTTGGCCTACATCGCCTTTGCCAACCGGAACCCGCAGGAATTCTTGCTGCTCTTCACTCATCTGCGGGGATCCGTTAATGAGACGGACATAGAGCGGGAACTGTCGCAAGGCAGCTATTCATACCTAGAACGAGGGGTGCGACGAGCGATAGAAGAAGGCGTGATCCAGCTATCCGCCGGTTTGGATGATTCTGAGGCCGCCTACAGCCTGTGGGCGCTGGTTCACGGGATGGCGATGCTGCAAGTCAGCTATCCGCGGAAAATGCCGCTTGATTTCGAGGCGGTCGACCAGGCCTCGCTGCGCGCCATGGTCCAGGGCTTAGGGTCGGGGTAAAGGTCGTCTAGGACAGATCGGCCACATTTTTTTTGCTGCCGTCGAACAGTGTTCGGGTCGGAAGGAGGAGGGTAAAGGCATGCCAGACTTCGACACGATCGTCATAGGCTCCGGGGCGGGTGGTATGACGGCTGGGATCGCCCTGGCGCGCTCGGGCCAGCGGGTGCTGGTTTGCGAGCAGCACGAAGTGGCAGGAGGGTGGCTGCACTCCTTCACTTTGGATGGCCACCGCTTCAACACTGGCGTGCACTACATCGGTGAGCTTGGTCCTGGTGAGATGCTGCGCCGGATCTACGAGGGGCTCGGACTTTCGAACGACCTGGCGTTTATGGAGCTGAACCCTGATGGATACGACCACATCCTGGTAGGAGATCAGCGCCTTGACATCCCGAAAGGAAAGGACGCCTATCTGGCGCGCTTGAAAGATTCGTTCCCTCATGAAGCGAAGGGAATTGAGCGCCTGTTTGGCACCACAACCGATGTCTTCTGGGCGCTGAAGAGGATGGTGGACGAAGACTGGCTCGCTTTGTTGGCGCGGCCGCGGGTGCTGCCCTGGTTCGCACGCTCTGGCGGGGTGTTGATCGACCACTACATCGGCGACCGCACGTTGCGTGCATTGCTCAAGGGACAGGCGGGGGCCCATGGGATGGCTCCGAACTTGGTGTCATCGGCGCTGCATGCCGCCATCATTCACCACTACATTGAAGGTGCCTATCATCCACTTGGCGGCGGGATGGCCATCGCTCGCGCCGGCGTTCGGGCCCTCAAGCGGGCTGGTGGGGAAATCCGTCTGCAGGCACCTGTGAGTCGTGTCCTATTGGACGGAAGGCAAGCAGTTGGGGTCGAATTGGCGACGGGTGAGCGCCTGTCCTCAGCCAGTGTGATCAGCAACGCAGATCCTCACGGGACCTTTATTAATCTGATCGGTCGCCACCATCTCAGCCGTCACCTATGCCGCAAGCTGGATCGGGTTGGCTACTCGACGTCGTGCCTGAGCCTGTACTTGGTCGTAGATTGTGATCTCGAAGCGATGGGATTGGATTCGGGTAACTACTACATTCACAGTCATGATGATGTTGACGGGATCTTCGGACGAGCAGCGACCAATCGGGCGCTGACCGAGCCTCCGGAACTCGTCTTCATGACGGTTACCAGCATGAAGGATCCGAGCAAGTATCGTCCGGGACAACACCAAATCGAGGTCTTCTGCTTCGCCGACTATGATCCGTTTGCCCGCTGGGAGAACCAGCCTTCCGGTGATCGTGATACAGAGTATCAGCAGCTGAAGTCGTCGATCAGCCAGCGGATGATCGAGTTCGTCGATCGACGGTTCTCTGGCATCAAGCATGCCATCATCTTCCAGGCGCTTGGCACCCCGTTAACCAACCGCTACTATGTACGGGCGCACTTGGGCAACATCTACGGGATCGATAAGGGGATCTGGCAGGCGGGGCCGCTCGGCTTCCGGACCCGGACAGAGTTCAAGAACTTGTACTTGTGCGGTGCCAGTACGATGGCGCATGGTGTGGCCTACGCCAGCAATTCAGGGCTGACGGCGGCGTCCAAGATCCTTGGCTGTCGGCCCGATGACCTTCTCACCGGCACCGGGCCCGAACTGGCCATCTTCCAGTGCGAGGACCCAACGACTTGGCCAGCCAGATACCGACGAGAGCTGCCAGTGGAGGGCGAACGAGTCCACTCCTTAGGGTCGGCAGCCTAGCCAGCCCCCTCTGTCTCTGGAACGGAGGTCATCAGGCGCAAACGGCCACGCCTCCATCTGCTCGGAACTGTTTTCCGCCGACGATCATGGTCCTCCCTACCTGGATGACCTTGTCCCTAGGACCCACAGATGGACCGCGTCTGCCAGATTCCGCATGTTCTAGCCGGGCAGGGATCTGTTCTCGTTGACATCTGACCGATGAAACCATACAGTCCGAATGCTCTTTGAAACAGGTGGGAGTAGGAATTCTCCTGACGACACTGTTTATTGAAGTGGAGACTTGGTCAATGTGGATAGGAATGGGGAAGGTCGGGCCGACAATCTGTACCGACACGTGGATCGGATGGCCGCAGCCGCGGATCTCTACCCGGTTTCGGTGAAAAACGGCAATCAGTTCTCACTCGGCATTCGCCCGATGATGTTAAGGAATTCTCCACCGGCAGCCGCCCTCGGGCTGCCTCTGCGGGCCGAAGCGAATGTTGCCGCGATGCCTCCCGGCAGACACTTCGCTGGGGTCAATCTCCGCAATCGGATATCTTTCCAGCCGTCACCCGATCACGATGGGCAAAGTCCCCCGGGCTGGGTCGGGGGCTGGAAGAACCGCTTGGGGACCTGCCGACCGAACTGATTTGGTGCGCTTCCCTCCCGCCCCACTCGCTGGAGAATGTCAGCCGCTCTGGTCTCACGCTTTGTGCTGTCGAAGTCAAGCGGGACTCACCCCAATGCGCAGCACGGATCTCGGGGCTGTGGCTCGGAGGGGGACCGCCCTGCGGGCCAGGCTGTGAACCGTCAGCCGCACCCGACGCCGTCGCCAAAAAACCGCTTCTCGCTCACCTGGCTCCGTAGCTGCATCCCAAGGGCAGGATGTTGGAGCAGGAGGCGCCGAGCTGTCGGGCACGTGCCCGAAGCGCTTACTCCCCGATGATCTGCAACCTCACCTTGCGCTCCCGACCTCGGGTCTGGTCGAAATCGGCGAAGTAGATCCTGCCGAATTCCCCCAGCACCATGGCACCGCCTTCCAATGGCACCAACACCGAACGGCCGAGGATTACCGACCGGAGATGCGCGTCGGTGTTAAGCGACCAGGAAGCCAGCTCGTCTCGCCCCAGCGCGGCCTCAATGTGCTTTGGCCCCGGGTGAAGATACTGATTCTGGGTCAAGCAGGTGGGTATGATCTTCCCCAATGCTCCGACCAGGTCCTGCATCAGGAATTCCGTCCCCCAGTAGTCGGTGTCGTCCGAAGCCTCCTGGAGCAACACACTGCAGGTGGTGTGCTGCGAGAAGACCATCAGGATTCCATCACGGATTCCGGAGTCGGACACGGCTGCTTCGACTCGCTCGGTCACATCGTCGAAGGTCGGCCTCGGCTCGGATTGGATGGTGAACGTGTGATGATAGATGGTCATAGCAAAGTCACCTTTTATCTCCGGGTTTGGTCCCACGCCAGTCGGACGTTCGAGATCATCTCTTCCAGCATCGAAAACGGATCGGGGGCCTTCAGGACACCGCTCGTTGACCCCGTCGCCTCGGCCCCATCGGCGATGATGTCGAAGACATCCTTACCATTGCTGATCCCCGCGGCATGAAGGACTCGCGTCCCGGGGCTGATCCCGTGCACCAGCTGGTTGATGGCCGGGATGCTGAGCCGATCCTCCGCCGACGTCGATCCCGCGCCGATCAGATCGGGCGACTCGGCGATAATGATGTTGGGGGACAACCGGCTCACCCTCTCGACTTCGCGCAAGTCCCCTGCACAGACGAGGGTGGCCAAACCGACCTCGTCCGCCCGCAAAATGGTCTCCTCCAGCACGTCCGGCAGCAGCGGCTTCTCCGCATGGTTGAGCATCGTTCCCTTGGCGCCGGCAGCCTTCAGGGCCTCCGGCAGCACGGAGCCGTTGCCCCTTCCAATGCGGATCGGGTCCATGTGTTGGGCGAAGATGAGCAGATGAGTGGTCTCCTTAACCAGACTGGGTATATCGACCGCCTGGGGCGTCAGGATGATTCTGACGTCGTACTTCGCGCTCAGGGCATCGGCGTGCCGCGCCAAGGCCACCAGGTCATCCCCAAAGATGTAGGCTTTGGGCCCAAGCTCGAAGAAAGGTGCCTCAAGAGCAAAATCCGAAATCATGCTTGCGCCCTTTCTTGGCTGGATTCTTCCCGGCCTGTTTCAAATCTCGGGGACAAGCGTTTCGGCCAATAGCCTGTCTTGAGATCTCGACTAAGAGGCATCGGTCGGGGGAACAATGTCGAAGTCCCAAACCGGTGCGCCCAATGTCACCAAAGCGCTGCGAACCGTCTCGATTTGATCCGGCGGACACAGCGCGATCATGCAGCCGCCCCCTCCGGCGCCCATTTGTTTTGCCCCCCAGGCGCCGGTTTGTCTTGCCGTCTGGCAGAACAGTTCAAGCCGATCGGTCGATGTGCCCATGGCCAGTTCGAGCGCCTGTTGTCGGTCCATGATGGCGCCGAGGCTTCCGAGATCGTCGTCAAGAATGGCGGCCCGGCCCTCCTCTACCAGCGCTACGACCTGATCCAGGGGACCCATCAGGCTGGGATCGCCCTCGGCTATTCGGCGCCGAAGCCACTTTTGCAGCGCCTGCGTGTCGTGCGACTCCTGCGTATCGGCCACCAGCACCGGCAGCGACGGGACAGGCAGGCGCTCTACCCCGGCTTCATCGCCGGTTTGGATGTAGGTTACCCCGCCGTATGCGATGGCATACTGATCCATGCGGCCGCATTCGACGTCCAGGTCATAGCGTTCAATTTGAAACGACAACTCTGCGATTTCGTCGGTGGTGTAGGTGACCCCGCTTAGCTGCTGCAACGCACGAATGCTTGCAATGCACAGAGCCGTTGAAGATGACAATCCGGCGCTGACGGGGATCTCGGAATGAATGGTCAGGTCGAACCCATGCTCCAAACGATCCGCCAAGCGTGCGTAGACCGCCTTGACGTACTTGAGGGGAGAATCGAGTGCAACGGGGTCGCCGAGGTGAAATGATTCCTGGAAACCAATATCGGCTCCTGTCAAAACCACCAAATCGTCGTCGCGCTTTTCCACCTCGACCGCCAGGATGGCAGACACAGCGGCGGCAATGGCCGGCTTCTCCAGGAGATCAGCGTTATCGCCCAGCAGACATATTCGGCCGGGCGCCTTCCCGATCACAGACGTCATCGATGCGCACCTCTTCGCTATGGGCAGGGCTCTGTGAGCCGGCAGATAAGAACTGCCGGCTCACAGAGGCTAATCTTACGATCTTGCAGCAAACGCTCGACCGCCCTACTGGACGATCTGGCTCCATCCGTCGGCGATGTTCGTGGCCGCGTCCGTCAGCTTCGAGAAATCCTTGGGGAAGGTGACGTACTGGTCGTAGATCGACTTCGCCGGAAACATCCCAGCCAAATCAGCCGGAAGCTCGATGTCGCGGATCGGATGCGTGAAGCCTTGGGCATAGGCCAGCTGGCCCTCGTCCGAGTATTCAAGTTCGAGCAACAGCTTGGCGGCATTCGGGTGCGGTGCGGCAACGGTGGCGAACTGGATGTACAACCCGGCCACCGTGCCATCACTGGGGATGACCAGCTGCAGCGGCATGCCCAGATCCTTGGCCTTACTCAGGCAGTCGAAATCCCAGAAGAGGGCAATGGGCACCTCACCTGCCTGGATGTTGGACGTGCTGGGGGAAACTGCTCGCATCTGGCCGGCGGCATACATCTGTGAGAAGTAGTCGAGGCCGGGCTGGACATTGGTCTCGTCGCCGCCGTTACCGAAGGCGGCACCCAGGACGACATAGTTGGCCGTTCCGGATTCCCGCGGATCCTTCATGGAAACCATGTCCTTATACATCGGATCCAGCAGGTCGGCCCAGCTCTGTGGGACCACGGGCACCAGATCCGTGTTGACGCAGAACCCGATGGCGCCCCAGTAGGCGGCTGACCACAGACCGTTCGGATCCTTGGCATAATCAGGGATCTCGGACCAATGCGAGTTCTGGTAGGGTTGAGATAGGCCTTCGACCACGACCTGGTTGGCGAAGTTGATGCCCAGGTCGGTGATATCGGCCACGCCGGAGGTCTTCTCAGCTTCCAGTGCGGAGATGATCTCGCCACTGCCCATGTCGGTGTCCAGATGCTGGATACCGTACTTGCTCTCATACACGGACCACATGCCGCCGTAGTTCACCCAGTCATCGGGGAGACCGTAGCTGACGATCTCGCCTTCGGCCTTGGCTGCGTCGACAAGCCCCGCCATCATGTCAGCGGGCGCCTCGGTCGGCTGCATCGCCGGTGCTTCCGTGGGCTGCGCCTGCGTCGTGGGCGGTGCCGTTTGGCAGGCCGGCAACAACACCATCGAGGCTACGACCAAGAGCGCGAGGATTTGCATGCTCTTCTTCATTGTTCCCTCCTTGAGGGCAGTTAGGATGTTCACATGCACGGATTGAGGTCACTCTTTCATGAGTTTGAAATGCTGCCTGTCTCACCTCCTCGTTTCAAGTGCCTGCCATCGGCCACAATGGTTTCAGGACTCCTGCTCGCGCATCACGCGGCAAGCACTGGCCTGGAAACAGACCAGCACGTCTTCGCCGCGCGCAAATCGACTGCGTTCGTTGGTGTTTACATCGGCCACCAGAGGCAGGCCGTGACAGGTCAGCGACAGCCGGATGACTGGGCCCAAAAGGGTCACGCTCTCCAGAGTCGCAGGCAAGATGTTGTCGGCTTGCACGGGTTCTCCGGCTTGGGCGATCCGAATCGCTTCCGGGCGGACAAACACGTTGACCCGTTCTCCTTCACCGAATTCGGGGCTCAGGTCCCTGCCCACCACCAGCTCGACGTCACCAGCCCGAACCCGACCAGCTCGCCCATCATCCACAACCGCTTCGAATCTTGTCGTGGTCCCGATAAAAGTGGCCACAAACTGTGTCTTCGGTGAGGTGTAGATCTCGATCGGTGTGCCGATCTGCTCGATTTCGGCCCTGCGCATCACCACCACCCGATCGGAGATCGAGAGCGCTTCCTCCTGGTCGTGGGTGACGTAGACCGTGGTAATTCCCAGCTGAGATTGGATCCGCCGAATCTCCTGTCGCAAACTCACCCGTACAACCGCATCCAGGGCGCTCAGCGGTTCGTCCAGCAGGAGCACTTTGGGCTCGATCGCCAACGCCCTGGCCAAGGCCACTCGCTGCTGTTGGCCTCCACTGAGCTCCGCAGGGTATTTCTGGCTGGCGTCCCCCAGCCCGACCAGATCCAGCAGCTCCACGACCCGTTGGTTGATCTGGCTGGCGGACTGCTTAGACACTCTTAGACCGAAGGCCACATTGCCCCAGGCAGTCATGTTGGGGAATAGGGCATACGACTGGAAGACCATTCCCATGCCTCTGTGGTGTGGCGGCACCTCGGTGATGTCCTCCCCATCGAGACGGACGGTCCCTCGGTTGGGAGTTCTCGAAACCGGCGATGATCCGAAGCGTCGTTGTCTTGCCGCACCCCGACGGCCCAAGCAGGGATATGAACTCGCCTTTGTCGACGACGAGGTTGAAATCGCTGACGGCATCCACCTCGCCATAAGTCTTGACCAGGCCATCCAGCTCCAGGTAACTCATACCGTCCCTCCAACCGACGCCTGCTTTGACGCGAGCTCGCCTTTGACGTCTCGCCCGGCGCCACGCCGTGTCCCCCAAGTGGCGACCCACAAGATAACCAGCGAAGTCACCCACGCGACGGTGAAGCTGATCACCGAGTACGCCGAGGCAATCCTGCCGTCCCGGCGCGTGTAGTACACAAGCTGCATCGGGAATGTCTTGAATCTGGCGCCCACAAGCAGGGTGGCCAAGGTGAACTCTCCGAAAACTGTGGCGAAGACGAGCAATCCGCCGCTCAGAATCCCAGGCATGATATTGGGAAGAATGACCTGTACCAGGGTCCTCGGCCATGATGCGCCGAGACTCTGGGCGGCTTCCGTCAGCCTGCGGACGTCAACTGCCTCCAGGCTGCTGGCCACAGGCCGATACATGAACGGAAGCGTGAAGATGACATAGGCCAGGACCAGCATAGGCGGCGTGCGCGCAAGCTGCAGGGGCCCTTGCCCGTACAGCTTGATCAGGCCCAGGGCCAACACCACCGCCGGGATCGCAAAAGGCAGGGTGGAGATCAGGTTCAACAGGGGCAGCGCCCGCGGCAGTCGGAGGTGAACCCAATAGGCAGTGGGCACAATCAGGACCACGCTGGTGAGGACCGTGGCCGCGGAGAGCGTGATGGAATGGGTAAAAACGATCAGGAACCATCGATCCTGGAACGCCGTCCGGTACCAATCAAGCGTCAACCCCTCAGGCAGGATGGACCGATCCCATCTGACGGCTACCGAGAAGATGTAGGTGGCCAAAATGGGCAAGAACATGTAGCCCAGGAAGAGGAGGATGCTGACCGTCCCAGCCGGGTTCCTGTTCTTCACTGACGCCACCTTCGGGCACGACGTGCCGCGAGTTGGTACAAGGTGATCGTGAGACCCATCAAAGTGAGAGTCAGCACACCCATGGCATCGCCGGCTCCGGGATCACGCAGGACCTCGCCCGTCAAGAGGGAGCCGAGCTGCAATGTCACCAGGTTGAAACGCGACCCGGTGAGCGTATAGGCTGTTGCATACGCGCCGAACGCATTCGCAAACAGCAGGAGCAAGTTGGCCAGGATCGCCGGGGCAAGAATGGGCAAGCCGATGTAACGCCAGTAGGCGCGGGCGTTGCCGCCCAGACTCAGGGCAGCTTCGCGCCACTCGTCCTTCAATCCGGCGATGGCCGGAAGAACCAGAAGAACCATCAGCGGAAGTTGAAAATACGTGTAGGCGAGGACCAATCCCCAAAACGAATAGACACTGAAGTCGGGGTAGATCTTCCAGCCAAAGTACTGTGTCAAGAACAAGGTCAGGACCCCGTTGCTTCCGAGTACGACAATGAAGGCAAAGGCGAGCGGAGCACCCGAAAAATTGGAGGTTACGTCACACAGAGTTATCACCAATTCCTTGATCCGCCCGCTTCTGATCCGGAAGGTGAAGTAGCCCACGGCCGTCCCAAGCAGGGTGCCCAAGAGCGCCGTGATCCCAGATAGAAGAATGCTGTTTCGGAAGGATTGTGTGTAGAGGGGTGCCCTCATCGCGAGATAGTTGTCGAGGGTCAACAATCCCTCTCTCGACCTGAAGCTGCCCTCGAGCATGAACGAGAGGGGCAGGACCATGATCGCCAAAGTGATGACGAGGAAGGGAATCAAAGGCAGCCAATTCCACCAACCCCCATAAGAAGACCGTACCTTGGTCCTGAAATTGGCTAGCACTGCCTGCCCTCCGGGTCAGCCAGAGATTTCGACGAGCGGATGGTCATGATGAACTCTGAGAGTCGATGCCGCTTCATCCCAGATCCAGCCCGAGTTCGACTCGCCGTCCATCGCCCCCAGTTCCATCCCTCCACTCGACACGTGCTGTGGGGCAAATGTCAGCTTGAGCACTTCCGAAGCATTGGGGTCAAAGGTCTGATACCGGACCGTGTGCGGCGCATATGTGATAGAAGTCACAATCGAAGTCGTTCCCAATAGATGGTCGGCCGAGCCGGGCGCCAGATCCGGCAGTGCGGCCATGCCATCCAAAAAGTGGGGCACAAAGTCGAAATAGCCGTCGGTGAACCAGCATTGGTTGTAGTAGTCGGGTCGATCGACCCCGACATGAACGTAGCCTTCGTCGGTCACCATGTAGCTCGCCCAGCCGAAGTTGCGACGAGCCAGATCGGCGTATCTGGCCTCCCCCGTGAGCGCAGCATGTTGAGCGCAGATGGACGCCAAGCGCGCCGTGTGACTTCCCATCACGTGGAAGCAGAACGTCTGCTCGTGGATTGGCACCGACTTGAAGAAGGGATCGCTCCCAAAGGTCGTCAACACCCATTCAATGATCGATTTAACATGGGCGGGCGCGTCGGGATCGCAGTCGGGGTGTTGAAGGAGATATCGGGCAGTCGCCAAGGCACTGTACTGTTCTCTGTTTTTGTTATCGGGGTCCAACCGAATGTCTTCGAAATACCCTTTCCAGCAACCGTTCTGCATGGGAAACGTCATGATCCAGCGCCAGGCGGTTTCACGTGCCGCTGCCAGGAGATCGGGTTGGCCGACGCCCAAATCGAGCAACTCGTCGAAAAGGCGAACAGCAGCAACGGTGTGGCTCGAGTAGAGTTCGACCGGCGTGCCATCCCGCGCATCAACCCGGAACGGCCAGGGCGAGTGTTCGTCATCGCCTTCCTGGCATTTGTCCGCCAGCACACGCGCGCAGCTCTCCGCCTGGCGGAGGTACTTCTCCTCACCGGTGAGTTTGAAGAAGCGCAGAAACCCCAGAGCGGCCTGGGCGACTTTGTCCGGCTCGGTAACATAGTGGCCGTCAGCCCTTGCCCCAAAATAGACGCCGTGCATGGGTTCGGCAGAGGCGTAAGGAACTCCGGGCCAAGCAAAATGCTCGGGGGTATGGTAGGAAATCAGACGGTCCAGCATGGACCGGACGGGCTCGATGAACCAGGTTTCGCCTGTGTAGGACTGATAACGAACGAGCGTTTCGACGGCCATAGCGAACTTGCCGGCCGGATTGTCGGGCCAGTCGGTGGGGCGCAGCGGATCGGTCCAAAAGCATGAATACGCCAAGTACCAGGGCAGACCCGTCCGTTCATCGACCGGACAGCGGCGCAGAAAATCCATCGCCAGCCAGACCACGGAATCCGCATCCGCCTGGGCCAGCAGGCCCTCTGACGCATCAAGCTTCAGCTCGCGCCCGTTGATTTCGATCACAAGGTCCTACCGCATCTCCCCAAGGGGCGGATGTCTTCCACGCGCCCCAAGCGAACCTGTGTCTGCCTGCCCAGAGGGGTCTGCAGGCGCCTGACCCCGAAGAACTTAGATCGCAACAACCTCCACGCCGAGAAGCTCGCCGACCTTTTCCACTTGCTCGCTCAGGTGACCGTAGGCCAAGGCCATGTGGTGAGGGGACCCTGCCAGAAGCCAGCGATTGCAGAAGTCTTCGATGGAGCCGTTCTTGTAGCGGAAGAGCATTTGCGGCGCGGCGACCGGGCGCGGCGTCATGGGCAGGGACTCGCCCTCGCCGACGATCATGCGCCATTCCCCATCGCCCAGCGGGATCAGGGAAAGGATCGTGACGTCACCCGGTGCATAGGCGAATTCGAGACCGGCCCCCCGGCCGTTGACCCCTTCATAGTAGATGCTGGGCTTGATCTTCACCTGCTTTGGATCCGCGGCCATGGCTGGATTGCCATGCCCATCGTGAGAGAGGATGATGGCATCCTCGTCGAAGTCGATCACATAGTTCTCCAGGAAGGTGACCTCTCCGGCCAACTCTTGAAGCACCATCATGGCTGACAGCGTGGTGACATCCGCCTCCGTCGCCACGGGAATGTGTTCGGCACACAGAATCCCCGTACCGTAGCTGGGGATAATCCCCACTCGCGGATCGGTCAGCCAGATTTGGTCGAACGTGGCCAGGCCGTCGAACTTGCCCTCGCGTGCGATGTCAAGCATGGCGAGGGTCAGGCGGGCCGACCTATCGAAGAGTTCCTTCGGCATCTCGCTCGCGTCGTAGGCTTCGGATTGAGAAGTCATAAAGTCCTTGACTCGCCCGTCGTCCATCGCTTGGGCCGCCACGGCCACCTTCTCCGGCTCGATGGGCCAGCAGACCGGTCCGATAACGTCCCGCAAGCTCAAGCCATCGACCATCAAATCGGTCATGCCTTCAAATGCGTGCCCAATGACGCCGATGCGCATCTTCTCAAGCCTGCGAATGGCTCCGGCAGCGGCCGCGTACTGGCCGATCTGTGCCAGGCCAGCCGGGTCTTGAATGTGGCTCGTTAGCAGTTGGAACGGCCGGCCGGACCGAATAAGGGCGCTGGTGAGTTCCGGCAATCCGGCCATGCCCGAGTTTTCCATAATGACATCGAAATCGGCTTCTTCGGGCAGGCGGCGGATCTGCTGTGTGTTCCACACCAGGATCGGCGCGTTCACCCTCAGCAAAGTGCGCATCGGGATGATGCCCTTTTGGTAGGCCAGCTCGATGGCCACCACCAGGTCCACGTTTTCGGCGTTGAAGACCTGCGTGGCTCGATCCGCATCCGGCTCATATTCAACGAAGCCCGGATTGATGACCTCGCCGTAGGGCTTCAAAATGTCGGCAATCCGGTCGGTCGCCTCGGCCATCTTGGGGCGCATGTGGCCGGTCTTGTTGTAGTCGTCCTCGAGCAACGCGGTCACAAACAGACCGAGCTTGGGCTTCACAGTCATGGTTGGCCTCCTAGGCTGGACATATGGGTACGCGCCATCACGTAGGCTTCTTTTCGATTGGTTCACGCAAGACGGGTACGATCGCATCAAAGAGCCGCACGTAGCGGTTGAACGCGGCGTCGTACACATCACGGTTGTCGGGATTGGGATGGATTCGTTCGCCGAGGGACACCATCGCATCCGCCGCCTCGTGCAGATTCTCGAAGGCCCCCACCGCCATGCCCGCCAGCATGACGTCCCCCAGAAGGGCCGTGTCTTCCACCTGCAGGGAAGCCACCGGCAGCTGGCATACGTCGGATTTGATCTGACGCCAGAGCGGGCTTCGAGCGCCCCCGCCGGTGGATCTGATTTCTTGCAGCTGAACTCCGGAGCCGCGCACCAGGTCGATGTTCCGGCGCAGCATGAAGGCCACAGCCTCCAGAACCGCTCGGGCGAAATGTCCCTTCTCATGTGCCAAAGTGAAACCAGCAAAGACGCCGCGGGCAGCTGGCTCGTACTCCGGGCTGAAGGCACCGGTGAGATGGGGCAGCATCACCAGGCCATCGCATCCAGGGGCGATCCTATCCGCCATGGCCGTTATCAGATCGTAGGCATCTTGGTTGATTTCCCGGGCGCGGGCCATCTCAGATTGACAGAACACGTCCCGGAACCATTTGAGCGCCATGCCGCCGGTCTCACACACCGGGTCGAAGAGGTACTTCCCCGGAAGCGCATGCAGGTACACCGGGATTCGACCCTCGGGATCGAGATCGGGCCGATCCACCGTCACGTGCAGCGTGAGGGCGCCGCCCGTGCTCTCGGAAATGATCTCCGGGCTGAGATTGCCCGCCCCGACAGCGCCCGCGATCTGATCCATGCCGGCCAGCACCACAGGCAGGCCGGGGCTGAGACCCATGGCCTCAGCCGCCTCACGCGTCAACGGTCCTGCCACTTCCCCGATGTGTTTGAGGTCGGGAAGCTGGTCCGGCGAAAGGCCCACGGCTTCCAGGGCGCGGTCCCACCAGGTGTGCGTGTTGATATCCAGCAGCAGCGAAGTACAGGCGACGCCACCATCGGTGACAAACGCACCCGTCATACGCTGGATGATGAAGTTCTGCACCAGGAGAAATCGATGCGTCCGCCGGAAAACATCCGGTTCATGATCCCGAATCCAAGCGATTTTGCAGGCTGTCCAAGTGGGATCGATCGTCGGGATGCCGGTATAGGCGTAGGCTTCCTCCCCGAGTATCCGATCGAGGGTCCGTGCCTCTTCCAACGCTCGATGATCCAGCCACACCAACGCCGGGTACAGCGGCTTTCCCGCCTGGTCAACGGAGAGCGTGGTCTCGCCCTGGCTGGAGACCCCCACGGCGAGGATGGAGTCGGGCGCAGTGCCGGCTTCCGCCATGGCCTCGTTCACCACGCGACAGGCGGAGGTCCAATAATGCTCCGGATCGAGCTCGACGCGATCTGGCGCCGGCGTCGCCAGGCGGTAGTCCTGGATCCCCATGCCAAGGCACTTTCCGGCCAGGTCGAAGATCGCCGCCTTGACCGACGTCGTGCCTATATCGAGCCCGAGAAGAAAACTCATCACCTGCTCAGGTCAACTTGTGGGACTTGGCGGCCTTCTGCGGCGAAACACCCCCCTTGACCACGTCCTTGAGTGCCTCCAACAGCGCCTGAGGGCGGCGGGCCTGGACTACATTGCGCCCGAAGACCACGCCCCTTGCCCCCGCCTCGACTGCCGCCTGGGCCAGCTTGAGCGCATCCAACTCGGAAGGCTTCTTGAGCGCCCCCAGGGCGAAAATGGGGATCGGCGTCGCTTCGGTGATCTTGTGGAACTGCTTGCCGGTGTAGAAAGTCTTTACCAGATCGGCGCCCAACTCGGCCGCCATCCGGCAGCCGATGAGAACCTGTTCCTGAAGCTCTTCGGGCTGTGCGAAGTCGCCCCCGATGGGATACACCTCGCAGATCAGAGGCACGCCGGCGATCTCCTTCTGCTGCACGTAGCGGGAAAAGAGATCGACGTTAACCGAATCCTCGAGCTGGTCAGGGGCACGCAGCGTCAGACTGGCAACCACCACGTCAGCTCCCAGGTGCAGGGCGTCATCGACCGAGAGCAGAGGCACGGAATGAGAATGGCCATAGTCCCATTCGGCCATATAGTTGGTCGCCCAGTTGAGCCGGGTGATCATCGCTGGGGCGTCGCGCCGGGCAAAAAACTGCCGACAGTGACGAATCATGCCCGCGCCCAACAGCACGCCATCGGCGGCCGAGAGCTTTTGGATCACCTTGGGCAGATCAATCAGGCCCGGCAGGGGCCCGAAATAGAGACCGTGATCGATGGCAACGATCACAGCATTCGGCGAGCCAGAAAAGAGACGACCTAAGCGGATCTCTTCTCCAACCATAGCCATGGCCTACTCTCCTTGGGATCGGCCGGGGACATCGGCGGCGATTAGAGCGTTTATCGGCGATCACCTGGCCCCATCATACTGGCAATTCTTCGGATAGTCAATCGTTTCCCTTCGGTTTATCACCGCTTTCTTGTTGCTTTTTGTTGGATTTGGGGTATGATCAGAACAGTTTCGGGCGTTTTCAGGGTAACAGGGGATGAATACCCATCAACGGCGCGACCTGATTGCACAGAAGGTTCTCGAACAGGGCCGGATCCATGTTTCCGACTTGGTCCAAGAGTTCGGAATGACCGACACGTCGATCAGGAACGACCTCACAATCTTGGAAGAGAGGGGGTTGCTGCGGCGAATCCACGGCGGTGCCGTATCGACCAATCGATCCATCCAACTAGCTGCCTACGACACACGGCTAGGACTGCAGCGAGAGCCGAAAGTCCACATCGCTGCCGCGGCTGCCGACCGCCTGCATTCAGCCGACATCGCCTTGCTCGACTCCGGAACATCCATCCAGTACCTCGCCCGCCAAATCCCAGCTCGAGGGGCGCCCTCCGGCCGGTTGCGAATCGTCACCAATTCCATCCCGGTGCTGGAGGAGATCGGGGGCTGGGCCTCCCACAATCTGCTCATGCTGGGCGGGATCTTCTTGCCCGAGCATCAAGCTACGGTGGGTCCGGAAACGTTGCGCGGTCTGCAGCAATTTAACGCCACCTGCGCATTCCTCGGCTGCGACGGGCTGACGCTCGAAGGCGGTATCACATCGGCTCATCCCCTGGTCGCCGAAGTCGGCCGAGTGATGGCCGAGAGAGCCGAAGAGGTGATTGTCTTGGCCGACAGCAGCAAACTTGGGCAAGCCGGCTTTGTCCCGATTATCCCCTTGGGGAAGATCAACGTGCTTATCACCGATGCCGGCGCGCCGAGTTCCCATCGTAGACGGGCTTCGGCGACAGGGCGTCGAAGTGCTCCTGGTGGCCTAGAAACGGGGACGATGATCCCCCTGCACGAAGCGGATTGCCTGAATGTGAGCTTGTTCGAAGAGGCGGCCATGCCAAGGCCCATCTCGAAACCCGACCTTTTCCCTCCGAAGCGGTTGAGGCGGGCCAGCCGGCACGTCATTGGCGAACAAAGCTCATGGCTTGGAATCCAAGGAAGGCTGTATTCACTCCATCATTGTCGATCCCACGGGGACGACCGATCGGACCTAGGCACCTCTAGAACGGCGCACCACATGGCAGGCAATCTATGGGCTATCTAGATCTAGTCGATATTGAAAAACAGTTTGGCCGCGTCCAGGCGGTCCGCGATTTTTCCCTCTCAGTGGCCCAGGGGGAGTTTGTCTCCCTGCTTGGCCCTTCAGGCTGTGGGAAAACCACCACGCTGCGGATGATCGCCGGCTTTGAGCAGCCGGATCGGGGCCAGATCCTTTTGGACGGCCAAGAGCTCACCGCGATCCCACCCAACCAACGCGGTGCCGGGATGGTTTTCCAAGCCTATGCCCTCTTCCCCAACCTGAGCGTTCTCGGGAATATCGGCTTTGGCCTCGAAATCGCCCACGTGCCAAGAGAAGAAATCCGAAGAACGGTTGCAGAGCTCTTAAGTCTGGTCAAACTGGAAGGGATCCAGGACCGCTTTCCCCATCAGCTTTCCGGCGGACAGCAGCAGCGCGTAGCGCTGGCCCGGGCCCTGGCCTTGAAACCCAGACTTCTCTTGCTCGATGAGCCCCTGAGTGCGCTCGACGCCAAAGTCCGCGTCTCTCTTCGGACCGAAATTCGGCGCATCCAGTCTAGCCTTGGGATCACGACGATCTATGTGACCCACGACCAGGAGGAGGCCCTTTCGATTTCGGATCGCGTCGTGGTCATGCGGGAGGGCTCGATCGAGCAGGACGCTTCGCCGCGTGAGATCTACCGGCAGCCGGCTTCCCGCTTCGTGGCCGAATTCATCGGTACCGCAAACCAGTTCGAAGGTGTTGCCGTGGACGAACACACAGTAAGGATGGATGGTTTCGATCTGAACGTCTCGGTTCCGCCAGAGCTTATCGGCCACCAGATCGTCGTGCTGGTGAGGCCTGAAAATGTCCGCCTGGTCGAGGGCGTCGAGCCCGACACGGAAACGGACAATGTCTTGCGCGGCCGGATCGAATCAATTTCCTTCATGGGGCCGGTCACTCGCGTTTCCGTAGCATCTCACGGCAACCAGCTCATGTGCGATCTCGGCCTCGCTCAGCAGACATCCATCGAATTCAACCAAGAAGTCACTTTGGCATTCTCTGGGGACCATTGTCAGGTGATGGGCAAGTAGCGCCAGATCCGGAGTGGAGATACAGGTCGAGGCACGATGGCGCGGCAAACCCCACGCCAAATCCGAACCGGATCAGTTGGAGTGAGGCGGCAAATGAAGATCACTGTTCTTGGGGCAGGCACGTGCATTCCAGCCAAGGGCCACAGTGCACCCGGCTACGTCCTCAGCGACCAAGTATCGACGATGCTCGTCGACCCTGGCCCAGGGTCCATCGCCAGACTGTCCGCCCTCGGCTTTGACTATCGCACCCTCACCCAGGTCTACTTTTCGCATCTTCATCCAGATCACACGCTGGATATCCTGACCCTGATCCAGGCTTTGGGGGCTACCCCCGGTTGGCAGCGCAGCGATGACTTGATCCTCTTGGGTTGCCCTGGCCTTGCGGACTTCGTCGAGGCACTCCTGCGGACGTACGGGGACATTTCTCCCGAGACATTCGACCTAAAGATCGAGGAATTCGGCGCGGACCCGGTGAACCTGCCGGAGTGGCGGGCGACGACTGTTCACACCAGGCACACGCCGGAGAGCCTTGCCCTGCGCATCGACTCAGATGAGGGGAGTCTTGTCTATTCAGGAGATGTCGCCGATGAGGGTGCGATTGTCGCGCTCTGCCAAGAGGTGGATGTACTCCTGTGCGAATGCTCCTTCCCCGATGGGCATGGTGTGGCCGACCATCTTACCCCGTCCCGGGTAGGTCGCCTGGCCAGTGCGTCGGCTGTCCAACGCGTCGTGCTCACGCACCTCTATCCCCCGGCTATTGAGGCCGATGTGGTCGCTCAAGTACAAGCCCACTTCAGTGGATCCGTTGTCAAGGCCTATGATGGGATGACGATAGAGATATGAAGCAGCTCGGCAGTTTGGGCAAGACAAGCGGGAAGGTCGGCGGGCTTCGAAAGGACATGTCCAACCTGCTTCCGCTCCTGCCATTCTTCATCTTCACGATTGGATTTGAACTCGTACCCATCGTGCTGGTTGCCGCCTCAAGCCTGAGAAGTCCGGCCGGGGGATTGACCCTTCAAAACTACCAACACGCCACCGTGCCCCTCTTGGCCCGCTCCTTTGGCAACAGTATCAGATTGTCAATCACCACGGCATTTCTCGGCGTTCTGCTTGGAAGTCTGATCGGTTATGCCATTCATTCGACCCGCGCGGGCTTCTTTGCCCGAGCGACCATTGCCCTGGCCGACGTTGCCACCAATTTCGGCGGCGCCCCGCTGGCTTTCGCCTTCATCATCACGCTTGGTTCAACCGGGGTCGTTACCCTTGTCCTTGCACAATACTTTGGCGTGTCTCTCTATCCCACTTTCCGCATCTATTCGATCACGGGGCTTGTGCTCGCCTATCTGTACTTTCAGATCCCCTTGATGGTTCTGTTGATCCAGCCATCCTTGCATGGTCTCAAGAGGGAATGGAAGGAAGCGGCCATCAACTTGGGGGCCTCGAATTTTCAGTACTTCCGCCGCATTGTCCTGCCCATCCTCGCGCCTTCTCTCATCGGCGGTTTCCTGCTTCTGTTTGCCAATTCCTTTGGCGCCTATGCCACCGCTTGGACCCTGACGGGGCCGGACATCAACCTGGTGACGGTCCAAATCGCCGCTCTCGTGCGCGGCGAAGTTCAGCTTGAACCAGGCACGGCGGATGCCATGGCGATGCTCTCCTTGATCATCATGGCGGTGTGTGTTGCGGGATATCAATGGACGAATGCACGCGCGGGAAGGTGGCGGCGATGAAAGCGGGACAGATCTGGCGCGGGCTGTTGATTTCATTCTTCCTGCTGTATCTGCTTGTGCCCCTCCTGGCGACGGTTGCCTTCTCGTTCGCCGTGCGGTGGGATCGCACCATTCTGCCCGAAGGCTTGACCCTCGAATGGTGGATGACCGTCATCGGGCGAAGGGAATTTGCTTCGGCGTTGCAGCACACTTTGGTGGTTTCTCTCTCCGCCATGGTCCTGTCAATCGTACTTGTGACTCCCACCGCCTACTGGGTCCATCTCAGAGCACCCCGCGCCAAGACCTGGGTGGAGTTGATGACCATCCTGCCCTTCGGCATCCCGGGCGTCGTCTTGGCCCTGGCCCTGATACGCACCTATGCCAGGTTCGGAGGGCGCCTTGTCTATAGCCCTGGCATGCTGGTGATGGCGTGCGTGGTCATCGGCCTGCCGTTTGTGTACCGGCCGATCGCAAACTCGCTCAACGCGGTCGACGTGCGGACTCTGACCGAAGCCGCCCAAACGCTTGGTGCCAGTTGGTTTTCGATCCTGAGAAGGGTCATCATGCCGAACATCATGCCGGGGATCATCAGCGGGGGGCTGCTGGTCTTCTCCCTGGTGTTTGTCGAGTTCACACTCGCCAACCTGCTCGTCGGCGCCCGCTACAAGACGTTCCCGATCTATCTGGTGGAGTTCACCCGGTTCGACGGTCGCCAGGCAAGCGCACTTGCCGTGATGAGCTTTGTCATTGCGTGGCTGACCTCCCTGGGCCTGATATGGGTTGCCGGACGAGCAGGAGGAAATCGAGAGGAAGCCATTGGGGCACGATAGCCGGATCCTGCCTGCGTTCCGCGCCGTTTTGTCCCTCACCATGGGAACCATGAGACACAGCGCCGGCGGAATTCACTTCGAAGTCGAGGGAGACAAGCCGGCGGCAATTCACCGCAGAGGGGTTTGGAAGGAGGCCTTGTAACCGCAAAGATACTCCCAAGCAGAAGACTAGTCTGCGCGTCGATGGGTTGCCAAGACATCCGGCAACCTTCCGGAAGCCCAATAAGGAGCACCGTCATGAAACGTCACTTCGCCACGATTTCGATCCTTGTGATTGCGGCAATGATCCTGGCCGCGTGCGGTCAACAGGCCACTCCGGCCCCTGCCATGTCTCTGGAAGAGGGGGCGAAACAAGAGGGCCAGTTGAACAGCTACGGCATGTCCGACGACTGGGTGAACCTCGGCTACATGTGGAAGACGCTTGAGGATCGGTACAGCATCGTCCACACCGACACGGACATGACAAGCGCCGAGCAGATCACGCATCTGCTGGCCGAGAAAGACGCGCCGGTCCTCGATGTGGCCGACATCGGCTACGACTTCCTGGGCACGCTGCTGGCCGACAATCTTGCCATGAGCTACAAGAGCCCAGACTTCGCATCGATCCCGGACCAGTTCAAGGATCCAGAGGGTCGATGGACGTCAGATTACTGGGGAGCGATTGCCTTCCTGGTCAACACCGACCTCGTGCAGAACATGCCGGCTACCTGGGATGACCTCCTCAAGCCTGAGTATCACGACATGATCTGCTCGCGCGATCCGCGTGTCTCCAGCTACGCCACCGCATCGGTTCTTTCCGCAGCCTATGCACACGGCGGCGGGGAGGACAATGTTCAGCCGGGCCTGGATTTCTTCAAGCAGTTGAGGGATAGCGGGAATTGGCGCCAGGGCGTGGTCCTCAACGTGGCCGCTGTTCAGAAGGGCGAGTGCCCAATCTCCCTCGTGTACGACTTCGATGGATTCGCCAAGCGCGATGCGACGGGCCTGCCCCTCCAGGTCATCATTCCCTCCGATGCGACCCAGGGGATGATTTTCGCCCAGTACATCAATGCGCTTGCTCCCGATCCGGATGCAGCCAAGTTGGCGATCAACTACTTCAACTCGGATGAAGGGCAGATTGCCTTCGCTACAGGCTACGCTCATCCGACACGTGACGTGCAGCTTCCGCCTGATGTGGCCGCGAAGATCTTGCCGAAGAGCGCGTACCCGCACCTGTATTTCCCCACGAGTTTGGACTCGTTCTCAGCCGCCGTTAAGAACATCGTTGACGGCTGGACGGCCATCGTCGGGGCTGAATAGCGAGGCTGGACCAAGGTCAGCGGGGCAGACCGAGCATTAGCTAACAACACACACGGGTGCCTCAGGCGGACAACTACCGCCTGAGGCACCCGTGTTTCAACGCTTTCCGCGCAATCTGCCAGCATGGCCCGTTTGAGACTGCCCGCGCTGAGGCGATTGAATCAGAGGCTGCAGCGGCGCATAGCAACCCGCTTGTGAACATCTTCACAAGCGGGTTGTCGGATGAGGCTGACAAGCCCTCAGGTTGCTCGGCCGCGGGTAAGGAGGCGCGTAGACTACCCCCTGGGACGTCCTTTTGAGCCGTCGCGCTGGAACTGAAACCCAGGCCAGAAGGTTCAGTCCATCCACTGGTACTTTGGCGTATCGACTCCTTCCAGAACCGCCGGGACATTGGCCGCCAACATCATGTTTTGAAAGAGTAAAGGCTGGCCGCGATCCTCGGGGGACGTGGCCAGATACGCCTCCCGAATCTGATGGATCGGAAGCACAAGCGCCGCGGTCGCCCACCCGGGCTCTCCTCTGCGGTAGCGATCCAGCGCCATCTGATGGAGAACTTCAACCGAATTTGATTGGCTGCTGGCCAGCAGCGATCGGCAGAGGGCGACGTCCAGGATCCTAACCTCGTAGACCCAGTAGATCCGGGCTGTCAACTGGCCCGCCGAGCGCGCGTTGCTCGTCGGAGTCGGTTGGTTTTCCAGCACGATCCCGATCCGTTGCATTGCATAGGACTGCGGGCCGGGTTGGAATCCCAAAGCGTCCTCGAGTTCTTCCTTGAGCTCTCTGGAGGGATCTGTCTCCAGATCTGAGCCGGCTCGCCGACTCGCGTCCGATAGGCAGAACTTATGTACGGCGTCCAACCTTGAGGGCCGGATGAAGACTCGGAGGTCCCCTTCCGAGCGAGAACGTTTGCTGTCGAAGGTGAAGTCGCCGACGAATGATAAGAAACGGTCGATGTTTAGCAGGCGAACGGCACCGCCGAACGGCTGAGCCTTGATGGTCACTTCGGGTGGTCTCGGGGGACGGGCGAGGGTGGCCTTGTGCTCGAGGGCCAGCATCCGGGTCCCATCATCCGGATGGGGAAACACCACACGGGCGAGTGCAGCCACACTTACTCGCAAACTCAGGTCATCCGTCGGACCAGCGCCGACCTGCTCCAGCTTAGCCAAGGTCAATCGGAAGCGATTGCGTAGGCAATCGCCTCCTCGATGGTCATGCCTTGCCCCCGTCTCCAAAGATCGCTGAAATCGTCCGCTACAGCCGACTGCATGAGGGCGCGTGCGCGATCGATCTCCACTTTGTCGGCAGGCCACCAGGTGCCGCTGATCCCCGTCATTTGGCTTTCCGCCGCACTCAGCAACGGAACCGCCCACGCCTGTTTCCCCTGAACCGTTGCCAGTCCGGCGAGTCCAGCCAGGCACTCGGCGATGCCGCGGTGGTTGCCGAGCATTCGAAAATCTTCAAGGCTCCTCAGGAACAACGTCCTGGCTTCTGTGTAGTCTGTCTTATGTGCGGCAATATAGCCCAGGCTGTGGACAAGGCGCGCCTGATCACCCTTTGCGTCCGCCTGCTGATACAGCGCCTCGGTCCGCCTGTAGTACTCTTCGGCTCGCTCGTAGTCCCCCTGAACGCGAGCGACCTCGCCGTAGTTGTTCATACCAAAGGCCATGTTCCAGATATCGCCCGTCTCCTTCAGCAAGGGCATAGCCGTGTCCAACCAGCTTAGAGCTTCGGTTGGGTTGCCCATCCCCAGCGAAACGTTCGCCAGGTGAACAAGAACCGTTCCCTTGAACCATGCATTGTCCTGTTGATCGAACAGCTCCACAGCGTCTACCAGCTGAGGGTAGGCTTCCTGGTGGCGGCCCTGGT
Source organism: uncultured Chloroflexia bacterium (assembly GCA_963807065.1). Taxonomy (GTDB): domain Bacteria; phylum Chloroflexota; class Anaerolineae; order Anaerolineales; family E44-bin32; genus CAWAND01. Next base: position 248,102 of record CAWDZQ010000002.1, read on the forward strand.
TGATCAACGCCGTGCCGTAGGATAGCTTGGCCAGCGAGCTGACCTCATCGAGCTTCAACCGTCCAGCCATCTCGACGGCCTCTCGCCCCCTCGATTCGGCTACCCGCAGATCGCCTGACCAGAGGGCGAGCATGGCTCGCCCTGTGAGCGCATACGCCCGTTCAAACGATTCGCCCATGGTCTCTGTCGCCTTCAGGGCGCGTTCGGTCCATTCAGTGCCCTCTTGAAGATGACCTTGCCGGTACCAAAACCATGTGAGTTGGGACATCATCATGATCGTCGGAACGACGCCCCCTTCTGGGTGGTCAAGCGCCCATGCCAGAGCCTGTCGGAAATTGTCATGTTCCTCTTCATAACGCTTAAGCCAAAAGCCCGATTCTGCTCCGTAGACGCCTGCGCCCTGCCTTTCTGCTGCCATTTTGGCGAAGTAACCGCAATGTGCCCAACGGAGCTCATCCAGCGTGCCCGCTTCCTCAGCCTGTTCAAGTGCAAATTCCCGGATGGTCTGGAGCATTTCAAACCGTGGTTCGTCGTCAACTGACTGGACCCGTCGCAACATGCTGTTGTCAAGCAACGTTTCGGCCGCTGAGAAGACCTCGCCGCCTTCCATGGAACCGCAGATGCTCTCAGCCGCCTCGATTGAGAAACCGCCGGAGAACACACCCATACGTGAAAAGGTGGCTCTTGTTGGCGGTTCGAGGAGCCGGTAACTCCAGTCAATGGCGCCGCGCATGGTGAGCTGACGGTCCGACACATCTTGGGCTTGGCCGACCAACACGTCCAATCGGTGCTCCAGTCGGTTGAGCAGCGCCTTGGGCGTGAGCATCTTGACCCGAGCGGCAGCAATCTCAATCGCCAACGGCAGCCCATCCAGCTGACGGCAGATTTCCAGGACGGCGTCGCGGTTCTCATCGTTGATGTCAAAGCTCGGTGCAACGGTCCTGGCTTGTCGTCGAAAGAGGGCCACCGAGTCGTAATCGAGCGCCTGCTCCAGAGGCACATCGGTCCCCGGGGGGATTTCCAGGGGGGAAACCGGGTACTCCCGTTCACCTCGCAGATGCAGCGGCACGCGACTCGTGCTCAGCACCTTGGTCCCGGGCGCCGAAGCCAGCAGCGCTGCGATGTCCTTGGCCGCCCCGACCACTTGTTCAAGGTTATCCAGGAGGAGCAGCAACCGTTTGTCGGACAGATAGGTCTGAAGAGTTTCGAGCAATGGCCGCCCACCGCCCTCACGTATGTCCATCGCATGGGCGATGGCCACCGGCACGAGGTCCGGATCTGTGGTTTGAGCCAGGTCGACGAAGAAGACGCCATCTGGAAACTGGTCCATCAATTTCCGGCCCACTTCGAGCGCAAGCCTCGTTTTCCCCGTCCCGCCCGGACCCGTGAGGGTGACCAGCCTGACCTCAGGGCGCGCCAGCCACTCGGTCAGGTCGGTTAACTCAGCCGTCCGGCCGACCAAGCTCGTCAAGGGAATGGGCAGGTGCCTACGAACTTGCGTCTCGACTTCAGCCAGCGATCTCTCCGCTCCAGGCGAGCTCCGAGACGGACCTTCGTCACAGAGTTGAGTGGCATGGGACGGCATGGGGATCCCGAACAAGTTAAAAGTCTCGCTTAAGGTTGGAGGCGGCGAAGATCAAACCCGCCAGCCGGACCTCTAATGGTTGCCCTGCCTTGTGGCAGAAGTTCAAGCCAGCCGCCGTGCCTGCCAGCCAATACTGGCCCCAGAGGTCATCCTGGAGACTGGGATGATTGACCTCCACCCAGGCTCCGAAGGTGCGCCTGCCCGATTGGATGACGGCGTTTACGCCTGCCATCTCGATGGGAACATCTTCCGATCCCGGCGCATCCTGTTCACCGAATTGGTTAATCAACTCGATCACGCTATCAGGCACGCCCCTGCCAATCGCGTGAGCAAGATAGGACATTTCCAGGTAGCGCAGATCGTAGAAGAGCGGCATGTCGTCTTTGAACAGAGAAAAATCGATCAGATAGAAGCCTTCGAGGGCGTTCCCCGCCCGAGAAAACCGCGCCAAGATGTTGTTGGTGTTCAGATCCCCGTGCTGCAGGCCAATGGCCGCGTCGATGCCCCTCGCCGAACCCCAATCTTCAGGGCGGCGTGCGTAATTGAGCGGGTTGGGAAGCAAGTTTCCACGGAAGATGAATCCGCCGGTGGTGGGAGTCGTCCGGCATTCCTCGCTTAGGAAGTGTTCTATCTTTTGACCCGGCTCCAGGCGGAACCCGAGCCATCGCCTCAACAGGTCAGCAGGGCGATTGATGGCCTCAAAAGTGTGCCCTGCATTCCAGGCTTCCAAAATGTAGCGGCAGGTCTCGGCAAACAGAACCTCCAGGCGACTCTGCCTTGCATAACTCGAGAGGGTCCGAAAATTCAGCAGGGACTGTCCGGCGATAGCGTAGAAGATCGCCAGGACGTCACCTGAATTGAGGCTGTCGAATGCCATGCCGGGAATGTGCGCCCCGGCGAAATCGGGCGGTGACTTCGTCAGCACGGCTTTGTGTCGGGCAGTCTCATCGGAGGCAGCATGGGGCTTCTTTCGATCTAACTTTAGAATCACGTGCTCCACATTGCCGGAATCCACCGAGGCGGCCCGAACCAGAAACACTTCCGCGCCTGACCATCCTCCCGCCAATTCCTGGAGAGGAGAGAGGGCCACTCTGTTTTGCTCTTCCGCCAGCCTGATGACGTCAAGGTACTCTGGCTCTAGGTCCTGGAAGCTGGATACAGGCTCTGGCAAGACAGTTTCCTTTCGGCGCGCATTGATAGATCTCGTCTATAAACTCCTGACCTGGTTCATGGCCAGACAAGATCTATCTGGCTAAGTGCCAGGTTCACAACATCCAGGCGGCCTTCGACCATCAACCAGAGTTGGTCGCCGTTCCAGCCGATAATCTCCGGCACAGAATAGAAATCTCCCGAGATACCGTTCAACGCCATCGCCACCACCCCCGCACTGGCGCCCGTCGCAGGATCGAGCGTCTCGACCGTCAACTGGTGCGGATTGGCCTCGGCCTGGACCAATGACAGCCCCTCGGGCGTCAAGTGCGCCGTCCAGGCCAACTCACCTTGGTCGATCAAGCCTATCATACGGTCCGGTTCGTCCAGCGGCTCACTGCCAGGCAGCGGATGCTGCCAGATTCGCTTGCCCGTATCCGCGTCCACGCCCCAAAGCTCGAAGCGCGTCGTGCCTCGCGTACGCTTGGCGCGTGTGATCAGGACGGCATCTTGTTCCGCTAGAGGTACGAACTCATAGTCCGGATCTTCGATAAGGACACGCCACTGCCCATCGGCCAACTTGACTTCCACCAATTGATTGTCACTCGACACAAAGAGGGAGTCGCCGATGATAATCGGGCTGGGGTCAAAGGCATTCGAGAAGGAGACGTCCCCGTGCGATGCGCTCCACATCATGCTTCCCGAGGCGACATCCCAGCGCTGCACACAGGAGCTGAAGAACCCGAACAGGAGGATCAGCGATTTCTGATCAGGAGAAACCAGGACTGAGGAACTCAGATCAGGATCATCAGTAAAGCCTGATGAACTGTCTGTGCACTTCGGGCTCAGGGCATGCAGCTCGGTTCCATCGACGGGGTCGATGATCGACAGAACGACGTCCCCCTCACGCTTGTCAAAAACGGCGACCCGATCATTTGCCGCAAACAACTGATCGGGTGTACTGTTCAGTCGAGTGTTCCAGACCACCCGCCCAGATTGGGCATCCAGCCCGTACAATCCCCCATCCTTGGCCAAGACGACGACGCGTTGACCAACCACCCGCAAACAGCCTTGGCCACAGCCGTACGGCAGCTCGTCCGACACCGAGGCTTGCCAACTGACCTGGCCAGTTTGGCGGTCGAGAGCCATGACTCCGGTGTTGACCCCCACGTAGATCAGCGCATCGCTCTCAGCCATCTCGGCACGGTAGCTATCCTCCCCCAGCGCGGGCGACTCCCAGCGCGTCGTAAGCGCCTGGCCATCGAGGTAGGTCAGGAACCTGGAGTTCTTTGAATGGTCGACGGTGTAGACGAGGACGTCGGGGTTCCCGCCTGCGGCTCCGGAGACCAATAAGGCCGGCGTCGAGGCGCGCAGCGAGCTTAGCGCTGACGTGATGCTCGACACGTCAATGTGGCCCAAGCCTTGAAGGACCCCAAAAGTGACGAGGCCGGCCGCAGCTAGCAAGACCACGACCAGGACCACCACACTAGATCCCCAGCGTTTTGGAGCCGCTTCGATCGGCTTGGGGCGGACATTTGACGAGGGCACGACGATGGTCAGCTTGGCTTCTGGACGCGAAGGATGGGGAAGCTGCAGCTCCACGCCGCAATACGCACACGTCGTTCGATTTTGACCTTCGGCCACGTGGATCTGCGCCCCGCACGAGGGACAGGTTATGGCCCGCACACTCTCAGAATCCGACACTGTTCCCTCTCCACACTTGGCCGGGACGCCCTGCACCTTCGTCGAGAACCGCCTATCTAGTCTACATGAAGGTCGACCATCAGGGTCATATGCATTTGACGTGGCCAAGGGTTGATCGCGACGGTTGAGTCCTGGATCAAATGTGATCTGTTTCCGCACGCTTTGGGACGAACGCGGTGGCAAGCGCCATTCCTTCTCCATCTACCCATGAAGATAGGAGGATCTCTTGGGGAGGCGAGTTGATCGAACCAACTCAGTACAGGCCGGTGGGGGTTCAGCATTTGGCCGAGGAAATTGGCATGGGGCATGCGACACACTGTGAGTACTTCTCAAACGGGATGCAGGTCTGCCTCTTCCAGGTTGCCCACCCCGTCAAGTTGGATAGGGCCAGAAGCTGCAGAAGTAGGGGAAGGTGACCCAAGAGGGGCCCAACAGGGGGGAACTGCGCTCCGGCCTAGTTCATGGTCCGGGTCAAATGTCAATCCGAGGACACACCCTCACAGACCCAGCCGGTATGACCTCGATTCGGATTTGACCTCGCCCGATGCCGGGAGACCAATGCAAAAAGTCTTCATTCTCGCGAACTTCTTGTTCCGCGAACGTCAGGTATTCAATCGGCGCCGACAAAAGCGGATATGGGCAAGGGCCGTGTGAGCCCTGCATGTAGGCTGTGGTTCGGCACCTGGCCAGATCTCTGGCGGTCCAACCGGTCGAACCCGCTCGTCCCGGCCAGAAGATCGATGTCGGCTCGTTTGGTGACGACCCGCTCAATCCGACCGTCCACCATTTGAATGACCTTGTCGACATATCTGCACATGCGCAGGTCATGCGTGACCATGATCCCGGCACGCTTCTCCTCGTGAACCAGTTCGGCGAAGATGCTCACCACCTGGTTGGCCCGCTCGGTATCCAGGTTGGCCGTCGGTTCGTCGGCGAGAACCACGCTCGGATCGTGGATCAGTGACCGAGCGATGGCCACACGCTGCTGCTGGCCCCCGGACAGCTGGGACGGCAAACTTCCAAGCCGGTCTCCCAATCCTAAACGAGTTAGCAGTTCTTTGGCCCGCCCGCGACTCAGGCTCCCGTTTCGCTTGTTCAGGCGAAGCATCAGCTCGACGTTTTCCAACGCAGTCAGGTACGGCACCAGGTTGTTTGCTTGAAAAGTGAAGCCAATCTTCTCACGACGGAACATGGTCCGTTGGCCATCGGTCATGGCCCCCAGGTCCTGTCCGTCGATCAGCAGATTCCCATCGGTCGTGCGCAACAGTGTTGCCAGCATCGCCAGCAAGGTAGTTTTACCCGATCCGCTCGGCCCCACGAGGCCAACAAACTCCCCCGCCGTCACGCTGATCGTAACCTGGTCAACAGCTCTCACGCTGAGTCCGGTGCTCTGGTAAATTTTCGTGGCGCTCCTGGCCTCGATGACAGGTTCGTGATTCATGATTTGCTCCTACATGCCCAGAGCTGAGAGCGGCTCAGCCTTGAGCGCCATGCGCACCGATACCATCCCGCCGATAGGCCCGATCAGGAGGAGCGAAACGGTGGCGATCAGAATTGATGTACCGGTGAAGATGATCGGAACGCCGGTGGGCAGGCCCATCGTCAGGCCGATGGTCACCACTCCACCCAGAAACACACCAAAGATCGTGACGATGATGATCTGCAAGATCGACGCTGCCGCCACGATCCGGTTAGGCGTTCCGATGGCCTTGAGCATCCCGATCTGGGGGATCTTCTGCAGGGTCTGGATTTGGAAGAACCCCCCAATCACCAGCGCTCCGATCAGGAAGGTAAAGCCTTTGATGGTGTTCAGAGTGCTCTGTTGCTCCGAGTAACCGGGCGCCGCTTCATAGGCGGTCTTGATTTCTGCGACTTCCACGTCGTCGACGGCGGCGGAAATGGCACTGGACGTGGTCGCCAGCGCCGCGGGGTCATCGACTCGGACCGCAAACACATTCACCACGGGCTGCGAGCTTTCGCCACCCATGCCGGCCTGCAGCAGGATCCTATCCCAAACGGGAAGGGCGACGAAGATCGAGGGACGGAAGAAATACTGCTGCCCATCGGTGATGCCAGTCACGCGCAGATCATAGAGTTTGTCTTCGGTTCCCCGAGAGATCTTGATAGTGATGTCATCCCCTACCCCAACTTGGGCCAGTTCGGCCACTCGTTGATCGATGAGGACGACTTTGGCTGTGCTCGAGCGGAGGTTTTCCCCGATCGCCGCCGACGGCGCTCCCGGCCGACCGGGTTCGACACCGGTGAACGAGACATCGATGGGGTCTAGCTCGTTCTCAAAGACCAACTTGGCGTTGCTGAACCCGATCGGTCCAGCATCGGCCACTCCCGCCACGCGGCGTATGCGCCGGATCTTGCTATAGTCGATGCGGCTCTCGACCGTCGAGAAACCTGTGTCCGCCTGGAACACCAACAGCTGGGCGTCCAGCTTTTCAAGATACTCCTTGTTGGCCGAAGCCAACCCTTCGCCCAATCCAGCGGTGAAGAGGACCAATATCGCAATCAGGGCGATCACTAAGCTGAACAAGAAGAACCGCCCTTTGTTGCGCCATACTTCTTTCATGCTGAGATAGGCTGCCATTCATCCATCCTCAAACTCAAACTCTCCGGCCAAGTTGTCATGAATATAGCTGGTATGGGATCATTTGTCAAGGCTTTGTCCAGATTATCTCGATATGACATGGGTACTGGGCGAGAGACGGCCGGCCGGGTGCATGCAGAATCGGGAAGCGTCTTTCGGCGATCTGATTCTTGCCAGGGACTACGGCCGGAACGTGAGCCGGTGCAACACGGATCTCAACTGGTGAGTTCCGTCCGGGAATGCTCAGAAAGAGCAGAAGGCGCCCGCACGGGCGACTCGCTTTGTTCTCAGGTAGCGGGGAGAAGATCTGAACCTCTGACCCGCAGGTCAGAGGTTCAGATCCAACCGAGTGAGCCCTGGATCGTCAGCCCGGCGTCCTGGGGGTGGATATTTGACTATTTTGTATTGAGGGAGGCTCAGCAGCTGGCCGTGGTGCGCATTCATCATCCCATGCGAGCAACCAGGACAAGCAAGGTGCAATGAGCGATGACATGGTCCGAAATGGACCCTCAAATGAGGCTTCTCTCTGCTCCGCTCAGGACAGGCGAATTCCGCGGCGTCGCTTCCTAGGCAAAGACCTTGAAAGATGCAGGAGTGGGATCCCCGAACCCAAGGGTGTCGAAGGGTCTCGGGTTATCGATTCCTTACAGGCAATGCCGGATACGGTCAGGCATGAGATCCGAATGCTCGGAACCTGAACGGTTTCAGCGATACAAAGATCCCCGAAGTCGCTTTCACGGGTGCCGTAGCTGGGCGGTCAGCCTAACCAGACTTGCACGTTGTGTGCTGCACCGTCGTCGACTAAGGGTATCCGCCTCGCGGGGAGCAAGGCCCCGTCGAGCATCGCCTTACGCACCCCTCGACAGATGCCATCCGGGTTTTGCACGTCAATGTGATAGACACTATGGCCGAAGCGGTAGTCGATCTTGTACCCGGGCCAGCTTGCCGGGATGCACGGCTCGATCTCTAGTGCCGCCCCCAATCGGCGCACACCCAGGATCCGCTCCACGCCTAGCCGATACATCCAGGCCGCTGACCCTGTGTACCATGTCCATCCCCCCTGCCCGAGATGCTCAGCCTGAGCGGACATGTCTGCGGCGACCACATACGGCTCAACCCGGTAGTACTCCGATTTCTCACGTGTTTCGGCGCGTAAGGCTGGATTGAGGAGGCTGAACAGGGCATGCGCATTATCCCCCTGGCCCAGGTCGGCGCAGGCCCAGGCAACCCACAGGGCGGCATGCGAATAGGCCCCGCCGTTCTCGCGTACGCCAGGCGGATAGCTCTTGAGGTAGCCGGGGTCCCGTTGGGACTTGTCGAAGGGCGGAGCCGCCAGCAGCACCAACCCAGCATCTGGTTGCACCAATCTATCCATTACCTCTCGCATGGCCTGGTCAGCGCGTCCCGCCTCGGCCGCGCCTGAAAGAACCGCCCAGGACTGTGCTACCGAGTCGATGCGCCATTCATCATCTTCCACCGAGCCAAGCGGTTGTCCATCATCATAGTAGGCCCGCCGATACCAGGCCCCATCCCAGCCAGCCGACTCCAGGGCCACCCGCAAGCCATCGGCTCGCCCTCGATGTTCAGCGGCTTCCCCCCCGCGTCCAATCCGGTCACACATATCCGCGAAACGGGTCAGCGTCGCATGCAGGAACCAGCCCAGCCAGATGCTCTCCCCCTGTCCTCCGGCACCGACACGGTTCATGCCGTCATTCCAATCCCCGGTCCCAATCAGAGGAAGTCCGTGGCCGCCAAGGGTAGAACCCCGCTCCAGCGCGCGACGGCAGTGTTCGTAAAGCGAGTCGCTTTCGTCTGATTGTGAGAACAATCCATAGCGTTCGTCCTCGTCCGGCAGCAACTCGCCGGCTGTCAGGAACGGGACCTGCTCGGCCAGCACGCCGTCATCTCCCGTCGCCTCGACATAATGCGCCACGACAAACGGAAGCCACAACAGGTCGTCGGATATTCGCGTGCGCACACCGCGCCCGGACGGCGGATGCCACCAATGCAGCACATCGCCTTCCTCAAACTGGTGGCTTGCCGCCAACAATATGTGCTCACGTGTTACCTGAGGTGCGGCATGTACGAAGGCCATGCTGTCCTGAAGTTGGTCTCGAAATCCGAACGCACCGCTCGGCTGATATAGCGCAGCGCGTCCCCACATCCGACATGACAGCGCCTGGTACAGCAGCCACCCATTCAGCATCTGATCCATAGCTGGATCGGGCGTATTCACCGTCACCGTACCCAACGTATCTTCCCAGAATGACTGCGTATCGTGCCAGGCCGATTCCATATTCTCGGGATCCGCGAATCGGCGGGCCAGGCTGACCGCCTCTTCTCTATCGGCACCTTGGCCGAGCAGGAAGAACACTTCCTTGGCCTGTCCGGGCTCAAGTTCGATGTGAAGCTGGATGGCGGCACACGGGTCCAATCCGGCCCCTACCGTGCCCTCCAGGCCGACACGGCCGAGGGCTGCCGGGCGGCCCGGATCTCCCATGCGCCCCAGGAACTCTGTCCGATCAGCGGTCACGCCGTGGGGCGCTTGGCTGGCGGCCAAGAAAGCGTAGCGCGGGGCAAACTCGGCATTGTAGGGGTTATGGGCAAGCAGAGCGTTGATTTGGGGTTCGTACTCAGAGATGACATATTGTGCCGTGGCCTCCCGGTTGCCGCCAAGCACCCAGGGGACGTAGCACGTCGCTGTTAGTCTTCGCGATCGGTGCCATTGGTTTTCCAGGCGCAAAGCCATCACCTTGACCGCCGCGTCCGGGGCAGCGAACAGGCGCAGGCGCTGTTTGAGCCCGTGGCTGTGATGCTCGAAGACACTGTAGCCCGCACCGTGCCGAACCAGGTAGGGAGACGGGGCTGGGGCAGGTTGAGGCGTTGGCGTCCATATCAAGGAGGTTTCTTCGTCGCGCAGGTAGATCGCTTCACCCGGCGGATCGCTGATCGGGTCATTCGACCACGGCGTCAACCGATTCTCGGCGCTGTTCTCGGCCCAAGTCGATCCCGAGCCGGTTTCCGAGACCAGGAAGCCGAAGTGCGGTTTGGCAACCACATTGATCCATGGCCTCGGGGTCTGCTCACCAGGCCTCAAGTAGATCTGGTATTCGCGACATTCAGGGCTGAAACCACCAAGCCCATTGTCATAGGCCAGGTTGGACGGCCGGGGCAGATCCATGGTCAATTCGACGTCCCCAAGTTGGCTCAATGTCGGCCAGAAGGCTGGCAAGCGGATCCGCTCAGCCGCCGCCTCGCCCAACTGCATCGCAAGCGTCCCGTGAGATCCGTCCAGCACAACTCGAGCGGCGGTTTCAAGGAGCACCCGATCTTCGGTGGCCATTTGGTCTGAAGCCAACAGGTAGATTCCCCCACGCTGATTCAGATAGGGGTCGCTGTTCATACGGACCATCAGGCGATACAACTCGCCCTGCAGCTCCTGGCCATAGCCCGTTTCCCTGTCGACTCGCAAGACCACGTCTACCTTGACACCGCGACGGCGCCAATAGGCATGCGCGCGCAACACATCGCGCACCATCAGGCTTTCCTCACCGCTTTTCAGCACGACCAACAGAATTGGGTAATCGCCAGAAATGCCGAATCCCCACAAGCCATGTTGCCCTTTGTGGTTGGACGCCAGTGTTCCCTCCGCGGCCCGAAGCCTGGCGCTCGGGTAGATCAAGGCCGAGAGAAGGCGGTCCATCGACTCCAAATCCTGGGTAGTCAATGCCTGCTCACGCAGTTCTCGCTCAATCAGGCTTCGTGCCTGGCCAAAGGCCCGGCCAATCATCGTCCGGCGCTGGTAGCGGCGAGCTGTGGCCAAGACCTCGTCACGGTTCGGCCCCGCCAATGTCAGGAAATCGATACGGGCCGTCGTGTTCGGCGCCAGTTCGAACTCCAACCCCAGCGACATCACCGGGTCCAGAGTGGCCCCCGTCGCCCCAGAGGCACGCAGCCCGTCCTTGGTCAGGGAACGGGGGGCACGCGGCGTTCCGCCCCGCCCGAGGAAGCGAGCCCTATCCGTCTCGTAGGCGATCGTCCCTCTGGCGGCTGAGTTGCCAACCAGCATGTGCACCAGGAAAACCGGTTGTTCACCGGCCGCGCGCGGCCGGCGGTGAAAGATAAGCGCGTTGAGCTCGGGCAGAAATTCGCTTTCCACGAACAGTTTGCCGAAGGCCGGGTGTCTCACATCGGCCTCCTGAGCTGCAAGGACGACCTCGGCATAGCTGCTCAAGCTCAGTCGTCGAGCTCGATCGAGATGGTTGGTCACCTCAAGTTGGCGGATCTCGACATCATCTTCCGCGGCTACGGCGATCTCCAGTTTGAGCGCCAGGTCATCTTGCTGGCGACGGAACTCCGCCTTGTAGGGATAGAAGAACGCCTGCGGATCTCCCGAATTCGAGGCGGTCGGTTGAAAGGTTGGCGACAACAGTGACCCCCGGTCCAGGTCCTGCAAGAACAACCATGCGCCTCTATCTTCCAGCGTAGCGTCGGCCCGCCAGCGGGTCAGCATCAGGTCATCCCATTGGCTGTAGCCGCCTCCGGCACTGGTGATCACGACGCTATAGTGACCGTTGGAAAGCAGGTGGGCGCGCGGTGCCTCCGCCAGTACCGGTTCCCGCCAGGGGGTCAGGCTGACCGGTGAGCTCAACAGCCGCTCACGGGTCATAGGTGCCGCCGGCAAATCCGAGATCGGGGCGCCGGCGGGGAGTTGCTCCTGCAACAGAAGCTCGACCGTTTGCAGGCGCGGATCTGCATGGAATCGATGCACCATGACATCGCTTTGCAGGGCATTTACTACGGAGACCATGCTCATACCATGATGATGGGCCATATACGACCGGACACGTGCTTGGTGCTGACCAACGGGCACGCGCGACGGCGTGTAATCTAATGCCTCGTAGGGTCCGTACAGGCCGACCATCCCTAGGGCCTTGAACCTCTCGTAGTTAGCGAGGACGGCTTTGGTGGTGAGCGGTAATGCCAGGAGCGAGGCATAAGGGGCCACGACCAGATCGTCCTCCAACCCGCGCTTGAGCCCCAGGCCAGGCACCCCAAAGGCGCGGTACTGATAGTTCTGGCCGGCATCGAAGGCATAGTAGCCCGACTCGGAGATACCCCAAGGAGCATCTCGCCCGCTGGCGTATTGCCTTTGCCGCCGGACTGCCGTTCGGCAGCTCTCATGCAGAAGGGTACCCGGGTAGCTGCGGGTCAACAACAAAGGCATAAGGTACTCGAACATCGTCCCGCTCCACGAAAGCAGTGCCAAGGAACCGCCAATCCGCGCCAGCGGACGGGCAAGGTGGAGCCAATGGGAGGCCGGCACATCACCTTTGGCGATGGCTATCAGGCTCGCCAGCCTGGCTTCCGAGACCAGCAGGTCGTAGTGATTGTCGTCCAGCTTCCCGGCGTCTAAGTTGAACCCAATTCGGAATACCTTTCGGCGCCGATCAAACAGGAAGCTGAAATCCATGGCTTGGACCAGCGCGTCGCAGCGCTTGCTTATACGGCGGTAACCAATCAGCAGGCTGCCGGCCGCCAGACGGGCCGACTGCAGCGCCTCGGCCAACTGGGTGCACCACGACAGCGCCTCCAGATTTCGAGGTTCGGACCCGGCACCGGACTTCACAGACCCATTGGCCTCGATCAGCAGGGCTCGCAGCGTCTTCAGCCTGGCTTCGGCAACCAGGCCCATTTCTGGAATCTCGCGCAGACGTGGTGTCACGGGCAGGCATTCGCGCAGCGCGTGCCACGCCAGGAGGACTCGAGGCTCAGCCGCCGGCTCGGTCACCAGGTCCGGAGGATGCTCGACCAACGCCAGCCATGGGACGAGCAGCTCCACCTCACGGCGCATGTTCATGATGTGGTTTGCCAAGCGGTCCGAGCACAGGCGCAGGCCGTCGAGCACCTCCGGTAACAGCGCGTGGGGGCGGATTTCGATGAGCTGCATCAACAGTCGATCGATCTCAGGCAGGGCTTCGAGGGACACGCGCTCGAGGAGTCCCTGCCAGCGGTCCGGCTCGTGCTCCACACTCTGGATGTCCACGCAGGTCTCGGCCAGGACGGCCCGTAGAGGCGACGGACTCGTCTTAACTTCGGCGGCCGGCAGTCCTTCCTCCAACATCGTAAGTGTGTCGATCAGGCCCTGCCAGCGCGCCCATCGAAATGGCTGCATGTCGGATATGGACATGCAGCCTTGGACCAAGGTGATCAAACTCCCGGCCAGGTTGCCGCTGTCCACCGTCGACACATAGCGTGGCGGCAGCGGTGCCAGCGTACGTGTGTCGTACCAGTTCAGGAAATGGCCTTGATAGCGTTCGAGGCTGTCAAGCGAGTCAAGGGTCGAGTCCAACCGCAATGCCAGGTCCAGCAGGCTGACATAGCCCAAATCACCGGCAGCCAAGCCCGATAGCAACAAGAAACCAATATTGGTGGGAGAGGTGTGGTGAGCAATCTGGCTGCGCGGCCACTCCTGAAAGTGATCGGGTGGGAGCCAATGGTCTTCCGGGCCCACAAAGCGCTCATAGAAGAGCCAAATGCGGCGGGCAATCACACCCAGTTGCTCACGCTGCTCCATCGAAATTGCCGGCTGATAGCGGCCCAGGGGGCGGCTGATCCACTGGGCCAGTTGGGGCGAAATCAACCAGACAATCAAGAACGGGCTAGCTATCCATATCGAGGAAGGGCGGATGAGCGCCAGCAAGACGCCAGTCGTCAATGCCACGACCGGCGCTGTAGTCATCCGTTTCCACGTCCAACCCAGCGCTGATCGCTTTCCCAGGGCCCGGCTGAAGTCTGCCGCTGGGGTCCACTCTAGCAACCGCCGATGGGTGAGGAGTAAGCGGACCAGGGTGACGGCGATCGCATCCAGCGCCAGAAGAGCTTCGAAGGGCAAGAAGACCAGCGCCAGGGCCCACCGAGCCAGGTCCATCCAAATCGGGCGCAGGCGCTCGAACGACTGGGAGGTCGGCAGGCCCACTCGCAACCCCAACACGATGCCAGCCAATATCGAAGTGCCGAGGGTGAGTACCCCGATGCCGGTCCAGAACAGGGATGGGCCGGGGAGCAGGAGCCACCCCTCCAACAAAAGGATCAAGAGCGACGGCGCCAGCAAGCTCCTCCGAAGGTTGTCCAGGATCTTCCATCGGTCCAGTATCGAGAAGTCGTTGGCGATCCTGCCGCCCCCTTCGGCCGGAACCCGAGGCATGAGCCAGGGCAAGAGCTGCCAGTCACCCCGAATCCAGCGGTGCTGACGCTCGGTAAGGGCCAAGTACCGGTCGGGATAGTCTTCCAAGACAACCACGTCGGATGCCAGGCCGGCGCGCCCAACGATGCCTTCGAACAGGTCATGACTGAGCAGCGCATTTTCTGGAACACGCCCCACCAAGCTGCGGCGAAAGGCAGCCACGTCCATGATTCCCTTGCCGACGTAGATCCCCTCTTGGAAGAGATCCTGGTAGACATCAGAGACGGCCAGCGAATACAGGTCCAGCCCACGGTCGCCGGCAAACAGCCGAGTGAGGTGCGTCCGGTTCACACTGGCGGGTTTGACGCGGACACGCGGTTGAAGCACTGTGTAGCCAGCAGTCAGACTGTTGGTATCCGGTTCAAAGTCCGCCTGATTCAGCGGATGGGAAATTGTGGCTATCAGCCGGTTGGCCCCGCCACGAGTCAGTTGGGAATCAGTATCCAGCGTAATCACGTAGCGAATGGGAGGCAGTGGCACATCTGGATCCGCCAGCTCGTAGGAGGAAGTGGTAGACCCGGTCAGCCAATCGCTGAGGTCAGCCAACTTGCCACGCTTGCGCTCCCACCCCATCCACACACCTTCGCTCGGGTTCCATTCTCGCTTGCGTTGGAGCAGGTGAAAGGGCGTCCGCCTTCCTTCTCCGTGTTTCTGGTTGAGCTGGCGAATCCCTGCCCTTGCCCGCTCGAGAAGTGCCTCATCGCCAGGCATCTGCTCATGGGGAGCATCACCAAAATCGGTGAGCAAGGCAAACAAAATATGCTCATCGGCCGTGCTCAAGTAGTGCTGTTCGAGTTGGCGCATAAGGGACCGAACTTGCATCGAGTCGATGAGCAGCGCCGGGATGGCGACGAGCGTCGTACACTCACGCGGGACGCCATCCTGGAAATCCATCTTGGGGAGAAGATGGGGTGATACCAACCTTGGGACAATCGAGTGCACCAGACCGACGGCCACGCTGATCGCAGGCACGCCCCCGCTCACAACGGCCAGCGCCGTCAAGAGGAGGCTGCCCCCCCATGCGACGGTCAGGGCTCCAAGGACACCCAGACCCGTCAAGGTGAGGAGAAGGATGCTTCCCAGGTAGACCGACACAGCATGCCTGGAGAACCAGCGGCGTAGACGTACACCGAAGATAGGAGAGTACCCCAGACGGCCCTCCAGCACCTCGAGCCCGCGATCGAGCAAGTAATACCCGACGTGTCCTTTGCGATTGGCGAAGAGGGTCGAGGGTTCTGCCTTCCCCTCGCCTGCTGAGAATCCATGGAGACCGGCCGATGTCTGAAATCCTGGTTCCTTGGTGGCCGGATCGAGACCAGGTTTTGAGGGCTCTGGCGCCCCAAATTGAGGTAGTTCGACCCCAGGCCCCTCCCTGTGGACAATCAGGTCAATGGCTTGCTGAGCAACAACCTCTTCGGGGGCTTCAGTGGAGCGGGCCAAGTCTTCGATGACCTTGCGATAGCGGTCGCGTGTCTCGAAATCCATGCGGGCATAGACACCGGCTGGATCTTTGCGCAAGATCTGTTCGACTAGGCTGAGATCCTCGAAGACATGCTTCCAGTCTTGGATTTCGATGGCCCGCAAGTCGAGGATGCAGCCGGCAATTACCGACAACTCGGTGCCGTTTCCACGCCGGACATTCGCGGTGGCTACTTCGCCAGAAGAAGACGGCACACCAAGCAGCCCGTTGACCTCTTTGCCGAGTCGGTCCAGAACAGCCAGGCGAAGCAGTCCTGGCAGGGCCCACAACTCACCGATGGTCAGCGGAGCTACGGTTTGGTAGGCGGCAACGAATTGACGGACGGCATCCGGATCAAGGTGGATTTCGTGAGCGGATGTTAATTCGGAGGCCAGGACGTAGATGCGCGGCAGACCAGCGTTTGGCGCATCCAACAAGACCGGAAGCTGACGGTAGAATCCTTCCGGCAAGTCCTGCCGCACCTGTCGCACGACCTGCTGGACCAGGTAATAGTTATCCAGCAACCATTCGGCGCCGGAGGGCACTTCAATCCTTTGATCGGCCTGGGAGGCAAAGTGACTCCGAGCACGTACCAGAAGATCTTCCAGATCCTCAAGTTGATTCAGGTGTCTCACACTAGACACGCCTTCGCGTGAGACTTCTTGAGCGGCAAGGCGGCGTGCCATCTCCTCCAGCCCCGCTGGCGAAGCGATGCCTTCATGCTCCTTGAGGATCGGCTCAGGCAATGGGGTCAATGCTTCCCGGCCTTCCGGCGGACTCAATGCCGCCCATGTTCTCGGGCGGCCAGCTCCGCTGAAGTGGGTTCAAACGCTTGCCGGGGGAGATCCTGGACAATCAGAAGGGGCTTGTTGCCGTACATAATGAAGGACGTGGTCAGACTTCCGTAGGGCCAGCGCGTTTCCCCTGAATAGCCATGGGCACTAAGGACAACTAGGTCAACGTCTTCTTGCACCGCCAGCTCATGTAACGTGGCGGCGACATGGTCCTCGACCAGAATGTGGGCGTCGGCGGGCGGCGAAAGTCTGGCCCGAAGGTCTTCCAGGTAGAGACTGGCCTCGGACCGATTGCGCTCTGTAAGCGCATCGACCAACGCCCGATCCTCTCTAGAAGGAGAAGCCCTACGCGGCAATTCAGGCTTGCGAACCACCTGGACCAAGAGGACCTTCGAGATATGTTCAGCGGCCAATGCCCCCACCAGAGGCAAAACACATTCGGCGCGTTGTGACCCATCCAGCGGCACGAGCATGTGCTCGTAACGCAGGGCAGGAAGGTCAGACGTCACCCTATGGTACGCAGGTACCAGCAGGATGGAAACGTGCGCCCGGGCCAAGATCTTCTGCACCACGCTGCTAATGTTCCAGCCACTGAGACCACTTTGGCCGTGCGAGCTGAGAAGGATAAGGTCCACATGCTCGGCTTGAGCATAGTCAATCACCCGCTCGGCCGGGTCGCCCTGCAAGAGCACTTGGGCAGCGGACAATCCGCCCAAGTGCAGCCGTTCGCCGACGCCCTGCAGGTAGGCTCCAGCTTCGGCCTCGGTGTATTGCCAGTCAAGGGGATCGATGGCGCGCGTTCGGCCAGACGGTTCTGCCTGCTCCACGACTTGCAGCAGCGTGACGCGGGCGCCTAATGTCTGGGCCATGGCCAAAGTATGGGGCAGAACGCATTCCGCCAGAGACGAGCCGTCCAGGGGAATTAGAAGGTGCTCGAACACCGTGCCCTCCTTAATGGATGAACCGTTCTTTGGGGACACGTACACTTTCAAGCTGGAGTTTGCAGGACGGCAACGCGGGACAAAGTGAATCTGCGTGGAATGAGGGGGATGGGCCCTCGGCCTTCCTCGGCATACTCAGGCCCCGAGTTCAGCCTCGTATTGGCCGCTCGTAATCTCTATGGTACCACCCCATGCTTCGATGGATATCCGGCCGGGGACCGAGGGACTGTTCCCGGCCGGTGGATGGATGGACCCGGGTGCCACGCAAATGACTATTGGGTCTCCTGACTAAGAACACGGGATGGTCGGCGAATTATGGCCAGGCCAGATTGCCCATCTGGGCATCGTCCCAGATGGGTCGGCGAGCCCCAATAGCTGGCGAAGTCCTCGAAAGTGCCAGGATTGCGGCCCAGAGGATGGATTGGGCTTTCTGACACCCAGGAACCGCCTCCAATCCTTGCCGATCCATAGCGGAACCAGTCACTGATTCGTGGTAGCTGTCGCGGTGACGACCGTGCAATGGCGGGCCCCATTCCCATTCGAGGGATCCTAAGAAGGGGAGAAACGGCCATTGGAAGAGGCGATGCAAATCTCCAACTCTGGCCCAACAGGTCGAGGGAATTTCCGACCTTGAGGTTGGGAAACCTTCCGCTATGGCGAAGGAACTAACGCAGCCATGCTTCTTCTAGGATCGCCTGAAATAGCTTGTCTGAGCCCGCTCAGTGCATTCCGCCTAGCCCTCCAACACCGTTTCCTCTGCGCCCAGGAGCTCCTTGAAAAGAGATCGGTAATGGATCATGGCCTGTCGTAGCTCTTCAGTATCCGCCTGGTTCTCCTTGTTCTTGAGTGCGATCTCTCGTGCGGCGCGGTAATTGCTGACCATCTCTGGATAACTCACCGAGATGTCGGCCGCTCGCTGGTCAAAATCGGAGACAGGATAGGCACGAAGCTGCATGACTTCTTTGATCAGGCGATCGGCATCCACGATTGCCTCTCCCGGTTCGTCGACAAACTTGGATTGGACGCCGGCCCATTCAGCCAGGTAAGCCTCTCGCTCCCCAACTGAAAGTGGACGAATCTCCAACGCATCAACGTGCTTCTGCCGCTCCCCAAGCTCTGCCTGTGCACTCTTCTCACTACCCATGCTCTCTACGGTGTGATCATACTCTGGCCCGAACTGATCCTGGAACTTCTCCGTACGTTTTCGCCCGGCAAAGACCCAAGCTAGTACGGCGCCGATGACCGCCAATACCAGAACAACGGCGACGATCGTAAATGTAGTGTTCATGAGAGATCTCCTTCTTGAACTGGCTAGCTGCCGGAACGACTTATCATCTGCCCATCGGAACCTATTCCCGCGAACGAGCCGAAATCTCTGTCCATTAAGATCTCGAGCTGGCAGGCCAAGATACCTAGATGGGGGATAGATTGATCTTACATTGGGACGTGCCAGGCTACATCCATCGCACGGATAGGGTTGGTCTCCGCCATTTGGCCGATACCCAGTGATTCCCCGGAACAAGCACAAGGTAGGTATCCCGGGGCAGTTCTCGGGTTCACGAAAGCCGGACTTAATTATCGCCTAGCGGAGGTACTGATAATAGGAAGCGTAAGCCGCAAGTGTGGTGTCCATAGCATTGATGTGCACCGCGTGGCCAGGGTCATCACTAGATATCGTCAGACCGGGGGTCTCTTGGCAGGTTCATCCGCATGCAAGCCGCGAGCCAGAAACTTGAGCGCAATAAGATGGCCAGGGTGGACGGCATGGGACCCATCCTGGCTGCTGCTCGTGCCAGAAGAGAACAATGCGGCCGTGTGGCATCCAACCAGTCGTTAATCATCTAAGATGACCCTCCGCAACAAAGCGGATAGCCCGGGCATCGCAGGGGCACGACTCGTCACGCAAGACTTGAGTCATCAGGCCCCGATTACCCCTCTCGACCGAGCCAGTGCGTTTGGCTGGACACCGGCTCTGCGGTGTCCTTATGGGAAATGTCGCCCTATGGATCTTGAGTATCGGTTGTCCAGCGATCCGTCTCAATACAAATCGATCAGGAGACAACTCACAGCTTGATGGGGTGAAATCGATAATGTCTTGTTAAGTGGTGTAAATACGAGCTTGTAAGAATAGCCATCGTGTGCTTCCTTTTTGCAGTCGAGCAAACCACAAGAGGAGCACAGCGATGGCCGATCCAACTATCACACTTCTGGAGTACCTTGGCAAGGTTGGAATTGATCTCGACGGCGATTTTCTGCAAGAGGGCACGCGTTTGTTGGCTCAGTTGGCGGTTGAACTGGAGGCCGAGCAGGTGACCCCATTCAGTAAATGGGGTGATCGGCGCTGGCCCGTACGAGCGATCGGATGGTCGCAAGACCTACCGCAACGGCCATCGTCAGCGAACCTGGGAGACCCGGGTGGGCGAGATCCCGCTGCAGATCCCAAAGCTGCGGGAGGGGACCTACTTCCCGAGTTTGTTGGAACCGCGACGGCGGTCCGAACAGGCTCTCCTGTCGGTGATCCAGACCGCCTATGTGCAGGGGGTGAGCACCCGCAAGGTCGATGATCTGCTCCGAGCGTTGGGGCTGACCGGCATCGACAAGAGCAGAGTTTCTCGCATTTGCAAAGAGCTTGACGGGGTGGTTGAGGCCTTCCGCAATCGGCCGCTGGAGGGCAGCTACCCCTACCTGTGGCTGGACGCCCTGTACTTGAAAGTGCGCCAGGATCACCGCATCGTCAACCAGGCCCTGGTGATCGCCATCGGCGTGCGGGAGACTGGCGATCGGGACATCCTGGGCTTTTCCCTGGGCGCCAGCGAGGAATATGCTTTCTGGTTGGACTTTCTGCGTTCTCTGAGCCGCCGGGGGCTCCAGGGGGTGCAGCTGGTGACGAGCGACGCGCACGAGGGGCTAAAGGCAGCTATCCAGCAGATCTTCACCGGAGCTACCTGGCAGCGGTGCAGAGTGCACTTTACACTTGCACCGCACTGCGTGCGGCGCAGTGCAGGTGTGAGGAACGTCCTGGCTCACATCCCCAAAGGCAGCAAGGCGGTGGTGGCGGCGGCCCTGCGCACGATCTTCGCGCAGCCCGATCGAGAGGCGGCCGGCGCGCAGTTGGCCGAGGTCGTGAAAGCGGTGCGAGCTCGCTGGCCCAAAGCAGCTGACGTGGTGACCGAGGCCGAGAACGAAGTGCTGGCCTACATGAGCTTCCCGCAAGAGCATTGGACGCGGATCTACTCCACCAATCCCCTGGAGCGGCTCAACAAAGAGGTCAAGCGGCGAACCAATGTCGTGGGCATCTTCCCCGACGGCGCATCTGTGATCAGGCTCGTCGGTGCGGTGCTGATGGAGATCTCCGACGAGTGGCAGGTCGGTCGAAGGTACTTCAGCCAGGACTCCATGAAGAAGCTGCTGGAACCGGAGACCTTGCTGGTCGCCGAGCCAGAACCGCTGCAATTGGCACCGGTGCACTGAACGTTGTTGTCGAACTGTTCTGACGGAGAAGATCGCGACTCATCAAAGACGAGGAAGCACACTGAAAGTACACCACTTGACAAGACACAAGTCAAATTGGTCGAAAGAGGCCCCTAGAAGGTCCCATTTGCGACGCACATGTCAGTGGGGAATCTGGCCGTCGCCCGCCAGAATAGGTTCGTTGGCCGATGGCAAAGA
Source organism: uncultured Chloroflexia bacterium (assembly GCA_963807065.1). GTDB lineage: Bacteria > Chloroflexota > Anaerolineae > Anaerolineales > E44-bin32 > CAWAND01. Next base: position 269,248 of record CAWDZQ010000002.1, read on the forward strand.
AAGTGTTCCTGAGATGAAGATGAACATGTCGCTGCTTCTTCGATTCCTAGCGTGGAGAATGGGTATCAAAGCCGGTTAGATGGTTTGGGCTCTTTGGCAAACAGACTGGTCTGGGAAACGCCAGATGTCGCAAGACGATGGCCCCCTACCTCGGAATCATTATAATTAGAGAGGTGAGGCGTTCTGAGCGGCCCACGGGCCATGAGAAGTCTTGGAGAATCCTTCACCGCCATATGGCTGACGTGGCCCGCATGACGCATGTCCACCCTTTTTCACGCACTCCAGGGTGGAACCTTGGGCCACTCCGGTCCACTGTGCGAGGCATGAAGACACCCCCATGAAGCATCAGCCAGATCGACCTTTGCCTGAAGGAAACAAGGGGGAGTATGCCAGCATATTTGATTCCGCGTTCGACGGGATGATCGTTGCAGACGTAGAGACCGGCGCCGTGGTCGAGGCCAATCCTGCAGCTTGCGCCATGCACGGCTACCCGCGCCCCGAATTCATCGGGCTCCTCCCAGAAGACTACATCCACCCCGACAGTCTGGTCCAATTCAAGAACAATGTCGAGGCCCATCATTACAGCGTCCTAGCTGACAGCCCCGTGCGCCACTTGCGCCGGGATGGTTCGACTTTCTACGCAGAATGGCACGCGGCTCCATTCAACTATCAAAACCGCCCTTGCCTGCTCGGCGACGTCCGTGATGTCAGCCGACGCGTCGAGGCGGAACATCTTCTTCAGCGGCGGGAAAACACGCGCACCTACGAAAACGCCATCCTGCTTGAGATTTCTCAGACGCTGGCCTCCACATTGGAGCTTCAACCGGGCCTGATCCTTGACCAATTGGGCCTGCTTATCAGATACTCGCATGCGGGATTGTTCATGTTGGAAGATTCGGAACTGGTTGCAGTGGCTGTGGTGGGCCCAGAGCGCCTTGAGGGCTGGGGGACACTGCACATCCTGCTTCATGGCCAGGCGACATTGGATGCGCTTTTCGAGGGACGCAGCCCCATCCGCATTCCAGATATCTGGGGGTCTGAGCCCTCGGCTGTGTTGCTTCGCGAGCTTTTCGGAGATGATCCTGTCGGCATGTTGGAAGGCGTACAGTCCTGGATGTGGGTGCCACTGGCCATCAGGAATTGCCTGCTCGGCGGGATAGGTCTCGCGCACACTGAAAGCGATTACTTCACCCCGCACCTGGCTGGCTTGGCGATGACCATCGCCAACCAGGCTGCCGTGACCATGGCTAATGCTGAGCTGTATGAACGCGCCCAAAGCCTGGCCGCGCTCCAAGAACGTCAGCGGCTTGCACGCAACCTGCACGACGCCGTCAATCAGTCGCTCTTTTCTGCCGGGCTGATTGCCGAAGTCCTGCCGCGCCTATGGGAGAAAGATCAGGATGAAGCCCGCCGCACGCTTAAGGATCTGCGCCGCCTAACCCGTGGAGCACAAGCCGAGATGCGCGGCCTGCTGGCAGAGCTGCGCCCAAGCACGCTGACCGACACCGAGTTGGGAGACTTGCTGCGCCTTCTGGGGAACGCCTTCACCGGGCGAACGAACACTCCGGTGTCGGTGACAATCAGCGGAGGCGGAAAGTTACCGACTGAGACGCATGTTGCTCTCTACCGCATCTGTCAGGAAGCCCTGAATAACATCGCCAAACACACCAGGGCAAGCAAGGTGGAAATAGAGGTGCGCCATGCGCCCGATGGGCTCGAGCTGCAGGTACGTGACAATGGCCGCGGGTTTGTCACGTCTGAACTTACCGCTTCGGGTCATTACGGCCTGAGCATGATGCGAGAGCGCGCCGAAGCAGCCGGCGGCAGCCTGACCATTGCCAGCCAAGTCGGTCAGGGCACTCTGGTAACCGTCCGATGGGGCGGTCAGGAGGACTCGTGAGCGACGCCCCAACTCAGTCAATCCGCGTGATGTTGGTAGACGACCACACCATGGTTCGCCGAGGGCTGACAACTTTCTTGAAGGTCTATGACGACCTGGAGTTGGCAGGCGAAGCCAGCAGCGGGGAGGCCGCCATCAGGCTCTGCCCTGAGATCCGTCCCGACGTCATCTTGATGGACCTGATGCTGCCGGACATGGATGGAGCGACGGCGACACGCGCCATCCGCCAGCAGTCACCCGAGGTAGAGGTTATCGCCCTGACCAGCTACAAAGAGCCGGAACTTATCAAGAGCGCTCTGGAAGCCGGCGCCATTGGCTATTTGCTCAAAGACGTCTCGGCGGAGGAGCTCGCGCATGCCATCCGGGCGGCGCATGCCGGGCGAGCCACACTGTCTGCCGAGGCCACCCAGGTCATCGTCCGCTCCGCGGGCCAGCCCCCTGAGCCCGGCTTCGATCTGACCGCCCGCGAGCGTGAGGTGCTGGTCCTGTTGGCCGAAGGTCTGACCAATGATCAGATTGCCGCAAGACTGACCGTCTCCCCCTCCACCATCAAGTCCCATGTCAGCAATATTCTCACCAAACTCGGCGTCGCCAGCCGAACCGAAGCTGTGACCCTCGCCTTGCGCCAGGGCCTCGTCACCTAACCCCCCACTCCAAACTCCCCCAAACGGCGGAGGCGACAACTCCCCTGGCGGTGGATGTGCCTGGGGAATGCCTCCAATACAATGAGATACTACTGTTTGTCTTTGTTCCTGGTGCCGGCCAGAAGAGGGAGGACAGAGAGAAGCTTGGGGGTTCATGGCTACTTCCCAAAGAACACCTAGAAAACGCAAGATGCTCTCCACAAAGGATTCGGAGATTCGTTATCGCCGCCTCTTTGAATCGGCCCAGGATGGGATTTTGATCGTTAATGCCGAGACGGGGATGATCGATGACGTCAACCCGTTCTTGACAGAACTGCTGGGTTATTCGCGCAAAGAGTTCCTCCAAAAGAAGCTCTGGGAGGTTGGCGCATTCAGGGATATTCGGGCCAGTAGGGAAACGTTTGAGGAACTGCAAAGGACCGAGTACGTCCGCTATGACGGTCTGCCGCTCAGAGCGAAGGACGGCAAACTCATAGGTGTTGAGTTCGTCAGCAATGTCTACACAGCGGGCTCCAAACGCGTAATCCAATGCAACATCCGTGATGTTTCGGATCGCAAGCGGGCGGAAGAGCAGGTGCGCTACCAGTCCAGTCTTTTGGCGGATATCAGCGATGCTGTTGTGGCCAGCGACGCTCAATACCGGCTAACGGTTTGGAACAAGGCAGCCGAGTCGCTCTATGGATGGAAGGCGGCGGAAGTCCTCGGGCGGAATGGCACGGAGCTGGTCGGCACCGAATGGCCCGAGGAGAGGGCCGAGGGCATGCGACGCAAGATTGCCGCGGGTGGGCGCTGGTCCGGGGAAGCAACTCAGCTTCGAAAAGATGGGACACGGATCTCCGTCGAGATCTCCAGCCGGGCGCTCCGAGATGACGCTGGAAAGATAACAGGTTACGTCAGCGTTAATCGCGACATCAGCCAGCGCAAGCGTTCCGAACACACGCAGCGCCTGCAGGGTGAGGCTCTCAATGCGGCGGCCAACGCCATCATGATCACCGACACTACCGGGGAGATTGAGTGGGTCAACCCGGCATTCACCACCCTCACCGGCTTCACCGCCAAAGAAGCCCTGGGCAAGAACCCGCGGGAATTGGTTCGGTCGGGCGAACAAGATCAAGCGTTTTACAAAGAGCTATGGGAAACCATCAGCGCGGGAAAATCTGGAGCGGTGAGTTACTCAATCGCCGCAAAGACGGAAGCCTCTATTCAGAACACCAGACGATCACTCCGGTAAGACACGACGATGGAAGGATCATGCACTTCATCGCCATCAAAGCCGATGTTTCTGAGAGAAAGCGCGGCGAGGAGGCTCTACGGGACTCATACCTGATCACCGAAAGCATTATCAACGCTCTACCAGCCAAGATTTTCTGGAAGGACTTGAATCTCAACTACTTGGGCTCGAACATTGAATTTGCCATCAACGCGGGATTTGCTGATCCGTCGGAAGTCATCGGGAAAGATGATTACCAGATGGCGTGGCGTGAGCAGGCGGAAATGTATCGCGCTGATGACCGCCAAGTCATTGCCAATGGTGTTCCCAAGCTTAATTACGAAGAGCCCCTCACGACCCCAGAGGGTGACAAGATCACCCTTCTTACGAGCAAGATGCCATTGCGGAACTCAAAGGATGAGATCATCGGCGTACTCGGGTCGTACATGGACGTCACCGAAGGAACAAAGGCGAGGGAGAAGATCCAACGCCAACTTGAACATCTCGGGGCCTTGAGGAGAATTGACCAAGCCATCTCATCCAACTTCGATTTGGACCTTTCCCTCTTAGAGATTCTAAGCCAAGTAACAAGAGAACTTGATGTTGATGCCGCGGACATCTTGCTGCTAGATCCCGTCTTGAACATTTTGGAATGCGCTGTCGACCTCGGCTTCCACACCGACAGCGCGCGCGGTCGGAAAGTCCTTTTGTCGGATAGCTACGCCGGCCGGGCAGCAATGGAGCACCAGCTTGTCCAGATTCCAGACCTCAATCAAGATCCCAACAATCCGCTCTTGGCAGAAACCTTCTCGGGAGAGGGCCTGGTTTGTTACTACGGGCTGCCACTGATAGCCAAAGGCAAGGTCCTGGGTGTGGTCGAGGTTTTCCATCGCAGCCCATTAGAGCCCGATCAGGAGTGGTTTGATTTCTTCAACTCGCTGGCCGGGCAGGCGGCGATTGCGATTGAAAACAGCAGGCTGTATCAGGGCATAGAACGCTCCAACCTGGAACTGAGTCTGGCCTACGATGACACGATTGAAGGCTGGTCACGCGCCCTCGATTTGCGCGACAAGGAAACCGAAGGGCATTCCCTGCGTGTAACAGAGATGACTTTGAAACTTGCACGTGACTGCAACTTGAACGACTCGGAAATGGCCAATTTGCGCTGGGGGGCCCTCCTCCACGACATCGGCAAGATGGGTGTTCCGGACGAGATTTTGCTCAAACCCGGTCCTTTGACAGATGATGAATGGGTGAAAATGAAGAAGCACCCAACTTTCGCCTACGAACTGCTCTATCCCATTCGTTACCTACGGCAAGCGTTGGATGTTCCCTACTGCCATCATGAAAAGTGGGATGGCAGCGGCTACCCTCGCGGGCTAAAGGGAAGCCAGATTCCTCTGGTGGCACGGATATTTGCCGTGGTGGATGTCTGGGATGCGCTGACTTCAGATCGCCCTTACCGCCCCGCATGGACTGCGGACAAGGCACGCCAGCACATCCTTGCTTTGTCAGGGACCGACTTTGATCCGGATGTGGTGGATGGGTTCATGCGAACTTTTGGCTGATGACAACGCATCACCCAATCGGATGATGCCATTGCTCCCCGGCCGACGAATGCAGCTTGGGGTTGTCATAGCCAAGATAGTGTGCTCTTTGTTGGGCACCTTCCAGGGACAGATCGTACCAACATATTGAGGGGCGGTCAGCAATAATTCGTAATCTGAAACACACCCGTGAAAATGGCAATCTTTCAGAGCATGAGTTCGGAGATTCGCTATCGCCGTCTCTTTGAGTCTGCACAAGATGGGATTTTGATCCTGGATGCCGAGACGGGGATGATTGAGGACGTCAACCCTTATCTGATCAATATGCTGGGCTATTCGCGCCAGGAATTTATCGAAAAGAGGCTCTGGGAAGTAGGCGCGTTCAAAGATGTCAAAGCCAACAAACGGGCTTTCCAGGCACTTCAGAAGAACGAATACATTCGCTATGAGGATTTGCCGCTGAGAGCGAAAGATGGCCGCCTGATGCAAGTGGAGTTTGTCAGCAATGTGTACGTGGCCGGCAGCGAGCGTGTAATCCAGTGCAACATCCGAGACGTCACTAAGCGCAGCCAGGCCAAGCACGCCTTGCTTGAAACCCAGGCCCTTCTGCGCAAGCAATCCGTGCGGGACCATTTGACCGGGCTGTTCAACCGGCGTTATCTGGATGAAACGCTGGATCGCGAGCTGCTTCGAGCCAAGCGTAATGGCGCCAGCGTTGGCATCATTCTCTTGGATGTGGACCGTTTCAAGCTATACAACGACGTTAGCGGGCACGCGGCTGGCGATGCGATCTTGCGTGAATTAGCTAATCTTATGCTTGCTAATGTCCGCGGGGAGGATATTCCCAGTCGATATGGCGGCGATGAATTCACGGTTGTTATGCCCGACGCGCCGCTTGAGGTAACCCGCCAACGCGCGGAACTTATAGGTCGCCGGGTAGCCAAGTTCAACATCCCATTCGACGGGCGAATACTGGAGCCCATCACACTCTCCATTGGCGTGGCGGCCTACCCAGACAACGGGTCAAACCGAGAGGAACTCTTGAAGGCCGCCGACATCGCTCTATATCGCGCCAAGCACTTAGGGCGCGGACGGGTGATGGTCGCAGGACAAGAGTCCTCAGACTAAAACACTCTTCAACAGTCCCCCAGCACCTGATCGCTGTTCATTCCCCCCATCAAGCCAGATTTCTCCCCCATGTGGGGGAGGCAATATCTCCCCCGTCGATGGATGTGCCCAGGGGCCTTCTGCCATACCCTTGTACTATGACCCGAGTCTACTTGGCCGATGCCAAACCCGATGAGCGCTCTGCCCTACGGCTCTTGCTCCAGGATCTGGAGATGGAGTTGGCTGGGGAAGCCGATGATTGGCCAACCACCCTTGCACAGGCACCCGTCAATCACACGGACATGCTGCTGGTGGATTGGGATTTGCTTCCCATTTCGCCCGTTGCCGCGCTGGCAGAGCTCCGCAAGGCATGTCCGGCCGCTCTGGTCATCGTGCTCATCAGTCAAATGGATGCCCGTCAGCAAGCCGCCCTCTCCGCCGGTGCCGATGCGTTTATCAGCAAAGGTGAGACACCTGAGCGCGTGGCTGAATACTTAAGCACCTTCGCCTTAAACGGTGCGATGAATTGATGACACCTGGCTGTTTGCTAGTTTCCGAAACACCGGCGCACCATTCTGCTGCCCCGAGCGCCGGCACAAACTGGGTCAGCTGCAAAGAAGAACCGGGGGTGCAAGAAATGCACAAAGACGCGTAGGGATCGACAAGGCAACAAGTACTAAGAAGCCGTGGAACTCAACTAAGACACTTAGGAGACAAATCATGAATATTCTCATTTACCTCGTCGCTGCGGCGATCATCGGCTGGGTGGCTAGTGAAATCATGCACGATCGGTCGAGCCTGTTGATCAACATTGTGGTGGCCGTCGTGGGGGCGTTTCTGGCCGGGTATTTCCTCAGCCCGATCTTCCATGTCGGAACGATCAACGATGCCATCAATCTGCCCACTATGCTGGTGACGCTGCTGGGTGCCGTGATCGTGATCGCGATTGTCCACCTTCTCCGCCGCAGGGTGTAACCAGCCAACACCCGCCTGTTGTGGATCAGCGCTCGGGCAGGGGCTCGTCGCCGCCCCAGGCTGATGCGCACGAGGATGAACCTCTCAAGTTTGTGAAAACCGTCACATATGATATTTGGAGAGATCGAAATGACAGACAACAGCGTTTCAGAAGTCCGAATGACACAAAAGGAACCGGAACGAGAACGACGTATTTTCACTTTCAAGGCCACCCAGCTGGTCTGGCTGCTGTTCGGAGTGCTAGAAGCTATGCTGGCGCTGCGCGTTGGGCTGAAGCTGATCGCCGCCAACCCGGATAGCCCGATTGCCACATTCGTCTACGGTTTCACAAGCCTTTTCCTGTTTCCCTTTGCGGGGTTGACGGGAACACCGTCGGCGGGCGGCATGGTACTGGAAATCTCAACCGTGATTGCCATGGTGGTGTATGCCTTGATCGCCTGGGGGCTCGAGCGGGTTATCTGGGTGATCTTCTATCGACCCAGTGCGCCCGTGGAGGGCGTCACAAGAACGACGACCACCGATCATCACACTCAAATGTAACTTGACTAATGAGCAGGGATCGGGATGAGACTTACGGTTAATCCATACGAATCGAATGGAGATGTCTCTCAGCCGGAGCTCCCCTTTTCGGCTTTGATCCGAAACCTTGTGGTGGGAGCGATACGATGGCTGTTCGAACTCACCGAAGTGACTGAAACGGACCAAATCGAAGCTGGCATCTTCCTGGGGGGCGAGGGTCGAGACCGATAAAGGTCAAGCCACGCGGTGTGAACGAGGGGGAAAGTCCGCCTTACGCGGCACCTCATCTTGACCCCGGCAAGTAGACAAGTATGGATATACAAGCACCACAGACAACAAAATCAATGGAGGACTTAGACAACATGAATAAGACGATGAGCGTTTTGGCCGGCATGCTGATTGGTGGGCTGGCCGGCGCAGGAGCGATGCTTCTGCTTGCCCCCCAATCGGGTGAGAAGACACGGGCTCTGATCCAGGTCAAGGGCGTCGAATTGCGCGATCGGACAACCGAAGTGGTCGACCAGGCCCTGGCCCAGGCTCGTTCCGACTCACAGGAGATTGCCAGTGAGGTTCGGGAAAGGGCCGGCCAGCTCAAGCAGCTCGGACAGGACAAGCTCGTGGCGGGTATCGATCGTGCGTCCACGGTTCTTGAAGCGGGGAAAGTAGCCGTCAGGGACGCCTGAACGAGAAGGCTCGTGATCGGCTTGGCTGCGGGCACGGTCTTGACCCGGCGCCCGCAGCCTTCCCGTCAGATCGAGGAGGGCTCATCATCATGAGGTTTACCCGAAACATAGGCATGCTCCTGCTGGCCATCTTCCTGATTGCATGGGGTCTGGTACAGCTTCTTGGAATTGGCGGCCTGGGCGCGATCCTGGCGATCATCGCCATCGCCGCCGGTATTTTCATCCTCCTAGGACGTTAGGGAGGTTGACCTTCATCTATCGAGCTGTCAAACCGGATCTTGAAAGTTTGAAAAAGGAGCAATCGCATGTTGACCTGGATCATCGTCATTTTGATCGTTCTTTGGCTGCTTGGCTACTTTGGTCCGAGCATCGTGCCCAGCATCCCGCGCACCGGTAACGTAGTCCACGTATTGATCGTGATCGCCATCATCCTGATCGTTTTGAAGCTCTTGGGCATCATATAGAAGAAACACTGGCGCCGATACAAGCGCGGATTATCAATGCAGGCTTGCCGATCTTGAAGCGCCCTTCATGCTGCTGGTCTGCAGAGGGGTCGGCCACCTGGTCGATCGACTTGGTGGCTGGAACTGCTCCTGGCTAAGCGGCTCATTTCGGGCGATTCTGGCCGTGCGGTGCTTCGACTGTGTCTGCGACAACCTCTAACGAGGTCGCGGGCGTCACCTTGTTCTGGGCTCGCTGCTGGTTGGGATCCCGAGCCCGGGAGCCGAGGCAGGTTCGTCCGTCCTGGAATCGTCTCGCCCCCGGGCACGGGATCCACGAGGAATGGACGCTTGGAGACGATATCCTTGCGGCCAGGTGTCTGTCAGAGTGAGGTGAGGGAAACGCGCCGCGGCGGATCGATCTCCGCCCGATCAGGATGGGAGGGTCGAGGCGTTTGACCTCACGAAGGGACATGCGCCTAGAGAAGAGCCGATCGCATGACGCATGACCATCGGCAGGCGCAAAGGGTGGGACACTCCAGGCATAAATATGAAATCTCAGTCGTCCGGCAAGCGGCGCAAAGCGACGCAACGCCAGGTGCGGGCGAAACTAATCTTCAATCCCACCTCCGGCCACGCGGAAGAATCGCCCCAGCAGCTCGCCACGATACTGGCTGAGATGCAGGACCAGCGAATCCTACCCGAGGTCTACACCGTTCGCCCCGAGAGCCCATTGGATCCGGTTGTGCGCCAGGCCCTCAGGTCGGGCATCAAGCTGGTAGTGGTGGCCGGCGGGGATGGGACGATTGACAGTGTCATGGGGTCGATGGTCGGAAGCGATGCAACCCTTGGCATCATCCCCATCGGGACACGCAATAATCTCGCCTTCAACCTGGGGATTGGCGGAGACATCGCCACTTCTGTGGCCCTGCTTCGCGGGGGGCGACGGTTGAAGATCGATGTGGGTCGGGTCCACTGCGGACGTTCGCGTCACTGGTTCCTGGAAGCTGCCGCGTTGGGTCTGATGAGCGATCTGTACCCGATGTCGGATGATATCCAGCACGGCGATTTGACCCAAATCGGCGAATTGCTTTCGACTCTGATCTCGGCAACCCCTTCACAGCTCCGAATGACCCTGGATGGCCACAAAGAAGTCAGCACGATGTCTCACATGATGTTGATCACCAATATGCCCTTCCTAGGACCCCACTTTCAGATTTCACCGAACGTGTCATTCAGGGACGGGCGCTTGGACGTATTCACCTTCTCGGATATGAGCAAACTCGACATGCTCGCCTATGTCTTGCGGCCGCACGGAGGGCACCTTGAAGATGCCGGCATCCATCATTACCGGGCCAGGCGGCTGGTAGTAGTGTCAAAGCCGCGGATGCCGGCACTCGCAGATGGTGTTCCTCTTGGCCAGGGTTTGCTCTCTGTCCATATCCACCCTCGGGCCCTGACTGTTATGGCCGGCACAGAGCTCACAGGAAACCTGGCGACAACGGGCCTGAACAATCCAAAACCAAACCCCGATGAATAACGGCGTCCGCAAACCGGCCCCCGAACCACCGGTGTCCGCTCGCCCTTCCCTGGGATCCGCGCCCCGAAGACGCCTCGTGTTCGTACTGCTCCTGGCGGCCGGACTAGCTCTGGTTCTTGCCATGCTGCCCAGCGACGCACGGGCCTCACTCTGGACGGCGCTGAGCGCCAAGCTGGGCCTGGTGGTCCTGCTTTCAGTTTTCGCACTATTGACGTTGTCCTTAGTCTGGGCAGCCGGTCAGCGCTGGGACACGCGTACTTTTGAGCTCTTGAATATGCGACTATATCCATTGTGGCTCGATCGCTGCATGTGGCTGGCAACCCAGCTCGGCAATATGCTGACGGCACTCATCGCCGCATTCATCTTGTTTACGCTGAGCTATCGTCGCCAGGCCATGGAAGTCGTCTTAGGCACGCTAACGCTCTGGTTGTTGGTGGAAATCATCAAGGCTATAACCGACCGGGACCGACCTTTTCTTGCGCTTGTCCAGGCACGCGTCGTTGGCTGGCGGGAAAAGGGCAATTCCTTTCCCAGCGGTCATACATCCCAGATATTCTTCCTGATGACGTTGTTTGTCCATCAGTTCCAGTTGGGCCTGTTGGCGTCGGCTGGCCTATACGCCGTCGCCGCCCTGGTCGGGTTTACAAGAATATACGTTGGCGCCCACTATCCTAGAGACGTCATCGCAGGCGTTGTGCTTGGATCGGTCTGGGGAATATTGGCCATGATGGTGGATGGCTACTGGGTTGCGCTTCACTTCTGACACATCCCCCCCAAGCGGCGGAGATCAGCACTCCCCGGACGATGGATGTGAACCAGGTGCGTTTCTTGTAACATCGGTTCAGGTCGAAATCCGGAGTCTTTGAGCCTATGTGCGATATTTCCTGCAGCATGCGGCCTGCCGCCCCCGCCCTCGATGATTGTCACATTGCTTGGACCATTGTTCGCCAGAACTGTAGGCCCCATCCGCTCAGGTTGGCCACGTTCCGGCGTGAGCGTGGGCCATGCATCACCCAGTCACCGCGGTCAGCGCCCGAACCTATACATCTGTTTATGACCATCCTGATCTGCGTCTGAGGCAGACCACCCTGGCGGCCGGAAAGTCTGGTTCTCGATGCGCACGGCAAGCGCAAGGCCCACTCCATCCGATAACCATCCGAGAAAAGGAGAACCTCATGAAGAAGTGCCACGAAGTCATGACCAAAGACCCCGTTTGCTGCCTGCCAGACAGCACGGTGGAGCAGGCGGCCCAGTCGATGAAGCGCGAGAACATCGGCTCAATTCCCGTAGTTGACAGCGACCAGACCCGAAAGCTGGTCGGCATCGTGACCGACCGTGATCTGGCTTTGAAAGTTGTGGCCGAAGGGCGCAACGCCGAGTCCACCCATGTGGAGGCGGTGATGACGCGCCAGGTGGTGACCTGCCACCCCGAAGATGATTTGCAGATAGCGCTTAATTTGATGTCTAAGCATCAGTTGCGCCGTCTTGCCGTCGTCGACAGCGACAACAGGATCGTGGGGATTATTGCTCAGGCGGACGTCGCCACGCGGGTTGACCAGCCTGAAAAGACCGCGGCCATGGTGAAAGAAATTTCGCTATCCAGTGCTGAGTAACTCAGAGCTCAGCGCGACGGCGAGAGCCATTTCCTTTAGCATGGCGCGGGCTTGCCCCCATGGACGATGAGGTGAATTCGGTTCCCAACGGCGTCCTCGTGTGGATGTCCGTGCTCTTGTTTGGAGTCTACGGGCTGGGGTTACAGGCGGCGGATCCCTTTGAAGGCTTGTAGCCAGTTCCTCAATTGTTATCCATCCCTGCAGCGGGGACGGCCGGGAGGAAACTGGACCATGCCATGATTGGCAAGTCGCCTCCACACGGCTCCAGCTGCCTAGTTAGCCATCACAATACGTGGGCTTATCCACGCATGACGGGTTTGATTCCTGCGGTCACCCAAAGGCCGATCCGAAATCACCGGGTTTCATGCCGTATGGGATGGTGCTTCGATCAGAACCCGGGCGCCGGCTTCGATGCGACGAGCGGTCTTCCCGCATTTGCTTGAACCGATCCATCCGCTTGGCCTTGATCATGACTTTGTAGGCAGATGAAGGTGAACGGGCAACAAGTCCTTGCTCGCCCCACACTTTTTCGGGTTCGTTGGTGCGCAGGTGCAAGCTGATTGAACCGCCCGACGGATGCACGAGAAGCGGGCGGCGCCGTAAGCCACTTGGCTCGGGGGGTGGTAGTCTAAAAGCAAGGCCCGCGGTCCGCCCTGCAGTCTGACGAGGTGATGCCATGACTACTTCTTCCGAGATTACGACGCTGTTCCTGGATATTGGCAACGTTTTGCTGACCAATGGTTGGGATCACACGATGCGCATACGCGCAGCCGAGGTATTCGGTTTGGATTACGATGAAATGGACGAGCGCCATCGCATGACTTTTGATACATATGAAGTTGGTAAGATCAGCCTCGATGAATACTTGACTCGGGTTGTTTTTTATCAGAACCGCTCTTTCTCGCGCCAGGAGTTCAAAGCATTCATGTACGCTCAGTCCGAGGCTTTCCCGGAGATGATTGAGCTGATGAGCGGACTGAAGCATCAATACGGCCTAGAGGTGGCGGCCGTCAGCAATGAAGGGCGGGAACTGACAGCCTACCGCATCCAAGAATTCAAACTGGGTACATTCATGGACTTTTTCGTCTCATCCTGCTTTGTCCACTACCGCAAGCCGGATGCAGACATCTATCGAATTGCCTTGGATATCGCCCAAGCCATCCCACAACAAGTCGTTTACATTGACGACCGAGCGATGTTTGTCGAAGTGGCTCAAGGATTGGGGATTCGGGGCATTATCCACAAGGGTCGCGAGTCCACGCAGAAGACGCTTGAGACGCTGGGGCTTGCGTGGAATCATTGATGACCGCCTCAGCTCGCACCGCACAAGCGCAACGAAGCCGATTGCCCCTCTCCCGGAAGATCATTGCGCCGACCTTTACCCCTCCTCGAGCCCGCAAGGAACAATCAGCGCGCACACTGAACTGCGTCCTCTCATGAAGGCGAGAGTTGACCTCCGCCAACGCCTCTGGCATCTGGATCGAGGAGCGAACATCTCAAAATGAAAGCGCAGCCACAATGACACTTCAGAATGAGCCAACCCTTCTGGTCATATTCGGGTGCATGGGCGATCTCACATGGCGCAAGCTAGCACCGGCACTCTACAACCTTTTGCTGGACCACGAGTTGCCTGACCGTTTTGCCGTCATCGGGCTGGATCTCAAGCAGGGCACCCCAGATGAGTTCAGTCTGCGGCTGAGAGATGGGGTGGATCGCTTCTGTGACTGTGGGGAGATTGACGACAAGACATGGCAGAAGTTCACTGCCAACCTGTCGTACATCTCCGGCGATTTTGCCGACCCCAAAACGTATGCGGCCCTAAGCGACGAGCTGCAGGCCATGGAAAAGCAGTGGGATGCTCCAGCCAACCATATTTTCTACCTGGCTACACCGCCGGCCATCGTGGAAACGATTGTCAAAGGAGTGGGCTCGGCCAAGCTGGCTCAGGACAGACAGCACGTGCGGATCGTCGTGGAAAAACCATTTGGCCACGACCTGGCTTCGGCGGTGGCCCTGAATGCCGTGCTCACGCAAGTTCTTGACGAATGTCAGATATACCGAATCGACCACTACCTGGGCAAGGAAACGGTTCAGAACATTCTTGCTTTTCGCTTCGCTAACGCGTTGTTTGAACCCATCTGGAACCGCCGCTACATCGACCACGTGCAGATCACCGTTGCCGAACAAGTGGGCGTGGAGCATCGTGGTGCGTACTACGAGCACGCAGGCGCTTTGCGGGATATGATCCAGAATCATCTGATGCAAATCCTGACCCTGATCTCTATGGAGCCCATGGTCTCCTTCGATGCGGACGAAATCCGCAACAAGAAAGTGGACGTATTGCGGGCCATCCGTCCGATCTCCAGAGATCAGGTTGAGCAAGTCGCCGTACGCGGTCAATATGGGGCGGGGAAAATGGACGGCCAAGAGGTGCCCGCTTATCGCAGCGAGACAGGGGTGTCGCCGGGCTCAACAGCCGAAACATTTGCCGCCATCAGATTGTCTATCGACAATTGGCGCTGGCAGGACGTGCCTTTTTTCCTGCGGACTGGCAAGCGAATGGAGACTAGGGCTTCGGAGGTGATGATCCAATTCCGTCCGGTTCCCCACCAATCCTTTCCTGTGGCAGCCTCTCACGCCTGGCATCCCAACTGCTTGATCATTCACATTCAGCCTGAGGAAGGAATCGTGCTTCGTTTTCAGGCCAAGCAGCCTGGTCCCGACCTGCATCTGAGCCTGGAAGACATGCACTTTTCCTATGAGGAAGCCTTCGAGTCGAAATTGCCCGAGGCCTATCAGACCCTGCTGGCCGATGTGATGGCGGGAGATGCAACTCTGTTCATGCGAGCGGATCAGGTCGAGAGCTCTTGGTCAATCCTCGAACCGGTCTTGAACGCCTGGGCTGAGCTCGAGCCCGTGGGGTTCCCGAACTATCCGTCAGGCAGCTGGGGCCCGCAGGCTGCAGACTATCTGATCGAACAAAGCGGCCGAAGCTGGCTGCAGCCAAGCCTTGGCCGCGATAAGCCTGAGCACGGCTCCAATGAATGAGCCGGCCTCACGCGATACAAACATTAGTTTCGATTGACCGCCTGCAAATACGAAGACTACATTTCGAGAGGCTTGGGCGTATCCTGTGCATACACCTTGGAAAATCGCGGATTGATGTGGGCCCTCCCCCATCCGGCGGAGACAAAGACCCCACAGTCGGTGGATGTGCCTGCGGAGCCCATCTTGTACGATAGGTCCATAATCCGCATAGGACGGCGGATCTGCCGAGTCCCGTCCGGGCAGAAGTGGGCATGAATTGATCGCCTACCACCAAGCACTCTGCCGGGCGAGGTGTCGCAAGGAGCTCGCATATGTTGACCTGGATCATCGTCATCTTGATCGTTCTTTGGCTGCTGGGCTTCTTTGGCCCAAGCTTCATCCCCAGCATCCCGCACACCGGAAACGCGATCCATGTACTGATCGTGATCGTAATCATCCTGGTAGTCTTGAAGCTGTTGGGGATTATCTAGGCGCAAGACTTGCGCCGGTACTCCCCACAGGCCATGCCAGTCCGCCCGTCTGATGAGCGCCCCAATGCATTTGGCGTTCGTCCGGCGGCCTCTGACATCGGCAAGCGCCCAACTCCGGACGCAAGTTGACGAGTTGACCTTGTGGTCCCAAAGTTCGAGATGGCGCCGGTCTTGTCGAGATAACCCATGCGCTCAGGGGTCAGCCATTCCGGGTATCTCTTCAGGCGGGGCGCGTGCGGTTGTTTTCGCGGGGACCCAAAATGAAGTTGGAGGTGAGCGGAATACTCCGCCCGTAGGTGCGGGTGGTTTTGCCTGCCGAAGTTGCCATGAAATCTAGTCACACGAACCAGCGTGTCATCCTTGAGGGCATTGCTCGCCGAGCGATGCTTGAGCACGGGTTGCTGCCCGACTTTTCGGGGGCGGCCATGGCCGAGCTGAGGCAAGTGCAAGTGCCTGCCCCCGCAGGAGAGGCAGCCGTCAAACGCCCACCTGAAATGCGTGACCTGCGAAACCTTCTGTGGGCATCGATTGACAACGATGACTCGCGCGACCTCGATCAACTCACGGTTGCCGAAGCGCTGCCAGGAGGCAAGGTCAGAGTCCTCGTCGCCGTGGCTGACGTGGCCTCGCTGGTGAAGCATGGCCTGGCTATCGACGAGCATGCCCGGCACAACACGACCTCCGTTTACACCGCTGCCAAAATCTTCCCCATGCTTCCCAATGAGCTTTCGACGGATCTCACCTCATTGAATTTCGCGGTGGAGCGCCTGTCGATCGTGATTGACATGGTGATTGATGAGGATGGGCAGCTCAGCAAATCCGATATCTACCAGGCGCGAGTGACAAACCACGCCAAACTTGCCTACAATGGCGTGGCTGCCTGGCTGGACGGGAGCGGCAATGCGCCGGAACCCATCACCGCCGTTAAGGACCTGGCCGAGAATGTCCGCCTGCAAGATCACGTTGCCCAACGGATGAAGAAGCTGCGGCATCATCATGGGGCGCTCAGTCTGGAAACCATCGAGGCCAAGGCCTTGTTCGACGGAGACCAAATCCGCACCTTGGAAATAGAACAAAAGAACCGTGCCAAAGAAATCATCGAGGACTTCATGGTCGCAGCCAATGGTGTGACCGCCCGGTATCTCGCCACCAAGAGTTATCCCTCAATTCGCCGCGTGGTTCGCACGCCAAAGCGCTGGGACCGGATCGTCGAATTGGCCAATGATCGAGGGTTCAACCTCCCAGAGCGCCCGGATTCAAAGGCGTTGGAGGAGTTCTTGGTCAGCCAGAAGACGGCAGATCCGCTGCGCTTTCCCGATCTGTCTTTGGCCGTGATTAAGCTTTTGGGGGCCGGCGAATATGTTGCCGAGCTTCCTGACGCGGATGCGCCCGGTCACTTTGCCCTGGCCGTCAAGGACTACGCCCACTCGACGGCTCCCAATCGCCGCTACCCCGACCTGCTTACCCAAAGATTGTTGAAAGCGGCCCTGAAAGGCCAGCCTGCCCCCTATAGCAAGGGCGAACTCGACGTTCTGGCGGCTCACTGCACCCAGGCGGAAAACTCCGCCAACAAGGTCGAACGTCAGGTTGGTAAGTCCGCTGCGGCCCTGCTGTTGCAATCGAGAGTCGGCGAGCAGTTTGATTCGATCGTCACAGGCGCTTCTGAGAAAGGAACCTGGGTTCGGCTTGCCGATACCCCGGTTGAGGGAAAACTGGTTCAGGGTTTTGAGGGCTTGGATGTTGGCGCCCAAGTCCGTGTGCAATTGACATCGGTTGATGTTCAGCGAGGGTTCATTGATTTCAAGAGGATCAGTTCATCAAAACAATAGGTTCGAGTCCCGTGGAGTGGTTGGCGAATTGGGCGAAGGAGATCTCCCTTGAAAAGGCTGGCTGGCCTGTGGATCGACCATCGCATGGCCGGCATCGTGATGGTTTCGGATGAAGGGGAGGAGACCAAGGAGATTGGCTCAAACATGGAGGCAAACGTCCACGCTCCGGGCCGATCAAGGTCCGAAGAGAGTTCGAAGGAAGATATCCGGGATCGACAGGGCGGCAACCAACTCGACCGTTTCTACGATGAAGTCGTGGCCGCGGTTCGCAAGGCAGACACCATCCTGATCTTCGGTACCGGCGAGGCCAAATGAGAATTGATGAAGCGCCTTGAGCCTGCAGGAATCAAGGGTGTTGTCCTTGAGATGGAAACCGAAGACAAGATGACCGATGCCCAGATTGCGGCCAAAGTACGAGAGCACTATCGCTCGTAGAGCCGGCCAGGGAGCCAGTTCAAGACCGCCCGACCGAGGCAGATGGGTAACAGCATGAGGAGGCCAATGATGAGCGACAAACGCAAGATCACAACCGAGGCGGCGCGGACAACCGGAACACAATTGGGACTGGATTGGGCGAAAATCGATATGGAGCAGTTCCGGCGGGGCCTTGAGGTGGAACTCGAACACGGCGCCCAGGATCCGGAGACGGACGTAACGCACGACGACATGATGTTGACGGGCAAGATTGCCTGGGCTCACTTGAAGGAGATAAGCGACTATTACACACGCCTGGATCAGCTTGAAGCCGAGGCCCTGTCCCAGCCCTAGATGACTTGACCGATCAAGCCACCTCGGGCGAGAATGGACTCAAAGCCCGGCTGAAGGAGGCTCCCGGCAGGCTGTCCGACCCTGCCGCAGCTGGGCCGAAGATCGGACCCCGATTGAAGTGCTACCGACACAAAAGGAGATACGACGATGAATATGAGAACTCTCTGCTCCGAAAGTCATTACGTGGTGGATCGCTGTCATACTGGGTGTGCTTGGGCTCCTTGGTCACTTCGGGACGATAGCCGTGTTAAGCGAGTACTCGTTTTGGCTTGTTGCAGCCGGATTCATTCTGTTGGCGTTGGCGACACTCCTGAGAGACCTTTAGGATTTCTAAATCGTGGACCCCTGGGGAGGCCGGGTCGCCTCCCAGGGGTCCACGGGCCATCCGCTCCGGCAGGACGGTGCAGCGTTCGCCGGCTTGTCGACCGAGGCTGCCAGGCCGACTTGCCAGCGAATGCAGAGAATGATGTGGGATGTCCGATCAGTCGGTGCAGGTCTTCCTTATCGAGAGACCGGAGTTCGCCACCAGATGGATGCTCTCCATCTTCTCCTCGGGACAGCTGCGGATCCTTTGTTCCACGTTTCGCCCCCCAACCGCAGCAAGCCCCTTTCCCTGGCACCGCCCGCCAGGTCAGGCCACGCGGTTCTTCAAGAACAGCTCCGCCACCTGGAGCTTGCCTGCACTGTGCCGCAGGCACCCGTGAGCTGATCGAGTTCTTTGCGCAGTACTTTGACCTCATCGCTCGTGCCCTGACGCTGGGTATCTCCGGCCAGGTGCTGCTTCCCGGCTTCGAGGAATTCCCACGACCATGTGTAGTACGAATTCTGGCTGAGCCCCTCCCGACAGCACAACTCTGCAATCGAAAGGTCGCCTGGCAAACCCTCGATCACGGTGTGGATCTTCCCTTCGGCGCTGCACTTCTTACGAGTGTTGCGGCGGATATTCTTTACCGTCGCCTCTGCGGTAGATTTCTTCTCGGCCACACCTGACTGTTCTCGAATGCTAAACCTCTATTGGCCGAAAGGCCTCTTCTTGTTTGGCCCTATTCTTGTCTCACAAGTTCTGACACGCTACAGTCGTTCGCTGGGCAACGAAATGCGCATTCGGAGGGGACTCGCCGGGTTCATTTGGAGCCTAGCCGATTAGGCGAGCCGTCCTAAGGGCAGCCTGTTCTATCTGGTGGATCAATCGAGTTCGTTCGGTTGGTAGGTTGGTTTCCAAGAGCTGCATCGTGTCACGCCAGACTGTTTCCCGCCAATGCGCAATGAGATGAGAGACCAAATTCTCATCGACCGGGCCAAGCAGCTCATCGATGAGCACCACAATGGGCATCACCGGATCCAAAACCTGATCTTGCACGGCATCAATCGTTCGCCCAACAACCGCGTTCACGTGACAATGGTCGTTGTAGCGAGCAGTCCGCTGGTCGGCCTCCAGGTCGTCCCACTCAGGTTCGAGTAGGTCTACCAGGCTTAGTACCAAGTCATAATTGATGTGGGCGTTGACGCCGGCCATCAGCTTCTGAAGGGCAAGCGTGTGGGGGGCGCACGATATGTCGTGTGCGGAATGCCAGACAGCAGGCGCCGAGCTTGGCTCGCGCTCATACTCCTCAAGAGCCAAAAAATAGTATTCGGCGAAGCGCTCCATCAGTCGGCTGACCCAGGCCGAAGTTGTGAAACTCCTGGTGGTCTATCTCGGAGATGATGTTGCTTGTCATGAGGAGATAACAGCTGAGAAAAACGGCACGCTGGTCCCCTTCCGCCTCCCAATGTTGAATCTGTGCGGCCATGCGGCTGGCTACGGCCAAGTCGGGTGTTGGCAATCCAGCCTCCCAACAAAGAAGAAGATTTTCCGTTGACGATCGCGAGCTAGGCCCAAACGGTCACACTCGGTCTTCTCAGGCGGCTCTGAGTATACATGGAAGAACCATGCCACCTGCACTCGGGTACGAGCGCGATTTGTCTGACACTTGCCCTGACCGGCGGCCCCTTGGTGGGTAGTTCAGTAGATACTCCCCATCGGGTGCGTTCAGGTCGCCGGGCTGGAACCGATCCTGGGCCAGTGGGGCGAAGGATTTCCCAGGGTTGTCATGAGTAGAAGGGCCTCCGCAAGGGAGGCCCTCTCTGGTAGCGGGGCTGGGATTCGAACCCGGGACCTTCGGATTGTGAGTCCGAATCCTACTGAGTAAACCATACATCCTCAGGTTGCCGTCCGGAAAGTCGCCTGTTGATCATGCTGTTTTGGGAGCCTCAGCGGCTGACATTGCTTCTCCTCCCCAATCCTTTTCGAACTCCTTCTGGAAGCAATTGGCGATGAGCCGCGGGTAGGGTCGGCCAAACCCTCATCCACGGGTTCCCTTCGCTTCACTCAGGACAAGTGAATCCCCGTCGTCGCCTCCCGAGCAAGGGTCCTAGAAGAATCCGTTCAAGGGTCTCGGAAAAGAGAGAAGGCCCATATGCGGCTTCGTTCTTCCCATACAAGGGACCTGATTCCCAAAGACGGTTGGCGCAGGGGACTTTAGGGGCGATGTCAAGCCAGGGCCGGAACAAAGGCAGGGAACGAGCAGGCAAAGGCACAATTGGACGTCAGAGGCCCCTTGACGGGTTGCTTCGGGGGCCTACTGGATCTCGAAGTCAACCGCTCCCTCAGTCACGCCGTCACTGCCGATGAACCAGTTGCCCGGCGTGAACCGCAGGGTGTACTTTCCGTTGGGCGGATCATCAACCAGAAACCGTACGGAAAGGTCGGTTGTGTCGATACCGCTCGCCGAGCCTTGCAGGGACTCAACTGGCCCACCATCTGGTGCGATGCTCTTTCCGTTGGGCAAGGTCAAGCCAAAGTCCTGCCCAAGGATGCTCCAATTGCCCGCTGCGCGGCTCGTGGCGTCGTAATGCAATGTCAGCGCGAGCTTGCCGTCTTCGAGTTCACGGTACGAGTTCGGGATGTCAGACCGCATCTCGGCAGAATTGAACGTGAGGTCAATCAACTCCATCGAGAGCGACCCGGAGATTGGGAGCTCGGTCGGTTCCAGATTGACGAGGTCGCCGCCTTCCGGGCCCAGCGGTATCTGGGCTTGATTCTCTTCGCTGGAACCGACGATGAGCTGCGCACTTGCGGGATCAAAAGCCTCGTCGACCTCAAAGATGAACTCACCGTTTGAAGCCTGGCCAGATCCAACCCTTGGAAAATCCGAGATGGTCAACGATGGAGCGCTGTTCCCACCCCACACGATTGAAGTCGTTGCATAGTAGGAGAAGTCGTCATCCCCGAGGTTTTCGAAGGATGCTGCGATCGAAACGAAGTAGCGAACCTTATCTGTGAAATCGTTCTTTTCGTTATAGTAGCGACCATCTTCCAATTGAACATGGAAGCCAGAATGCCAGAATTGTTGGTTGATCGAGAACTGCTGCGGTTCGAACTCACTTTCACTCGGGGTTGAGGTTGCCGCATCGGGTTGTGGCGTGAAATCCCCGACCTGACCGGAACCAGATCCATTCCCCCCAAAACTGCAGGCAAGGATGAGCAAAGCGCAAGCCGTCGGCATCGCCAATAGCCGGTATGAACGTCGAATCATGGGACCTTCTCTTCTTCATACGGGAGAGTTGCGCGGGCAGATGACTTACGATCTACCTGACCCACGTGGGGGCTAACGATGAAAACAACCGAAGGACGCACATATCTTACTCTGCCCGAAAGTCGCAGTCAACAATCAGCACTCGCTTGTCAAAAGACGGCTCGGAGGCGGGGCGCGACCAAAGCGCATCTTCGTTCCATATTCGCCCAGCAAACATTTGGCGTCTGGGATCCTGCGACGGAGCGCAGCTCCCAACCGGATCCCTGGGCAGCGATTGTGGTAAGGGTGTCAGAAACGGCGACAAGTGTCTGCAATCCCCCAACGAGGGTTCAATTCCCTCCTTCGCCTCCTGGTAAGAGTCTCCGTAGGATTCCGCTTCGCACAATCGGAACTGGCAACTAGAGCTATTGCGGCATCCTACCGGTCCTCGCGTTGGCCCATGTGTGGTCCGATCCCGGGCCGAAGGAACTGGACTGCGCCTGGCCAAACTCAGCTGCCTGGCCCTTCTCTAGGATGTGCATGAGCCTTCCTGGAAGTTGAAGAAACCCGCCGGAGCCGACGACCGGCCGGTACCCATCCATCGAAAGGGGTGTTCCCCGCATTGACCGGGATTACACGGCTGGTTCAGTCTGAGAGTGTCGGGGTCTCCGTCGGCGAGTCCGTTGGTCCTGTAGTCGCCGTGGCTGTCGGGCTAGCGGTGGCAGAGGCCCTTGCCGTAGCGGTCGGCGTCGAGCCTGAGACGACAATCAGAACGTAAACCTCGTCTCCGAAATTTGCGCCGCTGCCGGTCGTCATCCGCCAGTTGCCACGGTAGGTACCGGCCGAGCTGGGTGCCACAAGGTCGACAGACAGGTCTGTCTCATCCCCTGGTTGAACCGCCTTGTTAAGCTCAACCGAAGACCCCCCCATCGCGTCGCCGCCCGTCAATCTAAACTTCCATCCCGCGGCCCAGTCGCAGGAGCCGCTGTTGCGCACGCGCCAGGTCTTTTTGAACTTCTGGCCAGGGCTCAAGGTCATGTTGTCGGGAATGGACACGTCGGAAACGAAGGCCAATCCATAGCAGGAGCTGGTCGGAGCAGAACTGGGAATGACCGGGAGGGTGGCCAGCGTGCTTAGACCAGCCGGCAAATCGGTCGCGGCCGGCGTCTGCGCCGCAGTGGGAGAGTTCGTCGGCATGGCAAGTGCCGTGGAAGTTAATTCACTTGAGAAGGTTCCGACAGCCAAAGTTTGGATCTGGTCACTGCTTTGAGTCGGTGTCACCTCAGATGCCCGGGGTCCGCACGACGTGAGCAGCGGGCCAGCAA
The DNA here is from genome assembly GCA_963807065.1 of uncultured Chloroflexia bacterium. Taxonomy (GTDB): domain Bacteria; phylum Chloroflexota; class Anaerolineae; order Anaerolineales; family E44-bin32; genus CAWAND01. The sequence continues at coordinate 292,420 of CAWDZQ010000002.1, forward strand.
CCATCAAAATCGCGAAGAGTATTTGCACGAGCGAGTGTTGCTTCATAGGGAACCTCCCTCAGGGGAATCCGGTCAGTCCGACTAGGCGCGGGCTGGACGCCTCCTAGCCCGATCATGAACGGGTTTCCTCAGGACTCTAGCATATGTGCCCACTGGCCGGTGAGCCTTTGCCGGTTGAAAAAGCAAATGCCACAGGGCGGAAGAGACCTTCCATGCGACCGCAGGCGCGGAAAGTCGAGAGGTCACAAAATTGGCTGTTCGGTCCCCCATCCTTCTGCCTCGACTTGCCGAGGTCGGTTGAGGCCAATCGAGCAGGGCATGCATGAATATCCACATTGTTGTCCATGGCCTCGCCCAAAACGGCAGGCAAGGGTCTTAGTCGAAAAGGCAGTAAACGAATCCATGACTCTTTGACGGAGTACACGAAATCGCGTGCAAGGGTCTGGGAAGCGGCGGCTAGGGTCTGCAAAACCCTTGCCCCAAACTCCGTCCGGCGACGGTTACCAGGGAGTTCGGCTTGCCGCAGGACCGAGTCCAGAGATACAGGCCCATAACCCGCGGATCTGAGGTCCGTATACCGAGGCACCAGCCTTAGCATAGGAGAAAGCGCCCGTTTGGGCGCTTTCTTGTTCAGTAGCGGGATTGGAATTCGAACCCAGGACATTCAGGTTATGAGAGCTAATCCTGAAAAGGGGGCATTAGATCGTCAGGCCGGCGCCCTTAGGGTGGTCTTGTGCTTTCCTCCGTCTTGGAGCCTTATCTACAGACTGAATTCATCTTACTGGATCTTCACCTAGCGGCAATGACGCATTCCCCGCTGGCTGCTGTGTGGACCCGCTGGGCATGGAGAAGGGAGGCCTCAAGACCAGACCGCCGATACTAAGTGTCTCTCCACCGGGAGACCGACGACTGTCGCACACGGTACAACAAACCGTGCCGTTCAACCTGCTATCGAAGATCCAGTAATGAGTGATGCCCCAGCGATGCACCAGATGATTCCCAGCCGCTCGACGTGGGAGGGCCCGCAAGACCCTCATTCAATGCTTCGAATCCCATCGACGCTGCCCTTGTCTCGCATCACAGTCTAGAGCGATACAAACCGCATTGAAACTAGGTAGCTCGATGAGGGGAACACAAACTCGCACTCAGTATCAAGCTCGCATATCGCCTGACCTCTGGAACGCAGTTATAGATATCATTCTAGTCATCCTCGCCGCGCCCGGGTGAAGCAACCCCATCGGCCGAAATGGTGCTCCGGAACGCCCACCTCAGGTGGACCAGTTCCCCCGGAATCGGTGGACAGTTTGCGTCAGAATCTGTGGTCGAATTCCGTCGGAGTCAGCGGATGGATTGCGTTTGAATCCGTAGGCAGATTCCGTCGGAACATGCAATTGACCGCCAAAAGATCATCCAATACGTTGAAGAAAACAAGGAAACTCAAGCATTTCCCACCAGTAGATGTCCCTTTTTGGATAAAAATGAGCTTAAAGTCATTGCTACGTGGAATTTCGGTAAAATTGACGTGACCGCTGATCCATTGACCTGAGGTCTGGCTGTTAACCATCCAGGGAAGACGTTTCTAAAGTAGGGATAGGATCATGAACGATAGTGCTCAAGCTCATAAGAGCGCGTATCAGCCACACCCTTTGCGACGCTTCCTCATTTTGGCGGGCTTGACCCTGGCATTGTTCCTGGCATCGCTCCTGGCCTATCTGATTTACGTGATGCTTATTTTTTCATTCGACCGGCCGCCGCGGGTACAAGAGATGTCCCTGGCCGACCTGACCGGCAACGGCTACCTGGACGCCTACCTCGCCATTGGTCCCGGAGGAGAACCTTACCAGCATCCCGACTACGTGCTGTTCAACCAGGGCGACGGCCAATTCATCGACAGCGGGCAGAGCCTGGACAGTTTCGATAGCAGGTCTGTGAAGTTGGGAGACCTGACAGGTGACGGTCATATTGATGCCGCGGTGGGACACCAGAGCGTTTCCATTTACAGAAACGACGGCCACGGCTTTTTCCCCTTCGGCCAGCACACGCTTCCCCGTGTCCCGATCACGGGCCGTGCAGGCGACCCGAGCACAGGCCTTTCATATATAGCTCTCGATGACCTCGACGGAGACGGCAACCTGGACATCTTCAGCGCGACTTGTTGCGGCGGCGCTCTCGTTCAGCCTGAATTTCGACCACTACCTGCCGAGGACACCTTCTGGTTAGGCGATGGTGAAGGCCGTTTTGAACAAACCAGACAGCCACTGGCGCAAACAGGCAGCAACGCGGTAGCTTTGGGAGACCTGAATGGGGACGGCTTCCTGGATGCCTTTATCGCCAGCGGCGGCACTATGAACCCCGACCAGAGCATTACCTCAGGTACTCCCAACACAGTCTGGTTCAACGACGGACGCGGTTTCCGGGACAGCGGACAGCGCCTGGGGCATATGGAAAGCCTGAAGGTAGCCCTGGGGGATCTGAACGGCGACGGCTCTCCGGACGCGATAGTGGGTAATCATGGCCAGGACGAGATCTGGCTCAACAACGGCCAGGGCAATTTCACGCTGGACGAACAGACCCTGGGCAGCAAGGCCACCCGCTTCGTCTTCGTGGCCGACCTGAGCGGGGACGGACATCTGGACATCTTCATAGGTGATGACACTCGGGGCCAGGTATGGTTCAATGGCGGCGCGGGGAACTTCACAGTCGGAGACCAGCTCGTAGAATACGACCCTTATGACGGCCTCACCCTGGGTGATGTTACCGGTGACGGCTCTATAGATGTGTTTATCGCCGGTGTCGATTATTACCAGGTGTGGCGCAACGATGGGCAAGGACGCTTCACCGCCGCCCCACGCACCAAGTACCGCTAATCCCCCGCCCGCTAGAACGAGCGATTCTACTCAACGACCTTTTGCACTTCCTCGCCGCCTACCTTACTCTTCAGGATCAGCTTAGTCCTCCCGTCCGGCATGACTTCTTCTTTGATAAGCAGATGGAAATCCATGGATGGCCTGACGCGACCTCCGGTTCGAGCCGCGGATTTAATCATTCCGTCTACGGAGCGGGCTCATGAACACCAGATCACGGGTTCGAATCCGAAATCAGGGGGCATAGAAAGAAGAAAGCACCCTTTCAGGTGCCTCAAGGTAGCGGGGCTGGCATTCGAATCCAGGACCTTCAGATTATGAGTTGTACTCCTGAAGGGTAGGCCATAGATCGTCAGGCTGAACGTCTGAGGGTGGCCTGTAGTTCTTCCTTTGTCGGGAGCCACAACGATTCCACGTGTTTCTGTCTCTTTAATTCTAAGCGAATTCTGGAGAAAGGAATGCGCGGTGCCCGAGAACAAGATCCTGCAAAACCCTCACCGAGGGTTCGAATCCATTCGTTGCCTCTGCTGCAAGTTCCATCGAACAAGAAATGAAAGGATTACTCAATGTCCCAAGGGCAAGTTGCGTCCCTACCAATGTGGTCTATTCTCTTGTTCGCCGCTCGGGGCAGAGTCCATTGATCCGCCCCGAGATTGAGCCTCAGACACCAATACATTAATGAGGACGAGGAATTGAATTGGGTAAACTTAACCAAAGATGCCTATCCCCGAACCACTCTCTCGATCCCGCGGCGGAATACCTTTCAATCATCGTTGTAATTTTCACCGAACACCCTCAACTCGAAGTCGACAAGGGCTTATGTTCAGCAAGCATTAAGTGAGCAGGTCACCTCGGGTTCACATCAATTCGACCAATTCCGATGAGCGTGGGGGGTTCTACGAACACCCAAACCGGGGGCCTGACCGAGTCCCAAATCTCCCGTCAAGTAAGGGAAGGAGGGCACCATTCATTCTGGTAACAGCGATCTAGGTATTGAGCAGAGGTATCACTTGAGTTCGCGATCTTTTCGATCTGGTCAACTCGAAACCGATATGGAATGAATACAAATCTGTCAATATCAGCTGCTAAGTACGGCTGAAGCTGCTCTGCGCATTGCTCAGGTGTGCCCTTGATGGAGGATTCAATCTTTGCATCGCTCCACTCTGGGTAGTCAAACTCTTTCGACAGCCACTCCCTGAGCTCTGCGCCCGCTTCGTCTTTCGGAGGTCCTATATAGATCGGGAGCTGCATAGTCGCCGAGAGTTCCGAAGGGTCTCGCCCATATTCCACGGCATATTGCTTGACCTTATCCCAGGATCGCGTGAAGTCATCCGGCGTGTATGCGAAGGTAATCCATCCATCAGACAATCGGGCAACTCGCTTCAATACCACGTCGACATACCCGCCCAGATACACAGGTGGATGAGGTTTCTGGCTTGGCTTGGGGACGATAACCGCATTCCGAATGTTCATTTCCCCAATTTCTTCGCTAACTTTGTCTTCTGTCCACAACCTCAACATCAGTTCAAGGTTCCGCTCGAACAACTTTCCACGTCCCTTAAACGGAACCCCCAAGGCATCGAATTCCCTTTGGTACCAGCCGGCCCCCGCCCCGAGCATGAATCGACCGTTCGAAATCTGGTCAAGGGTCGACATGACCTTTGCCGCCCAAAGCGGATTACGAATGGTCAGCACAAGGATTCCAGTACCCAGTCGTATCCTTGAAGTTCGCGATGCTATAGCAGCTAATGTAGTGAGCAACTCGAGGATTGGGAAGGCGGGATTTACACCCAGTAGTAGATGATCAAAAACCCACAGGGACTCAAATCCCAATTCCTCTGCCTTCTCCGAGTACTCCAATATCACATCAATACTCGGAGTTTCGCTGGGCCCCACGAAGTTCCGTACTGCCAGTCCAAATTTCCTCGTCACTTGCTACCTCCCTTTATCAAGGCCTGACTGAGGCTTCAAAGCCGGTGTTCAATTCAGCAAGCGATTGATGGGACATCACTCTGAGATAACCATGCCCAACCCTGCGGCGTTGGCACGGTCGCGAGCAAGGACGGCAACAGCCGTGTCCTGGACGCCAACACCAGTAAGGTCACATATGGTTATCTCTGCGGACAACTCCCTCCCTGCCGCCTTGCCACTGATGAGATCCCCCAATTCAGCGATCTGTTCACCCAGCTTAATCGAACCACCCTCGACCGCGTGGTGGAGTTCACCTAGCCTGAAACACTGTTCTCTGGAATCACAGAAAAGGCGATCCGCCTTTGCGAAGACTTCGGCGTATAGTTCCTGTTTCTCCTCCGAGTCGGCACCCATCGCAGTGATGTGAAGCCCGGGATGGAGCCACTCCGGTTTCAAGTACGCTCTTCTGGAGGGTGTCGCTGTTACCACAAACTCGCTCTGCCGAACAACAGTCTCAGCATCTGGAGCGATGACAACGTCGACATCGAGTCTCTCACTCATCTCTTTCGCGTATCTGGAGACTTCATGTGGAACGATTCCAAAAACCAGCAGCCTTTCAAATGAACGCACTAACCTTAGTCCCTCGATCTGGTAACGCGCTTGAATGCCGGAGCCAATGACGCCCACAGTAGTGAGTGGATCAGGAGCAAGATATTTCGCGGCCAATGCCCCGGCCGCGCCCGTCCTCAAGAAGGTCAAATAGCCATTGTCAAGGAGGACAGCCTCTGGCAGGCCGGTGACTGTACTGATCAAAAGCATCATGCCACTCCCAGTTGGGAGACCCTTTTCTGAGTTCGAGGGGAAGCCGGAAGCCACCTTGATGGCAAAGCTAGGTATGCCATGGAGGTACGCCGTCTTGACGTCAACCTCGCCCTGATTCTCTGGGAAGTCAATACGTAGAATGGGCGGCAAAGTGGCTTGATTCTTGACCATGCGGCTGAAACTGTCGGCAATTGAGTCGACCAATTGCAGATCGAGGGTCATACATGAGCGAAGATCTGATTCGGTCAGGATTGTAATGTCCATGCAGGGGTTGTCTCCAGTCATCATCCTGCCCGCTGAGCGTTATTGATTCAATGGCTCGCCGACCCAGATCTTGGATGTTTCAGACCTACCTTATGGAATTATCCGGGCCTACCTGACGGTCAGCTACATCCCTTCAAGCCGAGGTCCGAACATCCTCCTGGATACGAACGCCTCTGGCCGCCAGTTCATCTATGAGTCGCAAAGACTTGCCGTTGTCAAAGATATCTTCGGGGGGAATTATGCCTGCTCCCTCTATTTCACCGCTGGCTATCAACCCCGCCGCAATAGCAGCCGGAAATGCTGTTACCCGGGCCATGGCCGAAACACCTTGCTCTTCATCAGCATCAACCCAGAGGTAGTAGTTGACCTCCGCGGGCCGGTCCTGGAGCATACCTGTTACTGTGTTCCACATCACACACACGTCACTTTCATCTTGTGCCAGCTGCATCTTCGGTTGAAGGACTGCAGAAAGAAATTCTCGAGGAACTATCTGTTGACCCTGATAAGTTGTCGGGACTGTACTGAAGAGCCCAACCGATTTCATCACATTCACAGCTTCCCAATGGCCGGGCCAACGAATTGTCTTCTCCTGGAAATCCTGCAGGTTTGGGCGAGTGTAAAGCAGGCTCGGCATCCCCGGTGTGATGGCACACTCAAGTTCCTCATTCACACCCATCTTGTCGAAGCTGAACTTTTCTATTTCGGTCCCTGCATCGACTTCGACCAATTGCCCATGCCTACGTACACTCACTCGAACACTATACTCTCGCAAGACGTGATCGAATGACCAAGTAACACCATACCGAAGTGGATGCCTGTACGAGGCCTCTTTGCTTGGAATTCCCCCAACTCGAGCCACTGCAGAGTGGGCTCGGTCCAGTCTGCGGATCCCCTGGCCAATCGTGACATTGCTGATACCAGGTGCAAAACCCATCCCGTCCAACAATAGAACCCCGGCCTTCAAAGCCATTGAATGGAGAGACTCGCCATACTCATTCAAGGTCTGTCCATCAGGGGGTTCCAACCCTTCAGTCTCGTGCGAATCGGGCCGTCGATGGTATTCCTCCAGCATGTCCACCAATGCCATCCCCAACTCAATCGCCGCTTCGAACACCTGGTAGCTGGCCCTACGGTTGGGCAGCGCCACAACACCGACGTCGTACGCCCGCATCAGTTCGCAAATTGACGTGCGATCGAAGATGTCTATCGGGTGCAATAGGACCTTGTCGGAGTCGAGAAGTGCTTTGGCTCTGTTTAGAGAGTCGGCTCGATTGTCAACCAGGCCCACCTTGCCCACTAGAGGCTGCCGGACCAAGTCCCCCGCCACAGAAAACCCCATCCGGCCCGAGCCTCCGAACACAAGCACTTTCATGTGGTTCTACTCCTTGAAGATTCAGCAAAGGGAAGGCGAGCATTGGGTCTTGACCTGCCTTTCACTCCGCCCAGTTGTTACATTCCAAGGTATGCCTTACGGACCAGGTCGGATTTGAGCAACATTTCTGATGGTCCATCAGCCACTATCTTGCCTGTCTGCAATACATAGGCCCGATTGGCAACCATGAGTGCTTCCCTAACGTTTTGCTCCACGAGCAATCCCGCGATTCCCCTTTCGTGAATCTGCCTCACTATTGAGAATATCTGTTGAACGAGTTTCGGCATCAGACCCAGTGAAGGCTCGTCCAAGATAAGTACCTTGGGGCTCGCCATGAGGCCCCTTCCTATGGCAAGCATCTGCTGTTGACCACCACTAAGTGTGCCCGCGGGTTGCTCCTGGCGTTCGCGGAGGACCGGGAAGAGATTGAACACCTCCGCCAGGTTCGCAGCGGTCTCCTCCTCAGACTTAACGACATAGCCCCCAAGACGCAAGTTCTCCAAAACGTTGAGACGTCCGAAGATCCTCCGACCTTCAGGGATCTGAACGATGCCTCGCTTGACGATCTCGTGGGGGGCCATGTCATTGATCTCAGAACCTTCGAACCTGATGGAGCCAGAGGATGGGTGCATCAGTCCCGAAATGACCCTAATGAGTGTTGATTTGCCAGCCCCATTGGATCCGAGTATCGACACGACCTCTGCAGCCCCCACTGAAATTGATACCTCGGTGAGCACTGGGGCTTCGTCATATGAGGCGCATACAGACTGGATTTCAAGCACCTGATCCCGCTCCCAGATAAGCATCGATCACCTGCGGGTTCCGTACGATGGCTGCTGGAACGTCTTCTGCAATCTTCGAGCCACCGTCTAGGACTACTACGCGATCAGAAATCGGCATGATGACTTCCATAACATGCTCAACCATTAGAATTGTAATTCCTGATTCTGAGATCTGCTCGATCAGTTTCACAGCTTCTTCAAATTCAGTTGGAGTAAGGCCAGCCATAGCTTCGTCGAGTAAAAGCAAGACGGGCTTGGCTGCGACCGCTCGTGCTATCTCCAAGCGCTTCTTGTCAGCGATGGTCAGATTGCGGCCTAGAGTGTCCCTTTTGACGGCAAGCCGAGTGAGATCAAGAACCTCGGAAACCAATTCTTCAGCATCAAGTCGCCTTCTGAAGCAACGAAAAGCCCCCACCATGACATTGTCCGCGACCGTCATTTCTCCGAAGATCCGCGCCTTCTGAAAAGTCCTTGAAATCCCAAGGCGGCAAATTTGGTCTGGTCTCATCCCAGTGATGTCTTTTCCGTTCAATGTGATATTGCCTTCATCCGGCTGGTAGAAGCCAGCAATGCAATTAAATAACGTGGACTTCCCTGCTCCGTTGGGTCCTATCAGACCAACGATCTCGCCATGGCCGACACTGAAGGTCAACTTGTTGTTTGCGGTTAATCCGCCAAAGGTCTTTGTCAAGTGTTCCACATTCAACAGTTTCATTGTTTTGCCATCCAACGGATATGGATCCGCCTCAACCGTCGGATAATCTCAATCAAACCACGCGGCTCAGCAACTGAAATAATCATGATTAGGAGTCCGTATATCACCAGATAGAGCCCGCGCCCTTGTCCACCTAGCAGAATCCTGGTTACCTCCGATAGCGGAATCAGGACGACCGCCCCAAGGAAGGGACCCCAGAGCGTACCGATGCCTCCAAGCACTGGAACGATAAGCACAATGACGGAAACCCAGATACTGAAGACACTTGGAGGATCTACAAAGAGGACGTACTGGGCGTAAAAAGTACCTGCGAACACGCTGATTACGGCGTTAATGCTGTTTGCCAGGTGCTTGTATAGGCTCGTGTGTACCCCAAGTGAAGCTGCCGCAGCCTCGTCGCCCCGGATCGCCCTAAAGTAGTAGCCTAGCTTCCCTCTTTTCGATGAGCCAATTCACCAATAACGTCACGACATATAGTGTGGCAATAATGAAGTAGTAGGGAACCTTTGAATGCTGAAATTGAAACGCCAATAGACCATCCCGGAAGTCATTGATTGACAATCCACTGGCACCTCCAACCCATCTCCAGTTGTTAAATACCACTTGCACTATGTAATTGATTACCAGAGTTGCCGTTACAAAGTAGTGCCCAGAGAGCCGGAAGGTAGGGAGGCCATAATTTAGTGCGAAGAGCAGGGAGAGGATGCCTCCGGCGATCATACCTAACCACGGATTGATTCCCCA
>CAWDZQ010000003.1:0-1647980 GCA_963807065.1 uncultured Chloroflexia bacterium
AAACATCTTGAAAGACCCTGATGACGCTTTCCGTTGTAGCGACCTGCGCCGCACCTGCTCCAAGGATGATTACGGTCCACCGTCGCAAACAGGGCCAGCTTCTTCCCCTCCTACCAGCCGGTCGGCAACGACTCCAACCAGTCGGCCAGCGACACCTACACGCCTGCCTCATCCAACAGACAGCCAGCCCATCAACCAACCGGACCTCTCCATGACCCCCCTCTGGAGGCTGGGCAATGGCATCCCGCAGATTGCAGCATGGTCTCCCGACGCAACATCTCTCGTGGTTGGGACATCAGCGGAGTCTACATGCTCGACGCTCAAAGCCTTGAGATAACCCGCAAGTTGACGCCGGACCTTGGGTTATCTACCTGGCCGTAAGCCCAAGCGATGGCAACTTCACTAGGGGAGCACACGGCAACAGGAACGGCAGCAGCGAGATCCAAGTGTGGAACCTGGGAAGCGACCAACCACTAGTTGGGCTTCCCTCGGGCTGAAAACTGTCACCGATGTGGATTTCGACATGACCGGCTCTTTCTTGGCTGCCGGAACAAGCAGTGGGGAGATTCTGCTTTGGGACGCTGTACGTTGGACGCCTCTCCAACCTCTCAATGACCTCAACGTCAGCCATACAGCTTCGTCCGGCGTGTCCAATTCAGCCGTGACGGTTCACGTCTTGCTGCTGTCGATGCCACCGGAAGATTGTCCATTTTCAACGTGGCGTCGCGCCAAGTCGAAGCTTCGATCAACACCGGTTTCGAGAGCGTGGCATCTATGGATTTCAACCGCTCGAGCGAAGCGATTGTGATTGCTGGCTCCTACTCGCATGACAATTCAGCCACTTCAGGCGCCGACCGGGTGATGGTCTTCGCCGTGCCGTCCGGAAGCCCAACTTACACAATCAATATTCCCGAACAGGGCAGCGTCGACTTTGCCCTCTTCTCTCCCGACGGACAATCCGTGTTGGTCGGTTACTGCGGCGCATGGTCATCCTATTCTGGGGCGTGCTACAAAGGCATTGTGGAAACGCGAAGCTCGGCGGACGGATCAAGGCAGAGCACTCTTCCCGAATATCCCACTGAGCCTCTCGCCGCAGCCTACTCCCCACAAGGTGACAGGCTCGCCTTGCTGACCGCTTACTCGGTTGAGGTCTGGAATGTCGGAACCCACAAGCAGGCAAGTGCCTGAACTGGTATGTCGGCCCGAGTGCACCTGTGCAGTTTGCCCAAGATGGGCAGTTCGTCGTATCGGGTGACCCGGACGGCGAGGTCAAATTCTGGGGAGCCCGAGATGGAAGAATGAACCAGTCATTGACAGTCTCTGAGGACGCGGTGGTCGATTTTGCTCTTAGCCCCAGCGGGCAGTTGCTCGCCATATGCGGTTCAGGGGGCCCGATCACGATTTGGGACCTCGGGGCGTTGAGTGTCATCCGAACTATTCCCATAGATCAGGGCTATCAGGTCAGTCAGTTGACCTTCAGCGAGGATGAAGCCTCCCTCGTTTGGTATGAGGGGAAATTTGAGACCACCAGGGTGCGGGTCTACAGTCTAGCAAGGGAAACGATAGAAATATCCGAGCGAATCAATTCGGTCTCGGGCATTTCCTTAGACAGTCAAAGTCCTTTGCTGGCCATTGGCCAATATACCGAGTTGTCGGACAACGTCCGCGTTATGGATCTTCTATCAGGGAGTGTTGTTTGGAGCCACAGAGCTCCCGGCATTGTCACCAGTCTAGCCTTCAGCCCGGACGGACGTCTGCTTGCCGTCGGCACAGACGAACCGAGCATCTACATCTACAGGACCGACTCATGGTCACTGCAGCATGAACTTGCCCCAAGCAGCAAGCCCAGTACCTCATACTCCCCGGTTTATCTCGTCTTCTTTGACAGAGCCCCCATCTTGGCATCAACTGTCGGTTGGGAATTCAAGCTCTGGGATGTCAATGACTACCACCAACTTCTCGAGAGCGAGCAGCAATGGCTCACGGCAAATGTCACTGGGATCAGTCCGGATGGTCTGGAAGCAGCCATCTCACCAGGTGACCACACGACAATCATCTGGGAGCTCTCAGGCGTGCCTGAAGAGACAAAATGAGGCAACGCCTTGTGTGGCTGATTCGATGAAAGGCCTCAGAACAATCCTTTCCGAGAGCCGAGCCTCCTAACATCTCGCTGGATCGGACCGGGGATGCTGGGCGAATCTGACGTGATTGTTGTATGCTCAGGGTTGTGCGGGGGCGAGGCGGTGTATGGCCCCGGCCGATCAGCTCGAGGGCGTTAGGCAGCAATGTTCTCGAAATCGGGGGCTGAATGATGCTAGCATTGAACCCAGTCTCTCCGCAACCTCGCTGGAGAAACACGGCCACCTGGATGGTCTCTGCTATCCTTTCAGGGCTACTCTTGCAGGCGTGCTCCTCTTCCGCAAGCATCCCTACCACCGCGAAAACCCAGACAAGCACAGAATTCACTCAGACCGCTTCACCCACCGAGTTCCACAAGTGTGCTCCTGGTGCCCATCATCCCCCTGGCCAACCGTGGGCATGTGTCTATAACTCGGCGCATGCAACCCAAGCGGCATCACAAGAACCACCGTCCTCGCCCACTCCGCCACCCGAGCCCTCTCTCACCCCCAGCATCGCGTATACACACATTCCCCAGACCCCCGTCGACCCATGGAACAATGACATCCAATACACGACCCCCATTCCAAGCTGGACCCCTCAGCCGACCCCACTTTCCGTCCGTTCCCTTTCATTGCGTCCATGGGATGCTGATCAAGCATCAAGCCTGATCGGCAACCTTCATCTATATCCCGAGAATCTTGCTTCTGTTGACCGGGGCTATCTAGACTCGCGCTATGAGTACTCATTTAAATTCGCCGGTTTTGCTGAGCTAGAAGCCGCCTACCGTTTTCCCAAATCTCTACTTGCTGAGAAGTGGAGGGTCTCGGGACTGTTTGATCTGCTGCGAAGCTTCCAGCCAAACATGGGACGCTACTACGGGGAGCTTCTCGCTGAAGCATTGAACTCAGGTGAAACTACTCCTGCAGATCTTGCACAATGGTTCTCCAAGCTGGCAGATCCTTTGACCTCGAGATACACGAAGCCCCCATACCTGAAGGCTACTCAAGCAGCCACATTGTCTTTATCAATCCTTCCAAAGCTGGTCTCAACGGGGGGCTATACATCCTGCTCGCAGAACGGTCCGGGGGATACACCGCGTATCCATTGGAGTCAGATGATGAAATCTACTTGGTGGACGGAGAGGTTGGCCTTGACCTCGTAGACCTCACAGGAGATGGCTCTCCCGAGGCTGTCATTCGACATCTAGACTGGGGTTCTTTCTCATTCCACTCAGGGAGCCTAAAAGTTTTCGACCTCCGCTTCGCGCCACCGCGCGATCTTGGTTTCACACCAGCACCAATCTCGCCCGAGATAGCTGATTGGTCCCCGTCCCCGAGGTCGGAGGGGATTCCCCGGAATGAGTATGCACATACCATTTGCCATTGAAACTGGCGGATGTTATGAGCTCGGCCCCACCTGGGTGTACAGGTGGAGCGGGGAGGAGTTCGAGCTTGAAATCTATTGAGCCTCCGACTGACCAGGAACTGGAAGCTGCCCCAATCTGTGCCGACGCACTCGAGGCTTGGGCACTCGCCAACCTCCCGGCCGATGGCATCGAGGCGGCCACCTATTTCATAGACCATATGCTTACGCAATATCCTCGCTCGACTGCAGATGTCCCGAGCGTTACTCGTGATGAGATTCTCTACGAACTTGGAATAGCTTACGTGTACTACGGAGACCGTGACCGAGCCGTCGAGCTTATGAATCAGATCGGTGCTGCTCAAGAAGGAGCGGGCAGCGGTTTGAAATTTCTCGCTTCCCGTTTTCTAGGGACTCTTCAATCGGGCGGCACAATTCTGGACGCGTGTATCGAAGTCAAGGACTGCTCTGGCTCTCTGAGCGTTCAGCAGATGACCGGCATGATCCCAGTGTCTCGGTTTCCGCAGGTGATTTCTCTCCTCGGGGACCTCGGGGTCGACACACAGTACTCCGGCCACTATGACTTTGACCACGATGGAAAGACCGAGGCTTGGTTTGTAGAGCAGCATCCAGGCTGGGCCTATGGTTCACTGTGGATCCTGGCTAGGGACCAGAGCCGTATCGTTGCTCGTAATGCAGTGGGTGTCAGGCTTGATAGTCTGAGCCCGACTTCACGAATCGTACCTTTCGGGGCACAAAGCGGTTTCTTCGAATATGAATTGACTTTGCCCGGTAGCGAACCCACGCAAGAAAGCTTCTTCTATTGGAACGCCACACTGAAGCCTAGAGTGATCCGTTATCAACAGCCTCAAAGTGCAGCCGTCAATTCGTTACTGACAGGCCTCCTGACAGGTGCTTCGTCTCCAACTGACACCCTCCTCCAGCTGTCGGACCTGAGGAAGATCTTGGAGCCATGCCTCCTGTGGGAGGTTGAGACTTACGGTTGCGAAACAACCAACCGTCTTGACTACGTTGAGGCCCTTGCCTACGAACTAGCTGGACAGCGCATTAAGGCCGAGGCGGCCTACTGGCAGCTGTGGCAGAAAGATCCCGACGATGGCTATGGAATAATGGCTCGGGCCAAGCTGCAACCATCCAGGTGAGTATCCTATCCGCCCAGCAAGATCCATTCTCGGGAGCACCATGCTGCCTAACATCTCGCTGGATCGGACCGGGGATGCTGGGCGAGTTTGGCGTGATTGTTGTATGCTCAGGATGGTGCTGGGGCATGGCAGTGCGTGTCCCCGGCCGATCAGCTCGAGGGCGTTAGGCAGCGCTTCGACCAACAGTGAACTGGATGATGAACTTGTTCGGTAGAGCATTCCTCGTAGCCTTCCCCATGCTCATTCTCCTCACTAGTTGTTCCAAGGCCTACACATCGGAGGAGTCACTCTGCATTCCCCCGAATGTGACCACGAGTTACGATCTGAGCCTCCGCCGCCAGGACGAGACTTCAGTTTCACGACGCAAACCGATGCCCTCTTGGTGGCAACCCCAACTTGGAATCTTCCAGAGAGACAATCCGATCCTGTTCGCCGCGAATGCTGTGGCCACGCGGTCGGAGGATGAAATCTGGATCGCAGGTTATCCTGACTCTCACGGAAACACGATCGTGCGTTTCAATGCTAGTACCCACCAGATCACGAAGTATGGCGTCTTTGATGAAGCGGGGAAAGGGTTCGTTGCCGACAACCTGCTCGTCACCAGCGATGGGAGTCTATGGGCCCGCTTGACTATGCTTGGCACAACGCCCACCTATTCAGCCTTGGCCAAGTATGACCAGGCCACTGACCAGTTTGCCTTGGTGACCGATCTGGAAGGACTATTGAGCCCTCCGACGGGCGGCGGGATACACAACATCTTTCCCAGGCGTTCCGTTCTCAGTCAAATGCCTGACGGGAGTCTGGCCGTCGGGTTGGATGGCGAGATCTTCACATATATCCCGTCCACAAACCGGGCGGTGCGTGTACTGGCTCACACCTCCGGACTGGACGCTAAGGCCTTTGCAGTTTCGCAGGATGGCCATATCTGGTTCGTAGGTGGCGGGGATGATTCGGTTCGTGAAATCGACCCAGCGAGCGGCTCAATCTCGAACTATGGGCAACCCCCGGGGATCAGATCCAGAGGGACACTTCGCAAGCATGGATAAGCCCTTGTTGGTTGATCACGGTGGAAGAGTATGGGTCGCCGACTTCGGCTGGCTCGAACCCAATGCCGCGCACACTTCGTATTCTTGGCATCCCATCCAGCGCTCAACAGTTTTCATTAGCACTTATGATAATGTCTTTCGATACAAATGGATCCGTCCCTTCTCGGTTTATCAGTTTTCGGATGCGGACTTCTGGTTCCTGAGCGCACTCGGCACTGTCCGCTTCGACGAAACGTCCGGCTCGTGGTGCTGGGCTGCACCAACCACCGGCCCCCTCGCAGAAGACCAGGGCGGCACCCTTTGGATTGTCGACGGCCAGATTTACCGCTACAAGTACGAGATGAAGCCTTGATTGCGTACACAATCGCATGATGCGCTGCCTAACATCTCGCTGGATCGGACCGGGGATGCTGGGCGATTTTGGCGTGATTGTTGTATGCTCAGGACGGGGCCGGGGCGATGTGGTGCGTGACCCCGGCCGATCAGCTCGAGGGCGTTAGGCGGCTCGGCCTCGCTATATCATGGCACCTCCTTAGCGCCGAACCCGCACTTCAATAGGGGACAAGAAGGGGAGCAAAGTGAACAGTCTTAAGCCAGTCACGATCGCCGCTATTGTACTCACGGGCATCGTTTCGGCCTGCGGCAGCCAGGCGCCGCCGCCTTTGCCAACGGCCACAACGTTGCCTACATCGTCACCCACTCCCAAGCCAGCCTTTGAGATTGATGTCTCCACCTGCGGATACAGCGACCTTGGGATAGTCAGGATGGCCGGGTCGGTGACCAACAACACGACTGACTTAATCACCTTTTTGGACGCGGCCGTCGCGCTCATCAAGAATGGGAATTTGGTTCGCACAGACCGGGTATCGCTTGTGAATGCTACGGGTGAGAACGCGGGAATCCTACATGGCTTGGACTACAAATCGAAGGCAGGCGGGCTATCGCCAGATGAAACGTCCGAATGGAGTATCGAGTACCCGCTTGATGACCTGACCCAGCCCTTCGACTGTGAAGCCTCGGTCACAAGCGCTCGATAGGCGTTCCTGAACTCAATACAGGACTCGCCTAACATCTCGCTGGATCGGACCGGGGATGCTGTGCGAATTTGGCGTGATTGATGTATGCTCAGCGTGGTACGGGGGCAAGGTGGAGCGTGGCCCCGGCCGATCCCCACCAAGAACGTGGGGCTTCGTAGCTCGAGGGCGTTAGCCGGCCAAAACCCTGATCCGGCATCTCGCAAACGCAACCCATGCATTGTTAACCGGCCCTCGATTGGCTCATGCGAATCTTGCACATGTCGCCCGCCCCAATTCATCGGGATGACGCGTCTTTGACACCCAGGGACTATCTCTAAGCTCTCGAATCCGTTGTATCTTGAAGAGTGAAATGCTGTCAATTTGGAGAGCCCATGACATACATCAAAGCCTATTTCCGAAACCTCGGCCTAATCCTAGGGGTTGTGGTGTTCATGTTGGTTTTCGCGCGGATCTTTTACCCAGACGTTCTTTCGGCATTGCCGCTCATTGGCCAAGTCTACAGTGGCCTCAACCTTTGGCCTTTCATAATCCTCAGCCTCTTGATTTTCGCCCTTCCCCGTCGCAGATCACGACGCTAAGACCTCGGGCAGTACCCTGATGGCGGGCTAACATCTCATTGGATCGGGCCGGGGGTGGCGGGCGAATTTGGAAGAGAGGGTGTATGTTCAAGGCGGTCGGGCGAAGAGGGGTTGAAGCACCCCGGCCGATCCCCTTCGGCTCTGCTCAGGGTGCTTCGCGAAGCTCGAGGGCGTTATGCGTCGACCCGTGCGACGCCATTTTTGCGAGGTGAGTATGCTCGAAACGCTTGCATGGCTCCTCTTGGCCATCCTGGGAACGGTGCTTCTGCTTGACACCCTCAAGATCCTTCCCATGCTTGTTCTCTTCATCTGGCCGACTCATATGAGATCCTCGTTCGATGACGGATCTCTCGACGGTATCTTCAGCCGGGAGGATCCTGCTCTCGAAGAACTACTCAGGGCCTTCAAGGCGTTGGGGTTCTCGCTAATCGGTCTCAAGGCGGAGCACACTCCATTGTGGGGGCCAGTCTATCGAGAGTTCTCGTTAGTTTCAGAGACTAGCAAGGCCTATGCCTCGATCATCCTCCATCCGGACTCGTCTCCTGCAAGCATCTACTGTTTCACTCCCTTCGAACAGGGAGGGATGGTTTTCACACGAGATTTCGCAGGAGGCGAAGAAGCTCAAAGCGAGCGAATTTCAGTGAAGAACGTACCCGATGCGAGTCCGTCGGAATTGGTTAGAAGCCACCTCCAGCGCGTCGACATGTTTTGCGGAAGAGGATTGACCGCATCAGTGAGGGATTCGCGCGAAGCGCGACTTGCGACAACCAACGCCTTCTATTCGTCTGAATATGCCAAAGAGTCGCAACGTAGGGTTTGGTGGCCCCGTATTCGACACTGGGGAATCCTTTGGGGAGTGTTTGTGGTGATGACAGTGCTGATCGTTCTCAGGACGCAGTCACCCTAGCCAAGCTCGAAGCTGAACGAGCCGAGGACATAGGTAACAGAATCTTCCAAGGACATCGGTAGTGCTTTCTAGATGGAAGGAGGTGAGCCGATGCCCTGGAAGGCTGTCACCGTGGGCAACAGAAGCAGCGGGTCATCGAAGACCACCTGCTGAACTGCTGCTCCGTGACGGGGCTGGCCGAGCGGTTCAGCATCTCGAGAAAGACACCCCATAATCGGATCAACCGGTGCCGGAAGCGAGGCCTGCAAAGGCTGGAGTTACTTTCGCGCCGGCTGAAAGAGTGCCTCAGCCAGACGGAGGGAGCCGTCGTCCAGGAGCTAGGTCCTGGAGGGCTGCCGGCCTTTCCCGTTCGTCAACAGCTGCTCGAGTTCTGGTTCCCCTGTCACAATCCTGGGACAACCCTCCTACACCCTTTCCCTAGAATCCTCTTGAAAACATGATACGAGTTGGGCCGTCGCCGGCTCTGTCGGAGCGTGGGCGGGACCAATTGGCGGCATATCAGTCGTTCAGTGTACTCGCATGGGTCGCCGTCGTTGCGGGATGCCCGCGTCCTCCCCGCGACCACATTCCAGTCAGAGGTAGGGAGAGCCTCATTCCTCAGCCTCCTAAAGAATGAGATAGGACACGGATTTGATGAGTTCCTTTATTCGGCAGACCCGCTCGGCATCACGTCTGGTTCTCGATCCGGGCTCTTCCCCTACGCGCTGTAAGGCAGAAAAAAGATGTTGGCATCACCAGACTTGAACGGATTCGATCCAGAAGATCTATCAAGCGCTGCCACAGATCTCGTGGCTTTCTCTATCCTCCCAGTGCGAGGTGTGCCTCGAGATGTGGCGTCCATCGAGCAGCTGATCAATGCGATCGGTGCTCTCGAAGGGCCGGTCTCCCTCGACATTGGTGCCAGCAGCCACCGCCGGTACCTGATCATCCGCTGCAACCGTAGTAATGCCGAAATCATCCAAGCGCAGATCACTTCTTTGTACGGTTCGCCCGTGTTTGAAACCTTGGACCCCTTTGAAGATCCCGGCGTCAGGATGGAGTCCTCTGGAAATCTAATCGCCACCGGCCGTATGAAGCTCACTGCTGGCCCTCATCTTCCGCTCTTGACCTG
Organism: uncultured Chloroflexia bacterium; assembly: GCA_963807065.1. Lineage (GTDB taxonomy): Bacteria > Chloroflexota > Anaerolineae > Anaerolineales > E44-bin32 > CAWAND01. Next base: position 9,326 of record CAWDZQ010000003.1, read on the forward strand.
GCGAGAACTCGAAGAAAACGATCCTGTCCTGGCCCTCGTGGCAGCCGCAAGCACATCGCGGGGCGGCGAGCATACTCTTGCTCAAGTGCTCATCCATGGCCGTGCCCCCGAAGGCTGGGCAAGACCCTACCTGCAGGAGCTGCTACGGATCAAGCGCCGCGGGTTTGGACCTGTCCGTGGCCGTGACCTGTTGCGGCTTGTGGCCCTGGCTGTTGGGGTCATCGGCCTCGCCGTCTACATGATGGCCGGCACATTCGCAGGCACGTGGTTTTCATTAGGGTCATTTGGTTGCCCTCTTCCTGTCCGCGGGCTGTCTCTACTTAGGGACGCCCCTGCTCCAGGCCCAGACCCGTGGTGCGAACTGGGACGAATTGATGGAAGCCCTCGTCGAGAGCAAAGTGCAGCGGACTGCCTATTCTTGCGAGATTCGCCTTGCGGCCAGCGCCGGCACGGCAGATCGAGCCCGCCAGCTCGTCCATCAGACTGGCCGCCGCCTACAACCAGTTCTCACAGGATGCTGGGAACCAACTGCGACTTGTACCGCCACACGAGTCGCCCCAGTTCACCCCGGCGAATCTGACTCCTTGGCGCCCGGCCGAGTCAATTCTGAACGCGGCCGAGATCGCTGGCATGTGGCACCTTCCCATCAGCGATATCCCCGACCTCCTTCCCGCTTCCCGCGTTCAGATTGCGCTGCCGGTGCCGGAGCAGGTGAAAGATCCCACGGGTCTTCACATTGGTCTAGCGCGCGCAAGTCGAGCGGCGTGCAGGTCCCTGTCTACCTGCCACGCGATGCCCTGGAGCGGCACATGCTGCTGGTAGGGCGGACGCGCATGGGCAAGACTACCCTCGCGCAGCACGTTGCTTGCTGGGCGATGCGCCAGCCGGGCCGCGGCTTGGTCGTTGTGGATCCCCACCGGGACATGGTGGACGAATTGCTGGGCCACGTTCCGCCCGACCGAGAGCAGGACGTCGTGCTCGTCGATCTGGCCGATGATGACTTCGTCGCGGGGTTCAATCTGCTGGACGTCCACCAGGCCGGGGACCCGGAGAAGGTGGTCGAGGCCTTCATCGACGTCGCCAATGTCCTTTGGGCAGGGTACTGGGGCCCGCGTATGGTCGTGCCTCTGCGCATGCTGCTCACGGCCCTGGTCCTGGCCAACACCCAGCGATCGCCGGAGCAGCAGTTCACGATTCTCGCCCTGGCTCCCCTCATCAGCCTGACGCGAGAGCGGCGGTCGCGTTTTCTACGCGAGATGCTGCCCAAGGATGATCCGCTCACGGACGGCCTCATCGCCTACTTCGAGACCGAGTACGACGATCTCACTCCCAGCTTTCAGGAGCGCGTCATCTCCCCCGTGTTGTCCAAGGCGCGCGCCTTCGAGTTCAACAGCCGCATCCGCGCCATGGTGGGGCAGCCCGCCAGCACCATCAATCCGTGGCGATTCGTGGCCGATGGCAAGATCGTGCTCTTCCACACTGCCCGTCCCACCGTGGGGGACGAATTCGCCTCCTTCATGGGAAGCCTCGTCCTCAACTACGTCCGCAGGGCCATTCTCGCCCAAGGGGCGGTCCAGCCGGAAAGGCGTGTGCCGGTGACGGTCATCGTGGATGAGTTCCAGACGATGGCCGCCGTGGACTACCCGTCGATCATGGCCGAAGCTCAGAAGTTCGGGGCGTCACTCGTCCTGAGCACGCAGGGGTTGGCAACATTGGAGCCCTCGATGCAGAGGGAGAATCTGGCTCGGTCGGCGGTCGACCGGCAGCTCCTGGCCAACACCGACACTCTGGTGGTGTTCCGCGTGGCCGGCGACGATGCCGGACGCATCAGCGAACGCGAGTTCGGCGAAGAGGTCCCGCCGACGACGTTGACGAATCTCCCGCAGTATTCCGCGTACGTCCGGACGGTACTCGGCCGTCAGGTGGTGCCGCCCTTTGCGGTTGAGACTCTGCCGATGCCTCCCGCAGATTCCCTGGGTAAGGGGAGGGTGCAGGGACTTAGAGAAGACTATGCCGTCCCCGCACGGCAAGCCGCCGAGGGGGCTCACCAGGCCGTCAATGTCATCCTCCGCTACTTCGGCACGGAGGTGGCGGCGGCGACCGCGGTCCACGACGGCGCTTTCGGCGACCTCCAAGGGCCGCAGCTGGCTTTCCCTCAACCCCTCGAGGGCGATCTTGTCGAGGGCCCGAACCAGGAGCGCGGGCGGGCCGGCCCTGAGGGCAGAGAAGGGCCAAGGGACCAAGGCATTGGCACGCAGGCATCAAGGGGATGAGCGACGCACAAACAAGAGCGGCCGAGCCCACCGGGTCCCACGCTTCACCCCGTCAGCGCATGCTGGATCTCCTGGAGGAGATAGAAGGGTGGGACGACGATCCGCCTCTAGATGCGCAGGAATCGCGGCCGACGACACCCAAGGCGGGGGCGGAGTGGCGATGGGGATCAGGGGTAACAGCGGAAGGAGCTTGATCGATGACGATCGGCTGGAGAGGTTGCTCCAAGCCATATGCCGCCATCCGTGGGCCCGGTTCGGGTTGCTCCAATTGGAGAGCGGCCTGACGGAGTATCAGGCGCGGGCGGCCCGAAAGCAGGCGCTTGAGGAGGGAATGATCGAAACGCTGCGTGTAGCCACAAAGGGGCAACCTCGGCCACCAAGGCGATACGGGCTGACGCCTGTCGGCGCCTACCAGGCAAGGATCCCCATCCCTCCCATCAATCGGCGAGCCGAACAGCTGCTGGCGGCGGGCCATCTCGAGACGGTGCGCACGGGGATCCTCGGGGGCGCGCCGGTCCGACGGAGGCTTGTGTGGGCGATCAGCCCATGGCGGGCCGCCCCGAATCTGACGTTGGATGCGCTGACCTGCGTGAGAGGCAGAGGTGGCGTGCCTGTTCTGATCGCCTTTGCGGCAGCGCCATCCACCGCCAGCCCTGCGTGGTGGTACGTCGAGCTTCGGCGATGTTGGATCCGATTCCGCAATGCACGACGAGATATGGAAGTAGGGCTGGCGATCGTCGGGGCACCCTTTGAGGCGAGAGGGCTCCCCACGCTGGCCGGACCACGGCCAGGGCGGAGAGGTGGTCGACGACAGAGACCTTCGCCTGTTTACATTCTTCGGACTCTTGAATATGGATCGGCCATCAATTCGCCAGAGAAGTGGGAGCGCGTTCCCTCTTCGGGGTCAGCGTCTTGCTGTCCGTGGGATGATCCAACCTTCGCGCCATGCACGGTGCCGGCTGGCTCCTTTCTCGACGGCAGGATTCCAGGCTCGCCGCGACGCCAGCCGCTCTCGGCATGGGCCGAGACGAGCACGCATCCGGCAGCACCCGGTCTGCGGGCATCTCTGTCCATGACGCATGCCCAGGCAGCCCTTGTGCCGGCGCTGCTTCGCTATCCTGCCTTTGCCTCGGCCGAATTGGCAGGTCTCTTGGAGATCCGCAAGCGCACGGTCATCCGTGGGCTTAGGCAACTGAGCCGTCTGGACCTATGCGAATGCCTGCCGCTCTTCAAAAGGGAACAGCGATTTGTGCTTACTGACCGCGGGATTGATCTTCTGGCGTACCAGTCTATGCAGACTCCTTCGCGCTTCCGGTCCCGCCGGGCCTGGCCGTCGGCGCACGAACCCTTCACCGCCTTTCCTCGCCACATGCGCTACATCCTGGCCTTCATGTTCGCCTTGCAACGGCAGGGACGACTCCTTGAATGGGATCTTGTCCACGCTCGCTTTGCCTACACCGTCGCCGCTGCGCCCGCCGATCTGGTGCGCCCACGGCGCATCGAGCTGGTCCCCAATTCGTCGGGGGTTCTCTCAGCGGGCAAGCTGCGCATGCCCTTCTGGCTCGAGATCGACCGAGGAACCCGGACCGGGAAGAAGCTCGTGCGCCAGCTCGAGAAGTATGTGCTGGCCCGGTTCGGCGATGGGGCGTCGGCGCCAATCCCGCTGCTTCTGTATGTCGTCGCCGAGGGGGGTGAGGCGCGCGCCCGGCTCGTCGCCCGCCGGCTGGTGGAGCTGGCGTCCCGCTACCGACTCGCCCGGGTCCCAGCGATCCTGATAACGACATGGGAGCTCCTGATCGGCGAAGATGGAACCGGCCAGCCTCAGCCGCTGAGGGCCGTTTGGCGGCTTCCCTTCCGCTGGCGGGAGTTCGTTGAGCCCGTGATACCGGGGGCGCACACGACGGGATTCTCTGATGCGTCAAACAGGCCTGAAGAGGTTGAGCTCGTGATGGGATGTCATCGATCGGTTTGTGGGTGACGGGAGAGGGAATCCCGTCTATATTAGGGTGGGGGATGGGCCCAGGAAGGGGGCACACAGCCCATGGACGGTATCGCTCAGAGCCTCCTGCTGCCTGCTGCAATCCTCGTCCTGCTCGGCGCGCTGTTCATCATCGTGCAGATGACGGCCGCCGTGAGGGTGGGCGAGGGTGAAGCCATCCGCCGCCTGAAGAGATGGCGCACGCTGCCCGAGGCGATCCTCCGCCTTGCGACGGCGCCGACCCCGCGGGTGCGCGATCGCAGGCATGACCGAGTCGCTGGCCGAGGCGGTGAGGGCGGAAGGGGCGCTGGCTCTGTCCGCGGCGGCCGGCCGGGGCGGCGTGCCCGGCAAGCTCGATCGTCGCCGCGAGCCTGGGAACGCTGCAGGGGCACAGCGATCGCCAGGCGCTTGAAGCCGTTCTTGCCGTACCGAAGGTCGCAGGGCTGGGCGACGGGCGATGAAGAGGACGGCCTGGTCGAGATCCGCGCCAGGAGCGTGCCATCAGCGGCGCGTCGCATTTTCCCGCAACTCAAGAGCGGGCGTCTCGTCGTCTTGCCCATCCGGCTGGTCGATACCGGCTCTGCAAGCATGCCCTCGGCATTGATCCTCCTGCACATCGCCGGCCGGCGGCGCCTCGACCAGGTCGACCTGGAAGCTATCGAGACCGCCATGCGTCAGCTTCCGCGTGTTGTGACAGGTGTTACGTCCCGCTTCGCTCAAGCTGAAGTGCTGGAGCAGCTCCTGGAGGAGGCGCGGGTCAAGGACGGGCTGCTGCGCATGCTGCTCGGATCCTTTCAGCACGACCTGGGGAACACGCTCGCCTCGCTGCAGGCCGGCGTTGCTCGGGCGTGGGAGGCCAAGGAGGCTCAGGCCGGCTCCGACGACACAGGTGACGCCGAATTTGCCGAACTCTACCGCACGATCCAGCTGGCGGCCACGGTCGCCCGCTCCGGCGAGGGGATGGTCGACATTGCCGAGGGAAAGTCGCCGATCGCCGTGGTCGAGCCGTACAGCCCACTGGAGGTCTTCGACCAGGTGGTGCGGCCGTTCGTGACGCTCAGGGCTCGCCGCCGGCCAGAGTTGGATGTGCGCATCGAGATCCCGGACGATCTTCCGGCCATCTATGTGGACCGGGTCGCCTTCTTCCGGATCCTGTCGAACGTCCTGCACAACGCGTTCAAGTTCACGCAGAAGGGCGCCATCACCGTCCGCGCCGCGGAGGAATCGGGGCTGGTCACGTTTTCGATCGCCGATACCGGCCCGGGCATCCCGCCGGCGGACGTTGATGCGATAGGGCGGTACCGGTTCCGGGGTGAGGCGCCGTCCGGGACGGGCGGAGAGGGGATTGGGCTGTGGGTCACTCGCCGACTGCTGGAGGCGATGGGGGGCGCTTTCCGGGTCGAGTCGGAAGCTGGGCGTCGGCAGCACATTCTTCTTGGGCTTTGCCGCCTCGCCAGAGCGGCTTGACCCAGCGCAAAGTGCAGGTGGCTTCTGTCCGGACAGAAGACGCCAGCGCTGTGCCAGGGAGCTGACCTTCATGCCCGTTTCGCCGATCAGCCTCGATCAGCTCCGGGATTACGTCTACTGCTCCATGCTGTTCTACTGGAAGCACGTCGTCGGGCTTCAGGGAGAACTGGAGCCGAGAACGACCCTTGAGCTCCCGGGCCAGGTCATCCGCCAGGCGTGGCGGGTGGTGGTCGCGGGGTGAACCCTCGGCCGAAACCGGCGCTAACTCAGCTCGAAGGGGGCTTGCAGAAGCTGCCATGGTCGTGTGGCGCACCTGGCTGGCCCGAGAGAGCGCCGACACGGATGATGTGCTCAAAGGGCTCACCGGTTACGCTGGGGCCCTGGCTGGAGATCCTCGAGGGCTTTGAGTCGGGCAGGGTGCGCAAGCGTGATGGGTCCCGCTACAAACAACCCCGCATGTCGCGAGCCTTCAAGGACATGACGCGGTCAGCCGGCCTCCCGGCGCTGGCAGCGGAGCTGGACAAGAAGCTCCTCCCGGCGCTTCACCTTGTGCCCGCCAAACATCCGCTCTATGGCCGGTACACGGCCGCCGACGCCTTCTGCGACAGCCTGGACATGGCCGAACGGCTAAGCCGCCCCGGAAAATCGCCGGCGCACGAGGCAGTCCTGGGCGTGGACATCCCTGTCCAGGTGAGGGCTGGGGGATGGATCCTGCCGGCCGTGGCCGACATGCTGGTAATCGCCGATGGAAATGGCGCCGATCCTCCCGCTGTGGTGGTCGAAGTTCATGACTTTGAGCCCGGCAGGCCGCCCCTGGCTCGCCAGATCGGACAGCGACTTGCGCGTGATCGCCGCGCTGCACATGGAGCCCCTCGCCGGCGGAACTCCTCAGTTCGGCGAGGTCACCGGTGTGACCTACCGGCACGTCGCGTCCGGATGGAAGCATTTCCGACGCCGGGCGGGCAGCGGACGGCTCACAGCCGTGCTGGAGGCGGCCCTGCGAGGCATCCAGGAGGCAGTGTACACCCCCATGTTTCTGACGGACCTCTCGCGCTGCCAAGCCTGCCCGATGCAGGGTCCCTGTTTCAACTCGGGCGGGCTCGACGCCCTGGAGGCGCTCTCGCCCGGCCTGACGACCCGCGCCGAGGCCGTTGCCGGCAGCGTAAAGGCGGTCTCGGCGGGGCTCAACCCGTCCCAGCGCAAACTGCTGCTGCCCGCCCTCAAACGCCTCACGCAGGAGCTGGATCAACGGGGAGGGTTGCCTGCGACCTGCCGGGAGCCGTGCGGGTTCTCGGGCGGCGGTTGAGTCCGACAGGGCTGGGAGAGGGATAAGGGGGAGGACATGACGGCTCAGATCAAGCCTCTGGTTCTCATTATCGACGACGACGCAGCCTTCTCCGCTTCCCTGGCTGAGACCTTTGAGCGCGAGGGGTTGCGAACATCGGCGGCCTTCTTTGCAGAAGAGGGCTACAGCAAGGCCGTCCACGAACGGCCCGACATGGTGATTCTGGACATCAACCTCCAGTACGAGGGGGAGGGCTTCGAGCTCCTGCCCCGTCTTCAGCAGGCCACCGAAGCCTCGATCGTTGTCCTGACGGGGCGCCCTTCAGTCCGCCAGGATCTGGAGGCGGCGGGGATGGGTGGCGCCACACACTACTTCAACAAGGCCGACGCGCTTCCCGACTCGCTGAGCGCCTTTGTGCGCAGCCAGCTGGCGCGCCTCGGCAAGATCACCTATGCGCCGCTTCGTGTGGGATCCATCGTCCTCGATATCCATGCCAGGAAGCTCATCATCCACGGGGTGCCGATGCCCCTGACCGAGATGCAGGCCGAGGTAATGGCGGTTCTGATGGAGCCGCCCGCTGGTCATTGGAAGACACATCGTGAGATCGCCGACAAGATCTACGGCGATCACGGCTACGGGGAAAAGGCGGCCGTGCGCAAGCACATCGCCGCATTCGCTCACGGCTCGAGGCTTTGGACATGGGGGCCCGGATAGAGACCGCGCACACGCACGGGTACCGGATCGTGGTCGAAGGCGTGAGGGAAACGTCCGAGCGGGCAGAGGAAGGATAGGAGCGCTGTGGGCGTGCCATCTTTCGACGACGGCTATGACAGCGCTATCCACTTCCCGGGAGGCACAAAGCCTCCTGTCTCGCTCCGTGAAACACTGCAGGATTATCGAGAGAGAACTGCCCTTCGCTTGATCCCTTCCTCCTGCGTCCCATCCCCACAGGGTTCCCTGACTTGGACGCCAATATGGGGGGAGGGCTTCACGCCGAGGATCTCGTGCTGGTCGTCGGGAGGCAAAACGTCGGGAAGACGTTGTTCGTGTCCCAAGTCGCCCGGAACATTGCCCTTTGGGCGTCGAATGAGCGCAACCACGTGGTGTGTTTGATGGTCTGCTACGAGCACTCGCCTATTCTCTTGCAGCAGAGGCTCCTTTGCCTGGAATCCTGGCTGGCGTCGGGAGGACAGCGGAGGGGCGGTGTCCCTTGATGAGATCCGTGGGGCGTTGGTTTCGCTCTCTCGTGACCAAACTCTGCGGGATCTATCGTCAGTTTTCTTGGAGCTGCCGCGGTCGGCCTTGGCTGGTTGGCGGGAGATGGAGAAGTACCTCGACGCGCTCTACCTATACCGGGGCGACCCTGTCTACACTTCCCCCGAGGCTCTGGACAAAATGGTGGTCGTGCTTCGGCGACAAGGGCTCTTGCCCGTGCTGATTGTGGATTACCTGCAGCGGGTTCCGTTGCCGCCGGAGCTCCTTGGGCTGTCTCCCAGTAGGCACATCGACTACATCGTCCGCTCGTTGAAGGGGATAGCGCTTCGTCGAGGGATCCCGGTGATGGCTGTAGGGGGTGTGGATGAGACAGCTGTGCGCAGACCGGGGCCCGTCCATCTGGAGGACCTGTGGGGCCCCGTCAGCGTCGTCTATGAACCGGATGTGGCCTGGGTCATGAAATCGAGAGGAAGTGACTGGGTCAGACAGCCAGGCGGAGCGGGTGCGGATGACGATCGAAAAGAACCGGCGGGGCCCTACTCGGATTGAATGGGCGTATCCACTTTTCGGCCGGTGCTTCTGCTTGGCTCAGCCTGCTCAGGCTGTGTAAGTCTCACCGGATCGTGAGATCGAGGGCCAATAGTCCTGTTTGGCGGATGAGGCCTAGACTGGCCGGCGAGATGGTCGAGGGACAATGGGGAGAGTGGGCAGACCCTATCCTCTTAGCGACGCGAGCCAAGATTTCGACAGTTATGCGGGACCCGTAGTCGACTGCATGATGCCCTGTGATCATCATTGACGGATGCTGTCATGGGCCGTGAAAGGCAAAGTCGGGGGATCTTCATCCGATAGTCTGGGGCTAAGGGTTGGAAAGGAAGAAGGCCAACGACTGTACGTCCTCAGAACATTTGAGACAAAACATCAGCTCCACTAAAGAAGTCTTTCGGTTCCCCACTACCCTGGAGTATATGCCTTCTCCTGCCGGAAATGATCCATCCGGCGCTTCTGCAGGGTCCTGCGCTTGATCTCATCCCGCCGGTCTTTGACCTCCTCTGCCCGCCCAAAGTAGACATCGGCTGGTGTCAGATTGTCCAGCGCCTCATGGTAGCGGGCGTTGTTGTAATACTCCAGGAAGCCTCCGATGGCGGCTTCAAGTTCTGATGGGGAGTAGTAGTTCTCCAGCCGGACAACGTTCTTCCCTGGACGAGCGCAGGAACTCGTCATCGACCGGTGCCAGCGCTCGATTTTGCCCTGGGTCACCCCAAGAGTAATCGGGGCTTTCTGGTGATAGGGCGCACCGCGGACATGATCCATCTGCTTGCGTTGGAGAAATGTGGCCAGATCCTTGGAAAGATAGGCGGGGCCATTGTCCGAGAGCAGCCGCGGCCGGTGGCGCACCCGGGCCGTTTCCAGACCGGCCTCTTCAAGCGCCAGCTTCAAGGTTTCTTCGCCGTCCTCCGCCCCCATGTTGATGGAGAGCCGCCAGGCGATGATGTAGCGGGAGTAATCGTCCAGGATCGAAGACAGGTAGCCTGCCCAGGACGCAGTCCAGGGTACCAGCCCCAGTGATTGAAGACCTTGAACTGGGTGAAGTCGGTTTGCCAGAGCTCATGCACTTGCCTGGTGGGGTTCTCGAACTTCTCCCGGGCAGGCACCATCTGGAAGACCGGGCTCTGGATCAGGTCGAAGCCCTTCAGGATGCGATATACGCTGGATTCCGAGACGAAATAGCCTTGTTGATCGGTGAAAAGCCAGGCGATCTGCCGGGGAGATTTCTCGGGATGGGCAAGAGCCAAGTCGACGATCTGATCTGTAACTGGGGCAGGGATCCGGTTCCCCTGGCCTGACCCACCAGGGCAGGCAGAACTGCCGCGGCCCGGCTGCCTGTCCAGCAAGCCATCGAAGCCTTCCTCCTGATAACGGCAGTACCAGCGATACACCGTCCCGGTGTCCTTCGGGAAAAGGTGCTGCGTGCCACATCCAGTTCGTTGCAGGTCTTCCTGATCGAGAGATCGGAGTGCTCCACCAGGTGGATAATCTCCATCTTCTCCTCGGGGGTTCTGCGGATCATTCGTTCCACGTTTCGTCCCCCAACCCCAGCAAGCTTTTTTCCCTGGCACCGCCTGCCAGGGCAGGTGTCAACACCGGTTCTTCAAGGACAGCTCCGCAACCAGCAGCTTGCCTGCACGAGGCCGCAGGCACACGTGAGCTGGTCGAGTTCCTTCCGCAGTTCTTTGACCTCTTCGCTGGTGGCCTGACGCTGGGTGTCTCCAGCCAGGCGGTGCTTCCCGGCTTCCAGGAATTCCTTCGACCACTTGTAGTACGAATTCTGGTTGATGCCCTCCCGACGACAAAGCGCCGCCACCGTCAGGTCACCCCGCAAACCCTCGATCACGATCCGGATCTTCTCTTCGGCGCTGTACTTCTTGCGGGTGTTGCGGCGGATGTTCTTCACCTTCGCTTCTGCAGTAGACTTCTTCTCGGCCATGAGCTTCTCCTTTGTGGTGTTAACCGACTTCCGGCCGAAAAGTCTCTACTTGTTTGGGCCCTAGTTTTGTCTCACGAGTTCTGACACGCTACACTACATCACTGACGTTCAGGAAGGCTCCTGATGGCCACACAAGGAGAAAGGCAGTGAGCTACATCGAAGGTTCGACATTCAGCGGGCACTCTTCCGAGCTGACGTTCGTTAGCCTGGAGGCGCCCGACAAGACCGGAAGCGTTATCACGCAATCGAGTATGAGCGAGACTCGCCAGGCTTACAGCGAGAGGAACACGACCAAGCTGGGGAGCCGTGTGTAGGTCTATGACCCGGTGCTGTCGGCAATTCTGGGAGCGGAGCTGGGGTTGACAAGCCCGTAGCCTCGTTCTATAACGCAGCCGCCCTCCGGGGCGGTTTGTCCTTCCGGTAGTCAATAGTGTGATACTCTGGACTTGGATTGGGGGGCCTTCATGAAAAAGGTTGTGATTGTCACCGTTCTTTTGTTTGTCGCCCTGGCGGTCATTTGTGTTGTCGGGACCCGTCTCTCGGGTTCCAACAAATCGGCGCCCGCTGCGACCCTTGCTCCTGGTGTTCGCCCAACCTGGACGCCCGGAGGGGCGACACGTGCCCCTCTGCTCCGCCATGGTATCCCATGGGATACAACGTCAACGGAAATGTGGCGTGGCGTTGGCTCAAAGACAACGAGGTGACGTGCTCTTACGGACGCTGTGCCGGGATGGAAGTCATCGCCCACACGGGCTGCGACACGCTCTACGCCGAAGTCACCGAACTGGATGCCAACGGAACCAACGTCGGGTACTCCAACGACCTGACCTCGGGTGTATCTGCGATGGGACACGCCAAGATGATTTTCAACCTTGTGGACCCTGGGGTCAAACAGGTCAGGATGTCGAAAATCGAGTGTTACTGAGCCCAATCAACGGACGAGGTGACACACGTAACAAGGCCGCCTCGACGGCCCGAGGGGGGCGGGCCGAAGAGGCGGTTAGGGCAATTGTAGCACCGGCATTGTAACGTCAAGACTCGTAAGTTATACTTACCCAGAACACCTGCAGTAGGAACTCGGTACTATTCGTTACTACGAATAGTTTGGTAAACTCTGTATAGAATATTCCCCGGCCTCCTCCCCTTGAGTGGGGCGGACTGCCGGGGCTTTTTTTCCCCAGGGGGACTCCCCATGAAAATATGTGTTTTCGTAGATTATCAGAACGTTTACATGGATGCACGCACTGCTTTCGGCTTTGAGAACAAGGGCCATACCTGGGGGCAGATAGACCCGCTACTGTTTGGCCAGCTGTTCTGCGCAAAGGATTCCCCGAACATATCATCCAAATCGAAGGTGCTTTCGCAAGTACGTATCTACACGGGTGTCCCCAATGCGGAACTCGCCTCCGAGACAAATGCCGCCTACCTTCGCCAGAAGGCATCATGGGAACAAATCGAGCAAGTGGAGGTGGTCGACAGGCCACTTCAGTACATAAAGGGTCAGCCACCAAGACAGAAGGGGGTTGACGTGGCGATGGCGCTTGACATTGTGACTCTTGGAAGTAGAGGCGAGTATGATTGCGCAGCGGTGGTTTCCACAGATACCGACTTACTACCAGCGATAGAGTACATCAAGGAACTGGGCTCTCCAAGCATTGAAGTCGCTTGTTGGTGGTCGAAGAGACTTCACAAACGGTTGCGGCTCCGAGAAGGCTGGATTTGGTGCCACCGTCTATCCTCGGAGGATTACAATTCTGTGTGTGACTCCAGGGACTACAACATTTTTCGCCCCAAGAAGAAGTAAGCACCACCATACAGTTCGCCTGTGGAGCGCACAAGAGCCACCCGCCAGAAAGAGGGTGGCTCTTATGCTATTATGTGCTCATAACTCAACAGCTTGCTGCAGCCAAAACCACAGCTTTTGAACTTGGCGCCCCCGGCAGGACTCGAAGCTGCGACCCCTTACTCTGCAAGAAAGTGGCCGACCTTTGATGGGCTCACAAGCGTCCACCATATTGTCTCTGCGACCCCGGGAAAAAGGGCAGAACGCTCGTTGCCACTGGCTCCGCCCCGGGATTGCCTTCAGATGAACTTCCCAAAGATTGATTAGGCGATCCCCGAATACAGAGTGAGTATCCAGCTGGGCTAACCTTGGGACACAGGGGAGCACACTTCTTCCGTACCATCAGATTGAACAGAGCAACGGCGCCACTGCGGCTCCGGCGAGGATGAATCAGACGGAGATAGGTTCAGCAACTTGGGACTCCAAGTGACGGACGGTGGGGCCCGTCCATACCTTGCAATCGTCTTGGAATCGTCCGCTTGCCTCTGCAAAGGATTCGGAGCAAGTGGGGCCATAGACGGAGCTCCGGGTTCGTCCCCATTTGGATGGACCAAAGGATCCAAGTCTTGAAACACCTGCGAGCTGCACTGGTCCAGCCATAGCTTGTCAGCATCTAGGAGGAAGAGATGGCCGAAGCGCTCATGACTGCGGAAGAAGTCTCCGAGGTGCTCCAGATCGGGCTCTCCACGGTCTACCTCCTTCTTCAGCGCGGCGAGCTTGCATCCGTCCGAATCGGCCGATGCGTTCGGGTCCGTCCTCCGGACTTGGACGAGTTCATCGAGTCGAAGAGCGCGTGGGGACGAGGCCGTTCAGCAAGTCAAATGGAATCTCGATGCGAATCTGGATGCAAGTCAAGCCCTGTAGAGATCCGTCCGCGCATGGACTTGTCTTCCCTGGGATTGCAGGTAGGATAGCGAATACGATCCGTACCTTAACAATCGAGTGGGTATAAACAATCGAGTCGCCTTTCCTTGCTGCTTCTACAAGGAAGGAGTAAGGAAAATGGCGAATAGGATACGTGGCCACGGTGAGGGCTCGATCCATCGACGAGGGTCCGGGAAATGGCGGGCCCAGATCACCCAGGAGGGCATCCGCCTGGGAAAGACATTCAAGCGGAAGCGAGATGCTCAAGATTGGCTCCGCAAGATGCAGAACGAGCTTGACATGGGGCTTGATGCTGAGCGGGGAAAGATCACGGTCGAGGAGTTACCTCAGCCAATGGCTTGACATGCGGCGGCCGTCGCTGCGGCAAAGCACGATCGAGCAATACGAACAGGTTATCCGGGATCACATCCTTCCCCGATTGGCTGAGACCTGCCTGAAGGACCTGAGGCTCCCAAGCCTGGAACACTTCTACTCAGATCTGTTGAGGGCGGGGGCCAGCAAGAGAACCGTCCGATTGGTCCACGCGGTCCTTCATGCGGCCCTCGAGAAAGCGCTCAGGTACCGATACATCACCCACAACCCTGCGCATGGGGCAGCTCTGCCAAGATACGGGCACAGGGAAATGCGCGTCCTTGACGAAGACCAAGTGACTCGGCTGCTCATCGCCGCGCAGGACAGTCGGCATGAGACGCTGTACTATCTCGCCGTTCAGACGGGCATGCGGCAGGGAGAGCTGTTCGGACTGAAGTGGTCAGACGTGAACTGGGGCAGTGGGGAACTCTCCGTCAAGCGCCAGGTGAAGCGGAAGACGGGCGGAGGATGGGCGTTCGCCAGCACGAAGACGGCGCGGGGCACGCGCAAGATCAAGCTGGGGCCCGAGATCCTCAAACGTCTGAGAGATCACGAGCAAGAGGTGGGGGTCATGAAGACTGAAGCCGGGCCGCAATGGAAGGAAAACGGCCTGATCTTCCCGTCGACCGTGGGCACTCCCCTCGGTCAAAGCAACCTCAGAAGAGACTTCTTCAGGGTGCTTGATCGAGCAGGATTGCCACGGATACGGTTCCATGATCTCAGACACACGGCGGCATCCCTGATGCTCAACAACGGCATTCCCCTCATCGCAGTTTCGAACATCCTGGGTCATTCCAAGCCGAGCACCACCCTCGACATCTACGCCCACCTCTACCAGGATGTCCAATCCGATGCGGCCAGAATCATGGACGACCTGATCACCCCAGTAAGTTTCGATGTGTCGGACTTGAAAGAGAGCACTGCCTCGCGGCAAGATCCCAAGGGATGAAATACAGCAAAACTGCACCGAACTGCACCCAATCTGCACCCAAAATCCTCGATCGGGGGCGCGTTGGAAGCCCCGAGACCCCCATATATGGCGGTGGCGGTGCGATGCACCGCCACCTGTATGGCGCCCTCGGAGGGACTCGAACCCCCAACCTACTGATTCGAAGTCAGGCGCTCTATCCATTGAGCTACGAGGGCGTGTGCCGGCCATTATACCCCCGGTGGCGCCAGACCTGCCCGCGCTCATCCATCGAGCACCTGCGAGCAATTTAATACTCCGGTAATCCTTTGGTAACAGGGCGGCAAGCTGTGTTGCCTAGAGTCAAGTCATCGTCGGAGAGACTTAGACTCAGGAGGAAGAACCATGACCAAGATCATTCGAATCGCACTGGTGCTGACCGCGCTTTCGGCGCTGACAGCCACCACGGCCTTCGCCGCAGGTCCCGTCGAAAAGAGCGACACGGCTTTTGTCTGTCCCGTCTTGGGCGGTGCAGCCGGCATGTCGCACGGTCAATCTGATCCGGCGCCGCTGGTTCCGATTGCCGACGGCGACTACACCGTCGGCGGACCGCACGTCTCGGTCCCGCTGCACGCCACCAACGGCGACGGCGCCGGAAGCCCGGGCGGATCGCACTCGAGCCCAGGCGACACGGACTACACCGCCATCTGGTCGGGGCAGCCGTAGTCTCGGTTCATCGACCACCTGGAATGCCGACTTGGACCCCTCGTGCAACCCGAGGGGTCCTTTCGGTTGGCTTTGCCCGGCGACCATTTGCCTCAATCCGGCAGGTGTTTAGCCAAAGCGCTCAACTTGGGTTGGGTACATTCGGCGTGATGAAAGTGGTGGATGGTCACCGGACACCGGCGCCGGTGCGGCTTACAATGGGATCCAGGTAAGTTGTCAGGCAACCTGCGCCCCGAGCAGCTGCCTGCGAAAGGCCGATGAAGCCGCGTGTCCCTTCTCGACTTCGCCAAAATTGACGTGCTGTTCTTGCATGCCCCGAGCGTGTACGATTTCCGCAAGGGGACGGTGCTGTTTGGCCCCATCAGCGATGTGGTTCCCTCATCCTCCGTGTTCGAGATGTACCCCATCGGAATCACCAGCATCGCCGATCGGCTGGAGCATGCGGGCTACCATGTCCAGGTGATCAACGTCGCCTATCGCATGCTCAGTGATCCCGACTACGATCCCGAAGACGTCATCCGCAGGCAGCATCCGCGGCTGTGGGCGATCGATCTGCACTGGCTGCCCCACGCACAGGGCGCGCTGGCCCTGGCCGACCTGATCAAGAAGCATCATCCGGATGCCCCAGTCCTCCTGGGCGGATTGTCGGCATCTTATTTCCACGAGGAACTCATCGGCCGCGCCAGTGTGGACTTCGTGGTGAGAGGCGATTCGACCGAGCTGCCCGTTTTGGCCCTGGTCGATGCGCTCCGCCTGGGACGGCCGTTGGCCGAGGTGCCCAACCTGACCTGGAAGGATGACTTGGGGAGGCCCCACGTCAACCGGCTCTCCCACGTCCCCGAGTTCGATCGATGATGACGACCTTCCCGCTTACCGCTACACCATGCGGTCGGTCTTCAAGTACTGGAATCTCAACAACATCATGCCTTATGTACGCTGGCTGGAGCACCCCATGTCGGCGCTGCTCACCGCCCGAGGCTGCACCCAGAACTGCGCCATCTGTGGGGGATCGCGTGAGGCCTATGCGCGCATATGCGGACGCGATCGGCCGGTCTTTCGGTCTCCCGAGCGCCTCGCCCAGGACGTGCATTTCATTCGCCGATTCAGCCGGGCGCCAATCTTCGTCATCCACGATATTCGGATGGGGGGAATGCGCTACGCCAGGCGACTGCTGGAGCTCTTTAAGGCGCAACACATCGACAACGAAATGGTATTCGAGTTGTTCGGCCCGGCTGACGAGGCCTTCTTCGAGTCGCTTCATGACGCCGTGGATCACTACAGCTTAGAGCTCACTTTGGAAAGCCACGACCCGGAGTTGCGACGGCTGAACGGGAAGTTCTCGGTGAGCAACGAACGGGTGGAGGCTACCATTCGTGCGGCACTCGACCACGGTTGCCAAAGGCTGGACGTGTTCTTCATGGTCGGCCTTCCCTTTCAGACGCCTCAGTTGGCCCTGGAGGCCGTGGACTACACGCGACAGCTGTACGCAACCTTCTCCGGGGATCCCCGGATCCAGGTCTACATTGCGCCCCTGGCCCCGTTCCTCGACCCAGGGAGCCGGGCTTTTGAAGCCCCAGAGGCTTTCGGATATCGGCTGCGGGCTCACTCGCTGGAAGACCACCGCCGGCGGCTCGACAGCCCGCTGTGGTCGGAGATCATGAACTACGAGTCGGAGAGTATGCCGCCGGATGAGCTGGCCGACACGACCTATGAGGCCATCGACCGCCTGAGCCGCCTGAAGACCGCTTTGGGGCTACAGCCGGCGTCGGTGAGCGAAAGGACTTCGTGGTTGATAGGCGAGGCGCGCCAATTGACGAGTCAAATCGAGTCGGCGCAAAGTCTGCCTGAGCCGGAGAGGGAGCGGGCGATGGACCGCTTGCGTGCCGTGGCCCGGCGCAGCAACGGCCACCGGCTGTACGAGCAAGAGTCGTTTGTCACCTGGAGCCAGCGCAGATGGCTGTTCCGTCCCCTCGGCCTGCTGGGCTTGATGGTCGAGCTCTTCTTCGAAGAACTGGCGCACGCGGCCATACGCTTGCGCAGGCGAACGTACACGTGGGGTGAGACGTCAGTCGATGATCGACCCGGCACGGGCCGGCCCATATCCGAGCCGGAACGGTCCCAAGCGGTTTCGGTCGACTAGCGCCTCAAGCCATGCCAAATCCCCAGGCATCATCGATACCCGTCAGCTGTTCACTGGCTTCCCACAAGCTGAGCCCGGCCGCTTCGTCATAGCTCGCCGTCGAAGACCGGACCGGTTTTCCGTCAATGATGTAGCTTCCCGAGCGGTCCGAGAATGCCTCCGACACCGCCAAGGGGAGCAGGGCTTTCGCCGCTTCGTGCGGTTCCCGCCCCAACAGTTGGTAGGCCAACCACACTATCGGCCGAATGGCCAGGTTGTTCTTGGCCAGATTGGTTCGCACCAGCCCGGGATGGGCACAGTTGGCGGTGATGCGTTCCGGCTCAAGCCGCCGGGCGAGTTCATAGGTGAACATCACGTTGGCAAGTTTTGACTGGGCGTAGGCTGTCCACAAGTTGTACCCGCGCCGAAGTTGAAGGTCGTCCAGGTGCAGCCCGGCGCCTCGGTGGGCCTCCGAGGCCGTGACAAGGATCCGAGAGTGGTCGCCCCGGCGCAGCAAGGGAAGCAGTTCGTGGGTCAGGAGGAATGGACTGAGGTGGTTAAGGGTCAGGGTGCGTTCTAGGCCGTCGGCGGTTTCGCCTCTGCGCAGGAACATGGCGCCCGAGTTGTTGACCAGAACATCGAGCCGGGGAAAGCGCGCCCTGACGTCGGCAGCCAGCGCACGGACATTGTCCAGCCGGCTGAGATCAGTCAGCCTCAGATCGACCTCGGCCTGAGGAACGGCTGCTTTCAATCGGCGTCGCGCTTGGTCCGCATGTCGCGGGTCATGACCGACGAGGATCAGCTGATATTCAAACCGGGCCATGGCGACCGCCAGTTCCAATCCGATGCCGCTGGTGCCGCCAGTGATCAGGACGAAACGGTGTTTTTCGTAGGTGCTTGCCTTGTTGGCTGAGCCCGCCCGGCCCTCTTCAACCATCACAATTCATCCCCATCCTTCGACCGACCCAAACACGTTTGAATTGTATCCTGCCTGCACGCTGCCCCCGCCCGATGGACCCACGGCGGGGGGCGCCAAAGTTTGTGAAGTTCTTCACAAATTGAGCCGCGCATCGGTGTGCCCGGCGGCTGTCCGTCGCAAGCGATCCTGGCAGAACGGCGTCGGGCAGGGGGGGCGCGGGTCTGTAATGGGGCTGTAAGCCAGACCACTTCAAAGATGAGCTAGTCTGAATGTAGGGAGACATTCTCCCCTCACCGTCTACGAAGAAAGTCGAACATGGCCGGCCTGGCTGCTATCTCACACAACTTGACGGGAATCCTCTCAGCCCCCACATTCTGGCTGCTGGCTCCGATCATCCTGTTCGAAGTCGTGGCCGACGCCTGGGCCAGGCGACACACACATCGCCCTTAGCCAAGCATCAAACCCCTCATTTGCCGTTAACTGAGCCGAAAGTCCAAGTCCCCTCCGCGGAGCACCAGCTGTCCGACTCTGGACAACGGCAGCGTCCCATCTTAGACTGCTAAATGACCTGGGTGTGGAAGGATGGTGGCAAAGCATGGCGGCGGATATCCCTAAAGTCCCTGACGATCACTGGCTCTTGGGCAGCCTCAATGCCTTTCGGGAACACCCCCTTGACCTGGTGGTCCGGTCGCTCGGATTCGGCGACCTGGTCCGATGGAGGTTTGCGTGGACATGGTTCTATCAGGCCAATCACCCAGACCGAGTCCACGATGTGCTCGTCAAACACGCCTCCAGTTTCTACAAGACACCGCGCATTAAACAAGTCCTGGGAAATGTTCTTGGTGACGGGTTGCTGGTCAGCGACGGGGAGACCTGGCGGCAGCGCCGGCGCCTCGTTCAGCCGGCCTTTCACACGTCCCGAATCGAGTTGTACGGGGAAACCATGACGGGCTACGCCGAAGCCATGCGCGACCGATGGCTGCCGGGCGCCGAGTATGACATCCGGGATGAGATGATGAAGCTCACTCTGGGAATCGTCGGAAAGACCCTGTTCGATGCTGACATGGAAGGAGACCTCTCCGAGCGGGTGGGGCGGGCGGTGACCATAAGCCAGGAGCACGGCAATCAGCAGTTCAGCCGTCTTCTGACCACGCCCACTTGGTTGCCGACGGCCGAAAACCGCCGGTCCCAGTCCGCCACAGCTGATCTGGATGCCATCCTGTCGGGGATTATCCAGGCGCGACGATCCTCAGGCGAGGACCGTGGAGATCTGCTATCTATGCTGCTCTTGTCGCGTGACGCCGACGACGGCGCAGGGCTCACCGACCAGCAGGTCCGCGATGAAGCCATGACCCTGTTTCTGGCCGGCCACGAGACGACTGCCGTGGCCCTGACTTGGACTTGGGTGCTGCTCCATCAGCATCCGGCGGCTCGAGAGCAGCTTGAGACCGAAGTTGACCATGTGTTGAGTGGGCGAACGCCCAGGGTTAAGGATCTACCCAATCTGCCCTATACTCGCCAGGTGATCCAGGAGGCCATGCGGCTCTACCCGCCGGCGTGGATCACCGGCCGGCGGGCCATCGAACCGGTCGATATCGGACCCTATCACCTCGACTCGGACTCGATCGTGCTGATTTCCCCCTATGCCGTTCACCGCCAGCCGGAATACTTCCCCGAGCCGGAGCTGTTCGATCCCGATCGCTTCTCCGACGCCAACCAGGCGTCCCTGCCCCGCTACGCTTACATTCCTTTTGGTGGCGGTCCCCGGATCTGCATCGGCAATCACTTCGCCATGCAGGAGGCTCAGCTGATCTTGGCGAGCATGGTCCAAAGGGTGAGACTTGACCTGTTGCCGGGAAGCGATTTGACGCCGGAGCCGTTGATCACGCTGCGGCCCAAGTATCCGGTGATGATGCGCGTGGCTCTACGCCAGACCAAGGAAGCCGCCCAAGCGGCATGAAGGGCTCACCGTCCAGCAAGTGAAGACAAGCCCGCGCCAGCCGGCGGTCATGAGTTGTTTCAGATCATCGGTAAAAGGCTCTGGTTAGTCGGATTCGACGCCGTGCAGCTGCCTGTGCGGCTGCGGCAGGTTGGCTGTGAGCATAGCCTCCACGGCCTGGGGAGGCTCCGGCGCGCCCAGCAAGAATCCCTGTCCTAATGAACATCCCAATCCCATCAGGCGGATCAATTGATCTTCGGTCTCGATGCCTTCGGCGATCACATCCAGCTCCAGGGCATGGGCAAGCGCGATGACCGTTTGCACGATCTTGGCGTCTCGTCCCCCGTTTTCGAGGCGGCTGATGAATGAGCGCTCAACCTTCAGGCTGTCCACCGGAAAATTGTGGAGTACGCTGAGTGAGCTGTAGCCGGTGCCGAAATCGTCGATGTGGACTTTAACTCCAAGGCTGCGCAGTTGGCCGAGTCGATGGGCAGCCAAAACGCCATCTTCGATCATGATGTTTTCCGTGATTTCCATGTGCAGATTCTCAGGTTTGACCTGAGTGGCCTGCAGCACTTCCCGTACGCGGGGAACGAGGTTGTCCTCCGCCAGCTGGCGCCCAGAGAAGTTGACGCTCATGCTTAGATGGCTGAACGCCGGAAACCGCTGCTGCCAGTCCCGCAGCTGACGAAGTGCCGTTTCCATCACCCAGTCGCCTATGGGGACGATCAAACCTGTGTCCTCGGCAATGCCCAGAAAATCATCTGGATGGAGCAGGCCGCGTGTGGGATGCTCCCACCGCAGCAAGGCCTCAAAGCCAAGGATTTGCCGAGTGGCCAGGGAAAGTACAGGCTGGTAGTGCACGCGCATCGACCGCATGTCCAGTGCGCGGCGCAAATCGACTTCCAGCTCAAACTGACTGACGGCTCGCTTGTGCATTCTCTTGTCAAAGAGGGCAAAACGTCCGCCTCCCAGAGACTTTGCCTGGTACAGGGCAAGGTCGGCGTCGCGCAACATTTCCTCGGGACGCACGTGTGTGCGGCCGCCGACGGCGATGCCGATGCTGGCTGAGGTATAGACCTCGTGCAGCTCCAAGTGGAAGGGTTCGGAGAGCGCCTCGTGGATCCTCTCGGCTGCGCGCTTGGCACCAGCAACGTTCTCAATGCCTTCCAGGATGACCACAAATTCGTCCCCTCCTCAGACGCGCCACGGTGTCCACTTCTCGCAGCGTGTTGGACAGCCGACCTGCAACTTCTTTGAGGAGCAGATCCCCAATGAGATGCCCCAGGCTGTCATTGACGAGTTTGAATCGATCCAGGTCAAGGAACATCACGGCAAATGCCATGGATGGATCACGCCGCGTCCTTCGGAGTTCGTGATCCAATCGGTCCATGAGCAGCGCCCGATTCGGGAGCCCGGTCAGGCTGTCATGCAGGGAGGCGTAGCGGAGCTGGCCCTCGGCCGCCTTGTGGTCGGTGATTTCCGTCAGCGAGCCGGCAATGCGGGTTGGCTGCCCGGATGCACCACGGACGGCCAGGCCGCGGCACAAGATCCACCGCTGTCCTCCCGTCGGCTGTGGTACGCGGAACTCACTTTCGAGGTGTGGAGACCCGCCCTCAAGGTGAGAATCGAATGCCGCTTTCAGCAAAGGCAGGTCATCCGGATGGATCGGCGCGAACGCGGCGTCGAAGTCCGCGTAGGCTTGTTCCGCTTCTAGGCCCAACATTGTGCGGGCCCGCGCGGAAAAGTACCATTTTGATGCTGCGAGATCCCAGTCCCACAGGCCATCGTTGGCGCCCTGAGCGGCCAGGGCGTAGCGAGTCTCACTTTCGCGTAGGGCCGCCTCGGCTGCTACGCGAGAGGAGACATCTCTCAGAGCGTAGACATGCCCCATCAGGCTGCCGCTAAAATCCCGAAGTGGGGAAACCCGCACATCGAAATGTCGGCCGGAGCTCATGGTGAAATAGCCATCAGCCGTAGCCTTGTGTGTCGGATCGGCGACGTACTCGGCCAGTTCTGGCCAGGCTTTGTTACAGGTTCACCAAGCAGATCTTCGCTCCGCCGCCCGGTCAATGCGCAGGCAACGCTGTTGATGTCTGCCACACGCTGCGATTCATCCACCACCAGCAGGGCGTCCTCCAAACTCTCAAGAATGACACCGCGGGCAATGGGGAGCAGGTCTCCCATTCGCCAGCGAACCACGTTCCAGGCGAAAATAGCGCTGGTTATGGCAAAAGCGATCGGGGTGATATCAAAATTGGGAAGCGGGCCCAAGTGGAGGAGATCGTGAAGGCTGGCGGCCCAGGGAATAATCGCAGCCACCAGGTTGGCAGCAACTTGATGGCGGTAGAAGGCGTGCGCCCGCGACATCAATTGAATGATGAGATAGGTCGCCATACCGACTTCTAGATTGGAGATGGCCACGAAGACCCAAAAGCCCACCCCGTAGACGGTCGAAAGGCGGTGGAGGCCGCCGATCTGCTCAAGCTGCGTAGATACCCATATCAAATGGTGCCAGTTGTTTGTGAAACCCATCACAACAGTAATGACCGGGACAGACGCAATCAGGATCAGATTGCGGCGGGTCAGCCAATGGTCGGCACGGGCGTACTGGAGTACGTAAACCAGCCAGGCGGGCGGAATGACAGCCAGGCCGACCGATTGCAGATTGGCGAAGAACTCCGCTTGAGCGACCGTTTGGGTGTGAAGCTCGCCATAATAGCTGAGCATCCAGATAGCGCTGGCGAAAATGGCAATGGCGGCTGCAACCGATCCCTTGACGTGCCGCAGGTTCCACATCAGGACGCCAATCGGGATGGTGAATAGTGCGCCAACAATAAGGGCAAGTGAGAAGGTGCTTGAGATCAAGTCCAAAATGGAAACCTTACGATTATTGGGGGGTCAAACCCCTCGATTCTCGGTTCTCCTAAGTCTAGTCTGGTGAGCGCCTGTAAAACATTACAGGTGGCTTTCACCTGGAGGTGAGGCGGCTCAGCCTGGGGGCTGGGGTATCAGTGTCGGAAGGGCGGGATAGACCAACCCGAAAAAGACGATCACGAAGATCAACACGATGAAGATCAACGGGATGATCATCGAGAGCACAGCGCTACCCCAACCGAAACGATTGACGCTCTTGAGCGCCAACACGTTGAGGCCCAGGGCGTAGAAACCCAATAGGGCGCCCACACAGGCGCCCAGAAAGGGGATTATGGCCAGAAGGGCCGCTCCCAGCGAGATTGGCGCCGTGTAGGCCGCCATCACGTAGTACAGGCGAGCGAAACTGCCCTCGCCGCCCAGTGCGCCGGCCACCAACTGCTCGATCCCAGCGTAGATCATCAGGCCCACGGAGGCCAGTGCCGCCGAAAGGGGGATCACGCAAACCAGGGTCACCAGGGCCACGAGCCCGAGGCTGAGGCTGGTATCCGACGATTGCTTCAGCCCGGATAGCATGGATGAGATCAGGGCCAGTTGGAGCAGGCTGGCAATACCGGATGCGACCAAACCACTGACGAAGACCCAGGCGAAAGCCTTGCCGGCACTGGCGCTGGGGTCATCCGCCAATGCGGTGTAGCTGCGCAGGTTGGGTTGGGTCAGGCCTATCAACCATGCCTGAGTCCAGGAGTGGGAGGTGGCGGCTGGCGCCGCCTCGGGTGGAGAGGAGTCGGCGGTCATCTCGGCCTCCCTTGGAGCCGCATCCCGGGATCGGCCCCGCCTGTCAGGAGGCTGGGGCGCTGGCGAACGGATCGTGCTGCTGCCGATACTCGCGCCGAAACTGCTGGGTGTAAAGCCGATAGTAGTGGCCGCGCTGGTGGAGGAGCTCAGTGTGGGATCCCATCTCGGCGATCCGGCCGTTTTGAATCAGCAGAATGCGGTCGGAGCGCTTGATGGTGGAAAGCCGGTGGGCGATGATCAAGCTCGTCCGATCGGCCATCATCTGTTCCATGCCGCGCTGGATCAGGTGTTCCGTAAGCGTGTCGACCGAGCTGGTGGCCTCGTCCATGATGAAGATCTCTGGATTGGCCAGCACGGCGCGGGACAGGCTGATCAGCTGCTTCTGGCCCACCGAAAGCAGATTTCCCCCCTCCCCAACATCCTCTTCGTAGCCGTGTTCCAGGGCCCGAATGAACTCATCGGCACCCGCCAGAGCCGCAGCCATGGTCACATCTTCGTCGCTGGCGTCAAGCCGCCCGTAGCGGATATTCTCGCGGATTGAACCCGAGAAGAGGTGAGGCGTTTGCAGCACCATGCCGATTCGCGATTGGATGCCGTGCAAAGAAAGCTGCGTGTAGTCGGTCCCTGCCAGGCGAATCGTCCCCCCGGTGGGCTCGTAGAAGCGGCACAATAAGTTGACGATGGTAGATTTGCCGCCGCCAGTGGGACCGACCAGGGCCACGCTCTCACCCTGCCGGATCGTCAGATTGAAATCCTCGAGCACCGGTTCGCCGTCGTTGTAGGCGAAATCGACGTGCTCGAATTCGATGGCGCCGCGCAAGCTGCCCGGATCGAAAGCGTCCGGCCGATCCACGATCTCGAGTTTGGCGTCGATCAGGGAGAAGACGCGCTCGGCCGAGGCGATGGCGTGCTGCATCTCGGCGTAGACGCGCGCCAGGTCCTGGATGGGCCACATCATGAACGTGATGTAGCCCAAGAAGGCCTGAATCCCGCCGATGGTCATGGCCCCGACTTCGGCCTGAAGCCCGCCGTAGAACACCACGCTGCCAATCGCCACGGCGCTGATCATCTGGACGGCGGGCAGGAAAAGTGCCGACAACCAGGCCGCCCGGTAGGAGGCGCGGTACATCTGGTTCGTCAGATCGCCGAATTCGCCCAGATTGGCTTCTTCGCGGCCGAGCGCCTTGACCACGCGTACGCCCTGAATGTTCTCGTTGAAGGCCCCGGTGATGCGCGAATTCAGCTTACGGGCTGTGCGAAACTCCACCAGGATGCGCGCCTTGAACTGGGCGGCGACGATCAGAAGGATGGGGATCACGGCGAACACGATCAGGGCCAGCCGCCAGTTGATGATCAACATGAAGCTGGCGGAAGTGATGATATTCAGGGTTCCCCAGGTCGAGTCGAGCAAACCCCACGTCACCAAGTTGGCAATGCGCTCCGAGTCGGACGTGACGCGCGACATCATCCATCCGACGGGTGTGCGGTCGTAATAGGACAACGACAAATTCTGCAGGTGGCCGAACATCTCCTGGCGAAGGTCATATTGGACGCGTTCGCCCAAGACGCCGGCCAGGAAGATGAATGAGAACACCCCTACGGATTGGATCAGGCTTAGGCCGCCGTAGGTGAGCACGATCCGTATCACGGCTGCCCGGTCGCCGGGGACGATCCCCAAGTCAATCAGCTGTTTGCTTAAGTAGGTGAAGTAGGAGTCGAGGAAAGAGACCACGGCGACGGCGATCAGAAATCCAATCACCCAGCGGATGTGCGGCCGGGTCTGGGCCAGAATCCGAAGCAGGGTCCGGCCATTGAACTGGCTCTCAAACTCCTCTTCTTCGAACTCAATCTCCACGGACACCGGCCATCTCCTTCTCGATCTCCACTTCGACCTGGGCCTGCATCTGGTACACGCGGTGGTAGATGCCGTCTTCGGCCATCAACGTCTCATGCCGCCCACGCTCGACGATACGGCCGCGATCCATGACCAGGATCAAGTCGGCATCCATCACACTCTGTATGCGGTGGGCGATGATAAAGCTGGTACGACCCTGCATCAGGCGCGCCAGCGCGACCCGGATCTCGACTTCGGTTTCCGTGTCCACCGACGATGTCGAATCGTCAAGGATCAAGATGCGCGGGTCCTTGAGCAGGGTGCGGGCGATGGCCACGCGCTGCTTCTGGCCACCGGAAAGGGTGACGCCCTTCTCACCAACCAGGGTGTCATAGCCCTCCGGGAAGGTGAGCACCACATCGTGGATGGCCGCCGCCCGCGCCGCTTCTTCGATGTCCTGTTGGCTGACCTGGCGCTTGACGCCATAGGTGATGTTCTCGCGAATGGTCCGTGAGAACAGGAACGGCTCCTGCTCCACCAGTCCTACCTGCTCGCGGAGAAAGGCTCGCGGATAAGTGCGCAGGTCCCGCCCGTCCAACGTGATCTGCCCGGAAGTGAAATCATAGAAGCGCGGGATCAGATTAACCAGGCTGGTCTTTCCCGAGCCGGTGGAGCCCAAAAGGGCCACGATCTGACCGGGTTGGCAGGCGAAAGTGATGTCTTTCAAGACCGGTTCTTCGGACTCGTAGGCGAAGTCGACGTGGTCGAAGCGGACCTCGCCGCGCACCGGAGACTGCGTCGGCAGTTCCCCTGTGAGCAGGTCCTCGCGTCGCTCCCGCACCACCTCCATCACCCGGCCAAAGGACACCATCCCGGTGGACATGTGGACGATCAACCGGCCCATGTTTCGCATCGGGAAAATCAGCCAGACGAGCAACCCGGCGTAAGCCAGGTAGGTCCCGACCGAGATCGTGCCCTGGATCGCCATCATGGCACCGAGCGTGTACCCCGTCAGGAGTTGGGCCACGAGCAGGATATCGGTGGTGGGCCAGAAGATGGCATGCAATCGCAGGAGCCGGCGCCCGCGGCGGTATTTCTCCCAGTTATCGGATTCGAACTTGCGGCCCTCGAAATCCTGCCGGGCAAAGGCCTTGACCACGCGCACACCGCTCAGGTTCTCCTGCAGTGTGGTCGAGAGCGTCGCCTCCTGTTCCTGGTACGACTCGTACATGTCGGAGATGCGACGGAAGAAGAGCAGAGAGATGATCAAGATCAGCGGGATGACGACGATCGACAATCCGGCAAGCAGCGGGTTGAGGTACACCAGCGCAGCCAGATTCACCAGGAAGAGCAAGCTGATCCGGCCGAGCCCGATCGCCTGGTCGGCGAAGAAACGGCGCACCGCATCCACGTCCGATGTTGAACGTGAAATCAGCTCTCCGGTCTGCGTGCGGTCGTGGTAGGTGAAGCTGAGCCGCTGGATGTGATCGTAAAGGTAGTTGCGAAGACGAAGGGCGATCCCTTCGGCGGTGGCGGCAGCCAGCCGGCCGCTGAAGAAGGTGAAAATGCCCTCGAAGACGGCCAAGGCCACAAAACCCAGAGCGACCAGCACCAGAATGGAACCGGCTAATCCCTTTCCGAGGACCTGGTCGATGAAATAGCGCAAGAGGAGGTAGGTGCCCGACTTCAGGATGGCGGCCACACCCAGACATACCGCAGCTAACAGGTAGGTCCGGCGGTAGCCAGTCATGAGGCGCCATAAGCCGACGAACCGACGTTCGGCAACGGCCTGCTGGACATCGTACGTGGCGGGCGGAACCCGGGTCATCGGGCCTCTCAGGCTGAGCGGCGAAACGTCGGCGCCGCGGCTCGCGTCAGCCTGAAGGCGCCAGGTGGGGCTAATCCATGGGATGTTGGGTGGTGCAACAAACCCCAGTGCAACGAGAAGCCAACGATTTTACCACCGGATGCCAATTGGGTCACCTGCCCATAC
Source organism: uncultured Chloroflexia bacterium (assembly GCA_963807065.1). Taxonomy (GTDB): domain Bacteria; phylum Chloroflexota; class Anaerolineae; order Anaerolineales; family E44-bin32; genus CAWAND01. Next base: position 37,220 of record CAWDZQ010000003.1, read on the forward strand.
CGCCTTGGATATACTTCATGCACGACGTTGTCTTGGCAGGTGAGGTGAACGTGGACATTCATCGGTACGGCGATCCGAAAGACCTGGCCCAGGGGGCTGCGGATTTCGTGCTGGCTCGGGGCTCGGCCGCTCAAGCGGACGGGGGTGTATTCTCGGTTGCCCTATCGGGCGGCTCGACGCCCGAAGCGACCTATCGTGCAATGGCGGAACGTGCGGTGGGGACGGGCTTGGATTGGGGCCGGGTGCGCGTCTTCTGGGGCGATGAACGCTGTGTGCCGCCGGAGGATCCAGCCAGCAACTATCGGATGGCGCGTCTAGCCCTGCTGGACCAGGTACCGGTGCCGGAGGGCCAGGTGTTCCGGATGAGCTGTGAGGGCGACCCGGAACGGGGTGCCCGCGCCTACGAAGCGACCCTCCGCCAGCAGTTTGGTGTCGCCTCTCCGCCGAGTTTCGACCTGATCCTGCTCGGTCTAGGGACCGACGGCCACACGGCCTCGCTCTTCCCGGACTCGGCGGCCCTCGACTCCCATGGACGCTGGGTCCTTCCCAACTATGTGGAGAAGATGGGGGCTTGGCGGATGACTCTCAGCCTGGAAGTGCTCAATGCCGCCGCAGCGGTTGCCTTCCTGGTCCAAGGGGAGGAGAAGGCGCGTGTCCTGCACAGCCTGTTGGATAGGGGGGAGCAGAGCCAGAGTTTCCCGGCGGCGCGTGTTCGGCCCCGGGGGGGCGAGCTGCACTGGTTTATTGATGCTGCGGCAGGCAGGGATCTAGTTGGCGGTTAGGTAGGGCTGAGTTATCCGAAGCGAGCCAGCGATCGCCAACGCTCGACGTCATCATCGTCGCCCTGGGCTTTCTTGAGCAGGGCCTCGAAGGAGGGCTTGGCCCAGGATGGGGCAGGCACGTCGTAGTCAAACCCCTCCAGCTTGAATCGAGGGATCTTTCTACCCAAAAAGGCTTCGATCTTGGCCACGGCGCGCTCGTCTTCGGGGGTGACAAGGGTGATGGCGTTGCCATCAGCTTCGGCGCGGGCCGTCCTGCCAATACGGTGAACGTAGTCTTCGGCGTGTTCGGGAACATCGAAGTTGGCCACATGGCTGATGTCGTCGATGTCCAGTCCACGCGAGGCGACATTGGTGGCCACCAGGACTTTGACCTTGCCCGACTTGAACCGTTCGAGTGCGGCCAGCCGCTCTGTTTGGCGGAAGTCGCCGTGGATGCAGGCGGCCGAAATGTCTGCATCCTTGAGCATGCGGAACACCATATCGGCATTGACCTTGGTGGCGGTGAAGACCAGCATACTCTCGACGGCCTGCGAGTGGATCAGGTCCACCAGCAAGTCGACTTTTAGGTGGCGTGGGACGGGGTAAAAGCGCTGATCGATCGACTCGGGCGGCGTGGCCACCTTGATGTCGATGCGCACAGGCTGACTGAGGAACTCGTTGGCCAGGCCGGCCACGGTGGGCGGCATGGTGGCTGAGAACATCATCGTCTGGCGTTTCGTTGGCATCTGGCCGATGATCTGGCGCATATCCGGCAGGAAGCCCATATCCAGCATCCGGTCACCTTCATCGATGACCAGGATCCGCATTTCGTCGAAACGGATGTTGCCGCGCCGCATGTGGTCCATCAGCCGGCCGGGCGTGGCCACGACCATGTCGGCGCCTTGACTGAGCTGTTTGGCCTGCTTGCTGATCGAGCCTCCGCCGAACACGGCGGAAACCGACAGCCCGGTACCCATGGCGAAATCGCGCGCCTCGTCGGCAATCTGGAGCACCAGCTCACGCGTGGGGGCCATGACGACCAAACGCGGCCAGCGGTGATTTCCCTTCTCAGCCCGCAGTTGTTCGATCGCCGGAAGCAAGAAGGCAACGGTCTTTCCGGTGCCCGTTTGCGCACAGCCGAGGATGTCCCGGCCCGCCAGTGCCTCCGGAATAGCTTCTATCTGGATCTGGGTGGGATCTTCAAAACCCCGCCGTTGAACGGCCTCAAGCAAGGACTGGCTGAAGCCGAATTCTTCGAAACTCATCTTTTCTCTTCCTGTGTTTAACGCAATACCGCTCCGACAGCGATCTATCGGAGCGGGGTATTCACTTTCCGAAAGACGACCGACGTCATTGTACTCGACCCCGAGAACGGCGTCAATCCCGCACGGCGCTTCGCATAGCCACTAGTCGTAGGGCGAAGACGGCGCCCGACGCCGGGTGGGGTGCAGGGCTCAGCCACTCCGGAATGCGCCTTGGACCAAATCTGGGTGGAAGAATGGCCCGGCGTCTCCTTCGGTGGCGAAACGGTAGACGGCTGCGGCGTAGATCCCCTGAAGGGTGGAGCTGATGAGGCTGATCAGCACGATGGCCAGGATCAAGACCAGGCCGACGGGGATCAAGACCAGGGGTTGGTTGAAGCTGGCTGCCAGGTACGAGGCCGGAGCGATGAGCACCACCGCCAGACCGAAGGTTATCAGGCCAAATATCAGCCCAATGCTGAGGTTGCCAGCAATTTGCTCGCCCCAGGTTTGTTTGAGCAGGCTGGCGCTGCGTCGGATGGCGTCAATCGGGCCCTGACCTTCGATCACCAGCACCGGTACCACCAAGAAGGTGGCCAAATTCCACGCCAGACCCACCAAAGACACAGCCACCCTCCCAAGGTTACTCCTCCGGCTGGAGATCGCCCGCAGGAGCATACCCACCGTCGAAGCGATCAGAGCGTAGGCGATGATCGATCCCAGGTGGTCGAAGGCAATGTGAATGCCGTCACCGACCGTGGGGTCTCCCCCGCGCAGCCGAATCATGGCCGCACCTACCAGAGCAGCGTTCGAAAAGACGATCACCACATATTGTGAAAAATAGAACAAGAAGGCGATGATAACGGAGGCGATCCGAACGTCCCCCAAACGGCCCCCGATCATGGCGTCAAACATGCCTCCGAAGAACATCGGCAGGGCGAAGCTGGCGCTGACGATCAACACGCCGATGGAAGATATGATGGGAAAGACGATGAGTTCCTTGTCGGCCCGAAGCACAGATGCGCTGGCCTTGACCAGGGCCCAGCTGTTGCTCAATCGCTGAAACATGCCGCTCGTCTCCGTCCTGCAGTAACGCATACGGGGGGACATCCGCCTGGCTGCCATTATGGCACAGAAACCCGGGGCGGTGGCGGGGGCTTGCGGCTATAATGCGGGCTCCTTCCAGCCCCTGAACGGAGAGGCATCCGCTGTTGTCCGACCCCGTCCGCCGCCTGCCCATGAAGCGCGTGTTTCAGACTTGGTGGCCGCTGGCCGCAAGTTGGCTCCTTATGGCCGTCGAGGTTCCGGCGGTGAGCGCCGTGGTCGCCAGGCTTCCGCTGCCCCAGGTGAGCCTGGCGGCGTGGGGCGGGGTGATCTTCCCCCTGTCCCTGATTATCGAATCTCCGATCATCATGCTCCTGGCCGCTTCGACCGCCCTCAGCAAGGATTACCCCACCTACCGAAAGGTGCGCCGGTTCATGTTCTGGGCAGGTGGGGCGTTGACGGCGGTGCACCTACTGGTGGCCTTCACCCCGCTGTATTTCTTCGTCGTGCGGGTGCTGATCGGGGCCCCGGAGGAGATCATCGGTCCGGCACGCATTGGGCTGCAGTTGATGACACCGTGGACGATGTCGATTGCCTACAGGCGTTTCAACCAGGGAGTCCTGATTCGCTTTGGTCATTCAGAAGCCGTGGGGATCGGGACGGCGGTGCGCCTGACGGCGGACAGCCTGGTCCTGGGCATGGGCCTTCTCAACGGGAGTGTCCCGGGGATTGTCGTGGCGGGATGTGCCGTGGCCCTGGGGGTTATCAGCGAAGCCGTGTACGCTGGGCTGCGCGTGCGGCCGGTGGTGCAGCATGAGCTCATCCCCGCCCGGCTTTCCGAGGTCAACTTGGACCTGCGTGGGTTCCTGGGTTTCTACACCCCCCTGGCCATGACGTCCTTGATCACGCTGCTTATTCAGCCGATGGGAAGCGCAGCCCTGAGCCGCATGCCGGGGGCACTCGAGTCCCTGGCGGCTTGGCCGGTCGTGTCTGGATTGATCTTCATGATCCGCAGCATGGGCAACGCCTACAACGAAGTCGTGGTGGCTTTGCTGGACGAGCCCCGATCAACTCGAACCTTGCGGCGTTTCTCGGCGCTGCTGGTGGGAGCATCGGTCGGCGTGGTCTTGTTGATCGCCGGAACACCCCTGTCGGGCTTCTGGTTCGGCACGTTGTCGGCCCTGCCGCCTTCGTTGGCGCGGTTGGCCTCGATGGCGATGTGGTTCGCCATCCCGCTGCCGGCTCTGACCGTGCTGCAAAGCTGGTTCCAGGGCACGCTGGTCAATTCCCGGAGAACGCGCCCGGTGACCGAGTCGGTGGCCATGAGTCTGGGACTGAGCGCGCTGGTGCTGGTGGCAGGCGTGATTGTGGGGCGGTGGACGGGGCTCTTGATAACCTGGCTGGCGTTTGACGTGGGGGGTGTGGCGCAGAACTCTCTGGCTGTGGCTGCGTAGCCGGAAGACGATGCGCGACGCGGAGGTCCACGATGAGGTGCCGATGCCCTTCACCCAGGCCGATCTGGTGGGAGGGTGAGCGGACCCACAATCGTTTGCGCCGGCCTTTCCTGACGCGCTTCGCCCGACCACAAGGGCCGCCTCCTCCGTGGTTGTTTCGAGGCCGTCACAGCCGGCAGAGAAATCTCCCTGATCATGCGACACCATGTGACGGTACCGGACCCGAGGGACAATGCAAACCGTGTTCCAGGGCTCAGTGCTCGGCGCGAAGAACCCCTGGCCCCCGGGGATGGATCAGGGACCCGGCAGTAATCCACAGAAACCAGTTACGTGGAGCCAGCTGCCAGGTGCCGGCGACTGGGTGGCGGTTGTTCGGTGTTGGCAGGCGGCCTCCGCCGGCTATCCGTTCACCTTACCTTTGTGGGCATCCCACCACTCGTCATTTTCGAGGGTGATGACTTTGAACACCTCGGCGAAGGCCATCTCTTTGCCCTTCCCGTTTTCGGCGGCCCATTCCCGAATACGTTCGCCGGCATCCCAGCTTCCCAGCTCCTGCATCTCCTTCATCTGACTTTCGTGCGCCATGAGCGCCGCCACCTTGGTGTCGATCGTATCTGTGATGTCCACCCAGGTGTCCCCCTGCGAAAAGGAGCTGACGTAGACCTTGCGCGTCTTGTGAGCTTCCAGCCCCTCCCCAGCCAGCTCCTCGAACACGTTCGGCTGTCCGGCCGCCGGGAATACGGCCTCCAATGCGGCCAAACCGGCCGCCCGATGGTCGGGATGGTTGATGTAGTTCTCGTTGGCGAACACGATGGTCGGATCGGCGCACAGCAGCACTTCCGGCCGAAAGCGGCGGATCTCGCGCACGATCTTCTTCCGCAATTCGAGGTCCGCCACCAGGATCCCATCTCTTTCGCCGAGAAACACGACGTCCTCGGCGCCAGCGATTTCGGCCGCCTTGCGCTGTTCCGACTCGCGTATCTGCGTGGCCTGCTCTGGGCTGGTCTTGCTGTTTCGAATGCCCACTTGTCCGCTGGTGCACACCACGTAGCGGATCCGGCTGCCGGCATTCGCCCAGCGGGCCAAGGTGCCGGCGCAGGAGAATTCGATGTCGTCGGGGTGGGCGAAGACAGCCAAGGCGCTTTCTGGAACGTAGAACTCAGACATCTCGGAATGACCTCCTCAATAAGTCAACGGTAAGGGGGGCGTTCGCAAGGAACGCCCCCTGGTGTCCATCCCTATCCCGGGGCGGAAGCTTGCTGGTGACCCCCAGCCTGGATCAGGCAGGTGAGGGCAGGGCCCTTGAAGCGCTCGATCTCCCGTCCTCGCTGGTGGCTTGGCGCCGGAACTGGCTCATGTACAGATCGAAGTAAAAACCTCGGGCGGCCATCAACTCGTCGTGGGTGCCCCTTTCCACGATCTCTCCTTGATCGATCACCAGGACCATGTCCGCGTTGCGAATGGTGCTCAAGCGGTGGGCCACCACGAAGCTGGTGCGGCCCTCAAGCAGCTCTTCCAACGCGGATTGTATCAACCGCTCGGTGCGGGTGTCCACGCTGGAGGTGGCCTCATCAAGGATCAAGATCCTCGGTTCGGCGAGGGCGGCCCGGGCGATGGCCAGCAACTGGCGTTGGCCCTGACTCAGGCCGCCGCCGCGCTCGCCAAGCACGGTCTCGTATCCCTCAGGTAGACGTTGGATGAAGCTGTCGGCACGTGCCAACTTGGCGGCGGCCATGACTTCGTCGTCGCTCGCCCCGGGGCGTCCGAATCGGATGTTGTCCATGATCGTGGCGCTGAACAGGAAGCTGTCCTGAAGCACGACGGCGATCTGCCGTCTCAGGCTGGCAGACGTCACGTTGCGCACGTCGTGTCCATCGATCAACACCTCGCCTCGGGTGACGTCGTAGAAGCGCGGGATCAGGTTGATTATCGTGGTCTTGCCTGCGCCCGTCGGTCCCACCACCGCCACGGTCTGGCCCGGCTCAGCCGTCAGGTTGACGCCCTTGAGGACCGGTTCGCCGGTCTTGTACTCTGCCCAGACATCCTTAAACTCCACCCGACCCTGGATGGCAGGCATATCGACGGCTCCCGGCTCATCCTGAACGTCGAGCTCGACGTCCAACAGGCCGAAGATCCGTTCCCCGCCGGCGATGGCGCTCTGGATGTTGGTCCACAGCACCGAAATCTGCTGCACCGGCTGGTTGAACCGCTGCACCAGGCCGATAAAGGTCACCATCAATCCAAACGACATGACTGTCCCGAAGAAAGTGGTGCCGCGCAGCAGGGCCAGCCCGCCGCTGATGGTCACCAGCATCATGGCCACGAAACCCAGGGCCTGAAGGGTGGGCGATAGGGCCGACGTGTAGGCCACGGCCCGGATGTTGGCATCGCGGTTGGCGGCGTTGATCGCCCGGAAGCTGGAAATGTTCTCATCTTCCCGGGTGAACGCCTGCGCCTCACGCACCCCGGATATGCTCTCCTGCAGCTCGGCGTTGACGTTGCCCATCTCTAGCCGCGTGCGCCTGAACTCACGCCGGGCCTGGCCCGAGAACCAGGTTGTGGCGATGATCATCAGAGGCAGCATGATGAGTGCGACGCCGGCGTAGGGCAGGCTGAGGCGCAGCATGCTGACGGTCACCCACACGATAAGCATCGCGCCGCTCAACACCTGCACCAGGGCAAAGCTCATGCCCTGTTGGATGGTGTCGGCGTCATTGGTGATGCGCGACATCAGGTCGCCCGCCTCATGCTCGACGTGGTAGCCAATCGACAGGCGCATGATCTTCTCGAACACTTCGGTCCGCAGTCTTCGAATGACGTGCTGACCTGACCAGGTCATGAAGTAAAACATCAGGCCGGTGGTGGCGGAGCCGAGCAGATAGATGCCGACCAACGTCAGAAGGAGCCTGGTAAGGCCGGCCACGTAGTCGGATTGGGTCCAGCTGGCCTGAGGTTGGGCGAACCAACAGTTGCTGTTGGCCCCGGAAGACACACCGTTGCCAGATCCTGCGGCACCGCTTCCCAACAGGTCCCCCAAGGCACCGGTCATGCTCTGGCTGGTGGCCGGGGTGAGGTAGCAGTCGACTGCCTGGCCCATCAACTCCGGGGCCTGGACCTGGGTCCAGGTGCCCACGATCATCAGCACCAGGACAAGGAGATACTGGAGCCAGTAGGGCCTGAAGTACCCGATGAAACGGCGCAGGGTCTGTCCAACGTCCTGGGCCTTCTGGCTTTCGACGCCTAACGCTCTCTCGGGACCGTGAAACATGGTCAAACCTCCGGTGGTGCGGAGAAGGCCGGCTCGGTCATCTCTTCGACCTCGGCATCCTCCATCAGCTGCGAGTGGTAGATCTCGGCGTAGATTTCGCTCGTCTCGAGCAGTTCTTCGTGCGTGCCTTGGGCAGCGACAGAGCCCTTCTCCAACACCAGGATGTTGTCGGCATTGAGCACAGTGCTGATGCGCTGGGCGATCACGAAGCTGGTGCGCCCGTGCATCAGCCGGTCGAGCGCCTGCTGGATCTCATATTCGGTCTGCAGGTCGACGTTGGATGTCGAGTCGTCCAAAATCAGGATCCGCGGGTCGAGCAGCAGAGCGCGCGCAATAGCAATGCGCTGTTTTTGTCCGCCGGAGAGCGTGGTGCCGCGCTCGCCTACATGCGTGTCGTAGCCCTCGGGGAAGTCCATGATGAAATCGTGGGCTGCGGCGGCGCGGGCTGCCTGGAGCACCTGATCCTGCGTGGCGTCGGTCTTGCCGTAGGCGATGTTGTCCCGGATCGTGCCGGTGAAGAGGGTCGTCTCCTGGAGCACGATCCCGATCTGCCGCCGGATCGAATCCAGCGTCACCTGACGGAGATCATGGCCGTCGATCAGCACGGCGCCTTCGGACGGGTCATAGAAGCGGGGAATCAGGTTGATGATGGTGGACTTGCCCGAGCCCGTCATCCCGAGCAGGGCAATGGTCTGGCCCGGCTCGGCGGTCAGACTGACGTCGTTCAGCACCGGGCGCTCGCTGCCAAGGTAGCGGAAGGTGACGTGATCGAACTTGACGCGCCCCTCCACCTTCGGCAGGTCCTCCGCCCCCTCGACTTCGATCAGTTCGCTCTTGGCATCCAGAATCTCGAAGATGCGGCTGGCGGAGGCCGAAGCCTGCGACATCTGGGCGATGATGAACCCCAGCTGGCCCACGGGGAAGAAGATGAACACCAGATACAGGCTGAACTTCTGCCATTCGCCCAGCGTGAGCTGATTGGCGATGATCTGGTTGCCTCCGAAATACAGGATCAGCGCCTGGCCCAGGTTGGCCATCAAGAAGATGGTCGGCATGAGGAATGTCATGACTTTCATCACAGTCAGCATCTGGCGCATGAAATGGTCGGCCGAATCGTCGAAACGCTTGATCTGTTCAGGTTCCCGGCTGAAGGCCTTGACCACCTTCACGCCGGCGACGTTCTCCTGCAGGATGGCGTTCATGGTCGACAGACGGCGCTGGACCTCCATGAACATCGGTCGCACCACCATGTTGAATACCATGAACAGGACGAAGGCCACCGGGAGGATGGGCAGTATCACCAGCGTCAGCCGGACGTTGGTCAGGAAGAGGATCAGCAGCGTGCCCCCCATCAGAATGATGGACTGGACGGCCATCAGCAGGCCCTGGCCGATGAAAGTGCGCACCTTCTCCACGTCGTCGGTGGCGCGCACCATGAGCTGGCCGGTCTGGTTGCTGTCGTGGTAGCTGAAAGACAGCCTTTGGACCTTGGCAAACAGGTCATTGCGAAGATCGAAGGCCACGCCCTGCGAGGCGCGCTGCCCCATATAGGCTTGTGAAAAAGTGAACAATCCCTGCACCACGGCGAACAAGACGATCAGGCCCGCTCCCAAGAACAGGGCACGCTCTGCCCCGCTTTGATTGGCCGCCAGCTCCTGGAGCGTCAAACCCAGCCTCTGAGCGATTTGGGATTGGGCAGCCACCGGCAAGGCCAAAACGCGTGTGGCCATAAGGCCATTGGTCACGGCGTCGATCATGTTTTGGACCATCTGAGGCACGAGCAGCTGGGCAAAGGTGGCCAAGATCAAGGTGGCGTAAGCCAGCCCGGCATCGGTCCGATAGTGCCACAGATAGCGCATGGCACGGGCGAGGCCCTTCGGCGAGAGTTTTGATTTACGCATCGGTGAGTTCATAGGTAACCTTTGGCCCGTCAGGCGCTCAGGGGCTGCTGATTCTTGGTCTCGAGGGCCAGCGCGGCCTGGGTAAGGTAGCGGATGGACTGGACGACGGAGGCTTGCTGTTCAGACGTCAACGCAGTCGACAGATCACGCATCCATCCCACACGCGCTTCCACGGCGCGCCGGACCAATTTGCTCGCGGCTTTGGTGAGATGGACGTTGCGCACACGCCGGTCGTCCGGCGCTTCGGTCCGCTCGAGCAACCCCAGGTGGACCAGCCGGTCCACCATCTGGCTTGCGGCGGCCGTGGTGACGCCCAGGTCATCGCCGATCCCGGAAATGGGGCAGGGACCGTGATAGTGCAGCCGGATGAGTGTGGTCAGCTGCGGCATGGACAGCCCGGTGTCCTTCATGGAATCCATGAATTCATGCATCGATCGGCGCATGAAGACCGCCACCCATTCTCGCAGGGCATTGTCAAAGGCGTCAGACGGCGACATAGTTAATCTCCCTTAGTAATTAAGAGCGGTTGATAGTAACAGCCCCTGTCCGTATTGTCCAGAGGAAAGATCGGACAAGCTAGCCGTCGACAGGTTCCCCTTGAGCATGGGATAATGCTTGCCATCCTGGCGTCATGCGAAGCGTGGAGGTTGCATGCGATCAATCGCCGTACCAATCGTCGGATCTTCGTTGGTCCTTGGGCTGCTGGCCTGCGGCTTGGGGCCGGAGGTCACCGGGCAGCCGTCGACGCAGCCGGTGGGGACGAGCGCGCCATCGACGGCGCCTCCCACAGTTAAGGCGACCGCCCCTGATACAACCGTCCCTCCGACGGCCACCCCGGTCCTTGCGCCCATCTCAGCAGCCAATATCACCTCGCTTCGGCCCATCAACATCCTGGCTCGCGTGGGCACCAACTTGCGATCGCTCGCCTTCTCGCCGGACTCAAAGCTGCTCGTCACCGGGTCGGGAGGCAATCCGGCGGACAGCGATCTCCGGCTGGCCCTTTGGTCGGTCGACTCGCAGGACCCGCAGGCGGTGAGCGACCAGCAGCCGGGGATCATCTGGGACGTTGCCTACTCCCCGGATGGGACGATCATAGCCTCCGCCGAAGGGGATTCATCAGTGCGCCTGTGGCGCGGCTCGGATCTGTCGCCACTGGGACAGTTGACCATGAGCGGCGCTGTCAACAGCGTCGCCTTCTCGCCGGACGGCAGCTTGCTGGCGGCTGGCGCGGCCGAGGACTCGGGCGGAGTGATCTATCTGTGGGATGTCGAGACGTCGGAGGTGGCCCGGTTGTGGAAGGCGGGTCAGTTCAGCGTGCCTTCCCTCGCCTTCTCTCCCGACGGGGCCTGGTTGGCCAGTGGAGCCGTGGACCGTTCAGTCCATGTGTGGCGAGTGGCCGACGGCGCCCCAGTGGCGAGCTTGGTCCAGCCGGGGCAGGGGCTGTCGGTTATGTTCTCACCGGATGGGTCGGCCATCGCATCCGGGATGTGCGCCCTGTCTGATGCCAGCCTGACCTGCCTGCGCGGCGAAGCGTGGATTTGGGAGTTTCCGAGCGGGAAAGTGCTGCACAGGATGGTCGGCCCGGCCGAGTGGGTCGAGGCTGTGGCCTACACGCCCGACGGACAGGTCCTGGTCGGCGCCGGAAGGGACGGTCAGTTGTACTACTGGCGGACAGCGGATGGCGTCCTGCTGGGGGCCATGAGCGACCAGGATCTCAGTCTGGGCGACGTGGCCATCTCGCCCGACGGCCGTTGGCTGGCGGCTGCAGGCCAGTATGGCAGGGTCATCATGTGGGGGACGTCTGAAGGCTCCGGCCAGGGGGTTCAGTAGCCTCTTCCACGAATGACGCTTGTTGTAGACTAGGGGTGGCGGAGGCGAGGTGAGAGGTCGGGGTCGGCCGCCGCGGGATTAAGAAGGCTATGAACCCAGTCATAGCATTGGTCAACAGCCGGGCAGGCCCGCCGTTGGGTGTGCTGCTCGCCAGGGTTCTGCCGAGAGCCTGGGCGGCGGGCATCGCCGATGGTCTGGCGCTGGCCGCCACACGGGGGATGAACTCGGCGGTGGTGCGCGCCATCAGGGCCAACCAGGCGGTGGCCCGCGGCCTCCCCTATGAGCATCCCGCGCTCGAGCGGGCCGTGATCGAAGTTACGCGCTATGCGGCCCGGGGCTACCTAGCCTTCTATCGGGCGCTTTCCTATGGGCGCAACGAACTGCAGAGCGCATGCCGGCTTGATCCGCAACTTGAGTCCGGGATCCGGCAGGCGACCCAGTCCGGCCGGGGCGTGGTGCTGGCGTCGGCCCATATGGGGAATTTTGATCTGGCGTTCTACACCTTGCTCCGCCACAACTTGTCCCCCCTCGTCCTCTCATACCGCGACCCGCACGGCAGCTATCGGGCCGACAACGCCATCCGACGGCACTATGGTCTGGAGTCAGCCCCGATCGCCGTGACCTCGCTGCGCGAGGCGCTCCGCAGACTAAAAGACGGCGGGCTGGCGCTGACCGGCGTGGACAGGCCGGACTCAAAGGGGGAGATCCTCAAATTCTTCGGGCGAGAGGCCAGGCTGCCTGTAGGGCATGCCCGGCTGGCGGTCAAATCGGGGGCGGTGATCCAGGCCGGCGTGACCCTGGATGACGGCCAGGCTGGCTACCGGATGATCGGTCCGCCGCCGCTTGAGCCGCCCAAGACCCTTCCCGCCCGGAAGGCGGCGCTGGCGCTGGCCCAGAAAGTCATCGACGTGCTCGAGGGGTACATCCGTGACCATCCGGCGGAGTGGCTGATGTTCTTCCCGGTTTGGCCCGAGGTCGTGCCCGGAAGCTAGCGCGAGGAGTTGTTGGGTCAAAAAAAGACCGCTCGCAGAGCGGTCTTTTGCATCTTATGCGTGGGTCGTTCGGTTCAGTAGCGTTCTTGCCAACCTTCGTTGGCGTCGATGGCGGCCATTTCGGAGGCGTAGATATCGGACCAGGGCCGGCCGCTGGCGTTGGCGATCCCGGTGAGGGTGTTCAAGCGCGTGACCGAGGTGGTGGACAGGAAGCCGTCCTGTTCGTCTTCCGGCATGCCGGGAGCTTCCTGCCAGATGGCCCGACCGGCCAGGAACCCGCTGGCCCCGTTTTCGCAGGCGATGCGGGTTTGGGTTTCAAACGTGTCGTAGCCCACGCCGGCGCTTAGAAGCACCCAGGGGATGCCGGCGGCTTCGGTCAGCTGGCGGCAGTGCTCGGCCATCACGGACTCATCGGTTTCGTGGTCGGGGTCGTCGGGGAACTCCGCTTTGAGGACATCCATCCCCAGCGGGCAAAGCATGCGGGCGGTTTCGATCACCATCTCGGGCTTGAGCTTGGCGAACTCGGCGGTTCCCTTCTTGGGGCCGCCGACGATGTTGTATGTCATGGGTTCGACCAGGAAGGGGATGTCGTGGAGCTTACACTCTTCGGCTGCCATGAACATGTAGTCTTGCTGCTGCTGGGCGGTTGCGCTCCCCGGGTTGTAGAAAAGGAGCAGCTTGACGGCCGAGGCACCCATCCGCTTGATCTTGTCGATGCCCCATCCTTCGGCGGTCGAGCTGACCCGGTCGCCATCGGCGTCGTCATAGCCGGTCGCTTCAAGGCTCACCAGGAATCCCTGCTTGCCTGAAATGTGGCCTTCGGCAAGGGCGCGCGCAGCGCCATAAATAGGGTCGATCAAGATAGCACTGGAATGGGGACCCAGGTGATTGAGCAGCTTGACTTTGTAGTCGGCCATGGCTTCGAAAGTGACCGATTTTGGATCATCTGGCCGGAGAGCCCGGCGGAGAGATCCCCGATGGTCGAGGGCCGTGATGGTAAACAAACCCTGGTGGTTGGCCAACTCTTGGAGCCCCCGGGTTTTGCCCAGGCTGAGACTGCGTGTCATCGCGTCCTCCTAATGGGAGTTTGTGCTGAAAGCCGAATCAATGATAACTTACCTTTCCCGATCCGGGGGACTTTGTGAACCTAGTCACAAATCGAATGGGCATGCTAGGCGCTGCGCAGGTCGGAGGGAATGGAAAGTTTGGCGTTGATGAACTCCTTGTGGGTCAGCTTGAGGATGCGGGTGATGCTTCGAATAGCCTCCGTCTCGTCGAACGAAACGTGTCCATCGGCGGCCGCCACCCGGAAAAGGACCCTGGCGAAGGCGCGCCGTTCATCGGGCTGGGTGGCGCTGTAAAACTCTCGGGTCAGGCGGAAAAAATCCAAATCGGCGGCGGTCTTGGTCACGGCAATTTCAGCCACCAGGTGCGCGCCCGCTTGGCCCAAACCCCAGCTCTGCTGAACGGCGGCGGCCATGGCCTGCCGCTCCCCATCTTCCACGACACCATCCAGGTGGGCGATGTGCGCCATGAGGCCGGCGGCCAGAGCCATCTTCCGCAACTCTGCTTCGTCCAGGTCGCCAGACAGATTGAGCTCGCCCGAGTCGAGTTTGCGCCTAAGGGTGTAGTAGACGCGGTTCTTGACGAAGTCTTCCAGGTAGGCCTCGCGATTTTTCCCAGCGGCCTGGCTGCGGCGGTCGACCGCCGAATCGACCAGGCTCCGTAAGCCGCCGAGGATGCCGGATCCGGCCGTGCCCAGGGAATCCTTGACCTGCTCCAAGAAGGCGGCCTCCCGATCATCAACCACACCATCGGCATGGATCAACGTTTCCAGCGTTTCGATGGCCAGGTTGCGGTCCGCCCTGGAATGGACGGCGTGTCGAAGATCCTCCACCAGGCGTTCTCGTTCCTCCCGGCCGACCGGCGAGTCAATGTAGATGTCCAGCTCGGCCCACTGCTTGGCGTCGAGCTTGGGGATGTGGAACAAGAGGTCTTTGAGGCTGTTGACCTCATCGGGGCTCAGGTCGCCGTCGGTCCAGGCCGAGGCGATCACCACTTTAGCCAGGGTCATGATCAGGCCGTTATCGTTTGCCATGCGCAGGTTCCTTTGAGGCGGGGCACGTGCCCATTATACGAAGTCTGGCGAGAGCCGTCCCCATCTCTTATGATGATCACGGCGGCATCGTTCTGCCAGGGGGCAAGTATGGTCTTTCACATCGGCACCTCCGGCTGGGTCTATCCCCATTGGCGCGGCATCTTCTACCCTCAGGACTTGCCCCAGCCGGCCTGGTTCGACTTCTTCGCCCACCACTTTGATACGGTCGAAATCAACAACACGTTCTACCGCCTGCCAGGCGCCGGCACGTCCGCTGCCTGGTCTAAGCAGGCTCCGCCGGGCTTCCGTTACAGTGTCAAGGCTAATCGCTACTTGACCCACCTCAAGAAGCTGAAGCCGCCGGCTGACGGCCTGGACCGGTTCTTTTCGCGTGCCCGCAGGCTGGGAACGTCGTTGGGGCCGATCCTTTGGCAGCTGCCGCCCGGCTGGCATGCCAATCCCGACCGCCTTCGCGACCACGCCGGCCGCCTGCCGCATGAGCTGACGCACGTCTTTGAGTTTCGCGATCCGGACTGGTTTCAGGGCCGGGTGCGACGGACCCTCGAGCTTCACCAGCTGACCTTTGGCATTTACGACATGGTCGGCCACGAGTGTCCCCTTTGGGTGACCAGTCCGACGGTCTATCTTCGTTTCCACGGCCCGGCAGTCGAGTACGGAGGCCAATACGGGGAAGGGCGTTTGGGGGTCTGGATTGACCGGATCAGGTCCTGGTCGTCGGAGGGCCTGGACGTCTACGCCTATTTCAACAACGACCTGGGTGGTTTCGCCGTCGAGGACGCTCTCCGGCTGCGTCGTATGGTGGCAGGCAGCTGGGGAAAATCGGAGCTGTCAGCGCGGCTTGCGCTCCAGTGTCTGGAATGTCAGGGCAAAGGCGTTGTCAGAGTCGCTGCCATGATGTTCTTCGTCGAGAAGGTTCCAATTGGCGATGTCGAACTTTGGGAAGGTCACGTCGGTGAGCAGGCTGCCATCGATTCGAGTCAGGTACATGCGGTCCACCAGGTCCCGGCCCAGAGCTTCGCCGTACACCTGGGCGCCGCCGGCGATGAAGGCTTCGGATTCGCGGAGTTGGGACCGGGCCAGGTCGATGGCTTCGTCCAGCGAGCGCGCCGTCATCGAGCCTGAAGCGATAATCTCGGGGTGGATTTGGCGGCTCAAAACGATGATGCGCCGGCCCGGCAGCGTCCGGCCGGCAAGCGACTCGTAAGTGCGGCGCCCCATAACCAGGCAGTGGCCCATCGTCAGCCGGCGGAAGCGGGCCAGGTCGGCCGGCAGGTGCCAGGGGAGGCGTCCTTGAGCGCCGATGCCGCGCTCCGAATCCAGGGCAGCGATGAGGGAGACGATCAGACGGACACCTCGGCCTTAATATGGGGATGCGGCTCATAGCCGATCAGGTGGAAATCTTCGTAGACAAAATCGAACAGAGAGCGCCGGTCCGGGTTGAGTTCCATGATGGGCACAGGCCGCGGCTGACGGGTGAGTTGGAGCCGGGCCTGGTCAAGGTGGTTAAGATACAGATGGGCATCGCCCAGGGTATGCACGAATTCACCCGGTTGTAGGCCGGTGGCTTGGGCCACCATCATCGTCAGCAGGGCGTAGGAGCTGATGTTGTAGGGCAGCCCCAAGAAGATGTCCGCCGATCGCTGGTACAGCTGGCAAGACAGCCGGCCTTCAGCCACGTAGAACTGGAACAGCGTGTGACAGGGGGGAAGGGCCATGTCGTCAATTTCGGCCGGATTCCAGGCACTCACGATGTGGCGCCGTGAATTGGGGTGGCGCTGAATGCTCTCGATCACACGCTCCAACTGATCGATCGTGCCTCCGTCGGGGTGGGGCCAGGAGCGCCACTGGGCGCCGTACACCGGCCCCAGCTCACCATCGGCATCGGCCCATTCGTCCCAAATGGTCACACCATTCTGATGCAGGTAGCCTACGTTGGTCTCGCCGCGCACCATCCACAGCAGTTCGTGGATGATGGACTTGAAGTGGAGCTTCTTTGTGGTCAGGGCGGGGAAGCCGGCGGCCAGATCAAAGCGCATCTGGTGTCCGAACACCGACAGAGTGCCCGTCCCGGTGCGGTCCGGGCGCCTGACGCCTTCATCCAGCACTCGAGCCATCAAATCCAGGTACTGGCGCATGTCCCCGCCTCCTCCAACCATCGCATGTGCCCCATATACGGGGAAGGAACGGGGCGAGTTTAGCACATCTAGGGACGACGGCAAACCAAATCCTGCAGGCTGAGGCATATTCCTCGCCCGACGAGCGTGACATTCGTCCTTGATGCCGGGTGCGGACCGGATTACAATGGATCTTGAACCCCTCCCCCGTGGGGGGGGGGATAAACCAGGCTGGAGGCACGGAAAATGGAACGCGATGACGCCACGCAGAAGGCGCTCCTGAAACGCTTGCGGTCCGTGTCGGGCCACGTGAGCGGCGTGGAGCACATGATCGAAGACGGCAAGTACTGCATTGACATCATCCACCAGATCCAGGCCGTTCAGGCGGCGCTGAACAAGGTCACCGTGATGCTCTTGGACGATCACATGCATCACTGCCTGACCGACGCCATCGAGAGTAAGGACCCGGGAGAGCGGGAGCGCGTCTTGGGCGAAATCCGGGACGTGTTCGCCGTGCGCAGTCGGCTTTAGCATGGTCGCCATCTGGTCAAGAAAGGTCGAGGTATGACGAGCAGACAAGCGGTACTCCCCATCACCGGGATGACCTGCGCCAACTGTGTCAGCACGGTTGAGAAGGGGCTGAAGAAAGTGGACGGCGTGACCGACGCCGTCGTCAACCTGGCGCTCGAACGGGCGACGGTCACCTACGATAGTTCCAAGGTGGACCAGTCGGCGCTGATCCACCAGGTGGAGCGGGTTGGCTATGGGGTGGCGACGGGAAGCCTGGATCTGGCGATCACGGGCATGACCTGCGCCAACTGCGAGGCGACGGTCAGCAAGGGTTTGATGAAGTTGCCCGGCGTTCTGGAAGCCAACGTCAACCTCGCCACGGAGAAGGCCCGCGTGACGTATCTGCCGGGACAGGTGTCTCGCCGTGACATGGTCAAACAGGTCGAGCGGATTGGCTACGGCGTGATTGAAACCGCATCCGACGCCGAACCCGAGGATGCCGAGCGCGCTGCCCGCAAGGCGGAGATCGATCGGCAGACACGTCTGCTGATCGTCGGCATCATCTTCAGCCTGCCCCTGTTCGTCTTGAGCATGGCGCGCGATTTCGGACTGCTGGGTGCCTGGTCACATGCGCTGTGGGTCAACGCCCTGATGTGGCTGATGGCAACGCCGGTACAGTTCTACGTCGGCTGGCAGTATTACGAGGGCGGCTTCAAGGCGCTGCGCAACCGGACCGCCAACATGGACGTGCTGGTCGCTTTGGGCAGCAGCGTGGCTTACGTGTTCTCGGTGGCGGTCATCCTGGGATGGGCGCCGGGCCATGTGTACTTTGAGACCTCGGCGGCGATCATCACCCTGATCGTGCTGGGCAAACTCTTGGAGGCACGCGCCAAGGGCCAGACCAGCGAAGCCATCAAACGGCTGATGGGCCTCAGGGCCAAAACCGCCCGCGTCATCCGCGGCGGCGAAGCGGTCGATATCCCGGTTGACGATGTCGAAGTGGGCGATTTGGTGCTGGTGCGGCCGGGGGAGAAGATCCCCGTGGACGGTCGCGTGGTTGAAGGCGCCAGCGCCGTGGATGAAAGTTTGATCACCGGAGAAAGTCTGCCGGTGGAGAAGGGACCCGGCGATTCTGTGGTTGGGGCCAGTCTCAATACTCAAGGGCTGCTCAAGTTCGAGGCCACAGCGGTTGGGCGGCAGACGGCCCTGGCGCAGATCATCCGGCTGGTGGAGGATGCGCAAGCGTCGAAAGCGCCCATCCAACGCCTGGCGGACAAGGTGGCGGCGGTCTTCGTCCCGGTGGTCATCGGCCTGGCACTGCTGACCTACGCCGTGTGGGCCCTTTGGGTGCCCGCCGCCACACCGGTGGATGCCCTGATCCGAATGGTGGCCGTACTGGTGATCGCCTGCCCGTGTGCCATGGGCCTGGCCACGCCCACGGCGGTCATGGTGGGGACCGGGAAGGGGGCCCAAAACGGGATCTTGTTCAAGAACAGCTCTGCCTTGGAGCGGGCGCATGAGCTGACGGCCATTGTGCTGGACAAGACGGGCACGATCACGCGGGGCCAACCGAATGTCACCCGGGTGGTGGCCGCTGGCGGTGAGACCGAGCGCCAGGGCGTGCTCCGCCTGGCGGCCAGTGCTGAGGCCGGATCGGAACACCCGTTGGCGCGAGCGGTGATCCGGGCGGCCGAGGAGGAGTCGCTCAAGTTGGCGGAGGTGGGGGGGTTCGTCAATCTCTCAGGTATGGGCATCCAGGCCGATGTAGAGGGCAGGCCGCTTTTGCTGGGCAACCTCAAGCTTATGCGGGAACGCGGCGTCGTCCTGAACGGCCTGGAAGCCGAAGCCACCAGGCTGCAGGAAGCCGCCAACACGGTGGTGTGGCTTGCGGTGGACGGCAAGGGCCTGGGTTTGATCGCCATCGCCGACACGATCAAGGAGGGCAGCCGGGAGGCGATCGATCGGCTGCACGAGCTGGGGCTGAAGGTGGCCATGATCACGGGGGATAACCCCCAGACGGCGGAGGCCATCGCTCGCCAAGCCGGCGTGGACACGGTCTTCGCCGAGGTGGCCCCCGGCGAGAAGGCGGCCTACGTGAAGCAGCTGCAGGATGCGGGGGAGGTGGTCGGGATGGTCGGCGACGGGATCAACGACGCACCGGCCCTGGCACAAGCGGACGTCGGGATGGCGATCGGCACCGGCACCGACGTGGCCATGGAAGCCGCCGACGTGACGCTGATGCGGGGCGACCTCCGCGGCGTAGCGCAGGCGCTCCAGCTCAGCCGGTCCACCATCCGGGTCATCAAGCAGAACCTGGGATGGGCCTTCGGGTACAACCTGATCCTGATCCCGATCGCGGCCGGCGTCCTGTACCCGTTTGCCTGGGCCCCGGAGTTCCTGCGCCAGCTTCACCCGATCCTGGCGGCGCTGGCGATGGCCTTCAGTTCAGTCAGCGTAGTATCCAACTCGCTGCGTTTGCGGCGGGTGAAGGTTCAATGACCGTTCAACTTACTACAGGAGGCAAGTCGCATGTCCAAGGCGTTTGATGTTGTGTGCGGGATGGAGGTCGAAACGACCTCGCATGCCAAGTCGGAGTATAAGGACAAGACCTACTACTTCTGCTGCGATGGCTGCAAGGGCGCGTTCGACAAATCGCCCGATTACCACATTGAGAATTGGCAGGAGGAACATCCCGGCATGGAGCCGACGCCTGCCTGAGCTGCAACAGAACGCATCGCAGACGCAGGGGCACAGCCAAGCTGTGCCCCTGCGCACCCCTCGATTTGTGAAACCCTTCACAATCCTTGCTTGGGGCTGGCCGAACGGCTGCCTGCCATGGACGATACTATTGACAGCAGGCTCGAAGGAGCCAGGCTGTCCCGCAGCACCTGCTGATAAAGGGCGTGCCCTGAGGCGGCCCCATACAGGGCGTGGCGCAGGCGCGGCGTCCGGCCGGCGGCGCGAACCACGGGATCGAGCAACCCGGTCCGTGCCAGCCAGATCGTCGCCCAGCGCATGACCTGTCCATAAGGCAGATCCCGGATGATGTCCTGATTGGCGGCCTGATAGTGGGCCGCCAGGGCCGAGGCCGACAGGCCGCCTTCCAGCAGCGCGTGGGCTGCCCTGACGCCGGTCTGCATCGCCGAAGTGACGCCCTTGCCCTTGAAGGCCCGCACCAGACCGGCAGCGTCTCCGATGGTGACATACCGATCCCCAAAACCGTGCTGGGCCAGAGAGCGCGGAAAACGTCCTTTGTAGAAACGCAGGTCGCTGATCTTGCCGGGCTGGTCCAGCGCGCTTCCGTCCAGTACCCGTCTCAGCACCGGCAGGTTCAGGAAGGTTTCCATCAGCTGGGCATCCACGTTGCTGCCGGCAATGTTCAGCGTCAGATGATTTCCCTTGGGCGTGATGGCGCCAAACTCGATTCCTCGTTTCGACGGCAGGAAGACATGCAGCTGGCTCCCGATGCGCGCCATCAGGCTTTCTCCGGGATGTATCTTGGTGACGATCGAACTCAGGGAGACCGGGGGTTTGTAGCCGGTGGTCCGGACGAAGATGGCCGCTGTGCCTTCGTCCAGCCCAAAGGCGCCGACCACCACCTCGGCCTGCACCGGATCAGCGTCGGTGTAGATCACAACCCCATCATCGTGGAATTCAAGATCGGTGGCCCGGGCGTGCAGGATCTGAATGCCTCGCTGCCTGGCGGCGTCGAGCATGTAGGCGTCCAGCTGCACGCGCCGCAAGGCGACCGACGGCTCGCCTGGGTCCTCCAGGCAAATGGTTTCACGCTCCGTGTGCAGGACGTACCCCCGGATGATCGCCCGGCTGAGGTGGGTTGGAAAGGGGACTCCGAGATCGCCGGTCATGATCGATTCGAGCGGCGGCGACAATACGCCCACACAGGCGTTGAAATGCCGTTCACCGACAAATTCCTTGGTCTCCAGCAGGGTGACCCCCACGTTGCGCCCCAAGTCCGCCGCCAGACGCTTAATGGCGATGGCGCATGCCGTGCCAGCGGGCCCGCCGCCCAACACGACGACACGCCCCCCGTCACCAAGCGGGCCAAGGGACGCGCTCGCTCGACCCGTCATCTGACGCCGGCCATGACGGATCGGAAGGTGGTCAAGAGCATGGCTGGATGGACCGCCTGCCAAAAGAGGCTTTCGTAGGGCTCGTCGCCGGTCAGCATCCCCCACAAGATGCGGTGCATCCGGTGGGCCGGCGCGGGTTGTTCGGCTTCCCAGTCAAGTGTCCGTATCCAGGCCTTGCTCAAGCGTTCGCTCTCAAGGGTCATCGACCACATCCGGAATATGAATCTCCCGAACAGGTTGTCCCGGGCAATGGCCCGAAAGGTCGGCGCATAGTGCCGTCGGAAATCGTTCGGGGATACGCCATGGTCGGTCACGGCAGTCATGGCAGCTCGCGAGGTGGCCATGGCCGATCCGATCCCGTCTTTGTACAACCGCGTGGCGGCCGCATCGCCGACGGCGACCCACCGCTCGCCATGATATCCTCGCGCCGGTCGGATGGCGACGCGTGGCGTGCAGCCGCACAGGCTGGGCATCGTGTTGTTCAAGCCCGCTTCTAGCCCCCGGGCTTCCACGAATTCTGAGACGGCATCGGTGGGCAACCCCTTACCCAGCAGGGAGACATTCAGGTACTCTCCCTTAGGAATCAGCGCGCCGAAGATCAGGCCCCGAGGCTGGTGAAAGAAGGCGTCGACTTGATCTGATGGCCAGCTGGTGGGCCGGGGGATCTCATCCTGCGCCATGACCGCCGTTCGAGGGGGCCGGTACCCAAAGGCAGGATCGAGGGGCGCCCGGCTATTGACGCCGCTGGCGAGCACCAGCAAATCGGCGGGGTACCTCTCCCCAGCGGCGTGCACGACGGGTCTGTCGCCCCAGGAGACTTTCACCGCCCGGTGGGGAATCCGGCGGGCACCGCGCGCCAAGGCGGCCTGGAGCAGGAACTCATCGAAACTTGCCACCACTTGACCCGAAAGGCGTTCCCTGGGGCCGGCGCCGCGATAGACCGCCGGGATGGTGCGGCGCGGATCGGGGTCGCTCACCGTGCGGGTCTCGCCATGCAGATGGACGGCGTAGGAGGTGATCTCGGCCTGGATGACGTTGTCGGGGATGGACAAACTCAGTCGTTCGAGGCCGTCCAAGACCCGATGAGAAAGCATCCCGGCGCAATGGTTGCATCCCCCGGGGCCCGGCAGGGAAAACTCCCGAGGCTCAAAGATAGTCACGCTGAGGCGGAGGTCGTGCTGACGGGCGGCCTCGAGCAGCTCCAGCGCTGCGAAACTCCCCGCAGGCCCGCCGCCAATGACGCACACGCTATCCCCTGAAACCAGATGTGTCATGCCCGTCTTTCCTGTCTCGGCTGATGATAGCAGGGAAGGCGGAATGCCGATACCGGGGGACCGGCCCCGCCTCGCCGGGCTGGGCTAAGGGGTGTCGGCTGAACGCTCCCGCACCTGGTCCCACGTGCGGCAGAAGGCACATTCGCCGGGGGCCGAGGTCGGCTGGCCGCAACTTGGGCAGGGGTGGAGCCGGCCGGCGCCCGGATCGGACGCTGCAGCGAAGGCTCCCTGCCCCTTCGCCGCCAGGAAGGCCAGGTAGAAATGGAGCTTGGTTCCCGGGTGTTCGTCTTCCATCTTGTTCAGGGTCTGCTTGTAATATATCGACTTGGCCCCTTCGGCATAGGGGCACTCGTCATACACGTACTCGATGCCTCGCAGCAGGGCATAGGCGGCCGTCTCACGTTCATAAAGGCGGCAGAACGGCTTGGCTTTGCGGACCAGTCCGTCGTGGGCTTCAAGGACCGGTTCCTGCCGGGAGAGGTGTTCCAGGGACCAATGCAGGCTGTTGCCAAAAAGCGTCGCCGCCTCGTCGTCCAGGTTGTGCCCGGTGACCAGGACGTCGTAGCCCCCTTCAAGCGCCATGGCGTTCATGATGTGTCGTCGAGACATGCCGCAGACGGAACACGGTCGGCCGCGCCCGCGGTGAACCTTACTCGCGGCCAGGGGAATAGGTGCGCCCATGCGACCAGCGACATCGTAAATCTTCAGGTTCAGGCCGCGGGCATTCGCAAACGTCTCGCAAAATGCCTTGGACTGGTCGGAGTAGCCTATCCCGCCGTCGATGCCAAGGCCGATGTAGAGGCCGTCAGCTTTGTAGCCCAACAGGGTGAGCACGTCCCACAACGCGAGCGAATCCTTGCCCCCCGACACGGCCACCAGGATATGATCCTCGGGGCCGAACATGGCGTATTTCTCTATGAAGCGCTGAGTCTGCTCGGGGATCCACTGCGTATAGTGCTCAGCACACAATGACAACTTGTGCTGGCGCATGTTGATGACCGCCTTGCGCTCGCACTTGCGGCATTTCATCCGAGTGGCACCCATGGTTCGGCACCACCGGAGATGACTGCCACCAACCTGATCTCATCTCCCGGCCCCAGCCGTTCGTCGTCGGTGACCATCTGGCCCTGGCGCGTGGCGATGACCGATTCGGGCGAGATGCCTTGGCGCTCCAAGGCTGCCCGGATGGTCATTCCGGAGGGGACTTCGAAACGTTCGCCGCGCAGGAGGAGGTGGGCGATCTTTTCTGGATGTTCCATCGTGCGCTAAGTCTAAGTACTGCGGGAGGCGATGTCAATTGTGTCCTCAGATCTGCCGGTCGCGGCGAGGGACGGGTGCGCCCGGCGGCGCGGCCGGAGGCCATCTACCCTCGGCGACAGCCCCGAGGTATCATCGACGGCTGGCGAGGAGGAGTCGCTGCAGCGGCCCTGATGGATCGCATTCGGAACTGGCGCGAAAACCTGGCTGTGCCCTGGCACCGCACCCTGCTGGTGATCTTCCTGGCCCAGCTGACGACGGCCGTCGGATTCTCCAGCATCTTTCCCTTCCTGCCGCTCTACGTCCAGTCACTTGGCTCGGTCACGGGCGTCGATATCGAGATCATGGCCGGCCTGGTCTTCTCTGCCCAGGCTTTCACCATGATGATTGCCTCCCCTATCTGGGGTCTGGTCGCCGATCGGTTCGGGCGCAAGCTGATGGTGCAGCGCGCCATGTTTGGGGGCTCCGTCATCCTGTTGCTGATGGCTTTCGTCCGCTCATCCGAAGAGCTGGTGGTGCTGCGCGCCATCCAGGGGACGATCACCGGTACCGTGGCGGCCTCCAACGCGCTGGTGGCCTCCGTGGCGCCCCGGCGACGGACGGGGTTCGCCATGGGCCTGCTCCAAGTGGGTCTTGGCGCTGGGGTGGCTTTGGGCCCCTTGATCGGCGGAGCGGTGGCGGATGCCTTCGGGTATCGTTCGGCCTTTTACGTCACCTCGGCCATGCTGTTTGTCTCTGGCATGATGGTCTGGAGATGGGTACACGAGGATTTCATCGCCCAGGTCGATCCGGGCGGGACACAACGACGCTGGATCCATCGCTGGCGGACCATTCTCGCTGCCCAAGGCGTGCGGATGAGTTATGCCATGCGCTTTGCCAGTCAGCTTGGCCAGCAGATGATCGTGCCCATGGCGCCGTTGTTCATCGAGAGCTTGATGACGGACGCTACCCACCTCAACACGGTCACCGGTCTGGTGGTGGGCACCGGCTCAGCGTTCACCACCCTGAGTGCGATCTTTCTCGGTCGGTTGGGTGATCGGATTGGCCATCGCAAGGTGCTGATCTACAGCTGCCTGGGGGCGGCCTGCTTCTATGCGCCCGCCAGCCTGGTGAGCGGGCCTTGGCAGCTGCTTGGTCTTCAGGCCGCCGTGGGGGTTGCCTTGGGCGGCGTGGTCCCGTCTATCAGCGCCCTGCTGGCAGGGTACACGCAGCCGGGAGAGGAGGGCGCCGTGTATGGGCTGGACAACTCTGTCCGATCGGCCGCCCAGGCGGTGGCCCCCCTGGCTGCCTCGGGGGTCGCCATCGCCTACGGCCTGAGAGGCGTCTTCATCGCGGCTGCGGCCGTGTTCGGATTGGCGGTTCTGCTGGCCGTCGCCTGGCTTCCCGGGCCGGCGGTTGAGGCGGCTTCGGCGTGAGCACCGGCGAGCTTTCGAGCGCCGAAGCCTTGGGGGCGCGTCGGTCCGCCGGCCGGCTGCTGGACAGCTTGTCGGGAGTCGTCCTCGGGCGCCGAGCAGCGCTCGAGCTGGTGGTGGCGGGTTTGCTCGCCGGCGGTCACGTGCTGATGGAGGATGTGCCTGGCACGGGAAAAACCCTGCTGGCCGAAGCCCTGGCTCGGGGTCTGAACGTCCCCCTTCGGCGGGTCCAGTTCAGCGTCGACCTCCTGCCCAGCGACCTGCTGGGCACCTCGGTGTACGAACGATCGACCGGGGTGGTCAGGTGGCTGCCAGGCCCTCTGGCAGATGCCCATCTGGTGCTGGTGGATGACATCAACCGCGCCCGTCCCAGCACGCAGGCGGCCCTGCTCGAAGCGATGGCGGAAGGACAGGTATCAGTCGAGGGTCACACCACACCTCTCCCATCCCCTTTCATGATTTTGGCCACCCAAAACCCGGCCGACCAGGAAGGCACCTTTCCGCTGCCGGCAGCCCAGCTGGATCGTTTCATCATGCGCCTGCATTTGGGGTATCCCTCCCGAACCAGCGAGCTGGCGATCCTTGATCGTCTCCAAAGTAGGGACCCGCAAGCGGACCAGCCGCCGAGCATCGACCTGAGCGAGTGGCGGAGTCTGCAGGCTGCGGTGCGCCGGGTCCACGTCGCCTGGGCCGTGAGGGCCTACATCGCCAGCCTGTCGGATCGCCTGCGGCGCCACCCGCTGATCGGGCTCGGGCCCAGCCCGCGGGCCAGCCAAATGTTGGCCCGGATGGGCCAGGCACGCGCCCTTTTGGCTGGCAGGACGTATGTGCTCCCCGATGACATCAAACAGTTGATTGAGCCCGTGCTGGCCCACCGGCTTGTGCCGGCGCCCGGGGCCATGCTCCACGGGATCGGCATGGAATTCGTCCTGGCTGACATTCTGGATGACGTCCCCGTTCCGTGGGATGACCGGGAGCGCCAATCATGACCGGGCCCCAAGAGCAGGAGGCGAGGCTCAAGATGAAGGGGGCCTCCAGGCTGATCCCCGTGCTGTGGCTGACGATGCTTGCCGTTCAGCTGCTCTTCCCGTACCGCGGTTGGATCATCATGCTGGTCGGTCTGGGGGGCGCCTGGCTGTTGGCCCGCACCTGGGCCCGCTCGCTGGCGGAAGGCCTGAGCCTGGAACGCGAGACCCGCTTTCATTGGTCCCAGGTGGGCGACCAGATGCTCGAGCGGTTGACGCTCGTCAATCGAAGCGCATTCCCAGCGCCCTGGGTGGAGCTGATTGACCGGTCGAGCGTGCCGATGGTCCAGCGGAGCCGGGCCTTTGCCATCGGGAGAAGCACATCTCTCCGCTGGCACGAGCGCATCGTCTGTCGCCAGCGGGGAAGGTTCATATTGGGTCCGACCACGCTGCGAACCGGGGATCCGTTCGGTCTGTTTGAGGTTGAGATCAACCTGGCGCAAACCGCCTCGCTGCTGGTGCTGCCCCCGGTCATTGCCTGGTCTTCCCTGCCGGTCTTGTCGCGCGGCCGGGATGAGGAGGGGCGCACCACCCGCGCCCAGGCCGAGTCCGGCGTGGCGGCGGCCCAGGTCCGGCCGTACGTCCCGGGTGACAGCCTGAGGCGCATCCATTGGCCTACATCAGCCAAATTCGGCCAGCTGCATATCCGCCAGTTTGACCGGGCGACGCGCGGCGACTGGCTGATCGTGCTCGATATGGCCGCAGGCCATCATCACGGGCAGGGGTCCGAGTCAACGGTGGAAGCGTGTGTCGTCCTGGCAGCTTCGGTGGCCGAGTATGGACTGCGCGAAGGGCGCTCGGTCGGCCTGGTATCGCTCGGGCAGCAGGGCCTGGTTTGGCAGCCCCCGCGGCATGGCGAGGCCCATCGCTGGGACATTTTGGCCGCGCTGGCGGAGGTGCAGCCGGGGGAGACAGATCTGGCCGATCTGATCCGGCTGGCCAACCGGCGGCTGGGCGCCGAAACCAGCCTGATGGCCATCACGCCCTGCAACCTGCTTAGCCAGTTCGAACCCCTACTGGCCGGCGGAGGATCAAGGCGCCCGGCGCGGGCCGGTGTGGTCCTGCTCGAATCCGAGCATCCCCTGCGCGGCCAGATTGGACGGGTCTCCGAACACCTCAGGCGGCGCGGCCTGCTGACCTGGGTGATACGCCAGGCAGACCTCCAGGATACGCTGAAACAGCGGGTTCCCCAGGTCTTGGGCAATCGAAGTGCGGCGGCATGGAGTCCGCTGGAATGAGCCGGCAGGGTTCGAGACGGATCCCCTGGGGCGCGCTCGGGTTGGCCGCGGGTTTGGCCCTGTCTGCCGCAGCCCTCGGTCTGGGGCTGGCGGGCGTTGTCCGCGGATTGGACCCATCGTTCAATTTGCTGATGGCCGCCCTGGGCCTCGGCGCGGCCTGGCTGGCCGCCGGGACCCGGTTGCGCCGTCGGCCGGCCGCATTCTTTCTGCTGACGATAGGCGTGGCGAGCGTCATGATCCGGGTGGGGGGACTGGAGGCCAATCTGGCCCACGCTGTTTGGGACCTGGCCGCCTCGTCGGCGATGCGCTGGCCGGACGCCGCCCGGCTGTCTGATATCACGCCTCTGCTGGCCGATCTCCAGGGGTTGGGAAGCGCGGTCAGCGTGCTCGTGCTCCGTGTTGGCGCGTGGGCGTCATCGACGATGCAGGGGAACCCAGTCTACGATCCGGCGGCGGCGGCGGCGCTGTGGGGCGGCTTGATTTGGCTTCTGGCGGCTTGGGCGGGCTGGTGGGCCCGGCGCGAAGAGCGTCCGCTGCTGGCCGTGCTTCCCGGATTGGGGTGCCTGCTGGCCGCCGAAGCCTATGCCGCTGGTCCAATCCTGCCGATCATGCTGGCGCTGGTGGGCCTGCTCGTCAGCCTGGCCTTCGGTGCCCAGGCTCCGGTCGAGCGGCGGGCGTTGGCGACGTACATCGATCTGCCCGAAGGCCTGGCCCTGCAGCTGGCAAAGTTGGTGCTGCCGCTGGCAGTCGCCTTGGCTTTGTTGGGGGCCGCCGCGCCCGATATCTCGGTTGAGACGTGGGTCGACCAATACCGCGCCTGGCGGCAGTCGGCTGCCCAGCCGGACCAGGGGCTGGCCCGCTCGCTGGGGGTGGAATCGGCTCCCGGATCGGGACGACCCGCCAGGGGTGCACAGAACCCCGGTCTGCCCAATCGCCGCCTTATCGGCTCGGGGCCCGAGCTTTCCCAAGAAGAGGTCATGGACGTCACGGTTCGGCCGGTTGCCGGGCTGCCTTCGCCGCCGCCCTACTATTGGCGAACGGCGACCTACGATCAGTACACCGGCCACGGATGGCAGACGAGTTCGGTGACCCGGCAGGCATTCCTCGCCGGCGAGTTGGTGCAGCCTTCGCTCCCGATCCATCACGTCGAAGTGAGGCAGGCCGTCCACCTTTTCGAACCCCAGGGCGGCAGCGTCTTTAGCGCCGGGTCGCTGCTGGGTCTGGACCAGGACTTTGTGGTCGGTTGGCGCACTCAGGGCGAGGATATCTTCGAGGTAACGGGGCCGGGCGGTGATTACGTGGCCACTTCCGCCTGGCCGGTGACGAGCCCCCAGGAATTGCGGGAGGCGTCGACGGAATTGCCCGACTTGATTCGGGCGCGCTACGTCCGGCTTCCGCAGGGTATTCCGGCTGAGGTGGTAGGGTTGGCGCGGGACCTGACCGCTACCCAGCCGACGACGTACGACCGGGCGGTGGCGATTGAGGCTTACCTGCGCACGATTCCCTATTCTCTCGACGTCCCTCAGCCGCCGATTGACGGGGACATCGTGGACTACTTCCTGTTCGACCTGAAGAAGGGCTACTGTGACTACTACGCTTCGGCCATGGTGGTGTTGGCCAGGGCGGCCGGTATCCCGGCACGAATCGCCGTGGGCTACGCCTCCGGCCAATCGATGGTGCTTCAGGACGGATCGCTTCGCTATGCCGTTACCGCCGCTGATGCGCACACCTGGGCCGAGATCTATTTTCCAGCGTATGGTTGGATTCCGTTTGAGCCCACCGCCGGCAGGCCGCCCCTAGAGCAGGGGCAGGTGGCGGCGGGTGCCGCGTCGACAGAGTCTGGAGCGGCGCCCGGGCCGGCCAGCGGCACGCCGAACTCGCCCTCTCCGGCCGGGCCTGTGGCGACCTATCTGCTCCTGGGTCTGATCGCCGTGGGGCTGCTAGGGGTGTCCGGGGTGCTCGCCGATCAAGCGCGGCTCCGCCGGATGATCCCGGCCGAACAGGCTCACCGGTTAATGGAACGCACGCGCTGGATGGCAAGCCACTGGTTGCAGGTGCCGCTGATGGTGGGCGACACGGCCTACGAATTCCAGGCCCGGGTCGAAAGTGTCGTTCGGGCAGGCGAGATGGAGATAGGAGGCCAGGGAATTCGGCACAGGCTTCTTTCGCGGCTGGACGCCCTGGTCCATGTCTTCGTGCAGGCGATCTACACGGGCGAACCGCCGAAGAGCGGTGAGGTGTCGTCGGTGCGTCTGGGCTGGCCGAAGCTGGCGTTGAGCTTGCTCTGGCTGGGCGTCTTGATGCGGATTCCCGTCTGGCATCGGGGCCGGCCGGGCTCGGAGGCGAGCCTCCGGGGGAGCCCGTGACACCGGACCGGAAAGGGGGGGCGCCGGTCAGACGCCGGCTGGCTCCCTTTCTTCGGCATCCAGACGACGGCCCGAGACGGAGTGAAGTGTCAAGAAGCCGAGGATAGCTACAAGCGAAAGCCCGCCACCAATCCACCACACCCAATGCGGGTCATAGTTATCCAGAATGAGTCCGGCTGCCCAGGGACCGATCGCCGAGGGGAGGGCCCAAGCCAGGCCAAACACAGCCATGTAGCGTCCGCGCATCGTCTCCGGGGCAAACCAGGCGACCAGGGCCTGAGAGACGGGCATGGCTACCATTTCACCGACCGTGACAAACATCATGGCGACCACGAACATCGCGTAGCTGGTGACCGCGCCGAAGAGGGTAAAGCCAATCGCATACAACCCGCTGCCGACGGCCATCATCAGCAAGGGCGGGCGGGCCTTGATGCGCCGGGTCACCCAAAACTGCGCCACCACCACCAGGCTGGCGTTGAGGGTCATCAGCAGGCCGTAGCCTTGCGGACCGATGTTATGCACGTCCCGCAGATACACCGAAAAGGTGCTGTAAAGCTGGATATAAACCAGGTTCATGATGACGACGATCCCCAGAAATCCCAAGAAACGATTGTCCCTAAGGACGTGCAGGTAGCCCAGAAAGGTGCGCTGGAGGTCCCCCGGTTGGCTGGGCTCGGTGGGGCTGGGCATGGTTTCGGGGATGGCGCGGTAGATGATCACGGCGGTGATCACGCTGAGAATGGCGTCCAGGATGAAGATCAGCAGATAGCTGTGCACGGCGATGATGCCTGCCACCGAGGGGCCGATGATCCAGGATAGATTACCGGCGACCCGCATGATGCCGAAGCCCTCGCTGCGCTGGTCTTCCGACAGCATGTCGGCCACCATGGCGGCGCGGGCCGGGCCGGCGATGTCGGACAGGAAGCCGACGAACGCCGCCAGCACGAAGAACACCCCCAGGTCGTTCACCAGCCCCATGCTGATGCTGCTGGCGGCGCTGATGACCAGCCCGATGAGCAGCATTCGACGCCGCCCGAAGCGGTCGGTCAGGCCGCCGCCCACCAAGTTGCCGGCGAAACCGGCCACGGAGAATACCGCCAGCAACAATCCGGCTTCGGTCATACCCACTGAGAACTTTTGGGTGACGTACAGGGCGAAGAACGGGAAGACCATCGTCCGCCCGATGTTGTCGATGAACCCGGCGCCCGCCAGGATCCAAAAGCGGTCGGGGTATTCGTGGTAGGTCGATCGAAGTCTGGTCAGCATTCTATGCTTTGATACCCTGGCTCCCCAGCCTTGGTTCACCCCGATCTTCTCCAGCAGGGGCGGACAAGACCGGGATCATACCATCGAAGCTGCCGGTCGCCCGGTTTGTGAAATCTTGCACAAAACCGGCGGCAAGGCATGGAAGGTATCGGCAGGGGCCCGGCGCACCGAGGCACGGCATGCTTGCCCAGACGTTTTATCGGATGAGCAGGTTGTTCGCCGTCCTGGGTCTGGGCGTGCTTGCGGTAAATCTGGGGCCTGCCGGCCGCAAAGGCGGCTGCCCAGTTTCCAAGTTCGAGGAAGGTCTGACAGGGGCCCTCACTCAACGCAGCGGGTTGCGATGGCGGCTTGAGTTGCCTGGGGCGACCGAAGTCCAACGGAGATATCTACCGAATTGGGAACAAAGGCCGTGCAGAGGCGGGTTCGGGACAACCCAAACGTGTGGAGGTCCTGCGGCAGACGGCCGGGACCTGCCGGCCGAAAATGGGGAATGTTCAGGCTGATCTCCGGATGACAGCCCGAGCTGGTGATCCGGACGGCGGTGCCTACCTGGGTCGGGCGAACACAACCACGAAGTAGCCGCCGAAATCACTGTCTGGTCCGTAAACGTAGCCCACGCCGAACTGCGTGTAAGACGCCCCCAGGATGTTTTCTCGATGCAGTGTACTGTTCATCCACCAGTTGAAGGCGGTCTGCGGCCCGGTCGTGGTGTCGCGGGTCACGTAGTAATTCTCGCCGATCCAGGACCAATTGTAGCCTTGGGCTTCGACTTGGTCGCGCACCGTCGAGCCGTCGGATCCCGTGTGGCCGGTGAAGTGGTTGCAGGCCATGTCGGTTGCCTGCACCCGGGCCGCGGCGAGCAGCTGGGATTGCCCGCTCAGGCCGTCCAGGCCATGGTCCTGCCGCGCGCCGTTGATCAGGTCCGCCACCTGAGCCTCGAATCCGGTGTTGAGCACGATCGTACAGGCGCTGGGGGTGGCCGAAGGGATGGGTGTGGGTGACGGGCCGGGCGACGGAGACAGCGTTGGGCTGGGGGTCCAGGTCGGGCCCGACGGTGTGTCGGATGGTACCGGCGTATGGGTCGGTGCCGGCGTGTCCGTTGGAGGGACCGGGGTAAGTGAGGGCGTCCAGGTAGGCCATGGGGTGTAGGTCGCCGTCTGGCTCGGCGTCGGAGAGGGGGTCCAAGTAGCGGTGGCGGTTTCGGTGGACGTGAAGGTGATCGTGGGGGTTGGGCTGGGAGTCGGGGAGCTGGTCGAAGTGGGGCTGGCGGAAGGTGAAGCAGTGGGGCTGGGCGTATCAGGCTGTCCGGCGGCTGAATCCGCGGGGACAAAGACTGGCGGGACATACTCGGTGGGGGGCGGCGTGACGCTGGCGGGCAGGGTGGTGGCGGCCGGCGACGTGGGGTCGAGCAGGCCGGCTTAAATCATCAACGAGTCCAGTGCCCGAAACAAACCCGGGTCGTCGGCCCCGAACATGGCGTGCGTGGACACGACCAGCAGGCCAAATGTGAAAACTATCACAATCGGCATGAGGATCAAGCCGGCGATCCACATCCGGCGCCAAGGCGAGGTCGTGTGCGTGCCTCCAAACATCACCCCCATTGTCCCCCGTCGCTCCGCGCAGGGCCTATAGCCGGGTTGTACCAATTGGGCGGTGCCCAACTCTGGCCAGCCGAGATAGACCATTCCACAAGGGGCCTCGGCTGCGCCCCGACGATAGCGCCCGGATCCGAAGGGGATCCGGGCGGAGGGTTGCCGCTGGGTGCCTTGGCCCCGGCTCAAGGCACGTCGGGGAAATCGTCGCTGGACCCCACGTCGCTTTCCAGGTTTCCGAGAAGCAGGTCGATCTGATCGGCTTCGAAGTCGCGCGTTGGCGTGGGCGGCGCCGGGGTGGGCAGGATCCCAGTCGGAGCCAGGGAGGGTGAGGCCTGCGCCGGGGCGGGGCTCCCCACGACAGGGGGAGCCCCGGTTTCAGTCATCTGAGTTTGAGACGGAGTGGGCGTGTTTCGTCGAGGCCCCGGGCGATCGCAGGCGGTGCAGTTCAGGATCAGGCCGATCGAGGCCGGGAGGAGGCCGATCCTCAAGGTGCGTCGCATGCGCAACTTCTTGTCGCCTAGCTCGCAGACGACGGCGCAGCGCTGGGAAAGCTTGACGAAGACGGCGATGGCCGATGGGCCTGCCGCCAGGCGCGGGCGGCCTGTCGCAAGTTACGGGCCGCTTGAAGCAGGGTCCGACGGCACTCCCGGAGTGCCTGTCCGGCGGTGCGGACGGTCTCACGGGCAGCCTGAAGGTCAGTCACCTTGCCGTTGGCATCCAACCCGGCGTGGGTTTCCAAAATGCCTGCCGCCTGATCATGGGCAGACTGGGCGCTGTCCAGGCTGTCGTTGTAACTTGCCAGAGCGGCCTTCAGATCGGTGACATCCTGGCCCTGTTCGGCCAGCTTGTCGATCCAATCTTGGACTTTGCCGGCGATTTCGCCTGCCTTGGTCAGGTGGTCCGCCTGGATCCCCAGGGCCGTTTGCTCCCGCTGGTACAGGTGTTCCACGGTCGCTCCCGACCGGGCAGACGCGTTCGGGGCTGGCGAGGTGGGCGGGGTGTCTCCGGCGGCATAGGCCGGAAGCGGGGCGGCCGCCAGCGTGGCGCCTGCCAAAAGGGTCAGCGCCAGACCGGCGGACAGGGTTCGGTACAGCTTGTGTGCGAGTTGGTTAAACATCGTCGACCTCCTTAGAGAGAACCGGTTTACTCTCTCATTCTCCGCGGAGGCGTGAAGGTGGGCTCATCGCGATGTAAGAAGCCTGTAAAAAGGGTAAGCCGCCCCAGAGCCGAGCGCGCCGCAGCCACTTGACCCGCGCCCAAACAGGCCGAAGTGGTGGCCTGGCGCGCCGAGCGCTGCCGGGAGGAGGTTCCGGATTCAAAGGCACATCCGAAGGGGCGCAAGTGGCGCCCAGACCAGAGAAAGCCTACTCCCGGTTGCGCGTAGCCACGTCAAAGATGACGGCCAGGGCCAGCACGCTGGCGCGCACGATGTACTGATAGGAGATATCCAACCCCATCAGGTTCATCCCGCTGGAGAGGGAAGTCATCACGAAGGCGCCGATCAGGGACCCCACGACCTTGCCCACGCCTCCGGCGGCAGAAACGCCCCCCACGAAGGCGGCTGCGATGGCGTCCAACTCGAACAACTGGCCGGCGGTCGTGGTGGCCGAGCGCAACCGAGCTGCAAACAGAATTCCGGAGAGGGCCGACAGAAGTCCCATCGAGCCGAACACGGCATAAGTAATCCGCTTCACGCTGATACCGCTGAGTTCGGCGGCCTCTGGGTTGCCGCCGACGGCATAGATATGACGGCCCAACACCGTCCGGCTTGTGATGAACTGGTA
Source organism: uncultured Chloroflexia bacterium (assembly GCA_963807065.1). Taxonomy (GTDB): domain Bacteria; phylum Chloroflexota; class Anaerolineae; order Anaerolineales; family E44-bin32; genus CAWAND01. The sequence goes on from CAWDZQ010000003.1 coordinate 71,762, forward strand.
CACGAGGATGACGATTAGGACGACGACGGCCGTCCAGGAAAGACCCTGATAGCCCGCCAGAATCCATGTCACGGCGGCGACCAAGGCGGAGACGACCACCAGCTTGAGAATCCATCTGCCCAACGGGGACTGTTCCGACTTATGGTCCCGAAGAGCTCGCCGGCCCAAGACCTCACTCACGATGAAGATCAAGATCCCCAGCAGCCCGAGGATCAGGGTGAGGAGGTGCATGTTGGGCAGGAAGGCCGCATGCGGGATGGGATCCGGTATGAAGCCATTGCCGATGGCGTTGAAGGTCTCGTCGGGGATGATGATCGTGCCCGTCGCCCGTGTGGAAAGCTGCAGCGCCCCGCGGTAGCCTAGCCAGCCGGCCAAGGTGGCTACGAAAGCTGGGATCTTCATCTGCGCCACCAAGAAGCCGGTGAACAACCCGGCCAGGACTCCCAGCCCCAAGACCAGCGGGATTGCCAGGTAGACGGGGTAGTTCCAGGAAGTCATCGAGATGGCGGCGATGGCTCCCAAGAAGCCTGAGAGATAACCGACCGAGAGGTCAATGTGGCGGATGACGATGACCAGGGTCATCCCGACGGCGAGGACGGCGATGTAGCCGGTTTGGTTGACCAGGTTGACGATATTGCGGGAGGAGATAAAGATGCCGTTGGTCGTGAAGGCAAACACCGCCATGATGGCGAACAAGGCGATGTACATGCCGTACTCACGGATGTTGCCGGGGATCAGTCTGGACGTCGTTCGAGCGACTGGCAGCTCGGCCCTGGTTGTTTCAGTCATGAGAGACCGCCTTCGGCGAAGTCGTTCCGAGCACCCACCATGTAGGCGACGACTTTTTCGCGGAACTGGTGAATGTCCCCTTCAACCGGCGTGTCGGATACCTTCAGGCCCTGGCGCAGGACGATCAATCGATCACTGACCTGATAGATGTCTTCCAGGCGGTGGCTGATAATGATGATGGATGCTCCTTGGTCCTTGAGCTGGCTCACAAGATCCAGCACTTTGGCGATGGCCGCCACGCTCAAGGCCGCCGTGGGCTCATCCATAATGATGACTTTGGCATCGAAGGCTGTCGCTCGTGCGATGGCCACCGCCTGTCGCTGGCCGCCTGAAAGCCTTTCAACCTTCAAGCGTACCGAGGCAATATCGATCTTTAGCCGATTGAGCAGGGCCTTTGACTCCTGCTCCATGAAACGATTGTCCATAATCGAGATGGGCCCTATCGCCGTACGGACGACTTCTCGTCCCAAGAAGACATTGGAAGCCACATCCAGGTTGTTGGCCAGAGCATAGTCCTGGTAGACCATCTCGATCCCCTGGCGTCGCGCATCCATCGGGCTGGAAAAAGTCGTGGGTTCACCTTCCATCAGGATGCTGCCTTCGTCGGGGACATATGCGCCGCTGAGCACCTTCATGAGTGTGGATTTGCCGGCCGCATTGTCGCCGACCAACCCCAGTACCTCGTTCTTCTTCAGGGTGAGATCTACGCCACGCAGCGCCTGCACGGCGCCAAAACTCTTCTTGATGTGACGCAGCTCTACCACGGCCGGTCGATTTTCTGCAGATGTCATCTACGGTCCCTTCTCGCAGCGCCGAGAGTTGGCCTCGTTTCAACACCAGTTTGGATCAAGATGGGAAAGAAGACCAGGGATGGTGATGGTTTTCCCATCACCATCCCTGGGGTCACACACGCAGGCTTTTACTGCAAGCCAGTGAAGTCGGCAGCCGGCCAGTAACCGGAGTCGATGATGGCCGCCTTGACGTTGGCCTTGTCGACGGCGATCACTTCGGACGGCTTGGCCGGGACATCGATCACACCGTTGTTGTAGGTGTTGGTCTGCGGCGGCGTGCCACCCTCGAGGTAGGCGATGGCGGCACCGATGGCATCCTTGACCAGGGTGCGGACGTCCTTGAGGACGGTCATGGACTGCTTGCCGTCGATGATGTACTGGACGGAAGCTTCCTCGGCGTCCTGGCCGGTGACGACGTAGCTGGTGACATCCTTGTCAGCTGCGAAGGCGTCGGCGATGGCTCGGGCCGTGCCGTCGTTGGGGGCGAGGATGAAGACGTCACCCTTGTCGACGGCCGGGGCAGCGGTCAGGTTGGATTCCGCCAGGTTCTTGGCGGTGTTGAAGTCCCAGTTGGTGCTGACCTGGCCGATGATCTGGCCCATCTCGTCACGCGTCAGGGTGGCCTTGTCCATCATGCCGGTAGCCTGACTGGAGTTCTTGATGACGAAGGTGCCATCGGCGATCTTGGGCTGCAGGACGTTCCAGGCGCCTTCGAAGAACAGGAAGGCGTTGTTGTCGCTGGCAGCGCCGGCGTACAGGTAGAGCGGGTTGCCGGAGCCGGAGGCGTGGTCGACCAGGTACTGGGCCTGGGCTTCACCGACGGCGATGCTGTCGAAGGTGACGTAGTAGTCGACGGCTTCGGTGTCGCGGATCAGGCGGTCGTAGGAGATGACCTTGACCCCGGCGGCGCGGGCTTCTTCAGCGGCAGCAGCCGCAGCCGAAGCATCCTGTGGGCAGATGATGATCACCTTGACGCCCTTGGTGATCAGGGTCTCAACATTGGCCTTTTCCTTGGCCGAGTCGCCCTCGCTGAACAGGATCTCCGCCTGGTAGCCGGCGGCGCTCAGCGCATCGTTGAAGCGGGTCTCGTCCTGGATCCAGCGCGGCTCGTCGCGGGTCGGCAGGACGATGCCCACCGTGCCCTTGATGGCCGGGGCGGCACCGCCCTCGAGGCCGGTGAAGTCGGCAGCCGGCCAGTAACCGGAGTCGATGATGGCCGCCTTGACGTTGGCCTGATCGACGGCGATCACTTCGGACGGCTTGGCCGGGACATCGACCTTGCCGTTGTTATAGGTGTTGGTCTCCGGCGGCGTGCTGCCACCGAGGTAAGCGCCGGCGGCAGCGATGGCATCCTTGACCAGGGTGCGGACGTCCTTGAGGACGGTCATGGACTGCTTGCCGTCGATGATGTACTGGACGGAAGCTTCCTCGGCGTCCTGGCCGGTGACGACGTAGCTGGAAACATCCTTGTCAGCTGCGAAGGCGTCGGCGATGGCTCGAGCCGTGCCGTCGTTGGGGGCGAGGATGAAGACGTCACCCTTGTCGCTGGCGGTGGTGGCGGTCAGGTTGGATTCTGCCAGGTTCTTGGCGGTGTTGAAGTCCCAGTTGGTGCTGACCTGGCCGATGATCTGGCCCATCTCGTCACGTGTCAGGGTGGCCTTGTCCATCATGCCGGTAGCCTGACTGGAGTTCTTGATGACGAAAGTGCCATCGGCGATCTTGGGCTGCAGGACGTTCCAGGCGCCTTCGAAGAACAGGAAGGCGTTGTTGTCGCTGGCAGCGCCGGCGTACAGGTAGAGCGGGTTGCCGGAGCCGGAGGCGTGGTCGACCAGGTACTGAGCCTGGGCTTCACCGACGGCGATGCTGTCGAAGGTGACGTAGTAGTCGACGGCTTCGGTGTCACGGATCAGGCGGTCGTAGGAGATGACCTTGACCCCGGCGGCGCGGGCTTCTTCAGCGGCAGCAGCCGCAGCCGAAGCATCCTGTGGGCAGATGATGATCACCTGGACACCCTTGGTGATCAAGGACTCAACGTTGGCCTTTTCCTTGGCCGAGTCGCCTTCGCTGAACAGGATCTCCGCCGTATAGCCGGCGGCGCTCAGCGCGTCGTTGAAGCGGGTCTCGTCCTGGATCCAGCGCGGCTCGTCACGGGTCGGCAGCACAATGCCAACCTGGAGTGAGCTGGAGGAGGGTGCCTGAGTCGGCGCGGCGCCGCCGCAGGCGGCCAGTGCCATCGATAGGATGGCCACCAAGCTCAAGGCGTGAAGGGCGAACTTTCTTGAAGGCATGTTTCTTCTTTTCTCCGTTGGGTTGATCTCGAATTGCGCGATGTCAAAGTGCTGAAGAAGTGGGAGTGTTCACCTCCATGAGTGGATGACCCGGTTCCGGACGTCAGCTTCCGCCTTGCCGTAGCCGCGCCCGAGGGCGGGGCCAGGCAGGGCAGAACGAACCCGAACCGAGCCATGGTGGAATGGATTTTTGAGTGGGTCTGGGAAGGGCAAGATCGTGCGCGAGGCTTGGCATGCAACAGGACCCCTCAAGCGTGCTTGGTCGAAGCCTTCTTCGCGTAGCTCCATTCTAAATCAAAGCGCCCGTGGCGACAACCCAAGCTTGGCGGGCGATTGCCTGGCACCAGCTCCGAGCGCTGAACATATGACCCTGAGCAAGCACCTGATGGTCTGGGGCGCCTTCTCGTTTGCTTGAGCCGCTGCGCAGCATCGAACAGAGGGATTCCTCGTCTGGCAGCTTCTGCCCCTGCAGGGCTCGCAAGGACATGCAGGCAGGAACCTCCCCAACAAGGGGGGCCTCCAGGGGGGTAGACCGACAGCAGTCTCGATCCTCAAGCCCCGACCAGTGAGCCCATGGGGTCGGGCGCAACTCGTCCAGCGAAGTGCATAATCACGATTGGAGTGGGTGTGGGGGACAGCTCATGTCCTCCTCGCTTGCATCCTGAGCGGAGCGAAGGGCACGGGCCCCCTTTGATAAGGGGGGCCTGCAGGGAGGTAGACAGACAGATGCCGTGAGCCCCTTGCCATTTGTGATTAAATTCACAAGACCCGCCGGTCGCGGTGGGGGAACTCCTTGCCGGCCGCGTGCCAAAACCGCCAACTTCGGCTATAAGTTAACCGACGCCGCCAGCCCGAGGGCATGGACCCTGGCCGGCCGGTTTCCGCCCTCAACATTAAGGATTGAGCCATGCAGGACTTCGAGAAACTGGGTGTGTTCTACCTGGGAAAGAAATTCGACGTCAAACGCTCCGTGCTGCAAGACGAACTCGTGCTGTACAACTCGCGCGACCTGGTCACCCACGCCCTGTGCGTGGGGATGACCGGCAGCGGTAAGACCGGCCTGGGCATCGACCTGTTGGAGGAGGCGGCCATCGACGGCATTCCGGCCATCGTCATCGATCCCAAGGGTGATCTCACCAACCTGATGCTGACCTTTCCCGACCTGACACCCGAGGACTTCCAACCTTGGGTCAACGCGGACGATGCCCGTAAGAAGGATCTCACCCTGGAAGCCTTCGCCGCGCAGCAAGCGGATTTTTGGAAGAAGGGTCTGGAGGCGTGGGGTGAGAGCGGGGACCGGATCGCCAGGTTGCGAGCGGCGGCGGAGTTCGCGATCTACACGCCGGGAAGCAGCATCGGGCTCTCGGTCTCGGTGCTCAAATCCTTCGATGTCCCTGAAAAGGCCATCCTCGACGACTCGGAACTGTTGCAGGATCGCATCAGCACCACCGTCAGCGGATTGTTAGGGTTGTTGGGGATTGAGGCGGACCCGATCCAAAGCCGTGAGCACATTCTTATCTCGACCTTGATCGGCCGGGCCTGGAGCGATGGAAAGGGGCTCGACATTCCGGGCCTGATCGAAGGTGTCCAGAACCCACCCTTTAAGCAAGTGGGGGTCCTCAAGGTGGATGATTTCTACCCGTCCAAGGACCGCTTTGGCCTGGTCATGGCGCTCAATAATCTGCTGGCGGCGCCGGGCTTTGCGGCCTGGCTTGAAGGGCAGCCGCTGGACGTCGGCGGCATGCTGCACACCCCAGATGGTAAGCCGCGGGTGGCGATCTTCTCCATCGCCCATCTCAACGACGCCGAGCGGATGTTCTTTGTCACGCTGCTGCTCAACCATGTCCTGGGCTGGATACGTACGCAGTCGGGCACCACCAGCCTGCGCGCCTTGCTCTACATGGATGAGATCTTTGGCTACTTTCCCCCCGTGGCCACCCCTCCGTCAAAGGCGCCGCTGCTGTCCCTGCTCAAGATGGCCCGCGCCTTCGGCCTGGGGGTTGTCCTGGCGACCCAGAACCCGGTCGATCTGGACTACAAGGGACTCGCCAACATCGGCACTTGGTTCGTGGGACGCCTGCAGACCGAGCGAGACCGGGATCGCCTGATGGACGGGCTCCTCGGGGCGGAGTCAGGTGCCTCCTTCGACCGGAAAGAGCTTGAGGCGCTGCTCTCCAACCTCGAGAGCCGGACCTTCCTTATGAACAATATTCATGACAGCGGGCCGGTCGTGTTTCAAACCCGATGGGCCATGTCCTACCTGCGCGGGCCCTTAACGCGTGACCAGATCAAAGCTGTGATGGCGGATGCCAGGGTCGAAACCGCTGCCGCCAGCCAACCGATGGCCGCGCCGCCGTCCGCAGGTCAAGCGGCACCTCGCCCGGCACTGTCCCCGGATGTGCCCCAATTCTTCATCCCATCCAGATCGCTGCCGTCGAGCGGGCAGGTCACGTATCAACCCCAGCTCCTGGGGGTCGCCCGTATCCACTACGAATCCAAGAAATCCGACGTCGACAGCACCGAGACGCTGGTGGCCACATTTCCAATCACTGATGCCGCTGTGCCGATCGATTGGGAAGGCGGCACCGTAGTGGAGCTTGAGCCCAAGGAACTTGAGAGGTCCCCCGCCGGGGACGCCACCTATCGCCCTTTGGCGTCGGCCGGGGCCGATGCCGACAACTATTCCGGATGGGAGAGGGATTTCAAGGACTGGGTCTACGCTACGCAGCGTCTGAGTCTGTTTCGAAGCCCGACGCTCAAGCTCACATCCGATCCGGGGGAGAATGAAGGCGCCTTCCGGATGAGGTTGGGACAAGCCGGTCGCGAGGCACACGATGAGGCTGTCGAAAAGCTGCGCAAGAAGTTCGCCCCCAAGGTGACGACCCTCGAAGATCGTGTCCGCCGGGCGCAGCAGGCCGTCGAGCGTGAGAAATCACAGGCGGTTTCACAGGGGGCGCAGACCGCCATTTCGATCGGAGCCACCCTGATCGGCGCCTTTGTCGGGAGGAAGGCCATCAGCGCAACCACCCTGGGCCGGGCGACGACGGCGGCCCGAGGTGTGGGACGGACTGCGCGTGAGCGCGAGGACATCGGCCGCGCCGAGGAGTCGCTGGAGGCGCTCCAAGGGCGTTTGGCCGATCTGGAAGCGGAGTTCCAGGCCGAAACCGATGCGCTGGAGGCCAAATTCGACCCCACCACCGAGGACCTGGAGTCCATCGAGTTGAAGCCGACCAAGACCAACATCGCAGTCGACACCTTGGTCCTGGCGTGGGTGCCAGAGAACAGCGCCTAGCGCCCAGCACTGAGCGCCACCCATTCAGCTCAGGAACACCGGTCGCGCCAAGCTTCGCCAGCCAATGCCGTCACAACCGTCGAACGGTCGGCGGGATGCCTCGGCCGTCCCCGCCTGCCTCGAAAGGATACAGGAGGGAGGGACCCCTGGTGGTCGGGCGAGGCGCATCCAGAATGGCCGGCGCACCACGATTGCAGGGCGAGTGGGGGGACAACCCCAGGTCAAAGGGCGGAGGGGGGTATCAGGTGGGGAGCAGGATGTCGTAGGGCGCCGGATCAGTGGCGATGGCCCAGGCGGCCCGACCTTCGACCAAATTGACCCGTGCGCCGAAACCGGACCCGCGCCAGGCCTCATCCCTCACCGGGACTCCGCCGACCACAATTTGGGAAGGCGTGAAAGCGTCCGGTCGGCCGAGGCAGGCGAGCACCCCCGAGTGGGCGTCGACCGTGTCGTCGGCGAGTGCCTCCTCCACGCCAAACTCGTCCCCCGAGGCCAGGTCACCCAGAGATGGAAGGGCCCCCAGCAGTCCGGTGCGAGGGAGGAACACAACCAAGGCGACGCCGGCCAGCAGGCACAGCCCCACGACGGCGCAACCGCCGAGGATCAGGGGCAGGCGCGACCGCCGGCCGACCTGCGGGGCAGGGGCGGGGGCCGGCTGTGGGGTTGGCATCGGCGGCGGAGCGGCAACCAACGAAGCCGCCAGCCGGGCCGCCGGAGCCGGGGCGCCGGGGACGCTCAGGACGGTGCGCCCGAGCTGGATCTGGTCACCTGGTGAAAGGACAGTCGGCATGGCCACGCGCTGTCCGTTGAGGAAAGTTCCGTTGGCCGAGCCATCGTCGCGCAGCATCAGGGTTCCACCGGCCTCGTAGACGGTGGCGTGGCGGCGCGAGACCTCCGAATCGTCGAACGAATAGGTGCACTGGGAATCGCGTCCGAAACTCGCCTCGCCCTCGACGAGGTAGACCTTGCCTTCGGCGCCCAGCAAGCGGTGGGTGCTCATCGGGTATTCCCAGCCCTTGGCCGGTCTGTGGGAATCCGTCCTGGCGATGGCCGCTTTAGACCATAAGGTGCACAAGCGAGGGAGGGGCAGGCTCGCATGAAACGCTCCAATGGGGCTTTGATGACGGTGTGGTGGTGTCAGTCGAGGGGCGTCCCGCGGTCGGCAGGTGCTGGTCCGCCGGCGGCGAGTTGCACCAGAGTAGCATAGATCGGGGCAGGCCTCAAGACGCATCGGCCGTTGGCCGGGCCACTTTGTGACAGGTTTCACAAGATCGACTGACCACGACCTGGATGTCAGTCTACCGTGCTCGGTCTCAGGAGCCAGAGGCTATTCTTCATCTGCCCTCCTGCAGGCCCTCTTGATATCGCGTGCGTCGATCCCTCTGGTCGCGCGAAGAGCGACCACGATTGCTCTTTCTCCTCGCGTCGTGTCGAGGTCGGCGCCCCCGCCCGAGGCATCCCCCTGATCGCTGCACTAGATTTAAGGGGCAACTCCTAATCTAACCCCGTATGGGGCCCCCTTCAAAGGGGGGCGCCGTGCCCTTCGCTCCGCTCAGGATGCAAGCGAGGAGGACATGAGATGTCCCCCACATCCCACGCAATCGTGTGCATCGATCTCTCTGGACGCATTTCGCTCGACCCCACGGGCCCTCCAATCCTGTGCCTCGACCCAATTGGAAGTATTTCACCCGACGACAAGTGCTCTCTCACCCCATGCCATTTCGAGGTCGGCGCCAATCCGCAGCGGATTGCTGCCGGCCGAAAGGTAACTGTAAGGCCCGCTAGTCCCCTTGGCCTACTGGTCGTCTGGTGTAAATCGGCCCAGAATAGAAACCGGTTGCGCGCCTCCCCCAGCCTGTCAACCCTCGGCGCCTGCCTTTGTTTAAGGGATCGCCATGGCCGAGACCCAAACCATTCAAGTTCTGTTCGCCGACGACAACGAGACCAAGGTCGAGGGTGTGACGCGCCTGCTGCACTTCGAGAGCGACATCCGCGTCGTCGGGCAGGCGCGCTCGATGCCGGAAGCCCTGGAAAAAATGGAGAGTCTCGAGCCGACCGTCGTGCTGATGGACCCGGGCTTGCCGCCCAGCGACGGCTTCGAGGCCACGCGGCATTTGCTGGCCGACCATCCTCTGGCGCAGGTGGTGATGCTCTCGTTGGAGAACGACACCGAGGGTGTGCGCAACGCCATGCGCGCCGGCGCCGCCGACTGGGTCAGCAATTACATCAACGGGGACAGGCTGGCTCAGGCGATCCGCGCCGCTGCCTCCAAGGGCGAGCGGATGCAGAAGGTCACCGCCCAGCTTCCACCGCTGACGCAGATTCAGCCGTCAAGTCCAGGGGTACAGGGCAAGGTCATTGCCGTCTTTGCCCCACGCGGCGGGGCGGGTGTGACCACGGTCGCCGTCAACATGGCGTTGGCGCTGAACACGCCCGAGTCGCCGGCCGCCCTGGTGGACGCCGACCTGCAGTTCGGCGACGTGTCCGCCTTCCTAAACCTGCAGCCGCGGCTGTCGGTGGTCGATATGACCGCCCAGGCGGAGGCACTCGACGATGAATTGATGCGCGAACTGCTGTTGAGCCACGAAAGCGGGCTGCGTGTGGCGGCCGCGCCGGTGGCGCCCGAGCTGGCCGACGATGTCACCCCGGCCGGACTGGCCGCCGTGCTGCGCGCTCTGCGCCGCAGCTTCCCCTATGTGGTGGTCGACGCCGGTTCGTACCTCAACGACATCGCCCTGACTGTCCTCGAAGAAGCCGATTTGGTGGTCTCGATCGTGCTGCCCGAAATCCCGTCCATTAAGAACACCCGGCTGCTGATCGATCTGTTCTTCAAGCTGGATCTGCCGCGTGAGAAACTGGTGCTGGTGATGAACCAGATGGACAAGCGCGAGGCGATCACCGTGGAGAAGGTCAGCGACAACCTCAAGCACCCGGTGATCGCTGAGATTCCCTTTGACCGGGTGGCGGTCAAGGACGCCATCAACCGCGGCAGTCCGCTGATCACCGACGAGAATACCCACCCGCTGATGACGCCCGCTGCTGGCCCTGGCGGGTGAGGTCAAAGAGAAGCTGCTGGCGTCGGCGGCGGAAGAGGCCTAGGGACCCGCCGTCGGAACCGGCGTGGGCAGGACCGCCTCGACCCGTTTCAACAGCACGCTGCCACCGTCCTTGGGCGTGATCTCCAGCGAGTCCACCGAGCAGACGTAGGCTCCCACCGCGGTCTGGGGCGAGGATTGGTCGGGGGGCAGCCCGTTGTCCAGTTCAAGGGATGTTCCCAGCAGGCTGTACGAGGTCGTGGCCGGGGTTTGGTTGACGGCGATGCCCGTGCCGGCGACGGTGCTGACGATGGAGTTTGTCGAACTCCTGAGCGTCCCACAGGCGCAGGGTCTGTCCGTTGGTGGAGTACTTGGATGACCCTTGGGCATCGATGGTCGTGATCAGCCCAGGCACGCCGCCGGTGGCGAACGCCAGCTGGAAGTCCACCAGACGGGTAGCAATGTCCCCGTCCAGCTTGAATTCCACGTAGTTGTGACCGCCCACGGTGAGTTCCAAACCGCTGGCTCCTGACAAACTCAGGAAGTGGGCCGCATAGCTCTCGTGATCGATCTCCCAGGTGCCGAGCAGACACGGATCGCAGTCCGCCTTTTCCACCTTGGTGACCTTGGGGGTGAAGCTCCCCCCCTTGAGCGACGTGACGGCCAGCGCGTAGAGCTGGTCCTTCTGGCACTTGGAGCGGATCTCGGGCGGCAGGGCGCTCCATGCCCCCGGGTTCATGCGCAGCTCATCAGCCGCCATGGAGTAACGGACGGGGCCGTCATTGGGCGGCTCCTCGAGGAAGCGCCGTTCCTGACGGTAGCGGACGGCATAGCGGGCGGCGACGAATGGGTCGGCGACGAACTCCTGATCGCCTTCCTTGTCGATATCCTGGGTTCGGAGCACCGGATAGTCGGTCCTGACGATCATGGTGCCGCCCGTGTCGCGAACGCCGTCGCTCATCGTCGCCACCACGAACTCATTGAACAAGGCCTCCAAGTCCCCGTAGTTTTGGAGCACGTCCTTTTGAGCCGAGATGGACCCGGCGGAAGAGATCTTGTCGAGCAAGATGAGAACGCCCTCGTTGCCTAGTTTGTTGGCCAGGAACTGGAACATCAGGACGTTGTTGTAATCCAAAGAAAACCACGGCGAATTGAGCGACCGAAGGTAATAGTCATTGGTTCGCTGCAGTTCGTAGTTGATATCTGGATACACGACGTTGCTGAAATACTCCGCCGAGCCCTCCGCCCACCAGCGGTGATCGTCGTAAGGCGCAGTGGTGAAGTTCCAATCCTGGTAGCAGTGGAAGGCCTCGTGAGCAATGTTTTGGCGAAAGTAGTCCTGGCTCTCGGTGTCAACGAGCGGCAGGATGGTGACCGGGCAAGGCTGGCCAGACGGGAAGAATGACTCGAAAGCCAGGGTGTCCGTGGCTCCAAGGAGCTGGGTCAGGCTGAAGACGGCGTTAATGTCCCCATAGGTGCCGTACTGTGTATAGACTGCGGCGCTGTCGATCAAGGCCTGCAAGGCAGCGTCCGCCCAGCTCTTGCGTGCGGGGTCGTCCATCCACCACTTGGGGAAGTAGACGCGCAGGCGATGGCCTTGTGCAGTGGTTTCCTCGTAGACGTAGCAGTAGTCCCCCGCATTCAGTCCGGCGCTGAACCCCTGAGAAGGGATATCTCCGCACTCCGCGGGAACGTCTTGCTGAGAATGGATGTCGATCAGGGAGACACCTGGGCGCCAGGATTGCTCTGCCGGTCGGCTCAGCCGGTCGAGATCATCTTGAGATGGGACCAGGATGCCGAGAAGGCGCCCGATTTCGTCCCGGACTTGGGGGTCGCCGTCCGGGTCGTTCAGGTAGTCCTGAGCCTGCCGGACGATGCCGGTCGGGCTGCGTTCTTGGGGCGCCTCGAAGCCGGGAATCTCGTCCGGGCCCAGTTCGCCAGCGACATAGCGGAGCAGAAAAACGAGACCCTGCCCGTACTCCCAGTCCCCGTTCTCAACCTGCTGGTTGAGCAGCGAGTCAAAAGTGTCTGGCAGCGGGATAGGGATTTCAACCTCGCCCTTGCCCATGAGATAGACGGTCATCGTCTCGGCCGTGGGGGTGGGGCTCGGGCTGGGAATGGGGTGATCCTGTTGTGTGGCGGCCGGAGCCGTCGGTTGCAGGCCCCCGTCGGATGACGCCTGGAGCAGGCTGCAGCTCAGAGCCGAGCCTGCCAGACCGCCGACGACGAGCAACACGAGTCGGGCACGCATGAAGCGCCTCCTGGTCAGTGTGGTCGATTTGAGAGCTCTGCGCGGGGGGTGAACCCCGAGGAGGGGGGGACGAAGGTTCCCCATTTTAGGGGAAACGTCCCACAAATCAAGAGCAGATCGGACCTCCCAGCGTCGACCGGGGACGCCGATCAGTGACCAGAAGACGCACCCTCTGATTCGTCCGGTGCCCGCGGCTCGGGTGGATGAGGTCTGGACGTCACGGTCCGTCCCAAAGTCAGCGTTCTCCACTTTCAACTCTTGGTCAATGTCTGAATGAGTCTTCGGCGGGAGCCGACCGGGGGCCAGGGGTAGGGCGAGTGATTCGGCCCGCAGAGTGCCGGCGACTCTTTGGGTCAATCCGCGGCCGCCGAACGCGACCGATGATTCACCGATCCCCCTCGACGGCCTGGTCCGGTGCAAGGAAACGAAAGTGCTCTTCAAACCGGGGCCGTGCTTTGTTTGCGGCTAACCGCAATTCTCCCTCCACTTGCGCGATCGGCGATTATGTCGACAATGGCGGCCTCACCTGACTCACCCACTGGGAGGGCGCATGGCCGAGCGCCAAGCAGGGCGGCGGGCCGCCGTGGTGTTTACGTTTCTTGTCCTCGTCAGCCTGGCGTGCAATCTGACGTCGTCGGCCGTGCCGGCTCCTACAGCCGCCCCAGGCAGCGAAGCCACCCCTTCCATGTCGCCCACCGCTGCCGAGCCGTCTCCCACACCCAAGGCTCCGCTTCCGCCCTCCGACTTCGAAACCGTGCTGAACCAAGAAGTGGAATCCGGGGAGGTCAGCTATGAGCAGGGGCTGATCCGCCTGCTCAAATCCATGGTGGGTGACGCCGACTCACCGCTGCCCGGGGCCTACGACACGGCTGTCAGCGCGGAAGGAACCGGCATCGTGGGCCTGGCGGACGACTACCTTCGAGACGGGAGTGACGACAACGCCAAGGCGCAGATGGCCCAGCTCCTGGCAGCCCTCTTTCCATCCACCGACCAACTGCATGCCTACGGGCAGGCGGAGACCAGCCAGGTCAGGCCGGCGGGTGTGGCCAGCCCAGCGCAGCAGGCCGACTGTGCCCTGCTGTGGCGCAACGGATTTCCGATGTCTGGAGTCTCGACCTACCCGTGTCTTTCCTACCGGGCAGGCTCTGTGCCGGGCGCCGGATCGTATGAGATCTTCTACCCAAACAGCTGGGGGCCGGATGATCCTGGCCGGGCCAAGCTTGACCTGGCGGCGGAAGCGATCCAGCGGGCCATGATCGCCTACCAGCCCTATGGCGACACCGGGCCGGTCAACGTGATCTTCAGCATCTTCCCGTCGGCCAATGACTTCGCCGCCTCGGTCCGCTCGAACCACGCCGAAGAGGGTGAGGCCTGCCCTATGCTCGTCTATCCCTCGGCGCTCGATTTTCCGGACGACTGGTTCAAGCAGGCCCTGGCCCATGAGGTCTTCCACTGCTTCCAAACCGTCAACTTGGCGGCGCAAATGATGGGGACTCCGCGCAGTGTCCGAAAGTGGTGGTCGGAAGCTTCGGCCGAGTACTTCTCCAACGTCGCCTTCCCTGCCGTTGATGAAGAAAACCGCTTCGTGGATGAGTTCGACGGTCTCTCGCCCACCGACTCGATCACCGACATGGCCTACGAAGACGTGGTCTTCTTCCAGTACCTGGCGGACGTCCAGGGTACGGGGGCGGTGATGCAGTTTCTGCGGGACCTGCCGGACCACGGCGGCATGGCCGAACAGCGCGCACAGCTGGCGAGTTATCCCCACATGCAGGACCTGTTCCACGCCTTTGGCCAAGCCTACCTTGACGGACAGATCGCCGATGAAGGCGGTGACGGGAATCTTCCGGTCAACCCGGCGCTGGATGATCTGGTCGACTATCCCGGGTCGAGCGGGTTCGACCTGGAAGCCGAACCGTTTGTGCTGCGCCGCCTTAGGTTGGGGTTCGATCCAGACTTGGTGTACACGATCACCAGTGACAGCTCGGGCGCCGAGGGCAAGGAAGCCGTGCGCCTGGGGGGTCCCGGTGGGGGTTGGGGCCCCATTCCGGAAGCTCTCAATACCTCATGCCCGACCCCACAGAGCGTGCTCTTGATCACCTCCGCCGTGGCGGAAGATCAGCCCCGAGATGTAGCCATCACGACCGACACCGAGGATGGCGGTGAGTGTGATCGCTGCCTGATGGACGTCTGGCGGCTGGATTTGGACTCCTACCGGGCAGCATTCGATGCAATTCGGCCGGCCGATCTGCCCGCCAGCCTGCAGGCCGTCAGCGGTGATGTCCAGATCGTCTTCAACAGCGACGGCCGGGTCTACAGCTCGATCAATGCCCTTCACGTGGAGTCGCTGGTGGAACTCAACCTCGGGACCGCCCTGCTGACCGTCGATATGAACGGGACCAGCCAGGGGACGCTTGTGGTCATCCCGCCGAACCAGTTGAGGGTCATCCACCCCGTAGATGACCTTGACACGCAGACGACGATGACCGTGGACGGGGCGGTCATGAGCATGCCTGGGATGGATATGACGGCCCCGTTCGAGCTAAGTGGGACCTACATCTGTGAAGGGGATCGATTGCACATCACGCCGATCGGGGTGGGCGTGGATCATCCCGGGCTGGACTATATCCGCGTCCACTAGGGGCCGCGCCTGCGCTTCGGTGCGCTCGATCTCAATCAGCCAAACCTTTCAAGCCAACGGGCAGAGTCCCCCCAGGGGTGGACCCTAGGGGGGAGAACGATGTGCACCTATTTGCGGGGGGTCGGGGCACCCTGAGCTCAACTGGCCCTTCAGTAAGCCGCCGCAGACGCGATCGCTAGCTCCCACGCACCGCTGCTCGGTCCACCTTTGACTTGACAAACATCTCCGCCAACGAGCGGTTGCTCATCACGCCTCGAGCCTTGCCCAGGCGGATGTTCGCCTCGGCCCACGTGCCGGGCAAGGGGCGTTGCTCGTCCTCGGGCTTGCGCATCAACACCAGCGCCTCATCCGGGCAGGCCGTCACGCACAACCCGCAGCCGATGCAGCGGCCGGTGTCGAGCGCCACGCCGGCGCCGCTGGATGTCAGCGCCTCCATCTGGCAGCGATCCAGGCATAGCTCGCAGCCGTTGCACAGCTCTTCGTCGAGCACGGCCAAGAATGCTGAGTGGACGTACTGGGCGGGGTCGGGATAGAGCTTGAGACTGGCCAGCACCCCGCAGCAGCAGCCGCAGCAGGCGCAGATGAAGGCCGCCTCTTCCGAGGCCGACGGCTGGAGCACCAGGCCGGTACCCTCGGCCAGGGCCAGGATCCCGAGCGCCTCGTCTTCGCTGATGTAGCGTCCCATGCGGTTGCGGACGTAGAAATCGGCGCCTGACCCGAAGGACAGGCAGGTCTCCATCGGTTTGTCGCAGCGATGGCCGAGGGCCTCCTTCTCCTGGCGGCAGACGCACGGGGCCACGCTGATCCTGGTCTGGTCGCGGATCAATTGCTCGGCCTGCTCGTAGGCCATCACCTCCAGCTCGGGGGTCAGGCTCTCTCCGACGGGGATCGTGCGCAGCAAGGGGGCTTTCTGCCACGTCTCGGGCTGGAGCACGTGCGGCAGATACTCGTCGAACAGCTCCGCCAACTGGCGGTCCATCTTGTTCACCTGAAACTCGAAGAAGCCCACGGCGAAGGGAATGGCGCTGTAGCGCGGCGCCTCGCCGGTCTTGTGGTGCGCATAGACAAGACCCTTGCGCTCCATCTCGGCCAGCGTCTGGGCGACCTGGGCCACCGGCAGCTTGGCGCGGTGGGCGATCACCCGCGGCGTCTCCTCGATCAGGGACAGGTGCAGCTCCAGCGCCGCCTCGTCCGGTGTGAACAGGCGCTCCAGGATCTGGCGCTCCACACCGGATTCGGTGGCCGGGTACCCGCCGGGCAGGTGGTCGAGGAATTGGGCAAGCTGGGCGTAGACGTCGGTGGCCATGGGGAGGCTCCTGGTCGTTGGTGAGGTCATCGTGTCGCTGAACCTGTCTCCACGGTACACGCGATTGGAGGAGGATTCAATAGGAGGCGGGGCCCTTGCAGGACGCCGAGGGGCGGCCCTGCTCGAGGGAGGCGCCTGGGGGCGGTCCCGTTGAACCCAACCAGAACGGGGCGGGTGCGGTCTTAGTGCGCCGGGTGAGTCATCGCAGACCAAACGATGGTCACCCCAAACAGGATCTGGGGCTGGCCAAGGCTGGCATGTGCGGTGGTCCAACCCTCTCGCCAGGGCAAGCGACGGTCGATGCCTGATCCCGACGCGCGGACAACCACGCACTTCCCTGGCGGGCCGAGGCCGCTATGCCCTAGGGGTGGTAGGCCCCAACACCACACACATCTTGGCCGACCCTCTCATAGTAGAACGTCTTGGGCAACATCTCGTTGTTGGACGGATCGATCCAGGTGTAGATGGTCGTGCCGATATTGGTGGTGGTGGCTGCATTCCAATCGGCCTGGCTAAGCGGTTGTGTGGTGGAACCCACCAAATCGGGAAACCCGCCATTGGCCGACTGCTTGAGATCCGAATCAATGCATGCCACGTAAAGGTCCTTGTAGAAGAAAGGATCCACCCGGTGGGTGAAATCCGCCAGCGCCTGATCGCGTCCGACCGTCTGATAGTGCTCTATGGCTGCTTGGAGCATGGTCAAGGCCTCATCCTGGGTGCCCAGGTCCGCAGGCATGGCGGTTTCGGTGCCTGACGGCGTCGGCGTGGCTCCGGATATCAAAGGAATCTGCTGGAAAGAAGACCCGGTGGCAAGCGCCGATGAAGCCAGGGTCGCATTTGCCGAGGGACTCCCTCCCAGACTGCAAGCCATGAGCGCCGCAATCATGGACACCACGGGAAGGATCAGAAATCCGTTCAATCGCCGAGACATACAAGCCTCCTTAGCTGCAGCACGCTCTCAAACGCAACCCGTCGAAACCCGAGGAGCGAGAACTAGCCCCCGACCGCGGCTCAAATCAACTCTGCTCCGCGGGGCGGGGCCCTGCGTCTGCGGCGCCGGCTCGGGCCGTCTTCCCGCAAGAGATGTCCTTCTCTTTCTCTTATCTACCCCCCTGCAGGCCGCCCTTGGCAAAGGGGGACCCGTGCCCTTCGCTCCGCTCAGGATGCAAGCGAGGAGGACATGAGATGTCCCCCACACCCCCTTGCAAATCACCTGGCCAAGTAACATGCCACAGACCGTGGAAAGCAGACGCAGCTCATTTGGTGGAACCCCCTTTTGCAGCGATCCAGGCAATCATCCTTGCCTTCTTCTCCGGACGAGTGCATAGGAGCGGAGACCTCTACTCGGTGGCATGTGCTGATCACAGAGAAGTCAACACGCGCGATAGTAGGGGGTCTGGGGGCGGGCTCCCGCCCCTAGGGGCCCCGCTTGAGGAGGGCCTGTAGGGGGGTGACCAAGAGACGAAGACAACGCCCTGCGGAGCAGAACAGGTTTGAGCCGGCGCCGCAGGCGCAAGACCACTCCCTCCCCCTAGGGCAACCTCGGGATCACATGGTTGGTCATCTCATCCATCAATGCCTGTACCGTGGGGGCGTCTTGGCCCCTGGTCACATCGCTGATCCCGACGAAGGTGGCCCCTTTCAGAAAGCCAAAGGCGCTCCCGTTGATCGTCACGCCGGCCATCGAGAAGCTGAGCGTCGCCTGAACCGCCCCGTCCTGGAAGTCCGGCAGCTCGGTGACCGTCAGCCCTTTGCCGGCCAGCTGTGCCGCTTGTGACTGGATGTCGGCGATGAACGCATCGCGGTACGCCTGAGCCGTGGCGGCGTCCGAGGCCTGGGCCACATTGATCGTCATCACATTGGTGGCTTGAGAGCCGTAGACACAGCGTGACCCACCGCTCGGGTTGTCCTCCTTCGTTCCCGCGTCAAATTGGAAATTGGCCAGCGTCGAGGCCTCGCCCTGGGGTACAAGGTCACACGGGTTGAGCGCTGTTCCAGCCGACGTGGCTTGAGGCTGCAGCCCGACGGATGGCGTGTTGGCCGGCTGAAGGCTCGCCGCCGGCTGCTGCGGCTGGGTGGCGGCTGGTGCCGTGGGCCCCGTGCTGGATGTGCCGCCCAAGCTGCAGGCCCACATCGTGGCGGCGATCACCAATAAAACCGATCCAAAGCGACCGACTTTCATGCTTGCGCTCCTCTCAGACCCATTCCGCGGACCGTTCTGACTTCAACGACCAAGTTTTCTAGGCTCGGATCAGCGGCCCATGAGTGGGCGAACGGCGGCTAGCCGACGCCTGGGGCGACGGGTGCCGTAGGCCGGGATTGAAATGTGGGGGGCAGAGGTACTGCCAAATCCTCGGGGCGGGGTCGTGGATGGAGGCCGGGTCCGGTTGGGATGGGGCAGGGGGTGGGTTGATTAACTACGCGGGAATCCTATCACCCTTTGGCGCCGAAGCCGAAGCAGCGTGGATTAAGAGAAGCTTAGAGCCGCGAGCCCTGAGGCGAAGCGTCGAGCCTCTAGCACCTGGCCACCAGCAGCACGCGGGACCTGCCATAACATCCCCCGCCAGGAGGCTCCCAGAAAACAGCTGCGGGCCTCCCAAGAGGTGCCCATTCGTGCTGGATGTTGCGGTTGATCTGGGCCGCATGTAAGCTGCCTGTAAGCCGTTGCGGGCAAGAGTTCACAGGATAATGTCGGTTGCATCAGGCCGGCACCAAGAGAGGTCACGTTGACACCTTCCCACCAGCCAGGTTCGGCGCCCGCCATTCGGTTGGCCGGCGTAAGCAAAACATTTGGACGCGGGCGTGAGCAGGTGGCGGCCTTGCAGGGGATCGACCTCGAAGTCGAGCGAGGCCAGGTGTTCGGGTTCCTCGGGCCGAACGGTGCGGGCAAGTCGACCACGATCCGGATCCTGATGGGACTGCTTCGGCCGACCGCCGGGTACGTTTCGATCTTTGGGCAGCCAGCCGCGCCGAACGCTCCGGTCCTGAAGCGCGCCGGCGCGCTGATTGAAGGAGCCACTTTCTACGGTTTCCTGACAGGTCGAGATAATCTGCTGGTGCTGGCCGACACGGCTGGAACGGGCGCCGAACGGATGGAGATGCTGCTTGACCAGGTCGGCTTGACCCATCGGGCCGAGCGCAAGGTGAGTGGCTATTCAACCGGGATGAAACAACGCCTCGGCCTGGCGGCCGCGTTGCTTTCGGATCCGGACCTCGTCATCCTTGACGAGCCGACCAACGGCCTCGACCCGGGCGGCATCCAGGACATGCGCGCGTTCATTCGATCGTTGGCCACGGAACAGGGGAAGACGGTCTTCGTGTCCAGCCACATCCTGCACGAGGTCGAGCAAGTCTGCGACCACGTGGCCATCATCCATCGCGGCGTCGTGATCCGCCAGGGGCCGATTGGGCAGCTCTTGTCCGAGACGGGCGGCGTGCTCCGGGTGCTGGCGACCCCGGTCGACCGTGCGCTGGCTGCCTTGGCTGACCGCTGGCCGGTTCAAAGGCAGGGCGATTGGCTGCACGTATCGGCAGGTTCAGTCCAGGCCCCACAGCTGGTGCGGGCCCTGGTGGATGCCGGGGTTGACGTGCATCAGTTGGTCGAGAACCGGTCGTCGTTGGAGGATTTCTTCTTGCGGGTGACGAACGGAGAGGGCGAAGATGCGCCTGCTTAGGGCTGAGCTCCGCAAGCTGCTCGGCAACCCGATGCTGACCGGCTTCACCGTCTGGATCTTCCCGGTTGGGATCGGGGCCTTCTTGCTGATCGGGATCGTGTTGGGCTTCCTGTTGGAGACGCCAGGGCGGGCAATGGCGCTGACGTCCTCAGGTCGTTGGACGAGCGACGCCACGGGCATTTGGCGGGCGGTGACCTCCTTTCCGCTTAACATCCTCGGCAATCTGCTGCCCTTGGCCTTCATGGCGGTGGCGTTCGCCGGCGAATACGCGTGGGGGACCTACCGCAATGTGCTGCCGCGAGCGCACCGGATCGCCGTGCTGGCGGCCAAGACTGCGGCGTTGGTGTTGGTGCTGTCGGCGTCCTTCCTGGTAACGTCGATCTTGACACCGATTGGCTTCGCCATCATGCGCTCGAAGGTGGGTCTGGACTACGGCCCGGCTGTGACTGGCCAGGCGCTGGCCGACTTCGCCGTCCGCTATGGCCAGGAACTGTTGCTCGGGGTGCTTGGCCTGCTGGTGCTGGCCGGTTTCGCCGCCTTGGCGGCGATCCTGACCCGCTCGATCTTGGGTGGGCTGTTGGCTGGATTCGGGCTTTCGGTCCTTGAGCCGATGTCGTTTGCCGGTCTGATCCTGGTCTCGCGGCTGTTCGACTGGCCGGCGGTGGTCGAGCTGTACCGCTTCACGGTCAGTTACAACCTGGACAACGCCCGCGCATGGTTCCTCGACGGCCACGCGTTCCAATCCCCCTTGGTGGAGATCAGCAGCCCTCCGCAACTGGGAGGGTCCTTGTTGATCCTGATCGTGTGGATCGCGATCCTGCTCGGCGCCTCCGCATGGATCTTCAACCGGCAGGATATCGGCGAGTGAATGAAGAGCCGTCGGCTGCAGCCCTAGGACAGCCGTCTTCTGCAGGGAACAGCCCCTAGCACCTAGCTCGCCGCCCTGGTTAGGATCAGCCGGCCTCTCGGAGGCTCCGCATGCGTCATTTCGAGCCCTTTGGCTGTGCCCGGGACGGGTTCCGGCGCAGCTGCCGAGGCTTCAGACATCCCCGCGTTGAATGGGGGTCTAAGACGGGGGAACGGGAAGCGCCCATTTGCCACCTGCAAGTATGGTAGCCTCAAGTAGCTGGCCCGCAGCTTCAGTCCGAGGCCTCCGCCTTGTAACCAACCATGAGGTGCTCTGATGAAAATTGGCGTTGTCTTCCCTCAAACCGAATTTGGCAGCGACCCCCAAGCCGTTCAAGACTACGCGCAGACGGCCGAGGGCCTGGGCTACAACCACATCGTCGCCTACGACCATGTGCTGGGGGCCAACCCCGACCGCCCCGGCGGGTGGCGTGGGCCCTACACCCACGAGACCTCCTTCCTGGAGCCCTTCGTGCTCTTCGCCAACATGGCGGCCGTGACCGAGCGCATCGAGTTCGCCCCGGGGATCCTCATCCTGCCGCAGCGCCAGACGGTCCTGGTCGCCAAGCAGGCCGCCACGCTGGACGTGCTGAGCGGCGGCCGGCTGCGCTTGGGGGTCGGGCTCGGCTGGAACGAGGTCGAGTACGAGGCCCTGGGCAAGGACTTTCACAACCGGGGACGGCGGATCGGGGAGCAGGTGGATCTGCTGCGCCAGCTGTGGACCCAACCCCTGGTGACCTTCGCCGGGCGTTGGCACACCGTGTCCGACGCCGGGCTCAAGCCGTTGCCCGTACAGCGGCCGATCCCGATTTGGTTTGGCGCCAAGGCCGAGCCCGCCCTGCGTCGGGCAGCCCGCTTGGCCGACGGCTGGATGGTGACCGGCGTGTCCACCCCAGAGGATGCGCCACCCTACCTGGAGATTGTGGAGCAGGGCCTGGCCGACGCTGGCCGCGACCGTGCCCAGTTCGGCATCGAGGCCCGCCTGGCCTACGGATCCGGCGACGAAACGGCCCTGGAACACCAGGCGCGAGGCTGGCAGGCGTTGGGCATGACCCACCTGTCGCTCAACACCATGGGCGCCGGGCTGGAAACCCCGCAGGACCACCTGCGGGCTCTTCAGAGTTTCGCCAAGATGATGGGGCTCGAGCCCTGATCCAGGCTGCGCCCGGGAACAGGCGCCGAGGTCTCGTGGCGCTCGGTGCTCAGCGCTGGCGTCTAGCTGCTAGTCGATGAGCGTGAAGTCATCGAAACGGGCCTGGACCCCGCGGCCCAGCACCAGCAGCCCCACCTGTCCGTCATCGGCCCAGGGCGAGACCAACCGCTCCCCCGGGACCGGCTCGTCGCCCGTCAGACGCGTGATCACCGACCCATTGAGCGAAACCACCATCTTGCGCCCGTCTTCGGTGGCCGAGACGTCGGCCGTGTTCATGCGGCCGGCGATGAGGAAACCGGCCACCCCATTGCCGATGAGGCGCCAAGGCTCGACCTGGTTCGGCTCATGCAGATACAGGCGCCAACGGTTGTCGAAGATGTTGAAACCCAGGGCCAGCAGGTAGTCGGGGCGATCGATCTGCCCGTCGCCGTTCTGATCGACGAAGCGCAGGATCAAGCCGAACTCGCGGTCGGAGAGACCGTCTTCGAAGCGGAAAGTGGTGCTCAGGTGGTAGGTGGACAGGTGGTCGCCGCAGGTCAGGCACACCGATAGGCAGTTGACGGGCTGGTCGAAATTGGCCACGTCGGTGGCGCACGACTTGTAGGGGCCGAGGAGCAGGGCACCGTCGGAGACCTGCACGGCGTCCCCCGTTTGGAAGGCCTGGGTCGAAGTATCGAAATACTCTTGGACCGCACCGCCGGTCTGGCCGTCCGGCGCCAATGTGGCCGAGGCTGGGCACGCCGCAGTCCCGACCATGCGCGCTGGGCGGACCTGTTCCGTACTGGAATGTTCATCAAAGATCTCCCTCCCGAGGAGCTTCCACTGCTCTTACCACTTCGCGTCCTTCGCCGGCCGTCACCGCCAGAGGAGTTCTTGGTCACCGGATAGCAACCCGTCGCCCAACCCCTCCGTCGCGGTGCCGTGCGAGCTTGCGCCGTATGCGGCCTTCCGCTAGACTCTCTCGAAAGATGGGGGAATCAATTGGGGGAACACCCGAGTTACGACCAACCGATGGACACCGAAGATCCCGACGACGCCGACCGGCAAGTCGATCAGGTCAAGAGGCGCTACATTCGCCGGGGATTCCTGCTTGCGCTGTGCACGGTGGGTACAGCCTTGGTGATCTTTGTCCTCTCGTCCCCATCGAACGTCATTGCCTTGCTCTTCCTAGACCAGCGCTTCCCGTTAGCGATCCACTTTCCCCGTCGTCCCTCCGTACAGGCAACCGCTGTTCCGCCTCTGCTGGTGCATTCGGCAGCGACCCCGGTCTCGACCGAGGCCATGTCTAGCGGGAATTTCCGCAGCCGCTTTCGATCCGCCAGCAATGACGCTTTCCGCGCCATTCAGCTGATGCAGCAGGGGGACTGCGGTGCCGCCCAGTTAGCCTGGGATGATGTGGTCCGGCAGGTGCCGGAATTCGCATTTGCGTACTACATGCGAGGCTATTGTGTCACCAGCACGCTCACTGAGCAGCGCACCCAGGAGGAATACGAGCGCAACCTTGACCGGGCACTAAGCGATCTTGACCAGGCGATAGCCCTTGGACCTTATGCAAGCGGTGATGTCTACATCGTGCGCGGCGTCGTGTTGGAGGACATTTCGGTTATTCAGACGAGCCGACGGGCATATGAGTATTGGAAGCAATTGGCGCTGGAGAGCAACAGATTGGGCGTTGCGAACGGAGCGGACATTGCTTGGGCATCCTGGTCCCCGCTGCTCGACCTGATTTCACTCGGCCGTTGTCAGGAAGCGCTCGAGGAATTGGAAATCCTGGAGGCCGCCTCATCTCAGGACCCGGAGCAGGATGGTGGATACCTCACCATGCGGACGCGCATCTTCCTTTGTCTGGGGGACTACGATCAGGCGTATGAATTGATCCAGAAAGCCCTTGCTCAACAAAGCACGGTCATGCGGATGTCCTTGGAAGTGTCCACGCTGTTCAACCTGGGGCGAATGGATGAAGCCGAAGCAGAGTTGAATCAAATGATCGAAGCCCGTCCTTTCTACGACGGCGAAAGGTATGCATTACGGGCCTTGATCCATTTCGAGAAGGGCGAGATGGACTTGATGCGGCAGGACCTGGATTCTGCCCACAGCAACAGCTGGGGAACCTCTCCGATCGAAATGTACATTGACGGCATGCTGGCCCTTCAAGCCGGCGACGAGGCCCAGGCCGTGGGGTATCTTCAGCAAGCCGAGCTGGCCTACAAGCCGGGTCTGGGAGCCTTGAACGATCAAATCCTGACGGCCCTCGGGTCCCTAAACGCCGATCCGGTTGTGCCCCCGCTGGACGTTGCCTACCAGCCCACCGCACACCCTACATTGGCGCCGACCCCCACGCCGAGACCGGAAACATTCAACCCGCTCGATTCAAGCCAGACACTGCTTCGAGTCGTCATGGAGGACGGGGCCGGACCCCTGGCGGTTGCGTACCAACAGAGTGTCTACATTCAGTTTCAACCCTTTGCGGAGCGTCCGGCGGGAGACGTGAAACGCGTGACGATTCAGGTGGCATTCGAGCCGGCTGCCGCGGTTCACCAGGAGACCAACTGGCCACCGGTCATCTACGCATGGGATTTCGCCCGGGCGGATTGGCGGGCCATGGGTGGCCCGGTGCCCATCGAAATGACCGATCATCCAGGTGACCTCGTTGCGCCTGATGGAAGCGTCTATCTGCTGTTGAATGGAGACGCCAGGGCGTTCTCGTTCGTCGATCAGGTCACTGTGGGGGTGGACATCCTCAAACCCGATGGCGGCACGGTTCGCCTAGGACCCCAAGATGCAGGTCCCTAAGCCTCACGGGAAAAGCGGTATGGTGCAGGACGGCGAGCCCGCCCAACAGGAGCGCCCAGGGGTGACCCCGGCGGCCAGCCGCTGGTGGATGGTTCCCGGATTCATCTCGGGCTGTCTGGTCGCAATTCTTGCCGCCACGCTCCTCTTGTACGGCAAGACATGGATCAGGTACCACCCGCTACCAACCCCCACCCGACCTACGGCCTCGCCGATGGCCACCAGCGACTTCGAGGCCGAGTTCGAGAGGGCTGAGCAAGCGCTCTTCGAAGAGGGGGACTACACAACCGGGACTCAGATTCTCACGGCGCTGCTGCCTCAACTGACGGCGAAGTCCTATCTCGCCCGCGCTTACGGCGATCTAGGTCGGGCCGAGTTCACCCGGGGAGATTTTCACCGGGCGGCGGGCTATTACCTGATGCTCGAGCAGCTCGAACCTTCACGCGAGCGCCTGCTCGCCCTAGCCCAATCCTACGATCTGGCCGGAGATCTCGAGCATGCGGTGGAGGCTTACGAAGAGCTGCAGGATAATCCCGATTTCGAAGGCACCCAAGAACAGGATGTGGCCAGCCAACGGCTCGAGCAACTCTACCTGGTGGTGGGTACGCCAACGCCTATCCGACTTCCACAGTGATTCCCGCGTTGGCTGGTGCCAGTTGCTGGTCTCCGTCCTCCCCCCTACGGACCCCAGAAAATCAGCCCTGAGCCTCTAGCACCCAGCGTCTAGCTCGGGACGTTCAGGATTGCCTTGTTCGTGCTCGGTGCTTTGCACGAGCGTCTAGTTGCTGAGCGTGAAGTCATCGAAACGGGCCTGGACCCCGCGGCCCAGCACCAGCAGCCCCACCTGTCCGTCATCGGCCCAAGGCGAGACCAACCGCTCCCCCGGGACCGGCTCGTCGCCCGTCAGACGCGTGATCACCGACCCATTGAGCGAAACCACCATCTTGCGCCCGTCTTCGGTGGCCGAAACGTCGGCCGTGTTCATGCGGCCGGCGATGAGGAAACCGGCCACCCCATTGCCCACAAGGCGCCAGGGCTCGACCTGGTTCGGCTCATGCAGATACAGGCGCCAACGGTTGTCGAAGATGTTGAAACCCAGGGCCAGCAGATAGTCGGGGCGATCGATCTGCCCGTCGCCGTTCTGATCGACGAAGCGCAGGATCAAGCCGAACTCGCGGTCGGAGAGACCGTCTTCGAAGCGGAAAGTGGTGCTCAGGTGGTAGGTGGACAGGTGGTCGCCGCAGGTCAGGCACACCGATAAGCAGTTGACGGGCTGGTCGAAATTGGCCACGTCGGTGGCGCACGACTTGTAGGGGCCGAGGAGCAGGGCCCCGTCGGAGACCTGGACGGCGTCCCCCGTTTGGAAGGCCTGGGTCGAAGTATCGAAATACTCTTGGACCGCACCGCCGGTCTGGCCGTCCGCCGCCGACGTGGCCGAGGCCGGCTGGGCGCCCTCGGCGGTGGCGGTGGCGCGGGCCGCCTGGAGCTCGGCCTCCAGCGTGGCGATTCGAGACGCCGAGTCCGACGAACCGCCCAGCCCAAACGGCAGCCCGCTGCAGGCCAAGGCAGCGGCTGCCAGCGCGGCAAGGACAACGCTGTGTCGCGACCAGCTTGTTGAGTTCGAGTGCTTCAACATGGTGCATCTCCCTCCCGAGGGTCTCCGCTGACCTTAGGATAGCCCCCAGAGGGGGCCCCGTCAGCAGTCCAAGGGTCCTGTTGGGGAGCAGCTTGCGAATAGAGTCTGAGCGGCCCGTCGCGCGTCCCTGAGCCTAGCGGTTGGCATAGTCATCGTCTTGCAAGGCGACTGTAAGCCCTTAGCCCCCATTTCCCCTTTCGCTGTCTCTGTGTTGGGACGACAATAGGCGCTACACGTTCACGTCCAGGCTCCGCTCGACCTTCCGCTGGAAGGGGGGAGGGGACCATCTCAATCTTCTGCACATTCGTCTTTGCTTGTGAGTTTCATCACTAAGACAACCGGATTGTTGGGTGCGATTCTAGGTTTCGTAGAGGAGTGATGCCATGCGCTCGTCATTTACTGCCGCCGCTGATGGACTTGGAGACCCTAATTCGACGATGACCGTGGAGGAAGCACTCCAGGTCTCGTGGCTAAGCTACAAGCCCAGGCCACTTGGGGAGCTGATGGATGAGGGCTATCTTGACAAAAGTAGGTTGGAATGGGCAGCGCAGAAGGCGTACAACCCCCTATTGAAGAAGGCCGCGGCAGTGCTCTTGTCGGAGAAGGGGAACTTGAACGCTTGGAGTCGGTTGCGTCTGGCAAAGAGGTTCCGGAACAGCCTGCTAGAGATGTCGGCATCAGCCTGGCTGAAGCCGAGGCCACCCGATGGCCCTTCCGAGATCATAAAGGCGAAGCTATGGGCCCGTTGGTTCGGACGGGTACGCTCTCACTGAAGGACTTGGCCTATGCGATTGAGAAAGCCTGGGATGACCACGTTCGGCGGTCCGCCATCGGTTGAGCTTGATGCGGCTGGGTCAGGAGATCGAAGAGGGGCTATCGGCAGCCGGACCCTTGAAGTTGTCTATGGAAAGCGAGAGGAGCTATGCGCAGCGCAGGCAGCTTCAGATTGCTTCGATGGAGGGGCCTGATCCGGAGGCGCATTGCTCGCGTTGAGCCTGGCTCTTGTCGACTCATTTCACAATCGGCATCGGCAACACCACCTCAAAGTGACGATCCCAGAGGTTCTGCGTCCTCTGAAACCATAGCGCTCCGATTGTCTCCGTGGGCGTGATCGCGATCGTGTTGCTGATCTTCGTGGCTTGAGTGGTTCTGGGACGATGGAGCGGCGATCGAAGCCTACGAGAAAGGTGAGAGGCGGAGAGGATGCAGTCGTTGAGCGGCCCGGCGGGCACTCGATGGGAACTGGACCTTGTTTCGCAACATCGTCTTGCCCGGCAAGAAGGCCGATCTGGACATCGTCCTCGTGGGCCCCCCGGGAGTGTGGGCTCTTGAAGTGAAAACTATGCTGGGCGCCTACAAGAACGTCGGCGATACCTGGGCGTACCAATCGGTCGGCGGATGGAAACACATGAGGAAAAATCCTGGCCGTCAAGCTCGTCGGGCCGCATTAGCTCTCAAGGACTTCCTAAGAGCCGATGGCATCAAGACATACATCCATGATGCCGTCGTGTGGGCTGACCCCGAGGCAGCGGTCTTCCAGGAGAACCCGATCGGTTCGCCATTTGGCGCCTGGATCGGCTGGAGGACGAGTTGGGGAATCTCACCAATGGCGGGCCGATGCCTGAGGAGGATCGGGCTGTCATCTTGGACAAATTGACCAGACTTACCGGCCAAGACGACCGTGACGAACGAAGGCAATCCTGATGATGAATAGCTTGTCACAGGGAACGGAGACTTCGTAATGACGGTCCTATGGTACACAAAATAATAGACGGCGCGAAAGCCACCGGCTTCTCCCAATGGCTTGAGACGTTGCTTAGGTTCTAGGTCCCACCGCTGGTTTTGGAGGCCAGATGGGCACCGTATTGATGGTTGGAGCAGGCGGCTCGCTAGCTCAGGCACTGTCGTTCCGCTGATTCAAGAAGAGAGAGCACCCTCCCCTCGACGGCAACTTCTTCGAGAAATCAAAGGGTCTTGCTGCCAGCCACGATGAGATCAGGGAGAGCATTCCAGAGTCCTCGAGCTCTTCTGGAAAAGAATGGGCAGTATCTAGACCCCTTCGACGACTTGGCTCCACTCACGCTCGAGCAGTTCTTCGCTGACGTCTACTATGATGTTGCGTCTGGTCATTCCTCCAACGCCTTCGACGTATTCGTTGAGCTCTTACATCTCTACAATCGAGTACTGAGCACGACCACGAATTGGATGGCCAACCGACCGCGATCCGCTGATTTGGATCGGTTGGTCAGGTATGAGTTGGCGCGGTCCGAAAGGGGATCTTTCCATCATCACGTTCAATCAGGACTTGGTTCTCGAGAATGTGGTGGCAAGGATCCCAAGGACTGCGGGGGAATGGTGTCTCGGGAGTTTGTATGGGAACATCGGTCTCGATCCCCTGTTCAATCGAGCCAGAAGGGAAGGCTTCATGCAGCATCATCCCGGGTGTCCCCATAAGCCGCCAGTTGTTATTCACAAGCTTCATGGCTCCCTAAATTGGGGAGTTCGAAGCTCGGAGCGGGATCCCAAGATGGGAACCCTCTTCCCGGGGCGTCACAGGAGCCGGAGTATCTTCGTCTACGATTTAAAGACCACCTCGGACTCGGCAAGAATTTCAACGACAACTCGCACAGGACGCAGCACCTGGTATCTTTGGCCCCTGATCGTGCCGCCTATCTACGATAAGAGCCGAATCACTGGAATCTCGGTCCTTCGAACGGACCTGGAAAGCAGCAGCATCCGCCATTGAAAAGTGCGACAGACTGGTCTTACTTGGATATTCGCTACCGGATGCCGATGTAAGTGCAATCCAGATGCTCCGAAGGAGTTTTCTAGCCAATCATGACCTTGACGATGTAGAGTGCATCAATCCTGACGCCAGCGTCGCAGGGAAATTGAAGTCGAAACTCAAGTGCAAGGTGGTTAGACTTTTCCATGACCTACCGACATTTCTCGACCATGCAACCTAGGGTCGCCTGCAATTCTTGTCTATCAACCAATGGAGTCACCATACCCAAAAAGGAACATTCTTCGTTCTGTTTGCCACGACACTGGGCTGCGCGTAGAATGTCTCTTAGGGTTTGATCAAACGGATGCCCGAGTGACGGTCTCAGCATCTGCCTCTCACGATCTCCTGCATCTAGAATGTTTTCATTCGTCAGCATTGGATGACGACGTTGAAATCTATCCTTGACACTTGCAGGCCCCGCAAAGATATCGTTGGTGGTTCCTTCAATTCCGAGATCTTTACCGCTAATCTGAGCGATGTGATCGGTTTCTATCAAGAGGGCGGATCACGCGTCGACAACATCTATACCGACGCCGAGCTCTTTTTCAATGAAGGAACGTATCCAACGGCGAGTTTACGCCAGCTCCTGACCGGAGTTTTCGTCGCCTCAGCGGCGATGCGGCGCATCCAGCCATCCAACGCCTTGAGACCGCCTTCGGTGGCGGAAAGACGCATGCGCTCATCGCGTGCACCCACATTGGCAAGCGAGGGACGGAGCTCAAAGAGGCCACTTAGGGTCTTCTAGAGCCCGGGCTCCTACCCGAGCCAGGTGAAATCTACGTTGTCGGGGTTCGTGGTGACGAGATTCCAGCGCACAAGCCCAAGGGAAAGGACCTCGTCCCTTACACGCTTTGGGGCGAAATCGCATTCCAAGTTGGTGGACCGACGTTGTATGCCGAGGTGGGGAGGTGCCAGCTCCTTTGCAGCTCCCGGGAAGCCCTATTTCGACAAGGTTCTCGGCGGGCGGAAGGTGCTGATACTGATCGACGAGCTGGCGCAGTATGCCGCCCGACTCAGCGGCTCGCGCAAATGGTGGAGAGCAATTGGCCGCCTTTGTCATGGCGCTGCATGGGTATGCTCGAACCCATCAAGGGATCGCAATAGTAGCGACGCTTGCCGGGATAACGGACGCGCTTTGGCTTCAGACGAAGCGATCGGCCGACTCTTGTCGGAGGTCACCGGCGAAGACGTCGAAGAGGACCAGGCCATGAGCATCGGCCAGAAGGCGGTTGACAACGTCGAAAGCGTGGCCTTCCGCGCCGGGGCCCCGGGCCCGTCCCAGTCCAGCCGGGTGAAATTGCCAAGGTTCTCGCCCAGCGTCTTCTCCAGGAGGTTGACCGCGATCAGGCTCAAAAAGTCGCAGACGCCTACGTCGAGATGTACACCAAGAACGCTGGGCTGCTCCCTGATGTTGCGACCCGCAAGGATTTTGGGGAGAGGTTGGTGGCCAGTTATCCCTTTCATCCCACATTGGCGGACTTCCTGAACAACAAGCTTTCCACCGCCGAGAACTTCCAGGGAGTCGCTAGGCGGCGCCCGCGTGTGCTGGCGCTCGCCCTGCGAAGCTTATGGCGAGAAAAATCAGAAATCCCCATGATCCACGCCTGTCATTTGGACATGCGCGATCCGGCGACGGCCAACGAACTGCTGGGGCGGACAGGTAGCAGCGACCTTTTCCCGGTCCTCAACGCCGACATCGGAGGCCCGGACAGTGACCAGCTCGAGACGGGTGCCAGCAATGCCCGTGAAGCGGACGAAGCCAATCCGCACCCCTTGGGCTTTCCGATGTATGAGTACACGTGGAAAACGATCTTCCTCCATAGCCTCGTGGGGAGGGAGGGTGGTCTGGCCTCACCTGTGTTTGGCCTCACAGAGCAGGGAAGCACTTTTCAACACCTCCTTCCCTGGCCTGACTCCACCGCAAGTTGCCAAGGCTCTTGAAAAGATCGAAGACCTCGATGGTGGCGCCTACTACCTGCGTCACACCGACGGGCGCTACTATGCCAGCATAGAACCTTCGGTTCGTGTGGCACTCAGCAAGATCTGGAATTCACTCAAGTCCCAAGATTATCGCATCCGGGAGAATTCTTCTGGCGACCGCTCGCAAAGTCGTTTCGACCGAAACCCAGAGTTTTCAGGTGGAACAAGATGTCTCCGAGCCGGAGCACTTGCCTGACAATGTGGAGAAACCCATCTTGGGTTTGATTTCCTTTGACGCCAAAGACGTCGATGTTGAGGCCTTTATCACGACTGCAGGTAAGAACAAACCTAGGGAACGCCAGAACTTGGTCTTTCTCATGGTCCCCAACACGGTCACGGTCCGGCAGCAAGCAACTGGACAGGCAAAGCTCAAGGCGCTCGACGATGTGTCAAGTCAGGCGCTCGACCGCATTCGGGACTCTGCCAGGTGGGCTCTGGCCATTCAAGAGCTCCCTAGGCGGCCGCAGGACTATGGGATCAATCCTGCGCGTCTCGACGAAGATGCCTTTCGCCAGCGGGCCAGTGAGCGAGAAAAGGCGCTCGAAACCTCCGTCACCGAGGCCTACCGCTACTTGTGGTTCGATCGGCGTCGGGCAGATTGAGCGCCACGAAATCCACACTGCGGGGGGCGAAAGCGGGGTATCCGTTATCGAACGGATTAGGAAGGTGTTGCTCGACGACAAGGAAATGGTGACCCGCGATGATACCGATCAGGCGTCTCTCCAGAGCCTGCAGGCACTCTTCTTTCGGACACAGAGACGCCATCGCTCGATGAGATTTAAATCACTTCCTCTGCCGAAGATCGTGGCCTGTGCTCGAGACAATGTCAGTGTTCGGGCACATCATCCGCTCTGGAGTTCAGCGTGATGTCTGGTGCCTGTTCCGAATGGGGGGACCGGAGACCACCTCCCCTGCGGAATTCTTTGACCGTGAGCAGGATTTGCCGCTAGACTTGGATTTGAGCCTACCCGGATGGAGCATTATCCGCCCCGAAGACGCCAAAAAGCGCAAATGGATCGCCAAGCCGGCCCCGGATCTGCACTTGCTGGGAGCATGGATCACTGATCAGGTTGAAACCCGCGGAGTGGTGACATACGCTGAGCTGAGGAAGGGAATTCAAAATCAACACGGTGATGTCAAAGACCAGGACCTTTCTGACGCGGGCGAGCAGGATGATCCGCGACAAGAGCCTTAGCAGCTACAAGGGTACGCCGAACCAGAAGGATAGACCTGAGCTCATACAAGGCTCGAAGTCGGTATTCTATACACCTTCGGACGACGATGTCGTCATCACCAATGCCGAGGCCGCCAAGCGGGATTGGCTCGATGAACGATCTAGCGCTTTCACCTTGCGGGATCGGGAAGGCGCTAGAGCCCTTGTTCCTCTCCTGGGCAGAATTGGGAGCCTGTACAACCGAGGCCTAACCTCTAGGATCGACGAGATGGACATTTCGGGTCTTGAACTTCCGGATGGAGGGACCCTGCGACTTAGTGTCAACAACGCTCCGCCCGAATCGGTCAAGAAGTTGGGCGAGTTGTTCGAGGGTGTTGGCCCGGGTCACGGAGATGGGCAAGCAGACCCTGGGTGACCTTGAAATTCGATCTCCCGACGATGACTGCATTTTCATCCGTGCGATCGATGAAGGGGAGAACGAGGCGCCGTGCGAAGAATAGACGGAACGGGGGGGATTGGGCCATCCAAGAGCACTACGTTCGGCGGGTGCGCTCGAACGTCACCCACGCGGCGTGGCTTCTGCGGGTTACAGATCACAAGGACAAACCCTCAGCTGTGTTGATCGTGAAGGAACGCATTCTCCCAGTGACCGAAGACGGCGTTGGTTCAGCGTCCTTGATTCCCGAGGCCAAGCTGGAAGACCGTGGCCTGATTTACGGTGCGCCGCTTCGCCGCTGCTTGCCGATTTTCCACACCATCGTTGGACATGTTGCGGACGATGCGGCGTCCCCCTCGAGTTGGGGCGCTACTTGGCAGGGACAAGGATCGACTTCCGGGGGAACCTCCCGTTGGACGATGAAGCAGGCCCCAAGCTGGCGCTCATCTTCAAGCTGCGCGAGCGGATCCAAGAGCTGGATCGGGTGGAGTTGATTGCCCGGCAGAGTGGAGCGCTTCACACGTGAAGAAGCGGCCTACTGGTTCTCGCGGATCACCAATTTCGGCGAGGGCACCCGGACCGCTGGGCTCGCGGCGGCCTGCGGACTGTGTTGGGCGGCCAACCTGGCGATCCGGCGGTTCAGGACATGCTCGAACGCCTGCGCAACACTTACTAACAGACTGTAGCGCAGCTTTGCTGGTGAAGGGTGTTCAACGGGTTAAGAGAAGATCGAAGATTGGCCAAACTAATTCGGGTTCCGGTGCCCGTGCCATCAGGTGGGGGCTGAAACTCAACGAGAACGCGGAGCAAGCTCGGCCCTGCCACCGCTCTATTTCCTGCACGTGTGGTGGGCTCGCCGCCCGCTGACTCCCAGCCGGGCGGCAATCCTCGCTTCTTTGCTGCCGGCCGACTACGACCCCGATCAATTCCTGATGGACCTGGGCATCGAACGTGTCCAGGTGAATGTAGACGGAATCTGGTGGGCGATCACCGACAACCAGCTCAGCCGCCTTGAACCGGCGAAGGATGGTCGAGAGGTCTTCCAAGTCGATAGCTGGACCTTGAAGTGGCTTGAGAAGGAGAACAAACAACGCGATGAAGTCCGATCGATGCTCAATCAAGCAGCGGGACGTCAAGACATCGCCGTGGAAGACGATCTTCTCAGTTACTGGCATGGTGAGCTTCAAGCGATCCCGGAGCCCTTTCCGAAAGAAGGAACGCCCTCGATGTGTCAGAAAGGCTCCAGCGAGGCCAGCGGAATTCAATGCACTAATGGAGATTGGGAAGGCGATGCAACGCCGAACTCCGGTTAACCTTTATGGCTATGATCGACTCTACAAGGCACCGCCGCCAGTGCTCCAAAAGTCCTTAGTGATCTTGGACCCCGCCACCAGCGGGGCGGTTCAATTCCATTCGAGGCGCTGCGTGCCGGTCACCGAGTTATTGCGAATGAACTCAATCCTGTGGCCGCCACTATCCTTGAGGCGACGTTGCAATTCCCTGCGAGGTATGGAATGGGCCTGACCAAGGAGATTGAGGGCTATGGTAGTCGGTTGCTGGCTGCCGCCGGCGACCGGCTTGCTCCCGTCTTTCCAGTCCATCAACCTCTCCCCTAATTTTGAGTAAATCGGCTCCAGAACGTTCTTTAGAGTACCCCGATCTTGTCACTCAATTCGCCGACGAAGAAACGACATCGTTCATCTTCGCCCGCCAAGTCACCTGCCCGAATTGCGGTGGGGAGGCGCCCTTGCTCAATTCGTGCTGGCTGTCGAAGCAGCCGAGCGATCAGTGGGGCGTGAGGATCGTTCCGGATGGGCGTCGGCGTGGGGGGACCGTCTCGTTCGAGACTTACCGGGCGGTGCAGGCCAAGGGGCCGAACGGCGAAGATCCCAACTTTGCCACCGTCAGCCGTGGTGTGGGTACCTGCATCCACTGCAAGCAAGCCATTTCAGCCGGTGAGATCAAACGGCAGGCGCGGCGCGAGTCGCCCCACGGGACATGGACCGATCGTCTCTTCGCAGTCGTGGCCGTGCGGTACCAACCCATGCTTGACAAGAAAGGGCGGCCCAAGCGCTACAAGAGCGGGGATAAAAACGGGCGTACCAAGACTGGGAAGATCACCTTCTTCCGCCCGCCCAACGAGACAGACCTGGCGGCCATAAACGAGGGCTAAAGTTCGCCTGAAGGACAAATGGCCGGAGTGGGAGCGGCAAGGGCTTATCCCGACCGAGCGCTTCCCGGACGGAAATAACATGCGGCCATTCTGCAGTTCGGGATGACCCGCTGGTGTGACATGTTTACGCCACGCCAATTGCTCGGGCACTTGACCATGATCGAGGAGTTGAACCGACTAAGCCCCAAATCCTGGCCGAGCTTGGCGAGGAAAGGGGGAAGGCGGTCGTCACCTATCTGCAGTTCGCCGTAGATAAGGGAGTTGACTACAACAGCCGGCAGACCCGCGTTGGGAATGCACGCGAGGCATCATAAAGGGTACTTTCGGCAGGCACGATTTCTCGCTGAAGTGGACGTTTGGAGAGATGATCTTTACGGGGCCAAACTCGGGCGCCACGTGGGGTCGGAGCCAGATCATCGACTTATTGGGCAATTGCAGACCTGTTGCATGACGCGGGTACCAAGCCTCAAAGTGATTCCCATCCACCAGAGATAATCTCTGGCACCGCAGCCTACATGCCCCAAGTTGAAGACTGTTCCGTTGACCTCATCTGCATGGACCCGCCCTACTATAACAATGTGCAGTATGCAGAACTCTCAGACTACTTCTACGTTTGGCAGAAGAGAACGCTGGAAGACCTCTATCCGGAAATCTACTCCGGCGGCTCACAAACAAGACGGACGAGGCGGTGGCTAACCCCGCGAGAGATGGGAACGCTGCCAAAGCCCAGGACGCGTACGAACGCATGATGCGTGAGATCTTCCAGGAATGCCGGCGCGTCACCAAAGACGATGGGTTGATGACGTTGATGTTCACCCACAAGAGCAGGAAGCCTGGGAGACGTTGACCCGCTCGCTCATCGACAGCGGCTGGATCATCACTGGCTGCTTCCCGGTGGAATCAGAAGATCATATCCATCCACCAGATGGACATGGCGGCGGCAGCGAGCTCTGTTTTCTTGTCCTGTCGGAAACGCACCGGTTCAACGGAAGAGGTCAGGGTGTGGTCAGGCTTTGGGGGGGATGGCGTCCAGAAAGCGGTTGGCAAGGCAGTCCAGGACAGCCTCGAAGAATTTAAGGCGCTCAAACTCACGCCGGTGGATGAAATGGTGGCCTCCTATGGCCGGGCGCTCAGAGTGCTTTCCCAGAACTGGCCCGTGATGGACGGCGATGAAGAAGTCAGCCCCATTCGCGCCATGAACGAAGCAAGTCGGGTGGTTTCTGAAAACCACGTGCGCAGGATCACAGGCGGCTGGTTCAAGTGCAAGACCTGTCACCCGAAGCGGCAATGGGCTTAACGCTGTTCGGGATCTATGGCCTGGGGGATCTTCCCTATGACGATGCCCTCAACTTGTCCCGTAGCCTCACCATCGGCCTCGAAAATCACAGTGCTGGGTATCATTTGCAGGGCCGGATGATCGGAGTCAACCCCGAGACCCAGGTTCAAGTCGGGATCGGTCATCCGGAGGGGATGGCTACTTCGCCCCTATGGTACGTTCAGGGTCGAAGCTGCGTTTGGTTTCACCCGAAGAACGAAGCGCCAAACGGCTGAGTAACCCGCAAACGGAGTGGGACCTCCTGCAGGGGCTCATCATGGCCTACCGTGAAGGCGACATTCCCCTGGCACGTGTGTATCTGCAGGATCATGCGGACGGCAAGGACGGTGTGGTGCTAAACCTGCTCAGGGTGTGGACATCACAGATGGTCGAGGAAAATTTCCCGTAAGAGGGGCGGGCGATTGAGTTTGGCCTGAACGACCAATGAAAGGCAAGCCCGGGATGGGGGGTGGCCTAAGCGGATACGAGTGGGAGATCGACTACCGAACATCGGCCATCACGCTCGATCGGCGGCCAGTGGATGTCTTTTCACGACTTCTACATTCCTGCGCTTCGGCGATCGGTGGGCTATGACAGGATGGCGGGCTACTTCAGCAGCAGCTCCCTCGCGGCTGCTTCGCAGGGGTTCTCGTCCTTTGTGGGACCAAGAGGTCACCTTCGGCTGGTGGTGGGGGCGTCGCTGGCTGCCCAAGATGTGGAAGCGATCGCCCCTCAAGGGAGATGAAGAACGGTTGACATCCCGGCTGGATGAATTCTTGGGCGATCCGGGCGCCTGGCCCGAGGATGTCGAAAGAGGGGTTGATCTCCTGACCTGGATGGTGGCTCACCGCTACCTAGAATTACGTGTTGCCATACGCATTCATGCGCAAAGACGCGGGAACCAGTTCCCCTAGATTTCTCGGGTGACGGCTACATGCACGAGAAATCGGCCATCTTCACCGATCAGGACGGTCACCGGTTGCTTGCCTCAGGGTCACTCAATAAATCTCAGCGGGCGCTCGTTCACAACGCGGAGAACCTGGATATTCATTGTGAATGGTGGGGTGATCGCGATACCCAGCGGATCGAGCAACACCAGCGCTATTTTGACCACCTCTGGCGTGATCAACATCCTCATTTTCGGGTTTTCACGTTGCCGGAGGCAATCAAGCGACTCTAAATAACACGTGGGAATTCCGTTGCGAAGCCGGTTGAAATCGACGGCTCAAGCGCCTCTCCGAGGGATGTGGCTGCGCCGAGCCCTCTGGAGGTACTCCGCTTCGCCCTGATCCGCGAAGGCCAAGTCCCGGCGGACGGTACGTTGGCCTGGAAACGGCACCAGTAGAGCCCTTGCCGCACCAGGCTATCGTGGCGCGACGCCTTGTCGAGACCTGGCCGTACAGCTACATGCTCTGCGATGAGGTCGGGTTAGGCAAGACGATCGAGGAAGGGCTTGCCATTCGGTCCTTGTACCTGTCTGGCCTGGCCAAACGTGTACTCGTTGCGCCGCCGGCAAGTTTGAAAGAGCAATGGCAGCGGGAGATGAAATCCAAGTTCCTACTGCCGTTTGCCATCACCGAGACCAGTCCCAAGACAACACACTCGTACATTCATCCACGTGATCGGCAACAGACGTCGGCGTCACCGTTTTCTCCGGACCTGAATATTGTCTCTACAGCCATCTTGCAGCGGAGCGATCATACGTCCAAGTGGCGGCTTGCAATCCGTTTGACATTGTCCTCATCGATGAGGCGCATGCCTGCCCCCGGCAGAAACCAACCTCGGGTCTCGACGCAAACCCGGAATATGGGCAACTGTATCGAACGGTTGACGAAGTTCTAAGGGTCAAGGCGAGTGCGCTTTGGCTCGCCACGGCCACGCCCATGCAATTGGAGAAGGTCGAAGCCTGGGATCTGCTGCGGTTGATGCACCGTGCAGGCGCCTTCCAAGATGATCCACGGTTGACGTTTGAGTACTACGACTGCTTGGCGGATTTGATCTCGCAATGGGCGTCCGATGCATACGCTGAAGGCATTCTCTCTCGTGTGGCCCTGGGCTCGCTCAGAGACACCGATTTGCTGTTGTGGCGAGGACCTTAATGACGTCGTCATGGATGCCCGGCTACGTCAACCTGCTCCTAAATTGGCTCGAGAAGGACATGAAACCCAAAGCCGGCGATCGTAGACGGATTGCCCGGCTTCCTCTTCGCAGGGTCGCCACTGGCTCCGTGCAATGCTCCGGCATACACGCAGCCTTCTGGAGATCTATGGGGAGTTTGGCAAGTTGACCAGGAACCTCGCCAGGCGGGTAGTTCAGCCGTTGCCGAGGCTGGTGTTCACGGAGAGCGAGAAGGCGGCCTACGACAGTCTTGAAGAGTACTGTGACCAACTTTCGGACCCAAGTCAATGCACATGGCGACAAACAGCAGAAGATACAACGTCGGATTTTACAAGAGTTTCCTTCGGCTGCGTTTTGCGCCAGTCTTCTACGCCATTCAGGAAACGGTACGCCGGCGGACTCGATAAAGGTAAATTGACACGCTTGCCTACCATCGAGCGCAATATTCTGGCCAATCGAGCTCGGATCATGATCCGCTTGGAACCGTGGCGATGGATCCGGAGAAGATGTTAGGCAGAGAAGCTGATGAAGCCCTGCTGAAGAATTGATCCATGTCTCGGACTTGGAGTTGGAATGTGGTCAGCTTGCCGGAGCTTCATGAACTGCTAGCGTGCCTTTGGGGCCCGAGCACAAAGATGAAA
Organism: uncultured Chloroflexia bacterium; assembly: GCA_963807065.1. Classification (GTDB taxonomy): domain Bacteria; phylum Chloroflexota; class Anaerolineae; order Anaerolineales; family E44-bin32; genus CAWAND01. The sequence goes on from CAWDZQ010000003.1 coordinate 110,936, forward strand.
GAGCTCTTGTTGGATCTGAACAAGTGGCGCCTGCCCGAACTCGGGCGGATCCAGCAGACCGTCGTCTTTACACGTTTCCATTACGATACGCTCACTCATATTGTTCATAGGTTGTACAAGACGTTGACCCCAACATGCTGGTGGGTACTTATTCGGGGCAGGGAGCCTCCTACTTGAATCCCGCGACCGGTCGACTGGTGTCGGGTCGATCGAGAGAGTCAAACACACGATTCCTGCACGGTGAAGTTGACGTGCTGGTCTGCACCGATGCGGCGGCAGAAGGTCTCAACCTTCAAACAGCAAATCTGATCATCAATTTCGATCTTCCATGGAACCCCATGAAGGTCGAACAGCGCATTGGCCGACTAGATCGGATCGGGCAAACTCACGATGAGATCTATGTCCTGAACCTGTGTTATCAGGGCTCGGTGGAAGAAATCGTCTACGAGCGGCTGCTCAGAAGATTGGAGGAGGCGCAGCTGATCGTGGGGACCCAACAATTCTCCATGCTTCCTGTGACCTCGGACGAATTCAGAGCGCTTGCCGATGGGCTGATTTCCGAAGCCGAGCTGCTCAGTTTGGCCACACATAGGGCAAAGGAGCAACGTGAGCGCAGCCGCAGCATGGAGATACCTGCGGAAGAGCTCTATCGAATCTATAACCGCCTCGAAATGATGGCCGCGAGTTCGCCTGCGCCGATCACTCTGGAAGCCATCTGGCAAGCGCTCACGGAATCTGCCCATCTCCAGGAACTAGGATCCCAGCTACAAGAAGTCCAGGGTGAAGAGGTATTGCTGATCTCCGGGGTAGAAGGCGTACAAGATCGCACGCCCATCACCGTTTCGCGGCGTCTTTATGAGGAGGGCCTCCCCGATGGGACGGCACCCCACTTTGCATCCTACGGCGATCCGGTATTCGGAGCTCTGCTTGATCATTTCGCCGAATACGAGCTGCCCGAATCGGCCATACGCCTCTCACTCAAAGCAGAAGACTTTGACACAGAAACTGTAGGATTCGCGGTCCCCACCGCAGGACCGGATGGTAGGAGCACAAAAGTCGTCTGCAGCTGGGAGGATCTCGCCGGGCTAGACATCAACAACACAAGCTCATTGGCAGAGGGTTCGGTCAGCGAGGCTGAGGCTGAGCTCACGCAGAGGACAGTCGACGCGCTGCAAGTGGCAAGAGCTGTACCGAAGATCGAACGGGACAACTTGAGAGCAGGAAAAGCTCAGCTCTCGTTCGGCATCATGGTGGCCATGCATGTCCTTGAACGGTGGGCAGGAGATAACTTCTGGTCCACAGTGGAAGAGATGGAGGCCCAGCTAGGTGGTTCCGAACCCGTAAATGTAGCGGGTCTTCCGGCGGAGTGGATGCGAAGCATAGAGAACGAACTGCTCTTCGACGTCAAGGTGCCCAAGTCGGGCCAGAGCGCATCGGTGATCGCCTGGCCAATTCTCATGAGATCCGCTCTCGGGGCGGCCAAGCGACAGGCTGATGGCCTGAAGAATTCGCAAGTCGCAGCTCACTGTAGAGCAAGTCTTGGCACGCATGAAGCGGCAGCTAGAGCTAGGACAGGCGGAGTATGAAAGCCTCGAATTCTGAATGGGGAGGGAGAAGGCATCTTGCGATGGTTCGAGCCGCATTTGTAGACGCAAATCTGGCCTAAGCTGCCCAATAATGCGGTGGAATGTGACATGCTGACATGACCAGAAGCCGTCGTCACCTTCAGTCCTTGGCTTGCCTGGGAAACGCGGCTCGCCTTTGCGGATTCCCGTCTTCCTGGCGTGTATATGCTTGCCAGAATTCGAGCGGAAGCCTGATATCCTGCCAGACCTCGAACACCTGCAGGAGGAGAGCGTCCATATTGGCGAGACCACGCGTAACACACTCAGGGGGCGGTGGACCCAATTTGATCAAGCGGCTTTCCGTGGCAGGAGAGGCCATTCCGGCGGACGAACCTACCGATCTATATTCGGGTCCTCGCCCGACAAACTCTACGTGAGTGGGTATACCCCCACGGAAACTGAGCCGGGCCTTAGGGCGGTCTCCATCAAGTTCCTGGAGAGGGAACTTATCTGGGATTTCGCTCAGCGATGGGGCCGCCCGCCAAAGTCCAACAAGCGGCAGAGGCTCAACAAGGAGGGCCGAAATGACGAGTGGCGGTGTGGGTCGAATTGAACAGGTAGAGCTCCGCGATTTATTTACCCGCGAAGCGCAGGACTTCACGCCTTGGCTGGCTTCCAATCTGGACCAGCTCTCCGAGCAACTCGGTATCGAGATTGTGGACCCCGAGGTTGAAAAGCGGGTTGGTGACTTCTCGCTAGATATCTTGGGCAGAGATGTCAACACACGCGACATCGTTGCTATCGAAAACCAGCTGCAACCGTCCGACCATACTCATCTCGGTCAGTTGATCACTTACGCATCGGGAGTCGAGGCGGGGATCGTGGTGTGGATCGCCCCTGAGATCAGGATGGAACACCAACAAGCTCTGGATTGGTTGAACGAGAATAGCGACACGTCATTCTTCGGTGTTGAACTCCGGGCGATTCGCATTGGGGGATCGGATCCGGCCGTCGACTTTCGCGTCAAGGTTGCGCCCAATGACTGGCAAAGGGGCGTGAAGCAGGCAGCCAGACACGGCGAGGCTTCGCCTAGGAACGAGCAGTACAGACAGTTCTTTGCGGAGCTTCTTGACCAGTATTGGGTAAACCACCCGGAGAGAAGGAAGCCGAAGGCCCAACTCCAAAGTTGGTTTGCATTTGGCGCCGGAAAATCAGGCTTCATTTTCGGGTGGGCTTTCAAAACACAGAGCAGGTTCTCAACCGAGCTCTATATTGATACAGGGCAGACGCCGCAAGTCAACTCAGACTACCTAAATCAACTTCGGGAACTGCTCGGTGAGCAGCCGGATGGTCTGACGGACCTGCATTGGGAAGAGCTTCCACACGCAAGGGCCTGCAGGATCGCCTTGTACACAGATGGAGACATCGAGTTGGCAAGCGAAGATTCGCTGGAACGCAAGAGATTGTTGAGTTGGGGGTCTGAGCGGATGATCCGCTTCGAGGGCGTTTTTGCGGATGCAATTCGCCAACTTCAAACCCCTTGAACTTAACATCCTGTTCCAAATTGGAGGGAGACTGATCTGAGCTATGGCAATGAGTAACGTGGACGTTAGTGATGTCAGAGAAATGATTATCAGGTTCTACCCTGAGTGGGCAGGATTCCGTGATCCGCGCTTTGTCTCCGATGAAATCGACTACAAGCAAGCAACAGTACGGAAGGTCAAGGAACAAATCGCCCAGCCTGTGCTGGAAGCAATGATCACGTCAGGCAAACTGGACGAAGCCATTGAGATCATCAAGAAGCTTGGGTGGGATAACAATTTGCTCTGGCGAAGTGTTCCCCTTGAAGGGGATCTGAATGTCCTTCATCAGCGGAATCTGGATAAAGTAGCTTTTCTAGAGGCATTCCGGGACTTGCTCTACGGCCAAGAACCTGTCGAAACACGGCTCGATGCATACTCAAACTACATCGATGGAGCGGGTCTGCCCAACAAGTGGACTTTCCCAACTTATTTCCTATTCTTTGCTCATCCTGAGACTGAGCTGTTCGTCAAGCCCCAGGCGACGAAGTGGTTTCTAGAAACTATCGGATCAGACAACCAACTCGGAAGCCACCCAAACGGTGCTATCTACGGGGAAGTCAAGCGGGTCTTGAAAGAGGCTGGCGAAGCCCTGGATGTTGACGGCATCCGTGACATGATCGACCTGCAAAGTCTATTGTGGGTCGCCTACTCAGCAAGCAAACAGAAACTCCAGGAGTTGGGACATCCTTTTTGCGACATGTTCTCAGGATTGGATGAGGCTGGCTGGGCCTTCGATCTCATGCTTGAAGCTGCGGGAATGTTAGGCATCGATGGCCCCGAGGATCCTTTGGCCGCATACACTCTCCAAGAGAGGGGGAACGAGTACTGGCTGCACTTTGACTACGGGAACTGGTTGGCGCTTGGCTTTGCTGGCCAGAACGGGGGGGTCACCCAAGTCGACATGGCCCTGTGCGGCGCCCCTGAGGGGATGACCCAGATATATGATTTCAGCTTCAAGGTTGCTTCCAACGAGCAACAAGTGAACCTGTACGGATTCCCTGCCGCAGAAGTAATGGACAGGATAGAGGAAGTGGAAGCTTTAATGCATGATAGTCTACCGCGACTGAGGAACGATTCGGTGACTGGAAGGGGAGTCCGTACCGTAGCTCAAACATCGCTCAATTGGCGAAGGCGGTATTTGACGATGAGGAAAGGGAGAGACTATTCAGGGAGGGATACCGTGGCGAGGTCAGCAAGGTTGTCAAAGAACCGCCTAGAGAAATCGAGCGAGCCTTATCTCCTGGCGGAACCCAAGGAGTTCTCACCCCGATACAGCCAGCTTTGTCGCTTGGGGAACTTTCCGAGGAGACGGGAATCGAGGAGGAGCGACTGCGGGCATGGGTCAGGGCGATCGAACGCAAACGGCAAGCCATTTTCTATGGCCCGCCGGGCACCGGGAAGACGTATCTTGCGAAGAAGCTCGCTCAACATATAGCAGGAGGTGGGGACGGCTTTGTCGATTTCGTCCAGTTTCATCCAGCCTATGCGTATGAGGATTTCATTCAGGGCATTCGTCCCAAGACAACCGAGGATGGAAACCTCATCTATCCGCTTGTCCCCGGGAGATTCCTTGAATTCTGCCATGCGGCCGGTGACCGGGATGGTGAGTGCGTCTTGGTCATAGACGAGATCAATCGGGCAAACCTGGCCCGTGTTTTCGGTGAGTTGATGTATCTACTTGAGTATCGGGCTCCGAAATCCCACTGGCGGCAGGCGAGAGGTTCACAATTCCCAAAAACGTTCGTATCATCGGAACCGAACACGGCCGACCGATCCATTGCGCTTGTCGACCATGCACTCCGGCGTCGTTTTGCGTTTCTTAGACTTCAGCCCGAGTTTGAGATCCTCAGGCGCTTCCACGAACGCAACAATACCGGTGTCAGGCTCGAAGGCCTGATCGAACTAATCGAAGGCGTCAACAGGAATGATCATTTTAACTACTCGTTGGGTATCACGTTCTTCATGCGCCCGACCTCGACAATGAGATCTCTGACATCTGGAAACTCGAAGTTGAGCCCTATCTGGAGGATACTTCTTTGACAAGCCCTCAAGAGTTGATGAATTCCGTTGGCGAAATGTAGAGGCAAGCTTCGTTGGGAATTTCTAGCAACTCGACCGTCGTCGAGCTGGTTGAGTATCAACCGAAACGGCTGCCTGCAAGCACAATTTCTCAAGTCGAAGGTTTGCGGCTCTGGCGTGAGTATTCGGGAAGGCTCGAAGTGGAGTTTCCTGGTCCGAAGACGGGTAGTGAATGGGAAATCACATCTCTTGGTTATGTGGGACACATCCCAGTCAGGGGTGATTTCTCCCTTCACATCTATCCAAAAGTTGCCATTTCCAACGTCTTCCGCATGATGGAGTACGCGTACTCGCTAAAGAGTTTGAACCTGCTTGATGGTCAGTACGCGGCCAGCTCGCTTGAGGAATTTTACAGAGCACTCGCGGAAGTTCTTGCAGAGGGTGTTATATCGCGGTCGAAAGGGCTTCTACAGGGCCTACGTAGATCGAAACGGTGAACTCCCGTATTTGTCAGGGAGGATCAATATCAATCACCTTGCAAGGCGTCCGTGGTCCGTTCGGCGTGAGTGTGCTTTCCAAGAGCACACGCCTGATGTCGACGTCAACCAGGTACTGGCTTGGACCTTGTTTCTCATAGCACGGACAGGCCTCTGTTCGGGATATTCAGCTCAAATCGTGAGGAGAGCTTTTCGAGATCTAGGCTTTGTCACGCTCAGGCGTTTTGAACCAGAAGACTGCATTGATCGAGACTACAACCGACTAAATGAGGACTACGAGCCGCTACATCACCTTTGCCGCTTCTTTCTCGAAAACACTGGACCCACTCACACTAGAGGGGACAAGCAAATGTCGGCCTTCCTGATCAATATGGCGGGCCTTTATGAACACTTTGTTGCAGAATGGCTTGGCACACATCTTCCTGCAGGGCTTGACCTGGAAGTGCAGGAAACGGTGAGGCTCTCCAAAGAAGGCGACATCAAATTCGCTATTGATCTCGTCGTAAGCGACAGGCGAAGTGGTGAGGCTCTGGCGGTGCTCGACACGAAATACAAGGCCCCATCTGGCCCTTCGGCAGATGACCTGCAACAAGTGATAGCCTATGCTCAGATCAAGCGCTGCAAAGAAGCGCTACTCATCTATCCGGGAAAGTCGACGCCCAACACCTTGTACCACGCCGACGATATCACCGTCCGCGCTTTGGCGTTCAGCCTGGACGGGGACCTGGAAGCAGCCGGACGGGAAATCCTCGGTGGTTTGATGAAGGCTTTGGAGGGCAGAGCCTGACATTCGATAGGTGCTGGAAGGGGCGGGGGCCTAGGGGAGCTGCGAACTGATCCGCGGATTCGACTTTGATGTGCAAGGGATGCCTAGTCAAGGACTTTCCTTCCCAAGATGACGATTGCCGGAACTCACGGCAAGATCAGCAGCACCGGCAGAAACCTCCACGATCAAATGGAGGATCTGCTCACGTCCGCTGTCTTTTCGGCCTGCAAGTACTTGCGACCCTCGACGCTCTTCTTACCGTTCATTGCCTCGGCGGAGTCGCAGAGTGGCGATAACCCTCCGAGAATCCTCGCCAAGAGTGCAGTCCAAACCAAGTACAACTTCTGGCCTTGGCTGGCACATGGGGAACCAGATCTGAGTGTAGCCATTCGAGATAAATCGGGCGAACTTCATCTGGTCATGGTCGAGCCTAAGTACTTCAGCGGGAAATCCAGTGCCGCTCTGGATGAGGATGACGTGGAGTTGGCGATGGCGCCGTCGGACCAGTTGGCGGCGGAGTATGAAGACCTCCTCACCTTGGAACGACAGTTAAGACTCGGTGAATCGCGGTGAAGAGCCGGACTCTCTTTTATGTAACGGCCCATCGGAGCATTCCGGTTCACTCCTTCGAAGAATCCATGCGCGAGATTCAGCGCTTTCATCCAGACCTGCCGGCTGGACCAGTGTACTGGACCAATTGGTTTGCCTTATTGCCAGTGATCGCAGCTGCGCATGAACTTGAGGAATGGGAAACTCCGATCATCGGGGACTTGCAAATCTCTTGGAGAAGAAAGGGTTCTATCCCTTCGGAGGTTTCGACGCTGTTCAGGCGTTGCCCGGTTTCGAGGATATCGCTTTCTTTTCCGTTGTCGGAGGATCACTTGGAGGGGCGTACAGTTGGCCCCTGCCTCGCACTGAACCCGTGGTTGTCTACAAAGGCACCGGGAGGGGTTCTCGCGTCGCTACTTCAGGACATTGACGACCGTCACATCCATCCGATCTGTCTACCGTACCGAGGGTGAGCTATGAGTAAGATATCCGAGAACATCCAAGCGACGTTCGAGAATATGGTCAAGATTTACGAGGAGACGGCCTGGCTCTTCCTCGACGCAGATGATCTAATGGCCCGCAACGGACACAGTGTCTTGCGAGGGTCGTCGATCGAATTGAGGCCTCGAAAAGTCTGAACTCACCGAAGCACTGGCCAACATTCTCGGGCGTCCGCTACTATGTCTTCGGGAGGAATCCGAAGCTCGCAAGAGCCATCGACATCTACTTCTACAACTCTCGAAATGCCCCGACACATCCAAAGCTCGTTCTTGCGACAATGATCGGTGCAGATGAAGATGACAGCGATTCTGAAGTGAACCCGCTTGGGGTTCTTGGAGACGTTTGGTACAAACAGGTCCCCAAACAAGGGGCGGGAATAGAGTATGCATTTGGTGAGGTCCCGCGGAGTGAAATCGGGGCGACTGCGGGCGATGTTGTTAGAGGATGTCCCTGACTATGAGAACTTGGAATCCAAGGTGATCAACCCACTTCTGGAAATGGAGTTGCAATAGTGATATGCTCGTAAGATGCTCCGCTGATGGACCACGACCTCCAAATCCGCCTGGCCGCCTTCAATTGGCTGGCCGAGCAAACGGATATCCACGGGGACGTCCTGGATTGGACCCTCTTGAAGAAAGGATTCGGCTTTCAAAGCGAGCGGGTCAACGTCGTCTCTCCGCAAGGCATCTTCACCCCAGGCCAGACTGATCTGCCCCTCAGCATCCGGACGGCGACAAAGGGTCCCTACGACGACAGCTTCGTCCACGGCCGGTTTCTCGAGTATCGCTACCGTGGCACGGATCCCCAGCATCGGGACAATGTCGGTCTGCGTAAGTTGATGGAGCAGAGCCGGCCCCTGATCTACTTCTTCGGCTTAGTTCCTGGCCGCTACCTGGCGGTATGGCCGGTGTATATCGTCGGCGACGATCCCAATCGCCTGACGTTCGACGTGGCCGTCGACGATTTCGAGCGGATCCAGCTTGCTGTCGATGATAAATCGGCGGTAGCGGAGAGGCCCGATGCCAGACGCGCCTACGTGACCTCGACAGTGCGGACGCGCTTGCATCAGCGGTCTTTCCGCGAACGGGTGATCGAAGCCTATCGAAAGACGTGCGCCTTTTGCCGGCTACGACACCGGGAGCTCCTCGACGCGGCCCACATCATCCCCGATTCGGAGCAGGGTGGGGAGCCCCTGATCAGCAACGGCCTCGCCCTGTGCAAGCTCCACCACGCCGCCTTCGACAGCTTGATGCTCGGGGTCACGCCGGATTACGTAGATTCGAGTACGGGAAGATGTCCTGAACGAAGAGGATGGCCCGATGCTCCAATTCTGGTCTTCAGGGGCTGCACGATCAAAAGGTCATTCTGCCGCACGTTCAGGCCAACTGGCCCAGCCGGGATGCCCTGGCCTGGAGATACGATCGATTTCTCTCCCAAATCCCCTAGCCATGGGCCCGTCACTCCGATCGCTTCGAGACTCTCAATGGCCCTTGATGCCAATCACCATCGCCGGCAGGTACGGCTCTAATTCAACGGTGTCCCACAATCAGTGAACCACTTGACTTGGCCATCTTCCATCAGCAGGTGCAGGCTGCCGGTCGTGGGGGTGCCCAGCGCCTGGAGCGTGATGTCGACCAGGATCGAGTCCGGTATGGTCGTCGTCACCCCATCGGTGTTGTAGTTGAAGACCTCGGGATAGGTCAGCGACTGCACCTGGATGTCGGTGGCCGTGCCGGCGTGGGTCTCCAGGTACGAACGGCACTGGCCCTCCCCGTAGCGGTCCAGCGTGGCCTCGGCCAGATGGTCCACCAGAAAATCCACATCCTGCATTTCCTGCGCTTGGGAGAACTGGCCGATGAACGTTCGCGCTTGCGCCTCGACATCCACCATTTGGGTGGGCGTCGCCTCAGAAGTCGCCGCGGCCGCCTCGGTGGCGGTCGGGCTGCCCCCAGGGGCGCTGGTCTGCCCCCCCTGCGGGCCGGCTAGGGTCAGGCCGGTGTCGTCGAAGGGCTGGAGCGGCTCTGTGGGGTTGGCGCCGGTGACGTCGCCGGTGGAGGTTTCGGGAGCGTAGCTCCCATCGGTCAGGAAGGCCGACATGCGGAAGGTGGCTTGGCTCGGATCGCCGATTTCATCGGCGGAGAGGATGAAGGTGATCGTGTTGCCCTCGACCACGGCCCGCGCCGTGGAGGGGAAGGGCCGGCGGGAAGCGTCGGTCGCGTGCAGCTCCCACAGACCGTACTCCGGATCCCCGAGCAGCTCGTACCACGTGTCCGACCCCTGGAAGTAGTCCCAGTCATACGGTGGCTGGGCGGTGAAGTTGTTGGACGGATCCCCGTCGCGGTCGATCACCAGGGCGTAGATGAGCATCGTGTCGCCGGTGGGGATGGTGCGTGGCTGATCCGGCCCGAGTTCTGCCGACGGCGCCGGAATAGGCTCGGCCAACTGCATAGAGGCGATCAGTAGGTTGCCCGAGGTGGTTGGCAGATGATCCTGGGCGCAGGCCACGGCGTGCGCCTTCCTGGCCTTACAACCAAAAAATGGATCGTTGTCCCACAGTGGGCCCGTGAGCTCGAGGGGCTTGACCTCGAAGGTGCCGGCGAAGTAGGAGCTGATGTCGACCATGGCGTTGAAGAGCTGCGCCTCGAGGTCGGACATGCTGTAGAGCTCGTCGTTTTCGCGGTCAAGGCGCATGAACTCCTCCAGCGTTGGCAGATCTCGTGCCGGGAGGCCCGCGTCCAGAAGCTGGCGTCCGAAGACCGCTCGCTCGGGAGGTAGCCTGACTCAGCAGATCCTCGGGCGACGGCGTGTTGGTAGCGATCGCCGTCGGGGTGGCGGCCAATGTGGGCAGCGTGCCCACCGTGGGGACTGGGTTGTTGACGGCCACGGCGCGTGACCCGCGCAGGCGCCAGTAGAGCAAACCGGCGAGGCATATGCAGAGGAATAGGGCTGCGATCGCACCCCCGATCACCAAGACGAGCGGGGATATCGGAGAGCCTCCGCCGGGCAGGAAATTGAACAAGCCGGACCCACCAGTGCCAGCGCCGGCGGGTGAGGGGCCGGGTGGTTCCGGGGCGGCGTCCCCGGACGGTTGGATTGTCTTCTGGAAAACCAGCCGGGAATCGGGCGCGTGCGCGGAAAACAGAACCGTCGGCGCGTAAAACATGACAGCAGCACTCCTTGGCTTGGGAAAGGCCGTCAGGTGGGGATTGAAATGGGCACAGGTTGTAAGGAAGGTTAGAGAGGCCGCTCTCCCCGCGGGCAACTGGGCTATGGTAGCGGCAATTCTGCCGGCGGGCAACACCCAGTGCGGCTGGCCTCGATCCCCCTGACAACCCTTGGACCATGGATAATCTCTGTCCCACGGTCAGCTCTGAATGAGACCGATGGCACTGAACGCCCTTGGATTGCCGAAGTCGTGTCTGTTCGGATCGGCGGCGGCGAAGCGAGCCCGCGGTGTACGTCAGCGTGAACAGACAATTCAGCGCTTTGGGTGGTTGAAGGGTCGCGGGACCCTTGTTAAACCTGAGATTGACCCTTTGGCAACGAAGCCTATACTCATTCGCGCCGGATGGGCTCAAGCGGGACGAGCGCCGGACCCGGGCGATGCTCTCGAGTTGGTCCCCTGAGTGGTAGTGTGAACGCCAAACCCAAGCCGCTCTTCTTCGCCTAATCCAAGGAGACGAAACATGCCCGACGAGACGGACTTTCCGGTCACCGAGGGGCACGATCCGCAGGTGCTGGCGCAAGCCCGCCAGATCCTGGACGCCTGCGCCTCGACGGAGGCGATGGGCCAGGCGGTGCTGCAGGCGGTCGAGCGCAACCAAGCCTGGCGAGGGGATCAGTGTGTCAACCTGCTGGCGCCGGAAGCCCCCACCAGCCCCGCCGTCCGAGCCCTGCTGTCGGCCGAGGTGGGCATACGGGCGGCCGAGGGCCACATCGGCCCGGGCAACCGCTGGTTCGTCGGCACGCGCTACATCGACGAGCTGGAAGCGCTGTGCGTGGAGCTGCTGAAGCGCGCCTTCCATTCAGATTTCGCCGACCATCGCCTGCTCTCGGGGATGCTCGGCAACCTGACGGTCTATACGGCGCTGACCCAGCCGGGCGACGTGATCATGAGCATCCCCAAGCCGTTCGGCGGGCACTCGAGCAACCGCCCGGATGGGCCGGCCGGCGTACGGGGTCTGCACATCGTGGACATCCCCTTCGACCCCCTGGAAATGGCGGTCGACATCGACCAGTTTCGCAAGACTGCCCCCTTGGTCCGGCCCAAGGTGGTCTCCCTGGGCGCCACGATGACGCTCTTTCCCTTCCCGATCCGCCAGATGGCCGAGGTGGTGGCGGAGTGGGGCGGTCACATCTATTTCGATGGCGCCCACCAGCTCGGCCTGGTGGCTGCCGGGCTGTTCCAGGATCCCCTCCGGGAAGGCGCGGCGGTGATGACGGGATCGGCCGGCAAGACCTTCAGCGGTCCGCAGAGCGGGATCATCGTCTGGGACGATCCGTCGCTTACGGCCGGCTTCTCCGAAGCCATCTTCCCGGTGCTGATCGCCACCCATCAGGTCAACCGCGTGGCGGCCCTGGCCATGGCGGCGGCCGAGTTCATCGCCTACGGTGAGGCCTACATGCGCCAGATCGTGGCCAACGCCCAGGCGTTGGGGGCGGCCCTGCAGGCACGCGGGGTCCCCGTGCTGGGCGCTTCCCGAGGCTACACGAAGACCCACCAGGTGATCGCCGACGTGCGTCCGTTCGGCGGCGGGATGGCCGTGGCGCGCCGGCTCGAGCGCGCCAACCTGATTGCCAACAAGAACCTGATCCCGGGCGACCGGCCGGAGGATTGGGATCGGCCCGGCGGGCTGCGCATGGGCGCCATCGAGGTCACGCGCCTGGGCATGCGGGAAGACGAGATGGCAACCATCGCCGACTTCATCGCCCGGGTCTTGGTGGAAGAGACTCCCCCGGAGCAGGTGGTGGAGGACGTAATCGAGTTCCGCCAGCCGTTCCGGGATATGTACTACTCCTTCGAACACGGCTTGCCGCCGGGCGACTGATCCAGGACCTCGGATTGCACTGAGCCCACTGTTTATGCAGTTGGATCCGTGGTTGACGGCCCCCAGGCTTTTTGTCACGGTTTGGGCAAATCGGGATCGAGAGATTCTCAGCGCCATCGGCGCCAATCAGCCCCATCTGCGCTCCCCTTTTTGCCGCTGAACGCGGCTTTGGACCAGGTACCCAAGCCCATTGCTCCGCCCCGCAATTCCGCCTATGCTTGATCCAATCCGGAGCACCCCTCAAATCAAGGTGAGAGACGCGATGGGCCGAATGCCCCGTCCAGCCAATACCCTGATCCTGATCCTTTTCGCAGCCAGCACCTTCGCCTGTTCCCTGGGGGCGCCGACGGCATCCATCGTCGCAGCGACGGTCACGCCCACCCGAACCGCCCCCACGCAGGCGGCCTCACAGGTCACCCGGCCGCCAACCGCCGGCAGGCTCAACGCCTTCAGCCTCGATCTCTCGGAACCGTTCTACGCCACCCCGATACATGCCTGGTCGCCGGCGCCGTACGCCGGGCCGTCGATCGGCTTGCCCATCGAATTGGCGGATGTGGCCAATGGCGAGGTGCTGGCCGGCCTGACCCCCGAGCAGCAGCGTTTCTTGACCCAGAACGGCTTCGTGGTCATCCGCAGCGGGGAGGCGCAGTTCAACGACATCCGCTTTGAGACGGCCTACGTCAACGGTCAGCCGTTCTTCCGCACGGTCGACGAGGCCTATCACGCGCTGCATCTCCAGTTCGACGACCTGCTCAAGGCGCTCGAACGCCAGATTCTGCGGACCCAGATGCTGGCGCTCCTTACCGCCACGCGTGACCAGGTTCACGCCTACGCCGAGCCAACCCAGGGCACGTCGATCGAGTCCGACACGGCGCTGGCCGAGGCTTATCTCGAGGTCGCCATCCACCTGTTCGACCCTTCGGCGCCGCCGTCGCAGGTGATGCCGGCTGAGGTCGAGGCCCAGCTCAAACAGATCATGGACGCCGGTGGGCGGGACATGTCGGTCCTGTTCCCGGATTTTGAAGACGACTACGGCGCCTACAAGCCGGTCGGCCACTATGCCGGGGACCCGGACCTCGAGGGTTATTTCCGGGGCATGACCTGGCTAGGGCGGGTCCATTTCGCGCTGGGGGACGCCCAAGACCCATCCTTCGAGCCGTCGCGGGTGCCGTTGATCATCACCCTGGCCATGCGAGAAGCCGACGCCGACGGCTGGCCGGCCTCCACTTGGAGCGACGTCAACCGGCTGCTCGACTTCCTGGTGGGCCCCACCGACGATCTGGGCCCGCTCGAATATGCCGCCCTGATGGACCAGGTCTACGGCCCCGACGTGACGATTTCGGGTCTGGCCGACGATGCCCAGTGGGGGACCTTCCTTGCCTCCACCGATAACTTGCCGGCGCCGCAGATCAACTCGACCTTCGCCGATTTTACGTCTGACCTGCAGGTCGAGAAGGGCTGGCGGCTGATGGGCCAGCGCTTCACCATGGACGCCGACATCTTCCAGTCCTTGATCTTCGACCAGGTCGGGGTTCGCGCTGACGGCGCCAAGCGCGATTTCCCCACCGGGCTGGATGTGATGGCCGTCTTCGGGTCGGGCACAGCGATGGATGCACTCCAGCAGCGGGGCGATATGACCTTCCCCAACTACCCGGAGAACCTGGAGGCGCTCAAGGGGGCGGCCGCCGCCCAGCCCGAGTTCGCAGTGGCTGGGCCGCGCCTACAGCGCCTGGCTGTATTCGTTCCTGCCGGTGGTGGCGCCCAAGGACAATGCTTACCCACAATTCATGCAAACCGACGCCTGGGGGGCCAAGGATCTGAACGCCGCCCTGGGCAGCTGGACCGAACTCAAGCACGATACCGTGCTGTATTCCAAGATGCCGGAAGGTCTCGGCGGCGGTGGACCCCCCACGTCCGATCCGGCGCCGAGCTACGTCGAACCCAACCCGCAGGCCTTCTACCGCATGGCCTACATCGCCCGGACGATCGGGGAGGGCGTGGAGCGTCGTGTCAATCCGGAGGGCTATCAGGACTCAGCTCCGCCTTTTCCCCAGCAGAGCGCAGCCGACGCGGTGCATGCCATGGCCCAGCTGGCGAGTGCGCTGGACGATCTGGGCACGGCGGCAGCCCGCGAGCTGGCCGGGGAAGACCTCGGTGATCTGCGCTACGCTGTCACCGGCTGCCTCGGGTTCCATGAGTGCACCTATCTCCGCACGCCCTACAACGAACCGATCGGCGAGCCGCCCAAGGTCCCGGTGGTGGCGGCTGTGTCCGGCGCCGCCGGGTCCGTGCTGGAAGCCGCCACCGGGTATGTCGACCGGATCTACGCCATCGTCCCGCTCGAAGGTGGCCAGGAAGTGGCCCAGGGAGGGGTGTTCTCCGTACTACGAATTCACCCAGCCGCGCGATCAGCGCCTGACCGATGACGAGTGGCGTCAAGAGCTTGACACGGGGCAAGCCCCGCCGCGGCCAACCTGGGCGGATGCCTTCTCGCTGCAGGGCGGGGCGGCCTCGGAGGCGCTGTTCTTCCGGGTGGGCGACACCTACGTCGTGACCGAGGCCGGCGATCGCTACAACCTGCGCGCCTCGCCCGCCGTCGACGCACCCGTTGTGGGGCTGCTCGGCACGGACAGCTACCTGACCTTCATCGACGGCCCAGTGGAGAGCGGGGGGCATCGTTGGTGGAAGGTCGACTGCGAGTGGTGCACTTTCCTGAACGGTTCTAATGCGAAGGAAGGCTGGATCGCCGAGAACCCGGAGTGGTTGGGGCGGTCGTATTGAGCGTGGTGACCCTGAGGCGAAACGGTGGCCGCTGGGCCTTCGGCCCCTCGCCCTAACACTTTCCGCCACGTGTCATGGCCAGTGAGCGGCTGCCCCAAGGTCTGTTTGGGGGAGCGAGCGAAGCAATCGTTTGGGGGGCATCGTGCGGCCCGCGGGTCAGGGGCGGTGACCCTGATAAAGAAAGATGGCCACCCCAACAAGTGCCTTGCGCAGGCGGCGGCCAACGCCGCCTCGCCATGACCTGCAGGCGGATTTTTCCATGCTACGGCCGGCTGCTGGTGGGGTCAGCCTACGACAGCGGCTCGCAGCCCCTCGAGATCATCCGCACCCAACACGAGCCGGGTGCCGGTGGCGAGATAGGTCAGCGTGAGGTTGACCCCGGCATCGGCGGCCTGGCGGCAGATGTGCCCCAAGACCCCCGGCCGATCTTCGACTTCAATCACAAGCACGTCCACCGGCTCGGATGCCTGAAACCCTGCCGCCTGAAGGGCGGATCGGGCCGCCCCGCCGTCCGGTACCAGCAAGTGGGCGTGCGGTGGGCCGCCGCTGTGGCCAAAGACGCCTTCGATGTTGATCCCGGCAGCCGCCAGCGCTTCGCCGACTTCGGCCATGGAGCCGGGGCGGTCCTCGAGTTGAACCGACAGATCTTGAGCCATGACTCCTCCTCCTGTGTGGATGGCCCCGAAGATGGCGCGGGCTTGAAGCGGCAGTGGGGTGGGCTGGATTGGGTGGGCCGGTGCTCCGGCCACGGGGGCTTAGGGTCACTGTAGAGAAAAACGAAGCCGGAGTCAACCGTCGGTCTGTGTCCAGCCCGCTGCCTCAGGGCGCAGCCGAGCTCTGCCTGTCCTTGCCCATGGTTTGAGGGCTTGGGCCGGGACCGTGTTCGGTCCGTGACCGCCATGTGCACTGGCAACCGGTTCGGCGCAACCGAAGTTGGGCTTTCCAGAGCCTCAGCGCTATCCATCCCAGCATCACTTCTGCTCTGTGGTCGTTCTTGTCGCCCATGGGCGCGTTGTTGTTCGCCGGCCGGCGCCAGGTTATCCGATGGCTCGTCCTGTAAACGGCCCTGACGGGTCTGATTAATCGTGGGGTGCACGCCCCTGCAGCTTTGCCCAACACCGTGATCGTCCTGCTGTTTGTCCTCAACCTGGCCGCCGTATCAGGACTTGTGTTCGCCATGCTGGCCTACTTCGACTCGGAAAAGGACCGCGCGCACGGGCTTCTGCAGGCGGAGCACCCCACGTCTGAGCGGCTGCTGCTCAACGTCCTCCCCAAGGAGATCGTGCCGGCGCTGAAGCAGGGCCGCAGCGCCGCCGAGACATTCGATTCCGCCAGCATCCTGTTCGCCGACATCGTCGGCTTCACCTCGCTCTCGGCCCAGCTGTCCCCTGGCGAGATGGTCAACCTGCTCAATGAGATCTTCTCCCACTTCGACACCCTGGTTGCACGCCATGGGGTGGAGAAGTTCCGCACCATCGGCGACAACTACATGGTCGCCTCGGGGGTCCCCACGCCGCGGCCAGACCACGCCGAGGGGCTGGCGGATATGGCATTGGATATGTGCCGCTATCTCGAGGAAAGGCCGTGAGGGCGGGGAGTGGAGCTGAGCTTCCGGTTGGGGATCGGCTCCGGCCCGATGGTGGGGGCTGTGATCGGTCAGACCAAGTTCCACTACGATGTGTGGGGCCACGCCGTCAACATGGCCAGCCGCATGGAATCGCAAGGCATTCCCGGCAAGATTCAGATCACACCCGAGACCCATGAGCTACTCGTGCAGGGCTATGTGTGCGAGCGTCGAGGCGTGATCGATGTCAAGGGCGCAGGGGACATGGAGACGTGGTTCTTGGTATCACGCATGGCGGCCGGCGCCGAACAGGGCTGAGCGGAAAGGTGTGCTTGGCCCGTAAGCTTGCATGCCTTGCACAATCAGCCGAACCGGGGCCGGCCTTTGGCCGATGGCCTGCGTTCTCTGTTTGGCGGGCGCCAGAGCCGCCAGCTCAGGTTCTTTGTGTTGGCCGAGCGTTCTCCTTCCCATCCTGCCTCAAAATCCAGCTTGTGAAACAATTCACATATCCATCGTCCCGAGAGCTGCCGGTTGAACCGACTGGCCCCACAGGTGAGCGAGACCCGGCGTCAGGGCTTAGGGGAGGCTTAGGACCTGCCGGGTGATGCCTGTAGGTCATGCGTCTTTGGCTTCTCAAGGATAGACCAACACGAACGCCAGATCGGTGACGTTGGTCCGTGTCGGTCCGGTGGTGAGGGTGGCTCCCACCGCGGATAGGAAGGTGTGGGAGTCATCGTCCTCGAGGCTCTTGCGGGGGTTGAGCCCCAGCGCCCGGGCATGCGCAGCCGTGGATCCAGTGACGATGCCGCCGGCGGCCGGGGTGGGTCCGTCCACCCCGTCGGTGGCCAGAGTGGCCACCAGGCAGCGTTCTAGGCCATCCAAGTCGATGGCGGCCGCTAGTGCCAGCTCCTGATTTCGGCCGCCCCGACCGGAGCCCGTAACGTTTACCGTGGTTTCACCTCCCTGGACGAGGCACGCGGGAGCGGGCAGGGGGTCGCCATGCTGGCGAACGGAGCTGGCCCGTCCTGCCAAGTCCCGCCCGGCCTGACTGGCCTCGCCCTCCAGGTTCGACTTCAGCACCTGCGTCTGGAACCCCAGCTCCCGCGCCCGGACGGCTGCCGCCTCGCACGCCATGCGGTTGGTGCCAATGATCACATGCTGGACAGCCGGAGCCCTATCCGGCTCGGTGGCCCCCGAGCCCTGCAGGGTAGCGAGGACCGAGGCCGACAGGCGTGAGCCGAGGCCGTAGCGATGGATCACCTCTAGCGCGTCTTGACTGGCGTCGGCCGACTCCACCGTCGGGCCGGAGGCGATGGCCTCCAGACGGTCCCCCACCACGTCGGACAGCAGCAAGGTGGCCGTCCGGGCCGGAGCCGCCAGGCGCGCCAGGCCGCCGGCCTTAATTTTCGACAGCCGGCGGCGTACGGTGTTGACCTCGTCAATGCTGGCCCCGGACCGCAGCAGCATGTCGGTGGTGGTCCGCAGATCCTCCAGGTTGACCCCCTCAGCCGGCAGCTCGAGCAGCGCCGAGCCGCCGCCCGAGAGAAGCACCAGCACCAGGTCTTGCGGTCGGGTCGATCCCAGCATCTCGGCCATCCGGCGCCCGGCGTTCAGCGATCCCCGAGTAGGGAGGGGGTGGCCCCCCTGAATCCACGCTATTCCCTGTCCGTCGCCCGGCGGGAGGTCCGGCACCGCCATGACCCCGCCAGCCAGGCGCGTCCCGAGCACCTTGACCGCGGCTCGGGCCATGGCCACCCCGGCCTTGCCGGCGCCGACGATAAATACTCGGCTGTCAGCCTCCAATTCGTACGGGGTATCCGCCACAGTGATCGTGTCTGCCTTCAGGCGGAGATAGCGGCGCACGGCGACTTCCGGATCGACCGCCGCCAGGCTGGCGGCCACCAGGTCCTGGACGTGCTCCAGGCGGTCCTCCCACTGGGGCGCACCGGTTGTAGGGCGCCGTTCGTCGACCATGTGCAAGTCTCAATCCTCTTTCATTCCAACGTGTACCGGCGACCGAGATGGCTGAGACCCATCGGGCGGGTTTCCCGCCTGAATCTAGCATACCTCATGACTTCGATTTGACATCCAAAACGTTTCGGGCTATTCTGGCCTTAACCCAAAACGTTTTGGACCCCCAAGGTCTCAGGCTTGTGAGCCCACGCGTGACTTTGAAGACGATTGCGGCAGCGACCGGCTACTCCATCACGACGGTTTCGCGCGCCCTGGCAGGCTATCAAGACGTTTCCCCGGCGACGCGCCAACTCGTCCAGGACACCGCCGTCAAGCTGGGCTATTTTCCCAACGCCACCGCCCGACAGCTCCAAAAGCAGCGCACGGACCTGATCGGCCTGATCCTGCCGTCCTTCGGGCCGCGCTTCGCCGATCCGTACTTCAGCCTGATGCTGGCCGGAATCGGCGATGAAATGGCCGCCCACGGGTACGACATCCTGATCTCCTCCCACTCGCCTGGGCTGGATGAGGTGGCGGCTTACCGGACTTTGGTCGAAGGCCGGCGGGTCGACGGGACGGTGGTTATCCGTACACGCTTGAAGGACGAGAGGATTGCCTATCTCGTTAGTCGCGACTTCCCGTTCGTCGCCTTCGGCCGGACGGACGATGGCCTGTCTTTTCCCTACATCGATGAGGATGGCGAGAGCGGCACCCATCAGCTGGTCCATCACCTGGCCCGCCTCGGCCACCAACGCATCGCCTACATCGCTGCCCCGCAAGACCTGACCTTTGGGCTCAACCGCCTGAGGGGCTACCAGCGTGCCATGCACGAGCTCGGCCTGAGCCCCAACGGGGACTACGTGGCCGTCGCCGACCTGACCCGAACCGGAGGCATGGCCGCCGCCACGCGATTGCTGGACTTGAAGGCCCCGCCGACCGCCATCGTGGCCGCCAATGACCTTATGGCGCTGGGCGCTGTGACCCTGGCTAAGGACCGGCAGATGGTCATCGGCAGGGACCTATCTGTGGCCGGCTTCGACGATATCCCAACCGCAGAAGCGCTTGGATTGACAACCCTCAACCAGCCGATCTACAGCATCGGGCGAAAGCTCAGCCAGATGCTTGTGGCCGTGATTCGCGGGGAGCCGCTCGATGAATCCCGGGTGCTGCTACAGCCCCGATTGATGAGTTGCCCCTCGATAGGACCTCCGGCGTGACCCACCCCTCTGGGCGTGGGCCCGGCCGAACTCGTGAAAGGAGTCCAACCGACACCTAGGTTCAGCCATTTCTTCGGATTCGCCAGTGGGACCGCCCCACGCAATTGAGAGGAAGAGAAGACATGCTCCGGTCATTGAGAGGTGCCGTGTTGCTGACGATGGTCCTTGGACTGCTCCTTGCGGCCTGCGGATCGCAGCCCACCGGCGACACGGGCCAAGCTGCCACCCTTCAGGCGCAAGTTAACGATCTTCAGAATCAGGTCCAAGAGGCGCAAGCGGCCGAGAAAGACACGGCCGACCTCGAAGCTAAGCTTAACGATATGCAGTCACAGCTCGATGCCGCCCAAAACCCGGTGGTGGTTGAGTTTTGGACGACCGACAATGAAGGAAGCGCGTGTGAAGGTGTATGAAGAGATAGCGGCGCGCTACATGGCTGCTCACTCCGGCGTTGAGATTCGCATTGTCCCCATTGAAGAAGCTGGTATCTCTCAGCGAATATCGACCGCCGTGGCCGCCAACCGCCTGCCCGCTATCGTCCGCATGGGCATCGAGCGGGTGGCCTCCTTTTCCGCCGATGGGCTACTGGACGAAGATGCTGCCATGGCGACCATTAAGTCCATTGGCGAGAGCGACTTCCGCAAGGGCCCGCTCCAAATGGTCGTCGACCCGGCCACCGGGAACTATGCCGCTATCCCCTTTGACGGCTGGATCCAGGCTCTTTGGTACCGCGCAGACGTTTTCAAGAGCGCCGGCCTGGCTGCGCCCGTCACCTGGGACCAGATTACGGCGGCCTGCCAAGGACTTCCAGGCAACGACAACCTGCTGTATGGGATGACCCTGGGGACCGATCCGGGACAGAACTACCCGCACCAGGTCTTCGAGCAGGTGGCCATTTCCAACGACGCCTGGCCGTTTGACAGCTCCGGCAATGTGACCATGGACACACCTGAGATGGTGGCCGCACTGCAGTGGTACACGGACCTGCAGAGCTGCTCGCTGCCCGGGCCACAGTACTGGCGCGGCGCCCGAGAGGCGTACGAATACGGGCAGTCGGGGATGCTGTTCTACTCGACCTACATCATGGATGACCTGGTGGATGGCTCCGGCCTGGACTCCGGCGGCAACGTCCAGCTGGCCTACCCTGACCTGGCGGCTCGCACCGGGTTCGCCCCTTCGATGGAAGGGCCGAATGGGGCTGCGACCTACGGTCAGCTTGTCACGCTGAGCATCATGAAGGGCGCCGACCCCGTCGCTCAGGATGTGGTCAAGTTCTTCATGACCGGCGACAACTACCAGGAAATCCTGGCCCTGGCTCCGTTCGGCAAGGTTCCTGTGTTGGAGAGCGCCGTCGACGGCTGGTCGTCTTCCAGCGACTACTTTGCCAACTACCCGCCCGAAACCCTGGCTGCGATCGCCGCAGGTTATGACACGATGCAGCGCTGGCTCTTCCGGCCTGGCTATGACGCCACCCAGCAAGCCGTGATTGGGGACATCGAGGGCCGCCTGCTCATCTCGCAGGTGATCAGCAACATCGCCATCGAACACTCGATGACACCCCAAGAGGGCGCCACCTGGCTTCAGGGGCAGGTCGAAGACCTCTACACCCAGCGAAAGGCTGCTGCGCAGTAGTCCCTTCCGAATTGAACCGTTTTCCTCAAGGGGTGGGGAGCTCCGCCAAAGGGGCTCCTCCATCCCATGAGGAAAACGCGCCGCCGGGCGTGCCCCATGTGGTGTCCAGACAGCTTGGCCCTGGGGAAGTCAGGAGGGCATCATGATCCATGATTTAACGGTCGAAGGCCAGAAGGAGTTGGTTGGGCGGGGGCATGGCGGCGCGCGAGGCCCGCTTGGCCTGGCTGCTGATTCTGCCCAGCGCGCTGATTGTCTTCGGCCTGGTCTTATTCCCCGCCTTCTTCAGCATCTGGATCAGCTTCCACCACGTCAGCCTTGGAAATCTGAACGATGTGTTTCACGCGCCGTGGGTCGGCTTCCAGAATTTCCAGCTGGTCTTCAACGATTTTGCATTCAAGTTTCAGGGATGGCTCAACTGGGGGGCGGCGGTCACGACCGTTGTGTACTCCGTGCTCTCAACCATTCTGGTCGTGGTACTCGGTTTGCTGGCGGCGCTGATCCTGAACCACAAGTTCACCGGCCGGGGCCTCGCCCGGGGGGTCTTCTTGTTTCCCTACATCGCCCCGGTGGTGAGTGTCGCCTTTGTGTGGCGCTGGCTGCTCGATCCTCGCCCCTCAGGGGTCTTCAACGATGTCCTGACATCGACCGGGCTGCTGCATGAGCCCATGGCCTTTCTGGCGACGCGCGGCCTGGCCATCTGGCTTGTCATCTTGTTTCAGGGGTGGCGCTACTTCCCGTTCGCCATGCTGATGCTCCTGGCACGTCTACAAGCGATCGATGAGGCCCTCTACGAAGCGGCCGGGGTAGATGGCGCCAGCGCCTTTCAGAAGTTTCTCTACATCACCCTCCCCGAGCTGCGCTATGTCATGGGGGCCATCTTCTTGCTGCGGCTGTTGTGGACCTTCAACAAGTTCGACGACATCTGGCTCCTGACGGGAGGGGGCTACGGGACCAACGTCCTGCCGGTGCTGACCTACCAGTTCAGTTTCGGCTCCTTCGATTTCGGCAAGGGCGCGGCGACGGCCATGATTCAGTTGGCGGCCTTGGTCGTGTTCATCGCCGTGTACGCGGTCACCGTCATGCGCCAAGAGTAGCCACGGAGAGCAAGCATGCAGCCTGCCGGTTCCGTCGTCCCCAAGAGCTTCATCAACCAACTCGCCGATCACCTGACGTGGTCCCGGCTGCTGTTCTCCTTGGGTCTGTTCGTCTTCCTGGGCATGATCTTGTTCCCTTTCTACTGGATGGCCAGTTCATCTTTCAAGACCGGCGCCGAGATCGCCGGCCGGGCTCCGGTGTACATTCCCAGTGCGTTGCACCTTGATGCTTATCGGGAACTGTTCGACCCCGCCGCACCCCATTTCCAGGCCTTCGCCCGCAACATCGTCAACAGCTTGCTGGTTTCCGTGCCCAGCGCGCTGCTAGCGGTGGTGTTCTCCACTCTGGGCGCCTACGCCATCGCTCGCTTGAAATTCGGAGGCAAGTCGCTGATGCTCAACAGCATCCTGATCGTCTACCTCTTCCCGGGCGTCCTGCTCATCATCCCGCTCTTCGCCCTGCTTGCTCAGGCTGGGGACCTGGTGGGGCTGCAGGTTCAGGACAACCTGGGCGTGCTGGTGTTTACCTATTTGGCGCAAACCCTTCCGGTGGCGCTGTACATGCTCACCAATTACTTCCACACCATCCCGGAGGAGATTGAGGAAGCGGCTCAGATCGACGGCTGCTCCCGGCTGGCTGTCATCTGGCGGGTGACCCTGCCGCTGTCGATCCCAGCGCTGGTGACGGTCGGTATCTACACTTTCATGATCGCCTGGAATGAATTCCTGTATGCCCTCGTCTTCTTGAATGATCGGGCCATGTTCACCATGCCGATCAAACTTAACGCCATCTTTAACGACCCCAGCCCGCGTCCCAACGTGGTGATGGCGGCTTCTACCGTCATGACGATTCCCGTGATCATCCTCTTCCTGGCCTTCGAGCGGTACCTTGAACAAGGTCTGACAGCCGGCGGCGTCAAGGGCTGATCGATGCGGATCGGTTTCATCTCTTTCCGCCTGGCGGGGACGGACGGCGTTTCCCTCGAGACCGCCAAGCTGGCTTCCATCTTGCATGGGCTCGGCCACCAGATCTATTACTTTGCGGGTCAACTGGACCAGCCGGCAAGCGATCACGGCCCGCTGTATGTGCCCGTGGCGGGAGGGACGGAGTTCGATCTCGCGCATTTCGAGCACCCTGAGATCCGGTGGATTACCGCGCGGGCCTTCGGAGTGGACACCTGGGGGGACGAATTCTCTCGTCGACTTGGAGAGGCACAGGGCACTCTAACGGAAGCGCTGCGCCAATTCATACGCCAACACACCCTCGATCTCATTGTTCCTCAAAATGTGTTTGCCATCCCGATGAATCTGCCCCTGAGCCTGGCGCTCAAGGGGGTGGTCGGCGAGACGGGGATCCCAACCATTGCCCATCACCACGACTTCTACTGGGAACGAGACCAGTATGCAGCGCCGGCGGCTGCGGATCTGCTGCGCCAGACCTTTCCGCCTGACCTTCCCAATATTCGTCACCTGGTCATCAACTCGGCAGCCCACAGGGCGCTCGCCGACCGAGGCATCGACAGCCGGGTCTTGCCGAACATCCTCGATTTTTCTGCCGAGCCGCCGGGTCCCGATGCCTATAACGCCAACCTGAGAGCTGAGCTGGGCCTTCCAGAAGGTTCGATCTTCTTCCTCCAGCCGACCCGCGTCATTCGGCGCAAGGGCATCCAGCTCTCGATTGAGCTGCTTGCGCGGATGAAATCCTTGAATTCCAGGTTGGTTATCAGCCACCGCGCCGAGCACGATTCGATCGACTACTTGGACGAACTGCGAGATTTGGCAAGTGGTTCCAACGTCGATCTCGACTATGCGCCAGCCAGATTTGCGCCTTCTCGTGGCACGGATCGGGATGGGCGAAAGATCTACAGGTTCTGGGATGCCTATGCCCAGGCCGACTTCATCACCTACCCAAGCCTTTATGAGGGCTTCGGGAACGCGCTCCTGGAAACGATCTACATGCGCCGTCCGTTGCTTGTCAATCTTTACTCGGTTTACCGCCAAGATATCGAGCCCACAGGCATCCGAGCCGTGACCATCGATGGACAGATCACCGACGAGACGGTTGCCTCGGTCCGGCGGCTCTTAAGGGAGCCTGATCGCGTGGCCGAGATGACCGAGCACAACTTTGCTGTCGCCAGCCGCCATTTCTCTTATGCGTTTGCGCGGCCGCTGCTCGAAGAGGTGATCCACTCCTTTGACCGCGACCATGCCTGAAGGACGCTCGGATACCATTCGCCGCCTGCTTCGGCAGCTTTATGGCGCCGGAGAGGGCCCCCGGACGGCAGATCGCCTAATCGCCCGGATGGACCGGTTCAAGCGGGAAACCCATCGGAAGTTTCAGCCGGAGGAAGCCGGATTCAGCCAACGGGACGTCGTGCTGATCACCTATGCCGACATGCTGGCGGCCGACGACATGCTCCCGCTCAATTCCCTGCGCCGGTTTGTCGACACCTGGCTTCGGGATCTGGTCGACATCCTCCATATCTTGCCCTTCTTCCCGTCCTCTTCGGACGCCGGCTTCTCCGTGGTCGATTATGAGTCGGTCGATCCGGCACTGGGCTCGTGGGAGGATATCGAGGCTTTGAAGGCGGATGGCCATCGGCTGATGTTCGACGCCGTCATCAACCATGTGTCGGCCGAAAGCGCCTGGTTCCGGGCCTTCCGGGAGGGGGACCCGCACTACGCCGATTACTTCATCCGCCTCGATCCCGCCACGGATCTCTCCAATATCACCCGCCCTCGCGCCCATCCGCTCCTGACGCCAGTGGTGACGGTGCGCGGTACGGAACATATATGGACGACCTTCAGCCCCGACCAGGTCGACTTGAACTACGCGAATCCGGACACGCTGTTGGATGTCATCGACGTCGTGCTCTCGTACGTCGAACATGGCGCCGACATCCTTCGCCTGGACGCCGTCGCTTACCTGTGGAAAGAGGTGGGTACTACCTGTATCCACCTCGCGCAAGCGCATTGGATCGTACAGCTCTTCCGCGCTTTCATCGACGAAGTTGCGCCGGGGGTGGTCATACTGACGGAAACCAACGTCCCCCATCCGGACAACGTATCCTACTTCGGCGACGGGACCAACGAAGCCCATCTGGTGTACAACTTCACGCTTCCCCCCTTGACGGCCCACGCCGTGCTCAGTGGTTCCGCCCAGCATTTGACAGATTGGGCCGAGACACTGTGGACGCCGTCTCCGAGCACTGCCTTCCTCAATTTCACCGCCTCTCACGATGGCATCGGCTTGATGCCTGTAAAAGGGATCCTGGCCGAAGATGAAATCGACCTTTTGGTGTCGAAGACACAATCGGGCGGCGGGGTAATCTCCTCCAAGTCCAATCCGGATGGATCGACCAGTCCCTATGAGCTGAACATTTCCTATTTTGACCTGTTGAATGGTGCTCGGCCGGAGGATCCCCAGAGCCTGTGTGTGGATCGTTTCATCGTCTCTCAGGCGGTCATGCTGGCACTGGCTGGCCTGCCTGCCATCTACCTTCACAGCCTCTTGGGGTCACGCAACTTCGAGAAGGGCATCGAGCTGACGGCCCTGCCGCGTAGCATCAACCGTGAGAAGCTGAAGAGGGCCAAGACCGAACAAGAGCTCGGGGAGGCGGGGCACTTGCGCCGTGCCGTCTTTGAGTCGTATCGAAGATTGATTGCGGCGCGAATCCTCGAGCCGGCCTTTCATCCTGGCAGCCCCCAGCGGATCCGGCGGTTGGATGAGCGCGTCTTCGCCATCCAGCGAACCGACGAGGGAACCAACCAGGCAGTCTTAGCACTGCACAATGTCAGCGGTGTGACCGTCCCCCTGAGTGTTCCCGTGGAAGGGGCGGGAGCTCGCTGGAAGGACCTGATCGACGGTCGCCGACATCAGGCCAGGGCCGGCACCCTCACCTTGGACGTGCCACCTTATGGCGTGGCCTGGTTGAAGAACGTCCCCTAGGATGACCAAGCTGACCTTTGGGCCAAGTGCCGGTTGTCCGGCCCTCAGCCTGGCTTGGCGCAGCCCCCCGTTCGACCATCCTGCCCCGCTCGTCTTTCCCGCAGCCGATGGGCAGCCCGCCCGCCTGAGCCTGGCCGGGCGATGGGCCCCTCCCCTTGACATGGGGGGACACCTTCTCGCCATGACTTGTGGATGCGGACATCGCCGACCAGCTTGATTTCTAGTATCATGAGCCACCCCTGGCCGGTTGAGCGAACCACGCGTCCATTCTTAATCTGCTAGAGCACCTCGTCGCGAGAGCCCAAGGAGGCTGTCTGTGAACCTGCGTCGCGCGCTTTTCGGTCTCATGCTTGTGGTTGTGTCGGCGGCCTGCTCATCGCCGGCCGCCACCAAAGCAACACCACCTGAACCGACCCTCAGCCCGATTCCCCCAACCGCCGCCCCATCCGCCGCTCCGACGCCGACAGTTAAGCCGGTCGCTGTCGAGCACCGTATTGGGGTTCGGCAGGGCTCCTCTGGTATGGAGTTCTACGACCGGGAAACCGGCGAACGCTTCGTGCCGCGCGGCGCCGACTATGTCCATTGGGTGTCCAGGCCCTCGCCCGGGCAAGGGGACATCTGGGTTGATGCCCTTTTCAACACGTCCTTCGGTGAGCTGGACCAGGCTGAAGCCGAGCTCCAGCAGATGAATGCGTTGGGGTTCAACACGGTGCGCATGTGGAAGAACGCCTGCTGGGGCGAGGTGGGCGGATGCATCGGCAATCCGGCCGGCGGGCTGTCGGACGCTTACCTCGACAACATCACCACCTTCCTGCGCCTGGCCAAGCAATACGGCATCTACGTCATCTTCACCGATGATTGGGTGCCAGATCACGGCGGTTACAGTCAGGAACTCAATCGTGCAGCTTACGCGGGGTACAACGGCGTCTATTTGACTGGCCACGGAATTAATGCTGAGCGGATGTACTGGGTGGACTTGATCCAGGGTCTGATCGAGCGCGGCGCGCCGCTCGACGCCGTGTTGGCCTACGAGTTGAAGAACGAGGCCTTCTATGAGGCCGATTCCCCTCCCCTGAGCAAGACCTCCGGCTCGGTTACCACGGCCAACGGCAACACCTACGATATGGCTGTGACTCAGGACCACGTGCGCATGATGGAGGAAGGCTGGCTGTACTGGATCGAGCAGCTGCGGGATTCCATCCAGGCCGTCGATCCGACGGCGCTGGTGACGATGGGTTTCTTCGTTCAGCAGGAGCCGAATCCGGTGCGTGAAGGGGACCAACGTCTGGTCTACCTCGATCGCGTGGTGCGGGAGTTCGCAGCTCGATTTCCTCGATTTTCACGCCTATCCTGGGTACGACCTGTCGATGAAGGGACACGCCGAGAACTTCGCCCTGGAAGGCGCCGGTGACAAGTTAATCGTGATGGGAGAGTTTGGAGCGGACAAGCACAACTACGCCACTGCCGAACGCGGGGCGGCGGCGCTCCAGGCCTGGCAGGTCGAGTCGTGCGATTACGGGTTCGATGGCTGGCTGTTCTGGACTTGGGGCCAGAACCCCAACGACGAGTTCTGGAATGCCTACGAGGGAGACGGGGCTGTTGCGACCGTGCTCGCTCCGTCCAATCGTCCCGATCCCTGCGCCTACGGCAACTTCAGCTTCATCCGCTTCAACGCCGCGGCCCGGGCTGTGATCACGGCCTCGAGCTACGCGCCCGGGTATCCGCCCGAACAGGCGGCGGACGGTACCCAGGACTACTGGAACAGCTACGCTGGGCCGCCCCAGTGGATCCAGTTTGATCTCGCAGAACCCACCGACGTCGAGTCGATCGCGCTCACGATCGCCCAAAACCCGCCCGGCCGCACCGTGCACCAGATCTGGGTACGACAGGCTGGCAAGGACATTGCCCTAGTGGACACCCTCGACGGGGTCACCGATGAGGGCGATGTCCTCACCTTCACACCGGAGGAGCCGCTGATCGGTGTCGACCGGGTAAGAGTCGTGACGACCTACTCTGGCGATCTTTGGCCAGCCTGGCATGAGATCGAGATCCTGACCTCGACGCCGCCCGGGTGAGCTCCTGGATTCGGAAGAAAAGCGCCTCGGTCGGCTGTGCCGCCCTGGGTTTTGGCGAACGCGCCGCGCGACCGAGGCGCTGGTTTTGGCCCTCACGACGACACGATCGCCACGGGGCCTTCGGCCCGTCGCCATGACAAGGGTGGACACCGGCGTCACGCCATGACATGCGGATTCGGACATCGCCGACCAACTTGATTTCCAGTATGATGAGCCACCCCTGGCCGGTTGAGCGAACCACGCGTCCATTCTTAATCTGCTAGAGCTACCCGTCGCAAGAGCCCAAGGAGGCTGTCTGTGAACCTGCGTCGCGCGCTTTTCGGTCTCATGCTTGTGGTTGTGTCGGCGGCCTGCTCATCGCCGGCCGCTACCAAAGCAGTCCCACCTGAACCGACCCTCAGCCCGGTTCCCCCAACTGCCGCTCCGACGCCGACGGAAAAGCCGGTCGCTGTCGAGCACCGCATTGGGGTTCGGCAGGGCTCATCCGGGATGGAGTTCTACGACCGGGAAACCGGCGAACGCTTCGTGCCGCGCGGCGCCGACTACGTCCATTGGGTGTCCAGGCCCTCGCCCGGACGGGGCAACATCTGGGTCGATGCCCTTTTCAACACCTCGTTTGGCGAGCTGGACCAGGCTGAAGCCGAGCTGCAGCAGATGAAAGCGCTGGGGTTTAACACGGTGCGTATGTGGAAGAACGCCTGCTGGGGCGAGGTGGGCGGATGCATCGGCAATCCGGCCGGCGGGCTGTCCGACGCTTACCTCGACAACATCACCACATTCCTTCGCCTGGCCAAGCAATACGGAATCTACGTCATCTTCACCGATGATTGGGTGCCAGATGATGGCGGCTACAGCCAGGAGCTATCCCGGGCTGCTTACCCGAGCTACAACGGTGTCTACTTGACCGAACACGGCATTAATGCCGAACGGATGTACTGGGTGGACCTGATCCAGGGTCTGATCGAGCGCGGCGCGCCGCTCGACGCCGTGTTGGCTTACGAGCTGAAGAACGAGGCGTACTACGAACTTAATTATCCTCCCCTGGACAGGACCTCGGGGACAGTCACTGCTGCCAATGGCAGCAGCTATGACATGGCCGATCAGCAGGACCGAATCCGCATGATGGAAGAGAGCTGGATCTTCTGGATCAAGCAGCTGCGGGATTCGATCCAGGCCGTCGATCCGACGGCGCTGGTGACGATGGGCTTCATTTCCCAGCAAGAGCCGAACCCGGTTCGTGAGGGTGATCCGCGTGTTGTTTATCTCGATCGCGTCGTGCGCGAATCGCAGCTTGATTTCATCGATTTCCACCCCTATCCGGGCTACGATCTGTCTTTGAAAGAACATGTTGAAAATTTCGCCATGCCCGGAGCTGGGGATAAGTTGATCCTGATGGGTGAGTTTGGGGCCGACAAGGAGTTCTACACCACGGCCAGTCGCGCTGCGGCAGCCCTACAGTCCTGGCAGGTCGAGTCGTGCGACTACGGATTCGATGGCTGGTTGTTCTGGACCTGGGGCCAGAACCCCGACGACGAGTTCTGGAATGCCTACGAAGGAGACGGGGCGGTTGCGACCGTGCTCGCACCGGCCAACCGGCCCGACCCTTGTGCCTACGGCGATTTCGACTTCATCCGCTTCAATGCCGCCGCTCAGGCCACGATCACGGCCTCCAGCCATGCTCTCGATTTCGTTCCTGAGCTGGCGGCTGATGGCACTCGGGAATATTGGATCAGCTCCGGTGGACCACCACAGTGGATTCAATTCGCGCTCGCCGCCCCGACAGATGTCGAGTCGTTCGTGCTCACAGTCTTGCAGGACCCACCCGGGCGCAGCGTGCACCAACTCTGGGTGCGGCAGGCGGGCAGGCCAATTGCACTCCTGCATACCTTTGATCAAGTGACCCAGGAAGGTGATGTGCTCACCTACCAGCCGGACCAGCCTCTGGTTGGTGTGGACCTGGTGAAGGTGGTGACGACCTATGCCCTGGACGTGTGGCCCGGTTGGCATGAGATCGAGATCCTGACCTCGACGCCGCCTGGATGAGCTCCTGATTTCGGAAGGACAAGGCCTCGGTCGGCTGCGCCGCCATCAGTTTGGCAAGCGAGCGGCGCGACCGAGGCGCTGATCTGGTCCTCTCACGACGAAGCGATGGCCACCCCAACAATATCTTGGGACGGGCGGCGCCGCCTCGCAATGAGGAGGTGGGCACGCACTTTCTCGCAATGAGACGGTACGCCTTCGGCGCCTCGCCATGACCTTCGCATCATCCCAGTTTGGCATCCAAATGCGCTTATAATGGGTTGGGTGTGGAGCCTTCAAACGCAGGTCGGCTCCGTTCCTCTCTTTGCTCGAAACTCGAAGACCCCTCTTAGTCTGCGCCAGCGTCAGAAGGTTTCCAATGCGCGTGCTCATCCCGAACCACTTCCCCCTGGAAGGCTCGGGGAGCGGCATTTACACCCAGAATGTCGCCCGAGAATTGGTGAAGAAAG
The DNA here is from genome assembly GCA_963807065.1 of uncultured Chloroflexia bacterium. GTDB lineage: Bacteria > Chloroflexota > Anaerolineae > Anaerolineales > E44-bin32 > CAWAND01. The sequence goes on from CAWDZQ010000003.1 coordinate 142,215, forward strand.
GTCACCACGCTCTGGCCATTTGCCCAGACCATGACGTGCGAGGCGGCTACCCGTTCGACGTCGAAACCATTCTGTTCACACCGGATGAAGGGGCGGCGCCGGGGAAAGATCGCCTTCCGTTCAACTTTCCGTGTTTCACGACCCATCCCCGCAGCTCGACCACCTATGCGGATTTGGACGCTGCCCAACGCGCCGCCTATGTCGATGCCTTTCAAAGGGCGATCGACGCAGCCGTAGAAACGTGGAAGCCAGATGTGATCCACGCCATGCATCTGTGGGTCACGACCTACGCCGCCACCAAAACCCGGGTGCCCACCGTGGCCACGGCCCACGGGACGGATTTGATGGGGTTCCAGCGCTACCCCGACTGGCAGGAGCTGGCCCTGGAGGGCGTGGGGAGGAGCAAGGCGGTGATTGCCATCTCGCACCAGGTCGCCGACGACGCCATGGACCTGTACGCCATCCCTGAAACGAAAATCCGCCTGATTATGAACGGTTTCGACGAGTCGGTCTTCCACCCCATGGCGCTCGATCGGAAGGACGTGCTGCGAGCTTTCGGGATTGAGCCGCCGCCGGCCCTGATAATTTTCGTCGGCAAGCTGGCCCGGTTCAAAGGAGTCGACGTGCTGCTTGATGCGGCTGCCGTCTATGAAGCGGCACTGCCGGGCGTCATGACGCTGATCATCGGGGACGGTGAGCTTCACGACGAGCTCCTGAGCCAGGCCGAGAGCCTCCAGCTCAAGCACGTCCGCTTTATGGGGCAGCACCCTCAGGCGGAGATCGCCCGCCTGCTGAACGTGGCGGATGTCTCTGTGGTGCCGTCCCGGGTGGAGCCGTTTGGGCTGGTGGCTGTAGAAGCCTTGGCGTGCGGCACGCCGGTGATCGCCACGGACGCCGGCGGGCTGGTGGATTTTGTGGACGACCGGGTAGGTTGGCTGGTGGATGTGGGTGACGCCGGACAGCTGGCCCGCGCCGTCATCGAATCCATCGAGACACACGGCAAGCGAACCAAAGGACGGGTCGCCGCCGGATACGCGAGCCAGCACTTCTCGTGGTCTCAACAGGTGGACAAGATGCTGGCGGTGTATCACGAAGTGCTGGGCGACGATGCGAAGGTGTGAGCAAACCCATTCAGTAGGGTCCCCAAGGAGGGCGGCGTGAACGCTTCATCATCTCCCAACATTGCCCTGGCCGTGATCACGCGGCGCCTGGATGACCCCGAGCTGATCCTGAGATTCCTCGACAACGCCGACCAATTTGGCCACCGTGTGGATCGCGTGATCGGCGCTGTCAGTCACAGCGTTGATGCATCAGCCGTTTCGGCGATCCGTCATCGTGTCCGAATGGACGTGCTGCGGGCGTCCGGCGACGTCGGGCTCAGCCAACGGCTTCGAACCGGCGGCCTGGCGGCGAGCGCCGTGGAGGATCTGCTGGCGGTGCCAAGCTGGACGGCCTACGGCCAGGTTCCCTACTCAGCCTATCGCAACACCGTCCTGCTGCATGCCCTGGTCGAGGGCCTGGACGCCGTAATCTTTTTCGACACAGACGTGTTTCCGAAGGTGCTGACGAACATTAAGGACGGGACGCCTCACTTCCGTCAGGTGGACTTCGTGGGGGCGCACCTCGCCTCGCTCTCTAAGCACGGGATCGTCGCCACCACCAGCGAGTACTCCGGCTACTACATCGTGCCGCCGATGGCCTTCGACGGCCTGGAGCAGCTGCTGATCGGCCTGCGCAAGGAGCGGGCGCTGGCCTTCGTCCAGGCGAGCGAGCAGCATCATGGCCTGAAACTGGGGGGCACGGGGCCGAGGCGCCCCAGGCCGACCCAAAAACCTCTGGGGGGCAACCTGGGGCTGGGCCTGCGCCATCCCGAAGATCTTTCCTTGTTCTACTCCACGACCTACGTCTTCGAAGACCAATGTATTATGGGCCGCGGCGAGGACACGCTCCTTGGGCGGGCGATCGCCAGGTCCAGTCGCGGGATCGTCGATGTCGACCTGCCGGTGTTCCACGACACTTATCCCGGGTTTCCCGGCGTGCCCGACATGCGCCAGGAAGAGATCCGATCGCGCTTCTACCTGGCCTGCCTGGGGTGGATCGGGCGCAATCCGTTCCTCACTTGGTTCCTGGACCAGGCTGAAGAGCTCGGAACGCCTTTCGACGCGGCCATTCAAAGACAGCGGATGGGCTTGCAGGTTGGTGGGCGTGAAGCGGCCCGGGCTTTTGAGGATCCTCGGTTTGACGGGTTAAGCCGGGCATTTGAGGCGTCGCTTGGCGAACTGCCGGCGGCTATCCGGCGATACCAGCGGCTGATGGCCGGGTGGGAGGCGTTTGTCGAAACCTTCTATCCTGACCAAGATCCAGGCTCGGAGGCGGCCCTGACGATAGAGGGTCCGCTGGTGACACCCGGGAATGGTTGGGCGGGGCCTGCCGGGCCAGGCGGGGAGCCGGTTGCCAGTTCGCCGACGGTGGTGTAAGAAACAGTCGCTAACGGGCTTCGTGGCGACGGCGGGACCGACGGAAAGCGGTTGGCCGGCGAGCAAAGGGGGAATCCAGGTGATTGCCTGGGAGCCAAGGATGCGGCAATGAAGGGACAGCCTGGCCGATGAAGACGATTATGGTCATCCCCACCTATTGGTCGCGCCCGGCTGCCGTGGGCTGGCAGCCGGGCGACGCCGTGTACGACCATCCGACACCCGTAGACCAGGAGGGGACGCTGGCCCGGACGCTGCAAAGCCTGCACGCCCTCGAGGCTAAGGATTTTTCGCTGGTCGTACTGGCGTGCTCGACGGCGCCTGATATCGAGGCCCAAGTTGAAGCGCGGGTGCGCGAGATCGTCATCGCCCAGGACCCCCCGGTGGAGACGTACGTCATTTCGCATTCCCACCTGGCAAAGATGCACGCTGCCCTAAAGGGAGCCGAGGCGCAAGGCCTGACGCACGTGCTGGCCCTCACCGGCTACTCCAACATCCGCAACATGTGCCTTTACATCCCTTATGTGCTGGGGGCCGAGGTGGCGGTGCTCATCGATGACGACGAGTTCTTCGACGACCCCGCTTTCATGAGCAAGGCCGGCGAATTCGTCGGCACGCGCTTCACCGGCCAGACCATCGATGGCGTGGCCGGTTACTACATCAACGCCAAGGGCACTTACTACGACGACGTCCCCGAAGAGATCCACTGGATGACCTATTGGGACCGATTCGGAAGCAAGCGCGAAGCGTTTGACAAGATTATCCCCGGCGAGCCGAGGCTCAAGGTCACCCCGTTTGCCTTTGGCGGGTGCATGGTCATCCACCGGGCGTTGTTTCGCACGGTGCCCTTCGACCCGCGCGTCACGCGCGGAGAGGATACCGACTACGTGCTCAACGCCCGCATGTTTGGTTTTTCCTTCTTTCTCGACAACCAGCTTTATGTCCAGCACCGTCCGCCGGGCGGATACTCTCCCACCTGGCAGCGTTTCCGCGAGGACATCTTCCGCCTGCTGTATTCGAGGGCCAAGATCCAGGGGCAGACGGAAGAGGTCAACATGAACCTGGTGGAGGCGGAGGACTTTGACCCCTATCCGGGTGAGTTCCTCAAGGACACGCTGGATGACAAGATCCTGAAGACCAACCTCATCCTGGCGCTGGACTACCTGACCGACGAACGCGTGGAGGACGCCAAGGAGACCATCCGCAACATCTGGCTGGCGAACACCAAGGCCATCCCGGATGAGAATCCTTTCCAGGCCTACCTCGAGTTTCAACGCAGTTGGACCTCCCTGCGCAAGCTGACCCTCCGTCAACTGGGCGCAGAAATGATGGAGATCATTCAGGCCGGACGGATCGTCAGAAAGTCGGAGGAGCGGGCCCAATTGGCCATGCGAGCCGAATTCATGCGCGCCAACCACGAAGATGCGCTGTCCCTGCTGGAAGGCTTCCCGCTGTTCGCCGGGCTGGGGAAGGAGCAGCTGCAGGCCCTGCTTATGATTGGTCATCGAGAGATTTTCAATCAGGGAGACGTGGTTGTGAAACAAGGTTCCGCCGAGCGCAACCTGTTCGTCATCCTGAAGGGAAGGGCGCGCATATCGTTGACCACCCAATCCGATGAGGAAGTTGTCCTGGCGGACGTCGGGGTGGGGGAGACCTTCGGCGAAGCCTCCTTGTTGATGGACGCTTCCCAGCCGCCGACCGTCGCCGCCCTGGAGCCTCTGGAGGTGCTCGTCTTCCCCCTCCAGTCCCTCACCATGCTGATGGCCACCGACAGCGGACTGGCGGCCAAGCTTTGGCACCGGCTGGCGCAGCTGCTCAGCGACCGGCTCCACAACTCCAACATGCGGTACCTGACCGAGATGCGCGAGGTGCCGGACGTGGCGGATGAGCTGGTCAAAACCCAACCCCTGAAGGATCCCCAGGCGGACGCTCCGACGGAGTAGTCGACCCCCATCGCATGATCGAAGCCGTCCGGCCCGTCGGCGGTTGATCCCTCACACCAGCCACTATCCCAGATAGTGTTATCCGACGTCACAAAACCGCAGATTGACTGAGCCATTGATCAAGCTGAAGGGCACCGCCCTCATGTCCCCCACGGGCCCCCCCCTTTGACAAGGAGGCCAACAGGGCGGTAGACAAGGGTCGGCGTTTGACCCAACGCGTATATTGACAGTAATTACTGTAAATGTTACACTATCGTCATGTTTGACGGGTTGCGGCGGCTCAAAGGGCGGGAATTTGACTTGGGAGGCCTGGTGTCGGCGGTCAACCGCCAACTCGCCAGTGCCGGATTGTCGCCCGATGACGAGCGGGTGGCGGCGCAGCTTGACGCCCGCAACGTGCGCTACTATCAATCCCTGGGCTTACTGTCCAAGCCGGTCCGCTATGACGGCCGCCAGGCCGTCTACACCTACCAGCACCTGCTTCAGTTGGTAGCGATCAAAGCCTTGCAGGCGCAGGGGCTGAGCCTGGGCCAGGTTCAGGGGTGGCTCCCGGCCCAGCCGGTGGCCGCCCTGCAGGCCGCCCTGGCGGGGTCCCTGACCGCGCTGGATGAAAGTCACGCCCCTGTGCCCCTCGCCGCCCCGGCCCCGCAACGCCTGCGTCAACCAGACCCTGCTTTCAATCCGATGTCTTTCCCCCCAAGCGCCGCCGAACCGGCCGGCCTGCCGGCCTTTCGCCTGGCGCCTGGTGTGACTCTGCTGATCGACCCGGAGCGGGTGGCGGATCCCGCCTGGGTAGCCCGGCGCTTGAAAACCCTGTTGGAGGAGATGTCCTAAGATGACAACCCCCGCCGTGCCCCAAAAGCTCGCCCCGACTCTCGAGGCCCACGCCGACCCGCAAGGACCGGGTGGTCTGCTGGCCCTGGTAAGTGGGGCGCCGGTGGCACTGCCTTTGCGTGTAGTCACCGTCAGGGCCCACCTGGTAGAGAATATCGCCCGTACGACGGTCACGCAGACCTTTGTCAATGATCTCGAGGTGCCGGTGGAGGCCGTGCACATCTTCCCCTTGCCTGAGGACGGGGCGGTGGTGGCCATGCGCCTGACCGCAGGCGATCTGACGGTCACCGCCGAGTGCCGTCGCCGCGAGGAGGCCGAGGAAGCCTTCGAGGAGGCTCGCCAGGCCGGCCTCCAGGCCGGGCTTCTGACGGCCGAGGCGGCTGATGTCCACACGCTGCGCGTCACCAACTTGCCGCCCAAGACCAGCGTGCAGGTCACGCTGGAGCTTGTGGAGACCCTGCCATCGCAGGACGGTGAACTACACTGGCGCTTCCCGACCGTCATTGCGCCGCGTTTCCTGCCCGGCGAGCCCATGGGGCACAGCGGACCAGGGGTCCATCCGGACACCGATCGCGTGCCCGACGCCTCACACCTGCAGCCCCCGCTGCGGCTGGAAGGCGGGGCCGAGCTCGACCTGGAGGTGACCATCGAGGGCCGGCTCCGTTGGCTGCGCAGTTCGCTGCACGCTGTGCGCATGGACCTCGACGACGAAGGCGGCCCCTCGGTCCGGGTCGCCCCGGACGCCAAAGCCAGCCTGGATCGCGATTTCGTCCTGGCCTATGCGCTTGAGCGTCCGGAGGGCGGCATGCTGCGGGCCTGGACAGACGGCGCCTTCACATTGCTTGCGATCGATGCGCCGATCGATCTCCAGGGGGTTGGGCTGCCGCGTCAGGCGGTGTTGGTGGTCGACATTTCGGGGTCGATGGGCGGGGCGAAACTGGCCGCCGCCAAAGTGGGCCTGAAGACCGTGATGCACGGCCTGCGGGCGGGGGATTCCTTCAACCTGATCGCCTTCGACGACCGGTTGGAGACCTTGTCCGACGAGCCGCTGGCGTACGACCAGGAGTCGCTCGACCGGGCCGATGCCTGGATAGACGCCCTGGTAGCCCGCGGCGGGACGGAGATGCTGCCGGCGATTCAGGCCGCTCTGGCGGGCAAGACCGGGGACGGCGTGGTGCGCACGGTGGTCTTCATTACGGACGGCCAGGCGTGGAACGCCGATGAACTGGTGGCGGCCGTCCATCATCGCCGGGGGGCGGCGCGCTTCTTCACGTTGGGGATTGACACGGCGGTGAACAGCTCGCTGCTCAAGCGGCTGGCGGCGGCCGGCGGGGGCAGCTGCACGCTGCTGACTCCCGGCGAAGACATCCGTGCCGCTGTGGCCGGACTCGAGAGTCGCATCGGGCAACCCCTGGCCGAAAGCTTGAGTCTGACGGCCGGCGAGCCGGCGGACCCGAACCTTCCAGTGCTGTTCACCGGGCAATCCGCCACCATCTTGCTCAAGGGATCCCCCAAGTCCCTGACCCTCAAGGGAAAGACCTCCACCGGAGCCCTCAAGGAGCAGGCCAGACCCAAGTGCACATCGATGGACCTGGCCCCGCTATGGGCACGCGCCCGGGTGGCCGCCCTGGAGGACCGCTGGGCCGCCTTTCCATCCGAACGAGAAGGGCTGCGAGGAGAAATCCAAGCACTTGCTCTCGATTATGGCATCGCCTCTCGCTTCACCGCTTTCGTGGCCATCCAACGTCAAATCCAAACAGGCGGCAAGCCGGTAGAAATCGTGCAGCCGGTCGAGCTCCCGCAAGACTGGTCGGCAGACTTCCTGAGCGCGCCTCTGTCCCTTGGTGCTCCTGCCAGTCCGGGACCCATGCCAAAGGCGCATTCCCTTCGTCAACGCATCGAGCTCGGGCACATAACCTCATCTAGACGTGCGGGTGCAGAGGCTTGGGCAGACCGGGTTCCGGTCCAAAAGGACACCTATCTCGACCTGGATTCTCGCGCCCAGGCGTACCTCCTTTCGCGGGTCAACCAAGACGATCTGCGTCTCCCTCCAGATGAGCTTGAGCGACGGATGCACGCCCTGTACAGCGATTTTCTCAGCACCAATCGCATCATCCTATCGGCCAAGGAAGGGGAGCGGTTTGGAAAGCAGGTCGTCACCGAGGTCATAGCGGTGCTTAAGCAGGGGAGTCTGGACAACCTCCTGCTCCGGCAGAAGGCGGATGGCTCTTGGGGTGGAGACGTCCAGGCAACGGCGGCGGCGCTGGCATGCCTGATCCTGTTGGGTCATACCCGGCTGGCCGGCGACCACCGGCAGGCAGTGCGTAAGGCGCATGATTGGCTGTCGGGCGTTACCGGTACCTCGGACGTGGCCTTTACCATGGACATGCTGGATCAGGCGGAAGGCGGGGAGGCGACGGATCAACTGACTGCGCGCTTTGCGGCTGGACTGGAGAGGCTGAAGCAGATAGGGGCGGAGGGGAGGGCGCTGGAGTCCGTGCTGGCCAGCCTGGCCCCGAAAGTCGAAGGCGGCTGACGCCCGCTGGATTCCCCGCCTGCAATCGGGGATGCTTGTCGTCGCCAGCCTGATGTTTGTCCCGGCCGGTATCGTTTGGGTCGTGATCGAAGTCAAGGGCTCCGCAAGGATGGAAACAGGATGTCTGGTCGGCTGGCGGCAGTGAGGACGAGCCCGCTCAAGGAGCTAAGGGCGTCATGACCGTTTTCGGCGGCATCGAAGCCGGAGGCACCAAGGTCGTGTGCGCCGTCGGGACGGGGCCGGACGATATCCGGGGGGAGGTGCGCTTTCCGACCACCACGCCGCAAGAGACGATCGGCCGGGCCGCCGAGTTCTTTGAAGCGCACCCGGGCCTGGCCGCCATCGGCATCGGATCCTTTGGCCCGCTGGATCTGCATGCCGGCTCTCCCACTTGGGGGTACATCACGGCCACGCCAAAACGGGGTTGGTCGAATACCGACTTGGCCGGACCCCTAAAGGCGCGCCTGCGGGTGCCGGTGGCGTTGGACACGGATGTCAACGCCGCTGTACTGGCGGAGGCGCGCTGGGGCGCCGCCACGGGCCTGGGGACCCTTGTCTACCTGACGGTAGGTACGGGGATTGGCGGCGGGGCGATGGTCGATGGGCGCCTGGTGCATGGGCTCATGCATCCGGAGATGGGGCATATCTTTGTGCCTCACGACACGACAAGCGATCCATTTGCAGGGGTCTGTCCCTTCCACGGAGACTGCTTCGAAGGCCTGGCTTCAGGCCCGGCGATCGAGGCGCGCTGGGGCTCGCCGCCGGAAACGCTTCCCCCGGACCACCCCGCCTGGCAGATGGAAGCCGATTATCTGGCCTACGGGTTGGTGAACATCCTCTTCGTCCTGGCGCCCGAGCGCATCATCCTCGGGGGCGGGGTGATGGGGCAGGCGGGGCTCTTGCCTCGCATCCGTGTGAGAGTTCAAGAGCTGCTCCAGGGCTACCTGCCGCTACCAGCCATCAAGGATGACATCGACGAGGTCATCGTGGCTCCTGCGCTTGGCGATCGGTCTGGGGTGCTGGGGGGATTGGTCCTGGCCGAATCCGCCTGGCGCGGCTCGCAGGCGGACTCCTCCTCCGAGCCTGAGCCTTGAGGGGTCACACAGACGTCCTCCCACTATGCGATTATGTGAAAAAGTTCACAATGATCCGTCCATAAGGACGGTTCGGTTGGGATTGTCCGGGGCTGCTACGAGTTCCCGCGGCCTAGGCGCCGGGGGCGCTCGATTTGTGGCCGTTGCGCGAAAAGGGGGCGTGCAGTTCGGCCGTCGTGGGGAGGGGGAAGTAGATCCTAAGGATGTCGCGCAGTTGTTTGGCGGTGAAGGGTTTGGTCAGAAACTCCGTGGCCCCGGCCTGCAGAGCGTCCTCACGGTCGCCGGGCATGGCCTTGGCGCTGGCAATCAGAATCGGCTCGTCGCCATGGGCTGGATCCTCCCGCAGCCGCCGGGCAAACTGCAGTCCGTCGACATCGGGCATCATGATGTCAACGACGAACATGTCCGGCTTGACGCTGTCGATCAACTCGAAAGCCTGGGCGACGCTGTGAGCCATGACCACCTCCACGCCGTAGGCCTCCAGCACCAGCCGGATCACATCCGTGTACACTACCTCATCATCGATGACCATCACCACGGGTTTGTTGTACATGCGGTCTCGTCTCCTCGTCGAGAGCTTCCGGCCCTTCCGTCGTTAGGGTCGTCGGCCGCAGGGACCCGGCTACAGCACGGCACCTTCTTTTTGGGCCGGAGCGTGCAAGCCGGAGCGCGATGGGCGCCTCCAGGTCCCTTTCAGTCTAGCGGAAGGTGCGCTGCATCTCGCCTTACAACCACCCAACAAACGGGCGGACTCGCCGGGACGGGGAGGCGATGGCACCCCTTGCATATAAGGTTTGCAGCGGCCGTCTCACGCAAGAGAATTGCGCATAGGCATCAGAAACGGGGACAGATGTGTGCATTATGTAAGCTTCAGGGTGGACTGCGGTGAGCGCACCTGACGGGCCCAATCTGGATCGCTATCGAGGTGCGCTGCTCGGGCTGGCGGCGGGAGACGCGCTGGGGACGACGCTCGAGTTTCAACGTCCCGGGACCTTTGATCCGATTCAGGACATGGTTGGCGGAGGCCCGTTCCATCTGCAGCCCGGGGAATGGACCGATGACACGTCGATGGCTCTGTGCCTGGCGGCCAGCCTGGTCGAGTGCGGCGGTTTCGAGGCGCGCGACCAGATGCAACGCTATTTGCGCTGGCTGGGCGAGGGCTACATGTCTTCGACCGGGGCGTGTTTTGACATCGGAATGACCGTGCGGACGGCGCTGGGGATCTACCAGCAGACGGGAGAGCCGTTCTCCGGGCCGACCCACACGCACAGCGCCGGCAACGGGTCGATCATGCGCCTGGCGCCGATCCCTCTCTATTTCGCCTCCGACCCGGCCCTGGCCATCAAGATGGCCGCCCAAAGCTCACGCACCACGCACGGCGCCACCGAAGCCGTCGACGCTTGCCGCTACTTTGCCGGGTTGATCGTGGGTGCGCTGCAGGGCCGGCCGAAGGAGGAGCTCCTCTCGACCGGATTTTGCCCCGTGACCGGAGGCTGGGCAGCCACGCCGCTCGCTCCGGCCATTTCCCTGATTGCCTCCGGATCCTTCAAGGCCAAGCAGCCGCCTGAAATCAAGGGAGGCGGCTACGTGGTCGAGACCCTGGAAGCCGCGTTGTGGGCGTTCCATGGTTCGGAGAACTTCCGCCAGGGAGCGCTGCTGGCGGTCAATCTAGGGGACGATGCCGACACGACCGGGGCCGTCTTCGGGCAGCTGGCCGGCGCGTTTTACGGTGAAAGCGGCATTCCAGACGGTTGGCTTGCGAAGCTGGCGATGCGAGAGGCGATCGCCGCGCTAGCGAACCAGTTGGGGCAAGCCGCCGGGGCCTAAAATGGGCCCCCGCGGCCCAGGATCCCATCGCCGCCGCTCCGATCGTGCGTGGCATGCTGGCTACATCCCCGGTATACTCGTGCGATATGACGCAGGGAGCGGATGCATCCGAGCGGAATTTCCCCTGCCTCTCGAAGTTCCTTCATTCAAGCTAACGCCCTGGCACGGACCTATCGACGAGGCTCCGAAGATGTCCACGCCTTACGGGATCTCACCCTTACGATCCCGCAAGGTGCTTTGGCTGTCGTCTACGGCCCAAGCGGGATAGGCAAGTCCACACTCCTAAATCTGCTGGGAGGAATCGATCGTCCAACCCGGGGGGATCTCACGGTCAATGGCAGGCGGCTCGATCTGCTGAGCGAGCGTCAGCTTGACCTGTTTCGCAGAGACCAAATTGGCTTTGTCTTTCAATTCAACAATTTGCTTGCTAACCTGTCGGCGCTTGAAAACGTCGCCCTGCCTCTGATCGCCCAGGGCCGGAGCTGGAAAGACGCCCAGGCTCTGGCTCACTTCCAGCTCGACGATCTGGGTTTGGCTCGCCGGCAATCCCATCGGCCGTCGGAACTCTCCGGGGGCGAGCAGCAGCGGGTGGCCTTGGCGCGCGCAGTGGTTGCTCGGCCCGCTCTGGTCCTGGCCGACGAGCCCACCGGGGACCTGGATGCGAAGACCGCCGAGAGTGTGCTCGACCTCATCTCGGACCTCAACCAGGCGCTGGATGTGACCTTCGTGATCGCCTCCCACAACCCACGGCTGAGAGACCGAGCCAGTCAGGTCATCGATCTTAACGACGGCCGACAGCACACTTCGGATGCCACGCCATGATCCGCCTCGCGCTCCGGGACCTGCAGCACACTTTGATCACGTCCGGCTTCAACCTTGTCAGCCTGGGGATCCTGATCTTTGCGTTTCTTCTTCTGCTGTCGCTATCCCAAGCCGTCTCCAACTTCGGCGAGGCCGGGGGGTTGCACCAGAACCTGATCGTCCTGGAACATGGTGTCCTTCAGCCCGAAGAGAGTCGGATTCCACAGGGCATGGAACAGCGTGTCGGGGAGATCCTCGGAGACGGGTTGGCCCGGGTGGATCCGGTGATCTTTCGCATTATGCGCGTCGAGGATCATGTGATCCAACTGCGCGGCGTGGCGCAAGACTCCTGGGTACCCACATTCCGGCTGCAGCTAACCGAAGGCGCATGGCCGGCGCGGGACGACCAGATCGTGATCGGCCAGCTGGCGACCCAAGGCACGGGCTGGCACGTGGGAAGCCGGATCACCATCTATGGTCGGTCATTCACGGTCTCCGGCGTGGTGCAGGGGGCGGGGACCCAGGCCATGTCCGTTTGGATGTCCTATGTTTCCGCCCACCAGCTGTTCGGGCCCGATAAGGGTGCCCAGCTCCTAGCGGCCAGCTTGAAGCCGAATGCTGATCCTGTGGTCGCCCGCCAGGCCCTGGAAGACGGACTTGTGCCACCCGGCAGCTTCGACGCCTATTTCGAGGATTCCCTGCTGAGTCGATACGGCGCCGCTTTGAATGATCTGCGAGCGCTGGGGCTCCTCACCACGATCATCGGTGTGGCGGCCGTGATCTTGGGATCTCACAACCTCGCCTGGCTGGCGGCCGAGGAGCGTGTTCGGCTTCTGGGCCTTCTGCGCACCCTGGGATTTGGCCGCCGGGCGGTGGCGATCTACCTGTTGCTCAGAGCGGCTGTGATCACCGGCGGTGCGTACCTGTTGGCCGTGGCCGGGGTTCAGCTGTTCTTTTTGATTGGGCTTGGAGGGGCAGGATTGACCATCAGCGGGTCCCAGTCCGACCTCAGTCTCGATCCTTCCACCGTTTTGCTTGGGCTGGTGCTGGCTGGCACATCGGCTCTCGTCGGTACCTGGCTGTCGTCGCGCAGAGTGCTGGCCTCGTCGCCCGCCGACCTGCTTGGCCGGGGTCCGGGAGGACTTGGAGCCTAATGGTCGCTGTCTGGCTCGCCTGGCGCGATCTCGGAACGTACCGCTGGCATGCCGGTGCCATGGCGGCCGTGTTCGCTATCGCTGTCCTTGCCTACGTGGCGCTGGGGAGTTACAGGCTGGCCCTGTCGACGGACTATGACGTCCCGACGGACGCGTTTCTCGTCGTGCAGCAGGATCAATCCTTTGCTGAGTTCTACGGGAGCCGTTTGTCCCCGGAAACGGTAGGACTATTGGCCGCCAAGGGTGTGCTTCACCCCATTCCCGAGATCCATGCCGTGGTGGGGACATCGCTTCAGGATGCGGTGCTGCTCAGAGGCGTCGATCTGGACAACTATGCCAGACTGGACACGTTCGAACTCCGGGCCGGCCGCGGGCTGACCGCCGGCGATTCAGGGCGTATGGCCATGATCGGATCTCGGCTCGCCGACCGCCTTTCGGCTTCACCGGGTGATGTCATTCAGTTGCGTGGCCGACCATTCGAGGTCGTCGGCGTCTTCAAGTCCGGGAGCTACACCGAGAACGAAGCCTGGATACCCATAAGCGGGGCGCAGGACCTGTTGGGTTGGGGTAAGGATGTTTCACTCTTCGTGGTGCCCGATGACGGCCATCTGGTGCCCGGGGAGCAGCCGGCAGGCGGCCTCTCTGTCGTACGCCGCGGGGAGCTTTGGTCGACTTTCCCCAGGCAGTGGCAGGGACTTCTAGCGCTCATCCAGGCGGTCACGCAAGCCATCGGGTTGGCTGCCGCCCTTTCTCTGGCGGCGATGCTGTGGCGACTAGCCTGGCGCAGGCGTTGGCAGATCGCCGTTCTGCGCAGCCTGGGCTTCAGCCGCACCGTCTCGGTCGGCTATCTGGGGGCGCAGGGAGCCGCCATTGCTCTGGGCGGAGGCGTTCTTGGGGTCATCGGCGCCGAGGTGCTGGTCCAGGCCGTGCGTGTGACGATCGCCGGCGTCAGCCTGCGCCCGCAGGTTTCCCCGACCATCTTGTTCTCAGCCGGCATCTGGTTGGGGGCTTTGACGATCATAAGCGTGCTCGTGCCCGCCTGGAGGTTGGGAACCCGCCGTGTGACTGACCTCATGGTTGCCGACTAGATGCCTCAGCCAACGAAGGCCCATCGAAGGAGGAAGATTATGTTGAAACGATACGCTCTGGGTTTTGCCATCCCCCTGGCTCTGGTCTCCCTGGCCTGCAGCTTGCCCTTCCAGGGTGGCTCTCCTGAAGAAGCGACAACTGTCGCCGGCGAAGGCGACGGGGCCCTGGGAGATGTTGAGGCCACGGTCGAATCCGGAACCCAACCGGGACCCACGCCAACGATCGATGTCCCCTTGCTTCCGGTGCCCCTCAACCAGGGGTTGGCCAGTCTCAACAGCTACACCATGACATACACCAACGATGTCTACGATTCGGTGGCCGATGAACGCAGCATCATCACGTTCGTGGTGGCTCGCAATGACTTTTTGGACGCTAGCTACAACAGCACTGAGACGCAGGTCACCACGGAAGACTACCAGGTCGAATCCGACGACCTTCAAGAGCAATTCTTTATCGGCAACCAGGTCTGTGTCCTTTCCGACGGCGAAGCCGAATTCTCAACCATGAGCGATGTCGCTCGAGAAATGATGGGCTTGGCGGTGTCTCAGGTTGTGCAGTTCAACCCACTGATCGAAGAGCCGGAGTACGTGGGCGAGGATGTGATCAATGGTGTGCCGGTCCACACCTACATCTTTGAGGTGCGCAGCGTCGAGGCAGCCTCCGAGGCTGAAGTGGCGCAAGCCGATGGGCATTACGCCATTGCCGTCGACGGCAACTACCTGGTCGACTACCGCCTGGACATGGAGCTTCGCACTGCACCGGAGGGCGATCCTTCCGCCGAGGTGTCCAAGTCCTTCTTCGCCCTGAAACTCGAGGATATCAACGCCCCGGTTGAGATTGCTCTCCCGGCCTCCTGCTTGGCCGCGCAATAGCGCCGCCGGAATTCATCTCAAAGCAGTTGCGGCAGACGGCCCTTCGCAGGTCTAGGCAGGCACATCCCATGCGTGTGACCATCCTGACCCTGGGTTCTCGGGGCGACGTCCAACCGTATGTCGGCTTGGGGGCGGCTCTGGCTGCCCGGGGCCACCTGGTCACGGTTGCCGCCGGGGCAGCCTTTGAACCGCTGATCCGACGGGCAGGGCTTACGGCGTGTGTCGTGGAACCCGACCCGCGGCTCGTGGCCGACGGAGCCAACCCGCCACGTTGGTTCCGGCCAGAGGTCGCCTTTGCTGCGCGTCGCCTGTTGACGGGCGGCGGGGGGGCAGGGCCGTGGAGCCGCTTGTACGCTGGCTACCAGGCCGCGAGTCGCGGGGCAGATGTGCTCCTGTACCCCGCCTGGGCCGCCCCAGTTGCTCGTATCTTGGGGGAAGCGCTTGGGGTCTTGACGATCTCCGCCTATCTCACCCCTGTTCATCCCACTCAGGCGTTTCCAAGCCCATTTGTCAAGTTCCCGGCCAATGCTACCTTAAACCCGATCGGCCACCAGCTTGCGCTATGGATGATGGGTATGGCCTTTGGCGACCTTCCGAACGCATGGCGTCGGGAGCTCCCACTTCCGCCCGCAGCGATCCGTCCGATTTCATCCGACATGACCGCTTGCCTGTACGGCTACAGCCAGGTGCTGGTTCCCCGTCCAGATGATTGGCCGGACCATGTTAAGGTCAGCGGCCCGTGGTGGTGGCATGATCCGGGTTGGCGCCCGCCACCGGACCTGGCGCGATTCATTCACGCCCCCGGTGAAGTAATCTATCTGGGTTTTGGAAGCATGCTTGATTCTCGCCCGCAGGCCCTGAAGCAGATCGTGAAGCAGGCCCTGGCACGACTGGGCTGCCGGGCGGTCTACTCGCCCGGACCAGCCAACCAGCTTGCCCTGGGCACTTCGCAGTTTCTCATGCCCATCGCGGAGGTTCCATTCGACTGGCTCTTCCCGCGTGTCGACGCGATTGTTCACCATGCCGGGGCAGGCACGACAGCCGAAGCCGCCCGGTCCAGGAAGCCATCATTCGGGGTGCCCTTCTTCGGCGACCAATTTTTCTGGTCAGGTCGTGTCCATGACCAGGGTGCCGGCCCGGCGCCTATACCTCGCCGTCGCTTGACCGCTCAGCGCCTGGCGTCGGCTATCGACCTGGCCCTCCACGATCCCGGAATGCGAAAGCAAGCAGAATTGCTCGGGGCCCGGGTCAGGGCTGAGCGGGGATTGACGGAGGCTGTAGAAACCATCGAAAACCTGTGGGCGACGAATCCGGGCGCCGCTGGCTAGTCCACCGTCGCATGGACGGCTCGGTCATGAGCCGAACAAGGAGGGAAGGAGCCGGCCTGAAACCAGATGCGAGATCATCACCAGGATGAGCCATGACCCCGCGGTGACATTGAGTACGAAGAGGCCGCGAGTTTGGAGCACGCCGCTCGCCTCAACCGGAAGGCCGCCCCGCATGTCGTTGGATCCCCCCAGCCTCAGGCTGATCAACATCCCAACCAGTGCGGCCAGGCCCAGCCACCCCGGCAGATGGCCTCGGGTGACGGACTGGGCAAGGAGAAGAACGGCCACGCCCAGTGACACGTACATCAGAGCCCGCGTCGTGCGTCGCCCGACCAAGCCGGCCGTGTTGCGAAGCCCGGCCGACTGATCGGCTTCGAAATCCCGGAGCTGGTTGTAGAGCTGACCATAAGCGGATACGGCGGCTGCTGCGCCGGCGAGATACCATCCGCTGAAAACGTCTTTGACGTACAGGCTGGATCCGACAAGCACCAGGAGCCCGCCCAGCATGAGGGAATGCGAAATCACGTCCACGATGGGATAAGCTTTCAGCCGGACGGCTCGCCACGAATACAGATGACCCAGCGCGAGGATGCTTAGGCCGATTGTGGCGGCCGAACGCCCGGCCAGCAGATACAGCCCAAGGGCAGCTGCCCCGGCCATGCCCGTGAGCCGCCAGGCGGCTTCCATGCTCAGTTCCCCGGAGCAGATGACATTCCTGGCGGCCCGTTCGGGATCCAGCGCGTCGTTGGGTGCATCCTCGATGTCGTTCAACATGAAGGCGTAGGTGACGGCCAGCAAGTTGGCGGCCATCACGACGGCCAGCCTCAGGTCAACCGAGACGCCTTGTGCGCGCGAGGCAAGCAGCGCCCCCAACAGGGTCAAAGGCAGCACAAAAGGGATGTGCTCCTCGGCTCGGGTGAGCCGGTGCACGGCAGACCGGGCTCGGATGCCTTTGCCGACCGTAAGCGTCAGGTGTTTCCAGTAACTCGCCATCGGACCATCATAGCCATGGATCCGATTTGCGCCATCGTATGTCGGTCCACCACGGTCAGGGGTCGGGGGGTGGGCAGCCTGAATATTGGCCCTATGCAAGCAGGCTGGGACCTGTTATGATCAATCACAGTAGGTTGCAAGCAGGTTCTGTCTGAAAGTCGAGTATATTCGGCCCGAGCTGCCCAACGCTCGGGCTGTTTTGTTGGGCCCGACCGCCGAGAACAGGCAATGCGCCTCAAAATCGAGTTAGGCTTCTAAGGAGGCACAAAGAAATGTCTGAAAGAATTGGCGGCACGGTCAAATGGTTCAATGGTGAGAAGGGCTACGGCTTCATCGCCCGCGAAAGCGGTGATGATGTCTTCGTCCACTACTCGGCGATCCTGAGCGGCGGCTACCGCGATCTGGCGGAAGGCCAGAAAGTGGAGTTCGAAGTCGAGGCGTCCCCCAAGGGGCCGCACGCCACAAACGTCACTGTCGTCTGATCTTAGGTCGCCTTTGACAACCAGGAGCCCCCGGTCTTCCGGGGGCTCTTTGGTTGCCTGGCAGAGATTAATCAGGGTATGCGGTCGGCCGCGGCGGCGATCAAGGGCCGCTTGAGACGCGCGATAATGGGCAACTTGCAAGGTGGTGCCCGTCTACAAGGGCCAGGAGGGAGGCATTCCATGTCGGATCGGGTGGTGCGCGTTCAAGGGCATGGGGAGGCTACTGCTCCTGCCGATCGGGTGGTCCTGGGTTTCGATATCGGCGCCTGGGATCGGGATTACAGCGCCGCGGTAGAAGCGCTGAACGATCGGGTGGAGGACCTGCGCGGCGACCTGGCTGCGTTGTCCGTCCCCCGCAAGCACTTGAAAACCAGCAACTTTCGAGTGAACCCAACTTACGAGACCATCAACCGACTTGGAAGGGAGCAGCGGCAGCTATCTGGGTATATGGCCAGCCACCTCATCCGTCTCGAGCTCCCCTTAGAAAACGAACAACTCAATCGCATTCTGCAGGCGGTGAGTCAGGGCGAAAGCGAACCGTCGATCTCAATCAGTTTCGAGGTTGAGGATTCGGCCGCGCTGCGCCAGCAGGCGCTGGACAACGCCGTGAGCGAGGCCCGGCGCAATGCCGAGACTTTGGCTGAAGCGGCCGGGGTTGCGTTGAAGCAAATCCTGTCGATTGAGTACGGTTGGTCTGAGGTCAGGATGGAGGCCAAACACTACCTTCTGGCCCAGCCCAGGGGTGCGGGGCTGGCAGCGGCGCCGGACTTGGAGCCTGAGGACGTGGATGCCTCCGAGAAGGTTACCGTCACGTGGGAGATTGCGTAGAACGGTATGTGGCTTGGGTCGGGCGCGGGGCGGCGTCTAGCCCGCCGCTAGCAGATCCTTGATGGGCGCGGCGAACGCCGCGCTGCGATCGTCGGCGGTGATCAAATCGATCTCCGACGGGCCAGACACCCCTAGCCCCAGCTTGACGGCCCGGGCGATCTGTTCTTGCTCGAAGATCGGCCCGTTGGCCACCTCGGGGGTGGTGCCGTACCAGCGCAGGATGGCCACCCCCACGGCATCCAGAGCCACCCGGTCGGCAGCCGCCAGGATCACACCGGGCGCCACCCGTGTCCCCCGATCCGGGCCCCCATCGATAAAGGCCTGCATGGCGTCCATCAGGATCAGGTCCGGCTGGTAGGCCGTATTGATCTCGGCGATCATCCGCCGCTGGTTGGCCGAGTTGTGAAGCTCCCCCATGTAGTCATGGCCCTGCCCGGGCACCCAACGCGCTGCGAACCCAACCGAGTTCTTGAGGGACAGGGTGAACTGGCCGCCAAACCGATGCGTCTTCAGGCAGCAGGTCTGCACGATCCCGTCCGCAGCCAGCACGGGCTCGGGGAGTGCGAACCCATAGCGCCAGTGACTCGAGTCGGGCTGCATCAACCTCCATTCGTCGGCCCCCAATTCGTCGAATACCACAGCTGACCAGCCGAGTTCGTCCGCCATACGAAAAACGCCTTTGGCCTGCATCACAGCCCGCGTGTCGCCCATGCCGCTGCGGTCGCCGACGGTCAGGTGCCCGGCGCCCTGCGCCTGGAGCGCCTGGCCCAGCGTGAGCAGGGTATCTGGATGGGTGGAACCGGGAAAGGCGTCGAGACTATTGAAGTTGGGCTTAACGAAAAGCGACTTGCCCTGCACAGAATTGGCTTCCAGCAGGTCCAAGGCGCGGCCTATGCCTGCAACCCGGTCGTCGGTGCGCACGAGGACCACGCGGCCCGGAGGCAGGGCCGTAGGGGATGGAATCGGCGAAGGGGAGCTGGTCGGCGCCTGAGTTGGATCGATGGCCGGGAAGGGGGAGGCCGTCGCCTGGAGGGGCTGCGTCGATGGTCCGGCATGAAACATGGCGCCACAACCGCCCAGCATGGACGTTGTGACGGCGGCCCCGGCGGCGGCTGTCAGCTTGACGAAATCGCGGCGGTGGAGACCACGGTGGTGTGTCATCTCATTCTCCGACCTCTGCATGGGCTCAAGCGTACCCGAAACACAACCCGGCCGCTAGCTCGGGGAGGGGAAGCGTGGAGAGGGTCTGCGCGCTGATCGGTGGGGAGAACTTCTCGGCCGGCTTCGCCGCCCTCGAAATGGCATACAAAAGGGGCACCGAGGGCTGAACATTGAGCCAAGCACAGCCTGCACTTTGCCCCATCTGCTAGGGAGACCTTTGACATCGAGGTGCCGCTTGTGAAGGAAATCCCAAAGCGGGCTGCCTGTGTCCGGTCAGGGAATCCGGTTCCAGCGCATCGACAATCCCAGCGCCAGGAGCACCATCAGCGCGCCCAGGGCCAAGAACCCTACGCTGATCTCGATGGATTCCTTTTGCACGGCGATCTGTTTGGGCAGATCCAGGAAGACCTTAAGCAGCTGATCGGCGTTCTCGGCTCGATAGTACTGCCCGCCCGTCGTGTCGGCCACGGCTTTCAGCGTCGGTTCGTCGAGCAGCAGGTAATTTCCCCGGCCGCCAAAACCGCCGCCTCCAAACCCGCCTCGAGGATCGAACCCGCCGCGGCCGAAGCCGCCCTGGAAATCGAAGATGTCACTGCCCAACTGTGCAGAGGTACAGACCATCGGGCTGATCTCTGTGGTGCCGAATCCGATGGTGTAAACGCGCACGTGTCGGTCGGCCGCCTGTTGGGCGGCATCCACCGGTGAAGGCCCACGCGTGTTGGCCCCGTCCGTCAGAAGCACGATGATGTCGGGCTGATAGTCCGAACCGGCCGGCGTGCCTGCGCTCTGGCCGCCCAGATTAACGCCGCTGGGCGCCACAGCGGAATTGACGCTGGCGATGGCGTCCAGCCCCTTGAGGGTGGCGTTGCCGATCGCCGTCCCAATGGCTGTGGTCAGGTTCGCCAGGGCTTCCTCAAGCTTCTGCTTGTCGTTGGTGGGCGGGACGATGACCTCGGCGAAGTCGGCAAAGGCCACGATCCCGACACGTGTGTTGTCCGCCTGCTGTTCGACAAACCTGGAGGCCGCCTCCTGGGCTACCGTCAGCCGGTTGGGGGGCACGTCCGAGGCGCACATGCTGCGGGACACGTCGATGGCCAGGATGATGGTGGTCCGACTCAAGGGGACCAGGACCTGGGCGGCCGGCCGGGTGAGCGCGGCGATCAGGCTGGTCAGGCCGATCAGGAACAGCACCGCCGGGAGGTGACGCCGCCAACGTGAGCGCTCCGGCAGGGCCTGGCGGATAAGGGACAGGCTCGAATAGCGCACGGCGAACCTCCGTCGCCGGCGTAAGATCCACCAGTAAAGCAGGACCAGGAGCGGGACCAGCAGAAACATCGGCAGCAAACCCGGCCAGAGCAGGGTCATGGCCCATCACCTCTTTCTGGCAAGACCAAACTTGGCCACGTCATCCCATGATTGCCTTCAAGGCACGCGTCCGTACCAGATCAGCGCTAACACTGCGCCGATGAGCAGGAGCAGGCTGCTCAGCCCGCCTAGGACCGAGGTCACTTCCATCTTTTCGCCGCGGGTCGTCAGTTGAAGATCGACTTTGTTGTATATGTCCTGCAGGTCCTGCGCGTCCTCGGCCCGGTAGTACGTCCCATTAGTGTCTTTGGCGATCGCCTGGAGCGTGGCTTCATCCAGCTGGGTCACGATACTGAACCCGTCCACTTCGATCGTCGCGCCTTCCTGGCTGCCGATCCCGATGGGGTAAACGCGCACGCCGGCGTCGGCCGCCAGCTGGGCGACTTGAGCCGGGTCGGGGTTGTCGGTGTTCTCGCCATCGGTGAAGAGCATGATCACGGCCGAAGAGTAGTCGTCGATCTTGAGCTGGTCGGCGCCGCCCGGGGACGTGGCCTGTTCCAGGCTGAGAGCCTTTCCGGCGATGGCGTTGAGCGATGTGAAAATGCCCTGCCCAAGCGAGGTGCCGCCCTGGGTTGTGATGCGGTTGACGGCGTCTTGAACCGCCGCCTGGTCGTAGGTGGGAGCCTGGACGACCAAGCCGCTGCCGCCGAAGGCCACCACGCCCAGGCGGATGGTCACAGGCTGGTGGTCGACGAAGGTCCTGGCGGCGGCTTTGGCGGCTTCCAGGCGGGTCGGCTTGATGTCGTCGGCCGCCATGCTGTTGGAGACATCGAAGGCCAGGATGACCGTTCCCTCAACCCGAGGCAAATCGACCGTCATCTGGGGCCGGGAAAGGCCGAAGAGCAGCACACCCAGCCCCAACATCATGAAACTTGGGGGAAGGTGCCGGCGCAGGCGCACGACCCGGCCCCTGCGATCGGCCACCACCATCGGGCCAAGCTCGGCCTCGTCGGCCCGGCGAAGCCGCAAGCGGCGCAGGTAATACGCGACCAGGAGGGGGATCAACAGCAATCCGAAAAGGGCCCGGGGCCAGATGAAGGTCATGCCGTACTCAACTACCTCCGTCGCCGCTTGCGCAGCGATGCCATTCGCACCAGCGCCTGGACCAGGTCGTCATCGGTCGATACGGCGAATAAATCCACGCCAGCCCGGTCGAGTCGCTCCTGGAGGGCGTCCTCGCGCGCCGTTACTGCCGCTCGGAGGCGGCGCCGGAAGACCGGATCGCCGGTGTCAACGTAGACCTGTTCCCCGGTCTCAGAATCTTCGACGTAGAGCATCCCCGCCGCCGGCAGCTCATCCTCACGTCGGTCCCACAGCCGGACGGCGACCAGGTCGTGGCGCCGGTTGAGCAGGGCCAACGGTTTTTCCCAACCGGGCAGGCTGAAGAAATCGGACATCAGAAACACCAGCGAGCGGCGCTTGAGCGTGTTGTGGCCGGCCTGGAGCAGGGGTTTGAGATCCGTTTCGCCGAGGGGAGATCGACCGTTGGCTTTCCCCAGCTCTCGAATGAGGCGCAAGACTTGTTTCTGACCGCCAAGCGGCGGGATGGTGCGCCCGCTGCGTCCGTTGTAGAGCATAGCCCCGACCCGATTGCCCTTGCGCGTCAGGAGTCTGGCCAGCGTAGCCGCCAGATCGATCATCACGCGCTGCTTGGTTCGCTCGGCCGGGCCGAAGGCCATCGACGGGCTGATATCCAGCAGGAACCAGGCCGTGATTTCCCGTTCCTCGTAGTACTGCCGCACGTGCAGCTCATTTAAGCGCGCCGTCACGTTCCAGTCGATGTGGCGGATATCGTCCTCGGGTTGGTACTGCCGAAGATCGGCGAAGTCCAGCCCCGGGCCGTAAAACAGCGTGTGGTAGTTGCCCTGGAGCAGGCCATCCAGACGGCGGATGACGTGCCAGTCCAGCCGGTGCAGGATGCGCTCCGGCGTGGCGGACAGGCTACTGCTGGGCGTGTCGGGCAAGCTTGCGCTCATCGATCAGAATCTCCGGCATCGGCACAGCTTGCACCAGGCGATCGAGCAGGTCATCCGGCCCGACGCCGTCGGCCAGGGCTTCGTACGACAAGACCAGGCGATGGCGGATGACATCGTGGGCCAGATCGCGCACGTCCGGTGGCAGGGCGTAGCCTCGACCGCGCAAGAACGCCAGGGCCCTGGCGCCCAGAATCAGGTTGATCGAGGCGCGCGGACTGGCGCCGAAGGTCACGTAAGGCTTCAGGTCGGATAACCCGGCCTTCTCCGGCTGGCGGGTGGCGGTCACGAGCTTGACGGCGTACTCGATCAGGGCCGGGTCGACGTAGATGGCGTCGACCTGCCGCTGCAGCTCCAGAAGCCGATCGGAGTCGATGACCTCTTGGACGACGTCCAGCATGCCCGACATACGCTCCACGATCACAAATTCTTCGGTCTGGCTGGGGTAGTCGACCAGCACCTTAAGCATGAAGCGGTCAACCTGGGCCTCGGGTAGGGGGTAGGTGCCTTCGGACTCGATCGGGTTCTGGGTGGCCATCACCAGGAACGGATTGGGGGCCTTGAAGGTCTCACGCCCGATCGTCACCTGGCGCTCCTGCATCACCTCCAGCAGGGCGCTCTGCACCTTGGCCGGGGCGCGGTTGATCTCGTCGGCCAGCAACAAGTTGGTCATCACGGGCCCCAGCGAGGTGTCAAACTCGCCCGTCTTCTGGTTGTAAATGCGGGTGCCGATCAGGTCGGCCGGGACAAGGTCGGGTGTGAACTGGATACGGCGGAACTCCCCGCCGATGACGTCAGCCAGGGTCTTGATGGCCATCGTCTTGGCCAGCCCCGGCACGCCTTCGACCAGGATATGGCCGCGAGCGAGCAGAGCCACGATCAACCGCTCGAGCAGGACATCCTGGCCGACGATGATCTTCTTGACCTGGTATAGGACTTCTTCCATCGGTTTGCCGTCTTGCCGATTCAGGGATGAGTCCATGTTATCTCTCCGGAGCAGGGTGGGTCAGGAGGGGCGATGATGAACCAGGGATCAATAGGGTGGTGCGCCGGCCGCCGCTGCAGCAGCCGGAATGGGCACGGCCAAGCCGATGCCGATGAACGTTCGCTGGTCGGTGGGATTGGCCAGGCCCGTGACGATGCCGATCACCTGCCCGTAGCGGTTAAGCAGCGGGCCGCCGGAGTTGCCGGGGTTCACGGCTGCGTCGAATTGGATCAGCCCCGACAGGTGCTTGCCGCTGTCAGTGACCGTCATCGAGCGGTCGAAGCCGGAGATGACTCCGGCGGTCATCGTCCCCGCCAGGCCGAAGGGATTGCCGACGGCGTAGGCTTCGTCGCCGACTCGCACCGACCGCAGGCTGCCAAGCACGGCCGGAACGATCAGGGCCGGTGGCTGGTCAGGCTGCAGGACGGCGATGTCGATATCGGGCTGAGTGTTGACCACCTGAGCCGTGGATTCTAGAGCCGTCGGCGAAACTGACCTTGATCGTGGTCGCTCCATCGACGACGTGAAGCGCCGTCAGAATGTCGGCGGCGGCGTCGATCACCACGCCGGTGCCCAGGCCGCTGTCCTCCTCCCGGCCCCCATTCTGCGTTTGAATGAGAACCAGCGACGGAAGAGCCGACTGGTAGACGCGTGAGGAAAAGGCTGGGGCAGGCGTGGCAGAGGCGAGAGCCTGGGCGACCTGGGTGTTGACCTGAGCCGTCGTCAGAGGAATTGGCGGAGGATCGTAGGTCCGATAAAAAAACACCGCCGCGGCTGCGGAAAGCAGCACCAGCAAGGCCGTAGCCATGCGCGGCCACACGGTGCGCAGGAATCGGCGCATGCTCCCGTGCCCTGTTTGGGACTCCGGCGAGCTAGAAATTCCACCCTCCAGCCGGCGATGCTTCCGCCACTATTTGCGAAGGATACCAGAAGCCTCTTAAGACAATATGAAGAATTGGGGCCATTTGGATCTATCGAGTCCGGCCATTGCCGGCGGGAAGTGCCCCACTCACCTGGCACCGAGGGGCATGACGCAGCCTCGGTCGTTCGGTTGCCCGAGCCATCACAAGCCCTCGAACGGTCAGGGGGGTTCTCGGCAGGCTGCGCCGCCCCCGAAATGATCTAAGTGGCGCGCAGCCCAATCGCCTCAAATCAGGTTGCCATGTGGAGGGCCTATAGGGGAGTAGATCAAGAAAAGCCTCGAGGCTATGGCCCCGAGCACTGATCTTAAGAACACCCACTGAACTGTGAGCTCCCAGCCTGAACCGCCCAAGCCTCAGAACGGCCAGGGGGTCTTCTCGGCCGGCAGGGCACACCTCGGAATAAGATGAGAGGAGGCCGTGGGGCCATCAGGGGCGCACCCCGACGTGCCCCTGAGAGGGACCAAAACGGTCGCCTCATGCGCCGACGGATGGCGGTTGTCGGAACATCCACACACTCACCACCACGATCCACAACAATGCCGGCAGGAGGATCAGGTAGGCGAATGGGGTCAGGAGCAGCACCGCCACAACGACTCCAGCCCCGTTAAACCAGCGCGGGAGCACGTGGGCGCGGAGCCAGATGACGTTGCTGCTGAACATGACGACAGCCGTGGTCAGGGCCGATTCGGCCACCCATGATGTTGCCGTAGATGTCGAAGAGCGCCAGGGCTTCGACGGGGTCCAACCCACCGGCAGCTCCGGCGCGCGATCCGGCGGCAATCCTCAACGACGAGGCGTTCCCTAGGACAATGGCGGTGGCCGCAGCGCCGGCGAACCCTAGCCTCACCAACTAACCCTCGTTGGCATCGGCACCCTGAAGCTGGACCGCGACGCAGCTGGCGAATGCCAGCATGAATACGGCGGACAGGTTGCCGACCAATCCGCCCGCAGCCACGCCGTTTGGATTGGAGCTGAAAGCCGCCGCCAGGCGCTCCCCGGGGGGAAGGTAGCCGGTTGCCCGAAACAGAAGGGCGGAGGCCAGCAGGCCGATGACCGCCAGGACGCCGCTCAAGGGGGCCAAGCGATCCAGTCGTGAGCTGGACAAGGTACGCCTCCAGGGGATCACGGGCTTTGACGGCCATCCTGGCTGAAGGCCGTTGGCGCTTCATGGGGGCGACCGCTCAACCGACCCGGGAAGTCCTCCGGTCCGGTCTTGGCATGGTCCTTGTCCCTTGCTTCGAGGCCCTACGGCTGGATCACAAACGGCACCGCAGCGGACTTGGCATCGCTGACCGAGGTGAAGAACTCCACCGGCACCCGCACAAGATCTCGGTCCAGCGGTTGGGCCTGGGGCCGATTGAAGCGCGTGAAGTAGACGTAGGCCGTCTGACCAGAAGTTTCAAAATTGCGTGAGGTGCTGTTCGGATCCAACAGGGATGAATAGAGCATGTAAGCCCCGTCGCCGGGTTGCCAAGTCCATGGCAGCTTGGCCTCGAACAGCAACTGGCGCTGATCCCAGTGGATCAGATCGTCCGATGTCGAGTAGAGGACGCCCCAAACTTCGCGCCCTTCCAAGTGAATGGCCGTTATGCCGACCATCACGTAGCGGTTCAGATACGTGTTGAAGGTCACGCTCTGGTCCATCACGCCCAGAGTATCGGGACTGATCGGCGCACAAGGAACGCCGCCCAGGGCCGAGTCGGGCAAGGCGTAGGGATCGCCCATTTGCACGTTGAATCCCTCTCCGTCCCAGAACCGCCAGGAGCCGGCTGTGGTCAGATCGTCCGTGCGCATCAAGCAGATCCTCTGTTGATCGCTGTTGGTCTCGTCGATGCGCACGAAATCATAGTAGTAGCCATCCTTCTTGACGATGTTGCTCGGCTCCAACACCCCGTAGGGCCCGGCGCCGGCCTGGTAGCGATCGGGCAGCGAGGCCACCAACTGATTAGGGGGATCGGCCGCATCGGCGTACGAAGCGCCGGCGTCGGTGGAGGATGCCAGGGTGACGCTGTTGTACCAGCACGGGAAGTGGTTGGGGGGCTGGCAGTCGGAAGAATGCTCCCAGCCGTGGTACTCCATGTGGATCAGGGCATAGATTGTGGATCCGTCCTCCGTGTACGGGGCGGCGAGCCACTCGTTGTCATCGAACAGCGAGGGATCGGCGTTGTGATCCGACCGCATGCGGATGGTACAGTCCCGAGCCACGGTGTCCAGCGCCGGTCCGATCATGCGGCGGGTTTGAATGTGGCTGCTGATCAACTGAATGTTTCCGTCGGCGTCCATGAAGGCGCGGGCTGGAAGATCAGGAATGTCGTCCGTGGCGCAACGGTTGGTTGACCAGTCGAAGACCGTCTCCACCGGGCCGACCACCGCCATCCCGGCCGGCTCAGCCGTGGGACTGGGCGCCAAGGTCGGCGTGGCGGAAGGCCCCATAGTGGGCTGAGCTGTTGGGGCAGGTGTGGCGGCAGAGCTGGGTTGGCCTGTCGCCGGTTGCAGGGGTGCATTGCAACCGGCGACCACCATAGCCAGCAGCAGGGCGCTCAGGGCTTCGGCCAGGATCGGTCTGGAGTGGGACGACATGGGTTGCGCATCTCCTAAACCTTTTGGCCGTGTTGTTCACGGCCAGGGGCGGCGGGCAAAGGGGAGATTGTGCCCCAGGTCGGGAGGCGGTGCAAGTGCCGGGCAGGCAAGGTACAATCGCCGGCGTGTGCGGAGTAGGGAGCCATTTGTGAAGCTTCGATTGCCGTTCGCCTTAACTGTTGCTGCGGGCCTGATTCTGGCCTGCAGCCTCGCGCCGTCGGCCCCTGTGGCGACAGCAAAGCCTGAGGACACGGCTGGGCCGAAGACAGCCGTGCCCAGCCCACCTATGGCTGAGCCCACCCCGTCTGCGACCGCCTTCCCGACGCCCGATTTGTCGGCAACCCCGTTGGTCTGGTTTGCCCCGCTGCCGCCCATGACCATCGGCCCCGGCCGGCCGTTCATCGGTTCCGAAGATTTCATGGACCTGTTCGTGCCGGATGCCCCCTGGAGCGAGGCTGCCTCCCACATCCAGGTCTTCAAGCTGTACGGGGAGTGGGTGGCCTACAACGCCACCGATGCCGAGCTGAAGCAGGTGGTGGACGACTTGCGAAGACGGGGCATGGCCCTGGCCGTCGAAGCCGGCGCGCTCGACGCCCCGGCCGACTGCGGTCAAAATGTGGAGGGATTTGCTGGGCTGGCGGAGGGCAACCTCATCGCCGACCGGATTCAGGAGGCCGGGGGACGGATCGATCTGATAGCCCTGGACGAGCCGTACTTCTTCGCCCACGTCTATACTGGCCCAAACGCCTGCCATTGGCCGGCCGAACGGATCGCTCATGGAGTCGACGCGTACATTCGGGCCATGCGTGTCCGCTTCCCAGACATCATCGTGGGCGACACGGAACCATTCGCTGGTTCGGCGACGCCGGCGGAGTATCGCGACTGGCTCACGAGCTTCCACAACCTGGCCGGGTACGACCTGGCCTTCTTCCACATGGACATGGATTGGTCGCGCTCGGATTGGTCCCAAGAGGGTCTGCAGATGGAGTCCTACGGAAAGGCGCTTGGGATTCCGATTGGCATGATCTACATTGGCAATGGTGGTGATCCCGACGACGCGACTTACATCGCCGTGTCCGGGGAGCGAATGATCAAGCACCAGTTCGAGGACGGCGGGCAACCGGAACAAATCCTGTTCCAGTCGTGGGTGGACCATCCGGATTTTGTGCTGCCGGAGACGGATCCCACCACCTTCACCGGCCTGATTAAGACCACCTTCACGGAGCCAGATCAGCTGGGCTTTCCGAGTTCGGGTGCCGGCGCAAACCTGGCAAGGGACAAAGGGGTGCGAGTTTCGACGGTGGAAGCCGGCCATCCCGGGAAGGACGCCGTCGACGGGGACACCGGCACGCACTGGAGCGCCGGGGCCGGCCCGCCGCAGTGGATCGAGATCGATCTGGGGGCGGTGCACGACATCGCCGAAATCCGCATGACGCCCAGCCAGTATCCAGCGGGGCGGACCGTGCACCGCGTGCTCGGAATGGGACCCGGGACGAAGGGGGAATTTATCTTGCTGCACAGCTTTGATGGGCCCACCGAGGACGGACAGCGAATGACCTTCACGCCGGAAGCGCCTTGGCTGGGTATCCAGGTGGTGCGCATCGTGACAGACGTCAGCCCATCCTGGGTCGCCTGGCGCGAAATCGAGCTGATCGACGCTGGAACCACTCCGTGATCACCATGGATCCTGCTCTCGACGCCAGGCAAGATTTCTGCGCATAGACATGGGAACGCTCGCCGAACCGGGCGATTTATGATAGCTTTTACAACACGGCGGTTGAGGAGGGCGACAATGGACATGGCGGCCACGGGTCAGGGGTGTAATATGGGCTTGACCGTGCAAAGGGGGGACAGCATTCGGTAGAAGCCACGTGCCGTCTGCTTCCAGACCGAAAACGGGGGACCAACACAGCTCATGTGGCATCGTCTGACCTCCTTTCTTCGCGCGCCAGTTGTTGACGACCCGGAATCCAGCGCCCGGGCCAGATTGCTTCACGCGGCGCTCATGGCGACAGTGGTCGGTGTGGTTCCCATTGCGATACTCAACTTCGATTTGGGTGCCGTCGGATTCTCTGTCGCGCTGATTTCGATTTCCTTGTTGAGCCTGATCTGCGTCGGAATGAACCACCGGGGCCATACGCTGGCGGCGGCCGGCGTCCTCACCGGCATGGTGTACTTCGCCACCATTTACACCATCATCGATGGCGCAGGTCTGTACGACACCGGTATCCTGGCGCTTCCGATCGTCATCACCCTTTCGACGTTCTTCTACGGGCAGGTAGGAGCGGTGCTTTCGCTGGTGGTGAGCATAGGCACATTGGCCGGCCTGGGGCTCGCCGGTGCGAACGGATGGATCGGCGGCGCGCTCGCCCAGCCGCTGCCGAAGGCGCAACTGACGGTGACCGCGATCCTGCTGCTTGCCCTGGGTGCGCTGATCTCGGTCATCTTTGGTATGTGGCAGAGGA
Organism: uncultured Chloroflexia bacterium; assembly: GCA_963807065.1. Taxonomy (GTDB): domain Bacteria; phylum Chloroflexota; class Anaerolineae; order Anaerolineales; family E44-bin32; genus CAWAND01. The sequence goes on from CAWDZQ010000003.1 coordinate 171,922, forward strand.
ACCTGTCGGCTTTGCGGGATTCAAGATCCCGCCTTGAGCTGGCGATCAACAGCGCCGGCATGGGTGTGTGGGAATCCTCAGGTTCGACGGGGCAAAGTACGATTAGGGACGAACCGGCAGAGACGCAGGGGTTGCCGGGCCAGGACGCGTCTGCGTATGCTGATTGGGTCGACCGTCTTCACCCGGACGACCGCGAGGCCGCCCAGGCAAGCCTGAGGCAGTATCTGGCGGATGCGACGTTGGACGGCCCTGCCTGGTTGGCCGAGTACCGTGTCCGAAGGTCCGACGGAGCCTACCGATGGCGCTTGGTGGCCGGGCGCGTCGCAGAGAAAGACGGACATGGGCACCCTGTCCGGATGACGGGGATGTTCATGGACATCACCGACAATAAAGAGGCCCAGATGGCTTTGCTCGAAAGCGAACGCAGGTACCGGCTCTTGACTCAAGAACTGCACGACTCAGCCACTCAGACAATCTACAGCATGACGCTTACGCTCAAGGCGGCCCAAACCCTGCTCGAGAAGGACCCCTCACGAATACCCGGGCTGCTGGGTGAATTGGACGATCTTGCCAAGAACGCCCTCATCCAGATGCGGACCATGCTGAGCCAGGCGCGGCCAGACGTACTCGAGTCTCGTGGCCTGGTTGCTGCCATCCAGGATCATATCGCCGCGCTGGAGGAAAGGTCAGACACCAAGGTGGCGTTCCAAACTTCAGGCCGCATGCCTCTGCCCATGGGGATCGAGCTCGCGTTGTACCGCGTGACCCAAGAAGCCCTCAACAACGTGCTCAAGCATGCTGGTGACACCAGGGTCAATGTGGACCTTCAGATGGGGCCAGGGACGGTCCGGCTGCTCATTCAGGATCACGGCAGGGGGTTCGACCCCATCCAGGCATCGCGCCGTTCGGATGCCTACGGGCTGGCGACCATGCGCGAGAGGATCGAGTTCAGTGGGCGGAAAGTATGAGCTGAAATCGGCGCCAGGAGAAGGAACATCCATCGTGGTAGATGTGCCCATCGTCAGCGGCAAAGGAAGCCCCGATGGCTGACATACGCGTGCTGATCGTGGATGACCACGAAGTCGTCCGCCGAGGAGTCCGAACGCTGCTTGAGCTGGAACATGACATCCAGATTGTGGGGGAGACGGCCGACGGGGTGGAAGCCGTCAATGCCACCAGCCGCCTCACCCCGGATGTGATTCTGCTCGACCTCGAAATGCCTCACCTCAGCGGGGTGGAGGCCATCCCACGCATCCTGGCCGCGAGTCCCCAATCGAAGGTTCTCGTCCTGACCAGCTTCGCCACCGACGATAAGGTCTTTCCCGCTATCAAAGCGGGCGCTCTGGGCTATCTCCTTAAGGATTCTTCGCCTGAGGATCTTGTGGAAGCCATACGAGAGGTCAACCGGGGGGAGTCGCGGCTACACCCTCAAATCGCACGCAAGGTCCTCGACGAGCTCTCCCATCCCGCGGATCGTCCCAAGACTTCCGACCCACTCACTGCTCGGGAGGTCGAGGTCATCCGCCTGATGGCCCTCGGATTAGGGAACCAAGAGATCGCCGATGAACTGGTGATCGGCGAGTCGACGGTTCGCAACCACGTCAGTTCAATCTTGAGCAAGCTGCATCTGGCCAATCGCACTCAGGCAGCATTGTATGCCCTTCGGAGTGGGCTGGCCTCGCTCGATGAAAGCGAATCTCCTCCGGACTAGCGCCCCGACGGTATGACTTTTGTCATGCCCTGAAGGGACAGATCGCTGATACGGACCGCAGAAAAGCGGTCCTTTTGTCGTCCTCGGAAATGGTCCCTTTCGAGCTACCACAAACTGGGTCCACCACCTAAAGTTGAGTCGGATAAGACAAAGGAGGTGGATGGGCGCGTGGATAACTCGGCCTTCAAGGTTCTGATCGTCGATGACAACCCGGCCACTCGCCGTGGGCTTAAGCTGCTGTTGTCATTGGAGCAAGACGTGGAGGATGTTTTCGAGGCGTCGGAGTGGAAAGAGGCCGAGAGGCTGGTAAGCGAAGAGCATCCCAACCTCGTTCTACTTGATGTGCGGATGCCGGGCGTGAGCGGCATTGAGGTGGCAAGGCGCCTCAGAGTTATCGAACCCCGGTTGCGCCTGATCGCCATGTCGATGGTCGCCGAATCAAAGCAGGCGGCGCTGAGTGCTGGCGCAGACCTGTTTGTAGAAAAGGCCGAACTCGTGGGGAACATTCGTGCCGTTCTCGGTGGCCCGCCATGCAAGGCCAAGGCTGGTCATTCTGGCAGCGGTCCGTCTTGATGGTGGTTTCGTCTTTTTGGATAAGCCGAAGGGTTGCATCGACCACAGCCGTGTAAGTGAGAAGAATGACCCAGAAGATTAGCCTATCCCGCCGCATTTTGCCGCGTATCCTGCGACCTCCGGTCTTTGAAGAAGACCCGGGGAAATCGCGCCAGGCGGCCTCCCTGTATCCGATTCTTGTGATGTCGGCTGCGGCGGCTCTCTTGTATCTACTCATCTCGGCCTTCCAAGGAGCCGTTTTCTTGGGCACCGTCGGCTATATCCTCCCGGTGCTGGCTGGTCTCCTGATGCTGCAGATCCTCTCATACTTCGGACAGCCGCGAATTGCGAGCTGGATGCTGGTGGTCGGGCTGGCATTGATGCTCGTCGTTAGCACCGCCACCGCCGACGGGGTTCGATCACCGGCCTATGCCGTGTTCGTGGACGTGGTTCTGATTGCCGGGGCGTTGCTGGGGACGCCGGCGGCTGTCGCCACAGGCATCCTGGCGGCAGGACTGGGTGCGTTTCTCGTGATGGCGGAGGGGTTCGGGTGGGCGACGTACCCCCGGGTAACTCAACCGGCGACGGTCTACTACTTCAGCATTCAGCTTGTTATCTTGGTGGCTTTGGCCGTGGTTTGGCTCTCGAGCCGGGACATCAGGGCCGCTCTTGTGCGGGCCTCCACAGAACTCGAGAAGAGGCTCGGGATCCAGGCGAAGCTGCGTTCAAGGGTTGAGCTAGGCGAGATTCTGGCTTCCCTGTCAGCGGCCTTCGTCTCGGCGGGCGAAGACGCCGTCGACGAACTGGTCGTCTTCGCGTTGGGTGAGCTGCAGAGCTTTCTTGGCGCCGACGCATGCCTGCTCGAGTCCGCCAACGGCGGTGAAATGCCCGGCGAGGCAGGCAGGTTGTGGTCGAGCTCAAGTTCGGCCGCGGCAAGCGCCAGCGGACTTCGGGAGGCGCTCATTTCAGATCCCACGTTGGGGGTTGATGCCGCCGTCGGAGACGCCCTGGCCCTCCACCGTCCGACGGACGACCAGCCTTCGCTCTTGTTCTGGAATGCAATCGATCCTTGGATGGCCAGTCTGAGCTCGGTGGTCGTCTTTCCGGTATGGTCTGTCGCGGCCAAGGAAGGATTACTGGTCGTAGGGTTCGGGGACCGGACGGTGGAGCTCGAAGCGGATGTGCTGGCCCAGATTCGCACCCTGGCCGAAATCATGGTCAACGGGCTCAACCGAATCCAGGTTGAAAAAGCCCTGCGAGAGTCGCTCGATGAACTGGAACAGGCCGAGGAGGCCAAGCACGACCTGGATTACCGATACCAGCTTCTGTTTCGGGACTCAGCCGCCGCCGTCTACATCTCCGAGAAGGACGGTCAAATCCTGGACTTCAACCCGGCTGCCTACACGATGTTCGCCATCCCGGAGTGGGAGGAGACGGCGATCAATGCCGCTGATCTGTACGCGCATGTAGAGGATCGCCTGCAGCTCCAGGCGGCAATGGAGGCCGATGGCTATATCCAGGACTATCCGGTCGAATTGAAAACCCGAGATGGCCGGCTGCTCGACTGCCTGATTACGGCCACTGTTCGCAGGGGCCGGGATGGGAAGGTCGTCGGGTACCAGGGCATCATTCGCGACGTGAGTCAGGAACGGCACCGACAACGACAGATGGACCTTCAGGTGCGGCGATTGGAGTCGCTGAACCGGATTGGCCAGGCCATATCCGGCAGCACCGACCCGCGCGTTACCTATGAAGTTCTCCTGAGCGAAGTGATCCAATTGCTGGGGGTGGATGCCGCCTCCGTGTTGGTCACGGATGCCAAGAGCGGCCTGCTGGTCTTTGGGGCGGGGAAGGGCTTCCGCACCGAGGCGTTGCGCCATTCCCAGCTTCGTTTCGGCGAGGGTTTTGCCGGCAAAGCCGCCCTATCCCATCAGGAGATCTTCGCCGCCAACTTGAGCGGGACGACACCCTTCGAGCGGTCCCCGCAGTTCGCTGCCGAGGGATTCGTGTCCTACTGCGGGCTGCCCCTGTTGGCCAAGGGACGCGTCGGGGGCGTCTTGGAGCTGTTCACGCGGTTCTCGCTTGAGCCGTCGGACGCCTGGTGGGAGACGGCCAGGTCCTTCGCCGCTCAAGCTGCCGTGGCGATGGACTCGTCCAACCTCTTCATCGAGCTGGAGCGGTCCAATCTGGAATTGGTCCGTGCCTACGACGCTACCCTGGAGGGCTGGGCCAAGGCCCATGACTTGCGTGACCATGAGACGGTGGGCCACTCCAAGCGGGTGGCCGAGATGACCGTCCGGTTGGCGAGTGGCCTGAGGTTGCCGGGCGCTAGCCTGGTGCATATCTACCGGGGTGCTCTCCTCCACGATATCGGAAAGCTGGCCATCCCCGACGCCATACTCAGAAAGCCCGGCAAGCTGAACGAGGACGAATGGAAGGTCATGCGCCAGCATCCCCAGTTGGCCTACGAGCTGCTCAAGGGGATTGGCTACCTGGTGCCTTCGCTGGACATTCCGCGCTACCACCACGAGTACTGGGACGGCAACGGGTACCCTGACGGGCTCAGCCGGGAAGGGATTCCCCTGGCGGCGCGCATCTTCACCGTGGTGGATGTCTGGGACGCGCTGACGTCCGACCGGCCGTATCGCAAGGCATGGCAGCTCGAGCAAGTGCTGGATTACTTGAAAGAACGGCGCGGCACGCAGTTTGACCCTGGGGTCGTGGACGTGTTCCTCGAAATCCTTGATGGGTCAGGCGATTCTCTGAGCAGGGCCTAGATCCGTCAGCGACCGCGCGTCAGATTCAGGAGTCAGCCGTTTCACCCCTGCGGCGGTCGGGCACACATGCCCCGGCCGCCCCGCTCAGCTTCTGATTATCTTCACAAATGGTTCATTCTTGGGCCTCCGGAAACATGCCGCTGGCTTGGGGTTTCCCCGTAGCCAGGTCACTGGGCCGGGGTCTGAACGTATGCCACGGGTTGGCCGTCGACGATGACTTGACAGTACTGCAGGAAGTTGAGCGGCGTCTCTGAGACGTTCCGGTCGACGTCGTCGTCATGCAAGGGAAGCTGGCCGGAGGGCTCGGTGAGGTCGAGGGTGTGGGTCTGATCCAACATGAGGCACTCAACCGAAGCAGGAAGCGCCGGAGTTTGGTACTCGACCACCAAATCCTCGGTCACATCGCAGAAAGTCCATCCGTTGACGCTTCAGACGTGGCAGTTGGCCTTGGCGTAGGTCACGGAAACCACGCTGATGCTGGCCTCCAGGCCGGTATCGGTCTTGCTGTCCGACGCCGCAGGCGCTTGCGTCGCCCCCGCCTCGGCTGGCTCCGTAGGCGATGGCTATTGCGCCAGCTGCTCCACGTCGATCGCCTGAAAAGGCGCCGCCGCCTGCTCGGCGCTCATGGCCTCACCCGAGCCGGCGTCCAGCCGGTCGAGGGCTGACCGGTAGGCGTCGGCTATGGCGGCGCAGCGGCCCACGAAGCCGGCGTCGAGCGGGGCCTGCGCCTTGTCCTTGAGGCTGCCATCGCCCACGCTGAGCTTGGAGACCAGGATCGTGACCGCCTGGACGGCCGGATCGTCGGAGGACCCCGGGCCGAAGACCAATCCCTTGGCCAGCGCACCTGCGGACGGCGTCCTGCCGGCCTTGGCCAGCGTGTCCACCGTGTCATTCAGGTCGCCGAGATCGGCCTGGACCTTCTCGAGATCAGCCTTGACCAGGTCCTGCGGTCGTTCAAGTGCGCTGGCAATTCTGCCGGCTGTGGCCCTCAATCTGGCCCCGGTCGGGCCGCCGATGGCGGCCGCCCAGCGCTCGATGTCATGCGCCGTGGATTGGATGCGCTGGATATCACCCAAGACGCCTCCGGCGCCTCCCGATAGCCCCTGAATGGCGTTATCCAGCAGGGTCTGGGAGCTGTTAACCCCCTTGGTGACGGCGCCGAACACGCGCTGGAGCATCCCGGTGCCCAGGAGGCGCGAGTGATGATTCCTTCCACGCGCTTGTTAAACGCTTGCCGAGCCTGGTTCTTGCTGGCCTCCGCCACCGCCAATTCGGCTTTGCGCTGGTCTTCGATCATGGCCACCAGTTTGGTGTAGGTGGCCACCTGCGACGGCCGCAGCCCTCCCACGTCCCGGTTGACGAGCTGACTGCGGGCCGTCTCACGCAGCTTGTCGTAACAGGCATTGCGGTCGGCGATGAATTGCTCGGCCTGTCGGTAGACCCGGTTGCGGTGACACCAACCGACGAAGAACCCCACCACCGGGATCACACTCGACAACCCACCCACTTGCAGCGTCTGCCCGGCTGATGGCACATGGACGTCCGACGCGGGATCAAAGGTGACGCCACGCCTCTCGGGCCCGGCCGGGAAAGGGGCGGAAAGGCGGTGGACGGTGCTGGATGTGGCCCCAGAGTCGGGGGCCAAGACGAAAGTGTCCACGCTCACCAAGCGGCCGTGGTCAAAACCCATCAGGATCTGATCCCCGTCGACCATGGCGCCGCCCGGGACGTCGATCTCGTCGAGGGCAACCGTCTCGAGGTCCTGCGGCTCGAGGCCGTTCAGCACGCCCTGCAGATCATCCGGGCTGTCGCCTTCGTGGAAAGTGGGGGGGTCATACTGGTGCGCAAAAAGACTCCCGTCGGGGGCGGGGTCGAGGCCGGCCGTCCAGACCAGTTCGCCGTCCACAAAGTCAAAACGCGCACCCGCGTCGAAGTAGGACCACTCTTCCCAGCGAACGTCCTTCCCAGCCACGGGTTGCCGATGGATCGAGAACACATCCGGGGCGCCCATCAGGCTAAGGACTTCATTGCGGCGGTCATCAGGCGGGGTGTTGACGGCTTCGTCCAACGCCATGTCAGGCGCAGCCGTCCCTCCTGCCGCGTTGGAGCCGGTGCCGCTCTGGGGCCCGGGTAGGGGCATATTGCAGGCCAAGATGCTCGCCAGAAGGACCGTCAGGACCGCTGTTGCCCGCTTCGACCGCACGTTCATTTCCTCATTTCTCCTTGCCTGGCCCATCCCCGGGCCAAGAATCGACCTTCAATAGCCGATCTTCCTGTGTCGGGCAAGTCGACTTGGGCACAAATTCCCGGCTTGTTTCGGTAAAGAGAGCCTTGACAATGTTAATGAGAAACATTATAGTAATAACGATAAACGATAAGCTCTTACCGCTAAACAGTAAGGAAGGATATGGGATGTCACCGAAAAAGAAGGACCGTTTGATCGTCTGGGTTTCGGCCGGTTTGGATGGGCTTTTTTGGCTGGTGATCCTCGCCTGCGTGGCGGTTGTGGCGTTGACCGCCACGTCGCCGTGGCTGCTGGGCAGGTGGGAGAGCCGCGGTTTGATCTCGGTGCCGGTGAGAATTGGCGCCGGGGAAACGCCCCAGTTTGATGTGGGATTTGCCGGCCAGTCGGCCGAATCCATTCGGGCAGCCTACGTGGACGAGGCCCAGGGCACCCTTTACCTTGAGACCACCAGCCTATCGGTGGTGGCCATCGCCAATGCCGCCAAGCTGCTGACGGGGATCGGCCTTGCCTACATCCTGTGGCTTCTGCGGGCGATCGTCAAGAAGGTGAAGGACGGCGAACCATTCGCCGAAGAGAGCGGGCGTCACTTGCGCAGGCTGGGATTTGGTGTCCTGGCGGTCGGCCTCCTGGTTCCGTTGGCCCAGTTCCTTGCTTCAAGGGAGATTCTGCACAGGCTGCCGGCGATGTCGCCGGCCATCAACCCTGGCCCGATCTTCGACAATCAGGTGATCTTGACCTCGCTCCTGATCCTGGTCCTGGCGCAGGTGTGGAGCTATGGGCTGGAGCTTCGAGCGCGACCGCGACTTGACGATCTGAGGCGGCCATGGCGATCAAAGTCAATTTGGACTTGATGTTGGTGAAGCGTGGCGTGTCACTGACCGAGTTGTCGCAGGCGGTCGACGTCACGTTGCCCAATCTTTCCATCCTCAAGACCAACAAGGCCCGCGCCATCCGCTTCTCGACTCTCGAGGCGATCTGTCATGTCCTCGAGTGTCAACCGGGGGACCTGCTGGAGTACGTGGCGGAGGCGTAGCCGGGGTCGGTCCATCACAAATCGATTGGTCCAGTTCGCGCCCGACCCATGGTCGGGCGCGACAGCATTCGCCCGGCCAGAGATGTTCCCCGTCGCCCGTGCCAGGCTACTTGCCGCCCCTCATAGATATCTTCTATGACCTGCGATAGACAGATCGCATATCGTTTGTGACAAATTTCACTAATAAAAGGCCACTGGGAGGACTATAAGTTAAGCGTTTCCGCAATTAAGCGGATCGCGTAACAACGGAGTGCTCACAGATGCGTCGTTCGATGCACGAAGCCGCAAAGTGCGCTGAGATCCACCGACTGCTGGCCAACCCGCGTCGGCTGATGATCGTGTGGCTGTTGGAGCGGAAGGAGCGTTCGGTCGGCGAACTGGCCGAAGCCATAGGAGCCTCGCTCCAGTCGACCTCCCAACATCTCCGGTTGATGCGCGAGCATGGATTGCTTGGATCGCGGCGGGATGGACAAACGGTCTACTACATGATCGAAGGGCAGGTTAGCCCCGGAACGGCTTTGCGGCTGGAACCGCTCACGGCCGATTTGACGCCGGCAGATGATAACCGGCATTCGAAGACCCAAACCAAGGAGATCTCTCATGTCTGAACAGGTACTTGACCACATCGAAGCCGCCAAGGTCGTTGACGCGCGTGCCATGGCCTGTCCCGGCCCGCTGCTGGAGGCCAAGAAAGGCATCGCTGAAGTCAAAGTTGGCGAGGTGCTCGAAGTCTGGTCCGGTGACCAGGGCACCAAGAACGACATGCCGCGCTGGTGTAACAAAGTTGGCCACGAATTCCTCGGGTGGATGCCAGCCGAGGGCTACGACCGGCTGTTCATCCGCCGAGCGCAATAGGCGAGGGAGCCATGGCAGCGCGCCCACCCACGCAGCAGACCAAGATCCTGATCTTGGGCACGCTGTCTGGTGGTTATCGAGCGGCAAACTCGGTGGGGCAGATCCACACCGACTATCCGTCCAACACCTACATCCTGCCCATCGTCTCGGCGGCGATGTTCTCGGAGACCTTCTACCTGGACACCTTCGAGCACGGCATCGACGCTGTCATTGTGATGTACAGCGGCACCGACAGCCCATACAAGGGAAGCGCCGAGCAAACCGCCCAGATCATCAACCGCACGTATCCCCTGATGAAGGAGCGCGGAATCGATACACGCCGCTTGCGCCTGGTGGCCATATGCACCGTGTGCACGACGGCCTTTCTTAAAGAGATCCAGCTCATGGAAGGGGTGCTGGCTGAAATCGGGCCCGTCTCCGACGAGCTGGCTCGCACACCGCCGGAGCTCCAGCCGGCCTAGTCAGTGCAAAAGAGGGTTGTTAGATGAAGCCAGATGAACGCTTACGTGTAGATGCGATGGTGGTCGGCGGGGGGATCGCCGGGATGCAGGCCTCGCTGGACCTTGCCGGGCAGGGATATCGCGTGGCCCTGGTCGAACGCCAGCCGAGCATCGGTGGCAAGATGGCCGCCTTGAGCAAGGTCTTCCCGACCCTGGATTGCTGCAGCTGTATCACCACCCCCAAGATGTCGGCCGTGGCCCATCACGAGAACATCGAGGTCCTGACTTACACCGAAGTCGACTGGGTGGATCACTTTGGCGGCCACTTCCTGGCACATGTCACCCTCAAACCGCGCTACGTTGACGAAGACACCTGCACCGGATGTCGCAAGTGCGAGTATGCCTGCCCGGTTGATGTTCCGGATGTCTTCCAGATGGGGATGACCGCCCACCGCGCCATCCGCGTCCCATTCTCGACGGCGGTGCCTCAGAAGGCCGTGCTTGATATGGACAATTGCCTGCTGTGCGGCAAGTGTGAGGCGGCCTGTCCGGTGGAGGACTGTATCGACTTTGGCCAGGAAGCGCGGGCGATGGTGATCGAGGCGAATGCCATCGTGCTGGCGACCGGTTTTGAGACCACACCTCGGGATGCCAAGGCCGAATACGGCGCCGGCGCCTATCCGAATGTGATTGATGGTCTGATGATGGAACGATTGCTTGCCCCCACAGGTCCCTACCTGCATGTGCTGCGGCCATCCGATGGAAGGGAGCCCGAGTCGATTGCCTACGTACAGTGTGCCGGTTCACGGGATGAGACCGTGGGCGTGCCGTACTGTTCGCGGGTGTGCTGTATGTATGCGGTCAAGCAGGCGATGCTCCTGGCGGGTACTCTGCCCCTGGCCGATATCACCATCTATTACATGGACATACGCACCTTTGGCAAGGGCTATGAGCAGTTCTATCAAACCGCTAAGGCGATGGGCGTCGAATTTGTCAAGGGCAAGGTGGCCCGCATCACCGAAGACGATGAGCGCAATCCCGTCGTCCGCGTCGAAGTCATCGATGCTGAATTGAAGATCCTGGAGCGCAAACACGATTTGGTCGTGCTCTCCGTGGGGATGGTGCCGGCTTTTGATCCCACCGAGACCTATGCCGTGCCCACCGGTAACGATGGTTTTGTCGAGCAGACCTCGCCCAACCTGTCCCCCACGTTGACCGGCCGGCCGGGCGTCTTTGCCACCGGGACCGCGATGGGGCCGATGGACATCGTCGACTCGATCGTGCTGGCCGGGGCGGCCGCTTCCGAAGCCGCCGCGTACCTGGAAGCTCTGCGGAGTGAGGACTCTTCAGCGGTCCACAACGGTCACAACGGCCGAGAAAAGGTCATGATCCATGCCTGAGCCACAAGAACTATTCCGTCATCCTGAAGATGGCAAGGCCGATGACGCAGAGCTCAGAATCGGCGTCTACACCTGCTACTGCGGCGGCAACATCGGCGACGTGGTCGATGTCGAAGCGGTCGCCAAGGCCCTTGGCCAGCTCCCAAACGTAGTCGTCTCTCGCACAGACGCCTCCACCTGCTCGGACTCCGGCCAGGCGATTATCGAGCAGGATATCCGGGAGCAGCACCTAAACAGGGTGGTCATCGGCTCGTGTTCTCCGTTTCTGCATGAGCAGACCTTCCGGGGCACGATGCTGCGGGCCGGGCTAAACCCCTATCTCTACCATCACGTCGGTATCCGAGAGCAGGACAGCTGGGTCTCGCATGCCGACCCACAGGGTGCCACCGAGAAGGCCATCCGCTTGATCGGCGCTGGCGTGGCCAAGGCCCGTTTCTTGGAATCACTCGATCCGATCAGGCTCGGGGCGCAAAAGCACGCCGTGGTGGTGGGCGGCGGGGTGGCGGGTTTGCGAGCCGCACGCGATATCGCCCTACGCGGGCTCAGGGTCACGCTGGTAGAGAAGACCCCCTTCCTGGGTGGGCACATGGCGCAGCTGGGCAAGGCCTTTACCACTGAGATCCCCGCGCAAGCGACACTCAAGGCTCTGATCGACGATGTGATGAGCGATCCTAAGGTGACGGTGCTTACCAATACCGAAATCGTGGGGTTTGCCGGTTACGTCGGCGACTTTCAGGTGAAGCTGCGCCAGACGCCGCGTGGTGTATCCGGGGATGAGCCCGGAACCGCCGCTGCCATGGCCGCCTGCCCCGTGGAACTGCCGGATGAGTTCAACTATGGGCTGACGCTTCGCAAAGCCATTTACCACCTCTATCCAGGCTGCAGCCCTGCCACGCCGGCGATTGATTGGGAGCACTGCACGTTGTGTAGGGAGTGCGCCAAGGCCTACCCGGAGGGGATCAGCCTCGAGACCACACCTAAGGAATTCGAGGTCAATGCCGGGGCGATCGTCATGGCGACCGGCTTCCGGCCGTATGAGCCTCGTCAGGGCGAGTACGGCTACAAGGAACTCCCTGAAGTGGTCACTCTGCCGCAGTTCATCCGAATGCTGGCGCTGGCCGAGGGCTCAGATGTCCTGACCTGGAACGGCCATCCGGTCCGGGATATCGCCATGGTGCACTGCGTGGGGAGCCGCCAGATTGAAGACGTGCACTCACCCCAGGCGGACGGGAAGATAAATCCCTACTGCTCGCGGGTGTGCTGTACGGCTACGCTGCACACCGCCCTCGAACTGCGGCAGAAGTTCCCCGAAGTGAACGTGTATGACGTCTATCAGGATATCCGGACCTACGGCCGAGGTCACGAAGAGTTCTACCGCCGGGCCAGCCAATCCAACGTGCGCTTTATGCGCTTCCTGCCCGAGGAAGCGCCTTCGGTGCTGGCCGCCGAAGTCGGGGACTCTCGGCCGGTGCTGGTCAGAGTCAAAGACACATTGACCTGGGGGCGTGACCTCGAGGTAGCGGTCGATCTGGTGGTGCTGGCGGTGGGCATGATGCCCAATGCGGTGGACGACCTGATCGACCTCACAAAGATCGCGGCGGGCAACGATCGTTTTCTTCTGGAGGTCCATCCCAAGCTGCGGCCGGTGGAAACGGCCGTCAGCGGGATCGTCCTGGCAGGAACCGCTCAGAGCCCAATGAATATCCAGGAGAGTTGTGCCTCAGCCGGGGCGGCCGCCGCCAAAGTGAGCTCCTTGCTCAGCCGAGGAAAGGTTGAGCTGGAGCCCTTCGTGGCCCGCGTCGATTTGAGCCGCTGCGAGGGCAACGGGGCGTGTGTCGAGGTGTGCCAGTACGAGGGTGCCATTCGCCTCGAGCCAGTCCCTGATGCCGGCGTTGACGCCAGGCGGGCCGTCGTGACTCCCGCCAACTGCGCTGGCTGCGGTGTGTGCGTGGGAGCCTGTCCGAACCAGGCGATCGACATCCAGGGATGGACCATCGGTCAGTACCAGGCCATGGTGGCGGCCATCGCTGCCGACATCCATCCGGTGGAGGTGGAAGCATGACCGACAAATCTGCCGCTAAGCAGCGCATTGCCAGGCTCAAAGCGCTGCGTGGAGTGCATCAGGAGAGTGTCGATCGCACCCAGGCGCTGCTTAAGGAGCAACAGGCGTTCCGCAAGAAGTTGAGGGCGGCCATGATGGGGGAGCCCAAGACGATCCCCGAGATCGCCGCCAGCGCCGAACTTCCCAGTGAAGACGTGCTCTGGCACGTGATGGCAATGAAGAAGTACGACCTGGTGCGGGAGGTTGGCAAATCGGGCGACTACTACCAATATGCGCTGGCGGAAGGTGAGACCTCATGAGCGTGCGCGTGGATCCAAGTTTGGCAAATGAGTTGAAAGGTTACGGTGCGCCGGCGCTCGAGGCGTGTTTCAACTGCGGCAATTGCACCGCCGTATGTCCGCTGACCGATGATAGGCATGCCTTTCCTCGTGACGTCGTGCGAATGGTCCAACTCGGCCTGCGGGATGAACTCAAGTCCAGCCTCGATCCGTGGCTGTGTTACTACTGCGGCGATTGCTCCCTGACGTGCCCGCGCGGGGCCGACCCCGGCGAGACCATGATGTCGGTCCGGCGCTGGCTGACGGCACAATTCGATTGGACAGGGCTGGCGACCAAGTTCTACACCTCCAAGGCCTGGGAGCTCGGGTCAATGCTGGTGGTGGGCTTGATGGTGGCGCTGGCTTTTGTGTTCTATCACGGGCCGGTCATGACCGACAAAGTGGCATTGAACACATTTGCCCCTGCCCGTTTCATGCACTTCGCCGATTGGGCGATGGCCATCGGATTGCTGATCTTCGTGGCCGGCAACGTGTTCCGAATGCATCAGTCAGTGATGGGTGAGGGCCGCGGGCCGCGCCCTCCGCTCAACGCTTATCTCAGCGAGGCTTGGCGCCTAGCCTATCACTTCGTGACCCAGCGTCGCTTTGCTGCCTGTGGGGACGATGAACCGGATCCGAGCCAGCGACGCCAGAAGAGGATGAATTGGCTCAGTCACCTGCTGCTGGTGAGCGGGTATGTGATCATGCTGGTGATGGTCGTCTTCTTCCTGCCGTGGTTCCAGACTGACAGAATCTACCCCGTCACCCATCCACAGCGGTGGCTCGGCTACTACGCCACCATCGTACTTCTCCTGGGTGGCGCATATGGGCTTTGGTCTCGGATCAAGAAGTCGGGGCAGCTTCACCAATTCTCTCATCCGAGCGACTGGGTATTTCCGGCGTTGCTGGTCCTGGTTGCCTCGACCGGAATTCTGATTCACATCTTCCGCTATGCCGGTGCTCCGCAGCTGACGTACATCACCTACGTCGTCCATCTGGCGTTCGCCGCCCCGATGCTGATCCTGGAGGTGCCCTTCGGCAAGTGGTCCCATCTCTACTACCGCCCTCTGGCGGTCTACTTCGACAAGGTCAAGGAACGCGCGTCACAGGTCCGGCGCTTGCCCGAATCGACGCCGGCCCTGGCCAACTAGTCCACCCACACGGAAATCGCGGCGCGAGCCGAATACTTACTGCAGGAGGCTGCAATGGCTGAGAACGGAACCAACAAGATGGTCGTCGTCTGCAACGGCGATGAGGGCAAGAACATCCTGCCGACGCTGATCTTCGCCACGTCGGGGATCGCCATTGGCGACGAAGTGCACGTGTTCTTCTGCCCGGCGGGCGCCAAATGGGCCCTCAAGGGCGAGCTGGAAAAGCTGGGTGAGCCTAAGGGTCTTCCCAAGCCGCTCGAGCTCTGGGACACAATGATTTCGCAGGCGGCCAAGGTGACGCTGTGCGAACTGGCTCTCGAGAACAAGGGGATTGTGCCCGAAGACCTGCGAGACAAGCGCATCAAGATCGAGAAGGCGCCGCCCTTCCTGATGGACGCCGAAGGGGCCGGCAGGACCTACACCTTCTGACCCAGCCTGAGCCGTTCACTGGTGCTCGCTTCTGTTGCACCAGCCGGACGGCCACGAACCTGAATGCAAAGCGGCTCCCTCAAAGGGAGCCGCTTCGTTGTCCATCCATTGGCTGGGAGAATCTAGGCGTTCAGGGTGTCGGGCAGGCGGAGCAGGTCGGCGTTGGAGTCGTCGTGGATGAAGCTCCAGAAAGTCTCCTGCGGCCGGTTGGAGACCTCGACGCCGTTTCGGACCATGTAGATCGTGCGCCTCAGGTTGAGGCCGTTCACATCCACCTCGACGATGTTTCCCCGGTCGAGCGGGCAGGCCGAAGCCAGGGTGGAGACGAACGAGACGCCGTAACCGGCAGCGACCGTGCGCACGATGGCCTCGGCGTTGCCAAGTTCGAGAAAGACGTTCAGGTCGTCCAATCCGATATCGTATTTGGCCAGTTCGGACAGCATCATGCGCCTGGTGCCTGAGGTGCCTTCGCGAAGGATGATGTTCTCTTTCAATAGCTCGTCAGGTTCGATCCTGCGCCGGGACGCCCAGGGGTGGTTAGATGGCACGATGAGGGTCACGATATCTTCGAAGAACGGCTGGAGCTCGACATTCTGTTCCTGTGGTTCGAAGCTGACCACCCCCAGATTGGCTTCGCCCTCCATCACCTGAGGGATGGCCAACTCGGGGGTGCAGGCCAGGATGCTGACACGCACGCCCGGGTGGCGTTTGGAAAAACGAGCGGCCATCTGGGGCAGGATGTACTTCCCGGCGGTGGTGCTGCAGGCGATGCGCAGGTGGCCGATCACGCCTTCCTGCAGTGAGGCAGCCATCTCCTGAAGGTCGTTGGAGTCCTGGATCAGCTTGCGCGCCCACGGCAGCAGAGACCGGCCGGCCTCCGTGAGCTGCAGGCGCTGGCCCGAGCGGTCGAACAGGTCGACCCCCAACTCGGATTCGAGCGCCTTGATGTGATAGCTGATGGTGGGCTGGGTGATGTGCAGCTGCTTGGCCGCCTCTGAGAAGCTCAGGTGTTCAGCCGTCCACATAAAAGTCTCAAGTCGCTGGATGTCCATGCCTGACCCTGTCGAGGGATACCCTGATTCTGTTCCATTATCCCACAGCCTCCAGCTGTTCCACATGTCCTCGCAGGCAGCGACGCTCTCCCGCCTGTCATTGTGAGCGAGCTAAGCGGGCCCGGCAATCGGTTCGTCATCAAGAGCGACTTTATTCGCCATCCATACAACCTTTGATTCCCAAACGATCGCCATGGCGCCTGCGGCGCCCCGCCATGACACCGGGGTCCGTGTTGCGGCGCGACTTCTTGGGACCACGCCGTGTAGACATTGATGATGCCATCACGCGCAGGGGTTCAGCCGCCGGGAGGCGTGAACGACGTGGGCAGATCGACGACCAAAGACATCCTGCTGACCATCCTCGTAGCTGTGGCCTGTTCCGCCTGCCAGCGCCGGGGGGCGAACGCCCGGGCCTTGGAGCCGCCCTTCGAGCGGCGCGTTCTGACGGTGAATGGGCTCGAGCGCAGCTACTATCTTTGGGTCCCTTCCAACGTCAATCCATCCCGGCCGGTGCCGCTGGTCCTCCTGCTGCATGGAGGGGGTGGCAATCCTGGGACCGTCTGTCAGACCACAAGCGGCGTGGCCTCCCTGGCTGTTGACAAGGGCTTTATCGTGGCGTGTCCGGCGGGTGTGGACGGGCACTGGAATGACGGACGACAGATCAACGACTATCGGGCTCAGCGCGAGCACATCGATGACGTGGCGTTTCTCGAGGCGGTGGTGGACTCGGTGGCGAAACAAGCATCCATCGATCGGAGGCGTGTCTACGTTACTGGGCTCTCCAACGGCGGCATGATGACTCTGCGATTGGCCTGCGATGCCGGCAAAACTTTTGCCGCCGCAGCCGCCGTCATCGCCAACCTGCCGACCAAGCTGGATTGCCAGCCGGCCGGACCCGTTCCGGTGATGATCATGAACGGCACCCAGGATCCGCTGATGCCGTGGGGCGGGGGGCAGGTGCACTTCCTCCGCCGGCAGCTTGGTGCGGTCGAATCAGCCGAAGCCACGGCCGCCTTCTGGGCGAAAGCCGATGGCTGCGACCCCGATCCCTCGGTGGCCGCATTGCCGGACAGCGACCCTTCGGACCAGACGACCATCGAGCGCCGGACCTACCTACATTGTGACGCCGGATCCTCCGTCGTGTTGGTGTCGGTCTTGGGCGGGGGCCACACCCTGCCGGGCGGGGACCAGTATGCCCCGGCCTGGTTGGTGGGGCGCGTCAGCCGCGATCTCGACGGCGCACGGGCCATCTGGGACTTCCTGGCCTCGTTCAGCCTGCCCTAACTTGTGAATGCCTTCACAAACAAAACCTGGCCCATGCGGCTGGCGCCAGTGTCTCAGGGCGGCGGCCATATTCTGCCGGGGGGCGGCCAGCATGCCCCGGTCTTCCTTGAGGGGCGGGTCAGACGTGCGCTGGACGGTGCCCGTCATTGATGGGACAACCTATCCAGCTTCTTGCTTCCCGATGCCGCTTGAGCCTTGCACGTTCGTCGACGAAATAGAGCATTTTGCTTCCCAAGGGCGGACAACGACCCCGGGGACGAACGAGCGAGCCTTGGACGCTAGTTGTTGACGACCAAGGGCAAGTAATCGACGTTGGTTGTCAGCAAGCCAGTTACTCGAATGTCAAAATCTACCGTGTTGGCGTTAAAAGCCTGTATCTCTATGCGGTGGTCGGCCGGCAAGACATACATTGGAACCGTGAAGTGCTGCCCATACGAGGCCCCGTCAACACTCCGAAACGTGTAGCTCGATGCCCGGCCACTGGTCCCGTAGGCGTCGAAGAAATAGAACGTGACCGTCGCGTTTCCGTTGGCGCCGCTCAACGGTGTGACGAAGACATCGGTCACCAGGAAGTAGTACCCACTTGGAACGCGCTGGCTGCTGACAAACAGGTTAGAGCCAGAGTTTACGCACGTCATAAACACAGTCGTACCAGGGCTTATCCCCCCACTAGTCTCATAACAGCGCACGGGAATACCCTGGTTGCCCACGTCTGCCGCGCGCCGTCAGGTTGGGAATGAAGAGTCCAAACAGACCCAGTGTGGCCACAAACAGCGCCACCATGGCAATTCGAAAACGATTTCTTCTCACCACCCACCTCCTTCTAAATCCTTCCGCACCACCCGGTGCGGATCCGTGGCCCATTTTTGGCCCGAACCTTTTGAAGGCATACCTGCGCCCTGCGATCGGCTGAGGCACAGAGTATGGGCGGCTGGTGTTCATCACGGCCCGACATTTCAAGGGCGGCTGGCCGAAGACCAGCTTGGCGGCTCGATACGGGTAAGCCAAGACCCGTCGGAGCCCTGGCCACCATTGGGATCCCACCCAGCATCTTTCTTCCGCAACTGAGAGTCTGAGAAATTGGCAAATGACCCGGGGCCGCAGGCGGGCTTGCCGTATCCACGTCGTCTGGCACCGGGGTGGGAAGGGTACAATGATCCTCGGATGGCTTCGACCGGGTCGGTAAGGCGTCTCGCCGCTTGCGAGAAGCCTGATTCCTTTGGGAGGGATGTTCGATGGGCGACGCCTATCGCAAACTGAATCGTGTGATCGAACCGGACTATGTCTTAGAAGGCGCCGGGGTGCTGTTGCGGCGCTCGTTCGGGCCCAGCCGGGCCAATCCCTTCGATCCGTTTCTTCTCTTCGACCACTTCGCTTTCAACGACCCCCTCGATGGTCCAATTGCCGGCTTCCCGATGCACCCTCATCGTGGTATCGAGACCGTAACATACATGCTCGAAGGCAACACTCGCCATCGGGACAGCCTGGGGAACAGCGGTGTGATCGGCCCCGGCGACGTCCAGTGGATGACCAGCGGGCGGGGGATCATGCACGAAGAAATGCCCAAGCGCGGTCCCAGCGGGCGGGTCGACGGATTCCAGCTGTGGGTCAACCTACCGGCAGTCCAGAAACTCGGCCCACCGCGTTACCGGGGCATCACCGCCGATGAGATCCCGGCTGTCGAGAAGGACGGGGTGACGGTGCGGACGGTTGCGGGCGCCTTCGATGGCGTGGACGGTGCTGTCTCGGAAATTGCCGCCAAGCCGGTCTACATGGATGTGACCCTGGACCCCACGGCCGAATTCGAAGTAGAGGTCCCCCAAGGGCATACGGCCATTGCCTACCTGTTCGAAGGCGAGGCCCTCTTCGGGCTGGGTGGGGAAGGCACCGGAGAAGCGGTCGGGGCGGTCAAAATGATGGTCTTCAGCGACGGGGATCGGCTGAAGGTGCAAGCCGGGCCAGGAGGTCAGGCGCGCTTCATGCTGATGGCCGGCGCCCCCTTTGGTGAGGCCATCGTGCCCTATGGGCCGTTTGTGATGAACACCGAAGACGAAATTCGCCAGGCGCTCAGCGATCTTCGCAACGGGACGTTTGTCAAAGACGGCCCGGTGGCAGGGGTCTAGGCGCCGGCCATGGCGCGCATCGGGGGCCGCGTTTGAGACCCTGCCTACCGCCGCGATCCTGGCTGATGGGGAGGTTTCATATTGGGCTCATGGCCAGGCTGGCCCTGGCGTTGATTGGCGTCACGTTTGTGGCTGCCTGCCAGGCGGCTGCCGTGCCTCCGACCGTTCCTGCCACGCCGTCGCAGGTCGTCCTAAGCGCCACGGCCAGCGTGAGGCCTTCGCCCACGCCCAGTCCCACCTCCAGCCTCACGCCGACCCCCACGCCGACTCTGCATCCGCTGACCATCGAAGCCATGCGCCGGCGCGATTATCCCGGTAGCCCCATCACCATCGAGCAAACCCTGCCCGCAGGGAGCAACTACAGCCGCTACATCGCCTCCTATCTGTCGGAGGGCCTCAAGATTAACGGCCTGCTCACGGTGCCTTATGGCGACCCGCCCCCGACGGGTTGGCCGGTGATCATCTTCAACCACGGCTACATTCCGCCCGACATCTATCAGACCACGTCCCGCTACGTGGCCTATGTCGACGCCATCGCTCGGCACGGCTACATTGTCTTCAAGCCGGATTACCGTGGGCACGGAAACTCAGAGGGCACGCCTGGCGGCGCCTACGGCTCCCCGGATTACGTGGTGGATGTGCTCAACGCCATGACGTCGATGGAGAACTACCCCGGAGCGGACGCCGAGCGGGTGGGCATGTGGGGCCATTCGATGGGGGGGTACATCACCCTGAGGGCGATGGTCATCCGCCCGGATGTAAAGGTGGGAGTCATCTGGGCCGGTGTGGTCGCCTCGTATCCCGATCTGGTAACTCTGTGGCACCGAACACCGGCTGCGCCGGGCACCCCATCGCCGACGTCCGGATTCAGCCGCAGTTGGCGCAATCGGCTCACGAGCGTCTACGGCGCGCCGGATGAGAACCCCGTTTTCTGGGACTCGATCTCAGCTAACGCCTACCTGGGAGACCTTTCCGGACCGCTTCAGCTTCACCACGGAACGGCCGATCATGAAGTGCCGTTGATCTTTTCCCAGACTCTCTACGACCAGGTGCAAGCGGCAGGCGGAACCGTCGAACTGTACGTTTACCCGGGGGCGGATCATAACCTGGCGCAACCCTTCAGCCTGGCGATGCAGCGCACATTGATGTTTTTGGATAAGGTCCTCAAGCCCCAGTAGGGGGCGGAGGGAGGATGGGGGCCCCGTCCGGGTTAGGGGAAATTGGGGCTATACAAATCCAAAAAAGCCTGATATCATTTGGACTTGAAGGCAGCATGCACGTTCCGTCTGGAAGTCAATGGCGATGGGCCCGGGCTGCAAAGCTGGGGCCCTGTTGGTTAACCGCCCGACCGCCAGGGACGAGACAAGCGCCTCAAACACCAGATGCCTAAGGAGGCACGCAGCAATGTCGGATCGAGTTCTTGGTACAGTCAAGTGGTTCAACGCTGGGAAGGGCTATGGCTTCATCGAGCGTGAAGAAGGCGAAGACGTCTTCGTTCACTTCTCAGCCATCCAGGCGGACGGCTTCCGCTCGCTCGAAGAGGGCCAGCAGGTGGAGTTCTCCATCGAGCAGGGCCCGAAGGGCCTGCAGGCGGCTGAGGTCAAGGTCGTCTAACAGTCCCCTGACTGAGTGAACCCAAGAGCCCCTCTCATCGAGAGGGGCTCTTCTCTTTCTCGCCCCTTGCGGTCCATTGCTCCGCTCCGATGAGGGTCTTCCTAAGGAGAACCGGCTTGTCGTAAAATGGGAAATCCTATGCCGCCCAACGATGATCTTCCGCCTCAACCGGACCCCTTGCTTGGCGCTTCGAATGACTCGGTCACGGGGTCCTCTGATGCGCCCGACTATGGCCCCACAGAGTGGAACTCGTCTCATCGCTCATTTGTCAACTTTCTCTACCGGCGCTCAGCAGGTCCTGGGCCACGCGGCCACAGACCCCGTGTTTCGCAACCAACTGTTCCGGGCCCCAGACCAGGCTCTGTCAGGCTTCGATTTGGCAGATTTCGAGCGCCAATTCTTGCGGGTTCTTGACCAAAGGGTCTTCGAGTTGCAGGTGGAAAGTCTCAAGGCGGGTCTGGTCGAGGTCCTGTCTAAAATCCGCATCAAGGAACGGATGGTGGCTGAGGAGGCGGAAGCCTGGGAAGCCTCTTTGATCGAAATCTTCGAAGCTGATGACGATAGCCCCTCTTCGGAGGGCGAAGGGCCCCAAGCATGAATTTGGGCGTGCTTCTGACGGCCGTGTTGGCGGCCATCAATGATCCTGAGCTGGGGACCAAGCTCGCCAGTCGGCCGGCCGACTTGGCCGATGCCCTGGGACTTGACAAGAGCGAAGCCGAAGGATTGGCCGCTATCGGCGCGGACGGGATCGAGGTCATCATCGGCAGCCTGATCGCCCCCCACCTGCTCCCGTTCCCCGTCGGCGAAAGCCTATTCATCGCTCCGATTGGATTCGATCGTTCCCCCCAGACACAGCGCAAGATCATATGGCTCGACCAGAGCCGTGAGGGAACCTGGATCGGCTCGGGCGGCACGTCAGAGGTCGAAGGCAAGATCTTCGGCAGCGGAGATCATCCCACGACGTCTCTTTGCCTGCTGGAACTTGAGTCACGGCTTCGGAAAGGGGATCGAGTCTTGGACCTTGGCACGGGGTCGGGGGTGGTGGCCATCGCAGCCGCGCTGCTTGGAGCCGGCCCGATCGACGCGTGCGATATTGACCCCTTTGCCGTGGAAACCGCTCGAAAGAACGTCGCCGCCAATCACCTTCAGGGCCAAGTTTCGGTGACGTTGGATGAGGTGGAGTCTCTCTTAGTCAGGGTCAAGCCACGAACCTACGACCTGATCATTTCCAATATCATCGGTCCGGTCCATGAGGCGAACCTTCATGCGGGACTGGGACGTTTGCTGCGAGCCGGAGGCAGGATCATCCTCAGTGGATTCGGAGAAAAGAACATCCAAGCCTTGCGCGATGAGTTTGAAGCCCAAGGTCTTGAACTGGAGTTGGTGCGGCGATCCGGTCCGTGGGTCGCCATGACCGGACGCCGTCCATGATCCTGTCCTGTGCCTGAATCCGTGTGCGCCGGATCACAAGCCCGGTCGCCGCGCGGCTGGCTGTCGCAGGGCCACTGGCGGTCAACATACCCGTAACCACCAGCCCCATCCCCCAAATTGGCTTCATTGCGCAACCCCTCTGCGTCGAAGAGATGTTGACCCTGGCGAAGGTCAGGGGTTGAGAACTCCGAACTCGAAGCTGTCGAATCCCACCTGCACGGCGCGGTCGTCGACCTCAATGCCCACCTTGCCGGGTACGGCGGGTTTGTTGTCGAGCACGAAAGCGGTGTGACCGTTGATTCGGAAGAAGACGTTGGCCGTTTGAGAGCCCGACGGGCTGGATTTCCACTTCGAGATGGTCGGTAACCTTTCCGAGACGAACCTGTCCGGTGAGGAGCTGATGGATGTTCGGGTTGAGAAGCTCGAACAGCCGGGTCCCCTTGGTATAACGGACGGCCACGGTAAGCAAGATCAGTGGAGAAATCTCGCCCACCGACAGATCCTGGTCATCGGCCCAGAAGAGGAGGCCGCAGCCACGATCGGTCTCGCCCTGGATGTGCATCACATCCACTGCAATGCGGAAGAATTTCGGCGGGCCCCAAGGCACAGACACTGCCAGCCGTTCATCTTGGCGGGGCCATGGAGCATAGGGGCTTAGCAAGAGCGTACCCCGATCCCAGCTGCAGCTCCGGCACTCAGTCCGGCCGCCCCGGTCGGCCGAGAAGTCGTCGGCAAAAGGGGTCGGGGGTTCGGTCGGCGTCGCTGTGACGGCGGGGGCTGCGGTGGGGGTGGCGGAGGGCGGTATCGGGGTGACGGCCGGAAGCGGATTGAAGGAACTGGTGGGCGTTGGTGACGCGGATTGGCTGGTTGCAGCGACTTTGGTCTGTGCCAAAGATTCTGGGGATGGTCCATAAAAGGGAGGAGCAAGCTGCCAATAGAGCCAACAGCATGAGACCTACGCCGATGAAACGGTTCCGGGGCGTGTGCTTGGGCCAACGACCATCCCGATCCATCCGAAGCGCGGGCCGGGAATTCACGGCAGGACCCTTCGGGCTTTCGCCATGACCGGGGGTGGGTTTTTGGGTGCAAGTGAACCCCCCTGTGGCGAGTTGTTGCCGGCCGGTCATCGATACGGTCATGTTCGCCCGGAAGCGGCGCACTGTCCCCTGACGCTCGTATGATAGTCGTCGTCATCAGCGCACCTCGAGGGGAACCGCCGGCCCCTGACGCGGGGCGGTCGAGACCGCGGGCATGCGGCAGTCAAATTGAATTCCAATGACGAAAGTGAGGCCCACATCCGGAAGAAAGGCGCTTGAAGACTTTCGCCGAAGAGCTTAGGATGAGGAATTGCAGACCTGAGGGCGGATCGTTGCCCAGTGAGGAATCGAGGCAGACCATGCCATCGGCGGAGCCCGCCGTTCTTGTGAAAAATGTCACAAAACGATATGCCGGCATCACCGCAGTGGACGACCTGTCGTTCGAGGTACACCGCGGTGAAATATTCGGCATGTTAGGCCCCAACGGTGCGGGGAAGACGACCACCATCCGCATGATCCTGGATATCATTCGTCCAAGCTCCGGCGAGATCAGTGTCCTGGGGGGGCCGATGGGGGAGTCCACCAAGGCCAGCATCGGTTATCTTCCCGAGGAACGTGGACTGTACGACGACATGACGCTGCTGGACACCCTTGTCTTCCTTGCTCAGCTCAAGGGATTGGACCGCCACACCGCCGTTGCCAGGGCCGAGGTCTTCCTGCGCGAAGTTGAGCTGTGGAATGAGCGCCAGCGCAAGATCCAGGCCCTAAGCCGCGGCATGAATCAAAAGGCGCAATTCGTGGCTGCGACACTGCATTCGCCCGAGTTGATCATTATCGATGAGCCCTTCACCGGCTTGGATCCGGTCAACACACGCCTGATCAAACGCCTGCTCTTCCGGCTGAGGGACGAGGGTGCGGCGATCGTAATGAGCACCCACCAAATGCACCAGGTGGAGGAGATGTGTCAGCGCATCCTGCTCATCGATCACGGGCGCGACGTCCTGCATGGTGAGGTCAACGAGGTCCGGACCCGCTTCTCTGATCATTCGGTCGAGGTCAGCTTGAGCGGGCCAATGCCCGACCTGCTCGGGGTCCAACGCATCCAGCCTCAGGACGGCGGCTACCGGCTGATGTTGGAGCCGGGTGTGGCTCCCTCTGAGATCCTCAAGCGATTGGTGGACACACCCGGACTACGGGTGGATCGCTTCGAGCAGGTGCAGATGTCCATGGATGAAATCTTCGTCCGGGTCGTCGGCCGAGACGTCCAGCCGGAGACGCCCCACCTTGAATAGGCTCTTCCTGATCGCACGGACCACCTATCGGCGCAGGGTCTTTTCCAGCTCGTTCCTGCTGCTCACCTTGGGGATGCCGGCGGTGATGATCGTGGCCGCGGCCGTCCCGATCCTGCAGGCGACGCGTTCGTCGCCGCCTCGACTGGGCTGGGTCGATCTCACCCGACAACTGGCTCCGGTGAGCTCAGTGGAGGTGGACGACAGGACACTGGAGGTCGAGTCCTTCGAGAGCCCCGACGCCGCCCGGCACGCCGTGGAGTTGGGCAGCTTGGACGGGTACCTGGTGGTTCCAGCTAACTTTCTTCAGGGCAACGATGCGCAGTATTTCGGGCTTGCGGCACCGTCCGGCACGGTGGATCGGGCCCTGCGTGTGCTCGTGCGCCAGGCGCTGCTCCCCGATGCCTCGCCCGACCTGCTGGCAAGGCTGGAAGTTCCGACCCACGTCACCCTCCAATCGGCGCGGGATGGAACCCAAGTCGGCTCCGGCGTCGGCCTGGTGATTTGGATCGCTTTGCCGGTTGTCCTGGGCATTCTGTTTTCCCTGGCGGTAGTGACCGGCGCGGCGCAGATGGGGTCGGCAGTGGTGCGTGAGAAGGACCAAAGGGCGATGGAGATCGTCCTGACCTCCATGAGCCCACTCCAGCTGGTGGCCGGCAAAGTGCTCGGGATGACGGCGCTCAGCCTCACCCAATTGGGGGTATGGGCGCTCGGGGCGGGGCTAGCCCTGGGGGTCGCTGTGGCGGGAAGCATGGACTTCTCAGGCGTGCTGATCCCTTGGCCGGCGATCATATGGTCTGTGCTGTTGGGCGTGCCGGGTTATTTTCTCTACGCCACGGCGGCTTCAGGGTTGGGCATCATTGCCGGCGACAGCCAACAGGGGCAGCAGTTGGCTGGGATGCTGGGCTTTTTCTCCATGTTTCCCTTGGCCTTCCTGGGCGTGATCGTGGAACATCCAGATGGGCCGCTGGCGGTGGCCTTGACCCTGTTCCCGCTGACGGCGCCCGTGTTTGGGATGGTTAGGATGGCGTTCACCCAGGTGCCGGTGTGGGAGCTGGGGGCTGCGCTGGCATCCGTCGTCGTCAGCCTGATGCTTGCCTTGTGGGTCGTCAGCCGCATCTTCCGGACGGCCATGCTCATGTACGGCCAGAGCCTGCGGCCGGGCGCGATCTTTCGGGCCTTGGCCGGCCGATGATCCGCGAGTCTGGAAGGAAGGCGAGCCAGTGAGAAACGCCTGGCTGGTTGGCTTAAGGGAATTTCGCGTGCGAGTGCGCTCACGGGGGTTCCTGTTCACCACACTCGTCACGCCGGCCCTGATTCTGGTCATGTGGGCTTTCCAGGGCCAGCTTGTCTCCAACCCGACGCCCCAGCTTGAGTCCCCGGGTGGGACAGGCGGGGACACCGCTCCGCTGGGATACGTCGATCCGGGCGGATTGATCCAGCGTGTGCCTCCCCCGCTCTCCGAAGATGATTTCAAAGCTTTCGCCACCCGGTCAGACGCCAACCGTGCCCTGGTCGCCGGTGAACTCCGGGCTTATGTCTATCTGCCACCGGATTACTTGCAGACCGGCAACTTGACGTACGTCGCGCTGGATCTTCCCACCAGCACTCCGGACATTGACGCGGTCAACTGGTTATTGATCGGCAACCTGCTCCCGAGCGCCGACGAAACCCGTTTGACACGCCTTCGTTGGCCATTTGGGCCCGGCGGATCGGCGGCCTTTGTGAACCTCAGCCCGGAAGGGGCGTCTGGTGGCTTCATGAGCCTGATGCTGCCTTTCCTGGTGACAATTGCCGTGATGATCCCGCTGTTCACCAGCGGAAGCTTCCTGCTGCAGAGTATCGTCCAAGAGAAGAGCAACCGCACGCTGGAGGTCCTGCTGGTTTCGCTCCGGCCACGGCAACTCCTCTTTGGCAAGATGATGGGGCTGGGGATGCTGACCGTGATCCAGTATGTCGTCTGGCTGGCTATGGGCTCCTTCTGGCTGCAAAATGTGCGTGGGAGCGCCGTGGGCGCCGTGCAGGCGCTCCAGATTTCGCCGCTAGAAGGGGCACTCGTGGTCCCCTTCGCCCTGGGCGGATTCCTGCTCTACTCGTCCTTGATGGCCGGCGTCGGCGCCCTGGCGCCAGACATGGAGGGGAGCCGGGCCTGGGTATTCCTGATCGCCGCCCCGATGATGGTGCCCATCTACCTTTGGACCAGCGTCGTCAGTGCACCTGATGGGGCGTTTGCCGTGGGGCTGAGCCTGTTTCCGTTCTCTGCCCCAGTGGCGATGCTCATGCGCATGACATCCACGGCTGTGCCTGCCTGGCAGCTGGTGCTCAGCCTGACGCTGCTCATCGGCACCGGTGCTGCCACCCTGCTATTGATGGGCCGGCTGTTCCGCGTCCAGACCCTTCTCAGCGGCGAGCCGCTCTCTCTTCGCCGGTTCGCCACGGCCCTGCGTGAGGGCTGATTCCAGGCACAACCCACCCGCAGGGGAATGCTCCGTTGTGACAACGCGGTGGTCGCCGTATACTTCCTCTCAGCCTGAGGACAACACCCCCTGATGGCTTGTTGACACCCTTGTGACGGAGTTCACAAAGTGACCATCTGCGAAGTGTCATCGTGACCGTCTGGCTCAGCTTGGGCCCGCCGGGATCAGGCAAGACCCGAAGGACGCTTTCCCGCATTCTCGACGTCCGCCGAACACAGCCTCTGGCACCAATCTGGGTCATCGCGCCCGGGAGGCTGGCTGTGGCCGCCTATCGCCAGCGGCTGGGGAAGGCGGGGGGCGCTCTGGGGGTGCGCGTAGGCACCTTCGGCGACTTGTTTCAGGAGATTTTGGCGCGTGCGCGTCAATTTTCGCCGGTGGCGCCGGCCGCTGTGAGACGTCTGATCCTGCGCCAGGCGATCAAGGCTGTGGCTGCTCAAGGTGGGCTGCCTCACTACTTACCCCTCGCGGCTCGTCCGGGTTTCTTGGAGGCGATGGCGGAGGCCATCGCCGAACTCGACCAAGCAGGCTTTTCGCCTGAGGGCCTCGGTCGGGCAGCTGGTGACACATTTCCGAGGCTGAGTGAAGTGGCGCAAATCCACGCGGCTTACCGTGCGCAACTTGGCCGTTCGGGCTGGGTAGATCCTGAGAGCCTCAACGCCCGCGCCTGTGCGGCCCTGAACGAGGCGCCGGACCTTCTTGACGATGTGGCGTTGGTGGTGGTGGACGGGTTCGATTCTTTCGAGGTCGACCAGCTTCGCGCCCTTGTGTCGCTGGCCGCGGCGGTCCCCGAACTGCGTCTGACGCTGCCTGGGACGGAGGCGATGAGCCGGCGGGCTCATCGCCGCTTCGCCCGTTCTTTGGAGCGCCTCGTCGAGGGGGGATTGGTCTTTGATACCGAAGTGGTCCAAGGCGAGTCCCACCAGACGCAGGTCCTGGCACAGCTGGAGGCGAATCTGTTCGAATCCGGGGGCGAACGGTTGTCGCCTTCGCCTCGTTTGACGCTCATCGAGGCGCGTTCTCCGGCGGAAGAAGCGCGCGAGGCGCTGCGCTGGCTGAAAGCGCGCATGTGGCGGGATGGCCTGGCGGCCGCCGATTGTGCCCTGGTCACGCCCGACCCAGCCCGCTATCGCCCGCTCCTGCGTCGTGCGGCGATGGAATTCGGCGTGCCCCTCAGATTCACCCGCGGCGATCCCTTAACGACGGCGCCGGGCGTGGTGGCCCTGCTCGATTTGTTGACTCTGCCGCTGCTGGACTGGCCCCAAAGGCTGACCCTGGATGCCGTCCACAGCCCGTATTTTGACTTGGGCGGCTTCAACCTGGCACCCACCGACCGTCATCTGCTCGAGGCGGCCAGCCGCTTTGGCCAGGTTGTCGGCGGGCTGGAGATCTGGCTCGATGCCCTGGAGCGCTTGGCCGGAGCCGAGGCCGAGACGGACGGGCCGGAGGCTTATGAATGGGCCAGCGAAGGCACTCCGCGGGGTGCCCAGGCTGCCCGATTGGCGGAGGGGCTCGGCGCCTTGGCCGTTCGACTTCGGCCGCCAGGTTCCCAGACTCCCGGAGGCTGGGTTGGGTGGCTTGAAGACCTGATAGATGATCTTGAATTCCCCGCCCGCCAGACCACGCCCATCGACAAGGCGGCCTTCTCCCGCCTGAGGGCAACGTTGCGCGCCCTGGTCCTGGGAGACGAGCTGGCCGATCCCACCCGGCTGACCTTTGCGGATTTCGTGCGCGAGCTCAAAGCTTTATTGGAGACGGCGGAGTTCGAAGAGCGCAGCGACTGGAACAAGCCGCCGGTCACTGTGCTCCGCCTGCTGGAGGCTCGCGGCGTCCGCTACCAGGCCGTAGCCGTCCTTGGGCTCTCAGAGGGGGTGCTGCCGCAGGTCGAGCGTGAGGACCCGTTTCTGCCAGACGAGGTTAGACGGAAGCTGGGGCTGGAGCCCAGGCTGGGCCGAGAGCAAGCCGGTCTGTTCTACCAGGCCGTCACTCGCGCCGACGGCTGGCTGCTCCTGACCCGCCCGTATCTGGCGGAAGACGGAGAAGCCTGGCTCCCATCGCCGTACTGGGAGGCCGTGACCCAACGCTGCCCAGGATCGGTCCAGCGCGTCTCCGCTGAAGCCCCACGTCCGCTGGCGGACGCAGCCTCGCCCCAGGAGGTCCTGTTCTGGGGGGTCCGACGAGGTGGGCTGCCCAAACACTTTTTGGCGTCTCTAGGGGCCCGCTGGGAACAGCTTCGCCATGCCCGCGATGTGCTGTCCGCCCGTTCAGGCCCGAAAGCGGAGGGGCCGTATGAGGGCGACCTGGCGAGTGTACGCGGCGAGCTGGGCATTATCTACGGGCAGGACCACATCTGGAGCCCCAGCCGCCTGGAAACCTATGGCGCCTGCCCCCATTACTTTTTCGCTTCTATTGTGCTTGGTTTGGAGGCCCAGGAGCCGCCCGAACTTGGATTTGACGCGGCCCAGCTGGGTTCCATGCTGCACGCCGTTTTGGAGCGAGCCTACGGTGAGGCGGATGACCCAGGCGACCTGGCATCGGTGAAGCGCAGTCTGGCCTCAGCCGCTGACGAGGTCTTCCGAGATGCGCCAGACCGCTACGGCTTTCGCCCCACGCCGCTGTGGGGGGTCGAACGCCAGAACCTGGTGGCGATGCTCGAGGCGACGGTGGATGCGCTGGCAGAAACAGGTAACGGGTGGTCGCCTGCCGGGCTCGAAGCTGCCTTTGGGTTGGGCGGGGCGCCGCCGCTCGAGCTTGACACGCGTCTGGGAGCGGTGTTTGTGCGCGGTTTCATCGATCGCGTGGATCGCAATCAAGCCGGCGAACTACGCATTATCGACTACAAAACCGGCTCGAGCCACCTGGCGGCCGGTGACCTGCTGGACGGCCGGCGGCTGCAGCTTCCCCTGTATGCCCTGGGGGCATCCCGTGCGCTTGGGCTGGGCGAACCAGTGGAAGGCTTCTACTGGAAGATCCGCCAAGCTCAGGCGGGGTCCCTCAAACTGGCCTCGTTTGAGGCGGAGGTGGATGGTCAAACCCTGTCCGGTCCAACGGCGGCTTACGCCGTGGCCACGGCCCACGTGGTCCGCATTCTCTCTGGCGCCAGGGCGGGTGACTTCCCGCCCATCCCGCCCAGTGGGGGCTGCCCCAGCTACTGCCCGGCGGCGGCGTGGTGTTGGCGCTATCAGCCTTCCGCGTGGGGAGGCCGATAGCAGCCATGCCGGCCCGACTTCCCCTTCTGGATCCATCGGCTCTCAAGAGTCTTCTGGGCCTCACGCCTGATCAGCTGGCAGCGGTGGTCGAATCCGACGCCGACGTGGTGGTCACAGCCGGCGCAGGAACGGGCAAAACCCAGACGCTGGTGGCGCGATACCTCTGGCATTTGGCCCATGGCCAATCGCCTCGAGAGGTCGTGGCAATCACCTTTACCGAGAAAGCGGCGCGCGAGATGCGCAACCGCATTCGAGCTCAGGTGGCGGCCTTGGCCCGTGAGGGCAAGAACGATCGGCGCCAGCAGTGGGAGGCGTTGGAGGGCCAGATGGATGCGGCCCGGATTGGGACCATCCACAGCCTTTGCGCAGAGCTGATGCGAGCTCACCCGGCAGAGGCTCGGGTCGATCCCGCCTTTGAGGTGGTGGATGAGAGCTGGTCGGCTGCCTTGAAGGCCCAGGCCGTCGAGGACGCCCTCGCCTGGGCCGTTGGCCAGCCAGAGGTGGCGCAGTTGTTCATCGCTTTCCGGCCGTACGCGTTGCGCGATGTGCTTCTCGAGCTGCTCGGCCGGCGGCTTGATGCGGACCAGGCCTTTGACTCAGAGGCCGGGTCCGATTGGTTGGCCCCTGCCGCAATCAACTCTGCATTGCATGCGTTTGTGGACGATGCCGTGGTGAGAGACGCCGTCCGGAGCCTGGCAGAGTCGCCAACGTCAGAAGAAATGACCGGGAGCATGGCGGCGCAGGTGGAAATGCTGCTGGCCGGCTGGGAGGCGGCGCAAACGGCTCTAGGCCAGAAGCGTTCCCTCGAGGCGGCAGGCGTGTTGTTCGACATGCGGCGGGGGGCCATGAACACCGGCCTTGGACGGAAGGACGGCCAGGCCAGAGCCGCCATTCACGCCATCCGCGAAGCTTATGGCGTCACGCTCGAACCGTGGCTGGGCGGAGGCGGCGCCAAGGATCCCCGCCCGGATCCATCGGTGGAAGCTCGTTTCACTGAAGATGCGCCGCGCCTGAGGCTGCTTTTTGGGGAGGCGGAGCGCGCCTACCGACAACAGTTGGAAGCCAGGCGGGCACTGGACTTCGACGACCTCGAGGCCGGCGCCCTGGCTCTGCTTTCCGACCCGTCGATCGAGCAGACTTGGAGCGAGAAGATCGGGGCTGTTCTGGTGGATGAGTTCCAGGACACCAACGCCAGGCAGCGTGAGATCATCGAGCGGCTGGCGGGGGTCGGGCAGGGGAAGTTGTTCGTGGTTGGCGATGCCCGCCAGAGCATCTATCGATTCCGCGGCGCCGATGTCACAGTGTTCCGTCAGCTGCGTGTCCAGCGAGCTCGCAGCGGGGGCAAGGTTTTCGATCTCTCAAGGACATTCCGCAGCCATGCCGGGCTGCTCGCCGGGATGGACGAGGTCCTGAGCCGGATCATGGGAACTGAGCAGGCCGACGAGCTCTACGATGTGCCCTACACCGCGTTGGACCCATCTCGCCCGGCGCCCAGCCCGCCGGGCTCTCCCTTTCTCGAGTTGGTCCTGGGCGCGGGCGAACATGCGGAAGAGGCCAGGCCACGGGCGGCACAAGCGCTGTGTCGAAGACTGCGGGAGTTGAGGTCGGCCGATGAAATCACCAGTTGGGAGCAGGTGGCGCTCTTGTTCCGCGCCTCCACCGGGTTCGATGATTATGAGCGTGCCTTGGAGCAAGCCGGCATCCCGTTTGTGACCGTGGCTGGCCGAGGATTCTACGATCGTCCCGAGATTCGCGATCTGCTGAACACCCTGAGGGTGCTGGCGGATCCGACGGATGATCTGGCCATGGCGGGGTTCTTGCGGTCCCCCGCCATCGGGATGACGGACGCCGGGCTCTTTTCGCTCCGGGTTCGGGATGGGGGCCTGCATCCCCTGCTGGCGGCGGTCAACGAGCCGGGGAGCTTGGCGCTGCCGTCGGACACGGCGGCCGCCGAACGCGCCCAGGTCGTGCTCGAGGAACTGCTCCCCTGGGTTGACCGTCTCCCGGTGGTGGCCCTGATCAAGCGCGTCGTTGATCGTCTGGACTTGCGAGCGGTGTCGGCGGCCTCGCACAGCCGCCTGTGGCGCAATGTCGACAAACTGATCGATGATGCCCAGGCCAGCCAGGTGATACGCCTGACGGAGTTTCTGGCCTATCTGCGGACGCTGCGCGCCGTTGGCGCCCGGGAAGGCGAAGCGGCGGCGGAAGCGGAAGGCGCCGTGCGTCTGATGACCATCCACAAGGCCAAGGGGTTGGAGTTTGACGTCACCGTGCTGGCGGACGCCTCGCGCCAGCCACCGACCCGTCGGGCGAGCGTGTACGTGTCCCCGATCGTGGGCGTGGCGCCTCGTCCTGACCGCCTGGAAGGCGAACCACTGGCGTACCGGTTGGCGGGAGCTATCGATCGGGCGCAATCAGAAGCGGAAGCCAGGCGCCTATTGTATGTGGCTATGACGCGTGCCAGAGACAAGCTGATCGTGAGCGGACACGTCAGTCAAAGCAGGGGCCGTTGGTCGGCGGCGGGGTGGCTGGGCCAAATCATGGAGGCATGGCATCTCGACGCCGAGCAGCTCGCCTTGTCTGCAGAGGATGCGGCGCTGCTGTCTACCACGGAAGGGAACCGCCTGGCGCTCAGTGTGGCAAGGGAAGATCTTCGGTTCGAGACCCAGATCAGCCAAGAACCCGGCTGGCCCGAGTCACCTGCCAAGGATTTGTTTTCCCCGATCGATTCGGCGCAGACGGAGGCCTCCGATGATGACCTCGATGAAGACGCTGAGCCAGATTGGCGGGCGACGCGGTCTGGAAGCTCCGTCCCTGGGGCAGCCGTGGGACGATTGGTGCACACGGCTCTGCAGCGTGCGTGCCTACCCACCGACCCCACCTTTGCCGGCTTGATGCAAGCCGAAGCCCTGCGGGTCGGTTTGGTTGCTCCCAGCCAGCGCAAGCAAGCAGTGGCTCAGGCAGAGATGCTCTTGGAGCGTCTTGAAAATCATCCCATTTGGGATGCCATGCGGCGGGCGGATCCAGTGCTCCACGAAGTGCCCTTCACTGTGTCGCTTGGGTCAGCCTGGCCCCGATCAGGGGTGATTGACGTCCTCTATCGCCTGGATGAGGCATGGGTGGTGCTTGACTTCAAGACCGATCACCTGTCCGACGAACAGGCAGTTCTGATCGCTGCGGAGGACTACTTCGAGCGGCAAATCCGCCCCTACGTCCAGGCTGTGGAGAAGCTGCTCGGAGAACGGCCGGCGGGCCGATTGTGTTTTCTGGACGCCGTCGAACAGGTTCGCCTGGTGGATTTGGAGGCGTGAGGCTGGGCGCAGGCAAGCTTGCAGAACCGGGCCGAATGGGTGATTGATGCGCACCCTGCGCGTGGCCTAAAATGCGGCCCAGGATGACACTTCTTCACCGAAGCCGGCGAACAACACGACGAAGCCCCGGGGCGCGTCTGGCGATCCTGCTTGTTTGGAGTTTGGCACTGGTGGCATGCACCCAGCCCCTGGCTCTGTTGGCCACACCCACTCCCACACCGACGTCGACGCCCGAGCCCAGCCCGACCGCCACATCGACCTCTACCCCCACCTTCACCTCGACGGCGACGGACACGGCGACGCCCACGATCACATTGACGCCCAGCATCACGCCCACGCCATCGATCACCCCTACGCCGACCTTCGACTTTCCCGACGTGGCGGTATCCGAGGCGGCTGCGCACTGTCGTTACGGCCCGGGAACCGCCTACCTGCATGCCGCCGATTTGTACGCCGGGGATCATGGGCTGCTCTGGAATCGCAACTACAGCGCCAGCTGGCTCTGGGTGCGCTTTGACAAGCTCAATTACGCATGTTGGGTGTCGGCATCGGTGGTGACGGTGGATGGAAACGTCAAGAGCGTGGTCGTCACCCAGACCCGGCTGCCTCATTCGACATTGTACGGAAAGCCGAAGGGTGTCGACGCCAAGCGCAACGGGAATGAGGTCACCGTCAGTTGGGACTCGGTGTGGATGACGGAGGACGATTTCCGGGGTTACATGGTCGAGGCCCGCCTGTGCCAGAATGGCGTCTTGTTCGACACGGCGGTGCATACAGATGGCACGTCGGTGACCCTCACCGACGACACAAACTGCGACACGCCGTCATCCGGCAAGCTGTACGCCGTCGAAAAGCATGGCTACACCGATCCGGTCAATATCGACTGGCCGTAGGCGACCCCTTGCCGCCCGGCCGGCAGCACTAGACTTCCCCGCCGCCGGGTCTGGAACCCCTCTCAGGATCAGCAAGCCCACCAGGGCCAACAAGGCGGCCGCGGTGAAGAGACCGGCGTAGCCGAGGTGGGCGCGCAATTGGGCGGCGTTAAGCAGGTCGATCCCCGGCCCGTCCAGGCGGCTGATGGTCCCGGCGCCGGCCGTGGCCAAGTTGGTCGGGGCCCAGTTGGCGCACAAGGCGTGGGAGTGGGTGTGGGCAAGGTCTGGGGCCATGGGCTCGTTCTGGCCGGATGATATCTGACTCCGCCATCATGCGCCGGGATGGGGCAGGGCGCCATGCGCGAAGTTGGGATTACAAGTGCGCGTCGCCTGCCATGCGCCGGTACCTGGCGAGCGGCAAGCTCCACATCCGATCACACGCAACGCCTGCCGCTCCGGCGGTGGCCACTGGAGTCGAGTTGTTAGATTCGCCCAGGATGTAGATTTCGGTGCATAATGGGGCAAGATGCCTTTTGTGAATAGTTTCACAAATCGGAGGCCGGCATGCCTGAACTCATCATCCCGCCGCGAGAGGTCCCCCAGAGCGACGACGGGTATCTGGAGCAGATGACCAAGGCCATCTTCCAGGCGGGTTTCAGTTGGAAGGTCGTTGACCGCAAGTGGCCCGCCTTCCAGAAGGCGCTGTGTGGGTTTTCGATCGAGAAGGTGGCGGCGTTGTCTCCTGAGGACGTGGACCTCCTGCTGCAAGATGAATCCATCGTGCGCAATCGGCGTAAGCTTGAGGCGGCGGTGTGGAACGCCCGCAAGATCCTGGCGCTGCGGGCCGATTTTGGGTCGATGCACGGCTTCCTCCGGTCTTTGGATGGCCAGCCGTACCCCGAGGTCAGCCGTACGCTCCAGGCGACGTTCGAACATCTGGGGCGGACAGGAGCCTACGTGTTCTTGTGGAGCGTGGGGGAGGATGTGCCCGAATGGGAGCACCGCTGACCGGCGGGCGCATCACGAAAGGCCCGCCCTGCCTGGCGTGCCGGCCGCACGTTGCGTATCATGGGTAACAGGATGAGGGGGTTTGCCGGATTATCTGCCAGGCGGCCGGTTGTGGCCGCCCGACCGAGCCTTAGGAGCTAGACGCCATGCCTTCGCACCGTCACCATCTCCGCCGTATCTCCCTTCCGTTGGCCGTCTTGCTGATCGTGAGCCTGGCTTGCAGCCTGCCGTCCCAGCTGGGTGCGACCCAGGTGTCGCCGGACCAGCTGACGCTCCAAGCCGTGGGTACTCAGGTGGCGATGGCCACCACGGGAGCTGTACCCTCGGCGACCGAGCCGAGCTCCAATGCGTCGACGCCGGTACCCGAAGCCACGGCCACCGTCGCCGAACCCACGGCCACCGCCACGGTGGTCCATACGACCATCCCCGGCAACCCTGGCTCCACCAACAGCTTCATGACCGACAGGTCGTCGAAATCCCTGGCCGCCGAGCACCGCGCTATCGGAGACAATTTCGACACCCTGCTGTTTGAGAGACCATTCACGTCCGGGAGTATGGACTACCTGGGCTACCTCGACCTGACGCGCGGCGAACTGAGCGCCTCGAGTCCCTGGTTCTATGTCACCCTCTCCCTGGAGGATGCACCTCCGACCGATGCCTCGGTCCGTTATGGCGTCGAGGTGGACATCGACAAAGACGGGCGAGGAGACTGGTTGATTTGGGGGGCTACGCCCCCGGACTCGAATTGGACTGCGGATGGCGTCCAGGCGCTGCAGGATACCAACAACGACGTCGGAGGTTCGACCCCAATCCAGGCTGAGCCACCGCCTCAGACCGGCAATGGCTACGATCTGGTAGCCTTCGACAGCGGACAGGGCGCCGATCCAGACGCGGCTTGGATCCGCCGTTCACCCAGCTCTGGTTCGCAGATTCAGATCGCTTTCAAACAGGCGTTGATCGGCGCGCCGGGCGAATTCATGTGGGGTGTGTGGGCCGATGATGGCCCGAAGGACCCCGCCTTCTATGATTACAATGACCACTTCAGCCCGGTGGACGCCGGCTCGCCGGCCTCAGGCGCCAGCAACTACCCTTTGAGCCAGCTGGCTCAGATCGACAACTCGTGCCGCTGGGGGTACGGTTTCACTCCGAACGGCACCGAACCGGGCGCGTGCTACGTGCCGCCAACCCCAACACCGACGCCACAGGGCAGCATCTCGGGCTATGTCTATCGTGGGACCAACTCCAGCCCATCCGGATCGGGTTTTGGGGGAGTCACGGTGACGTTGGGCCAGGGCTCATGTTCTTCCAGCGGCTACCGGTCCACCAAGACGTCCTCTAACGGCAGCTACAGTTTCAGCGAGCTGCCGCCAGGCACCTACTGTGTCACGGTCAAGAAGAACACCCTGCCGGCCGCTTCGTACGGATGGGGGACGATGTATCCGGGAGGCTTCGGAGGTGGTGGAGATCCATATCAGCAGGTCAACCTCGGCGCCGACGAACACCGATCCGGCGTCAACTTCGCCTTCTTGGAAATCATCGGGTAGTCGAATCAGGCGTTGGATCACAAGAGCGGGCCCGCCGGGGCCCGCTCTTTGGTATTTGGAGCCATGCCTGGCGCCCGCTTGACGCTGGCCGTGCTCCGGCCTACAATAGAACACCCGTTCTAATTGCGGTGCCTGGGAGGCTCATGGGCGCTGTTCATTACGAAGAAAAACGCTGCAGTTCGGCATTGAACAGGGTGCAGGGCATGGCGTTCAAGTGGAGTCTCAATCCCAACCAGGGATGCGTCCATGGCTGCCATTACTGCTACGCCCGTCGCTATCATGGGTTCCTTGAGCTTGACGCGGGCGATGACTTCCCAACGGTCATCTTTGTCAAGACCAATATCGTCAACATGCTGCGACAGGAACTGCGTCGTCCCGGCTGGATCGGGGAAAACGTGATGCTCGGCACGGCGACCGACCCTTATCAGCCCATCGAGGGGCGGTATCGCCTGACCAGGGGTTGCCTCCAAGCCTGCCTCGATCACAACACGCCGGTGAGCCTGGTCACCAAAGGCACTCTGATCGTGCGTGACATCGATGTGTTGTCCCGCCTGGCGGCGCGCCGCGCCATCAGTGTGTGCTTCAGCCTGACGACGGTTGATCCTGTAATGTCCCTAGAGCTCGAGCCGGGGACCCCGCCACCCGGCCAGCGCCTGCGGGCCATGGCCCGCCTGGCCGAGGCGGGGATCCGGGCCGGCGTGCTTCTGGCGCCGGTCATCCCTGGCCTGACCGATGATCGGCGCAGCCTGGAGGCGGTGGTCAAGACCGCCGCCGATCACGGCGCCCAATTCCTCGGTGTGCAGACGCTGTACCTCAAGCCCGGTGCCCGCGAGCACTTCATGGATTTTCTCCAGGCGGAACACCCCGGCCTTCTGGCCGCGTATCGGCGTCTTTACCCCGGTGATTTTGCCCCTAAGCGCTTTCAGCAGGGTCTGGCCTCGATCGTCTCCGACCTTAAGCAAGTTCATCGTTTGCGGGACCGCCCGGAGAATTCGGAGCCTACCTACCAGCAGCTCAAATTGACGCTCTAGCGTTGCGCAGTCCAGACGATCAGACTCCCTCGCCTCACAAATAGGCGTGGAATTCTCTCGGCTGAACCGATGTCCATGCCTGTCGGTAATAATCGTGTAAGGCGAGGGCCATAGGCTGTGCTTGGTGTTGGACAAGGTTGGCCCGATCGCCCGGGCTTAGATGGGTATGGACATAATCGACGGAGAGATTGGGAGGCGGTGACATGCGACGGTGTGCGGTGGTGATCGTGATAGTCGGGTTGATCGCGGCGGGCTGTAGTCCTGCGGCACCGCCGCCGGCGACGACAGTGCCGGCGACCTCGGCGCCAACCGCCGAGCACCCGATGGCGCCCACGGCGATGGCCGCCACACCGACGACTGACGAGTTGGGAACCCCCGGCGAAGTGTTCACATTGGGCGTCAACAAACCGGTTGTCACCCATGGTCCGGTCGGCGACTATGACGGTCGCTACACTGATCCAGGCGCCGCGGCCTTTGTTGACGGCCAGTTCCACATGTACCCCAACGGATTTGCCTCATGGCCGGCAAAGGTTGGGGTGGGGCACGCCGTCTCCAGCGATGGCCTGCAATGGAACCGGGAGGGTGATCAGCCCCTGTTCACCGAAGAAGGCGTCGATTACGCCGGGTTCACGCTGCTGGCCTCCAGTTTCCTAAAGGTTGGGGATCAGTACCTGCTGTACTTCTACACCTGGGATTCGCAGTCCAGCTCGGCGTCGAGCAAGATTGGCCGGGCCACCGCAGCCGACCCGAATGGGCCATGGACGGCCGACCCCGAGCCCGTTCTGGAGCCGGGCCCAAGCGGCGCATGGGACTCCTACACGGTCCTGGCGCCGACGGTGGTGCAGACCCAGGAAGGCTATGTCATGTACTTCACCGGCGGCTCATCGTTGTCCAGCAACACCTGGCAGATCGGCCGGGCGACGTCTGCCGATGGCGTGCATTGGACCAAGTATGACGATCCGGCCACAAGCGACGTAGCGTTGGCCGAGAGCGACCCTGTGCTATCCCCGGCGGCCGATACGTCGGCGTGGGATCACAGTTTCGTCCAGCAGCCCCGGGTGCAGCTCACGCCTGACGGATGGGTGATGCTCTACCGCAGCGGCGCCGGGGCCGACGGAAAGCTCGGCCTGGCGTTGAGCGAGGACGGCATCAGCTGGAGCCGGTTCGACGCCAATCCGGTGCTTGTGCCCCAGGTGGTCCAGGGCGGGAAAGCCATCTGGTACACGGATTTGGTTTACCACGACAGCACGTACTTCATCTACTTCGAGCTCGGCAATGGCTCTGTAACCAACGTCTACGTCGCAACTCACCAAGGAGCGCTCGTCGCCCCCTAGGGCGTTTCGGTGCTCCTGCTTCCTCCGGCATGCACGGGCGCAGTCCATCGGCTGCGCCCGTGCGCATATCCAGCGGTTGGCGCGTCCGGCGCCGCCTGTGATAGGCTGTGCCGGGTAAGGATTAGAATGCAGGATTGCGCATAGGCATGATGAGGAGCGTCGTTTGTTCGCCTGTCAGGCAAGGCAAACATGACAGCAAGCGTTGCTGATGTCATTCGAGTC
Source organism: uncultured Chloroflexia bacterium (assembly GCA_963807065.1). Classification (GTDB taxonomy): domain Bacteria; phylum Chloroflexota; class Anaerolineae; order Anaerolineales; family E44-bin32; genus CAWAND01. The sequence goes on from CAWDZQ010000003.1 coordinate 211,729, forward strand.
CTGTGCGAGGCAAGGTTCGAAGGCCCGGTGTTCAACCCGTGGGCGGACGTCGATCGCCGCCATGGCTGTGGGGTGAGGGGTCCGGCCATCCGCCGCAGGCAGCTGGCGCACTATCTGGAAGCTCGCCAGGGGCCGGCGGCGTGGGTGTTGGTAGGCGAGGCGATGGGCTACCAGGGCGGCCACTTCAGCGGGGTTCCGATGACCTCGGAGCGGATTCTGCTGGGCCACCTGGCCGGCGACGGCATCCATCCGTCCCACGTCTTACCAGGTTTGTCCCCAGAGCGAACCAGCCTTCCCGGCATCAAAGCCGACGGATTCACCGAACCCACGGCTACCATCGTCTGGGGCGCCCTGCGGGACCAGGGCTTGGATCCCCTGCGGGTGGTGCTGTGGAATACGTTTGCCTGGCATCCCTATCGCCCGGACCAAGGTCTGCTGTCCAACCGCCGTCCAACGAATGACGAACTGGCTTTCGGGATGCCGGCCCTGAGATTGGTGCTGGGACTCTTTCCAGGCGCGAGGCTTGTGGCAGTTGGCAAGGTGGCGGCGGCATGTCTGGCGGGCGCGGGATACCAGCCGACCGAGATGCGCCACCCGGCGCACGGTGGTGCGCCAGAGTTTCGAAACCAGCTCAAACGCCTGGTTTCGGGGTAGTCTCCATCGGTGCGGTGGCGCGGCGGAGCCAGTCCGCCTGCGTCCGGTGCCCGGATGTGGGGCCGGGCCGGGTTACTCGGAGACCACCGAGTAGACCACTGTTTGCCCCCCGGGGAGCTCCCCATTGACACCGATCTCGAGCGTAAATGAGACTTGGATTTCCCCGCTCTCGGTCCGCAAGAACCCGCCTGCGATCTGCGTGATGACGTCCGGTATGCCCGCCACCAGACTGGGCGCAACGGCCGTCGCAGTTCCAAGCCCCACCAAGGTCGCGTCGAAAGTGATGTGGGTTTGGCTGGGGTCTGCACCCTCGATCTCCATCGTCAGGCGCTGGCCGCTCTGGGCCACGTGCATCGTGCCGGTTGGCGGCAGGTTGACCAGGGGAGCGTTCTGGCCGCTGTCGATCGCCACATAGTACGAGACCTGATAGTCTCCGGCCACCTGTGTGAGCGGCTCTAACGTGGGTGGTTCGCCGGTGGCGGAGGGCAGGGCGGTTGCCTCCAAGGGAGTTGCCGTCGTGACTGGCAGCGCCCTGATCAGGCCGGAGTCCCAATGGTCCCGGTTGTTGACGCCGGGCACAAAGCTGTCCGTCTGTCCGGCCAGGCTACCCGAGGGGTTGACATCGCTGTCGATGCGATCGTCTGTCCCCTGATCCTTCAGGGTAAAGGCGTAGCCAGAGGGGAGAGCGGTGGTGACGCGAAAGACGGACTGTTCCACACCGTCGAAGGCATACATCCCGTCGGGACCGGTCTTGGTGGACCCGGCAGACTGCAGGTCGGCCCCGGCCAGCAGTCCAATGGTCACGCCGGGCAGGCCCTTCTCCCCCGGATCGCGAAGTCCGTCGCCATTGGTATCGACCCACACCAAGCCGGTGACACTCGTGGTGGTGGGGGTTTGGGGTGGCGCACAGGACTGTGTCCCAAGCGCAACTACGACCAATGCGACCAATGTGCGAAGGGGAGTGAGAATGTGCCTGCGGTCCATGCCTGACCCCTGCCAGAGATTTTGATGTGCACTGTGATGACCAGGCACGGCCGCCGTGCGGACAGCGGCCGTCTCCCGAAGAAGGCGGGATTCTAGTCCCCTCGGCCCAGCATGGCAACTTTCGGTCGGGCCGTTTCAACTCGGGTCGGGCGGGGGCGGAACTCTCTGGTAGAATCAAGGCGCGTTGCTGTAGGGACTTCGAAGGACCTCGCGCCTTTGGCCCGAGGTCTTTGTATCTTTCGTCTGCATTCGGAAGAGGTTCATGCTAGAGCCGAGAACGGATCTTCGAAATATCGCTATCATCGCCCATGTCGACCATGGCAAGACCACCCTGGTCGATGGGCTGCTGCGTCAAGCGCGGGTCTTTCGTGACAACCAGGCCGTGATAGAACGCGTGATGGACTCCAACGATCTGGAGCGTGAGCGCGGCATCACCATTCTGGCCAAGAACACCGCCATTCACATTTGGGACGCCCAGGCAGAGCAAGAGGTCAAGATCAACATCGTCGACACGCCGGGCCACGCTGATTTCGGGGGCGAGGTCGAGCGCGTCCTGAACATGGTCGACGGCGTCTTGCTGCTGGTGGACGCTGCCGAAGGCCCCATGCCCCAAACCCGGTTCGTGTTGAAGAAAGCCCTGGCGCTGAACCACCGGGCCCTGGTGGTGATCAACAAGGTTGACCGCAAGGGCGCCGACCCCGTACGCTGTTTGAACCAGACTTTTGACTTGTTCGTCGAGCTGGGCGCCAGCGATGAGCAGGCTGATTTCCCGGTCGTCTACACCAATGCCGTCACTGGCCAGGCCGGTACGACGCCCGAGCTCGGCCCGGATCTGGGGCCTCTGTTTGACTCGATCCTGCGCAATGTGCCGCCGCCCGAGGTGGACCAGCAGGCACCGCTGCAGATGTTGGTGACCAACCTGGGTTATGACGACTACCGTGGTGTCACCGCCGTCGGTCGGATTTCGGCCGGCCAGCTGGAAGCCGGGCAGACCGTCGCTCGCCTCAAGCTGGACGGAACGCGAGTCGATGAGCTGGCCCGCTATCTCTACGTCCATGATGGGCTGGAACGCAAGGAGGTCGACACGGCGCAGGCCGGTGAGATTGTGGTCATCGCCGGCCTGGAGGAAGTGGCCATTGGCGAGACGCTGGCCGACCCCGAAAAGCCCGTGGCGCTCCCGGCGATCCGGGTCGAGGAGCCCACGGTGCGCATGACCTTTGGGGTCAATACCTCTCCCATGGCGGGTCGGGAAGGCCGCTGGGGCACGTCTCGCAAGCTCCGTGACCGGTTGTTCGAGGAACTTCGGCACAATGTCGCTCTGCGGGTGGAAGAAGGGGAATTGGCCGAGAGCTTCTTGGTGTCAGGGCGGGGCGAACTCCACCTGGCGATTCTGATCGAAACCATGCGCCGGGAAGGCTACGAGTTTCAGGTGTCCCGCCCGCAAGTCATCCTCAAGGAAAGCGCTGCAGGGGAAACCCTGGAGCCTTTCGAAGAGGTCCACATCGAAGCTACGCGCGAAACCATGGGCACCGTCGTGGAAATGTTGGGTGCCCGGCGTGGCCAGATGATGGACATGACCGACATGAGCGATGAGGGGGTGCGACTGACGTTTGTTGTGCCCACCCGGGGCCTGATGGGTTTTCGCCAGCAGTTCTTGACGGCGACCCGGGGGGAGGGCGTGATGCACGCCCTATTCCTCCGTTATCTTCCGTATGCCGGAACCATCGAATCCCGGACCACCGGATCGCTGGTCGCCTGGGAGGCCGGCACCACCACCACCTTCGGACTGAAGAACGCTGAGGCGCGGGGCGAGCTGTTCGTCGTGCCTGGTGATGAGGTCTACGAAGGCATGGTGGTCGGCGAGCACCAGAGGCCGGAGGACCTGACGGTGAATGTCTGCAAGAAGAAACATCTCACCAACATGCGTTCTTCCACTAAGGACATCGAGGTGCGCCTGGCCGCCGCCCGAAAGATGAGTCTCGACGAAGCCATCGAATATCTGGCCGACGACGAGCTGCTGGAAGTCACCCCGGAAGACTTCCGCATCCGCAAGCGCATGCTCGACACCGAGAAGCGCGGCCGACAAACCAAACGCGCCAAAGAAGGCCAGCTGGTCTAGGTTTAAGACGGCCGTTTCCCCGTAATCGCCACCATTTCTCCCAGGAACGATGAAGGCGCCCGCGCCGCCACTTGAACTCCGACGAATCCCGCCGAGTTGATCAAGTCAAGCCATTCCGGAACCCGTCGTGGGTAAGGCACCGCCCGGCTGCCGCGGGCGGCGTTGTATTCGACTACGATCAACTGACCGCTGGGTGCCAGCGCGCCAAGGAGCCGCTCCAGGACGGGACCCTGGTTCGAATCCGTTATGAAATGCAGCGTGTTGGCCGCCAGAATCCCGCTCAATCCCCGGAACGGAAGCGGATCCCGAAGGTCACCCTGTATGGCCCGGATGCCTTCCCGGGAAGCGGCTGACGCCTCCGCCCAAGCTTTCAGATGGGAGATCGCCACAAGGTCACGATCGAGGCCGATGATGAACGACCGGCCGTAGGTGGTTTCCAGCAGGACCTGAGTGAATACACCGTCGCCGCAGCCCACGTCCGCCCATACGCCGCCGGGGGCCGGCCTGCACGGGGGCAGCAGAGCCCTCGGCTTTTGGAGTCTTCGCGCTCGCGAGAACATGGCCTGGGACACCTCCCTCGCCGGAGTTAATATATCGTCTTCGCCGACCTACGACTGCCCATCTTAGCGGCTTCGCGATAGAATGGCTTTCGACCGGCAGCTGAATGTTTTGAGGCACATATGGCCACCCAACCCAGTCCGCCCAGGCCCACCACGGGCACCAAATCCCATCCCAAGTGGTACGACCTGATGGTCGTTGGGATCGGGGCTGCGTTTGTGGTGGCGCTGGCGGTGGCAGCCTACATTGTTCACGATGTCGTGCGACAGACGGTGGCCACCGGCGGGGGTTTCGTTCTGGATCGTTTCAACGCCCAGCCGACCCAGCCCGGACCGGGACCGACCCAGCCGGTGCCCACGCCAACCCTGGTTCCTCTGGAAGCCACCGCGCCGCCCTGGACGGGAAACAGCCGGGTGACGATCCTTCTGATGGGCCTGGATTACCGCGATTGGTTGGCGGGCATTGGCGCACCGCGCACCGACACGATGATGCTGATCACGATCGACCCGCTGACCATGCAGGCGGGCATGCTGTCGATCCCGCGTGACCTATGGGTCGAGATCCCCGGGTTCGGCTTCAACCGCATCAACACCGCCTACCCCTTCGGTAAGTCCAACCAACTCCCCGGTGGCGGACCCGGACTCGCGGTCAAGACGGTCGAATCTGTTATCGGTGTGCCGGTCCAGTATTATGCCGTGATCGACTTTTCAGCCTTCGAGCGGATGATCGATGAGATTGGCGGCGTGGACGTGCTCGTCAAAGAGCGCATCAAGATCTCACCGATTGGTCAGACAAGTCTGTGGCTCGAACCTAAGCCGCATCACCTCGATGGCGCACAAACGCTGGCCTATGCTCGGGTGCGCAAGGGCGCGGGTGACGATTTTGGCCGAGCCCAGCGCCAGCAGCAGGTAGCCCTGGCGATCCTCGACCGCGTCGTGGGATTCAACATGGTGCCCACGCTGATCTCCAAGGCCCCACGCCTGTATCAGGAGATCTCTTCGGGCATCCGGACCAACATGTCACTCCAAGACATGGTTTCCCTGGGCTGGCTGGCGGTGCATATTCCCCAGTCGGACATCTCCAGTGGCGTGATTTCTCCGCCCGGCATGGTGGGGTTCTACACTCGGCCAGACGGTGCTCAGGTGCTGCGGCCGGTGCCTGATCAGATTCGGGTGCTTCGGGACAAGATCTTTGTGGATTCAAACGCCATTGGCCCATCCGTGGGCCCAGTCGAAGGTGCGGGGCAACCGTGAGCAACGGCGAGACTCGACCACACGATACGGGGGGAACTCGGCCGAGTTCGGAATCCGAGACACGCCCAATGGCGGCCGGTGACACTCTGCCGATCCGCCCTCCGTCCGATAACCGGCGCCGCAATCTTGGGTACTGGCCATGGATTTTGGCTGGCGGCGTGCTGGCGATCGTGGTGCTCGGCGCCTCGGCTGTCACCGGCTACATGGGAGGGCAGCAGGAACGTACCGACCAGAAGGCCACTGAGCAAGACAACCTGCTGCAGGAGCAGTTTGACCTTGGCGTGGCCGACCTTCAGGATGGCCGCCTCCAGATTGCCCGTCAGCGCTTCGAGTACATCCTGCAGACGGATCCGAACTATCCAAGCGTCCATGACCTCTTCGATCTGACTCTTCAGGGGCTCAATCAGCCAACCTCAACCCCCGTCCCGCCCCCGACCGAGGTGATCAACACGCCGACGCCGACGCTGAGTGTGCAAACCTTGGATGGGCTGTTCTCGGCTGCCCAGGGAGCACTCAGCCAGCAGAATTGGGATCAGACCATTGACCTGCTGCTCGCACTACGTCACAAGGATCCCGAATACCAACTGGACCAGGTCAATCAAATGTTTTTTGGCGCACTTCGCAATCGCGGCCTGGGCGAGATCTTGAACGGGGAGCAGGAGCAGGGAATCTATGACCTGACCCTGGCTTCTCAATTCGGCGCCCTCGACAATCAGGCCGCCAGTTGGCAGAAGACCGCTGAATACTACCTGTACGCCAACAGCTACTTTGGTCTGGACTGGCAGCTGGCGGCCGCCAATTTCAGCGGATTGTGCGCTGCCGGGGTTTGGGACTCGTGTTACAAGTACGCTGAAATCAGCTGCCAGCTACGGCGATCTGTTGATCTCGCGTGACAAGGATTATTGCGCCGCCGTGGACCAGTACGACGCCTCGCTGACCACCCGGGACAAGGACTCGCTTCATCCGACGGCCACGGCCGCCTACGAGGCGTGCCAGACGGCGACAGCTCCACCCGCCACGGCTACCCCGTCGGCCACCCCGACGGCGGGCACGCCCACAATCGAGGTGTTCACCGCCACGCCCAGCGCCACGTCAGCGCCCGGAGCTACGCCAACCAACACGGCGACCACGGCACCGGCCACCGGCTCGCCGACGCCAAGTGCCACCCTGGGAGCCCCCACGGCCACCTTCACGCCGAGCCCGAGCTTCACCCCGACGGAGACATTTACCCCCACGGCGACGTTCACGCCTGGGGGTTAGGCGCCGGGGCGAACCTCCTATTGTGACAGAATTCAAAAATGGATTGGACCGAGTGGCTCAGCCGTCGGTCCCGTCGGCGTCTCGCCGCCTCTCGGCCAGGCGTTGGAGTGCGACGCTGCCGCGCAGGGCGGCGCCGCCCAGGACGCCAGTCAGGTGGGCTGCCAAGAAGCCGGTTATCTCGACGTCCACGCCGGCGACACGGGTCAGGTAAAGATAAGGCCCCCAGGCCAGCACGCCCAGATAGATCATGACCGTTCCCGCCAGAACTCGGGTCTGTCCGATGGCCGCCGCTTTGGCTCCGGCCGCCTGGCGGGATCGCAACCACGCCCCACTCAGCACGCCCGCCAGGTGGAAAGCCAGGTAGGGCAGGAGGTTGGGATGAGCGCCACGCGCCAGAAGCCAGAAGAACGGCAGCCAGGCAAGCACCCCCATAATGATCAGGATATTGGCGATCCGCATCGTGTGCATCGTGGCGCCTCGTAAGATTTCGAATGCTGCCCGCGTCGAGGGCATGAGATCTGCGTGTGACGGCTTTCGGTTTGCCTGGCCTATGGCCCCCGCCAAAGCGGTTCGAGATGCTCTTCGACCCAACCATCGTAGGCCGACAACAGTTCCATCGTGACGATCCCCGGTTTTCCGGTCCCAATCCGCATGTCGTCTACGGCGACGACCGGCAGGATGCCCCGGCTGCTGCTGCTCATGAAGGCCTCGCTGGTGTCAGGCAGGTCGGCCAGCGCTGCCGGCCGAAGCACAATCGGGAGGCGGGGCTTGGCGATCTTCAGGACAATCCGGCGTGAAATGCCATGGAGAACCTCATCCTCCGCCGTCCGCAGCTCACCCTGCACAACGGCGTAGAAGTTGCTGCTGAGGCCTTCCAGAATTTCGCCTTTCGGGCCAGTGATCAGACCCTCGTAGGCGTCTTCCGGCATTTGGCCCCGCACCTGGGCGCGCAACGCCTCAAGGCGATTGCTCTTAATCTTCGGGTGGGAGCGGGCGAACCGCACACAGACCAGCTTCACGCCCTCCTGCCGGTAGGCTTCGGGCAATGACGGCAGATTCTCCATGGCCACCGAGACCATCTCTGGTGAGCCGCTGGGGATGGTCAGCCGCAAGCGCGTCTCGGGGAATCCGGAAGCGTCCACCAGTTCCTTAAGGGCCCGGCGTATCCGTGGACGGTCGAGTTCGATGGCTTCTCCTGCACGTTGCCCCGAGTCTTCCAATCGATCGAAGTGGGCATCGAACAGAACCATCTGGTCCCGGTGATAGGTACGCGCCACGGTATAGACGCCCTCGGGTTCACTAAGGGCGGCTTCGGCAAGGCTGGTCGCCTGGCAGGAAACGCGCTTGACATCTTTGCGGGTGATCTGGGCACATACGACGGGCATTCGGACCTCGGGTTGTGATGCTTGGGCATGTGTCGGCCTGCGCATGGCCCTAACCTTATCACACGCAACCCAGCCTGGGGAGATGTGGGCCGCGTCAGAGATCGGCCCGACGCCCGACGATCGGGGCTGGCCCTGTATCTGTCCAGCGATTATCATCCTCGCATGCCCCTTTTCCTGAGGAAAGCCTGGCTTCCGCCGTTGTCCCTGGCATTCGGTCTGTTGGCCATCGGAACTTCAGCTATTTGGATCCGCTTGGCGGGAACGTCGGGGGTTGTGGCCGTGCTTTACCGGATGGCCATCGGGGTCCTGGCCATCAGTCCCTTGTTCATCCAGCAGCGGCGGCAAAGGCCGCATCTTACTTGGGCTGCCTTGTGGCCGGCCCTGGTGGCCGGCGTCTTCTTTGCCGGCGACCTGTTGGCCTGGTCGACGGGAGTGGTCATGTCCGGGGCGACCAACCCCACCCTGCTCGCCAACACGGCGCCGCTGTGGGTCGGGTTGGGAGCCGTGCTCGTTTTCCGCGAGCGCCTTGGCCGGCGCTTTTGGTTTGGCCTGGTGTTGACGATGGTGGGTGCCGTGGCGGTGCTTGGGCTGGACGCGGCCGAGTCGTTCCGCTTTGGCTTGGGAACCTTCCTTGGCCTGCTGGCGGGTATGTTCTATGGAACCTACTTCCTGGTGACCCAGAAAGGTCGCCAGAGGTTGGACGTTATCAGCTATTTTTGGGTCTCAAGCCTGGCAGCGGCGTTGATCCTGTTCGCCGCCGCCTTGGTGGCCCGCCAGCCCTTGGCTGGCTTCTCGGGCGCCACATATGCCTACCTGCTGGCTCTCGGATTGGGGCCCCAAGCGCTGGGCTGGCTGGCGGTCAACTATGCCCAGGGGCACCTGCCGGCATCGATCGTCTCACCCACCATGTTGGGGCAGCCGGTGGTCACGGCGATTCTGGCCGGGCCGATACTCGGCGAGTGGATCGGGCCATGGGAAGCCGCCAGCGGGCTGGTGGTCCTGGTAGGAATCTTGCTGGTGCACCGCAGCCGCGGGGTTGAGAGCAAGCGACGGGATGTCGCTCAACGAGCCTGAAGGGGCGGTCAGGCCGGCGTCAGCGGCCAGAGGATGGGCAGCAGAATGAGCAGGATCACAAAGAGCAGAATGGTGAGGGGAAAGCCGACTTTGAGGTAATCACTAAACCGGTAGCCGCCAGGCGTCATCACCAGGATATTCACCGGATGGCCGAGGGGTGTAATAAACGCCATCGAACTTCCCAAGGCGACCGCCATAGCCACGGATCGGGGATCGATACCCGCGTGGTTGGCAGCCTGAATGGCGACGGGAACCAGCACCGCCACCGTGGCCACACCTGCCATTACCTGGCTGAGGAAAGTCGCCAGCAGCAGGAAGCCTGCCACGAGAAGTGTCCCGCTCCCGGCTCCCAGCAGACCGAACAAACCGTTGGCCAGCAGGGCTGCGGCGCCAGTCTTGGCCATGGCGATTCCCATGGGGAGCATCCCGGCGACCAGGAAGACGCTGCGCCAATCGATGGCCTGGTACGCCTGATCCATGGTGATCACACCCAGCACGGCCATGCCGACGGCGCCGGCCAGCAGGGTCTCGCCCAGCAGGTCTGGCCGGAACGCAGCCAACACCAGACTTCCCAACATCAATCCGGCTGCCAGCAGCCTCTTGCCCTTGGGCGGGACGATCCTTGCCTTGCGTTCGGTCAGCAGAATCAGGTCTGGCTCGGAGGCCAGCACCCTGATCCGGTCTCGTGGCCCGAACAGAAGCAGCGTGTCACCGAAGGCCAGCGGTAGGTCGTTGAGGCCGGTTCGAATGGGGCGCTGGTTGCGCCAGACGGCCAGCACCGACATACCGTACTTTTCCCTGAAATGGACGCCTTTCAAGGTCTTCCCGATCAACGAAGATCGCGGGGCCAAGACGGCTTCGACCACCACGATGCTTCCGCTCTCCAGATCGGATTCGTGCCAGCTTTTCCGTGGAAGGATCTCGAGATAGGGCTCGCGATCCTTGCTCTGGAACTCCTCCAGCCGGCCCTCTAGGACCAGAATGTCCCCTTCCTTGATCACCGTGTCCGGCTGGAGCAGCAGCCTCTGCTTGCCATCCCGTTCCAAGGCGACCACGTTCAGGTTGAACGACTCGCGGAAGGTTGACTCGGCGAGCGGGCGGCCAACCAGATAAGAGCCCCGGGGGACGCGCGCCCTGAAAAGCCGATCTTCAAGGCGATAGATGTCCACCAGGTCGCCCTGGCTGCCGGGTTCAGAAGGTGAGGGGTCGGCGGGATACCGGTTCGGGAGTCGCTGCTCGCCCCAAAGGACCATATAGGCGATTCCGGCCACCACCAAGGGAAGCCCAAGCGGGGCGAAATCGAGCAGCCCAAATCCCTGCAGCCCCTGGTCCCGCAGCAGGCTGCTGGCGACGATGTTGGTCGAGGTCAGCAGGGTAGCCATACCGCCCAGCAGGCTGCCAAAAGCGAGCGGCATGAGCACGCGACCGGGGTGAAGCCCGGCCTTGCGGGAGGTGGTGATGGCGCTGGGCAGCAGCACGGCCGCGGCGGCGATGGTGTTCATGAACAGGGAGAGCAATGCCGCCGCCGCCATGACCAAGACGACCAGGCGATTGGGGGTCTGGCCAGCCAGCCTCATGAGCTGGCGCGATACCCAATCGGTGAAACCGATGATGTTCAGGCTTTCCGCCAGGATGAAGATGGCCATGATGGCCACGACGGCCGACCGACTGAAGCCGGAGAACGCCTCCTCGGGGGTCAGGACGCCGCTGGCGCCCAGGCTGACCACGACCAGCAGGGCCACAAGATCCACACGAAATCTTCCATTGAGGAAGAGCACCATGGCTGAGGCGAGGATGATGAAAGTCAGCAGAAGGGGCGCGTTTACCATCCGTGCCTCTGGCTAGCCCCACGGCCGAGGGCCGGCATGTAGGAACAGGAAGGTGAGGCGAAGTGATCGGGGAGGCAGATGGCCGGTGGAGGGGTCGGGCGCGACATGGGTTTCGCTCAGCCGCCCAGAGCGGACCTCGGAATGGCCATGCTGGCGAGCGAATGGAAGACATCGCTGACCCCGACTCCGGTCAGGGCGCTGGTTACAATGTGGGCAGCTCCCAATGCTCGAGCCATGGCCTCTCCGGGGGCCAAACTGGATTCCGGAGCCAGGTCACGCTTGTTGCCCACCACGACCAACGGCAGGCCGGGTACCACAGCCACCAGCTCATCGTACCAACGCTTAAGGTGGGCCAGGGATTCGAGTTGGGTGACATCGTAGACCAGAGCTGCGGACCGGCTGCCGCGATAGAACCCCTCGCGCATCACTTGAAAACGGTCCTGCCCCGCCATGTCCCAAATCGACAATTTGACCTGCCCACTGGACAAGTCGACGAGTTTGGTCTGGAAATCGACTCCGATGGTGGCCACGCGAGATTGCTCGAATTTACCCTCACAATAGCGCCGAATGAGGGACGTCTTGCCGACGTTACCATCGCCGGCAATGATGACTTTGAGGACGGGGATCGTCGGCATGTTAGGCGAGCGGCGCTACTGCAGTCGACCCAAGAACGATGTGTGAGGAAAAGCGAGCTGGTCGATATCGATGGGGCGCTGAACGAGATGTCGCCGATTGGCTTGTTCGAAAAGGCGATGAAGATCTTCCATAATCTCAAGTTGGCGTCCGGCGGGTTCGGTGTTGAACAGTGCCAGCATGGTCGTGGCGCGGCCGGGGACAAAGCACATCCACTTCCCACCTTCAATCTGGGTGGAGCGCATCTCTCCGCCGAAGATTTCTTTGGTGGCTGCCCGGTAGGAGGAAAGCATGGGTACTGCCAGGGCCGGATCTATCTCGAAATCGCCGATCGTGTTCAGCGGCATGCCCGACTCGTTCTCATAGATGGCATATCCAAGCACCTTGGCCGTGTGCTTGGTTCGGATGACAATGCTCTTGCCCTCGTTGGAGATATCCTTCCAATCGTCGGAAAGGGCGGCAGTGTTGATCCAATTTTCGATGGAGTTCCGCTCTCGCTGGTAGTGGTCAAACAGCTGCTGGAATTGATCCCGATTGATGGCGCCTGAGGCAAATTCCTCTGCCAGCTTGTTGATCTTGTCTTGAACGCGTTCGAGATAAAGCTTGGCGTCACCCCGCGAAGAGGCGATCATCGTCGTGTCGCCGGTGTGCATGCTGCGATGGTTTCGTCTGGGAGGCTCAGCAGGCTGGACCCGGCGTGTGACTTGGGCCGTCCTGGGCGGTGGGGAGGTCATGGCCGAGCGCGAACGGGTGGCGACCTGAGTTGGATATCGAGCTGAACTCACGATGGTCCGATCCGCAGGGCCAGCCAGGCTGGAGGCTTGCCTTGGCGGCGGGACCGGTCTGGAACTTGGATCCGGGCTGCCCCAAATGCGGCGCAGCAGGTCACCCAGTACACTCATGAAAGCATCAATCCTCGAACAAGGATAAAGTGATAATCCAGCCAGCGAATGATCAATGGGCTCGACCCGGCGCAGCTGACAATGTGGTCAAGCGACTGGCAAGCCAATCTTAGCATAGTTCGCATAGCTTGGTCTTAGGCTGGACCCTACAATTGGCTTTCGTTCGCAGATTGCGGCTCTGTCGGGCAAAACTCGGCGTCACGCCCGGCCAATCAATCGCAGCGGTCAGGCGCCGCGTAGACCGGATACAGGAACCGAACCCGGCACTCAAAGGAGGTGGGCTTCTATGCACGACTTCGACGTCAACTCAAGTCAAAGGGACGAACTCATTGATGTCACATCACAGGTCCAGCGCGCCGTCAAGCAGTCGGGGATGGCCGATGGCCTGGCGGTGGTCTTCGTCCCTCATACAACGGCCGGCGTTACCATCAACGAGCACGCAGATCCGGCCGTGGCCAAGGACATCATCTATGCCCTAAACAAGCTGGTCGCCTGGTCGGATTCTGGCTATCAGCACACAGAAGGCAACTCAGCCAGCCACATCAAGGCCAGCCTGATGGGCAGCAGCGTGAGCGTGGCAGTCTCAGGCGGGCGGCTCGTGCTGGGATCCTGGCAGGGCATCTTCGTTGGCGAATTCGATGGACCGCGGCGGCGTCAAATCCACGTGTCCATGCTGCCCTCGCCACAAGCTTAAGGGCAGGGCAGTACCGTGCCGGTGATGTCGATGAAAGGACGCGTGCCGCTCATCACCTCGATCTCGCCTTCTCCACGGATGCACTCACCCGGCCGGACGTCGGAATGAGCTTGAACCCGGTCTACCAGGGCGAAAGTGCCTGGCTCCTCGGAGAAGATGGCCATGAAAGGGAGATCGCCGGCGGCGAACCAGCGCTTGACGACGCCGTAGACGCACATCGTCTTACGAGCATCTTGCAGGCCGACCTGGTCCCACTGGACGCAGTCCCTGGGAGTGGGTGAGGCCACCAGGGCAGAAGCCGGCTGGGTTGAGCTGGGAGTCGTGGGAAGGGCGGTGGGGCGCGGCGTCTGGGTGGGGGTGGGCGTATTGGTCGGGCCGGGTGCGGCCGGCAGCATTCCGCGGAATGCAAAGGCCCCGCCGACCCCCAAGCCCAGCAGCACGATAACCAACGTGCCTATGATGACCGGGCGGCTGAAGCGACGCCAATCGATCTGAAGCCACTGGACACCTGGGGCGTCCTTGGGTTTGCCAGGCTCTTGCAGGAGGACGGCACGCATGGGATCTTCACCCCCCGGTGCAGATGCCCAGTCAGAGGGATAGTAGGGGGACACCGGGGCGACAGGCTCGTCGGCCTCCACAGGGATCTCATCTTCTGGAGGCTCGAGCTCGTCCATCGCCGCAAACTCAAGAGTGCCACCCTGGTCCTGGTCGGGTTCGTCCTCGTCCTCCAGTGGCGGCTCCGGGGCGGGCTCAGGCACGGCCACCAGCGGCGGAAGCTCGGAGTCAAATAGGGCCACTTCCTCAGTCAGGTCGCTCTTGCAGTAGGGGCAAAGCGTGAAGTTGCGGCCGATCCACTCCGCGCAGTATGGGCACCTATGTTTGTCTCTCAGCCAGTCAGGACGTTCGATGTCCAGCCCGCAATAGCGGCAAACAATGGCTTCGTCCTGGACTTCCTTACCGCAGTAGGGGCATGGGCGCACGATGGGGCTCCTGTCAAAGGATTCCATCTATTCTATACGCTCGACTGCGTCACGCAACAATCGCCCGTTGTACCCATTGGGAAGCCTCAAAGCCGGACAGGACGCCCTGTATGAAGTTTAGGGAAAAGACTTAAGCGCGCATCCCGCTCCCCACGGGTCAACCCTTCCCAAACGGTGGGGGCGGATGAGCCGGAGAAGATGACGGGAGGCACCAGCCGGGGTATGAACGCCGAGCTCCTTGGGAACTTGACTTCCTGTTCACCAACGCTTCACCGAGGATGGCTATGATGAGTTTTGTCGGCCAGTCGATCAGCACGGCCGGAAGAAGGTTGGGCGATGACGGAACCCGCAATGTCCCGGCATCAACCGGCGGGCTGATGCGCGCAATAGGATTGGGGCAATGACTCAGTCCTTGGTAGATCGAGGTGTATCCGAAGTCAATCGGAGGCCAGGGGCCTTCGCACGCCCACACAGGGCGAGGCGTTCCATTGGCTAACTCCGGTTGCCATGCTGGCCTAGATATCGGCTCCCGCCGAATGGCGAGAGCGGTCGCCGGCCCCAAAGCTCGGAAGGTATCTGGTTCGCGACGGGGGGATGGGCCACTATGTGGGGCCACGTTGCCCAGTCCTCAGAACCCCTGGCGGTCTTCTTGGGCGAAGGACTCGGGCATCGGCGAGGGGTTGGCGAGGAAACTCTCGGACCATAGGTCAGGAAGTCAAGAAGATCCTGGATGAAAGCATCAACCGTGCTCGCCTCAAGCCGAGGTAGCGGCGTGATGGGCTGGAGACGCTGGACGAGAATCTGGTTGAGTACGGGGGCTTGATGGTCAGCCGGTGATGGCTTTGCTCAATGTTCCGATTTCGGAAGACACTGGCCATGCCCGTGTCAGGCGTCGGGACAATTCGGTGAAGGACCTGGCCCGAGCCTCTGTCATTGCTGCCCCTTCGGGCGGCTGGTAGGGTGGGTGGGCAGCAAGCTCCCCTCCACGGTCAGCAGGGCCACCAACCCCGCCAGACCAGCCAACCCCGCGCAAACAGTTCCCACCATCCGGAATGCTTGCGTCAGCGAAACCTCGATGGCTCGGGCGGCGGCTGCTTGCGTCAGTGAGTCCAGTCCCGCTGGCGGCTGAGTGTCTCCGAGGCGGCCGGCGGACTGGATCAGTGCTTCACGCTGCGAGGGTGCCAACTTAATGGCTAAAGTCGAAGTTTGCAGCGTATTCTTAAACATCACGAGGGCCAGGCTCCCCAAAACAGCGATGGTGAGCAGGCCAGCAGTGCGTGACAAGGCATTGTTGATGCCGGATGCGGTGCCCGCCTGCCGGGAGTCCACCGCGCCCATCACTGTGGTCGTCAGCGGAGCCACGGTGATGCCCATGCCGACGCCGACAATTGACATGGCCGGCAGGTAAGTGCTCCAGTACCGAGAGGGCCCCGCCTCTTGACCCGGCAGACCCAACAGGAGGAAGCCTATCCCGGCCAGAATGGGCCCCATAGTCAGGGGAAGTCGGGCGCCGTAGCGGTCGGCGAGTTCCCCTGTCCAACGCGAGAGAGAAGCCAGGAAGATGGAAAAGGGGAGCATTGCCAGTCCGGCTTGACGAGGCGCGTAGTGGTGGGCCTGTATCAGGACAATGGGGAACATGAAGAAGACCATCGATAGCCCGCCGTACAGCAGAAAGGTCAGCCCATTGGTGCCGCTAAAGGTCCTGGACCGGAAAAGGGCCAATGGAACCAAGGGATGATCGCTTCGACCCTCGTACAGCGCAAAGATAGCCAGGCCAAGACCGCCGATCAGCAAACTGCCGAAAACCTGCGGTTCTCCCAAGGCTGCATGAGACGCCTGAACGGCCCCGAATGAGAGGCCAGCCAATGACAATGTGACCAGCACGGTTCCCGCCAAGTCCAGCGGTTTGGACTGTTCATCCAGCAACTCCGGCACCCACCGCCACACGCCATACAGCGAACCTGCCGCCAAAGGGATGTTGATGAAGAAGACCCCGCGCCAAAGACCCGAGCCGGCCAAGAACCCGCCAATGACGGGCCCTAAGATGGTGGTCACGGTCGTGAAGGCCGACCAGGTTCCTATCGCCGATCCGCGCGAGCCGCTGGGGAGGCTGGCGGTGATGATCGACAGGCTCCCGGGAATCAGCAGGGCGCCCCCAACTCCTTGGAGGGCGCGCGCAGCGATGAGCCAGGTGCTGCTCGTGGCCAAACCGCACAGGAGCGACGCTGCCCCGAACAGGCCAATCCCTACGTTGAATACCCGCTTGCGTCCGACGTGATCCCCAAGCGAACCCCCAATCAAGATCAAAGCAGCGACCATCAACGAGTAGGCGTTGACGATCCAGATCAGCTCGGTCCCGGTGGCGTTAAGATCCGCCTGCAGCGATGGCAGGGCCACGTTAACGGCCAAGATGTCGATAAAGGCCATGCTCGAAGCCAGAATGGTGGCGAAGAGGACCCCGAATCTGCTAGGAGTAGGAAGGCTGTCGGCACCCGGCCCGGCGGATTGTGGGGAGCTCAACGGTAAATCCTTTGGGGGGAGGGGCCGGTGGACATAGGGGGAACAAATGTAACACAGGACTGCCTCAATTCGGTGCCTTCGAAGATCTCCGGGCCACGTCCGTCACCCCCGACGGCGGCCCGCCTATCGGCTGGATGGTAGAATGTTGAATGTCTCCGGCCGGAGACCCCGGTCCTCCCATCAAGTTTGTCGCCAGGAAGATATGTCCGCTCTCAGAGCTCCCTCCAACCTCGCACTGATCCCGGCCTGGAATGAGGCCGGCCGGCTGAAACCGGTGCTCGACAAAGTAATCGGTTACCTTCCGGTGCTCGTCGTGGATGATGGATCGAGCGACGAGTCCCTGCAAGTCGCCGAGGCCAGCGGGGCCACTGTCGTTCGTCACTTGGTCAACCGGGGCAAGGGCGCAGCCCTCCTGACCGGATTCCAATGGGCGCTTGACCACGGCTATGACGGCGTCGTCACCCTAGATGCCGACGGCCAGCACAATCCGGATGAAATTCCCACCCTGGTCGAGGCGCAGGAGCAAACGGGGGCAGACCTGGTGATCGGCCGTCGCGATTTCTCCCTTATGCCTTTTCCACGTTCGGTGACCAATCCGTTTGGCTCCTGGTTGTTGAGCCTGGTGCTTGGTCAACCGATCTATGATAATCAGTGCGGGTTCCGGCTGTATCGTAGACCGGTTTTGGAGTTGGCGGGGAAAGACGCCGTCGGATTCGAGTTTGAAGTTGATATCATCGCCCAGGCTGTCGGTGCGGGACTCGGACTGGCATGGGTAGATGTGGCCACGATTTACGACACAGGGAAGGTGAGCTACTTTCACCCGGTCAAAGACTCGGCCAGGTTCCTTGCGGCCGTCTGGCGGGCCTGGCGCAACGCTCGGCCTCCAGCCGATCCGGCAGGCCGCCGTCCGGCTGGTTGAGTCTTAGGGGCCCGGTCTTAGCAACTGCTCCGGGAGGGCGAAGGCGATGGACAAGAAACAGGCCACCAAACGTGCGATAGAACTGCGTCGCGAGCTCCAATATCACAACTACCGCTACCATGTCCTGCAATCCCCGGTTGTGAGTGACGTGGAGTTTGATCGCTTGCTGGCCGAATTGCGCCAAATCGAGACCGAGCATCCTGATCTGGTAACCGATGACTCCCCCACACAGCGCGTGGGGGAGAGCCGGTCGACAAGTTTGAGCGTGTCCGGCATCCCGCATCGATTCTCAGCCTAAGCAACGCTTTCGACCCCGATGATATCCGGAGCTGGTTCGACCGAATCGCCAAGATCGACGAGCGTGTGGAGCACGCCGGGTTTGTGGTTGAGCCGAAATTGGACGGTTTGACAGTGGTTCTTCATTACGAGAAAGGTGTTTTTGTGCTGGGCGCTACCCGAGGCGATGGCCAATACGGCGAGGCGATCACCTCCAATCTCAGGACGGTTCGATCCCTGCCGCTCCGAATTCCGGTGGAATCCGGTGGACCTCCGGCGCCATCTCGCCTCGTCGTGCGTGGCGAAGCACTTATCTTTCGCGATGATTTCAAGGTCATGAATCAGGCCCTCGAGGCGGCCGGGGAACGTACGTTCGTCAACCCCCGCAACACGGCGTCGGGTGCCCTTCGCCAGCTCGACCCAAGCCTTACGGCCAGCCGGCCCATCAGCCTGCTCTGCTACGCTGTGGTCGACGGCGAAGGAGAGCTTCCCGGCACGCAGTGGGAAACCCTGGCCTGGCTCAGAGAGCTGGGCTTTCCGGTCGCCAGTGAGCCGAGCCGGGTTCCCGACCTGGAGGCGGCCATCGAGGCTGCGCAAGAGCTCGAGACCCGTCGGGAAAACCTGGCCTATGAGTTAGACGGGGCGGTGATCAAGATCGACGACCTCCAACTCTCATCTGAACTGGGGGTGGTGGGCAAGGATCCGCGCGGGGCGATTGCTTACAAGTTCGCAGCCCAAGAGGTGAGCACTCAGCTCCAGGATATCGGTGTCAACGTCGGCCGGACCGGGGTCATCACGCCGTACGCCATCTTGGAACCGGTTGAAGTAGGTGGGGTGACGGTCCGTCAGGCGACGTTGCACAATTTTGACTTCATCAAAGACAAGGACATTCGGATCGGTGACCGAGTGATGATCAAGCGGGCCGGGGATGTGATCCCATACGTCATTGGACCGATCGAGGATGCTCGGCAAGGTGATGAGAAGCCCTTCAGGATGCCAAGGCGCTGCCCTTCATGCGGTGAAGCTCTCGAGCAAGTTGAAGGTGAGGTGGCGGTGTATTGCGTCAATTCGGCCTGCCCCGCTCAACTGGTCAGGAATGTGGAGCACTTTGCTTCCCGAGGAGCGATGGACATTGAGGGCCTGGGGATCAAAGTCGCGCAGCAGTTGGTGGAGGAGGGCAAGATCGGGGATGTCGGCGATTTGTACAGCCTGACCGAGGACCGGCTGTTGGATCTGGAGGGTTTTGCTGAAAAGAAGGCGCAGGCCCTGGTGGCGGCCGTCGACGCCTCGCGCAGCCAGCCACTTCAACGTCTGATTGGAGCGCTGGGCATACGCGGGATTGGGGATGTGGTGGCGGGGGACCTTGCGTTGGCCTTTGGCGACCTGGATGCCTTGAGCCGGGCCAACGCGGACAACCTTACTCAAGTCGAAGGTGTCGGTCCGAACCTGGCGCAGGCGGTTTTGGATTGGTTCGATCAAAACAAGAACAAGGCTCTGCTGGAAAAACTCAAGCAGGCGCGGGTGTGGCCCCGGGTAGATCGCTCGCCTGCTCTCCAGGGACCATTGGCGCTTGACGGACTCACCTTCGTGGTCACCGGAACCCTGCCCCATTTGACCCGTGACGAAGCCAAGGAATTGATCAAGATTCAGGGTGGAAAGGTGGCGGGAAGTGTGAGCCGCAACACGAATTATCTTGTCTTGGGGGAGAACCCAGGCTCAAAACTCGACCGCGCCCAGCAGCTGGGAATCCCGACACTGGATGAAGATGGTCTGCGTCGCCTGATCGAAACTCTCGGAAGGGGTGGTGAGGATTGACACTCGCTGTTCATGGGGCTAGACTGTTCCGGCAAGTCGAACGGCAATGAAGGAGCCTTTTGGATGGATTTGACCCGGAATGAGGACAACATCTCCAAGCGGATTCAGGCCGTACTGGAAAGAGTTGGTTCCGCGGAGCTCTCTGATCTCTACCTCTACAATATTCCGGTATCGGAAATCCATGGCGGCGCCAGCGTGTCGGTAGATGGCCGGGAAATGGGAATGTTTGCATCCTACAGCTATCTGGGACTGCTGGGCCACCCACGCATCAATGAGGCGGCCATCAGGGCCACAGAAACCTACGGCACCGGAACGCATGGTGTCCGGACGCTGGCAGGCACGCTCGAGCTGCACCTGGCGTTAGAAGAGACCATCGCCGAATTCAAAGACGCTGAAGACGCTATCACTTTTTCATCGGGTTACGTCACCAATCTTTCCACGATTTCGACCCTGGTGGGGCGCCACGACGTGGTGCTGAGCGACAAACTCAATCACGCCAGCATCGTTGACGGCTGTCTGCTTTCCGGAGCCCACTTCGTTCGCTTCAAACACAACGATATGCAGGATTTGGCCCAGCGTCTGGAAGAAGCACCCGAATCCGCCAGCAAGCTCGTGGTGTCTGATGCCGTGTTCAGCATGGATGGCGACATCGTGGATCTGCCCCACTTGGCCGACACCTGCCGGCGCTATGGTGCCTGGTTGATGATTGACGAGGCGCATTCGGTCGGCGTGTTGGGGGAGACAGGGCGTGGCATCGAAGAGCACTTCGGGACACCCGGTTTGATCGACATCAAGATGGGGACGCTGAGCAAGACCATTCCCAGCGTCGGCGGCTACATCGCCGGCAAGCGTGATGTGGTCAAGTTCCTGCGCCATCAGGCGAGGGGCTACGTGTTTTCGGCGGCACTGCCGCCTGCACAGGCTGCTGCGGCGCTGGAGTCCTTCAAAGTCATCCAGGACGAACCATGGCGTGTCCAAAAGCTGCGCGACAATGCACACCACTTCATAAGGGGGTTGAAAGAACGAGGTTTCGATACCCTCCGCTCGGAGACGGCGATAGTGCCCATCCTTTGCGGTTCGGACGACCGTGCCTTTCGTGTGGCCAGGGAAGCGCATCGGGAGAATGTGTTTGTGCTGCCTGTGGTGTCACCTGCCGTTCCTGACGGAATGGCCAGATTGCGAGCGACGGTCACTGCGGCGCACTCCTCGGATCAAATCGAGCATGCCATGGATGTCTTCGCCCGGGCGGGGCGAAAGGTGGGTGTGCTGACGGAAGCCTGAACGACGCCGTTCAGCCTTGTGTACATGCCTGCGGTAACGGTCGCAGGCATGTTTTGTTTTGGCCATGCACCTCTGCAGTTGCGATGGGGGGGCTTCGGTTGAGGCTACTCCTGAGTTTCCGACTGCATCTTGCGCCGCATTGAAATTCGCATAGCCAACCGGTGCAGCTTTCGGATGCGCTCGGCAGCATCTGTGTCCCCGGATTCTTCGAGCCGGCCAACGGCCGAGAGCAGTGCGTTGAGGAATTGATCGTCGATCGATTCGGCTGACTCCTCGAGCAGGGTTTGGGCGGTAGTGTCGTCGGCCTGGTTGAGCACCTCTTGGGCGAGCTTGAGGCCCGGTGGCAGCGCTTGCTGGATTAGGGCCTCAAGCCTGTCCTGAATCCTGGACATTTGCTCGAGGGTCTGCGTGTCCCCTTCCTTGTCTGCCGCCTCAATGTTGGCCTGCAGGGTTGCCAAGAACAGCTCATCGATCCTAGGCAGGACCTCCATGAGCGCCTGATCCAGGTCTTCGGCCTGGATGAGCTTTTGGAGCAAGGCGGCCAATTCGGCGGCCCTTGCCTGCTGGACCTGGTCGATCTGCCGGGTGACATCGAGGACGCGTTCCCTGACCAATTCCAACCTGGCTTTCTCGTCTCCCTCGGCGGCGTCAATGCGGTCAGACAGCTGCTGGAAGAAAGGATAGTCAAGCCCCTGGCGGGTCAGATTGACCAGCGCGATCAAGCGGGATTCATTGGGGGCGTTGACGATTAGGTCAAGCAGGTTGTCGCGTGTCAGGCCATCACCCAGTTGTTGCAGGCTCTCAACGGCGGCACGCAGCTCAGCCTGCTGCTCTTCAAGCCGCTTCCCAAGACTCGATTTGGCGAGCACAGCCTCAAGCCGTTGGCTGGCCGACTCGCGGGCGCGTTCGTCGCCCACGGATTGCAGGGCCAGACTGGCGAGCTGGATGAAAGCGTCATCGATCTCATCGTCGTGCTGTCCGACGAAAGCATCCAGCTCATCTTCTGGCGCATTGAGGAGTTGTTCGAACAGTCGGATTTTCTGCCTCTGACTTTCGATGTCCTCTTTGGTGATGCCGTCGGCCTCTAGGATTCTGTCAACCATGCCTTGAATTGTGAGCGCCGATTGGGGTTGAAGCAGGTAGGCCTTGCGGCGCTCGGCAGGCAGTCGTTCCAGGACCTTCTGGATGAGGCTGCCCACAGAACGCTCCTGGTCATCCTTCGACAGGCCGGCCTCCATGGGAACAAAGGTCAACAGGAGTTCCTTGGATGGATCGTGATAAACGATGGGCAGGGGAATCTGACCTTCGAAGCCGCAGACCGGGCAGCGGACGAGGTTCAAGGCGCCCGAAAGCAAGCGCCCCTTGGCCGATGGCTCGATCTCCGCGTCGATCAGCTGTTGGACCTGTGCTTGGATTGGATTGCGGCAGTTGGGGCAACGTACTTGCGTGACTGTCTGGGGCATTGTTCTCCACTCTTCCGTGACCGAAGAATATGTCAGCTGTTCGGGGATGGGGCACTGGCAGGCAGCGAGAAGCAAACTCGAGTTCCCGTCGAGGATCTCATCGTCGACCCAAATCTCTCCGCCGTGCGCTTCGACAACCGCCTTGGCCAAGTATAAACCAAGACCTGTGCCCGGGGTCTTGGAGGCGGTAGCCCGCGAGCGAAAGAAACGGTCGAACACGCGATGCCGATCCTCGGGAGCAATCCCGGGTCCATTGTCTTCGACGCAAACGGTCACCCGGTCGTTGACCGACTTGCCGCTGATGGTTATCGGTCCCCCAGGCTGAGAAAACTTCTGGGCATTGGAGATCAGATTGGTTAGGACCTGAAGCAAACGAGCCTCGTCCCCCTGGATCGCTGGGAAAGTATCCGGAAAGTTAAGGTGAATGGGATGGTCCGGGGCCTGCACGCTGAACCGTTCGGCCAAGCGTCCGGCCATGTCGTTCAAGGCGACCTCGCTGAAATTCAAGGGCAGTGCGCCCGCCTGAAGGCGGGAGGCGTCAAGCAAATCGTCAATCAGCTGCGCCAAGCGATCCGATTCTTCGTCGATAACCTGCAGGCCCTCCCGCACGACCTTTGGATCCCACTCGGCGTCTTCCCGCCTCAGCGTACCGGCATAGCCCTTGATGAGGGCCACGGGTGTGCGTAGTTCGTGACTGATCACCGAAATGAAGGTGCTCTTGAGCTCCTCGGCCTCCTTGAAACGCGTGATATCTCGCACATTGGCGACGATGGTCCACAGATGTACCTGATCGGAGCGCACAGGAGCGTACGTGATTCCAACACTCTTCTTTGAGCCGTCGGGTCGCAAGAGGTCACCTTCCACGTACAGACTTTCCTGCCCGTTCGTTGGCCAGCCCTCGGCGACGGCCATCTCGAGGGTCTTAAGAGGTTGAGGCTCGGCGAATCGGAAGATCGCGCCGTGCAGCGAGCCCATGGCTTCGGCCTCGGGTGTGCCCGTCATGCGGACGCAGGCGCGGTTGAAGCGAGTGATGGCCAGAGTCTGATCCAAAATCACGATTCCGTCGGCGGCGGCGTCCACCACCGTATCCAGGTGCGCTTTCTGCTGAACGACGGCCGTGAACAGGCGGGCATTGTTGACGGCGATGGCCGCCTGCGCGGCAAAGGCCTGGAGAACAGCTTTGTCCTGGGTGGAGAACACGCTTGCATAGGCCCGAAAGATGAAAATGACCCCGATGGTCTCGTCGCGTGCGATCAGCGGCAACCCGACGCTGGACAATAGACCCATGGAGGCGCTGTCGGTGATGCGCTCCAGCCTGGCGGTGACCTCAGGCAGTTCGCTTTGAGCCGACACGGGATGGACGGGCACGTCGTCGAGTAGGCGCTGGACCCGTTTTAGAAAGGCCGGGCGGATGCCGTAGGCAGCGGCGATGCGCCACTGGCTCTCTTCCCGGAGAGCGATCAGGCTGGCGCGCCCTGCGAGCAGCTCGGCCGAGATGCGGACGATCCTGGCCAGGACCTCCTGCAGGTCGAGCTCCTCCGACAGGGCGCGCGTCGTTTCCAGCAGGTAGTCGCGCTGTCGAATGCGAAAATCAGGCAGCATCAGCCCGAAGCTTCAGATTCCGCCTCTGTGATGGCCCCTTCGAAGATATGTAATCCCTCATCCACCAGCTCCCGCTCGATGTTCAGCGGAGGGGCGATGCGAATCGTGCTTTCCCCACAGCCCAGCATCACGAGTCCGCTCTTGAAGGCTTTGTCTACGATTTCCTCTCGCAGATCGTGCGCCGGCTTCTTGGTGGCTCGATCTTGCACGAATTCAACGCCGATCATCAGGCCTTTTCCCCGGACTTCTCCGATCGAGGGGTGCCGGGCCTGGATCTCAGCCATAGCGTCAAGAATGTACTCGCCCTGGATCTTGGCGTTCTCCATCATCCCGCTCTCGACCAGGTCCAGCGTGGTCAGGGCCGCCGTGCAGGCCAGGGGGTTGCCGCCGAAGGTGTTGCCATGCGCTCCGGTGGGCCAATCCATCACGCTTGAGCGGGCGATCATGGCGCCGATCGGCACACCGGACGCCAACCCCTTGGCGCTGGTGATGATGTCGGGCTCAACACCCCAATGTTGGATGGCCCACATCTTGCCGGTGCGTCCGATCCCGGATTGAACTTCGTCGACGATCAGCAATATCCCGTGTTTGTCGCACAGCTTTCGAAGCGATGGGAAGAAGCTGTCGGGTGGAACAACGTAACCGCCTTCGCCCTGAATGGGTTCGACCAGGATGGCGGCACAATCTTCAGGTGGCACAGAGTATCGGAGGACGACATCTTCGATGAACCGCACCACGGTTTCCCCATAATCGGCACCGTTTTCACGCAGAACTGGGCGGTAGGTATTGGGGAAGGGCACGTGCGAGACGCCGTTCATGAGGGGCATGAAGCCACTGCGGTAGACGGGTTTGCTGGCCGTGAAGGCAAGTGAGCCCATCGTCCGACCGTGAAATGCCCCGTAGAAGCCGATGAACCGCTGGCGCCCGGTATGGTGGCGGGCGAGTTTGATGGCAGCTTCCACGGCTTCTGTCCCGGAGTTGGCCAGGAAGACCTTGGCCGGTTCTTCAAAGGGAGCAAGCTTGGAGAGCCTCTCCGAGAGCTCGATCCATTTCGGGTTGTAGAAATCGGATGAGATGTGGATGAACTGTTCGGCCTGCTGCTGAATAGCCTTGACGACCTGCGGGTGGCTGTGTCCCGTGGTGCAGACGGCGATGCCGGCCGCCAAGTCGATGTAGCGGTTCCCGTCGACGTCCCAGACTTCAGAACCGCGGCCGTGATCCATCACAAACGGGTAGGCTCGCGGGTAGGACGGCGAAACGACCTTCCGGTCGCGCTCGACTAGAGCTTCGGCCTTTGGGCCCGGTATGGTTGGGTTGCTCAAGTTAGATGACCTCCTGGGTGTGTCCTTTAGCGGAGAAGGTGGCCGCCCGCAGGCTCGACTCCCGGTCGCACAATGTGGGGCGGTCAGAGGTGGTGAGGGCAAGCACCCTATGTCGGCTGGATTATATCATCGCGCCTTGGTGAAGAAACCGATCCGGTGTATATAATACAGTAGGCCGCGGCTGTGCTCGTGCAAGCGTGTAGACAGGGAGGCGTGAGCGATGGACTCGTACCCTTGGCTTGAGCACTACGATGCGCGTGTCCCAAAGCATCTGGATTACCCAGATGTCCCCCTTTTCAGACATCTTCAAGACTCCGCCAGGGCCAACCCGAACAAGGCCTGCACGCTGTTCAAAGGCGGCTCCGTAAGCTATGCAGAGATGGACAAGCTGACGGACGAACTGGCAGCCGCTTTGGTTGAGCTAGGAGTCACCAAGGGGCAGCCGGTGGGGATTTTCATGCCCAATATCCCTCAGTTCGTGCTGGCTTTCTATGCCGTGCTGAAGGCAGGCGGGGTGGTCACAGCCTTCAACCCGCTGTACACACCCCACGAACTGGAACACCAAATGCAGGACAGCGGGATAGAAATCATGTTTGTCATGAGCAGCTTCTACCCCAAGGTCAACGCCGCGCGAGCCAAAACCAAACTGCGGCGCTGCATTGTCACCAACGTCAAAGAGTACTTGCCAGGAATTAAGCGGGCGCTGTTTACCCTGTTGAAGGATAAGAAGGAAGGACACCGGGTCGAGCTGGGGCCGGATGACGTCTGGCTTCAGGATCTGCTGGCATCGCACAAGGGTGCGGCTCTGCCTGAGGTAGGTGTTACGTCGGAGAGCGTAGCGCTTTTCCAGTATAGCGGCGGCACGACGGGCCTTTCCAAGGCGGCCGTGGCGCTTCACCGAAACCTTGTCGCCAACACGCTTCAGATCAACGCCTGGTTTCCGCAGGGGGGGACGTCTTGCTCATGGCCATCCCGCTTTACCACGTCTACGGGATGGTGGCCGGGATGACCTTCGCCGTGAAGGCGGGGCTGTCGATGGCCATGGTTCCCAATCCGCGCGATTTGGAGGACCTGCTCGACAACATTGCGACCTACAAGCCCTCAAACTTTCCCGGCGTGCCCACGCTCTACAATGCCATAAACTACCATCCCGGGGTCGTGGCCGGGAAGTACGACATGAGCTCGATCCGAGCCTGCATCTCTGGCTCGGCTCCGCTGATGAGGGAAACCAAGGAACGCTTCGAGGGCCTCACGGGTGGCAAACTGTGCGAGGGGTACGGCCTTTCTGAGGCGCCGACGGCCACGCACTGCAATCCGATCGATGGCGAAAACCGGACGGGCTCGATCGGCTTGCCCTTTCCGGATGTAGAGTGCCGGATCATCTCCCTCGAAGACGAAACCACGTCGCTTCCACCGGGCGAGATCGGGGAGCTGGTCATCCGGAGTCCCAACGTGATGGTGGGCTATCACAACATGCCCACGGAGACGGCCAACACATTGAGGGACGGCTGGCTGTACACAGGCGATATCGCGAAAATGGACGAGGACGGCTACTTCTATATCGTCGACCGCAAGAAGGAACTCATCAAGCCAAGCGGATACCAGGTGTGGCCGAGGGAGGTTGAGGAGGTTCTGGCCGATCATCCCAAAGTCATGGAAGTCGGCGTGGCCGGGGTGCCAGACCCCTATCGGGGCGAAACGGTCAAGGCATGGGTGGTCCCCGCCGAAGGGGCCGATCTCACAGCAGACGAATTGAAGGAATGGTGCAAGCAATCCCTGGCCCCGTTCAAGATCCCGACGGAGATTGAATTTCGGACCGAGCTTCCCAAGACGACCGTGGGCAAGGTCCTAAGGCGAGAACTTGTGAGCCAGCATATGGCTCAGCATCCGACGTCGAAGACTTGATGCTTCCGCTCGTCCTGGTCATCATGACAAAAAAGAAAGGACCCCGCTCAGCGGGGTCCTTTGGTTCTCGGGTTGGATGGAGATCAGCCGGCCTCAGCCGGGATGGGCGTGCCGCCGGTCTTGGGTGCGACCTTGGCCTGCTTAAAGAGCGCCTCGAATTCGCTCCGATCGATTGACTCGACCTCGATCAGGCGGTTGGCGACGGCGTCCAACTGCGGCCGGTACTTCTCCAGGATTTGCTTGGCCCGCTCGTAGGCCGCGTTGACCAGATCCCTGACTTCCGAGTCGATTCGTTCAGCGACCGTCTCAGAATAATCTCGCTGTTCGGAAATCTCGCGGCCAAGGAAGATGAGTTCTTCCTTCTGGCCGTAGACCATCGGGCCCAGATTGTCGCTCATCCCCAGGCGCATGACCATTGAACGGGCAAGCTTGGTGACTCGTTCGAGGTCGTTGGATGCGCCGGACGTGATGTCGTCGAACACCAGCTCTTCGGCGGCCCGGCCCCCGAGCATGAAGGCCATGTCCGCTTTCATCTTGTTGCGCGCCATCAAGGTGCGATCTTCTTCGGGGAGCGCCATCGTAAAGCCGCCCATCATGCCGCGGGCCACAATCGTGACCTTGTGCACGGGGTCGGCCTCCGGAATGGCATGGCCAACGACGGCGTGCCCGGCCTCGTGATAGGCCACAATCCGCTTTTCTTCTTCGCTGATGATTCGACTCTTACGTTCGGGCCCGGCAATCACGCGCTCGATGGCTTCCTGGAATTCGTCCTGGCCAATGGTGCGCTTATCTCGCCTGGCCGCCAGGATGGCGGCTTCGTTGACCAGGTTTTCGATGTCGGCGCCAACAAAGCCCGGTGTGGCCTTGGCGATAATCGACAGGTCAACCTCGGCCTCGAGCGGTTTGCCCTTCACGTGGACCTTTAAGATAGCCTCTCGCCCGCGGAAGTCAGGCCGGTCCAGAACGACCCGCCGGTCGAAGCGCCCGGGACGGAGCAGGGCGGGATCGAGGACGTCCGGCCGGTTGGTTGCGGCCATGATGATCACATTCGTGTCGGTGTCGAAGCCGTCCATCTCCACCAGCATCTGGTTCAGGGTTTGTTCCCGCTCGTCGTGGCTGCCGCCCAGTCCGGCGCCGCGCTGGCGCCCCACGGCGTCGATTTCATCCACGAACACAATGCAAGGCGAGTGACGCTTGGCCTGTTCGAAAAGGTCGCGCACCCGGCTGGCACCCACGCCAACGAACATCTCGACGAATTCCGAACCGGAGATGGAGAAAAATGGCACTCCCGCTTCGCCTGAAACGGCTTTGGCCAAGAGCGTCTTGCCCGTGCCGGGGTGACCGATGAGGAGTACGCCTTTGGGTATCCTGGCCCCCAAGGCGATGAATTTCTCAGGTTCCTTGAGGAACTCAACCACCTCCTGGAGCTCTTCTTTGGCCTCCTCAACGCCGGCCACGTCTTCGAAAGTGACCGTGGGTTGGTCGCCGGAAAACATTCGGGCTCGGCTCTTGCCGAACGATAGAGCCTGATTGTTGCTTCCCTGGGCCTGGCGCAGCATGAGCCAGATCAGGCCGACGACGAGCATCGCCGGCAAAATGTAGGTGACCAGGCTGATGACCGTGTTCCAGTCGCTGGGTTGTTTGATTTCGATTTGAACCTGGCTGCTGGCCAACTCGGCCGGGGTCACGCCCAACGCCACCAGCTGATCTACCATGGTGCTGGACGGTTCTTTGCGAGACACGGCCTTGGTGCCGTCGGCCAGGCTGACGTCCAGGCTGTCGCCGTCGACGACGATCTTGTCCACCTGGCCGTTCATGACCTTCTGGGCGACGTCGTTGAGCGAGACCTGGGGGGGCTGCGGCGTATTGGCCCTGAAGTTAAAGACCAGCACGACAATGATCATGACCAAGATGAGCAAAACCAGCGAATTACGTCCGCGGGCTGAATTCACATGTTCCTCCCTGATACCATCACCGCCACTCTGGGAACGAGTGACTGGAGCGCTGGCATTATACCCTAGCGCTCAAGTGCCGGCCAGATATGGGGGTCACGGGACGGAGATCGGGCAGGTGGGGTAGAGCAAGCAAGCGAAAAGCCAAAGCGGAATCAACCCGCCGACAGCCACGAAGGCGAGCAGGCCCAGACCGACGCCGAGCCAATCGATCTGAGGTGCAGTCCCAGTTGGCATTGGGGCCGTCAGCGCATGTGCCGGGTGTTCGATCGGCATGAGAGGGGCGAGGCCGGGAGGTTCGGTGCGGCGCTCCACCGCGAACGTCTCCAGCACCCTCCCCAGCTGATCCGCCGTCCGGTACCGGGCGGCCGGCTCCTTGGACAGCACCTTGAGCACGATTTGTTCAACCGAGGCCGGCACAGCTGGGTTGCGGGCGCGTAGGCTGGGTGGCGGGGCCGCCTGGTGGAGTTCGGCCAGCAGGGTTGGGTCGGCGGCCTCGAAGGGCAGTTCGCCAGCCAACATCTCATACAAGATCACCCCCAGGGCATACACATCCGTCGCCGGCGAGGGCGCCGCCCCAGCGGCTTGCTCTGGGGCGAAGTACTGGGGGCTGCCCCAGACGATCTCGGAGTGCTCATTTGCGTCAATGGCTGCCAGGGCGCGGGCGATGCCAAAATCGGCGATTTTGGCCCGACCGTCGGCCGTGACCAGGATGTTCTGCGGCTTGAGATCACAGTGCACCAGGCCGAGCGCGATGCGCATAGCCAACTCCGGCGCATATCTGGATCATCAGATCGACGGCTTCATCGACCGGAAGTGGACCGCGCCGGCGCATGAGAGTCTTGAGTTCCGTGCCTTCGACATACTCCATCACGATGAAATAGCGGTTGGCATCGTGGCCAAAGTCAAAGACCGTCACGATGTTGGGATGGACCATGTTGGCAGCTGCCCGAGCTTCCTGGAGGAAGCGCACCCGGAAGGCGGGGTCTTCGATCAAGTCCTCACGCAGAATCTTGATCGCCACCTGGCGCTGAAGATTGAGATCTTTGGCGAGCAGGACGCGTGCCATCCCGCCGCTGCCGAGGCTCCGGAGGATTTCGTAGCGGTCCGCCAACAAGTTGGGGAAGGGGTTGTTGGTTTCTTCCATCACCCCATCATTCTACTTCCGGACAGCGGCAGCGGCAACGCGACAGTGGAGCTGGGACGGATGGTGAAGAATGTCACAAGCGCCCTTGATCATTTTCCGTGTCTGTCCTGGTCGATGCTGGCCAGCCGGAGGGGCCTTTCGGCTTATAATCTCACGCGGTGGCTATTGAGCACAGGCGTGCCTGGCTGATCTACAACCCAGACGCCGGCCGGTTTCCAGCAGGGCCCTTGCTCCCCGGGGCGCTGCGGATCTTCGCCGATGCCGGTTGGTCGGTCGACGTCATCGAGGGACACAGGTCCGGCGAAATTCGAGCTCACGCCGCCGCCGCTGCGGAGCAAGCGTTGGATGCTGTCTTTGTAGCCGGGGGAGATGGCACGGTAGGGATGGTGGCAGACGCCTTGGCGGGTTCGAATACTGCCCTGGGTGTGCTGCCCTCCGGAACGGCCAATGTCTGGGCCCAAGAACTCGGCCTGCCCCGGCTGACTTGGGCGAATCCCCTGGCGTTGGATGAGGCGGCCCGCCGGCTGGCCACCGGCTCGGTCCGCCAGGTGGACTTGGGGATCTGCAACGGACGTACGTTCCTGTTGTGGGCGGGGATTGGTCTGGACGGCAAAGTCGTCAACAGCATTGGCCCGCGCCAGCCATGGTCGAGGGCTTTCGTGAGCGCCCAGCACACCATTCTGACCGTATGGGAAGCGATGGGCTGGTCGGGCATCGATCTGCAGGTTGAGGCATTGAATGAGCGCTGGGACGGCCACTTCGTCGTGGCGGTGGTGAGCAACATACGGGCATATGCTGGCGGTCTGCTGGAGCTGTCGCCCGAGGCTAAGGTTGATGATGGTCTGCTCGAATTCTGGCTGCTGAAAGGGAGCTCGATGCGGGATGTCGTAAGCTGGGTGGTGGAGATTCTGCTCGGCCAACACGTTGACGACCCCGACGTCTTGCACTTCAAAGCAGACGAGGCTGTCTTTACGGCGGACCAGCCTCTGCCGATGCAGCTGGACGGGGAGCCACATCAGGAACCGAACCGCATCCGTTTTGGTGTGCGCCGCCGGGCACTGCATGTGTTGGTCCCCAAGGGAGGTTGGCCGGACTTGTTCAGCGAGGACGCTCTGGCTGAGGAAGACGACCCCGGATGAGGCCATCGATCTGGGTTCGGTGGAAGGCTTCCGGGCTTGGCTGCGTCTGGGCAGTGGGTGGGGGCGTGCTGGGCACCCTGATTCTCGGGGCATTCCTGATCGGCGTGCCGTTTCTCTTCGGCCCCCCGGACCAGGAACTTCCCGCGCCCATATTGACGGTGGTGCCTGCCCCGACGGATACCCCCGTGCCGCCCACCCTGGTTCCCTCTTTGACACCGGTCCCACCGACGTCGACGTCTGTCCCGCCGCCGATCTCTGCCGGGGGATTCACACAAGGAGATTTGATCGAGGTCAGCGGCACCAGCGGTGATGGACTGCGACTCCGGTCGGACCCTTCACTGGGCGGAACGATCAACGCATTGGCACACGACAATGAGGTGTTTCGCGTGGATGACGGCCCCGTGGACGCTGACGCGTACACGTGGTGGTTCCTGGTCAACCCTTACGACGAAACTCGAAAAGGCTGGGCCGTAGCCAACTATCTCCGTCCGCTGCAGTCACCCTAGCTCTCGGGCATGGGGATGGAGGAGTAAGTACGCATGACAGTTCGACCAAAGAACATTCAGGTCTCGAAGAAGCGCGGGCTGCTGATCGTGGATTGGGAAGACGGCCACCACAGTCAGTACCCACTGGCGGGGTTGCGGGCTGCCTGTCCTTGTGCCACCTGCAAGGGTGGGCATGAAAACATGGGAGGGCCGGGATCTCCGGAGATGCTGGAGATCCCTCTCGTGTCCAGCAAGGCAACCGAGTTGACCGAGGCGGAAGTCGTGGGAAATTACGCCATCAACCTCCGATGGATGGACGGCCACCGCTACGGCATCTACCGATGGGAGTACCTGCGCCAGCTTTGCCCGTGTGGGGAGCACCCCTCAGAAGCTTGAGCGATCCGGCGGAGGCTCGCCGGCGACATTGACACGCCGTCTCTTCCAGGCCGGATACCCGAACGAGCGGGCCCGCAGCCTGACAGGCTTGACAGCCTGTTCAAGCGGTCGTAGACTCCGCGCCATTCCCCTCGCTCCTGATCGTTTTCGATGCACCACCGACACAATGTGGTTCGCGAATTCCTGGTCTGCCCTTTCCGGCAGGAGGCTTGAGGTTCACTATGAACAATGAGTTTGGGTCTCGCTCCCTGCGTTGGGTGTTCGGTGCAATCGGTGTGTTAGCCGCCGCGGCGCTGGCCTGTAATCTCCTTCGCACCCCCGGGGCGGGCTCAAGGTTTGATGCGTCTGTTGCTGTGAATCCGGGTACCGAACCCATTCCGGTTTCCCTGACCCTGGACCAGGGTCATGCGGCATCGGCCGAGATCGGACCTGACGGCGGAACCTTGTCCGCCACGAGTGCGGACGGGACGCGTTTCACCCTGGAAGTGCCGCCCAATGCCCTGGTTGAGACCGTCCAAGTCAGCATGATCCCCATCACCAAGATGGAGGGCATCCCCTGGGGCTCCGACACGGTAGACGCGGTCCAGCTTGAACCCGATGGTCAGACGTTCTATTCGTACGTCAATCTCACGATCCAGCCGCTGGTGGATCTGCCCGCCAACCAGGTCATTCCTGTCGGCGCCTCGGGTCCGGGCCATGATCTCTACATGCCAATCATCGACCCGAAATCCACCGCCTTGGTCCTCGAGCTGGATCACTTTTCCTCGGCTGGCGCGACCAAGGGGCTGCTGGCTGACACCGAGCCGTGGCGACAGCGGCTGGGGGGCGATGTCGAAACCCGGCTGCAGAGCATTATGGGCAGGGAGATCGCTCAGGCCAGACAGAATCTGGCCAGCGGCAATCAAGCCCCCCTCTTCGACCCCGAATTTCTTGCCTGGTTTATCACCACTTGGAAGAAGGAGGTCTTGCAGCCTCGCCTCGATGCGGCTGGCGAGAGCTGCGCCGCCGGGCGTTTGGCGATTGAGACGGTCCTCAAGATGTACAGAGTTCAGGCGCTCTTGGGCGACGAAACCGATCTCGGGGCCAATGTTTCTGACCTGCTGCCGACAGTGGGGCGAGTGTGCATCAAAGAGGAATACGAACTGTGCCGGGACCAGCATATCGTTCACCGGATCCTCCCGGTTCTAATCGGTCTGGCGAGACAAGATGAACTTCTCGGAATGCACGACCTGGAACAAGCCGCCACGCACACCTCGGATATGGATCAGGTAGAGGTCGAAGGGTGGGACTTGGCCCGAAAATGTCTCCAGTTTGAACTCCAATTCGAATCGAGCGCCACTCTCGGAACAGGGGACGGGTCGTTTACGTCCAAAGTTGAGGCGAATGTCAAGATTCAGCTGGATCCCACAGGTCAACAGCTGCTGGAATTGAAAGGCAGCGGGTCCCTTGACAACACACAGTACGACTTCAACCCCAATCTCTGCACTGCGACCGGGATCACAGGCGGAGGCTGGTTCCAGGTTTTCCAGGTCACATGGGTCGACGCACCTCCTGACAGCGGCCATCCGTATGGGCATGTGACAGCGATTCACTTGACTTTTGATCCAGGCAATACCAGCGAATCGGCCAAAGTGTCGTGCAGCGGGGCTGCTCCGGTAACGGTCCCTCCTTCCCCTATGTGGACCATGGCCTTTGAGGCGCTGCACATGGATGACCTGACTGGCACCCCGGGGGGGCAAGCCCCGCCATTGGACTTAGGCAGCATATTGAGTGGTACAGGCATCGGTGGTCTTCCGGGGCTACCGGGCGCGCCCGGTGCTTCCAGTTCGAGCGCGGCCGGTCAAGACAGTGGCCAAGGGTCAGAACAGGGAAGTGGAATGACGTTCACGGCCAAGGAATGGGCGGTGCGTGGAGGCGAACTCTTCGCTCAGAAGGAGTGGAAGACTGAGGTCAATATGACTACCGTGGGCAACGAGGAAGGTTCATTCAAGTTGTACCACAAGCCCCAGTAACCACATGCCTGCCCTTCGCAGGCACGGCGTAGGGAGCTGGATTTCGGGGTGGATGGCAGAACTGTAGCCTCAGTCGATCCGATCGAGGAGCTGGATCAGGACCTGACGGACGCTCGACTTGCGTGTGCTGATGCAGGGTAGGACCAAGTCGGATTCTTCCAGCTGCAAGCCCTGGCGCACTTCAGCCAAACCAATCGCGTTCTGCAGGTCTTGCTTGTTGGCCGCCACCACGTGAGGCAGGCCCCGTAAGTTCTCAAGGGCTTCCATCAACTGAATAGCCTGCGGCATGTGGGCCGCGTTGGTGGAGTCTACCAGAAGCACGAAGCCATGCACCTCGCGAGCCAGCAACTCGCGCATGAAGTGGAAGCGTTCTTGCCCCGGTGTGCCGCGAAGGTGTAGGACGTCTTGGCCGATCGTCAGACGCCCGTAGTCCATCGCCACCGTGGTCAATGATTTCTCATGGGATTCAAACCAGTCCGTGATGGTCCGCTCGGTGGACACGACGGGAATCTCTGAGATCGTTTTGATGAATTCTGTCTTGCCGGCACCGTAGGGACCGGTGACCAGAATGGTGAGTCGTCGAGTCAAGCGCCGCTCCAGGCCCTACTTCACGTCTTCAGGCTGCTCTTTTCGAAAGTCCACGAATCGGTAGCCCACACCCCGTTCCGTGAGAATGTACTGCGGATTGGACGGGTCCTTTTCCAGCTTCTGTCTTAGGTAGTTGATGTAGAGCCTGAGATAGTGGGTCTCATCGCGGTACTCATAGCCCCAAACCTTGGCCAGCAGCTGCTCATGGGGCACGACCCAGCCTGCGTTCTTGACCAGATGATAGAGCAGTCGAAACTCTGTCGGGCGAAGCTTGATCAGCTCGCCGTCGACAAACACTTCGCGCCGGTCGAAGTCGATCTTGAGTCGGTCATCGACCGTAATCACATCGTGTTCGGGCTCGCTCGGCATCTCGGTTCGGCGAAGGACGGCCCCGACGCGGCTCACGAGCTCGGCCGGGTCGAAGGGTTTGGCGATGTAGTCGTCTGCGCCAAGCTCCAGGCCCCGGACACGGTCTTCGACATCGCCTTTAGCCGTCAGCATGATCACCGGAACGGTGGAGATTTCTCGCAGCATCCTCAGAGTTTCAAAACCGTCCACGCCGGGCATCATCACGTCGAGGAGCACCAAGTTTGGCAGGTGATCGCGGAGCTTTTCAAGGGCTTCTTCACCGGTATTGGCTTCGAAGACATCATAACCATCGTGTTCGAGGTTGAGGCGGATAAAACGGATCATCCGCGGCTCATCATCGACCACAAGGATTCGTCTCCGGCGAGGCTCGTTGGAGGGCATGCTATTCGCGCACGAAGCCGATGAGCTTCTCGTCCTCGTGGGTGGGCAGCATCTCGATAAAGTTGATCCGGTGGAGGGGCCAAATCACGGTCACCACATTGCCCTCCAGATAAGGGAGGTCCTTGCCGTCCCTTCTCCTGGGGTTGTTGACTGTGATCGTGTTGTCCGTCGGCGCCGGCATTTCGTCGATCTCACCGACGACGGGATCTTCATTGGAAACATGGATCAAAACGGTGATCGACATCTGACTCCTCGGCTAGCTAGCCTTTTCGGCGGGTGATGAGTTGCAGGCGCATCCGCCCCAACTGCAGGATGTCCCCATGCCGGATTGGCGAAGGGGATTGGGGTTCGAGTTTGCGGCCATTGATCATCGTGCCGTTGACGCTGTCCAGGTCGGCCAGAAATATCCCACTCTCAAGCATCCTGATTTCGGCATGAAGGCGGGATACGCCCATATCATAAGCTTCGCGCGTCGCCAGGTCGATATCCGGCACGACGGCCTGGCCATCCACGGCACGCCCCAAAGTGAAATTCTCGCGACCGACCAGGGAGAGAATCTCGCCTGACGAAAGAACACGCAGTCCCATCATCGCGCCCGATGCCAGCTCCGGCTCAGGGGGAGCAGGTTTGGTGGTGTTGGCTTCACTCTCCAGGCGGTCGCGGGGGATGCTTACGGTGGGCATCGGGGAGACGTGAACCAAACGGCTGCCGCATTCCGTGCAGTAAAGGGTGCCCACAAACTCCTGATGTTTGCAGTTGGGACACTCAATCATCGGTGACACCGCCCGACTCGGCGTGAGCGGGGAGGAGCAGCGCCCGGGTTCCGTACTTCAGGATCTTCTCTCCTTCAGTGGAAAACCGGCGGGCCCTGGCGAGGTTCTCGGCTTCGTTCAGAGCGGCTTTGGCCAGGTCTCGCTGCCCGTTGGCCAGCAGGTGGGTTGCCAGGTTCTCCAGACGCTGGGCAGCGTGGCTGGCGTGACCAAGCTCGGCCTCGTGTCTGGCCATATCCTGCATCCTATAGAGAGCGATCGACGACAGGGCCTCCACGATCTCCTGAGGCGGTGGCTGCGAATCCGGTTGGTCGGAAACGACGTGTTCGACCAGGACGGGTAAGCTATGCGTCTCGCCGCCTTCGGCCAACAGGTCACCCACAACGTCGAAGTGGGCCAATGTGAGCATTTGTTGGTCGCCGAGTGGGTGGATGACGACTTCCATCAGGATCCGGATGATCTCGTTGGCCGGCAGATTGCCAAGCTTGAGGGGCAAGCTATCCGAAAGCACCATCGGCTCGGGACGAAGACGGTAGGCCGATCGCAGATCAACGTATTGGGACAAGCTGCCTTCAAGCCGAACGCGGCTGGCAATGACCTTGCTGAGAGAATCGAAGATGTTCTCGAGCAATGCCGTCACAGCGCGGGGGCTGTCAAGGAAGAGGACATGGCCCCCAGTCCTACCGGCGAGGTCGTCAAGGAAGCGGTCGCTCCAATCGGAACCGATGCCGACGCCATTGATAGAAATCCCGCGCTCGGCCACCTTGCTGGCCAGGTCCAGACAGCCGGCTTCGTCGCCGTAGGTTCGGCCATCGGTGAGCAGGATGAGATGATTGACGCCCTCTTTGGTGAAGTTGAGCTCAAGCTGCTCCAGTCCCATTTGCAAGCCCTGCAGAATCTCAGTCCCCCCTTCGGCTTGAAGCAAGCTCAAACGCGCCCTGGCCACGCTCAAATCACGTGCCTGATCGGGGGACACGATCAATTCGGCGTGGTCGCTAAAGGCCGTCACCGAGGCCTGGTCCTGCGCCTGAAGCGATTTGAGAATCTCGTGCGCCGCCGAACGAACATGATCGAGGCGCTGGCCGCGCATCGAGGTGGATCGGTCGATGACGAGAGAAAGGTTGACCGGCGGCCGGACGTGAGCCACGGCTTCCTTCGGTTCAATGTCCAGAAGCATGTAGTGGACCTGAGGCTCAGGGAGCTGAAGCAGGGCTCTCCGGCTGTGCAGCACCCTGGTGGAGAAAGGCGACTGCGCCGCCTGTTCGAGCTCCTCCTCCGCCAGCTCCTGATCATAGGCCCGACGGGCGTCGGCATCAACCAGGGTCTCGTAGGCCTGGCTGATATCGAGGAAGACCTCGGTGTCCCCGGGCCGCTCATTGCGGTCGGGGTGCAGGCGCAGTGCGGCCTGCCGGTAAGCGCGCCGCAGCTGGTCGGTTGAGGCGTTCCTCGGAACTCCGAGCAGGGAATAGTAGTTCTTCCTACCCGCCAAAGGCCGGCTCCCGATTACACAGGTGGAAAGGAGATCAGGAGCGCGGTGATGTTATCCGGCCCCCCTGCCGCGTTGGCGGCATGGACGAGTTCTTCACACGCGCTCTGTGGAGTGGGAGCGGTGTGGATGATGCGCTGAATGGTTTCGTCAGAAATGACGCCCCACAGCCCGTCGGAGCAGAGCAGGACATACCCGCCGTGGGGCACCGGGTGGGACACCACGTCCACTTCCAGGTTGGCGCCTTGGCCGATGGCCCGGTACAGCACGTTGCGCTGCGGATGGGTGGCCATTTCATCGGGAGTCAGTTGCCCCAATTCGTTCAGCCTCTTGACCAGAGAGTGATCGCGCGTGATGACCTGGGATCCGTTGCCATCGATAACGTAGGCGCGGCTGTCGCCGACGTGCCCGATAGTGAGCTGCTCCCCCAGCAGAACGAGGGCCGTCAACGTCGTACCGCCCCCTGGCACCTGATTGACCACCGACTGATTGGCATCTTCGAGGGCGGATGTGATCACCTCATGAAGCGAGCGGTCTTCGCCTCGGCCATCCGGGTTGAACAGATTCAGGATCGTCTCGGACGTGAGGTGTTTGGCGACCGTGCGAATGGAAATGGCGCTGGCCACCTCGCCCGATCGGTGTCCCCCCATCCCGTCGGCCACAATGAAAAGCCCAAAATCGGGCATGGATTCCTGTCCGTCCACATGCCCGGTTAGCAGGAACATGGCGTCCTCATTGTGATCCCGCTCCATGCCCTTCGACTGGGCCGCACCGTAAGTGAGATGGCGAACCATGACTTCGGGCGGCGCCCCATTGACAAGCGCGGGGTTCAACGGAGCTGTCTTGGCGTCTTCGCGCGCCACCTGCTCACCCGACGCAGTGCTCGGCTTGCCCATCAGCCGGTCAAAAAAGCGTGTCAGGAGACTCATCCCGATCGCAACCTGCTTTCAATAGGGACCATGTCAGGTCAGAAGTGCGTAGACCCGATGGTCGGTCGAGCCAAAATATAGTGTGTTCTCGACGAGCACCGGCGTACCCGTGATGGGACCACCGGTCGTGTACTTCCAACGTTGTCGTCCTGACCGGTAATCGAGGCAGTACATGGCGCCGTCGACCGACCCGCAGAACAGGGAATCCTCATGCACGATGGGCGAGCCAGTCACCTGGTGTTCCGTCTCGAAGCGCCACGATTCCCGGCTGCTTCTGGCGTCGATGGCATAGATGTTGCCGTCGGCCGCACCGGTGAAGATTTTGCCTTCTTCGAATACCGGCGTCGAGATGGATGGACCGCCCATGCGAAAGCGCCAGACTTGCCATCCGCCATCGACTTCGACGGCGTACAGCGTCCAATCCATGGATCCAAAGTACAGCAGAGAATCGGCCATGACCGCCGAGCCCGTCACGGCCCGCTTGGCCCGGAAGCGCCACTTGACCTCGCCTCGGAAATCGACGCAGTAGAAGTCTCCGCTCTCGCTGCCAAAGTAGATCCGTTCTTGATCGACCAGGGGTTTGGAGCGGACGGCCGCCGCGGCCTCGACCCGCCACGCACGTCGGCCGGTCGTGCTGCTGACGACATGCAGATACCGATCATCGGAACCGAAGAAGATGTGACCCTGAGAAGCTACCGGAGAGCCTCGCACCGGACCCTCGGAAGCGTAGGTCCAAAGCACCTGGCCCGTCTCCGGGCTGAGGGCGTACAGCCGATGATCTTCAGAAGCCACGTAGAGGGCATCATCGTAGATCATGGGAGTGGTTGGGATGCCGCCTTCAGTGGCGAATTTCCACAGAAACTTGCCGCTCTTGCTGTCCAGGGCGTAAAGGTTGTTGTCGTAGCAGCCGACGAAGAGTTTGCCATTGTGATTGACTGGCGTGCCCCGGATCTCATCCTCGCACTCGAAGGTCCACAGGGCCTCGATCTCGTTGCGCGGCTTGAGCCCGGCCGACGTGCGGGCAGGGAGCATGCCCGTTTGCTTGGCGGCCGCGATCAGCGCATTGCGCATCGATTCGGCTGTCTGATAGCGATCCTTGGGGTCATACGCCAACGCCCCGTTGACGACGGCCTCCAGCTCTGGGGAGACTCTGGGGTTGATATCCCGAATCGAACGTTCGGCAAATGAAAACGGGGGCTCCGATCGGGGGTCACGGCGGGTGAGCAGGTGGTGCAGGGTCGCTCCCAACGCGTAGATGTCTCCCACCGGCGACGCCTCGCCACGGTACTGTTCCGGCGGCGAGTATCCCTCGGTGCCGATCATGGTCCCCTTCTCGCCTGGCTGGAACACCCTGGCGATTCCGAAGTCGATGAGCCGGATGTGGCCGTGGTGGTCAACCATCACGTTCGAGGGTTTCATATCGCGGAATACAACCGGTTGAGGTTTGTGATTGTGAAGATAGGTCAGCACGTCGAGGAGCTCAATTGACCACGCCACAACCTGCTCCTCCGAGAGGAATTCATCGCTCTCGTGCAGGATCGCCTCCAGGTCTTTGCCCTCGATGAATTCCATCACCAGATAGGAACTGCTTTCATGCGTGAAATAGTCGTAGATACGGGGGATGGCCGGATGGGAGAGGGTGGCCAGAAGGTCGGCTTCCCGCTCGAAATTGCGGATGACCATCTCTTGCATCGTCGGATCGGTGGCCATGTTGATCATTTCCTTGACGGCCACCAGCTTGGTCACATTGGGAAAGTGGAGATCTCGGCCCTTGTATACCGAGCCCATGCCGCCAGTTCCGAGGACGCCCAGCACCAGGTAACGGTCCTGGAGGGTAACCCCCGGCTGAATCTGGCCAAAATGGCTGGTCTCGTCGGTATTTAACGCGCGAGTCTGACGGCGCATAAGCTCCGATCCCTTGGTTGCGTGATTATAGCATGGCGCCTTGCCTACGCAACGCAGCGCTGGTCCCCCTGGAGCTTGCAATCACCTTGCGGCTGATTCGATTACTGGGGTCAGCGGCTGCGCGTTAGGAGGCGATTGGCCAGCTGAGTGAGTTCTTCTGCGGCGGGCGCCGCGGGTTGGGCATGCTCCAGGTGTTCCAAAGCAAGATCGGTGTGGTGTTCGGCGGATGATTGGGCGTGGTCGAGGGCTCCGCAGTCCTCCAGGGCGGCCCTCATCGCGGCAATATCGCTTGGAGAGGGTATAGGCAGCGACCATAAGGGGAGGAAGGATTCGCAGTGAGTCAGGCCAAACACCACCGGCAGGGACTTCTTGTGCGAGACCAAGTCGTCCCCGGAGGGCTTCCCCGTGATATCTGGGGTTCCCCATATTCCCAAGATATCGTCCAGAATTTGAAAAGCCATGCCCATATGGTGGCCGAATTGGCGGAAGTGCTCCACCCTGTCCATCGATGCCCCGGCTACCATCGCCCCTGAGGCGCACGCAGCGGCGATCAGGGAGGCGGTCTTGCCCTCGATCATCTCCAGATAATCTGCTTCCGTTATTGATTGCCGGGCCTCGTAGTCCAGATCAAGGTGCTGGCCCAGGGTGACCCGCAAACAGGCCTCGTCGATCCTCGCTTGCACGTCTAATGCTAGGCTCGGCGCCACGCCCGAAAAGACGAGGCGCTGGCTCGTCAGGTGGCTGAGGATGAGGAGGGCGTCACCTGCGTTCAACGCCTGGGGAAGACTCCACGCTTTCCACAGGGTCGGTCTCCCGCGCCGCGTGGCGCTGTTGTCCTCGATGTCGTCATGGATAAGTGAGAAGTTGTGAATCAGCTCCAGGCCGCTGGCAGCCGGGAGTGCGCCATGCCAATCTCCGCCAGCCGCCTGGCAGCACAGCAGACACAGGAGCGGCCTTATCCGCTTCCCAGACGCCTCAAGGGACGCATCTTGCCAACCAAAATGGTAGGCGATGCGTTGGGAAAATCCCTTGTAGTAGGCGGAACGGTTGAGCGGTGATGTGGCCTCTTGAAGGTCTGCTTCGATGGCACGGAGCATGTCCGTGCGCGCGCCTTCAGCGGGGCCGTGGGTAGTCATGGCAGGTCGATCAAGGGGGCGCTGCGAAGGGCGGAAAGGTCGGCGGAGCCGGTCGTGAACATGCAGGCCCGGATTTCGAAACGTGTGTCCTGGATGACGGCCACCAGAGCTTCGTCAGAGATATCGGCCGCCTTCAGGAAGGGGCTGGCCATGCCTGCCAGATCAGCTCCCAGGGCAATGCATTTGGCCATGTCGATCCCGCTCCGGATGCCGCCGGAAGCGATCAAGGGGATCTCAGGGAGCTCAGCGCGAACCTGCCGCACGGCGATCGCCGTAGGAATCCCCCAATCGATGAAGGCGGCTGCCAGCTTTGCCTGGCGGGCGTTCTTGGCACGGTGCATCTCGACCTGCGACCAGGATGTTCCCCCGGCACCGGCCACATCGATGCCCGCCACGCCGACGTCCACCAGCCTTCGGGCCGCCCTTCCAGAAATCCCCCATCCAACTTCCTTGGCCAGCACGGGAACCTCGAGCTTCCGGCAGACGGCCTCGATCTTAGGGAGAAGGCCTTCGAAATTCGTATCCCCCTCGGGTTGGAGAGCTTCCTGGAGGGCATTGAAATGGAGGTAAAGGGCGTCGGCTTCGATCATTTCAACGGCCCGCCGACATTCGTCCACGGAGTAGCCGTAATTGAGCTGCACGGCCCCAAGGTTAGCGAAAAGCAGGATGTCGGGAGCCACCCGGCGGACCTGGAATGTCCTGGCCAAGCTTTCATCTTCAATCGCCGCTCGGATCGACCCCAGGCCCATGGCGACGCCCTCGGACTGGGCACCTCGGGCAAGGGTCAGATTGATCTTCTCGGCGCGTGCCGTGCCACCGGTCATGGAGGAAATCAATATTGGGGCCCGCAGAGGCTTGCCCAAGAATGAGAGTGACGTGTCAACAGCGGCGAGTTTATGCTCTGGGACGGCATTGTGCTCGAACTGAATCTTCTCCAGT
This sequence comes from uncultured Chloroflexia bacterium, assembly GCA_963807065.1. Taxonomy (GTDB): domain Bacteria; phylum Chloroflexota; class Anaerolineae; order Anaerolineales; family E44-bin32; genus CAWAND01. The sequence goes on from CAWDZQ010000003.1 coordinate 254,791, forward strand.
CCGCTCGTCAGCCGCGACTGAACGTCCTCTTCCAGGTTCACCCGGATGTGGTCGGCTTTCCGTTCGGCCGTGGGCGTAACTTTGGACATGAAGGGGTGTTCCTATTGGCGGCGGAGGGCGGATGCCATCTTACCAGCCGGTTTTAAGGGTGTCAACTTGCCGCCCCATCCCGTGCGGTCTACGTTACAATAGGCAAAGCTCTCGACCAATCCGGAGTGAGGAGATAGCACATGGCAGACACATACTCGGAAATCCAAGACATCATTGTTGAACTGCTCGGCGTCGATCCTGAAAAAGTCACGCATGATGCGAAGTTTCGCGAAGACCTTGAGGCGGACTCCCTCGACCTGGTCGAACTCATCATGGCGTTTGAAGAGCAATTTGGGGGCGAGATTTCAGATGAGGATGCCCAGAAGATTACGACCGTGGGCGAGGCAGTTGACTACATCGACAGCCACATGAAGTAGTCTTCACCCAGGACGAGTGGAAACGGGGCCGCAGGCGGGCCCCTTTTTCGTTATGCCTGCTCCGACCCGTCCATCAGGCGGCGGAGTTCTTTCTCCTCCTCTTCCTGGTTACTGAAGAAATCTCCCATGAAGTGAGATCGCCGCAGGCGAAGTGCCATGGGGGCGACACGGCGGATATCGTCGGGGGTGGCTTCTGGCCGGCCATCGGCTACGGCCAGGGCAAGGGCGGCTTCAAAAAGCGTAATCTCCGCTCGTAGCGAGTCAATGTCGAGCTCCTGGATCAGGGTGAGTCCCACCTTTTCGGCGGCCGGTGATAACTTGACCTCCGCCAACGCGTCCCGAGCTTGGGTGAGCTCACGCTGTGCGAGGGCCGTCGCTTCGGCATATGCCTCGACGACCTGGCGGGGGTTCTTCCGATAGGCAAGAGATCGCCGATAGGCCTCGAGGCGATCGCTTGGGTCGGGCAGGCCGCGAACAAAGACCCGCAAGCCAAAGCGATCCATGATTTGGGGTCGAAGCCGTCCTTCCTCGGGATTCATCGATCCTATCAGGACGAACCGGGCGCGGTACGTGGCAGCCAGCGCGCCGCGGTGCACGCTGTAGATCCCTTGAGCGGCGGCGTCGAGGATGGCATCGACGATTTCATCTTGGAGCAGATTCACTTCGTCGACGTAGAGCACATTCTGGTCGGCGCGCCCCATCAGGCCTCTGTTCAACCGCATTCTGTGGTGCACGGCTGCCCGCTCATCAAGCCCTCCGACGACGTCTTCCAAGCGGGCATTCAGTGGCAGATCAATCAGCCGAACCTGATCCCTGAAGGTGAGCGGTTCTGCTTGGCTGTACCTCTTGGCGCAGTCGGGGCACACGGCGTCCATTCCGCCGGCCTCGATGTCTTCCGGCAGGCATCCGTAGGGGCAGCGGCTTCGTTCGACCTCCGGGAGCAAATCCGACAGACTCCGGACGGCGGTCGTCTTCCCCGTGCCGCGGGGACCAATCAGCAGTGCCCCGCCGAGGTTGGGATTGATGGCGGCCAGGATCAGGGCCAGCTTCATCTCGTCCTGACCCACCAGAGCCAGGAAGGGAAAAGGGAGATGTTCGGCCAGGCCGAGATCCTCGGGTGCCGGGGCTTCTAGGAAGCGCTTGGCGCTCGATTTCTCAAGCAGCTCGGTGAGGGAGCGGACGTCGTTCACGAATCGCCCTCCTCCCGACGTTCGCGCTCGCGCTGTGCCAATCGATAAGCCTGGCGATCCCGACCAGCCTGTTGGCGGAGTTTCTCTATGTCGGTTTCTGCCAACAGGGCGGGAACCCGCTTTGGGCGGCCATCTTCGTCCAGGGCGACGTACACAAGGTAGGCGGTGTTGGTATGGGTCTGCTCTCCGGTGACCGGGTTTTCTGCCAGCACAGAAACGCGAGATTCGAGCGACGTGTTGCCGACGTAGGTCACCTCAGCCTTAAGCACAACAAGGTCCCCGATGCGTATGGGTTCGTGAAACCGCATCTGATCGATGGCCACGGTCACAACCCGGCTCTGCGCGTGCCTCATGGCCGCCAGGGCACCTGCTTCGTCGGCGAGCTTCATGATCAGCCCGCCGTGGACGTCGCCAAGCAGATTGGCATGCTCGGGCTGCATGAGCTGGCTGAGCGTGACCCGCGAAGCGCTGACAGGCTTGGCGGCAGGCGTGCTCGGGGCAGATTTGGGACTCAATCCATGTCCTCTTTCAGCTCTCCGCTGTCCGTCGTGTGGAGCCGGTTGGGTTCCTCGTCCAGCACATCTATCTTTTCGAAGGGGAGTTCTGCCATCATAGGGGGCAGGGGGACTGTGGCGGGAGGGCGGATCTTCTGGGGTTGGGGCGGCGGCGTCCTGCGGGGAAGGGCTTTGTCATAAATCCGCTTTCGAAGGATTCGTGGCTCGTCCGTGAGCCAGCCGACGTAGACGCCATCGACGTCATACACCTGGCGGTCGGGTGTTACCCAGCCTACCCACTCCCCGATGGTGTTGTAGACGTAGGGGAATACCAGCAACGCTTCCCAATCACCTGGGGTGGTGTAAATGGGGATGGACTTGAATTTGGAGGTCACAGACATCCCGCCACTCCAACCAATGGCTTCCAATATCAGATTATACAAACTGATGAAACCGGCGGGACCCTACATTCGCTTCTCAGATGCCGCCGCCCATCAGCTGACGTCGCCGTAAGTCCAAAACCGGTTGATCCCGAAATTCCACGTCATCACGATCACCACGGCCAGGCCAAGTGCCAGATTGCGGCCCAACATGGTTGGGTCGAGGTTGGTCGGGATTGATAGATAATGGGCGCCCAAAGTGAGGAGCTGGGTGCGCTCAGCAAATCGGATGGCCGGAGCCTCCACATAGGCGAATAGGGGTGTTCGGATCGCAAGCCCTACAAAGCTCACGACGATGAATTGTCCTATCTGGCGCGGCAAGCTCTTGGAGCGCGAGTCAGGGTAGGTCCAAAACCGGTTCCACAAGAAATTGCTGGTCACCGCCGCCGAGAAGGACATCACGCTGGCCGCCACGCTCCAAACTCCAAACAAACCGTTGAGGATATTGAACGTGCCGAAGTCGACGACGGCACCGATGCCGCCGACGACGATGAATTTCATGAAGCGCGTCATCTCCCTCTTGACGCGTGGACGGTCGAGGCTCACAAGCGAGCCTCGAAATCTTCGATGGTCTGACGTAACCCCTGGGTCAGATCAATCTTCGGGGTCCAGTCCAGGACCTGTCTTGCGCGGCCGATATCCGGCTGTCGGCGTTGTGGATCGGATGCGCCGCGCCGCTCGGGCAGTCTCACGATCTCGCTCCTGCTGCCGGTCAAATCCCGCACCGCTTCGGCCAACTCGAGGATGGTCATCTCGGCTGGATTTCCGAGGTTGACCGGTTCCTCAAAGTCCGAGATCAGCAATCGGTAGAGGCCATCCACCAGATCATCGACGTAACAAAAGCTCCGTGTCTGGGAGCCGTCACCGTAAACGGTGAGTGGCTGGCCCCTCAGCGCCTGGCAGATGAAATTGGGGACCACCCGGCCGTCATCCAGCCGCATTCTTGGGCCGTAGGTGTTAAAGATGCGGACAATCCTGGTTTCCAACCCATGGTAGCGATGGTAGGCCATGGTCATGGCCTCGGCGAAACGCTTGGCTTCGTCATAGACCGACCGCGGCCCAATCGGATCCACGTGTCCCCAGTAATCCTCCCTTTGGGGGTGGACCTGGGGGTCACCATAGACCTCGGAGGTCGAGGCCATCAGGAAACGAGCATCATTGGCCCGGGCGACCCCCAAGGCATTGTGGGTCCCGAGCGCACCCACCTTGAGAGTTCTGGATGGGAAGCTGCGGATAACCAAAAGGAGACGCAGGGTTGGGGCTGGCCGGAGAGGCAAGGTGCAGGACCGTATCGAGCTTCCCGGGCACAAAGATGAAGTTGGATACATCATGCCGGATGAATTGAAAGTCGTCCCTCCCAGCCAGATGAGCCACGTTTTGACTGTTGCCCGTCACCAGATTGTCGATGACCACCACCTGGTGGCCTTCACCAATCAGCCGGTCGCATAGATGCGAGCCAATGAAGCCGGCTCCGCCGGTTACAAGAATGCGCATTTGCTTGTCCTCTCGGTGGACGGGACCGTATGGCAGCGGTGTCGTCCATAATGGTTGTCGGCGGGGCCGTCGGGGATCGGGTTTCAGGGCTTCCAATCGTAGGCGCGCGTTTGTCCGTCACCCGTCAATTGCTGGCCTTGAGCGGTCGTCACATCGACCAGCCACAGGTTCCCCTGGTACAGCAAGGCCAGCCGGCTCCCATCCGGTGACCACGCCGCTGGATGTTGAATGTCGTCGCCTTTCATCCCGGCCTGACCGTCCGACGGAAACAGGATCCGGCGGTTGCTCCCGTCGCGGTCAATCAGCATGAGCCTGTACGAACTATCGCGGCTGTCCAGCGGGGACGAGGCCTGGTAGTAGGCCAGAGAATAGGCGACTTCGCCTGAATCGAGGACGCTGGCCGGAGATACGGTCGGGAGCGAGAACATGCCGGTTCGCTCGGCCAAGGGCAGCAGACCGCCACCGCCGGACGGAAGGACGACAAGGTTGAACACGGGCGAAGCCGCCGGGGATTCGATCCCCAGGGGTGGGCCATGATCCACCATGTACAAGGTGCGGTTGTCCTGGCCCCAGGCGACTCCAGGTACCCAGGCCCAGTCGCCAAGAGTTTGGAAAGGCACCTCGTCATGCAGCGGGTCGAGAGAGGGCTGTCGGATATCGATCTGGCCCACACCCTCGGCGCGTGCGTAGGCCAGGTGCAGCCCATCTGACGCCCATTGGAAATCCGTCCCCCACCATCCGTACTGCCCCCCGGCGTTGATCCCGATAAGGGTGGAGCGTTTGATAACGCGTCCATTGGAAGCGAGGGTCAGGAGTTCCAGATTGTTGTCCGCCTGCCAACCGGGCGCGGCCGGGCTGGGCTCGACGGTGGAGTAGGCCAGCATCAACCGGGCCCTGACCGGCGCCCAATCGGCGAAGTGGACCACATTTCTCGCCTCGAGGTCGATCGGTTCGGCCTCGGGATCCGTGGTTGAGATGACCCATAGACTGTTGATATCTCCGGACCCATCCGACGCCTGGCGGCTGAACAGCAGCCATCGGCCCTGTGGGGAAAGCCGGAACACGCGGCCATCCAGATCGCCCGTCACGACCAGGGGGCGCCGGTTCCCGGTGTTGGATTCCATGATCCACGCGTTTCCCCCGGAAAGGTAGGCAAGTCTGCCGTCGATCTGCAAAGGGGTGTACGATGCTTGTGCGCCCACCATGACGATCTCGGGTTGTGGCGGGTCGATGATCTGGCGTTTGACGGGGTTGCGGCTGACTTCCACCCCCTGTTCCTCGACGATGCGGTAGGTGATCTCCTCCTTGCCGTTGACGCCTGCCTGGACCAGGCGCGTTTCTCCGGAGGGCAAAGATTCGTTCTTGAGGGTTTGTCTTTCGAATGGGACCACCACCTGCTCGATTTCGAACCGTTCCGTGACGCGGGTGACCGAGATTTGTGTTCCCTCGGTCACGACGGTGAACCCGGGTGGATCGACCCGATCGAGCTCGCCCAGCTGGATTCCGGCGGCTTGGAGCGCCTGTTGAACAGTTGAGCCGGCCGGAACAACCTGAGATTGGTTGTCCCCGTCGACGCGAACGGTGACTACGATTGTACCCGCCGTGGCAGTCGGGCCGCCGCAGGCAGCGGCCACAAATGTCATGGCCAGGACCAGAATTAACGCGCCGTAGTGGCGTTTCATTGCCGGGGGCGTGGGCGACTGGTATAATCGCGCCGGGTGGTCATCGGAACCTGCCCGTGAGAGTCATTTCACCGTCCGATATTTCAACCGACTTGATGTCTATCCCCGTCGCCAAAGACCCTAAGCTCCCGGCAAATGCCTCCGAAATGGCCGCCGAGAGGCTGCTCTTGAGCACATCCGGCATGGGCACGGGGCCGAAATCGGCCGACGTGACTTCGAACGACAGATTGCCGTCGGGATCAATGGTGGGTGCGATTCCCATCAGGACATTTGCACGAAGGATGCCACGATCCAACGTGGCGAAGAACCGGATTTCGTCTTGCCTGAGAAAGACCTGCGGGCTCTCGATGCCAAGATTGGCCCGCTGCTGGAAGCGCAGGGCCAGAAACGAGCTCAGCTGGGCCTCGTCGATCTTCAGGCGAATGTCCTCTTTGGGTCCGGCCTGGGCAAGGGCATCCGCCCATTGCTTTTGAAGCGCCTCGGCGTCCTGGCTCGAAGTCTGGATCGGATCTCCGGGGCTCTGCGGTCCACCCAAATTTACCTGGCAGGCGAGGGACGCCAGGATCAATCCTGACGCAAAGACCAGAGCCCGATTCCTGACGGCCGTTGAAGGATTAGAACGCGACAAAATTGGCTGCTCCTGACCAAAATTCACCGGCAGATTATAGCACGGGCGTTCCTTTGGACGGGCGTTCGGCGCATCTCCAGGCAGTCGGGGCAAGGGTAGAGGCGGTGCTGTTTGTCGCCCCGGGGCCAGTGGAGGTGAGCCAGTTGGCGGCGTCCCTCGATGTCTCTCCCCAAGAGATCGAAGCCAGCCTGGCATTGCTCGTCGGGCGGTACGAAGCCAGCGGCCTCAGCCTTCAACGTCACCGTGGACGCATTCAACTCACCAGTTCGCCCAGATTCTCCCCAGACATCGAGCGGTTTCTGGAAATGGAGACGACCGCACGGTTAACCAAAGCGGCCCTGGAGGTCCTGGCGGTGATCGCATACCAGCAGCCGACCACGCGTCCTCAGATAGATGACGTTAGGGGTGTGAATTCGGACACGGTCCTGCATACCCTGCTTCGCTACGGCTTGATCGAAGAGGTGGGCCGCAGTGAAGCGCCTGGACGACCCATCCTCTACGCCACAACGCCCGATTTCCTGCACTACTTCGGGCTGAACTCGATGGAAGAACTTCCTCCGCTTGATCCAGAGCTTGCTCTTGGGCTCACTCAGGCCGAAAAGGTCGATGGCGACGCCGAGAATGACCATGAGTGAGAGGCTCCAGAAATACATGGCTAGGGCTGGCGTGGGCTCCAGGCGCCAATGTGAGGCCTTGATTATGGCTGGACGTGTGACCGTCAACGGCGTGGCGGCGGAGCTGGGCATGTCGGTCGACCCCCGGACGGACCAAGTCGTCTTCGATGGGCGCCCTGTCCGCGGCAGGGAGCGGCTGGTCTACGTGGCGCTCAACAAGCCCACCGGTGTGCTCTCATCTCGCAAGTCTCAAGGTGGCCTTCCCACCGTCCTTGACCTGGTGGACGTGGCCGAACGTGTGTACCCCGTGGGGCGGCTGGACGTGGATAGTCAGGGTCTTATCCTCTTGACCAACGATGGCGAGCTCACCTACCGGCTGACCCATCCCAAGTTCGAACACGAGAAAGAATATCGGGTGCTTCTCGACCGAGTCCCAACCGAATTTGACTTGCGGACGTGGCGTCGCGGAATGCATATCCCCGGACTCGGGGCCACAAGCCCGGCCGATGTGGGGTTTGAATCGGCCAATGGTCAGCCGTGGCTGCGTGTGGTCATGCATGAGGGCAAAAAGAGAGAGCTCCGCCGGATTGCTGAGCTGCTGGGCTACCAGGTCAGGAAGCTCATCCGGGTGCGGATCGGAAGTCTCAGGCTGGGCGATCTCGGGCAGGGGGGCTGGCGTCAGCTTACGCTCAAGGAGATCGCAGCGCTCCGCGTAGATCCCCCGGATTCTAAGGGAGCCGGTGAGATCGCGGACGAAGCAACCCCCCGGACCTGAGACCACGTTGGCGGGCTGGGCAGACGGCCGACCGTCGGTGATATGCTTTGAAGGGGACTGCACTCGCTGCCAACCGCGTGGCAAAGCGGGAGAGGGCAAGGAGCAAGACGCCAAGCCGAAATCTGCGGTGTGGAGCACGAAAGAAAGCGGGTCCCCGCAAGCTCGCCCGCGAGGGTCCCGCAGGTTCTTGCAAGGCGTTCGGGTGCGGCGAGCGAATGGCGCAGATGCGGCGCAACAAGGAGCATAGATGAAACTTCAGGAGTACCAATCAAAGCAGATATTCGCTGAGCACGGTATCGCCATTCCCAAAGGGCGAGTGGCCGCCTCGGCGAGGGAAGCCCGAACCGTGGCTGAGGAACTGGGGGGCAGGGTGGTGATCAAATCCCAGGTACTTGTCGGAGGGCGCGGCAAGGCTGGGGGTATTCGACTGGTGAACTCGGCGGAAGAAGCGGAAGAGGTAGCCACCGAAATCCTGGCCAAGCAGATTAAGGGGCTCCCGGTGCGCAAGGTGCTAGTGGACGAAGCGGCCGATATCTCCACCGAGATCTATCTGGCTGTCACCAACGACCGCGCGCGTCGGCGGCCGGTGATCATGGCCTCAGCCGAAGGCGGGGTGGATATCGAAGAGGTGGCCCGCACCGATCCCGAGAAGATCTTCCGGGTGCACGTTCATCCCCTGTTGGGCCTGCGAGAGTATCAAGCTCGCTACTTGGCGACGGCAATTGAACTGCCACGCGACCAGTGGCGAGACTTCATCGCCATCGCATCCGGCCTGTACGAGGCTTACGTCGAAACGGATGCCAGCCTGGCTGAGATCAATCCCCTGGTTACCACCAAGAAGGGCAATCTGCTGGCCCTGGACGGAAAGATGATCGTCGACGACAACGGCCTGTTCCGCCATCCGGATCTGGCGGAGATGAGGGATATTGATGCTGAAGCGCCGGCAGAGCGCGAAGCCCGCAAGTACGGCCTCTCGTACGTGAAGCTGGACGGAAACATAGGCTGCATGGTCAACGGGGCCGGCTTGGCGATGGCCACGATGGACGTCATTCACCTATTCGGAGGCGCTCCGGCCAACTTCCTGGACATCGGCGGTGGGGCGGGTCCAGACAAGGTGGAAGCGGCACTTGAGATCATCCTTTCCGATCCAAACGTGGATGCGGTTATGCTGAACATCTTCGGCGGAATCACTCGCTGTGATGATGTGGCGCGGGGGATTCTGGCGGCGATCGATAAGATCGAGCGCAAAGTGCCGATGGTGACTCGCCTGGTCGGGACCAATGAAGTCGAAGGGCGCAAGCTGCTGTCGGATGCAGACATGTTGACGGCTTCCTCTCTGGTCGAGGCGGCACAGAAGGCGGTCGAGGTCGCCAAGGAGATCAGAGTTCAATGAGTATTCTGATTGACAAAGACACGCGCCTGGTCGTTCAAGGCATCACGGGCCACCAGGGGCTCTTTCATGCCGAACTGATGATGGAGTACGGCACCAAGGTAGTGGCAGGCATGACGCCCGGCAAGGGCGGAGAGTGGGTCTTGGACGGCAAGGTACCCGTCTTCGACACGGTTGCTCGAGCCGTGGAGGCCACCGGGGCCAACACGAGTGTGATATTCGTTCCGGCGCGCAACGCCGCGGACTCGATCCTCGAGGCTGCGGACGCCAATGTCCCGCTCGTTGTGGCTATCACCGAGGGGATTCCCGTCCAGGACATGATGCGCGTGCGCACCTATCTCGACCAGAAGAACGTGCGTCTGATCGGGCCGAATTGTCCGGGATTGCTCACGCCAGGCGAGTCCAAGGTGGGAATCATCCCCGGGCATATCGCCGACTCCGGGCCGATCGGGGTCGTCTCGCGGTCTGGGACCCTGACCTACGAGGTGCTGTATGCCCTCAAGCTGAGGGGCCTGGGGGCCTCGACGTGTGTCGGGATCGGCGGTGATCCCGTGAATGGTACGTCCTTCATCGACACGCTCAAGATGTTCGAAGCCGACCCGCACACGGAAAGGGTCGTGTTGATCGGCGAGATTGGCGGAACGGATGAAGAGAAGGCGGCCGAGTTTATCGCCGACCACATGACGAAGCCGGTGGTTGCTTTCATAGCTGGGCGAAGCGCACCACCAGGAAAGCGCATGGGACACGCCGGGGCGATCGTCGAAGGAGGCAGCGGGCTCGCCTCCGACAAGATCAAGGCCCTCGAGAGCGCGGGCGTCGCCGTGGCTGATCACCCTGAACAAGTGGCCGAGCTCCTGGCCTGACCGCCGGGCCCGCCGAAGCAGCTGATTCCGTTGATGTACACCTGGGCGAGGAGAACATGATGGATGATCATCCCCGACTGGTTGAGGGCGCCCCGACGCTAGACGAGCTAAAGGAGGCCTTTGAGGCGGAGCCCGGCAATCGTGAGGCGGCCAGCCGCTATGGCTGGGAGCTCTACGGGTTGCGGCACTACAAGCCGGCGGTCGAGGTGCTGGAGGCCGCTCACAAGCTCGCACCCGATGATCCGGAAATCGCCTATGTGCTGGGTCTAAGCTTGAAGCAGTTGAAGGAAAAGCAAAGGGCGATCAAGGCATTCCAGGTGGCCGTGAACAAAGCCGACCGGCTGGAAAACAAGCTCCGGGCCACGATGCTCAAACGGTTGGCGCTGGGCCAGGCCAGCTTCCTCAAATCTGGAGCGTGGGAAATGGAGCCACCGGCCTAGTGGGACCACCAGTTTCCAAACGAGAACGTCTTGAAGCAGCCATCGCAGGCCAGCGTGCCGACCGGGTGCCTATCGCCCTGTGGCGTCACTTTCCCGTAGATGACCAGGACCCGGTCAGCCTGGCCGACGCGACGGCAGATTTCCAGGCGCGGTTTGATTTCGACTTCGTCAAAGTGACCCCGGCCTCGTCGTTCTGCCTGAAGGATTGGGGGGCTGACGATGCATGGCAAGGCAATCCTGAAGGCACGCGCACGTACACACACCAGGTGATTAAAAACCCCGACGATTGGTCTAAGCTGGAGGTGCTGGATGCCCAAACGGGATGGCTGGGGGGGCAATTGGAGTGTCTGCACCTGATGCAGGACAGGCTCGACCCCCACACGCCGTACATCCAGACGGTATTCAGCCCACTGGCGCAGGCCAAGAACCTGGCCGGTGGGGATGTGCTCCTCGATCATCTGCATCGGGCCCCCGAAATGGTCCTCAAGGGCCTGGAGACGATCACGCTCTCAACCATCGGTTTTGTCGCGGCTGCCAAAGAGCGAGGACCGGCCGGCATCTTCTACGCGCTACAACATGCTTCATACCGCTATTTTGACCTGGAAAGCTATGCTCGTTTTGGGTTGGCTTTCGATCGAAGGATCCTGGAAGCGGCGCAGGATATGTGGCTCAACGTGCTGCATCTTCACGGGGACAGACTGATCTTCGACGTTTGCGACTCTCTGCCGTTCCAGGTGGTGAACTGGCATGCAAGAACGGCTGGTCCGGCCTTACATGAGGCGGCTGCCCGGGTGAACGGCGCCGTGTGCGGCGGATGGCGCCGAGAGGCCACCCTGGTGTTGGGAACCCCAGACGCGGTGCGGCAGGAGGCGCTGGAAGCCATCCGATCGTTGGACGGCAAGGGATTGATCTTGGGGGCAGGCTGCGTCGTGCCCACCATTGCGCCCAGGGCCAACCTTCTGGCGGCCAGATCTGCAGGGGAATTCGCATAGACATGCTGGCAGTCGGAAATCGTCCCTACGTGACCTTGGGGGGGAGCGGGTGAAGACGGCGTGAGCGGCCTGCGCGTGGTGGCTGGGGAGGCCCGTGGTCGGCGGCTCAAGATGGTCCCGGGTGAGACCACGCGACCCATTTCCGATCGTGTGAAGGAATCCCTATTTGACATTCTCGGGCCCACGATCGAGGGCGGGTCCTTTCTTGATCTTTTCGCCGGCACGGGCAGCGTTGGGATTGAGGCGCTCAGCCGCGGCTGCGAAAGAGTTTGGTTGGTAGAGTCCCATCCACGGGCACTGGAAACGATCGAAGCCAATCTCGCCTTGGTAGGGTACGCCGAGGTGGCTCACGTCGAGCGGGCCGACGTGTACCAGGTCCTCCGAAACGCGCCACCGCTTGGTTTTGACATTGTCTACGTGGCTCCACCACAGTATCATGGGCTCTGGGCGTCGTGCCTAAAGATGCTGGATGAGTGTCCGGCCTGGGTTAATCCTGATGGGTGGGTGGTTGCGCAGATTGACCCACGTGAGTACGAAGAGCTTGACCTGGCGGTGCTTAAGGAATTCGATCAACGGACGTATGGCAACACACGTCTCGTATTCTATGAGCGCCCCGGGTGGTAGATTGCCGGGCTAAGGGTCGGGCGGCGTGTCCCCGATGTCGATCTGGAGTGAGCCGTCCTGGGCATAGTGGTAGGCGGCTGTGAAGGGTGCTTGGCCACGGTAGGCGGCGAGGGCTAGTGGCAAGATCGTGGGCAGGTCTTCAACCGTATCCTGGTCTTGAAATGTTTGCAGGGGCACCCAGACCGGGGTCCCTTCGGCGCTGGGGCGAGCTTCCCCTGGCGGCGCTTCTCCAACGAATACATAAAGGGCGATGCCCGGTTTCTGCTCGGTATCGATCAGGATGACGCCGCACAGTCGAAATGAAGGGCCGGGTGTGAGGCCCGTCTCCTCGGCGACTTCTCGCACCGCCGAGGCCCTCGGTTCTTCGCCCTGCTCGACGTGCCCCCCCACGCCGTTGAGCTTTCCCGCCCATGCGCCCCGGCTTGGTGAGAGCCTCAAAAGGAGGATCTGCTCACCCCGCAATAGAAAAGAGAGCGTGCGAGGAAGGACGCTGTATCGATCGGGTTGAAGACGTTGGCCCGCAAGCGACATCTGGGTTAGCTCTGAGATCCGGTGAGTTGGCCCGATTATAGGTCACCCCAACCAACGGTGTTTGGCGGTCAGGTGAACGTCAGTCAAAGGTATTGTCATCCCCTCCGCACCGCCGCTATAATCGGTTCGAATACAAGGGCCATCCAGGGTTAGGAGACCTCATGACAGACACACCGGTTGATCCCCTGAAGAGCGTCAAATCAGGCGACGATCTTCTGAGCAAGATCCGCACCAGCCTGGCGGGTTTTGTGGGCTACGCCGACCGCGACCAACGGCGCGAAGCGGACCGGATGCTTCGAGAGTCAATTGCTTCAGCGTACGAGTCCCAGTGGGGGCGAATTTCGGAGGTCCAGAGGCAGCTGATCGCCTCTAAGCGCCTTGAACTTGTGGACGACCTGGAAGCGGCGGCGATTAAGCTGAGGGCGTTCATTGACCGAATTCGGCACGCATCCTATGGCTACGCCGGCTTCTTCGATCACGTGCATATCGACAGCAAGGAGCTGGCGCAAATCTATGATTATGATCTGGCGTTGCTTCAACACGCCGACGGGCTCGGCCGCGCCATCGATAACGTCGAAGCTTCTCTAGGAAGCGAAGGTGAGGCGGCGGCCATCCGGAACTTAACCACCCTCTGCCAGGAGGCCGTGGACGCGTTCGACCAGAGGAACGATATCATCTTGGCCCGGGGCGACGAGGCCTAAGGAGAGAACCTATCATGGCGAGAGTATTCGATGTCGTCGAGTATCCGGACGAGATGCGGGATGAGATCGTCCACCGCTTCCCCGAGACGGGGGCAGGCGACTTTCGTATCGGCAGCCAGGTCATCGTGCGTGAAGCACAATCGGCAGTCTTTTTCAGGGATGGCAAGGCGCTCGACACCTTTAGCCCCGGCCGTCACACCATCACAACGGCCAACGTCCCGCTTCTGGTCAACTTGATCGGGAAGGCCTTTAACGACAGGACGCCCTTTACGGCCGAGCTCTACTTCGTTTCGATGAAAGAGTTCGCCAACGAGAAATGGGGGACCCCGCAACCCATCATCGTCAGAAATCCCGGCATGGGCTTGGGCGTGGCTCTGCTCCAGGGCTACGGAGCTTACAGCTTCCAGATCAACGACCCCCAGCAGTTTGTGACTCAAATCGTGGGCACCACGGGCGTCTACGGAACCCGGGATATCAAGGACCGTCTCCGTTCCATGCTCCTTTCCAAGCTCCAGGATCTCCTGGGCGAAACTGCCGCCGGCACGAGCGTTCCCGAACTGATCGGGATGGTGGAGGAACTGGGCAGCGCTGTGCGTGCCAAGGGGCAGGATGATTTCAAGGCCCTGGGCCTGACGCTCAAGTCCTTCTACATCGAAAGCCTCAAGCCGTCGACCCAGTCCGCCGAGGAGCTGCGGGCCATGGGCATGCTGGACATGGACACCTACAAGCAGCTGCAGGCTGCAGATGCGATGCGCGAGGCGGCACGCAACCCCTCGGGTGGCGCAGGCCTGACGGCCGGGATCGGGGCCGGCATGGGCATTGGCAACATCCTGAGTGAATCACTCAAGCAGAGCGGAAAGGGCGATGGCGGGTCGTCAGGTGGGGGTGGCGGCGCCGGCAACGGAGGCGATATGCCTTCTGTTATGACGCCCTCTGAAGCGGCTTCCTATCTCAAGGTCTCTGAAGAGGATGTGGTGGCTGCGATCGAGGCAGGCGATCTGAAGGCCAAGAAGTTGGGCAACGCCTTCCGAATCAGCAAGGAAGCCTTGGACCAGTTTCTAAACAGCTGACCGCTGATTTACATCATAGAAATCCCTCGCCACCGGCCCACCAGCCGGTGGCGTTCGATTCGTCTTGCGTATTGACAAGACGCGCGACACCAGAATGGCTCAGGGTAGGGCTTGGTTTGGCCACTGGGACGGTGTCGGCTGTCTTGGATCTTGGGGGGTTGGCGAAGGACCGCCGGCTGGCGGCGAAAGCACCCACACGTCATGCGCAAGGAAGACAGCCGCTTAAGATCGAGGCTGAAGATCTTCTGCGGTGGACAACGTGATCAGTCGGCCTCGATCCCCAGCTGCTGGGCGATCGCATCCACCTGGTTCTTGCTCAACCGTGTGCCGCCCGTGGCGCGGCGGAGCCAATCCTTCAGCTTCGAACGGTGCAGGACCACCTGGCTGCCTACCTCCGGCCCCGTCTTGACCGAAGCCGCATCGCTGACAAAGACCGTCATCGGCGTGATGTCCATCTCATCGGCCTCGTCCAAACGACGTCGGAGAGCGCTTTTTGCGGAGTCGACCTGCCGCCCCGCTTCTCGCGCCAAGTCGCGCAGTTCCGATCGGCCGCCGCGGCGCAACAAACCGCCCCGGGGTCTCACCTGCCAAAACTGATCGTCTTGATACAGGATCTCACCGTCGTCGTTGCGGCTGCAAATGGCGTAGATGCCGGATGGCCCGGTGACCAGGTGGTCGGTACCCAGACCGTAATGGAAGACGGCGTACCGATCGTCAAGACCCTTCAGGGCCGTGTCGATGATTTCATCCGGCCGGGGGTGTCGGCCCCAGCGGTTCAAGAACGTGATTCCGGCCTGCGAAACCAGTGTTCCAACAAAGGCCGCCGCCAGGACGATGATGACCGCCTCGGGATTTGTGAAAGAAATCACAAATCCGGCCGCCAGGGTTGCCAAGCCCAAGAAGACCAGGGCGCGGCCGAGGTTGTGATTGCGGCGGACCAGGGCATGGTTGGTGAAGACGCGCATCAAGCCTCCATTCGGCTGAGCACCAAGCAGGCATTCTGACCGCCCAGGCCGAAGGAGTTTGATAGGGCAGTCGAAACCGGGATGTCTCGGGCCTGATTGGGAACATAGTCCAAATCACATTCGGGATCTGGGGTTTCGTAGTTGATGGTGGGGTGAATTTGTCCGCGGTCGATGGACAGGGCGCAGACGACGGCTTCGATCGCGCCCGAGGCGCCCATAGCGTGGCCGAGCATCGACTTGGTCGACGAGATGGGAATGTCGAAAGCGCGCAGGCCGAAGAGCGCCTTTATGGCGCGTGTTTCGATGGCATCGTTCATGGGCGTGGACGTACCGTGGGCATTGATGTAATCGATCCGGTCTGGAGGCACGCCGGCGTCTTCGAGTGCCCAGCGCATCGTGCGGACGGCACCCGCGGCGGTAGGGTCGGGCGCCGCGATATGGAACCCCTCCGATGAGGCGGCGTAGCCAGAGATTTCGGCATAAACATTCGCGCCGCGGTCGCGTGCCGAATCCCAGGACTCGAGAAACAGGCAGGCTGCGCCCTCGCTGAACACGAAACCTTCTCGGTCCGCATCGAAGGGCCGGGAGGCGCGGGTGGGTTGGTCGTTGAAATGGACGGGCAGGGCTCGCATGGCGGCGAATCCTCCCAGGGCATAGTCGGTGATCAGCGCCTCGGTGGCGCAGGCGATGATGGCGTCGGCGCGACCATGTCGAATGGCCTCGGCCGCTTCTCCGACGACTTGTGTCCCCGTGGCGCAGGCGGTGGTGATGGTGCTGCTGGGGCCGAACACCTCGAAGTGGTGGCTGACGTGGAAGGCCAGCATGTTGGGGAGGACCGAAGTCGTGATAAACGGGTTGAGCCGGGTGGCGCCCCTGTCGCGGATGACGTTGATGCCCTCTTCCAGGCGTTCGATGCCGCCAATGGCGGTTCCCACATACACGCCGACCCGCTCTCGGTCCGCCGAGTGAATGGGGAATTCTGCGTCGTCAACGGCGAGTTGGGCTACACCGAGTGTCACTTGTGAGGCGCGTGATGTTCGCCGGACGTCTTTGGCGTTCATGAAGACTTCCGGATCAAAGTCGGGAATCTCGCCGGCGATTTGGCATGGCAATTCCGAGGCGTCGAATTGGGAGATGCGGCGCACACCCGAACGGCCTTGAAGCAGGGCAGACCAGAAGCTGTCTAGATCGGAGCCGAGGGAAGTGATGATCCCCAAGCCGGTGACGACGACGCGGCGCCCGCCGCCCGGCCTGGTCAAGCCTCACCCAAGGTAGACTCGGCGGCCAGGCGGCTTTGGATCGCATGTCTCAGGCCCGCCATCAGGTCCCCCTGCACCGCCTGCCGGGCCACTCGGATTCCGCTCAACACGCCTTCGACACCGAATCTTCCGTGGCCGATGAACACCAGGCCGTCCACACCAAGCAAAGGGGCGGCGCCATATTTGGCCGGATCAAGGATGGCGTTCACCCGTCGAAAAGCGGGCTTTGCCAGCAGACCGCCGATGGACGACACTGGAGACGAGGTGATTTCCTGCTTGATCAGTTCGGAAAGGAAACTGGCGACGGCCTCGCTTGTCTTCAGAAACACGTTGCCGACAAACCCATCGGTGACGATGACGTCGGCGACTGCTGCGTAGAGCTCTTTGGCTTCCACATTGCCGATGAAGTTCAGCCCCGACGCCGCCAGCATCGGCGAAGCCTCCTTGACCAGCAGATTGCCCTTACCGGCCTCTTCGCCGTTGGAAAGGATGGCGATCCGAGGTGAAGAGATGCCGAGCACCGTTTCGGCGTAGACCGACCCAAGGATGGCGAACTGAAGCAGATACTCGGGCTTACAATCGGTATTGGCGCCGATGTCAAGCACCACGGCTTGACCGTTCCGCACGGGAAACAAGGCCGTCAGGCCCGGCCGTTTGACCCCCCGTATTCGCCCCAAACGAAAAAGGGCGTTGGCCATCGCGCCACCGGTGTTGCCGCAGGTGACAAATGCATCGGCCTCGCCCGATTTCACCAGTTCCAGGCCGACAGCCATCGACGACACAGGTTTGCCCCGGGCCGAGTCGGCCGGCTTGTCGGTCATCTCCAGGACCTCGGGCGCATCGATAATCCTCACCTGGTCTGGTCCGAGGCCGACATCGGGCAGCCGGGACGACAGCATATCTTGGGGACCGATCAACAGGACGGGTTCGTGCCACTCACGGAACGCCTGGGCAGCGGCCTCGAGCTCAGGTTGCGGGTGGGAATCCGTCCCCATCGCGTCCAGCGCAATTCGGAGATTGGGCATGCAAACTCCATCCAGAATCGGCTCTGGTTGACAAGCAATCTTCGTCGGCTATAATACCCGACGCAACGCCTGCGCTGGTGCTGGAACTGGCAGACAGGCATGGTTGAGGGCCATGTGCCGCAAGGCGTGCGGGTTCAACTCCCGCCCAGCGCACACTCATGCGGAGCCGCAAAATCGGCTCCGCATTTCTTCTTAACATCACCCCTGTGTCGCCCGGGCGTGGCGCCTGCGCTGCCGTCGCCGTCCCCGATGGGGAAATTACTCCTCGAACTTCATCCTGCGTTCGACCAACTGAACGAGAGAAGACAAGACCAGGGTCATGGATAGGTAAAGATAGGCCACCACATTGAACGTGCGGTAGACGTCGAAGGTGGCTGCTCGCCGCAGGCGGCCGAGCTGGGTCAGCTCATTCACGGCCAGAACTGTGGCCAGGGACGAGTCTTTGAGGCAGGCGATGAAGTCATTGCCAAGTGGGGGAAGAACCCGCCGAACCGCTTGCGGCAGGATGACCAGACGCATCGCCTGGTAGTAGGTCATCCCCAGAGACCGGGCGGCTTCCATTTGGCCCCGGCCTATGGACTGGATTCCGGCGCGAAAAACTTCGGCCTCGAACGCGCCGTAGGCGAAGGCGAGGGCGAAGACGGCGCGCGCTTCCAGACTGATGTTGCGAATGAGGGTAGGGGAAGACATTGCGGTGAAGGTGGCGTTCAGGGAGTCTAAGCCCAGGGTTAGCCCCCATGCGCCAAGCGCCTGCACCACGGAGACCCCGATCGGGACCATCACAAAGGCCACGTACAGCATGAGCACGATGATCGGGACGCCGCGAGCGGTTTGCACGTAAAGTGTGGAGATAGTGTAAAGAAAGGTGCTCTTCGATGTGCGCGCCAGGCCGGTGAGCAGTCCAATGGCCACCGCCAGCAGGTACGAAGTGAACGTAATGCGCAAAGTGGCCAACACGCCTGTCAGCAAATACTGGAACGTGTCTCGGTAGCCTGGGTTGGCAAAGATCAAGTAGATAAGCATCAGGCCGGTGGCGCCCAGGATCAGAGCCCACCAGGGGAAAGTGATCCATCGCGTCGGTTGCGCTGGGGGGGCGTTCTTCTGTCGGCCGTCAGCGAGAGCGGTCATTTAACGGGCAACCTGGGGTGAGGGCAGGTCGAGGGTTTCCCCTCGACCTGCCCGGCGATCCGAGCAAATCTTGGCAAGCAGTTCAGATCTACGGGTTGAACCACTTGTCGTTGAGCTGCTTGAGGGTACCGTCCGCCGTCATGGAGTCGAGGGCGGCATTGACCGAGGCTGTCAGGTCGCTTCCGGGCGGGAAGACGAACGCCAGCTGCTCATCTGAGGTCAGGGTCGGGCCAATCTTCAACTGGCCGGGGTTCTCGTTGATGAAGCCGACAGCCGAAACGGTGTCGATCACCACGGCGTCGACGTCGCCAGAGAGCAGAGCGGCCACCGCGCCGCCGAAGTCCTCGAAGCTCTTGACGCGATCGCCAAAGTTGTCCTTGGCGACGATTTCGTTGGTCGTGCCGATCTGGGTTCCCACGGAGACGTTGGTGTCCGCCTTGAACGCCTCAACGTCAGCGATCGATTGATCGGCCTTGATCAACAAGACTTGCCCGATGGTGACGTACGGCTCCGAGAAGTCGACCATTTGCTTCCGCTCGTCGGTCACGGTCACGCCGTCGGCGAGCATGTCATACTCGCCGGCCTGCATGGCGGGGAAGATTCCGTCCCAAGCGGCCTGCTTGAACTCCGGCGTGCAGTTGATCCGCTTGCAGATTTCGGCCACGGTGTCATAGTCCCAGCCGACCGGTTGGTTGCTTGTCTGGTCGATCGAGTTGAAGGGCGGGTAGGCGTTTTCAACGGCTACGGTGATCGACTTGCCGCCCAGGTCGGGCATGCCGCCGCCGGTGCTCGCTGGCGCGGCAGTGGGGGCCGGCGTGGCCGCTCCACCGCATGCCGCCAGCACCAAGCCAGCCAAAACAACGAGCCACATCAATTGTATCTTCCTCATTCTCTCCTCCTCCTGCTAATGAGATCGATGCGAGACTTCTGTTGGCAAATGATCGTCCACCACCTCCTTGTTCGGCTGAAACTCACGAGATCCGATTGTGAGAGAATTCACTACCGAAACCTAGAATAGATGCCTTCGGGCGTCAAGGCAAGGGATTCACCAAGTATAGTCCATTAGCGCCCATGGTTGAACCAGCTGGGCTTAAGCCGAGGATCAATAAAGCTCGATGTGAGTGGTCTCCGGCCGAATGGGCAGGACGGGGGAGATCAAGGCAACCAGCTGGCCGAGAGGCGAGGTCAGGTAGATGTGCTCCGGGATGAGCTCCACCAGCGGCGTGAGATCGGGGCTGTCCCCAACGCTTTCCGCCTGAGTGCTGAGCCCTTCGAGGACGCGTTTCTGGGTTGTGAGACTCGCCTTGGCGTCACCTGATGCAAGGCTCAGGATCCCCAATACTTCCTGGCCGGAAAACGTCGTGCCGTTGACCTGCAGCCCGCCCATGAAATCGACCGCCGCTGCGAAACCAGTCTCGTCGAGCACAATCCACGTGTTGAATGAGAGCGGAACCGTGGCTTTGAGGGCCGTGAGAAAGTCCGGGTCCACACCCGCCTCCGGAGACCAGCCGAATGCCTGATCGAGCTGGCGAGCAGGATCGGGTTGGAGCTGCAGGTTGGTCGGGACGCCGAGCAGGAACACGTCCTTCACCGGCAGTTGATACGTCAGGTACCAGACGGCCGTCAGAGTGGGGTCGGGGTTCTCAAGCGAATTGACTCCCAAGATCAGGATGGTTGTCTGCCCGCTTTCTGCAGCCTTGGTCCCGGCTGGAACTGCTGAGGAGCCACTGGGGGGGAAGCGTGTGGGATCCTGGGAGGTCTGCCCACCCTGGAGAAAGACACTGTACAGGCCGAGGAGGAAGAATGCGCCTGTGACAACAATGAGCAGTGCGAGCGACGGGCGTCGGGCCATGATCCCTTCGGCTTGAGTGAACGATAATGCGCCCGGATTGTACTCCGGGCGCAATCTACCTGCAATCGGCGGGTCGGTCGGCGCCTAGAAGGTAGCCATCCCCAGAAGCGCTCCAACCAGGCGGCCCAGCATGAATGCGAACATGGCGGCCGTCACGATGGGGGCGATCCGCAGGGTTTGGTAGACGGCTGACCTGTGGTCCACGGCCCATTCGGTCCCATAGGCCATCGATCGCCAAAACAACACTTTTACATAAGTCAGGGGATCAAAAGTTGACGTGTTCATGGTTCACCTCGAGGTACTCATGCGGATGATATTCCCGGATTCGTCGGCGACAACTCGGACGATCCGGTTGATGGATCTCCCTCCGGGGAGTTCGGACTTGCCTTTGAAGATCAGCAGATACTGGGAATGTCCGTTCTTGCTGCCCTGTTGTCGAATGCTGGGGCGGATGCCGCTCATCTCAGGAAATGATCGGCTCACGTGGCGTGCGATCCGCTGCTTGGTGTTCTGGTCCATCATAGCGTCCTCCTACCCGATGCTGGCGCGGCGCCGCAGGAAGGTCGGGAGATCGAGGTCCTCGTCCTGCTGGACAGCTTCGGCCATCACCTGGCCGCGCGACTCGAGCTTCTCCCCGGTCGCGTTCCCTCGGCTCACGGTTTCATAAACCGGTTGGGCGCCGATCCCGGTCAGGATGAGGATGACCTGGGCGCGACCAGCCATGCTGGGCTCGGTGGTGGCACCCATAATGAGATCAATCTCCGGATCCAGGGAGTGCCTGAGCTCGGTGATCGATTCACCGACCTCGTGCAGAGTCAGGTCGTCCCCGCCCGTGAAGTGAACCAGGATTCCGGAGGCCTGGTCCAGGCTGTCCAGCTCGAGCAGGGGATGATGAAGGGCCTGATGGATGGCAGCCTGCGCCTTGTCCTCGCCGCGGCCCATGCCGATGGACATCAATGCACCGCCGCCTTTGAGCATAAGCTGGCGCACGTGGGCGAAGTCAACGTTGATCAGCCCGGCCCGGGTGATGAGTTCGGCGATACCCTGGACTCCTTGGCGCAGGACGTCGTCCGCCAAACGAAAGGCCACTTCCAGGCTCACGTCTTGTGGGACGACCTGCAGCAGCTTGTCGTTGGGGACGGTGATCAATGTGTGGGCAAAGGGTTGGAGGTGCTTGACCCCGTCCAGCGCACTGTGGCCGCGACGGGACATTTCGAATCCAAAGGGCAGGGTGACGGTAGCGATGACCACGGCCCCCAGCTCCCGGGCAATCTCGGCCGCCACAGGCGCTGAACCTGTGCCGGTGCCTCCGCCCATGCCGGCCGTAATGAAGACCATGTCGGCGCCTTTCAGCGCTGAGGCAATCTCCCTGGCGCTTTCCATGGCGGCTGAGGCCCCCACGCGCGGATCGCCTCCGGCGCCCAGCCCGCGGGTCACCTTGGGCCCTAGCTGGAGCTTGACGGGGGCCAAACTGCTGGCCAGTGCCTGGCGGTCGGTGTTGGCCGCAATGAAGTCAACTCCGGAGAGACCCAGCTCAATCATTCGATTGACGGCATTCGATCCGC
This sequence comes from uncultured Chloroflexia bacterium, assembly GCA_963807065.1. Classification (GTDB taxonomy): domain Bacteria; phylum Chloroflexota; class Anaerolineae; order Anaerolineales; family E44-bin32; genus CAWAND01. The sequence continues at coordinate 276,980 of CAWDZQ010000003.1, forward strand.
CGCCCCCGAGGCCGAGCACTTTGACACAGGGCTTGGCGGCAGGCATGAGCTCGGTCTTCTTGGGACCCGGATGGACGAAAGGTGCAACGGCAGAGTTATCCATGGCTGACTCCTGAGCTTTCCTTCGGGCTACTTGCGTCAACGACTTCTTCAGATGCCGAGCAGCCACACACGCCGACGGCCTGTGGATTGACCAGGGACATGCGCTGAACACGACAGCCTGCTTCCCGCAGCTGAGCCTCTAGATCGGCGGAGAAGACTTCGACGCCACCGACCAGAGTGACTTCGGCCGCTTGCAGGGCCGCATCGATCGAAGTGCCGACCATGGCCTGTGGATGGGTCAGAGCGAAGTCGGCCGCCTTGGACCAAAGTCTGTGGGCTGTTCGGCGGTCGTTTGGAAGCAGAACGACATGCTTGACGGGCTTTGAAGGGGCGGGTGGTGCCAGCTTTGCGCTCGCCGCATCGCGGGACTTGATGGCGGTAACGACGGGCAACGGTCCGCGCAGATTTGGGAACCATGCCGACGCCTGCTCTTCAGGGGTACCGTCGCTCGCAAGGACGAAGAAGGCGAAATTCAGCAGAAGGCTTCGGCAGGTCGGGTCCTCATCCAGCAGACGGGCGATGCCCAGGCTCTGCTCGGTGTGGCGGCGATCATCGTCAGGCGTTGAGCCAGGTTTTCTCTGCGCGCCCCCGGCCGCAATCAGGATGCCGGGGTGCGTGCCGACCGTGGTCTCTGCGATCTGAGCGTACCATTCGAAGGTCCTGAAACCGAGTTGGTCCTGGGCGCCATCCGGGGTGCGATACGGCTGCACATCAGTCCAGCGCGCCGGCCCGCCGGCGCCCCAATCGAGGGGCCTGTCTTTGGTCCAGGCATAAGCCCCAAGGGCGATCTTCTCAAGCAAGGCCTGCTCACCACGCCGCTGCATGCCTTTGAGGCTGGCGGCCAGGAAAGCCGTGTCCCAGTAGTCGCCGCCGGGTTCGAGGGCGGGAAAGACCGGGATCAGACCGGCTTCGGCTTGAGCTCTCAAATGAGGCAGCGTGTGATCCAAAAACCGCTCGACGAGCCCCGGCCGGCCCCATTCAGCGATCGGCCAAGAGTGTTGGAGGTTGGGGCGGTCGTAGACCATCACGTGCTGCACGCCCCAGCGTGCATAACTTCGGAGAATGGGGGCCATATCGGCCGCCCGAACGCTCCCTACCGGGGCGGGGATGGTGACGAACGGCTGCACGTCTCGCTCCACCAGCCCGCGGATGAAGAACTCGGGCACAGCACGGTCTGGGGAGGCAAGCAGCGTCAGCCAGGAAGCGCCCAGGTCGGCAAGGATGGGCCGCCAGTAGTCGAGATCTTTTTGGGTGAAATGCAGGCTGTCCGGGTAATAGTGGAAGCCTAGCTTGGACTGGGATAAAGGCATTGCACCTCTCCTATGCGTTCTTCAAGGAGAGGTGCAATATGTGTGCCAGCCCCAGTTTTCTAGCGTGAGACAGCCAACTTGAGGACTTTCCCCGACTTGTCCAATGTAAGTCGGGCAAAGTGTGGGTGGTGGCGACTGTCCGCAGCGTAGTGCTTAGAGAGCGTCACGACAACCGTCTCTCGGTCGGGAGAGGCGGGGATGGCTTTGATCCCGAGCTGGTGAGATGGGCACTGGTGATCATCGGAGTTACAGCCCGCATGTTGCGGATGGATACTGCATGCGGCGCCGGCCATTCCGGGAAGGTAGCGAGAGACGATCGATTTGACTCTCTGGCGCGATTCCTCATCCAGGTCGAATTCGTTCATCGTCGGTCCACCCAAAGCACATGAGGTCTGCATCATCTTGGGCCGACTGGTGCGTCGGATCACGCTCTTGCGGCCCGGCACAGGGACGACCTGCTTGGATGTATACAGGGGATCACCGTAGAGCACAAAGGAGATCAGGGTCTTCTGGTCTTCCCCATCCAGGTACCCTTGGCGACGATGCATTTCGGCCGCTAGTTCGAGTTTGGCCTGGCGCAAGGCCTCACCGGTCGGGAGGCCGCGATTCACATTTTCATAGAAACGCCTGCCGAGAAGATCGGCGGCGATCAGTGGCGGCGTGACCGATCCGTAGGAGATCTTGGTCGATCCCACCACTGCGTGGCTGCCGGAGGCCAGGAACTTCAGGCTGATGGCGGTCTCGGTTCCCTTTTCGATGACGTGGGCCCCGTAGCAGGCCTCGGTAAACACGACCTTGGGGGCCCGGCCGCTGTTGACCACGTCTTGCGGACGCAGCGCCACAGGGTACTCTTGGGTTGTCTTGGTGTCCCGCAGGGGGTCACGCTGGCCGAACCACTCTGGCGCATCTGCCAGGCCGTGCAGGTTGTAATAGGAAAGCATCGTCGGCCGCATGGCCACGGCGGGCAGTGACGGCGCGTCGATCGGCGGGGACGTCATCATGGCGCCCGGCTCTCCAATGGACCGAAAGACGGCCATGGACGCCTTGCGCCAAATGCTGGCGCTGTAGCCGAGGGAGCGGGGGCCGCGGCCCAGCCAGCGCCCGATCTTGAGAATCAGCCACTGGCGCACGCGCATCATCGGGCCCATGTGCCGCATCGCTCCGATGTGCTGTTCGGCTGCCAGTCGAAGCTGCTTGACGATAAGGTCGGGTTCCGTATCCACCGGAAGTCGCCCCACCGGCCATTCGGGGGCGAAGTAATTCTCGTCCTTCGTGGCATAGGGATTGTCCGACGGCACCTGATCATCATCGTCGTCGGTAGGATTGGGCAGCAGGTGAAATGGCAGGATACCGTGCCCCCCGACGATCAGCACTGCCCCTATCATCTGTCCGTGGTTGGCCAGGCTGCGGTCGATGTCTGAGAGGCGAAGCTTGATGTCCCAGGCGTTGCCGGGATCGACCGGAGTGAGGCCAAAGGGCCTGAGCGATGCCGGGTCGTCGATGTAGACCTTGTACGAGGTCCAACCCGGGCGAGGGCGGACGGCCTTGACCAGATGGTCAATGGCTTCATCGATGCGCCGGAAGGTGTCCGCTCCAAAGACTTGTGTCAGGCGGGAGCGGCTCGAGAGCACCAGGTAGGTGGGAACTCGGCGGTCCTCATCAGGCAGGCTGGGGCGGGCTTGCAGCCGGGCGGCAATCTCTTTCAGCGGCTGATCGGCGGCTGTCCCCGGGCTGGAAGACTGTGAAGGCAAGGGCGCGTCTTCTCCCGGGTTTGGTCCCTGGAATGCCTCTCCAGGCTGCGCCTGGGGCATGTCGGAGGCCGCATTACTGGGCGAGGTTCCAACCTCCGGGGTCTGACCTGCAGAGGTGCCTTCCTGGGCGGAGTCTGGCTCAGGCGGGGCAGGGGTCTCTGAAGCTGGCTTTTTGGCCTGTGGATTCGCCTTGCCCGATGGCGCCTCGTCTGGGTTGGACCCTGACATGTGGGCTCCGGCCAACTGGTTGCCGCCCATGACGGCCGACACTTCGGCTGGGATGGGTTGCTTGGGCATGATCGAAAACTCAACCGGCCATAGGTTCTGATACGGGTGGGATGACCCGAGAAAGCGGGCTGCGATCTTCCCGGTAGGGTCATCCGCAGCAGCTCGGTGAAAGTACTCCACGGCCCGATCCACCTCGCCGGAATGCATCAAGTCATCGGCGAGCCAAAGCCGGAAGGCCACGGTTTCCGGCCAGCGCGCGAAGCCATCCCGGGCAAGCCCCATGGCGGCTTTGCGATCGTCCAAAGCGAGGTACGCCTTGACGCCTATCAGCGTGGGCAGCGGAAGATCCAAATCGGCACCCATGACGGCGCGGATATGCATCGATGCGGAATCGGCGGACCCAGAAGTGAGGGCAGCCAACGCCTGATAGAGCGACTGTGCCCAGGAGGGAGACCGGCCCATGACCGGCACCTGGCCGGCCAGTGCGCTGGCCAGGGCCCGAAAGATGCTGGCCTTCAGCGGATCACCGCTGGCGTCGTGGGCCTGTGCCAGCTTGGCATTTGCCTCGGTATGCTCCGGGTCGTGGATTACAAGCTGGGTGAGACGCTCGATAGAGGTCCCAAACAACTTCTCGTCAATCTCGATTTCGGCCAAGGCCAATTGGACCTCGCTATCACCTGGCCACACTGTGAGCCAGTCGGCCGCCAACTTGCGGGCGTAGTCCGTCCGCTTGGCGACAATCGAAGCTCTAAAGGTCTGCAGAAACTGTTCTCGATCCATCATTGCGCCACCGCCGGTGTGTGTTGGATGCCACCATGAACCAGTTCCAGCGCCCGCACGGCCGCCAGCTGGTGGTGGGCATCAGCGTCTTGGGGACTGAGGTCGACGGCACACTTGAACATGGCCGCTGCCTCGTCATAGTCTTTGAGCGCCTTCAGCACCAGGCCGGCGCGATAGTGCGCTCTGGCATGTTGCTGATCGAGTCTGATGGTCCTGCGGTAGCCGTCCATGGCTTTGTCGAAATCGCGTCGGGCTTCGTGCACGCATGCCAACTCATAAGCCACCTCGGCGTCGTTTGGCTGTTCGACTTCGAGCGTCGACAGCTCGGCCAGCGCGTGGTCCAATTGGCCGGATTTGCGGCTCAAACGCGCCAGGCTCAGGCGGTGCGAGACTTCCGCCGGGGCAATAGACAGCGCCTTCTTGACAGCGGCTGTTGCCGCCTCGATTTCCCCTGATTGTTCATGGGCTTGGCTGAGGCTCGACCAGGCGTCTTCGTCTTCGGGGCGGTTCTCGATCACCTTCATCAACTCGAGCGCTGCGGCTTCGGGCCGCCCCGTCTGCATGAACAGCTGGCTGCGTGCTTTCTGAGCCCGGCTGGGATCGGTCATGCCTGCTTCGGCGCGCTGGTAGGCTGCCAAAGCTTTGTCGTGCTTCCCCTGGGCGGACAGGATATCCGCCCAACCCATCAAGGCGTCTAAGTCTTCCGGATCAAGGTCCACAGCCTGGGAAGCCCATTGCAGGGCCGTGGCCAGCTGCCCTCCGGCCTGTGCTGCCCGGGCGGCGCCAATGCGGGCATCCGAGTCCTCCGGTGCCAACTCGCTGGCGCGTCGGAAACGTCCCAGAGCTTCATCGTTGTCACCGATGGCAAGCGCCGCATAGCCAGCTTGGCGCCACACCTCAGACTGGTCTGGGAAGTGCTGCAGGGCGTGAACAAAGTGCTCTTCGGCTTGATGGTGCACACCCATGGATTGAAGATGCATGGCCAGCGACAGGCAGTAACTGCCATTGGCGGGCTCGAGCTCTGCCGCCTGCTGGTAATGAGGCAGAGCATTGTCGACTTCGCCCACGGCGGCGTACGCTTGAGCCAGGGTGTGATGCCATGTGGCCTCTTCGGGCCAGGCTGCGAGACCGGCGTTCAGGGCCTCGATGGCCTCTGTGACCCGGTTCTGCTGGAGCAGTGCCAGGGCGCTGAAGTAGTCGGCAAGCGGTCTTACGCCGGGGACGCCGGTGACGGCGCCAAAGGCTCTCAGTGCCTGCGTGTAGCGTTGGCTCTGGAGGTGAGCCAAACCGGCCAGCAGCGGTGTCCACTCGGACCTGCGGGCGGTGGGGTGGTCGGCCAAAATGGCGATGACGGCCTCCGGATTCCCGTTGCGCAAATGGGCGACGACGACACTCTCAATCATGGCCGGTGGGGCCGAGTCCACATCGATGTCGGCGACTTCGATCCGCCCGGCCACCAGCGCCAGGTGCTGGTCGAGATGCTGACACGCGGCGTCGTCCGCACCCATGCGCCGAGCTCTGGCGATCCAGGCCTCAGCTTCATCGGGGGTGACGTTCGGCGCTTGCGGCGAGTGTCGGGCGACCTGGGCGCTTTCCCTATACAACCAGGCAGCGTCACTCAGATGTGCCCGCAATCCGATGGCCTCCGCGAGTTGTTCTGGGTCCCCCTCGGCGCGCTGGATGGCCAGGTCGAGAGCCGCCCCGACCTGTGCCCAAGCGGCGTGTTTGAAGCCAGCTCGGGTCGTCAAGATGGCGTCCTCGGCGTCCTCGAGGTTGAGGGGATCGATGCCGCTGAAGGCCTCCAGGGAGGCGGCAGCGTGGCCCAGACTCATTTCGATGAGTGAGAGCCTGGCCAGCACCGAAGCCGGAGCGGGTGTGCCCCTGTCGGCTAGCTCAGCCAGGACCTGTCTGGCCTCTTCGTAGGAAGCGTCATCCGTGTACGTATCGGCGATGGCCAGGCGGACGGCCTGATCACCCGGCACCAAAGCCGAGGCGGTCTGAAGGACCTCAAGCGCTTCGGCGGATGTCCCATGGCGCCGGAACGCGTCTGCGGCTTCGACGGCCAACTGTGCGTCGTCGGGGGAAAGCGCAAGGGCCTGCCTCAGATGTTCAAGCCCTCGATCAGGCTCACCATTGTCCAGGTGCGCCTGCGCTAGGCGAATGGCGAGGCTGACGTTCTGTGGGTCTTGGGCCAAGCCTCGCTGCCAGTAGCCGATGGCGGCCGATCGGCGGTGAAGGCGCCACAGGCTCTCCCCGACATGGCGAAGAGCGGTCTGGTCGTCGGGCTTGCGCTCCGCAAGGGTGGTCCATGCATCGAGCGCGGTCCCGAAGTCTTCCGATCGCTCGGCAGTTTCCGCCAGGGTCTTCAAAATCACTTCATTTTCGGGGTCAGCGCTGACGGCTCGCTTGAGCAAGCGGACGGCCTGCTTCGGCTTGCCGAGCCGGGTGAGAAGTTGGCTGATCGGCCAGATGGTGGATGGCCCGGAGCCCCCAAGCCGCAGAGCTCGGGCCAAAGCTGATCGGGCGTCTTTGTCCTGCGCCAGCTGGTGGTGGAGCCGCGCCTTCTGAATCCAGACTTCGGGATCCATCGGGTTGGCCTGCGTCCAGCGGTCGATTTGGGTCAGGGCCGCCCCCCAAGCCTCGGCCTCCATCGCCGCCGCTACGGCCTCAGCTCTGGCCTCGGCGCTGTCCGGGTCCCGGTCGACGGCTTCCATGGCCGGCCCGAGGGCTTCGTCGGCCAGTCCGGCTTTCCGATAGGCCTTGGACAGGAGGAGCAGACTTTTCGGCGAACCGCCGATCCCCTGCCTGAGGGTCTCTAGAACGGAAATCGCCACCGGCGTTTGGCCCGCATCCATTGCGGCGCTGGCCAAACCGTGGCTGGCCCGCAGTTGCTTGTCCCCGGCGAGCGCGTGCTCACCGCCAAGACATGCTTGGAAAGCTGCCATGGCTTCTTCCGATTGGCCAGTTAGCCTCATTCCTTGGGCGGACCAATACATGGTTTCGGGGTCGGTAGCGGCGACAGATGCCAACCGCAGGCGGTGGAGCCCGCGCTCCGCAGTCGGGGTGTCGCCGGTTTCGAGGGCGGCTTCGATCGCCAGGCGCCCGGCCAAGATCTGCGCCTGGTCGGATGCCCCATCGGGAATGTCGTGAATCAAATCATGGGCGGCGATGATGTCGCCCGTGGCTTCGTAGGCCTCTGCCAGGGCCAATCGTGTGGGGAGGTGGGCGGAGCGACGGGCCATGGCCTTCTCCAAAACAGGGATGGCCTGATCGACGTGGCCGAGTTTGGTGAGCAACCGGCCGTATCCAAGCTGAATCTCCGGATCGGCTTCCGACAAACGCAGCGCCCTCTCGAAGTGTTCGAGGGCGTCGCTGTAGTTTTCTCGTTCGGCCAGCAATTGGCCCTTGGCCGTCAGCAGCGAAGGTTGGTCGGGGCACATCTGAACGGCGCGGGTAAGGGTTTCATCGGCGAGTTCAACGTCCCCGGTGGCTCGTTGCGCCTCGGCCAAGGCCAACCAAGTTTCGGGAGACTGCGGGGCGCGCTCCGTGGCCAGGGCCAGGTGCTCCTTGGCCAACTCGACGTCTCCAGAGGCGGTCAATGCACGGCCGTAATGGACAAGCGCTGCGGGCGAATCCGGATCAAGGGCCAGCCAGCGGCTGGCGCGATCTCGGGCTAGCGTCACCTGGCCGGCATCGAGAGCACACTCCACAACGTGCTTCAGCATGCGGGCGTTGGACAGGGCCAACCGTTGCCAATGTTCGATGGCCAACTCGGGCTTGCCCTGAGCCTGAAGACTTTCGGCGAGCATGCTGCGCACGCGATCGTCGTCTTCGTCCTGGGCGAGCAGGACCTCAGAGATTTCGGCGGCGGCGGCTTCGTCCCCTGCGCCGAAATGTGCGCCGGCCAGGGCCGCGCGGGCCGCCCGGCTGCCTGGCGCCTTCTCGGACCAGCGCCGGGCCACTTGGACGGCTTCGCCGGGGTGGCCAGTGTCCATCAGCGCGTGCGTCAGGCGTGCCAACCAGCGGGGATGCAGGTCTTCACCCGCGCTAACGGTGTTGGCTGCCAACATCAGATAGTGGGCGGCCTCCTCTGGTCTATGGTCTCTGGCGTAGGCCAGGCCGACGGCGATGGTTTCGGTTGTGTTCTCGGGATTGGCCGAGAGCAATGCCAGACCATCGTCGATCTGTCCGGCGTCAATCATCGCCAGGGCAGCTCGAGATTTGCGGTCCGACGTTGGGTTTTCGTCCACGGCGCGCCGCAGTGCTTCGGCCGCCACCACCGGATCCCCGGTGCCCACAGCGACGTCCGCCAAACGGTCAGCGATCTCGGCCCGCAATTGGCCGGCACATTCCCATGCGGCGTCAAGGATGTTTTGGGCGGCCGCCGGGCCATTGACACATGCCTGGGCATCGGCTTGGTCGATGAGCGCCTCAACCGGGTCGTGTCGTCGGCTGCGAGCCGGGTCGTCAGAGGCAAGGATATGGCGGGCAAGGGCCTCAGCCAGCTTGTCTTCGCCCAGGTCGTGCAGATGCTGGATGAGTTTGTGATTGGCTTGAGGGAATGCCTTGGCCAGAACTGGGGCAGCCGTTTCGGCCGAGTTGTGACTCAGCAGGCAGACGGCGGCCGCCTGGACGGACGGCAGATCGCAGCTCGACATCAGTTCGGCAAGGACGCCGTCGGAATCCTCAAAATGGGGCCATGCACAGGCGAAGGGCGTCTGCCAAACGTCCGGTCGGGTCAGGACCCGATCGGCAATGGACCGCCGTCCGTCGGGTTGGCGCTCAATCTCGATCAGGGCTAACCCTCGCAGAGCCACGCCAGATACGGTGTGATCGGCAGGATCCGTCTCGCCGGAAGCGATCAGGCGTTCCAGATCCGTTCGCTGGTCGGCGGGGAGCGCCGAGGCGTCGGGTGTGGGCCATTGGCCCGGCAGCCCCGCGAAAGCGATGTGGTCTGGCGTGGCGCCTGTGGCGTCAGGCGTCGTCTCCGCGATATCAAGCGCATCCGAATCAACGATCGCTGCCCAAATCTCGGGCAGGCGGAGAAACCGGCTGACGGTCTCGGCCAACTCGTCGGGATCGAGATTTGCTCGAAGTCTGGACAAGACATCGGTGTGTGTTGGCATCATGCACTGCCCTTTGGGTTTAGAGGCTGGACCAGTTGACCTGCATCACCACGAGATAGGCGGCCACAATCATGACCAGGCCAGTACAGGTGAGGAACACGCCAACCCCGGTTGCGGTCTTGACCAGCTGGTTGATGGCCGCCACGAGTTCGGAGGCGCTCTGTACGACGCCCGTGATGTCCTGGCCGATGCCCTTTTGCCCGATGCGCGCCGTGTGGGCAGCCAGGGCACGGACCTCGCCTGTGTAACCACGCGTCATCAGGACGAAGATGCCCAACAGAATGGCGATCAATCCCAGCAAGAAGAAGGTGGCAGCGATCAAGATTTGTGTCTCAGCCATTGAAAGGGGAATCATTGAGGCCTCCAGACGAGCCGTTAGTCTGAAGGGCTTAGATGCAAGCTCTGTGCCATTCAGGTTGCCTTGGCTTGGGGTTGAACCTACCGGATGAGGTGCTGGGCCGCCGGGCCGGGCGGTGGTTCGGGGTTCGCAGTTAAGCGAGAGGGCGGGAGTTTACGTTTGGGGCTGAAACTCGGGGGGCAGGTGCCCGAGATCGAGTACGTCATCGTCACAGAAGAGCATGGCCCGTTCGATGACATGGCGAAGCTCGCGGATATTGCCCGGCCAGGGGTGATCCTTGAGGGCATCGATGGCCCTCGGCGTGATGTCGGTGACGTTGTTGCCGGTTCGCAGATTGATGGTCCGGATAAAGGTTCCGACCAGCGCGGGGATGTCCATCTTGCGGTCGCGGAGCGGGGGCAGGTGCAGATCGACGACCTTGAGACGATAGTACAGGTCCTCTCGAAACGTGCCTTCCTCGATCATCTTGAGCAGGTCTCGGTTGGAGGCGGCCAGGATCTGGATATCGACGCTGATCTCCTTGACCCCGCCGACCCTGCGGAAGCCCTGGTCTTCGAGCACCCGGAGCAGCTTGGCCTGCATTTCGGTCTTGGTGGATGAGATTTCGTCCAGGAACAGGATGCCCCCATCGGCGACTTCGATCAGGCCAGGCTTGCGTTTCTGGGCGCCGGTGAACGCCCCGGCCTCGTGGCCGAACAGCTCCGACTCGATCATTGTGTCGGGCAGCGCGGCGCAGTTGATGGGGATGAAGGGTTTGTCCGCCCGAGGCCCCATGGTGCGGATCGCCTGGGCCAGAACTTCTTTGCCGGTACCGGTCTCACCGGTAATCAGGACCGAGACAGTGGCGTTGGCCGCCCGTTGCGCTTCCTTGACCACACGCTGCATCTCCGGCGTGTCTCCGACGATCATCTCGACCTGCCCGGTGCTCGATTGGCGGAGCAGATCGAGCTCTCGCCGAAGGGCGACCATCTCACGGGCCCGCTCGACGGCCTGAATCAGCTGTTCCAAGTCCAGCGGCTTCTGAAGAAAGTCTTGAGCGCCCTTCTTCATGGCTTCTACAGCCGTGTCGACCTCGCCGTAGGCTGTGATCAGGATCACGGGAGGTGAGGGGTTCTCGAGGGCGATGCGGTCGAGCAGGCTCAGACCTGATCCGTCCGGCAGGTTCAGGTCGAGCAGGATGATATCGGCTGATCCCGTGTCGATGACCTTGTGGGCCTGTTTGAGGTTTCCGGCTTCCAGGGGTTCGTAGCCACCATCCGACAGAGCAGCACTGATGAAGCTGCGTGCGGTCTCTTCGTCGTCCACGATGAGGACGGTTGCTGTCATGCCGTTTTCGCCTCCTGCAAGGTATCGGCGGGTGGGATGTGGAGGGTGAACACCGTGCCGGCGTCGGGGAAACTCTCGACCTGGATGCTTCCCTTGTGGGCGGCGATAATTCGCCGGCTGATGGCCAGTCCGAGGCCGGTGCCGTCTTTTTTGGTGGTAAAGAATGGGTCGAAGATGCGATCGATCGTCTCTTGGGGAATGCCGGGACCGGTATCGGCGATCTTGAGCTCGACCATCTCGCCTTGGGACGCGGCCGCTGATGCCAGGGTCATCGAGAGCGTGCCTCCGTCCGGCATGGCCTGGAGAGCGTTTGTGATGAGGTTCACAATCACCTGTTCGAAGGTGCGCGGGTCGGCCAGAACCATCGGCGCCCGTTCATCGAACTCGAGGTGGCTGATGACGTTGGCCTGGTTCAATCGCGGAGCCCAGCGCTCCATCAAACGTGCGAGCATATCGCCGAGGTCGATCGGCTCCATCTTGAGCTCGAGGCGGCGCGTGAAGAAGAGCACATCCGTCATGAGCTGGTCCAACCGGGTGCATTCCTTGCGCACCCGCTCCAGGGACTCGTGCATCGGGTGGTCTTCGCCCAGCCTCGAGGCGACCAATTGGATCCCTGTGCTGATGTTGTTGATGGGGTTGCGCACCTCATGGGCGAAGATGGCCGACACCTCGCCCAGCAACGCGCGCTGCGCCAGCAGCTCGTTTTGATCTTCAATCGCCTTGCGTTCGGTTTGGTCGCTCAACACCACCAAAAGACGGGTGGGGGATTGCCGCCCAAGGGGCATAGCGCGCAGATGAACCGGGAAAGGGATGCCGTCGCGGCGATGGAGGGTGATGTAGGGCCGCTCCGCCATCCTCTCGTGGCCGAGGGCGTCCAGCAGACTGGCGACGACGTCTTCCGGACCGACCAGAATGTCCTTGACATCCTGCTCGAGGAGTTCGACCGACGAGTAGCCAAGCATGCGGCAAGCGGCCTTGTTGGCGCGCAGGATCCGAAGGTCGCCGTCCAAACTGAGCACGGCTTCTGTCACGGCATCTAGCTGTCCCCCGGTTTCGGCCTGCAGACCTTTGAGCGTCCGGCCGATTTCGGCAACTGACGCCTGCTGGAGGCTGAGTTGGATGGCGCCGTGGCACAGGTTGGCGACCAATCGCATTAAGCCCTCGATGTCCTCAGGGATATCGTTGGCTTCGGCCCAGCCGGCGGCCAGCAGGCCGATCCATGCATTGGGGGAGCCGATGGCCGAGGTCCTCAAGGCTGTCAAGCCGGCGGCGCGGGCCGCCTTGTGCAGTTCGTGTTCTGGACGCTGCCCCAGCGACCATTGGCCGCTGCGGTGAAATGACTTGATCGACCCGGCGGGCAGACGCTCAGGGAAGGCATCCGCCAGGCTGCCTTCGAGGACGTAGTCCGGGCTGCTGGGCGATACCCGGTACAGGCCGACGCTGGAGGCGCGCAGCATGGACTGTGCCTGATCGAGGCTGGCGGCCAGCGCCCCTACCGCGCCCTCCATCAGCCGCTCCGAAATGTCGACCAAAGTGTCCACGCGGGTGGATTGCGCCCGAGCCTGGTCTTCGGCTTGCTTCCGCCTCAGGCTGGGACGGGCGATGAGCATGATGGGCCCGTCGTCTGCCCCCACGCGGGCAGCGCTCAGATCGATGAGGACGGTCAGGTCGTTGCGGGTTTGGATGGGAATGTCTTTGGCTTCGGCTTCTTGGCCCTGGGGAAGGCTGAGGGCGTTCGCCAGGGCGCGTGCGCCCGGCTCGCCCATGAAAAGCTCCGAAGGCGACATCGCGTCCACCTCCGGGCGTGTGTAGCCGGAGAGCAGCAAGAAGGCGTGATTAACGCCCAGGAACTCGGCCCCATCCGGGCTGATGAGCAAGACGCTGTCGTTGAGTTTGTCGGCCAGGGCCCGGAAATACGCCTGAGGTGCTTCAGGGCGGAACAGGCGTTTGAGGGGGTTGCCGGTGGATGGGTTCCTGGCCAAGGCGAGACCTAAGCGTGCACGGGTTGGACCGCCCGCGCCTTCTTCTGGTGACGGAGGCGGGCGGGAAGGATGCCTTCCATGGATCGATACTTGGCGACGGTACGTCGGGCTATGTGAACCCCATAGCGTTCCAGTCGTTCAGCGATCTCGTCGTCGGTGAGCGCCTGCCGCTCGTTGCGGACGATCTCTTTGATGCAGTCGCGGGCGGGCAGGCTGCGGTCGAAGAACTTCGACATGGGGATGATCCGACCGTCGGGCAGCGCCACGGACTTGCTCGACACGGCTCGCGAAACGGTGGACTCGTGCACGCCGAGCTCTTCGGCGATCTCAGCCCGCGTCATCGATTGCAGCTGGCGGTCGCCTTCAAGGATGAAATCACGCTGCGCTTTCACCAGGATCTTCATCATACGCCGCATAGTGTTATTGCGCTGCTGGATGCACTTCACAAACAATGAGGCCTTCTCCAGGTGTTCAGCCCAAGCTTCTGGAACGTCATTGTCCTTCTGCTCGGCCAGGGCCTTGCGGAAGATCGGATTGACTCTCAACCAACCCGAAACCGGTGCGAAGATCTCCACCACCAGGGGCCCGTCGGACTGGGAAGTGTTCTGGCTGATTTGAATGTCGGGCTCGTGGTAGACGTTGGGATCAGCGTTGGATGATGCCTGGCGGTGATTGGCCCAAAAGCTTCGGGCGGGGTAGGGGTTCAAGTGCTCCTGGATGAATGTGGCGGCTTGCTTGGCCTGGCTCACGGATACATCGAACTGCTCGGCGATGGCGTCGAAGTCCCGCCGGCCCAACAGGCTGAAAGCGGAGGTCAGCATCTCTCGCGCCAGCGCTACTCGGGGTGATTCCCCAGCGACATCGAGCTGGGCCAGGAGAGCCTGGCGCGGCCCTTCTGTGGCCAGGCCCGGGGGATCGGAATGCGCAATCTTGTCCAACACACGTTGAACCTGAGCCAGACTGCAGCGGGTGAGACGGGCGATCATCGCTGGAGCGTCCTGAAGAAAGCCGTCTTCGTCCAAACTGGCCAGAACGTAGGCCGCCAGGGGCCGGTCGTCTTCTTCGAGTTCGGAAGCGAGCTGCTGCAGGATATGTATCGAGAGGTCTTCGGGAGCGGCTGGCTCGCGATCAGGCGGCTCTTCCTGCCAGGTGGTGGCGTGAGAAGGGCGGTAGAGTTCACGGGGAGACATGAAGACGATGGGCCCGTCATCGGCGTACCGCTGGCTGCAGATGGGGCAAGGACCCGGATGCGCCAATCTCCGCCTGCAGGTGGGGCAGACCCGCTCATCAAGGAGCTCGAGCGCCGGGTTCTCAGCCAGGGCCTTGATGACTTCGTCCCTCAGCTCCTGGTTGGACAGCACGAGCAGGCTCATGGTCTGCGCCAGGTGGGCGGTGGTCAGCGGTGCCTGATTTTGGCCTTGATATTGCAGCATCTTGAACTCCTAGGCGGGTGAGTATACAAGAACCAACGTATCCATGCAATAGGGTTGCAAGATGCGTGCCGAGACCAGCGTGTTAGAATGGCCGCCATGGAAGAGAGGCCATGGGTAACCGTCGTGGGTGGGGGGCTAGCTGGTAGCGAAGCCGCCTGGCAGGCCGCCGAGCGCGGCCTGTCGGTTCGGCTGTTTGAGATGCGCCCTGAGCGCGAGACCGGAGCGCACCGGACCGGTGATCTGGCGGAGCTGGTGTGCTCCAACTCCCTGGGGTCGGCGCTGCCCGATCGGGCCTCTGGCATCCTGATGCATGAATTGGACCAACTGGGATCGATGCTGCTGGACGAGGCGCGCCGGGCGGCGGTGCCGGCCGGCGGTGCGCTGGCGGTCGATCGTGAGGCGTTCAGCCAGGCTGTCACCCGGCGCCTAGAGCGCCATCCCCGTATTGCCATCGTTCGTGAGGAAGTGCGCCAGATCCCGGAAGGGCCGGCGGTGATTGCCAGCGGGCCCCTGACCTCGCAAGCCCTCTCCACGGCTTTGCGCGTGCAGTCCGGAGAGGACCATCTGTACTTCTATGATGCCCTGTCGCCGATCGTTGAGCGCAACAGTGTCGACATGTCGATCGCCTTCCGCGCCTCTCGTTACGGCCGCGGGCAGGAGGAACGTGGGGACTATATCAATTGTCCCTTGAATGAGGCGGAGTATGTCGCCTTCGTTGAGGCGCTGCTGGCGGCCGATCGGATCCCCTTGCGGGAGTTTGAGGCGGAGATTCAAGCCGGCGTGAAAGCCGGGATGGATAGCTTTTTCGAGGGCTGCCTGCCGATTGAAATCATCGCTGCCCGCGGCGCTCAATCCTTGGCGTTTGGGCCGATGCGCCCGGTAGGACTGATTGATCCACGAACAGGCCGTCGCCCGGACGCCGTCCTTCAGCTTCGTCAAGACAACCTGGCTGGCGACTTGTACAACCTGGTGGGCTTCCAGACCAATCTGCGCTTCGCCGAGCAGCGCCGGGTGTTCCGGATGATCCCCGGGCTGGAGAACGCCAGCTTCGCTCGTTACGGGCAGATGCATCGCAACACCTTTGTGAACGCGCCCCGTCTTCTCGAGCCGTCGCTCGCCTGGAAGGGCCGAGGAGAGCTGTTTCTCGCCGGCCAGATTACCGGGGTTGAGGGTTACTTGGGCAACATCGCCACCGGACTGCTGGCCGGGATGAACCTGGCCCATGCCGTACTCGGCGAACCGGCCCTCGTCCTGCCGCCCGAGACCATGCTCGGTGCGCTGTGTCACTACATCACCCATGCCGAGCCGACCCAGTTTCAGCCGATGAAGGCCAATCTGGGGCTGCTGCCACCGCTTCCAAGCGACGGGCCCCGGCTCAACCGCCGTGAGCGGGCCCGGGCGCACTCGGAGCGTGCCGGTCAGGCATTGGGCAGCTACCTGACGACTTACCCCGCAACAATGCGCATAGCCACCTAGGGTCGATCCCCATGCCCAATTTCACGTCTTCCAAATGCTACGAGGCTATGCGCACCAGCCTGGCCGGGTGGGCGTTGGCGATCGTCATTTGTGCCTGCGCGGGTCAGGCGGCGCCTCAGGCCCCTGCGCCGTCAGCAACCCCGCCAAAGTTATTCGACGGGCAGCGCGCCCTGGAGCGGGTGGGAGCGCAGATGGCGTTCGGCGACCATTCGCCCGGAACACCGGGCCATGCCGAAATCCAGCGCTGGATCACCGGAGAGCTCGAATCCGCGGGTTGGACCGCTGGCGCGCAGACGTTTTCGTATCGGGGAGTATCGCTTTCCAATCTTGTCGGGACCTCATCCGAGGCGGGATCTCCCTATGTTGTTCTCGGGGCGCACTACGACAATCGCCCCGTCGCCGATCAGGCCGCGGTTCCAGACCCTGGCCCGGTACCTGGCGCCAACGACGGCGCCTCCGGCGTGGCCGTGCTTCTGGGACTTGCCGACGTTCTCCCGCCAGCTCAGCTTGGTTGTCGGCTTGACTTGGCGTTCTTCGACGGCGAGGACAGCGGCAATCTCAACGGCTGGGATTGGGTGGTTGGATCGACCTACATGGCGCAGCGGCTAGAGCAGCCCCCGGATCGCGTCGTGGTGGTGGATATGGTCGGGGATAGCGATCTGCAGCTGTACTACGAGAGCAACTCAGACAGCGCTATGAGGGTGGCTATCTGGCAAACGGCGTCCGGACTGGGTTACTCGTCCTTCATTCCCCAATTCAAGTACAGCATGATCGACGACCACACGCCCTTTTTGAACCAGGGCATTCCGGCCGTCGATATCATTGATTTTGACTATCCCTATTGGCATACTCCCCAGGACACCCTGGACAAGGTTTCGGCCGCCAGCCTGGAGGCTGTGGGCCGGACACTCCAGGCCTGGTTGGCCTCCGACTGCGGGTGAGATTTGGCCGGATGCCAACCGCGGAGTAAACTCGGCGCCACAAAGGCGGCCCCGATGCTTCGAGCAGGTGCCCAGCAAGGAGATTTCACTTGAAGACGATTCATCCTGCCCAGCGCATGGCGCGCATTCCACCTTACTTCTTCGCCACCCTCGGTCGCCGGATTGCCGAGCTTCGCGCCGAGGGCGTGGATGTCATCCGAGTGGACATGGGGTCGCCCGACCTCCCACCGGCTCCGGCGATTATCCAGTCGTTGATCGACACGGCCCAGCGTGACGATGTGCACGGGTATGCCCCCTTCGGCGGCCCAGATGCCTTCCGCAGGGCGGCAGCGGCCTACTATGATCGGCGCTTCGGTGTGCAGCTCGATCCTAAGGATCAGATCCTCGGCCTGGTCGGCTCCAAGGAGGGCCTTTTCAACCTGACCCTGGCGATGGTCGATCCCGGCGACGTCGTGCTGGTTCCAGACCCGGGCTATCCCGTGTACTCGGCCTCAGCTCAATTCGCGGGCGCTGACGTGGTTACCATGCCCTTGCGGGCCGAAAATGACTTTCTGCCGGACCTTGGCAGCTTGTCGGCGGAAACCCTGGAACGGGTTCGGCTGATGTGGCTCAACTATCCCAACAATCCAACCGGTGCCACAGCTGATCTGGCGTTCTTCCAGGACGTGGTCGACCTGGCGGCCAAGCACGGCTTCTTGGTGGCCCACGACGCCCCGTACACCGAAGTGTGCTTCGATGGCTACGTGGCGCCGAGCCTGCTCCAGATCCCCAATGCGATTCAGGTGGCAGTGGAATTCAATTCGCTTTCGAAAGCCTACAACATGGCCGGCTGGAGGGTTGGGATGGCGCTCGGAAATCCGACCGCCATCGACGCCCTGGCGACGCTAAAGAGCCAAATGGACACGTCCCAGTTCACACCCATCTGGACGGCTGGGACAGCGGCGCTCACCGGAGATCAAAGCTGGCTTGAAGAGCGCAACGCTGTCTATGAGACGCGGCGCGACCTTGTCCTGGATGCCCTGACCACGATCGGTATGCCTGCGCCGGTGCCCAAAGCGGCGCTCTACGTCTGGGCCCCGCTGCCCGAAGGGGAGGACTCGTCGGCTGACTTCTGCAACCGCCTGTTGACAGACACCGGGGTCAGCGTGACGCCCGGAGTGGCGTTCGGCGTGGAAGGCGAAGGCTACGTACGAATTTCGCTGGGGACGGACACCGCTCGCATGACGGAGGCGATGGCCCGCCTAAAGGCGTGGCGGCCAGGGTAGGGGCTAACTCTCGGCTGTAAGGTAGAGCCGAAACCAGGCCAGGGTTCGTTCCCAAGCGTCGGACGCAGCCTCCGGATCATAGATTTGTGGCCGCGTGTCGTTGAAGAACGCGTGGTTGGTGCCGGGATAGATATGGATCTGATGCGGCACCTTCTGTTCCTCAAGGCTGAGTTCGAATTTGCGCACGTCGGAAACATCAATCCCGTGATCGTGTTCCGCATACAGCCCCAAAACAGGGACGTCCAATTTGGCCGTATCCTCGTCCGATAAAGGCCGCCCGTAGAAGGCAACGGCGGCGCCGATTTGGGGGCCGCCAGCGGCGGAAGAGAGCGCCAGCCCACCCCCCATACACCAACCCACCACGCCGACCTGCTTGGGTGAGACGCGATCCAATCCCGCCAGGTACTCAGAGGCCGCCCTGATTTCCGCCACGGCCTGGTCTCGCTGCAAGGCCATGGCGAGTTTGCGAGCCTCATCTGGTTCTATAGAGCTTCGGCCGTGGTACAGATCGGGCGCCAGCGCCACGAAACCCTCTTGGGCGAATCGCCGGCAAATGTCCTCAATGTGCGGGACGAGCCCCCACCACTCCTGGATCACGATCACAGCTGCATGTCGGGCACCGTCGTCGGGCTCCGCCAAATAGCCGGGCGTCGTCTCCCCGGGACTGGCAAACTCTACCGCTTGCGTGGTATAGCCTGGCATGTGGGTCTCCTTCGTGGGCTGCAGGGGCGATCCAAGGGTCTTGCCCAAGCTCGCACCCTTGATTAGTGAAAACGTTCACAAACGGTTCCCGGCGACGGCTGTGTTTGCCAGGTCATCGCACTGATTATATGACAGCCACGCGGGCACCACTGGAACTGAGTTGCGGTCAAGCGGGCGGGGGAGCCCCAAGTTATAATCCCCCTGTCATGAAGAGCAAAGAAACCCTCTCGAACTCGCAGCCCGAGTGAGAAGGCCTTTTTGGTCGGCGTCGAGCGTTACGATCATCCTGGCCCGCTGAGCATCGAAGATTCGCTTAGCGAACTGGAGCTGTTGGCGCGCACAGCCGGCCTGGAAGTGGTCGGGCGCACCTCCCAGAAGCTTCGCCATCCCGATGCCAAGACGTACGTCGGATCGGGGAAAGTTGAAGAAATCAAGGCGCTGGCTGACGACCGATTGGCCGACGTCATCATCTTCGACGATGAGCTCTCCCCGCGCCACCAACGCGAGCTCGAAGACATCTTTGGTGAAGCCATGCGCGTCGTGGACCGTACGGCGTTGATTCTGGACATCTTCGCCCTGCACGCGCAAACGAGTGAGGGCGCGCTGCAGGTGGAATTGGCCCAGTATGAGTACCGTCTGCCGCGCCTGACGCGTGCTTGGACTCATCTGGCGCGCCAGGCAGGCGGCGGCGCCGGACGCTCGGGATCGGTGGGGGGTGTGGGCCTGAGGGGGCCTGGCGAGACGCAGCTCGAGGTTGACCGACGCGAAATCGGGCGGCGGATAAGCCATCTTCAGCGAGAGCTCGAAAAGGTGCGCGCCCATCGTGGCCGGCACCGCGAACGGCGCCGCCGAGCACGAATTCCCACCGTTGCTCTGGTCGGCTACACCAATGCCGGGAAGTCCACCCTGCTTAATCGCCTGGCCCAATCCGACGTCTACGTGGCCGATCAGCTGTTCGCCACGCTTGACCCCACCACACGCCGTATCGAGCTGCCCGGCGGGCGCCAGGTGCTGGTGACCGACACGGTGGGTTTCATCCAGAAACTGCCCACCATGCTGGTGGCGGCATTCCGGGCCACTCTGGAGGAGATCACCGAGGCCGATCTGCTGCTGCACGTCGTCGATGTCACACATCCCAACCTTGAGGCGCAAGCCGAAGCCGTGCGGCAGACGTTGGACGATATCGGCGTGGGCCGGACCTCCATCGTCACGGCCCTGAACAAGGTGGATCTTCTGGATGAGGCGGACGATGCCCATGAGCGACTGGATGAGTTCGAACAAGCGGTGATCATTTCGGCTCGCACGGGGGAAGGCATCGTCAACCTTCTGGCGGTCATCGAACACGAACTCTTCGAGGGCATGCTCCAGGTGAAGCTGCGCATCCCCTACAGCCAGGGCCGGTTGATCAGCCTGTTCCATGAACACGGTGTCGTGGAGCACATCCTCCATACGGACGTGGCCGTGTTGATGGAGGGTCGCATCCCCATTCGGTACGGCGCCGAATTTGAGCCCTTCACCGTCGGGGAGACTCCGGGGGTCCAGTCCGAGGGGTGAACCGATGTTCCAACGGGTGAAGATCGGCCGCGGAAAGCGAGCCCTCGCAGGCATCCGCAAGGTGGTTTTCAGGGAGTCAGACATTCATGATTGATGCTGCTGAAGCTGCAGATCTTCAAAGGGCCTTCCAGGCAGGCATGCGCGGAGAATCACGTTTCGATCCCCTGACCCGCGCGCTGTACAGCACAGACGCCTCAAATCATCAGATACGGCCGTTGGGGGTTGTGATACCCAGCCATGAGGACGATTTGTTCGCGATTGTCGAGCGCGCCGCCGAACTCGAAGTGCCTCTTATTCCACGCGGTGGAGGGACAGGTTTGGCCGGCCAGACGTTGGGGCGGGCGGTGATCGTGGATGTCTCAAAGCACCTGAACCGCATCCACGAAATCAACGTCGAAGCTGGCGAGGCTTTGGTTGAGCCCGGCGTCGTCTGTGCGGCGCTCAATCGCGCCGCTGGCCGGGACGGGCTGCAGTACGGCCCCGATCCGGCGTCGGCCGACCGGGCAACCGTGGGAGGCATGCTCGGCAACAATGCCACCGGCGCCCACTCGATCCGCTACGGGATGTCATCCGACAACGTCCTCTCCCTGGATGTGGTGCTCAGCGACGGAAACGGGGCGAGTTTTGGCGCGCGGCCGGTCGACGTGGCAAGAGCGAGAGCTGGCCGGAATGATCTCGAAGGCGGGATCTATCAGGCGGCTTTCGACATCCAACAGGCTTACGCCGAGACAATCGAAACCCGCTGGCCGCACACGTGGCGCCGCGCATCCGGTTATGGCTTGAACTACCTGACAGGCTACACACCGTCCGAGCCCCCGGCCTGGTTTGCAGCGCCTGAGATCTATCCTCCGCGTGATGGGTTCAACCTGGCTCCGGTGCTTTGCGGTTCCGAGGGAACCCTGGCCCTGACGCGCCGAGCTCGGCTGCGGCTCGTTCCTAAACCCAAGCACACCCTGCTGGCGGTGTTGACCTTTGAAAGCGTAGCCCAGGCCACCGAACGGACCCCGGGGATCTTGGAGTGCGAGCCATCGGCGGTCGAATTGCTGCCCCGTACCTTAATGGCGCGCGCCCGGAGCGTTCCTGGGTATGCGCGCCACCTGACGTTCGTGGATGAGATTCCCGAGGCGCTCCTGGTAGTGGAGTTCTCCGGGGACGATCCGAAGGCATTGGAGGCGGCCGCCTCGGCCCTCGGACCAGGCACAAGGTTGCTGCGGACGGCGGAAGCCCAGAATGATCTGTGGACGGTTCGCAAGGCGGGCCTTGGGCTGCTGATGTCCGTGCCGGGTGATACCAAGCCGATTACTTTCATCGAGGACGTGGCTGTCCCCGTAGAAAAGCTCACCAGCTATGTCAATGAAGTCGACAAAATCCTGGAGGCCCACGCGACGTACGCCGAATGGTATGCACATGCTTCGGCTGGCTGCCTTCACTTGCGGCCGATGATCAACCTCAAGACCGCTGAAGGTGTCGACAAAATGCGTTCCATCGCCGATGCGGTGGGGGATCTGGTGATTGACATGCAAGGGGCGATGTCCGGTGAGCATGGCGATGGCTACTCTCATACAGAATTCAACGAGAAATTGTTTGGCCCGGAGCTGACCCAGGCCTTTCGTCTGCTCAAGCTGGCCTTCGATCCTCATCGGCGGTTCAACCCGGCCAAAGTCGTGTTGTTCGACGACGATGTGGCGCCGGCGCTGCACCACAGCCTGCGGTATGGGCCGCAATACGAAACCATGCCCTTGACGAGTCACTTCGCCCATCGCCGTGAGGGCAGCCTGGCCGGGGCGGTCGAGGCGTGTACGGGTCTGGGGGTGTGCCGCAAGGACGACGGCGTGATGTGTCCTTCGTACCAGGTCACACGCGATGAGCTGCACTTGACGCGTGGCCGGGCGAACGCTCTTCGGGCGGCGATGTCGGGCGCACTTCCGGCGGGGACCTTGACGAGCCAGCAGATGCATCAGGTGTTCGACTTATGCGTAGAGTGCAAAGGGTGCAAAGCGGAGTGTCCCACGGCCGTCGACATGGCCCGCATCAAGGCGGAGTTTCTGGCCATGTACCAGGCAGAGCATGGTGTCTCCCTGCGGAGCCGCTTGTTCGGCGGGATTCACGGGGTGTCCTCGCTGGTGGCCCCAGTCGCAGGTCTGGCCAATTGGGTGGGCGGCTGGGGGATGAGCCGCTGGGTGCTTGAGAAGTCGGTCGGCATCTCGCGGCACCGCAGACTGCCGCCATTCGTCGGCCGAGGTTTCTCGAAGCGGTTTCAGTTCGCCGAGTTGAGCACGCCGGATCAACCAGTGTTGTTGTTTGTCGACACCTACTCGGAGCACAATTATCCAGGCATTGCGGAAGCTGCGGTCAGCGTCTTGCGCGCCGCCGGTTTTGGCGTGCTGGTGGAGCGACAGCAGGGTTGCTGCGGCCGTCCGATGATTTCGAAGGGCTTGCTCTCACAGGCCCGGCATCTTGCCGAACACAACCTGGAAATCCTGGCGCCCTATGCAGCACAGGGAATTCCGATTGTCGGTCTTGAACCATCCTGTGTATCGGCCATCAAGGACGAGTACCTTGAGTTCTTCCCCGATGATGAGCGGGCCCAGGCTCTGGCGGATGGGACGCACATGATCGAAGGCTTTCTCACCCAGGCGGGAGACGACGGAAGGCGGCCGGTGGACGGGTTGTCCTTCCGGGATGGGTTGGAAGATTTAGATGTCCACGTGCACTGCCACGCCAAGGCCCTTTTCGGCAGCCAGGCAACGCTTGAGATGCTGGGGGCGTCTGGAGCGCTTGTGTCCGAGATCTCATCCGGGTGCTGTGGAATGGCCGGGTCATTCGGCTATGAGGCCGAGCATTACGAGCTGTCGATGAAGATCGGAAACCTCAAGTTGTTTCCCGCGGTCGAGGCGGCACACGACGATGGCCACACGGTGCTCGCCCATGGGATGTCGTGCAGAACGCAGATTCACGACGGCACCGGAGTGAAAGCCTTGCATCCCATCCAATGGATGGCCCAGGCTCTGGGTGAAGCGTGACGGGGCAAGCCTTGGCAGCGTTGGGGGTCAGCAGGTGACCTCGTTGCCCAGGGAGGACGCCCAGCGCCCGGTCGGCTACCTTGAGCTGGTCCGGCGCAACATCAACTTCCGCAATCTGTGGACCGGACAGATCGTCAGCCTGCTGGGGGATTGGTTCAACCTGATTGCCTCGGCGGCGCTGATTTCGCAGCTGACGGGTTCCGGCCTGGCCGTCGGTGGGCTGTTTGTGGTCAGGATGCTGGCGCCCTTCCTGGTCAGTCCATTGGCTGGGGTGGTCGCCGATCGGTTCGACCGCCGGCGGGTCCTGATCCTTACTGATCTGAGCCGGGCTGGGGTGGTGCTGGGCTTTCTTCTGGTGCGGCAGCCGGAGCAGGTCTGGCTGCTGTACGCCCTTACGGCGGCACAACTCGGGATCAGCGGGCTGTTTTATCCGGCCAGGAACGCCATCCTGCCCGATGTGGTCAGTGAAGGCGAGCTTGGCGCCGCCAACGCGCTCAGCGGTATCACCTGGTCTGTGATGCTTGCCTTCGGGGCCGCCCTGGGTGGGCTGGCGTCAGGAGTGTGGGGGATCTATCCGTCCTTTCTGCTCAACTCCTTTTCCTTTCTCGTCTCTGCCTTCTTCGTCAGCCGAGTGCGCACGGCAGCGCCCGAGATCGAGCTCACACCGGTGGGCAACCCTGTTCGTGGGGCCGTGGAGCAGTATGTCGAAGGGCTGCGTTACCTCCAAGGCCGGCTGGACGTGCTGGCGATTGCCAGCCAGAAGGGGATCATCGGTCTGTTGGTCAACGGCGGTTTTCAGGTGGCGATGGTGGTGATGGCGGAGCGAGTGTTCGTAATCGGCGAAGGCGGCTCGACCAGCCTGGGCCTGATGTATGCCGTGCTCGGGATCGGGACAGGATTGGGCCCGGTGATCGCTCGCCGGCTGACCCGGGACCGCGTGGAACGGCTCAGAACGGCATTGATGCTGTCCTTCTTTGTCACCGCTGCGGGGCTGGCTTTGGTGGCTCCGACCCTGAGCTTTGCGCTCGTCCTCGCCGGGTCGCTGGTGCGAGGCCTGGGCTCAGGGGTGAACTGGGTGCTCTCAACTCAGGTGCTGCTGCTGATCGTCCCTGGCAAGGTCAGAGGGCGAGTATTCTCGGTGGAATTTGCCATTTTCACGCTATGCACGGCCATCAGCTCGGCCGGGGCGGGCTGGCTGCTGGACAAGACGTCCATCAACGTGCAATCCCTGCTGGTGATCCTGGCCGTGCTGACTGTGCTCCCCGGGCTTGTCTGGGCGGCCGGATTGGGTCTTTCCCGCGCCCGCAAGAGATCGGAGTCGAGTGGGACCGGGCACCCGGTGCTTGAGCCGGGGCCATCGGGTCCAGACCCCATACCTATGGAAACTCAAACTCCCGCTCAAGAGTAAGTGGGCCGTTTGGGGGCCAGTTAGGGAGGGGGAGGCTGCCAACGTTGGCCGCGTCGCGTCGGCGGTGTGCATTGAGCGGGCCCGCTCACATCTATCCTCGGGAAAAGATGAGCAAACTTCGCCCCTGCCGCTGCTCGGTGGGGGGCTCTTGACAGGGTTGGACGGCCTGTGCTAAACTCATGTTAATGCAACTAAAGGTCTGTTATATTGCATTGCTACCCCGCCAGGTAAGTCCTGGCCTTAGCCCCAGAGCGAGATGCCGCTGATGACGCCATCTATCTCCCCAACCCTTGACGAGTCACTTGAGGCGTTCTGCGCCCAAAGCAACTTGAGCCCCAATACGTTGCAGACCTACCGTCATGCCGTAGATCATTTCATGACCTTCCTGGAAAGCTCTGAAATGGCTCGCAGAACCACGCTCGGTGGTCCGGATGCCCGCATGCGGCGTCTGACGGGCTTTGGCAGCTCCCAGGACGACGTGAATCTGTTGGTGTGGTTTGTGAACTATCTGGGCCGTGATGTTGAGCTCACCGGGCGCAGAGCGCTGCCCGGGGTTTCTGGACGGCTCGAACCGGCGACGGTGCGCCTCTATGGCCAGGCCGTCGTGAGCTGGTTCCGCTTCATGGCTGACGAACTAATCTTGCCCGAGGCCTACCCTGCGTCGTCGGCCATGCGCAAGGCCGCGCGACTATTGAGAACATATGTTCCAGCCAGCGAGGCTAGGGACGGCGCTCCCGAACCCCCCGAGGGGCTCGAGACCCTGATTCGCGCATTCGACGAACCCAATGTGGACGCCGAGGCACCGCCCAAGGAAGCCAAACGTCAGGAACTGGAAGGGTTGCGCAACCGTGCCCTGGTGTATGCCTTGGCGGACAGCGGCGCACGCGTGAGCGAAATTTTGCGGGTCAGCGCTGACGAAGTGCGGCGCGCCAAGCTCAACGAACAAGGCATCTGGCAGATCCGCGTGCGGGGGAAGGGTCGCGGCCGCTCCGGAAGGCTGATTACGCTGCGGTTCACCCGCCCCACCCTGGATGCCATGCGGGACTATCTTTCGGCGCGTAACGATCCTGGCGCCACGGCACTGTTCGTCAGCCACGCCAAAACCAGGCCAAAACATCGCGGCACGCCGCTCTCATCCAACGCCGTATGGCGCATGTTAAGGCGCACAGCGCGGGATCTGGGGCTATCTGCCATCCACCCGCACGACTTTCGCCACTGGCGGGCGACCCAAATGCTCCAGGAAGGCGTTCCCATTGACCAGGTCCAGCGCTTTCTCAACCACCGCAGCCTGCGTACGACCCAGCTGTACGCCAAGACGGCGGAGCGCCACGTCGATGAAGCTGGGGCGCGGACGAGTCCGGTTGGCCGTCAGCCCAAGGAATGACTCACCCCTTAGGCGGAGGTCGCGTCGTCCCCGACCTCGAACCCCGCCAGCCTTTCGAGAGCTTTGATCAAGGCGTGATTGCCTTCGCCACCCAACCCGGCCTGCTGAAGGGTGCCGTAGAGCTGGTGAATCACGCTGGTCCCCATCAGGGGAACCCCCATGTCCTCCGCCTGCTCCAGAGCCAATCGGAGATCCTTTTGCTGTAGGTCAATCGTAAATCCGGGACGCCAGTCCCGGTCGAGAATTTGAGGGCCACGATGGCTAAGCATCCAGCTTCCGGCGGCGCCCCCTGATACTGCCTCCAGCGTCTTATCTAAGTCCAGACCTCCGGCCTGGGCAAACAAGAGGGCTTCGCTCATGGCCAAGGCGTGGCCGACGACGAGAATTTGGTTGACCATCTTGGCCATTTGGCCGTGGCCCGGGCCACCCACATGAGTGATGCGGTTGCCCATGGCCGTTAGAAAGGGCATCGCCCGATCCACTTGATCCTGGTCGCCACCCACCATGATCGCCAGCGTTCCGGCAGCGGCGCCCTCGCTCCCGCCGCTTACTGGGGCATCCAGCATGTGAAGCCCCTCGCGTTCAAGCCGCTGTGAGAGGGCCTGCGCCGTGCTGGGGCGGATCGTACTCATATCGACCACCAGGGCGCCCTCATGGGCCCCGATCAGCACACCTTCCTCCCCCAGGATGACTTCCTCCACATCCGGCGTGTCGCTAACGCAGATAAAGATCAGTTCCGAATGACGCGCTACCTCCGCCGCCGATGTCTCTGCCACCGCCCCTCGTTCGACCAGCGTCTCCATTTTGGATTGGGTACGGTTCCATATGTGGACCTCGTGGCCGGCCCCGACGAGATTGGCGGCCATTCCTTGACCCATAATGCCCAGCCCGATAAACCCTAGCCTTTCCATTTGCCTTCCTCCGATCCGAATAGGCGGACCACCGGATTGCGCGTAGCCTTGGTCATGTTACGGAAGTATAGGCGTATGGGAGTAAGGTGATCGGCGTGGCTATGCGCATGCTGTCTATCATGTCGTGGGCTGTTTGTGGTCAATTGCGATGCGCGCGGGTTGGGAATACGCCGCTGGGTCCGGCCTTGCGGTAGGCGATCTGTAGATGAAGCTGAAGCGGTTCGGCGTGATCAAGAGAACAAGCGACAGAGCTGTGGTCGGCTGTCAGGACGATGGCGCCGGAGGCGCGTCGGTTTCCGAGGGATCTACCGTGGTTTGTGAGTCGGCAGCCAGCGCTTCCAGCACGCCTGATTCCCATGCTAAGCGAAAAGCCGTCACCATTTCGGGGTCGAAAAGCTTGCCCGATTCGGAGAGGATCGTCTCATACGCGACAGAGACGGGAAGCGCCTGGCGGTATGGGCGGTCCGAGGTCATGGCGTCAAAGGTGTCGACGACGGCAAGCAGGCGGGCTTCGAGCGGGATGTTGCCCCCTGCTAACCCAGCCGGATAACCGCTTCCGTCCCAGCGTTCGTGGTGATACATCACCACTGGAATGGCCGAGGCCAAGTAGGGAATGCCTTCGATCATTCGGGCACCCACCATGGGGTGCTCCCGCATCTCAGTCCACTCATCACGCTTCAGTGGTCCGGTCTTGCACAAGATGGCCTCGCGGACGGCGATCTTTCCTATGTCGTGCAGTATGGCGCCGAATTCCAGCGCCGCAATTCTGTTCGGCTCCCATCCGAGTTGATTGGCCAAAGCCTGGGCGTACCCGCTGACACGTTCGACGTGATCTCGGGTGTAGTGATCTCGAGCTTCGATGGCATTGGCCAGGGCCATCAAGCTGGCCTTGTAGGCCGCTTTCAGCTGGGCTACCATCAACTCGTCGGTGCGGGTAAGCCGGGCTTGAACGGCCGCCAGCAGCTCCTGGCTGGTGACCGGCTTGGTGATGTAGTCATCAGCGCCCAACGACTTGCCGGCGAATATGTCCTCTCGTGTTCCCCTTGCGGTGAGGAAGATGAAAGGGATCGCCGTACCGTTGGGCCGCTTGCGTACATTCTCAAACAGCTCGATTCCATCCATCACGGGCATTGAGATGTCGGACAGGATCAGGGAAGGCTCTTCGGTTGACAGCACTTCTAGAGCGGCCTCGCCGTTGGCGGCCGTACTGACTTTGTAGCCGGCGCCTTCGAGGATGTCCCGCAATGCAACCAGCATCGCCGGATCGTCTTCGACGACCAAAAGCGAAACTTGATTCTGATGTTCTCTGATATCCGGTAGCGTCACATCGTTCCCTGGTGTCGGCACGGACAGATTGGCATCTCATTATGCCTGCCTGTTGTTACAGATGCAACCGTCTTGTGACCAATAGGCTATCGCTATCCCCAGCGGCTTTGCCCAAGCCGGAACGCCTATCCGGCTTGACCGCCGGCGACGATATTCGACCAGGCTGCCCAAGCGCCTGCCCAAGGCCGATTCGCTGGCGTTCTCTTTGGAAGCTTCACTCCGTTCACGTGGCTGGCCAGCCCAGCCGCCGTCTGCGTGCAGGCGCCCAGGTCACCACGCTCGAGCGAGGCCGACAAGCCGCGCTCTGCTTCCTCCGCCCACAACCATTCCATCCTAAACCGGTCGGCCTTGACCCAGTAGTCTCGCTTTTCCCAGGCCGCTACTGTTTCGTCAACCGAGCTGCAGACCTCTTTCAGGCTGAGCGACAAGAAGGCAAATATGTCGCGCTGCGTAGCCTCCCCCGCCTCGCCTGCAGCGGCATGCCGGAGAGCCATCGCCATCTGCTTCATCAGTCTTGTTCGTCGTCGTGCGCCGGATTCTGGTTTGATGACGCGTGACACAAACTCCTCCTACTCGGTTGCAAAGTGGACATTATAGCCCCCTCCCCGCCTCACCGCTCGCCCAAGCCACGTGCTACAATCACGGCGGCTTGTGGGCTGTCCTGGTGGAAGCCCTGCCTCCACTCCTTGCTCCGAGATTTGGCCATGCCCGACGATTTCAAAGTCATCGCCACCAATCGCAAAGCCCAGCATGATTTCTTCCTTGAAGACCGGTTTGAGGCGGGGATTGCCCTTCGCGGGTCCGAGATCAAGTCTGTCCGAGCTGGCCAAGTGAGCCTGCGGCAGGCGTATGTCACGGTCGACCGGGGAGAAGTCTGGCTGGTGGGGGCGCACATCGCCCCCTACGATCCGGCCAGCACCATGAATCACGAGCCCACCCGCACTCGGAAGCTGCTTCTCAATCGAAAGGAAATTGCCAAACTCGAGACGCAGATCAGGGAACGGGGCTACACCATCGTCCCCACCCGAATGTACCTGACCCACGGTCTGGCCAAGTTAGAAATTGCCCTGGCCAAGGGCAAGCGCCAGTGGGACAAGCGGCGCGAGATTGCAGAGCGCGATGCCCAGCGAGAAATTGACCGTGCCCTCGCTCGGCGTGGAAGAGATTAAGCCGCCGATTCGCATAGCCTCTGCCTCACTCGAGGTATCGGGAAAAGAGGGCCCGGCGAGCCGACGTGGCTATGCGCAGGATAGCCCGCCTTTGGGGGTCGACGTGGTATACTTGGATTGCCGAGGGGATGAACGGTTTCGACGGGAGTGGCAGACCGCGGACTGCAAGCCGAGAGGCGCCGAACTCGAGAAATCAGCGCACAACCAAAAGTGCCAATCGCACTGACTATGCGGCAATGCCGCTCGCAGCCTAGGCTGACGAGCAGCTGAGCCAAGGTCCTTAGGGACCCGTCTGCCTGAGCCGAACCTCGGCCGGTGAGGGACAGACGACGGAATGTCGAGGTGCAGCTCGGAGCGCCATGATCCGAGCCTAAGGCGACCTCGGTCGCGATGTGGCTGGCTCTTCGGACACCCCGTCGGTCGGGGGCCGACGAGCGAGAACCAAATAGACCGACTACGCTTGTAGACGTTCGCCGGTTGAAACTTTCGGACGCGGGTTCGAATCCCGCCATCTCCACCTTTTATCAGAAGCGCCCCTTGCGGGGCGCTTCTGACTTCTGTCCCATCTGCTTAGGACAACCTACACCGGGTTGTCAAGCCGAAAGCCATGCCCCCGCACAGTGACCACATATTCGTGATGCGGATCTACCTCGGAAAGGCGATCCCTTAAACGGCGAACCAACGCGTCGATTGCCTGTTCAGACACGCCGGACTCATCCGACTCCGGCCACACCTTCTCGACGACCTCGGTCCTGGAAACAACACGGCCGGTGCTTTCGTAAAGCAATGCCAGCAGGGCGTATTGCGCCGGCGAGAGCGGCGGCTCGAGCTCAGCTTCCCTAATCCAGGCTCGGTGTGCATCCGGATCCATCCGCAGCCGTCCCAAGCCAAGATCCGCGACTTCGGCCAGCGACAAGGGGAGCGTGGCTTCCGTGCCCACGAACATCAAGCTCATTGCCAAGGCCACCTGAATAACGTCGCCGTCCTGGAGCGGAACCGGACTGTCGATCTCGGCGCCGTTGAGATGGGTACCGTTCTTGCTCTTGAGGTCTTCGAGGACGTAACCGCTCCCCGTGCGTCTCAGCCGTGCATGATGTCGCGACACCTGGCGATCTGGGACCACCACGTCGCACTCAGGCGCGCGGCCAATCAGGAACTCATCGTGGTCCAGCGGCCACCGCCGTCCCTCGAATTCTCCAGTTTGGCTGATGAGCACAGGGGACTCGTCCGGACGCTCCGCCGACATACCGCCTGCCTCGTGCTTCTCGGAATACATCAACCCAGAGTATAATCCAACTCAACGCCGACGCCCTTTTGGGGGCGTACCTGGGGGACCGATGCAAGCAAGTTGCGATTTCGCCCGTTCCCCCGCTTTGTGAGATAGACCAAACTCCGAGCAACGAGGCCGACCGGTGCATGAACCGATGCAGACGGGCCACGTCCTGCGCGAACGCTATGTGATTCGCGAGATCATCGGACGCGGTGGAATGGGTTCAATTTATCTGGCCGAAGACAACCGCCTTCCCGGGCGGATATGTGCCATTAAAGAAGTTCGGCAAGATCCCGACCTCAGCGACGCCCTTCGCCAACAGTCCCGAGACCAGTTCTCCCGGGAAGCTTCCGTTCTCGCTCGTTTGGACCACCCCAACCTGCCCAAGGTCTCGGATTACTTTTCGGAAGGCGACCGGGACTACCTAGTGATGGATTTTGTCCCGGGGGAGGATCTGAAGACCCTGATGGACAGCGCACGGCGCAAGGGCGAATCTCTGCCCCTGGAAGATGTCTTCACCTGGGCGGATCAGCTGGCCGACGCCCTGGCGTACATGCACCGCCAGGAACCGCCTGTCGTTCACCGCGACATCAAACCCAGCAACCTCAAGATCACTCCCAGCGGCTTGATTAAGCTGGTGGACTTCGGGCTGGTCAAACAAATGGTTCCCGACGAAGTGACCGTGACCGTCATCCAGGGCCGCGGCACGGCGCTTTACACCCCCCTCGAGCAGTATGGCGGCGACACCGGCCACACCGATGCACGCAGCGACATCTATGCCTTCGGCGCTACTCTCTACCATATAGTCACCAACCAGCCGCCGCTCGAGGCCAAACAGCGCTTCCTCAAGCCCGACTCCCTGGTGCCCCCCAGACAGCTCAATCCTCACCTCTCAGTTCCCGCGCAAGAGGCAATCTTATGGGCCATGGCGCTGCATCCAGACGATAGGCCGCAAGACATTGAAGCCTTCAGAGAGGCGCTCATCGAGGGTCTCGGCCACAGTTGGCCGCACAATACATCACAGGCCCTGACCGATATGGGGCGCTGGCTTCCCACAGAATGGGACCGGCGGTTGGCCTTTGTAATCGGGGTCTTGTTGGTGGTTGCCGCTTTAGCTTCGTTCCGCTAATTGCCTTGGGCCAAATCGCACCCACGTCCAGACCAAACCGAGTGTAAGAAGACCGCCCGCCAGAGCCGCCAATAATCCCCCAAAACTGGCTGTGCCTGTCAGAACTGAAGCCGAACCCGGAAGGCCTAGCGCCAGGTAGTTGTAGCCGACCATCGCACCCACCGCAGTCGACAAGCCGATCCGCGTCCGGCTGGCGCCGAAATTGACAATCGCCGCCGTGACATAGCCCAGAACTCCCGCCGCCAGCGCCCCCAGGAGCCCGCCCAAGAACACCATCAGGCCCATGCCCCCGGATGTACTCGGCCCAGACGTGGCGGAAACATCGTCGGCAGGCGTTGCGGTCGCCGGGCCGGGGGTGTCGCTGGGCGGCACCGTGTTGGTCGGCAAGGGCGTTGGCGCAAAGACCGTCGGAAACGCCGCCACCCCTTCTTGGACGTTCAGCTGGAGCACGCTGGAGCGCAGCGCAGGATCACTGCGCGCTTGAATCGTCAGCAACCCAAGCCGGTCCAAGCGGAAGGTTGTCTCGGCCAAGCCGTCGACGGTCTCGGCTTCAACCGTCTGCGACAAGTTTTCCCCCTGGTAGGACAAGATGAATTCGACTGGGGTCTCATCCGGAACACGATGCCCATTCGCATCGAGGATCACGCTCGTCTGAAGCGTGACAAGGTTTCCCTGTTGGAACCCTGTCGGTGTCGGCGTGGACCCATTCTCGCTGCTCTCCCCCTTGATGGTCAGCCCGATGGTTTGATTGGGATCGGGCTTAAGGGCGTTGATCAGATCGTATCCGATCCCGGTTACGCTCACCGGCAGCGTCCCGGGGGCGCTTACTTCCTGGAATAGAAGCCGCGCCGCCACGTCAACGAAACTAGGCAAGGGTGAATAGAGTCCGTAGTAGAGGTCAACCTTGCTGACGTTTGTTGCGTCTAGACCGTACGGGATATCGAATGAGAAGACCACCACTCGTTTTGAGCGTGTGAGATCGGGCCGCGCCTCAAGAAGCTGCTTCAGCGCATCCGCACCATAGACGGAGTCGTTTGAATCCAGCACGGAAAACACCACCCAGTCGGCCGTTTTCAAGGACTCGTCCACCGTCTCCGGCGCGACGATCGGTACGGGGGGCGGTTTGGATGGCGGATTGCCCAAGTAGGACGCCAGGTCGGCCATGGTGTAGGACTCAATGTTCCAGTTCCCAACCTGTCCGGCGGCACCCGGGCCGTACAGGCTCAAAACGCGGTCCTCCAGGGCACTTGTCGCCATAAGCGGCGTACTGGAGCACGTGGCGCATGACTGAACCAGCCGGACATCGGTGAAGAAGACGATCCGTTGGCCGAGCTGCGGCGGCCCCCCGACACGATCCTCGATTTGGTTCGGACCAGGGCTGATCAGAGTGGCTGAATCACGCGCCACCGTAAATGACGCATCGCGGTTCTGACCTACGGCCGCCAACTCTCCCCGGTTAGGAAGCACGCTGTCCAGATTGAAGATGCTCCCGTACAGCCGAATCTTCGTCCGCAGAATACGAAGCACGGCCTCATCCACCCGCTGGGCGAACGCCTTGTCCTCCTGGTACTTCTGCGTGAAGAAGGCCAACGTCGACTTGATCGTCGTCAACTCATCCGGATCCGTGGGATCGCGAAAATTTGAGAGATAAAGCAGGTCGTTGCCCGCCACCAGGGCATCACGCGCCACCAGATGGGCAGGGAAAGTGCGCTCGGATGGATCTCGAAACCGACGGATCGCTCGGGAACCCAGCGAATCGCTCATCGTCAACCCACCTCCTGCCCGCCAGGCTTTAAGTGGGTCGAGCGACATGAGCTGTGCATATGCTTCTGGGTCAAGGCTGATCGGTCGGGTCGTGGCCCGGATGTTGCCTTGAAAGCCCTGGTAGCGGATGTGGGAGGTCAGCATTCCATCAGCCACCGACCCGTCGCTCCCGGGATTGCCGCCCGTGACCGCAAAAAAGGGTGGCAGCTCTATCTGCATCAGTTGGTCCAATGATTTGCGGACGGTAGCCACTTCCTCTTGGAGGGGGCGGTCGCTTCCCCCATGACCCGGGAAGTGCTGTGCGATGACACCGATCCGTCCGCTGGATCCCTCGTGCAGTCCCTCAATATACGCCTTGCCCATCTCGCTCACCCAGTATGGGTCGCCACCAAACGTTTCCACGCCCAGATCACCAGGGCTGCCAAGCCCGGGATCCTCTAAAACGTCGAGGGAGGGGCCAACATACAGGTTGATCCCCATGGCCTCGAGCTCCTGGCCAAGAACGGACCCCACGGCGCGGGCCAGCGAAGGGTCCCAGGTTGCTCCGATGGCCATTTCCGATGGCAGTGGCGACATACCCTTGATCACGTCGGTCAGAGGCACAGAATTGGGAGGATCAGAAATGCCGATGAACAACGGGATGTAGACAGGGGTTGAACCATCCCCCGAAGGCAGGTCAGGATTGGGCGTGGCCGAACGGTCAACGCCCTCCGCATTCAACGTCTGAAGCTGATCTGTCAGATCGCGAAGGGACTGCACGGTGCCGGGGGCATCCACGAAGTTGTCGTTGTCCATCGACAGGACCACGCCCGAAACATGGTAATCGCGGATCAGGCCAGCAATGTCGGAATCGTGGGGCGCCTGGCTCCCGTGAAAGGTGACCAGGAACAATTGGCCGATCCGGGCCTCGGGGCTCATCTGCTGCAGCAGGGCCTCGGCCGTATCCGCACGAGGGTCGGCGAAACCAGGCATCGGGGCCGCCAAAAAGGAGCCGAGCAAGGCTGCCAGAAGAAGAGCTCGAAAGACACGGATCATGGAACCAAGTATACCTGCGGCTATCACCACTTGAACGTGGATTCAGCCCTCATGCGGAGAGGAAATCAACCGAACTGGCCCGCCTCGCGATTGAGCAGGTCACGCAGGGCCCGTCGCCGCGCTGAGCCGCTCAGAAATTCGAGCCGGCGCACCCCTAGAGGGTCCACCTCGTGTCTTAACACATCCAGTTCTAGTGACGTCGGAGATGGGGTCACCTGCAGATGGTCAGACATCTCGAGCGGAAATCCCGTATGCTTCTGGACGCGAGCAACATCCACACCGGGATGTAAGCTGGCGATCCTCATGCGCCCATCGGGGAAGTCGAACTCCCCTAGATCAGTCACCAGGTACCGAACCCCACTCCCCGACTGCCGCTTCGGACTGTGACCCAATCCGGAGACGCGATCCAAGCGTGGCACGAATGTGACCCGCGAGTGGCGCGGCACGTAGAGATATATCCCGTGAGCGTAGCTTGTCACATCTGGAATCCCGCCCACCCCGGGCAGGCGGAGCCGCGGGCGGCGAAGATCCCGCCCAATGGCCAGGTTGTCGAAGTTGCCGTGCGCATCCATTTGGCCGGGACGAAAGAATTCCTTTGGCTGCACCGTGGGCAGCAGATCCAGCACGGCGGCGACGAAACCAAATGCGTTCATTGCCCGATCCAGCCAAAGGCGCTCAACGCTTGCAAGCCCAAGCGGCGCCCCTTCCCTGCAGACGGTCTGGCCGATGGCCGAGGCGAAATAAGCGCCGGGCGCGTGCGTCCTTCGGGCCAGAAGGTAACCGGCCGCCACCAATGGCGTCGCCAATCCCTGCGCCAGCACGTCCCCATCGTCCACCTGGCGCGCAATACATACGCACATCAACTCGTCAATTGTGAAATCCATCACAATTCATCCAGGGACGGCCGCTTGGATGCGAGCGAGGTTCGCAGTTCGGGGGCCAGGTTGCCCCCGCTGAGAATCACCACGCGCCCACGGCCATCGCCTTCGCGAAGAGCCGCCGCCAGAGGCACCGCCGCCGAGGGCTCGACCATCAGCCCGTACGACAACCAGGCCAGCTCCATCGCCTCCAGCAGCTCGGCTTCGCTCACCAATTGGACCTCGTCGGCCGCCTGATGCAGGAGCTCGAAGGTGATTGAGTTGCGCTCGACCGGTCCAGCCAACCCATCTGCCAGGGTCGGTGTCTCCAAGACCTCATCGGGGCTTTCCCCGGAAAGGAAGGCCGCCATGTAGGGCGCTGCCTGGGTCTGGACTCCAATCACGCGATACTCCCCAACCCCCTTCATCGACAGCCCAACCCCGCAGATCAACCCGCCGCCGCTGACCGGCACGAAGATCTCCCAGTCGCCCGCTGATTGAGACATTTGCCGCAGTTGCCGATCGACCTCGAGCCCCAACGTGCCCTGTCCCTCGATGACTTGCTCGTCATTGTAGGGCGAGACCCACACGGAGTCCTGCTCGGACGCCAGGGCGCGGCCGCGCGCCTCGGCCGCCCCGAACCCCCCCGGCACGGCGACCACGTCACCACCTAGCGATCGAATGCCTTCTACCTTGGTCTCCACGGCGTCATCCGGCACGACGATGGTCGCCCGTGCACCAACCTGCCGCGCCGCGTAGGCAACACCCAGTCCGTGGTTACCCGCCGAGGCGGCGACGATCCCGCGCGCCAGTGCCTCGGTGGGAATCTGCAATACCTTGTTGAGGGCGCCTCGAACCTTAAACGAGCCTGTTACCTGCCTCTGCTCGCACTTGAGCAGCACTCCGGCCACAGCCGTCTCCACCAGGGGCGTCTCCCGAATCCAAGGACTGATGCGCGCTGTCGCAGCCTCAAAATCGAGCCGGCTGGTGGCCTTCTCCCTCCGGTCCACGCTCATTCTCCTTGGCCAGGCATAAGCCGAGCGCCCCGTCGAAGGCCCTGTCTGGGGCCGAAGCGGCGGGGCGCCGATCATCTTTGGTCAGCAGGGCGGATCAAATTTCGACGAAGTACGCTTCCGACGCCCGGTCGAGCAGATCTTTGCTCATGGTGGGCGGCACATTCAGATAGCGCGCAATGTCCAGGATCTGATCACAGATATCGCGCGGATGCGATGCCCTGAGTTTGCGATTGCGCTTGATGTACCACTCCTGGAGCATGTAAGCCAAGCCCCGGTCTGAGTATTCGACGCCCTTCCCGTCGGCCACACGTTTGAAGATCTGGCGGTAGGACTCGTAAGACGGATCTTCGACTTCGATCTTGTGCCTAAGACGGCGCAGAAACGCCTCGTCCACCAGGTCCCTCGGCGGAAGATTGGTCGAGAAGACGACCAGGACATCGAACGGGGTCTCAATCTTGCGGCCCGTGTGCAGGGTCAGGTAATCGATGCGGTTTTCGAGAGGGACGATCCACCGGTTAAGGAGATCGCGCGGCCGAACCTGCTGGCGGCCGAAGTCGTCGATAAGAAACACCCCGCCGTTAGCCTTCACCTGAAATGGCGCCTCGTAGAACTTATTTACATCGTCAAACACCAGATCCAGGCCGGCCATCGTGAGTTCGCCACCGACGACGATGAAGGGGCGCCGGATCTTAACCCAGCGTGGGTCACGCTTGGCCCCGGTGCGAAGGGAACCAGTGCCCGAGGATGTGACGTCTTCTTCTGGTGCCAGCTCATGGTTTACCGAGTCGTACAACTTGACCACTTGTCCACCCACATCCAGAGCGTAGGG
The DNA here is from genome assembly GCA_963807065.1 of uncultured Chloroflexia bacterium. Classification (GTDB taxonomy): domain Bacteria; phylum Chloroflexota; class Anaerolineae; order Anaerolineales; family E44-bin32; genus CAWAND01. The sequence goes on from CAWDZQ010000003.1 coordinate 314,435, forward strand.
GATATACATATCCTCCTCGAGAATCATGTTGCCGATCGCCCTGGCGATGGAGGTCTTACCATTCCCGGGGGGGCCGTAGAGGAAGATCGACGTCCCGGAATTTACAGCCGGACCGACGCGATTGAACGTCTTCTCAGATAAAGTAAGATTGGTCAGGGCCTGGCGCATGGCGGCTTGGTGTACCGTGGGCCGACCACGGCTCTGGCGACGGATGGCCTCGTTGTAGGTCTCGATCGGCACGGGCGCCGGCCCGGCGTACTGGCTGCGCTCCAGAGCCTCTCGAGCTCGAGCGATCCCAGCGCCGGTGATGGCGTACTGGTAGGCTCCTTCCCCAAAACCGACCTGGGACTTAACTTCCACAAACTTCTCACGCTTGAGCGCCTCGAGCAGCTGGTCGACAAGACCGGCGAACGGCAGGGCCAGGGCCTCCGCCACTTTGAATCCAGTTTGATAGCCTCGGAAATAAAGAATTCTTGAGCCCCAGGTCTTGAAGCCAGAGCTCCGACAACCCGGTATCTTCGACACGGCTGACAGGAGGCGGCACGAACCGCAGATTGGATGTTGAGGGGGAACCATCCCCCCCACCGGATCTGACAGGTGCCCTGGGTAGGGTCATGATCTACCTCCACTGTGTTCAACGAGCCACGTGTGGCCGGGATCGTTAAGGCAGAGTTCGGCCACTGGGGGAGCTTCAACCCGCGCCGCTATTGCTCCCCACAATCAGAAAGATTATAGCCATCCTGATGGGCCGGGCAAATCCACCAATTGTCCCGCTTGGCCACAGGCTGTAGAATGGTCCACATGAAACTCTCTGTAGTCATCCCGGTGTTTAATGAGAACGCCACGATTCATGAAATCATCCAACGTGTGGTCAAGGTAGGTCTGGCCGACGAGATCATCGTCGTCGATGACGGATCCACTGATGGTTCGCGAGTCATCCTTGAGGAACTGGTTGGGACCTTTCCCCAACTTCATTTGATCCTGCACGAGAACAATCAGGGCAAAGGCGCCGCTGTTCGGACCGGTATCGACGCCGCGCATGGCGACCTGATCCTGATCCAGGATGCCGATCTAGAATATGATCCGCGTGACTATCCAAAACTGCTTGAGCCGATCGACGAGGGTCGTGCCGAAGTGGTATACGGTTCGAGGTTCCTTGGCGGCGCCCGGCGCAGCACCATGTTCTGGCACATGGTGGCCAACAAGATGCTCACTTTTATGACCAACGTCCTGTACAACAGCATTCTTTCAGACATGGAAACGGGCTACAAGCTCATACGGCGGGACATCCTGACAGCCATGCCTCTGCATGCACGACGCTTCGACTTCGAACCGGAGGTCACGGCCAAACTCCTCAAGCGCAGGGTGCGTATCTTCGAGGTCCCTATTACTTTCAACCCGCGAGAGTACGAAGATGGCAAGAAGATTGGCATCAAGGATGCCTTCGAAGCCGTGTGGACCTTGGTGAAGTACCGCTTCGTGGATTGAGTCTCAGTCGCCTTCAGTTGGCCGCAGGTCAAGCACGTTCAGCTGCGGCGTCACCCTCCCCATATATTCATTGCGTTCGAAGTGAAAGACGGTGTCCACCCGGATCGGGAGCCGCGCCATCAGGTCGCCCTGACGAAAGGCGATCGCTTCCCACATGCGACGATCGCTGGCCAGGGTGAGCTTAAGGTGGGCAGCATTGGCCCCCACGGCCCGCTTCTCGGCAACTCGCAGCCCCCGGATCAAGAACACAGGTTGCGGATTGCCCTCGCCCGTCGGCTCAAATTGATCCAACTCACCCAGCAGCCGATCGTCCAATTGCTCGGCAGTCACCTCGGCGTCGATCGTCAGTTCCGGCCGGCCGGGGTGAGGAATCCCCATCGTCTCGACCACTTCCCCTAACCTCTCCAGCAGTGACTCGAGATCGTCTTCCTTCAGAACAAAGCCTGCCGCCGCCGCATGCCCGCCGAATCGCACCAGCAGATCAGAACAGGCTTCCAGGGCCTGAGTGATATGAAATCCCGGAACACTGCGCGCCGAACCCTTGATCAACCCCGCGTGTCGGCAGGCAACGAATGCCGGGCGGAGGTACTCCTCGGCCAGCCGGGACGCCGCCAGCCCTACCACCCCCTCATTGAACGATTCGTCGATGGCGAAGATGACGGGCGACTCGTCGGCGGACCACGGGCCAACGCCTCTGGCCGTCTCAACCATCGACCGCGTGAGGGTCTGCCGTTTGCGATTGGCAGAATCCAGGGCTTGGGCGAGCCGCTCGGCATCGCCGGATTCAACCGCCATCAAGAGCAGAAGAGCGCCCTCGGCCGAATCAAGGCGCCCGGCGGCGTTGATGCGTGGGCCCAGACCAAAGGCGATGTTTCCGGCAAGCAAGGTCGTACGGTTGAGCCTGGCTGCTCGAATCAGGGCCTCCAGTCCCACGCGAGGCTTGCTTCGCATTTGTTCAATGCCCCGGGCCACAAGCCACCGGTTCTCGTCCACCAAGGGCGACACGTCGGCCACGGTTCCCACGGCAGCCAGGTCGAGATAGTCGTCGGCAGTGATCCCAGGTAGAAGAGGCTCCAGTGCCTTGACGAGCTTATAGGCCAGCCCCACCCCGCTCAGCCCACCAAACGGATAGTCGTCTCCGGGCTGATTCGGATTGACAATGGCCAGGGCTGGCGGCAGCTCCGGCCCCGGATGGTGGTGGTCCGTGAGGATCACGTCCATGCCAAGCGAACGGGCCAGCGCTACCTCATCGACGGAGCGAACCCCGCAATCAACCGTGACCAACACGCGCGCGCCGGATTGCCCGATGGACCGAACAGCATCCAGATTAAGCCCGTAGCCTTCTTCGAATCGGTTGGGGATGTAGTGCGAAAACCTGGCGCCTGCCGACTCCAGGGCCAAACACATCAACGCCGTGGCCGTCACACCGTCAGCGTCGTAATCGCCGTACACGACGATCTCATCACCGGCGGCGACGGCCGCGGCCACGCGCTCTGCGGCCCGGTGCATCCCCTTCATCAAAAAGGGGTCTCGCATCACGGCCGAATCGATCGCCAAGAATCGGTCAGCCGCATCTTTGTCCGTGAAGCCACGCGTGTGTAGAGCTTGGGCCACCGGGTGGGATATTCCATCAAACGCCGCCAACGCTGCCTCTGGAGCCGGATCAGGCACGATCCAATCGTAAGCGGTCATTCCCCCTGTCCTCCTGCCCCAAAAAGAAGAGGGCCCGCGCAGGCGCGGGCCCTCTTTGGAGCGCTCGTAGTGCTCAGACCCAACCCTGATTCTTGACGAAATTCGTCACCACAGGGATAACAACGTATTCGCCCTGATACGCCTTGTACCCCCAGTAAACCATGACCAACCAGACGATCATAGGCACACAAATCAAAATGATTGTGAACGAAAGTACAAATGCCAAGATGATATTCACAATCCCGAGAACAAGAGCCTGCATGTTGTGATACTTGATGAAAGGACGTGCCTTCTTGTCCTCCATCAAGAGCACGATGATCGGCACTAGTGGGGAAAGAACATATCCCAAGAGCGCCCAAAGCTTGTCGTCATTCGTGATTTGGGGTTGGTCTGTCATTGCTGCGTCTCCTCCTACAAGGGAATGTGTATGGGTCGCGCGACCGCCAGTTGGACTCCGCTCCCCAGACTTGGATTGTACTCAAAGGCAAATGTGCCGCAAGTTCTTGATTTAATAACCCCGAACCCGCTGCTAAGTTGCTCCACCCCGCGGCGTGCGTGATAGGATGGGCGCATGAGAACGATCTTCATGGGATCCCCGGAATTTGCTCTGCCAAGTCTCGCAGCCCTCTCCAACGGGAGCGATCTCGTCGGCGTCATCACCCAGCCTGACCGGCAAGCAGGCCGAGGTCGCCGCATGACCCCCAATCCAGTCAAGACTTGGGCGACCGCCCACGGTGCTGAGATCTTCCAACCGCAATCCGTCAATTCGGCGGACTCCCTGGAGAGAATCCTCGCTTGGCAGCCAGACCTCATCCTGGTTGCCGCCTACGGACAGATTCTTCGCCCCGACTTGCTTGATATCCCGTCGCTCGGCTGTGTCAACGTTCACGCCTCGCTTCTCCCCCGCTGGCGTGGGGCTGCTCCCATCCAGGCCGCCATCTTCGCCGGGGACAATCAGACCGGTGTCACCGTCATGCAGATGGACCCGGGCATGGACACCGGTCCGATCCTCGCTCAAAAAACCATCGGTATCGATCCCGAGGCGACCGCAGGCGACCTCGAATCCGATCTGGCACAGCTTGGCGGCGAACTGATCAGTGAAACGCTGCCTGATTTGGCTGCCGGCCGGCTCCATTCCAGGCCGCAGAATGACGAACAGGCGACGTACGCTCCGAGGTTGAAGAAAGAAGACGGTCTGTTGGAGGCCACAAAGCCAGCCGAGCTGCTCGCCAGACAGGTGCGTGCCTACGAGCCGTGGCCGGCCTCCTATTTCTTCTGGGACGGACACCGTATCGTCGTCCATAGGGCCCATGCTGTCCTTCGCCACCCGTCGACGGCACCGGGACGAGTCACGGAATCAGAAGTCCGGGGACCCGGTGGTTGAGACGTCCGCCGGAGGGTTGGTCCTGGACGAAGTTCAGCCGGCGGGCAAATCGATCATGGACGGAAAAGCCTTCCTGAATGGCGCGCGGCGGATCCTGGGAGACATGATTCAAGCGGCGGCAAAATGAGCCACCACCTTTTCCTCTTGCGGCACGGGACCTCGACGGGCAATGAAGAAGCGGTCCGCCAGGGCCTGCTGGATTATCCTTTATCTGCGGAGGGCGAGGCCCAAATCAAGACCCTTGCAGCGCACTGGCAAGGGTGCCGGATGGTCTTTGACGAGATTGTTACCAGCCCCCTCTCGCGCGCCCGGCGCTCGGCCGAGATCCTGGCCGAAGGCTTGTCCAGCAAGCTTTCCGAAGAGCCCCTTTGGATTGAACGCGACGCCGGACAAGCCCAGGGGCAAAGCCTCGATGCAGGCAATGCCTTCTACGCCCATGGCGAACGCCCCCATGCCTACCAGCCCCTGTTTGGAGATGGCGAGAGCCTGACACAGTTGCACATGAGGGCTGCGGCCGGGTTGGAAGCCATGCTTTCCAGGCCTCCAGGAACCTACCTCGTGGTTGCCCATGGCGGGATCCTGGCCGCCGCCGTCCGCGCCGCGCTGGGGCTTCAACCCACGGCATGGAACGTTCCGGTTCATATTCGCTTTGACAACGCTGCTTATGCCGAACTTGTCCTCGATGATCAACACAATTCATGGAGCCTCATGCATGTCAACGCCAGTGCCCCGCCCATCACCCCTGCCGAGTAACGCCGGTTCGCATTACCCCGACACCATCATTCACAGTGGCACGATCCACATCCTGGACCGGCCGGAGCACGTGGTACCGGCCTTGGCAATCAAGGGAGAGCGCGTGCTTGACGCCGGTCCCGAATCATCCATCCTTCCCCTGGCGGGCCCCGGAACCGCGATGGTGAACTTGGGCGGTAAGACCGCGCTGCCCGGCCTGACGGACTCCCACATCCACCTGATGAAATTCGCCCGCTCCCTGGCCCAGGTCGACTGCGGAACCGGATCACCGGCGGCCTGTCTCGAACGCGTGGCCGCTCGGGCGGCCGATCTCGGGACATCACAAGATTGGATCTTGGGGCATGGTTGGGACCAGAATGTCTGGGGGCGATTCGGAACAAGAGACGAACTCGACGCAGCCACCGGGACTCATCCCGCCTATCTCACTGCCAAATCGCTCCACGCCGGGTGGGCAAACTCGCAAGCCTTGCGGCTGGCAGGAATCGACCGGACACGCGCCGATCCAACGGGTGGCACAATTCAACGCGATCGAAACGGGCGACCTACCGGGATTCTCTTTGAGGGCGCGATGGCGTTGGTGGCGACCAAGATCGCCGACGGCGGGGGGGCTTCGCAGCAAGATGATCTGGCCTCCGCCCAAGACCGGCTGTGGGCTTTGGGATTGACTGGCGTCCATGATTTTGACGGGAGGGACTGCTTTTCTGCACTCCAGGTTCTTCGCGAGGAAGGTCGACTCGGATTGCGGATCGTCAAGAACATTTTGGCCGCCGACCTCCCCGCCGCCCTCGACCTGGGATTGCGTACGGGTTTCGGCGACCCTTGGCTTCGCATTGGGAACATCAAAATCTTCGCCGACGGCGCGCTAGGACCCCATACGGCCGCCATGCTTCGCCCTTACGAAGGCGAGGCGGACAATCTGGGCGTTCTGCTGAAGGACGAAGAAGAAATCGCCGCTGTGGGCATGTCCGCCGCAGCAGGTGGATTGGCCATGACCATCCACGCCATTGGAGATCGCGCTAACCATGCCGTGCTCAACGCGTATGAAGGGCTAAGGCAATACGAGTCACAGCACCACCTGCCCCGCCGCCGTCACAGAATAGAGCACGTGCAGCTGCTGCATCCCGACGATCTGGGTAGATTGCGCGCGCTGGACCTGATCGCTTCCATGCAACCCATCCATGCCTTGTCCGATCGGATGATGGCGGACCAGTATTGGGGAGACCGCGTCACGCATGCCTACGCATGGAGGACTCAACTCGACCTGGGAACTCAATTGACGTTCGGCTCGGACGCCCCGGTGGAGAGTCCCGATCCCTTCCTTGGGATCTATGCCGCCGTCACCCGCCGGCCCCTGCCAGGAGACCCGGCCCAGAGTGCATGGCATCCAGAGCAGTGCATCTCCGTGTGGGATGCCTTCAGGGCCTACACCTTCGGCCCAGCGTTCGCCTCGCGCCAAGAAAACGAAGGTGGGTGTCTTCTACCGGGGTTTCTAGCCGACCTTATTGTGCTTGAAGATGATCCGTTCGCCGTTCCACCTGAGAAACTGCTGCAAATGGAGATCCTGGGCACCATGATCGGAGGCGTGTGGCGGCGGAAGCAATTCTGACCTTACCTGTTTCGAGCGGGGTTGATTCTCCGGACGTCTCCATCCCTTAGGGTTAGACCCTCGGCATCAAGATGTTCCATGAAGGCCAGTGCATATTTTCGGGAGCTGCCGAACCTATCTCTCACCTGGCCCACGGTCAAGGTCTCGCCTTGCTCCAGGACTTCCCGGGCCTCTCCCCACCAGCGATCGTAGGTTGCCCTGTCCAAGAGCACCTCTCGCGATACGGCGACAAGGCGCCCTTCATGGATCAGATGCCGAACGATCGATTCTCCGGCCATCTCCACCGCGTCCTTCATCGAGGGTGGGGCCGCCGAGGACTCGAACATCGCCAGCAATTTGTTCGCTTCATCCTGCTGGCCTGAACTGAGTTCAACGCTGAACCCGGCCATGCGTACTTCCGGGGGCTGGTGATCGATCTCCCCTTTCTCAACCAGATCTCGAAGCAGCGCGCCGAACACATCTGGGGCCAGGTCCATCCGGCTCTTGATTTCTTCTTGTGGCATCCCGTTCCGCATCGGATGTTGGCCATGAAAGGCTTCGACGAGCCCTTCCAGCTGACGGGACCACTGATCCCAAAGTGAGGACGCTACGAGACGTGAGGAGTCCAGGATCGCACCCGAGGCGATGGTTCGTATCCGCCCGGCATCCCTCAATGACTCGGCCGCCGTCAGGGTCTCGGCGAGTCCAAATCCGGAGGCGATGGCGGCTTCCCTGGCGGTGGGCACTCCTAGACGCAGAACAACCGTCTCAATCTGGTCTTCCGGACTGCCTTCAAGCGCCGTTTTGAGGTGCTGGACGACAGCCAAATCCCTCAAACGGTGACGCCGAAGCGGGTGAGGATCTACAATCTGGCCACCGCCCAGCGTGCTGGCCGGTGACGGACGCCGCAAGATGTACCGATCGCCCTTGGCGGCCGCAATCGACTGGTTGAGGGTGATCTGGAGCCAACCCTCCTCCCCGGGCTGAACAACTCGGGTCCGCCCGAGGACCCGGATCTTTCCCATCCTCTGAGCCGCGCCCAAAAAGAGTTTGACCTCCTGGTTGTGTTTGAGTTGACCCGAAGCGTTGGCCAGCTGTCGCACGTGCACATCTAAAAGCTGAGAAGGCGCGATGGTCCCCGGGCGGACGATGACGTCGCCCCGCTGAAGCGCGTCGACTTCGACCCCTGAAAGGTTCATCGCCACTCGGCTGCCCGGTTGCGCCGTCTCCAACTTGGCATGGTGTGTTTGCAGCCCTCGCACCCTTCCCCGCAGCCCTGACGGAACAACCTCAATCTCGTCCCCGACAGAAAACGTGCCGTCTAGAAGGGTTCCCGTCACGACAGTTCCAAATCCTGACATCGAAAAGCTGCGATCAACCGACAGGCGCGGACGCCCCAAATTCAAGCGCGGCGGCGATGCCTCGACGACCCGCTCCAAGGCATTCACAAACTCGGTTAGCCCCTCGCCGGTCTTCGCCGATACGCGTACGATGGGTGCGTCTCTTAGGGCCGTCTCCTGCAGCAGACTGCCCGCGTCCTCCTCAACCAGGTCCAGCCAATCCGGATCCTGGACTGCGTCGACCTTTGTGAGCGCCACAACGCCTCGCCCAATCCCGAGCAACTCCAGGATGTCGACATGCTCCCGCGTTTGAGGCATCACACCTTCGTCGGCCGCGATAACCAGGATGGCGGCGTCGATTCCCCCCACGCCCGCGAGCATGTTCTCGATGAAGTCGATGTGCCCGGGGACATCGACGATCCCCACCTTCTGTCCCCCCGGCAAATCGAGCCACGCGAACCCCAAGTCGATCGTCATCTGGCGCTCTTGTTCCTCGCGCAGACGGTCGGGATTCATGCCCGTTAGGGCCTGAACCAGACTTGACTTGCCGTGATCAACGTGGCCGGCAGTGCCTACAACGCGCATTTCTAGGCTGGGTCGTCAGATAAGTGCGGGGGCCTGTGGGGCCATCCGGGGGGATTCATGTCGCCGTCAGCTGCGGGGCCTGGTTTCCAGCGCATCGACCCAGTCCCGAATCAACCCAAGCAGATCCATCACCCGACGTGTTTGCGTTTCTGATAGAGACCCAATTCCAGCCATGGCCTCAGCGAGGCTGGCTTGGAGGCCGTCGAGCTGTTTGTTGATCTTGTCGTGTTGGCGTGTTTGCTCGCGCCACTGCTCATCATAAGTCAGCTTGTAGGTATTCCATCGCTTCTGGTCGTCCGCCCGGAATCCGGACCACTCTTGTTTGGTTCGGTCTTCTGCCAGACGCTGCATCTCAGTGATCTCGTTGATGCGCCGATCCAGACGCTCAATCACATCTTCCATCCCCTTGTTCAGCTGCTTGATACCTCGATAGGTTTCCTCGTATGTTTTCATTCGGTCGTCGAGCTGTTGAGCCTGCTCCGCAAACTCATCGAACCGGGTTTCCCATTCGCGCCAGCCGCGCTCGAAATCGACAAGCTTGCGCTCTTGATTCTCAGTCCACGCCGTCAATGTCTCCTTGCGTTCGCTTTCACCGGTACCCAGCTCCCCGATTCGCGTTTCCAGTCGACGAATACGGTCCTCAACAGCGTCCATCGATCCTTGAGAGGTATCGAACTTGCGGCGCAGCTCGGATGTTTCTCCCTGGAGTTCCGTCAAGCGCTTTCCATCGAGCTTCCGAGATTCTTCGGCGGCCTTCAACCCCCGTTGAGTATCCTGGGCCGACTTGACCAGGTCGTCGATCTTCTTGTCGAGGCTGTCTATCTCGCGCATCAGGCGAACCTCATCTTCCTTGCGCGCGTCGAGGGCCAGCTTGATCTCGGGCAGGCCCTTGAGCTCGGCATGCAACTCACCGATTCTGCGCGCGATGTCTTCCTGTTCGCCTTTGCGTAGCTGCTCGGCCAGCTTATCCCGCTCGCCTCGCTGTGTGTCGATGTCATCCAGATGACGTGTAATCTCCTGGCGATGCTTATGCAAGCTGTCGTCGAACTGATTGATCCTGGACGAGAGGGCCGATAGGCGTGTTACGTCACTCGAGAGCGACTTGAACTGCTCACTTCTCGACGCAAGTGCCTCTTCGAGCCGAGCGATCCTATCCTCGATCTTTTCAAGGCTCTCGACATCTTTTCGTCGCTGTTCGTCCAGCCAGGTGATCTTCTTTTCGATTTGTCTAGCTTCCATCCGACGCCTCCAGTGCGTTACCTGCCCAAGTATAGCAGTGGGCGCGGCTTCGGATTGTCGACAAGTCCGGCCTAAAGGAGAAGGTTCTTTAGTCCGCTTAGGGTCTGAACAACCCACGGGAAAATCGATTGGGGAAACAACCCGAGCCACAGGCACAAAGCAATCCCCAGGCCAAGAAACACGGTTTCGTTTCGCGTCGCTCCGAACGACGCCGGGGCCTCGCTGGGCACTAAGGCATTTCGCAGCCACTTGATACAAGCCAGGCCATTGGCCATCACCGACCCCACCACAAGAAGCGCCAGCGTCGGTGCCTGTCCCGCAAATGCGTTCATGACACCCCAACGTGCAGGGAACCCGGCTGTCATGGGCAGTCCACCCAGCGACGCCAAACCCACCAGCGCTGCCGCGGCTGCCAACGGGGCATCCAGGCCCCGGCCGGCCAGGGCGCCGGACATCCCCCCAACACTGCTGCGCTGAAGGATCGAGATCCCCAATCCCCACACCGCCAAACTTATGACACGGACCGCCGATAGCCCCAGGGCCAGTTGGTAGCCTACGGACGTATTCAGGCTCACCGCCACAAGGGTCACGCCCAGATCCCCCATCAACATATACACCACGGACCTAACCATGGAACGTTCGGCGAGTGCGAAGAGCCCGCCGATTACAATCAGTGCCGTTCCTACCCCACGGACGCTGGTCATCAGGCCAACGTCGGTCCGCAGCCAGTCGTAGTTGTCGAGGAAACGGAGCATGAAGAATAGTCCGGCACTTTGCAGCACAACCACGAGCAGGACCCCAGCATACGGACTCGTCCGCTCAAAAGCATCCAGAACCCAGATGTGAAAAGGGGGGACGAGCATCAGGACGGCGAAGCCCAAGGCGAGGAGCCGGATGGCTCGCGCCGCCAGCTCAGGCGTGGCGCGCGTGACCCCAACCGAGGGAAGCATCCAACCAGTCACCAGGATCGCCATCATGGCCAAGGTATAGAAGACCAGCAGCCGTTCGCTGCCCCGGATCGACGCCCTGCTCGGTTGAGCGATGAGCAGCACGCTGGCCAGGGCGGCAATTTCCAGGAATGCCGCCGCGTACAGGAACGGGCTGATCATGATCGCCGCCACCACGGCGCCCACAAGGACTATGCCCGCGGGAAAGAAATAGGCACCGGGGCGCGCCGCCCATCCGGCGCCGAACACGAATCCAGCTGCGACGTACAGGAAACCGACCACTGCCCGATTGCCTTCCGAGAGGGTGAGTGATCGGCCCAGGAGCTGGAACGACGCCCCCACTTTGACACCCATCCCGAAGATCTCGATCGGTTGGTCAATCGGCGCCCGAAGCGCAAACAGCGCCAGTGCCAGTGCGCCCGTGGCAGTTATCGCCGAAGATAGTGCCGGGCGGCGGCGGACCGCAATGCCCACGGCAAATACGCCTAAACTGACAAGACCGATGATGACAGGTGCGCTCACCGCACTTGTCCCCGTGGTTCGTCCGCCGGCTCAAGGATCGTCAGGTAGCTTCCGGCGAGAGCCAAACCCAGGTGGACCACGATCATGAGCGCGATGACGGACAGCGACGATTCAACCGCCCCATAGGCAATCCCGAAGCCGGAGAGAAGCGTCACCAGGCCCACGACTACTCGCATCGGAACCCGGTACAAGCTCGCCTGAAGAAGCCCCAACAACATCAAGAAGGTAGCTCCCAATGTCCCATCTGAAGTCAATCCCGGGAGACCCAACCATGCCCTGCGCCCCAATCCCCAGGCAGCAAACAGGACCAGCAATACCACAATCCAACGGAATGATGTCCGGGACATGAGATCGGCCCCCATGGGGGACTGCCGCCGTGTACGATCGAGCTTTTCCCATGTGAGCCACACAATGACCGAGACCAGCAGGCCGCCCAGCACTTGCACACCGGCGACCCCCGGGCCCAGAAAGTTCGCCGCCAGCCATCCGGCCAACACATACTGCGCTGCCAGCGCGACCACCAGGCCGCGGTGATTGTTTAGTACCACGAGCAAGGCGCCAGTCAGGGCAACTCCCGCAACAGCCCAGGGAGCATAGGCTGCCAGGACGGCACTCACGCCCCCCTCCCGACAATGGCCACCAGCATCAGCAGAAAGAAGAGAATCCAGAGCAATCCCGCGTCACCCTGGAACAGATCCCCGATCCACACGAGGCCATTTAGAGGCGACGCCAGGAATGACCCCATGTCTGGCCAAGGTTCGGGCAATCTGGCTGATCCGAAGACTCTCTCAAAGGAGGCCCTCGTCCGTTCGCCAGCTCGCACATAACCATAGTAGGCGAGCGCGCTGGCGCCCGCCATAGCCAAGAACAGAGCCACACTCAGCGCGCTGGGCTTGGTGGGAATCGCAAGAGAGATTTCGACCGCTGCCAAAGGTATGAGTGCAATCCCTACCGCGTAAGAGGCCTTGACCAACGACTCCCCGCTCGGCCACGGACTTGCCGCAACCTCCACATGCCTGACAATTCCTACCGCGAGCAGCACACCCCCCACCAAGCCCAACCCCCCTGGGACTGCAGAACCTGCATGTGCAGAACCAACAAGGGGCTCGAGCACCCGCTGGGCGGGCGAAAATGGTCCCCCGATCAGCATGAATACTGCCGGGAGCACCCACCATCGGTGCCACATCTCGTGCGGCTCAGCCAGAGAGACCATCCCCCCGATAAGAACCAGTGCCGCCGAACCTCCCAAGGCAACGACCTCGCTTGGGCCTGCAGGGGACGCCCCAACGGCGCAGAGAGTCAGCCCCGCCAAACCGAGGACCAGCATGGGACGGCGCCGAACCGGGTCGGTGTGGAATGCCCAGGTGATCCCGCTTACCAGGGCCAAAACCCCGCCGAACCACGCCAAGACCGTCAAGAATATCAGCGGCGGATCACCTTGCAGTAGGCGCACGATGAGCACCATGCCCATCCCGGCCGGAAGCAGACGAAGGCAGGTGCCCAGCCCGCGCCGAATGCCGGGAAGTGATGGCAGCGGATAGTGGGCTGGGAAAAGCCCCCACCTCAGGACAGCCGCCGCTAACCCGAGAGCATATCCCCAAGCGGACATCCCTCGGACACCTGGGACGCCATTCGAACCCAAGAGAACGGCGGCCGCAAGGAGCAGGATCACGCTCGTCCCCTGCATCGCCAGACGGAGGATCTCTCGCGGGATGATATCGCGCCGGCCGACCAAGACCAGGCTGGTCGTGAAGGCCACGACCTCCATCATGGCCCAGGCCATACCCATCGTAAGAAGGTTGCCGGCTGTCACCGCCGCCATCCCAAGGGCGCCGTAGACAGACAGGAACACCCGTGTGGCCGGGGTAGCGCTTCCGCTTCTCGCCGCTGAAGTCATACCAATGGCGAGGAGGAGTGTGGCGATGGCAAACGCCATCGTCCAACCCGTGGTGTCAAGAGACAGCACCAGCGGGGTCTGGAAAAGTGCAACCGGTCGCCAGACGGAGATCCCTATCTCAGTTGGAACATAGCGGTGGATCCCCAGCAGGGTGAGCCAAACGAGCCACTGGCCCGCCACCGACACCGCCCAGACCACACGCTCTGGACGGTTGCGCACCAGCCACACAACAACCCCCAACACAAGCAGCAGAACGGTAGGAAGCAGCGCCAATAGCGATCCTCGAAGAAAGGATGTGGGGAAAATACACTTCGCCTGCGGGCGAGACTAGGATACCATGGCCCTCGCCCAATAATGGCTCCTTCCCCCCGACATATCGACGCGCGATCATGATTTCAGGTGTTCGCGTCCTTTCATCGAAACAGAAGGGTCAGCCTGGGCCGCTGGCTCGGAAACAAGGGAATCCGGGCTCAGCCAAGTCTGAAACGATTCAGGTTGATGGTCGTCCCATCCCCCGGCGGTCAACGCCGGGCCCATGCTATAATCGGTCGCCGTACTGTCTTCCAATCTCACAGCACGATCGGTTAACCCCCGAGGGACCATGCCCGACATTCAAGCCGTCAAAGGCACGCGAGACTTCTATCCCAAGGAGATGGCCTTCCGAACCTGGCTTTATGATCAGATCCGCCAAGTTTCGGCCAGCTTCGGATATCAGGAATACGACGCGCCCTTTCTGGAACGCCTGGAGCTGTATGCCGCCAAATCAGGCGAAGAACTGGTCAAAGAACAGTCATTCGTCTTCCCTGACCGAGGCGGCGACCTGCTGGCGCTCAGACCCGAACTCACGCCAAGCCTGGCCCGCATGATCGCTGCCCGAGTCAAGACGCTTCCCGCTCCCATTCGATGGTGGTCCTTCGGCCCCTTCTGGCGCTACGAGAAGCCCCAGAAGGGCCGCACGCGCGAGTTCTTCCAGTGGAATATTGACCTGATAGGGCTGGATTTACCCGCCATCGACGCCGAATTGGCAGCCATTGCAGCTACCTTCTTCGACAACGTTGGCCTTTCGCCCGCCAAGGTTCAGATCATGGTGAACAGCCGGAGACTTGTGGATCGCCAATTGGCCGATCTGGGGGTACCCGACGAGCGCCGGCCAGATCTTTACCATCTCATTGACCGGCGAGACCGGATGTCTCTTCCTGCGTGGGATGCCTATGCGAAAGAAAGCGGCGTCGACGACACCCTGCTGGCTGGCATCCACCGCCTGTTCGCCGATGAAAACGCCTGGAAGACGTCGGACGACTTGACAGCTTTCTTCGATGCCGGACGCTCGCTTGGGATCGACGCGTACCTGCGCTTTGATCCAAGCATCATCCGCGGCCTGGACTACTACACCGGTGTCGTCTTTGAAGCCCGCGATGCCAAGGGCGAACACCGCGCCATTCTGGGCGGCGGCCGCTACGACAACCTGGTGGCAGATGTCGGGGGCGACCCCGTGCCAGCCATTGGATTCGCCATGGGCGACGTCGTCATCGGCCTGGTCCTTGAGGCTGCTGACGCATTGCCCAGCCTCAAAACATCACCGGCCCAGGTCTTGGTGACCAACTTCGATGCCGCTCTGGCGCCCCAGAGCCTGGCCCTTGCTGCCGAATTGCGTCATACCGGCTTGCGGGTGGAGTGGTACCCGGAGAGTGCCCGGATGGGCAAACAGCTCAAATACGCTGACCGCTACGGGATCCCCCTTGTCGCCATTCTCGGACCCGAAGAAGTCCAGGCCGGCACGGTGACACTCAAGGACATGCGGTCCGGCGAGCAGGCAACCTGCCCTCGGGATAAGTTGGGGAACGAACTTGAGCGCCGATTGAGCTGAATGCGGTCCGGCGCAGGCAAAACTCAAGTGCAAATTCATGTTACAATGGCCCGCGGTCGGGCCTGCCCACGACCGACCATGGTGGCTGTAGCTCAATGGCAGAGCACTTGACTGTGGATCAAGGGGTTGCGGGTTCGAGCCCCGTCAGCCACCCCTCCTCCCGCCCACAAGGGCCTTACCTGCTCATAGCTCCGATTGTGAATTTTGTCACGAACAGCGAAGATTTTCGATTTCCCCCGTTTAAATGACCGCCGTCCGCACCTTTGCCGGAGGGAGGAAAAGATAAGGTGCGGACGGGCGGATCTGGGTAATTCAGTTGTGATGGTGAAGCTTTACCCAAACATAGGTTAGCACACCCTGAACGATTTCGACCTTACACACACCTTTCAACCTTCCCCCCAAAACGAAAAGTCATGTTTTAATGACCCTGCACCTTTACACGGGCAACCTCCGCCCGTTTCCACTCTCGCCTTGGTCGCCGAACGGCGACCTTGTGCGTTAAATCGGCAGGCGGAACTGTGCATGGCATATAATGGTCCCTGCCGTCCCTACCCAGCCGGGAGAACAACATGCCCCAAGACAAGTGCGGTGAGTACCAGAGCGAAGTTGAAGCAGCCCTGGCCGAGCTCAAGGCCATCCAGGCCGGCGGTTCGGCCGTCCCGGCGGCTTCCGGTGCCAATACCAGCACGCCAATGCAAGGGAGTGACGTGGGCAGCCATTACTACGAATCCGTCGGACGGCTTGAGGCGGCCAAAGGGCAATACCGGACGGCGGTCCGATCCCTGTCGGAATGCCGCGGCAGCCATCCAGCCTGATCCCGCACCGGCCAGCCAGCACTCTGGGATTTTGCCTGCATGCCATCCGCGACGGCCATTGCCCACCCCAACATTGCCCTGATCAAGTATTGGGGCGTCCGGGACCGCGCCATCAACCTCCCGGCCTCCGGCTCGTTGTCTATGACCCTTGGCGGACTCGAGACTCGGACGACGGTCAGATTTCAGGATGGCCTCTCCGGAGACATCTTCGAATTGGGGGGGCGCCTAGCGGACAAAAGCTCTGCGGCGCGCACTTCGACGCACCTCGACCGCATCCGCGCGCTCGCTGAGTCGCAGTCCTTCGCCCATATCGTCAGCGATAACAACTTCCCTGCCTCGGCTGGAATCGCATCCTCAGCATCGGGGTTCGCCGCTCTGACACTGGCTGCCGCTTCGGCCCTTGGGCTGGATCTCCCCCCCAAAGAACTCTCGGTTCTGGCGCGAAAGGGTTCCGGCTCGGCGGCTCGTTCGATCTTCGGTGGTTTTGTCATCTGGCATAACGGCGCTGATGATGAGAGTTCATTTTCCGAGCAGCTCTGGCCGCCCGAACACTGGCCGTTGGTTGATTGGATCGCCGTAGTCGACCGCAGCCCAAAGGTCACGGGGTCGCTTGATGGCCACCGGCTGGCCGAGACGAGCCCGCTCCAAGCGGCACGTATTGCGTCTGCGGCCGACCGGCTGGCCGAATGCCGCCATGCTCTGGCCGAAAGGGATTTTCAACGCCTGGCCGAAGTCGTCGAACTGGACAGCAATATGATGCATGCGGTCATGATGACCTCTACGCCTCCCCTCCTGTATTGGGCTCCCGGGAGCATCAGCCTGATGAAGAAGATTGCGGCCTGGCGGAATAGCGGCATCGACGTCTGCGCCACCCTCGACGCCGGCTCCACGGTTCACTGCCTCACAACCACCGAACACGAGACCCAGGTGGAAGCGCTTCTGCGGGGCTCAGACGAGGTTAGAGAGCTCTATCGAGGCATCCCCGGCCCGGCTGCCCGACTGGTGGCGTCGGCGGACCCTGCGCCAGCTGAATGATATAATCCTCGAGTTCAAACCAAATTACTCAGATTTCCACGCGAGGTGCTTCCGCTTGTTTGACTTTGTGTTGTTTGTGGTGGTTTTGGCCGTTCTCATTCTGGGCCACGAGCTTGGCCATTTCCTGGCCGCCAAATCGACCGGAGTAAAAGTCGAAGAGTTCGGCTTTGGCTTTCCCCCACGCCTGGCCACACTTTTTCGGTTTCGCGGTACGCAGTTTACGCTGAATGCGATCCCGCTCGGTGGGTTCGTGCGGCCCGCCGGCGAGGACGATCCGGACGTCCCCGGGGGATTGGCAAGCGCGCCCAAGCGCGTCCGAACTATCGTCCTGCTGGCAGGCCCAGTGGCCAACGTCCTGCTCGCCTTCTTGGCCTTCACATTCGCCTATAAGTATGCCGCCCCTGATCCATCTCGGGTCATCATCACTACGGTCGATTCTGGCTCCCCGGCCGCCCAGGCCGGCCTACAGACCGACGATTTGATCGTGGCGGCCGATGGTCAAACGGTGGATGGTTTCGACACTCTTCAGACAATCGTCAACAATCACCTCGGCCAGCCAATCAATCTGATCCTTCAACGCAACGGCGAAACCGTGGAAGCCAAACTTGTCCCGCGTACAAACCCACCGCCAGATGAGGGCCCCATCGGGGTCACGCTGGGCAATCCGTCCAAACCCGAGCCGCTTGGGGCTGCCGTCCGCCTTGGGTGGGATTCCACCGCAACCCAGGTCGGCATGATAGTGCGCCTGCCCGCCCGCCTCATGGAAGGGCAGATCCAACCGTCACAGGCACGGGTGAGCGGTTTGAAGGGCATGTATGACATGCTCGCCTGGGCTGGGCGAATTGATCGGAACACCCAGCGCCCATTCCTCACTCTCAATCTGATCGGCGTCATCAGCATCGGCCTGGCAATCGCCAATCTGCTCCCGTTCCCCGCACTCGACGGAGGCCGTCTGATGTTTGTACTCTTTGAAGCCGTGGCCGGCCGCAGAATCTCGCCTCGGTATGAGGGTCTGGCCCACGCCATAGGTTTCGCTGTATTGCTCATTGTGATGCTGTATGTCAATTTCCAGGACTTCGTCAATCCCATTACGCTACCGCATTGAGATGAGCCCTTTCCATGCCTGAAGAACTTCAGAAGCTGCTTGATTCACTGCTGGACGAAAACCAGCCTGTCCCCGCCCTGGATCTCGCCCAGCTCTCGGATCTGGACTCGGCGCAGGCACGGGTCGTAGGCAAGCAATGGCCGAACGCTCCCACCGCCAATCGCCAGGCAGTGATGCAGTACGTCGCCCAACTTGCCCAGGAACATATCGAATTGGATTTCGAATGCGTCAACCGAATGGCCCTGGATGACCCCGACCCGCTGGTTCGCCGTCAGGCCGTGGCCAACCTCTGGGAATGCGAAGACCCCCACCTCGCCCGAAAATTGGTCCAGATGATGGAAAGCGATGTCGACGATGAAGTGCGAGCGCAGGCCACCGAGGCGTTGGGACGCTTCGTCTACCTGGGCGAGCTCGATAAACTGGAACCTGGCCTGCTCAAGTCGATAGAAGACAGCTTGCTTAAGCTTGCTCGCCTCGAGGGTGCTCACCAAACCCGGTTGCGGGCCCTCGAATCGCTGGGCTACTCATCCCGAAAGGACGTTAGCGGCCTTATCGAGTCCGCCCACGCATCGTCGGATGAAGCCGTCAAGCGCTCCAGTGTCATGGCCATGGGGCGATCGGCGCACGAACAATGGCTGCCGGCGGTGGCCGAGGAGCTTCACAACCCTTCTCCTCTCATTCGAGAGGAGGCAGCCAGAGCCGCCGGAGAGCTCGAGGCTCGGAGCGCCGTCCCATCCCTGATCGACTTGCTTGATGACGCCAAACCCCCGGTGCGCCGAGCTGCGATCTGGTCCCTGGGCCTGATTGGGGGAGGGCGCGCCGAGAAGGCCCTGCTCGCACTGCAGGAGAACGAGGTCTATGAAGAGGACGCTGGCCTGATTGAAGACGCCCTCGATTACCTCAACTTCTTGGGGAGTACACCCGACTTCCTGCTGCTGGATCTCGACGGACCGGACGATGAAGATGACGAAGAGGATCTTCTCACGCTGCTCGACGCCGATGAATAACGACAGCCCTCTGCTTGAGGGGCCCAAAGCCACTGCCTCGGCCGGCGCCACCCAGCGTCTGCATTTGTTCATCACCGGAAGAGTCAAGCGCGTCCGCTTCCGCCTCTTTGTGAAGCGTCAGGCCGAAGCCCTGGGCCTCGTGGGTTGGGTTCGAAATCGGCGCAGCGACCGGGTTGAGGTCCTCGCCGAAGGGCCCAAACCCAGTCTGGATTCCCTCTATCGGGCCGTCAAGAAGGGCCCCCCTGAAGCCAAAGTCGCGGCGGTGGAGGTGCGATGGGACAAGCCTCAAGGCAGGCTGCGCGGCTTCCGCATTCGTTGGATCGGTTTCCTTTAGGCAGAGGAATGGCTCAGAAGTTTCGTCGGCCCAAGACTTCAGCGCTGGCCATGAACCGCCCATCCGTCGACTGGGGCCCGACGCCGCTTTGCTCCGGCGCAAGCAGATCATAGCCGAAAGCCGCCCCCAGGTTGGGCTCGTTTCTGAGGCGTCGGAAAAGGCTCAGCACGCCACGCGCCTTCGCCTCGGGGCCAACGCCCTCGCCGGTCTGACCATCGAGAAACAGGAAGAGCAGCTTGTTCGGAAATGAAGCGCGATAGGTACCCATGATCTGTGCCAATGCTTGCTCACGCCCCAATTCTGCAGCCCCCAGATAGAAATTGACTCCAATCCAATCCGCCTCCTCCGCGGCACTCTGGGCGTCAGCCAAGAATCTGTCCGAATCGGCGCGACAACCAATCACATCGGCTCCAGGGGCCAGACCCGGGAATCCAAACTTTGCGGTGGGTGCCGCGCCCCGCAGTTCCGCCAGCAAGTCCTTGAACCACTCCCCGAAATCGTGCCCTGTGCGCCAGGATTGACCCAAGCCACCCGACTGCAAATTCGGCTGCTCGCAGACTTCGAAGTAGTTCACACCCGCATCCGCCAGACGCTTCAGATCGTCTGACACGCTTCCTGCGTACTCATGCGGCGCAACCTGATCTCCAGAAAGGTCGGCGGAAAGCCTCGCCATCACCAGCATGCCTGGACGAATCTTCCTGATCGCGGCCAGACTCTCGAGAGTCTCGCCGGCTGCGACTCTCAGCGCCTCGAGCTCCGCTATCCGTACAACCGCCAGATCGTCTACCGTGAGGGGGGCGGTCTGCTGAGCCGTCCCACCGATCAGACAGCGCCCGGCCGGCCAGGTCAAGGACGGGAGGGTCTTTATCCGTGAGCGGTCTGGCCAGACCATGAACGGAGTCGGATCAACCACATCCTTGGGATACTTGGTTTCCTTGCGCGCCGTCGCCCCGTCGCGTTCGAGCGACAAATGAAGATGGGCGGCCGACGAGGCACCGGTTGAGTCGGCCTTGCCGAGCACCTGGCCAGCTTGAACAAACTGCCCCACACTCACCAGGGCGCGCGCCAGGTGACCATACACCGTCCGGTAGCCGTCCTTGTGCCTTACACGTACGTGTATCCCGTAAGGATGGTCATTGGGCTGTTTGTGGACCTCGTAAACCGTCCCTTCGGCGCAGCAGTACACATTGGTATTGGTCAGCGCACGGAAATCCAGGCCCTCGTGGCCGGGCATCCCAAAGCGCCGGTAGATTTGTGGATTGGCGCCGAAAGCCTGGGTGATGACCGGATAGTCCGTCGGCCAGAGCAGGTAGAACGGCCTCTGCTTTTGGCCATAACGGTCGTCGTCTTCCAGGCGTTTGGCCAACTGCGCCTTAAGCTCCTTGGCAGATTTGACGTCAAGCGGATCAAGCCGAACGCCGGGGGCAGCTTCCTGGAGCCACCCTTCGACATCAGGATGGTCGGGGAAAAGTCCCTCACCCGCCGGGAAGGTGATAACCTGGCCTGGCGCCATGTAGCTGATGGCGGTCCCGGGATCGTCGGTCAGGTTGGCGCCGAACTCGATCACGTACTTGGAACAGGCGCGGACCCACTTCCAGTAGTCGCGCTTGGGCAACAAGATGATCTGATAATCAAGCAGGAAGTTCATGGCTTACCCAAACCCCAAACCCTGGGATTTCAAGGACACGTACCGTCCGCGGCCGATCACGAGATGATCCAAGACCTCAATATCTAGCAGGCGGCCGGCTTCAACGATCGCCTTGGTCACGTTCACATCCTCGGGGCTGGGTGTCGGATCGCCGCTCGGATGATTGTGAGCGACGATGATGGCGGCCGCATGGTAGCGAACCGCATCCCGGAACACCCCCCCGATCCTGATTAATGACGTGTTCAACGAGCCGCGGTAGACCTCAACCGTGCGCTCGAGTAGGTTCCGGGTGTCCAACAAGAGCACCCGAAGATGTTCCTGCTCCAGCGCGGCCATTTCGTAGAGCAGCAGCCCAGCGGCGTCCTCCGGCGACTGGATTGCCGGCCGCTCCTCCGGCGTGGCCACCGCCATCCGGCGCCCAACCTCAATGGCCGCCTTGAGCTGTGCGGCTTTGGCGGGGCCTACGCCGCGTCGCTGGCACAGTTCAGCATAGGGCGTCCGATGGAGCCCCGAGAGACCTCCGGTCTTGACCAGAATCTGCTGTGCCAATTGGACGGCGTTCATGCCTACCATCCCTGAACGGAGCAGAATGGCGAGAAGCTCAGCGTTGGACAGCGCCGAAGGACCGAGCCTCGCCAAACGCTCGCGTGGCCGTTCCGAAACGGCCAGATCGGTAATCCGATACGAATCGCCGCGCCTGGACATTGGTTCCCCCTTATTGAACTGTGACAGGTGAAGCTGGAATATCTCAACTCTAGATCACCTTGCCCAGGCTGTAAACGCGGCCCGAAAGTTGCACTCCTGTTGCTGAAATCCCGCATGCTATAATCGCCTATCAAGGGAGCAAGGTTCATGCCAACCGGCCTCAACTTGGGATCGCTCGCCAATCTGTTCTTGTACGCAACGGCGTTCTTCGGCGCTTTCCTGGCGGCGCTGTGGTTGAGCCTTGCATTTTGGGCCTTTCGCGATGCAGGCGCGCGCAGCCACGATCGTTTTGCCCAAATCCTGGCCGCGGCAGTCGTCCTGCTTCTTGGACCGGCCGGCCTGGTGATCTACCTGGTACTTCGGCCCCGCCAGACCTTGGATGACGTGTACCAAAGAGCCCTGGAAGAAGAGGCCCTGCTTGCGGAAATTGAAGACC
The DNA here is from genome assembly GCA_963807065.1 of uncultured Chloroflexia bacterium. Taxonomy (GTDB): domain Bacteria; phylum Chloroflexota; class Anaerolineae; order Anaerolineales; family E44-bin32; genus CAWAND01. The sequence goes on from CAWDZQ010000003.1 coordinate 336,819, forward strand.
GGCCGGTGTGCCCAGGATGTGGCGCACAAACCCGGCCGGATTGGCAGGTCTGTCCTCACTGTCATACTCGGCTGCAGAAAGCTTGTGCCAGCTGCCGCCGGCTCCTAGAGCTACCCTGGCAGGTCTGCCCTTACTGTGCCACGCCGGTCCCCGCCGGGCGCTCCCCTGACACAGCATCGACCGAAAAGCTCGCTCTGCCTTAACCCCAACCGATAAGCGTAACCTGCGGTCGCAGTCAACCCCTCTTTAGCGCGCCCCAACCTGCATAGGCCGACTCAGATCCCAGCTCTTCCTCTATGCGGAGCAGCTGATTGTATTTCGCCACGCGATCCGACCGAGCCGGTGCGCCGGTCTTGATCTGTCCCATGTTCAGGGCGACGGCCAGATCGGCAATTGTCGTATCTTCGGTTTCACCCGATCGATGCGAGGCCACTGTCCTCCAACCCGCACGCTGGCAGAGGTCGACCGCCTGGATGGTCTCTGTCAGTGACCCGATTTGATTGACCTTCACCAGCAGGGCGTTGCAGGTGCGCTCATCGATGCCGCGCCTAACCCGGTCGGGGTTCGTTACCAGCAGGTCGTCGCCCACAATCTGGACCTTGTCTCCCAAACGCTCGGTCAGCAGGGTCCAGGTCTCCCAATCATCCTCGCCCAGGCCGTCCTCGAGCGAAACCAATGGATACTGCCTGACCCAGGCCTCCCAGAAGTCGACCAGCTCCTCACCGGACAACTCCACCCCTTCTTTTCGAAGAACGTATTTGCCCTTCTCATCGTCAAACCACTCCGACGCCGCCGGATCAATCGCCAATCCCACATCTTCGCCTGCTTTGTATCCGGCCTTCTCGATGGCCGCCAGGATCACCTCGACGGCCTCCAGGTTGGCCTTGAGCGCTGGAGCATAGCCGCCTTCATCGCCGACCAAGGTGGTGTACCCTTTTTCTTTGAGGACCGATTTCAACGCATGGTAGATTTCCACGCCCCAGCGCAGACCTTCCGCAAACGAGGGTGCGCCAAGGGGCATCACCATGAATTCCTGGACATCGGTGGACTGCCACCCGGTGTGCGCCCCGCCATTCAGAATGTTCATCATCGGAACGGGGAGCAGATGAGCGTAGACACCGCCGATGTAGCGATACAGTGGCAGTTCAGCCGATTGGGCAGCCGCCTTGGCCACGGCCAGGCTGACGCCCAGAATCGCGTTGGCGCCGAGGCGCGATTTGTTGTCGGTGCCATCCAGCGACAAGAGCATCTCGTCGATAGCTTTTTGGTCGGCGGCAAACCAGCCGACCAGGTTCTCGGCGATCTCTTCGTTGACATTGGAAACGGCCGTCATCACCCCCTTGCCAGAGTAAACATCCTTTTCTCCGTCTCGCAGTTCCAGCGCCTCATGGACCCCGGTTGATGCTCCCGAAGGAACGATGGCACGCCCATGGCTACCGTCCAGCAGCCCAACTTCGACTTCCACAGTGGGATTCCCACGTGAATCCAGGACCTGGCGGGCGTGAACGAGTTCGATGATGGGGTTCGACATGACGCGCCTCCTCGAGGGTATTTCAACTTGGCTATTATACCCAGCGAAGGCTCAAGGGGTGCCTGATACCCCATGATAGAATGCCCCCATGGCCCAGCCCCGAATCTATCTCGATCACGCGGCCACTACGCCGGTCGATCCCCGTGTATTGGAAGCCATGCTGCCATATTTTGGCCAGCGGTATGGCAACCCATCGTCGATCCACCGCTGGGGTCAGCAAGCCGAAGCCGCCGTCGAACGCGCCCGCCTGATACTGGCCGAAGGTCTCAATTGCACGCCAAACGAGATTATCTTCACCGGCTGCGGGTCCGAAAGCGACAACCTGGCTGTGCGTGGTGCGGCCCTTTCCGCCCGCCAGGCTAGCGGAGCCAACCACGTCCTTGTGTCGGCCGTCGAGCACGACGCGGTCTTGAATACGGCGCGTGCGCTGGGTGCATTCCACGGCTTCGAATATGAGTTGATCCCGCCTGACGAATACGGGAGGATCACACCGGATGCGGTGGCCCCGCGCCTTCGGCCGGAGACGGCCCTGGTTTCGGTGATGACGGCCAACAATGAGATTGGCACGCTCAATCCCGTCGCCGAGATTGGTGCCTTGTGCCGGGAACACGCCGTCGTGTTCCACACCGATGCGGTCCAGGCCGGTGCCCATCTGCCGCTCGACGTGCACTCTCTCCAAGTTGACCTGCTTTCGTTGGGCGCCCACAAGTTCTACGGCCCCAAAGGCATCGGCGCGCTGTACGTCCGGAACGGCACCCACCTCATCCCCACTCTCACTGGCGGCACCCAGGAATCCGGACTGCGGGCCGGGACGCACAATGTCCCGCTCATCGTCGGAATGGCCAAAGCCTACCGATTGACGCTTGATGAACAATCGGATCACAATCGGCGGGCCAAGGCGCTGCGCAACCGCTTGCTCCAGAGGATCCCCGGCGAGATACCCGAAACCAGAATCACGGGCCACCCAGAGATCCGTCTGCCCAATCATGCCTCATTCGTCTTTCGCGGTGTGGACGGCAATCAGCTTCTGACCGCGTTGGACGTGGCCGGTTTCGCTTGTTCATCCGGATCCGCTTGCAAGACGGGCGACCCCGAGCCTTCCGATGTTCTGACGGCCCTCGGCCTGACCCGTGATTGGGCACTGGGTTCGCTGCGCATCACCGTTGGCCGCGACACCACCGAGGGCGACATGGACAGGTTGTTAGATCACCTGCCAGGTCTGGTCCGAAGACTTCGGGCTGCGGAGTCTTTGCACGCATGACCAACAGGCCCAAGATCGCCGTCGCCATGAGCGGTGGCGTCGACAGTTCGGTGGCGGCCGCTCTCCTTGCCAACCAGGACTTTGAAGTCTTCGGACTCATGATGCGGCTTTGGAGCCGCGGCCCCCAACACGCCAATCGATGCTGCTCGCCGGCTGACATGGCGCGTGCCCGCGCAGTGGCCGCCCAACTCGATATCCCCTTCTACGCCCTCGACGTTCAGGACCGATTCAAGCGGCAGGTGGTGGATTTCTTCGCCGACGGTTACGCTCAGGGCTTGACACCCAATCCGTGTATAGAGTGCAATCGCCATATCCGGTGGGGTTTCCTTCTCCAGCATGCCCTGGCCATGGGAGCCACCCACTTGGCGACTGGCCACTATGCCCGGGTGAGAAAGCAAGATGCGTCTTTTCAACTCCTGCGTGCCGCCGACGCCCACAAGGACCAATCCTACGTTCTAAGCGTGATGGGTCAGGACCAACTTGCCCACGCCGTCTTCCCTCTTGGTGACTACACGAAAGATCAGGTAAGGGAGATAGCGCGCGAGCTTCAGCTGCCCGTTGCTGACCGATCCGAAAGCCAGGACCTGTGCTTTGTCGGCGGCGGCGATTACCGGGACTTCCTTGAAACACAGTGGGGCAACGTGCTTCCGCCTGGTCCGATCGTTGATCGCTCCGGTCGCCAGCTTGGCAACCACCAAGGTCTGGCCAGGTACACCATCGGCCAGCGCAAGGGCATCGGCGTGACGGCGGATCAGCCTCTGTACGTGCTGGAGAAGGACCTGGCGCACAACCAATTGGTGGTCGGGCCCCGGCAAGCCCTCGGCCGGCGGGAGTTCAGCGTGGGGAGAGTCAACTGGGTCGCCGGCTCGCCACCTGAAGGCACCCTGACCGCCGGCGTCCAGGTTCGCTACAAAGCAAGTGAAGTCGAGGGCCAAGTGACGGTGCGCTCTGATGCCGAAGCCGCCGTGCGCCTTGCCGAACCCCTGCCGGACGTCACCCCCGGCCAGTCAGCCGTCTTCTTTGACCACCAGGTCTGCTTGGGCGGAGGCGTGATCCAGCCATGACGCTGCCAGGCGTAGTGTATGGCTTTCTGATTGCCTCAGCTGTGGCGTTGGTTTTCCATCTGATTCGCGGCGGGAGCCTCAGCCGACTTGGGATGTACCTGGTCAGCGCGTGGATTTCCTTCGCCATCGGCCAAACTGTCGGCGGTTGGATCGGCCTGCACCTGTGGCGGTTCGGGCCCCTCAATCTGTTCGCGGCCCTGGTCGGAACCGTCCTTGGGGTCTTGACTGCAGCCTTTCTTGCCGGGCCCGAAATGCGGGGGACGTCTGGTTCCGGGCGGCCTCCCTCAACCCATGGACAGGACTTCTAGCTTCGACTCCAACGAGGGGCTTCAGGAACAAGTCATGAGATCCCGCCGGCTAACTTTCTCCTCCGTGCTCGTTTGGGCATCTGCGGCGGCGCTTTCGGCCTGCGGTTTCATCCCCGGCCAGGCACCGACGGCATCTCCGCCGATCAGCACGGCCCCAGCGACCTTCACGCCCACCCTCGTCCCTACGCGCACTCCCGGCCCACCGATCACCCTGGCTATCCTTCCGGCCGACATGGACCCGGCCCTCGCAACACAGGCCGAAGCCACATTCGCAGAGTTGGCCCAAACGGCAGGGACGACCTTCCAAACACAGCCGTTCCTGCAACCGGAGAGCATCTCCCCCGACCTCGCCTACCTGATAGTCCTGACTGCCCTCTCAAACGCCGAGGTGGCGATTGTTCACTCCCGCGCCCCCGATGCCAGGATCGTAGCCTTTGCCGCCGAGGGGATAAGCGCCCAGCCTAATCTTGTTCTGCTCCAGACCCCGGCGGATGCCGACCTCCAGCAAGCCTTCTTGGCCGGGTACACGGCAGCCTTGATTACCGAGGATTACCGCGTAGCCAACCTCGTCGGCGACACGAGAGATCAGGCCGTGGCAGACGCATTCCAAAGTGGCGCTGAGTATTATTGCGGGCTTTGCCGGCCGCAGCGCCCTCCCTTCGAAAACTACCCCCTGTCAATCAACTACGCTCCGGGGAGCGGTCCCCCTTCGGCCTTCCTCGCCGGCACCGGCGTCCAGACCGTGTTCTTGCCGAATCAACTGGCGGACCCCGAAATCTCGGCTGATTTGGCCGGATCCGGCATCGTCCTCCTGGGCACGAATTCCCCCCTGCCCGAGTTGACCCAGCACTGGGCTGCCTCATTCCGGCCGTCGCCCGTCGACGCCATCCAAGCGGGTTGGCCGGAGATCACGGGGCCATCGCCCCCCGACGGCTTGACGATGCCCATTACGGTGCAGGACGTCAACCCTGATCTGCTCAGTCCCGGACGCCAGCGATTGGTCGTTGATACCCAGACCGACCTCGGATTGGGTCTGATAGACATCACCGCCAGCCCCTGAATCAGAACGCGCCGGCAATATCCGGCGCGTGAAGCCTCGCTCGTTCCGGCGGTCCGCGCCTACAACTCGACCACCACCACTTTCGTCCCTCCCGGCATTCCGACGGTCACGTCGCCAGGATCATATGGCACTTCTGGCGTCACCCATCTGAACACCCAACGTGAGTCGGCTGGCTGCGCGTTGACACAACCATGCGAGCGCGGCACCCCGAAATCGTTGTGCCAAAACGTGGAGTGAATGGCGACACCGTTGCCAGCGAACAAGGTCGTCCAGCCGATCCCCGGCAGGTCATAGCCCCCGCCGGTCGTGCCACCGACCATGTGCAGGGACACGACTTTACGCCAGATCGGATGCCCTCCCACCGGGGTCGACCACTTGTCGACGGCTTTCCCCTGGGCGTCGAACTTGGCCCCCGTAGACACACGTGCGAAATAGACCTCGCGCCCATTTTCAAAGCAAGACATCGTTTGCCGTGTCACGTCGACCTCGACACGCTTGTCTTCAACCTCCGGCGATATCGGCGCCACGTCGTCCGCCACCAAGGGGCGGAAGGACTCCCCTGGCGCCCAAAGCAGGTCCCCAAATCCATAGCGCTCGTTCGCCCGGTACCACACCTGACCGGCATCATCGGTTTCAATCTTGTCGATCCAAAGGATCTGGCTGTAATACAGGCGTGGCGTATCAGTGTTCTTCAACCAGGGCGAGCGCGGCGGTGGGTTGTCAAGAACCACCGGCGCCCAGGGAACCGTGACTTCGGCCCACATGCCCGACCCAAGGCTCGTTTCAGGTAGGCTGTCCAAAAGGACGTTGGGCCGGTCCTCGACGGGCTGCAGGACAGGGGCGTAGATGTAGCCATCTGGCGTCTCCACAAACGTTTGGTTGATCGCCAACGGGTAACTGCCGACCTTCTCCCTCAACCAGGCAACGACGGCATCTTCATACAGGACGCTCACGGTCTCGCTGTGGATATCCGGGCGAGCCTTGACCTCCACCTTGCCCACGCATACACGGCCCAGGCGCTTTGAATCTGGAAATGGGGAAGCTGGCAACAGGCCGGCTCGCCAATTCAAGAGCAGACCGCCTACGCCGACCGCACCTAGCTTGAGGAAGCCCCTTCGACCGATTTCGGTGGACTTGGACTTTGCCAGGCGTCCGGTGTGGACCGATGCCTGCCCTTGCCGCAGGATGGCGCTTTTGACAGCTATCGGGTCTCTCTCAATTATCCGAACCATACGCGGATTCTACACCACGTGCGGCCCGCAGCACCGCAGGGGGATTGTGAGATTTTTCACAACCCATGGGTGCCAGCAGGCCGACAGGCCGGCTCAAACTGGGCCCCACGCCGGCCGAATATCGCCTGTGTGATATACTGATTCGAGATGGCAGACAACGCCGTAATTGAGCCCGACAGCAAGCTCCCGCCGGACAACGCCGGGCCCACGCCGAAGCAGCGAGCGCTGATCATCGGGGGGATCCTGCTCTTGGTCCTGCTGTTGGTCGGCGTCGTCGCACTGGCGGTTGTGCTGGTTTCAAATCCGGCCCAAACCGGAACCATCCGCGACGTGGTCATCATCTTTATGGCTCTCGAGTTCTTGTTCGTCGGACTGGCGCTGATCGTGCTCATCGTTCAGCTGGCCCGCCTGACGGCCCTGATCCAGAACGAAGTTCGGCCAATTCTGAACTCGACCAATGAGACCGTCAGCACATTACGAGGGACGACTTCGTTCTTGAGCGAGCATCTCGTCAGCCCAATAGTGAAGGCCAACAGCTCTTGGGCCGCAGTGCGGCGAATGCTCGATCTGTTCAGACCATGACCCACCAGAAAGCTATATGTTCGCTCTCGAGCGACGTCAGAGGAGGATGCAATGGCCAACAACGACAGTGATTTCGGTGCTTTCGTATCTGGATTTCTCATTGGAGGTCTGGTAGGGGCTGCGGTTGCCCTCCTGATGGCCCCCCAGTCGGGCGAGGAAACCCGCACGTTCATACGCGACAAGGGCATCGAGATTCGTGACCAGGTTGAAACCAGCGCCAGCGATGCCAGGACGCGAGCCGAGGCCATGGCCAAGGAAGCTCGCTCCACGCTGAGGATCTGCAGAAGCGGGGTCAGGTCATTCTGGAAGACCAGAAGTCCAAAATCGAAGACGCCGTCGAGGCTGGCAAGAAGGCCGCCAGGCGCAAGAAGGACGATCTCTCGGAGGCCTAGAGTTCTCTAGCCGGTCCGCCACAATCAAAGTTCACATTCAGGAGGCGCACAACCTGCGCCTCCTTGCTCTGTCCTGACTGAACGCCGGCTCAGGGGAACACGGTTGCGTTTTGTCAGGCCTCCTGACCATCCGAGGCGATGATCTCCATCGCTTCCGGCAGCGCACCAATCACATCCCCCGCCATCACACTGGCTTCAGACCCAAGCATCTGCGCCGCGGTTACCCCGGCGACCCCGTGGATGTAGCCGCCCAGGACGGCCGCTTCGTATCCCCCAACGCCTTGTGCTCGCAGGCCGGCGATCGTCCCTGCCAGCACATCTCCCGTGCCGGCACTGGCCAGGGCCGACGTGGCAAACGGTAGAACACTCACGCGTCCGTCGGCAGCGGCCACAACCGTGAAGGCACCTTTGAACACCACAACGTGGCCCCACTCGGCCGCCCACTTCTTGGCCGAGGCCACGCGATCCGCTTGCAGGGCCTCCTTATCCTCTCCGGTCAGGGTGGCCATCTCCCCCGGATGCGGGGTGAGCACGGTGTCCCGCGGAAGGCGCTTCGGCCAATCTTCGATGTCAGGCAGCAGGCTGAGCGCATCAGCGTCCACGACGCAAGCGCCCAATCCCAAACCCGGCTCGCCGTTTTCCGGCGCCTCAGGAAGGAATCCCAGGCGACCGCGGTGGCCACCACCCTCTGCCCCGAGCAAGCGCCGCAGGAACCTTGACGCCAACTCGTCCCGGCCCATGCCCGGACCGATCAGCAGGACAGGCGTGCCAGATACGGCATTGACAAGCACCTCCACCGCCAACTCATTCACGATCCCCATATCGTGCGGCAAAAGGATCCATGTGGCCTCGGGAAGCTGCGCCGCCAAAAGGTGCTGAACCGGAGACGGCACGGCCAGCGTCACCAGGCCGGCACCGCTTCGATAAGCCGCCGTCCCCGCCAGAACAGCTGCGCCCGGCAGCAAGATCGATCCGCCGATGACAACAACCTGCCCAAATGTCCCTTTGTGTGAGTCCTTCGGGCGCAGCGGAAGCCATTCCCGCACGCCTTCCTTGGTAGCGAGTTCTAACTCCACGTCTGCTAACTCCTGATGGTTGGATGGTATGCCGATGTCTGCCACGATAAGTTGCCCTACTTTCTTTGCGCCCGGGAAGCGAAGCAATCCCGCCTTGGCCGCAGCCAGGGTCACCGTGATGTCAGCCGTTAACGCCTCATCGGCGGCTTCGCCGCTGTCTGTGTCCAAGCCCGACGGACAGTCGACCGCCACAATTAAGGGCCCGGTAGTCCGCTTTGCCAAAACCTTGTTCGCCGTCCCCAAAACAGACTTGGCGGGACCCTTCAGGGGAAGTTTGAGACCGGTCCCCAGAACGGCGTCGAGGATCACATCGGCGGTGGAGATCATGTTGGTGAGGACGCGCGAGCGCTGATCCTGCTCCGCTTCGGCGACCAGCAGTCCGCGGCTCTTGATGGCCTCGAGGTGCGGATCCGGGGCCGGCCTGGGCTTCACAACGTAGACCGATACCTGGGCCCCTGCTTCGGCCAAGATGTCTCCAGCCACCAGCCCGTCGCCCCCGTTGTTGCCACTCCCCACGAGGATCGCCACCCGCTTTCCCGCCGGTTCGGGCAGGCGATCAAGAATAACCCCGGCCACCGCCTTGCCGGCATTTGTCATCATCTGATCGTAGGTCAGCCCAGCCGAGTCGGCCGCTTGCTCTATGGCTCTCATCTCTTCAACGCTTACGATCTTCGCCACATGCGCCTCCACGGAATGTTGACGCTTTCATGATAACGGCATCACACCCTCTCCGGCTAGGGCTCGGGCAGACAAAGATCGGGCGGGGCCCGCGCCGGCGACCAAAACGCTTTCGCCAGATCTGGCAGCCACCCCAGTCCATTCGAAGTCGCCCCGCCCTCCCTCCTGGCCGTTGTGTTCGTCCAGAAAGGCGCTGCCGGCCGACCACTCGAATCGGGTTGCTGGCTCCGATGCCAGCCTTGAAGCCGCCGCATTGACAGTCAATCACCCGCTGGGTTACACTCACCTCGCCATGGGAGACTATTCCGACTTGATCTACACCCGCCAGCGCCTGGAGGCCATCGAAGACGAGAACCTGGCCCCCTTTGGCATGCGGAGTAGCCGATCCAAGGGCCGCGTTCACCCCGAAGATGAGCCCGGATACCGTACAGTCTTCCAAAGAGATCGCGACCGTATTCTTCACACGACGGCGTTCCGCCGACTGGAATACAAGACCCAGGTCTTCGTCAACTCAGAGGGCGACTACTACCGCACTCGCCTCACGCACACCCTCGAGGTGGCCCAAATCGGGCGCACGTTGGCACGCGGGCTGGGGGCGAATGAAGATCTGGTCGAAGCCATTTGCCTGGCCCACGACATGGGGCACCCACCTTTCGGGCATTCGGGTGAAGCCACCCTCAGCACGCTGATGGACTCCCACGGCGGTTTCGACCACAACCGGCAATCGCTACGAATCGTGACGGACCTCGAAAACCGCTATCTCGACTTCCCCGGGCTCAACCTTTCATGGGAGGTTCTCGAAGAAATCGTCAAGCACGAAACCGAGTATGACGTTTCCGATGCCGCCAAGTACGACCCCGAGAAGCGCGGCCATCTTGAAGCGCAGATAGCCAATGCGGCCGATGAACTGGCGTACACGGCCCACGATTTGGACGACGGTCTGCGTTCCGGCCTGCTCGTGCCCAGACAGCTTGATGGATTGGGGATGTGGGAACGGCTCCGCGCAAGCATCGGGTGGGAATCTGATAGGCTGAATGAGCTGACCCGCAACCAACTCATCCGCCGGCTCATCGGCATCGAAGTGACCGATCTGCTTCAGGCCACCAGTGCCAAGCTCGCCGCCGCCGGCCCAACATCGGTCGAAGAACTCCAACTACTGGATCACAATGTTGTTGGCACATCCGGCGAGCTTGCCGACCTCAACCGGCAGCTCAAGGACTTCCTGTATCAAAACATGTATAAGCACCACCGGGTTGTGCGCATGCAGGCCAAGGCCGAGCTCTTTCTCCAGGCGTTGTTCAATGCATACATCGCCAACCCGATGATCCTCCCGGAAGAAATCCAGGAGCGGGCCCAGCAGGCAGATCTGTATCGGACCGTCTGCGACTACATCGCCGGCATGACCGATCGCTTCGCGCTCGAAGAGCACGCCAAGCTGTTCGATCCCCAAACCCGGCCTTGAAAGCTATGCCATGAGCAGAGACGAAAGAGACTACATCCTCACCCGAGAGGGCGCCGAAAAGATTCAAGCTGAGCTGGAAGAGCTACGTGGGCCGAAACGTACCGCTCTTGCCAAGCGACTGCGCGCCGCCATCAAAGAGGGTGACTTATCTGAGAACGCGGACTATATCGCTGCCAAAGAGGAGCAGGCTTTCCTTGAGGGCCGGATCCAAGAATTGGAAGCGATCCTGCGCTTCTCAGAGATAGTTGACCATCCGGTTTCGTCAGACATCGTCGGGGTCGGCTCGACCGTGGTTGTCACCCTCAACGGCCGTCCACCAGAGACATATCACCTGGTGGGGGTCACCGAGGCCAACCCCCGGGAAGGCAAGATCTCCCACGAATCGCCTATCGGCCGCGCGCTGATGGGCCACCGAGCCGGGGACACCGCCAAGGCGGAAACGCCGGGCGGCGCCATTGAACTCAAGATCATCGAAATTCGCTGATCGCCTCAGACGGCACATGAATAGCAGAAGGCGGGCCGGTTGGCCCGCCTTCTGCCTTCTCTTGTCAGCTCGAAGTCTCGGCCCACCTAACGTGGATAGGCGTTGATCTCGATCGTCATCTGTTCGAAGAAGCTCTCTGCCGGAAGTGCGCTCTGGCCGTAGGCCATATCTACAATCCTGGCCTCCACCACCAACAACTCGGTCTCCAAGGTCACCACGGCGCCGTTTTCAGCCAGGATGGGATCGCCCTTGGCTGCCAATTGGGTGCGTGTGGCTTCGTCGTTATGGGCGTACTTGCTCATCAAGACTTTCGTTACGGTCTGAATATCGTTCTTGTCGAAGAGCCAGACCTCGAAAGCGGACACCTTCTTCGGCTCCCCGGCCCCCATGATGTCACCGATGCCCACGCCGCACTCGCCCATAAAATCACCAGACGGACTTTCGATGCTGAACGAGTCATCGTAGACATCATCGCCAAGGTTGTAGATCGTGCGGAACGTACCCAGGGCCTCAGCCGCAGGGGTCTCAGCCACCACAGCCTGACCGAAATCGCTCTCGGGAACCGGCGACTGTTCGGCGGTTGGATAGGGCTCTGACATCTCATCGGCTGCCTGGATGGGGAAGTCCTCCTCCACGCCCATGCCGTAGGGGTCGGGCATGTCGTAGGCCTCATCCAGTGTGGTCTCCTCAGTGCTCATGCCCATGCGGCCCCGCAAGATCAGGGCGGCCAAGAGCAGCAATCCCAGCAAAAGGGTGACACCACACACAGGCAGGATGTAACTGGAACCCCTGCCCCCAGCCGATGCAGGAACGGCTGTGCCGGGCGGAGTCGCCCGGCTCGATTGGGTTCCCTCAGGAACCTGAGTAGCCAGACCAGCCACGGCGGAGGTCGGCCCAGCCTGGAAGATCTCGATCAATGCGCTGAAATTCTGGATGGCCACGGGACTGACTTCGCCTGGGTCCGCGCCCACTTCCTTCAGGGTCTCCGGTCCATTGGCGCCCAAGGCTTGGTAGCGCTGCATCGCCAGATCGACGTCCTTGTTCACAGTGTAGGAGTCGATCGCCATGCGCAGGTAGTTCGCCCGTAAATCGGCACGGAGAAGTGCCGGCGTAGCATCTTTCCACTGAACGGGCGAAATGACCCAGCCGTAGGTCAAGCCAAGCGCGATCCCAATCACGACCGCGACGGCGGCAAGTACCCATTTCTGCTGAAGTCGATCGGTAATGGCGTCCATCGGCCCTCTCTTCCGGCACACGATCAGCCAACTGCTCTTCTCGGTTCAACTGCGCCGCATTCTAGACGGATCGATGCGGCAAGGCAAACAGACAAGGTGCAGGTTTTATGCCGGATCGGTCTCGCCCGACGGCAGGGCCTCAAAATCGTATTTGCGCTCGCACTTGGTGCAGCTCACTTTGCCCTTGCCCTCGAGTACCATCAAGCTGCCACAATGGGGGCAAGGCTGGGGAATTGGGCGCTTCCAAGAGGTGAAATCGCATTCAGGATAGTTGGCGCAACCGTAAAAAACACGGCCGCGCCGCGTTCGGCGTTCAACAAGATCGCCGCCGTCCACCGGGCAAATCACGCCAATCTTTTCGAGCCAGGGTTCGGTATGGCGACACTCGGGGAAGTGGGTACACCCGATGAATTTTCCAAAGCGCCCGTGCCGGATCATCAGCTGATGCCCGCATTCGGGACACATGCGATCAAGCAATTCGGGCTCCGGCTTGACCTCCGGCATTTCCTCCGCCGCCTTCGCCAGTTGTATCGCGAAGGGCCCGTAAAACTCCCGAATCGCGTCCACCCACGCCAGCTTCCCCTCGGCGATCTTGTCAAGTTCGTCTTCCATACGGGCCGTGAAACCCAAGTCGACAATGTCTGGGAAGTGGTCGACGAGCAGCTGGTTGACCGTCTCGCCAATCTCCGTGGGAACCAATCGGCGAGATTCGCGACGAGCGTAGCCCCGCTGTTGCAGCGTGGTCAGGATGGGAGCATAGGTTGACGGGCGGCCAATGCCATTTTCCTCGAGCGTCTTCACGAGGCTGGCCTCGGAGAACCGCGGTGGGGGCTGGGTGAAGTGTTGTTCTGGGAAGGTGTCGATCAAGTCAACTTGATCGCCGACATCAAGCTTCGGAAGCTGATCGAGGACCGCCACACGGCCTTCATCGTCGTTGCCTCCATTCTCGCCCGCGTCCTGATCCTCGTAGACCTCCAAGAATCCGGAAAACCGCAAACTCGATGCCGTCACCCTGAACAGAAACGCATGCTCAGGGCCGGAGCCTGCCACTTCCATCCGGAGCGTGTCGTATTCCGCAGGGCGCATCTGCGAAGCGACAAACCGGGTCCAGATCAAGCGATACAGCTTGAGCTGGGCATCATTGAGGTAGGCCCGCACAGAGTCAGGCGTGCGGCTGACGGAAGTCGGACGAATGGCCTCGTGTGCTTCTTGTGCGCTGCGCGCCTTGGTTGCGTACTGCGGGATCGCCTCCGGAAGAAAGCGTTCTCCGTACTTGTCAGCGATAACCTGCCTGGCCTCCAGCTGAGCCTGTTTTGACACCTGGGTGGAATCGGTCCGCATGTACGTGATTAATCCACCGCTGTCTTCTTGATCGCCGTCAAGGCCCTCGTAAAGCTGCTGTGCGACGGCCATCGTGCGCCTGGCAGTGAAGCCAAGCTTTCGGGAGGCATCTTGCTGCAAGGTCGACGTAGTAAACGGGGCGAAAGGCTTGCGTCGCCGCGTTCCACGCTTCACCATCGAAACACGGTAGTCTGCCTTGCGAAGTTCGACCTCCAGTGCCTTGATTTCGTCCTCCGACACCAGATCGGGCTTCTGGCCATCGAGTTCCACCAGCAACGCACGGAAAGCCGGCGGCGACTGCGGCTTCAAGAACTCCCCGTCCATTGACCAGTACTCTTGCGGTTCGAAATCACGGATGGCATTCTCGCGATCGACGACCAGGCGCAGCGCCACAGACTGCACGCGACCGGCCGAGAGCCGGCTGCGGACCTTGGTCCACAGCAGCGGACTGATGTTGAAGCCTACAAGCCGATCAAGGATGCGTCGCGCCTGCTGCGCGTCCACCAGGTTCATGTCAATCTGGCGATGGTGTTGGAACGCTTCTTTGATAGCAAGCTCGGTGATTTCGTGGAACACCACGCGCCGCACGCGCTCGGGGTCGATCTCCGCCGCTTCCAGCAGGTGCCAGGCAATCGCCTCCCCTTCCCGATCAGGATCGGTCGCCAAAAAGACTTCTTCCGCCTTCCCGGCTTCGCGCTTTAGCTCCTTAACCACGTCGCGCTTCTCGTTCGGGACTCTGTAGTGAGGCTCGAAATCGTTATCGACGTCGACCGAAAGTTTCGATCGCAGCAGGTCGCGGACGTGCCCGACGGAAGCCTTCACGCGATAGCCCCCGCCCAGGAAGCGCCCGACGGTACGAGCTTTTGCTGGCGACTCAACGATCACCAGCCGCCCTTTTCGGAGCGTGTTCGCCTTTTTGGCCTTCTTGGTGCGCGGCGGCGATTCTGGCGGGGTAAGACCTTCATGCGCCGGCGTGCGACCCATGCGGTACAAGCCTGAGCCGCAAACGGGGCACGTGCCACGCGTGGCCGGCGAGCCGGATTTTGTGAACGTGGGTTCGGCTTCGGCCATCTCCCGCTTGGTCTTGCACTTGACACAATACGCTTCCACAAATAACTCCTAGAGGTACCGCCCGCCTTGTCCTGCCTGGATACCCTGCACAAGTTCACGCACTTTTTGGGCTTGGTCCATGCGGGTTACCAGGATGGCATCACCTGCATCCACGATGACTAAGTCCTGCACGCCAACCAGGGCCAAGAGCCGGGAGGGTTCCGCCTCCTCCACCTGATAGACCAGGTTGCCAGTCGAACTCGAGAATCGAGACCGCCTTCGCCAAGATCAGGTTGCCGTTGGCATCTTTGGGCATCGCGTCGAATAGCCGATCCCATGATCCCACATCCAACCAGCCAAGGTCGCCGATCTCCAGCATCGCCACATGCGGCGCCTTCTCCATGACCCCGTAGTCGATGGTCTGAGGCATCAACCCAGGCCAAATTCGCTCAACCGTAGCCTGATGGTCAGCTCCGGCGTGTTCAATTTCAGACAGAGCCTGGCCCAATTCAGGCATCCAGTGGTTGATCTCATCCATGATCGTGGGGCACTTCCAGGCGAAGATCCCCGCATTCCACAAAAACCGCCCACTGCTAACATATCCCTCTGCCTGCGTTACGGTAGGTTTCTCTTTGAAGGATTGCACTTCGAAGGCGTCGAACTCGTCGCCGCCCTGGAGTGCCCGGCCTTTCTCGAGATAGCCATACCCCGTCTCCGGTCCCGAGGGCGCCAGGCCCAAGGTTACCAGATAGTCCTGTCGTGCGAGATTTTCGGCCGCCGAGAGGGCCTGCCGCAGGCGCTGATCATTGCGGATGACATGATCCGCCGGCAAACAGACCATGACTGCCTCTGGGTCCCTTCTGGCAAGCTCGACCGCCGCCAAACCAATAACCGCCGCCGTACCCCGCGGTGAAGGTTCGATCAGGAAATTGTCAGGTGGAACACCCGTCGCCTGGCGGCGGAGAAGATCAGCCTGCTCTTTGACCGTGACCACCAAGATCCGTTCCGCCGGGATCAGGGGAGCAAGGCGGGACAGCGTGGCTTGAAACAGGCTCTCAGCCCCCAAAAGCTTGAGGGCCTGCTTCGGCCGATTGCGACGTGAGATCGGCCACAGCCTCGTGCCACCCCCGCCTGCCATGACCACAGCGTATAGCGATTCCGACATCAATCCACTCTGTAGCCGGGTGAAGCCTCGCGGGCCAAGATGTAAGTCATCCCGCCCACCTGCCGCACCTGGCCCCGTAACTCGAGCATCGCCAGCGAGGCGCTGATCTCTGATATCGGCATCCCGCTCCGCTGGCTGATCTCATCGATATGCAGCGGTTCATCGCCCAAGGACTCGAGAATTCCTCTCTCCGTGGCATCCGCCGGAAGGAGCCGGGAAGCAGCCTCCTGGCGGTTGACCATTTCCAGATTGAGCGCCTCCAACAAGGACTCCGTAGAGTTCATTGGAAACGCCCCTGAGGCGATCAACCGATTGGCCCCCCGACTGGCCCGATCGTGAATCCGGCCGGGTACAGCAAAGACATCCCGGCCCTGTTCAGCAGCGAAATCAGCCGTGATGAGCGCCCCACTCGATTCCCCCGCTTCCACCACAACCACGGCCAGGGACAATCCCGAAATGATTCTGTTCCGAGGTGGGAAGTTGCCGCCTTCCGGTTTCGTGCCCAAAGGATAATCCGAGACCACGGCGCCCGAATCTGCGATGAGCTCGGCCATCTTGCGATGCTCGGGCGGGTAGATCGCATCCAGCCCCGATCCCAACACGGCGATCGTTCGCCCTCCCAACTCCAGCGCCGTTCGATGAGCGATCCCATCGATCCCCCGCGCCAGACCCGAGACCACGGTGACGCCGCTTCCGACCAGGGCCTGGACGACGGATCGGGTCACCCCCCGCCCATATCCGCTGGGGCGTCTCGTACCCACGACCGCCACCGCCAGCCTGTCCACCGTGTCAATCTCTCCCCAGGCATAAAGTTCCGGGGGCGGATACTCAATTTCCTTGAGCCTAGGCGGATAGCCGTCATCGTCCCAGGTGAGCAGGCGATAGCCCCCCTCACCAATCCGATCGAACTCATTCTGCAAATCAAGCTCACGTCGAGCTCGAAGAAGTGCCGCCAGGGCGTCTCGGGGCAAGCCGGCCGATCTCAGGGACAGGTCGGGGGCATGCCATGCGGCTTCGGGCGATCCGAATGCCTCCAACAACTGCCGCAGGCGCCCAGCCCCAATGCCTGGGACAAGGCTGAAGCCGAGCCAATAGAGCCTTGGGTCGCTCATGTTGCACCCCCTTTTGCGCCCTTGGTCCCCTTCAGATGGCCGGCCGAGCATACCACGCACGGATTCGTGGTGTCAAGCGCTCTGACTTTGCCCCACAAGACTGCCGCCCCGAATTTCCGGGGCGGCACGAGCGTAGGACTTTACCGGGACTCGCAGCTCAATCAAGCAGCCACCCGAGCCAATTCCCGCCACGCGCCGGACCGATCGGGGACATAAGTGACGCGCTCGGCCAGGCTGGCATCGATCAACGAATCCAACTGCACCTTGGCCTCGATCTCGGCCACATGGTCCAGCCTGGCCCGTGTCGCGGGATGCCGGGCGACGATGGAGCAGCAATCCTTGTAGGCCAGATTGGCTGTCTCGTCCAAATCCAGCTCGATCCCCAAATCGATGATCTCCTGCTTGTCGTAGGCGATCAGGGGCCGGAAGATGGGCAGCCCGACAGCGGCGTCAACAGCCGCCAGGTTCTCTAGCGTCTGCGATGCGACCTGCCCCAGGTTGTCCCCTGTGTACAGGCCAAGCACGCCGCGCTCATCGGCCAAACGCTCGGCGGTCAGGGCCATGAAGCGCCTGAACACGATCAGCTCCTGACGTTGGTAGGTTGAGAGCCCGGCTGTGGCCAACTGAAAATGATGGTACGGGATGTAATGGAGCACCATCCGGGGAATGTACCGCATCAAGCGACCGGCCAACTCGCCCACCTTTGCCCGATGTGCGTCTGCCGCCCTCCCGAACGCGTGAAAGTGGAGCAGCTCAATGTCCGCCCCCCGTTTGGCCATCAGAAAAGAAGCCACAGCCGAATCTATCCCCGCCGAGAAAAGGCCCATCAACCTACCCGAGACCCCGACGGGCAGCCCGCGCCAGGCCCTGCCCTTTTGGGTGTACAGAAACGTGCCGGAGCCGGTGACTTCGACGTGCAGCAGGTAGTCTGGGCGAGACAGATTGACGCGTGCGCCGTACTCGCGGTCCAGCGCGCCCCCGATGATCGCCTCCAGTTCTTGCGAAGTGTGTTCGAACTGTTTGGTGGCACGTTTGACCCGGACAGCGAAGGTCATCGCCTGGCGCATCTCATCAGCGGAGTACGAAAGGGCCGCCTCCAGGATAGCGTCCAACGCGGTGGGGACCTTGACGACCTCTGACCACCAGGCCACGCCGAGCACGTTGCCCAGGTCCAGGGGATGATCGCTCTCAACCGTTAGCCGGCCACGCCGCCGATCGACGCGGCAACCAGGATGCTGCTGCTTGATGTTTCGCACCAGCTGGTTCTCAAAGTCGGGTCAATTCTTACCCTTGAGCGCAATCTCCCCGTAGTGAACCATGTAAAGATGGGACATCCAAACTCGCCTCGCGACTAAGGGAGTTGCCCGCCAGCAGATTTCAGCTGCCAGTCAGGTGTGCTTCCAGGCTGATCTCTACGCCGGCCAGAGCGCGGGAAACCGGACAATTCTGCTTGGATGTTTGGGCTATCTCCTGGAAGGTGGCCTCATCGATCCCGGGCACCACGGCCGAGGTTTCGAGCTGGATGTGGGTAATCGTCCAACCAGCCTCCTTCTTTTCCAGGCTGAGGTTGGCTTGGGTGGCTATCGACTCCGGGGCATGGCCCGCCCTGGTGAGCGCCCCTGCGAACGCCATCGAGAAACAGCCGGCGTGGGCTGCCCCGATGAGTTCCTCCGGGTTGGCGCCTTCCGCCAATTCGAAGCGGGAGGGCGCCGAGTACCCTGCTTCGTATGCCCAATTGTCGGATCCGAACGACATGGTGCCCTGGCCCGATGCCAGATCGCCCTTCCATTCAGCTTTTCCAATACGAAGCGGCATGAACAAAACCTCTCTTTCCTTTTGCGAAGCGCACAACTTTCGGGTGGAGAGAAGCACTCGGCCGGCCGGTGCCTCCCAGTCTTCCATTATACCGGCCATCGTCGACAGGGGATCTCCACAGGCAACCTACGGGAGTTAGCCTCATAGAATGGTTTTCGGGGGGACTGCCGAGGATCATAGACTGAGAGAACCATGGGTGTCGCGCCGTCTTGTTTGATCTGGACGGCGCGCTCCATCAGACCGAACTGCTCAAAGCCGCCTCTTATGCCCAAGCCGCCCACGAGCATTGCCCTGAGGTGGTTCCTTCCGGCGTCGTGGAGGCCTTTAAAGACGTTAGCCTCGGCATTGCTTTCGAGGTTTGACTTGGAAGTGGCGGCCATCCGTCGGCTGGCCGAGTTCGGGTTGCAACCCCCCTGGCAGGCTTTCGTCCCAATCCGATTGCACATCCACAACAGGCTGGTCTCTGATCCCGATGCACTGCGCAGCCATCGTCGGCAGCACAATGGCGAACGAGTTGAATTGCGCCGGCACGCCCTGGCGACCAGGTCCCATTGTGACCACGCGCAAGCAATCCTGGCCGTGCTGGGGTTGCAAGACTCCTTCACTATCGTGGCCACGCGGGACGACGGGTGATCCCAAAGCCCGATCCCGAAATCTGTCAGCTCGCCCCACACCACCTGGATATGCCGGCATCGGAGATTCTGAACCTCGAAGACTTTCCGGCAGGCATGAAGTCGGCGCTTGACGCCGGGGTGAGTGTCATCGCCGTCATCACGCCCTTCGCCATCGACTGTTTCCACCGGGGCAACCCGCCTCCCCCAGACCGCATTGTCGACGACCACGCCGCCGTCATCCTGCTGTTCGATCGATTGCTGAACAGCGGGGTGTAGGACCTGTTTTTTCCGCCCCGGGCGCGGTCCATATGTGATTTTTTTCACATTCTGTGATATTATCCGGCCGAGCGGAAGCCGGGTTCTAGCGGCCGAGAGGCGAGATGTCCCATCCTCGACGCACGTCCATCTTTTACGCACGCACCAGGAATAGAATGTCGGAGTATGTGGGCTTGGGACGGGACACCTTGATCCCGAGATACGCTCATGGTAAACTCGCCCGGGGCCAGCGGCTGGATTGAAGAACAACCCGAAGGTCGTGCTAGTTTTTCAGGTAGTAGGCGTAGGGTGGTACGTGGCCTTGTCGCTCTTGGGCGGCATATTGGGCGGCCACTGGCTGGACAATCATTTCAGCACCCTTCCCGTCTTCACCCTGATCGGGCTTGTTGGTGGAAGCGTCCTGGCTTTCTATGGCGCCTATCACATGGTGCGACCGCTGGTCGGTCCTGATGACGACACCAAGGACGGAGGTACTTAGTGTCGCCGAACGCCAAGCTTAAGGTCTCAGCGGCGGCGTTGGTGGTGATTGGCCTCGGAATCGCTGGCCTCTACAACGGCGCGATTGGCGCCGCTTTCTTTGGGACCAACAAACTCCTTTCTGTCCCCCACGTAGAATTGGCGGCTCCAAAGCTGTTCGAGATTGGCGGCCTGGGTGTCACCAATACCATCCTTTCCTCCTGGCTCACATCCCTGCTCCTCGTTTTGCTGCTGGTTGGCGGCATGCGCGGCGGCAACCTGATCCCGCATGGATTGCAAAACTTCGTCGAATGGGTCATGGAGGCGCTGTACGGCTTCGTAGAAGGCGTGGCTGGCGAGCACTACGCTCGGCGTTTCTTCCCCCTGATTGGCACCATCTTCCTTTTTGTCTCGTTTAACGCGTGGTTGGCCCTGCTGCCCATCTATCAAAGCCTGGGGTTCATCCAGGATGGCCATGTCGAAGTCCACCTGCTTCGCTCAGCCGGTACTGACCTGAACATGCCCTTGGCCGTGGCCATTGTTTCGGGTGTCTTCGTCGAGTACTGGGGGTTCCGCGCCCACGGCCTCAAGTATGTCGAAGAATTCTTTCGCGTCAGGCAACTCGGTGGGGGCCTGCGAAGAATCTCGCTCTTGGACATTTTCACCGGGGTGGTTGACGCCGCCGTCGGCCTTCTCGAACTCTTGAGCCATTTTATCCGAATCATCAGCTTCACCTTCCGTCTCTTTGGAAACATGACGGCGGGAGAGATCGTCCTCGTCGTGGTTGCCTTCCTGGTTTCATTTGTACTCGCTGTGCCGTTCTACGGGCTTGAGCTCCTGGTCGGTTTCATTCAGGCTCTGATCTTCGCCGGGCTCACCCTGGCCTTCGTAACCGTGGCCGTGGGGGGGCATGAGGAGGAGACCTAGTGTCTTGCGCCGGAAAGGCACTTCGGCCGAAGGTGGCACCGGGTACTCCTTGGGGTTGCAATGACCATCAAAGAAACTCAATACGAACCTACGCCTACCGATGTCGTCAAGTTGGCCAATAGACAAGAACTGGCTGGACGTACGGCCGCCGCACCCACATCAATGATCGCCTCAAGGAGGGAACGTAATGGATGTTAATGTTGCACGGATGATTGCCGCCGGATTGGCGACCGGGCTGGGGATGTTCGGCCCGGCCATCGGCATCGGCATCATTGGCTATTCGGCCATGAATGCCTTGGGCCGCAACCCGGAGGCTCGCAGCGCCATCCTCACCAACATGATTTTGGCCATCGCCTTCGCCGAAGCCATCGGCATCTACGTCCTGATCGTGGCCATTATCCTCGCGCTGGTGGCCACCTAGGCCCCGGACACCCAGATCGTAGAAGAGGGATACTGTGCATTTTGCAGGGCTGTTACAAGAAGGTGGAGGGACCGGGGGCCTGGGGACGCTGGGCTTTGACCTTCCAAGTCTCATCGTCTACCTGGTCAATTTCACCCTCTTGCTCGCCATCCTCTACTTCTTCGCGTACAAGCCGTTCCTCAAGTTGATGGACGAACGGTCCCGGCGCATCAAGGAGGGGCTTGAAGCGACCGAGCGCGCCAAGGAGGAAGCGGCCAGAATGCAGGCCGACATGGAACGACAGCTCGAGGAGGCGCACAAAGAGGGGCAGCAGTTTATCGATCGAACAAGGGAAATTGCCGATCGGTACTTGAAGGAAGAACGAGAAAACGCCCGCAGAGAGGTGGAAGCTCTGTTGGAACGGGCCCGCACCGATATCCAACGCGAACGCGACGAGGCCATGGATCAGGTGCGTCAGCACTTTGCCGACCTCGCCATCCGTGCCGCCGAGCAAGTGGTCGGCCGCGCCCTGGACGGCAAGGACCACCTGGATATCATCGAGGATGTCCTGGCGGAGAGCAACGACTTGGGGAACAACTAAGACGATGACGCTCCATTCCACCGCCACACGCTACGCTCAAGCTGCGTTTGAGCTGGCCCAAGAAGGCAAGGAGCGGAGTGCATGGCAGGAAAGTCTGTCGCGCCTGGCGGATCTCCTTGACAACCAGGACCTGCGGGACTTCCTAGACGCGCCCTTGATACCCGACCCGGAGAAGCATGCCGCCCTCCAGGCGTTGGCTCCCGACGCCCCGAGGCTCGTCCATAACCTGGTTGGAGTCTTGCTCAGGAACGGGCTGGTGTCTCTCCTGCCCTTAGTCGCCCAGGAGTTCCAGCGACTGGTGGACCAGCAGGATGGCGTTGAGCGGGCCACGGTGACTACTGCTATCCCGGTAGATGATGATGTCGTCGAGGCGATCCGCCAAAGGCTTGAAGAGCTAACCGGCAACAAGGTTGATGTCGCAGTCGATGTCTCCCCATCCATTCTGGGCGGATTCGTCGCCCGAGTCGGCGACCGACTGATTGACGGCAGCACCAGAACACGGTTCAAGCAGCTGCGGGGGAAGATGGTTGCCGGGCGATAACACGGGGAAGGTCCCCGTGATAACGTCCAGATTCTGAATGAGCATCCAAAGGGAGCGCGGCGGTCGAATCTCGCAGCGGCGGTGAACCGGAGCGAAGCATGGCAAGCCTCCCTTGAGATGGCTTCGAGCGAGAACTAACCGCACTCTGATGGCGGCATCACCTGGTCAGCGACAGGAAAGAAGCTCGACCGTCCAGGCCATCAGCAGTGCGATCACGATCATGAAGTGGAGGTTAGACAAATGATGGCTGTCCGCGGCCAGGACATTACTTCTGTACTCAAACGCCAGATAGAAGAATTTGGCGGGACGACCAGCATGGTCGACATCGGCGTGGTCGTGGATGTGGGGGACGGAATTGCGCATATCGACGGCCTGTCCGGCGCCAAGTTCGGCGAATTCGTGGAGTTCACCGACAGCGAAACCGGCGAGATCGTGGTGGGGCTGGCGTTGAATCTAGGCGAGGACCTCATCGGCGCCGCCATCCTGGGAGATGACATCGGGATCAAAGAAGGCGACATGGTGCGCTCGACCGGCGAGTTGGCCGAGGTGCCGGTTGGAAAGGCACTTGTTGGGCGCGTGGTGGATGGATTGGGCAGGCCGATCGACGGGAAGGGTCCCGTTAAGGCCTCGACGACCTATCCCGTCGAGCGCATGGCACCGGGAGTAACCACGCGGAAGGGTGTGGACACTCCCGTACAGACCGGGATCAAAGCCATTGACGCCATGATCCCCCTTGGCCGCGGCCAGAGACAGCTCATCATCGGCGACCGTTTCACCGGCAAGAGTGCCATCGCCGTCGACACGATCATCAATCAGAGGGGCGGCGACCTCACCTGCATCTACGTCGCCATCGGTCAGAGGACCAGCAAGGTGGCCCAGGTGGTGGCCACGCTGGAAGAGCATGGGGCAATGGAACACACGATCGTTGTGGCGGCCAACGCCGCCGACCCCGCCCCTCTGCAGTATCTCGCCCCCTACGCCGGCTGCGCTATGGCTGAAGAAATCATGGACCATGGGGGAGATGCCCTAATCGTGTATGACGACCTGTCCAAGCACGCTTGGGCGTACCGGCAGATCTCCCTGCTGCTGAGGCGCCCCCCCGGCCGAGAAGCTTATCCGGGTGATGTCTTTTACCTGCACAGCCGTCTGCTCGAGCGCGCCGCCAAGATGGACGATGCTCACGGGGGCGGCTCGATCACCGCCCTGCCGATCATCGAGACCCAGGCAGGCGACGTGTCGGCTTACATTCCAACAAATGTGATCTCCATCACCGATGGTCAGATCTACCTTGAAGCCGACCTGTTCAATTCGGGTATCCGGCCGGCGGTCAACGTGGGCAATTCCGTCTCCCGCGTGGGAGGCTCGGCCCAGACCAAGGCCATGCGACGGGTGGCGGGGCGGCTTCGGCTCGATCTGGCCCAATTCCGGGAGTTGGCAACCTTCGCCCAGTTTGGAACGGCCGATCTGGACGCCGCAACTCGCACGCAGCTCGAGCGGGGCCAGCGGATCACCGAGGTACTCAAACAGCCCCAGTTCGAACCGATGGAGCTGGGTCAACAAGTCGCCATCATGTACGCCGTCATCAACGGCTTTCTGGATGACGTACCGATCGATAAGGTCAAGTCTTGGGAAACCGAGTTCCATGTATTCATCGAAGCCGCTCATCCTGAAATCCGGCGAAAGATCATGGAGACCGGACAGCTAGATGATGAAGCCCAAGAACTCCTGAAGAACGCGATCGAGGAGTTCAAGAAGGCGTTCGCCGTCTAATCTGAGCCTGACCGACGGGATCAGCCTGACGGGCAAGAAGCAATCAGGCTGATCCCGGAAGACTGGGCGCAGCAGTTCGAAGAGAGCGACGTATGGCCAGTTTGCGGCAGATTCGCCGCCGAATCAGAACCACAGAGAACACGGCCAAGATTACGCGTGCGTTGGAGATGATCGCCGCCTCCAAAATGCGCCGCGCCCAGCAAAGGGTGCTGGCTGGCAGACCCTACGCCGAAAAGATGCGCGAAGTCCTCGCTGATCTGGCGGCGCAACCTCGGGGCAGCCGCTCCGAGCAGCCGCTGCTTGAGGATCGGGATGTTCAGAACATCGGGATCGTCCATATCACACCAGACCGAGGAATGTGCGGCGGCCTCAACGCTAACCTGAACCGGGCCGCCGGTCAGTTCATCTTGGAGGCTGAAGTTCCGGTCACGTTGATCACCGTGGGGCGCAAGGGGCGCGACTTCATGGTGCGCTATGGACGGGACGTTCGGGCGGTGTTCACGGATTTGGGCGACAACCCTGGGCTGCAGGACGTGCTTCCGATCGCCCATCTGGTGATCCAGGATTATGCAAGCCGCAGGATCGACCGTGTCTACCTGTCCTACAGCCGGTTCATCAACACCGCCGTCCAGCAGCCGATGATGGAGCAGCTGCTGCCGGTGGAGCCAGCACCATTGAGTGCGTCACAAGCGGTCGGGTACATTTACGAACCGTCCAGCGACGAAGTACTCAACGCCCTGCTCCCGCGTTTTGTCGAGATGGAGATCTACCACACGTTGCTTGAGGCGATCGCCAGTGAACAATCGGCCAGGATGGTCGCCATGCACAGCGCCACCGACAACGCACACGACATGCTGAGTGACCTGACCCTGTTGAAGAATAAGGTCCGGCAGGACACGATCACCAGGGACTTGCTCGACATCGTGGGGGGTGCGGCGGCCCTGGAAGGATAAGCGGCGTGACGGGCAAAGCTGCTTTCAAGAGGCTGCCCATTTCCGCCGAAGACGACCTGATGACGAACGACGATCATTCTCTCGCTCAAGACTGAGATGGAGTAGGCAATGGCAGAAGGCACCAAAGGCAAAGTAATCCAGGTGATCGGGACGGTCATTGACGTGGCATTTCCTCCGGGCGAGCTTCCATCCCTGCTGAATGCCGTGGAGATTAATCGGCCCGATGGCACCCATCTGGTGCTGGAGGTCGAACAGCACGTGGGCAACAATTGGGCCCGCTGTCTGGCGCTCGGCCCGACCGAGGGCCTGGCGCGCGGTGAGGTGGTCACCGACACCGGCCGCCCGATTTCCGTGCCGGTGGGCAAGGCGTCCCTCGGCCGAATCTTCAACGTCCTCGGTGAGCCCATCGACGATCTGGCCCCGATCGAGGACGCGGAGAGATGGCCCATCCACCGTGATCCACCGCCGTTTGAAGACCAGGAAACGAGCACCGAAATCCTGGAGACGGGGCTGAAAGCACTCGACCTGGTGGCTCCCTTCACCAAGGGCGGAAAGGTGGGCGCATACGGCGGCGCCGGCGTCGGCAAGACGGTCATTGTCTTGGAGCTCATCCGGAGCATCGCCGCCGTCCACGAGGGCTTTTCGGTGTTCGCCGGCGTGGGAGAGCGGTCCAGAGAAGGCAACGACTTGTGGCGGGAGATGCAGGAATCGGGCGTTATTCAGAACACGGCCCTTGTGTTCGGCCAGATGAACGAGCCGCCGGGCGTGCGCGCCCGGATTGGCCTGACCGGGCTGACCATGGCTGAGTATTTCCGAGACATCGAGGGCCAGGACATCCTTATCTTCATCGACAATATCTATCGCTACATCCTGGCGGGGATGGAAGTGTCGGCCCTGCTTGGCCGTATGCCTTCCGCGGTCGGCTACCAACCTACCCTGGGCACCGAGATGGGCGACCTGGAGGAACGGATCACATCCACCAAGAAAGGATCCATCACGTCATTCCAGGCAATCTATGTTCCGGCTGATGACTATACCGATCCCGGGATCGTGACGACCTATGGCCACCTCGATGCCGTGATCGCCCTTGACCGGTCGATTGCAGAGCAGGGCCTGTACCCGGCCGTCGACCCGCTCACGTCCACTTCCCGGGCGCTGGACCCGCGTATCGTGGGTGAAGAACACTACAACACCGCCCGCGGCGTCCAACAGGTGCTCCAGAGATATAGCGACCTGCAAGACATCATTGCCATCCTCGGCATTGAGGAGCTTTCGGAAGAAGACAAGATCACTGTTGCCCGCGCCCGGAAGATCCAAAGATTTCTGTCTCAACCCATGTTCGTGGCCGAGGCGTTCACTGGAAGAGAAGGCAAGTACGTGCCCATCAAAGACACTGTGCGTGGCTTCAAAGAGATCCTCGACGGCAAGCACGATAGCCTGCCAGAGCAGGCCTTCTTCATGGTGGGCGGAATTGAGGATGCCGTCGAGAATGCCAAGCGTATGAGTGAGGAATCCTAACCCCGTGACCACACAACGCCTGGAGATCATGACTGCTGAACGGGAGCTGTATTCCGAAGACGTCGACGTCGTGGTCGCGCCCGGCGCCGATGGGCAGCTGGGGATTCTCCCGCATCATGCTCCCTTGCTCACCTTACTCGAGCCAGGCGAACTCATGGTGCGAAAAGACGGCGAAGAAGATTACATTGCCGTGACCGGAGGCTTCCTCGAGGTCATGGCTGATCGTGTGGTCGTGCTGGCCGATGCGGTTGAGCGCGCCGAGGAGATTGACGAAGCACGGGCCCTTGAAGCCATGCGGCGCGCCCAGGAACGCCTTGAAAGCCAAACGTCTGACATTGACTTACAACGTGCACTCGCTTCAATACGACGCGCTCAAGCTCGCCTGAAAGTCGCACGTAGACGAAGCCGCAGGGAAGGCAGACCCCGCCCGCCGCACGCCTCGTCCTAGCCTAGGCCGGCCTCACCCCTGGCGACGGCACGGCCGAACGCCACCGCTTGCGGCTCCAGCCACAAAAACCCATGGCATGTCTACTTGTGAAACCCCTCACAAATGCGTGGGCGCGCCCAGCACAGCCATCTTGGCCTTGTCCGGTTCCCGATCAGCGCCGCAAGCTGACTTGCATCCGGTAACGAGAACCTCCGAAGTGGGCTGTGGCGAACTCCGCCATCACCCTCGGCTCGTAAAACTTACAACTGAAGATGTCCAGGTACGCCGAGTTTGATGCATTGGCAAAGTGTCCGGACACCAACGAAGTCTCAATGAGCTGCGTCATCGAAAAACCGGCCACCCGCTCCTCTTCCCCGAACTCCACCACCTGGCATTCGCCGAATCGTTTCATACCAAGTCGGTCACAAAGCTGGCGCACGAATTCACGAATCTTCTCGGCGTCCCGAATCGTGCTCGGGTCACAGTCGTAGATGTCGACGGAGGCCGACAGCCCCCATGCCTTCGACTCCGCGTACTTCTCTTCCCAAGACCACACAAACCGACCTGCCCCAGCGTCTTCAGCGGGTTGGGGGGCACCGCCATGTTGGTCCTGCCAGGGGATCCCTCGGTGAAGATCAGCCGAAACCAGCACATTCGACGCTTCGAGTCCACGTGTAAGTTCGGCGACGGCAGCCTCCAGATCAAGCTCCGGGTCTCCGGAAAACAGATCTACTGCCGCGTAGACATGTTCCGGCCAAGCGTGGACGGCAAAATGGGACTCGCCGAAGGCCACCACGCTGCTGACACCCCGCGGGTCCGCCGTCTGGAACGCGGATTCAATGCTCTGAGCCCCGCTTGCCTGGGCACTGGCCTCCAGCACGCGCTCCAACTTGGCTCCATCCGCCAGGGTGACCGGGTCGCAGTCGTACAACTCCACCGTCATGTGCCGCGCCAGGGCATAGTTGGCAACCTTGCTATCACCTTCGGTGCGCCGGGTAGAAACACCGACCCTCCTGGTTTTTGCGCGCATGCAGACCTCCATGGTTTAGACTTTCGCACGCCTTCATGATCGGGATTTAAAAAGACAGGGGCGCCGTCTATATGAACCCGTGCGCGGCCTGTCTTGCAGAATCGACGATGGGCGGGCGTGCGAACCCGATGTGTCAGTTTGCTGTGGATACTACCCTGATTAAGGGGCATGTCAATAGTCGGCTGTCACATTCTTTCGCTTCCTGAGATGTGAACAAGCCGCAGTAAGGACTGCCAAGGATTGGGCGGCCATGGCGCTTCACAGGGTCCACGGGGTGTGTAGACCCCCCGCCAGTGGCATGGGTCTCCGGCTCAGGCAGGAGTTCAAGCCCTGGGGGCCAATTCACAGTTGGGGACAAACAAAAACCGCCCTGAGGCGGCTTTTTGAGAGCGGGGATGACGGGATTCGAACCCGCGATCTCTGCCTTGACAGGGCAGCGTGTTTGGCCACTACACCACACCCCCAAACGAGCGGAAGTCTACCATGAAAGGAGTCAGGGGGTCAATGGCCGACCGGCCTGGGCCGGCTCAACCGGGGGGGAGTCCACGGTTGTGGACCCCTCAGGAAAGGGTTGGCCCGGTCGTTCAAATGCGAATCCGGCAGCACCGCGGTGCCCACCTCCCCCGTATTTGCGGGCAATCACTGAGACGTCCACATCCGCCGAGTACAGCGTGACAAATGTCTGCCGCCTTCCGCTCCGCACAGCTTCGACGTAGCAGTAGGCCAGTTCGAAGCCCGACTGGCGGATCGCCTCTCCCATATCACCGGTCCCTCGATCGTTGATCGCCAGGGTTCGATGCCCTTCGAACTCAACTTCGAACCCGTATACCTGAATGGCCTGATGAATTTGATTCAAGCGGGCAGCATACAGGATCTCGCCATCAGCGATCAGGCGATCGACCAGGGTCTGGTCATTGTCGAGGAGACGAACCCACAGCTCATCGTTGACGGGATCGGCATCCAATTGGTAGAAACCTTCGCCAAAGGGCCGTGTTTCTGGATGAGCGTGGCGCCAGATATCGCGGTCGCCAATGTAGACGACAGCTTTCGGAATCGGCTGGTCCGGGAAGAAGCTCATCCACGTCAACACACATCCGGCCTCCTCCACTGTGCGTTTTCCGGGGACGTCCGACAGCGCCTCCCCCAATTGGTCAAGGGCCGTGACGTGGTGGTCGACCCAGATGAGCTGTGCGTGGGCACGGATTCGATCCATGTCTTCAAGCGGGAGCGAGTAGTCCACGATGACCACAAGATCGGCCCCGTCCAACGCGCCCCATGGAAGCTGATCACCGATCTCCAACGCGTAGAGCGCCATTTCCGGACCCAAGGCTCGGCGCACTATGGCCGCTGAGCATTGGCCATCCGGGTCATTGTGGTAAAGGCAAACGCCGTGGTCGAAAGTCCTGTCCTTCAGATCATCCACCAGCCCGTTCTCCTTGTCCTAAGCTCTCCGGCCGAGGAGTGTATCAGAATCACAGCTTTTGTCCTACCATTGAAGACCCGACGGGGTCACCGATCACGCCGAGGCAGATGCCGGTCAGTCCAGCAGGAGAACCTTGAACATGCGATTCGCTTCACCACGTCTAGTATTACTCGGGTTGACCGTCATGGCGGCTTCATGTGCGCCGCGCGCCGAGCGCGCCTCGACGACGCCTCTCCCCACACCGTCAGCCAACCACGCGGTGATCAGCGAAGTGCAGGCAGGGGCTCGCGGAGACAACAACCAGGAGTTTATCGAACTCTACAATCCGCTCCTGACGGCGGTTGATCTTAAGGGCTGGAGACTGGCCTATCGGCTGCCATCTTCTACCGACGACCTCCTGGTCTTCGCGTGGGAGCGCTCAACGGTCGTACCCGCCCACGGCCATTACCTGCTGGTCCGCCTGGGGGAGGAGGTTGGCACATCACCAGATGCCACCTTCACCCAAGCCTTGAACACGTCTAACGGGGCGTTGGCCCTCATGGCACCAGATGGCGGCGTGGTCGACGCTGTCGGCTGGGGGGAAGGCGCCTCCGGGATGACCGAGGGCCGGCCAGCGCCCGCATTAGACAATGGCCAATCGCTTGAGAGACGCCCCGGCAATGACCTCGGAAACGGGTTGGATACTCAAGACAACCAGGCGGACTTCACTATCAGCTCGTCACCCGACCCTCAGGACACAGGCAGCCCGGCTTCTCCCGCGTTACCGCTGGCCCTGAAACTCAACGTCAGCGCGCCGTCCAGCGTCGAGCCGGGCGCCCAATTTCGTCTGGAGCTGGCGGTGGCCAACACCAGTGATTTGCTAGTCCCCTCCATCTCGGTCACAGCCTGGGTGCCCGAGACTTTGGCAGTGGCTGCTATGCCTGCTGGCGTTTCGATTGACGCCGGGCGGCTGATCTGGACCATCGACCAGCTTGACTCGGGCGGCTCGCAGTCCATCAGCCTGATCCTGAAGGCTCCTTGGACTCGAGGCAACTTCGCCCTGCTCAATCCGATGGTCACCAGCTCGACTTTGGCGAGGGCTGCTTTCGCCTCCCCCGCTTGGATCACGGTGCAGGATGGGCCGATCCCGATCGGGGTGGCAAGAAGCTTGCTTAACCAGTCCGTTACCGTTGAGGGCGTGGCCACAATCACCACCGGCGCCCTTTTCGCTGGTGCTGGAAACGCCAAGTTCTACATGTCGGACTCGACAGGAGGGGTCCAGATTTGGGTCCCAGGTGGAGAATTCGATCTCGACATCCCCCTCGGAGCCAAGGTTCGAGTTCACGGGATGCCCCAGGACTACCGCGGTACGGTGGAACTGGTCGCCGACTCCTCGGACTCGGTCGAGGTCATGGCTCAAGATGCAGCCCCCTCTGCGCTGGAGGCGACCATCAGCCAGACACAGCAAAGCCCCGGCGACCTGGCTGGAAAGCTGATTCGGGTCGAAGGACAGCTCACCCAGGCGGTCGACGAGACCTACAGTTACAACCTGACCCTGGACAACCCTCAAGGTGAAACGCTCAACGTTTACGTCGACAAGCAGACCCAGCTTCAGGTTGAGGGTCTGGCCATCGACCAGCCCTACGCCATCAGCGGCATTCTGGAAACCCCGGATGGCATACCCACGCTGTATCCGCGCCTCGCCTCCGATTTCGAACAAGCCTACCCCAAGGCGCTGCTCGTCACTCTTAACGTTCCGGCCAGCGCGCCCCCCAGCAGCCCCTTCGAGATCTCGGCCACGGTGAGCAATCATACCGGGCAAGATGTGCACAGCATGAGGGTGACCACTACCCTGCCGACCTCAAGTGAGATCATTGAGATCGGTCCTGGGGGCGCTCTTGATGGCGCCAAGCTGACCTGGCAAGTCGGCGATCTCGCCAGCGGCGAGGCCCAAGAGGTCACCTACCGGGCTCGGACCAGCCTTTCCGGAGGGGAGCTCGACGTCCCCTCCTTTCGAGCCGAGACCCGGGAGACGACTGCCGCTTCGACCGATGGCCGGGTGTTTGTGGGCACAACTGTTCCTATCTGGGCGATTCAAGGTGACGGCCAGCGGTCGCCCTATGTCCTGCAGACCCTGTCCACACAGGGAGTTGTCACCGGGGTCTTCCCCGGCCTCACGGGTTTCTGGATCCAGAGTACACGTCCGGATGATGACCCCGGCACCTCTGACGCCATTTTTGTCAACGCCGGCGTCCTGCGTGTCGACGTTGCCCAGGGCGACCTGGTGGCTGTATCCGGCAAGGTGCGGGAGCTTTCTGAGCAGACGCAACTCGAGCTGTCTAGCGTGTCCGACGTCGAAGTGATCCGGCGGGGCTTGAAGCTTCCAACCCCCGTCGCTCTGGATCCTCCCCCGGACGATGAGGCGGCCCTCATCTACAACGAAGCCCACGAGGGAATGCTGGTCGCCGTGCAAGAGCCGGCCGTGGCCATCGGACCGACGAGCATCTACGGCGAGTACACACTGGTGCTTGCCAAATATGGAGTCGATCGAATCATGCGCGGGCAGCCCGCAGGCCGTCGGATTGTGGTGGACGATGGCGCCAACACTGTCCATGACACAAGCGAGGGCCTGCCTTACCTCGTCGCTGTCGGAGACCGGATCCAAGGGCTCGTCGGCCCGCTGGCCTACACTTTCGGCCAGCACAAGATCGAGCCTCTGGCGACGCCTCGGGTGACCCACTCGAGCTTGGCCGCACCCTCCCTTCCGCCGACCCCCGAGGGAGAGTTTCGCCTGATGACATGGAACGCCGAGAATCTCTTTGACGCGCTGCCCCCTCACCCCAGCGATCCTCCACCCCCCACGCCGGCGGAGTACCAACGCAACCTGCAGAAAGTAGCCGCCACGATCCGGGCCGCCGGTGAACCGTCGGTTGTCGCCTTGCAAGAGGTCGAGAACATCGACATTCTCAACGATCTGGCGGCCATGGCCGAGCTGGCACCGTACCATTACTCGGCCTATCTCATGGAAGGCACCGACAGCCGCGGGATCGATGTCGGATACCTGGTGCGCTCCGACCGGGCTGTTGTAAGCCAGGAAAAACAGCTCCCGGTGCCCGAGGGTCTGCTGAGCCGCCCGCCTCTTGAACTTACGGTGGAGCCTCTGGGCGTGGAGGGGCTGCCCTCGATCACACTGTTCAACAACCACTTCACCGCCCTTTCAGGTGGGATCGACATCACTCGGCCGCGTCGCGTGGAGCAAGCCGAGCTGAACGCCGAGGCAGTCAAGGCCCTGCTCTCGGATTCGCCTACGGCGCCAGTGGCAGTTGTCGGTGACCTCAACTCGTTTTACGGGTCGCCTCCGCTCCAAACGCTGATTTCGGCCGGCCTGATGGACCTGTTCGACGGTTTGGCCCCGGATCAGCGCTACAGCTACATCTACCAAGGCGTGGCGCAAACGCTCGACCACATCCTTGTTTCTCAAGGGTTGGGCACCTGCCTGACCGATTACACGGTGCTTCACCTCGACTCACCTTACCCACCGCCGGCGCCAGACGACTCCACGGCCACCCGCAAATCAGACCACGATCCTCTGGTGGCCTCCTTCCGCTGTTTCCACTGATCCAACGCGCCCAATTCACCAGAAAGCACGAGGGCGGTGGCCAGATTAGCCACCGCCCTCGATGGTTCAGCTATCCAGGATCCTTGCGTATGTTACTGGGTTTCCTGGACGGCCTGGGCAGCCGTGTCATCCAGCTGCGAGAGCAGATCTGGGATCTGACTGGCGTCCGACTGAGCAATCGTGTCGAACGTGGTCTGTACCTCGCGCCGCACGGATGTCCACGACGGGAGGCTCGGCTCAGATTGTCCGTACTGCACCAGCTGCAGGCCCTCGTTCCAATAGGCGTCCTGCATGGCGTAGTCGCCCAGCAGATCGACCGTGCTCTTTCGGGTCGGATAGTAGGCGCTGGCCTTGATCCATTCCGCCTGAGTCTCGGGTGAGGTCAGGTACTTGAGGAACAGCCACGAAGCCAGCGTTTGTTCGGGTGTCGTGTTCACCACTGCCACGTATTGTCCGAAGGCATTCACGGCCTGGCCGCCATTGGGTCCGACGAAGGGGATGATCGACCATTCGTCCTTGATGGCACCCTCAGCATCGAAAGCCGATTCCTGATAGGGAATACCGGCCGTCGAGCTGGCCACGAAAAGGGCCTTGCGGGAGGCGAACTCGGGGTTCGGGTAGCTCTCAGTGGCAAACGCGCAGCCGGAGTCCCAAAGATCCTTGCGGAACTCAGCCACAGACTTTACGGCATCATTCGAGAAGTCGTACCCGTCGCCGCTGGCATTTAAGAAGGATCCGCCGTAGGCGAAGATCCACGAGGCGACATTCGAGGCGCCGTTGTACATCACGAAGCCACCCGTACCGTCGTTGTCCGGGCTGGCATCGTTGTTGTTGGCGTCCGCCGCCGCGCAGGACTGAGCCTTCAGCTCATCGGGCGTAGTCGGCGCTGAGTTGAAGCCAAGTTCCTTGGCCCAACCGCTGTTGTAGAACAGCACGTTGGCCGACTGGCTGATGGGGTAACCGATGCGCGAGCCGTCAGCGATCGTGCCGCCGTCAAAAGCGCCAGCGTAGAAATCGGACTTCTCTGCATCCGTCAAACCCCACATGGGGTCATTGACGTAGGGGTTCAGGTCGACGATGGTCTTGACCTGGTACCAGTTCGACAGGGCATTGGTGTAGCCGACGACCACCGATGGCACGTCGCCGGATTGAATGGCAGCGTTCATGGCATCTTCGAGGTCGCTATAGTTGCCCTGTTCGACAGCGTTGACGGTGATCCCGTACTCATTGGTGGCATTGAAGTTGTCGACAATCGCCTTCATGCCATCACTCGGGCCCCCTGTACCCCAGACGTGCCAGAATGTCACCGTCTGGCCGCTGGGATCGATGTTCGCCATCGGGCTTTCCGGCATGGTCGGCGCTGCAGTCGGTGCCGGAGCCTGGGTGTCCGCGGGGGCTGGGACTTGGGTAGGTGCCGGGGCTTCGGTAGGTGCCGGGCTGCAGGCCGTCATGACGGCGCCGCCCAAGAGGGCGATCAGCAGCAACCAGGCCAACTTGCGGTTCATCATCGAACTCTCCTCCTGTGGAAATTGTGAAAGTTTTCACATAATGGACAGTCGGCGGTTTTACTTGTGACGTGACCTCCTCTCGAGCTAGCCCTTAAGGCCGCTGCGGGCGATGCTCTCGGTAAACTGGCGCTGAGTGATGAAGTACACGATGAGCACGGGCACGATGGTGATCACCGCTCCGGCCATCATCAGGTTGGTCTTTTGCCCGGCCTCCTGAACAAAGGAGAGCAGACCCACGGCGATCGGCCGCCACTCGGGTGAATTGGTCACAAGAAGCGGCCATGCCAGCGCGTTCCACGATCCAATCAACGACAGGACGATCACCACCATCAGCGGGGCGCGGGAAAGCGGAATCGCCACCTGCAGCAGGAATCGGAAATGCCCCGCGCCGTCGATCTGCGCGGCGTCAAAGAGCTCGTCCGGAATCTGGGCAAAGAACTGGCGCAGCAGGAAGATCGAGAAAGCGTTGCCCATGAAGGGTATCGTCAAGGCCGGCCAGTTGTTGATCCACTTGATCGGGCCGATCCTTCCCAGCCAGGTCACGGTGAGGAAGTTGGGAATGATCAGCACCATCGCCGGAATCATCATGGTGCTCAACACCAAAGCGAAGATCAGGTCCTTGCCTGGGAAGTCGATTTCGCAAACGCGTAGGCCGCCAAGACACAAACCACCAACTCACCGGCCAGCGTAATCACGGCGATCTGAACGCTGTTGACGAAGTACTCGGCGAAATCGGCCTCGTCCCAGGCGTCGACATAGTTCTCCAGGTGCAACTCCGACGGGATCACGCGCACGCCCTGTGCCTCCCCGAGGCTCATGACCGAGGTCGAGATCATCCACAAGAAGGGGGCCACCGAGATCGCCCCGCCTATCAGCAAGATGGCATAGATCAGGAAGCGCATGAGAATGCCTGATCCGGCCTGCCTGGTCCGAGCCTTGGAGGCGGGCACTGTTGGGGCCACACTTTCAACCATTGCGTCAGCCATAGAAGACCCTCGAGCCTTGAATGCGGTTGTTCAAAAGGGTCAATCCCAGGATCACGGCGAACAGCACAAACGCCAGAGCCGAGGCGTAGCCGTAGCGCAGTTTGCCGTAGAACTCGCGAAAGATCACCACACTTAACGTGTCGGTCGTCCCAAGCGCGGTGCTTCCGCCCCCTGGAGCAATGGTCATCACCCATATCTGGGTGAAGGCCTTGAAGGTGCCGATCACGGCGATCAACGACAGGAAATAGGTTGTGGGCGAGAGAAGCGGGAAGATGACATGCCGAAAGACTTGCCAGTTGCTGGCTCCGTCGATTTCGGCCGCTTCAATGAGCTCGGTGTCGATGTTTCCCAGACCTGCCAGGTAGATGACAGCGTCATAGCCCGCATAAGTCCAGATGGTGAAAAGCATGATCACCACCAGCGCCAGGCTTGGCCCGGCCGCCCAAAGCGGCAGGTTGAC
Organism: uncultured Chloroflexia bacterium; assembly: GCA_963807065.1. Lineage (GTDB taxonomy): Bacteria > Chloroflexota > Anaerolineae > Anaerolineales > E44-bin32 > CAWAND01. The sequence goes on from CAWDZQ010000003.1 coordinate 373,155, forward strand.
CCCCAGTCCCTTTCCGAGCAAGTCGAAGATGCCGGAAGGCTCCCTCAACCACTGCTGTCCTGGCAGCCCAAGAAGCTTGAGGATCTGATTGGCCGGTGACTGCAGGCGAGTCGAGAAGAGCTGACGGTACACGGCCGCGCCGGCCACGACTGGTGTGACGTAAGGCAAGAAGTAGAGCATGCGAAAAAACTCTGAGCCGCGCAGACGTTGGAACAACAAGATCGCCAGCAACATACCGAATGCCAGCTGGAAGGGAACCGTGCCAACAGAATAATAGACCGTGACCTTCAGGCCTTCCCACATGTCTGGATCGCCCTGGGCGATGACCGTCGGCAGTTCAGCGATAAAGAGCCAGGCGGCCACCAGCAGCAGGGCCGCCGCCCCAAGTTTGATCACGAAAGCCCCGTCCCGCTCAGAACGGGCTCCCGATTGCCATGTCAGCCAGCCCAGTCCCAGGGCGGCCACGCCGGCGCTGATCAGGACCACATTGATAGCCGGACTGACTGGGGTCCCGTTCTCCAGCGCCGCCTGCCCGGCGGCTACCACGCCGCGGTAGGTAATCCACGCCAGCACCGAGGCCGTCCCGAGCGCCAACCAGGTCACGGCAAATCGTGCGATGACGCCGGCCAGCCCTGCCGTCTGATGCCAGCGCACCAAGACCAGGGATACCGCTGCACCCAGCGCCAACAGGCCCAGAGCCTGCCATCCGGCGGACACCACCGCCGGCGTCGAGAGGGCCTCTCCCAGAAGACGCGTGAACAACTCACGCGACCGCTCCTGCCCGATGATCTTGTCTGCAATGTCCAGAACAGGGGGAAGCGCCATCACCGCCCAGCGGATCACGCCCGCTGTCGCGCCGCCAAAGAACAGCCCCGGGATGGCGAACAGCCAAAGACGACCGTCCTTAGCTAGCGCGCCAGCGCGCAGGCGCCGGAGCATCAGGTAGCCGCCCACACCGGCGACTGCCACAAGTACCAGCAACATCACATACATCAGGTCGCCGGCAGCCGCGACATAGTTGGCCAAGCCGATGAGGTCGCCACGCTTGAGGCGCCATTTGTACACACTAACAAAAAGGGCAAATCCAACGGGGAAGATACCGAACAGGAAGATCAGAATCGCTGCCGGCAAGACCATGAGGTAACCGGTCAAGATCTCACGAAGCTTGCGCCCGCTCCCAAAGGAGAGGGTGGGCCACCAGCTCGGCTGAGATCTCTTGCCGCTCAGACTTGGCCTCTTAAGTCTCTCAAGGCGTTGCAGATCTCAACTCCTTGACCCAGCGCTTCGGGTGATTACGCAGGAGATTATAGGCGCGAATTTTCATCAGGTCGAAATCCTTGTTCAACGCCACACGCAGGTCACTCATCCAGGTTTTTCGTGCCGCTGGAGCCACGGTCTGCACCGTGCGCCTCGTGTACAATCCTCTACCATGGACCCCTCGTCTGAGACCATCCTTGTCACCGGGGCCTCGGGCTACATCGGCTCAAGACTGACCTCTCGGCTGCTCCACATGGACTACAACAGGGTGCGGGCTTTGGTTCGGGACCCGTCACGGGCGGCAGATTTGGCCCAACAAGGAGCCGAGATTGTCCAGGGCGACCTGACCCAGCCGGCAAGCCTGGCCGCGGCAGTGAAAGGCGTGACCTGTATATTTCATGCGGCCGCCTGGGTCGAGGAACAGGGCTCGCGCCAACAGATGTGGGCCGTCAATGTGGATGGGACCCGTCGCTTGATTGACTCGGCTTTGGCGGCAGGAAGTCCACGCTTCGTTCACCTGAGTTCATGCGCCGTCTACGGCTCCCCCCAGCTGTTCGGTATCGACGAAGCTATGCCGCTCCGCGAAGGCGCCAGCCTCTACCACGACTCCAAGATAGCCGCTGAAAAAGTCGTCTGGGAGGCGCAGACACGGGGCCTGTGTGCCGTCATTGTCCGGCCATCCCAGGTCTACGGTCCGGGTTCGAGCCAATTTACCGTTCGGCCGGTAAAGATGATCCGCCACAAGCAAATGATTCTCATCGATGGGGGCCGGCATCTCTTCAAACCGGTCTTTATCGACAATCTGATCGACGCCTTGATCGTGTGCGCCCACCACCCCGAGGCGGTGGGGGAGGCATTCAACGTCAGTGACGGATTCACGATCCCATGGCGGCTCTATTTCGGTGCTTATGCAACGATGTTGGGGTTGGACAGCCTCCCTTCGGTGCCCTACCCTCTAGCCTGGTTAGCAGCCGCAGGCTATGAACTGATGGGGCGTCTACAGGGCAAGCGCGCCTCGGTCACGCGTCGTGCGGTGGCTTCGCTGCGAAGTTCGAACAGTTTCAGCAACCGTAAGGCTCGCAACCGGCTTGGATGGGACCCCCAAGTGGGTTATGAGGAAGGCATGCGGCGGACCCATGATTGGCTGATCAAGGCCGGGCTCCTGCCCCAATCCAGTTAGACCTTAACCTCTGACCGAACCAACCAAATCACAAAGCGTTAGCCGCCGAAGAGATCATTGAAGGCAGCCACGGTCCGGTCGACGCCATCATCATCTACCCAATAATGCGTCACCAGGCGCATGCCCATCGCCCCCCTGGGCGAGGTTCGGATCTGGCAGTCCGCCAATCCCGACACGACGGCCCGGGCATCGAGACCCGACTCCGGCCCGAACGTCAAGTAGACCATATTCGATGCCGGCACCGGGTTGTCCACATTCACGCCTGGAACCTCGGCCAGCTGTGCAGACAATCTGCGGGCACGGATGTGATCTTCCCCCAGTCGGTCCGCCATGCTTTCCAGGGCGACGATCCCGGCGGCTGCCAGGATCCCGGCTTGCCGCATACCACCGCCGAGCTGCTTACGCATCCGATGGGCGTGATCGATGAAGCCGCGATCACCGCACAACACCGAGCCCACCGGAGCGCACAGGCCCTTGGAAAGGCAGAAGGTGACCGAATCCGCGTCGGCAGCCAGGTCCGCCGCCGGGACACCGCAGGCTGCGGCGGCATTGAAGATCCGAGCGCCGTCCAGATGCAGTTTGAGCCCGCGGTCCCTCGCCAGATTCCCCACTTCGTTCATGTAAGCCACCGGAAGGACGGCCCCACCGCAAAGATTGTGGGTATTCTCCAGGCAGATGAGTCGCGAGATCGGATAATGGTCGTCACCCGTGGGTCGAATGGCTGCCTCGATGGCCTCCGGCGCCAACCGCCCGTCGACCAGATTGGGCACAGTGCGAGGCTGGACGCCACCAACCGCCGCCGCCCCGCCAGCCTCAAAGATGAAGGAATGGGCCTTATCGCCGAGGATCATCTCATCGCCTCGGGAGCAGTGGCTTAGGATGGCCGCCAAGTTTCCCATCGTCCCGGATGGCACAAACAGAGCCGCCTCTTTCCCCATCCGCTCAGCGGCCATGGCTTGCAGGCGGTTCACCGTGGGGTCGTCACCGTACACATCATCGCCGACTTCCGCCGCGGCCATCGCCTCTCGCATTTCGGGTGTCGGCTGGGTGACCGTATCCGAACGCAGGTCGATCCACGACATATGCATACCTCGCTCTCTCCCTGAACGCGCTACTGCTTTGCCCGCAGGTTCTGCAAGATTTCCGCCAGATCGGATGGAAGCCGCGCCTCAAACGTAACCGAAGGATCCCCCCGCCGAATGCTCAGCTGTATCCGATGGGCATGCAGAAATGGCCGGTCGAGGTCCAGGCTAGGCGTACGCCGGCCGTAGACACGATCGCCGACGATCGGCGACCCGATGAACGCAAGGTGGACCCGGATCTGGTGAGTGCGCCCGGTCTTGGGCTGGACCAACAGCAGCGAGTGCTCCGGAAACGACTCGCGCGTTTCAAAATGCGTCTCAGCTTGTCGACCCCTGGGAACCACGGCCATGCGTTTGCGATGCGATGGATCTCTCCCCAGCGGAGCCCGAATGATTGCTTCGACCGACGGGGGGCGTCCGTCCACCAGGGCCAGATACTCCTTTTTCACTTCGCGATTGGCAAACTGGGATTGTAGCCAGCGATGGGTTATGTCGTTCTTGGCCATCAGGATCAGGCCGGACGTCCCCTTGTCCAGACGGTGGACCACGCCGGGACGCCGCTTGCCCCCCACACCATCCATCTGCGGTGCATGCGCCAGGGCGGCGTGAACGAGGGTGCCGCGCTCGTGGCCGGGCGAGGGATGAACCACCATCCCCGCCGGTTTGTCGATCACGAGCAGGTCGTCATCCTCGTAGATGATCTCCAGCGGAATCGACTCAGGCTCGATATCAACGGGTTCAGGTTCCGGGACGGTGGCTTCGATCCGCTCGCCGCCGGCGAGCATCTCGGACGGGCGAGTCGTGACACGACCGTTGACAAGCACCAATCCATCGCGGATGCATTGTTGCCAGCGAGTTCGCGAGACGGCTTCATCCTGATCAGCCAGGAGCCGGTCGAGCCGGCCGCCTGGATGTGATGCATCAAAGACGATGTGCTGCTCGTTCACCCCGTGGCGCGGGGCGCGTCGGCGGGCTCTTCATGACTTTCGTGGCCCTCCCCGCTGGCCACCTCTTCCCCACCGACGTGATGTCTTTCATCCAGCCACATGCTTACCACGAGCAGGGCCACGCCAACCGAGATGCTGGCATCCGCCACGTTGAACACCGGAAACTGGGCCACAGCCACAAAGTCGGTCACCGTGGCCTGGAACAGCCTGTCGGCAAGATTCCCAAGCGCACCGCTCAACTGGAGGATGAGGGCCAGGCGCAGAAGACCGTGGCCCGCGGGGATTCTCGGGTAGTAGAAGAGAATGGCACCCGTCACGGCGACCGCCACCACGGTAAAGATCAAACCGCCGGAAGGGAACAGCCCAAAAGCCGCTCCGGTATTGGTCCAGTGGACAACGCGGAACCAGTCGCCTATTGAGGGGATGGGAGCCCAGGCCTCCCCCAACACGAGCCGAGATCGGACCAGATACTTGGTGATTTGGTCAAGGGCCACGACCACACCGGCCGCCCCCACCAGGACAAGATAGTCCCTGACTTTCGACATCCTACCTCCTGAAATACCAGCTCTTCCCCGGCAAGCAGGGGAAGACCGCCCTATGGTAACACAGGCGCCAGGTTAGGGTGACCCCGCGCCAGCACGCGTGATTCCCAGCGTGACCTGTTCCCCGTCGAGCTGAAATGTGTCAACCCCTTCACCTTCCGGAGCCGGGGACGATGTCAATTCGTCGGCCAGCGTCTCTTCCAATACATACTCAGCGAACTCGGCGAAGGCCTTTTGCGTTTCGGACGAAGGATCGGTCCGGTACTCGATGACGATATGGTCGTCGACATTCAGGCCGGCTTGCTTGCGCAGATCCTGGATACGCCGGACGAGCTCGCGCGCCAGACCTTCGCTGGCGAGCCCAGGGCTGATTTCGGTATCGAGCGCGGCAACATAGGGTCCATCCGCTGCGGCCGAGAACCCGGACTGAGCTTGGATGCGCACTTCGACTTCGCCGGGCAGGACCTCTAGACGCTTGCCCTCGATCTCGACGGTGACATTTTTGCCGGCCAGCAGCGCCTGAGCGGCGGGTCCTGAATCCAACGCCAGGAGCGCTTTACGCACGGCCGGAAACTCGGAAGCATACTTTTGCCCGAGTTGTTTAGGGAGGGGATGGAGCTGGTAGGTGACCACCTCTGCCGCCGTGTCGAGCAATCGAACGGACTTGACGTTGAGTTCATCCTGGATGAGTGAGGCGTAGTCAAGAACGACGTCTCCTTCTCCAGCGTCCGCCACGGCAAAGGCAGCCTCCGCCAATGGTTGACGCACTCTAATGTTGGCCTGCTGCCGAGCGGCATGCCCCAACGAGACCAATCGCATGACCAGTGCCATGTCGGCGCTGAGCTTCGGGTTGTCCCGTTCGGGGACCATCTTGGGCCATTGGGTATGGTGAACGCTTTCAGGTGCTTCGGAGTCGGCGTTCCGCACAAGGTTCTGATAAATCTCTTCTGTGACAAAAGGCACAAATGGGGCAAGCAGCCTGATCAGGGCTTCCAGCACGTCATACAGCGTCTGATAGGCGGCCGCTTTGTCGGCGTCGGAGGCCTGGCTCGCCCCCGCCTTGGCCCAGAACCGGCGCCGGCTCCGCCGCAAGTACCAATTGCTCAAATCGTCGATGAAGCGCGTCACGGTGGTCGTCGCCAGGTCCGGTTCATAGGCTTCAAGGTGTTGGGTGACCTCGCCCACGGTTTCATTCAGCCGGGCAAGGACCCATTGATCCAGGTCGCTGCGATGGCCGATCTCAAGGGGCTCCCCAGGGGTCCAGTCGTCGATGTTGGCATAGGTAACGAAGAACGCGTACACATTCCAGAGGGGAATCAGGAACAGCCTACGCACCGCGTCCGCGCGATCATAGCCAAACAGCAGGTCCTTTTCTGGTTTGTGATCGCAGTACATCCAACGCATCACATCGACGCCCATCCTATCGGCGGCTTCGTTGAACTCGATCATGTTCCCCCAGGACTTGTGCATCGGCCGGCCGTCCTCCGCCAACAACGTGGCGTAGCTGAAGCAATCCCTGAAGGGCGCCCGGCGCTCGAGGATGGTGCTCATCGCCAACAGGCTATAAAACCAATTGCGAAACTGACCCGGAAAGCTCTCGCTGATCAAGTCGGCCGGAAACCATTTTTCCCAGTAGTCGCGATCGTGGCTGTAGCTCAGGGTGCTCATGGCGACGACTCCGGCATCAAGCCAAGGGTTGCCGACGTCCGGGATCCGTCTTGACAACTCACCGCACTGGCTGCAAGCAATCACGACCTTGTCGATGTAGGGACGATGCGGACTGTGGCCATCGAATTCGGCCCAGCCTTCCGTGGCCCGAGATTTCAGTTCCTCGCGGCTGCCGATAACGTTGAAGGCGCCGCACAATTCGCATACCCAGATGGGGAGAGCCAGCCCCCAGTAGCGCTTCTTGGATATCATCCAATCGTGCATGTTTCTCAGCCAATCCAACTCCCGGTCTTTGCCGAACGACGGATGCCAGTCCGTATGCTCTTCGACGACCTCCATCATCTGGTAGCGAAGGTTTCCGGATTTCTCTTCGTCCGTCACCTCGGCGTAGGGTTTGTCGAGCTGCTCGCCCATGGAGATAAACCATTCGTCCACCAGCCGAAACACCAGCTCGGAGCCGCACCGCCAACAGACCGGGTAGCGGTGGGTGTAGTTCTCCACCCGATAGGAGAGGCCCTTCTCCTCCAAATCCTCAAAGATCAGATCGGCCACATCGTGAACCGATCGGCCGGTCAGCCAATCAAAGCCATCGACGAACAGTCCGCTTTCGCCCAGCGGTGCGATCACCGGAAGGCCCTCCCCCTTGCTTAGGGCAAAGTCCTCAGCGCCGCACCCGGGGGCGATGTGAACGATACCCGTGCCTTCCTCTTCCCCCACCTCATCCCAGGCAATCACGCGGTGCGCCTCGGGCGCTCCGGATTGCGTCTGTGCCGGAAGCTCATCAAAGGGTCCCCGGTACCGCCATCCGAGCATTTCCTTGCCGGACAGCTCGGCTTCAACCTCGTAGGCGCCTTTCAGCATCTGCAGCGTACCCTGGCTGAGATAATAGACATCTTCGCCCTGCCGGACACGCACGTAGGTAAGCTCTGGCCCCACGGCGGCGGCCACGTTGCTGGTTAAGGTCCAGGGTGTCGTCGTCCACACCAAGAGGTATTCCCCGGGGCGGTCGATCAAGGGGAAACGCACGGTCACGCTGGCATGGGTGAGTTCCTGGTAGCCTTCGGTAACGATCTCATGTTGGCTCAAGCCAGTGCCGCAGCGTGTACACCAGGGCATCACGTCCCTGCCCTTGTAGATCCAACCCCGCTCGTCGCAAGACTTCAAAGCCGACCAGATGGTGTAGTTGTTCTCATCCGAGAACGTGAAGTACGAGCCGCCCATTTCAGGCATCCCAAGCCGCCCGACGATGAACTCGACCGAGCCCTTCACAGGGCCCGCCGGACCCTCGACGGCGATTTCCTGTTGAGGGTCCTCCTTGAGCTTTTCCCCCAGCCATCGAAGTTGATCCGCATCGTTCCAGTCCATCCAGTAGCCAAGGCGCTGGCTCTGTTCGGTTTGCACGGCGGCGAATTGAAGGACGCGCTCTTTGCACAAGAGGACAAATTCCGCCAAGCCGAAATCTTCAATGTCGCGTTTAGAGGCAAAGCCCATCTCGCGCTCGACGTTGACTTCCACCCACAAACCCTGACAGTCAAAGCCGTTTTGGTACCGGAGGTGATGACCTTGCATCGCCTTGAACCGTTGAAAGAGGTCCTTGTAGGTACGTCCCCATCCATGGTGGGCTCCCATCGGGTTGTTGGCCGTGATGGGCCCATCGATGAATGACCAGGGAGGCATGTCCATCCGCAGATCGACGGCCTTCTGGAAGGCGCGCGTCGCATGCCAATGGCGCAAAATCCTATGTTCAAGGTCAACGAAATCAACCTGACTGGATACCGGTTCAAATACTGACATCTAGGCTCCCTCCAGCTCTACCACCAGGCGCTTGTTGATCGCGCCCTTGCTCTTGTAGTCCACGATCCGCATCTTGCCGACTTCACTTGTATTCCTGACGTGGGTCCCCCCGTCGGCCTGCAGATCGAGACCCTTGATTTCGACCACGCGCACTTCCTGGATCCCCTCCGGAAGCAGGTTGACCTTGGTCCGAATCAGGTCGGGGATCTGGAAGGCCTCCTGCCTGGGCAGGATGCGGGACTCGACGGCGTGAGATTTGGCAACTTCCTGGTTGACCCGCTCCTCGATCTCTTGAACCAGTTCTTTTTGCATACGCGCGAACTCGAAATCCATTCGGCCGTGAAGCGGCTCCATGTTCCCTCCGGTCACGCTCGCCCCGTAATCGATCCAAACCACCCCGCAGAGCACGTGCATGGCTGTGTGCGTACGCATCAATTGGTAGCGTCGATCCCAATCAAGCTCTCCATGCACGCTGGCTCCGACTTCGGGCAGAGGCGACCCGTCCTCGAGCTCATGCCAAATGGCACCGTCGCGTTTGCGGGCCCGGAGGACGGCAGCCTGGGACCCGGCAAAGGTCAAGCTGCCTCGGTCGGCCGGCTGCCCGCCCCCTCCGGGATAAAAGGCGGTCTGATCCAGGGCCACGCCCCGTGCTTCGATGGCGACCACCCTGGCATCGAACGATCTCAGATATGCGTCGTCGAAATAGAGAAGATCAGACATCCTGTCCCTCCTGGTGGTGAAGAGCCTGGGGCGAGGCTCACGCCCGTGCCCACAAACACAAAGCTCCCACCCCTTCCGGGGCGAGAGCCAATTCTCCCGCGGTACCAGCCCGCTTTCCCGCCTGTGGCGGGCGCTCGTTCGGGTACGGCCTTGGCTTATACCCGCGTCCGGCTAACGTTGGACGAGCCCGGCTTCCCTATTGACCCCAACTGGCGCGTTCAGGTCGCTGCTCCGGAGGGATATTCGGCCCAACTGCCTGCCCCGGCTCCCACCGCCCCGGGTTCGCTTTCAGGCCTGGATGCGCCTACTCGTCTCCATCAAAGCTAAGCTTATGCAATTGCCGACATTATGCCACACGGGCAGGTGAGGGTCAATGACCGAGGATGGCCACCGAGTTCTTGGCGCGGCTGATGAACGAGCTTGGCCTTTCCGAACGTCTTCAGGAGGCCCCGCGTCTCGTCGCGAAGATGCTTCATGCGCGGGTCCTTGGCTTTCCACTCGCCCGTAAGCTGTCGTATGACCAGCTGCGAGTCTCCCCGTATCTCCACCGCCACCTTGGCCGGATCCTGGTCGCGCCCTTCCAGGAACGATAGCAAGCCCCGTAATGCAGCCTGCAAGGTCCAGTACTCGGCTTCGTTGTTCGTCCCCTGACCAAACTTGATCCGCGTGATTTTCCCCGCCGGTGTCTGCCAGGGGCGGATCCTGAATGAACCGTAAGCCGGGCCGGGGTTGCCACGACTGCCGCCGTCGAACACGATTATGTAGGTCTGAGGCCTGCCGGCGCTCATCGAGGCAGCCATAGCCCAACGGATTCAGGCAAGAGTTTCAGCCTTTTCCGGATACCACTTCTTAAGCAAGGCCGCGAGATTCCGTTCGTGGAGCTCGCGCGCCAGGCCGTTCAACAGGATCCTGCTCTTGCCGCAGCTCTCGATATCAACGCTTGCCAGATAGGCCATCGGGTCCTTGCGCCGACCGGCTTTGCGCACGTGTTTGCTCAGCTGATTGAGATATTGGATGTTGGCTTTCACCGCCGAGGCCACTTCGCCCCGGAGCACCACATCACCATGACCCTGGATGAGACTCTCGAGCTTCAACTTGGGAATCTTCTTCAGGCTGTCGATCATGGCGTCGTAATCGCCGTCGACCAGGTAGGGCACCGCCATCATCACATCCCCGGCAAAAAGCACGTGCTCCTCCACCAGGTGCACGCCAATGCCGTCCGGGCTGTGCCCCGGCATCGGCATGATCTCAACGGAACGCTTTCCAGGCCGCAAAATGAGCTTGCCCTGATCGACGACCAGGTCCGGGAGGACGATTTCCACATCGCGGAATTCCGTCCCAGACTGCTTGGCCTCATCCAAACCCTGCCGGCCAAGCGTATCGAGCAGCTCACGGCACTTTGCGTGACCGATGACAACCGCCCCGGGGAACCAGCTGGTCCCGAAGCTGTGATCAGCATGGTAGTGAGTGTTGATCACGTAACGCACGGGGCTGCCGAGATCCTTCTCAAGAAAATCTCGAATCTCTCGCGTCTCCTCCGGAAAGGCCAGCGTGTCAATCAGTATCGACCACTCAGGCCCGATTACCGCCCCGGCGTTCACCGAGGCATACAAATCACTGGTGAATACATAGACGTTTTCGGCGACCCGTTCTCGAACCATGATTTGCAGCTCCGCAGGGCGTGGGACGGCGGAAGGATAACATACAGGCAAGAAGACTGTCAAATTCTCTTTACATAACATTGAGATTGGGCACCGAAGACTAGCGTTGCAAGCGTGGGGTTACCCGTAACCGCGGGGTCAAGAAGAGGGTGGTTGATCCGAGACCGGGGCCGGAGATGTTGGAGGCAGGAAACCGCTCCGGCCCTTGAACTCAACCATGTTGGTCATACCCGGGTAGATGTAAAGCTCGTCACTGAAAGGATGCCCGGCAAAGCTGATGTAGACGTCATAAACGCCCGCCGGTAGGTCGCTCAAGACGAAGTTTTCGCCGTAGTAGTCATCTGGATGGACGGTGTCGGGAGCATACGTCAGGACCGCGTAGGCCTGGCCGGTTTCTTTACGTGTGACCCGGACCAACGCTTCGTCTAGCGGCCGACCGATGCCATCCAAGACACGCCCAGCAAGAACTCCCCAGCCTTGGGGCGACACCAGCCACAATTCGGGGTTGCGCGAGTTGAAGTATCGGTTTTCACCCAGGCGGACTTCAAAATGGAGATGCGGACCACTGGCGTGCCCCGTCATTCCGACCACCCCAATGTGGTCGCCGGCCCGAACCTGCTGCCCCAGCCAGACATCGATTCGATCCAAATGGGCATAGATGGTGTATAGGGTTTGGCCCTTGTAGCCAAAATCATGCCTCACAGCCACCGCCAGGCCGTAGGGATCACTGGGGTCGTAGATCCCACGATAGAGACCATATCCGGCCCACACGACTTCACCGTCGCCGGCGGCCACGACAGGCGTGCCTTTGTCGGCCACCAGATCAACTCCGGTATGTGTCGGCTCGTTGCCGGAATCGGTGTTGCCGTACCGATAGTCGCCATTGATCCGGTAGGGATGGTCGGAGGGGATGGGCCGCCGCAAGAAGAAATGGTCATTGGGTTGGATCGCCCATGGGGCTTGATAAGCCGGGGGCACCAACGCCAGGGCCTGGGTTGCTTGGGCTGTGGGGAAAGCGGACAGGAGACCCGGAAGCGCTGGGACCGCCGTCCAAGTGGGCAGTTTGGCTGGCGTCCAACTTGGCAAAGGTGCCAGCGTGGCCTCCGGCATGGCGAGCGTTTTTTGTACGGGCTCCTCCCTGGCCGCCGGCCCTCCGCCACAAGCCGCCAGGGCTTGAGCGAACACGGCGACTGCGAGCAGCCGGGCTATGGGTCGGTGGTGCCCAGTCATGGCAATACAGGCGGGGGGCTGGCCGTCGGCGGAGGACTTGCTGTCGGTGTGCGCCACCGCCACCACCACGGCGTGGGGGTCGGCCAAGGCGTGTTGGTGGGCGTCAGTGTGGGTGTGCTGTATCGGGTGGGCGTGGCTATGGCAGATGCCGGATACAGCTGAAGCATTGCCGTAACCCAGTCCAATCCCTGTGTGTAGGCGAATTCATCGAAACGGGCGCCTTCATAGAAGGTCCGCCAGTTGGGCAGAGCCGGCTGACGTTCGAACCCATAGGCGGCCGCCAACGACGAGAAATCGACAAAATAGCCGGTCGGCATGACCTTCATTGGAGCGCCGCCGCGATCATAGTCATTCGGGTCACCATCGAACCTGGCACCGAAGTCCCAAGGGCGCTGCCTGAGCGGTTCACCCTCTGAGCCGTCCTGCTCGTTGGCCCGGACGTACATCCGCCAATACGTTTGGCCGCCCAAGTTTTCACGCACAACCACCAGCCAGCCGGCATCGGCGACATTTTTGGCCACTGTGAAGGCACGTCCGGTGTAGAGCCAGTCGTTGTATGCAAAGCCTGGCGGAAGTGGATCGTTCAATCCAACAAAGGCGTCGTCGAGGCGACCCAAGAAATCCCAGCCGGCGCGCTGGGCCACCGCCTGCCGGAGGGACTGAAAAGCCTGATTTGCCTCACCTATGAGTGTGGCGTTGGGCGCCAGGACGCCACGCAGGTCGATCAACGAGAGCCTTCCAGAGGCCTTCTCCGGCGTGCCCGTGTCGGGCAGTCTGGCTCCATCTATGCCGGATATCGCCGGCGCGCTGGGCATCGCCGCATAGCCACCTTCTGTCCATGAGGCTCGCAGCCCCTCCCCCGGTTGGCTCACAGGCACGGGGGACACGATCGTTCCATCAAGGCCATACTCGATAAAGCGACTTTCCTGGGCTGAGACGAGTTCGGCTACGATCATGTTCCCATCCGGTGACCAGGCGGGCGCTCGTCCCAGTCCAATTTCAACTGCCGGCCGGTCGGGCTGGCCCGGGTCGAGGCTCTTGATCAGGTCGACCCCGCCCACGTTGACAGCAAACGCAATCCGAGTGCCGTCCGGGCTGAAGGCGGGCTGTCGTTCGTCGAACCCAGCCGAACCGGTCAGATTCGTGAAACGGTCCTGCGGATGGTCCAGGTCGGCCATGAACAAATCTTCCGAGCCGTCCCGATCCGACACGAACACGATCCTTCGGCCTCCCGCAGGATCCCATGTGGGGCTGATGTCTTTGGCCGGGTGGTTGGTAAGTTGAATTGGCGCCTGGGGCCCGTCAACAGAGAGGATCCAAATGTCATAGTCAGAACCGCTATAGGAGTTGTACGCGATCCATCGGCCGTCTGGCGACCACGTAGGGTGACCATCGAAAGCCGAAGTTTGGGTGAGGCGGCGAAGGTCGCCTGATCCGAGATCGAGGGTGTACAGGTCCCACGGTCCGTTCCTGTTGGACGCAAACGCCAGCAGTTTCCCGTCCGGGCTGACGGCGGGGTCCTTGTCGTCAAAGTCGCCCTGGGTCAACAGCGAAGGCGATGTTTCCCCCGGCAAGACCGCCCACATATGGTTGTAGACACCCTGACGAGCCGAATACACAATCGTCCCCAAGGGGCCCATAAGGGTAGGCAACGGGCTGGTGGTCAACGAAGGCGATGGCCTGGGCAGACTGGCTGCTGCGCTAGGTCGGCTGGCGACTTGCGTGACCAACGCAACCAGCGTGGCTCTCGACCGGCTCTGGTCGCCCTCCTCTTGCCCGCGCAGGCTGAGACTCGCCCAGCCCAGGGCGGCCATGCATGCGAGGACGGCCACCAGAAACAGGCGGAACAAGCCCTTGCGATTGCCAGGTGCCGAGGCTTCAGGTGAATGAGGCGAGGATGGTGACGACAAGCAATACCAACCCTTCTGAGCGCAGACACTTCATTACAGCGGCGGATTTCACCCCGCTTACGGGTGCAAGCTCAATGCCACGCCCGCTGGTGTAACCCAGCGTAAAGGTGCGTCAATCGGTATGCAATGGGATGAAGAGGCTGGTCCCCCAGAGGCGGGAGACATCATGTCCAGGGGTTCTCCATGGTCTGGATCAAGATCGGAGTGCCAATTTTGATGTTTTCACGTCGCGAAACCAGCCAAACCACCTGGTCGGCAATATCCTCTGGGGTCAGGCATTTGTCTGGATCGAGCCCGGGAGAGCCTTCCGACATGGGTGTCAGCACCATGCCCGGGCATATGGTGTCTACACGAATGTTGAGGTCCTGATTCTCGACTTGAATGTATTCGGAAAGCGCATTGAGGGCGTGTTTCGAGACTCCATAGGCGCCATTGCCCGCATAGTGCCGCAAGGCGGATTCAGAACTCATGTTTATGATGTGCCCACGCCTTTGTTCACGCATATGGGGCAGAGCAAAGCGAGCCATGAGGAAGGGTCCCCGCAGGTTGACAGCCATGACCTCGTCCCAGCGATCCAGGTCATGGTTATGGATGACACCTCCTCCTCCGATCCCGGCATTGTTCACCAAGATGTGCAGACCGCCGAGCTGTTCGATCGTGCTCTCAACCGCACGCTGCGCGTCGGCTTGATCCGACACGTCCCCTTGGATCGCCAGACCGGATGTGCCGTCGCGGGCCATGGCGTCTCGGGTCGCCTCAAGCGGCTCCATTCGCCGGCCGAGAATAGCGACCCGGCAGCCGGCCTTTGCCAGGCCGACAGCTATTCCCCGCCCGATCCCGGTGCCCCCGCCCGTAATGAGCGCTACTTGCCCATCAAGGAGTTGCATGAGGTTTCCTTTCTCTGCGGCGCGTGCCCCCAATACGCCCTTCGGAGGATCCAACTGAGCCTGGCCCGAAGCCAACTGGCTCGAGGTCTGTTTCGCGGCTGAAGGGTTCCAACGCCTCCCGACGCTTGTGGTCAATCACCACCCTACAAGCGCTGGCGGGCCGTCACCTCCCCATGAGCTTGGCCACCGGAGCTACGGAGGACCAGGTCAGGTCAGCAGGCAGGCCGCCGGGAAGGCCAGATATTCGGCGAAGAAGAGCCCCCAAACGAACATATAGAAACTACGGACGGAGACCGGGTCCCCTAAATTGACCCTGCGTGTGGCGACCCAAAACGCGCCCAAAAGACCGAGGTGACTGCCGACAAGCACGCCCGGATTGACTCCGGGCAGTCCGAGCGCTCCCGCAGCCGCCACGGCCAGGTAACAGCCAGAGAGCAGCCACGTCCCCAGCTGCACGACTCGGCGGGGCCCCACGCGAGCCGAAAGGGTCGAGATCCCGTAGCGGCGGTCCCCGGCCATATCGGGGATATCTTTGTACCAGGCGATCACAAGGCTCAACCCCAGCACAACCCCCGTCAGGACCCAGATCTTAGCCGGGATCACTCCTGGTGAGGCAGCCCCGGAAGAGAAGTGCAGAAAGACAAACAGGTTGACGACGACCCCGCGCACCGAGGCGATGCTCGTTCCAGCCCAGAACGGGAAGCGCTTGATACGGACGGGATCCAGCGAGTAGATCGCCCCGATGCTGGCCGCCAGCAAGATCGCCGCCAGCAGAAACACACCCTGCGAAAGGGCCACCAGAATGGCGGCCAAGAGACTTGAAATGATGGTCACCCATGCCGCTGTGCGGCCCATCGCTCCTGACGCCAGGGGTAACTCGGGTTTGTTGATGCGATCGATGGGGATATCCGTGATCTGATTTAGGCCGACGATGAAGACATTGACACCGAGTGCGCTCACGATGGCCCACAGAAGACGGGACACCGAGAATGAAACTCCGGGCTCAGCGGCGGCAATGACACTCAGCCCAAACAGGCTGAAGACCGTCCCCGCGATCGTGTGGGGCCGGCTGAATCGAAACAGGACCTGGGCCGCAGCTCTTGGGCGGCTCGTCATCTACACTGCCTCACCTATCACCCCACGCACGGAATCAGACCGCATCGGACTCCATGCCGATGGCGGTGTACCCCACCTAATGGTAGCCGATTTCAGCCTACTTCGAGCACGTACCGATCCCTGCAACAGGCTTGCGTTCAGCGTTCGACGTGCTATCCTGTGCCGCTGATCGGCTCCACCAACCCTGCTTGCCTGCGACCTAAGCCTTCTCACCGAGATGCTGCATCCCACCCCACCCGACACCACAATGAAGAACAACTTTCGGCACCTGTATGCAGATGTCGCCTGGTTTGGCGTGCTCTCAGGGAGCACGCTCGCCTTCCTTAACGTGTACGCAGCCCGCCTCGGCGCCGACGCCTTCCAACTTGGCCTGATCAGTGCAGGACCGGCCCTGGTCAATCTCGCCGTATCGCTACCTGCAGGAGCCTGGATACAACACCGGCCCGTTCTGCACGTGACCTTCATCTCCTCCTTATGGAACAGATCCGCCTATCTGCTGATTGTTCCCCTGCCCTGGCTGTTTGCCCCCCAAGGGGAAATCTGGGCACTGGTCGGCTTAACCGCCCTGATGTCGCTGCCGGGAACATTTTTGGCCATCGCGTTCAACGCCTCCTTCGCCGGTGTCGTTCCGCCCGATTGGCGCGGGCGCGTCGTGGGAAGGCGGAATGCCCTGCTGGCCCTCACTATCCTTGCCACCTCGCTGGTGTGCGGCTTGGTCCTGGATCGTGTCCCCTTCCCGACCAGTTTCCAGTTGGTCTTCGCGCTCGGTGTTCTTGGAGCTGGCATGAGCAGTTACCACCTGGGACGGCTGTCGCCGATCTCAGTCTCGGTGTCTCCGGAGGTCCTCACCCCGCGCCCCCTCAACGACGTGGCCCGTCCTGGGATGATGCGGTTCATGGATGCCGTTCGCCCTGCCTCCGGCCTGCGCTATCTCGCCCGTGCGCCGCGTCGTCTGCTCCGTTTAGAGATCCTACGCGGCCCCTACCGCAGGGTGCTTGCCGCCTACCTCTTCTTCCACGCGGCTCAGTTCTTCTGCATCCCCCTGTTTCCTCTCGTCTGGGTTTCGCAGCTGCAGCTCTCCAACGGCGTCATCAGCATTGGGAATGCCCTGTTCTACGCGGCCATGCTCGTGGTGTCGCTGCCGTTGGGGCGTATCGCCGCCTCCTCAGGGCACCGGCGGCTGCTGATCGCCGGCGCCCTCCTGTACGGCCTCTACCCCCTGCTCCTCAGCCTGGCAGCCTCCAAGACCTTGTTCCTGCTGGCCTCCCTCGTCGGCGGCGGTGTTTGGGCCGTTCTGAACGGCGCCTTGTTGAACCACCTTATGGACAAGACACCCAAGGATGAAATGCCCTCCCACATGGCGGCTTACAATCTCGTCCTAAACATCGGAATCCTCGCCGGCTCGCTTGCCGGGCCGGCCGTGTTGGAGACCCTGGGGCTCGAGCAGACATTGCTGCTGGGCGCTGGGCTACGGCTGGTCGGCGCTTTCCTCTTCGCCTGGCTGGTTTGATCCGACGCCACCTCACTCGTCTCGGCCGCTTGTGAGATAATCGAGGCGCCATGCGCAATCACCGCTCGATCCGCGCTCGGGTGCCCCCTGCCCTGGCCTCGACCATCACATTGAGCTTGACTTTCGCTACTCTGTTCTTCCTGACAGCAGCAACGAGGCTCTCTCCCTCAACGAACGATGCATCGCGCGCTGCCCAGTTGATTGCCGAGGTCAACGCGCTGCGTGCTTCCAACGGCCTGCCGCCGTATTCAGCCGATCCCATCTTGATGAGCGTCGCCGCCCGTCAGAACGATTGGCGCGTCTCCGCCGGAGTCACCACCCATACCGGACCGGACGGCTCGACACCCAAGCAGCGAGCAGCGGCTGGTGGCTACGGCGGCGGAGCGACCATTTTCATCTCAGAAAACATCGCCGATGGGACCGGCTTATCACCGGCCGAGGCGGTGCAGTGGTGGACCGGCGATGCGCCTCACCTGAACACCATGTTGGGCGCCAACTACGTCAATGTCGGGGCCGGCGCAGCCGAGTCGGGGGGCGTATGGCGCTATACCTTAATGGCCGGGTATGTCGCCGGCGGGAGCTATCAGCCCGGCCAGGCCCCCAGCCCGCAGCCTGCACAATCCCAGGCGGCACCGGCCGCCCCGATCACCAAAGCCACGCCCCTGCCGGATGGGTCGCTGATCCACATTGTGGGAACGGGCCAGAGCCTGTGGACGATCGCTGCGGTGTACGGCGTGGATCTCGGCACGCTGATGAACTTGAATGGACTCACGTCGGCTTCGGTCCTCCACCAAGGCGACGAAATCATTGTCGAGCCAAGCTGGACTCCCACCCCCGAAGGCCTGTCCCTCAGCACGGGCTCCCCTCTGCCTCTCACACCGGCTGCAACCCGAAGGCTTGAACCGACCAGGGCCCCAGCCACTGCCCGGGCCACCCCCTCACCTGCACCCACAGCCGCCACGATCCCCTTCGCCAACAGGTTCGCCTCGCTGCGGCCGGCGAATGCGGTCCTCATCGCCCTGGGACTGATGTTGGTCCTGGCCGGAGTCCTGCTCGCCTTTCGTAACTGACCTCACCGCACCATTTCTGCTTGTGATAGTTTTCACAATGCGACCGCCCCAGCCCTGCACCTGGGCCATCAGCCGGCCCTTGCGGGGACTCGTGAGCCAAGTGACATCCAGCGTTGGCGGAGGCGCGGCTTGTCACTTGAACGAGATTGGGGGTCAATTATTGTGGAGGCGACTTATCGAACCCATCATTGCCGATGGGTTAAGGGTCTGCCGGATCGCCAACCTGGCGCGCCGCACCAAGCCAGGAGCGGGGAGCATTGGCGATGACGGCCAGACCTCGGCCCATCACCGCAGTCGAGCGGCCTGCGGTCGTCTCAAAGCAGGGAAAGGAGGTGGTCTGAGGACCGCGTCCAGCCCTTGAGGGAAGTGCCGGAGGCGGGGCGACAGGTAGTTTGGCAAACAGCGCCTCGCCCTCATGGGTCGCCACAGGTATGCAACGGACCCGCCCATTGAATGGGCATCTATCCGTGCCGCTGTGATCCAACGCAACACCCCTCCAAGGAGCCCGACGCTCCATCCAGAGACGAGCTGAACTCACGGCCCATCAATCCACGCACTTGATTGCATATCCAATTTAAGGAGACACAAGATGGCGACATCAAGCCCGCCAATGGTCGAGAAAGAACCTGTCTTCGGCTACATGCCGTATGACACGCCGCCCGTTGGCGCCATGCTCAGCCTTGGGTTTCAGCAAGTGCTGACCATGTTCCCGGCGACCGTGCTGGTGGCCATATTGACGAAGTTCGATGTGGGCGTGACCCTGCTGGCCAGCGGCATTGGGACGATCGTGGCTCTGTTCGTCTCGGGCCGCCGCATCCCCATGTACTACGGGTCCAGCTTCAGCTACATCACGGTAGTCGTTACTGTGATGTCACTGTATGCGTCAGACTGCTTCGGCAATCCGGCCATCTTCTACTGCCCTGAGGGAGTGAGGTTGGTCCAGGTTGGAATCATCGGCACTGCGGTACTTGAAATTCTGGTCGGCTTCCTCATCATGAGGATCGGCAAGGATGCACTGGACAAAGTGCTCCCACCGGTCCTTACAGGCACAGTGGCCATTACCATCGGTATCGCTCTTGCCGGCGCCGCCCTTGGAGAGGCCTCCGCGCACTGGGGCGTGGCCCTGGTGACACTGCTGGTCACGGTGGCCTTCTCCGTGTATCTGTCGGGCAAGGGCGTCTGGGGAATGCTTCCCATCCTGTATGGGGCCGTCGTTGGATACTTGGTGGCCATTCCCCTCGGCCTGGTTGACTTCAGCCTGATTTCACAGTCTGCCTGGTTGCGAGTTCCCAACATCACCTTCCCGGCCTTCACCGACCCCAACGCATGGGCCGTGGTGGTCAGCATTTCCCTGATCGCCATCGCCACGATCCCGGAGAGCACGGCCCACCTTTACCAGATGAGTCTCTACATTGACCAACTGGCCAAGGAAGTCAAGAAGCCGGCGCTCGAGATCAAGAACTTGATCGGCCTGAACCTGGTGGCAGACGGCAGCGACGACCTGATCGTCGGCCTGCTGGGTGGCTGCGCCGGCACGAACTACGGCGAAAACAACAGCCTGATGGCCATCACCCGCAACTACTCTATCCCGGTGTTGATGGCGGCTGGTGTCATCGCTATCTTCCTCGGGTTCATCGGAAAGCTGGCGGCCCTGATCAATACCGTCCCCACGGCGGTCATTGGCGGGCTGTCCATCTACCTCTTCGGCGTGATCGGGATGCAAGGTGTCGCCTTGATCCAGTCCGAAAAGGTCAACCTGTTCGAGCCACGCCAACTCGCCATCGGCGCCACAATCTTGATCACCGGCATCGGCGGCAACCTGGCTTTGCAGGACGGCTTGTTCCCCTTCAACATCCCGATTGTCTTCCCGAATGGGATCCCAGCGATCGTGTTCGCCGCCATCGCCGGCATTCTGCTGCAATTGCTGTTCCTGGTCCTGCCGCCATCTGTCTTCGGTGTGAAGGACCGCGAGAACATCAATTACTAGTCCATCGGATCGAAGAACTCCTGGGGGGCGGCATGCTCGCCCCCCAGGAGTAGCTCGCCAGAGCGGAGCCAGGCACAGAAGACATCATCTTGAGCTCCGCTCCTTCATGAAGAGGTGAAACATGGCCGACGCCCATCCTGGCCTCCCTGAATTCGACTACATCCGGCCCGCCTCCCTGGCCGAAGCCTCAGAATTTCTCGCCGAACATGCCGGGGAAGCGCGACCGTTTATGGGTGGTACTGACACCTTCGTGCGCATGCGCGACGGCGTTTGGAAGGACCGCTATCTGGTCGACGTCAAACATCTGGACGGCACATCCGAGCTCAGCTTCGATCCCAAGCTGGGCCTGCTGATGGGGGCCGGAATCCCGATGAATGCGCTCATCGCCTCGGCCGATGTCCAGGAGCACTATCCCCTGTTGGCCCAGGCTGCCAAGACGGTGGCCGCCTACCAACTTCGCAATCGCGCCACGGTGGTCGGCAACATCTGCAACGCCTCCCCCGCAGGGGATACGATTGGCGCCTGCCTGGTCTATGATGGCATCTTGATCGTGCACGGGCCCTCGGGACGCCGTGAGGAACCTCTGCGTACGTTTTTCAAGGGACCCGGCCAAACTGTGCTGGCTCCGGGGGACATCGCCGTCGCCATTCGGCTGCCGGTACCTCCGGCGGGCCATGTCGGACGCTACCTCAAGCTGGGCCGCAATCGACTCAGTGATCTGGCCATTGTCGGCGTGACGGCCCTGGCCTACCCGGATCCTGACACGGCCTCCGGCTATCAGTTTCGCCTTGCCCTGGCGGCGGTGGCCCCGACCCCGTTGGTTCCTGAAGAAGCCGAGAAGATCCTGGCTGAGGGGCCCCTCGATGAGGCCACCATCTCCCGCGCGGCTGAGGCAGCCATGCAGGCGAGCTCACCCATTGATGATGTCCGAGGCAGCGCCCGCTATCGGCGAATGATGGTCCGCAATCTCACCCGGCAGGCCGTGCAGTCGGTCCTGGCCGACTTATCCTAATCGGTATCTGGCCCGGGGCTGGAGCCACCTTCCCTTCCGGCCACAAGCGAGGTCTAAAAGAAAATGGCCCAACACACCCTAACGATGACCGTCAACGGCGACCCGGCTACCGTCTCCGTTCCGTCGCACTTCACTTTGCTGCAAATGCTGCGCGACACATTAGCTCTGACCGGCACAAAAAATGGCTGCGCAGCGGGGGAGTGCGGTGCCTGCACTGTGATGATGGACGGCGAGCCAGTCAATAGCTGCATGGTGCTGGCTGTGGAATGCGATGGCGCTCGGATCGACACGGTCGAAAGCCTGGCGCACGACAGCCAGCTTGACCCCATTCAGGCAGCCTTTATTGAGACCTCGGCGGTCCAGTGCGGATTCTGCACCCCGGGCGTGCTTGTCTCGACTCGGGCGCTGCTCGACCGCAACCCCTCCCCAACCGATGCCGAGATTCGGGAGGCGCTTGTAGGCAACCTGTGCCGCTGCACGGGCTATCTGAGCATCATCAAAGCCGTTCGCAAATCCGTCAGCACACCAGCGGAAGCTGAAGTTTGAGACCTGCTCCGCCACCAGTCAAGCCGCGCGCATTAGCGGAACGGTCCAGGAAGGTCATGATGGTCAAAAGCATGGAAACGAGCCTCTCCTCGCACGCTGGCATCAGCCCCGTCGGCGACAGCGCCCCCAGGATAGATGCCACGCAAAAACTCACCGGCGCGGCCACATTCACCGACGACATACAATTCGGTCCCGGTTTGCTCTACGGACGAGTGGTTCGCAGCCCCCACCCGCACGCCGTCATCAGATCGATCGACACATCCAAAGCCGAAGCCTACCCCGGGGTGCGGGCAGTTGTCACGGGGGAGAACTACCCTGGCTATCTTGGCCTCTACCTGCAGGACAGGCACATCTTCTGCCGTGACAGAGTGCGCTACGTGGGCGACCCGGTGGCCGGTGTGGTGGCCACGTCTGAGGACATCGCCGAGCGGGCCCTGGACCTGATCGACGTTGAATATGAGGAGCTGGAGCCCGTGCTCGACCCGGTCTTTGGCGCCACCCCCGACGCGCCCCTGATCCATCCCGACTTGGGCGACTACGTCGTTGCGCCGTTCATTTTCCCAAAGGCCGGCACCAACATTTCCAATCATTTCAAGATCCGGAAGGGCGACACCGATGCGGCCTGGGAGAAATGCGCTGGGGTCATTGAGCGGACCTACCACATCCCCCACGTGCAGCACGTGCCTTTAGAACCGCACACGGCGATTGCCCGCGCCGATCAAGACGGAACGATCACGCTTTGGAGCTCAACTCAGTCCCCGTTCGCCCAACGCAATCTAATCGCCAAAGCGCTCGGAAAATCGCAGAGCGATGTGCGGGTGATCGGACATTATGTCGGGGGCGGCTTTGGCGCCAAGGCCGGGGTGACCATGGAAGCCCTGGCGGTGGTGATGGCCCTTCATGTCGAGGGCCAGCCCGTCAAGTTGAAGCTCACACGGGAGGAAGAGTTTTACACCGCCTTCGTCCGCCAAGGTTTGGTGGCCGAGATCAAGCTAGGCTGCGACGCCCAGGGCAACCTCCTGGCTATGCAGAACAAGTTTTACTGGGATGGCGGCGCGTATACCGAGTACGGTGTCAACGTGACCCGCGCCGCGGGTTATAGCAGCACCGGCCCTTACGAAGTACCCAACGTGAAAACCGACAGTTATTGTGTCTACACGAACCATCCGGTGGGTGGGCCCTTCCGCGGTTTTGGCATGCCCGAGATGCATGCCGGCATCGAGCAGTGCATTGACGAATTGGCCCTGGAAATTGGCATGGATCCCGTCCAATTTCGCCGAATCAACTGCCTGAAGGAGGGATCGATACTGGTCACGGGCAGCCGGATGCATCCGACCGGCCTTCCGCAATGCCTGGACAAGGCGGCCGAGGCCATCGGCTGGGGAAAGAGAAGCGAACCCAGCGGCCCGAACAAGCGCCGCGGCAAGGGTCTGGCCTTGATGTGGAAAGCCCCGGCCATGCCACCCAATGCCGGCTCAAGCGCCTGGGTCGAGCTTCGAGAGGATGGCACGCTCAACGTCGGACTGGGGGGCCAGGAGATCGGGCAGGGCACGTTCACCGTGGCCGCCCAGATGGCCGCCGCCACCATCGGTGTCCCCTTCGACTGGGTGCGGATCGCTTCACCGGTCGACACCAAGTACAGCCCATATGAATGGCAGACCGTCGCCAGCCGGCTGACCTGGAGTATGGGTAATGCCATCGTCAACGCCGCAAAAGACGCCCGCAAACAGATCATCGACCTGGTGGCCGAGGCATGGCAGGAGGATCCGGCCGATTTGGACATTGTCAACGGCGAGGTGATCTCCTACAAGTCCGAAGAGGCGATGTCGTTGAAGGATGTCGTCATCTATGGGCTCCCCAAGGAAGGCGACAGCGGTTGGATCGGCGGACCCGTCGTGGGGCGCGGCCGCTTCATGCCGACTTACGTCACCGGCCTCGACCCCGAGACCGGCCAGGGCGAGCGAGCGGTGGTCCATTACACAACCGGCGCGCAAGCCGTCGAAGTTGAAGTGGACATGGCTACCGGCCAAGTGGCGGTCCTTCGTGGGGTGGCAGCCTTCGATATGGGCAAGGCCATCAACCCCGACCAGGTGCGCGCCCAGATGGAAGGCGGCCTGGTCCAAGGTATGAGCACGGCCCTATTCGAAGGATTGAAGCTGGAAGGCGGACACGTTCGCAATCCGAGCTTTGTCGACTACCGAATTGCCACATCGGTCGACGCTCCGGATGATATCGAAGCCATCATCGTCGAAGTTCCGCAAGACGATGGGCCGTTCGGTGCCCGCGGCATTGGGGAGCACCCCATGGTGCCTACCATCCCGGCCATCGCCAATGCCATCGCCGATGCCTTGGGTATCCGGATTTCTGAGCCGCCTTTTTCGTCCGAGAAGGTGTATCTAGCCATGGTCGACAAGGGCCTGGTCGAATAGAACCCGTCAGCGCAGGGAGATCCAGATGCCAGGCAAGTACGACATCCTCATCCGGGGGGCCACGCTAAGGGGTTCACCGGCCCAAACATTCGACATCGGGATCAGCCAAGGAGTTGTCAGGGCCATCGATAACGCTCTCGATGGCCCTGCTGCACTGGAAATCGACGGCGGTGGCCATCTGGTGACGGAATCCTTTGCCAACCCTCACCTCCACCTGTGCAAGGTCTACACCCTGGCCATGATGGATGACGAGGCCATGAAGGTCTATCAGGGTGGCGGCATGGGCAAGGCGATGAACGCTATCGAGCTCGCCGCACGCGTGAAAGAGCGCTACGACGAAAGCTGGATCATCGTGAATGCCAGGCGTGCAGTGGCCCAGTCCGCCTTGTTTGGCGGCACCCATATCCGCGCCTTTGCCGACGTCGATTCCAAGGCCAGGCTCGAAGGCGCCAAGGCGCTGATTCGAGCCCGGGAGGAGTTCCAAGGCATCGTCGATATTCAGGTCGTCGCCTTTGCCCAGGATGGCCTGGCGCGCGAGCCCGGTGCACTGGAGCTGATGGAAGAGGCTATGGCCCTCGGCGCCGATGTGGTTGGCGGCATCCCTTGGATCGAGTACACCGACGCCACGATGCGCCAGCACGTGTCTGAAGTCTTCGATCTGGCGGCCGCCCATAACCGCGACGTGTCGATGCTGGTGGACGATGCGGGCGACGCCGGACTTCGCACGTTGGAAATGATGGCGGTCGAAGCTATCCAGCGCGGTTGGCAGGGACGGGTGCTCGCTCATCATGCCAGGGCGATGCATCTCTACCCGAAGCCCTATTTGCAGAAAGTGGCCGCCCTCCTCAAACAGGCTGACATGGGCGTGGTCACAGACCCGCATACCGGTCCACTGCACGCCCGAGTCCGCGAGCTGTTGGATGAAGGCTGCCTGGTCTGTCTCGGCCAGGACGACATTTCGGACGCTTACTACCCCTACGGCAGAAATAACATGCTTGAGGTCGCCTTCCTGGCATCGCACTTGTTATGGATGACCACCAAAGAGGATATGGAGACGCTCTACGACATGGCCACAGTCAAAGCCGCTCAGGCCATGGGGATTTCCGACTTCGCCCTCCGGGTTGGGGCTCCCGCCAACCTTGTGGTGCTGTCTGCCTCGAGTGTCCTGGAGGCCCTGCGATCTCACGCAGCCCCCACCCACGTCATCAGCCACGGCAAACTGGTGGACAATCAACTGATGGAGGCGATCGGTCAGTCCGGCCAATGGCCGGAGTAAGGGCGGTGAGACCCCGGGCGACAGGCTGGGCGACATCACGATCGCCAACAATCCCGTTCAGATCAAGCTGCGGGTTATCGGAAAACTGACCTCCGCCGAGGCTGGCCCCGAGCGGATTCTGCTTCACTTCCTTCGTGTGGCTCTGGGCCTAACGGGGAGCAAGAACGGATGCGGCACTGAATTGTATGGAAGCTGCGGTGTCATCCTGGATGGGAAAACGCGGCGCGACAGTCACCTGAGAGTCCCCAGACTGGACGGAGCCGACATCGAGACCGGCGAGGGTTTGGGGGGCGGCGGACGGCATCATCGCTTGCGGCAGCCCTTCATGGATGATGGTGCGGCTCCGTACGTTTGTTGCACGCCAGGCAGCTTGACGCTGATCAAAGCGTTGCTTGACCAGCCGATCGCGCTCACCCGCTCCGAGATAGAGAATGCCCCGAGTGGGAACCGCAATCTCTGCCGATGCGCCTGCTGCGTCAAGAGCTTCGCGGCCATTGGAGGATGCGGCACGCCGCCGGACATGTTCAGGAGAGCCCCCATGTTCGCCTGACGGGCAAGCCGGGCGTGTACGGCTTCGGCCCGATGCCGAGAGGCGCGTGACCGGCAAGTCTCACAAAGCCGGCGACACCACACTTGCCGGAAGTCTGCATGGCATCATCTTGTGGTGGGAGCTTCCACACGCCGGGATGGTTGCCTCGGAACGACCGAACCCAGATAACGACAGCAGCATTGTGCCTTTTTTCACAAGCTTAGGTTGGGCGGCAGGGAAAGCGGAAACTTGGACAGCAAATCGGTGACAAACGTCGGCTGTGCCCGCCGGGCCCCGTGCATACGCTGATATTGGCGCGTGGGCCGTCGCCCACGAGTTCCTGCTTGCATCCCTACCGTCGGGGGAGACGGATCTTCCGCAGTTCATTGGCTCGGGGAGGCCGCTGAATGGTAGACAAAGTCAAGGCCCCGGTAAAAGACAATCACCAGATCCCGGATACCGGCTCGCCGACAACCCACGCAGAGCTGGCCGACGAATTGTCACACGCGCGCCAAGAAGCCGCGCTCGCCGGCGGGGAAGACCGAATCAGTACCCAACACGCCAAGGGGAAACTGACTGCACGCGAACGTTTGGCGTTGCTCCTCGATCCCGACTCCTTTCAGGAAATCGATCGCTACGCCAGGCATCGCCACACTGATTTCGGCCTATCCGAGAAGAACTACCCCGGCGACAGCGTGGTGACCGGATTCGGTAAGATCCATGGGCGATCGGTATGCGTGTTCGCCCAGGATTTCACCGTCCTGGGCGGCTCCTACTCCGAAGTCGCCGGGCAGAAAATCGCCAAGGTCATGGACCTGGCACTCGAGTCGGGGGTGCCCGTGATCGGGTTGAACGATTCGGTGGGCGCTCGGATTCAAGAGGGAGTCTACAGCCTGGCTGGCTACTCGGAACTCTTCTGGCGGAACACACAGGCATCCGGGGTGGTACCCCAGATCAGCGTCATGCTCGGCCCATGTGCCGGCGGCTCGGTGTACTCGCCGGCGCTGACCGACTTCGTCATCATGACCCAGGGTCTGAGTCACATGTTCATCACCGGCCCCGAGGTGATCAAGACCGTGACCGGGGAACAGGTGGACCTTGAGACGCTGGGCGGCGCCGCCACGCATGGCGCTGTGAGCGGCGTGGCGCACTTTGTGGTCCCCGACGAAGCTGCCGCTATCGCCACAACACGCAAGCTCATCTCCTACCTGCCATCTAACAACACTGAGCCACCGCCAGCCATCGAACCGAATGATGATCCCTGGCGAGCGGACAAGGCGCTGGATGTGGTCGTCCCCGTCGATCCGAGCGAAGCCTACGACATGAAGGACGTCATTGGCGGCGTATTCGATCTGAGCTCCTTCTTTGAGGTCCAGGCGGACTTCGCCGCCAATGCTATCATCGGCTTCGCCCGTCTGCATGGGCAGGCCGTCGGCGTGGTCGCCCAACAGCCGATGACGCTGGCGGGCGTGATTGACATCAATGCAGCCGACAAGATGGCGCGCTTCATCCGTTTCTGCGATGCCTTCAACTTCCCACTGATTACCTTCGTAGATTCGCCTGGCTTCATGCCGGGTTTGGCGCAGGAACACGGGGGAATCATCCGCCACGGCGCCAAGATCGTCTACGCGTACTCTGAGGCGACGGTGCCCAAGCTGGCCGTCGTCACGCGCAAGGCCTACGGCGGCGCCTACATCGTGATGAGCAGCAAGTACATCCGCACCGACCTGGTCTATGCCTGGCCAACAGCCGAGATTGCCGTGATGGGAGCCGAAGGCGCCGTCAACATCCTGTACGGCAAAGACCTGAAGGCCCTCGGTGAGCAGGCAGACGATGAACGTGCTCAGTTGGTGCAGTCCTTCCGGGATACGTTCTCGAAACCCTACCGGGCGGCTTCCAGCGGACATGTCGACGACGTGATCCTCCCGTCAGAAACGCGCGCCCGGTTGATCGCCGGTCTCGAGCTCGTGCGGGATAAGCGCAGCCAGCGCCTGCCTCGCAAACACGGCACGATGCCGCTGTGACGCGGAGGACCGGGTGACCCTCATCCAACAAGGCCTCCTTATCAGTCTGCTGGGGCTCGCGTTGACCTTCGTTGCCCTCGGGATTCTCATCCTGACGATTGTCGTACTCAAGCGGCTGTTCAACCCCTCCCCCGCTGCGAAAAGGGAGGGGCAGCCTGGCGCCATGGCGATCGGAGAAGACGAGGGCGAACTGGCCGCCGCGATCGCTGCGGCGGTCCTACTGCTCCGAACGAGGCAAAAGCTCTCGTCTAGCCTAGGCAACGTCCTCGAAGCAGGACCGGGACGCTGGTGGCAGAGGCCTCAGGCGGGGATCTCGCCTTCCATGCGAAAACAGGCCAACGGAAGGGATCACTCATGACTCCTTCGTCGAGCAACCAGAGTATTGAATTGAACCTAAACCAGAAGACATACCACATCGAAATCGATGACCTGGACCGGTCTCCGCTCGAAGTTCGGGTGAACGGCAAGGTGTACCAAGTCACCGTAAGGGAAGCGCAGGGCGAGGCCGCACACCCGCCTGTCCTGCAGGCGGCAGCCGCGGTCGCGGCCTCCCCTCTGCCAGCTGCCCCTACGGCAGCGGCCGCCGCGCCGGCCCACTCAGCTCAAGAGATACGCTCGCCCATGCCAGGCAACATTCTCGACATCGCCGTCGGTCCCGGCGATCAAGTCACTATCGGACAACCACTTTGTGCCCTTGAGGCCATGAAGATGAAGAGCGCCATCCGCTCCCCGCGCGAAGGGTTGATCGCCACGGTACACGTCTCGGCCGGGCAGGTCGTCACGCACGGCGAACTGCTTTTTACATTCGAATGAGGCCGGCATGGAACTGAACCAGCTCCTTTCTCTGATCCAGGCGCCGCTCCATCTCACCTGGCAGTCTTTGATCATGATGGTTGTGGGGGGTGTCCTGATCTATCTGGCCATCGCCAAGGACTACGAACCGGTGCTCTTGCTGCCGATCGGCTTTGGCGCCATCCTGACCAATCTCCCGCTCACGGGCATTGCCGAAGCCAACGGGATGCTCGGAATTCTGTACAAGGCCGGGATCCAGACCGAGCTGTTTCCGCTCCTGATCTTCATCGGCGTGGGCGCCATGACCGATTTCGGGCCCCTGCTTGAGAACCCGCGCATGGCGCTGTTGGGCGCGGCGGGCCAGTTCGGCATTTTTGGAACCTTGATGTTGGCTCTGGTGCTCGGGTTCAACCTTAACGAGTCGGCTTCGATCGGCATCATCGGCGCCATCGACGGACCCACCGCCATCTACGTCTCAACCAAGCTCGCCCCTCACTTGCTGGGCCCCATCGCCGTCGCAGCCTACAGCTATATGTCGCTGGTGCCCATCATCCAGCCGCCGGTGATGCGCCTGCTCACCACCGATGCCGAACGCAAAGTCCGCATCCCATACTCGGAAAAGTATGTTTCTCGAACTGTGCGGATCCTCTTCCCAATTGTCGTGACCGTGCTCATCTCCCTGTTGGCCCCGGTCGCCTCTCCGCTCATCGCCGCCCTGATGTTCGGCAACCTGATGCGTAAGTCGGGGGTTGTCGAGCGCCTCAGCAAGTCGGCACAAAATGAAATCGCCAATGTCACCACCATCTTCCTCGGCCTGGTGATCGGCAGCACCATGACCGGCCAGAGCTTCATTCAAATGGATACCCTGCTTATCCTTGGCATGGGCCTGCTGGCCTTTTTGCTCGACACCGCCAGCGGCGTGCTCTTCGGAAAGCTCCTGTACGTCCTCAGCAACCATAAGTTCAACCCGCTGATCGGGGCGGCTGGCATCAGCGCCTTCCCGATGTCCGCCCGAATCGTCCAACGAATGGGCCAGGAATACGACTTCGAGAACTTCCTTCTCATGCACGCCATGGGCGCCAACACGGCTGGCCAGTTGGGCAGCGTCGTCGCTGGCGGTGTTGTCCTCGCCCTTCTTTCTGGAACCGCCCTCTGATCACAAAGTGAGGCTAGTGCGTTGACCCTTCAAACCCTCATCAAACCCAGTCAGTACCACGATTCTGTCTCGCTCATGCTGGTGGCCAGAGAACTCGCCAAACTGCCTGGCGTCAAGGATGCGGCGGCGGTCATGGCGACCGACGCCAACAAGAGCATTCTCGAACAGAGCGGCCTGCTGGGCCCAGAAGCCAAGGCCGCCTCACCGAACGACCTGGTGATCGCCGTTCTTGCCGACAACGGCTCCGGCGACGCCGCCCTGGCCGAAGCCGAATATCTGCTTCAGAAGAAAGTTGCTGTGGAAGAGAGCGGCGGCTTTCGCCCCAAGACCATCCGCAGCGCCGTCAAATCGAAGCCCGATGCCAACGTATGCGTGGTCTCGGTCGCCGGCCGCTACGCTGCCGGAGAAGCCTGGGAAGCTCTGCGTCGCGGGCTGCACGTGCTCCTCTTCAGCGACAATGTCGACCTCAAGGACGAGATCGCCCTCAAGCGCTACGCCCGCGACCACGGCCTGCTCTTGATGGGGCCAGGAGCCGGCACGACCATCCTCAACGGAGTGGCCCTGGGGTTCGCCAACGTGGTTCCACTGGGACCGGTGGGCATCGTGTCCGCCGCCGGTACGGGACTGCAGGAAGTCAGCACTCTCCTCGCCAAACGCGGCGTGGGAATCACCCAGGGTCTGGGGGTCGGTGGGCGTGACCTCAGCCAGGACGTCGGCGGGATCATGATGCTGGAAGCCCTCAAATCTCTCCAAGCCGACGAGCAAACCCAGGTGATCGTCCTGGTCAGCAAACCGCCGGCCGACGACGTGGCCCGGGCTGTATTGAAGCAAGTGGCGGCATCGGAGAAGCCGACCGTCGTTTGTTTGCTCGGTGGCCACCTCGATCAGGGGATCCCGTCCAACGCCACCGTCGTTCCCACGCTGCAGGAGGCCGCCTTGCTGGCGGCCCGGCTGGCCGGCGGAGACGTGCCTGATCTGGTCGGCCTTCTGGCCGAAGAAAGAGAGGCGTCCAAGCGAAGGGCGGCGGACCTGGTCGTCAAGCTGGCGCCAGGGCAGCGGTACCTGCGCGGGCTCTTCTCGGGCGGGACGCTGTGCTACGAATCGCAAGTGATATGGCGCACAAACGGAGACTTATCTGTCTGGTCCAACGCCCCCCTCGAGAAATCACATCAGATGCCAGATTCAACCCGCAGCCAGGAGCATTGCGTTGTCGACCTTGGCGAGGAGGAGTTCACCGTCGGCCGTCCCCACCCCATGATTGACAACGACCTTCGGATTCGCCGCATCCACCAAGAAGCCGCCGATCCCGAAGTCGCGGTCATTATGTTGGATGTGGTGATCGGCTACGGAGCGCACGACGATCCAGCGGGCGAGCTCGGCCCAGTCATCAAACAGGCGCGGGCCGAAGCGGCGGACCAAGGGCGAGAACTGATTTTCGTGGCTTCGGTCACGGGGACCGAGGCCGACCCTCAGGTGTTGAGCCGTCAGGCAAGCGTGTTGAACGAAGCGGGCGTGGAATTGTGCGAAAGCAACGCCGAAGCCGCCCTTCTCGTCGGGGCCATCGTGGCTGGTAGGTGAGCCGAAAGCCGCCTCGAGCACGCAAAGAGGGCCTGGGACACAAAGCGTAAGGACAGATGATGAGCCAATCCAAGATCAATGATGTTTTCGGCAAACCGTTGAATGTCGTCAACGTCGGCCTGGCCAGCATGGCCGAGTCGGTTGAAGCCCAAGGCGTTCCAACCGTTGACGTCGACTGGCAGCCCCCCTACGACGGCGTTGCCCACTTGCACACCACCAACTCGGGCGTGGACATCGAGGCGGCCAACACCGAGGTCACACAGCGAATACGATCTGGTCGCCCGGTCTTGGTCGGGATGGGGATCGCCGGCGAAGTGATCCCCGGTATGCACGATCGGATGATCCTGCATGCCGGCCCACCAATCAACTGGGACCGGATGTGCGGGCCGACGCGGGGCGCCGTCATGGGGGCGCTGATCTATGAAGGCCTCGCCAAGGACGAAGGGGAAGCAGAAAAGCTGGCTGCGTCAGGCGACATCGAATACTCACCCTGTCACCATCATCACACCGTCGGTCCTATGGCGGGCATCGTCTCACCACGCATGCCAGTCTTCTTGATCGAGAATCAGGCCTTCAACAACACAGCCTATGCCACGCTGAATGAAGGCTTGGGGAAGGTGCTTCGCTACGGCGGAATGGGCGAAGAGGTCTACGAGCGCCTGCGGTGGATGGAGGCCGTGCTTTATCCCTACCTGGATCGAGCCCTGGCCAGCCTGCCCGATGGAATCGACCTTAAAGCGATCATCGCCCAGGCTCTTCACATGGGGGACGAGTGCCACAATCGCAACCGGGCAGCAACCTCCCTGTTTCTGCGGGCAATCGGCCCTGCCCTGGCACGGACGCACACCGACAAGGAAGATTTGGCCCAGGTCATAGAATTCATCGACCGCAATGACCACTTTTTCCTCAACCTGAGCATGCCGGCTGCAAAAGCGATGCTTGAACCCGCCGAAGGCATCGTCGGGAGCAGCGTGGTGACGGTGATGGCTCGCAATGGCACGGATTTCGGCATCCGCATGGGTTCGATGCCGGACCAATGGTTCACGGCCCCCGCCGGTCAAGTGGAAGGGCTCTACTTCCCGGGATTTGAGGCGAAGGACGCCAATCCGGATATCGGTGACAGCACGATTACCGAGACGGCCGGCTTCGGGGGGTTCGCCATGGCAGCCGCTCCTGCGATCACACAGTTTGTGGGCGGCACACCACAAATGGCCTACGAAACCACGCTGGAGATGTACGAGATAACATTTGACGAGCACGACGGCTTCACAATTCCGTACCTGAACTTCCGTGGCACGCCATTGGGGATCGACGTGCGCAAGGTGATGGAGACCGGGATTCTGCCCAAGATCAACACCGGGATTGCACACAAGGATCCAGGTGTCGGCATGGTTGGCGCTGGAATCTTGCGTGCACCGATGGAGCCTTTCAAGGAAGCCTTCCAGGCCCTGGAGGGTCTGTAGAGCCTACCCTCCTGAGTGAGCTCAGGCAGAGGGAATTCACATCGACCGAGGAGAGCCATGAAAATCATCGACCTTACCATCCCGCTTGGCATTGGCACGCCACCCTGGCCGACCTACGAACCGCTGCAGGTCAAGTACTTCAAGCGCCTGGCCCCGAATGGGGCAAACGGCCAACTACTGACCCACTCGAACCATCTCGGAACCCATCTCGACGGGGAGATCCACTTTTACACGCCCGGCAAAGATATGGCCGCCCTAAAGATGGACTTCCTGGTGCACGAAGGCGCCATCGTCGACCTGAGCGACGTCTGCGGCGATTACGACGTCTACACCAGCAAGATGGTAGAGGATCGTGTCGAAGTCAAAGAGGGCGATATTCTGATCATCCACACCGGTTATCACCACTTCGGCTGGGACCAGCCGACGGCGGATGAAATTCGCTACATGGTCAAACATCCGGGACCAGATCGCGAGTTCGCCGAGTGGGCCAAAGCCAAGAAACTGCGCTGGATCGCCGTGGATTGCGGCAGCGCTGACCATCCCATGAACACCATCATCCGCACCTGGATGCCACGCCAGGCGAAGGAAGCCGAGAGGGTATTCGAGAAAAAACAGGGCCAGAGCCTTGAGCAGTTCTTTGATGACAGCAAGTACCAACTGATGCACATCGAGATGTTCCCACACGGCATTATCCATGCCGAATGCATCGGGGGTGACATTGACCTGCTCCTCAATCAGCGCGCCACCATCGGCTTCTTCCCATGGCGCTTCGTCGACGGCGAAGCCAGCATCGGGCGCTGCGTGGCGTTCGTTGAGGATGACAGGTACGAGGAGTTGATGAAGCAGAAGGAGGCCATGTCCAAAAGCCGCTTCGGAGACGCTATCGAGCCGGCTCATGTCGAGTCGCTCAACAAGCTCTCTCAAGCCAACATGAGCTGAGCAACCATCAGCGCCATCTCTTAACCCACAAGGAGTTGCATGTCATGAGACTGGAAACCCCGGAAAAGGTTTCACACGAACAGCTGACCATCGACGTTCAGGAGATCGAGCCCCTGCTTCGGGGCCCAAGCATGCACATCAAGCCCTGGCCGGGCGCCATGATCACGTTGAAGGACGGCCGGACGCTCTTCATTCGTGAAGCGCGCCTCGAAGAGGCGCCAAAGATGATGGGGTACATCAAACAGGTCATGGAAGCCGACCATGACTTTTACGACATCGTAGGCGCACGTGTTTACGCAGAAATCCTGGGCTGGTACCGCAAACGCATGAAGGATCCCTACACCCTGGTCGGGCTGATTGACGGCGTCTGGGCAGGCTTCGCCAACGGCCGGCTGATGGATGAGGATGTCAACATCAGCCTGCACACGATGGCTCTGATGCGCGGTGGCCGAATAGGTGCCATCATGTACTATGCCAAGGCCTACTACGCATTCGAAATCCTCGGCAACCACGAGTGGTGGGCGACGTACGAGAGCTACAATGGATGGCTGCGTTGGGGCGTGGGTATGGCCCAGAACACTTATCCTTGGCCCGAGTACCAGCACGAGTTGGGCGGCGCCCGTGTTTACTATGTGGACAAGAAATACTGGGACAGCACAGTCAAGGACTACGTCCGCCAGATGATCGGCGCTGATCTTGTCTTCGACGTGCCTAAGGAAATCCGTGAGATCAACCAAGAGCTCCTTGTACCGGAGGAAGTGCTCGTCTAACCATCGACGAGAGACTGCCCCAGTACACTCATGGGCCCCCGGGCGCCTTCCTGGAAGGCGCCCGGGATGGATTCTGCGGGGAGCCCCTCCGTCATGCCCCGCCCGTGTGCTGTCACTTACGCCCATTTTCACAAACTGATGCAAACGTTGATCTCCAGTCACGGAGAGAACCGAAGGGCATCGGGGATGAGAGTCGGGGGCACAAGTTCGAACTTCGCCAGACGCGACGAGCCGGCCCTAGGGGCCGGCTCGTGCAGGCATTCAGCAGTTGGTCTTGCATGTGGTTCAGTGAGCGACGGTCGTTTCGACTTCGTCCCAGCGTACGGCAGCGACTTCGGGTGGCATGCCAAAAGCATCGGCAAAATCGTCGCGGGTTCCACCGCGCTTCCGGTAGGCCTCGACCATGATAGCCGGTGCCACAAGGGCACGTGCGAAACACTCGGCCGAATCGCGGAGTTCCGAAAGCAGAAGATCTGCCAGGCCCAGGGCACGGCCCTGTTTGCTGGTGATGAGGGCACTCAACGTCTCCCGAGCCAAGGCGAATCGCCGCTTCTCGGAGTTCAGATTGACGTGGACGAAGACGTTGCCGCGCTGGGTCAGGGGCCGGGCGAAGGTGGCGTCCCACAGGCTGGAGTACATCTCGACCACCCCGAAGTCATTCTGATAGAGCTCCGGCGGATGCTTGAGCATCTCCTCCACCGGGACCGGGGGTTCCGAGGTGCCTGTGTAGTCAGCCAGGCCTTGCGCCAGGTTCCTGACGAACCAGCGGCGCTCCTCACGCGTAGTGGAAATCATGCAACCTGCTCGTCGCCAGCCGCTTCATCACGGTCATCCACCAGCCCTTCCAGCGGCGAAGGCAGCTGGATGCGGGGCTGAGTGATTTCCTCAACCGCCTTGACCGTGCGGTAAGCCAAAATGGAAAACTCGGCGAAACTGGTCGCGTGAAGATCTGTCAGGCGAGTTTTCAGCTCGTCGCTGAAATCAAACTGCTCCAGGAGTGAGGTCACCGTGCCGCTGGAGAAGGCCAAGGCCACCGACGGATCCACGATCGAACGTGCCACCAACTGATTGAGCGCCTGCATAGACATCGTGATTCCTCCTAAACACTGAGAGACAGGTCATGTTTGCTTGTTAAAATAAAAAGGCAACTCGAAGGCTCTTGCCTTCGTGCGCTGCCTTTCACCGGCTAGATGATGAAAAGTCGATTTGCGGTGTTGGAAATTCGGTGCTACGGTCTAAGAGCTAGTGACCGCCACCATCTCCGCAACATGCGCTTCGGATACTCATTTGGCTACCTCCGATTGAATAAATTTCCGATCCACTCTGGACTTACTTTACTTCATGTGTCTCAACGTTGGCTCTACGCCTGAGCACAGGAATGCAACAAGGATCAAGCCAATCAAATAGGAAGAATGCTTTCTTTACGAATGCACTTCCGGCCGAGCAAAGCTGTGACACACATCCGCTCCGGCAAGCGGACGCGCAAATGTCAGCCAATCATCCTTGTGTAGGCATTGCTAACTTCTTCAGAAGGATCAAGCCCAAGGTCAGCCGAAAGCAAAGAAACATATCTTTGGTAGTGAGAAACAATCTCGCTTCTTCGATGCAGCCGGCCGAGCAGCAGAATGTACTTCAGATTTAGATCGTCTCGATATGGGTCGATAGCCAAAGCCTCTTGGAGCATCTTGATCGCCCTGTTAGGCTGGTCGCGCATCAAAGCTTCATCTGCGTGATTTGAGATCAGATCAAGGTACAACATCTCGAGATTTCGACGCCTCTCAACAACCCAATCTGACTCAAATTCCAGCAAGAATGGTCCTGCATACTGGCGAATCGCATTGGTGAAGGCGAACAACCGCCGAGGATCTCCGAGAGGAAGTT
The DNA here is from genome assembly GCA_963807065.1 of uncultured Chloroflexia bacterium. Taxonomy (GTDB): domain Bacteria; phylum Chloroflexota; class Anaerolineae; order Anaerolineales; family E44-bin32; genus CAWAND01. Next base: position 410,111 of record CAWDZQ010000003.1, read on the forward strand.
CCTGGGCCAGTCGTGCTGAGCGTTCGAACTCCTGGACGTCATAGAGGACATCCAGATTGGGAATGATTGAGTACACACGTCCGTCTAGGCTTATGAAATCTTTGCCAAAAGCAATCCTTAAACCATAAACCGCCATATGAATGTTCGCCGTTTGCCGGCCGTCACCGAAGGTGGGCCAGAAAGTCTCAGCTAGACGCTCGCGATCAGCACCTCCTTGGTCGAGCAGGAAGAAGAGGAATTCACGCACTTGGGGCTTGAGCTCGGAGACTTCTCGTCCCTTTAGGATGACACGACTCCGACCCAATGCTTGAACCCTGATCTCTCGAGTTGAATCCATTTCTTCCGGGACTTCCCTACCGCCATAAAGTCCTGCGACCGCGTTCATCGTCTCGATCCGAGCAAGAATCATTTCCCAGATTGATGAGGCGCGAAAGCTGTCACGGCAGAAGTCAAACATCATTTTGTCGACCCTGAGTTCCGAGGCCAAGTCTTGGAGGAGTTGGCCGGACGCCGCTTGCTGAAGCGCACGGTTGAAGATCACACGTGCCTCGTCAAACTCCTGAGAAACTCGGCAGGCATTTGCCTGGAAGTACAAAGCGAGGGCACGATCGGCAGGTCCGAGGCGGGTGTCTTCAAGCACACGCTCCAGAGTACGCTTGGCATTTTCGGGTGTCACCGATAACTCGAGCGCGGCAAGTTAAATCTGGATTCTTGGTTCGCCCGACTCTCCTGCGCCAAGTTCAATCGCTCGCCGCAGCCATTCCTGCGCAGTTTGAATCCCCCCATTCCTTCTATGCAATACGGATGTCTGAACACACACGTAGATAGCCCATTCAAGATTTTGGATCCTTGTCAGTATCTGAACGGCCTCCCCATAAAGTTCAGCCGCTTGACGCGCAAGGCCGATATCGTTGAAGAGATCTGCCTGGCCGAGAAAGACCTGAGCCAAATGTCGATCACTCCCAGCGAGCTTGGACTCTTCAAGGCTCCTGGCATAGTGCCCAAGTGCCTCCTCAAAACGGCCTCCAAGATGCTCAATTGTGGCCAAGTTGTTCAGGGCAATCGCCGCGGGAAGATGCGCCCCCAAGGTTGACGCCAAATCCACTGCCGCCAGCCCAGTTTCCCTTGCCTCCAGTAGTCTGCCTGCCGCGACCTGTACTGTCATCAGCGTCGACAGGGTCAAACCCGATATGTATGTCCCTGCACCCTGACCTAGGAGCCCCACCGCTCTCTCGGCCGAAGAAAGTGCTTCCTGGACTTGGCCAGATCTAATCTTAAGTAGGGCCCCGAATCTGAGACAATCGATCGCCACCGCTAAGATCTCTGGCCCTTTGTTGAATTCCTCTGCCTTGGTGAACCAGGAGGATGCAGAGTTAATTTCGCCCTTTGCATACTCTGCGATACCCATCCACACGGCCGCCCTTGCGAGTGTTTCTTTGGTTGACCGGAGCGCAGGCTGATCGAACAATCCAGTCAGTAGATCCTCTGCCTCCCTCAAGTTGCCTTTGTCGATTTCGCTGCCGGCTACCAGCAACCGTATCTTACTGTTTGGATGGGAGCCAACGCCGAAGTCCGTGGCCCACTTGGCTAGTGTCGCAATCCTCCCCGAATCAAACAACTCATCAGCGTGCCCTTCAGCCACTTTCTGACCGAGTTCTTGATCTCCGGCCATGATGTAGACTTGTACGGATTCCTCGATCTCGCCCACACGCTCCAAATAGGATGCCGCCCGGCGGCAGAGTGCCAAAAACAATTCCGGGTCTGCTGCCCTCCTGGTCTCAAGGAGGAATTGGCGGAAGAGGGGATGGTACTCGTAAGTAGGAGGGCCGTCTCCTGATGAGCTTACAAACAGCCCATCAGACACAAGCCTCTCGAGAAAGCGAGCCGAATCTTTTTCTCCCAAGATCTCGCTGCAGGCAGCTGGACTCATCAGCGGTAACACGGATGAGTCCAGCATGAACCGACGAAGGTCTTCTGGCTGGCGATTGAGTACCACAGACGCCAGGTACTCGTACACCATTGGCCTCGGGTGAGCCCCAATAGCCCTCAGGCTTCGTCCGCCAAGAGCCCCCGACATTATCACCCCGGTGATCCAGCCTTTTGTCTCTTCAAGGACCTTCTCGACTTCTTCTTCTTCTATACTTTCGCCATATGCTACACGCGCCAGAATCGCCACTTCATCTCTGTCCAGCGCCAAGTCGTGAGGACCAAAACCCGCCAATGCTCCTTCAGCCATGAGCCTGGCCAACGAAACATTCAATACTTCCCGACCGGCCGCGACAATGGCCACCTGATCGGATGTGCGCTCTAGGAAGGTATCCAAGAATGCAACGGCATCCGGAGAATCGTTCAACAGATCGACTTCATCAATAAGAATCATAAAAGCTTCATCAACATGTGTGGATATCAGAGCCGCAAGCGCTCCCGCGATTGCCTCCGGATTTGAGCTCGAATATGCCCGGAGATCTAGGTCATTCTTCAGTCTGCGGAATCGCTTTTCTAGCGAAGCCAGCAGCACCGTCGCCAAACGCATCACGTCACGATCTGCCTCGGTCAGTCCCACCCAGCAAACTGGGATTTCGGTATGCGAGGCAAAGTCGGCCAGCAGGGTCGTCTTGCCATAGCCAGCAGGAGCAGCAATCACGATGAGTTTGCGGGCAATTTCGCCATGAATGGCGTCCACCAGACGTTCGCGGTGGATCTTGTTGGCATCGAATGCCGGGGGGGTTATAGCGTGCTTCAGCGAAGGATCAAGCCTGGCCATGTTCCTCGCCTAGCTGGTCCGAGTGCAGAAAACGGGCGCTTCCATGCCCCGTCTCAACGCGCTCTCAACGATTTGACATGACTTACAATCAGTTTACAGATTATAGAGGACGATCGCGCGAATGCCAAGCGGAGATCGAGCCCTGGTCTGTAGGTCTATGCGAATTGCCTGCGCGGACCCGTCTGTACATTTCACGCATTTTCTGTGGAGGGTCAAGGTCGAGCTCCCTACGCAGTAGAAGGCGGTATTGACGGAAGTGCACGGCTAGCTCAGCCCACCGGTCAAGGTTGAAAAGCAAGTCCATTAGGGCGCCGTTGAGATCTTCCCGATAGGGATCCACCTTCAGAGCCGCGCGCGCAGAATGGGCAATGCGGCTAACCCTCGGGCTTGCACTAGCGCCTCTCGACCATATGCCGCAGCCAGATCCAAGTATCTGAGTTCAAGCTCGGCCCGCCTTTCAAGAACCCAAGGGGCATCTTCTCCTTCCATGAATGGGCCTTTGTAGAGCGCCAGCATCTCCTGGGCCGCATTGAACCACTCCGCTCTCGTCGGATTCAGGTGTTCAATCAGATCCGTTCCCTGCACAAAAATCTGAACGTCGAAGAAGGAGATGGCATCCTCGGCTAGTCGATACTGCCCGCTTGAAAACTGCAAACGCTCAGAACCTAGAGCCTTCCGAATGCGATAGACGGCAGTGTGCAGACTGCTCATTTGCCTTTCTAGTGGGGAATCGGGCCAGATTAGCTCCCCCAGAACCTCACTTCGCTCACTACGCCTCTCGAGAAGAACCACCAATAGCCGTCGCTCCTGGGGAGCTAACGATTTCAGACGGACTCCATCCTGAAGAAGCACCATGTGGCCAAGTGCAAACACACACAATCCTTCCGTGAAGCTTTCACTTGGGTTTTGTGTCCATCGTAACAAGGATACGGCCCATCTCATCTTCCCCAGCCGACTCTCAACTTTGGCCCAAAGCCTTGAACCATTCAAGCCTCGATTTAGGAATTCAAAGAATGGTTGGTCACAATCCAACTCAGAAGCAAGTAACTGGAGAGCACCTCCACCTATAGCTCTTCTTATGGCAATATTGGCCCACCAGATCGCCTTCTTGGCTTCACCCATTCCGAAAAAAGATCGGGCCAAAAAGTACAGGGCCAATGCCCGGTCATGCTCTGTTGGAACGGCGGTCCTCTTAGAAATCCAATACTGATATCTGACTTCATCTGGTCTTGTGAAGCAAAGCAGGGCTATTCTCTCGCAACCTAACCTGCCGTGGCGTTCTGCGTACCTCACCTTCATCCCTAGGTCGATTGCGTTGTGGCAGCCCAAATAGTCTCCACTCCGTCTCAAGACACTCGCGCCGGCCGCGAACACATATTTCTTCCAGAAATCAGGTCCCCGCCATCCGATTTGGCCGACCATGATTCCTCTAAGGAGCCTACGAGCGTAATCATGCTTCCCGAGATCGGAGGCAATTTCTGCCTCGGTCAACCCAACTATGTCTCGACCGACAGAGTCGCCAATATTGACTACGGACTTCTTCGCCTGAGCGATGATCGATAGAGCAAGATGATACTTGCTTTGGAGATGGTAAGCATACGCCAAGTTCATTAGCGCTTCGAACTCTCCAAACAGCCCGTCCTCAGATTGAAGTGTCCGAAGAGCCTCTTTGGCACTCTCCTGTGAAGCAAGAAGATTTCCTGCGTAGCATTCAATATAGGATTTGGTCACCAAGGCAAGTCCGCGATCTAACGGTTTAGCACTGTCTCGTGCTTCAGCCACCGCGCGTTCGATCAGCTTGCTCGCCAATTGCCAATCGCCTTTGCAGTCGGCAGCATAGAATGCTTCGAGCCTAAGCAAGATGTGAGCTGGAGTCTCCTTCCGGCTGGTAGAGGCAATTTCCCTCAATTCGTCCAGGGTATCCCGCATGAGCTTCCAATCTTCGTTGTTGCGAGCCACGTAAACACGGCACACTAGAACTTGCCTATAGACGCCTTCCCTTTCTCCTTCGTCAAACTCGTACGATTGCGTGACCACTCGCTCGTGAATCTCTAAAGCCTCGGCACAGTACCCAAAGCTATCTAGCAATGATGCCAACCTCAGATCTATCTCGGGGACTGGAATGGAGTTTCGCTCAAAAGTCCTGCTCCAACGACGTAGGGTCGCACTTCTTCCTTTGAGCTGCATCTTGTATGACAAACCAGCAGCGATTCTGCTTGCGACGACAAGATTTCCAGCAGTGATTAGGATTTCGACAGCTTCCTCTCGCCAATTCTCCATCTCTGCCATTCGTGTTCCGACCCGAATATGGAGGTGCTTATGCCCTTCTCGATCAAGGGAATAGCCTTGCGACGCCAAAAACCCCCGAAAGAGTTGATGGTACTCATACGTCCTGGGCTTGTCTTCGGTCACGCTGATAAAGACTCCGCGCCGCAGCAGGTCCTCCAAGAACTGTTGGCTATCAGCTCTTTCGAGGACGATGTCACACAGCTCGGCGGTCATCACCGGCAGAACCGACGAATCCAGAAGAAAGCGCTGGACGGCTTCCGGCTGACGGTCGAAGACGGCCGAGGCCAAATAGTCGTAGGCCAAAGGCTCTTCCGGAAGGATCAAGCTCGGAACGTGCTGGCTGACCAGGCGTTCCGACAACAAAACCCCGGTCACCCAACCGCCGGTTTCCTCCATAAGCTCCCCCAAGACGGATTCAGGGACTTCCTCGTCGGTCCGCCGGCTCACTACTTCGGCCAACTCATCCGCGCGCAGCGCCAAGCTGTCCGCATCAAAAGCCACAAGCTGATCCGTCGCCAGCAATTGCACCAGCGGCACATCTGGGAGCTCCCGCCCACCCGCCATGATGGTCATCCCCGGCGGTCCCCCCTCGATCAGCCCCGACAAGAAGTCGCGCGCCTCTTCAGCACCCTTCAGCCGGTGGACGTCGTCGAAGATCAGCACAAAACGCATGTCCACCCGATCATCCAGTGCCTCGGTGATCGCACTTGCCAACGCCCTCGGGCTGGCTCCCGCCAGCCCATCGATACGCACTGCGCCTCGCAGCCGGCGAAAACGCCGCGTCAGCGACGTCCACAAGACCTCCGCCAACCTCATCACATCCTGGTCAGCCTCAGTCAGGCGGACCCAGCACACCGGGCATTCCGCCTGCGCCGTGAACTCAGCCAGCAAGGTCGTCTTGCCGAAACCCGCCGGAGCGGCAATCAATATCAGCTTTCTGTCAAGTTTGGCGTTAAGCTCTTGAATGAGCCTGGGGCGCGGGGCCTGGATGGCCTCCAGGCTGGGAGGTGTGACGGCATGGCTGAGGTACGTATCCGATTTCCCCACGGGACCATCCCCCCTTTCCGCAGGTCAGTTCAGGATAAGTTTCTGCGTTTTCTGATCTACATTCGGGCCGTCGATGTATCGGACCAGACATTCGGCCTGGTAGACGCCCCCAGGATCCGGCCGACGAAGGTGAAGGGTGAAAGACATCTTGGGGCTCATGGCTTCTATGATACTCGTGCTGGCAACTTCCTCGCCGCGGCTGTCCCTAATCGTTAGATGTAAAGTCGGCCGCTGTTGAAATGGCGTCAAGTCGATCTCGACTTTCAACCGCCCCCCGTCACCCACGGGGGTGATAACGAGCCTGCGAATACGGACATCCTCTGGCGGCACAGGGATTTCGGAAGGGTCCACGATGTTCAAGTCCAAGGATCGCCGCCCTTTCAAAGTCCATCGTCCCCGTATTATAGTACCAGCGTTCCCCACCTTCAGCCGATCGGAGCGTTCCCATGAAGGACTCCTTTGCGTTTGAAACTCTGGCCATCCACGCCGGACAGGAGGCCGATCCATCCACCGGTGCGGTCATGCCACCGGTCTACCTGACCTCCACCTACAAGCAGGATTCGGTCGGCAAGACGCGGGGTACGAGTATTCTCGCACCGGGAACCCGACGCGCCACGCTCTTGAAACGTGTCTGGCCGCCCTCGAAGGGGGGAGCCGCGGCCTGGCCTTCTCATCAGGCATGGCCGCCACAGATGCCGTGCTCCACCTCCTAAGTCAGGGGGATCACGTTTTGGCGGCGCATGATCTCTATGGAGGAACCTACCGCATCTTCCGAAGCGTTTTCGAGCGCCTTGGGATCTCTTTCACCTTCGCCAACGCTTCGGACACCGGCGAGTTTTTGCGCCACTTGACCGACAACACCCGGCTCATCTGGCTTGAGACGCCGACCAACCCTTTGCTGGATGTGTGCGATCTGGCTGCGATCGCCGACGCCGCTCATGCCCTGGCGTCCCGCCCAATCGTGTGTGTGGATAACACATTCGCCACGCCTTATCTGCAACGGCCCATCGACCTGGGCGCCGATATCAGTCTGCACTCCACCACCAAGTACCTGGGCGGACATTCAGACGTTGTCGGAGGCGCGCTGGTGACGAAAGACGAGGACCTGGCCCAGCGCCTGGCTTTCATCCAGAACGCTGTGGGAGCCGTCCCAGGGCCGCTGGACTGCTTTCTGGTGCTTCGGGGCATAAAGACCCTGGCCGTCCGCATGGATCGGCACTCCGCCAATGCGGGCCGCCTGGCTGAGCATTTGTCCAATGACGCGCGCGTTGGTCTTCTACGATACCCGGGCCTGCCCAGCCACCCTCAACATGACCTGGCCGAACGCCAGATGCGGCTCCCCGGGGGGATGATCTCGTTCGAGCTCGCCGCCGGGGCGGCCGCAGCCCGCAAGCTGGTGGAGTCCACTCAATTGTTCACTCTGGCAGAGTCGCTGGGCGGGGTCGAATCCTTGATTGAGCTCCCCGCACCCATGACACACGCCTCTGTCGCAGGTTCTCCCCTCGAAGTGAGCCCATCTTTGATTCGCCTCTCGGTCGGCCTGGAAGACGCTGCCGACCTGATCCAGGACTTGGATCAAGCCCTTGACTTGGCCGATGCGGGTTAACCCGGCCCGGTCATCAAACCAAGGCATGTGAATAGATTCACAAGCGAGAGAGGGATCGGCTGGGGAAGGCCAAAGGGATCACGGGGACCGCTGAAGCCTATCCTCCGGCTCAATCACACAGCCGCGCGACTAGGTTTGGTTTACTCGTCGAAAAGGAAAGTCGATTCGGCGTAGAAACGAACCTGGCGCCGTTTCACCAGGTGCTTGACCCAGGCTTCGAGGTCTGCCTGCTTCTGCTCCAATGAAATTTCGGCCGCCAAACGCTCGACGGGGAAATTGACACGCAGGGCGCGCGGAGAGATGACAAAGCGCGTGATCCCGGTAGGAAAGTAGATCCCCTGGGCCGCGGCTGTGACCACGTCCTGGATCCCGAAGTTGGGGAAGACCACAAGGCATCCTTGCTGGTCGTAAAGGTGATTCAATTCCTCGGGCCGCACCGCATTCGTCCGCTCAAAAACCCATCGGCCGTCGTAGGCCGCCACCACACGATTTAGGGCGTTCAATCGCTCGGCCAGACTCCGAAGCCCATTCTGAACCTTCCACACGGGTCCCCCGCGGACGGCGATGTAAGCATCGGCCGTTTCATCCTCCAGCGCTTCGACAGCCTGATCATGATCCGTTTCCACCAATGCCAGCTCCGAATCACTTAGATACTGCTCCACCAGTTCATTGGGGTCAGGGCACAGGACGATGTGGTTCCATGTCTTCGCCTCCACCAGGTCCCCGTTGGGGTGAGCCACCTGAACGAGCGCATGGGGCAATCCGAGCGAAGCCAGAGCGAGAACCCGGTTGGCACCGTCGAGAACGACATAGCGGATGCGCTCCCCGCCGAGCGGCAAAACCACCGGAGGGTTCTTTAAGATCCCGTCCTGGCGCAGCGCTGCCACCAAAGGTTGGGCTCGCTGGGGATCGGTATGTTCGTGCGGTTGAAGGCAGTCCGTGGGGACAATCGCCAGGTGAGGCAGGTCAGGCAAGCGTTTCATGCTTCTCCAGGGGGGCCAAATACTCCAAGGCGTCAATGATCGTCAGGATACCAACGGGACGTTGGCTTTCGTCCACCAACACTACCACCTTGCGCTGCATCAGATCGGGCAAGATCTCCACCAGCGGGGTCGTCGAACGGGTGGTGCGGACATCGGTGTTGATCATACTCTCGATGGTTTCATCCGGCGGATGGTCATGGTCACTGCTCAGCATATGATTCAGCAACTCAAGCTCGGTCACCAATCCGGCAAGCAGACCCTGCGCGTCCACGACCGGGAGCTGATCAATGCCATTTTGGCGCATTCTCCCGATGACATCCCGCATTGTGTCCGCCCCCGAAGCGGTGATCAACGCCGGTAGGCCCCGAGCCCTGGCCACCTCAAGCGCGCTGATGTGTCGGGTGTCGACCGGGAGAAATCCATGTTCTCGCATCCAATCGTCGTTGAAGACCTTTGACAGGTAGCGCGCCCCGGTGTCGGGAAAGAGGACCACCACCAATCGCTCCTCGGGCAGATCACGCGCATACTTCAGTGCTCCGGCGAGAGCCGAGCCGCTGGAGCCGCCGGCGAAAATGCCCTCGTCGCGGACGAGACGCCGGGTCCAAAGAAATGATTCGGCGTCGTCAACCTGAACCACATGGTCCACCAGCGATAGGTCCAGCGTTCCGGGAACGAAGTCCTCGCCGATCCCCTCCACTTTGTAGGTGGTCGCCTGAAGGCCATCAGCCGAACCACCCCGCTTCCATGCTTCATACAGCAGGGATCCTTCAGGGTCGACTCCGACGATCTGAAGATCCGGGTCCTGGTCATGAAGGTACCTGGCGACGCCGGTAATGGTGCCTCCGGTGCCCATGCCGATCACCACATCGGTTACTCTGCCTCCGGTTTGCTCCCATATCTCAGGTCCGGTCGATCGGTAGTGGCTCTCGGGATTATCCGAATTGTGATATTGGTTGGCAAGCACGGCGTTGGGGGTATCTTCGACGATCCGCCGCGCCACAGAATAATAGGACCGAGGGTCGTCCGGGGCGACAGCGGTCGGGGCGATCACCACCCGGGCTCCGTAGGCACGAAGGAGCCTGATCTTCTCGTGTGACATCTTGTCCGGGATCACGAACACGGCTTGGTAGCCGCGCAGGGCACAGGCAATGGCCAAGGCCGCACCGGTGTTGCCCGAGGTGGCTTCAACCACCGTGCCGCCAGGCTTGAGTTCGCCGTTGCGCTCATAGCCCTCGATCATGCGGAAGGCAATCCGGTCCTTGATAGAACCACCCGGGTTGAACATTTCCAGTTTGGCATACAGAGCACATCTCAGCCCACGTGCCACTCGGTTGAGACGCACCAAGGGCGTACGGCCGATCGTACCGGCGATGTCGTCGTAGACGTTATGTTCGATGGAGGCTGGGAGCCCCAACGTTGGCATTCAGCGCTCGGCCCTTCTTGTCAACCCGCTTGCGGGAAGCGTACCACGGTTTGCAGGGCCGGCCAAGATTGGAGGATTTGTCCTTGGGTCCGTCGACCACGCAGGCTTGGCGTCACAGAGTATAATGATGCCCGTTCGCCGCCCCTCCCCCGATGAAATTGGTTTGAACGCCATCGCGCCGATCGGAAGGGCGGGCCCCCAGAGGTCAATCGGGCGCCGTGGGCGGCGACCCGTCATAACCACAGGAGCTGACGCATGTCCGATCGAAGGGCGGCCATCGAGTACGCCAAGGGCCATTCCGAAACTTTCCTCGAATCTTTGAACGACCTGCTGCGAATCCCGTCTATTTCAACTCTGCCTGAGAACAAGCAGGATATGGCCAGAGCCGCCGATTGGCTCGCCGATCGCCTAAGAGACTTGGGATTTGCCGGAGTTCGAGATCATCCCCACCAAGCGGCACCCGGTGGTCTATGCGGAGCACCTCGCTGCGGGTCCCGACGCGCCCACGGTCCTGGTCTACGGTCACTACGACGTGCAACCAGCGGATCCGCTTGACCTGTGGGAGACGGATCCGTTTGAGCCTACGGTGCGGGGCGATGATCTCTTTGCCCGCGGGGCTTCTGATATGAAGGGGCAGATCGTCGCCCATATCATGGCGGTCGAAGCCATGGTCAAAACCAACTGCCTGCCCGTCAATCTGAAGTACATGATCGAGGGCGAAGAAGAAATCGGTTCGCCGAATCTGGAGACATTCATTAAGGAGCATACCGAAAAGCTTGCCTGCGACGTCTGCCTGAACGCCGACGCCGGGATTCTCGCTGCAGATACACCCGCCATCACGTACGGCCTGCGCGGCCTCGCCTATTTCGAGATCCGCCTTCAGGGCGCCGACCGCGACTTGCACTCCGGGCGGTTCGGAGGGGCCGTCCCCAATCCGGGGAACGCCCTGGCCAAGCTCATTGCCGGTATGCACGACGAACAGGGCCGGGTGACACTGCCAGGGTTCTACACCAAGGTGCTGCCCCTTTCCGATAAGGAGAGGGACGGGCTGGCCAAGCTGCCGGAAGACGAAGCCTGGTGGAAAGCGCAATCCGGCTCGAACGTGCTCTCCGGCGAGATCGGATACACGCCCACCGAGCGCGCCTCGGCCCGCCCCACTCTGGATGTCAACGGGTTACTCTGCGGGTTTACCGGTGAGGGCTCCAAGACGGTCCTTCCGTCAAAGGCAATGGCCAAGATTTCGATGCGCCTGGTACCCAATCAGGTATCGGCAGACACCGAGACATCGCTTCGCCAATATCTCGAAGACAATATGCCCGCCGGCATCTCTTGGGAACTTCTGAACCTTGCCGGGGGTGAGCCGGCAATGATCGATGTCAACTCCGCGGCAGTCCGTGCCGCCAGTGAGGCGTTCCAGAAAACGTGGGGAAAGGCACCCCTTTTTGATCGCGAAGGGGGCTCTGTGCCGGTGGTAGGGATGATCCAACAGCGGCTGGGCGTGGAAAGCTTGATGCTCGGCTTCGGTCTGCCGGACGACAATCTTCATGCCCCCAACGAGAAGCTTCATCTCCCCAACTACTTCAGGGGCATTGAGACCTACATCCACTTTGCACACGAGTTGGCGGGCTGAGCGGAAAACGATGATGGCTTCAGCTGCACAATCACGGAATCTGCCAACCTATGGGGGTCAGGCCGTGATCGAGGGCGTGATGATGCGCGGCCGTTCGAGCTGCAAAGTCGCTGTTCGCACGCCCGACGAGTCCATCCAGGTTGAAGACCTCCCACTGTCGTCGATCTACCGCAGTCGCTGGGCTGCCTTGCCGTTTCTTCGCGGTCTGCTTGTTCTGTGGGACGCCTTGGGACTGGGCATGCGGGCCCTGACCTTCTCCGCCAATGTGCAAGCGGGAGAAGACGTCAAAATTGATGGCGCCCCGATGGTCTTCACCATGGCTGTTTCGCTGCTGTTTGGAGTCGGCTTGTTCTTCCTCCTTCCCGCCGGCGGCGCCTATCTGGTGCAGCAAGTCACCCCACTCTCAGCGGTTTGGGTCAATCTGATCGAGGGCTTGGTTCGCCTGATCCTGCTGGTCGGCTACATCTGGGGCATCGGTCTCATGCCGGATATTCAACGCGTGTACGGCTATCACGGCGCCGAGCATATGACGATTAACGCCTTCGAAGCCGGTGCCATGCTCGACGTCCCCACGGTGCGACGGTATTCGCGCCAGCACGCCCGCTGCGGGACAGCTTTCCTGCTGACGGTGGTGGTCTTTTCGGTGATTCTCTTCAGTTTGCTTGGGGACATGGCCTTGGTGCCAAGATTGGTCAGCCGCCTGCTGCTTTTACCTGTGCTGGCCTCGGTGGCCTATGAGTACATCCGCCTGACGTCCCGCTTCTTGGACCGTTGGTGGATCTGGCCGTTCGTCGCGCCGAATCTGGCTTTGCAGAACCTCACCACCCGCTGGCCAGATGACAGCATGCTCGAGGTGGCCATCGCTGCCTTCCAAGCGATGCACCAGGCGGAGCTAACCCCGGCTGCCAACCAGGAGCTGATCGAAAAGGCAGCCTGAAGTCAGCCCGACAATCCGGGTGCCTGCGCAGTGGTACCTGTGTCGGAGCATCGACCGAAAGCGAGGCGTCCACAGGCTCAACCGGCGCCCTAGCCTCCGTGCGTGACCCAAGCCTCCTCAGGCATCAGTGCCTTTTGTTGCAAGGGCACGATCACCCGGTAGACGTCGGCAGGCGACCGGCGCTCGCCATCGACGGTGAGCAGCGTCTCGATGGACAAGCCGAACAGCGCTTCATTTTCCCGGAGCACCGGTTCGATCAGAGTCCAGTGCCGATCCCCAAAGGCCACAAACGCCCCGCCGTTGAGCTGATCCTCGCCAACCTTCCGCCGCGGATCACGCACGAAGATGGCGCCACCGGACGCCAGCGAGAAGAGATTGCCTCCGGGATAAGGTGTCTCCATCGGCCGCCATGTGCCTTCATCTGAGAACCCCATCCCGTTCAGTACGACAAATCCGCCGCCGTTCAACGGATCTCCGGCCATGAACGACTCCGCCAGATAGTCCAGGCAAGTCCCGTTGATAACCACACGCGGGCTGCCCACAGCATTGATCAGGGGGCGCCCGGCGGCGCTCCCCAGCACGTAAGCTTCCCCACCCTTGGCGGCATACATGAACGTCTGTCCAACATCCCCATGAACCACGAGTTTCCCGGCTTTCATGATCTGCGCCAGTTGGTCCTGGCCAGACGCGTGCACGATCACCTCGGCCCCGTCGATCCCCGAGCCTAGGTAGTCGCCCGACGACCCGTACACATCGATCTGCACCCCTTGGGTTTCGCTTCCCAGCCCATTGGCGATAAACCGGTGGCCGCGCACCCCGTGGACTAAGAGGCTCCGAAAGCCCATCGATACGAGTTGATTGACCAGCTGCGCCAACGACCCCGGCCCCTCGGCGGCAAAGCCGGCGGCGTCCACCACCACTGTTGCCGCCGCATCGGGTGCCGGCAGAGAATCCCCCTTCCGTATCCCGACGAATCCCTCCCCGGGCCGTTGATGAATTGATTCGAGAACCCGCTGACGGGCACGATCGACCATGCTCAGCAGCACGCTGCGGCGCAGCGCATAGGTGGCATAGCGGCGGTCGCTCATCAGCCCCAAGAGCTCCAAGGCGAGGCGGGTGCCCGAAGCACCCTGTTCGGTCAAACGGCTGATCCCATTTAGAAGCTCCTCGATCTCGGAATAGCCCCAGCCTGAAAGCTGGTCGAGATAGACCTTAAAGATGGACAACGCGGAGCCGTCCAGAGGTATCGGCACCTCGCCAGAACCCACCCGGCCGCTGGGACGGTAAGGGGCCTCACCGGGCATTTCGATGACTCGCCCGAACTTGTCACGGCACACCAACTCCGACTGACCATCGGCGCCCCGTGTGACGTCGAACACAAATGCCCCCCCGTCGGTGTGGCTGCCACCGCGCGCGTTCCACACACGATCGGGCCGTGGCCAGAACCGATCGTCTTCGTTTGCCAGGCTCCCCAAGGCGGCATCAATCGCCTGCTTCTCCGAGGCGGCAAACCCGATGGATGGCCCGTCAGGGCCGGTAGCTTGCAGCGCAAAGACCTGCGGGCGGAGCATGCTCGTATCGGTGATCCCGATCAGCCGCGCCGTGCGGGGCGATCCCCCCCTTGCTTCGGATTGGGCGATCAAGAAGAACCAGGGACCGTCCGGCGAGCCGTGCATGTGCGCCGTTTGCAGCCGCTCGTAGATCCGGCGCTTTTCAGCCGGCAGCATGGCGAAGTCGCGTTCGGTGGTTGGGGCCAACGCCTCGATCACGTACTCCAACGGATACCCATACGTCCGGTGAAGAAGGTCGAACACCAGCACGGACACCTCAGTGTCCGTCAGGAACAGCGGACGGATGTTCTGTTGAGCCAGGTAAGCGCACACAGATGCGTAGTTGGCGAAATCCCCGTTGTGGACCAGGGCCTCATTGAGACCAACGAAAGGATGCGCTCCACCCGGATGCCAGACGCGTCCCTTCGTAGGATAGCGATGGTGGCCGATCCAAACGTGAGCCCGGATATCGTGGAGCCCATACGCTTCGATCACATCGTCACCATAGCCGACCATTTTTAACGCTAGCAGGTCCTTTCCATGAGAAAGGACAAACGCTCGCTGTTCCCCCAGCGAAGTATAGTAAGTCTTGTTCAGAGAATAGCTGTTCTGAAACACCCATTCGTCTTCGAGCGCGGCCTGGGGCAGCTCCCTCAGGTGGTGTTGCTCGGCAAACGCCGCGGCGACATCGCGCCGGACATGCCCGAAATACAGGACCACTTCGGGTGGGCGGGTTTCCAAGCCGGGCACATCTTCCGCCGGTAGGGAGTGCATATGATGGATATCAAATCCGGGGCGGATGTGGCTCTCTTCCACCGCCTCACGGATGCCTGGCTGGAGATAGGCCATGGCCAGCAGGGTGTCGTCCCGCAGGATCTCCGGTGTGACGCCGAACTGTGCCGGGTCCAACCCCGCCAGGGCCGCCCCGCCGCCTTTGCCGTTGCCCCGGTTGCGCATCTGCCGCAGCGCTTGCAAAAGGTGGCGGCCGGGAAGCGGCTCGCTGCATGCAATCCCAATCACACCACAGCCGCCTTCGGCCTCCGCGCTGTGTGTGGGCAGGGGCCCAGGGATGTCTTTGATCAACGCGTGGCGCGAGCCGACCACCCGCTTCGTGAGCTCCACTTTATCTATCTTGGCCATCATGGCCTCCTGCCTCTCGAGGCGAATAGGTCAACAAATCGGTCCGGCCGCGCAGCTCCCTGACGCTCATCAGGCCCAGCCGCCGAAGAATCTCGGACAGCTCCTGCGCGAACGCACCGTACAGGTTGCTGACCCGCTCTGCACCCCACTCGGGGTCGATCAGTAGGGAAAGCTCCGGGTCGGTGGTCGTGAGCCCAAAGGGGCACCCGCGTCCGCGCTCGCAATTGGAGCAGCGTGTGCAGCCCATGGCTACCAACTCGCTGGTGCCGAGGATGACGCCGTCAGCCCCCAGGGCAATCGCTTTGGCGATGTCATGGGCGGTGCGGATACCACCGCTGGCCATCAGCGTAATCTCTTCCCGGATTCCTTCGGAAACCAGGTAGCGGTGTACCTTGGGAATGGCGTACTCAATCGGCATGGCGATGTTCTTCTTGGCGATCTCGGGGGCCGCACCCGTCCCGCCATAAGAACCGTCGATGTGGAGAATGTGCGCCCCGGCGTAGTAACTCCCCACCGCCACCATGTCAACATCCGTCGGCGTGGACACTTTGATCGACACCAAAGCATCCGGATTGATGGTCTTGACCCAGTCGACGTGCTTTCGGTGGTCTTCCACCGAGTAAACACTGTGAAACGGAAAGGGAGAGAACAAAGAAACCCACGGAACCGATTGGCGCATCTTGGCCACCGAGACCGTGGCCTTGTCCCCGAGCAAGTGACCGCCCAGTCCGGGTTTGGCCCCCTGGGCATATTTGAACTCGATGATGCGCGCCGCCTTGAGGGTGGCTTCACGCACCCCAAACATCCCGGTTGCCACCTGCGTGATGACGTGATCCTTGTAGGCGAGCAGTGAGTTGGGATAGCCTCCCTCCCCGGTGCTGGTGAACGTCCCCCAGCGCTTGGCGGCCATGGCTCGAGCCAGCATTACCTGCTCGCTTACGGAGCCATAGGACATCCCCGCACCGTACCAGGGCACGGGAATCTCAATACGCGGGTCCAAGGGCCTTCGGTTGAGAGGGATGGCCAGATCGATCTCGGTCTCCGGGGCCAACCTCGCCGACTCGGAAAGCCACTTGAATCCCAGTCGATCGAAACCGCCGTCCGATTGTCCGTGAGTATGGGCGTCCCCCGTGCTGGGCGGAGCACCCGTCCCGGCCTGCGCCCAGGTTGCCAGAATCAAATCGGCAGGCCAGCGGAGATCGCCCATGGCGGGCGGGGGCGCCTGGCGTTCCGGCCATCTCGTAAATCCGTCCCGAAGCGCCTGCGTATGCTTGGCCGTGGCCGCCGTCATTGGGAGGTTTTGTGATTTAGACATGGGCGTACCCTTCAATCTCCCCGAAAGCTTCCCTTTCGATGTCCGCCTGGAACATCGCACGGCCCACCTCGCCCCTCAGACGCCGTACTTCCCGCAGGCCCATCGCCCCCAGGATTTCGAGCAGCTGATCACGCCAAGATCCCATCAGGTTGACCAGCCTCTGGACCGCCCAGTCTCGATCGACGTTGGGCATCTCCACCAGGCTAGTGCCGGGATCGAGGCATTCGCCACGAAATCGGCCCTGAAGTGCGATGACGAGTGGCGTGTCAAGCGCCACGACGTCCAGACCAGCGATGATCGCCTTGGGCACGTGTTCCGCTGCAGTCAACCCACCGCTCCCCAGCAGCGTCGTCTGTTCCCGCAACCCGCGCTCAATCAGCTCATCGTGCGCGCTGCGGATGGAATCAAGCACAAACCCGGCACTGGTTCGTCCGTGATAATCTGCCACCAGGTGGAAGGTCAGGCAGCCGGCATCCAGTGCCTCTCCCATCGGGTGACCAAAGGGAACACGAACCGCCACAACACATGTCGGCCAGGCGTCACGAAGGCGAGCGAAGGCCACTGGATTCCATCCGTCAAGCTCGACCATGCTCGGGGCCCAGGGAGACTGCAGCAGTTGTTCGACGTCGGCTGGCTCGACCAGCGGAACCAGCGAGGCTCGGGCCGAGGCCATCTCCGGCAGCGCCTTCCAGGGGACGATGACCAACGTCTCCAGGGCGCTGGCGGCTTCGATCAAGCAGGCTTGCCATCTTCCCTCAAGCAGGCTATCCGGCAGCCTGTCAAACAGCATGGGCAGCGGCAGACGGATCACCCGCCATTGTGCGTCATCGGAGCCGCCCTGCTCGTCGAAGCTAACCCAGGCGGGCCGCTCGCCGATATCGACCTGAGTGGAGATGTACTCTCGTCCGTGGATCCCATCCCGCGTTGGCCGGACGATCTCGGACATGTCCGTCCACATCCCGTCCCAGCCGGGGCCGCCGTACCGGCCGCGGTACCCAGCCCCCTTGACTGGGACCCGCCCCGTCGCCGCTTCGTAGAGCACGGTGTCCACATTGTCCGGCGTGAAGTATGAGTCCCCCAGTTCCAACCGTTCCGAGTTGGGTTCTACCTTCACCATGTCAGGGTACTGCACCGTGCACCGCAAGCAGCCGACGCAGTGATCGGGCCTGGGCGAGAAACCGCCCATCGGTCCCGAGAATACGCCGTACATGCATGGTCGGCTGAGCACGATGCTGAGATCACCGCGATAGTGAAGAATTTCACGAACCAGCAGACTCGCCAGTCCAACTTTGGAAACGTTGACGTTAAAGCGGCGGGGGTGCGGCGCAGCGTTTGGAGCCGGCGCCACGGGGATGTGGTAGCGCGTGTAGTTCATGCAGATCGCCTCTCTTGGAGGCGCGCCCAAGGCAAAACAAAACGGCACGCAGGGCGTGCCCTGTCTGCCGTGGGCGCCCTTCCATACAGCTTCAGACCTACATCGAGCGGTCGGTCTGGCCACGGCGGCGATCTTTGGCCCACCTGTCACCAGGCGGTATTCAATCGCAGCTTTCCGGAAGGGAGAGGGAAGCCTGTGGCTGGCTTCGGAGGCATCCGCTGATGGATTCGATTTTCCCCAGATCGTTCGCCTGGGTTAACCCTGCCGTCAAGGCAGGGAACCTCCACCTCGTAGTCTCAGCAACCGCTGAGACCCATACGCTGATCTCCCATATTCAGTTGTCACGTCCGGCCTTCACCAGACTTGCGCCATTCTAGCAATTAGCCCCCATTCGGTCAAGCGCCAAATTGCTCGACAGCCGCGGGGCTCGGCCGAGGAGATGGTTTTCCGGCCACTCGCAACTTGGCCACCGCGAGCAGTCCCTGCCCGCCTGGCTCATGGGCAGGCAAACCCCAGAAGGCCAAGCACCTTGAGGCTGTGGACGGTTTGGCCGCAACTAGGCGGAGGAGGGTGGGATGAGGTTGAGCCGGACGATTCGGCAAGTCGATGGCTCGAGCGGAGCCAGGCGCCCCCGCCTCAGTCCTGGGACCCACAGAATCTCGGCCCCGCTCGAAATCACGGGCCAGCGTCTTCTCAGCCGTCGAGGAATCTTGTGATCTGTGAACAGGTCGGACAGTTTCACGGTGCCGCTCATGCCCATGGGAGATAGACGTTCCCCTCGAAGGTGCGCCCGCAAGACCACGGGCTGGACAATACGATCTGCATCAAACACTGCGCACGTGTCTTTAGGGACCGCATCCGAGGTCCTACCTTCAATTGTCTCCCGTGTTTGCCGCTGCACGGACAGCCGCCAGCCCGATGCCAGGTCCACGACGCCCGAATCGGGGATCGGCCGTTCATTCAGCTCGTCGAGCAGTGGGTACCCGGGAAATGCCGCTTCGGCATCTGGCTCCGCCAAAAGCCATTCCTCCCCGACTCGCTCGAACGACAATCCGCCGGGTAACGCAAGCCGTGCAGGAATTTGTCGCCGTATCGCCGCCCGCATCCGTTCGACAGATTCAAACCCGACCTCTCGGGTGGGGATGCCCAGATACTCGAAGGCGCGCCGCAGGAGCCGCCGCTGCAGAGCGGGAGACTGCCGCTCGAAGCCGGCGTTGTTCAGCGCCACGGCGGCCTCCCCGGCCAACCTGACCCAGCTCCCCCAGGCCCGGTCCACTTGTTCATCCATCAGGTCTGCCACGTCGCCCATGATTTGGCTCGTCCGCAGCAAAGCCTGCCGGACCTCAGGATTATAGGTTTCAAGCCGCCCCAGCAGGTCGTGCCGCACGCGGTTGCGCAGAAAGGCTAGATCTTGATTGGACGGATCCATGACCGGCTCCAGGCCATGCCGGTCGCAGTAGGCCTGGGTCTCGGCTCGCCCAAATCGCAGCAAAGGCCGAGCCAGCGCCACGTTCGGAGCGATTCCCGGCCCGAATTCCGGCCAGCGACCGATGGGCGTGAGGGGGACCATGCCCCGCAATCCGTCGGGACCGGCCCCGCGCAGCAGATTCATGAGCATCGTCTCGACCTGATCGTCAGCAGTGTGCCCGGTGGCCAGCCTTTGAGCGCCTCTTTCGGTGGCTACACGAAGGAGAAAGCGGTACCGGGCATGTCTGGCAGCCGCTTCCAGCGAGCCCTCACGAAAAGAGCGTTCTACGCCAAGCGCCCCCTGCTCAAGTTCGAAATCCAGCCCGAGCTTGGCCGCCATCTCCTGCACTCGCTGGGCTTCATGGCTGCTTTCCGGGCGCAGCCCGTGGTCAAAATGGGCAACCACCAGCGAATAGCCCAGCCTGCGGAGCACGTCCAGCAGACACAAGCTGTCCGGGCCGCCGGAGACGCCCACCACGACGGGCTGTCCAGGATAAAAAAGCGCTTCGGTACGGATGAAATCTGCCACATCATCTTTGAACGTCATAGCGGGCCGATTATAGCATTCTGGGGCGGTCCCCCGGCGGCGGCAGGCTGCCGGTTGGGTAAGGAAAATGCCCCCGTATGGTATAATCGCCGTTTGGCTGTTACAGCTTCGATGCCCCCCGGAGGAAGGCTCTCTTGGCGCTAAACCCCCTCAACTGGCTCCTGGGCCTCTTTTCCTTGGACATCGGAATCGACCTGGGAACGGCCAACACCCTGGTCAATGTGCGGGGGAAGGGCATCGTCATCAATGAGCCCTCCTGGGTGGCCATCGAAAAGAAAAGTCGCCGACCGCTGGCCATCGGCGCCGAAGCCAAAGAAATGGTTGGCCGCACCCCAGCCAACGTCCTCGCCATCCGACCTCTCCGAGACGGTGTGATCTCCGAATTTGACATCACCGAAGCCATGCTCGAATACTTCATTGGAAAGGCTCACGAGCAGAGCATCGTGCCCGTCCCCAGGCCGCGGGTCGTGGTGGGCATTCCAAGCGGGGCGACCGAAGTGGAAAAACGGGCGGTCTACGATGCGGCCATGGCGGCCGGCGCACGCGAGGCCTACCTCATCGAAGAACCGACCGCGGCCGCCTTGGGGGCGTCGCTCCCCATCGGCGAAGTGCGCGGTACGATGGTGGTGGATATCGGCGGCGGCACTTCGGAGGTCGCCGTCTTCTCGATGGGCGGCATCGTGATTTCCCGATCGCTGCGCGTAGCTGGCGATGAGATGGATCAAGACATCATCGACTACGTCCGCAACAAGTACAACCTGCTGATCGGGGAGCGGATGGCCGAACGGGCCAAGATGAGCATTGGCTCGGCGTATCCGCTAAAGGAAGAGAAGACCGAAGTCCTGAGGGGCCGCAATCTGGTCAGCGGGTTGCCGGAGGCGGTCGAGATCTCTTCGGTGGAAATTCGCGAGGCGTTGTCCAATTCGGTTAGGATCATCGTGGACACGATCCGAGATGCGATTGAAGAGGTGCCGCCTGAGTTGGTTGCCGATCTGATGGAAGTTGGGGTTTGCTTGGCCGGCGGGGGCTCACAGCTCCAGGGCCTGCCAGAAAGGCTGTCGAATGAACTTCGCATGCGCGTCTGGTTGGCCGAGGAACTCGCTGACCTGTGTCGCCCGGGGCGCCGGAAGAATCCTCGAAGATCTTGAACAAAACCGGCGGTTCCTGGTCGGCCTGGAACGCACGTCGGTCTGACCGCCCTTCTCGGCTTCGGCGGCCCATGCCTGCCTGAGGCCAAACTCCTATGACTCGCTCGTCTTCACAAGCCCTCTTCGCAATGATCTTGATCATGATCGCCGCCGGCCTTCTGGTGTTGAATATGGGCGGCTTCCTTTCACCTGTCGAAAGCATGGTCCTCCGGCCCATCGGCGGTGCGCAATCGTGGCTGGCTGTCCGCTTTTATGCGGTGCGGGACCTGCTGGCTTCCCCAGCCGATGTGGCCACGCTGCGCGGCCAGGTCCGCGAACTGCAATCGCAGAACGCCCAACTTCAACAGGAAATCATCGGCCTCCAGGAGCAAGTCGCTCAGGCGCAGGTGCTCTCGGCGCTGGTCCAATATGCCCGCTCCCAGCCGGACAGCCGGTATCTTGCGGCGAGTGTGATCAGTCGGGATGTCAGCCCCTTCATACGCTCGGTCTGGATCAGTGCAGGTTCAGATGATGGGGTGGCCAAAGGAATGCCCGTGGTGACCGATCTGGGGCTGGTTGGGCGCGTGGTGGAAGTCTTCGCCACAGTCTCCCGGGTCGAGCTCATCAACGATCCCAGCAGCGTGGTCAACGTCCGGCTTCAGACCTCGCGCGCCGACGGAGCTCTTCAGCCTCAGCTCAACGGTGAGATTTGGGTGGGGATGATCAGCCAGGACGCAGAGGTGAGCCCGGGCGAGGTCGTCCTCACTTCTGGCTTGGGCGGCAACTATCCGCCCGACATCCCCGTGGGCACGCTCACCTCCGTCCGCCGCCGGGATTACGAACTGTTCCAGCAAGCCGTCCTCCAACCCAGCGTGGACTTCCACCAGTTGGAGCTGGTGCTGGTTATCACCAATTTCCAGCCACTGCCCTTCAACCAGCCGGGCGGGCCGTGAGGCGCGTCGATGGCGTACATTGTCGGAATTCCCATTCTGCTCCTGCTGGCCGTTGTTCAGGCGACGGTGCTGTCGAACATGCGTCTGTTGGACGGCACGCCCGACCTGATTTTGCTGGCCATGGTCGCCTGGGCCCTGACTGGCAGGCCGCGGCAGGCGATGGCGGGGGCGTTGATCGGCGGATTGTTGATCGACATGCTTTCGGGGCTGCCGTTGGGCGCGACCGCCATCATCATGGTGATCGTGATCTACCTGGTATCCCAGACCGCCGGTCGATTCTGGGAGGCCCACCTTTTGATGCCCTTGACGACCGTCCTGTGGAGTTCGCTGCTTTACCACGGACTGTCTCTGGCGGTCCTGCTGGCTCTTGGAAGGACTCTCAATCTTGGATTTGCCCTGAGCCGGGTGATCCTCCCCAGCACTTTCCTGAACTTGATCTTGGCCTTGCCGGCGGCCCAGGCAGCGTCGGGCTTGGCCGAATCACTCTATCCTCCTGAGGTGCAGATCTGATGCGTGGTGGTATCGACACCAATCCCATTCCGGACCTGCGAGTTTGGTTGACGTATGCTTCCATCGGCGGCTTGCTGGTCGTGTTCATCTTTCGCCTTTACCAACTCCAAATCCTCCAGGGGCCGGATTTTGTGACGGCTGCCACCGACAACCGGCTGGAAACGGTCAATGTGCCGGCGCCACGGGGTGTGATTTACGACCGGAACGGGTCACTGCTGGTCCGCAACATCCCCTCCTTCAACATCGATGTCACGCCCGCCTTGCTTCCCGACAGCCAGGCCGAGATCCAGGCCATCTACCGCAAGCTTTCGGAACTCACCGGGGTGCCGGTTGACCAACCGGGCGAGAAGGCGGCCAAGTGCGTCCCAGGCCGCGGCATTCAACAGTTGGTCGATGAAGGGGCTTCGATAGCGCCGTACGACGCATGGCCCATCGCCTGCAATGTGGATCAGACGATCGCCCGCATCATCGAAGAGGACAGCGCCGACATGCCCGGCGTGTCGGTCGAAACGCTCCCCGTGCGGGACTACACCACCGGCTCGCTGACATCGGCCATGATCGGCTACCTTGGTCCAATTTACACTGCCGTGGCGGACCGGTTCAAGAGCCTCGGATTCGACCCCAATCGAGACAAGATTGGCTACTCAGGCATCGAACTCGAGTATCAGAACGTCCTGGCCGGTCGAAACGGGGTCAAAGAGGTCGAAGTAGACGTCGCCGGCCAGGTCATACGTGAAGTGGGCACCGTAACCCAACCATTGCCCGGCAACAGCCTCAAACTGACGATCGACACGCGGCTTCAGGCGGCAGCGGAGTCCGCACTCCAAAGCCGGATTGATTTCATGAACCGCGGCTTTTCGGTCACCGGGGAGCCGCGCGTGCCGTTGGGCGTGGTCATCGTGATGAACCCGCAGACGGGTGAGATCCTGGCCATGGCCAGCCTTCCCACCTACGAGAACAACCGCATGGCCCGCTTCATTCCCGTTGACTACTACGAGCAGCTGGCGGCGGACACGCGAGGCAATCCTCTGGTAGATCATGCCGTCGCATCGGAGTTCCCACCCGGCTCGACTTTCAAGCTGACGACGTCCGTCGGAGTCCTCAACGAACACGTGGTCACACCCAACCAAATCCTCACCGATCCGGGCAAGATCACCATTCAGAATCAGTACTTCCCAAACGACCCGGGCAAGGCGAAAGATTTCGTTTGCTGGAAGGCCGACGGGCACGGGAATGTGGACTTTGTGCACGGTCTGGCTTGGTCCTGCAACGTGTATTTCTACAAGATAGGCGGGGGCTACCAGAACGAGGTCCCCAACGGTGGCCTGGGGATTGAACGCCTGGGATGGTATGCGCGTGAGCTGGGCTACGGGGGCCAGCTTGGAATCGACGTCCCCAACGAAGAGAACGGTCTCATTCCGGACCCGGAGTACAAGCGCATTCACCTCGGTGAGAGCTGGTCCACCGGAGACACGTACAACAGCGTCGTAGGTCAGGGATTTGTCAGCGCCACCCCGCTCCAGGTGCTCACTTCGGCGTCCACCATTGCCAACGGCGGCAAGGTCATGTGGCCGCACATTGTCTCCGACATTCTCGATGGCGAGGGCAACACGGTTCAACACTTCGACCCGTGCGTCCTGTGGAACCTCACCGACGGCATTTCCACCCCATTGGACGAGATCGGCGCCAACTGCCCCAATGTGCCCGACAGCGTTCGCACCTCCCGTGAGCAGTGGGGCACACCGGATGCCCACAACGTCGATCCCAGCGTAATCAAGCTGGTGCAAGAGGGGATGCACGATGTGGTCGTCCTCTCAGGCGACCAGCCAGGCACGGCGCACAACTACGCCCAACTGGACAACATTTCATCGGCCGGCAAGACGGGCACGGGCGAGTTCTGCGACAGGGAGGCCGATGCCCAGGGTCTCTGCCAGCCCGGCGCCTGGCCTACCCACGGCTGGTATGTGGCCTATGCCCCCTACGACAACCCGGAGATCGTCGCCGTCGGATTCCTGTACAACGGCGGCGAAGGCGCCGTCTCCGCCGCACCCATGGTCGCCCAGGTCATGGATACCTATTTCCGCCTGAAGGCCATCGACGTCGCCGCGACCCTGCCGCAGTAGATCTGTTTGTGCAATGTTTCACAAATTGGCAGCACAGGGCCGCCCAGCGGGCCCCAATTCGCTTCGTCCTTCCCCCCATGCTATAATCTGCCGGCGATGACCTATGAGCGATAGCCTGGCGATCAAAGGCGTCGGCGACGCCCTGCTGATCAGCGTTCCGGCGGCGGATGAACCGGATGCGCTCGACGCGTTGCTCGAGATGATCGACGAACGGGTCGAGTTCTTTCGGGGTGCACATTTGGCTGTCGACTTCGCCGACCGGGAGCTGCACGCTTCCGAGCTTGGCGGTCTGCGGGATGCCCTGTCGGAGCGACT
Organism: uncultured Chloroflexia bacterium; assembly: GCA_963807065.1. Lineage (GTDB taxonomy): Bacteria > Chloroflexota > Anaerolineae > Anaerolineales > E44-bin32 > CAWAND01. Next base: position 435,212 of record CAWDZQ010000003.1, read on the forward strand.
GATCAGCCTGCAGGCCGTCCTGTCAACATCTGACGTGACGTTAAAGGCCGCCGCTGACCTGGGGCTCGATACCACCCTTCGCCGGGAGGTGCCGGTCGAGATCGAAGACCAGCCGCTGGTGACCGAACTCGACGGCGAGCAAGCCGCCTTCATTCACCGGACGATGCGTTCCGGGAACAGCATCCAACATCCGGGACATGTGGTCGTCTTGGGGGATGTCAACCCGGGGGCCGAGATCATCGCTGGCGGCAACGTGATCGTCTGGGGCCACTTGCGCGGGGTCGTTCATGCCGGGGCGGCGGGCGACGAAGACGCCGTGGTATGCGCTCTCGACCTGGCGCCCGCCCAGCTGCGCATCGCCGGGCAAATTGCCCTGTCACCCGAACGCAAGGGTGACCCCAAACCGGAAGTGGCGCGCATCCGCGACGGCCAGCTCGTGGCCGAGCCTTGGGCATTGAGCCGGGCGGGCTAGCGCCCACGCCGTACGGCGACGGAGAACCTAACCTATGACGGCCAAGATCGCAACCATCACGTCGGGCAAAGGCGGCGTGGGCAAGACCACAACCACCGCCAACATCGGAGTGGCCCTGGCATCCATCGGAAGGCGGGTGGTGTGCATCGACGCCGATATCGGGCTGCGAAACTTGGATGTGGTCATGGGGCTCGAGAATCGCATCGTCTACGATCTGGTCGACGTGGTCGAGGGACGCTGTAAGCTGCGCCAAGCGCTGATTAAGGACAAGCGTCTGGGCGACCTGTACCTGATCCCCGCCGCCCAGACCCGCGACAAGACAGCCGTGTCCCCTCAGGATATGATCAACCTCACGGCGGACCTGCGCTCGGAGTTTGATTGGGTGATCATCGACTCTCCGGCCGGAATCGAGCGCGGTTTTCGCAATGCCATTGCGCCGGCCGACGTGGTGCTGGTGGTCACCAATCCGGAGGTTTCGTCGGTGCGCGATGCCGACCGGATTATTGGATTGATCGAAGCCGAGGAGAAGGGGCCCGGCAAGCTAATCGTGAACCGCATCAAACCGGAAATGGTCAAGCGCGGCGACATGCTCGACACGCCGGACATCCTGGATGTCTTGGCCATCGAGCTGATCGGAATCATCCCAGAAGACGAGCACGTCATCGTGGCATCCAATCAGGGTCTGCCTGTGGCGCTCGACCCCAAGAGCAAAGCCGGGAGGGCCTTCATGAACACCGCCCGGCGGCTGGACGGCGAAGATGTCCCCTTCGAGTCACTGGAAGGCACAGACGGCTTCTTTGGCCGGCTCTCGCGGCTGGTGAGGCCGGGAGGCGACGGATGAACTTCTTCAACCGTCTCCTGGGCGAGAATCGCAGCAGCGCCAAATCCGCCAAAGAACGGCTGCAGTTGGTGCTGGTCCATGATCGGGCGGATCTGTCCCCCGGGAATCTCGAAGCCCTGAAGGACGAAGTCATCGACGTGATTTCCCGCTATGTCGACATCGATCGGCGGGCGGTGTCCATCTCACTGACGACGGACCGCAACGAGCAACGGCTCGTGGCCGACATCCCTCTGGCCAACGCGCGTCGCCGACGGGGATCGACGGGGTAACACGTTGGCCACCCAAACCCGACATTGGCGACACTTCGATATCTGGCTGCTCGCCTCGGTGGCGGTGATGACTATCGCCGGCGTGGCCATGATTCGGTCGGCCATCGGCGGCAACGTCAACCTGGCAGAACTGGTTCCGCGCCAGGCCATCTATGCCCTGTTGGGCTTTGTGGTTCTGTTCGCCTCGGCCGCCATCGACTACCGCCTGTGGTCGGCCCTGGCCAGACCCATGTACATCCTCACCGTCGGCCTGTTGCTGCTGATCGATCTGGCGGGCGTGGTCGGTTTTGGCTCGGCCCGCTGGTTCAACGCCGGCATCGTCCAGATCCAACCCTCCGAGCTGGCCAAAACGGTGATGATCATCGTCCTGGCCGACTTCTTCGCCCGCAACGAGGCCGACATCAAGCAGCCGCGTACGATCATCCGCAGCCTGGCGCTGCTGGGCGTACCGATGCTGCTCATCTTCCGCCAGCCCGACTTGAGCACGTCGATTGTTGTGGGTGTGATCTGGCTGGCGCTGGTCTGGGCCGCCGGTGCAAGGATCAAGCACCTGCTGGTCTTGGCCGGCGTGGGCGTCGGTGGACTGGCGGCCGCGATCCCGTTCCTTCAGTCGTATCAGATCGCCCGTGTCATCACCTTTTTGTTCCCCAACCCGGAAGCCAGCTACGGGGCAACGTACAATGTCAACCAATCCCTGATCGCTATCGGGTCGGGCGGTTGGTTCGGCGAAGGCTACGGCCAGGGCACCCAGGTTCAGCTGCGGTTTCTCAAGGTACGCCAGACCGACTTCATTTTCTCGGTGATCTCAGAGGAGTTCGGGTTTATCGGCGCGCTGGCAGTCATGCTTCTGCTCATGTTCGTGGTCTACCGCTGCCTGCGGGCGGCGCGCATGGCGCGAGATACTTTTGGCGCCCTGATCTGCTACGGCGTGGCGATCCTGTTGCTCTTCCAGGGGTCATTCAACATCGGGATGAACATGAACTTGTTCCCCGTATCTGGCCTGACTCTGCCCTTCATTAGCTACGGCGGATCGTCACTGCTATCCAGCCTTCTCGGAATCGGCCTGGTGGAAAGTGTGATTCTGCGCCACAAGCAGATCGAACTCTGACAACGCCCATCTGACGAGGAGTCAAGATGCCTGACCATCCCCCGGCTCGCGTCCGCATCGCGCCGTCACCCACCGGCCGCTTTCACATCGGCAACGCCCGCACCGCCCTGTACGATTTCCTGCTGGCACGTCAGACGGGTGGGCAATTCATCCTTCGCATCGAGGACACCGACCGGAAGCGCTTCGATCCAGCGGCTGAAGCTGAGATCAAGGACAGCCTGCACTGGCTGGGCCTCGACTGGGACGAAGGCCCCGATATCGGCGGTCCCCACGGCCCCTATCGCCAGTCTGAAAGGGTCGACATCTATCGAGAACACGCCCAACAACTGATCGACAGCGGGCATGCCTACTACTGCTTCTGCTCCCCGGAACGCCTGGCGGAGGTGCGGAAACAGCAGCAGAAACGCAAGGAACCCCCCCATTACGACGGGTTATGCCGCCGGCTTGACCCCGGCGAAGCCGCCTCTCGAGCGGCCAACGAGCCCCACGTCATCCGCTTCAAGACCCCGCGTGAGGGCCGTACCACGGCGGTGGACATCCTGCGCGATCCCATCACCGTCGAAAACAGCACCATCGATGACTACGTCCTGGTCAAGTCCGACGGCCTGCCCGTCTACCACCTGGCGGCCATGGTGGACGATCATCTGATGGGGATCACGCACGTGATGCGCGGCTCCGAATGGCTGGGCACTTTTCCTCTTCATGTCTTGATCTACGAAGCTTTCGGTTGGAAACAGCCTGAGTGGGTCCACCTGTCCGTGTTCCTCAACCCTAGCGGCAAGGGCAAACTGAGCAAGCGCCACGGGCAGCAGGGTGCCCATGCCATCTTTGTGACCGATTTACGCCAGTTGGGCTATCTGCCGGAAGCGGTGAACAACTGGATGGCACTCATGGGCTGGTCCTTTGACGATCACACCGAATTTTTCCCAATCGACAGGCTGATCCACGACTTTTCGCTTGACAAACTCAAGGCCAACCCCGCCGCCGTCAACTACGGCAAGCTGGATCACTTCAACGGGCTCTACATCCGAGAGCTGGCCGTCGACGACCTATCCGCCCAACTCCAACCCTATTTCGCCGCTGCCGGGATTCAGGCGGACCCCGAGGCCCTCGCCCGGATCACGCCGATCATTCAGGAGCGAATCCGGACCCTGGACGAGGCCGTCGACATGGCCGGCTTCTTCTTCAAGGGGACGATCGAGCCCAATCCCCAGGCGCTCGTGGCCGAGGGTCTGACGCCGGTCCAGGCCGCCGATGCCGCCGAACGGGCGCTGGGAGTCATTAGGGCGACGCCGTTTGCGGCCGAGCCGCTCGAAGCCGCCCTGCGGGCTCTGGCCGACGGTCTGGGGCTATCTGCCGGCCAGCTGTTCACGATTTTGCGTGAGGCCGTCACCGGACAGCGCGTGAGCCCGCCGCTGCTCGAGACGATGGAGATTATCGGCCGGACGATCGTCGAAGCGCGGGTAGAGCGAGCGATTGAGCTGCTCAGAGAACGAGCCGGCTGAGGCGACTGCTGCACAGGCGGTTATGGTACAATGGCCGACGCCGTTGGGGGTTCGTCTAGCGGTAGGACAGCGGACTCTGAATCCGTTAGCCGAGGTTCGAATCCTCGACCCCCAGCCTAGATCCCCACCCAGGGGACCCAAGGCCCGGACTCAGGAAGATCCTGATCCGGGTTTTTGCTTTCATCCCAGACCATGGCTGCCTATCCTAACCCAAGGGGCCACTTCCGGCCCCGCCAACCGGCCATATTGTGAATTCCTTCACAATATGGCGCCAGAGCGCACCGGAGGCGGCCCCCCGACGGGTTTGGCCCATGGTCTGAGCCTGGGGTTGGCCCGCCAAATCAGGCATCGGCCAGGTGGGCGCCAGAACGAGCTGCCTTTAGCCTCCGGTTGAATTGGAGGGGGTTGGCCCACTTCGAGGCCGATTGCGGGCGTACACCGTGGTCAGCACGGCCGAGCCGCGTGACACTTCGTAGACAGCGTGGAAATCCTGCGATGGCCAAGGGGGGAGCCCATGCGTCCATGCACAGTTGATGACGTAATCCGCCTCGTCGAAACTTACCCGGTTGTCGATAAGACGTAGATCGGGCCGCGCATAGGGCACGACCTGGACCACCTGGGGCGGGAGCATCACCGTCGCACCGGGGGGCGCGGCGCGGTCTACATATTCGATCCCTTCACGCAGCGAAATGCAGGCCCGGTCGAGTTCGTAGAATCCATCCGCCCCGCTCACCCCGCCTGCGAAGCTGTTGATATAGATGTACTCGTAGGGGTGCAGCCAGGCTATGGACCCAACGCCGGGCAGGATTACCAGCGCCAACAGGACCGCCTGAACCCAGGGGCGCGTGAGCCGATTTACCGCCCCCTCCATCGCCAGGCCGGCCAACAGGAAGAAAGGCGGCAGAATGAATATGAGATGGGTGATGTTGCCATAGACCGTCATCTTGAAGAACACCAAGCCCACCAGGGGAACGCCGGCCCACACACCCAGAAGGGCGATCAACCACGACCTGGCGCCATGGCGAATGAGGCGCCAACCTGCCATCAACAGACCGACAACGCTCAGGAGCACGGCCGGCTCCGTCAGCTGAATGCCGGCCAGATTGGGAAAATAGAACCACGGGTACTTGGATGACCGGAGCCAACGGCCGCGGAAGAACGTCTGATGCGGGGGAAAATTCGCCGCCAACGTCATGCTTTCCCAGAATTGAGCCAGGGGCGACGGCCAAAGGAAGGGCCAGGTTGCCAGGGCTACCAGAATCGCCACCACCCAGTAGACCACCAAGGGCCGGACCGTCCGACCCCCGCCACGCACCATAATGGCCAGAGTGACAAGGCCGCCTGCGAATACCCCCAGCTGGCGCACACAGATGGTCAGCCCCAGCAGGATGGCGGAACCCATCAGGCTCCAACGCCAACTTGGCCGCCCGGTGTCCGCTAGCCAGCTACGCCACATGCTCCTCGGCGTCGGCAGGAACACACCACCCGCCAGAAGACCCACCGCCAAGAAGACCAGCGGTGCGCCGATCTGGACGAACCGCCAGCCAGCCCTGAATTTGTCGATATAGATGGGAAGCGGGGTCTTGTAGGCGTCCGTCGCCATGGCGTTGAACGTCGCCTGCAGGGGGAAAGGAGCCTGGCCGTTGTAGGCCAATCCGATCAGATACTCACCGAGATGCCTGAGAAGCCCGCCCAAAAGGAGATCGAGACTAACCACGGCCATCAGCCCAGCGGCGCCGAGCAGGACCGTCCGCAGACGCCGGGAAAGCGCCCAGAACTCTTCGCTCAGATCACGAAGACTGGGAAGTTGGTTTGGTAGGTCGTCACCGGATTCTTTGGCGCGCTCACCCGCCCACGCGTCAGCCGCTGCCAAGCCGGTAGCCACCGTCGCCAAAAACAGGCCCAGAAACGGGATGTCCTTTTGGTTGATGAAGGCCTGACCGAACAACAGCGGCTGGCTGGCGAACAACAAGGTTGCCATCCATCCGACGCGTTTGGAGAACAGCCTGAGAGCGATCGTATAGAAGCTGGCCACCGCCAACAGGAACATGGCGTAGTTGGTCAGGTGGCGGCCGTCGGCCAACGTCCAATCCGGCGCGAGAGCATGGACCGCCTTCGAAGTCGTGACAAACAACATGAAATACGCCGGGCCGTGCTCGTCCAGACTTCCCAGTTCGAAATAGGATGCCGATCCGGCGTAGGCGGCCAGGGCAGCGTTGCCCACGCCCACGTTTCGCCCTTCATCAAAGGACATCCCGTAGTCGTTGCCCAGGACGATGCCCAGTCCCAGGCCCAGAACCAGCAGGAAGACAAGCGGGCGGTGGCCGGCGGTGATAGCAAGCCAAATGCGATGTGTGCTTGAATCGTCCATTGGATGGGCTGCTGCCTTGGCCTCATCGGTTGAACCGAGCCCGGCGGGCCGCCAGGCGAGCAAAGCCCGGCCAGGAAGGTCCGCAGCACAGGATTGTAGCACGACGGATCGGCTGAACGCGCTCGCCCTCGGACGGCGCCCGGCATCGGCGCCCGGCCCTTCCGGGTGGAGGGGCTGAAAACCCGCTTCCCCCGCCGTGCCAGGCTCAGGCGTGAGACCACATGGGACCACCTGCCGCTTCGGGACCATTTATCGAGCAATGCCAAACCATACGCCCGGCTTCGACCCGCTTATCCCGGCGCGCTGTTCGACGACCTCACATCACTCACCCTTCACCAGGACTTGGCTTGGGACTGCGGCACCGGCAACAGGCAGGCAGCCCTGGCGCTTGCCCGCCGAATGGCCCGCGGGTGGTGGCGACCGATACCAGCCAGGCCCAGATGACCGAGCCATCCAGCACCCGCACATCGAGTATCGCGTTGGCCCCGCCGAGTTCTACCTCCATCGATGAGCACTCGGCCGATCTAACGATTGTTTGCACCGCCGTCCATTGGGTTCGAGTTCGCCCGCTTGTGCGGCGAGGTACGGCGTGTGTCTCGCCAGGGGCCATCCTATCGGTTTGGCCCTTCCGGGTGCCCTCCGTTTCCCCGGGCGTCGATCGGCTGCTAAACGCCTAGGCCGACGAAACCCTTACCCCCTACTCGCCGGATCGATTGGCCTGCATTAACCACCGCTACCGCACATGTCCCTTCCCCTTCTAAGAGCTGAAGGCCCGCACTTCAACGTGCACACGGCGTGGGATTTGCAGCAGCTCGCCGGCATGCTCCGCAGTTGGTCCGGCACCTCAGCCTAACTTGCGCCCAACGGCGTCGGCCCGGTGGACCAGCTCCTGCCAGAGCGGGCGCCGCCCTAGGGAGACTCCGAGGCGGTCCACCCATAGCCTTGAAGCTGTGCATGCGGGTGGGCAGGGTCTCAGGCGCAGCCTAGGAAGAAGGGGAGACTGGGATTGTGAAAGCGTTCACAACCTGCCCAGTGTGCCTGCTCATGAGACTTGGGCGGGCCGCCGCGGCCGCGATGGTATAATCGCCGGCGTGCCCGCTTCCCAGTGGAAAGAAGCTCTTAGCCAAACCCGACGGGTTGCCCTGGCCAGATTGGGAACCCTGCTGGGGACATCTGAACTCGATGACTCCTTCTGGGAGATCGTCGAGGCCTGCCTGATCCAGGCTGACGCTGGTGTGGCTGCGGCGCAGGCGATCGTCGGCGACTTGCGGGCGCAGGCTGCGGCCAAAGGGTGGCAGGACCGCCGAGAGGCGCTGACGGCGCTGGGTGAGGGATTGAAGACTCGCGTGGCCCTTGCCCAGAAAGACTTGGGATCTGACACTCGACCGCAAGTTATTCTGCTGGTGGGCGTCAATGGCTCCGGCAAGACCACGTCAGCCGCCAAGTTGGCGAATCGCCTGACATCCGAGGGACGTAAGGTGCTTTTGGCGGCCGCTGATACTTTCCGGGCAGCGGGCGCCGAACAGTTGGAGCGCTGGGCAGAGCAGCTGGGCGTTCCGGTGATGCGCGGCGTTGAAGGCGGCGACCCGGCCGCGGCCGTTTACCAAGCCATCCAACGGGCCCAAGAGCGGTCGATGGACGTTGTGATCATTGACACCTCCGGCCGCATGCACACCAGCCACAACCTGATGGCCGAGCTGCAGAAGATCGTTCGAGTGGCGGGCAAGGCGATGCCGGGAGCACCGCACCAAACGCTGATCGTGCTCGACGCGACCACCGGCCAGAATGCGTTGACCCAGGCTGAGGGATTCGCTGGGGTCGTGCCCGCCGATGGGATCATCTTGGCCAAACTCGATTCATCGTCCAAAGGCGGAATCGGATTGGCTGTGGTCCAACAACTGGAGCTTCCCATCTGTTACGTCGGCTTGGGCGAAGGTGCTGGGGACCTGGTGACGTTTGACCCCGGGGCCTACGTCGATGGGCTGTTGGCGGACATCCTAGCCTACCCCACACGAGATGACCCATCGGCGCGCCAGCCGGCGCGCCACGGAGGCTGAACATGAGTATGAGCGACCTGGTAGCCGGACTCGACGAGGCCCAAGCCAGAATCCAAGACCTACTGGTGCGTCTTTGACTTTGCCAAGCGGGAAGAGGAGCTCAGCCAGCTCGAAAAGGCGGCCGAGAAACCCGATCTATGGGACGATCCGGAGCAGGCACAGAAGTTGATGCAGCGGCTGTCAGGCCTCAGAGACGATATTGACTCCTGGCGGGCACTACGCCAACGAACCGACGACGCCCTCGAGTTAGCTCGCCTCGAAGACGAGAGCTTGACGAGCGCCATCCAGGCCGAACTGGACGCCATCCAAGCCGAACTCGACCAGCGAGAGTTCCAGGCTCTCTTTTCCGGCCGCTTTGACCAGGAGGATGCCATCCTGGCCATCCACGCCGGCGCAGGCGGGACGGATTCGCAAGACTGGACGCAGATGCTCATGCGCATGTACCTGCGTTGGGCCGAGCGACATGATTTCAAGGCGGAAGTGCTCGACACAAGCGAAGGCGAAGAAGCCGGCATAAAGAGCGTCACCATCGCCGTCGATGGCCGGTACGCCTACGGCTACCTCAAATCGGAACGCGGTGTTCATCGGCTGGTTCGCCTCTCCCCTTATGATTCGGCCAATCGGCGGCATACATCATTCTCTTTGGTGGAGGTTTATCCGCAAGTCGAAACCGCCGATGAGATCCACATCGACCCCAACGACCTGAGAATAGACACCTATCGCTCGGCAGGCGCCGGCGGACAGAACGTCCAGAAGAACGAAACCGCCATTCGGATCACGCATCTTCCCACTGGCATCGTGGTCACCTGCCAAAACGAACGTTCACAGACTCAAAACAAAGAGAACGCCATGCGAGTGCTCCGCGCCCGCCTGCTGGATTTGAGACAACAACAGCAGGATGAAGAGCTGTCCAAGATCAAAGGCGAACACGTCCAGGCTGAATGGGGAAGCCAAATTCGCTCCTACGTCCTCCATCCCTACCAGATGGTCAAGGACCACCGGACCGAGCACGAATTGGGGAATACCAATGGCGTCCTGGACGGTGACCTGGATGGCTTTATTGAAGCGTATCTACGTGATCAGATTGGCCAGACCACCTGAGGGAGAGACGCGCATTGTCGGCCCAACATGCATCTGATATAATTCCGCCCGTTCGACAGTCGGAGGAGGTACGCACGTGACGCTCTATCTCAACCTGGCCATGCTTGTGGTATCTCTCGCCCTGATCCTGGTCATCATTTTCCAGAGTCGCGACGCTGGGCTTGGCGGCCTCGGCGGAGGCGACATGGGCGGCACAGGCTACCACGTTCGCCGTGGCGTTGAACGGCTGCTGTTCAACGTCACCATCGGCCTTGCTTTGGCCTTCTTTGTCCTCGCCCTGGTCAGCGTCGTCCTGATCGGATAGGCATCGATCCGGCCCGTCCAGGCTGGTTCTCCCTTTCATTATGCGCAATCTTCGCTGGCAAATCTTGATCGCAACTGGCGGTCTGCTGTTGGTTGTCGGTTTGCTGCTCAACCAATCCCCCACCAACGAAAACCAGGGCCCGCAGCCTGTGGCCGGCGGGGTCCACACGGAAGCCCTGATCGGGGCTCCGGTGCGCCTCAATCCGGTACTCAACTCTTACAATCAGGTTGACCGGGATGTGGATCGCCTGATTTATAGCAGCCTGATCAAGTTCGACTCACGCGGCGACCCGCAGCCTGATTTGGCCAAGGAATGGGCCGTTTCGGCGGACGGAAAGACCTACACCATTGCCCTGCGTGAGGATGCCACCTGGCACGATGGCCAGCCGGTCACCACCGCCGATGTGATCTACACGTTCTCCAAGTTCCAGGACGAGGACTACCCAGGACCATCTGATTTGCATGACTTCTGGCAGCAGATCAAGATGATCAAGCTTGACGACCACATCATCCAGTTTCAGCTCCCCGAGCCCTTCGCACCCTTCCTGGACTACCTGTCCGTCGGCCTCCTACCGGACCATTTGTTGCGGGGCGTGTCGGTCACCGACCTCATCGACCACCCATTCAACCTGCACCCGGTGGGTACCGGGCCCTTCGTGTTCGACCGTTTCCTGACCGACAACGGCCAGATCACGGGCGTCAGCCTCGATGCCAACGACGCCTTCTACGGCAAGACTCCCTACCTCTCACGGGTTGAGTTTCGCTATTTTGTGAGCGACCAGGCTGCCTACACAGCGCTGCAGGCCGGAGACGTCGAGGCGATCAGCGAAGTGTCCCCGGCGACATTTCCACAGGTGCTGGCCCAACCCAACGTGAACATCCACACGGCACGGTTGCCACAAACCCAGCTTATCTACCTGAACCTTAAGGACGATCAGCGAGCCTTCTTCCAGGACAAGAGCGTCCGCCAGGCGCTGATGCTGGCTATCAACCGCCAGTCGATCGTCGACCGGGTGCTTAGCGGTGAGGGCGTGGTGGCCACGGGGCCCATTCTGCCGGGCAGCTGGGCGTTCGCCCCGGAACTGCAGCCCATACCCTTCGACCCCGCCAGAGCGGCTGCGCTGCTCGATGAGGCCGGTTGGCAGCTCCCCGCCGGTGCGACCCCCGGCACAGACGATTACCTTCGGTCAAAGGATGACGTCTCTCTAACCTTCACGTTGGAGCACGTCGACACGCCCGAAGCGACGCAGATTGCTACGCTGGTGCAGGGCTATTGGGCGGACATCGGCGTCCAGGTCAAGCTAGATGCGGTAAGCGCCGAAGCTGTCCTGCAGTCCTTGACCGATCGCAAGTATGAGGCGGCGCTGGCCGAGATCAATCTGTCGCGGTATCCGGATCCGGACCCTTACCCATTCTGGCACGATTCGCAGGCGGAGAGCGGCCAGAACTACAGCGGGTTCGTGGACCGAAATATCGGCATCTGGCTCGAGCAAGCTCGGACGACCACCGACCGTGCCCGCCGCGCCCAGCTCTATCAGAGCTTTGAGCACCGTTTCCAAGATCAGGTGCCGGCGCTCTTGCTCTTCCATCCCGTTTATACTTACGCCATCAGCGCCGAGGTGCGGGGCGTGAGCATGGGGCCTATTCTTGACCCCAGCGACCGCTTCTCCAACATTGTGGATTGGTTCCTGCTCGCACGCCGCTCGCTCAGCGCCGGAGCTGAAGCCACCGCCACGCCCTGACGAAGCCGGGCAGCGTGGTATAATCGGCGACTGTTCGCAGCATACAGCGCTACCAATTGTGAAATCCGTCACAATGACAGACTAAACCGGTAAGTGAGACATTTCGGATGGCAGACATCTCCCTCAAGGACCTCCAACCCAATCAAGAACTCACCGGCAAGGTCACGCGGACCGAACTTTACGGCGCGTTCGTGGATGTCGGTGCAGAAAAAGAAGGCCTGGTTCACATCTCCATGCTCAAGAAGGGCCGCGTCAACCGCGTAGAAGACGTGGTTGAGCCCGGCAAACAGGTCAACGTGTGGGTTCACCGCGTCGACCCGATTGCCGAGCGCCTCGAGCTGACCATGATCCGTCCCGTGGACATGAAATGGCAGGACATCAAGCCCGGCATGCACCTCAAGGGCACCGTCGTGCGGGTAGAGAATTTCGGAGCCTTCGTCGAAGTGGGTGCCGAGCGGCCTGGTCTGGTCCATGTCAGTGAAATGAGCTCGGATTACGTCAAGTCGCCCTCGACCATCGTGTCCGTCGGCGATGAGGTGGAAGTGGCCGTTCTGGACGTTGACCGCAAGAAGCGTCAGATACGCCTCAGCATGAAGGCCATGGACGAGTTGGAATTGGTCGAAGAAGATGAAGAACCGGAGGTCCCGCAGGCGACAGCTATGGAAGTCGCCTTGCGCCGCGCCCTAGAACAGAGTGACAACGGGGAAACGGCCAGCAGGAACGGCCCTTCGCAGCCCAAGCGCTCTCGGCAGACTCAGGAAGAGATTTTACGCCGCACGCTTCAGCAGCGGCTGAAGACCGGCTCCGGCAAAGAGTAGCTCTTAACGCAAAAGGAAATGGCAGCGGTCCAGTGCCCGCTGCCTGTTGATTCCACATCCTGGTTGGTTGGGCCGAACGATGGGCCTATCCTTCGTCCTCTTCGAGCCAATCCCCTTCCTCTGCATCTTCCTCGTCCTCATAAAGCTCGTCGTCTTCTTCTTCCCACAGTTCGTCCAGATCGGGATCTTCCCATGTCTCGTCCTCTGGTACCTCATCGATCCGTGAGTAGGTCAGACAGCCTTCTTCAGGATCGATCTCAACGCCTGCCGCGCCGCAGTAGCCTTCCTCAAGAAACACGCAATCAAGGTAGTGGCACCTGATTCGGGGCATCATGCTCCTCCTGTCATATCAGGTTTTCCTCGGGGGATCGCCACAGCCATACCAGGCTGATTCCCCATAGCAAGGTCATAATCACTGCCGATGTGACGCAGAAAGGGCACACGGCGTGGAGGACGGCAAGTTCCAAGTATGTGAGATAGGCGGAGTAGAGCACCCCCACCAGGGTGATGCCGAAAAAGCCCAGCCCCAGGTTCTCGGAAGGATGGCGACGTCGAAGGATCAAGACCAAAATCACCATGATGGCCACGTAGGCGCCTGCACCCAGCAGGGCGATCGGGATGCCCCCGATTTCGGCGTAGATGCTGTTGTTGACCGTTTCACAATCCCCAATGCCGGCGCAGGCGGCCGTTCCGCCAAAGAGTTTCAACCACGCCAGGTAGCCCGCGTCCAGAAACCCCAGCGCGCCCAGGATCAAGCCGCTCCAAACCAGCTTCCTCACCGCCCCACCCCCTGAAGCACGCTCCGGCATGCGGGTCCTTGGTTCAATGTGGGCCTCCTAACATCCATGCATTCGCCCTGCTGCCTGCGGCCAGGCGGGTGGTGCCGGCGGGGACAATGGTGAGGGCATTGGCGTGGACCAGCGATGTCATCACTCCCGAGTCCTGACTGCCCGTCAAAACGGCATGATACTCCCCGTCGACCAGGCGTACACGTGATCGTAAGTAACTCTCTCTTCCATCCGAATCAATACCTTCATCCAGAATGACCTCGACCGGCCACCGCCCCGGCCCCCACGCACCCTCGAGGCGCTCGATCAATGGCCACACAAACACGGCAAAGGTCACCCAGGCCGAGACCGGGTTGCCCGGTAGCCCCATAAAGGGAATACCTTCAAAGGAACCGAAGGCCAACGGCTTTCCGGGCCGGATGTTCACCCGCCAAAACTCGAGCTGGCCATATGCCTCCAGCACTGAGCGCACAAAGTCATAGGCGCCCATGCTCACGCCGGCCGTGGAAAGGATCAGATCCGCCCGCTGCGCCGCTGCCTGGTTCAACCGCTCCAGCACGGATTGCATGGCATCGGCGGCGGTGTCAAGCGCCAATGCCACTCCGCCCGCCTGCCGCACAAACGCCCGGATGGTCACCCCGTTCGAGTCCCGTATCTTACCCGGCGTAAGCGGAGCTGCTACCGGCAGCAGCTCGTCGCCTGTGGAAAGGACGGCGACTCGCGGCTGGCGCACGACGTCGGGCTCAGCCACACCCAAGGATGCCAGTAGGCCGAGGTCCTGTGGCCGCAATCGATGGCCCGCCTCAAACACCCTCTGCCCCTGGGTCACATCCAACCCGGCTGGGCGAACGTACTGCATGGGCTGACTGGCCTGGAAGACGTTGATCGTAGCGGGAAGCTCGGCACCAGCCATGGGGCCCGTCTGCCCGGTATGCTCAACCGGGACGATGCAGTCGGCGCCATCGGGGACGGGTCCGCCGGTCATGATTCGGATGGCCTGGCCCGGCTCGAGCCGCGGCAGGTCGGCTGCCCCAGCGGCGATATCTCCGGCCACGCTGAGCCGAACAGGCGCCGAGGGCGCGGCGGATGCCACGTCGACACCGCGGACCGCATATCCGTCCATCGAGGAATGCGCAAAAGGCGGCAGGTCAATCGTTGCGACGACGGGGACGGCAAGAACCCGGCCCAGAGCCTGTTCAAGTGAAACGGTCTCAGCATCCAGGGGGTGGACGCCTTCGAGCAACCGCTCCAGGGCTTGTGAGACGCTCAGTGTGTTGTCGATCATCGCACCTTGGCCAATCAGGAACCGCCGGATTATATCATCCAGCACGGCGCGCTCAGCCGGGGGAAATTCTCCGCGCCTCAAGCACGTTGGGCAGCGCCTCGAGACGATTCAGCGTCCGGCTGAGCTGCCCGATATCGGTCACTTCCATCACCAAATCGAAGACGGCCAGGCTGTTGCTGGTGGAAATGTTCGCCGAACTCATGCTGATGCCCTCGTTGCTCACCAGGGTGGAGACATCGCGCATCAAACCTTCACGATCATAGGCGCTGATTCTGATAGAAACGGGATAGGTCTTCTTCGCCTGCCCCCACGAGACCTGGACCAGCCGCTCTCGATCACTGTCCCGCACCCGCAGCACGTTGGGGCAGTCCCGTCGATGGATCGTGGCTCCTCGGCCGCGGGTAATGTAGCCCACAATAGGGTCCCCCGGGGCCGGCTTACAGCATCGCGCCAGATGAGTCAGGACCCCCGAGAGGCCGAGCACGCTGACCTCGTCCGAAACCACTGGAGCGGACGATGAAGACTTCTGGATTTCGAAGACCTCATCCGCCTGGTCTTCCTTGACGAAATCCCCGATCACCTTCCCGAGGTGAATGTCGCCGCAGCCGATGGCGGCTAAGAGCTCCTCGACGTTTCCGAAGTTGAGATCTTTGGCAATGCGCTCATAGGTGATGTTGTCGATGCCCAGCCGCCTGAGCTCACGCTCCAGCAGGGACCGGCCGTGTGAAATGTTCTGCTCCCGGTCCTGCCGTTTGAACCACTGGCGAATCTTACTCCGTGCGCGTTGGCTCCGCACCATCTCCAGGCTCGGGTTCAACCAGTCTCGGCTGGGGCCCCCGTGCTTGGCAGTCAACACTTCAACCGAGTCCCCCGTCTGGAGCCGATAATCCAGGGGAACCAGCTTGCCGTTGACTTTGGCGCCCCGGCACTGGTGACCAATCACGGTATGAATATGGTAGGCAAAATCAATGGGCGTCGACCCCGCCGGAAGGTCGATGATGTCGCCGCGCGGAGTGAAAGCGTAGACTCGATCCTCGAAGACATCCGACTTCATGGCTTCGACGAAGTCGCTGGCATCATCAATATCCTGACGCCATTCCATCAATCGTCGCAGCCAAATGATTCGCTGTTCGTAACCGTCCTCCCGCTGCCGGCCCTCTTTGTACCGCCAGTGCGCGGCGATGCCGTACTCCGCATTCTCGTGCATGTCCGGGGTTCGAATCTGGATTTCCAGCGTCCGGCCGTCGTCGAAAATGACAGCCGTATGGAGGGATTGGTAGAAGTTGTCTTTGGGTGTGGCGATGTAGTCGTCAAATGTGCCGGGGACAGGTTTCCACTCGCTGTGGATGGCGCCCAGCGCCAGATAGCAGTCTTGAATGGAGTTGACCATAATGCGGACGCCTCGTACATCATAGACTTCGTCGAATGGGACCCCTTTGCGCTCCATCTTGCGATAGATGGAGTACAGGTGCTTCGGCCGACCGGCGACATCGGCGTCGATCTTCTCTGCGGCGAGCAGCTCCCGAACGCGTTGGGTGATGTCGTGGAGCTCAGTTTCCCGGTCCACGCGTCGCTTGGCGATGTGTTCGGCGATCTCCTTGTAGCGATCCGGAATCACATAGCGAAAGCTCAGGTCTTCCAGCTCCCATTTCATCTGCCAGATTCCCAGCCGATTGGCCAGGGGTGCGAAGATTTCCATCGTCTCTTCGGCGATTCGTACCTGTTTCTCCGCCGGAAGGTGAGAGAGCGTTCGCATGTTGTGCAACCGGTCGGCAAGCTTGATCAAGACCACACGTACGTCGTCGCCCATAGCCAAAAACGTCTTGCGAAGGGTTTCCTTGGCTAACTCGGTGCGTGCGGCACGTTCAGCCTTCTCCCCGCCCGGCCGTCGCGTGACGCGTGGCAAATGGGTGAGCTTGGTCACACCGTCGACAAGCTTTCCGACTTCGTCACCGAAATCCCTCCGGATGTCGGCAAGCGTGACCGAAGTGTCCTCGACGGTGTCATGCAGCAAGGCCGCAACGATGACGGGGACGGGGGCTCCCATCTCCTGCAGGATAGAAGCTACCGCCAGGCAGTGGTTGATATAGGCTTCCCCCGAAGCGCGCTTTTGGCCGGCGTGCGCCTTGTGGGCCACGCGGTACGCGCGCTCGATCAAGTCCTTGTCAGCAGGACTGGTCGTCTCGGGGAGCGCCTGAAGCAGGGTCTTGACGTTCATTCTGACCTCATCTGCTGAAAGTATAGTCGCTTGCGCTCAACCGCATCAAGGGAGAACAGCCCAGTTTGCGGCACAAGAAAGAGCGCCCCGCCGTTGTGGCGGGGCGCAATCCTTAATCGTAGGTGTGGGCTGGGGGTGCAGCCCGTCCAGTTGGCCCCTCAGCTTACTGTTGGGTGGGAGACGCGCCTTGAACGGTGGGCACCAGGTCCACCGGGTTGCCGATGATCTGAACGGCTGCCGCAGCGCGCTGGTCCTTAAGCCATGAGTTGAACTTCGACTGGACCACCTGGGTGAAAGTCGTACTGTCCAGCTGTCGGTCTTCCTTCCCCAGCACCTGGATGATATGCCACCCAAAACTCGTCTGGACCGGGTCACTGACTTCCCCGACCGGTGTGGAGAAAGCCACATCTTCAAAAGGAGCCACGGTCTGGCCGTGTGCAACCCAGCCCAGATCGCCCCCGTTGTCTTTGTTGGATGTATCCGTCGAAAACGCAGCCGCAAGATCGTCCCAAGACTCGCCGGACTGGAAGCGCTTCAGCACGTCTTGAGCTGTGGCCTCATCTTGCACCAAGATATGCCGGACGTGCACCTCTTCCTGAATTTGCGGCGTGTCCGCACGGAAGGCCTCGAGCAAACGGTCCTGGTAGAGCTTCGCCCGGTAGTAGTCACGTAGATCAGCTTCGGTGACGCTCGCCGTCTTAAGATCATTCAAGTAGGTCTGGTAGTCGCTAGCAAAGGCGGCTGCGGTGTAAGGTGTCGGCGTGGGCCGCGGGGTGCTCGTCGGGGCCACGGTCGGAGTCGGTCCGAGGGTGGCGGTTGGCGACGGTGTGATGGATGCCAGGGCTGTGGCATCCAGGGTAGGCGTAGGCGGTGAGATCGAAGTGGGTGCCGGCGTTGGCGTCCCGTCGGGATAGTAGCTGAACGAGTTTTCGATGGCCTGGGTAACGTCGTCTTCGCTCACGGAGATGCCGCGGCTGGCTGCCTCGCGCCGGACGAGGATGTCCTGGATCAACTGCTCCTGCACCTGTTGGGCCATCAGCGTGGTGTTGCTGAGCTGAAGCTGCATCTGGGATAGCTGCTGTTGGACCTGGGACTGGACTTGTGGATCGCTCCCGAAGATCTGGAGAAGCTGCTGGTAAGAATTGTACTTGCTCAGCACATCTTGCTGGACCAATTTCGTGGTTGCCTCGAATTGATGTGCCGTGATGACATCGCCGCCGACGGTGATGACTGCCCGATTGGGCTGGAGCACATTCAGGTCATACCAACCGTACCCCAGGATTCCGGCCAGCAACAGGACAGTGAGCGCCACGCCGAACAAGACCAGCCGGCGCACGCGAGCCTCGCGCTGCGCCCGGGCCAGATGTTTTCGATGTCCGCGTAGTGGGGCAACCGGGCCACGAGCGCTCATGACGGCGCCCCGCCAGCGAGATGAGCACGACGCACTCGAGGCCCCGTCAAGGAGATGATCATGTTCATTTGTCGATGGGGCCTAACGATGAGATTCGCCGGCAAACGAAAGCAGAGCCATGTGACGGGCGCGTTTGACCGCCTTGGCTACCATTCGCTGGTGCTTGGCGCATGCCCCCGTCTCTCGCCGACCCCGGATCTTGCCCTGATCGGTCACAAATCGGCGCAGGATATCCGCCTGCTTGTAGCTCAAGGTCTTCGTCTGATCGGCACAGAATTGGCAAACGCGGGGTCGCCTACCGAACCGGCCCTTCGACGACGGCCGCGACGATCGGCCGGATGACGAGTAGCCCCTGGATGGGCCCGGCCGGCCTCCACGATCGGAAGACACGTCCTCACTCGAGTCGTCGTCCTCTTCCTCGATTTCGTCTTCTAACTCATCTTCGTTGTCGAAATCCTCAGCCACGTCTTATGCTCCTTTATTCCGCTGTCGACCGGGCCATGCCCGGAATGCTTACTCTTGCGGTGCGAGGTCGTCTTCAATGACCGCCTGTTCGGGATATGAGGCACCGGCAGGACTGTGTGAGTCATCCAGCATGATCATCTCGCGTGCCACAACCTCGGTGGCACTGCGTTCCTCGCCGGCATTGTCCTGCCAGCGACGGGTCTGGAGTCGGCCTTCGATGTACACCCTCTGGCCTTTGTGCAGGAACTGCTTGCACACTTCGGCCAACCCACTCCAGGCGATTATGTTGAACCACTCTGTTTGTTCTCGGCGTTCGCCGTCGGCATCATGCCACGTGTACGTCACGCCCATCGTGAAGCTCGTCACCGGCTTACCAGACGGCGTGTAGCGCATCTCGGGATCACGCCCGAGATTACCGATCAACATGACTTTATTCAAGCCGCGGCCCATGATGGCCTCCTGCGCAGGCGCTGTTTCATTTCGGGAATGAGCGTTAAGCGTCTTCTTTGAGCGTAATCATGAAGCGCAGGATGTCTTCGTTGAGCTTCAGGTCACGTTCGACAACACTGCCCGCCTGCGGCGGCATCTGTGTCTGGAAAAACAGGTAGTAGCCGTCACGATTGCCGTCGATCGGGTAAGCCAGCCGCCTGCGCCCCCATCTTTCGACGTCATAGGCTTTACCGTCGGCAGCCGCGATCCAGCCGTTGACCTTTTCTTCGAGCTGCTGCACAGCCTGTTCGTCGAGATCTGGGTTGGCGATAATGGCCACTTCGTAGTTGCGCATGAGAGGTCCTCCTTTCCTCGGGATTGCCCCCATCTCAAGCCTCGAGCGAGGCCGATTGGGAGCGGAAACGCCCAGGCTTCAGGCGTCGCAACAGCGGAAGTGTACCACAAACGACATCAGCCAAGGGATGAGCCGTCACCCTACGGCGCTCGCCTGCGGCCCCGGCTTGACCGATTTCGTTTATTTCGGTATATTCCGTAAGGAGCGAATATGGCGCAAGAACACGAACCCATGGTGCTAACGCCGGCCATTGAAACCTTCATCCTGCATTGGGGCGAGATGGGGAGCCGGTGGGGTATCAACCGGACGGTGGCGCAGATTCACGCGTTGCTGTACCTGGCGCCGCGCCCCCTGAATGCGGAAGAAATCGCCGAGACGCTGTCACTTGCCAGATCGACCGTGAGCACGAGCTTGCGCGAGCTTCAGAGTTGGGAGTTGATTCGGTTGGTCCACGTGATGGGCGATCGCCGCGACCACTTCGAAGGCATCGACGATGTTTGGGAGATGTTCCGCCAGATCGTGGCCGAGCGCAAGAAGAGAGAGATCGATCCGACGCTCCAGATCCTGAAGGAAAGCCAGCGTCTGAGTATGGAGAACGATGCCCCTCCCGAAGTCACAGAAAGGCTGCAGTCGATGCTCGACTTATTTGAGTCCATCGACTTGTTTTATGACCAAGCCGCCCGCCTTAGCACCTCCAGCCTACGCTCAATCATGAAGACCGGCGATGAATTGCGGGCCCGACTGCTGGGGGGCAAGGACAGCCGATCCAAATCTTAAGCGGGCCAACAGCCCCGGGCCCAAAGAAGGAACGAATGTTTCAAGGTATAATGTCCGACACGCAGGTCCAAAGCCGGTCAATCGGACGCCCAACGCTCTTGGATGGGCCCCTGGCCGAGGGCATGCGCTGTGCGTTTCGCCGCAGCATTTTTAGCCAGGATTGGCCAAGCCTGGCTTCTTTCTTGCCGTCAGCCACAGCAACCCTCCAGGAGGAATGGCATGACTGAACCCGCGATCCATTTTGGCACGGACGGCTGGCGGGGCAGAATAGCCGACGACTACACGTTCAACAGCGTTCGCCGCTGCTCACATGGGTTCGCCCGGTACCTCCAGGAAATGGGCACAGGTGATACCGTCGTCGTAGGCTATGACATGCGTTTCAATTCGGAGGGTTTTGCGGCTGCGGTGGCTGAAGTCCTTGTCGGCAATGGCTTTCACGTCTTGCTCACTGACGGCCCGACCCCCACTCCCGCCATTTCGTATTCGGTCGTCGCTCACCAGGCCGCGGCGGCGGTCAACATTACGGCGTCACACAACCCCGCCGCCGACAACGGGTTCAAGGTCCGGGATCAGCACGGCGGCGCCATCAGCCCCGAGGGCCTGGAAGCCATCGAGGCCTACATCCCAGCCGACACCGATTCGATTCCTGCGGTGCCCATCAACGAGGCCAAATCTGACTCGCGGGTGGAAGTCTTCGACGCCGCGCCTGCCTACTTCCAGCAAATTCACCGCCTTCTCGATGTTCAACCCATCCTGGACGCCGGCCTCACCGTCCTGTACGATCCAATGTGGGGCAACGGCGCGGGCTGGTTCCCAAAGCTCCTGGAAGGCGGAAGGACGCGGGTGATTTCGATTCACGATCGCCGCAATCCCATCTTCCCGGAGATGAGCCGTCCCGAGCCGATTCGGCCCAACATCGATCCGGGGCTGCGGGCCACGCTCAAAGAAGGCGCCGATGTGTTGATTGTCAACGACGGGGACGCCGACCGAGTGGGCTTTGGAGATGAACACGGGGAATTCATTGACCAGCTGCGGGCCTACGCTCTGCTCGCCTATTATCTGTTGGAGATTCGAGGCGAACGCGGTCCGATCGTCAAGACGCTCTCGACGACGTCCATGCTGAACAAGCTGGGTGAGATCTACGATGTCCCCGTCTACGAGACCGGCGTTGGCTTCAAGTATGTCGCTCCCAAAATGCTCGAGGTCGATGCGATGATCGGCGGCGAAGAATCTGGAGGCTATGCTTTCCATGGGCATGTTCCGGAACGTGATGGCATCCTGGCAGGGCTCTATTTTTTGGATATGATGGTGAAGCTGGGCTCGAAACCATCCGCGCTCGTGGATAAGCTGTTTGAGAAGGTAGGCCCGCATTTCTACGACCGCATCGACTCGCCCTTGCCTCCCGGCGAGCGCAGCCAGTACGAAAAGAACATTCACAACGCCAATCCCAAGCTCATCGGCGGCCTGAAGGTCACCGGGTTGGAGACCCTTGACGGATTCAAATTCGGGCTCGAGGACGGTGGTTGGCTCTTGATCCGTTTCTCCGGCACCGAGCCGATCGTCCGAGTTTATTGTGAGACCACGCACAAGGACCGCGTGCAACCAATCCTGAAAGACGGCCTGAAGATCGTGGGCATTGAATGACCCACCCGGAGCGGCTGGCTGACACGCACTGCCACCTCGCCTGCGACGAGTTCGATGTCGATCGGCGTGAGGTGATGGCGCGCGCGGTCGAGTCCGGGATATCTCCGATCTTGATCCCAGGAACCGATCTGCCCAGCAGCCGCCAGGCCGTAGAAATTGCGGCAAGCAATCCGGGCGTGTTCGCGGCCGTGGGCATTCACCCGCATGAAGCCGAAACGTGGACCGAGGATACCCTCGACGAGCTCATCCGGCTCGCCCGCCAAGATGTGACAGTTGCTATTGGGGAGATCGGCCTCGACTTCTACCGAAACCTCTCGCCCCCCGTGCTCCAACGGCAAGCCTTCGGGGCGCAGCTCGAACTGGCAGCCGACCTTGGGCTTCCGGTGATCGTCCACCAACGCGATGCCGAGGAAGAAGTGCTGTCAATGCTGATCGCCTGGCATGATGGTCTCCCCGACGGCGAACTGCGACACCGGCCGGGTGTCTTGCATGGCTTCTCGAGTTCGCAGGAGTATGCCCAGCGGGCCCTCAGGGCCGGCTTCTACCTGGGATTGGGCGGACCGATCACGTTCAAGAACGCCAGGCAACTTCGGCAGTTGGTGCCGTCGCTTCCCCTGGACCGCATTCTGACCGAAACCGACGCTCCTTATCTTGCGCCTCATCCCCACCGGGGAAAACGCAACGAGCCGGCCATGACGCGCCTGGTGGCTCAGGAGCTGTCAAACCTCATGGAGTCTCCTCTCGATGTTGTCGCCCAAGTCACGTCAAACAACGCCTCCGCACTCTTTGGTTGGGACCATGGAACCGCTGACCGCCACATTCTTTGATCTCGTCCGGAATGACATGCCGGAGGTGGAGACCCGGATGCGGTCTCATCCTGGCAGTTATCATCCCAGTCTCGACATGGCTGTCGATCATCTTCTGGCGTCTGGCGGCAAGCGCATCCGACCGACCCTGGTGCTGTTGTGTGGCGGGATGCTGGGTGCCGACCACGATCGCCTGGTTACACTGGCTTCGGCCATTGAGCTCCTACACACGGCGACCCTGGTTCATGATGATTTGATCGACGAAGCTTCACTGCGCCGAGGCATGCCCACCCTGAACTCGCAATGGACCCCGGGGGCCACAGTTCTGACCGGTGACTATATCTTCGCTCGTGCCGCCAATCTGGCGGCACGTACGGGATCGCTCACCGTCATGGAGCGGTTTGCCGAGACCCTGATGGCCATCGTGAACGGCGAGATTACTCAGCTCTTTGGCACACGCTCTGAGGATCTGCGGCGCGACTACTACGACCGCATTTACGCCAAGACCGCCTCCCTATTCGAGCTTGCCACAGAAGGCGGGGCACTGCTCGGCGACGTTGACGCCTCGGTGGCGCAGGAGATCAAGCAATTTGGATACGCCCTCGGAGTAGCCTTCCAGATCGTGGATGATGTGCTTGATTTCGTCGGCGATCCGGCCAAAGTTGGAAAACCAGTGGCCAGCGATCTTCGCCAGGGTCTGATCACATTGCCAACTGTCTATTACATGGAACAGAGCCCCGAGGATCCCTCGCTTCAGCCACTAATCCACAATCTGCGATTGGATGACGAAGAAATGGACCGGTTGGTCGAAGCGATCCGGGGCTCGGGGGCCATCGAAAAGGCATGTCAGGAGGCCGAGTCCTTCATCACCGAAGCCGAGGGCATCCTGGCTGGGATGCCGCCTGCTCCAGAGAGGGCCGCCTTATCCGACCTGGCACGATACGTGGTTCAGCGGACCAATTGATAAGATCAACACCAGGAGGCACCTATGGACATCAGTCGCGAGGCGTACAAGCGGGTGACAGTCATCACGGTTAAAGGACGTGTTGACTCGAGCACAGCTGACCAGTTCGAGGCCGCTGTTAATGACGAACTCAAGACGGGCCAGCGCAACCTGGTCTTCGACCTGTCCGAAGTCGACTTCCTGTCATCCGCCGGGTTGCGTATCCTGGTGATGTCGCGCAAGGAAGCGCAAAAGGGGAGCGGCGTGGTTCGGCTTGCTCAGCCGTCGGACCGGGTCAAGGAGACCCTCGAAATCGCCGGGCTCGATGTGCTGTTCGAATCCTTTCTCTCCCGCGAGGAGGCGATCGCCTCGTACTAGGCGGTGAGGATGCCCACGCACAGTATCGTCGTGCCCGCATTGCTGGCCGAAGTCGCCCCCATTTGTGATCTGGTCAATGTGGAAGCCATTGCCGCTGGATTCGACAGCAGAACCAGCTACGCCTGCCAATTGGCGGTAGGGGAGGCCTGTGAGAACATCATCATTCATGGTTACGGCAAGCGGGCCAGCGGGCAGATAGCCGTGACAGTCCATTCAGTCCCCGGGCAACTGACGGTGGAGCTGGCTGACTCGGCGCCACCGTTTAACCCGGCGGAAAACCAACTTGGGCCTCCCGATCCAGACAACCCCCGCCTCGGTGGATTGGGCCTTCTGATTATGCACCGGGTCATGGACGAGATCGACTATGCACGCCGCCCAGATGGCAACACCCTGACGATGCGAAAAGCACAGGATCTGGGCATCGATCCTTGACATTGGCCTCAATCCGCCCAGGGACACCAGGCGCCTGATGGCACCATTTGAGCAACTCTTGTACCCCCTGATCGCCTTCCTCGCCGGCCTGGGCCTGGCCAGCCTTGTTGTCTTCCTTTGGATCGGACCCCTGCGCCGGCGCAGCTCATCTGCTCAATTTTCCGAGACCACGCTACCGCTGCTCGAAGCCATGGAAACGATCGCCAGTGCCCCCGTGGAACGGCAGGCGCTCGCAGATGCCGTGGCACTTTCCGCTGAAAGGGCCTTTGCCTTCGACGGACTGCAGTTCGGAAGTTCTATGAATCTTCCCATTTCCTGGCCTTGAAGAAGATCAAGCGGGGCCGTGAGCTCGAGCCCGATCGACGAGCGGTGGGAATCGAAGAACAAGGCATTGCCAGCTGGTGTCTTCGCCATCGGGTAGCACATGTCTTTGAACGGGGTACCACCGCCGCAGCCGACACCGACAGGCCTATTTTTGAGGGCGAGGCGCTGCTTGATACGGGTGAAATTCTCATCGCCCCAATCCATGGGCACGACCGGCCGCTGGGTATGCTTTGCCTTGAAAGCCTGACTTCCGGTACCTACCAGGAGCGCGACCTTGAACTCGCTGAGCGGATCGCTGCGGCCCTGGCCCCTGTCTTGGCCCGCCTGCGCATCCAAACCGAGATCGAGGCCCGGTCCACCCAGATGGTGCTCCTGAGCGAGATCTCCAGGCGGCTGATCTCACTTCAACCGCTGGAGGAGCGCTTTCACCAGGTCGCTCCCGTCATCTCTCAAGCGTTCGACTTCGCCCAGGTTCGTCTGTACGAGTGCAGCGAGCAGGTGGCCTACCTACGGGCCGCGTCCCATGAAATGGACGAAGAACCGGCCGACATCGAATTTGGCCACGGCCTGGTCGGTCGGGCCGCCCAGGGGCAGCGCACGCTTGAATTGAGGGAAGACGAACTGTTGGACGAACCCGAGCTCGGTCACCCCAATGCGAACTCTGCCAATGCGTTGGCCGTGCCTTTGGCCATCGAGGATCGGATCTTCGGAGTGCTGTACGTATCCTTTCCTGATGGACGCCTGTTCAGTCCTGCGCAAATTGCCTTCGCCGAGCTTCTCGCCTCATTGCTGGCGATTTCTTCACTCGAGGCCAAGAATTTCGCCCAGCAGCAGGAGTACACCTGGATCAATACCGTACTCTTGGAGGTCGCCAAGCATGCTGCTCAACCTGGGGACCCAGAAACAGCTCTGCGCGCCGTTCTCCAACTCACGACGTTGCTGGCCGGCGCGCGCTGGGCGACGCTGCTCCTGGGGCAGGAAGTGGAAAACTTGCTCAACCTGGGCCCCTCTTCCGGCCTATCTCGCCTCGCCGTCGAGCAATTCGGTCAACTAACCCTCCAGGCATCGGATTTCGACGTGGCTCCGCCCTTCTCAGAAGGAGACACGCCGAGCACTATCAAGCTCCCCGATCCCATAAGAGATATCGTTGGCGAAGACACAGCCTTGATCTTTCCCCTGAGTGACGGCCGACGCTTGGTAGGAATCCTGCTTATTGGGGGGCCACCCTCCACCAGCATGCGCAGCGCGCTGCTGGCCGGCATCGCCCACCAAATCTCCCTGCGAATCGAGAACACTCGCCTGATCGAAGAAGTGGCCGCCCGCCGATCGCTAGAACGTGAGCTGGAGACCGCTCGGAGCATCCAGGAAAGCTTCCTGCCCGAGTCCATGCCCCAAGTGCCTGGATGGGACGTCGGGGCCACCTGGGTCGCGGCCCGTCAGGTTGGGGGCGATTTCTTTGACTTCATTCCCCTCCCGGAGGAGAACGGCTCGCCTCGCTGGGGTGTGGCGATTGCTGATGTTGCCGACAAAGGTGTGCCAGCGGCATTGTTCATGGCCCTGTGCCGCACCCTGCTCCGGTCCGTGGCCCCGATTCACGCGGATCCCGGAACCACGCTCACCCGCTTGAACCACCTCATCTTCTCGGAAACCCGGCCGGACCTGTTTGTCAGTGTTTTCTACGGTGTGTGGGAGCCGGAGGCCAGCAAGATTACATTCGCCAATGGCGGTCACAACCCCCCGCTGCTGCGCACACCCGACGGCCAGGTGCGAACCATCACGGAGCATGGCATGGTCCTCGGGGTTGATGAAGATGCAGCCTACGAGTCGCAGGCTTTGACCATCCCCACGCAGGCTGTGCTGCTCCTGTACACGGACGGGGTCACCGAGGCCAGCGACGAGGCCGGCAACCAATTCGGATTGGACAATCTGACCCAATTGCTCCAAACTTCGGCCCAGAATCGAGACGCTCAGGGTCTCACATACTTGATCGCCAATGCGGTCGCCGACTACGGACCCGAACTCAGAACCTTTCGACGACTTGACTGCCGTCGTTCTGAAGCATCTTTCATAGAGAATGGCCCGGGCGAAAGCTTGGACGAGGAGGCGGAGGATGAACGATACGAATGTGTTTCAGTCGCGGCATCCGATGGTGGCGCACAAAGTCACCAAGCTGCGGGACCAGACCACGGAGCCGCGCAAGTTCAGGGAACTGATCCGGGAGATCGGGGCATTGCTGGGTTATGAGGCCACTCTGGATCTCAAGACGAAGCCCGTGAAGGTGATGACGCCTCTGGCGGAGGCCGACGGCAAGGAACTTGAACAGCGCGTGGGGCTGGTGCCGATCCTCCGAGCCGGATTGGGGATGGTGGAAGGCATCTGGGAGCTGATGCCCTCGGCCGAGGTCTGGCATATTGGGCTCTATCGTGACGAACGGACGCTGGAACCCGTGCAGTACTACAACAAGCTGCCGGTTGAGCCGACCGTATCGGTCTGTCTCATTCTCGATCCGATGCTAGCCACCGGCGGATCGGCCGTGGCCACCATCGATATTCTCAAGAATTGGGGCGTCCAGAAGATCAAATTTGTGGGCATAATTGGCGCCCCCGAGGGCATTGCGGCGCTTCACGCCAAGCACCCCGAGGTGCCGATCCATCTGGCAGCTATTGACGAAAAGCTCAACGAACACGCATATATCTTGCCGGGGTTGGGAGATGCCGGGGACAGGCAGTTCGGTACCGGGTAAGCCCCCTCAGGAGTTGGGCTCTTCCAACATGGTCACACGGCAGCCTGGATGATGGCTGCAAAGTCGTCAGCATGGAGGCTTGCTCCCCCGATAAGGCCGCCATCGATCTCCGGCTGATTAAAGAAAGCCCGGGCGTTGTCGGGCTTCATGCTTCCGCCATACAGCACGCGTGTAGATTGGGCCAGATCCTGATCGAATAGGTACTCGAGGGCTGGACGGATCACGACTTCGATCACGTCGCTGGCGCCTTCCGGTGTCGCGGCTTTGCCTGTGCCGATGGCCCACACGGGTTCATAGGCAATCACGAGCCCCTTGGCGGAAGACGTCGCCACATCGCTCAGGCCCATGCGAACCTGGCGGCTTACGACTTCTGCCGTCTGGGCCAACTCGTTCTCTTCGAGGGTTTCACCCACGCACACGATGGGGGTGAGGCCGTGAGCCAAGGCAGCTTTCACTCGCCGGTTCACCGTGAGATCAGTTTCCCCAAAGAACGCTCGGCGTTCGGAATGGCCTATGATGACGTACTGGCAAATGTCTATGAGCATCAAAGGCGAAATCTCTCCGGTGAAGGCCCCCTCATCTTCCCAGTAAAGGTTCTGTGCTCCGAGCTTGATCTGCGTCCCGTCGAGCAGTTTGGCGGCGGTCTCAAGCCCAGTAAAGGGAGGACAGACCAGGATCTCGACCCCGCTCTGCGTGCTGGTCTTGCGGACCAGATCCGAGAGCAAGATCTCCGCTTCCCTGGCGGTTTTGTGCATCTTCCAGTTTCCGGCGATGAGGGGAAGTCGGGCCACGGTGAAGCCTCCTAGCCTGTCGATGAGAGATTCCGCCTCAGTTCGGTCAGCCAAACCTGAAGCCAACGGGGAACATTGTCCTGGGCAAGGATATCATCAATACTTGACCTGGCCAGGACTTGATTCCCCGAGCCGGCGTCGATCTCTGCCAATACGCTCAGGATTAGGGGATCCCCAGGTGCCGCGTCGAGCGCTTTCCTATCCCCGCGCCGCGCCGCCTCCACGTCGCCCTGATAGAAGCTTGCCCGGGCGACAACGGCCCGAAGCTGCGGCCAGTTGGGATACTCCGCCTGCAGTCGGTCGAGCGTGGGTGCCGCCGAATCCGGCTGGGAGGCGAGCATGAACAACGCCTGCGTGGTAGCCTCAACCAGTGCCGGTTCAGCCGCCTGGGGGCCGCCCATCATTTCAAGCCCTGCAACCAGCGCCTGAGTTGCCCGCACCACCTGGCCTCGGTCTCGAAACACCTGGACGCTCGCCTGCAGAGCTACCCATGCTCGAGCGGGCTGGCCGTTCTCGGCGTAGGATTTCGCCAGCGCCAGCTGCGCCTCGGGATCAGCAGGATTGGTGGCAACTGCCTCCCGGGCGGCCGCCAGCGTCGCCGCCGACTGAGTCTCCGGGAGCGCGGTTGCTGGGACGACGGCCGTCGGCACAACAGTGGGCGCCCCGGATGATTTGTTGTTGCGGTTGACGATCACCAAGAAGGCAAACATACACACGCAGGCGAGGGCCAATCCTCCCCCCACCCAGAGCCAGCGACGTTTGCTTCCTGTCGTGCCCCCTGCCTCAGAGCTGTCGCCGGCCGGGTCCTTGGCCTGATCGGCGCGGCGAGTGGCTTCAGGATGGGACAGCAAGGCTGAGGGCAGGTTGCTCCCGCCGAGGGCCATGTGCAGTGCTTCCACCAGCCCCTTGACCGATGGGAAACGATCGGAGCGATCCTTGGCCAGAGCCTTGAGAAGCACCCGCTCAATCGCCTCGGGGACTTTGGGGTTCACGCTGCGCGGCAACGGGAGCGGTGTGTAGATATGATCGTGGACGATAGAAAACGGAGTATCGGCATTGAACGGCACCCGGCCCACGACCATTTCATAGATCAAGACGCCGAAGGAATAGATATCGGTGCCCACGTCCAAATTGCGTTCGCCGCGGGCTTGTTCCGGCGAAATGTACTGGGGGGTTCCGAGCAGCATGTCATTGGACAGGGTAGATTCGCCAGCTTGCGCAATCCTGGCCAATCCGAAATCAGCGAGGTAAACCTGCCCATCCTCCGCCAGCAGAACATTGGAAGGTTTGATGTCGCGGTGGAGAACCCCCTTTTCATGGGCATACGATAAACCTCGACCAATGGAATCAATCACCTTCAAGCCTTCTTCCGGACCTAGGGGTGATCGAGCCAATCGAGCTTTGAGGGTCTCCCCTTGGACGTACTTCATTACCAAATAGGGTTGACCCTCGTGCTCGGCGAAGTCGTAGATGGGGACGATGTTGGAATGGTCAAGCTTGGCCACCACGCGCGCTTCACGCTGGAACCTGGCCAGGAAATTGGGGTCCTCCATAAAAGCCGGGTGGAGGACCTTGATCGCCACATAGCGGTCGAGCGCTGGGTGATAGGCTTTGAAAACCGACGCCATGCCACCTTGCCCAAGCTGCTCGACAACGCGGTAGGGTCCAACGTTTTCACCCGTGGTGAACGGCATTTGCCCTCCAGAACTCGAGTCGCCGCATTATAGATGAGCCCCATTTGGTGAACAATATGAGTGTGTTAGATGTAAGTAAACTCTAAGCCATCTGAGAATGCGGCGCCGGCAGTCAAATCGCTGCCGGCGCCGACGGCCCGGGGGCCTATATTCCTCTATCTTCTGTTTACCAGACCTGGGCGTAAACCTTCACTCACCGGTCCAGGAGCACCGCCACGCCTGGAAGGCTCTTGCCCTCCAGGAATTCAAGCGATGCGCCGCCGCCCGTCGAAACGTGGGACATCTTGTCCGCTAGTCCCGCCTGATGCACGGCGGCCGCCGAGTCGCCTCCCCCAACAATCGTCGTCCCCCCACAATCAGCAACCGCCTTTGCCAACTCGAAGGTGCCCCTGGCAAATGCTGGAAATTCGAAGACACCCATCGGCCCGTTCCAGACCACGAGGCTGGCGCCCTCCAGGCCGCCAGCAAACGACTGCACGGTCTCGGGGCCAATGTCCATCACACGCCAACCTTCAGGGACCGACTCCACCCGAACCACGCGGTGCTCGGCATCGGCGCTGAATTGATCGCCCACCACGGCGTCAGTTGGCAGAAGCAAGCGATTGCCAAACTCCCCCAGCAGCTGGCGAGCGGTCTCAAGGGCATCGATTTCAACCAGGGACTCCGCCATGTCCAGCCCCTTGGCTGCCAAGAACGTATTGGCCATGCCCCCGCCAACCATCAACCGATCAGCCCGATCGAGAAACGCCCTCACCACGCCGATCTTGTCAGACACCTTGGCGCCACCGAGGATCGCAATGTACGGATGGGCATCGGCGTCAAGGGCCTTGCTCAATTCCGTGATCTCGCGCTCCATGAGGAGCCCGGCCACGGCCGGGAGGAAATGGGCCACACCCTCGGTCGAAGCATGGGCGCGATGTGCTGAGCCGAAGGCGTCGTCCACGTAGACATCGGCCAGTGAGGCCAAAGCGCGAGCAAATCCTTCATCGTTGGCTTTCTCCTCGGCATGAAAGCGGGTGTTCTCCAGAAGCAGGACGCCCCCATCCTCAAGCCGTTCAACGGCCGCTTGGGCCCTTTCACCGATGCAATCATGGGCGAACGCCACCGGGATACCCAAAAGGCCGGCCAGCACCTTCGCCACGGGTTCGAGAGAGAGAGCTGGATCGGGAATCCCTTTGGGCCGGCCCAAGTGCGAACACAGGATCGTTCGCGCCTGCCCATCCACCAGCATGCGGATCGTCGGAAGAGCCGCCCGGATGCGGGTTTCATCCGCGACGGCGCCGTCCTTCAGCGGGACGTTGAAATCGACCCTCACAAGCACGCGCCGGCCTTTGGTTTCGATGTCACGCAAGGTCTTCTTGTTGAACATGGGTATCCTGGCCTCTCTGCCTTGATGCCGGAGGCGTCCCTGGAGCCGGGGGAAATGAACACCCCGCGTGGTCCGGCAGGTTGGATACGGTGTGGCCTAGTTGAGACCGCTGCTGGGCTCGATTTCACCCATCGACGGCAAATCCAGTGGTCCGGTGCGTTCCTCTAGCATCGACACCAGCTCATCCGCCAGCTTGGTTGAGTCGTGGCGCCACGGCCGTGAATGATCGGCCAAATCCGACGTATGACAGGGCACGCTGACGCCCTGGCAGTCCGGCTGGACGAAGCTCAGCTTATCCGGCAGACTGGCCTCAAGCCAATCGTTGGCCAGCACAACGTCGACCAGGCCGCGCCCTACGTGCTGCTCGAGCGCCGCTACGTGCTGGCCACAATTGAAAGCCTCCGTTTCACCCGGCTGGGTGGCCACGTTGCAGACGTAGACCTTGAAAGCACGGCTGGCATGGATGGCTTTTGTGATGTCGTTCACAAGCAAGTTGGGGAGCACACTCGTGAAAAGGCTCCCCGGGCCGATGACGACCATTTCGGCGTTCAGGATGGCTTGGATCGCTTCCGGGTAAGCGGGCGGATCGTTGGGTTCAAGGTGGAGATGGCGTATCTGGCCTGGCAGATTCGGAATGCGGCTCTCACCCCGGATCCGCACCGCCCGCAAGTCCATGGAGGTTGTCTTGTCCGCCACGAGGGCCACATCTTCCAAGGTTGAGGGCAGGACACGGCCGCGTATCGCCAGGACTCGGCCGGCCTCTGCCAGCCCGGTGTCAAACCCGCCGGTCACGCCGGCCAGCGCGGCAATGAATAGGTTGCCAAAAGAATGTCCGGCCAGTTCCCCCTCCGGAAAGCGGTACTGGAACAACTGGGTCAACATCTGCTCATCGTCGGAAAGGGCGGCCAGGCAATTGCGCAAGTCGCCGGGAGGCGGAAGGCCAAGCGAACGGCGCAGCCGGCCCGATGAGCCGCCGTCGTCCGCCACGGTCACGATAGCCGTTAGATTGCCGGTGTAGCTTTTCAGTCCCCTCAACAGGGTCGACAACCCGGTGCCGCCGCCGATGGCAACGATTTTCGGCCCCCGTCCGCGCCGGCGATGCTCCGCAACCACCTCCACGACCGATCTGCCTGGCCTAAGGAAGGGAGCCAAGAGGGCCCGATTGATCTCGAGCACAGCCAAGCCCAAGATGCCCACTCCGGCAAACCCGAGCAGCGAAGCTCGTGCCCAGCGTGGCAGTGCCCGCAGACTGACAACATACAGCCAGGTGGCATCGGGATGGGCACGATAGTAGTCGAGCAGGACGATTGCCAAGCCGAGGCCGATCAAGGCCGTGGCCGCCACCATTAAGAGCAACCAGCGCTTGACTCCCAAGCCGGGTTCGAACCAGCGCCAGAAGCGGCGCCATTCACGCCCCTGCCGGCCGTCGGGAGGGTTCTTGTGCTTACCGTTTTTCACGCCTGCCACTATACCAGACGCCTTTCGCACGCGTCAATCGGGGGTCACAGATGCTTGGCCCCAGCTATGCCCTAAAGTATAATGGGCTCACGATACCATGGAGAAGGGAGGAACAGCAGGATGTCTAGCGTCACGTACGATCACGTGTACAAGCGTTTTGGCGCGGTCACGGCCGTCAATGATGTCAACATTGAAGTCGAGGACAAGGAATTTCTTGTCCTGGTCGGGCCGTCCGGCTGCGGCAAGACCACCACATTGAGGTTGCTTGCCGGGCTGGAGGAAATCAGCGATGGGTCGATCCGAATCGGGGAGCGCGTGGTCAACGACGTGGCGCCCAAGGATCGCGACATCGCCATGGTGTTCCAGTCGTACGCGCTCTATCCCCACATGACTGTCTACGACAACATGGCCTTCGGTCTTAAGCTGCGCAAGACGCCCAAGGACGAGATCAAGAGCCGTGTCGGGGAAGCGGCTGAAATCTTGGGCATCGGCGGACTGCTCGACCGCCGTCCTCGACAGCTCTCAGGCGGCCAGCGCCAGCGGGTCGCCCTGGGCCGAGCCATCGTGCGCAAGCCGCAGGTCTTCCTGTTCGACGAACCCCTCTCCAACCTCGACGCCAAACTTCGCGTCCAGACCCGAGCCGAGATCCAACAACTGCATCGCCGGCTTGAGACCACGTTCATTTACGTCACCCACGACCAGACCGAGGCCATGACGATGGCCACTCGAATCGCGGTGATGAAGGACGGCATCCTCCAACAGGTCGACTCGCCGCAACGCCTATACGATCTGCCGGTGAATGTTTTTGTCGCCGGCTTCATTGGATCGCCAGCGATGAACTTTTTCAACGCCAAACTGGTGCGCGCTGACGGCGGGCTTCAAATCGACACCGGCGCCTTCAAGGTTTCCGTGCCTTCAGAAAAGGGCAAGACCTACGAGAACCACATTGATAAGGACGTCGTCTTTGGGATCCGCCCCGAAGACATTCACGACACCCAGTTCACGCCGCCCGGAATTCAGCCGGCCGAAATTGACGCCGACGTTCAAGTCGTCGAACCAATGGGCAACGAGCTGATTCTGTATCTCAAGACGCCCGGCAATTCGTTCGTCAGCCGCATGGATCCACGAAGCCAGGCGAAGGTCAATGAAACGAAGAAGGTGGTCTTCAACATGCAGAACATGCACCTTTTTGAGACCACAGGCGACCAGCTCGCCATCCGTTGACCTTAAGACCGATCAGTCAAAGACCCTCGCCCATGTGGCGAGGGTCTTTGTTATGATGGGAATCAGGAGGACCTATGGCTGATTTCAAACTGATGCGCACACTCCACCAACCGGCCGAGACCAAGATGGTCCTACTGATCCTGGACGGGGTCGGCGGGCTTTCTGTGACGCCCGGCGGCCCCACCGAACTGGAGGCCGCCAACACCCCCAACCTAGACCGGCTGGCAGCCGAAGGCTGCCTGGGGCAGACCATCCCAGTGCGGCCCGGGATCACGCCAGGTTCCGGGCCAGGGCACCTGGCGCTGTTTGGCTACGACCCCGTGACCTACGACGTTGGCCGAGGTGTGATCGAGGCCTCCGGCGTGGGGATGAAGGTCGGCAAGGGCGATGTCGCCGCCAGAGGCAACTTCTGCACCGTCGACGGCGCGGGGATGATCATCGACCGCCGGGCCGGGAGGATTTCGAGCGACGAGGCGCGGCCGCTCGTCGAACGGCTGGATGCTATTGAGCTCCCTGACCTCCAGATTGACGTCCGCGTGCTTCGCGAATATCGGTTCGGGGTGGTCATGCGGGGAGACGGATTGGCGCCGAATATTCATGACACCGATCCGCTCGTAACTGGAGAACCGCCTCTGGAAGCTGTGGCGTCGGATCCCGATTCGGAGCACACGGCGGAGTTGGTCAATGCGTGGGTCAAAGAGGCCCGCAAGGCCCTGGCCCACGAACCCAAGGCCAACGCACTTACCTTGCGCGGCTTCTCGGCCAACCCCCACCTGCCCCAGTTCGACGAAATCTACGGGCTGGATGCGGTCTGTATCGCCGTCTACCCTATGTACAAGGGCGTGGCCCACCTGGTGGGGATGGGGGTACACACCTTCAAAGGCGAATCACCGGCTGACGAGTTCGCTGCCGCACGAGCCATCTGGTCGGCCCACGACTTCTTCTTTATCCACATCAAGAAGACGGACAGCCTCGGCGAAGATGGGGAGTTCGACAAGAAGGCGGAAATGATTGAGAAGGTGGATGCCGCCCTGCCCGATCTGTTGGCACTCTCGCCAGACGTCTTAGCCGTAACCGGCGATCACTGCACCCCGGCCCGCTTGAAGTATCACTCCTGGCATCCGGTTCCGGTGCTGCTTTGGGCACCGGCCACAGCCCGCGCCGACGCGCAGAAACAGTTCGGCGAAACCGCCTGCAGTCAAGGGGGGCTGGGCACTTTCCAGGCCTCGGAACTGATGCCGCTGATGATGGCTCATGCCTCCCGGCTTAGCAAGTTCGGGGCCTGAATGGCCCCTGACAAAGGGGCAACGACCAATGCCTGTCCTACGAATCCTCTCCTGGCCGTTCGTCGCCATTTGGCGCCTTCTAACCTGGGTCCTCGGCCTAACCGGCCGAATTGTCGTGATCGGGATCGGCCTGGCCCTGATGATCGCTGGCCTGGTCGCGACGCTCACCATCATCGGTGCGGTGGTAGGGGTCCCGCTGATTGTGGTCGGTTTGCTGCTGATCTTTCGAGGCATCTTCTAGAAACTGAAACCAGATGAACCGGAACAGAAAAAGCCGGGGCGCATGCTCCGGCTTTTTGAAACTTCCGTCTTGAGCAAAGTCGCCAGAACTCAGAAGGGCGACTCCGCCGGTCCGCCCTTGCCGGGCTGGTAGTAGGGATTGCTGCCGGCCGCGTGGTCGGTGGTGTCGATCACCTGTTTGATGTCCGGCACGGCCTGACGGATCATCACGTCGATCCCCTGTTTCAGGGTCACATCGGCCAGTCCGCAACCCTGGCACCCCCCGCCAAGTTCGACGTAGGCAATCTCATCCCGAACATCCAAGAGCATTACCCAGCCGCCATGCGCCGCTACGCCTGGGTTGATTTGCTGGTCCAACACGTTTTGAACAGCCTGCGACACGGGGTCTTCCCACAGCGGGTTCGGGTTATCGAGTTGAAACCCCGTCTGATACGCGTTTTCGATATACACAAGTCGGGCCCCTTCGAGCTTGGGAGCGCTGTCGGCGTCGATCAAGAGATCGATGCCGTCGACCTGGAATGATTGATCGTCGGGATCGCCGTCGTCGGGCTTGATGAACCGCAGAGAATATTCATATCCATCCGGCCCGCGTCCGACAATGGCCACTTTCAAGACCTTCCCTTGCCGGTCTGGGGCCTGCATGAGCTCTTTGATCTTGGCGCTGGCCTCGGGTGTGATCTCAATCATCTGCCTACCTCCTCAAACCTACCGGCCGACCCCCGCTGCCGGGGATTTCAGCCGCGTTGGGCACATTATAACCTCGCCGACGTCACGCAGCTTCAGTCAGGGCGGATATCGAAGACCAACTTGGCGTGCGCCTGGCGAAGGGCTGACTCCGCCTCATCTGGCGTCGTCGCCCGGGAAAATATGAAGCCAAGATAGCGGCCGCCCTCAGGCAGGGGAACCAGAATCTCCCCGATCGGAACGCTGATGATCAGCTCGTCAACACCTGGGACGAGTTCGGCTGCCTGCTTGCCCTTCACAGCCTCCAGTCTCCCCCCGTGCGGCATGGGGATCATCATCACACCCGCGGCTGAGGTTTCGCGTGACACATGGCGCACGTCACCCCCCATGGCTTGGCGCAAGATCAACGTTTCCAGGGATTCACTCCGATCAAAGCGTAGAGTCTTGGCACACAATCCCCCGATTGACCGCGGAGCCAGATCGATCAGATACACACCCTTCGGATTGACGCGCAGCTCGATGTGCACCGGGCCAGTCCGAAGCCCCAGTGCCCGTACGGCGCGTTGTGCCGTATCGACCATTTCGGACTGCACGTCTGCAGAGTGCCGTGACGGGGTGACATAGATCGTCTCCTCAAAGTAGGGTCCCTCGAGTGGCTCTGGCTTGTCGAAGAGGGCCAAGACCTGCAGTCCGCCTTCGTTGAGCATCCCCTCCAAAGCCACCTCCTCCCCGGGAATGTAGTTTTCGCACCACAAGCTGTCAGCCAGCTCGCCACCCAGGCTGCGAATCCCGGGCTGCGAAAGCAAACGGCGGTCGCGTTGGAAGGCAAACACGAAGTCACCGGGATTGTCCACCCGAATCACCCCCTGACTTCCTGATAGGAACCGGGGCTTGAGGACGCTGGGATAAGTCAGAATCCCAGCCACATCCTCCGGGTCAGAATCGATGCCTATGCGCAAACCCGAAGGGGTGGGAAGATGGCGTCCGGAAAGATGCTCTCGCATGGCGGCCTTGTCGCGCACGATGGCGACGGATTCAGGGGGATTGTGGGAAAGCTTAAGTCGGCGGGAGGCTTCGGCGGCCAGCCAGGTGCCATCATCCTCGGCCGCCACGATGGCGTCGAGTGGGACCTCGCTGGCAAAGGCCTCGATGGCCGCCACCGCAGCCTCCGCATCAGAAAAATCGATGTGCAATCCCCCGCTGCCAGCGAGCGGTGTCTCGGCCTCAGTGCCAACGACCACCGACAGACCCAGGCCCTCGGCTGCTTCCAGAAAGGCCCCGACGCGGTACGTCCGGCTGCTCGTCAACAACAGCACCCGCCGGCGGGCCCTGGCCGCTTTCCCGCCTCCTGCGGCGTCGGATCCCATCCGCTCAAACACCTGATCTCATATTGTGAACGATTTCACAAATCGGAAGGGTCTGTGCCCTGTTCGGCGGCTCCGGCTTCGATCTTGGCCGAGACAGCACGCGAAGCCAGCCACCAAATGAGGCCGGCTTCTCCCAATGTCCACAGGCCAAGGAAAGCGAAGACTTGCTGCCAGAACCGTTCGGGGAACAGTCGTATCAACGTGTCGCTGTATAGAAACAGCCAGGTGTCGCCCTGAAAGAACAGATGGTGGAACCCCACGAAGACAAATGAAAAGCTGACCAGGGACAGCAGGCCCAGCGCCAGCATGCCAAACAACGTCCACAAGGCGCCGTTGCGCCAGGCCAACCAGAGCTCATGCAGCCCGGAGAGTCGCCAGACCACCACCCCAAAAACTGCCAAGCCCAACAAGCCGACGACCCACAGCGCCAGGAAGGTCTGCGTCAACGACTTGACGTCGGCCATGTGGCGCAGCTCGCGCTGGTTGTAGATGGGCGCTCCGTTCTGGAAGTGCAGATCGGCCAGGAACTCAATTCCGGACGTGTTGACCAGGTAGTCCAGCGAGAGCTTGGACCACTTGAGCCGATCCTGAAGGGTGAATCCGTACGGGTCGGCTGGAAAACCGGGTAGTCGATAGGCGGCATCTACATAGGCATGCGTCAGGGTCAAGCGAACGCTGGTTAGCAACAGCACCAAAGGCACCATCAACTGCAGTGCGAGCCTGAAACCCAGGGCAAGAGCTTGGCGACGGGGGGTCGGATGACTATCCATATCAGTTCAGCGCTCCTTGCATCCCCCCCACCCCCTCCCCCAGGATGAACCGGATGACGATCGAGTTAACGAGCTGTTCCACCGGGGCGCGGTCGTCGGTGAAGACCACGCGTGACGCCGGAGTCGGTTGAAGGTCGGCAACCGATTTTTGGAGCACCTCCAACAAAAAGGCCGGCGCTCCGGATTGCACCAGGCGGGCCAGGTTCAGGCGCAGATTCCCCGGCTGCGTCGGTTGGCGTGTGGCATAGATGATACTGTTGAAGGTCCCCGGCACATCAACCACATATACCGAAGGAAACACAGCGCCGATCGTGCCCACCATGGCCTCAATCAAGCGCCGGTCGGTAGGCGTGCGCCCAACGTTGATCACCAACACGCCATCGTCTGTCAGATGATCCAATACGATGGTGAAAAATTGCTCGGTGGTCAGATGCCAGGGGATGTACGGCGGCCGGTAGGCATCGACGGCGATCACGCTGTAAGCATAGGGGCTGTGGTCGAGGCCCCAGCGCCCGTCCGATGCGATGGCGTTCAGATTGGGCTCGGTCATTCCAAAATACTCACGCCCAATCTGAATGATCTCCGGGTCGATTTCCCAGCCATCGATCGGGACGTCACCGAATACGGCCGTATACTGCTGGGCGATCGTGCCGGCCGCTAAGCCTACGATCCCGACGCGTGACGGCCGCTGCGGAGTGGCTTGAGGGTTGTTGAAGTAGGGGGCCGCCAAGAAGTAGTCCCATGTCCCAAAGGTTTCTATTTGCTTCGGATTGTAGACCGAGTGCACAGCCTGGCCCTCATTCAACATCAGATAGCGGGTGTCTCCAGCCTGAATGACCTGGATGTAGTTGTAGGCCGATTCATCCTCAAAGATCTGGCCCTCGGCTAGCTTGATGGGGCCGCGCAGACTCCACCACGCCAGACCGAGGAGCACGGCCGGCAGAGCCAGGTGCATCAGAGCGGCCCGGCGCTCGGACTGCGCCAGCCCGACCAGGGACACGAGCATTAAGGAGAAGGAAAACACCAAGAAGGTGCGCGCCGTTCCGATGCTGGGGATGAGCCACAACACTGGCAGAAAAGTGCCCAGGATCGAGCCCAAGGTCGAAAGGGCGTAGATTCGGCCCGAAACGCTGCCGGCGTGCTCCGTATCCTTGATCGCCAGTCGGATGGCAAAGGGTGAAATGCAGCCCAACAAAGTCACGGGGATCACGAAGAGCACCAAAACGGAGATGAATGAGCCGGCCATCACGGCGGCGTCAAGCTTCTCGACAGCTTGTGCCGCCAGGCGGAGCACCGGGCGGGAGACCATTGGGACCAAGCCAGACGTGAAGCCCGCCCACATCAGGATGCGGTAGTAAGTCGACTCGAAGGGCGAACGATCCGCCCACTTCCCTCCCAGAAAGTATCCAGCCGTCAGGTAGACCAGGATCAGGCCGATGATGTTGGCCCAGACCAAGTTGGTGGTGCCAAACACATTACCGAGCAGCCGCGAAGCGGAGAGCTCCACGCCAAGCGAGGTCATTCCGCCGGCAAACACCGACACCAGCAGCAGGTTTCTACGCACGTTTCATCTCCCGGGTGGCAACCCGTTGATGATAACACCCTCGATAGAAGGAGACAGGCGAGATCAGACCGAATTCAAAGCCGCTGAGAGGGATTCGCCGTACTCGACCAAAGTAGTCGTCAGACCGCGCCGGGCGGCGTCTTCGGCCAAGGGAGCATTTCCATCTCGGGCACCAAAGGACCTTGGGTCGATCAGGATCAGGTGGGGGTTCCTATGCAGGGCCCGAAGCGCCTGGGCCGCCTCCACCACCTCGGGGTCCGCCGATGGCGAGACGAGGAAGACGGTCGTGCTGCGGGGGATGCGCGGCATCTCAATCTTGGCCACTTCGTCGATCGGGTAGCTGCCGTCCGCCTCGATCACCGCCAGCGATTCGAGGATCTTTTGGAGCTGGGACTGCCCCTTGCTCGGCTGCATGACCAGGCGTGCGCGCCCGTAGGCAATGAATCCGACGTTGCGATCGTTCCGGATGAAGTGAAACGCCAGAGAAGCTGCGATCGAAGCTGCGTAATCCATCGTCGACTGAGGTAGCCCGGCAGTTGGATCGTCTGGCGACGGGAAGGGCCCGGCGTAAGCTTCGCCCCGACCCGCATGTCGGCTCCCCTCATGGTGAGCCCGATGCCATACATCCAACAGCACCCACACATCGGCCAGAGGGTCGAGCTCAAACTCCTTGGCGATCAGCCGCTGCATGCGCGCCGTCGACTTCCAGTGAATTCTGTTGAGACTGTCGCCCGGCGCATACTCCCTTATGGTGGCCGCGTTGGGGGTCAACTGGTGAGTTTGCTGGCGAATGGCCTCGCCTCCGGTCAGCCGCCCGCTTGGCACCCCCCGGGCCCGCAGCGACACGATGGGCGGCAGGACCACCACGTTCTGCCGGGCGGACAGACGCTGCGTCAGTGGGAAGAGTCCGAATGGGTCACTGGTCCTGATCTCCGTTGGGCCAAGCAGATAGCGGCCCCGCCGCGTGCACACCGTCCGGACGTCCCAGTTCTCGGATTGGCCGCGGCCAAGGTTGTCTGCCACATAGGAGCCCTGGTGTCCAATCAGGTCTGACGGACCCACCAGGCCCAGCCCAGTCAGTGCGGTCGCCCGGTAGCCGGGGATGCGGGACTGGTCGCTGACCTCCACCCAAAGCTTGGTCCACCGGCTGCCGTTGTGCAGGAAGAAACGTTCGCGAAAGATATGCCCCACCTGGCCCCTGGTCGAAAGGGGCTCCCGACGCAGGCTCATGCCAGACCCGGCCATGCGCGACCAGAAGAACGCCACCGTGAGGAGGGCGACCCAGGCATAGGTCAGATTGAAGAAGAGCTGGCGCCCGGAGATCACGGCCGCCGCCAGGCTGAACAGCGTTAAGCCCAGGACGACCCGGGTTCTAGGGACCATCAAGCCATCTCGCCCCCAGGGACCGGAATCTGCTCGAGGATCTCCCGAACGATTTCCCGCGAATCAATCTCGCGAATCCTGGCGGCTGATCCCACGATCACTCGGTGGGCCAGGGCCGACATGGCGATCGACTTCACGTCGTCCGGAACTACGTAATCCCGCCCCTTCATAGCCGCCACGGCCTGTGATCCCTTGAGCATCGCCAGGCTGCCGCGAGGGCTGGCCCCAAGATACACCTCGCGATGGCCGCGGGTGTCAGTCACGATATCCACAATGTAGCGCTTGATTTCCTGTGTCACACGGACCTTCTTGACATCCTCCTGCGCCTGGAGCAGTTCCTCCGCTTCCACGACCTGCACCAGTGCATCCACTGGGTGGACGATTTGCTGCCTTTCCATCATGTGCACTTCGTCATGCGGCGCAGGATACCCCAGGCTGATCCTGAGCAGGAAGCGGTCCATCTGCGCCTCGGGAAGTGGAAAGGTGCCCTCGTACTCGATGGGGTTCTGTGTGGCCAGGACCATAAAAGGTTGGGGTAACCGATGGGTAATCCCGTCCACGGTGACCTGGCGCTCTTCCATCGCCTCCAGCAGTGCCGCCTGGGTCTTGGGCGTGGCACGGTTGATTTCATCGGTCAGGACGATTTGGGCCATGATGGGGCCGGGCCGAAACTCAAACTCCTGCGCCTTTTGGTTAAAGATTGACACGCCCGTGACATCGCTTGGGAGCATATCCGGCGTGAACTGGATTCGGTTGAAGGAACAGCCAAGAGAGCGTGCCAGGCTCTTGGCCAACATCGTCTTCCCAGTGCCCGGAACATCCTCGATCAGCAAATGCCCTTGGCAGAGCAGGCCAACCACGGTCAGGCGAACTGAATCTGTCTTCCCCACGATCACCTTTTCTACGTTCTCCACAACGCGGTCCGCAAGCTCCTTGATGTCCGGCATGTTCTCTCCTCATGGGCACGGGCTGGTCCGCCGGGGCGCCCCAGCGCCCTCTTCACTACCTACTCGGGCCACCCGAGTCAGGTTCACCGGGGGGCGCGAGAATCATTCTAACCCTGAAGGCGGCGACATCCGATCTCGGCGGCGCATGTCAGTTGCGAATAAGCATAAACAGGTATGCGCTCCAGAACAGTCCGTAATTCAGGGCGCGCCGAACGCCAAATGTGGCCGCGAACAGGATCACCGCCAACACCAAGCCGTCGGCCAATCGGACCAGGCCGAACGGCTCGCGGAATGTCGAAAATGGAAGGAACACGATCACTGCGGCGTTCAAGATCAAGGACGCGGCCTCCGCCGTGAGATCACCCTGCAGGACCCGCCGAACGCCCGTCCACAGGCCCCACACCGTCGGGAGCAGAACGGCCGGGCCAAAAATCAGGAGATAGAGAAGGAGGACTCGAATATCCGCCATGCCCACCCGAGCCAGGCCCATGAAGGGCACCCATTCAAACGCGGTGGACATAGCGCCCCCGCTGCCTACCCCTGGCTGGCCGAACGTCTGCCACAGATAGGCCTGCCATGCCAGCCAGATCATACCGGGAAGGAGAATCCACAGCCGGCCACGGGCCGGCCGTTCGCTCCGGAGCCAGATCGCCAGAGCGGCAGCTGCCCAGAACACGAGGGTGGTTTCCTTCGACAGGGCAGCCAGGGAAAAAGCGACGGCCGCCACGGCCAACCTGCGGCGAGACAGGGCAAGCCAGGCGGCTGCCGCCAGGCCGTAGGCCAGCGGTTCGTTTAGGTCGAGCCCCACCCCGCCGATGTAGCCGACCCATAACCCGAATCCCAGCGCATAGGCGGGGGGCTTCCCGAGATCTTTCAAATAGGCCATCACGGCCCAAAGGCCGAGTGCGTAG
The DNA here is from genome assembly GCA_963807065.1 of uncultured Chloroflexia bacterium. Classification (GTDB taxonomy): domain Bacteria; phylum Chloroflexota; class Anaerolineae; order Anaerolineales; family E44-bin32; genus CAWAND01. Next base: position 478,485 of record CAWDZQ010000003.1, read on the forward strand.
CCGAGGAAATTGATGATGAGCAAGCTCCAACCCACAAGAGGCTCTTGACCCAAGACCATAAGCCATGCCAGTCCGGGCAGCAAGATGCGCTGATATCGGTAGGCCGGCACATCGAGGTACACATCGACAATGTGGGGATCGGGTATCAGGGCGATGTAGTAGGAAAACTGACCGTCATAGCCCTCACTCCCGGCCGCAGCGCCCTCTGAGAAACGGGTGCCAATCTGAGCTACACCCGCCGGATTCCAGTTGGCCGACGACAGACGCCACGCCGTGTACATCAGGGCGACCGCCAGGCCGAGCACGAAGGGCCAGCGAGTTCTCATGCCGTCCTCCGCCCTTTCACGAGCCAAGCTGCCAGAATGGCCAGGCCAATGAGCGCCAGCAGGAGCCCGGCGACAAATGGCACGCAACGATACACAAGCGCAATCGTATGTTCGCCTGGAGGCACCCATAGGGCGGAGAGCACGTAGTCGGCTGGATAGAGCTGGGCAGGCTGGCCGTCCACGCTTGCCCCCCAACCCGGATAATCCATGTTCGAGACCACCAGCCAGCCCCCGGTGTCACTTGACGTCCTAAGATGCAGCTGGTTGGGGTCATCCGTCTCAATCAGCGCGGCCGTCCCCGAGCCGGATCCTCCCGCAGGCATTTCGGGGGGGCTTCGCTCAATAACCGCCTGCTTCAGCGGGCTGAACCCGGGCTTTGAGACAGCCGCCAAGGCAGCTTCCGGTGAGCCTATCGGTTGAACATCGTTGACGAACCAGGCAGGGCGGGCCGGTCGACGGGTTTCAAAGACGGGAAGCCCTTGGGCATCGGACGTCATCGCCGCCAAGCCCACGTCCATGGCATCCAGCCATTCGGCTCGCTGCCGAGGGGACATCTTCGAGAGTGCATCCATCCAGGTCTGATACCTTGCAGGCAGGATAGGGTCAAAGTTGTTGACGGACGCCAGACCGGTCAGCATCGGCGTGTTCGGCAGGCCATCGTCCATGACTTCGCGGAAGGTGATTGCTGGCCTGAAAGTGTCAAACCGAAAGACGGCATCATACTTGAACCGATACTCCACCTCCGGGGCCATGAACAGGCGGCTGCCTTTCGGCAGACGCTCGGCGAGATCAGAGGCGGGAGAGTACAGACTGGGGGGCCCGAAAGGGTTGAGCCCCATGCCGGCCAGGGTGAGGTCGAGCACCACGGCAGCCACCGCGGCCGTGGTCCAGATTCGCCCGGGGACGTCATGGCGAGTCAGGGCAAGCAGGCCAGCTGCAGCCAACCACAGTCCAGCCACGGCCGTCGGCCGGATGAACGTCGGGTGGACGTCTCTCAGCGCCAGGGACGCCGCCCCAGCACCGAGAGCCACCGCCACGGCCCCTGCCGTGCTCAGCCGCAGCCAATATAGGCGGCGCCCGCGCGCAACACCCCAATCGTCCACACCCAGTCCGGCAAGCAGACTCAAAGCGAAAACCGCCCACAGGGTCCAGCGCGTTGGAGCCTGAAAGAGGGCAAAGGTGGGTAGATGATCATACAAGAACGGGAAGACTGGGGTGTTCTTTCCCAGAGCGATCAGCAGGGAGCAAAGGGTGACGCCCAGGAGGAAGCGGCCAAGGTCCGCGTGTCTGCCCTTGTCTCGGACGCCATTGACGATACCCGCCAGGGCGAGACAAAGGGGAACCACGCCGATATAGATGGCATCCTCCCACAGGTTGCCATACCCCCAGTAGTCCCCGGTGACTGGCGACCCGAAGAGGGCCGGCGCAAGCAGACCGGACAGACGCCAAGGCCAGAAGGAATACGTCATGGCGAGCTCGCGCCCCACAGCCACCGCTCTTTGCGAATGGGCCATGTACTCCAAGGTCGGTAGCAGTTGTGGGGCTGCCAGACAGAAACTCAGACCCAATACGCCGGCCAGCCGCCGGCCCGTTCTGATCCATGCCGATCGCTCACCGGCCTTTGCCGTTCGCCACATCGCCCAAACCAGGGCCAGCAGCAGGGTGTACCAGGCGACCTGGGCGTGACCGGCCAACCATTGACCCGTGAAAGCTATCACGGCCAACAGCGCCCCCCATCGATCGAGCGTTTCGGAATCTCCAGCCCGCCACCGTGTCAGCCGATCCACGGCACCGATGATCCAGGGGAGCCAAGCGGCGCTGGCGTTGATCGACAGAAATCCGCTGCGGGCCACCAGGTAACCAGACAGACTGAAGGCGACGGCGGACACAGCCGCTGCCAGCCAGCTCAGGCCAAGCCGGCGGCCCAGGTAGGCCATGCCGGCACCGGCCCAGACAAGGTGGAGCGCGATCAACAGGGATTGCCCCCAAGCTACCCCCACCAGCCCCTGGAGCCAATTTGGCGGATAGAGCAGCGCTGATTGATAGTTGGCCAGCAGCGGCGCTCCCAGACCAGCTAGTGGATTCCACAGCGGGAGATGGCCGTTGAGAGCGTTCGATAGAGCGAACTCTCTCCAGGGCACGAACTGCAGAATCGGTGTCCCCCAGAAAAGGACCTTCCCTTGGACCATGCCCGGCCCAAACAGGCACACCGGACCCAAGGCGATTGCAAGGCCCACCCACCATTTGGTCGGTATTCGCCCTAGAAGGCGACGTCCATCCTGCTGACCGATCATCGGCCCGGTCCTACGCCGAGCATCCCAGCGCCCACCTGATAGATCCTTGTATCAGCCGTGGAAACCACCAGCTGTAGACCCGGCAAGTCCGCAGGCGTCCAGGCGCCAAGACTCCTTTCTTCGGGTCCGTAGAAGACGAAGTCAATGGTGCGGCTGGCTAGATAAGCCTGTTGGGCACCGAAATCCAGCCGTCCAGAGTAGAACGCCTGCACCTGATCGCGCTCGACGCCATAGCCGGCGCTTTCAGGGCCGTGACCTACGGGCACACGTACGTCGGCCCATGCGGGAGCGGCATTGGCCACGGGGAGTGAAGCCAGGAGGACGGACCCCGACGGCGCAATGCGGGAGAGCTGGGTCAGTGCGGACGCTGTATCGGCCGATAGAAAGGCGGGGCTGGAAGGCGAGCTTGCCGTTCTCAAGCCCCCCGCCACCAAAATCACGCTGGCGGGCAGGCTTAGCACCAGAAGAGCCATGCGAACCGACACCTGCCAACGAGCATGCAAAGTAGTCAATCCGATGGCAGCAAGAATCAGCCAGGCCACCCAGGCTCCCTCGGCCAGACGGCGCTGCACGGTGAGCGGAGCATAGACCATGGCAGGCAACGCGATCACCCAGATGAGGGGCAAGAGGCGAGATTCGGATAGCCTGGATCTGTACGAACGGTAACTTCCCACCGCGGCCGGAACGAGCACGGCGCCGAATGCCACGAGGTAGTAGCCGATGGGAGGAGAATCGATATGGTTCTGAGCCGCCCATATTCGCATGTAAGGATCCGCCTCGTAGCTCAGGCCCATGGCAGCAATCACCGGCAGCGCCGGCAGCCATATCTGCATGAGCCGACCCGCTTCTCGCATAAGCACACGCCAAAAGCTCATCCGCCGCTGACCGCCGGCGAGGGAAACCAGGGCCATGCCACCCGTCAGCACACCCGCCGGCACCAGATCTATTGGCTGGACGAGCACCACGCCAATCAACCATAAACCGGCCCGCCAGAAGCTTCCCAACCCAACCCGGGCTCGCAGGAACTCTGTCAGGCCCAGGAAGAGCAGTGCCCGGGCCAGGACAAGGTGCGGCAGACCGTAGAAGTCGAGGAAACCGAACGTCTCCGGCGAAATGAAACTCAGGGGCAGGCCAAAGGACATGGCGGTCGGCCACAACGCCAATACCAGCCATCCCAGCCCACCCCCCGCCGTCGCCAGAACCGTGACCCAACGTCGCCATGTTTCCTGCGACACGAACAGTGACACGAAGCGATAGGTCGCTCCCACACCCAGGGGAACGACTGCCAGACGGAACAGATGATAGATGATGGCCAGGACCGTGTGCGAGGGATTGAAGACCGCAAGTTTCCCCAACAGAAGATAGGGCAGGTAGACAGGCGAACCGGTCTGCGGGAAGGTGGTGTACGGGGTTCTAAACAGCCAGGCACCCATCGCCCCGGCACGCAGCTTGGCCAGATAGGAGTTGCCATCGTCGACGCCGAAGACAAAGCCGGAAAATGCCCAGCCCGGATGCGGCGCTAAGGCGGCCAAAACATACGGAAGACTGGTAAACACCGCCAGCGCGGCCGCAAACCACCAGATCCATCGACGTTCGGCAGAGGTCACAACCGCCTCCAGGCGATCAAGGCAAGCAGGAGTCCGAACATCGACAATCCGACCCCCCACAACGCTGACCGCGGGAGGAATGCCATTCGAACGTCGTGATGGCCCGACGCGAGAAGCACCGACCGAAGCAGACCACCGGCCGGTTCAAGTGTCTGCCTCTTCCCGTCCACGCTGACCACCCAGCCCGGATACATGACTTCACTCAGAACCAGCCTCCCCGGGCCATTGGCTGAGAGCTCGATCTGGTTGGGGCTCCAGTACAGCACCGTGGCTTGAGACCCCACGCCGGCCAAGTCCAGCCCCACGCCAGACTGCACCCAGGCGCGCGGGGCCACGTCCCGGTTGAAGTAGAAGTAATCCCCACCCCGCTCTCCTTCGAGCTCCAAACCCTCCGCCGACAGTGGATAGCTCGAGACGACCCACTGCACATTGAGCCAGCCCAGGTGCCGCGCGTCTAGGGTCCACGCCCTCTCCGCGCCTGGATCCCCACTTGAGAAAGGCGGCAGCGTGACCGAGTACTGGTCCGAATTGAAACCCACAGTCTGAGCCATGTACCCCCAGTAGGCTTGCAGTTGAAGTGGATTGACCCCGTCTGCCAGCTGGAGTCCATAACCAGCTGCTACGTTTTGAGGCACGCTGTAAGAGGGAGAGAAGCTGCGGTCCGGCACGTTTGCCGTTGACCCGGAAGGTACCAAGTCCGGACGGACGGATACCGACGGAATCGGCCGCGCCTCCACCATGCTCCCGTCGACGCAGATGAATTCAAGCAACAACAGGCCCACCCAAAACACCCCAGGCAGCCACTCTTTCCTTCTGAGCCGGCCAGCAAACAGCACCCCCGCACCCGACAGAGCTCCGGCGACGCCGGCAAGGGCCAGGCCCCATCGAACCTCCGGCGCGGCCCAGGTTCCCGCCCCGATTGTCCCGACCAGACCCAGCGTGGCAAAAAGCACCATCCAGGCGAAAGAACTGCGCTTGAGCCAGCGATTGGACCTGGATCCCTCCCCCAGGCCAAGTAGACCCTCCAATCCGGTCCCCGCCAGCATCGCCACGCCGATGATCGTCAGGAACAGGAAGCGGGCCGGCACGCGCTGCCACGCCAAACCCGGCACAAATCGGATAAGGACCGGGTAGATCGGAGAGTAATCGCCAAGCGCAAGACTCCAACCCAGGACGGCCACCAGGCCCCAGAACTTCCAACCTCGCCTGTTGAGAATGATCGCCACCAGAGCGAGGGTCAACCCGGCCACTCCGATGTACGTCATCCACTCGGGCCATCCGCCGAGGTCAGGGATCAGTACGCCGATCAGCCGCCCTGGGGGGAGCGAGAGGGCCGCCGATTCGGACTCCGCCAGAGTTCTGGCGGGTGCTCAGGGACACCAACTGCCACATGGGAAGAGCAAGCAGGGCCGCCACCAAACCGGCCTGGAAACCGGTTGCCAGCCACGTGAGAAGGCGATCCCGAACCACCTGGCGCAACCCCCAGGCTTCGGAGAGCCAGCGGCGAAGCATGAACGCCGCGCCGAGACCGGCTGAGGCGATCAACCAGCGTGGATCGGCGAGGAAGATCAACCCCAGGATGGTTCCGGATCGCACCCCAGGCCATAGGTTCTTGAGAATGGAAGTCTGCAGTCGCTCACCCGGATCCGACAGAGCCAGCAGCCACCAGGGCGTCCACGCCACGGCCATCACCAGGGTCACATGGCCGAGCGCAGTCTGACCGATCAGCTTCGGCGAACCGGAAAAGACGATCCCCGCTGCCAGTGACGGCCAGAGGGCGAGACCTTCCGCCCGGGCGAGGCGGTACATTCCCCAGCCCGCCCAAGCCAAGTGGAGCCAGACGATCACGTTGAACATGGCCACCGTCGGCCAGATGAGCGTGGGCCACAGCGGTGGGTACCACAAGCCCGCAAGCGGATCACCGACGGTGGGCATGCCCGAAAGGATGGTTGGGTTCCAGAGGGGGAGCTGGCGCCACGTTGCCAGCGACCGGTGGATGAATTCGGCGTTGGGAAGGTGCGTGATCAGCAGGTCGGAGAAGCGGCCGCCGGGCCAGGCCCAGACCGCGGCAGGTGACCCGACGACCCGCCAGAACCAGGCGGCCGGAAGGACAAGCCACAGCCATGGGACGAGGCGTGCGCCCCTGCCCAGGGTCGATCTCAAGGCGCCGCCCTCGCGTAGATCGTCACCCCGGCCGCCTCGAAGACCGAGAGGAACCCCCCCGTCCATGGTGGTGGCGGTCCCAGGGCTCGTTCTCGTGGGCCATAGAACACGTAGGTAACTCCCCAGTCATCAAGCCACTGGTCGGTGGTCCGGCCGGACAACTTCCCCTCGAACAAGGCCCTGATCTGGGCGGTTCGCGCCTGAACTTGAGGAGTCTCAAAAGGGTGCCCGGCCACGACCTTGACCGGCGCGAAGGCCGGCAGGCGGATCCCCGTTTCGGCCGATGCCAATACCACCGCGCCCGGCGCAGCATGCTCCGACAACCAGGCATAAGCCTGGGCGTCTCCGATCGTTTCCGTGACGAGTGGGCTTCCGGCAGCCGCAGTGGCCAGGCCGGCACCGACTACGAGGCCATTCGACGGCAGTGATAACAGCAGGCTGAGCGTGAACAGCAGCCAGCCCCATCTCGCGGAGCGCCCAACCCAGCCGGCCGCGCCCAGTCCGGCCAGCGCCGCCAATGGCACGAATAGGCCTAGACTGAATCTCCTCTGCAAGCCGATGGGGGCGTAGAGCAGCAGTCCGTTGACTACCAGCCAGGCTGCCAGGAATCGGCCCCGCCGCTGGTTAAAGACCTCACTGCGCACCACGCCGTACAGCGCCCAGCCCAAAATCAACCCGAAACCGAGGGCATAGTCCCATACGGGCGGCGATGGAGTCAAGTTCTGTGCATTCCAGGCGGCGAAGGAGGGTTTGGCAGTCACTACCCAGAAGTCATAAGCCAGCCAAGGCGCCCCGCCAATGGCGATGCCGACCACAGCTACCCAACCCGGATGGTGCACCCAACCCATTCTGCCATCTCGGGCACGTGAGCGCAGGCCGTCCCACAGCGACCACGCAGCTCCCGCTCCAATCAGGGGCACAACTGAGAACGGCAAGACAACGCCCAAGCCGAGGCCGATCCCCAGGCCCCCGATCGCTCTCAAACGCCAGCTGCACTCAGCCACAATCAACGTTGCTCCCAAGGCAACCAGGCCCAGCGCCACCGGGAAGTGCGGATTTGTGAATGCTGTCACAAACGGAATGGACTCGGGAATCAAAAGATCGCTGCCTTGCAAGCCGGCCACCAGACCCATCCACCCCACCCCCGAACCCAGCAGCACAAAGGCCATGGCCATCCATCGGGGCATCCGGTTGGGGATGACAGCCTTGAGAAACACATAAATGCTGATGAACATCAGAAACCCGCCGACGACGCGAGCAGCCTGATAAATGGTCAACAGGGGGAACTGCAATACTCTTGCCAGGTGGCCAAGGGCAATGTAAAAAAGGAAGATGGCGACACCGCCGGACGGCGTCCCTGCATAGGGCAGAGTGAAATCCCAAGCCCCATCCAAACCCTGCCTCATCTTGGCCAAATAGCTGTAGCCATCCGCGGGGTTAATCAAAAAGCCCGAGAATCGGGTGCCGGCTGGCACCAGACCTGCAGCAATCATGTAGGGCACGAGCGTGAGTGACGCCACGCCCGCGGAAACGAGGCAAACCAGGAGCCATTCTGTGCGAGATTTCACGAGTGAGATTGTAGACCGAGCCTCCCACTTGCGCCATTTGTACGGTTGCCGCCAGACTCCTTCCGCCTCTATAATCTTCACATGAGCCGAGCCAGCAGTCTATATGCCCTCCAGAGGATCGACCTTCGGCTGCACGAGGTAGATTCTCGCCAGGAACAAATCGTTGCCACCCTGGCCGAATCAGAGCGGGTCAGCCAGGCACAGGCCGATGTCGACCAGGCACAGGCTGAACTGGTCGGGGTCCGAGCTGAGACGCACGCTGCCGAGCAGGAGGCGGCCTCGCAGAAGGCCAAAATCGACCGCAATCAGCAAGCCTTGTATGGTGGGAGCGTCCACAATCCCAAAGAGTTGGAAGATCTCCAGCTCGAGGCGCTATCCCTCCAACGCCACCTAGAAACGCTGGAGGACCAACTTCTGGAATGGATGCTCCAGTTGGAAGAAGCTGAAGGGCAGTATGACCACGCCAAATCGGAGCTTGAGGCGGCCGTCGCCGAAACGCAAGCGCAAAACAAGGATCTTTTGGATGAACGCGAGAAGCTGGACGCAGAAGTTGAGCGCCTGACGGGCGAACGCGAGGCCGCATTGGCATCCGTCGGCGCAGCTGAGCTTGCGTTGTATGAAAAAATCAAGCAGAATGTTGGCCCAACGGCCTTGGCCTTGGTTGATGAAGGCACCTGCTCGGTCTGCGGTCTTGCCCTTCCCGGCTCAGAGCAGCAGAAAGTGCGCGGCGAAGATTTGGTCTTGTGCCGACAATGTGGCCGGATTCTCTATGCGGGGTAGTGTCTGATGTTTGGACCGTTTGGTCTTATCGGCTCATACTTTGGCGCACGCTTTGACTGGCCGGAATTCTGGGTTGGGATTGTGGCCGGGCTGGCCATTTCCATCCTGATCTTCAGAATCCGGCCACTCGTCAAAGGCGCCATCAAGGTCGGGCGGCGCGAGACCCGCAAAGTCAGTGACAGTTTCGTGGCCGGCGCAAAGGACCGGTATCTTGAAGAGCTTCTCTCCCTGGTAGAAACCCGCCACTCATCCAGGGCCATTTTCGCCTTGCGCGAGATCATTATTCCGCCCAGGCTCCTCGCCCCGCCCGCGGGAATCGACCCCCAACAAACGGATCCGGTGGCTCAGGACTCCCTCTCGGTCCTGCCTAATCTGCCCGATTGGAACTACCTGTCCGGCGTCTATCAGTCAGCAACGCTCAGTCTGGACGAAGCGGTGGCGTCTGGCACCGATCTCCTGCTGACCGGCGAGCTCGGCACAGGCAAGACCACAGCCCTGGCGTACCTGGCCGCCCGGCTGGCCCAACGGCGGATCAGATTCGGGGGCCAGGACCACCCTCTACCGGTCTTCATCCATGCCGCCGATTTGGTGTTCGAGCACGGGTTCGAGAAGGACCCGCTAAGAACGCTGGTAGGAGCGGCACAGCACAATGCTTCAGCGGGGTTAAGCTCGCGCCTTGCCAGCTACCTTAAGCCGTACTTCGAGCAGGGCCACTTGCTGCTTCTCATCGACGGCCTGGACGAGTTCCCTGCCGAGTCCCTGACGGAGATCATGGCCTGGATCAGGGCTATAAAGCAGCATGCGCCAAATCTGCAGATGGTCGTCGCCGGGCCGGTTCGAGGTTATGACGGCATCACGAAGGCCGGTTTCGCTCCGCTGGCCATGGCTCCGTGGAATGACTACGACCAGCGACTGTTTCTCAAGCGTTGGGGGGAGGCCTGGCAGACATTTGTAGCGCCCAACCTCTCCAAGGACCGGCTCGACGACGTGGATCCCGCGCTGATCTCTGGCTGGCTCCAGGGCGCCAGCCACGGCTGGACACCGCTGGAGTTGACCCTGAGAACCTGGGCGGCTTTTGCTGGCGACGCAAGGGGCGCCAGGCGCTCGGACGGTTTCGAGACATACGTGTCTCGCTTCCTCGCGCCCGATGAAGCCCAGGCCGCTGCGGCCGCTGGCCTGGCATGGATCACCGATCGCGAGGGCGCGGTCAACGAAAAGAGCCTGCCCCGGGGAACACCCGTCAGCGATCTCGAAGAAGCAGGCCTCTTCGTCCGAAGGCCAGGCAATCGAGTGTCATTCTTCCAGCCCGGAATAGGAGCTTACCTGGCCGCCAAGGCGATGGCCGATATCGGCCAGTCGCCGCCAAGTGACGACTGGGCGCCAGTGCAAACGTCCACCGCCTACCTCGCTGGCCTGGCCGATTCCGATGACGCCGCCCAACAGCTGCTTGCGGATTCCCAGGATGACCTGGGCATGAGCGTGCTGACAGTTGGCCGGTGGCTCACGTGCGCGGATGGCAAGGCCGCTTGGCGTCAGCCGACGCTTCGCGCACTTGGCAAACTCATTCAGGGCCACAATCAACCCTACGGGCTTCGCCTGCGAGCAACCCATGCCATGGCGGCGGCACAAGAAGACACCGCCGCTGTCTTCTTCGAAAAGCTGCTCAGCTCTGACCATGTCGGCAGCAGAATTCTGGGCAGCCTCGGGCTGGGTGGGCTGCAACACGTGGAATCTATCGAGAAGCTGCAGAACGTGGTCAAAGGTGATCCGGACCTGCGGGTCCGCCAGGCCGGTTGCCATGCCCTGGCTGCGATCGGCACCGACAAGGCCCTGGAAGTCCTCGGCCACGCGCTGCTGGAAGGTGATGAACCCGTGCGCGTCGCCGCCGCCGAGGCCCTGGCGATCAACCCTGATGAAGGCTTTGCCATGCTCAAGGAGGCAGCCGGCATCGACAACCTGCTGACCAGGCGTGCGGCCGTGTTCGGTTTGGCCCGAATTCCCGAACCTTGGGCGGCCGAGCAGCTGGAAAAGATTCAGGTTGAGGACGGACAGTGGGTCGTGCGCGGCGCGGCGGCCGAGGCGCTTGAGAAACGGCGCAACCCGGCTGCCAAGGTCACCCCGCCGCCGACAGACCTGGCCCAGGTCCCCTGGCTCGTCGCCTACGCCAGCCGGGCTGGTCTGGGGATAGCCCCCGGGAGACCGGCACTGGAAATGCTTCGCCGTGCCTACAATGACGGCACCCACGAAGAGAAGGCGGCGGCCCTGGAAACGATGGGCTGGATTGGGGACGAGCAGCTGAGGCTGGAACTCATGCGCGCGCTCCAGGGTGAGGACGCGCATTTGAGAGATGTGGCTTACGAGGCGTTGTGGCGTATGGAGGCGCCGGGAACCGTCACCGCCCCGGCGGCCATCCCCGAGGAACTCAGCACCGGCCGGCTGAATCTCCCCTGGTGATCCAGTGTTAGCCTTTCTCGAGCCAAGCGTTCAGCCGGCTTTCGACCTCGCGCGCCGTAAGGTCAGTGACCGACACGATTTTGTCCAGGCCCTTGTTTCCGGCCACAATCTCGATTCTGTTCTTGCGCACCCCTAACACGCGCGCCAGAAAAGTCAACAGGGCCTTGTTGGCCTTTCCGTCCACCGGAGGCTGAGCAACCCGAACACGAAGGGTCCCGTCCTCTAATACTCCCCCCACCTCAGTTTTGCGGGCTCTCGGGGTGACCCGGACGGTTAAAGCCGCCCCTTGTTTGCCATCATGGAGTTGAAATTTGCGCATACTCTTGTCCCGGTAAGACTAGAAGGATCGGAGGATCCCGACCAAAATCGATTCGACCAACTGAATCACGATCAACAGCACCACAGGGCTGAAGTCAATCATGCCAACGCTGGGAACAATTCGACGCACCGGCGCCAGCATCGGTTGCACAACCAGATCCAGCGCCTGACGAAGAGGATGGAAAGGGCTGAGAAAGTAGCTCAGCACCACGTCCACGATGATGAGCACGATGAGGATCGTTGAAGCCAATTGAATGATGTAGATCAAAAACGCCACGAACCCTTCTCCTTCCATACGCTGGGCTGCACGGTGTCAGGCCAGCGATCGCTCCGCTTGATTTCCGACCACCGGCTTCTCAATCTTGCGAGGGGTCGTCCATCTCACCAAACAGCGCCCTGCCCAGGCGGACCATCGTCGCGCCGTGTTCAATTGCAACCTCAAAGTCGTCCGTCATGCCCATGGAGAGCTCAGCCCAATGCGAACCCGGGAGCCGATCCTTCAGGAACAGGCTGAGCCGCCTCAGCCGCCCAAACACCTCTCCCAGCAACAGTTCGTCCCGCGTCCACGGGGCCATCGTCATCAGGCCGCGGACCTCGAGGTTGGGCAACGTGGCCACTGATTTGAACTCCGGGAGCTTGCTTTCCCACTCGATCTCGCTGGCCATCTCCCAGCCGCCCTTGCTCTCTTCGCCCGACACATTGCACTCGATCAGAACCGCCTGACGCACCCCGGCTTCCCCGGCGCACTCGTCCAGCTTCTTAGCAATTCGAGGGCGATCCACCGAGTGGATCAGCTGGAAAGCGCCCACCACGTCTCGGGCTTTGCGACTCTGAATGTGACCAATCATGTGCCACGTCACCGCTTCAAAATCCGACAGCTCATGGATCTTATCTTGGCCCTCCAAAACGCGGTTTTCGCCAAACAGCTTCAGCCCCGCATCGTAGGCTGCCCGCACCACATCGGCTGAGCGTCCCTTTGTCACGGCCACAAGCTTGATTTCTCTCGGGTCCCGGCTGGCGCGTTCGGCTGACTGCGTCATTCTCCGGCGAACATCCTCCAGGTTCGCCTCGAGATGCGCCCGCCCTGGAATCGCCCTCATGGGGCTCTGGCCGCAAGGTTCAGCAATGCGCCAAACCGGCCGGTTTTGCCAGATTCGGCACGATGCGAGAACCAATCCTCCGTCCGGCAGGCAGTACAGATTCCGCTGATCTCGATGTGAGCCACGCCCATCTGCTCCAGCTGCCAACGATTGGCCCCCCAAAGGTCCAAGTGCAGTTCCCCATTAGCCAGGTCGAGAAACTGGCTCGCTGCCGTCCCGAAGGACCGCCGGAACGCGTCCGCGACCTCAGGGCCAACGGGATAATGGTGAGCGGCGATCGACGGCCCGATTCCCACGACAAGGCCGCCAGGGTCCGTCCCAAAGTCCTGCTCCATCGTTTCAACCAGGCGCTGGGCGATGCCGTGGAGCGTGCCTTTCCAGCCGGCATGAGCCACCCCCACGGCCGGTCGGCTCGGATCGTAAGCAAGGATCGGCACACAGTCGGCGAATCGCATCATCAACGTGATGTCCGGATGGTCGGTCACCATGGCGTCTGCTTTTTCAGCCTCCACACCGTCAGATGGCCGATCGATACGCAGCACACGCTCGGAGTGTATCTGCCATACATAGGCCAGCGTGTCGTTGGGCCGGCCCGCGGATTCGAACATCCGCCGGCGGTTGGTGGCCACATTCTTGGGGTCATCGCCTACCGAGCCACCCACGTTCAGAGACCGCCACGGCGGTTCGCTCACGCCCCCACGCCGGGTGAAAATGGCGTGTTCCACGCCGGGCAATCGGAGAGATTCGAACTGGAACGCGCACAAGGCACCCAACGTGGCGTAGGGCATGCGGTCAGTCTATCATGGCGCTGAAGAGGGGTCTAGCCGACGATGGCCGAGCCTGAGTTGCCGACCCCGGCAGCCTGGAGTTTGGCAGAAATCAGGGCTCTCGTCTCGGCGAACAATTCCTCGACATACGGATAAGCCAGCCAGACGTTCATCACGCCAAACAGGCCGCCCGTGAGGGTGCGCAAGAAGGGTGTGCTCTCGCGCATGGGCAGAATAGCCGACAGCCCCGGAATCGGTAGCACCGAGATCAACTGGGTACCCCCGTCGAGAGCGATGGGCAGGATGCCGAGGACGAACCAAAGCCACATGGGGATGGGTTTGAGCCTCTTGCGCAGAAAGGCAAAGGCCAGGCCTGAAAGAAAGATACCGCCGTAGATAGCAATGTCGCGTTCGCAAAGCGCCGTCTTGTACCCCAGGGTTGGGTTGCCGAGATAGGCCCGCGCGCCGATGTAGTCGTTTTCATCCATCCCCGTCGCTTGTCCAAAGCTGATCAGATCGGTTCCCGCCAGGGAGCGGGGATAGGCCGGTTGCTCCCCGAAGACGAACCAGGAGCGAAATGCCAGTTGGTGGCAGAGCGGAGAGTAGACCGTATAGATCCAGCGCGCCTGCCGTTCGTAACCGAGGTGCATGAGAGTTGGCGCAGCAAAGGGCAGGCCCACGTACACCAACACTGCCAGATTGAATGCCGCCAGCCAATGCCGGGCGAAGAACAGGAGGCCGCGGTTGAGGCGAATGGCCTGATTCCGGCTCACTGCTGCAGGCTTGTCGTCTTTCGCCTGCAAACCGTCGCGGGCGGAGAGCAGCGCAACCTTGAGGTCCAGGTCGGAGAAAGGCGCACTCAATGTGTACGGCCCGACCTCGACGACGGGCACGCGATCGGCAAAGCGAGCTTCCAGCTTCGGCTCGCTTTCGATATTGACTTCTACCAGCTGGTGCGGAATCTCCGCTTGAAGAGTGTCCAGCTGGGCCCGGGCTCTGTCGCAAAGTCCGCAGCCAGACTTGGAATACAGCGTCACACGCATGGTCAATTGCCCAATCCGATGGCGGCCAGGTTGCGATCGAGCTGGCCTTCCGTCATCACTCCGATTTGGACCACTTGCACCCTGCCCCTCCTATCGACGAAGAAGCTGGTCGGGTAGCCGCGCACTTGATACAGAGTCTGCACCTTGCCGGCAGGGTCCAGCAATAGCGGAAAGGTCAGCCCCAGGCTCTCGCCAAAAGCCACCACGTCATCCTTGGGCTCGTCAAAATCCACGGCCAACACTTCCAACCCCTGATCGGCATAGCGCTGGTATCTGGTCTGGATGGCCGGCATCTCCAAGCGGCAGGGTTCGCACCAGGTCGCCCAGAAGTTGATCAGAACCGGGTTCCCGCTCAGCTGGCCCAGCCGATGTGTCTGGCCGTCAATCCCCGTGAGGGAAAAGTTCGGCGCCAGGGCGCCTTGCAGGGGAGCAGCCGTATCGCCTTGGGCAATCGGGGGCAATCGGGAATCGGCCCCGGGAATGCCCCACTGGTAGATGAGCGCCAGAGCCAACGCTAACAGCCCCATGGCGCCGGCGGCCGTCATCCAGCGTCGGGGCCACGTTCCCGTCTCGTCGTTTGGGGGCAGGGTCATAGGCCGAGGTTGATAAAGAAGCCGAAGCGCGCCAGCTGCTCCAGTGTGCCCAGGAACAGCATCACGCCCACCAAAACCAGCAGCACTCCGGTGGCGATCGAAATGTAATGCACCAACCGCTGGCGTTTGCGGAGCAGTTCGGTGATGCGCCCAATCCCGAGCGCGGTCAGCAGGAACGGAATCGCCAGCCCGATCGAATACGCCGTCATCAAGATGACACCCAACCGCAGGTTGGCTGAATTCAGCGCCAGGGTGAGGACAGCCCCCAACACAGGGCCGACGCACGGGGCCCACCCGGCCGAGAAGAACACGCCCATCAGTGCCGACGAAAGGTAGCCGAGGCCTGGATCAGGCCGCTCATGCCGCCGGACGTCGTAGTCCAAAAAGGGTATGTTGATGATCCCGATGGTGTGGAGCCCGAAGATCACCACAAGGATGCCGCCAATCTTGGCGATCCAGATGCGCAGGTCGTACAGCGCAGCCCCAATCAGCGAAGCCGCCGCCCCCAGGGTGATGAACACGACGCTGAACCCGACGACGAAGGCCACGCCATGCGAGAACGTGATCCAGCGATTCTCCACCACCTGGCCGCCGGGCGTGACCGACCTCCCGCCCAGATAGCCGACGTAGGCAGGGAGCAAGGCCAGCACACACGGGGAAAGGATCGATGCCAGTCCAGCCAAGGCCGCCAGCCAGATTGTCACATTTGCCGGATCCATACCGCCTCCGATCCGTCCAGCCCCGCAGGAGTGAACGGGCAGATGACCCAGAGCTGTTCCATCTCAGTCATGAAGGATAATTGAAAGGCCATGGCCGGACAAGAGCCCGCCCAACCGAGCCGTCCCCCCCAAACCGGTCCCCCCTGGGTAGAATCTAATTGTGATGTCTTTCACAATCCTTACACCGCCGCCACACATCCCTGCAAGCCTCGGCGAGGCTCCGAAAAAGTGCCCGCCTTTCCTACTCAGGACGTGGCGGACTGCCCCATCCGCTCATGAGCCGCCCTGGCCTGAAGTTCCTCTCTCAAGCGCTCGATGTCCCGCGGCACCAGGTAGGCGGCCACCGCCAGGAAACCGGCCGTCAGGACCCAGGCAAGCACTGAAATCCGTAAGATCGCGTCGCCGAGCGAGGCTCGCACAGCGATGTAACCTGCCAGAAGGGGTGCTAAGGCTGCGCCGCCATTCTCGATAAAGTACTGGACGGCCAGGGCCGTGCTCCGAACCTCGGGCAAGGTGACGTCATAGACAGTCGACACCACATTGGGGGATGAGAAGGGCATAAAGAGCGCCGTGGCGCTGAGCATCAGCATGAAAACCAGCTTCTGGTCCTCCGGGATTCCCATGGTGACGCTTAGGAGCACCGCCCCGATCAAGACGGCCCCCATCGAGACCAACAGCCGGCCACGCCGCGTTCGCTTGAAGAGGGCATCGCCCAGCGCCCCGCCCACAAAGTAGCCGGCCGAGAGCACCAGGATGGCCATCCCCATCGTCGTCAGCACCTCGCCGCTTGCGTAGCCCCGTTCCGTCTCAAGATAGCGAAAGAACCAGTACGTAATCACGTTCCATGGAAAGACACCCACGAAGCCTTGTGCGAAGAGCAGAAGCAAGCTTGGCTTTCGGAAGAGCCCCAACGCCAGGTGGAAGTTGAACTTGTAAACTCCCATCTGCTCTAGATCGGCGAGTTCGGGTTCGGTCTGCCCCCGAGGGGCATCGCGTACGACGAGCAGAATGACTCCGGCCAGCACGATCCCCAGGCTTCCAGTGAGGTAAAACACGGCCCGCCAACCGATCAGCCCGCTGAGCGTGGTCGCCAGAATGAGACCCAACATGTAGCCCATGGGCTGGGAAAGTTGAAGCAAGCCGTACACCCTGCCGCGCAGTTCGGGACCGAAGTAATCCGCCACCAGGCTGTACAAGCCGGGATAGCTCGAGTCGTCGATCCCGGTCGAAGCTCGGCTAATCAGAAACGTCGAGTAGGTCGGCGCAATTGCTCCCAGCCAGGTGGTGGATCCCCAAATCAGGGAAGCCAGCGCCAGCAGTTTCGGCCGGGCGAATTTATCGTAGAGGTAGCCCCAGACCGGGTACATCACAGCGCCCACGAGCAGCGCCCCGGTAAACACGGCCCCCATTTGGAATTCGTCGATCCCAAATGTGTTCATGATCGGCGTCGTCAGTGGGCCGATCAACAGCTTATCCGATTGGTGAAGCAGCATGAAGCTGAAGAAGACACCCACCACGGTCCAACGATACCGGCTGGGCTTTGCGGGATGTGGACCCACGGGGGTCAGACTTCTCGCCTGCCAGCCGGCGCATTGTGGCCGGACTCGGCGTCACCAGCGCCGCTCAGCACTTGGAGCGCGTGCGGCAAAGCGGGCAGGATCACCTGTAAGGTCTCGCGCACCGCCTTGGGGCTGCCCGGCAGGTTGATGATCAACGTCCGCCCTCGGATGCCTGCCTGGGCGCGGGAGAGCATGGCGTGGGGAGTGACACGCAGGCTGGCAGCCCGCATTGCCTCGACCAGCCCAGGCACCAGCCTGTCGCAGACCGCCAGGGTGGCTTCGGGTGTGCGATCCCTGGCGGCAAGGCCGGTGCCACCTGTGGTCAAGATCAGGTCCAAACCGTCATCATCGGCCCAGCGGACGAGCTGGGCCTCGATCCCGGGCTGATCATCGGAAACCACCGCTGGTCCGACGAGGTCCCAATCTTGCGTCGACACCAGATCTCTGATGGCTGGGCCGGAGCGGTCTTCCCGCTCTCCATGGGCGCTTCGATCTGAAATCGTCAGAATGCCGACCTTCATCCGATCCTCTTTCCCAAGACATGCAGCGGCATGAGTTCGCAGCCGAAATCCTCGTAGAATTCCAGCGCCTCCGGATTGTCCCTTGTAACCAACAGATAGTATTTTAGGCACCCCTTGGCAAGCAGTCGTGCTTCAACCGCTTCCATCAGGGCCCGGCCCATCCCGCGGCGGCGTTCACTGGGGACCACCGCTAGGTGATAGACGATGCCGCGCCGGCCGTCGAATCCCCCCAGCACGGAGCCGACGATCCGTCCCCCGGCTTCGGCCACCAGGAACAGATCAGGGTCGCGGGCCAGCTTCTTATGAATCTCCTGCGGTTCGTCAGAGGACGAAAGCTGGATACCTGGACCGGATTGCTGCCACAGGCTCCGAACCGCGACATAATCACTCTCGAAATCAAACACCCGGATGATGGGCCGAGATGCTTGGGTCAATTCGCCCGCCTCCAGACGATCGGGCGCCCCGTGGGGGCGCCCGAAAGATGCTTGCCTCAGGTCATCAATGCCCAGACACTGGGTCCGGCTTACTCGGAATCGTTGCCGACGAGGGCCTTCCACTCGCCGTGAATGCCGTCTTCAGTAACGCCGTAGTAGAAGCGCATGCTGCCGTCGCTCATCTGAACCAAGTCATAGCGATGTCGGTTGCCCCGCTTCTGCTCCTTCAACTTGCCCAGGTCACCCTGCCAGGTGATGCCGGCCCGCGTCTTGTCATCCGGAAGCTGCTTGTACTCCGAAATCGCATAGTGCCACAGGCGCCGTGCCGATGTCTGAGTGACATTCTTGACCACATTGCCATTGCGCAGGTCACGCAGTGTGTAGTACTTGGTGTTGTCACGTTCTTCGACATCGACGACTTCAACACCCGTCCGAGGAGGTGCGATACCGTGTTCCGTCGGGGCCGTCTCGTCCTCGGTCTCGGCCACCGGCTCCTCAGAGGGGCCGCGCAGCACGAGCTGCTTGATTTCGTCTCGCACGGCCAAGCCGGTATCCGTCTCATCACGGACGTAGATCTTATTGTCGTCCACCGCATATGGCGGGTCGTCACCCCGGGGGACAAGCACGCGCAGGACAGTCTTGCCACGGGTCTCCATCGAGTCCACCTGGCAGGACAAGGGAGGGCTGATACGCTTGGTGATTTCCTTCTCCAGCTTCTTGATGGCGTCCTTGGGGTTGCTTACCCCGGCCAGTGGTTTGGCGGAGTCCTCACTCACACCGACGTAGAGCGTTCCACCGTTGGTGTTGGCCATGCCGCACACGTCGGCGATGATGGCGTACAGCCTGCCCCCACGTACGGTCATTGATTCGTGAAAGTCCTGGACAATCGACGGGCCCTCTTCACGGGCCTGGAGGACGAAATCCTGAACCTCTACACTGGCAGCAGACGACGAGGCAAAATATGGCCGGTGGCTGGCGAAGTCATTGCTCTGGAAGAGCCCAAACAAGGCCTCGAATGACACAGCGTCCAGCATGACCTCGGTGACACGGTCTCCGATGCCAAGATTCTTCTTGTCCTTCGGGTCCGCCGCAATCCGGTGAGCATCCGACCCCTGAATACAATGCATCCGTCTTGGATACTCCGGCTTGGTTCCGTTGAAGAACTGTGCCGTTGAGCGACGTCCTTTCTGGTCCAGATCGGTCACCTCGAGCGCGTGCAGGTTGGGATCCTGAGTGTAGGCGATCTTGGTTTGCCCACCGAAGCGGAAGCCGCGCATGGCCACACCATTGCTCGAGTTGGCGTGGGCGGCGATCACCAGGCCGCCGGCGCGGTTGATCACTTGGTACGCCGTGAGTACGTCGGCGGTGGCCCCGACCGTTGACGATCCTTGATCCAGGTCCTCGGCCGGCACCTTCAGGTCCAGCAGCAGGTGCTCAAGTTCGCGCACAGATTTCTCTGGCGAGAAGATACCCAGGATATGGAACCCAAAGGTGGCCGTGAACTCAAACCCGGGCAACACCAACACTTCTTTCTGCAGCCGGCGGTATTCATCCAGGTTGGACCGCTCATCCTTCTCGAGCCGATCCAATTTTTCGAGCATTTCAAGTCTTTCGATTTCTTCCTTCATTTGGCGATATCCGGCCACCGTGTTGTGGTCGGCAAAGGCGATGATGTCCAGTCCACGCGCTTGAGCGCGGCGGAGGACGTCGAGATAGGATGCCTTAGGTTCCTGGTAATCGTTTGATGCGGGTGTATGTAAATGTAAATCCATCAACCGCCACTGGCGTGACGATTTTAGGTCTCTCGTGTTTGACACAACAGTTAACTCATTCTTTCCGGGGACGCCTCGAAGGCGCCTCTTATTCCCCGTCTAATTGGTGCTTTATCACTGACAATAGTCGTGCTGGGTCGTAGGGTTTCATCAGGAACGCTGACGCTCCGGCCGCCTCACATTCCTGAGCCAGATTCATGCCGGAAGTCATGACGACCGGCATGTCCAGTCGACGGTCCCCCGAACCTTTCAGTTCCCCTAGTATTTCGAGGCCGTCCGCGTCACCGATGAACACATCCATCAGCACCATGTCTGGTCGATGCTTTTGAAGCACGTCCATCATGCCCTGCTTGGAGGATGCCTGCAGCACGTCGTAGCCATCCAGCTGCAACAGCGTTGTCAACAAGGATGTCATGGTCGAATCGTCATCGACGATCAATACCGTGGACATGCCGCCTCAAATCCTCTCGATTCTTCCCCCATCTCAACGATCCAGTATACATGCAGACGAGGGTTCCTGCTTCTGGTGCTGCCGCCCCTCGAGCCCAAGCCATGGAACGGCACGCATCCAAGCGCCGCGATCCACGCCAAGAACCGTCGGCCTTGCGGTAAGTCTGTTGAAGCATGCATTCGCTTGTGGGGGTTCAAACATTCGGGTTCTAGGGAGGGCAGACAACAACGTGGGGTCCAAGAATGGCCGATCAGTTGTTTCCATTCCGCCAAGATGGATCCCTCGACAGAAGACATTCTACCACATGCAGCTCAGTTGGAACGGACCAACCCCAACCCATAGGGTGGCTATGCGAACGAGACTCGGCCGTGCCTTAACCTCCTACTCGAGTGGGATATGCATAAAATCTTCTGCCAGGGATACCGGGCCTTGAAAGCTCTCACCCGCCTGATGCACCAAATCGGGATTGACAGCGGGATGTACCGGGTAATGGATGAGCAGCAGTTGCCCCACCTCGGCGCGAGCGGCGATCTCGCCAGCCTGGGCCGCCGAGGTGTGGCCCGGACTGCGACCGGTGGCTTCGTGGATGAGGATTTCCGCGCCCGAGGCCAGGCGGGTCACTTCATCGCACGGTTCCGTGTCGCAGGAATAGGCGATGTGTCGGCCGGAGGTGGAAGACTTCGAACCGCAGCCCAATCGTGGGCACCAGATGATGAACGGGCGAAGACAAGATCCGCAGCTCGTCATTCTGCAGCACCACCTCCGCTTCGGTCTCGGGAAGGCGGTGAAACGAGACCGTAAAGAACTCTGGCCAGTTCTCCCACTGGTAGAAGCTCATCATGTCTTCGATTCGCTTGAGACAGTGATTGAGGCCATAGATCCTCAGAGGCACTTCCCGGCCCAGCAGCCACATGTTCATGAGCAGCAGAGGAACGCCCGAGACATGGTCGGGATGAAAGTGGGTCAGGATCACATCCTGGATATCATCCAGTGCGATGCCGGCGCGTTCGAGGCGAATCACAGGTGTGCTTACGCAGTCGATCAAGATGGTCCCCGAGCGGCTCCGGACAGCCATGTGAGTGTTGGCATGTTCGACGGACGGGATGGAATTCGCCGTACCGAGGATGATCAGCTCCGCCACGGGTCAGCCTCCTCCCAGGAGCAAGGCGGCCACAAGCGGGGTCACAAATACCTCGATAGCCGCCGCGGCGGCCAGCAGGGGCACAACCACCCCAAGGCACACTCGACACCATTCCGCAAGCGCACTCAACCAGCTTTCGCCCAGGCTTTCCCCCGAAGGTGGGCTGACCAACGACATCCCCAAGTGAAGGATGGCTGCTCCCGCCAGGATGGCGGCCGGGATCTCAAGGACTCCGTGAGGCACGACGAGGGCGACCACATAGCGGAAGGCGTCGAATCCCGCCAGGCTGAGATTGCCGAAGAAGAAACCGATCAGCCCGACAGGCACCATGAGCAGGATCACGCCTAAGATGCCGAAGGTGAAGATGCCCGCCAGGGAGGCCACGCCGATTGCCCGCAGGTTGTTAGCCAGTACGAGCCACCAGCCTCGCCCCGACATCAGCCCAAAATTCCGCATCTGATTCAGAAGGTCAACCTTGATCGAATCCGCCTGCAGCAGATCGGGTGGAATCTGATACTGTCCAGCCATCCGGATCCCCAGCCAGTAACCGCCTAGCATGGCCACAAGCATGAACAGCATGCTCGGCCAAAGACGGGGAACTGAAACCTTCAACACACCGGCGTACCAGCTTCCCAGGCCGACTGCCCGACCGATGAAAGCAGACTTGAAATGATGCCATACCCATCGGATGTCCAGAACATCAATTTCCCTGCCAAGGAGTTCCTCGCGGTTGAAAAGATGCATCCCCATTCTGCCGAGGATGATCGCCACGATAAACAGGCCGAACACGATCCACCACAGCACCGCATACTGTGCCCAAAACATGATCAAGCTCTCGCCGATGATCAGTTGCGACATGGGGACAATGACGAAGGAGGCCAGCAGGTTGGCGGCCCGCACGGACGTGGTCTGGGACGAGATGACCACCGCCCCGCTAACCATCACCAACGCCTGCATGGTGGTAAGCATCAACACCTGCGCCAGCAGGGACGGCGGGGCCGACCAATGCACGGTAAGGGCCAGCCCCAAAAGGTAAACGCCGATGCCGAGATAGGCGGCCATCAACGGTACCAAGAGCGAGGCCAGCATCTTCCCAAGATAGAGCTGGCCATCGGTCAAGGGCGTGGCCAGCAGGGGTTCCAGTGAGAGGCGTTCACGTTCACCGGCGAAACTCTCGAGCGCGATCACCAGCGAGATGGAGATGGGGAAGAAGCCCACCACCATCAGGAGAAAAGGGATTAGCCGATCAGCGACTACGTTGGCTCCGTATTGGGCCACAAAACTGGTCGCCTTGTTGGCGGTGAAGTTCATCAGCAAGGGGAAAAACAAGGTCAGGATGGCAATCGGCGTCAAGATCCGCCAATCCCGAAGCTGATCGGCGATTTCACGGCCGGCGATCAGGCCAACGGCCTCCCGGAATCCCAGGTATCGCCTGGTATCAGCCGTCACCGACGGACTTCCTCGCCCGGCTGAAGGTCAGACACCACCCGGAGATACACTTCCTCCAGGCTTCGGCCCACGTCGGAAAGGGTGACGACCGAAAGTCCCGCCCGGCTCATGGCCTCCAGAACTCGCGGGTTGGCCTTTTCAGGATTGGAGGTCCGGTACCGTAGCCAAGTGTCGCCGCACTCCAGCGGCTCAATGCCACGCGGCAGCGCCCGGACGGCACCATCGAGCGGGCTGGACAGGCGAAGTTCCATGATCGGGTCGCCCAGAAGTTCCTGCTTGAGATCCTGGGGGCTCCCCAACACGACGATTCTGCCCTTGCGGATGATGGCGATTCGGTCGGCCAAGGCTTCAGCCTCGGCCAAGTTGTGGGTGCAGACGATGATGGCCCGATGGGATGTGCGCAGCGCCTGGATGCTCTGGCGGACCATGCGGGCGCTGGCCGGATCCATGGCGGAGGTAGGTTCATCTAGCAGCAAGACCGGGGGATCGTGAAGCATAGCTCTCGCCAGCGCCAGCTTCTGGCGCATGCCGCGCGAGAAGTGGCCCAGGCGGCGATGCGAGTCTTCTTGGAGCCCAAAACGCTCGAGCAGGTCCCCGGCGCGCGCTTCTGCGTCGGCCCGGGGCAGGCCATAGGTCCGCCCAAAGAACCCCAGGTAGGCCAGCGGGCGCATGCGCGTGTACAGACCGTGATGCTCGGTGAGGAGCCCCACGGATTGACGTACTCTATGGGCCTGAGTCAGCACATCGTATCCTGCGATCTGCGCCGTCCCCCGCGTGGGCGGCAGGATCGACGCCAGCATTCTGATGGTCGTGGTTTTGCCGGCGCCATTGGGCCCCAACAGGGCCAGGATTTGCCCCTGATCGACCCGCAAGGTTACATCCTCGACGGCGGTCAACTCGTCAAATTGCTTGGTCAGGCCGGAGGCTTCAATAAGGGCTCCCATACGTTGCACGGCGCATTATAGCAGGAGCAATTGGCACCCCACAATGACCCGAGCATCCCATGTGACCTGGGCCTGCAAAGGAACACCGGGGCTTGCGGCCTAGGACCAATAGGCGCACGCCAAGCCTGAAAGGGCATGATAAGATCGGTTATGCGAGTGAGCTTGTGAATTTCCTCACAAAGCCGGCCCAGCAAAGCCCGGCGGCAGATATGCGACCAGGCGCCCTGGGACGCACCCAGGGCACGGCTTGGCGGCGCGCCTTGCTCGCAGCCGGTGCCGGATTTGCACTGTGGACAGGGCTAGTTGTCAGCGCGTCGGCTGCGACCTCGATTCAAACCAATCCAGCCAGCATCCAGGGACGCCCCATCGCCGGGCCAACGCCCACAACTGGCATCCCGACGGCGGCGCCAACCCAGCCGGCCCCGGTCCTTATAGGCTATTCGGTTGAGGGGCGGCCGCTCGAGGTGTACACCTTTGGAGACGGCCCGCATGCGCGGATGATCATTGCCGACATCCATGGCGGGTACGAATGGAACGCGGCGGCGCTTGCCGACCGGCTGATCGACTTCCTCACCCGTCACCCCAACTTCGTCCCTCCCCGCGTCACGCTTTTCATTTTACCCAGCATGAATCCGGATGGCCTGGCCAGGTCGCATGGCTATGACGGCCGAGCCAACGCGAACGGCGTTGATCTCAATCGAAATTTCCCCCTGGACTGGAAGGCCACCTGGGCACCGGAGGGGTGCTGGAGCTATCTGCCCATTACCTCCGGCCCGCATCCGCTCTCCGAGCCGGAGAGCCAGGCGGTAGCACGTTTCCTACTGAGGCAAGGCGTCGAAGCCCTGATCAGCTACCACAGCGCCGCTCTGGGGATATTTGCGGGCGGCGATCCGTCGACCGAGCCATCCCTGTCCTTGGCTGAAGCCCTGGCCAAGGTGTCGCCCTACCCCTTTCCGCCCAAGAACACCGGGTGCGACTACGCCGGGGAGATGGTCGATTGGTCCGCAGCCAATGGCATCGCCGCCGTGGATATTGAGCTGAGCACGCACTACAACCTGGATGTCGACATCAACCAGCGGGTGCTCTACACCTTCCTCAACTGGCAACCCTGATCCAGCCCATTCCCCGCGACCAAATGAAACGAGCCCGGCCAGATGGCCGGGCTCTTGCGCTTCTCCACCCATCGTTGCCCTAGGTTGGGGACTGGGGAACTGGCTCGACCGGGGGCGCGGATCGATGGCGCCAATACAGGACGCCGCCACTCACCAAGGCGACGACAAGCATCAGCCCCTGGTTGAAGTTGATCCCGAACAGGGGCACAAAGTCCAGTCTCAGGAATTCAAGCCCAAATCGGATCAGAGGATACGTCACAAGATAGACCAGAAAAAGATCGCCGCGCCTCAGACGATCACCAAAACGCCGCCAAATCAAATACAGGAAGACGGCGTTTAACACATTCAAGATCGAACTCATAGAGAAACAGGGGTTGGAATCGATCAAACTGCTGAAAGCCGGCCATCCGGTTCTCCGGGCGAATGTAGATTCCCCACGGCAAGTTGGTGGGCGGGCCGTAGATCTCCTGATTGACAAAATTGCCCCACCGGCCGATGGCTTGCCCTATCGCCAGACCCGGAGCAGTCGCATCCAGAAGCAGTCTCAGGCTGTAACCATTCCGGTGGGCGAAGATCCACATCCCTGCCACACCGCCGATGATCGCTCCCGGGATGCCAAGCCCGCCCTGCCAGGATGCAATCAGATCCAGCGGATGGGTCAGGTAGTAGTGGGTGTCGATTCCGGATGCCAACAGGCTCTTAGAGGGGGTAAACACATGGTAGAGACGGGCCCCAATCACGCCCAGTATCAGAGCCCAAACCAGCGCATCCCACATGATGTCCGGCGAGACCTGGTCGTCCATCCGCCGGATCATGCGCGAGGCAATGTAGGTGCCCACCAGGGCACCCGTCATCACAATAATGCCGTAGAAGTGAATGTAAACCAATCCGATATGGATGCCGTAGCTGTCAACGTACATGCGCAGTTATTCCTTCCCAACCCGACGCGCGTAGGCCTGGCGACGGACCAGCAGGACCCGCTGGAGCGCCGTCAGGTTGGCCAGCACGGCGATGATGGCGATACCGATAGACGGAAAGCCCAGCACGAGGCTGGGGACAAGCACCAGATAGCGTTCGACTCGCGTCAGGATTCCCCCCTTGACATGAAAGCCAAGCGCCTCGCCCCTGGCTCGCATGTAGGACACCAGCACCGAGCCGGCGGCGGCAGCGAAGATCAGTCCGCTCGTTATTTCGTCGCCCTGAACAAGGAAATACCACAGCAACCCCGCCAGGACGGTGAGCTCGTTGTAACGGTCGGTGACCGAATCAACAAACGCCCCGAAATCCGAAGATTCGCCACGCAGGCGGGCCATGGGACCATCCAGGGCATCAATGGGGCCCATCAACAAAACAATCAGCCCACCCACCATAAATCGCCCTTGAGAAAGAAAAATAGCGCCGACGATGTTGCCTGCCAACCCCATGAGGGTCAGCGTGTTCGGCGCCAGGCCCAACCGGTTCAGGAAGGACGCCACAGGATCCAACAACCCCTTGAACCAGATCCTCAACAGATCGGTCAAGGTGGGCCTGGATGGCTTTGCGCTCTCGTTGGCTCGCATACCTCTCTCCTGATATGACCGAAGAATGCTACTTGCCGATGAGTACCCGTGTCAAGGCGCGGCAACAAACTCACCCGCCATCTTCATCCCCAGCCATCAAGGGGTCGTCTTCCGGATCAATCAGGACCTCACGCGTCTTTCCGCCGGATTGAGCGCGGCCCACCACGCCAAGTTCCTCCAGCTCGTCCATAAGTCGCGCCGCGCGCGGGTAGCCCACGCGCAGACGCCGCTGCAGGAGAGACGCGCTGGCTTCACCTTCGCTCGTGACCACGTCAATGGCGCGTTCGATGATATCGTCGTGCTCTTCCAGTGTGGCCTGGCGGACGAGCAGCGACTCCCAAGGGGCCGATTGGTCTTCGTCTTCCTGTTCGGCATCCGGGTCGGCCCTCCGCCAGTAGCGGATCAGCTGGTCGACCTCTCGATCATCCACAAATGCGCCCTGGATCCTCACCGGAGCTGAGGCCTCGGCTGCCAAGTAGAGCATATCACCCCGGCCCAGGAGGGTCTCGGCTCCCTGCGAATCGAGGATCACACGCGAGTCGGTGCTCGAGGCGGTGGCAAACGATATGCGCGCCGGGAAGTTGGCCTTGATCAATCCCGTGACGATGTCGGTGCTCGGCCGCTGCGTGGCCACAACCAGATGAATACCGACGGCACGCGCCATCTGGGCCAGACGCACCAGGGTTTGCTCGGTCTGGTCGGGGGCCATCATCATCAAATCCGCCAGCTCGTCAATCATCACCACAACGCGCGGCAACCTTTCCCCATCACGGTTACGCCGGGCCTTGTTGTTAAAGGAGTCGATGTCCCGAGCTTGGGCAGCCTCAAGCAGACGGTAGCGCCTGTCCATTTCCATCGTGCACCAGCGCAGCACGCCGATGATGCGCTCAAGGTCGGTCTCCACCTTACCGAACAGATGGGGGAGGCCGTTGAAACGAACAAGCTCCACCATCTTGGGGTCGACCATCACCAACCGCAAGTCGTCAGGAGAGTTGTTAACGGTCAGGCATGTGGCCAAGGCAGTAATGGCCACAGACTTGCCGGATCCGGTTGTGCCAGCAATCAGAAGGTGTGGCATGGCGGCCAGATCAGCCGCCACGGCGGCTCCGGCGACGTTGCGGCCCAGCCCGATCGCCAACGGCGAGCCGATGGAAGCGAAGGCTTCAAACTCGAGGATGGGCCTGAGACGGACCGTGGCAGCCCGTTGATTGGGCACTTCCACCCCGACATAGGATCGGCCGGGAACCGGGGCTTCAATCCGCAATCGAGGGGCGGAGAGGGCCAGGGCCAGATCGTTGGCCAGACCTGAGATCTGAGATACGCGCACCTTGTGTTTGCGCAGGCTTCCGTCGGGACCGGCCTGCTCCAAATAACCGGGTTCGACGGCGAACTGCGTCACAGACGGGCCGGAGCGGAAATCCACCACCCTCACCGGCAGGCCAAAGTCCGCCAGCGTTTTCTCGATCAAACCCGCCGCCCGGTTGATCTCCTTGGCCGAGACCCTGGCCAGTTCACCCTCCTCGAGCAAACTCAACGGAGGCAGCCGCTGGTCTCTGGACATCGGCGCCCGGCGGCGCTCATCCGGCGCCTCCGGCAGCCTGAAGTCCTTGCGATAAGCCTCTGGAAGACGAGCCGATCGACCTTTGGAACGTCGTTGGGCCGGCCCCAGCAGAGTAGGGGCGGGCCCGTGACTCTGCGCCGGACTTCCCCCCCTCGGCGATGGTCTCGGCTGAACCCAAACGAGCAATCGGCTGAAGGAGTCCACGCTGTTCAGCAACCCTTGCAGGCTGAAGAATCCGAACACGAGACAAATACCGCCCAGCGCCAAACCCGATCCGACGATGCCCAGGCCGTCAGCAAGCAAGGTGCCGATCCCCCAGCCCACCAGGCCCCCCCCAAATCCACTCTCAGCTGCCGGAAGAGAAAGGCCCTCCAAGACGCTCAACAATCCGAGCAGCGCCAGCCCAGCAATCTCTCCACAGATGACCGCCACCCAAGGCACCTTCAGAGGGCGGCCCACACTGCGCCGGATCAAGGCCAGCCCAATGAACCCCAGGAGGATCGGCACGAGCCATGCCCCGAGCCCCAACCAGACTTCCAGCAGGCTGACCCAGGGTGAAATCAGCGCACCGCTGGTCAGGCCAAGCAGGCCGATGAAGGTGACCAGACTCAGACTGGCGGTTAGGACGGCGAGGAGATCATCCAGGTAAGGGAGAATGCGTTCCAACAAATCCCAAGCGACGTCCGATCTCTCCCGAGGTGGGGTGGGTCGCCGCTTACTCTTGGACATGCTTCCTGAGGGCTTTCCACCGGCCACGCGTTGCCGCCTTAATGTTCATCGCTTGACAAGAGAATGCCGGGCGCAAGCGTTGGGCGCCCGGCGGGTCCCGACTATCCCATTGTTCAGAACGATGACAGGGCCTCGGCCTCGCGCGAGCTATCTGGTCTTTCCACGTCCAAAACGGGCTCGCTGACATCGCGCAGGCTGAGCCCGAGGCGTCTTGCGCCGGCATCAATGTGAATAATGCGCACGCGCACGCGATCGCCATCGGCCAACAGAGCGCTGGGGTCCGGGTAGTGTTCATCGCCCAATTCCGACACATGGATCAGACCTTCCAACCCTTCCTCAATGCCAACAAAGGCGCCGAACTTGACGACATTCGTGACCACGCCATCCACCATGTCCCCGACCTTGAAGCGGGTGTCAACCGTCTTCCAGGGGTCCGGCAGGAGTTCCTTGAGACTCAGCGCCACGCGGACCTGCTCTCGGTCAATTGACATGACCGCCACTTCCAGATCCTGGCCGCAGCGCACCACATCGCTGGGGTGCCGAACCCGCCCCCAGGAAAGCTCGGAGACATGCACCAGGCCCTCGACTCCTCCCAGATCGACGAAAACGCCGAAGGCTGTGATATTGGTCACTTTTCCGGTGATTCTCTGCCCGGCGTCGAGGCGCTCGAGGAGCTCAATCCGCTTCCCCGGCCCAGCCTGGGCAGCCCTCTGGGAAAAGACAAGCCGGCCCCGCTCCGGGTCGAACTCGATCACTTTGAGACAAATGTTGCCCCCGACCAGCGACTCCATCACCTCATGCCGTTGGACATCGTCGCTGGATTGCTCAACCTCCACCAGATGTGAGACGGGAACAAACCCCCTTAGAGTGCGCGCTTCTAACCAAAAGCCCGCCGCGATTGAAACCCACGACGGGCAAATCGATCGTGTCGTCCGATTCGTACAGCTCGCGCGCCCACACCCAATCTTCGGCCGAGCCCCACGTTGTGCCCGAAGCCGCCGATCGGTGGGCGCCTCGGGCGGGTTTGTTTTCGGTTGGGATCCCTTCGTCTTGCAGAACCGCTGCCCACCAGGATTCGTCAGATTGTGGTGGACGATACCCCTGATCGGACTGCTGACCCCTGTCCTGACTCATCTTACCCGCCTTGTGTCCCCAGACTGATAGAAAGGAATGACCCAGCTCTCAAGCCTAGGATACACTCTTCCGGCCAAAGTGCAAGCCGTCTTGCCTATTCGTGGCCCTCCCCCGCCGCCTGAGCTGCTGCCTGGCGCTCCATGTCCATGATAGCCTGCGCCACGGCCTCGATGGCTACACGCTGCTTCCGGTACAAGTCGGCCTCGGACATGGCCAGGCGCATGGCGACATCGCGGACCTTGCGCCCCTGGACGAATTTCATCTCCAGAATGTTGTAAAGCATCCATTCGGCGGTAAGCCGGCGCTCGCCCTCCGGGCGCACTCGTTCGATCGCCTGGCTCAAGATGGCACGCAGGGCGTTGACCGGGTTGCCTGTGTGCTGTTCCATGGCAGCCTGAACGACTCGCAGGCTGAGGAGGGGACTGCGAGTCAGCCTTGGCCCGCCCCAGTAGTGCCCAAGGGCGTCCTTGACAAGGTTGGCCAGATCTGACTCGCTGTGCATGCCTTCGACTTCGGACGTCAAGGCGTTCAGCCCGCCGTAGCGCGCCGCCGCGCGCATGCGCTGCACGGCTTCTACCTGGGGGACAAGCCGGTCGACCACCTGAAAGACCTCCCGCTGGAGCAGCCGGTCAGTGAGAGCAACGGTCGCCCGCTGAGCTAGGAGGCTAAGTTCCTCGGCGTACTCCTCCTGGAGCTCAGACGGGTCATCGACTGAGCGAACCCCCAACAAGCCGATGATCTCGCCCGATTCCGGCTGGCGCAGGGGGAGCAGCCAAAAGACGTCCCAGGCAAAGATCGTCCCCAGCGGGCCGACATCTTCTGCATCCTCTGGCAGGACCAGACTGGGCAGGTCTTCCCCCCCGCGAAGCGGGTCATCAGGGCCGACCGCCACTTCCAATTCAAGCCCATCATTGTCAACCACGGCAATGAAGGACGACGGCGCCCCGGTGAAGTCGCACACCGCGTTGAGAATGGACTCCAGATACTGGCGCAGATCACCGCTGGTCAGCAGCCGCTCCTCGAGGAGGTGGAGTCGAGCGATGTCCGTGCGGTCCTCTCCATAAAACAGCCAGCGTTCAACGGTGGGCCTGGTCAGCGTGATCAGGAACTGGAACAGGAGCAGGGTTCCGATCATGGCAAAGGGGACCACGCGGCTGTTCGGTAAGCCAATCAGATCGCCAAAGCGGTTCACGATGACCGTCGCGCCCAGCACGGAGGATGCCACCACTGGGCCACGCACGATCCATTGAAACAGCCGGCTCTTCACCACTCGGTCAGGGATGCTGACCCCGAAGTACGCCACCGCGTAGGCCATAAGGACAAGCAGCACGGCCACGCCACCGTTGCTGAAGACGAGGCTCGTTTGGAAGATGAACGGGGATCGCCCCAGGGACGGACCGATGAGGGTCAGGAAGGGTACGCCTGCGAGGACGGGGCCCACGGCGCCTACCATCAGATAACTCATCCGCCTGCGGCTTGTAGTCGTCAGGCAGCGTTGGTAAGCCCTCCACAAGTTGACACCGGCAAACACCAGGTCAAAGGCAAGAAACAGGCTGAACAACCAGAAGAGCGATCCGGGTTGAAGGTAGGTGGTCTGACCGGTTTGGCCCAAGCCATCCACGACTCCATCCGAGAATCCCACCCCGATCACCGCCAGCAGGCTCAGGCCATAGCTGATCCGCACAGCCAGTTTCCTTCGTCCTTTGGACGGCCGGCCCGTCGAAGCCAACAAGGCGTCCGACAGATGAAGCAAGACCGAGGGCAGGAAGCTGATTCCAACCCATTTGATCCTGAGCCACATCCCGATCTCAACCCCGAGCAGGGTCGTGCCCGCCAGGACGTCACCGAAATAGATCAGGGTTACACAACCCAAGACAATGGCAAACGACCTGGCAACGAGTTCTTTTGAGTTGAAGGTGAGCGCATAAAGCATGAGCGAGAATGCCGTGATGGCATTCCCGGCG
Organism: uncultured Chloroflexia bacterium; assembly: GCA_963807065.1. Taxonomy (GTDB): domain Bacteria; phylum Chloroflexota; class Anaerolineae; order Anaerolineales; family E44-bin32; genus CAWAND01. Next base: position 510,547 of record CAWDZQ010000003.1, read on the forward strand.
TTCAGGATTTGGTTGAAGACACGCAGCGCAGCCAGCAGAAGGTCGGTCATGAGTCTCAGATAATCAGGCGATGGTCATAGAGAAGAAGAGCGCAATATCCTGATCGGGAAAATAATTGTCGCTGTAACCTGAGAATCCCAATCCAAGTTTCTTCGCCAACCGGATGGCGGGGAAGTTCTTGGTCTGCATTTCCATGAAGATCGCCTGGTACCCGCGCTCCTTCGCCCATGTGCACGCGCCGTTCACGAGCGCCGATCCGAGGCCCTGTCGGCGATGGCGAAGATCCACCACGACGTCCGTCATCCAGACGGCGCCAGGTGCCGGCGCCTCGACCAAACAGGCATAGCCCATCAATCCCGGATCCCCCTGGGCCACGAACACCGCCAAACGATGGCTCCACTCGTCGGCGAGTTGTTCCGGTGACCGCGGATACGCGACGCGCATGGGCCGTGGAAGCCGGACCTCTTGAAATTGGATCTCAATCCCCTCCCCTTGTCCATGAAAGCCCATCTGCCAAACATGGTCGGTGCTGAACCCATGGTCGAATTGCATCAGGGCCGGGATATCGCTCGAGATAGCAGTGCGGATTTCGGCAATCGGCATAATGTCTTTCCTTCGATCGTTGGGGAGCGACCTACCCAGACGGAGCCACATGAACTCTGATCACGCATGGCAGGGGCGCGTTCCCAGACGTGTCGGTGACAACCAGCCGGAAGTCATAATCACCGCTCGGCACCAGGCTGGTGTCCCACTTGCCCAGCAGGTCATCGACGACTGGAGTGGTGCCAGCCGATATCGCCTGCCATGGGTCAGCGCTGTTGGCGACCCGGAATTCGTACTTGTAGAAGGCGAAGTTGGCGATGTTGGCTGTGCCGTCGATATCGACCGTCCCCGTCAATGAGGCGTCGGGGGCGGGACTGGACAACGTCGCCAGCGGGTTGGTGCACCCAACTCCCTCCGGCGTGCCCAGCGCCAGCTCGGTTGACGGTACAAAAGTGCCCCCTTCTCCGATGACCCCATTTTGTGGAGTCGAAAGCAGGGACACCGTCGGCACCGGCGTTGGCCGTGCGCCGAGGGGCACGGCTGGTCCCAGAAACGTGGCCGTGAAGAATGTGCCCATCAACGCCGCAACCACGAGCGCCATCATGGCGCCATATCGGCTGAGTGAGGCGAGGGCGCGCTCTCTCTCCAAGCCGAAGAGCGCATTCCGATAGGCGGCGACCCACTTCAACGTCAGGCCCAGGTACACCAAACCGGCGGCACCGAGGATCACGTAGATCCAGGTCTGGTAGGTTTCGATCAAGATTAGGGCTTCTGCCATTCCAATTCGACCTAAAGTCGACGGAGCACCCCCTTGATGAGCGTCGACAATCTGGGTACAAGGATCCGAGAGGCTTCAAGTACTTCTTCATGCGTCGTTTCAGCTTGACCATCCATGCTGGCCTTGTTGGTGATCCCCGAGATGCCCAACACTCGCATGCCGCCGTGCCGCGCGACGGTCACTTCTGGAACGGTCGACATGCCCACCGCATCGGCGCCGATTCCTTTCAGGAACCTGAGATCCGCCGGCGTCTCGAAGGAGGGCCCGGCCAGGCAGACATAAATGCCCTGGTGACACGGGACGTCTTCTTGCCCTGCAACGCCGGCGGCCGTGGCCAGAAGCTCGCCATCGTAGGCTCGACTCATATCCGGAAACCGGGGACCGAAGGCGTCAAGATTTGGCCCCCGGAGGGGCGTCTGGCCGGCCATGCCCAGCAGATTGATATGGTCGGTGATCAGCATCAGATCGCCTGGATTGAACGCCTGGTTGATCCCGCCGGCGGCGTTGGTCACGATCAGAATCTCAGCTCCAAGACGCTGCATCACGCGCACCGGCAGGCCCAGGGCGGACATGGGATGCCCTTCATAAAAGTGGACCCTGCCTTGGAGCACAAACACCGATTGGCCCTCGAGGACGCCGAGCACGAGCCGACCCGCATGACCTTCCACGGTGGATTTCGGCCAGCCTGGGATTTCTTGGCTGGCGATGCGCGCTTCGGCATCGACTTCGTCCCCCAGCGGCCCCAGGCCGGAACCCAGGATCAAGCCGATCTTTGGAACAAACTCCGTCCTTTCACGGATGGCCCCCACCACACGATCGATCTCGGCCATGGTCAAGAAGGTGTCATCGGTCATCAGGGGACACTTCCTCTCCGTTAGCGACGCGCCCTGGCATGGATCGAAGCGTGTTAGGGCTGGTCAACCCCAGATATCGCTGCACGTCGCGCTTACGCTGCCCGTCTTCGAGCAGATGTTCGGCTCGAGTCCGACGCAGGGTATGGGGTGAGATGCTTCCCCGCAACCCGACGACCTTCGTCCAGCGCTTGACGACCAGCCATAGGCCCTGACGGCTCAAAGGGCTACCACGCTGGTTGAGGAACAGGTTGCCGGGGTCCTGCCCGCTGAGCAGCTGGGATCGGGCGTCTTGAAGGTAGGCACGCAGCGGCTGCTGGGCCATGTCGAGGGGCCTTTCGATGCGCTCGCCAGCCGCCCGAAGCACACCTCGCTCCAGGTCGACGTCAGAAGTCCCGAGCCCAACCGCCTCGGCCGCCCTGATGCCGGTCACGTACAGAAGGGCGAGAATTGCTGCATCGCGCACATCACGCACCCTGCCTTTGCTTGCAGGGGCTGACATCAGGCTGGCTACTTCGGCCCGCGTCAGGATCCGCTGGTTCCGTTTGGCTTCCGCCAATGGCGACCTCAACCGCTCCAACAGCCGTTCGGATCGATGTCCGCTGCTCCCAAAGGTGAAGCGGATGAAAGAGCGAACGGCGGCCATCTTCCTGGCCACCGTTGAAGCGCGGTAACTTTGGTCTTCGAGCCAATCGACGTAGGCGTCAACATGGTCCGAAGTGAGCATCCCGACAACGGGCAGCCTCCCCGAACGGGTCGCTATGACCTGCGAAAATTGGGCAAGGTCGGCACGATAGGCGCTGAGCGTGTTGGAAGCACGCCCTTGACGATACTTGAGGTCGCTCAGAAATGCCTGGATCGCCTGCTCCAACGGTTTGAGTCCCCTTTAAGGTCGGGCAGGCGCGATTATAACATCGCGGCTCCCACTTTCCATAACTGGGAATGACGATGTTCCCTGCTGCGCCGGGCGGGCGCGCGGCCGCCGAACCCTATTCGGCCCTTGAGCGTTGGTTCAACGTGTCGAGCTCGTCGTCCGAAAGCGCCAGCTCGGATGCGGCGAGGTTGTCGTTGAGTTGAACCAGCGATCGTGGGCCAATGATGGGGCTGGTTATTCCGGGCTGCCGCATGGTCCATGCCAGAGCCACCTGGGATGACGTTCCTGAATGGGCTTCCGCGAGTGCCGCCACTGCTTCCAAGACCTCCCAGCTCCTATCATCGGCCATGTATTTGGCCATCCGCGAACTACCGGCGCCGCGTGAGCCCACCGGGGGCACCTCGTCCCGCCGGTATTTCCCGGTCAAGAAACCTCCCGCAAGCGGGCTGTATGGAATGACGCCCAATCCGTATTCTAGGCACACGGCTTGAAGTTCGGCTTCATACTCTGCACGGTGGAGCAGGTTGTAGTGCGGTTGGAGACAGATGAAAGAAGCCAGGTTCTTCTTATCCGATGTCCACAGGGCCTGCATCAGCTGCCAAGCCTTGAAATTCGAGCACCCTATGTAGCGAACTTTTCCGTGACGGACGAGATCATCCAACGCGCCCAAGGTCTCCTCGATCGGGGTTGAGGGATCTGATGCGTGAAGTTGATAGAGATCGATGACGTCCGTTTGCATCCGCCGGAGGGAATCCTCGACGGCGCGCATGATGTGGGCACGCGACAGCCCTTCATCATTCGGCCCATCCCCCATCCGGCCGCGGACTTTGGTTGCCAGGACAACCTGATCCCGCCGGCCAGGAGTATGCTGCATCCATTTGCCAAGGATGGTCTCAGCCACCCCGCCCGGATTGCCGTCAACCCAACGGGAATAGACGTCTGCCGTGTCCAAGAAGGTCACCCCGGCGTCGAATGCGGCATCCAAGACGGCGAAGGACGTGTCCTCGTCGGCCGTCCATCCGAACTGCATTGTGCCGAGACACAGGTGGGACACTTTGAGTCCCGTATTCCCCAGACTCTTGTAATCCATGTCGGTTGCTCCTTTCAATCTGTGGCCAATGCTGCAAGAGCATGCGGCGCAAAGTGCAACATGCTAGAATACCCAGCGTCTAGATCAAGATTGAGGGAAAGATATCGTGCGAAGATCGGCCTTCACGCTGCTACTCCTCGCCCTGACGCTCCTGATCGGAGCCTGCGCACCCCCACCCCCATCGGTGGACAACCCCTGGCATGGGAAGCCTTACGACCAGCGGGTGCCTGCCCCGGACTTCACACTTCCAACCAGCCGGGGTGGCACGTTCCGGCTGAGCCAGCAGCGCGGACTCCCTGTCCTGCTCTACTTTGGGTACACCCATTCTCCGGATGTCGATCCCGCCACCCTGTACAACGTCTCGTGGGTGTTCGACAAGCTGTCCTCAAGGCCGGATTACGAGGTCGAATTCGTGATGATCACCGTGGACCCGACCCGTGATACCGCCGCAGAATTCCGCCGCTACCTGGATGCCTATGATCCCAAGTTCATTGGCCTCGTCCCTGACCCCGCAGCGCTCGAAGCAGTGAAAACTGCCTACGACGTATCCGTGCAGAAAAGGGTTGCCGCGGGTCCGGGTTCACAGGAGTACACGTTGGACCACACTTCCACCATTTTCATGATTGACCGGGAGGGAAAACTCGTCACCCGCTACCCGTATGGAACCGAGCCGGAAACGATTCTGGCGGATTTGCTTTATCTGCTCCAGGAATCCTAGAAGCGCGCATGGGTATGAGTCCACAGTTCCAGCCCCCGTCCGGAGCACGCAGGACGGCTGGAGGCCATGGGTCGCCCTCAGAAACGGACGAAGGTGTCCACCACAAGCGCCGAGAAGATGAGCGCAAGGTAGAGACTTGAGTAGCGGTACATCAGCCACGCACTTCGGTTCCCGCCTTGACGGAGGAGCTGCCAGGCGAAAAAGCACAACAAGCCACCCAGTCCAACCGCCAGTATCAGATAGACCCACCCCCCGAGATGAGCGACGGGCATGAGCAGTGTCAGCGCCACGACCTGTAACGTGTAGAGGAAGATCTCGGTCCTGGTCTCGCGTTCGCCGTAGACCACGGGGAGCATCGGCACGCCCGCCCGGGCGTAGTCCTTACGCCGAACGAGAGCCAACGCCCAAAAGTGTGGCGGCGTCCAGAAGAAGATCAAGGCGAAGAGAAAGAACGCACCCACCGACAAGCCACCGGTGACCGCCGCCCACCCGACCAAGGGGGGTATTGCTCCCGCCCCGCCCCCGATGACGATGTTGTGTGTCGTCGCTTGCTTGAGGCCCAGGCTGTAAAAGATGACGTAGTACAAGATCCCCGCCAGAGCCAGGACAGCGCTCAGTAGATTGACGAATACCGCCAGGATGTAGAAGCTCCCCACACACAGCGCCAAGCCGAAGGCGATCGCTTCCGGGGCTCGAAGTCGCCCTCCGGGAAGCGGCCGGTGCGATGTGCGCTGCATTCTCAGGTCGAGTTTGCGATCGATGTACTGGTTGAGGGCGCTTGAACCTCCCGCTGCCAGGGTTCCTCCTAGCATGGTCCAGGCCACCAGACCCCAATCCGGCCAACCCTTGGCGGCGACGATCATGGCTGCCAATGTGGTGACCAGGAGCAGTCCGACGATGATCGGTTTCATGAGTGCCACGTAGTCACCGAGAGATCCCGGTGATTCGGGCTTCCCGAGATCTGCGGAACCTTCTGCCTGAGGGAGCCTCCGCTCACCCGACAAAGCCAAGGTGAGGATTAAACTCCCCCAGACCGCGGTGGCCGTGGCCACGTGCAGCCCCGCAAGGGCCGGCGGAAAGCCGCGCAGGACATTGGCCGCCCCGACCAGGATTTGAGCCAGCACGAGCACCGCCGACACGACGGCAGCAATCGCCACTGGGGGACGTTCACGGCGACGCTGCCACGCCGCCCACGTCCATCCCATAATCATAAGGCCGCCCAGAGCGGCGATGATTCGGTGCAACATATGGATTTGGCCGAGCAATCCTGACGGCCACACCCTTCCATCACACAGCGGCCAGCCGGCACAGGCCGTGTCTGCCCCTGTGGAGGTCACCAACGCTCCGCTCACCAGGAGTAGGAAGACCGTGGCGGCCGTCGATGCCCCTAGCCGGGTCAGAGGATCCTCCAGTGAGAATGTGGGGGCCTCCCCGCCTCGTTGGTGGATGCGGAAAGCGCCCACCATGACCAACACTTGAAGGGCCAAGATCAGCAGCGCGTTGGCTAGATGTACGGCCACGATGGTGGGGGGCAGTTCCATGACCACCGTCAGACCCCCCAGCAGCACCTGGACCAAGAGCAGGATCAGAGAGACCACCGATGGCCAGAAAATCCATGTCGCGCGGCGGTATCGCAGCCATGCGACAAGGGTGGTTGCAACGATTAGCGGCGACGTCAGGGAGGCCGTCAGACGATGGGAGTATTCGATGATTGAAGCAAATTCCAGTGGAGGGATAAGCCTGCCGTAGCACAATGGCCAATCCGGACACCCCAGGCCCGAACCCGTAACGCGAACAATTCCGCCGACGACGATCAGCAGGAAGGTCATGACCGCGGCCGTCAGCGCAAGCCAGCGAAACTTGCGTGCGTCCGAAAGACGGTGGGTACGGTCGGGGGATGATGTCATGATGTCGACTGCCCTCTCACAAGATCAAGTTCACTGCCGGCTCAGCCGCCGACTTTTCGCAGGGCGGCACGGTGTGTCATGAGCGTTGAGCATGGATCGCTCGGCTCCCTTTCGAAGTGGGCTATTTCTGCGCCATCAGGAACTTGACCAACCCGGAAAGCTGGGCCGGTGAAAGTCGAGTGGCAAAGTTGGCGGGCATAATGCCGCTCTCGTACCCAGATGCGATGTGCTCATCCGGATCGAGCACGGCTTGATGCAGGAAGGTGCCTGCATCCAGTCCCGGCTCCAACGCCCCTGCCCAGGACCCCACGCCGTCCAAGCTGGGTCCGACGGTTCCCTTGGCGCCCACGGCTTTGAGTGTGTGACAGGCCGAGCATCCATAGGTCATGAAGACCCCCCGACCCGCCTCGGCCGTATCTTGGGACGGTGCGGCCTCGCCTCCGTTCGGCCCCGACGGTTGCGCGGCCAATGCTCTAAACGAGAAAATCGCAATCACAATGACAAGCACGGCGGGGATCAGCGTCCAGATTATCTCGAGGCCCGGGTGCGGCGAGATGCTCGCCGCGGAGCGATCCTCCTGGCTACGGCGGAATCGGAACACCGCGTAGACCAATGCCCCCTCCACAGCGAGAAACACGATGGCAGCCAGCGTCAACAGCACACGAAACAACTCATCGATCAAACTGGATTGGGCGAAGGACCAAAGAGTGGTCGGCGTGAAAGGACCAGCTGCGAGCGGCGAACCCATGCCGCTAAGGACCAGGGCGAGAGTGGCAGGGTGAATGACGGTCCGGATATCCAAGCTTGGGTGACCTCCATGCGCGAGGCAGCCAATCTAGAGCTGGGCACCTCGGATTGTCGATGCTCGTGGACCGGCTTGCGCGGGCGAGACTTGCGAGCGAATTCCTCTCCTGAAGCCGGACAGGTCGCGTCCATTCTACCATCGGGTGTTCAGAACGAGGCGGGGACGCAAACAGCGGCGGCCCAGGCTGGGCCGCCGCTGTCCGGTACGATCTTGGCAAGAACTAGATGTCAATGCAATAGGCCAGCCCGGTGGCACCTGGGCCGGCGTGTACACCCACAGCCGGCGGGATAATGGTGTTGAACAATTCATCCGGCGAGAACCGCTGAGCAACCGACGCATCGAGGCTCTTGGCATCCTGCTCTGCGCCGGTGTTATGGACGGTGATGCGAAGCGGTCTGTGGCCTTCGACGCGCGATTCCAGGATGTCAAGGAGCCTGGCCAGGGCCTTGGTCTTGGTCCGGACTCGTTCCACAGCCTCGACGCGACCGTCTCGCACTTCGAGCAGCGGCTTGAGATTGAGCGCCGTACCCAAGAGATGGGTCGCTCCGCCAATGCGCCCGCCGCGGTGAAGAAACTCCAGGGTATCGACGACGATCAAGAGCCCGGTGAGATCATGGGCCCGCCTGGCGGCCTCCAAAGCCGCCTCCAACGACCCTCCGTCGGCTGCCACTCGGGCGGCAGCCAAAACCTGAAATCCGAGGGCCATGGCGACAGTCTCCGAGTTGAAGATCTCGATTTGTGCTCCGGGAAACAATTCCTTGGCCTGCACGGCGGATTGGTAGCTCCCCGAAAGTTGATCCCCAACCACCACGGCCAAGATGGGCCGGCCGGCCGCCACCATCGGCTCATAGGCCTTCTGGAACGACGCCACGGTGGCCTGGGAAGTCGTCGGCATCTTTTCATCTGTCGCCAGCCGGGCGTAGAACTGCTCAGCCGTGATGTCAATCCCATCCTCATAGGACGTCTCGTTCCAGATCACAACCTGGGGGGCAACTTGGATCTGATAGGACTCCACCAGCGAGTCCGGCATGGCGGCAGTGCTGTCGGTCACGATGGCGACGTTGGACACGAAGCCTCCTCAAAGATGGGCGCGGATAATGGCACACGAATTTGTCCCTCTTCTTCTAAACACCCTGGCGCAGCTCTCGTCGCGGGGATTCGCTAGTTCCGAGACGCCCGCCAGACGTCAAAATCCGCCTGAGTAAGCGTGTTGATCACATCCGGCGCTGTGACCCAGCCTCTCCGAGCGGTCCCGATCCCATAGCGCCTGAACGCGAAATGATCCGTGTGATGTGCGTCTGTGTTGATCGCAAGCCGGCAGCCGACCTCTACGGCTCGCCGAGCGTGCACATCGTTCAGGTCCAGCCGCGCCGGATTGGAGTTAATTTCCAGAACGACACCGTGCTCGGCTGCAGCCGAAAAGATGGCTTCTATATCGAGATCGGCGGCGTCCCGGCTGCCGATCAGGCGGCCGGTCAGATGACCAATGACGTCGACATGCCGATTGCCAATTGCGCGCAGCAGTCGCTTTGTCACCTTCTGGCGCGATTGCCTCAGGGACGTGTGGAGCGAGGCCACGACCAGGTCAAGAGCCTCGAGCACGTCATCCGGGTAATCCAAACGGCCATCGGCCAGGATCTCCACCTCAGCCCCCTGATAGACGCGGAACGAGTCCCCTAGTTTTGCTTGAAGTTCGTCAATCGCCTTCCTTTGGGATCGCAGCCGCTCAACCGAGAGCCCATTGGTGACGCCAAGACTCTGGGAGTGATCCGTGATCAGCAGGTAGTCGAGGCCGATGTCACGCGCCCCCTGAACCATTTCCTCCAAGGTAAGCTCTCCGTCCGACCAATCGGTGTGGGCGTGGAGCTCGCCCCGGATGTCATCCAGGGTGACCAGGTCGGGCAGCTCGCCGGCCCTGGCGGCCTCGATCTCGCCCCTGTCCTCACGCAGCTCCGGCGCTATCCAGGGCAGGCCAAGGGTCTCATAAACTTGGAGCTCATCCGCGCATAAGATCTCGGATTCGTCTTCTCGTTTGAACCCATGCTCCGAAAGTGACAGGCCGTGCTTGAGCGCCCATTCCCTTAACTTGACGCTATGCTCCTTCGACCCAGTCGCATACTGAAGCGCCGATCCAAATCGTTCGGGGGGGTGGACCCACAATTGCATCCGCAGGCCGTTGTTGAGTTCGACGCTCGTCTTGGTCTCGCCCTTTCCCATCACGCGTCCGACCTCCGGGAAATCAAGAAAGGCCTGCATGACCTCTGCCGGCCGTTTTGAGCCAACCAACACATCCAGATCGCCCACCGTCTCCCGCCAGCGCCGAAGGCTGCCTGCGGCTTCGGCGACTTGGACGCCGGGGATCTGGCGCAGCCGGTTGAGAAGATCTTCAGCCGTCGGCCACGCTTCACCCAGCGAAATCCTCCCGGTCTGGCGGCTCCGGAAGGCGCGGATTCCATCCAGAATACGGGCTTCTGATTTGGCACCCATCCCTTCCAGATCCCTCAGTTTCCCCTCGTCAGCGGCCTTCTCCAAGGCATCCAGATCAGTGATCCCCATTTCCTTCCAGAACATAGCCGCCTTCTTGGGACCAATGTCGCCGACCTTTAGGATTTCGACCAGCCCGACTGGCACTTCGGCCTTCAGCTCCTCGTAGAATGGCATCTTGCCCTGGCTGAGGAGAGCATCAATCTTCTTGGCGATCGCATCGCCCACCCCCTGAATGTCCTTGAGCTTGCCCTCCCGCCAGATGTCCTCCACACTTCTCGTTTGGGCCCGGAGGGACTCGGCGGCCCGCCGATAGGCCAAGGTCTTGTAGACGATCTCCCCTCTGATCGAGAGCATGTCGGCGATGTTGTCGAAGATCTGAGCCAGTTCCTGGTTGTTCAAAGCCTCCTCCTTAGCTCGGTCCGCGCTGGGCAAACACCTGACAGATCTTCCACCAGGTGCCGTCCCCAGCCAGCCCGACGCCGGTGAAGCGCAATGCAGGATCGAGCAGGTTGGCCTGATGGCTGGGGCTGTTGAACCAGGCGTTCACAACCTGGTCCACCAGGTCTGGCTCAGAGGCGTTGGTGGCGTAAAGGTTCTCAGCCACGCGACCGGTGTAGCCTGCCGATCGAATCAGGGGTTCGGCCAGGTCCTCGCCGGAGATGGGGTCGGTGTGGCCGAAATAGTTGCGCACGGTCATGTCTTCGGCGCGGAGTTGGGCGATCTGCGTCAGGTCGCCCATCGCCTTGAGCAGGGGAAGGCCTGCGTCCAGCCGCCGTTCGTTTACACCCACCAGGAGCGCATCCCCGAGTGATGTCAACTTCGTCGGCGGTTGGGCGGGCGGTGCTTCAGCCAGCTGGGCCGCCAATGTGGCCACCCGGTCCGGCCCCAGGGCCGGGTCCCGGGGCCGCGGGGAAGGCCCCAACGGCAGAAAGGCGGTCGGTGAAGGCGTACCGGGAAGTAGACTGGCGGGGGCCTGACCTCCGGAACAGCCGGCAAGCCAGGCAAGGCAACAAGCTAACGCAAGATAGGAGCCTGCACGCATTCATCGGCCTCCGGCCCCGATTATACTCAGGCCCCCCGCTCGCCGCCTGAAAGGTTGGTGCCCGGGTAACGGCTATGCTATCCTTACCTCCTCTTCTCGCCCGAATGGATTTGTGAATTGATGGCAGAATCGGATCGCCGACATTCGATTGTCGTATACATGGTCAACGGACATCCCCTGGACATCCCTGGGGAGCCTCACACTTTCGAATGGTTTCACGGCAACCGCAGCTTCAAAGAAGACCTTCAGGATCTAATCGGACCGTTCAACCCACAGGATGTTGCGGTCATCGTTGATCCTCTTCCCGGGGGCCAAGGCTGGCAAAACATGCTGAGTGGGCTCCTCGACCATCGGATACGGCTCGTCGTCACCCACCTCGCCCTCTTCTCGTCTGCCCAACGGCAGCAGCTGATCGGCGTATGTGCCCAGGTCGGCGCTCAACTCGTCACGCCCAGTGACGCTGGACGGAACATGACCCCCGGGGACCGACGGATCGCGCCCTGACCCAACATCAACCGCGAGGACGATTAGAATCTTGGACGACTACGAACTCGTCGGTAACCTTCACACCCACACGGTCTATTCCGATGGCGCCGGCACCCACAAAGACATCGCCCGCGAAGCACTGGAAGCGGGGCTGGATTTTGTGGTTGTCACCGACCACAACGTGTACGTGGAAGGGGTGGACGGCTATCACTACCAGGGCGACCGGCGCGTGCTGATCCTGACCGGGGAGGAGATTCACGATCCCAGCCGAAAACCGCAGCGAAATCATCTGTTGACCTACGAGGCGCGCCGGGAGCTGTCCACTCAAGCACCGTCGCCGCAGCGGCTCATCAACGCCGTCGGCAAGGCCGGCGGATTATCGTTTCTGGCCCACCCAGATGACCCGCCTGCCCCGTTGTTCGACGAGGAGTCTCTGTCTTGGGTCAGTTGGGATGTCCACGGTTTCAACGGGCTGGAAATCTGGAATTTCATGAGCGAGTACAAGGCCCACCTGACATCCTGGCCTGAGGCGATCTACTTCGCCTTTCGTCCGGATCTTATCCCGACCCGCCCTTCAGTCGAGGTGCTCGGCCGCTGGGACCGCCTCCTGGCCTCCGGCCAGAAAGTCGTGGCGATCGGCGGGGCTGACGCCCATGCGTGGCCCGTGCGCAAGGGACCATTCAGGCGTGTTGTCTTTCCGTACCGGTACTTGTTCGGCTGTATCAACACCCATGTGCTGGCCCCTACGCCGCCGACGGGCGAAGTCGAGGCCGATCGCGGTCTGATTTTCGACAACCTGCGCAAGGGCCGTGCCTTCGTCGCCAATGACAGGCTGGCCCCGTCGCGCGGCTTTCGCTTTACCGCTCAGTCGGGCCGCGGACTGCACCATATGGGGGACAATGTATCGGCTGGGTTCGGGGTCACTCTCCAGGTTCGGCTCCCAAGTCGAGCCCACGTGCGCCTGATCCTCCACGGCCGGGAACTCAGAACATGGGAGGCCTCCTCCTACGCCGTGGCGACCGTGTCTGAGCCGGGAGCCTACCGAATTGAAGCCTCTCTGTGGGGGCACGGCCGCGCTCGAGGCTGGATCTACAGCAACCCAATCTTCGTCACCGCCTGAATCGGGCGAACCTGCTCCCGCTTTGTGAAATCCTTCACAAAGCGCGTAAACCGTCTTCCAGGCGTGGGACCTCGAGTTCCGGCAGCAGCTCGGTCTTCATCCGGCTCGTATCCATGGCGTGATCCACATGGGCCAGAGCCAGGATGTCACGCGTCAACGGCGCCGGCGTACGCAAGACCAACGCCGCCAGCTCAACCCACGCGGCCGCGGTGCCGAACGCCCAGGGGGGCAGGCGCCACGGCCGCCGAAATCCCCAGTGGTCCGCCAGGCGATCGAGGAAGGTCTGGAGCGGCAGAGGACAATCATCGCCCAGGGGATAGATCCCATGTAGGCCCGGCCTAAAAACGGCCGCCTCCAATCCTCGCAGAAAATCCGCCAGGGCGATGAAGTGGTACCAGGTCGGGCTCGGCCAGATCGCCATCAGCCGCTTGGCCAGCAGCCATCGGGCGGCTTCGATCAGCTTCACACCCGGGCCGTACACCACGCCGGATCGAACGACCACCGGCTCGACCCGCGTTCCCTCGGTCATCGAGAAGAGTTGACGTTCCGCCGCCAGGCGCGTTTGGGCATGCACACTCACCGGCCGCCCGTCGAGGCCCCCCATGGCTGGGTGGGCTGGCGTGCTCGGGCCCTCCACCTGGGGAAAGGACACAAAGACCAAGCGGGCAACATCGGATCTGGCGGCCGCCCGGACGAGATTCTCCATGTAGCCGATGTTGGTTTCAGCCAGGAATTTCGCCGGCCGCGGGGCGAACAACATCCCCGCCAGATGCACGGCCACATCGGCGCCTTGGAGCGCCGGAGACAGGCTGGCAGGATCACCCAAATCCGCCTGGGTCAGAAACACTCCGGGGTGATCCGCCAGCTGCCGGGGCGGCCGATGACGGTGCCACATCAGGTTCAACTCATAACCCTTTGCCAGCAAGTGCTGGCTGAGCAGACCTCCCAGGTTGCCCCCGGCCCCACAGATGAGGATTCTCACATACACCTCGTCGTCGGCTGCGGCTCGCGAGTCAAACCGCGTAGTGCATGATGGTAGAATAGTCGCGTTCCGTTTCCAAACTCCCTGTCAGGTCCTAGCATGCCAGACTTTCAGTTGCAGGCCCCCTACCAGCCGATGGGCGACCAGCCGGCGGCCATCGAACAATTGGTCACCGGGCTCACGCGCGGCGACAAACATCAAGTCCTCCTGGGCGCCACCGGGACAGGCAAGACCTTCGCCATGGCCAGCATCATCCACCAGGTGCAGCGACCGACCCTGGTCATAGCCCACAACAAGACGCTGGCAGCACAGCTGTACGCTGAGTTCAAGGACTTCTTCCCCAAGAACGCCGTCGAGTACTTCGTCTCGTACTACGACTACTATCAACCCGAGGCCTACGTCCCCCAGCACGACCTGTACATCGAGAAAGAAACCGAGATCAACGAGGAGATCGACCGTCTGCGGCTCTCGGCCTCGACTTCGGTCATGTCTCGCCGAGATGTGGTGGTGGTGGCCTCCGTCTCCTGCATTTACGGCATCGGGAGCCCCGAGGCCTATGGGCGTGTCGTGGTCCATCTGAAGCGCGGCGGCCTCTATCGCCGCCGGGCCGTGCTGCGCCAGCTGGTTGAGAGTCACTACGAGCGCAATGACCTCGAACTTCGGCCGGGTGTCTTCCGCGTGCGCGGCGACACCCTGGAGGTCGTGCCAGCCTACGAAGACAAGGGCTACCGCATGGAATTCTTCGGTGAGGAGCTGGACCGCATCGTCGAGGTGGACACACTCACGGGAGAGATTCTGAACGAGCGCGATGAAGTCGCCATCTATCCTGCCAAGCACTTCATCACCGAAGAAGAAAAGCTGAAGGCCGCCATCCATGACATTCAAGCCGAGCTCGCAGACAGGCTGAGCTATCTCCGCTCTCAGGAGAAGCTTCTAGAAGCCCAACGCCTCGAGCAGCGGACACACTACGATCTCGAAATGCTAAAGGAGGTCGGCTACTGCTCCGGGATCGAGAACTACTCCAGGCATTTGGACCAGCGCCCGGCCGGTTCTCCGCCCTGGACCTTGATGGACTACTTCCCGCCCGATTTCCTGTTGGTGATCGACGAGTCACATATGACCGTGCCGCAGATTCGGGGGATGTACGCCGGCGACCTGTCGCGTAAGCAAAACCTGGTCGACTACGGCTTTCGCCTGCCTTCGGCCCTGGATAATCGACCGTTGAATTTCGATGAGTTCACGTCACGCATTGGCCAGGTCATCTACACCTCGGCCACGCCCGGACCCTACGAACTCCAAATCGCCGACCAGGTCGTCGAACAGATCATCCGCCCCACCGGATTGGTCGATCCGCAGGTCGAGGTCCGCCCGGTCGAAGGTCAGATCGACGACCTGTTGGGGGAGATCCAGCACAGGCTCGGTGTCGGGGAACGCGTCCTGGTCACAACCCTCACCAAGCGGATGGCCGAAGACCTGGCCGACTACCTGATTGAGCTCGGGATCAAGGTTCACTACCTGCACTCGGAGATCGACACCATCGAGCGGGTCGAAATCCTGCGCGACCTTCGTTTGGGCATCTATGACGTCGTCGTAGGCATCAATCTGCTCCGGGAAGGACTTGACCTGCCCGAAGTCTCGCTGGTCGCCATTCTTGACGCCGACAAGGAGGGCTTTCTCCGATCCGGCACATCGCTGGTGCAGACAATTGGCCGTGCGGCGCGTCACATCAATGGACGTGTGATCATGTATGCCGACCGGGTCACAGATTCGATGCGCTTTGCCCTCGATGAGACAGAGCGGCGGCGAGACAAGCAGATGGCGTTCAATCAAGAACACGGGATCGAGCCGGTCAGCATTATCAAGGCCGTGCGCGATCTCACCGATCAAATGACCGCCCGCGCCGTTGCCGAAACCCAAGCCGAGTACGCCGGCCTGACACCGGCCCAGCTCCCGCGCGATGAACTCGCCAAACTGATCAAGAGCCTCGAGGACGAGATGCGCGCCGCCGCCGCTGCCCTTGAATTCGAGAAGGCGGCCGCGCTGCGCGATCAGATCTACGAGTTTCGGGAAGCCCTCGCCGAGAAGGAGAACTGGAAACCCTGGGAGCGGGCGCGGGCTATGGCCGGGAGAGATGCGCCCCTCTGACATTGGACGCCCGGTCGCCTACGTCTAGACTCTGGCTCACGAGAAACAAGGGACCCTTTATGGCGGTCCCTTCATGTTGCGCCCAACAGGATCTGTAAGGTTTCCGTAAAGACGCATTCGGGCTCAGATGAGCCATGATGTAGGTACATTCGGCTAGGCGTGATGAGGTGCAACAAGATGAAGTTACTTTTCTGTCGCTGTGGATACTGTCGAATGCAGAATCGCAGGGTTTGGTCCGGGGTTGTCAGCCTGATCGGCGCCATCGTCTGGCTGATATCCCCGACGCCGTCACTCAGGACGGTGCATGTACCGGTCGAAGACGAACAACCCTAGACGCGTCTCTGGGCTCGGGGCCTCTCCCTCGAGCATCGGCCTGCTGACACTATCCAAGCCTGCCACATTAGCCAGTCAGGCCCTGCCGCAGCTCCTCGGAGCTGCGGTTTGTTTGTTGTCCCGACCATAGTCCGGGCTGGGATGTGACGGGTGGTATCATGCTGTGTCAGCCCGCATTCCCCGTTTGACAGAAGCCACCAGGACGGCATGCCATGGCCGCTGAACCCCTAAAGAGACAGGTGCGGAGGGCGCGATCCAGCGTCGGGTCCCCAGCGTTTCCAGCCCCCGCCCCCCAGCATGAACCAGACTCGGCCGAAGCGATGGATCAAGCCATACAGGCGTTGAAGGCTCGCAAAGAAGCCTGGGCCGAGCTGCCCATCCGTCAGCGGATTGACCTGCTGCGGGCGGTTCAAGAAACGCACGCAGCCGTCGGTGAGCGCTGGGTTGCTGCCTGTGTTGAGGCCAAGGCGCTGCGGCCAGGAAGTTTCGCCGAAGGTGAGGAATGGATCATCTTCGTGATGGGAATGCGCGCCCTTAGTCATTTGAAACGGAGCCTGCAGGACATTGAAAAGACCGGACGGCCAGGCATCCCGGGGGGGCTGCGCACCGACTCTGAGGGACGGACAGTGGCGCGCGTCTTCCCCGCGCACTGGTCCGACCGCCTGCTCTACAGAGGCATTACATCCGACGTCTGGATGGCGCCAGGCGTCACCCCCGAGAACGTGCAAGAAGGACAAGCTTGGGCCTACCGCGAGCCTGGCTCTGGCCAGCTGGCCCTGGTCCTTGCTGCCGGAAACCTGTCGATCCTGCCTCTGTTGGATGCCCTTGACCACTTGTTCGTCAAGAACCAGGTTGTCCTGTTGAAGACCAATCCGGTGGACGACTACCTGGACCCGATTCTGGCGGATGCGCTGCGGCCCCTCATCGAGGCCGGCTACTTGCAGATGGTTGCCGGCGGCGGCGCTCAGGGGGAGTACCTTACCCGCCACCCAGACGTGGACAGCATCCATATGACGGGCTCCGACAAGACCTTCAACAGGATCGTGTTCGGGGAGACGCCGAACTCACCCGATGGGCCCTTCGAGCCCGAGATCACGAAGGAAGTCTCGGCTGAACTCGGAAACGTGACGCCTCTGATCATCGTGCCCGGTCCATGGACGCGTGACGATCTCCGACACAAAGCAGCCCAGGTTGCATCATGGTTGGTGATCAACGCTTCGTTCAACTGCCTCTCGCCTCGCATCGTCATCCAGCACGCCGAATGGCCATTGCGAGAGGCGTTCCTGACCGAGCTGGAAGACGTGTTCGCCAGCACACCACCGCGCAAGGCCTACTATCCCGGCGCTCAAGAACGACATAAGCGCTTCGTCGAAAGTCACGACGACGTCCGACAATTCGGACGCGCCGAGGACGGTCGACTGCCCTGGACGGTGATCCGGGGAATCAACCCCGGAAACCCAGACGATATGGCGTTTCGAAGCGAAGTCTTCTGCAGCGTGCTGAGCGAGACGGCGCTGCACGCGGACTCAGTCTCCGCATTCATCGATCAGGCGGTAGGATTCGCCAACCACCAGTTGTGGGGCACGCTCATCGCCAGCCTCTTCGTCCACCCGCGCAGTCTGGCCGATCCCGCCATCCGGGCAGCGGTCGAACGCGCCCTGGCTGACCTGCGCTATGGCACCGTTTGCCTCAACCTGCGCGGGGAGTACGGGTACTACCCCCTCCTCTCCCCCTGGGGTGGCGCTCCCGGCAGTCCGCTGAACGATATCCAGTCTGGACGGGGGGTAATCAACAACCCTCTCATGTTCAAGTCAAGCCAAAAATCCATCGTGCGGGGCCCCTTCCGACAGTGGCCGGACCCCTTCCTGGTGACGGCCGAACACACCCTCGAGTTCGGCAGGGCATTGTATGATTTCGAGCGTACGCATTCCCTGGCCAAGCTGCCCAGGGTGCTCTGGTCCGCCTTGCTTGGATGACGCGGAGGATTGGACCGCCGTCGGTTGTGTAACGAACCAGGGCGGGTTGGTGATATCCAAGTGACGATTCGACCTCAAGAAATGACGGGGAAAGGACGGCTCACCTGATGAGACGGCGCGGGTTGGTGATCCTCTTGCTGTCGGCGGCATTGGCCGGCTGCAGCATGGAGGCCGCCACTCAGGTCAACCATGACGGATCAGGAAATCTGTCCACAGCCATTGGGCTGACGCCGGCCGACGAAGCAGGGCTGGCTGATCTTGGCGGGGGAACGAGCCAAGATTTCTGCAAGCAGGTCGAAGACAGAACCAGACTTCCATCCGGGGGCACGATCAAGGAAGAGCAGCGTGACGGCGCGACTTGGTGCGTGGCTGAGGTTCCCTATCAGGATTTGAATCAGCTGCACGATCTCTACCAACAGATCGGGAATATCGACATTCGCCAACTGCAGCTCGCCGACGGCGAGTTCCTCTACGACGTGGTCATCGACCTCTCGGACCTTTCAGCCGAGGGTGTGGACCCGACCCTGCTCGACTCATTGCAGTTGGCAATCGATTGGAAGCTGACGCTGCCTGGTGACGTCGGCGACAACAACGCCGATCAGGCGCAGGGCGGAACGCTGGTGTGGCATCTGCAAACGGGACAGGTGAACCACTTGCACGCCCAAAGTCGACTTACCAGCCCAACGGATCAGTCGGGGCCGACCTTGCCCGGCCTGACGACCTCAGGCGTACCCAGCCTGCTGTGGATCATCGGGCTGGTGCTCGTGTGCCTCCTCGGCCTGGTACTGCTGGGGGCGCTGGTTGTCGTCCTGATCACTCGCTCGCGCCGCGGCCCCGGCGCCGGTACGTGATACACCAGCGAACCGTGTGGAGACGTCCTGATCTTCAGTCCTCCAGGCGGTAGGTTGTGGTCAGTTCGGCCGTTTTCTTGAGCATGGCCGAAACCGAGCAGTACTTTCCCTCGGACAACTCAATCGCCCGCGCCACGGCGGCCGGATCCACCCCTTCTCCTCTGACGACGTACTCGACTTGGATCTTGGTGTAGACATTCGGAGGATCCGTGGCCTGAACGCCTCGCGTGTGAACTTCAAATCCGGTGACCGGCTGCCGCTTCTTCTTGAGGATGGATATGACATCCATCCCGGTGCAGCCGGCAAGCGCCACCAGGAGCAGGTCGGTCGGCTTGGCCGACATCTCTTCTTTGCCGGGCTCGGGTTGAGAGTTGAGCGCCATCTCAAATCCGGAATTCGTTATCGCATCGAACGCCAGCCCATCCTTCCACGTGACACTGCCTTGCTTCCAACCCGTCTCTGACACACTTCTCTCCTTAATTGTTGGGCACACGCCCTTACGCCGGTAGCCTGGCGCCTTCGAGTACCTTGGGGAGCAGAACTGCCTCGGGAACGGCGCCTTCGACATGGACCAGGCCGTTGATCACAGTACGCGGCACGCCCATCACACCGAACTTCTGGGCCAGTTCCGGGAACTCCATAGCCTCAACCATGTCTGCCTTCACCCACGAACTGTGGAACGCCATTTGGTGGGCAAGGTGTACGGCGCCCGGACAATAGGGGCAGGTTGGGGTGACGAAGACCTGAATATGCACCGGTCCATCGAGATCATCCAGGGCAGCACGAGTGGCCACGCTCAAGCCCGACTTTCCCGATCCCACCATGATGATATCTTGAATCAGTGAACTGAATTCATAGCCGGAAGGAATGCCGAAGTACCGAATGCCGTAGTCCTTCGGATCCAAGTCGCCGGCCAGGACGGCCATGCCGGGCGCCCGGTCAATCTCATAGCTCTCGGCCTGCCCTTCCGAGCCAGCCAGATCGATGATGTCGACCGAAATCTGAGGGGACAATGCGGCCAGCTCATCAAGGATCTGGCGCGTTTCGGAACATGTGGGGCACTCATCCGCCACAGCGAGCATGAGCTTCACCGGCCGGTTGATCGCCCCAAACATCTCCAACAGGGCATCCCGATCCTGGTTGGACAGCAACGACATGACAACCTCCATGGGCTGGACGGCAGCGGGGATTCCCCCGCGCCGGCGGCGGCTTCTCTAACCCTTGGATGCCTTGATTTGGTTGAAAGTTACACGAAGCGTGGTGTGGATTACGTGTCCGATCGAGGTGATGTGCAGCCTTCGGATTCCAAAGTCTCCCACAACCGGTGAAGCGCGCCGGCCGGTATCTCGACGCGGCCCGCCTTGCGGTACAGGACGAGCGTCTTGCGCGTCGTGTCCACCATCAGGCGGCAATCGTCGCATTCCGCCAGGTGGCCTTCGATTTGATCACAGATGGATTGTTCGAGGTCTCCGTCCAGATAATCGGACAATTTGGCCAGCAGCGCCTGGCATTCCGGAGTCGAATGGGTGTGAGTCATTGGGCCGGCCTCGCGTCAAGAAAGTACTCACTCAGGGAATCGCGCAAGGCCAGCCGCGCACGATGAAGGCGAACCTTGACTGCGCCGGGGCTGATATCGAGCACTTCGGCGGCCTCGTCCGTGGATAGCCCTTCCATGTCTCGCAAGACAAATGCCCCCTTCAGCGTGTCCGGCAGATCGCCGACCGCCTGTTCCATTTGTTGCCTGAGTTCTTGGCTGAGCACATCGCGTTCGGGCTCAATCGGCCAAGCCGAAAGGTCGCCAGGCTCGAGGTTGTCGAATCCATCCTCGTCGAAGTCATTCACCGAGACGACTTCCAGCTGCCTGCGGCGCATGCGCATCAGCCCGTTGTTGGTGGCTATGCGATAGAGCCAGGTTCCCAGGCTGGACCGCGCTTGGAAAGCCTCCACCCCCCGGCAGGCGGCGATGAACGTCTCTTGGAGCACCTCTTCAGCCTCATTGGGATGCCTCGTTAAGCGCAGGGCCACCCCGTAAATCCGCCCAGCATAGCGCTCGACTAAGTCGGTGCATGCCGCCCGGTCACCGTGTTGCAGAGCCTGAATGAGTTGAAGCTCGTCGTCTTTCATCTCGGAAGGAATTGTATCATCGAGGCACGCCCACACGTATCGAGCAGTGACGGTACAATGTCCTTGTCGCACCGACCCAAATTCATTTTGTGAACTCTGTCACAATCTATTCGACTCTGGCGTGCAAGCCTGAAGCGCCGGACCATTTGATTCAATCAAGCAGTCCTTCGGAAGGAGGCGCGCGATGTGCCGAAGCATCAAGACCCTCAGGCGCTCTGATGAACCGGCGACCGAGGACGAAATTCGGGCAGCCGCCCGCCAGTTTGTGCGGAAGATCAGCGGCTACCGCCAACCTTCCCGCGCCAATCAGCTTGCCTTTGAAAAGGCCGTGGACGACATCGCGCGAGCCTCACGCCGGCTGCTGGACGGCCTGGTCACGGCGCGCTAGTCGCTGGACTTCTTCCCGCTGGGTTCGTGAGGCAACCAGCATGTGGGGATGTCGAAACGCGCGACCTGATGCTATGATGGCGGGAAACCCCCCTGGGAGAGGGATATGGACTTTCTTCATGACCGCGCGCTCGTCACCGGCGGGTCGAGCGGGATAGGCTTGGCACTCTCACGCCAGTTGGCGGCCGCGGGAGCGGATGTTTGGATCCTTGCGCGCCATCGGGACCGTCTGGCGGAAGCCGTTGAGGCCATACGCGCCGAGCGGGCGTCTGAGGAACAGACGGTCGAAGCCCTGGAGGCCGATGTCACCGATCACGCCTCGGTAACGCGAGTCCTTGGCCCCTTGATCGATGCTGATCAACTTCCCGATCTTTTGATCAACAGCGCTGGCGCAGCGCATCCAGGCTACGCCGAAGCGCTGGGGATGGACATCTTCCACTGGATGATGGACGTCAACTACTACGGTACCGTGCACGTCACCCAGACTCTGCTTCCCGGCATGGTGCGCCGCGGTAGCGGCCATATTGTGAACATCGCCTCGGTTGCTGGTTTTTTGGCGGTGTTCGGATACACGGCCTACGGTGCGTCCAAATTTGCCATCCGTGGCTACTCCGATGCGCTGAGGGCCGAGATGAAGCCCAAGGGTGTCCGCGTGTCGATCGTCTATCCACCGGATACTCGAACGCCGCAACTCGATTACGAGAATCAATTCAAGCCGCCGGAGACGCGCGCCCTGGCGGGGAATGTGGACGCCATGGAGCCTGGCGTAGTGGCGTCCGCCATCCTGAAGGGTGTCCGCCGGAAGCACTACGTCATCATCCCCGGCTTTGAGGGCAAGCTGCTCTATTGGCTTTCGGGGGCTCTTGGAACGAGCCTCTACCCCCTCATGGACTGGATGGTATCGCGAGCCCGTGTTCAGGCTGCCAGGTTAGCTGTAACCCCGGCGACAGGCGGCGAAGGCGGTGAATCACATGGATCTGTTTGAAAAGTGTGACCAGTACACGATCGCCCGAGAGGCCGAAGAGGGCGGTTATTATCCGTACTTCATTCCCCTGTCTGGCAGTGAGGGGACGCAGGCCACGTATCAGGGTCGACCGCTGATCATGTGCGGATCCAACAATTACCTGGGGCTTACCACCCACCCCAAGGTTCGGCAGGCTTCGGCGCAGGCCATTCAAGATTTCGGAACGAGCTGTACCGGCTCCCGTTTTTTGAATGGGACCCTCGAAATGCATGAGGAACTCGAGAGGCGTCTTGCCCAATTCGTCGGCAAGGAATCGGCGTTGGTCTTTTCGACCGGAATGCAAACCAATCTGGGCGTCATCAGCGCGCTGATCGGACGCAACGATGTGGTGATCCTGGACAAGGAAGATCACGCAAGCATCGTGGATGGGGCTCGGCTGAGCTATGGGGAAACGCGTCGCTACCGCCATAACGACATGGAAGATCTAGACCGCGTCTTGTCCAGCGTCTCTGACGAGAAGGGGAAGATGGTGGTCGTGGATGGGTTGTTCAGCATGGGCGGCGACCTGGCCGACCTGCCTGGGATTGTTAAACTGTGCCGGCAACATGGCGCAAGGGTGATGGTGGACGACGCGCATGCGGTCGGCATCCTGGGAGAAGGCCGGGGCACAGCGGCACACTTCGGCCTGACCGATGAAGTGGACCTGATCATGTCCACTTTCAGCAAATCGTTCGCCTCCATCGGCGGTTTCGTTGCCGGAGGAGATCAGGTGGTGCATTACATCAAGCACCATGCCCGCTCGCTGATCTTCAGCGCCAGTTTGCCTCCTTCCAACACGGCCGCCGTGCTGGCAGCACTGGATGTGATGGAATCGGAGCCGGAACGGATTCGCCGGGTTAACGAGCTGGGCGACCGCATGCGCAGCCGATTCAAGGCACTTGGGTTCGACACTGGGCCCTGGGTGACGCCGATCATCCCGATCATCGTAGGGGACACGATGCGGACGATCGGGATGTGGAAGGGTCTGTTCGATGCCGGCGTGTTTGTCAATCCAGTGCTCTCTCCGGCCGTCCCCGAGGGACAGGAACTGCTGCGGACAAGCTACATGGCGACTCACACGGACGAGCAGCTCGATCAGGTGGTGGCCGCCTTTGAGACCGTGGGCCGCAATCTGGGGATGATCTGAGAGGTTCTAGCGCCAGACCTTTTGATAGGGGTGCTGGCGGACAATCTCCCTGCCCTCTTCGAATCGAGAGGGCGAGAAGACGCGGATGTCGACTGTCTTGGGATCGCCTTCGAGGATCCACTCCGCCATGCAGGCCCCGACCGCCGGTGATGTCTTAAATCCCGTACCGCTAAATCCACAATCTAGGTAGAAGCCGTCCGGCCCATAAGGGCCAAGCAATGGATACTGGTCGGGCGTGATGCCATCGTAGCCGCCGTGGGCACTGTGCAGGCTGGCAGCTTCCATGCCTGGGATGCGCAGACAGATCCGGTCGATGGCCCGCTCGACAAAACCGGCCTGGGCGTGATCGGTGTCACTCTCCGGCGATTGGCCCAATGGATTGCCATCTTCCAGCCCCACTAACGTCAGACTTCCCTCCGGCCGAAAGTACATTTCGTGAACATCGTCGATGGCCGCCGGATGGCTGGGACGGAGCTCTTCCGGCCGCACCACGAACATCGTGTCGTGGCGCCAAGTGTCGTACGGCAGTTCCACGCCGGCCATGGTGTTGACCGCGCCCGCCCAGGCCCCGGCCGCGTTGACCACAATCGGCCCGGAGAAGGCGCCCTGGGCGGTTTCCACGCCGGTCACCTCGCCGGAAGCCACCGAGATACCGGTGACGAAGCAATCCTGCACCAGTACAGCCCCTCGAGCGCGCGCTGCCGCCATGAAGGCGTTGGTGGTGCTGGTTGGATCGGCATACCCGGAATCGGGCTCGTAGGCCGCCGATTGGATGTCGTCTGTGGCAAACGAGGGTGCCAAACGCTGAACGTCCTCACGGCCGACCAGTAAGCTGGGAATGCCGATGGCCTGGTGCATCTCGACGTTGGCCCGAAGTGCGTCCGTGTGTTCCGCGCCGACGATCTGCAGAAAACCCGTCCGCTCGAAGCCGCACTGGCCTCCAACAATCTCCTCCCAGTTGCGGAAGTAGCCGAAGGACTCCCAGGCTAGCTCGGCGCTTTGCCTCTGGTCGTAGTGCATGCGAACCAGGCCACTTGAACGGCCGGTGGCGCCGGCCGCCAGAAAGTTCTTTTCGAGCACGAGTGGCTTGACACCGTGCTGGGCAAGATGAAACGCCAGGCTGGCGCCGTGCACCCCGCCCCCGATGATGATGACGTCGGCTGTGTTCGACACCGGTCCCGTCCTTCCTGATCGCCTCGCAACCCTCTTGCGTGCGTTGGCCCGATTTTCATCCAGCCCGCAGCCTGGTGCAACTGACATCCATCACTTGCCGGGGCATCTATTGGCGATGGAGTTTGAAATCGCGTTCATCAGAGATAACCCACCCGACATCCAGCCGATGAGCGCCGGTCATGCAGCTCGATCGTTGCCCCTCGGGTTCCACTCTGGACCCCTGGCTTGGGTCTTGTGACCGATCCGCAGTGGGCAGGGTTTGCTTGACCACGCGAGAACAAATGACCGATGAGCGGGTTGACGGGCAGACTTGCGGCACGGAGAAACCAATTCGCAGAGATGCATTTCTACGAAAGAAGGGTGGCGAGACAGATCCAGCCTGCACGATCTGGCACGTCTTGATCACCTCGGCCAAGCGAGCTGACGAGTATGCCCCTGGTTTCATTGGTCTGCCGTTCCTCGGATCCTCGGCCTTTGGCGTTTCGCCAGATATCTCCCGCGTGATTTGGGCGGCTGGGCTGCTGCCGAGGAGGTCATTTCGGCATTAAACAACAAAGCCTGGGCTTGGTTCAGCGACGTGATCCTCCCCGAGGCCTTCACACACACACCAGTGGGAACGTGGTCCCTGAGGTACCGCCTTTTTGTCCGGACTGGCCACCCCCACCTGGCGTGCTTAACTCCGTTTTCCTGGACGTATGCTAGCGAAAGCTCATCCCAATGGGCGATGCTGAAACAAGCCCATCGCGAGAAATCTTCAGCAGGAAGCCGGAGCGGGTTTTCCTACACTCATAGTGAATCGGCAACACGCACGCACAAGTCCGTTTCCAGCACACGGCCAAGCTGATCTTTCGGCGCGGGTCGTGTTTGCACATGATTCAGAGGGACCTTCGCCGGTGACATCTCAAGGGCTGGACCTGGATCGATTGCACGGCGCCGAGGATCACCCGTTGGTGATGGTCGTCGACGATGACCCAGACACGGTCACCCTTCTCAAGACGGCCCTGATCAAGGCCGGAATGGATGTGGTCGGCGCCCTCAGCGGTCCGGATGCCCTGGCCAAAGCAGCCGACATGCAACCCGACCTGATCCTTCTCGACGTGATGATGCCGGACATGGATGGTTGGGAGACCTTCTCGAGAATGCGCGAGTTCACGGATGCCCCCATCATCATTGTCACTGCCAGAGGAACAAAGCAGGAGATTGTCGGTGGCCTTGAGAATGGTGTGGACGACTATCTGACCAAACCCTTGCACTTGCCTGAGCTGGCTGCCCGGGTGCGCGCCGTTCTTCGCCGGACCGGTCCCATCGAGAAGGCTTCGGTTTACCTGTTTCCCGAGCGGGATCTCCTGATCGAACTTGAGACCTACCAGGTGGATTACCAGGGCCGTGCCATTGAACTTGCTCCTACAGAATTCGCCCTCATGCGCTGCCTGGCCGAACATGCGCCCCGGCCGGCCACGTATGAGCAAATCACCAAGTCCGTTTGGAATGAAGATCACTCAGAGGAACGCAACCGGATCAAGTATCTGATCCATGCGCTCCGACGAAAACTTGAAGTTGAGCCCGATCATCCTGACCTCATCATCAACCGCCCTGGAGTGGGCTACCAGCTGCGTGTTGGCAGGATGGCATAGGCCGCACAGGCCACACGTCGGGTACTCCGGCATCTCATCGTGAGGAGGAAGAGTATGAAAAGATGGTTTAGGGGTCGTATGGGACGGGCCGCAGGCATTGCCTATACCCTTGGTGTCGCAAGTCTGATTGTCTCAATGGCACTTGCCGGGACATCCCTTCCCGTGGCCGCGCAATCCGGAACAGGTGCCGTTTGGACAAACTCTGGGCCCTGCGTCTCCTCGGAGGACATCAGCCACTTCTCCATTGGCGCTCACGTCTTCCTGAATGGCAGCGGCTTCGACCCCGGAGAGTTCTTGGTTTGGGCCATCATGGGGGCCGCCGGAGGCGCCAGCGGCGATCCAGGACAGGTCGTCGCAAATGGAACGGTGGTTGCCGACGACAACGGCGAGTTCTGTTTCGACGCCTACACCATCCAGCCTGACGACTGGGGGCGTTATACGGTGAAGGTTGGACACTCCACGGACAGCTACACCGTTGATGTTCCGCCGACAAACACGCCGGTTGTGCCAACCAACACGCCCGCCGGCCCGAGCGACACGCCGACCAGCACGCCGACCGACACACCCGTCGGACCGACCAACACGCCGACCAATACGCCGACGGATACCCCAACCAGCACGCCGACCAATACCCCGGTGGGCCCAACCAACACACCGACCAATACGCCGACGGACACGCCAACCAGCACGCCGACGAATACGCCAACCAGCACGCCGACGGACACGCCAACCAGCACGCCAACCAACACGCCGACCAACACGCCGGTTGTGCCAACCAACACGCCAACCGATACACCTACCGACACGCCGACGCCCACCGTAACCAACACCCTGCGGCCCGGTGAAACCCCGGCCGATACGCCAACTCCTTCGAACACGCCAGTGCCGACCCATACGGCGGAGCCGTCCAACACGCCGGCGCCGTCCAACACGCCTGTTCCGTCAAGCACGCCCGTTGTCCCATCCAACACGCCGACAGACACGGCCGTGCCGCCAAGGCTGGTCGAACCCAAGACCAACTCACTGGTGGCGGACAATGACAACAACGGTGTGGTCTCGCCCGGAGATGGCCTCGACTATGCCATTACGATTCACAACGAGGGCGGATCGGCGGCACAGAACGTCGCCTTCAATGACACCCCCGATCCGCACACCAGCTTGAACGTCGGATCGGTAACGACGACGCAGGGCACCATCGTGCACGGGAACACGATCGGCGACACCAGCGTTCAGGTCAACATCGGTGACATCGCCGAAGGGGCATCGGTAACCATCACCTTCCAGGTGACCATCGACCCCAATCTCCCGGCGAGTGTGACTCGTGTCTCAAATCAGAAGTCTGCTCACAGGCGACAATTTCCCTCCGACACCGTCGGATGATCCGGACACCACGCCGACCGACGACGCCACCGACACGCTGATCGTCAGGTCGACGCCCACCAGCACGTCGTCCGCTCCTGGTGAAACGCAGCCGGCCCCTGAGGCAACCAGCACGGCCCAGGTGCTGATCCCGGTGACCGGTGCGGATCTGAGCAGGGGCGACTTCGGTCAGCACATCTTGTTCAACCTTGGGCTCGTCCTGCTGGGGTTTGGCCTCGTGTTCCACAGCCTTTCCTTCCGCTCCACAGTCCGCCGCGAGCAGGACAACTAGCACTTGCCCAGCCGTGGGGGTCCCGATCGGGACCCCCATGGTGGCGAGCACCCAGCGGATGCGCCACAGCATGCTAAGCCGACACGCAGGACCACAGATGGAGGATCGGGAATGGCTCACCCGATCCATGCTGCTTGCCGGTGCGCTGCTCTTGGTGCTGGGAACTGGCCGCACGCTGGCCGACTGGCGGCAGCGCGTGGTACAGGATCAGTTTGAGCCCGTGCAGCTAAGTGAACCATCCCAAACCGGATTCGTGCCGATGATCGCGCCGGCCAGCCTGGGGCTCGCTAGCCAACAGGAGGTGGATACCCGGCCTCCTGCTCTGTCACAGGCGGACTCAGCCAGCCTGGCAAGCCCTGAGCGTGCTCGGCCGGCATTACCCCTGCCAACCGGTGACCTTCCGGTTCGACTGCAGATTTCCGCCATCGGCTTAGATGCGCCGATCGTTAGCGCCGCCGAGTCGTTGGTCCGGATAGAGTTTGAGCTCTTCTATCAGTGGCAGGCGCCGGGCTTCTTTGCAGCAGGCTGGGACAGGAACTCGGCTCCGCTGGGTACCCAAGGCAACACGGTCCTCATCGGCCACCACAACATCGACGGAGAAGTCTTCCGCAATCTGCATTTGCTGCAGCCAGGAAACATCATCGTCGTGTATGGCCAGAATGGGGAACACAGGTACCAGGTAGCTGAGCAATTGATTCTCAAAGAGAAGTACCAGGATTTAGCCATTCGCCAGGCCAATGCCCGCTACATCGAACCAACCTCGGATGAGCGCCTTACGCTCGTCACTTGCTGGCCCTATGTGAACAACACGCACCGTCTGATCGTGATCGCACGGCCGATCGACGACCCCACAAGCGGGGGGCAACCGCCTCGCTGAAAAGGCGCTCTTGAGGCAACACGCACGAGCGCCTTGGTTATTCAACTCGGGCTATCTGATGGGAAAGTCTGCCCGCGTTGGCGGTGCCCTGTTGAGCAAACACCGGCCGGGCAAGAATGAACAGGCGACCCCACACCGAACTGTCGCCCTGGCTGATGCAGGTCTGCAGAACCAATGCGGACCGGCCCCCGTACACCTGATTGAACAAGCTCTGTGCGCTCAGGATGTCTCCAGCCGAATCCAAGTCCTGGAAAGCTGATGCGGCACTCCAAGGAGACAACGCCCGCACCCGGCGAATCTGCGAAACGGCAAAAACGCTCCGATCCCCAGCTTCTGTGAACACGACAATGCGATCCCCAATGGCCACGTTGGAAAACCCTTCCCCCGCCAGCGTGTTGTGAGCGATCAGTCCGATCGTGCCGTAGGATTGCGCTAGCCGGAAATGGCTCACCGCGTCTGTTTCCGATGTCACAAAGCCCGGCTGACCCTCCGGCTGTTCCAAGAACTCGCAGCGCCAACTTACCCTTAACGAAGACACCGGCAATCCGGTTGGTTTCACTGCTCGGAAGCGACCGCCTGAAGTCTTCTAACTCAGGAACAACCGCCGGCGCAGGCGCGCTGACGGATGGGAAATATCCGTGCACAAGACCCGGCGGGCTGCCGGTCACGGGAATCTGGCCCAATGTTGCCGAAGTCGAAAGCAACGGGAGCAGCACGAAAGCAAGGCGACAATGCCACGCTACGGTCGATTTTCGCAAAGTACCCTTTCAAGATCAGCACACCCATACGATCCATCGCAGGCATGTGGTTAGGTTGCAGTTAGATTATAGATAGGGGATGGATATTGCGGAAGGGGAAAAGAGCGGTTGTTAGTTCTTTGTAAGCTGTGCGATGCGAGGCGAGCGGGCTAGTTTGCTACAATGGCACTCCATTCTGCGTGCGCTTTGATATGATCGAGCACGCCTGCGGCCTGTCACCTTTCTCTGGAGAACTTCATGCTGCCATCGCCCCCCGGGCTGCGTGTGCTCATTGCGGATGATCATCGTGTCTGGACAGAGGGCTTGGCGCTCAGTCTCGAGCGGCACGGCCTGCAAACCGTCGGCATCATCCACAGTGGGGCCCAGGTGATGGATGCGTGTCTGGAACAACATCCCGACATTGTCTTACTTGATATTCGGCTTCCCGACCGGGACGGAATCGACGTCCTGATGGACATCCGAGATCGACTACCCCAGACCACCGTGCTGATCTTGACGGCATCGTCAGATCCAACCCTGCCCCGGCGCGCCTTGGAACTGGGTGCAGCCGGTTTCATTAGCAAATCGGCCAGCTCCGAAGAGCTTGCCCGAGCGATACGTCATGCTTCGGGGAGTCATTCACCAGAAGCGCCAGATGTTCCGCCCACTCCGCCATCTCTCGAGCGCGCTTCAACGGTCGACCTCACACCTACCGAATTGCGGATCCTCAAGCTGCTCGCGCAAGGACTCGACAACCACACGATTGGCAGGCAGTTGACCATCAGCGAAAACACCGTGAAGACCCACGTCAGCAACCTTCTGGGGAAACTCCAACTTCCCAACCGGACACTGGCTGCGGCCTGGGCGATCGAACACGGGTTTGCCTCCTGACCGATGGGCGTGGCGACCCCATCGGGACGTCCGCGCTTGACCTCTTGGCAGCGACCGTCGTGGGGCATACAATGGCTACTTGTCGGCCGGCGCAGCCTCTTCAGGCGCCTGACTTGCCGCGGCAGCGGGCCGTCCAGTACGGGGACCCCGGTGGCCCTGCGGCCAACGCAAGAAGGAACCATGCAATCGTCGGACATACGCATCGTTATTGCAGATGATCACCAAATCGTGCTTGAGGCCTTGGAGCTGAGCCTGTCCAAAGCCGGTTTTAACATTGTGGAGACGGCCATCAATCCTCGGCTGGCATTGGAGGCCTGCCTGCGTCATTCAGCCAATCTTTTCCTCACGGATCTGTTGATGGCAGACGAAAATGGGCTTGAGGCGGCGCGCAAAGTCCGCGCCAAGCTTCCGGACTGCAAAGTGATCGTACTTACCAGCAGCCGATCTCCATGGCATTTGGCACGAGCCAAACACGACGGAGTCGACGGTTACATATCCAAGAGCGCACCCATAGGGAGCTTGGTCCAGGCTATCTGTAAGAGTCGTGGCAGGGGAGCGGATTTTCGACGCAGACCTTGTTTCAGAAGCGACGAACGTACACAACCATCTTCAGACAGCCGGCGGCAAGGCCACTCTTCTGCCTGCAAACAATCCACTGACGGACCAGGAGGCCAGAGTGCTCAAGCTGATTTCGGCCGGCTTGAGCAATGTGGAGATCGCCGACCTCCTTGACCTTAGCCCGCACACCATCAAGGCTCATGTCCGCCACATCTTTCACAAGCTAGAGGTGTCAGATCGGACAACCGCCGCGATCTGGGCTCTCCAGACCGGTCTGGTCTCTACAGAAGAGACATTCCCTTCGATTCCCCTGAGAGGTAGCCACTGACGACCGACGGCTCAATCCGCCATCGGTGTCGCGCACCCGCCTCCCCGCCCGACAGGCATGTCTAATCCCTTCCATGCGGATTGGATCGCTGCCCAGAAGCACCCCCAGCTTCAGCCTGCCCGCTGGTTGTGGAGGGGCTGCAATCCCATTCAGTCTGTTGGCGCAAATTCCCCAATTCCCGGCCGGCATCTCCGGTGTCTCCCAGATGGCCGTCAGTCGGCATAGACAAGGTGACGAGATCTGGCGATGGCGTCCTCGGCGATCTCCGACATCTTGGGATCCTCAATTCGAGGAAGAAGAGCCTCCAGCGCCTGGAGGAGGTGAGGCGCTGCCGCAATCAGGGCCGCATTGCCGTCCCCATTCTGGGCATTCCTGAAGACGAAGGCCACTTCGAGATTGTCACTCGCCACGATGGCTGTCCGCCCCGTCCCGCTCTTCCTTACTTTCCATGGTGCCGGCGAGAAGTTCACTATGCCAACCTTTCCGCATTCGTGACCCAGGGAGCTTGGTTTGCCAGATGGAGCTGGGACAGACCCTTTGTTGCCCCAGGCTGTCTTGGATCTTCAAGATCGGATAACGCCCCTGTAGTTTTCACGGCGAGTCATCGTCACTTGATGGAGGAGCTCCAGTTGTCCCGATGGCGACGGCATTGTGCATGACCTTGCCCAGGAAGGACATGCTCTCCGGAGGCTCGGGCACGGGCCAAGGCACCTTCAGCAGTAATGCAGCAATCAAATAGAGCACAAATTCCCTGTCATAGTCATCGTCTTCGTTCCGATACTGCTCCGGCTCTCTGCAAGCGACCATACCAGCCAAGGCCCAACAGCCGTCTCCGAACGGAACGAGCTTCACATCAAAGTCCAAAGCACCCCCCCAACTTCGATGGAAGTAGAGATGCTGATCTTCGTAGTAGATGAACCATCTCTCCCAGTCATCATCCGGCACGAATCCCCTGCTCAGCTGCTCGAAGTCCTCGGCGGTGAAGTAGTACTGCGGCAGTTCGATGAAGGTACATTTCTCTGGCATGGGCTTCAGGACGGACCAAGAGTCCCTTGTCGCAATCTCATCTCGCATGACATCAGCCTCCTCAGCTCGGAATGCCAACAGCAGCCCGACGACCCAAACTCGGAACGAAGTCCCCCGGGCTTGGGGACCTACCCAACCATTCTTGACCCAGCCTCTCGCCAATGCAATCGTTCTTCGGAGCTATGAGAACGGAAATCATTACCTCAACAGGGTCTGATGTCCCGCCCTTCAACCACATCCGTAGGCACCTGAACAAAGACCCCTCCGCACGTCAGAGGTGCCTGTATGCCTTATGCGGCGGGCATTAGGGCTGTACCACCCGCCACACCCAAGCGCCCCCAGTAGGACTCGAACCTACAACCTACGGATTAGAAGTCCGTTGCTCTGTCCATTGAGCTATGGGGGCAAACATTCACGGCGATTATAGCCGAGCCAGTCGCCCCGCCCAAGGGCAGGACGTGAACACCTGGGGCATCGTCCCGCTTCCGTTCGGCTCCATCTTGTGAAATTCCTCACAATAAGATTGCGGCAGCATGGGGTGCTCCAGTCGGGTCTCCTTGTCAAACAAACCCCCGGCCTGACGGCCGGGGGTTTTGGAGGAGAGAGACGTCGGTGAAATCTGAGATTAGGAGAATGGATTCAGGGTCGCTACCTGGTTGACACACTTGGATTGGAAGACCTGGTCTTCCACGCATCGCGTGAGCCACAGCCACGCCGAAACATTGGTCGGTTCACGTTTCAATACCCAATTGAGAGCAGCCCGTCCGGTTTCAACATCGGCCTTCTGGATCGAACGGACGGCGAACTCGAGTGCTTGATCGGTGGTGGGCATTGCGGCGGCCATGGCCATGATTGCTTCTCCTCTGATGATTTCCTACACTCATGTTAGCACTCCCTGGCCAGGCCGCGTTTTACAGCCGCCTTACAGGGACTCGCCGGCGGAAAGGCGCGTGTAAGGTGGCGTTTTCCCTTCGTCAGGCCCCGCATCCTCCCGCAAGTTGCGCGACCGAAGGATTTGCGGAGGGTGCCAAAATCCGAAGGTGATGATGTCGGCGTCGAGGACCTCTCGCATCGCCCGGTACATGCGGTCATAGTGAAGAATTTCTTCGGTTTTCATTGGGAACATGCTACTCGGCTGGCGGCGGTGCGTCCATCGCCCGCGGGGGTGAAATCGCGCCAGGCTCTTGGACGGATCGGCCGGACGGCGCCCAAAGCGAGTTTGAGGCGGGGAACTGACGGGTCAGGTCTCGAGGAAGGGCCGTATGCCCTTATAGACCCGCTGGCCGGAGAGGGTGCGCAGGATCATGTCCGGGGAGCGTCCCAGACGTGCCCCCATCTCCTTGGATGACAGCGGCGTGTTGCCGTTGGCCATGAAGACGCGGAAGATGGCGTTGATGAGGCTCATCTGGGGGGTGAGGTAATCGGGCAGCTGAGAGCAATGGGTGATAAGGATGTTTTGGATGGCAGGAACCTGCGTCACCTCGGCCGTTTGTTGATCGACATGGTCCACCGTTGAAGAAGCATCCATGTCACGGTACAGTTCCTGGTGCTCCGGACACAGATGGCTGCGCATGTACACGTCGAGTTCGCGATCAGCCCGGTCCCACCACTGGTAGTCGATATGAAACTTGGTGTCGACCGTAGGGCGAATCAGGCGCCGGGCAAGTTCTCCGTCCATCCCGCTCAGCCTCCACCCTGAATCTGGTCTTCTAACCGCCAGTAGAGATCCCCGACGTGTTGGTAGTAGGGCCGAGTGGTCAGCTCGGCGAAGATGGGCGCCGGAGGCAGCCTGCGCAGGACGTTGACGCCCGAGTACAACGATTGTGCGTGGACCGCGCTCTGGGGATTAAGCTTGGCCAGCTCCCTGAACACGAACGACACCAGTTCCTCATCGTTCATCCGACGCTGTTTCCCCTGCAGCCAGGCTTCATCCAGCGCCAGCGGATCCACCAGGCCGACCACCATCAGGTCGTCGTACGCCGCACCCACCGGCTGCTTGAGCATGGTGAAACCCACATGGCCATCGTTGATGGATATCGTCCGTATCCAGTCGTTACGACGCCGCTTTTCGAGGGCTTCCACGATCACCTCGCCTACGGCTTCGCCCGGCCGGACGCTAATCAGTCCGCCGGCTGGGACTTCGTAACGACGGTACCACTCGTCGAGGCCAAAGACATAGCGTTCGGCGCGCACCACCCAGCCGGGAGACTTCTCACCGCTGTGGCCATCGACCAGGATGAATCGAATGCGCGGCGCTTCGTAAGCGGTGGGAAACAGCGTCTGGAGCTGGCTCGACAACGGCAGCGTGCCGACCCTCCAGTGGGGAAACAAAATCGATAGGGTGACGCGTTCGACCGGCTGGTCCGGCGGATCGAGCGGGCTCAACTCATCGTCCAGCCGCCGCTCGAGATCCAACAGGTCTTCGGTCAACTGTTGGCGATCGGTGCCGCGGCTGGTGTACTCCAGCCTCTGCGGAGGATAGAGCACTTCGGGTGGCTCAAGCCGGCGCAGGTACCACAACGTCTGCCCGGCGGGACCCACCTCATCGAAGCGTTCGTCTTCCTGCAGTGCATAATCGACGGAGAAAGTCGCCAGCAGGGGGTCGATCCCCTTGGGAAGCTCGATATGCTCAAGCAGTGCCGAAGTCGGTAATGGGCCGCCTCCCCCGACGTCGAGCACGGCTTCTGCCAGGTTGAGGTGACCGGGATGGATATCCGCCAGCAAGGCGCGCGGGAACCACCGGCCCGCGATCTGGACGATATCGTCGTTGGTGTCCAGCCGGGCGCAAAGCTTGTTTTCGAGCCTGACGCCGAAGTGGTCCAGTACGGCTTCGGAAGAGTCAAGACCGTCTTCGTCTTCCTCCGGATCCTCGGGTTGGTTCAGCACATGATCGGCCAATTCAGCCGCGAAGCTGCGTGATTGGCCCTCGATATCCACATCGATGACTTTGAACTCACCAAGCTCCGCATTGTCCCCAGCCCGGACCTTCCGCACCACGCCGACGGCGTGGTCCAGGGCCGGAAAGGCGAGCTTGTCTCCCACCTTGAAGGAGTCGCAGGGAAGATATAGCCGGTCATCGGGAGCAGCAGCCCGGCGGGAACTTTCCTCAAGCTGCCCGAGATGGAGCTCGATCAGAGGCTGCAACATCTCGCGTGGGGTAAGGGGACGCTCCCGATCCAGAAGCAGGTTGGTGATGAACCCAATATCACTGTCGGAAACCTGGAACTCGGTCCAGAATGCGTCGCGGGAGAGTGAGAGAGCTGAAACCATGGGTCTTTTCGTCAATGTCGTCCCCGGGGGATTGCCCCGGCATTATACACCATCAGCTCTTTCCGTCTCTGGGCTTGCAGGTCGGTCTAAGCACCTGGTTCGGGATGGTCGCCATCAGGGGTAAGTGTTCTTGACCCACTCCATGGGATCGACCGGCACGCCTCCAACCCGCACCTCCCAATGCAAATGGGGTCCCGTGACGCGGCCCGTACCCCCCACCTTTCCAATCTCCTGACCGGTCACCACTTCATCTCCGGTCTTGACCTCTATCTCGGATTGGTGGAAATAGAGCGTGAACACACCCCAGCCGTGATCGATAATGGTCGTGTTGCCCCGCACGGTCAGCGGGCCAGTGAACATGACCTTGCCCGGCGCCGGGGCGATGATGGGCGTGCCGGTGCCGCCGTAGAAGTCCAACCCGGTATGGTAGAGGACATAGCCTGTTCCGTTGTAGTTGCGCCGGGTGCCAAACACCGATGGGAAGCTTTCGGTGTAGTAATCCGATGGGAACTGAAACGACCCGGACCAGAGCTTGTCGGGCGAAACCTGATCGACAATGCTGGCAACGAACGTGTCCTCCGGCACCGTGTTGGCCGGGTCGAGGGTTTCGGGCGGCACATTCAAGATCGGATCGAACCCGTAGTCGCCGGCGCGGATGCGGATGGGCTGGCTGTAGCTGTAGCTCGGTCCTTCGGCTGACGCCGGCCCGACGGTCAGCGTGAGATCGTAAAGTCCGGGATCGGTCAGCGCGCCCACCCCCTGCAGGGACACCTGTCCGCCCGGGGCCTCGGGCTCGAAGTGCAGGGGCCAGGGGCCGAGGCTGCCGCTGAGGTCCGCATCCGACGCCCCGGCAACTTGGATCTCCTCCACCTGACCCTGGACAGCCGCCACCGGATTGGCGGTGACCGACGTGATCGGATTCGGCAAGGCGCTCGGCGGCTGCTCCCCGCCGGGCAGGCTGAGGACCGTACCTGGCGCAATCCATACCTGATACCCAAGTTGGTTGGTGGCGGTCACTGACCACGGATTGAGGTTGTCGCGGACGGCGAGCTCGAGCCTCGATTCGCCCGCGTTGACCAGGTGGGACTCAGCCTGCGGAAGGGCCGCCGGTCCGTCGTTTTCAGGCAGGATGAGCTCCTGACCCAGGTAGATGCTCTCTGGATTGACCACGCGGTTAAGGCGGATCATGGCGTCGGGACTCAGGCCGTACTGCCGGCTCATGCTGGCCAGGTTTTCCCCGTAGCTCACTGCGTGGGTGGACAACACGCCCGATACGCCTTCGAACCCAGGGATAACCAGCTCGGCGCCGGGCTGAATCGATGAGGGGTCAGCGATTCCATTGAGTTGGGAAAGCGCGTCCACGGTGGCGCCGAAGGTGCGGGCGATGCCGCTGAGGGTGTCTCCCGGCTGAACAATGTACGTGGGTCCCTGAGTCTGGGCCATGGCAGGCAGGGTGAACCAGGCCAGGCTCAGGGTCAGACTAAGACAAAAGGGGAGGATCCGACGCCGCATCCACAAACTCCAGACGATCATTGATGGCGACGGATTCTAACATGCCCGGAGGGCCCTCCAGGGTGAACTTGGCAGCGACCTTGGGGGCGTAAAGCCGCCAGGGAAGCGCCAGGCGGGTGTCAACCACCCGGCCGTCGGCCGCCAACCAGGCGACACCGAGCGGCATGAAGACAAACCACATGTGAATGGCGGTGGCGGACCGAGATTGGCGGCTTTCGACCAACAGCAGCCCTTCACCGGTTGGAAGGTGGCGGCGAAAAGTCAGGCCACGCAGGCGGCAGGCGAAGGTATCGCACCACCGAGCTCGGATCACCTCGTCACCCGCGCGAGGCGTTGCGCACACTGACCCATCGCATCATAACCCAACAAAAAAGGGCGACCGCTGTCGCCCCACCTCAATCACCGAAGATCCCCCTCCTACTCCAAGACACCCAAGATCTTCTCAACGCTTTCCAGCAGCTCTTGGGGCCCAAAAGGTTTGGTGATGTAATCATCCACTTTGGCAATGTGCAGGCCGAGCACCTTGTCGATTGACTGCGCCTTGGCTGTGACCACAACCACCGGAATACTACTCAATTCCGGCTCGGCCTTCATCTGTTGATAGACTTCCCAACCGTCCATGTCCGGCATCATCAGGTCGAGCAAGACCAGGTCTGGCCGCTCGCGCCTCACAGTTTCCAAGCCTTCGACGCCGCCGTTGGCGCCGATCACCATGAAGCCCTTGCGACCGAGGATCAGGCGCACGAGATCAATCATCTCGGGCTCGTCCTCGATGCAGACGACGCGTTTCGGATCATCCACCATGGGACAAGGGCTCCTGCATGCTTGGAAGGTTCCCTAGTCTACCATAGGCCCCCCACCACGCAAACTTGCCCAAAGGTCCTACGCCCGCCGCCTGAAACGGGCCTCGTCGGTCAAGCCGCCGTGGGTCCGGCCGAAGAAGAGTTCAGGATATCCGGATGATCGGCTGCAATCTGGTAGATTTCATTGATGTCCTGTGCTGTCAGCAACCCCAAGAAACGCCCACCGTCAACCACCGGCAGCGTGTCGGCGTGCAACTCGGCCATCCGCTGTTGAACCTTGAAGAGCTCTTCGCCCGGCCGCACCGGTTCGATGTCGGTTTGCATCACGTCGTGCACGGAAACGTCGCCTCCGCGGGCCTGCATCGCCTCCACAAGCTTCTTGTGGGGAAGGAGCCCCAGGTAGCGGCCCGCGTCACAGACGGCGAAAGTGGACTGGAACGTGGTCAAGGTGAGATGAACGGCTTCCCCCAGGCTGGCATCCGGCGCTAGCACGTGCGAGTGGCGCGAGTACGCCTGGTCCACCCGCAGACCCGAGAGCACGCGGCGCACCTGGGACATCTGCCCTTCTTGGGAGGCCCCGAAGAAGATGAACAGGGCAATCAGGATCAAGAACAGGTTGCCCTGAAAGAATCCCCAGAAGCCCATGAGGAACGCCAGGCTCTGGCCGACGATCACGGCCACGGACGTCGCCCGGCGTCCGCCCAGCCAGGTCGCCATCAGAGCCCGAAGGACCCTACCCCCGTCCATGGGGAAGGCCGGAAGTAGGTTGAAAACGGCGATGAAGATATTGGCGGCAAAGATATATGTGAAGACCGCCGCCAGGTCCAACTGGCCCATCTGCTGGAGCCCCAATAGCAGGCGCCGCGGGTTGAGCGGCACACCGATGAGCGGCGCCACAGCGAGCAAAACGACCCCCAGAGCGAGATTGACGGCCGGGCCGGCGATGGCCACGGCCAATTCCTGAGCGGGCGTATCGGGCATCCGCCCCATCTGGGCCACGCCACCGATGGGCAGCAGGACGATCTGCCGGATAGGCACACCGTAGCCGAGGGCCACGAAACTGTGACCCAACTCATGCAAAACCACAATGGCAAACAAGAGCAGCGTCACGATCACCCCGAAAGCCGCCCCCTCCCAACCGCGGCCACTCGCCGGGCCGAATTGGAAGGCAGCCCAAACCAGAATCAGCGGAAATGTGACGTGCATCTTGATCGCGATACCACGGACACTGAACAGCTTGATCGATCCACCCATGAGATTCTTCTCTTCGTCTAAACGCTTGTCATGTGAGTATAACGGAGCAGCGTAAGAGCAAGGTTGGATTGGCCAGGACACGTGGCTATGCGCAGGATGATGACTGACCGGGTGCGGTCGGCGTTATTCGTGAAAGTCTTCACAAACTCTGGCTGCATATGCTGACGCCAGTGTTGGCCCTGTTCCCCACCACGGGTTGCCAACGCGGGTTAAGTCAATATTGGGCGTTGGGACAAAGCGGGAGAAACTCGGCCGGGGTATCCGGAGGGCGCACCCACAGAAAGTAGAAAAACAGGCTGGCGTAGCTCTCCGCCTCGAGCTGAGGCGTACCGTCTTTGACCGTGCCGACGATTCGCATCAGGCGCACATCCCAGTTGAACACGCCACAATTCGGCTGATGCAGCAACTCAGCGGGCACGTCCAAGGTTGGGGTGCGCGTGGTGTAGGTGTGCGAAGGGCTTCCCTCATCGTAATTGGTGCTCAGAGTCACCAGATACACCTCATTCTGGCCCAGGTCTTTCAGAGGTTCCCAGGCCAGGGTGATGGGCCGGGTCTCGCCCACAAAGCCGGCGCCGAGCGCTGGGCGGACCAGGCGTGGCCCCGGCAGCAGATCGGGCAAGGGCTCGGGTGCCACCCCGCCGGCCACAACCCCGGCCGGAAGCTCGAAAGTGTCACGCATGATGGCATGCGCATTCACGCCCTTGGGCGGAAGCACGACCGTGGTTCCGATGGCGTAGGTCTTGTCGACGCTGGGGGCGTAAAAGACCACCCACTGGACATCGTCGTAGGCATACTGACCCCGCATGCTCACCAACCATCCTGGCCGGCCTTGAAAGCTAAAGGGCATTGCCGCGCCGAGAGCGCGTATGGGCGTAAAGCCAAGATCGCCGAGATCGTCGAGCAGAAACCGGCGGACGGCCTCTGGCCCGGACAGATCCGCCTGCCCCGTGCGCCATTGAACTTCCACCCAGGCTTCGGGGAGCACGTGGGAGGCCGGGCTCGCGCCGCCCAATCGGACCAGGCCATTGCGGTCGTCGCCACGTTCGGCCACCAAAGAGGGCTCAATGCCTCCCAATGTGGGGGGGGCAATCCAGAAGCCGTACTTTTGCAGCAGGGTCTCGCTTAGGGAGGGTATGACCTCAAAGCTCCCCTCCGCTTGCCTGGCCGTCGCCCCGTTCATCACCGTCGCCCGCACCGTCCACCTCCCGGCCGTTGTGCGATGGGGGATGAGCCACGAGCTGGCGCGGTAGACGCCGTCCTTCCCAGGCTGCATGGGGGCCACCACCATCAGCCTGCCCAGCGGGTCCTCAACCTTGATCTGCGCCTCGCCGCCGCCAAAGGACTTGCCTTCGGCATCCAACACCTGGACGATGACGCTCATGGAGCCGCCCATGGCGACTGATGTGTCGCTGGTTGGGTAGAGCAGCCTGACCGTCAACGCCCGTGCCACCGAAGGCAGACGGTCGGCCTGAACGGCGCTTGTGGGGGCAACTGGCTGCGCTTGGCAGGCGGCCATGACCGCGGCGACGATCCAACACCATGCCACTCTCTGGGCACGACATCCACCTGTGCCAGGCATGTCACATCCTAGGCCGAAAGGGTGCACAACGCCTGGCGAATTTCTCCCAAGTGGTAGGCGCTGTGGACCGCCATCGCCAGGGCGCCCCCGATGACATCTGGGTCGTCCCAATCCTCCGTCGCCTGCAATCCCTCCAACACTCTGCGATAAGTTCTCTTGAGGTCGGCGTTCAATTGCGCCCACCCATCCGGGTCCACCGCCCCCACTCGACCCCAGATGTCCCCCCAATCCACATCCTGGCTCTGGTGAGTGCGCAGGTAGGTCTCCAGGACATCCAGATAGAAGGTGACGTGCGCCACCTGGGCAGCCAGGGTGGCGCAGCGACCGCCAACCGGCTGCGATGCCTGTTCGGCGGAAATTCCAGCCAGTGTATCGAACATGGACGTGTCTGGATCCAAGAAGATCCCATGGTGCGTTTCGAAAACTTCCTCCAACACGCTGAAGAGTTCACCGGTCAGTTGGTCCTTGTCGATCATGTCTGCCACCTTTCGAACTCCTGCCGGCTGGCCAGCCTTCGACCGGGCCGGAATCATGGAGCGCCCACCCGTACCTAACCTTCTAATGCCTGTCACGATGGGTAGTATTTTATCTACTGCTGAGGGGCTGCAAAGGTTGAACGACTGAGCGAGGACCAAAGACCCCC
The DNA here is from genome assembly GCA_963807065.1 of uncultured Chloroflexia bacterium. GTDB lineage: Bacteria > Chloroflexota > Anaerolineae > Anaerolineales > E44-bin32 > CAWAND01. The sequence goes on from CAWDZQ010000003.1 coordinate 552,132, forward strand.
CCGAACATCGGAGGGACCTTCTTCTCGGGCCAAGCGGCACCGAGTGGGGAAAGTGGAGTGCACCCGGGGGGACTCGAACCCTCAACCGACTGATTAAGAGTCAGCTGCTCTGCCAATTGAGCTACGGGTGCAACATTGGCTGGTCCCTCTTGCCCGGACCTCGCCGGGCATTATTCTACCGCGCCCACCGCCCTCGGTCAACGCATACGCCGTCCGAACACGGGGCTCCGCGCCGCCTGGCCGGCCGAGGCTGTTTGCACCTGACCTTCACATAGGTGATAATGTCCCAGAGCGTCGAGCGAGACCTCGTCTCCTGTTCTACTCAGGCCATCTCGTCCCTCGACGCCTCATCTTCGGATCATGCGACCCGCCTAGCTTTGGCTTATAATCGCTCATCTGGTGCTGGTTGCCCACGAGCCCGAATGACGACGGTACACATCGGCTGAGAGAGTGAGCATGAGCCTCCGAGGCAGAATTCTTTCTGGTATTCTCTTTCTTACGCTAACCACCGCCCTGCCTCTGGCAGCCGCGGCGCAGGGATCTGGGCAATCCTATGTCCACATCCATCAGGTGCCGGATCCTGAACAGGTCACCACCACGGCGGGCGCTGTCGGCCTGTCATTGACCGCCATCTTCTCCCTCCTCAAAGGAAACGACCAGCTTCTGGAATCCTTCGAGATCCAGGACGCGTCTATCACCGTCGACAACAACAGCTACAAAGCCGACGTCCAGGAGCTTGACACGCCTTGGACCGTGGTTGTCTTGGTCGATGCCAGCAAAAACATGGGCGGCTTCAGTGCGGCATCGGATTTCAAGAAAGCCCGCACCGACCTCGCCAACGCCGTCACTGCGCTGCCGGAAGGCACGAACATCGCCTTGTATACATTCGCCGACACGGCCCACCAGGCGGTGGAGTTCACGCAAAAGAAGGACACCATCTCCACCGCCATCACCCAGCTGCGCGCACAGGGATCGGGGAACTCTTGCTTGAATGACGGGCTCTTCCAGGCTGTCAACATGCTCAGCGGAGCACCCGGCCGTAGGGCGGTGATCGCCTTCTCCGCAAGCGCAGACGACTGCGCTACACGCACGCCGGCTGACGTCGTCAATCTGGCCCAAAAGAACCGCGTGCAGATCTATGCCGTCGGTTTGAAAGGCTACACGGCAACGCTGGACGATCTCAAGGCGCTCACCGGGCCCACCGGAGGCCTGGCCGACCTCCGCAGCCTTGACGAGCTTCTATTTGGCCTGTCGAATGTGGCAGGGATCTTCAAGAACCAATGGACCGCCAAGTCGACCGTGTACCCTTCCTCGGGGCAGAAGACTGCCGTATTGACGGTCAATCTTAAGGACGGCACAGCGCTCAAATCGAGGGAATTCACGTTCACCTCTGCCCAGGACTACATCCCGCCGGCCGAAATCCACCTCAAAGGCAAGGTCCAATCGACCGGAGAAGGAATCCTCTTCAATCTGGATTTGGTCCAACCTGAGAAGATCCGCCAACTGAACGTAACGATCGTAAGCAAGGACAGCGGCCAATCGGTACTCTCTCAGTCGCTGACCAACTTCTCAGACGTCAACACCCTCCCGGCGGTCAGCCTGTCTGCCGGCCTGGAGTACACCCTCAACGTCGCCGCCGTAGACAGCAGCGGGCAGGTCCTATCTCAAGACAGCGCCGACTTCAAGTTCGAGCCTCCGCCAGCGGCGGTCAAAATCAGCGACGTACAGACTCCGAAGAGCAACCAGAGCACGTTCCAGGTCACGATTTCATCAACCAACCTGAACGGAGCCGTCAAATACAAGGCGTGGCTGGTGGAAGCCGAGAAGGGTAACAAGGTCGACGGGACGGAAGTCACGATCCCCCTCGGAGATCCGATTCTCATCCCCGCTGGGCGGGTGGGTTCAGGCAAATACGGGGTGGTGGTCCAAGCGCTCGACAGCGAGGACACTGTTCTGGCCGAATCCCAGCCATTCCCGCTGACCTACAAGAAACCAAGCCTCTTCGAGCAGTTCCGGGTGTGGGTGTCCAGTTCGCCCTTCGCCATTGCCGGTCTCACGGGGGTCTGCTGCCTGGCCCTCCTGGGAGTCATCGGCCTTGTCTGGGTTCTTATCCCCAAGCAGCGCGATCAATCCATTGCCGTGGACCTGGTCATGCCGGAAGGCGGGCGGCGCCAGGTCGGTCCCAAACCAGGCGTGCAGGTGCCTCCCAAGCCGCCTCCTTCGCCGGCGGCGCATGGTGGCCAACCCGCCATGGCCGCTGCCCCACCGGCAGCCGGCCCGGCCGCGCGGCTGAGCCTCCGCTTCCCAGCTGAGCCCAGTTTTTCGGTGGAGATGCGACACTCGCCTTTCCGAGTTGGCCGCCGCAAGGACAATGATGCCCCACTTCCGGTGGACAGTTCGAGTGGTGTGTCCGGCAACCACCTCACCATCACGTTCGAGCGTAGCGTCTACTTTCTTTTGGACGAGACCAGCAAGTTTGGCACCAGCATCAACGGTAAGCCAGTGACCAAGGGCGAACCGACGCAGCTCACGGACGGGGATTTGATCGGACTCGGTCCGATCGTCAAAGTGGTCTTCACCATCCTGTGAGGCACATCTCGAGCGCCTCTAAGACACGCGGAAGATGGTTTGGCCACGTCGTCCGGCGACAACGAATGGGTCCCGGGAGGGAGCAATGGCCGGTTTCCGGATAAGGGCGGATTTCGACAGCCTGGACAAGGTGGGCAAGACCTTCAGTCAGCAGGCCGAGGCTACAAATCGGTCGCTGCAGAAGATCAATCAACAGGTCTCGACCCTGCGCGGCGGCGATTGGGTCGGCAAGGGCGCCAACCAATTCTACAAGGACATGGACGACCTGCTTCTGCCCAGCCTCAACCGCCTGGTAAAAGCGCTCGAGGCCGGTGGGACCGCCATGCAAAAAGTAGGGCAGATCATGCACCATACAGACGAAGACCAAGCCGCCCTGTACCGTGGCGAACCCCAAGGCGGTATCATGGCCGCCCTCCGGGGCGGCCTTGCTGCCGCTGAGGCCGCCGCAGCGGGGGGGGTAGGCGCTGCCGGCGGCATGTCCTCCGCCGGGGCCGGCGCAGCCGGGGTTGCGGCCGGCGTGTCTTCTGCCGCTGCCGCGGCCGCCTCGCGGATAAGCAACCCATCCCTGGCACAGAACGGGGGCAGCGTGCTCGACCTCGCCAACCTGCGCGGGCTGATCGGCATCGAGATCCAGGGCGCAAGCCCCGAATTGGGCCAGGCGATGAACTCCCTCAGCCAGACTGCAAGTGGGGGCGACGTTACCAGCATATTGATCGAAATCTCAGGTCTACGCGGTCGCCCCATGATCGAGATCCAGATAGAGTTTGACAACTTCCAGGGGATCCAGGCCCAACAGGAAGCTGCCCCGAGCGACGCCTCAGAGGCGGCTGCACCCGAGCCGGAGGCCTCCGCCGGAGGCGGCGGCTCGGGGCAAGGTTTTCAGGGGTCGTTGACCCAGATGAGATTCGGCAAGGTCGTCGGCGATTCCCTGGGCGTTGACCCTGCCTTCGGTGCCATGTTGAAACCGAACGGGGGTCTGATTGGCCCCGGCAAGTTTGCCATCGCCGGCGGAAACACGCCGGTCGGGTATCACGCCGTCGCCCATTCCGCGGCTGGGTATCTGCTGAACAGCCACAATCTTGGCCCGGGATACAATTACGCTGGCGTGGGGTCGTCGAACAGCCCTCAGGCCGGACATCTGGGCGGGATCGGCTTCTGGCGCGAGGCCACCGGGGGCTCGAGCTCAGTCGGTGGATCTTCCGAATGGGCCCTCGGCAGCGTGTCCGGCAATGTCAATATGGCCAGTTCCGTCATCCGCGGCATCAAGTCCGCCTTCTAGGAGAAAACGAGCATGACCGGCGCCGAACTAGGCACGCCCGAATTCGCCTATCTGTTGGCCGCGGTCCAGGCAAACGACGTCATCGGGTTGGACGCTGCAAGCCTGTTCCCCACCACACCCAAGAAGCAGGACAAGATCTTCGGTCAAGGGCGCGCAGATCTGGAAGAGCACGGCTGGCTCAAGCCCATCAACCCCGACCAAAACGAGTACGACCTCAATGCCGATTTGTTTGAGATCGTAGCCATGATTGCCAGCCCCGACTTTGTCGTGGCCACGATCCGTGAGCAGCCAGCCGATTTGAGCACTTTCACGCTTCACTACGTCACTCCACTTGGTGTCGCCGAGGTGGCGCCGATCGCGGGAGATCACTTTCTGTTGGGGGCGGTGGCGGATACCGCTGGATTGGCATCCCGCGTAGCCGACCTGTTGGATCTCAAGAATGGACACCCGGCTGTGTCCGGCTCAATGGACGCGGCAACATTCAAAAAGCTGGTGGCGGCTGCAAAGAAGGGACTATCGGACAAGGCAGAGGACCTGCTTGGTCAGGCTGAGGGCAAGATCACCGAAGCGACCTCCCTGGCAGCGGCCGCCGGAGAACCGCCAGTGGGATATGCGGTCTTCATTCCGGGCACAGATGAGGCGGATGAGGGTCAGCGGGTCACGGTACTCGGCCAGGGCAAGTCGGCGTGGCTTGTGCGCCAGGATCCTGACAACTCATCGAAGATCGCCATTGTAAATGGCAGCCACGACAACCTCGAGGCGATCATCGCCGAATGGACCAGTTTGTCGAACGACTGACGGAGGCTAACATACCTGACATGACCAACCCACGCATCAAAACCGGGCTCGTCGTCGCCTTAGTGGTCGCCCTGGTGACGGCCGCCACTGCAGCGGCGCAGGCCGGCGCAACGTACTTCGTCAGCAATGTTGACTCGAGTGGGTTCCCGCTGGTCCGCTTCGATATGCGAGCCGTCCAATTGGACAACCAGGTTGTCAGCGGGCTGAACGGCAGCGATTTGACCGTGTTTGAAAACGGGCAGGCGGCGGCCGACGTCCAGGTCACACCAAACAACGACGGACCGATTACCTACGTTTTCGTGATCGACCAGGGACGGCTGGCCAATTATCAGTCCTTCGGGGAAAGCAACATCCGTCAGGCGATCACGGCCCTGGTCAGCGGGGGCTTTTTCCGGGATAGTACGGACACGGTCATGGTCCTGGCACGACAGAACATGGACACCGACCAAACCATCACCCTCCTTCCTCCAACGCAATCCGGCAGCGCTTTGACTACATGGGCAGCCGCCTTCGGTTTTGACCGGGGCCGTGGCTCGACCAAGGGCCTGGTGGCCGTGGATGACGCCGTCGCGCAGCTTGGCGATATGATTTCGGTTCCCGGAAGTCAGTCCGCCGTAATCCTTTTCTTCACGCGGTTTATCGAAGATCCCAGCTCGACGGTGGCGCCCACCTCAGCCACCAACACGGCGGCCAAGGCCAGCCAGCAGCAGGCCTCGATCTACGTCTTCCAGACGGATCTTTCCCAATCTCGCCATGACGCGCTGGAGCTGCTGGCTGAGGGAAGCGGCGGCCAGTACACAGCGCTGTCCCGCAGCGGCGTCCTCAGCCAGGTCACCTCGGTCTATCAGACGATCGATGCCCAGCGGGACTACTATTCCGTGTCCTATCGCAGCGCCATCGGCGATGCCGGCCGGCGCGAGATCACCATCAACACACCGACACGCCCGAATGAGGGCGCCGTCGGCAGCTACGAGGTCTCACCCGCACCGCCATCGGTGTTGATCACTGAACCCAGCGCCGGCAGCACGATTCGGCGCGAGGCGACCGTCAACGGTGACAACGCCACCCCCGTCTACGACACCACCCGCAAACAGGTCAGCGCATCGATCAGCTGGCCGGACGGCTTTCCGCGCAAGATCACAAGCGCTCAGCTGTTTGTTAACGGCAAGATCGAGGACACGGCCGATGTTTCCGGTGATCAATCAACGATTAGTTTCACCTGGGACATGTCGGACATCACCCAGGTCGGCACGAATTCTACGTCTCTGAGGGTGACAGTTACCGACGAATTAGGGCTCTCAGCCGATGGCGACAGCACGGTGGATGTGGAAGTGTCGCCGCCCCCAACGCCGGCCGGCGGTTTGCTCCAGAACGTCCCGCTGGCGGCGAAAATCGGCGTGCCGCTTCTCTGTCTTCTCGGCCTGCTGGCGGTGGTGGTTATCGGCGGAGCCATTCTCTTTATGCGCGGCCGCTCGAAGGCTTCCGGCGACGTGGGCGGCGAGGCCGACGACCAGGTCATGCGCACCATGTTCCAACCTGAGGTCCCCGAGCTGGCGCTGGCGACGCTGACCGTGCTCGAAGGGCCCAGCGGAATGATCGGCGAACGCCTCAAGATCACCAGCCTCAAGGTGTCCATCGGCCGCGATCCATCCCAGGCTGATATCTCCTTTTACAGCGATGCCGAGAGTTCTGTGAGCCGGATGCACTGCACCATCGAGCTGAACGACGACAACGCCTTCCGTCTCACGGACAACAACTCCAGCGCCGGGACGCGCTTGAATGGCCGGCGGATGCAGGCCGATTTACCGGTGGTGCTGGCGGACGGAGACGAGATTGTGCTAGGCGATCTTGCCCAGCGGGGCGTCAAGCTGCAGTTTAACTTCGCCAAGACCGAGGAGAATGCCAGCCCCTACTCAGGCACAGCCGATGACCGGACCCACCTGATCGACAATCCCGATCCCGAGGACTGGAGCGGCTAGCCGGATGAACAATGTGGCCGGCGACCAAATCCGCTGGTCGCCGGCCACATTGTGAAAGTTTTCACAACTAGGTGATGATGTAGAACGTCAAAGAGACATTCCCCACCTCGACCCGGGAGCCGGCCGCCAACGGATACTTGCGGCCGGCCTTAATTTCCTTTCCATCCAGCAGGGTCGGGTTGCGGCCCGCCAGCTGCTCGATGAAGAACTTGCCCCCCTTGGCTGTCAGGCACGCATGGTGGCGAGATACCGTAGGCAAGTCCTCGATGCTCTCGAGATCGACAGCCAGGAGCCGGTTTTTGGAGGGGTCACGGTGATCCAGCCGGCCAATGATCGCCGGCTGCCAGCTGAGATCATATTCGGTCAGCGTGTGCTCTTCCTCGAGGTAGACCCGTTTGAACTGCCCTTCTTCGAAGGGCTGCCGGATCCCCTGCAGGATCGCATCACGCGTGCCCGTGTCTTCTTCTACCCGGTCGCAAACCAACGTGGTGCCCTCTTCGACCCCAGCCTGAAATCAGCGGCTGATTCAGTTCTATGGGGGAAGCACCCTCGCCGGCACGCAGCTCAAGTGTCCCATCCAGATTGAACTTGTCCTGAATCTCAGCCAGAAAATTGGCGACAAGCAGGCTGCTTCGGACATTGACTTCTTTGCTGCCGATGTCGTTGGCACGGATATCCAGGGTGAGATTAAGCCGGTCCATTATCCCTCCCTACTTCTTCTTGCCCGTTTGTTTGGGTTTGGGCTCACTTATCTTGCTGGCGCGCCTCGGCGCAGCCTTCTTGTTCGCCTTGGGCTTGGCCCCCGCTTTGGACTTGGCGGCCGACTTCTTGGAGCTGGACTTTGAAGAAGACTTGGCCTTACCGCTGGGCTTGTCATCTGGAATCTCGACCGTTGTGAAATTGAAGGTGGTGGGCGTTTCCACAGCGGCCATGCTCTTCAACATGGCTGCTTGATCTGCCAGGACCTGTTCCAGATCCGCCGCTGCCTGAGCGGCCTCAGGGGAAACCTGGTCCGGGACATAGGTGGGTTGGGTCTCCTCAACCGGCTCAGTGGTTTCAACTCCCAACGCCGTCTCCAGCGCCGAGAGGTCAGCTGCGTGATAGCTCCACATCGCACGCTGAGGGAACTTCTTCTTGATTTCCCCGATAATCTTCGACAGCTGGGCATCTGGCCCGGCTCCGTTAACGGCCTCTTCGATGAACGGAAGGCATATCTGGGTTTGGGCGGCCGTCACCGCCTTGACCAGGTAGCCTCGACCGGGCGGCAGATCCTTGGAGGGCATGGACAGCCCCCGTACTCCCATGTAACGGACCGCTTCGACGTCGTTGAGCACAAGCGTATAACGACCCGATTCGGTCCGTCGGCGCAGCTTGTCGCTGCTGTCCCGGGTAATATCCATGCTGCCGGCAATAACAAAGCTGATGTTCTTGCCTTTGCCTACCTCCGCCAGATCCAGCGTTCCCAGGCCGGAACCATTGAGCAGCTCCACATCGTCGTAGTGATCCAGGATGACCACGATCGTACGCGCCTCGTTGTCCTGTGGAACGAACAGATTCTTGTGCCCCGTCAGCGTCTCCCGCATTGCGTCGTCATATTCCGCCGCCAACCGCTTGACCACCCGATCCATCTCGTCGGCATTGGTGACGGTGGCCAACACGTGCGGGAGGCTGTCCAGGGAGTTGCCATCACCGGCGCCAAAGTTGAAGAAACGGCGCGCCGGATCGGACGGATCGACCAGCACCATCGCCACCTGCTCGGGTGAATAGGAATGCGCCAGCGATAGCACCAGCGATCGCATGGTGGTCGTCTTCCCCGTCATAGGTGGACCCATGACCAACCAGTGCGGACCCTTTGAGGTGAACTCGACCAGGGTCGGCTCGCGATCGAGATCGTTCACCCCAATCGGGGCGGTCACCGCCTTCGGCCCCTTGCCCATCGCCGGCAAGACGGTCTTGAGGTCGATCATTTCCGGCAAGATCTCAACCGGCTTGGCTTTCCTTGCGGCCAGTTCCGGATTGCCTTCGACCAAACTCTCCCACACGGAAGCCATGCGGTCCGACAGCGACCGGTACATTTCGCTGTCCGGGTCCCCACCTGGCACGGCGGTGTGGAACTCCAAAGGCTGGGGCCTGGTATCGATCGTAGCCACCATCAGACCACGCCCGGGAACGTTGTTCGGGTTGATGCCGCCTTTGCCGACAATCATTGAGTAGTCCAGAGGGTCGAGCTGGTTGAAACTGAGACGCTGGCCGAGTGTGTTGAAAAGCTTCCCCGGGACATCGCCGATGATGTTGGCCGTCATCAGGAAGTAGATCCCGAACGCGCGGCCATCCTTGACCAGGCCGATAAGTCCCTCGAGATAGTTCTCAAAGGACTCTCTGAATTCTGCGACATTGTCGATGACCACCAGGACCGCCGGCATCGGATCTTTGGGATTGGCGGCGTTGTACTCTTCGACCGAGTCATAGTTGGTAAGCTTCGCTACACGTGCGTCGATTGTGTAGCGCACCATGCGCAGCAACCGCTCAACCCGCTCGTCTTCGTTGGCATCAACGATCCCGCCGATGTGCGGCATCGTGCGCAACGACTTGAGCCCGCCGCGCCCGAAGTCCAGGGCGAAGATCTGAAGCTGTTCAGGCGAGTGCGATGCACACAGGGAGAGGATGACCGACTTCACGAATGTCGTCTTGCCACGCCCCGCCGCCCCGAAGGCGATCACCGGGTCGGCCGCAAGGTCGAGGTTGTAGACCATCTGGCGCGACTGAAAGGGGTTGTCAATCACGCCTATCGGCGCCTGCATCGGGATCGGCTTCGACCAGTCCGTATCCCCCCACAGGGTCTTGGACCTGGGGCTGGCGATCCATTTGGCCACAGCCTGGTCGAGCACGACCTGGTCGCCGGGCCTGGACCCTTGCATATAACTGGCATCGATCGGAAGGTCCATGGGCAGATTCTCGGGCAGCGGGTCCGGCCATGGCTTGAACTGCTTGGGCACCTTCTGGCGTTTGGCTTCGGCGCCCATGGCCGCCACCAGCCAGTCGATCAGAATCCCGGGCTGGCTGTCCTCCGGCACACCCAACGCATCGAGCAGCTCCTGTTTCTTGTAGACCGGGTCATTGCCATCGTCGTGGTATTCCCCGCCGGCCCAGGCCGCCTGGAGCTCAATCAGCGCCCCGCCGCCAATCTGGATATAGCCCCGGCCGCCCAGCGGGGGCAGCGTGGCCGCATCAGGACGCTTCAGCAGCTCCTTGCTGTCGTCGGCCGTCTCAACCCGCAGGCAGATCCGGAACTTCATGTTGGCGCGCATTTGATCGGTAACCATGCCCGCCGGCCTCTGTGTGGCGAGAATCAGCGTGGCACCGAAGGCACGGCCCAGCCGGGTGATGCTCTCGAACTGCGCCTTGTACTCAGGGTTTTGGGTCACCATCTCGGCGAACTCGTCGACGATGATGAACAGGTGCGGGAACGTATCGGGAAGATCGTCGTCCTGCTTAAGCCGGGGGATAACCTTCTTTCGGTACTCGACCAGATCACCGACCCGTCCGTCCGCCAGCAGTTTCGCCCTCCGGTCCAGTTCGGCCTTCATAGCGATGAAGATCCGCTCGACAGCGTTGCCCTGCAAGTTGGTGGCGATGTCCACGCAATGGGGCAGCTTCTTGAACGGTTCAAAGGCAGCCCCGCCCTTGAAATCGACCAGCACGAAGTTGACGATGCGGGGGTCGTACTTGATGGCCATGGCCGCGATCAGGGTCAGGATCAGCTCGGATTTTCCTGAACCGGTCGTCCCGGCCACCATCCCGTGGACGCCGTCGCCATCAGCTTTGGCGGAAAAGACCATCTCGCGAACTTCCCGGCTGCTGATCAGGCCCAGGGGTGCCCGAAGCCACTCCTGATTTTCAGGGACCATGCTCTTCTTCCAATTCTCAGCGATCGGCAGGTCACCCAACTGATCAACCCGCTTACCGAGCAGCATCGAGTACATCTCGAACAGGGTCACCGAGCGAGGCAGTTCGGCAGCCGGACGCTTTCCGCCCTGCCCCACCCAAACCCTCTCCATGCGCTCTGCCAACATGGTGTAGGGATCTTTCTCACCTTCGACCACCGGCATCGCCACGTGGAACTCGAGCGGCTGACCTTCAATGTTGATCAAACCTCGGCCGGGCACATCCACCAAACCCAAGGCGCCTCGGCCGACAATTTCCTTCATGCCTTGGGGATCGGCCAATGTGAAAGTCAGGCGCTCCGAGAAGGCGTTGTACAGCTTGTTGGGGAGTTCATTCATCTGGCTGGCCGTGACCACGTAGTAGATCCCCATTGAGCGTCCATCACGCACCATGGCGATCAAATCCGGCATGAGGTGCTCGTAGCTCTCGCTGAACTCGGCGAAATTGTCGATCACGATAACCACCATCGGGATCAACTGGTCCGGGTTGTCCTTCTTCTGCGCGTTGTAGTCCTCCATCGATGCATACGATGCCAGGCGCTCCTGACGATCCTTCATCAGTCCCGCGATCAGGCGGAAGAGCTGCTCCACCCGCTCCGGCTGCGAGGCATCGATGGTTGCGCCCACGTGCGGCATGCTGGCAATCGATTTCAGCCCGCCGCGACCGAAGTCCAGCGCAAAGATGTTGAGCTCGGCCGGGCTGTGGGTGGCGGCCAAACTCAGAAGCAGCGACTTGACAAACGTCGTCTTCCCCCGGCCGGCAGCCCCGAAGACAGCCACCGGATCGGTGGACAAATCGATGGACAGCAATTGCTGCTCGGCATTGAACGGATTGTCGACCAACCCGAAGTCGGCGCGCATGGGGAGCGGCCCACTCCAGTCCCATGCTTGCCATAGCGGCTCTTCTTTGTCGTTCTTGATCCAGGCTTCAATGTCTGGGCCGATGACCAGGGTTTTCACACGGCTGCTGCGAGCGCTGTTGATGTAGAAGGCGTCGATCCGCTCGTTGATCGGAAGCAGCGCGGGCAGCGGATCGGGCCATGGCTTGGTTTGTTTGGGTACGCCCTGGCGCACGGCTTCAGCCGCCAGGGCACCCACCACCCAGTCGATCAGGATGCCGGGTTTGGTCCCTTCGGCCATATCCAGGGCCTTCACGATCTCTTCGGTCGTGTAAACGGGATCGGGCTGGTCATCCGTATAGTCCGATCCGGCCCAAGCCGCCTGAAGCTCCGTCAGACCGCTGTAGCCGACTTGAATGTAGCCGCGGCCGCCAATCGGTGGCAAACGCGCCGCGTCGTCGCGCTTGATGAGCTCCTTGCTGTCCTCCGGCGTCTCGACCCGCAGGCAGATGCGGAACTTCATGTTGGCCTTCATCTGGTCGGTGACCATCCCCGCCGGCCGCTGGGTGGCCAGGATCAGGGTGGCGCCGAAGGCGCGGCCAAGACGGGTGATGCTCTCGAACTGCGCCTTGTACTCGGGGTTGGCCATGATCATCTCGGCGAACTCGTCGACGATGATGAACAAATGCGGGAAAGTGTTCGGCAGGCTGTCCCCTTCTTTCAGGGTGGGGATCACCTTTCGGCGATAGTCGACCAAATCATTGACGCGGGCATCGGCCAACAGTTTGGCGCGCCGGTCCAACTCGGCCTTCATGGCCACGAAGATACGCTCGACGGCGTTGCCCTGGAGATTGGTGGCGATGTCCACACAATGCGGGAGCTTCTTGAACGGCTCGAAAGCCGCACCGCCCTTGAAGTCCACCAACACGAAGTTGACGATGCGCGGGTCGTAGCGGATGGCCATCGCCCCGATCAACGTAAGCAGGAGTTCCGATTTGCCGGACCCCGTCGTCCCGGCCACCATCCCGTGCACGCCGTCTCCATCGGCTTTGGCCGAAAAGACGATGCTGCGCACCTCCCGGCTGCTGATCAGGCCCAGGGGTGCCCGGAGCCACTCCTGATTTTCAGGGACCATGCTCCATTTCCAGTTGTCGGCAATCGGGATGTCACCGATCCGGCTGACGTCCTTCTCTTCCAACAGAGAGTACATGCCAAACAACCCGATGGCTCGAGGCAGCTCGGCCGCCGGGCGGGTCCCGCCCATGGCCGTCCAAACCCGCTCCATGCGCTGAGAGACCATCTGGAAACCGTCGACTTCGTCGGTGTCGTTCAAGGCATCCGGACGTCCCGGAATGCCTACATGAAACTCGACCGGCCTAGGCTCGTCCTCGACGACCATCGAAAGGAGACCGCGCCCCGGTACGTTGTCAAATCGGCGGGCACCACGACCGACCAGGTCGGCATAATGGCTGTCATCGGCCAGGGACAAGGCCATGCGCTGGGTCAACAAGTTGAAGAACTTGCCCCCGATGTCGGAGGGTGATCCGGCGGTGATGACGAAGTTGATCCCGAAAGCGCGCCCATCGCGCACCAGGGTCATCAGTTCTTGGATTTGGTATTCGTAGCTCTCCTGGAATTCGGCGAAATTGTCGATGACGACCACCACGTCAGGGAAACGTTTGTCTGGGTTTTTGGTGTTGTAATCGTCCAGCGACAGGTAGGATTCGAGCACCTCCTGGCGTTCGTTAACAATGCTGCGGATCATCCGCACCAGTTGGTCCACACGGCTGGTCTCGGAAACGTCGATCACAGCCCCAATGTGGGGAAGATCCTGGATAGGCTTCAATCCGCCTCGGCCGAAGTCGAGGGCGTACATGTGAAGGTCGTCGGGCGTGCGTGTGGCGGCCAGGCCTAGCAACAGGCTCTTGATGAAGGTCGTCTTGCCGCGACCGGCGGCGCCGAACAGCACCACCGGGCCGTCGGCCAGGTCGACGGTAAGCAGCCGCTGCTCCGCCCGATAAGGGTTGTCCACCAGCCCAATCGAAGAGCTCAATGGTGGAATCGACTTCGGATCCAGCTCGGGCCAAATGGACTCTTCCTTGTCGTTATTGAGCCACGCGTCGAGATCCTCATTGATGACGATCGTCTTGTCGTCGGACACTGATCGCTCTGTGTTTAGGTAGCGAGCGTCGACCGGGTCCGTCAGGGAGAGGTTCTGCGGCAGCGGATCGGGCCACGGTTTGCGTTGCGCCGGCACGCCGTCCTGTCGGGCGCGGATGACGGCGCTTCCGACGATCCAATCCAACATCGTGGTCGGGGACTCGCCCGCGTCCAGGCCCAGAGCTTCGGCAATCTCCAGATCAGAGTACAGCGGCTGATCGCCGGTCGCATCGGCTCCAGGGGTCTTTTCTTCATCCAGCCAGATCACGTCTCTCAGAACGACGGTCCGGTCGTCGCTGTAGTCGCCGCCGACGCGTGCAACCTGGATCGGCACCAACACATCATTGCCGACCTGAATATAGCCGCGGCCACCTTTGTTGGGGAGAAAGGCCGCATCAGGCCGTCCCAGCAGTTCCTTGCTGTCGTCCGGGGTTTCTACCCTCAGACAAATCCGGAACTTCATGTTGGCTCGCATCTGATCGGTCACAACGCCGGCCGGCCGCTGCGTCGACAGAATGAGCGTCACGCCGAAGGCACGACCCAGCCGGGTGATACTTTCGAATTTGTCTTTGTAGTCCGGGTTGGCGGCGATCATCTCGGCGAACTCGTCGACGATGATGAACAAGTGAGGGAATGTGCGCGGCAGCGGGTCTTCGGGCCGCAAGCGCGGGATGACTTTCTTGCGGTAGTCCACCAGGTCCTTGGCGTTGCTGATGGCGAGAAGTCGGCTGCGGTCGTCCATCACGGCCTGGATGGCGACGAACATCCTCTCCACGGCGTTGGCTTCCAAGTTGGTGAGGATGTCCACGCAGTGGGGCAGTTTTCGGAAAGGTTCAAAAGCCGCCCCGCCCTTGAAGTCCACCAGGACGAAGTTGACCAAGCGCGGATCGTATTTGACGGCCATGGAGGCAATCAGGGTAAGCAGCAGCTCCGACTTGCCGGAACCGGTGGTCCCGGCGATCATCCCATGCACCCCATCTCCGCCCTCTTTGGCGGAGAAGACCAGCGTCCGTATGTCGCGCATACTGGTCATCCCGATAGGGGCCCGCAACCACTCGGATCGCTCAGGGAGAATGCTCGTCTTCCACTTGTTCTCGACATCCAGCTTGTCGACCGTCTTGATGCGGCGCGATTCGAGTCGTGACTGCATCTGAAGTAGGTCGACCGAGCTGGGCAGATCGGACCCCGCCGGCCGCCGGACATCCAGACGGCGGATCATGGCCGACAGGTTCTGCTTGGCGTCACTGCTGCTTGCCAGGTCGGCGTCGCCCAGATAGCGAGTGGAGTTGACGCCCACTTCGGCATACCGGAACACGACCTTGGGCCCAACGGCGGCCACCTCCACCATCGCCAGGCAGTCACTGGGCACCTGGGAGGGATCATTGGCCAGGAAGATGACGGCTGCCCCCAAGATAGGCCCTTCCTTGGTGATCGTGGCGACGACGGTTTCCGAAGCGACCTCGGCCAGCGGTGAATTCTCAGGCATGTCGCCCAGCAGATCCACCACGACCAGATTGAAGGGCAGTGAGACGTCCGAGGCGCCCTTTTTCTCGTCATCCCCCAATTCATTGAGGCGGAGCTGCCTTTGATCCAGCTCGCGCTTCAGGCGCATCCAGAACTCGGAGACGTCATCCTTGTTCGAGGAGAAGCAAAGCTGATCGATATTCTCGGGCCGGTTGCTGTCGCTGTCGTCAAATCCAATCTCGCGCGCATTGCAATGCGGCAACCACTCGGCCCACTCCCAGCTCTCCTTGTTTCCGGGCAATCCTACAACATGCAGACGAGTGTCCACGGCGGAGTGGAACGTCACGAAGTGGGCAATCATAGCCCGGGCGAAATCGGACGTGTTGGTTGGATTGGCCCCAAACACGCCAACCGCATGTTTGGATGGGATGACCTTGGGGATCGGCGATTCTTCGTTCCCGACCTCCCCTGCCTGCTCGGTGGCGGAATCGCCCCTGCGGTAGGGACGGAGTGGGATGGTGATCGGTGCGTCGCTTACGACCGTCGAATCTTGCGCCAAGCGATTGGCTTCGGACCAGAGAGGATCGTCTTGGCCCTCCGCGCCTGATTGGCCCAACTCATAAATCACAGTAGAAGGGCGCGTCCCAATCCCGAGCCTGACCACCCCAAAGTCGCTGTCGTCGGGTCGGCGCTCCCAAAGACGGGAGCCAAACCGGCTCTTCTCCTTGCGGGCGGCGATGTCGTACAACGTGGGCACGTCGGGGTAGTTGTGATAGTAGAACAACCTTTGGGCGTTGTGAGAGCGTGCCATCTCCAGCCGCATTTGCGTGAGCGTTTCGCCGTAGTCTTTGCGCGCTTGCTCCGTGTTCCGGCCGCCCCTGCCCCGAAAGGCCGATGCGCCCACCGAGAGCAGCATGGCCAACGCCATGGGGACGATGGTCAGTACATTCCCAGAGCCCCCAGACATGAACACAAAACCGACCACAGTGACCATCGGAATGAGCAGGCTTACCAGGTCCCGCCGGGAGGAACTGTCGTCGCCTGGCGGGTTGGGAATGTTGACTGTGCCCACCGGAAGCTCGGGCTGAATGCGGGGAACTCGGTCAATATACTCAATGGCCATCGATTGGATCTCCCATCATCAAACCGGCCGGACCTGGCCCTCTGCTTCTGGGGGCCAAGTCGTTTGACAACCCGAATAGCGTTCGTCTAAAATGGTCGCGCTTTGCTCAGGAGCGGATGATCACCACACGGTCCCTTGGATGATAAACCGGATTCGGTCTTACCGCCAATGATGCGGACCATTCAACAGCTCCGCCCGAGATCTTCCTCCCGGCTCATAACCACCGAAGGCAGCGCCTTGGGCGCCCCACAGAGGTTGTAGACCATGTACCGATTCTGCGAACGCTGCGAACGGGAAACTTATAGCGGCAATCTGTGGTGCCAGGACAAGGACTGCCCCGCCGAACAAGGCTACGCCCTGCTCGGCTATGGCGACATGCTGGGTGATTTGAAGGTCACCAAGTTTGTCCGCGCCTGGCGCACGGCGGCGCTGTACGAAGCAGAACGGGACGGGAAACCGGTCTTCTTAAAGGTCGCCCATGCAGGCGAGGCTCACGCCGACCGTCTGAGGCGTGAAGCAGGTGTCTTGGCATCGATCTCTCCCAAGGCCACCGGATTAGGGGCGACCATCAGGTCTTTCCTTCCGAGCTCCCGACCTCTCTATCTTGTCCCCCTGCCTCCCTACCCGGGAGGTGGCAAGCGAGCCTATGGTGAGATCACCTTCCGAGGCGAACCGCGGGTCTTCAGCGTGTTTCGGCATGCCGAAGGCAAAGTCCTCAGCGATCTCCTTCTCGAAATGCCCCAGGTCTGGCACACCCAGGCTGCGTGGTTGATCTCCACAGTTGCCAAGGCCCTCAAGCCGTTGGCCAACAACAAACGCTGCCACCTGTCCCTAACTCCAGATGTCATCCTTGTCGACACCGATCGTGATGGCAATCTGCGGCCAACGCTCCTCGATTTGGGTTTCCTCCTCACCGCCGAAGAGGCGGATGGGCGCTACGATTGGAACCACCTTCTTGAGCCCGCCTACACGGCTCCCGAGGTGCTCGGCGCCGGCCAGACCGGCGGGTTGTCGCCCGCGGCGGACGTGTACTCTCTTGGAATGATCTTCTACGAAATGTTAGCTGGAAGACCCGGGTATGAGCATGTGCTTCGCCGGGACGAGCAGCTTCGCGATGTGGTAATCAAGGTTCGCAATCCGCTCTCCGTGGGCCGGCCCGAGCTGGAACAATCGGGCGTTGTAGGCGTGTTGGAGAAGGCGGTATCTCCGTCCGGTCGGTATGGCAACGTGGTTGATTTTTCAAAGGATCTGAGCAAGATCTACGCTTCTCCGCCCACAGAGCGGCGCATGGTCCCCCGCCGGTTGTACGTCCTGCTGGGCATCATCGGTCTTGTGCTTCTGGTTGTAGGTATCTTCGCCGCCGTGACCCTGCTGCAGATCCTCTCCGGGACTGGTTGAGCAGACGCCGTCTCTTGTAAAGGCAAACCCAACGCGGCCCGCCCCTTGGTATCTGGGGGCGGGCCGCGTCGACATGCGCAGAGGGAAATAGGTGACTATCCCATACTCATGCTGAAGTAGCCCTTGATGTCCACATCGCCGTTCTGGTGGTCCTTAATGGCTTGCTTCAGCGCGTTGCTCAAGTGTTCCATCACGTTCGCCAAGTTCTGGGTGGCTTTGGAAATCCCTTCAACATATCGGGCCATCTGATAGATGGCCGGGAAGAAGGCGATAGCATACAGGCTTTCTGCAGTGGCCTTCAGCGCCTTGGCGACCGTATTCAAGGTCTCCGACCCCGTGTGAAGCACATCCGCCTGAAGTCTTGACGTTCCCATAATCCATGGATACTTCAGTCATGCGAAATCCTCCCTGGCTTATCTGCAGCCACTAAGAGATCAGATGATCGAGCTGAACAAGCTGCTCAGCGCATCCCCTTCTTTGCCCACGCTCAAATCGGCACCCTTGAAAAGGTCGAGTGAGTTGCCAATGGTCCCGCTAAAATCCGCAATCGCTGCCTCAAGCAGCGCGACCGCGGGCAGAAGTTGGGTCATGATGGCCATCGCGTAGGCGTCAGCGTCGCCGCCGACCCAGCCGCCCGTGACCACGCTGACCGTCTTCTCCGCCATATCTTTGACCTGGCTGACCACGTTCGCCTGCTGGGTGACTCGCGACGCCGCTTCCTCCATCCCGGAAGGATCGCACAACAGGCCGTTGAAGCCGCTCATCGCGCCCCCAATGGCACCCCCGACGGCGCCACCAATGGCACTGCCAATCTCGCTGCCAAAATCACTCATCGTTCCGCCTCCTGCTTTGACTTGATCGCGAGCCGGTTAGAAGCCCTTCTTGGATTGCTGGACGGCGGCCTTGTTCCTTTGGACCGCCTTGTTGATGTCTTTCTCGAGCCGGCTCATAAGGGTGACAATCTTGTCGATCTTCTTCTGAAGAACGTTGTCGATGGCGTGCTGGAATTTCTCCCCGCCAGAGCCCAGCAGCCCGCCGTCACCCAAGGTCTTTGAAGCGTCTTTCATCGCCGACTTGGATTCCGCGAGCTGTTTCTGAGCATTCTGAAAGGCCTTGGCCATCGCTTCCATAAACTCATAGATCATCTTCTCGTCGGGCATGTCTTATTCTCTCCGTTTCTTCTTCAGGGAGCTGTCCGGCCTATCCAACGCTGATCTTGATCGCGGGCAGATCGGGCAATTTGATGTACAGAGTCTTCTGGTCTTCGTTGGCCTTGTTCATAATGTCGTTGGCCTTCTGGACGTGATCGGCTCCGCCCTGCATTGCCTTCTGGAGCCGATTAACGGCCGGAAGGAGCATGTCGTCCATGTCCTTGTAGAACTGCGTGGCGCCCTTCCCGATCCAGTCCCCCCCTCGAAGCTGCTCCGTGGCCGACTTCAATTGGTTCAACATCTTGCCAATATCGTCCTGCTGCTGCTTGAAAGTGTTGACGACCTTGCCGGTGTCGTCAAACGAGATTTTGATCATTGCCATAGCCCGCTAGCTCCTTTCCATGGTCCTCCAAGGCATTCAGAGGCGTGGAGAAATCCGGCTCAACAGTTGTGCAATGGCGAGGACGCTTCCGTTTGGCGGCAACCTGGGGAGCGCCGATGCCAGCGCCCTGCGCTGGTCGTTTCGAATTCATTGAATGTGCTTCCTTACTGTTTCTGCTCTGTGGAGTGCCCGGCTGAAACGATTAAAGACTCGTCTGCCGACACGCGCAAGTCAATCTTTGGGGCTATTGTCCTTACGGACATCCCCCGGCTCATCATCCGCTTCTTCGCCCGGCCTGGTCAAGTTCTCGATGAAGCTCTCGAATACTTTGAGGCGGCGGTCCATCTCCTTGTCGCCCGATGCAGGTCCGGAGGCTTTCAATGCCGGAGGGCTTTTCAGGGCGCGCCCGGCAGCTCGCCGGCCCACATCGTCAAGGAGTCCGGTGAAATGAAGGAAGAGAAACCCGCTCACTATCACCACCGCCAAAATAGGTAGCATCCCACCTCCCATCTCGTGCCACTGTCGGGGCTGTGTCTCCGACTTTCCCGTGCAACTATCCTACAGGAAAATCGCGCTCAGCCAAAGACCCAGTTGCTACTGATTGAACATCGCCTTAAGGATGGGGTTGATGCGACCCCAATCGGGGGATAAGACTTGAGCCCCACCACTGGTGGTGAACCCGGGCGCCATATCACGTGTGATCACACGGCCATCGATCCCGGCCGGACCGGCGCGAATCACGGCCAGACCCAGCCGCGGCCACGCCCACACGGGGACATCGGTGTCGATCGCCCGAATGAGCGCTGTAGCTGCCACAGGCAGGCGAGGCCATGTGGAAGGTACTGCCGCCTGCTTGAGAACCGCCTTGAGGAAGAGCTGGCCCCGGGCCATTCTTGCAAAGTCGTCGCTTCCAGCCCGGTCACGCACAAACGCCAGCGCCTGCTCGCCGTTGAGCGTGTGTCTGCCGGCGGCATAGCCGGACATGGCTTGAGGCAGATCGATCTCCATGCCCCCCAAGGCATCTACGAAATCCTTCAACCCACTGAAATTGAGCCGCAGGTAGTTGTCCACCGTGAGGCCGAAATTCTGGGCCACCACCTGTTTGGCCGCCTGCGGGCCCGACCCCGGAGATTCGGCTTCGGCAAAGAAGTGCGCCGTGTTGATGCGGTTCTGGGATCCGTCTGGCAGAACCACCCACAAGTCACGCGGGATCGAGAGCATCCCAACGTATGGCTTAAGCGGCTCGATAGTGGTCATGATCATCGTGTCTGTACGGCTGGCGTTGGTCTCCCCCGGCCGGCGATCAATCCCCAGCAGGAGCACATTGGTCCGTATCGGGGCCAACAGGTACAGGCTAGTGCTTAGGCCAAGGAGTACCCCCACCAGGGCCGCCGGGATCCACCAGCCGCCGGGTCGTCGGGGCCGTCGGATCCTGGGACCGGCCCAATCGGGGTTCTCAATCTGATAGGTCAGCGCGGATTGGTGGGGGGAGGTGGGATCACCTTCGTGAAGCATAGCGCGGGATTCTACCACCCATGCTGCACGTCGGTGGTTCACTGCTACAATGGGATTTGATGGCTCTGGACGCTCCCTTGGTGCACGCCCCCGTCTTCCAATCTGGCCCTTGGATCAATGCGCCATCTCCACCAAATTGGCTGGACTCTTCGGCCCAAGCTCTGGTGGTGAGCTTCTTGGATTTCACCTGCATCAACTGCTTGCGCACTCTACCGTATCTGCGGGCATGGCACCGGATGTATGCTCCGCATATGTCTCTGATCGCCGTCCACACCCCTGAATTTTCGTTCGCTCACGACCCGGATTGGGTAGCTCAAGCCGCCGGCCGGCTGGGGGTTCGCTGGCCAATCCTCATGGACAACCAGCAGACCCATTGGACAGCGTGGGCTGTGCATGGGTGGCCAACGCTGTTTGTAATCGATCGAGACGGGTTTATCCGCTTGGCGCATGCCGGGGATCGGGGTTACTCACGAATCGAAACCGCCCTGCGCAACCTGGTGCAGCAGGCCCTGCCTCTGATCACTCTGCCGACGCCCCTCGGGTTGGTCCGCCAGCAGGACGAACCCAACGCGGTTTGCATGCCCATCACCCCCGAACTTCAAGCGGATGAAGTCAATCGCCGGATATCGGAACCGGTCGAAGATCCACCTGTTATGCCGCTTGCCATGGGGGCCATCGCCGAAGGGGACGGGTATCGGCTGGAGGGTGATTGGCAGCGCGCCGGCGACGGCTGGCGGCTGGCGGGTGGATCTGGGGACATTTTCCTCACCTTCCGCGCCGCCGAGGTGCACGCCGTGCTGGCCCCCGCCTCCTGGTTGGGCTCGCGCCATCCTGAACCCGCCGACAGCCCTACCATCGGTCTGGAACTCGACGGGGGACCTCCAGCCGTCGGCCGGATCGGTGCCGACGTCTTCCGCACTTCTTCCGGCGCAGGCTTGCGGTTGGACGCCCCTCGACTTTACAATCTGATTCAGGATTCGACGGTCAATCAGCACAAGCTCCGGCTAAGGTTCGACCACGCGGGGCCAACGTTTTACGCATTCTCGTTTGGCTCCTGTTT
The DNA here is from genome assembly GCA_963807065.1 of uncultured Chloroflexia bacterium. GTDB lineage: Bacteria > Chloroflexota > Anaerolineae > Anaerolineales > E44-bin32 > CAWAND01. The sequence goes on from CAWDZQ010000003.1 coordinate 573,813, forward strand.
GATGCCGCCTCTCCATCCCTCATCCTGACCAGGAGGCCAGTGTGCTAAGAGCCTTTCTCCTCTACCTCTCGTCAGCTACATGGGCCCGCCGCCTGGTTTCGGGCTGGGGGCTTTCCCGCCGGGTGGCCTCTCGCTTCGTGGCCGGGGACACGCTGGACGATGCCGTGCGCGCGATCCAGGTGCTCAACCAGGCCGGGATGAACGCCACCATGGACCACCTGGGCGAGAACGTCAACACGGCCGAAGACGCTGAACACGCTACCCAGGACTATTTGGGCCTGCTGGACCGTATCCAAGAGGCTCAGCTTCGTGCCAACGTGTCCTTGAAGCTCACTCAGTTGGGTCTTTTGCTTGACTTCGAAATGTGCGTGCACAATCTGGAACGGATCGTCGACCGCGCCCGGTCTTATGGCAATTTCGTGCGCATCGACATGGAACATTCGGCCATTTTGGAAGACACGCTTCGGGTTCACCGGCACCTGAAGAAATCGGGAGCAACCAACCTGGGCGTGGTTATCCAGTCTTATCTTTACCGGAGCGACGACGACGTTCACCAACTGGCCGACGATGGGACTCCGGTGCGGCTCGTCAAAGGCGCCTACGACGAGCCGGCCAACGTCGCCTACCCGAAAAAGGACGACGTGGATTCGGCCTTCGACCGCGAAACGGAGATGCTCATCCAGGGCGCGCTCACCCATGGGTCGGTTCCCATCTCGGACGACGGCCGCACACCGCCGATTCCAGCCATTGGCACCCACGATCACCTGCGGATTGAATTCGCCTGCAAGGCCGCTGAGGAGCTTGGACTGCCAAAGCAAGGGCTCGAATTCCAACTCCTCCACGGCATTCGCACGGAACTCCAGCGGGCTCTGCTCAAAGACGGGTATCCCGTGCGCATCTACGTTCCTTACGGCACGGAGTGGTATCCGTACTTCATGCGCCGCCTGGCCGAACGCCCGGCAAATCTGTGGTTCTTTGTATCCAATCTCTTCCGAGGTTGAACGGCACAGCCGGGTCAAGAGTCTTGTAAGCAAAGCATCGAATGATCTAACTCGCGGTCCTATGCCTGCCGACGGAACCACACCGCGCTCCCCCCCGAAAAGGGGAAGATTGGCGTGGTAGACTTTCGGCGCGAACGGGCCGCGGGAGGCCGTGTGGCGTGAGCGGAGGATGGGATGCGCAACCAAGGTCAGCACTTGGCTCAACGCATGGCAGCCGAAGGGGAAAAGACCGCTGATTTTTTCGAGGGCCTGCCGGACGAAGGCTGGATGCAACAGGTCTACACTACCGGCTCGGAATGGACGGTTCGGGACATATTGGCTCATTTCGTTTCCGCCGAAAGGGCTTTTGCCGATCTCCTCGAGGACATCCTTGCCGGGGGCAGCGGTGCACCCCGTGATCTGGACATCGTCGAATTCAATGAGCGAGAGGTCCCTTCGCTGAACGACCAGTCCTGGCCAAAACTCTTGACTGCGTTCAGGTCAGCACGTGAGGCCACCGTGACCATCGCCGGCCGGTTGAAAGACTCCGATCTTGAGAAGCATGGTTATCATCCCTGGTTTGGGGATGTCGATTTAGGCTCCATGGCCAAGCTGGTCTACCGCCACAACTTGATCCACCTGCGCGATATCCGCCGGGCGCTCAAGGACCGGGCCCCGGTGGCGCACCTTGACATCGAGCCCCCCTCAGCACACGCGGGCTCCTGACACAGCAGCACCGGGTGAACGCGGCCTGATGAGGCGGCTTCAGCCTCCGATCCGGCTCCCAAGGCGCCGGGGGTCACGCCGCCGATAACCGTCGACGGACCGCCTCTGGCCAGCTCGAACCGCACGCTGGGCCCTCCATCGAGTGCCTCACGATTGACGGACCAATGGCCGAGTCGGAATTGCACACCAAGTCGTTAAGGCCCTGGAAAAGTGAACATGTCCGACAACTTGCCCATTCACGATCTCTGGATCCATCCCTTGGCCCTCGAGGACGAAGGCGGGGTCTGCACCTGGCACGTGCTCGATTTTGATGACCATGTGCTCTCGCGTCTCGGAAGCCTCCAGGCACTTCGTCTGCTCGCCGGAACGCGTACGCCTTTTCGAGTCCACGATACATGCGACGAAGTTTGGGGGCTTATCGAGGGGGAAGCAAACTGCGTGTGGCACGACCTCCGGGATGGATCTCCATCCTACGATACGATCCACCGTATGAAGCTTGCGCAGCCAACCACATTGCTGGCGCCTTTCGGGGTTGCCTTCGGCATCAAGGCGGTGGGTGGACCGGCGCTTCTTGTCCGAGTGATGACACTGTCAGATGAGGAAGCCGGCCAGGCGCGTGTCCTCAGCTGGCCGGCTGGCGATTAGCGTGCCCATCCCTTCCCGCCGGAGGATTTGGCTGTTCATCCGACTCACCCGGCCGCATTTTCTGGCAGGGAGTTTCCTGACTTTCGGTCTGGGCGCGGCGATTGCCTCCTACCTCAGTTATCCCGTCAGTCTGAAGCTCTATTTGCTGGGCCAGACGGCCATCACGTCCGCCCACCTCATGAACCACTTCCTCAACGAATATCACGATTTCCAGGAAGATCGGCTCAACCCATCTCGCACGCCCATGAGCGGCGGCTCCGGAGCGTTGGGCCCGGAGGGCCTGGAGCCAAAGGTAGCTCTGTACGGCAGCTTTGCGGCCATGACCGTCCTGGCTTGTGCGACCGGTGGATTGCTGCTGACCGGGCGGACGTCGATCGCCAGTTTGCTGATCCTGGCGGCGATCGTACTAGGCGCCTATTTCTACAACGTCCCGCCTATCAGGCTGGTGTCGTCCGGATATGGCGAATTCATCGCCGCACTGATCGTATCCGGCCTCGTGCCGGCCTTCTCATTCGCCTTACAGACCGGCCAGATTCACACACAGGTCCTGCTGGCAACCATCCCCTTGGTCGCAGCCAACTTCGCGATGATGCTGATTGTCGAGCTGCCCGACTATGCGACCGATGAGCTGGTGGGGAAGGCCAATGTGATGGTGAGGCTGGGTTGGCGCAATGGGATGTGGCTACACGATGCCGCTCTCACGCTGGCCTTCGTCAGCCTTGGCTTGGGATATCTCCTGGGACTGCCTTACAAGGTCGCCGTAGGCCCTTTGATCGCCCTACCCCTCGGCGTGGCGCAGATTTTCACTTTGTGGCGGATTCGCGGCGGCACCCCTCCCCGCTGGACTATGCTTTCCATCAGCGCCGTGGTGGTCCTGGGGGTGATGGTCTACCTCGAATTGGCAGGGTATCTCCTCAGCTGACCGACGCCCCCAGCTGAACCTGTCTAAGGCTGCGCTTGGTCCCGATCAGCCTGAACGGCTGTATGTCCCCATGAGTTCCGTCTGCCCGAGGATATGCCCCTGCATTGCGTCGACCAGCTGCTCCTTGGTCGCCCCGGCCGCCAAATCAAGCGGCTGGTCCAGAGCATACAACCGGAAGAAGTAGCGATGGCTCCCGCTTGGCGGACAGGGTCCGCCATAGCCCCTCCGGCCCCAACTGTTGAGCCCGCTGAGGCTTCCGTTGGCAAGCTCTTCCTCGGCCGGGACCCCCTCCGCCAATCCATCCAGGCTAACGGGAATATCGTACAGCACCCAGTGGACCCAGATCCCGGCCGGCGCGTCGGGATCTTCCATAACCAGGGCCAGGGCTGCCACGCCGTGAGGAGGCCCGGTCCATGCCAGCGGCGGCGAGACATCCTGGCCGTCACAGGTGAACTTGCTGGGGATAGCGCCGCCGGCCTCGAAGACGTCGCTCTGAATCTCAAATCCCATGGCCACGTCTGCCTCCCCGTTTTGGGCCAACGGCCCGCTCGTGGCAGCCAAGGTCGAGGGTGCCGTTGGCGAACAGGCGCTGAGGGCCATCAACCCGATGACCCCGAACAGCCCTCCCAAGCTGAGGGCTGATTTGTGACTTTTTTCACAATAGGGCTGCGTCACAAGTGCCTCCCCGAGGCCCTCCGGAACACACGTGTTCGATTATAGCGGACCCGAATGGGCAGGACTCCGGCCGTGGTAGGATGCTTTCGGGGGAAGGAATCCGGGATCAATCACTGGAGGTTGGCATGACCATGCCGAAGGTCGGCAACAAAGCCCCCGATTTCACCCTTCCAGATCAGGACGGGGTTCACACCAAGCTGTCCGATCTGCGAGGTCGGCCCGTGGTGCTCTACTTCTATCCCAAGGACGACACGCCGGGATGCACCAAGGAAGCCTGCAGCTTTCGCGATGGGTTCGAGGATTTCAAGCGGGCCGGTGCGGTAATCCTTGGAGTGAGCCCCGACTCGCCGGCGGCGCATGCCAAATTCCGGGCCAAGTACGAGCTTCCCTTCACGTTGTTGGCCGACGAAGAACACAAGGTCCTGGAAAAGTATGGGGCCTGGGGCCCAAAGAAGTTTCGTGGCCGGGAGTACATGGGAGTTCTCCGCACCACCTTCTTGATCGGAGCCGACGGAACGTTGTTGAAGATCTTTGAACGTGTCCGACCCGAGGAACACAGCCAGGAAGTGCTCGATGCCCTGGCTGAGACGTGACCTGGACGGACAGCGCCGCGGTTCAGCGGTCGAGCCGTGTTACAATCCAGCGTTTTGCCTGAGCCGGCCTCAACCCCCCTACGGAATAGCCGCCGATGAACTTGATCTTGACCCTGATCGATGTGTTCCTACATCTTGACGTTCACCTGAACAGCGTAATCCAAACATACGGGGTTTGGACCTACGCTTTGTTGTTTAGCGTGATTTTCCTCGAAACTGGCCTGGTGGTCACCCCGTTCCTGCCCGGGGATTCGCTGCTTTTTGCGGCCGGTGCCTTTGCTGCCACGGGCGCGTTTCACCTGGCCAGCCTGATTCTGCTGCTCTTTTCCGCCGCGGTGCTGGGCGATACGGCCAACTACTGGATCGGCCACCAGGTTGGGCCGCGTGTGTTCCGCGAAAACTACCGTCTACTCAATCGCAGATATCTGGAGCGGACGCGCGAGTTCTACGAGCGCCACGGAGGCAAGACCATCTTCCTGGCGCGCTTCATCCCTATTGTCCGAACCTTTGCCCCGTTCGTGGCTGGGATCGGCGCTATGTCCTATGCCCGCTTTCTGGCGTACAACGTCTTCGGGGCCCTGGTTTGGACCACCGGCCTGACCCTGGCCGGCTACTTCTTCGGAAACATCCCCTTCATCCGGCACAATTTCTCGATCGCCATCATAGCCATCATCTTGATTTCAGTCGCCCCAATGATCATCGAATATCTCCGCCACCGGGCCCGAGCTCGCAAGGAAGGCTCGCCTGAGGCAGCCCTGGGTGAATGAACCGGCGACCGATCCGTAATCGATCTGGTCCGCGTCAACCTGACCGTGCTTGTCTTCTAAACAAAGAAGGGCCTGCCAAAAGGCGGGCCCTTCGGGTTGAGAAACGTTAAGTCAGCCGAAAAGGACCAGCGGTACCGGGGTGAAGGTCAGCACAAAGATCGCCAACCCCAGCACTGCCATCCATCGGCGCCCTGAATCCAGCGGGGTAATCTCGTCCAGCGGTTCCGCGTGCGTGCGTCCCAAGAAGAAGATGAGGGCGGCCCATATCCACCACCCGGACCAAATGAAGCCCATGCCGATCAGCGCCAGGACGATGATCGGCCAGGCCAGGCTTACCTTGCGCCCAAAGAGAACGTACACCAGATGCCCACCGTCGAGTTGGCCGGCGGGCAGAAGGTTCAGGGCCGTGACCAGCAGGCCCGCCCATCCCGCCCAAGCCAGCGGGTGGATGATGATATCCTGCCCCCCATAGGGGATCGGCGATCCGGAGAAGAAGTACCTAAGCCAATACAGGACTGGCGCCAGGCCGCCGTACGAGCCCGGCGCGGGCAGAAGCTGGCCCTTGATGATGTACTTCGCCCCCAGATAGAGCAGCGAATTGCCCTCCATCATCATCTGACCCGCGCTTGACGGCCCTGCCGGCAGGGGCATGACTTTCGAAAGTGCGATGCCCACCAACAAGATCGGAACGGCCACCACGAACCCAGCCAGGGGTCCGGCCAAGCCGATGTCGAGCAAATGATTGCGGTTCTTGGGCAGGGACTTCAGCCGGATAAAGGCACCCAGAGTGCCAAGTGGACTGAGGGGTGGTGGCAAAGGCAGGAAATAGGGAAGCGTTACCGAGGCCTTGTGATATCGTGCCGCCAGATAGTGGCCGAACTCGTGGGCGAGCAGGATGGCCATCAAAGCCAGTCCGAAGGGCAGCCCTCCCAAAATCAGATCGACCATCCCAGAGGTGGTGTTCGGGTTGGGCTGGGCGACGGACGCCGAGTACGTGTTGACGTTGGCGAAGACCACGCCCGTGTAGATCACACTTAGGAAGGTGATCACGAACAAGGCGATGTTGATCCTGGAGTCGGATGGCGTGGGGCGCACCAGCCCATCAACCCCAAGGATCACATGCTGTTTTGATTCTTCTCGAAAGAGCAACGTCATGTCCAGCCGCTGAAAAGCCGGCTCAAGGCGGTCGAAGGCCTCCTCCGCGGACCCGATCAACCGGCCCCGAAATCGGACCGAGAAGCCACGCTTCCGATCGCCTCGGGTCACATCATCAATCTGCATCACTTGCTCTACCTGGGAGCGGAGGTCGCTCAGTGGATCGACACCAACCAACGAGTTGTCCATTCATCACCTGTTCTGACCGTTAGAGAGAGGCGGGAGTGGATGGGAGTCGAACCCACCGCGGACCGCTGAGCGGCCCGCCACCGATTTTGAAGACCGGGGAGCCCACCGGGACCCAACCACTCCCTCTGGAGATCTAAGGATAACCCATCGCGCCACGCCCCTCAATCGGAACGCAGGCGTCCGGGGCAAATCCTGCTAGAATGCGTTGTGCCCTTCAATCTGGGGCGAATGGCGATGCTAGATAGGAGCACGGATGGCGCCAATCGGTGGTTAGGTCAGTCGAACGATGATGGCGAGAACAATTCCGCCAACGGTCAGCGCCCTGTGAACCTCCCCCACGAACACGACAGCCGCGGATGAGGCAGCCCAGGCAGATCGGTCCCCTCTGCTGGCTGGCGACGGCCCTGGTCCTCTCCGCCTGCCTCAGCAACCCACCTCCCGCACCGACCGCGGCCCTGCTTCGCCGGACCGCGCCCGCACTGGGCCCCACATCGACAGGCGCTCTCGGCAGCTCACCTGCCCGGCCGCTGACGACTCCCACGCCGAGCCTCGCCCCCGTGCCCACCCCGTCGGATCGGGACTGGCAACGCGGCCCGTCGTCCGCCCCAGTAACCCTATTAGCCTATATGGACTTTCAATGCGCCCCGTGCAATGCCGCCGCGTTGGCCATGGATCATGTCTTTGTGCGCCATCCTGGCCAGGTTCTTCAAATCTACCGGCCCTTTCCCCTTTCAAACGTCGAAGACAAGGCCAATCTGGCTGCCGAAATCGCCGAAGCCGCCGGGCGCCAGGGGTCATTCTGGCCGATGCACGACCTCCTGGTTGAACGTTTCTCCGAGTGGCGAACCCTTGAGCCGGACGCCTTCTTGATTTGGGCGGAACAGGCAGCCGAATCTTTGGGCTTGAACCCAGTTTCCCTGGGTAAGACCCTCGACGACCCCACCCTCGCCGCTGGGATTGCAGAACGCTATGCCGAGTCCCAGGCGAGCGGAATCCCTGGTGCGCCTTTCGTGTTGCTCAACGGACGTCCCTTCCTCTTGGTAAGCGACGAGGCCCAGCTCGAGGCAGCTGTTAGGCTGGGAATCCTCTCCACTCAACAGACCGGAGAGTATCCCCAAATGGACCTTCAACCGGGTCGGGATTATCTGGCGAGGCTTGAGACTAACCTGGGCGAGATCCAGATGCAGCTCTACGCAGACACGGCGCCTTTGGCGGTCAACAGTTTTGTCCATCTGGCCCAGCAGGGCTGGTATGTTGACGCCGGCGCGTACCAGGTCGTTCCCGGCCAATGGGTTGCCCTGGGAGACCCCAGCTGGACGGGGGTGGGAGATGCCGGCTACCATTATCCTCTGGAAACTGTTAGCACGCGCTCATTTGATCGAGTTCGGGATGGTGGGCGTGATACCGACCGGTCCTGAAGTCAATGGGGCGCGTTTCTTCGTGGGTCTTGTCCCCCTACCGGAGTATGATGAGACGCACACTGTCATGGGCAGGATCACCCAGGGCCTAGATATTCTGGCGAGCCTCTCCGGGAGAAACCCTCTGGACGACCTTCTGAGCGAACCTGAATTAACCATACGGTCTGTCGAGATTGAGGTTCGATGACCGCCCAAGCACGCCCCTCCTGGCAGACCGCTGCCGTCACGATCTACGCCGTCCTGGGGTTTTCGCTCAGCACCATCCTGGCGTTGGTCTTCGGCATCCTGGCGATCGCCGATTATCTGAAGGGCGACCCACAGGCCGGCTTCTTCGGCCTGTGGACCAGCCTGGCCCTAACCGTGGTTGGTGTGGCGGGGCTGCCCGCCGTTGTCTTGGGGATAAGCATCATTTGGTTCAAACGGGAAGATGGGATTAGGACGCCGAACCGGCTGTGGATCGCGGCCTTCGCCATCTACCCGCTTGGTTTGGCGCTCGGATATCTGATCTTCGAAAGGCAGGTGGGCCCGCCTCTCCTGGGCACGTTCGCCCAGGTCATGGCACTTGGCGGACCGATTCTCGCCATGGCTGCGTTGATTCAACTGTCGGGACGCGCCATGTCAGCCGTGCGCGCCTGGGGCCATTTCTTGTTTGGCCTGTGGTTAATTCCCGCGCTTGCCTTCGTGGTCGAGCTGATCCTGTTGGTGGCGGGGCTCTTTGTTCTTGTAGGCGGGCTCGTGCTGAGCCCGGGCGGCCAGCAGCTGCTCCAGCAGCTTCAGGGTCCACCAGGACGCCTGTTCAGCCAACCTCCCCCCGAGGTCATCACACAAGCCGTGGCCCAACCTTGGGTGATCGCACTCGGGGTCCTGTTCGTCTCGCTCTTAATCCCCATGGTTGAAGAGGGGCTCAAATCGATCGCCGTATGGCCCGTCCTAGCGCGTTCTCCCAGCCCGTCGCAAGCCTTCATTGGCGGGGCATTGGGGGGCTTGGGATTTGCACTGGTAGAAGGCATGTTTCTCACCCAGCCCGATTTGACCTGGTTCTCGACCGCCTTCATCAGGGGTGGGGCTTCAATGATGCATGCCCTGGCCGCAGGCATCACCGCCTGGGGCCTCGCCGAGGCCGTCGTGAGACGCCGGTTCTTCCGGCTGCCGCTGGCGTACGGAACCGCCATTGGCCTGCACGGCTTGTGGAATCTAAGCGCCGTGGGCCTGGGCGTGGCCCAGCTCGGCAGTGACATCGGCTTGTCGTCGATCACCCCACCTCTGGAAAACCTCTTGAATGTCGCAGGGGCAATCATGCTCGGCCTCCTTAGTCTGCTCGCCTTCGGCGGCCTGCCGCTCATCGCGAGGCGCCTGGCTCGCAGCTCCTCGTCCGGAGGCAAGGATGACGGACTGGCGCCAGTCTCGACCGATTGACGGCGGGGGCGATTGGGCGAACACTTTGACCAGCCAGGGTGCACGATCAGAGCAGTCCATCTATGGTCATCTTGACGTGGATTCGGCGGTATGCTACATTACCGCCGCTCGCTAAAGCACCGACTCTGCTGGCTCACCAACTGGAGCGCGACTTGACCAAATCACGAACCGAGCTGATGGTGGAGCGTCTCCGCGACCTCCAGGCTTCTTCACCGGATGTCGAAGCGTCGGCAGTCGTAAGCGTCGACGGATTGACCATGGCCTCGGCCTTGCCCGGCGACGTCGAAGAGGACCGGGTGTCGGCCATGTCGGCCGCCATGCTTTCATTGGGCGAACGCATCGCCGGCGAGCTCGGACGGGGTGGTTTGGAGCAGGTGTACATCAAGGGGGAATCGGGGTATGTCATTCTGACGTCGGTCGGCAACGAAGCCGTCCTGACCGTCCTGGCCCGCGAGCAGGCCAAGCTCGGCCTTCTGTTCCTCGACATGCGACGCGCCGCCGAGGACCTGGAGAAACAGCTCTGATCAGGTCGGATGACCCCAGAGTTCTCTCAGCATCGGCCAGCGGGTACTTCTACCCGAATAAGGTCGTTCGCGATTTTCTTATGGCCATGGAAGATGTGATGGGCCATAACGGGGTAAGCGCGGTGCTCAACCTCGCCGGCCTGCATGATTGGGTCGGCAGCTACCCAGCCGACGACCTCGAGCGGTCGGTAGATTTCAGCGCTTTTTCTGCCATCAACGCCACCCTGTTGATCATGTATGGCCCGCGGGGGGGCCGAGGACTTGCTCGCCGCTCGGCCTGGGTAAGCATTGCTGGTCTGCTGAACGAGTTGGAGGCGTTTTCCGGATTGGCTGAGTTCGCCGAGAGCCAACCTGGCGTCGAGACGGCCCTGGAGAAGGGGCTGCCGATGGTCGCCGCTGCCCTGGATGCGATGAGCGATCAGAAGACAAACGTGCAGTCCGAGAGCGACCACTTCACCGTGGTCGTCGAGCGGTGCCCAGTCTGCTGGGGCCAGAAAGCGTCCGAGGCAAGCTGCCACGCGATGGCCGGGTGGCTGGAAGAATGCCTCCGATGGCTCACCGGTGGCAGGACATTTGAGATCGTCGAGACGCATTGTCGCGCGATGGGGGACAATGCCTGCCAATTCCGTATCAGCAGACAACCCCTGTAGGCTTCCGTGACCCGCTGGCTGCGCCAACCCGACCGATGCCTGGTCGAACTGCGCCGCCCCCCCGCCTTGACCTGATATGTCCACCCTCACCATCGTGATGCCCACCTACAACGAATCCGAAAACTTGCCTGCCTTGGCCGCCCAACTCTGGGCGCTGCCCATCGACGGGCTAAAGCTGCTCGTGGTGGACGACGCTTCACCGGACGGCACGGGAGCCGTCGCAGATTCCCTGTGCGCTCAGCACCCAGATCGAATGTCCGTCATCCACCGAGAAAGGAAACTGGGACTGGGGAGCGCATATATGGAGGGATTTAAGGTCGCCCTAGCCGACGGCGCAACGGCGATTGCCCAGATGGACGCCGATTTTTCGCATTCGCCCGAATACTTGCCCGGGTTCCTTGAAGTGCTGGCCGATGCCGACGTGGTGCTGGGTTCGCGCTACGTGGCCGGAGGTCGGTTGGACGAACGCTGGGGGATCGGACGCGTCCTCCTCTCCTGGTTTGGCAACGGATATGCCAGGACTATCCTTGGGCTGCCCATCCACGACACCACGGGAGGCTTCCGCGTCTGGCGCAGCCAAACCCTGCGCGAGATGCCGTTGGAGAGTGTGCGCTCGAATGGGTACGTCTTTCAGGTGGAGTTGGCCTACCTGGCTTACAAGTTGGGTTACAGGCTGGTGGAGAGACCCATCTACTTCGAGGACCGGCGCATCGGCCAATCCAAGATGTCCTTTCGCATTCAGGTTGAAGCCGCATTCCGCGTCTGGCAGCTTCTATTCAAGTACGGCTCCATGAGGCCCGATCAGCGCCAAGACAACTGACCAAGACAATTTGGCCGGCCGGGCTCAACCCTCTCGACCCGCAGATATCCCATTCCCTACCGCGTCCGCCAGACGCTCCCACTCTTCCAGGCTGAGGCTTTGTGCGCGTCTCTTCGGCTCAATGCCGGCTCGCTCGAGCCATCCGACGGCCACGCCCGAAGGCAGCGACAAGCCGATAGCAAGGGCATTCTTCATTTGTTTCCGTCGCTGACCAAAGCCTGCCCGCGCCAGCGTGAAGATGCGCTCGACTTGCTTAGCGGGCCGTCGCCCCACCGCCCTCATGTCTATGCGAATGACCGCGGAGTCCACGTCTGGAGCGGGCCAAAACTGGCCCCGCCCCACCTGGAGCACAATCCGGGGTTCCCCGTAGAGCTGGACACTCAGGGCGAGCAGGCTCATTTCTCCAGGGCCACTTGTAATCCTTCGAGCGACCTCATCCTGAATGGTCAGAACCACCGTTCGGGCTGGTTGGCGGGCCTCCATCAGCTTTCTGATCACAGCCGATGTGATGTTGTAGGGAATATTGCCCACCACGGCGTATTGCTGTCCACCGATCTGCGCCTCCAGATCCAATGCGAGCACATCGCCAGCCACCACGCGCACGTTTTCATGTGCCTGCACGGCATCCGCCAGGGCCGCCTGGAGTCGAGTGTCGAATTCCACGGCGATCACACTCCCCGCGCCCTGCGCCAGAGCGCAGGTTAACGAACCCACGCCGGCCCCGATCTCAAGCACGGTCTCGTGTGGCGTCAATCCGGCAGCCGCCACGATCTTGCGCAGGGTGGTTGGTTCAAACAGAAAGTTTTGGCCCAGCCGCTTGTCCGGGCGGACGCCGTGGCGCCGGACCAGGGCGCGCCATTCGGCTGCCGATCTGAGTTCAGCCCCGGTCAAGGGAAGATCCATACGATGCTGCCTTCGGGTGGGGCGGGCGTCAGGAAGTAGACCGTCACGTATTGGTGCCACGCGACGTAGTTGTCATCGTCGTAGCCGAGGTCGATCCAACGTCCCTTCACACCGCCGCCGGTGTCAGCCGCCAGGGCAAAGCCATAGCCTGGGACGTACATTCGCGTTCCAAACGGGATGTAGCGGCGATCGATGGCCACCAAGCCTTTGGTCAACGGCTGTCCGGACGCCGTGATGCCGAAGTTGGGGGCGTCCGGCGAAACTCCTGCCCTGGATGCCGAATAGGAGGTAGCCCACATCTTCACGGCCCGCCAGTACTCGATCCTGCCATCGTCAGTTGAGACTGTTCGGATGACGATGTTGGTACCATAGCCCACGGTTCTTGGGTCGGGGGCCTTGGCGAGCCACGAGCCCTCCTCGATGCGGCTCGTTTCTTCTCCATTCTCAAAACGCACCCGGACCTGGTGGGCTTGTACACCATAGGACCCAGCCTTGATCAGCTGCTGCTGATCAATCTCCACATCGCTCAGCGGTTGATACTGGGTTTCAAATGGAACCGGGGTCAACTCGACCTTCACTTGCTCGGACACACGCACAACGCTGATCTTTGCGTTGGATGGCAGAATCTGGTCGAAAGCAGGCCGGGAGAAATCTAAACCCACCAAAGAGACACCGGCCTGGTCCAGCGCCTCCCCTACAGTGTCCGCTGAAGTACGCGCATGGATCGTCTTGCCATCCACGGCAATCTCAAGCTCGTGCGAGGGGTGAAAAGCCACCGTCATCGGCCCGGCAATCGGTGTTGACGGGCTCGGCGAAATCAAGTCAGCCTGGTAGGTTTTGATGCCGGCGTCCTCGAGCGCGCCACCTACGGTGCTGGCCGAGGTTCGCAAGTGGATATCTCCGGCCGCGGTGTTGATGGTCAGATTGACCCCAGGGGACCACTCGAGCCGCGTCGGCGGAGCTGCCAGCGCGGCTTTGGGATCGCCAACCGGAAGCCCGTCTGCCAGGATGCGGTCGCCCGGATACACCCGAATCCCGGCCATTGCCAAGATGTTCTCGGGGATCCGGGATGTGGCCCGCAGCGTTTGCCATCGGCCCTTGAAGGACACCTGAACGGGATATGCGCGTCGCACTTCGATCGTCATGCCCGGCCGCAAAGCCGTGGCAGGGTCCGGTATGACGACGTCGCCTTCGCCGACGGACACGCCGACATCTTGAAGGGCCCCTGCCACATTGATGGCATGGGTAACATGCTGCGAGTCTTGGCCGCCGATCTTGACCGAGAAACTACGCTGGGTGGCGAGGTAAATGAAGGTCAACCCGGCCAGGCCCGCCGCCGCCGCTGCCCGCGGCACCCAGGGGCTTGAAAGCCGCTCTTTGAGGGTGGGTGAAGCCATATTGCGCGGGAGTATACCAGACAGGGGTCAGCGCACTGTTGGTCCGATAAACGGGTGAAAGGATGCGGCGAATAGCAGGGAAGTCTGGCGATCATGCCAGCAAATCATGCCGGTCCGGGCCGGCACCCGGCGGCGCCCGGAGACAGCCCCTTACCGCTGCTTCCTTTCGGACCTGACGGGGTTCGGAGCGCTCCGCCGCGCCGGACCGGCCCGGACGGCGCACAGAGGATAACGCGCCACACTGGGGGTGTCAACGCAGTCCCCGACACAAATCGACACCGCGCCGGCGGTGTCTTCAGGCGGAGAGGGTGGGATTCGAACCCACGGAGCCTTGCGGCTCACGCGCTCTCCAGGCGCGCGCGTTAGGCCAGACTACGCTACCTCTCCGGGATGTGCCGACCAGCTGCGGTCAGCGGCGTGATTATATCATGGGCTCTCGGTGCCGCCCGGCAGGCGGAGGAGCCACAGATTCCCATCGGTTCCGGACTGGTAGACGAGCCAACGCCCATCCGGGGAGACGTCCCAGGTGTTGTCGGAGATGGCCGGGATGGCACCGTCGGCCAGGGTCAATTCGGCAATCCGGCCGTCTCGGGCGTCGACCTGAACCAGGCGTATCGGAGTACGCCCGTTCTCGAGAGGAATGACCAACAGTTGCCCCTCGCGCCTCCAACGATAGGCGCCGAATTGGGGCAGCTTGAACGCTTGTCCTCCCGTGGTTGACACCAGCCACAGGCCATCCAGCGACTGATCGCCGGAAAAGGCCACGGTCAGCGCCACCCATCCGCCGCCGGGCGACACCAAGGAACCCCGGATCCCCTCGGCTTGGATGAGCATTTCGACGTGATCGCCGTCGATTGACGACCGCCAGAGTCCCACCGGCCCATCGATCTCCCGCCTGCCAGTGAAAAGCAAGGCGCTCTCGGACGGACCCCAGCCGATGAACCCGCCGCCAAAGCCCCCCAAGGGCGAAGTGATATCTCGAGAGTTGGGTGCTCCCAGCCAGAGGCTCCAGCGCCGGCGATCGAGATTGGCCACATTGCTGGATTGAACCTGCCAGGTCACCCAATCAGCGTCAGGAGAAAAGCGCACCATGCGGCCTTGAGAAGGCACCATCCACCGATCCCCCGAGACACGGTCTACGATTGCGATGGCTCCACCGGCCTGGATCGCCATCCAGTTCATGTCCTGCGAGAAGGCTGCGGCGCCCGGCTCGACCAGAGCGGGAGGACTCCCCTCAAGGTCCACACGATAGATGCCCAGGGGGTCCCCCGGGGGGCGATCAAGGAAATAGACGCTGGCCGAGTCCGGACCCCAGAACGGGCGCACACAACAGCCCCCGGTGGTCAGCTGGTGAGGAGCTGATGGAGGCGTGGCCGTCCGTACGGGGACGGTCGTGCCCTGCGCCTGCGTGGCGGCCGATGTGGGCTTGGCGGCAACCGGCGGGGCCACACTTGGGGTCTGCGGGCTGAAGGATGGCAGCGTATCATCCGGGGCGGTTTGTGAAAAATCGCACGATCCAAGGCCCGTGGCAAGCAGCACAGCCAGGGTCATGGCGAAGAACCGCCGCTCAGCGCTCGGGAGGCCAGGCAGAGTCGTAGGCATTGAGAAGATGGCCCCCGAAGGTGACATCTGGTTGGTCATAAAGGCTCTGCCAGGTTTGGGGCGCCTCCAAGGTCTGCTCGAAGCTCAGCGGCGTTCCGCCGGCCAAAGCAATTCGGTTCCAATCAGCGTTGATTAAGGGGATGGGGTTATACGCATGCCGATGGCTCGGTGCGTCCCGGATTTCCAGGTGCAGATGCGGGCGCGAAGTGCAAGTGCCGTCCGGGTCGCCGGACAGGGCAACTTGCTGGCCGGCCTGCACCACCTGGCCGGGACGGAGAGTGGGCCGTTCCGACAGGTGGCCGTAGAAGGATGCGAATCCGTTGGGATGGTTGATCATTAGATTGTGCGGGCCGGCACCGTGGGCGGCGCTGTCGACCTCGACCACCGTGCCATCTCCGATCGCCTCGACAGGGGTCCCGCAGCGGGCGGCCAGATCGAGACCAAAGTGCAGGCCTTGTCCAGAAGCGTACATCGATGTCCTCTGACGGTAGGCAAACACGGTATTGCCGTAGGGCTGAATGAGGAGCCAGGAGGAAGGTCCCGGAGGGAGACCGAAGGGGAGTTGAAAGGGCGCGTCTTGCTGGCGGATCGCCGGCGGGTCTTCGCCCTGCCCGGCCGAGGGTGCCCGCCCGCCAAGAGCATCCGGGGACGATGCAAATGACCACAGCCCGATGCATGCCAGCAGGAGCCCTAAGTTCAGACGGCTTTGCCCGGGCCGGCGGTCAGACATGTGCCATCATTCACCGGACCTAGAAACTGGCCCCAGCAGCCAGCTGGCCCGGATCATCGACGGGGAAAAGTTTGGACAGCGCTTCGGGAGCATAGCGGGCCACCATGTCACTCGAGAGCCCATTCTCGCGGCATATCTCCGCAAAGAAATCAGCGCTGGGACGCTTGGTTCGAACCTGGGTCTCAGGGTCCAGAGCCCACAGTCCCCACCGCTGGGTCCAGCCTCGTTCCCATTCGAAGTTATCCACCAGGCTCCAGTGGAAGTAGCCTCCCACCTGCCAACTAAGGTTGGTGGCCCGCCACAGCTGACGGATGTGACCGGCCAGGTACCGTGGCCGAAAGCCCCCATACGGGTCGTCGGCCCCATTTTCGGTCACATAGATCGGAAGCCGAAAGGCGTGCGCCCACGTCAGCGCCCGCCAGAAGCCCTCTGGCTGGTTGGCGATGAAGCCCGTCGGACTGAGATCTGCCTGGGGCGAGAACTGCCCTTGTCCAAACAACTCCGTTGGATTGGATGGGGAAAAGGCGACTTCTTCCTCGGTATAGTAGTTCAAACCGACGAAATCCTGGGTTCCCTTGGCTTCCGGAATGCGTTCCCAATGCCAGAGCAACCGAAAGCTCCCATCCCGAATGGCTCGCGGAATGGCATCGTTGAAAGCGCTGGACCGCAGTCCGGTCACCAACCGATCAAGGGGGTGGTAGCTACGCGACGGCCTCATGCCCCGGTAATGGTGGGCGAGGCCGACCAGTGCCTCGGGCTGAATGGTGTGGATCGCACGATAGGCCGCGGCGTGGGCTCGGGTCATATTCACCATCACCTGGATGGTCTTCTGCAGATCCTGCTCGCCGGGAGGAAACAATCCAGATGAGTAGGCATTGTAGGCATAGACGTTCGGCTCGTTGATCGTGACCCACAGCGCCACCCGGTCCTTCAGGCGTTCGACCACCTTGGCGGCGTACTGTTCGAACCGCTCAACGCCCCCCCGCTCTGTCCAACCGCCTTGTTCAAGAAACCAGCCTGGATTCGTGAAATGGTGCAGTGTGACCATCGGCATCAAGCCGCGCTCAAGGGCCCCCGTGATGATCTGCTCGTAACGATCGAGGGCGTCCGTGTCCCATTTGCCCGGTTCCGGTTCGATCCGGCTCCACTCGATCGATAGCCGGTGCGCGTTCTGGCCGGACTCGGCCGCCCGGTCGAGATCCTCCTCCCAGCGGCCGTCCCACCATTCACAAGCGCGGCCCGATCGCTGGCCCTCAGAAATCCTCCCCGTCTCGGTTTCCCAAGCCCACCAGTCGTTGGCCTGGTTGCCTCCCTCGACCTGATGCGACGACGTGGCTGTCCCCCACAGGAAACCCTTTGGGAAGTGATGCGTGGCGCGAATCAATGGCCATCCTTACGCAAGAGGGGTCTCATCCATGGCGTGGACCTCCGCCAGAGCCACCGACAAACCCGTCGGCCGAAACCCGAGCTGGAAGGCTTCAGTCCTGGCGGTCGGATCCGCCTCGCGCACCAGGTACAGTGGATGTCGCTGCTGGCCCAAGATCCTCCCTAGCATGGCCGACATCACCGACCGTGTAAGACGCCGACCCCGGGCCCCTTCGGACGCCTGCAGGTAGAGCTCGGCGAAGCGCCCTCCCATCCAATTGAGGCCAGCAGCGGCGAATTCGCCATCTGCGGTGCGGACTTCGTAGCGAGGACCGCCTTCTGGCGTGGGCGACTCGACGACCAGGACATTCAGAGTTGGCTCGAATTGATCCGCCGCCAGGCGCAGGATCTCGAATTGTGATCGCTCGTCCACCACCGCCGCTCCGTCGAGCCAGGAGATCTGTGCGGTGGGAATGCGGATGATCCCGGCGCCGATCTCCGGCAAGATCTGACCCAGCAGCGCGTGGAGTGCCTCGGGCTGGCCGACGAAGGGCACCAATAAAGGGCGGAACAGGTCAAGTCCGGTCCGGGCCACCGCCATGAACCCCTTCGGCTGGCCCTGGTTGCTGGCCACGGTGAAAAGACGTGTCTTGTCGCTGGGATGATGCAGGGCGTAGTACTCAGCGGCTGCGTCGCCCGCCGATTGTTCGTCCAGCAATACACCCAGCCGCTGACGTTGATCGAGATCCAGACTGGAGATTTGTGTCATGGCGAGGTCGATTTTAACCCAAGAGGGCAATGGATTCGTAGGGAAGGCACAATCCGTGCATCGTCACCTCCAGGCTCAAGCCCCAGGTAGCCGGATCCCCGCCGAGCGCGCCCAATCATGAACCGGGGGTGGCTGTGACCGGAGCCAGAAGGCGTGCTTCTGCCATCAGACTGAGGCGAACGATGGGCGGACCCAGGCTGTAGACATCAAGGGAGAATGCCTGATGCCCTTCATGAATCGGATCCTGACCCGATTCCCATTTGGCGAAGCCAACGATATCGCCGGCTTCGGAGTAGGCTATCGCCAGCAAGCCTTCACGCCAGTCGCCCTGGTCGGAAGATGCGGTCACATCCAGGCTTCCCTCCACAGTGGCCCGCCGACGGTCGTCAGAGAACGCCTTAACCGGCGAGCCAATTTCAACCTTCAGGTAGCGGTCGGAAGGGGTTTGAGCCTCGACCGCGCTGCGCAGGTCCGTCCTGGCACCCACCACCTGCGCTTTGGGTCGGTCAAAGGTGGCGAAGAGCGGCATCTCGCCTCCACCAGGCAACAGGTTCAGGGGGGCGTAGGCCAGCTGGCTGGCCAACGTCTCCCCGGCCGAACTGAGCAGCGAAATCTGGCCAGAAACGGCCTCCACGGCTGTATCCCCCAGATTGCTCACCGTCACCAGGCAGATCAGCTGATCCGACGGCGTCGGATAACAACGGGTGGCGGATACGACCAGCGGAACCGGAGTGGACGTCGGCAGCAAGCTCTGAACCGGCTCACCATTGGGCCCGGGAATGTTCAGGCTCTGACCTACCGAGAGAAAATGGGGATCGATATCCGGGTTGGCGGCCAGCAGCTGATCCAGCGCCACTCCATACTTGAACGCAATAGCAAGCAGCGTATCGCCCTTTGTGACAATGTGCACAAACGGTGTGGGAGAGGGCTCGAGTTCGACCGTTTCTATTGGAGTGATGGCCCAGGGCGTGGCCGTCCGGCTCGGCGTGGCCGTGGCGAACGCCTCGAGGCTGGCGGTGGCGGAGGGGGACGCCTGCACCTCTGCGGAGCAACCAGCCATCAACAGCCAGGCGGCTTGCGCCAGAAGGCAAAGGCAGCGCGAAGGGGACACGGCGGCTGATTATACCAAGGTAGGATAGCGTCCGGTTTGGATAGGCGCTATAGTAGGCACCCAGGGAACTGGAGAGGAACTTCAGGTGGTCAATCCGACCCAATCCATGCTCACCGAAGCGATCGGCGCCGCACGCACCGGCGATCGCCCTCGGGCAAGGGATCTTCTTTCTCGGCTGCTCCGATCGGACTCGGCCAACGCCGAGTACTGGATTTGGATGAGCGCCGTAGTGGATACGACGCGCGAGCGCATCTACTGCCTGGAGTCCGCTCTTAACATCGACCCGACCAACCGTACTGCCATCCGCGGGCTGGTCGCCTTGGGCGCCCGCACCGCTCCTAAACTCGATCGGCCGGTGAGAATTCCTCGCAGGCAAGCCGTTGCAGCGCCCCGAGCCCCCGCCCGCCCCAAATTCAAATTCCAGTGGCTCGCGGTGGGAACCGGCGTGGTGGCCATGCTGGCCTTGCTGGCCGTGGCTGGATTCGCGCTGACCTACAGCTTCCGCCCCAGCGCCCCAATTCTGGCGCCCACCCTGCCGCCCTTGACGGCCACTCCAACCGCAACGCCTCCCGAGCCCACCGCAACCCCAACCCCGATCCCAATAGAGACACTCATTTACCGGACGCCCGTCCCCCCCGAACTGGCCGGCACGCCGATCGCCTTCTTGGTCGAAGCGACACCCACGGCAACGCCCATGATCGGCATTACCCCCCGACCCAACTACGAGGCCTATCAGTCTGGACTGGCAGCACTGCAGGATGGCCGTTACCAGGACGCCATCGGCTTCATGGATCAGGTGATCGCCTTCGACCCGAAGCTGCCCGATCCCTATTATTTCAAGGCTGAGGCGCTCCGGCTCAGCGGGCAGCCCGGCAAATCAACCACGGTCTACGACTCCGCCATCCTCCTGGATCCGAATTACGCGCCGGCCTATCTCGGAAGAGGGCGGGCGAGAATGGATCTGTTGCGGCGAGCCAACGTGGACATGAAAGCCAGCGACCTACCGTCGGACTTTGACAGCGCCATCGAAAAGGATCCCTCGCTGGTCGATCCCTACCTAGAGGAAGCGACCTTCTTCTCATCCTTGCGATTGTGGAAAACGATGGAGGAGATCCTGCAGCTTGGCCTGGCCAACGGTGTTCGCGTGCCCCGCGTCTACGTCCTTCTTAGTCAGGCACAGTTCAATCGCTTGAATTACGAAGACGCCCTTCATAACGCCATCGTGGGGAGCGCCGGGGATCCGACCATTCTTTCCGGATATCTGGCCATCGGCAAAGCCTCCGTGGCGCTTGACGACTTTGCTGGCGCGCTGTGGCCGTTGAAGACGTATTCCGTGCTCCAGCCTGACGACCCCGAAGGATGGGGATATCTCTCTCTGGCAGAATACGGGACAGGTGATATGAACTCGGCGCTATCTTCTTCTAACCGCGCCCTCGAAATCAACGACAAGTACGCCATCGGTTATGTCGCACGCGGCCAAGCCGAAATCGAGTTTGGCCTGTACCAGGATGCCCTGGCCGACTTATTGAAAGCGCGCCAGTACGGCTCCGAAACGTTCCGCCTCGATTACAACCTTGCCAGAGCTTACTTTTTCTTGAACCGCTATGTGGATTCGATCAAGATCGCCAACCAGACCATCGCCTTCACGCCCGACAACACCAAGAAGGCCCAGACCTATGCGCTACTGGCCCTGGTTTACGAAGCGACCAATCCCCCTCTGGTGGATGATGCCGTGCGCAGTTGGAATAGGATTCTCGATACGGAGGGCATCCCTGGCGACCTTCGAGCCCTGGCAGAATCGCATCTGGCCGCTTTGAATGGTGGGGCCCCTGTGGCCAGCCCTACCCTCGCGACGCTGGCCACAGGCTCGCCCACCCCTTGAGCTGCGGGCAGACACCGCGAGGTCGTCCGGTGGGCCATCCAGATTCCCATGCATGAACGCCTGAAACAGCACCTGTGGTGGATCTTGGGCGCCGGAAGCCTGGCGGCCATCGTGCTTTTCGTCGTCAACGATCAGGTAGCCGTGAGCCTCGACTGGACGGAGATCATCATCGGCTTCGCCCTGATCGCCGTGTTGGCCAATTCCCCTATCCCCATTGCCCAGGCCGAGATAGATCTTTCGCACACCACCAGTCTGGTTATGGGATTGACCTTGGGGCCGGTTTCGGCGCTGTTGTCGCTGGTGATCGGTCTGGGATTCGGCAACCTGGTGCGCGGCTACTGGGATCCATCGATGAAGGCCCAGCCCAGCCTCGGCGGACGCGTGCGCGGCTGGGTAACCGCCTCCAGCCAGCAGGTTATCAGCCTCGCCGCCGGCCTGGCCGCCTATCGGGCCGCCGGCGGCAGTCTCCTTGGACCGGATGCCCCCATAGGAACTGGGTCCGCCCTGGCTCTGAGCGTCGCCTTCATAAGCGCATTTCTAATCCTGCACTGGATCGCCCAGACCCTTTTGAGCACACGTCGCCCGAATCTAACTGAGTACGTCACGCTCATCGTGCTCGTCGCCGGGCTTCCCATCCCGTACGCCATCTTCACAGCCGTGGCCTATGCGTCGCTGGGTGATCCCGCCCTGCTGATCTTCGGTGGCGGCGTGGCCGTGGTCGCCCCTTTGATCCGCGGCATGGCTGTCAGTGAGCGCACGCTTAAGCGGAAGGTCCAGGAGCTGTCCAGCCTCGGCCAAGTCAGCCAGGTGCTGCCGGTAGGCCTCGACCTGGAGCAGCTGCTCTCAGCGATCTATGCCCAGGTTGAGACGCTCCTTCATGTTGACAACTTCTACGTCGCCTTGTACCACCCTCAGTCGCAGACGCTCTCCTATCCGCTGGCCATCAAAGGCGGCCAACATCAACACTGGGCCGCACGGCCCTTGAGCGACCGCCTCACCGATCGGGTCGTGCTCACCGGGAAGCCGATCTTGATCTCCAATCATGCCCCTCAAACCCTGCGGGCGATGGGCCTGCCAGAGCTTGATAATGCACCCGAAGCCTGGCTTGGAGTCCCCCTGGTCGACCCAAACCGCGTCATCGGCTGCTTGTCGATCTTCCACACCCGGTCCGGCCAGTCGCTGTCACCAGATGATCAAACGATTCTGGAAACCATAGCCGGCCAAGCGGCTGTGGCCATCCAGAATGCCGCCCTGTACCAACAAGCTAAGGACAGGGCCCACGCGCTGGCTACGCTCAACCAGATTACCGCCTCCATGAGTTCAACCTTGGACCCTGATCGGGCCATGGCGCTGGTGTGCGAGGCCCTGATCCGTACCGGAGGTGGCCGGCAGGCGTCGATCCACCTTATCGACGAGGACAGAGACCGTTTGTTCCTGGCCAGCGCCGACGGCCTGAGCGGGCGGCTGATTGAAGGCAGCCGCACCATCCCACTCTCGGATCCTGCTCGCTCGCGCGCCATCCAATCCCGCAGCCCGGTGCACTTCGCCGACATCGGCCAGGCCGGCTTGTCGCCGAGCATGGTCGATTTGCTAAATGCCGATGGCATCGCCTCCTTCACCGATCTTCCGCTGGTCACCCCTTCTGGCGTGATTGGATTGGCCACCGTCTATTTTCCCTCTCCCATTAACCTGCCTGAAGATCAGCTCGAACTGCTGGAGACTCTCGTGTCGCAGGCGGCTTTGGCCGTGGCTAATGCTCGCGCTCACGCCGCCACCGACCACGCGCTCCAACGTCAGGTCGAGCAGCTCTCGAGGCTGGAGGCCATTGGGCGAGAGATGGCATCCACACTTGAACCCGAAGAGCTCTTCCAAGCCATTCTGAAGCACTCCCTACTCGCCGCCGGGACCGAGACCGGGTATCTGGCCGTATTGGAATCCCGGAATTCGCAGCTCAAGGTCGTGGCGAAGCAAGGCTACGACCAAGAAGGCTCCACAGCCGCCTTGCCGGAGTTCTTCCCCTCGAAGACACCCAGACCATGGCAGGCAGGCTGACCGGCAAAGCCATCTATCTCGATCAAGAGCCGGACGCGTCGGGAGACCTTCCGTGGCACTCACCTCAGGCCCAAACCCTGCTCAGCGCGCCCATCATCCGATGGGGCAGAAGCCTTGGCATGATCTTGGTCGAAAGCTCCCGGCCGTATGCCTTCGGACCCGAACAAGAGCGGTTTATGGGTCAGTTGGCAGCCCACGCGGCCGTGGCCATCACCAACGCCTCGCTTTACCAGCAGCTGGAAGATAATCTGCTCGAGCAGTCGCTTCTCTATCAAGCTTCGGTCCAAATTGCCAACACCCTGGATGTCGGATCGGTGGCCATGGCCGTCGCCGACAGCCTGGCTGTGGCCCTGTCGGCCGACGGGGCCAGCCTGTTCCGCTGGTCGCCGGAACGACGCGAACTCGAAACCCTGGCCATGGTTGTGGACGGCAGACCCCAGCTTGTGCCCAACCCGCCTTTGGTCACCGAGGCGATCTCACCGGCACTGATCCGCTGCGTCACCGAGCTGGCCCCCGTCCACATGTCGCAGGACCAGGATGCCGGCGCAGTCGACCTGGCCTACCTGCGGGACGTCCGACACGCCAAGTCTTTGCTCGCCATCCCATTGGTGATCGGCAGCCAACCCAACGGGTTGGTCGAGGTGTACCACCACGGGCGAGTGTCCTATGACGACACCCACATCCGGACGGCGCAGACGATCGCCAGCCAGGCCGCTGTCGCCCTCGAGAACACCGACCTGTTCCGACGCATCCGTGAAAGCCAGGAACACATGTTGGCGGTGCTCAATTCCACCCAGGAGGGCATGGTCATGCTGGACGAGACCGGGCGGGTGTTGATCGCCAACCGGCAGCTCGAAACCTTCACTGGCCTTCCCCTCGAACAATGGATAGGCCACCGGATCGACGGATCCGACGGCGCGTTGTCCGAGCGGCTCGGTTACCGGCCCGGTGAATTCGAGGCCTTGATCGGCACAACCCGAGACCACAAATCCAGGGCCGGTGAAACCAGCATTCTTGAGAATCAGACGCCCAATCGGCGGACTATCGAGCGGACCGTCAGCCCGGTGGTTGACGAAACCAGCCAGCTCATCGGGTGGCTAATCGTTCTTAGGGACATCTCCGAAGCCCAGGAGCTCAGTGAAACGCGCGATCAACTTACCGAGATGATCGTGCACGACCTTCGCAGCCCTCTGACCACACTCCTCGGGGGGCTGAAGCTGCTTGAAGACACCCTGACAGAAGAACAGCGGCGCACCGGGCCCGCAACTCAGGCGCTCAACGTCTCCCGTCGCAGCGTTGACCAGATGCTGGGATTGGTGAACTCGCTGCTCGACATCGCCAAGCTGGAGTTGGGCGAACTGCCGCTCTCGCTCGAGACGGTGGATATGGACGAGCTGCTGACCGAGCTGGTGGCCACCTATGTCACTGAGGCAAATGCCGAAGGTGTCTTCTTGACCCTCGACGCGCCGGCCGATGACGGCACACGGCTGCAGGCTGATCGCGATAAGCTCTGGCGGGTGCTGATCAACCTGGTCGACAACGCCCTGAAATTCACCCCACCGGGGGGTTCGATCGACATCGGCCTCAGGCTGGCCGACGGGTGCATTCGGGTCTCGGTCTCGGATACTGGTCCCGGCATACCCGAAGACCTGCGGGAGCAGATCTTCAAGCCCTTTGTCCAGGTTCCCGGCGTCGCCGGTCGCCGCCGCGGCACCGGGCTAGGGTTGGCCTTCGCCAAGCTGGCCGTAGAAGCTCACGGGGGCCGAATATGGGCCGAGGGCCGGGAGGGCGGCGGCACCGTATTCAGGCTGGAGCTTCCCCTTCCACTACCATTCCCGCCATCAGAGACGAACCGGCCCTAACGCGGGACCCGTGCCGCTTGTGGTTTCACTTCGAGGCAGCCCGGGGTGGACAGATCTGTGGCCATGGGCTAGAATAGAATTCTGTTTGTCAGGCAAGTGGACCAGGTCCTGTGGAGGAATTTTTGGCTAACACGCGCTCCGCCAAGAAGCGGATCCGGCAAAACGAGAAGCAACGTGAAATCAACAAGGTGTACCGCACACGTGCCCGCTCACAAGTGAAGCAGGCTCGCACGGCTATTCAAGGTGATGACTCGGCTGTGGCTCAGGAAGCTGTACTGGCAGCGATCAGCGAGCTCGACAAGGCGGCCTCCCAGGGGGTTATCCATCGCAACAACGCCTCCCGACGAAAGAGCCGCTTGATGAAGCTCCTTCATCGCAGCCAATCCAGCGAGTAGCTCGGCCCTGAATGAACGAAACCAAACCACGGCGCGCCCACAGGTGCGTCGTGGTTTTTTCTTGCCTTCGGACCGGATGCTATAATTCACTGGGCTCGGCAGAATACCATGTTTGACAAACAACTTCGCGCCGCCTCGCAATCGATCTCTGAACTGTTGACGTCGATGGGCCTCCCGTCGCCCGAGACGATCGATTGGAATCCGGTGCCCTTCAAGGGGGAATGGGGGTTCGGAACGGCGGCGCTCTTTCAAGTGGCAGCAGCCGAAGCGCGCCGCGGCAAACCAACCCATGTCCCAGCTCGCGCGCATGAAATCGGCGAGCAGCTCGCACCTTCGCTGACCCCCCCGGCAGGTTTCCAGCGTGTTGAAGTCGAGCGTGGCTATGTCAACCTTTATGTCGATTCTGGTGTCTATGCGCAAACAGTGCTGGATGCCATCCTGACACAGAAAGGCGACTTCGGCCGGGGTGCACCCCAGCCGGACAAGGTCATGGTGGAGTTTGCTCAACCCAACACACACCATTCTTTCCACATCGGTCACGCCCGAAATGCTCTCCTAGGGGAATGCCTGGCCCGGATCCTCGATTTTGCGGGTTTCGAAACCGTGCGCGCTTCCTACCCGGGCGATCTGGGGCTGGGTGTCATCCAGTGCTTGTGGTGCTATGGTCGATTTCATCTCGGCCAAGAACCCGAAGGCGTCCTCGAACGCGGTCAATGGCTGGCAGATGTCTATGCCGAAGCTCATCGGATGCTGACTGCCTCCGATCCGGAGACGGCTGAGGCTGCCGCTCAGCGCGAGGCTTACGAAGCCGAGGTTCGTGAAATCTATCACAAATGGGATCAAGGTGACCCGGAGGTCCGCGAACTGTGGCGGCGGACTCGGCAATGGAGCTTGGATGAGCTGGAAGCCATCCTTTCCCTGCTCGACATTCACATCGATGTCTACTTCTTCGAGAGTGAGGTCGAAGAACCAGCCAAGGCCATCGTCAACACATTGATCGACGAGGACATCGCGGACGACGAGCGGCCCGATGGCCCGGTCATTGTCCGTATTGATGAGAAATTGGGACTGACCAAAGAGAAATTCCGGACAGCCGTCGTTCTGAGAAGTGACGGGACGACGCTCTACCTAACCAAGGACCTGGCGCTGGCCAAGATCAAGTTCGAAGCTTACGACGTGGAGCGTTCAATTTATGTGGTCGATGTACGCCAGAGCCTCCACTTTCAGCAGGCCTTCAAGATTTTGGAGCTCATGGGGTTTCCGCAAGCATCTAAGTGCTATCACCTTCCATATGGCTTCGTCACCCTGCCGGAGGGCGCCATGTCATCCAGGAAGGGGAACGTCGTTCTGTTTATGGACGTGGTTGATGAGGCCTTTCGGCGGGTGAGAAACATCATCGCCGAAAAGAACCCTGAGCTCAGCGAGTTCGGACCGCGAACGGGTCGCCCGTGAAGTTGGTCTGGGCGCCCTCGCTTACAGCATGCTTTCGGTGGACAATACGCGAGACATGGTCTTCGAATGGGAGCGTGCCCTCGACTTTAACGGGCAGGCTGCCCCCTATATTCAGTATGCGCACGTCCGCGCCAGCAGCATCATCCGCCGGGCAGGGAACCTGCCTGAGCCCACTTCCCCTCACCACGCGTTGGAATCCACCGAAGTCGGTCTGCTCGACCGCTTATCACGTTTTCCTGCGGAGGTTGGCCGGGCAGCCGAAGAGTACAAACCCTTGACGATTGCCAACTTCGCCTTCGAGCTGGCGCGCGATTTCACCAGCTTCTACCAGAACTGCCCTGTGCTCCAAGCACCTACCGAGGTACGCGACTTTCGGCTGTGCCTGACCGAAGCCACACGCCAGACACTGTCCAACTGCTTACACCTGCTGGTCATGCAGGCACCGGACGTCATGTGACGCGAATGATCACGTGCCCGACACCTAATCCCTGACAGGAGGAACATCCGAAACTTATGGACCCGCAACGCGTGATCATCATGGGCGCCGCAGGGCGCGACTTCCACAATTTCAATGTCTACTTCCGGGGCAACCCGGATTACGTGGTTGTGGCTTTCACCGCCACACAGATCCCAAACATAGAGGGTCGCACCTACCCGGCGGCTTTGGCCGGCGAAGCTTATCCCGAGGGGATCCCCATCCACTCAGAATCCGAACTCAAAGACCTGATCGCCGCACACGACATTGACCAGGTTGTCTTCGCCTATAGCGATGTCTCGCACGAGTACGTGATGCACAAGGCGTCGGAGGTCCTCGCCGCCGGGTCGGATTTCCGATTGATGGGTCTGGGTACGACCCAAGTCACATCGTCCCTCCCCGTGGTGGCCGTGTGCGCCGTGAGGACGGGAAGCGGCAAGAGTCAGACAAGCCGCTACGTCTCCGACATCCTGCGGCAGATGGGTCACAAGGTAGCCGTTATCAGGCATCCGATGCCGTACGGCGACCTGGTTAAACAGGCCGTCCAGCGCTTTGCGACCTACGAAGATCTGGAGGTCCAGGACTGCACTATCGAAGAGCGCGAGGAGTATGAGCCCCACCTCGCTGTGGGTTCGATAGTCTACGCCGGGGTCGATTATGAAAAGATCCTGCGCCAGGCGGAAGGGGAAGCCGACGTCATCCTGTGGGACGGCGGCAACAACGATCTCCCCTTCTACACCTCCGATCTGCACATTGTTGTCGCAGATCCCCATCGACCGGGCCACGAACGTACTTACCATCCCGGGGAAGCCAACGTCCGGGCGGCCGACGTGGTGGTGGTCAACAAAGTGGACACAGCTTCGCCGGAGAACATCCTGCGGGTGCGCCAGAATGTGCGAGAGATGAATCCAAACGCCATCATCATCGAGGCGGCCTCACCCATCTTCGTGGACGATCCGTCCGCAATTCGCGGAGCACGTGTGCTCGCCATCGAAGACGGCCCCACCCTGACGCATGGGGGGATGGCCTTTGGCGCGGCCTGGGTGGCTGCCCAGCGATTCGGCGCCAGCGAGATCATCGACCCCCGCCCATTTGCCGTCGGGTCGATTCTCGAGACCTACCGCAAGTACCCCTCCACCGGCGCTGTCCTGCCGGCCATGGGGTACGGTGAGGCGCAGATGAAAGAACTTGAGAAGACGATCAACCAATCCGACGCCGATTTGGTTCTTGTCGGAACGCCGATCGACCTGGGCAGGCTGCTCAAGATCGACAAGCCGACCCAGCGCGTGCGCTACGAACTCCAGGTCATTGGCCAGCCGAATCTGAAGGACATCCTGACCGCTAAGTTTGGAGCCTGAGAGCCAACGAAATCACCTTGAGCCCCAGAGACCCCTTTGCCCGTCTGAATTGGACCGGACGGCCGGAGACGTGGCCAGACGTCCCAACTGCGGCTCTTGAGCTGTCCACACGGGTGGTCGGCGCATCAGACGCCCCGGCAGGTCAGTTAATCCAGGGCGACAATCTGTCGGTGATGACGACGCTGCGAACAAGCCACGCCGGGCGGATCGACCTGATCTACGTCGATCCGCCCTTTCTCACCGGAAAGGCATACGATGCACGTGTCGGACGCGGCGAAGATTCGCGCCATCCGGCAGCCTGGGCCACGGTGGAAGGGTACGACGATTCGTGGGAGGATGGCGCCGCTTATCTCAACATGCTCTATCCCCGGCTGAAGCTGATGTACGAGCTGCTTGCGCCGACCGGCAGCCTCTACCTGCATTTGGATTGGCACGCTTCAGCCTACGCACGCGTCCTTTTGGACGAACTGTTTGGCCCTGACCGGCTGCTGAATGAAATCATCTGGGTCTACCATGGCCCTTCGCCGATCCGTTCGGCTTTCAATCGCAAACACGACACCCTTCTCGTCTACACAAAATCCAAGCACTACACTTTCAACGTTGATGATGTCCGTATGCCGTACAACGAATCGACGATGCGCACCTTTGCGGCCTCAGAGAGGGCCGGTTTCGGCAAGAAGCCGGATCTTGAACGCGGCAAGGTCCCCGAAGATTGGTGGTATTTTCCGGTGGTCGCTCGCCTGCACAATGAGCGCACCGGATATCCGACGCAGAAACCCCAAGCGCTTCTGGAAAGAATCCTGCTCGCCTCGAGCAACGAAGATGATCTGGTGGCGGACTTCTTCTGCGGATCCGGCACCGCCCTGGCTGCCGCCGGCGGCTTGGGCCGTCGCTGGATTGGCGTCGACCGCTCTCCCCTGGCCATCCAGACCAGCTATCGACGCATGCTCCTTTCAGGTGCGGAGGCCGGCTTCGAACTGCTCGAGCAGGCTCGCCCCCGTCCCGAGAATCGGCTGACCCCCGTCTTTCGAATCTCCAAGACGGAAGGGATGGTCCGCTTGATCGGCTTAGAGGGGAGCCGGGCGCCTCAGACCTTTCCGGACAACGTCGTCGTATGGGAAGTCGATGGCGACCCTTCGCCGGGAGCGTTTACAAGCCAGGTGCGGGCTGTCCGCCCGTGGGGCGAGGAGGTGATTGCAGGTGAGCTCAGCCTTCCCGCCCATGCATCGCCCGACCGGATCGCCGTCCGGGTGGTCGACAGCATCGGCGACGTCGGTGTCGCCTACGTCTGAATTCGACCTTCCGAAAGCTTGTTCGGCTTACTTCACACGAAAAGAGCGACCGATGGGTCGCTCTTCGGTCTTGGGTGCTGGATGACGAACTGCTAAGCTGACTCGGGCAAGTCCAGCCGATAGCCCATGCCCCGGATCGTGCGAATGAGTTGTGGTCGCTTGGGGTCCAACTCGATGGCGCGCCGCAGCCAACTGATGTGAACGTCGAGGGTGCGGGTGTCCCCGGTGTAATCCGTGTGCCAGACCTGGCGAATCAGAAGTCTTACGAGTCATCAAACGGCCTGCGTTGCGGATGAACACCTCGAGCAGTTTGGCTTGCTTGGGGGTTAATCGGGCCTCTTTGCCGTGGGCAATCACTTTGCGTTGCGCCAGATTCAGCTTGAGTGGTCCGGCCGTTAATGTGTAGCGCTCATCCCCCGGAAGAAGTCGGGCCACCCGATTGAGCAGTTTTCGGGCGGTGAAGGGATGGACAAGAATCAGACTGGCACCGGTGCTCGATTCGGCGCGCGTTCCCTCCGGTGAGACCAAAATGATCGGCACACCGTTAAGGTTGTCGCGCACCTTCCGGCACAAACGCGTGCCCGGTGTGCGCATCGAAGCGGCATCCAAGATGACCAGGTCAGGCCCGGGCGAAGTTTCCAGAGTGGAGATGGCGCGGTCGATCCGGTGTTTGACGTTGACGAAATAACCCTTCTTCTCTAGGGCCGGGGCAAATGACGGGTCGCTTGCCCTCCCGCTCTCGATAAGAAGGATGTTGGTTACAGTCATAGATTGGGGACCTTGCGGAAACAATGCGGCAGCCCCATCGGCAAGGCCGCCCAGCCTTTGTCATTATACACTTGGCACTCCGGCCGGTGCAAATGGGAATTTGCGACTAGTCTTCCCTGGTGCATCGGACCGCCCTCGAGGCGGCGTTCACGGAACTATAATCGCAGTGTGGCTACATCGGCGTATGATCTCGCAATCCTCGGCAACCTGACCGTCGACACCATCGTCACGGCGGGGAACCAGGTGTTGACGCAACTCTTGGGCGGCAGCGCGGCCTACGCGGCCGCAGGCGCTCGGGTGTGGTCCGATTCAGTGGGACTCCTCGCCCGCGTCGATGTCGATTTCCCCGATGCACATCTGCAGGACCTCGAACGGCACGGGCTGAACGTGGAAGGGGTCAAACGCATGCCCGAGCGATGTGGCGTGGACACCTTCTTCGTTTATGAGGACGAGGCGACCCGCTCCAGCCCCAACCCAGCCAGCGCATTCTTGCGTCTGGGTCAACCCATGCCGAAATCGCTCGTCGGCTACCAGCCGCCCCCCGAGAGGGATCCGATTCGGGGTTACCCGAGCTGGGCTCTTCACCCCGAAGACATCCCCAAATCCCTCGACGGCGCCCGGGGGGCTCATTTGGCCTCATGCCCATACACAAGCCAGTTCACGTCCATCGACCGGCTGCAGTCCCTGCGGGTCAGACGGCTTAGCCTGGACCCGGAAACTCTAATGATGAAAACGCGAAGGCCCGACCTGATCAAAACCCTCGTCAACGGCATAGATGTGTTCATGCCCAGCGAGAAGCAGGCCCGAGCTTTGATCGGGCCAAACGCCGGGGATGTATGGGATGTGGCGGAGCGCCTTCTTGAGCTGGGCAGCAAGCATGTGGTTATCAAGCGCGGCCCGAAAGGGCAGTGCCTCCTCGATGGCAACTCGAACGAACACTGGCTGATTCCTGCTTATCCGAGCAAGGTGGTGGACGTGACTGGCGCTGGTCATGCGTATGGCGGTGGCTTTCTGGCCGAGTGGGCGGCGACTGAGGACCTGGTCGAAGCGGCTTTGGCCGGCACCATCTCGGCTTCATTGACCGTCGAAGGATCGGGCCCGTTGTATGCTTTGGCTACCTTGCCCGGCTTGGCTGAAGCGCGGCGGGAATCGCTTCGCCAGAATGTGCACAGGCTCTAGATATGGATTTGGCTCGCCTGATCCAGCACACCCTAGCCATCCAGGCTGTCCCGGCCCCGACATTTGACGAACAGGAGCGGGCGG
Source organism: uncultured Chloroflexia bacterium (assembly GCA_963807065.1). GTDB lineage: Bacteria > Chloroflexota > Anaerolineae > Anaerolineales > E44-bin32 > CAWAND01. Next base: position 605,969 of record CAWDZQ010000003.1, read on the forward strand.
CGCTGATGCAGCGCATCGCGGCGGCTGCTCGCCTGGAGGACATTGACGTAGATCCTGCCGGAAACGTTCTGGGACGCGTTGCGGGGACCGGGCGTGCCCAGCCGGTGGTGGTCAGCGCTCATATGGATTCGGTTTTCACCAGGGAACAGGTCTCCCCTGCCCGCAGGTCGGGGTCGCAGCTCATTGGGCCCGGCGTGGGCGACAACGCCGTGGCCCTGGCGGCTTTGGCTGAGCTGGCAGAGGACCTCCCGAGTTCGAAATACACCAGCCGATATTTGGCTGGTGGCTAACGTCTGCGAGGAGGGCCTGGGAAACCTGCTCGGGATGCAGCACGTCGTCGAGAGGTTTGGTGATCGCGTCGAGGGCTATATCGTCTTGGAAGGTATGGCCCTGGGGCATATCTATCATCGCGGCCTGCCCATCCGAAGATTCAGGATCGAAGCGCACGGCGAAGGCGGGCATTCATGGATTCACGCCGGCCGCGCATCTGCCATCCATCAGCTGATCGAAGCCGGGCAGCAGATGTTGGGCATGGCGATCCCCGATCACCCACGAAGCACGCTGAACGTGGGACGGATTGTCGGCGGCACGAGCATCAACAGCATCGCTTCAATGGCAGCTATGGAAATCGACATGCGGAGTGAGGACACCATGATCCTCGATCGATGGGTCGACAAGACCATGGCGATTCTCGAGGCGCATAGCATGGGGAGCGTACAACTCACCATGGAAGCCATCGGCCATCGGCCCGGTGGGGCCATCCCCTCAGACCATCCCCTCATCCAGGCCGCCGTGACAAGCTACCGCAGCGTCTTTTCGGACGAACCGGTTCTGGAATGCGGGTCAACCGACGCCAGCCTGCCCTTGAGTGTCGGTCTCCCGGCGGTATGTGTGGGTCTCACCTCCGGCGGAGAGGCGCACACAGCCCAGGAATTCATCGCCATTGAGCCATTAGCCCGCGGTTATGAAGCCCTGCTCCGACTGGTGCTCATCGCGGCCGGAATCCCTGAAAGCGAGCTTTAAGGAGCGGAGGGGGTTTGGGTTCCGGGAAACGTTGGCGGGGCGGCAGTCGCCTCGGTAGTTTGTGTGGCGGTGGCCGTGGGGGTGGGCGTGCCGCTTAGGACTTCGAAACGGGCCGAAGACTTCCACTCGGTGCCGACAAACATTTGAATCTCGTAGTCGCCGACCCGCCACCCTTGCTGCGGATCACATTCCGTGTACCCGAATCCACCGGTTCCACCGTCCCATGGTTTCGATTCTAGACACACGACCTCCCCGCCAAGGTACCAGATAGCTGTCCAGCGCACGCCGTCTTGCATGAAGTTGTAGGTAAATGCGCCGTAGAGCACCCCCTGCGGAGAAATGAAGGTTTCGCCCGGGTTGAGTGCCCGATTGCTTTGATCGATCCGACTTGCGACCTCGATGCTGCTAAGGGCGGCTTTGGGATCGGGCGTCACCGTCTCACGAAACAGGACACTGATGTTGTCTGGAATCGTAGGCGTGTAGGTGGTTGTGGGAGTCCAGGTGATGCTTGGAGTGGGGGTTATCGATGGAGTCGGGGTGATGCTGGGGGTCAGGGTGATCGTCGGGGTCTGTGTGGCCGTCGCCGTGGGCGTGGCAGACGGTGTAGGAGGTACGATGGCATACGCCGCCCTGCGGCCGAAGAGCTGCACCATCAGGGCAGCAAAGGCAAGGATCAGGGCCAAGCCGATCATTCGCCACCCGGCGGCCACCCGATCGCGCCGCAACATGAAGAACGGAAGGCGCGACGAGGCAGAGATCTGCCGCCATCCAAACCACCCGAAAAGGAGAAAGCCGCCAGCGAACAAGACCGCGACCAGCGCCACGGTTTGATCAATCGTCAATCCGGACAATCCGACCTCACCTCTGATAGCCGGCTACTGCAGACCTTCAATCCACCCCCCAACAACGCAGTTCTCAGGTCCACCGGACTTCAAGCTCGGCCTTCGAGTCCACCGCCAAGTCGGCGGCAAACACCCCCTGCCCCGACGGTTGAAACTCTACGGCTGCCCCGTCAAGCGTGGCGTTGATCGGCCGCCCGGGTAGTGCCAGCCAGATCCTTCCATGCGCCCGGTGGCCAGGGGCCAGCCCTGCACGGAGAGCTGCCTCCGCCGTCCCCCACTCAGCTACAACCAGGCCCTGCGAGATGTGAAGGGTATCACCTAGCCAAGCGGGTGTCGAGTCGGGGTTGGCCCTTAGGCTGATCAGGCGCACGCCGTGAGGAGGCACATCGAATGACCACGGTCCTCGACCAGGCGCTATGAGTTCTTCACGCCAGAAGTCGACACCCGACCAGGATGCCTTGGGATCCAGGCTGATCGCTCCGGGGTCTAGGTCCATCTGCCTCACCCCGTCATCCCAATTGATGAGGCAGATCAGCTTCCAGTCACCGACGGGGCCGCTCAGGTCGAGGGTCAAGAGGCAAGGCGAGGACTGCTCGAATGGCGCGTGTACCCTGGCCTGAACAGGGAGCGGCGGTAACAGCCTGGCCAACCAGGCGGCGCGCTCCTCCGACAGGCTGGGGAGATCGTCCGAATCGATCAAGGCTCCGGCTGTCAGGGCTATCACGCTGGCCATCGTCTGGACTTCATTGCGGGAAAGATGCGTGTCCTGGTCTCGCAGTATCAGGCAGTCTGGGTCGTTGAGCCACCATTTTCGATTCAGCATGCTTCGGCTGATAGCCGCACGAAGCCCGTTCCTTGCCGATGGCAGGCTCGGCTCACGCTTGAAGAAGACCTCGATCCCCTGGAACGCGGGCTTCCATCTGGGCGCCACATCCGGGCCAATTCGCATCGAATCAAAGATACCGATGCCGGTTCCCAGGGGACACCCACAACCCAACAACCAGGTTTGCTCACCCGCCGCCTGGCGGACGATGGTCAGGGCCTTGTGCATGGCTTGCGCTCTAGTGGTGGACGGATCGTGCCGCCGGCCCGGCAGCGCTGCTGCGTACAGGAAGTCCAATTTAAGGAACCTGAATCCCCACTCCGTGACCGCGGTCCCGATGAGCTCGGACACGGCTGTTTCCACACCCGGGTGGGTCGGGTCGAGCCCAACGGTGAACGTGCTCCAATTGTAGCCCGCATTGGACGGGCGGCCTCCGGCCCGCCTGAGCACCCATTCAGGATGGTCGCGGACCCACTTGGAGCGCGGTTTCGCAATGTAGGGCGCCAGCCACAACCCAGCTTGCATCCCGGCGGCGGCGGTGCGCCGACTGACCGGTTTGACGCCGTCTTTGAACCGGTCGTTGAACCTGAACCAGTCCCCGACATTGGCTTGGAATCCATCGTCGAGTTGGACCAGGTCGAGGGGCAAGTCCTCGCGGTTCTGCTCCAGCCAATCGAGATTTTGATCGAAGGCCATCCGATCAATCAATTCAAAGAAGTAGTACCAGCTCGACCAGCCCGTAGGTGGGACCTCTGGGATGCGGGCATGGGCGGCGTCTGCGGCGAGATCCAGGTAGGCATTCAAAGGCTCAACATCGTCGAGTGACAGCCAGCCGAGCGCCGCCCAGTCCGTCTCGAATGCCTCGCCTGGTTTGAGCAGGTATCCGTCCCCGCTCGCCCAGAGCCGCAGGCCAGGGTTGGGCAACCCAAAGCAAACTTCCAGGCTCCCGAAGGCCTGCTGCTGAGTGACGAAACCGGCCAGCAAGCCGCTGCGCTCCGCTGGGTCGATGACCACTCCAAACATATCCGCCACAAAGTGGCCATCGCCGGTCGGCTGTCCGGTGGTTGGATTGGAGAAAATGGGGCTGCTAAGCAGGCCGAGACGCGTCCGGGGCTGTCGGTCGGCAGCACTCAAGCTGCCTGAATAGCTCCAACTCTGCCAACCATTGGTAAAAAATCGGGCCGGCTGGCGATCAGCCGAGATGGACAGAGAGCTGTCAGCCGACTCGGATTTCCGGGGTTCCCAATCGTGCCGCGCCCCGCCGGGGTGTGCGAGACCGGCCGACACAAACCCGAGCCGCCCCAACCGCACCGGCTTCTTACCGGCCAGGTGTACTTTCATGCGCGTCAGGAGCAGCGGCCGATCCCGGAGCATGGCGAAATCGACCTGCACCTGCAGCCGCCGTTCATCGGGTTGGCACTGAAATCGGACCCCCTGGGCGGCTTGTCCCAAGACCTGGTCGCCGGGCATCGGTTCAGGGTCGACCCCTCGGAGCAAGGACGGCCACACACGATTGACCAAGCCAGACGTCCACGACAAGCCCATCGAGGCATTTCTAAGGCCCGGGCCTCCGGCGATCACCGGCGAATACGACCACCTGCCGGTTTTGGGCTCAAATGACCAGCGGATCCAGCGGTTGGACAGGTCGGTGGGCATGGCATCCAAGTCAGAAGTTCAGCGGGCAACTGGGTAGGTTGCGAAAACCCGCCCCAACTAATGCATTGACGCAAGAGAAAACCCGGCGAAACCACCGGGTATTCGTCTTGAGGCTACCACCCAATATTCTATTCGTCCGTATCCGGTTCCAGCTTCAGGGAGGCCGAGTTAATGCAGTACCTCAAGCCGGTGGGGTTGGGGCCGTCCTCGAAGACATGCCCAAGGTGCGACTCGCACCGGCTGCACATGACTTCGACCCTGCGCATGCCGTGGCTGTGATCGGGATTGAGTTCAACGTGCTCCTGGGCAATCGGCTCCCAAAAGCTCGGCCAGCCCGAGCCTAACTCGAATTTCGTCTCGGAGCTGAACAGGGGTGCGCCACAGGCCACGCATCGATAGGTCCCCTTTGTCTTGGCGTGTACGTACTCGCCGGTGAACGGCGGCTCGGTACCCTTCTGGCGGGCCACTCGGTACTGTTCAGGCGTCAACGACTCCCGCCACGCCTCGTCCGATTTTCGCACTTTGTCGATCATACAATTCCTCACTTTCGGCGACGATTTCGCCGATTATGCCAGCCAATTATTACACCAAGTTTACCAAGCCCGTGTGCGCAGGCGCCGGGCCAGATTCGGCCAGCTCCGGCTGTCCCCTATTCGTGCCCATTTTCACAATCTGTTGGATCAAGCGGAATTGTCGAGGACGGAGGGAATGCGCCGCGAGGCATCGATCCAACTCCGAACGCGGCGAAAGGAGGGCAGTCTCCCCACCCACTCCTCGTAGTTGTCGAGCTTCTCAATCGTCCGATAGAGCTGATCAGCCTTCGCCTGGCGCAGGTCCTCCAAACGGCGCACGCCGGCCGCCTTGAGCAGGTAGCAGTAGGTCTCACCTACGCCGTTGACGCGCATCAGATCGGCCATGTTGACCCACTCGGCAATCAAGGTCTCGGGGATCCCGGTCTGCCGCGCCAGGGTGTTGCGCGCCCGGAGGCTTGACGCGTGGCGGAGCAGGCTGTCGGTGGAGTGCACCCCGCGCGCTTTCAAGGCCGAGATATGCTCCGGCGCAAGTCTGGTTAGATCGACAATGCGCGCCATGGGGTTCCATCTCCCAACAAGGCCATCGTCCTCCGGTAAGTCGAGGACTTCGGACATCGAGCAAGACACTGGCGCTGGCTGGATGAGGGTGTGAGCTATACTCAGCACCAATGGCAGACACGTCACACGCAGTGGACCACACCCCCAGGGCCAAGTCAAGCGGGATAGATAGGCTACCTCTAGGAAACACGATACTCGCCCTTGGATTGGGCACGGGCCTCTCCCTGCTCGGAGATAGCACGCTCTACACCGTCCTTCCCGAGCCCGGCATCGCCGTCCAGGTCGGCCTGACTTCCAGCTTGGTTGGGATTGCACTGGGTCTCAACCGGCTGGTGCGGATCGGCTTTAACGGCCTGGCTGGCCACCTTCTTGACACCCGCTCACGTCGAGGCTTGATGCTCGGCGCAATGGCCGTCGGCGTTCTGGCCAATCTAGCCTATGCCCTTGCTCAGGATCCCTGGCTGTTTCTGGCGGGGCGAGTGCTCTGGGGCGCCGCCTGGTCGGGGATCTGGGTCGGTTCGCACGCCGTCATCCTCGAGATCGCCCCTCCCGAGCAACGTGGACGATTGAACGGCGCCTACCAGGCCTGGTTCTTCGGCGGGGCTGCGGCCATGGCCTTCTTAGGTGGGGTACTTGTGGATACGCTTGGATTTCGAACGACGTTGTGGCTGAGTGTGGGTTCGGTTGCCGCCGGCTGGCTTGTGTGGTGGCGTCTCTTGCCACGCCCGGCTTCCAAGGTTCGCCCAACGAACAGAGAGGCGGCCGCCAGCGAACAACTCTCCACCCGTACTTGGCGGGCCAGCCTGCCGGCGGCCATCCCTTACTTCGCCAGTCGTTTCACCCTGGCCGGCGTCTTGGCTTCCACCACAATCCTGTGGCTTGGCAGCCTGCTGGATAATCCCTCGTCGGCATGGTGGCAGGGGCTGTTGCCCTTGGCCAGCCTGACCGGTGCCTTCGCCGGCGTGCGAACCCTGACCAGCCTTGTGGGCGCACCCGCCGCTGGACGCCTCTCCGACTGGCTCGGCCGGCGCTGGGGGGTCATCGGCGTGACGATGGCCGCCGGCGCCGTAGGATTGGGGCTCATGGGGAGTCGCGAGTTGGGTTGGGCCTTGCCCGGCGCCCTGCTGGTGGCCATTTGCGGGGGCGCCACGCATGCGCTGGCCCCTTCCCTGGTCGGCGATAGGGTGACAACCCAGCAACGGAGCCGGGGCCTGGGAATCGTTTTCTCAGCCGGAGATCTTGGCAGCGCGCTTGGGCCCCCCTTTGCGCTTGGCGCTCTGGTTTGGTTCCCCATGAGCGCGGTCTACCTGTGCTGCGCGGGATTGCTGGTCAGCGTGGCCGCGTTTTCGGTCTGGCAAGACCTCCGCCACCGATGGCCGGGGGTACCCTGATAAGGCTGGCGGCCTTGTCTTAGCCGATTGCCGTGTTCATTCAGCTGATATGGAAGTAGGTGTAGTGGTAGCGGATGCGACCATCCTGGACGTTGAGGGTGTCATTGCCATCCAGAATCGAGCCATGGTCACTGGTCGCCGTCCATGTAAAGTGGCGGGTCGACCCAGTACCCGTTTTCCCCGTGACCTTGAAGCTCGCCTTGGGCAGCAGGTCGCTAAGCAAATGGTCATACCAGGATTGGATGGCCGGCTTGCCAACGACCGTTCGATCCCCGGTCACGTGCGCAGCGTTGTCGACGTACAGGCCCGCAATCAACCCGGTATCGTGCTCATTGATCCGCCCCACCAGGCGTTCAGGCATGTCGGCAATCGGCGGCTGGCCGGGCCAATCGAATGCCGCCACAGCATTCCACAGCTGCGTATACGCCGCCCGGCCGGCAATATCCCAGCTCCAGGCATTGGCCGCTGTTAGGCCGGTCGTCTTGGCATAATCGAAGAAGCGGTTGAGGTCATCCGTTGTCGGCAACCAGTCGCCGCGTTTGTAGGTTGGCGCCGTGGGAACCACCGGCCTGGCCGGTGTCAGCGCCATGTACTGATCGATCGACTTCTGAAGCTGCTCGACCGGATTGTGGGATTGCTCAAAATAGACCTGGGGCATGGCAAAGTCACAGCCCTCGAGAAATGCGCTGTACGGGAGGTCGGGGTGTGAGTTGGGATAGCGGTAGGAGCTGAGTGCCATGGGGAGGTCGGGGAAAGCATTCCGCATTTCCTGCATAAAGCGCTGTGCAGCCCACGCCTTGCTTCGGTCACGGTACTCGACTTCGGCGTCGATGATGTAACCGTCTACGCCCAGCTCTCGGATGCGCTTGATGGCGCTCTGCGCTTCGGCGACGGGTTGATCACCCCGTACATAGTGCCAACCCCAAGCCTGGATCCCGCGGTCGTGGAGCGCTTGCACCAGCGGCGGCACCAAGTCCACGCCAGTCTTGCTGTCGATGTTGTAATCCCAGCCTGCACCGTCGACGATCTTCACCATGACGTGCGACAACCCGGAAGTGAGCGCGCGCTGAGCAATAGCCTGCGCGTTGCCACTTTCGCAGCTGGGCATTTGCCAGATGTAGTAGCCCTTGCCGAGTAGTTTCATCTCCTCGGAGAACGTGCAAGTTCTGTGCCCTTGTCAGGACGGACGAACCGCCCACCGAAGCCTATCAATCTCCCGGGTCCAGGCCGTCCTCATGGAGATCATCAAGTTGGACGGCTCGTCGCAGGGCTCGGCGACCGAACTTGTGCCGGATCTCGTCGACCGCCCTCAACAGGCGCTCATCCTCTTGCCAGGATCGATCGAACAGGCTCAACTGCCGCATCTGCTGGGACAGCCCCGCCACGCCGACACCGATCAATCGAACCGGCCGGCCAGGGCGCCAAGCCTTGTGGAACAGAGCCAACGCCCCCGCATAGATTTCGGGGTCCAGATCCGTTGGCTGTTCGAGCTGCGTCTGCCGGGTGATGGTGGTGAAATCCGACCAGCGCAGTTTCAGGCGCAAAGTGGATCCCGTCTGCCCGTCCGTGCGGAGTCTCCGCCCGACCTCCTCGCACAACTCCCTGAGCGTTCTCTCCAGAGCAACGCCGTCGGCAAGGTCCCTGGCGAAAGTGGTTTCGGCCGACATCGATTTCGCCTGGCGTTCTTCGACCACCGGCCGTGAGTCCTCGCCCTTGGCCCTGGCGACCAGCTCCGCCGATCGGTCGCCGAAGGCCGGTTTCAAATGGGAGATCGGCGCGTTCGCCAGCTGGCCGATGCTGCGAATGCCAAGCTCCGTCAGGACTTGCTGCGTCTTCGGCCCGACCCCCCAAAGCATCTCTACCGGCAGAGGGGCCAGGAACTCAGCGGATTGCCCGGGGGGCACCACCACCAATCCATCCGGCTTTCCCACTTCGGTGGCGATCTTGGCTACGAGCTTGTTCTCCGACACGCCCCATGAGGTCGTCAGGCCAAACTGGTCCAGAATTTCTCGTTTGAGCCCCTCGGCGATGAGCCGCCCTAGTCTCTGATCCCCGGTTAAATCGAGGAATGCCTCGTCGATGGAAAGTTGTTCCACCACGGGCGCAGATCGATGAAGAAGATCCATGACTTTGTGAGAAAAATCACGATAGGCATTGCGGTGCGACTCGACAATCTGTAAATGGGGGCACAAACGCAGGGCCTGGGCGGTCGGCATCGCCGAATGGACCCCGAACTTGCGGGCCGGATAGGACGCCGAGGCTACCACCCCCCGCGATCCGGGCCGGCCGCCGACCACGAACGGCTTCCCGGCCAAGCCGGGGTCTAGCAACACCTCGACCGAGCAGAAGAAGGCGTCCAAATCAACATGCAGGATCTTGGCGGTCACCCGGTTCATCCAATCGACATCTGCACCGAACTCACCTAGAATACGGGAGAATAGAGACGGAGGCCAGGATGCAAACTTGCACGGTATGCAATGCGAAGTCGCCCGATACGGCCGAGACTTGCCCAAGGTGCGGGGCGGACCTGTCCAAGATGTCCGCGACTGCGGTCACGCTGGCCCGCTTCACGGACAATACCCGCGTCGGGCGAGTACGCATCATCGCCCACGCCGATTGTTGTCCGGCCTGCCAAGCCGCCGAAGGCACGTGGCTCAAAGGAGAGGCACCGGTGCTTCCCGTCGAAGGCTGCGCCCATTCGTTGGGATGCCGCTGCTTCTACGAACCCGAACTCCTGGACGTTTTTCCGTAAGATCCTACGGCGCGATCGGTCGCGATACCCCGCAGCCCACGGTGAACCCTACTCGCCATCGGCGACGTCCGCGTCCAACGTATGCCGCGCCGCGAACGCCAGGGCCTGTTCTCGTGACCCTATCGTGCCCTCGGCCTGTTCCTGGCGAATAGCCTCCAGAAGCCGTCCTACTTGCGGGCCCTGCTTGAGGTTGAGTTCCAGCATCAACTCTTTCCCGCTCACCAGCGGTGTAGGCACAACTTCCTGATCCCGCCGATCGAAATACGCCTCCAGCAATCGCCGGACCACACGTAACCTCGCCTCCCAGCGGGTGTCATCCGGCCCGGCCCCAGACTGTCCCACCAGATCCGCCATAGCCAAAAGGCAGATATCCACTCCTTCCTCGCCGGTCGCCCGGTAGAACCGATACACCGCCCGGCCCGAGAGCGAGGTCTCTTTGGCAAGCTGGCCGGGGCGCATGTGGTTCGCTACAATACGTCCCAGCGAGTCGACTTCCGACCGGCTCAGGTGGAGGCCTTCGGCTCTGCGCATGGCCATCTCGGCTCCCACCGATTCGTGCCCATGGAAGCGAACAACCCCAGCCTCCGATGTCTGCGCGACGGCGGGCTTGCCCATATCATGAAGCAACCCAGCCAGAACAAGCAGGGCGGCGCGGCTCCGATCCAGCGTGAGGACCTGGTGAAGGTGAGCCTGGATCCGGGCCGAATATGGCTCGAGCTCACGCCAGACATGCGCGTTTGCGTCGGTGGCCCACACCCATGCGGCCAGCCGATCCGCTACCCTTAAACTGTGCTCCAGCACGTCGAACTGGTGCGGCGCCGGCTGCGTTTGCCCCTGCAGCGGACTCAGTTCGGGCAGGACTTGGAATAGCAGGTCCAGCTCGTTGCTTTGCCTCAAAGCCTCTCCCGCCGACGGCAGGACAAGAATCCGAAACAGCTCGTCCCGTATGCGCTCAGCCGACGTGGTCCCAAGCTGCGCCGATGCTGCTCGAATCTGGGCCAGCGTTCCCGGCTCTACCCCGAAACCAAGTTGATGGGCCAATCGCACGGCGCGCAGCGCGCGAATGGGGTCAGCCTCGATGGCCGTTGGACCGCAAGCTCGAAGGATGCCGTGCTCCAGATCCTGCAGACCGCCCGTCGCGTCTATCACATTGGTGGGGTCTTTGAGGTCCATGGCCAGGGCATTGACCGAGAAGTCCCTCTTCCGGAGATCGGACTCGATCCCATCCGAATCGAGATGGCTAAAATCGAGCGTCAGCCGCGCGTCGGTTCCAGCGGCCACCAACACCCGCCCCGTGTCGCGTTGGCGATCGAGGTCGTAGTAAGCGGCGCCCAGGCCGTTGGCCACAGCACGAGCGGCGCGACGCGCCGGGCCCGCCACGACCAGGTCCAGATCGACGGATGCTCTACCGATGAGATCATCACGCACCCACCCGCCTACCAACCAGGCGTCGCTGCCTTCGGGCAGATAGGATTGGATCTTTTGCACCATGTTGGGGAGTCGGGGTCGACGCAAAACCAGCCGGTTGTGAGCCATCAGTCGAATCCGGAAACGCTCTCGGGGCGAACCACGCCGATGAACGGCAGGTTGCGGTAGTACTCGTCCAGGTCCAGGCCGTAGCCAAAAACGAACTTATCGGGGATGGTGAAGCCTCGGTAGTCGATGGGCACGTCCACTTCCCGACGAGAAGCCTTGTCCAGCAGGGCACATACCTTCAGAGAGCGCGGCCTGCGAGTTTTCAATAGCTCGATCACGGAGGCGATCGTGTTGCCACTGTCGATAATGTCCTCCACCAGCAGCACGTTCCGGTCCTCAATGGATGCGGTCAGGTCGAGCGAGATGCGGACGTTCCCCCCGGATTGCCGGGCGCCGCTGCCATATGAGGCGACGGCCATGAAATCGATGGCATGGGGAATCGAGAGGCGGCGCATCAGGTCCGTAAGAAACATGACACCGCCTCGCAGGATGCAGATCAGAAGCAGGTCGGACCCGGCGTAGTCAGCGCTGATGGCGCCGGCAAGCTCGTCGATCCGCGCCTGGAGGGCGTCTTCCTCAATCAGGACTTCGGCCAGAAAGGGTTCGTAGGCGCTCATGTCCCACCTCCAGGCACCTGATGGTGGGCCCGGCAGCGGGCTTCGTACAACTCACTGGCGCCCACCACCACCACCGGATCGTCAAAACGCGCTGGTCTTCCGTCGATCAACCGCTGGGTTCGTGAGGCCAGGTCGCCACAAACCATGCAAATCGCATGCAGCTTGTCCACGCGCTCTGCCTGAGCCATCAGGTTTGGCATGGCTCCAAAGGGCTCGCCGCGAAAATCCGTGTCCAGCCCGGCGACGATCACTCGGAGCCCCATGTCAGCCAGTTCTTGAACCACGCCGAGGATCTCATCGTCGAAGAATTGTGCCTCATCCACGCCGACCACCGTCGTCCCCTCCTCCAGCTTTGAAGGGATCTCACGCGCCTTCTCGACCGCCATGGCCTCGAATTCGGAGCCCGCATGCGAGGTGACCTTGCTTTCCTCAAAACGTGTATCGACGCTGGGTTTGAAGACCTGGATATGCTGTCGAGCGATCCTTGCCCTTCGGAGGCGGCGGATCAACTCATCCGTCTTGCCGCTGAACATGGAACCCGTCACCACCTCGACGCCACCTGATGTGTGCCGCATCGGCTGTCTCGCTCCCGCTGTAGAAATGAAATGGGCAGGTGACGATGCACCTGCCCGGAGTTTAACCTCAGCGCCATTCGGCTGCAAACTGGCCCGGCTTACACCTGTGGTTCGGGGACTGCTTCAGGCAGCTCGAACCCGTGCCGCTTGAGGGCCCGCTTGAGATCGGCCAGGCTCTTGCGCCCGAAACCGTCAATCTCCAGCATCGCCTGATCCCCTTCGGCCATGCGCTCCAGCGCCTGCCCGACGATCTCGATTCCGGCCTCGGCCAGAGAGGACTCGATACGTGTACCAAGCTCGAGCTCGCCTATCGCCAAGTCGGGTGAGGTTTGAGCCTCTTCCCGTGCAGTCTGCTCCTCCAGGTATTCCTGGCGAGCCTGTAGCTTCTTGTAGAAGCGGTCAACCTGACCTTCGGTGTCCACGATCCGCTGTTCGCCCGTGTAGAAGGGATGACATTGGGAGCACACGTCGGTGTGGATCTCTTCGACGGTGGAACCCGTAGTCCACGAGTTCCCACAGGCACAGATCACTTTGGCTTCAGGGTAAAACGTCGGCTGCAAGTCTTGTTTCATCATTCAACCTCTCCCCCATAGAATTGATCCATTGGGGCGTTTGCGGCTGATCCGGGGGTGGGGAGTCAGCTTGGCTGGACCCAACGGCGCCATGCGGAGCTTTTGCTAGTCTTTGGGTTGAACGTTGACCCGTTTCCGCCCACCGCGAGCGAAATCGTAGACTACGACGCCATCCATCACGGCGAATAGCGTGTCGTCATTGCCACGCTTCACGTTCAATCCAGGATGGATACGAGTGCCGCGCTGGCGAACCAAAATGTGCCCCGAGAGGACGAACTCCCCGGCGTACTTCTTGACTCCCAGCCGTTGCGATTGACTGTCACGACCGTTGCGGCTCGAGCCGCCACCTTTTTTGTGTGCCATGATTGTGCCTCAGCTTTCGGATCAGTCGGCCTTCTTGTTCTTGCCCGTCTCCGAGGCCTTCTTGGCGCCCGCGGAGGGTTTCTTCGCCTTGGAGGGCGTCTTTGTAGCACTGGAAGCTTTCTTGGCCGGGGCCTTGGTCTCGGCCGGTTTGTCGGCCGCCTTGGGTTTCGGCTCTTCTTGCGCCTTGGCGCTCGCCTCTGACTTGGCGGCTTGGGGCCGTTCCTGCGCCTCAGCCTTCTTGGTTGCTGTCTTGGCCTGGCCGGGTCCGACCACGTCGTCGATGGCGACCCGCGTATACCATTGGCGATGTCCCTGCCGTTTTCGGTAGCGGATCTTTGGCTTGTACTTGAACACGATCACCTTGGGGCCCTTGAATTCCTCAACCACGTGCCCCAGCACCTTAGCGCCCTCGATGTGCGGTGAGCCAACCTGAGCGGATCCATCGCCAGCAATCAGCAGCACATTTTCGAAGGTGACCTTATCGCCCTCCTTCAAACTCAGGCGGTCGACATCGATGGTTTCACCCGAGCGGGCGACGTACTGCTTGCCCCCGCTTTCAACTACTGCATAAGCCATCTTGCTCCTCCAGCTTCGCTTCGCCGTCGACTTCGCGGATTCTTCCGCCAAGCGATGGGGAAGTTGGGGATTCACGGACCCGCCCCAACCTCATCGGTGGGGCAGGTCCGGGGATTATAAACGTGGACCGCTTAGCCTGTCAACGGCGGGACGCAGGACTGTTTCAGTCCGCGGCGACCGCCTCGGCCTCGGTGACGATTTCTTGTTCCGTCAGGCGCTCGCCATCCAGACGTTCGTCATGCAGCACAACCTCTTCCCCGGGGAAGCCGGTTCCGGCAGGGATCAGCTTGCCGATGATCACGTTCTCCTTCAAGCCGCGCAGAAAGTCGACCTTGCCTTCAATGGCAGCCCCAGCCAGCACCTTGATCGTATGCTGGAAGGAAGAGGCCGACAGGAAGGACTCCGTGTTGAGCGAGGCTTTCGTCACGCCCAGCAGGACCTGCGCCGCACGCGCTGGCGCCTTGCCTTCTTCATGCATCTGCTGGTTGAGCCGGTGCAGATACAACCTGTCGACCAGGTCGCCGGGGAGCAGGTCCGTGTCCCCAGGATGGGTAATCTGGACCTTCGAGAGCATCTTGCGAATGATGACCTCGAAATGCTTGTCATTGATGTTTTGACCCTGCGAGCGGTAGACTTTCTGGACTTCAGTCAACAGGTAAAGCTGCGCCGCATCGCTGCCCAAGATCCTCAGGATCCGATGCGGGTTCAACGAGCCTTCCGTCAGCTGCATCCCTGCTTCCACCTTGTGACCCTCCTTGACGAGCAGGCGTGCGCTGGCCGGAATATCGTACTCGACCTCGTCCACCTGGTCGTAGGAGACGATCACGGTGCGGTCCTCCAGGCGGGCTCGACCGCCGTGCGAGGCACGGATTTCGCTGTCGCCGCGGCTGGCAATCAGTTCACCTTCGCTGACCTCGGTTCCATCTTCGATCTTGAGCGACCAGTTGCCGGGGACGTTGTACTCGTCCCTGATGAGTTGGCTGTTGGCGATCTGCACGACCCGCGGTCCATCCGGAACCTCCGGCCGCTGGATGTGGACTGTCCCGGCAATCTCACCCAGGATGGCTTCACCCTTGGGCTTCTTGCGAGCTTCGAAGAGCTCCTCGACACGCGGGAGGCCCGTGGTGATGTCACCCCCGGCCGCCACGCCGCCGGTGTGGAACGTCCGCAGCGTCAGCTGCGTGCCCGGCTCACCGATGGATTGGGCGGCCACAATTCCAACGGCCGCCCCCAACTCCACTTTTCGGCCCCGCCCCAGGTCCATGCCGTAGCAGTTGGCGCACATGCCGAACTGCAGTTCGCAGGTCAGTGGGGAGCGCAAGAAGACTTCGGGCACCCCTGACTTGTCCAGCTTCTTGGCCAGTTCAAAGTCCAGCACTTCGTTCTTCTTGGCCAGCACCTCACCCAACTCCGGGTCGGCGACGCGTTTGGCCATCACCCGACCGTTCAAGCGCGAGGCAAAGTCCTGGCCGGCGACGTCGTCGCTGCGACGAACCCAGATGCCGTTCTCCGTGCCGCAATCTTCCGAGTTGACGATCATGTCCTGGGCGACGTCGACCAAACGCCGCGTCAAGTAGCCTGCGTCGGCCGTGCGCAGCGCTGTGTCTGTGAGGCCCTTGCGAGCGCCGTGGGTTGAGATGAAATACTCCAACGTGCTGAGCCCATCCCGGAAGCTTGAGCGGATTGGCAGCGGGATGATACGCCCGGCGGGGTCGGCCATCAGGCCCCGCATGCCAGCCAGCTGGGAAATCGGGCCAAACCCACCCTTGGTAGCGCCCGAAATCGCCATCGTGCTCAGGTTGCCGGCGGGATCCATCGCATCCCGTACGGCTGAGGCCACCTGGATAGTCGTCGCCTGCCACAGCTCGATGATGCGTTCGGTCTGCTCTTGCTCGGTCAGCAGCCCCCGCTGGTAGTCGCCGCGAACTTCGTCGGCATCCTCCAGTGTCTGCGTGATGATCTCGGCCTTGCTGGGCGGCACAGAGATATCGGAAACGGCAATCGTCGTTCCCGATCGTGTCGCATATTTGAAACCGATGTCCTTGATGGCATCCACCACGTTGGGCGTGCCGTCCTCGCGCAGAAGCTGGTAGACCTCGCCCACCAAATCCTGGATCGACCCCTTATCCAACACGCGGTTCACAAAACGCAGCTCATCGGGCAGGATCAGGTTGAACAACACCCGACCGACGGTGGTTTCGACCAGGCGTTGCTCGCCCTTTTCGAGGCGCTCGTCGGCTTCGTTGTACCAGGTGACAGTACGGACCTTGATCGGGGTGTGCACCCGAATTTGCCCCAACTGATAGGCCATCTCGACTTCTTCGAGGCTTGCAAAGGCACGTCCCGCACCTGGCTGACGGGCCGTGTCGACGCCCATCGTCAGGTAGTAGACGCCCAGGACCATGTCCTTGGTCGGACCGACGATCGGCTCGCCGTCCGCCGGCTTAAGCAGGTTGCGGGAAGAGAGCATCAGCTCGCGCGCTTCCTGGACCGCCCTCTGCGACAACGGAAGGTGCACCGACATCTGGTCCCCGTCGAAGTCGGCGTTGAATGCCGAGCAGACCAGGGGGTGAAGATGGATCGCCTTGCCCTCGACCAGCACCGGCTCAAAGGCCTGAATGCCCAAGCGGTGGAGCGTCGGCGCTCGGTTCAACAGCACCGGGCGGTCCTTGATGACCTCTTCCAGCACTTCCCAGACTTCGGGCCGTTCGCGCTCGATGATGCGCTTGGCGCCCTTGACATTGGCGGCGAAGTTGTAGGCCACCAACTTGGAGATCACAAATGGCCGGTAGAGCTCGAGCGCCATGGTCTTCGGGAGCCCGCACTGGTACAGCTTCAGATGTGGACCGATGACGATCACCGAGCGGCCCGAGTAGTCGACGCGCTTGCCGAGCAGGTTCCGCCGGAAGCGGCCCTTCTTACCCTTGAGCATATCGCTCAGGGACTTCAGCTCGCGACGGCCCCGGCGCGAAAGCGCCTTACCGCGCTGGGCATTGTCGATCAGAGAATCGACCGCCTCCTGGAGCATGCGCTTCTCGTTGCGCACGATCACATCTGGGGCACCCAATTCCACTAATCGCTTGAGCCGATTGTTGCGGTTGATCACCCGGCGATACAAATCGTTAAGGTCGGAAGTGGCGAAACGGCCACCGTCCAACTGAACCATCGGCCGCAGGTCAGGTGGAATGACCGGCAGCACCGTGAGGACCATCCACTCCGGTTTGTTGGACGACCGTCGAAAGGCTTCCACGACCTTCAGGCGCTTGGTGGCCTTCTTCTTGCGCTGCTTGCTGCGGGTGGTTCGCACCTCTTCCCACAGCTCCACGGCCATGGTGTCCAGGTCCAACTGCTGGAGAATCTCATAGAACGCTTCGGCGCCCATATCGGCGCGGAATACCTGACCCCATTTGGCCTTGAGCTCCCGGTAGCGGCTTTCGCCCAAGAACATCATCTGCTGGATCGTGGAAAGCTCGTCCCGATCCTTGATCATATCCTCTCGAGCGCTCACGCCTTCTTCATCAATCGAATCGCGCAACTCGGCGACCTTGTGATCGGCGTCGGCCTTGACGGTCTCGACCAACTGATCCAGTTCGGCGAGCCGGGTGTCGTGGGCCTCCTTGAGTTGGCTCTCGATCTCGTCCAGCCGCTCTTTGACCGCCTCTTGTACCCGGGTGACGTGTTCGTTCCCGATCGTTTCGCCCTTGTCGGCGATCAGGGTGTCGGTGGCCTTAAGCTTGATGGCGGCGCGTATGGTGCTGCCCTGCTTCTCGCGCAGGCTGGCCTCCAGTCGCTGCCCCTCCTGTATCACGGGCTCGATCTGCGAGGCGACGTCCTCCTCGTACGACCCTTTGAGATCGCGCTTCTTCCCCTCCAGGTCTTCCACCCGCTTCTTACGCTGGGCTTTGGTCTTGGCGATCCGTTCGTTGAGGGCTTCCGCTTCCTCTTTTTCAACCCGGTTAATCTCTTCGTCTAACCGCTTCAGCGCCTTCTTGCGGGCGTCTTCGTCAACATAGGTCACCACATACTGGGCGAAGTACAACACCCTGTCCAGATTTCGGCGGGACACATCCAACAACAAGCCCAGGTAGGAGGGTACCCGGCGCGTGTACCAAACATGTGCCACCGGGGCGGCCAAGCCGATGTGCCCCATGCGCTCCCGCCGAACCGATGACCGCGTGACCTCCACGCCGCACTTCTCGCAGGTAATACCCTTGAAGCGGATGTTCTTGTACTTTCCGCAGTAACATTGCCAGTCTTTGGTAGGACCAAAAATGGCTTCGCAGAAGAGTCCATCCTTCTCCGGCCTCAGGCGCCGGTAGTTGATGGTCTCCGGTTTTAGGACCTCGCCATGTGACCAACTCAGAATCGTCTCTGGCGAAGCAAGGCTGATACGCAGAGCTCGAAAACCTTTGGATTCCACCCAAACCTCCGTTGCGGCACGCGCCTTGGTGAGACGCCGGTTGGCCCGACCACCCGAACAAACGTGCTAATTGCTAGACATAGCAAAATAAGCGCATGAGGCGGTCGCCTCAAGCGCTTGTCGGCGGTGGGCTCTTATTTCAGATTCCCCATGTGATCCAATTCTACCCCGTTCAGCGAACCTGTCAAGGGTAGAACCAGCCGGCCCTGGGCCATTTTGAAGGTTAGTTTTCCGGGTTGTTTTCCACCGGCACCGGCGGGCGCATCGGCAGGTCAACCGCAAAAGTCGATCCTGCCCCCAGCCTGCTCTCGACCGTCACCGTACCGCCGTGCTGTTCCACAATCGATTTGACGATCGCCAGGCCCAGCCCGGTGCCGCGCTCCTTGAGGCTCTCCTGCCGGCGGGCTCGATAAAAACGCTCGAAGAGCCTCGACTGGTCGGCAGGGGAGATGCCCATACCCGTATCTCGGATGGAAATGTGCAGCCGGCCATGCGCCTGAACTCGACGCGGACGATGATCTGGCCCCCGGACTGCGTGTACTTGATGGCGTTATCGATCAAGTTTGAAATAGCCTGGCGAAGCATCGTCGGATCGGCCTCAATGGGCTCGAGCGGGCCGGCCACCTCGGTCTCAAGGCTGATGCGTTTGTTGATCGCCTGAGGGCGCTGGGCATTGAGCACTTCGTCCAAGACATCCTCAAATGCGAAGATTTCGAGGCTGAGTCCCAGGCCGGCTTCGATCCGCCCTAGGTCCAGCAGATTTTCGACCAGATCCCCCATTTGCTCGACACTTTCCAGAATTTTGTCGACGAATCCTCGTTGTTGCTCGTTCAGCGACCCGACCATCGCCAGCATGGTGGAATAGCCTCGCATCAGCGTCAATGGCGCCCGCAAGTCATGGCTGACGGTGGACACGAACTCAGACTTGAGCATGTCCAACTTTTTGTAGTGGGTGATATCCCACAGGACGCACACTCGGCCAGAACTTGCCCTTCCCCCAACCTCGATCTCTTTCGTCGCCGCCGACAAGACCCTGCCCCCTTCGAGCTGCACCTCCATGACCTTGCCTTCGGCCTCGCTCGACGTCAGCAGGTCCAGGATCTCCGGCACCGCCACCCAGGTCTCCGCCGGCTGTCCCACCGCCCGCTCTGCCGACCCGCTAAGCACCACTTCGGCCGCCGGATTGGCGAGCAAGATACGACCCTGGCGATCTATGACGATGACGGCGTCTGGGGTGGCTTCCAGCACAGCGGCCAAACGCTGCCTTTCTTCCGCCACGCGATGGAACAAACCGACGTTGGCCAGCCACACTCCCACCTGCGCTGTGACAATGGTGATGAGATTGACTTCATCCGGAGAGATCAGATGGCGCTGACCGTGGGCCAGCCAGAGCGCCCCGAGGTATTGGTCCTCATTGCGAATGGGGAATGCCATCAGGGCTTCCACGTCGTCATCCACACGGTCGACGTCCAGCACCGCTCGCGCCCGAGCTGGATTCTCAAGCACGAAGTGACCTCGATCCTTACACAGCTCCAAGATCTGGGCGTCGAGCGCTTCCCAGCGCCCCGTCTCGCCGCCCGCCTGCAGGCCCGTGATTGAATGCGGGAAGCCCTCATCTCGTACCAAAGCCAGCCGGGCCACCTCGGCGCCGGTCAAGTCGACCAGGCCCTCAAGGATAGGTAGCAGCGATGACGGCAGCTCAATTCCCGACGCCAGCGCCTGGCTGACCGCCAGCAACAGATCCATGGCCTCCAACCGTGCCTTCAAGCTGCGCCGCATCCGCTCGAAAGACGTGGCCAGCCGGCCGACCTCGTCCTCGCCGCCGGATGGAACGGTCCGCTCCAAGTCGCCGCGGGCGATGGCTTCCGCCGTGGAGGCCATCAATCGGACCGGCAAGGTCACCCGGCGGCTGGCCCAATACACGAAAGCCAACAACGCCAGGCCCACCAGGCTGACTACGCCAAGCAGGCGGGTCGCATTCGGGACGGCCATTCGGTCTACCACGCGCTGTGGCACGGTGACCACCACCCGCCAGGGATAGCCCGCTACCGGATACACATACTCCAATTCACGCGTGCCATCTGGTGCGGTGGTCGTCTCCACGCCACCCGTCGCCAACTCAGGCAGCGGCATGACGTCCAACACGTCCTGGCCCTGGGGGTGAAAGAGAATTCGCCCTTGATCGTCGACCACAAAGGTTTCACCCAATGCCGATTTTTCGAGCAGCCCCAGCGCTGGGGCCAACAGCTGGTTGTCGGCAAGACTTGTCCACCCGGCCACGACTCCCACGGTTCGTCCGGCAGCCGGGTCGATGACCGGGGCAAGGAACACCAGCTGGACGGCCTGAGCTCGATTTTCGGGCGGATACACGACCTCCTGGGGAACGCCCTGCAGACCAATCTTGAGGCCAGCCTCGAACGCCAAGGGGAGGGGTTGGGAGAGGCTTGCGCTATTGGGCACCAACGTCACCAGCGACCCCTGGGTGTCGAAAACGGCCAGACGCTGAAACATGTCCTGGTTGGCCACCGCCTCGACCAGCGTCGACGGATCGGCGCCTTCGAGCTGGAGCAGGGGCATCGCCTGTTGGGCCAGCCGGCGTATCGTCGCCCTCCCGGCTTGGATGAAGAAAGGGATCCCCTCACCGGCTTGAACCGCCGTCTGCTGCATCTGGTTCTCGACCAGGTCGCGCGCCGACGAGCGGGCCAGGTACCACTGGCCAGAACCCAGGACGACCACCCCCAGAATGCCCATCGCCGCCAGCGCAGAGACCATCCGTGAAGCCAGGGAGCGATTGTACGGCCCGGCCTGCAAGTGAACTGGCCTGTGCCAGGCGCCGGTGTTGGTCGACAGCAGGATCTGCCCGACGATGCCTCCGATCCCGGTCTCGAGAATGGAGGCCCACATGATCGGGCCAAACTGAGTGATGGCAAAGTCGAGACCGTCGTACACGCCGCCTGGGCTGGAGGCGTAGACTTCGATCACGCGCAGCAGGCCAAAGACCACCCCACCTGCCACACTCGCCGCCAGCGGTTGCCGGGCAAGCTTGGCGCCACCTTCCCGAAAATTCTGGTGCATCAGCCAGGCTGTGAGCCCGGCTGTCAACGCCATCATTAACGGCGTGGTCAGGCTCTGAGAGTCCCAGCCGCCCCGCGCCAGGCCGGCCGCAAGACCAACCAACACAGCTTGCCAGATTCCCAGGTAGCCGGCGGCCAGCATCCACGGGATGGCAGCCAGGATTCCAAAGACAGGGCCGACCAGTTCCTTGGGAAGACCAAGCGCAGCACCTCCCGCCGGCAGGGATAGATGAACCAGCAGGCTCTCGGCCGCGATGGGCGCCAAGAGCAGCAACACAAGCAGCCACTCCGTCTCGGCAGCGCGTGCGGTCGCCGTCTTCGGCTTGAGTTTGACATCACGTTCGGGGAAGGCTCGAGCATCGATCAGAATAAGGGCCAGGCCCACCAGACAGATGATAATCAGGGCATAGCCCGCCGGCCGAGTTGGAAGGCCAAGCAAGAACGCGCCCCTAATGCCCCATAGACTGATGGTCATGCTCGCCCTTATTTATGATCGCCGGCGGCGATTATAGCATCGAGGCGCCCTGCCACAAGCCGCCTGCTTGCCCGAGGTGGTCCTTTATGTTAGACTGCTCAAGCTGGGTTGGCCCTATTAACCCGGCGGGGACCCCTCCCAATGACCGATAAGATCCTGATCATCGACGACGATGTCGACACCCTGAAGCTGGTCGGGCTTATGCTCGAGCGCCAGGGGTATCAAATCACGGTCGCCAACAATGGCGCTCAAGGTTTGACCAAGGCCCATGCCGAGCAACCGGACCTGATTCTGCTCGACGTCATGATGCCGGACATGGACGGGTATGAAGTCACGCAGCTCTTGCGCAAAGACCCCGGGTTGGCCCATATCCCGATCATCATGTTTACAGCCAAGTCCATGGTGGACGACAAGGTCGCCGGGTTTGAAGCCGGGGTTGACGACTACCTGACCAAGCCCACCCATCCGGCTGAGTTGACGGCGCACGTCAAGGCCGTCCTGGCACGCTCGAGCCAAGCCCGCGCCGCCAGCGCGCCGGCAGGCAAGGACAAGGCGGCCGTCATCGCCTTCCTCGGAGTGCGCGGCGGGCTGGGAACTTCGACCGTGGCAACCAACGTGGCTGTAGCCCTGCAGGCTGCCGGAAACGACGTGATTCTGGCCGAGCTCAATCCGGGGCATGGCACCCTGGCCCTGGATTTGGACGTCAAGACCCCCCCCGGGCTTTCCAACCTGCTCACCCGGTCGCTCAAAGACATCCACCTTCGATCCGTTGACGCCGAGTTGGTGGACCACAAGAGCGGGGTGCGACTGCTGCTCTCCGACTATCACCCATCCGAGATTGAGTTGGAGCAGGCGGTCCCGCAGATGGAAGCTGTGCTTAGCAATCTGGCCGCCCTGGCGACGGTGGTGATCGCCGACCTGGGCGCCGGCGTAAGGCCCTATGTGAAGCCGTTGCTCGAGCTGACCGACCGGCTTGTGGTTGTGATCGAACCGGTCTTCCCCAGCGATCAGGTGGCCCAGGCCGTGGTCGACGACTTGATCTCATCCGGCTACCCACGCCACAAGGTCAACATGGCCCTCTTGACGCGCATGCGTACCAGCCTGCAGATCCCCTGGAAGAAGCTCAATGAAGACCTGGGGATCGACCTGGCTGGCGTCGTCTCTCCGGCGCCGGAACAGGCTCATCAGGCCAGCCAGAGCGGGACCCCCCTGCTCCTTATTCAACCCGATAGCCTGGTCGCCGATCAGCTCCAGAAGATCGCCCAGCACCTTTCGAAATTCCTGCAACCGGTCAAAGGCTGACCCCTGCCGTGAGCGAGCAGGTGGTTGGTCTCGATATCGAGCACGCGGCCGAATTGATCCGGCGCGCGCATTCCGGAGTCGCACTGACTGGCGCCGGGATCTCCACCCCGTCTGGTATCCCCGACTTTCGATCGTCCGGATCGGGCCTATGGGAACGCTTCGATCCCATGGACGTAGCTTCGATGTCCGCCTTCCGCTACCAGCCCGAGCGCTTTTTCGATTGGGTGCGTCCACTGGCCGAGAACATCATGCGAGCTGAGCCCAATCCGGCCCACCTGGCGCTGGCGGAACTCGAGCGGGCCGGATACCTGACCGGCGTCGTGACCCAAAACATCGACGACCTGCACCGCAAAGCCGGCTCCCAGAACGTGCTTGAGATCCACGGGCACCTTCGCGAATCAACCTGCGTGGAGTGCTTTCGCCGCTACCCCAGCGGGCGCTTACTGCGGCGCTTCACTGAAACCGGCGAGATTCCGCGCTGCCCCACCTGTGGTGGAGTCCTGAAACCGGATGTGGTGCTCTTCGGCGAGCAGCTGCCCTTCCAGGTCGTTCAGGAAGCCAAAGCGCTGATCACCGAAAGTGATCTGGTCCTCGTCGTCGGTTCTTCGTTGGAGGTCACGCCGGCGGCAGTCTTCCCAGTGCAGGCGCTGAACGCCGGAGGCCGGTTGGTGATTGTCAACCGTGACCCAACCTATCTGGATCCACGCGCCGACGTCATCTTCAGGCAGGACGCGGCTGTGGTGATGCCCAGATTGGCGGAAGAGGTGCTGCGTGCGCCCAATTGATCCCCACACCCCGTCCGAAGAATCCGCCATCCGCAACTACCCACAGCTCTTGCAGCGCTATGCCCGGTTGCTCGAGGTCTCATCACAATTGGTCTCGACCCTGGAGCTCCAGACTCTGCTGGACAGCATCGTGGCCGCGGCGAAGGAGCTCACACAAAGCGAGTCGGCTTCGCTGCTGCTCTACAATTCGCAGACCCAGCATCTGTACTTCGAGGCTGCCTCTGACAACCTGATCCAGGGGCTCGATAGAACGGCGGTGCCGGCCGACAACAGCATCGCCGGGTGGGTCTATACGCACCAAGAACCCCTGGTGGTCGAGAACGCACTCCAGGACCCCCGCTTCTTTCGTGAAGTCGACGTCCTGACGCGATTTCAGACCCGGACCATTTTGGGCGTCCCGCTCCGAACCAAGGAAAAGTCGTTCGGGGTTATCGAAGCCGTCAACAAGCTGTCAGGGAGATATGAAGAAGACGACGTGCGAGTGCTGCAGACCCTGGCGGCACAGGCAGCCATCGCCATCGAGAACACCCGGTTGTTTCAGCAAAGCGATCTCATCGCCGAGATGGTGCACGAATTCCGGACACCGCTTGGCGGCCTGACGGCGGCGGCCCACCTTCTCCAGCGGCCCGATCTGCCGGACGACCAGCGGAATAAGCTCAGCCAGACGGTCTACAAGGAAGTGCAACGACTAAACGGCATGGCGGACGATTTCCTTGAGCTGGCACGCCTCGAATCCGGTCGGGCCAGGTTTGTCAAGGAACCCGTGCACTTGGGCGGCTTGATCGGCGAGTGTGTCGAGATCGTTCGGCCGCAGGCTGAAGAGCAACACATTCCAATTGGGACTGATATTGACCCGAACGTTTCAACGGTCCCGGGGGATCGCAATCGCCTGAAGCAGGTCATCCTCAACCTGCTCACAAACGCCATTAAGTACAACAAGCCCGGCGGCAAAGTCCAGATTCGTCTCCGTCGCCAAGGGGAGGAAGTGTTGGCTTCGGTCTCCGATACGGGCAAAGGCATCCCGGCAGAGAGCCTGGCGCATATCTTCGAACGCTTCTACCGGGTTCCCGACCAGGAAGGCCGCGTCGGTGGGACTGGCCTCGGTCTGGCGATCTCCAAGCGGATCACCGAGGCCCATCAGGGCACCATCAGCGTCGAGAGCCAACCCGGGCAGGGCACGACATTCACCATCACCCTTCCTGCTGGGGACGGCGTGGCCTACGATACGCGTCCTAGAGTTCTGATCAGCCTCTCAGCCTCGCCTTCCAAACTGCCTCTCGAGAGAGTCCACCGAAAGGTGGATCAATGTGGGCCGCCCATGCGGGCAGGTTCTGGGCGAGGCGCATGTTTCAAGATCCCGGATCAACTCGGCTTGCTCCATCACGGAAAGCACCTGGCCGGCCTTGACCGCTGCTCGTTTGCACACTCGGGCCGCCAACCTGGCCTCGACTTCGCTCCCCAATGGCGACTCATCCTCCTCAAATTCGTCGACCACTGTCTGAAGCGCCGCCTCGGGCGGCAGCCCCAAGAGGAGTGCCGGAAGCGCTCGGACGCGAAAAGTGCGGCCCCCAAAGGGCTCGACGTCAAACCCGATCCGATTCAGGACCTCGAGTTTCCCCTCCAGCAAGGCAGCCTGGGACGGGCTGAGTTCAACACTGACCGGCTCCAACAAAATCTGGGACTCAAGCTGGCCCGAGCGGAAGGCGTCCATGAAGCGTTCGAAGAGAACCCGCTCATGGGCCGCGTGCTGGTCGATCAGATACAAGCCATCGGGCCCCTCCGCCACGAGGTAGGCCGCGCCCACCTGCCCGACCGGCCGGAGCAGCGGCATGCTCCCCGTTGGGCGCGCGGCCGGCTCCAACTCGGGCAGGTGACGTAAACTCGCAGCCTGATCCCATGCCCGCCCGCCCAGACCGGCCAGCCGGCCGCGGGCCCCCTCAAGGGCGCCAGACCATCCTTCACCGGGCTCCAGGCTGGGCGGCGGTGCCTCATTCAGCAGCGTGGCGCGCACGCTCCTCTGGACCACCGAGAATACCCGGCCCGGATCCTGGAATCGGACTTCAGCCTTGGCTGGATGCACATTGACATCGACCCACTCTGGCGGCAAATCCACAAACACGATCGCCATCGGGTAGCGGCCGACCATCAGCAGACCGTGGTAGGCCTGAACCACCGCCGCCGACAGGCTGGCGTCCTGCACCCAGCGGCGATTGATGAAAAAGGTCAGCTCGCGCCGATTGGCCCTGCTCACGGAGGGTGGGCTGATAAACCCATGGACGTCGACGTCTGAGGGGCTGATGGGTTCGGGGAGGGAGATCATCTCGCGTGCCGTATCCAATCCGAAGACCGCCGCCAGAGTCTCGCGAGCCTGACCGTTTCCGCTCGTCTGAAGCTGGCTCCTGCCATCCAGGACAAGCGTGAAGCGCACTTCCGGATAGGCCAGCGCATAGCGCGACACCCAGTCGTTGATGTGTCGGCGTTCGGTGGTTTCAGTTTTGAGGAACTTGCGCCTCGCCGGAACGTTGTAGAAAAGGTCCCGGACCTGCACCTGTGTCCCCACAGGAGAGCCTACAGACTCGACCTTGCCGGTCTCTCCCCCTTCGGCGGCGATCCGCAGACCGGCAGCTGCGTTGGCGGGTCGCGAAATGAGGGTCAATCGCGATACGGCCGCAACCGACGCCAGGGCCTCGCCCCGGAAGCCCAGCGTGCGGATGTCGAACAGGTCATCAGCGGTCCGGAGTTTGGATGTCGCATGGCGTGCCAGCGCCAAGCGGATGTCATCGGGGTCGATCCCCAGCCCGTCGTCGGAGACCTCAATCAGCTCCTGGCCGGCGCCTTCGATGTGAATATCGATTGCCTTGGCTCCGGCATCGAGGGCGTTTTCAACCAGCTCCTTCACGACCGAAGCCGGCCGCTCGACGACTTCTCCGGCGGCAATCGCCGACGCCACGTTCTCGGGAAGGATTCTGATGGGCAATGGCTGCTCCTTGGGCCGGGGTCTGAGCGGGCCCTGCGATTATACAGGTGGCAGCCCGCGTTGACAGCCCGATGCGCGCCAAACTATACTTTCCAGAATCGCATGACTTTCCCTGGCCGCCTCCGGTGTTCCGCCAACTTTGCCCGGCGAGCCTAAGCGACGCCGAAGGTGCCGCGATCAGCGGCGGGCGAGCGGCGTCAAGGACGTCCATCCTGACTTCGTTGATAGAAATCCTGCTCATCGATCTCGATGACACCCTCTATCCTCCCGGCAACGGTGTCTGGAGGCTGATCTCTGACCGGATCGACGACTACATGATCGATCGGATGGAGCTTCCGCCCGAGGAGGCCCGGCGTTTGCGCTCCAACTACCTGGAAGCGCAGGGAACCACGCTCAAGGGCCTGATGGGGGATTTCGACATCGATCCGTCTGACTATCTCACCTTTGTCCACCAACTCGACTATCCGTCGCTCATCCACCCCGACGCCGAGCTTCGGCAGATGCTTGAAAGCCTGCCTCAGGTCAAATACGTCTTCACCAACGCCAGCGCCGAGCACGCCCGGAAGGTGCTGGCCGCCCTTGGGCTAACGGATGTGTTCAGCGGCATCATCGACATTGTCGCCTTAGGTTATGCCAACAAACCAGAACACTTGGCCTATGTTCGGGCGCTTGAACTCATCGGCTCCCCAGACCCGCAGGGCTGCTTGATGGCCGATGACCGGCTCGAGAATCTCCTGCCTGCCCGCGCCATGGGGATGACGACCGTGCTCGTCGGATCGGGTGCCGGCATGGGTGTCGATGCGGGTGTCGATGTTCGGATCGATCGGTTGGCCGATCTACCTTCCGTATTGCCCCATCTGCGGGACGGCCCCCAGCCTCAGGGAACCCGACGTGGTTGACAAGCTGATCGGGCTGAGGGAAGCGGTGGAATGGGTATCGCCGGAGGGCTGCCGGCTGGCGTTTGGAGGCATGACCCTGTACAGGCGCCCGATGGCTTTCAGCCTGGCGCTTCTGGAAAAGCATGACCGGGAGGGCAACCCGGAAGGGTTGGAGCTGGTGTGTTTCACCGCCGGTGTGGAAAGCGACCTCCTGGTCGGCGCCGGCATGGTGGCCAGCGTCCGCAGCTGCTATTTCGGCCTCGAGATCTTCGGCTTTGCGCCTCATTTCACAGCGGCTGCGGCCTCCGGCGGGTTGGCGATTATCGACGAAAGTGAATCCAGCCTGGCCGCCGGCCTTCGGGCCAATCTGGCCGGCGTTGGCTTCATGCCCTCCAGGGCCTGGATCGGCACCGATATGCCCAGACTGCGGCCGGATGTGAAGACGGTGATCGACCCCTACACCGGCAAAGAGCTGATGGCCTTCCCCGCTATCGAAATCGACCTGGCCGTGATCCACGCTCTGGAGGCGGATAAGGAGGGGAACGCCCGGATCGGCGGCAATCAAGCGGTGGATCCCGAATTGGCCTTGGTGGCGAAGACGGTCGTCATAACTACCGAGAAAATCTCCCCGGCGCTGGAAAAGGCGGACATCGTTGGGCCAGTCGTGGATGCCGTGGTCCTGGCGCCTTCGGGTGCCTGGCCGACATCCTGTCACCCCTCTTACCCAATGGATGGCCTGGCTATCCTGGCTTATGCGGAAAAGGCCGGCACTGATGACTACGCCGACCTGATCGCCGATTGGCAGGGACGACACGGCCTTGGTCATAGGGGGGATCTGCCCTGAAACCCGCTGCGGCGGGTTTCGGGCTGAGTGCGCGTGGCGTTTTGTCTCAACTTATTGGAGTAGGGCAGCGGGCGAACAAAGGAAGGCAGCGATGAGCGGACGTGGAATGGCTGGCGCAGTCCTTGGAATCCTGTTCGGCTTGATCCTAGCCACCGGGCTGCTCGTCGGGGGCATGGCGATCGGTTCCAGCGTGGGGCAGCTGCCCTTCTTCAGCCCGACCGCATCCCCGCCTCCGACAGCCAGTCCGGTCCCCCCTTCCCCCGCCCCTACGGCCATCCCACCTTCTGCGGTGCCGCCGACCGCACCCGCACCACCCACCAGCCCCGCCACGGATCAGCTGTTTGCACCCTTCTGGCAGGCCTGGGACATCATTCACCAGGAGTACGTGGATCCCGTCCGCGACCTGGATCTCATGCGCGGCGCCATCAGCGGGATGATGGACGCGCTCGGCGATTCGCACAGTTCCTACATGGACCCCACCGAGTACCAGCAGGCCAGCTTGAGTCTATCGGGTGAGTACGAAGGCATCGGTGCCTGGGTGGACACCAACACCGAGTATCTGACGATCATTTCGCCGATGCCCGGTTCCCCGGCCATGCAAGCCGGGCTGAAGCCAGGCGACGAGATCATCGCCATCGACGGTGAGGACATGACCGGCATCGATGGCAATCAGGTGATCCAGTCTGTGCTTGGCCCGGCTGGAACCCACGTCCGCCTCACGGTGCGACGCCCGGGGGAGCCGCAACCCTTGGAGTTCGACGTCGTCCGGCAGGCCATCACCGTCCCCAGCGTTGACTCGAAGATGCTCGACGGCGACATCGGCTACGTGCAGCTGTTCACCTTTGGCGACACAACCAGTGATGACCTACGACAGCAGCTCGAATCCCTGTTAGCTCAAAACCCCAAAGGACTGATCTTGGACCTGCGTAACAACGGAGGCGGGTACTTGGACACTTCGGTTCAGGTCGCCAGCCAGTTCATCGCCGACGGGCCCATTTTGAGCGAGCGCTTTGGCGACGGCAGCGAACATGTCTACCGCGCCCAACCCGGTGGGTTGGCGACCGAGAGTCCGCTCGTGGTATTGGTCAACGAAGGCACGGCGTCGGCCTCGGAGATCGTGGCTGGTGCGATCCAGGATACCGGGCGCGGCACCCTGGTTGGCACGTCCACTTTCGGCAAGGGTTCGGTGCAGAATTGGATCCCCCTTAACGGTGATGGCGGGGCGGTCCGCATCACGATCGCGCGCTGGTACACGCCCAACGGACGCCAGATCAGCGGCGACGGCCTGACCCCAGACGTTAGCGTTGATCTAACAGATCAGGATGTACAATCGGGCAAAGATCCACAGCTCGACCGGGCCCTTGAGATTCTCCAAGGCACGGGCCCCTAACCGGCTGTAGTGCGCTTTCGGAGGTAAATGGACATGTTTATGCTTTGGGATCCCACCTATCTGATTTATATGATTCCCGGTCTTGTGCTCACCCTGCTGGCACAGTGGTGGGTCAATTCGACCTACAAGAAGTGGAGCCAAGTCCAAAACACGCAGGGATTGACCGGCGCCGAAGCCGCCAAACGCCTGCTCGATTCCGGCGGTCTCGGGTACATCGGGCTCCAGGGAATCCAGGGGAACCTGACCGACAACTACGACCCCCGGAGCCAAACCCTCAATCTGTCCCAAGGAGTTGCACAGACTCGTTCGGTGGCGGCGCTCGCCATCGCCGCCCACGAGATCGGGCACGCCGTTCAAGACCAGAAGGGCTATCTGCCCATGCGCTTGCGGGCGGCATTGGTCCCCGCCGTAAGCATTGGTTCCAACCTGGGACTGTTCATGATCATGGGCGGCCTGCTGCTGCGCGGCATGCTGGGCGTCGGCCTGGCGACACAGATCGCCTGGCTGGGCGTGCTTTTCTTCGCCGGCGGCGCTGTGTTCGCACTGGCCACGCTGCCGGTCGAGCTTGACGCTTCGTCCCGAGCCAAGAATCTCCTCAAACAGTCCGGGTTGGTCACCTCGCCCAAGGAGTTCGAGGGAGTCAGCGCGGTCTTGCGCGCCGCCGCCTTCACCTACATTGCCGGCTTGGCCGCAGCCATCCTGCAGCTGCTGTACTTCGTCAGCCTGGTCGGCGGCATGGGCGGTCGTCGTCGGAGTTGAACGCGACCTAATCGCCCTCAGCCAACGCCCGCTGGGCGAGGCGAGGCGGCACGCTCGTCCGATCTATTGTTAGTGAAATATTTCACAATCTGGACCCGGGCAGCCGTACAAACCCCGTGGCCTCCAGCCCCCTTTGGATTCCTATCAGGGGGTGTTTGGCTTTGACAGGCCCCGCTCCGGGTGCTAGAATCCGCCATTGTCCTCGCCGACCCGTGGCACCGGCAGGCCTTTAATACCTCGAGACCAACAGGTCTGTCCTGAGGCGCTGCGGGCTCAAACTCCCGCACCAAGTACATCTCAGCGGCCCCCACCCGCAAAGCGACGTGGCACGCCGCCCGGCTGAGTGCGCCAAACGCCCCGGGGGCGATGGATCGTGCCCCGCTTTTGTCTTGGGGCCCGGCGCGATCAAAGGCCCACCTCAACTTTTCGACCCAGGAGGAAGAACATGGATGAGACCCTGGTCGATGAAGTACGAGAGCGCATCCGAAAACTGCTGGATCGCGGCCAGCTGGAAGAAGCCGCACGCGCCCTGATCGAGCTCCACCCCGCCGATCGGGCGGAGGCCTTCGCCGCAGCCGACGAAGACGTCCGGGCGAAACTGCTCCCCATGCTGAGCACGGAAGCCACGGCTGAACTCCTGTCCGAGCTTCCATCCCACCTGGCCGCCGAGACTTCGGAACCGATGCCGGCGGGAGAGCTATCCGACGTACTCGATCGGATGGACCCCGACGAGGCGGCTGACCTCCTAGGCGACCTCCCGCCAGTGAGGGCTGCTCTGGTCCTGGGCGAGATGGACCACGCCGAAGACGTCTTGCCTCTGCTTCACCACGAGGACGAATCGGCCGGCGGGCTGATGACGACCGCCTTCGTGGCTGTCCGTCGCAAGATGACGGCCGCCGAGGCGATCGACTTTCTGCGGCAGATCGGCCCAGAGACCGAACCCCCCTACTACCTGTACGTGATCGACCGCAACGGCAAGTTGATCGGCAATGTCGGATTGCGGGATCTGATCGTGGCCGCCCCGAGCGCCAGCGTCGAGACCTTCATGGACCGAGATGTGGTGAGCGTGCTGGCGGGTACCGACCAGGAAGAAGTCGCCCGGATGTTTGTCCGCTACGACCTGGCCGCCCTCCCGGTCGTGGATGCCATCGGCGTCCTGCTGGGCGTGATCACCTATGACGATGTCATCGAAGTCCTCGAAGAAGAGGCCACCGAAGACGTCCTCAACATGGGTGGTATCGAAGCCGGAACGATTGCCGACCGCCCCTACTGGTCCCTGAGCATTTCCCAGGTCGTCCGATCCCGCTTCGTGTGGCTGCTTGCCCTGTTCGTGGCCGAGACCCTGACTGGCACCGTCCTGCGGCATTTCGAGGCCACTCTCCAGGAGGTGGTGTCGCTTTCGTTCTTCATCCCCCTGTTGATAGGCACCGGCGGCAACGCCGGATCTCAGACGGTGGCCAGCATTATCCGTGCTCTGGCGCTGGACGAGGTCGAGCCGAGCGATCTGATCTCAGTCCTTGTGCGCGAATTAGGCGTGGGGGCCCTGTTGGGCGTGCTCTTGGGCGCGGTTGCCTACGGACGGGTGCTGTTCTGGGGTCTCGCCCCATCCATGGCCTTGGTCGTGGCAGTCACTATCCTCTTTATTTGCATCTGGGCCAACACTGTAGGTTCGCTCGTCCCAATCGCGGCAGACGTCGTGGGCATCGATCCGGCCGTTATTTCGGCCCCGTTGATCACCACCCTCGTGGACGCCACCGGTTTGCTGATCTACTTCAGTGTCGCCGTCCTGGTGCTGCATCCAGCGGCGTAGACCCCTGATATGGATGCCACCCTGATCATCAACCCCTACGCCGGCCGTTGGAAAGCCAGGCGGGAGCGCCAGCATCTCGAGTCCGCGCTCAGCGAGTGCGGGATCCAAGCCCGCATCGTCGAAAGCCAGGCTCCAGGCGAGGTCATCGCCCTGGCACGCGCCGCGGCCGAGGCAGGCGAGACCCCAGTCCTGGTCGCTGGCGGCGACGGGACGATCGGCGAGGTGGTTAATGGTCTGTATCAGGCCCAGCCGGAGGCCGTCCTCGGCCCAATTGGCATTTTCCCGTTGGGCACCGCCAACGACCTGGTGGTCAATCTCGGCCTTCCGCAGACTCTGCCTGAGGCAGCCGCTGCCATTCGCGGCGGCAAGACACAGCGCATCGACCTGGGCCGAGCAAACGATTGGGTGTTCGACAACAACTCGGCGGTCGGCCTGGAGCCCGTCGTCACGCTCTACAACATTCGCATGCGCCGGCTGAAGGGCATTGTCCGCTACCTGGTGGCGGCGCTGCGTGCCATTGGGGACAAGGGTGAATGGCACATGGCCATTGAGTGGGACGAGGGACGCTACGAGGGGCCCGTCAGCTTGGTTTCGGTCGGCAACTGCCCCCTCACCGGGGGCCTGTTCCGAATGGCGCCCGCCGCCGATCCCACGGATGGGCTGCTGACCTTCGTCTACGGCTACGCTCCCACACGGCGCAAGATGCTCAGCCTTCTTCCTCGAACGCTTTCCGGGCGATTTGTCGAGGATCCTGCCATCCATCAACATCACACACAGCGGCTGGTCATCAGGTCGGAGCCGCCCACCCCGCTTCAGGTCGATGGTGAGCTGCGCTCGGAAGGCATTCAGCAGGTGATTTACGAATGTCTGCCCCAACGGCTGAACGTGTACGTCGCATGAGCCGCT
Source organism: uncultured Chloroflexia bacterium (assembly GCA_963807065.1). Lineage (GTDB taxonomy): Bacteria > Chloroflexota > Anaerolineae > Anaerolineales > E44-bin32 > CAWAND01. Next base: position 639,346 of record CAWDZQ010000003.1, read on the forward strand.
GCCTGGTGGTAAACGCTGACGACTTCGGGCGGACGGAGGGCGTCTCTCGAGGAATCCTGCGGGCCCATCTCCATGGCATCGTGACCTCGACTACGGTCATGATCAACCTGCCCGCCGCCGCCCAAGCTATCCAGCGGGCACACGCCGAGGCCCCCGGCCTGGCGATGGGAGTGCATCTCAATCTGACCCACGGGCGGCCGGTCCTCCCGGCCGAACAGGTCCCCGGCTTGGTCGATCAGAGCGGGGACTTTCTCACCTATGCCGAGCTGTGCACATCGATCGGGTCGATCCCTCCAGACCAAGTGCGGCGGGAATGGGAGGCGCAGATCAATGCGGCCAGCGAGTTGGGCGCCCCAATTGACCACCTTGACAGCCACCACTTCACTGCCGAACTCACCCCGGAACTTTGGGCAGTCTACCTGGGACTTGCGCGCCAGCACAAGCTGGGCGTCCGCGGCCCCCGGCCCCCCAAGATCGGCCACCAGCAAATCCTGCCTCCAGCGCCCGACACAGCTCGGTTGGAGTTCAGCGCCGCCCGCGCCCAGCTCCTGGCCACCGGAGTGCTGTCCTCGGACGGACTCAGGGTCGATTTCTTCGGCGAAGACGCCAACCAGGAACTCCTTCTGAGCCTGCTCAAGGGGTTGCCGGATGGGGTAACGGAGCTGATGGTCCACCCGGCCATCGTCGACGACGATCTGCTCGCCTCGAGCAGCTACACCAGCGAGAGAGAGGTCGAGCTCGCGGTGCTCACGTCCCGGGTCACTCGCCAGGCCATTCAGGGCGGCAGGATTCGTCTCACTCGTTACGCCGACGCCCTGGTCGCCTGACATGGCCCTGCGCTGGTTCCTGGCGGGGATCTTCCGCGAGCTTTACACCCGCATGGCCTGGCTTTACGATGCCGTGGCGCAGATTACTTCTGTCGGCGAGTGGTTCAATTGGCAGGCGGTGGCTTTCGCAGCCTTGCCGGGCGACCCCGTGCTCGAGATTGGGTTCGGAACCGGGCACATCCAGGCTGAGCTGGCCTCGAAGGGCTGGCGCACGGTGGGAATCGATCTTTCACCTCAGATGGCCGCATTGACCCGTCGCCGGCTCCTCGACCGGAAGCTGGCGCTTGAATTGATCCAAGCCGACGCCAGGGCGCTCCCCTTCGCCAGCGGCATATTCCGCAGTGCCGTGTCGACGTTTCCCAGCGAATACTTGTTTAACTCATCGACCCTGCGGGAAGCCCGCCGTGTGTTGGTTCCCAACGGCCGGCTGGTGGTCATTCCCATGGCCCAGATCACGGGCCGGGGCCTGGCCGATCGGCTCGCCGGCTGGTTGTATCGCGCCACCGGGCAGTCCGGCCCGATCTCGGAGTCATGGGTGGATGGGTTCACAGATGCCGGATTCGAAGCGCAAGTTGAAACGGTCAGCTTGCGGCGGGCGAATGTCGTCCGCATCACGGCCGATGTCCCAGGGACGAAGCAGAGTACGCGTCGCAATTGACCACAGGAGGCCCGGATGAAGAACGCCGAAGTTGGTGATCTGGCCATGTTGGCCACCCTTCAAGGCAAGCAGTTCATCTTTAAGTTGGAAGCGGATGCCATGTTCCAATCCCATCAAGGCGTCATTCGCCACAATGATCTCGTCGGCCATCCTTGGGGCACCAGCGTCCAAAGCCACCTAGGCCGTGATTTTTATTTCTTCCGCCCCACCCTGCGGGACATCCTGCTGCTCATCAAGCGACGGTCGCAGATCATCTTCCCCAAGGATATCGGCTACATCCTGCTCCGGCTCTCCGTCCGTCCGGGTGGGCGAATACTTGAAGCCGGTACGGGCTCGGGGGCGCTAACCACGGCTCTCGCATGGGCCGTGGGTTCCGAGGGCCAAGTGATTTCGTACGACCGCCGGGAGGACATGCAGGATCTGGCCCGCAAGAATCTGCTGCAAGCAGGCTTGCTCGACCGGGTGACGCTCGCATTGGGCGAAGCGGACCAGGGCTTCGACGCCGAAGATATGGACGCCGTGTTCTACGACCTTCCGGCGCCCCATCTCTACCTCGACCAGGCGTGTGCCTGCATGGTTAATGGGGGAGTGCTGGGGGCGATCCTGCCCACCGCCAATCAGGTCTCGGACTTGTTGGCGGTGCTTCACGCCAAGAAATTCACCAACATCGACGTGTGTGAGATCATGCTACGCTTCTACAAGAACATCCCTGAGCGGCTCAGGCCCGCCGATCGCATGGTGGCGCACACCGGGTACCTGGTATTTGCCAGACCGGTGGGAGAAGCCTGACCTGATGTTCGAAACCCGATTGCCAGTGCCGGAAGGCTGCGGATTGATGAGGTCTGTAACATGAGGTTTAGGAGACGCCCGCTTGGAAGAAGGCTCTTTCGCCCCCATTTGCATCCTTTTCGGCGGAGATTGAGACAGGCCAACCGTTGGGTGGAGTCCGGTCGCCCGGTGGAGGCTGCACAGAGCTTCACCGAGCTTGCCCAGGCAGCGGCAGATCATGAACGCCCAATCGCATCGCAGCTCTACCTGCAGGCCTTCCGAGGCTACCTGGCAGCAGGGGAAATCGAGCTGGCCAAGTCCCGGTTGCTCCAAGGCATATGGTTGATGATCGACCAAGAGGACCCTCGCCTGGGGCCAGTCGCCAGCCGCCTGTGTACTGAACTGCGTCGAGACGGACATCTCGAGCTGGCCCAAGCCGTCGAACAGATCATCCCCAGCCGCAGGGCCCAGCCGGCGCCCGAATTCTCGGCGGCCGCCTCCCCAGGACTACCCGCCAAGTGTCCTTTCTGCGGGGGCAACGTCCACCACGATCAGGTGGACCGGACCGATCCTGAGCGGCCCGCCTGTGCCTATTGTGGCAGCCCGTTGTTGGGAGACGATCCATCCGATGATTGAGGATTTGCCCAGCCGGCTGCGGCTGGCGCTGACCGCGCGAACGCCCCAAGTGGTCAATGAGTGGGAGGCTCGCCCGGCAGCCGTCCTTGTCCCCCTCTTCCAGCACGAGGGTGCCTGGCGTCTTCTGTTCACGCGTCGAACTCAGACGGTTGACTCACATCCGGGCCAAGTGTCTTTTCCCGGGGGCGCCATTGAAAGATCCGATGGCACACCGGCTGCGGCTGCCTTGCGTGAGGCGGAAGAAGAAATCGGGCTGCCGCCGGAGACGGTGAAGGTCCTCGGACAGTTGAACCCACTGATCACGGTCACTCAATTTATTGTGACGCCTGTGGTGGCTGAGATCCCATGGCCCTTCGCCATCACAAACAGTCCAAGCGAGGTCGCCTCGACTTTCCACGTCCCGCTTTCCTTCCTGCAGGATCCCAACAACCTCGAAACCCAACAGCGGGAGCCGCTCATACCCGGCCGCCCGGTCGACGTCTACTATTTTCGCCCGTATCAGGACCAGGTCATTTGGGGGGTCACGGCGCGCATCACGGTCGACCTGCTCAAGCTGATCGATGTCCTTTAGGTGCAATAGAAAAAAGGGAGGAGGCTGACGCCTCCTCCCTTAAATCATCTTCTGCGGGAAGACTACTATTCGTCGGCCGCCTCTTCCCCAGCGCCCTCTTCTTCCTCACCTTCTTCACCACCACGCCGCTCCACCAACTCCGGTTCGGCGCCCAAGCCGAGGATCTCGGCCTCTTCTTCCACTTCCTCTTCTTCTTCTTCGGCCATATAGATCACGTGGGCAACCATGTCTCCAGGGTCAGTGATCACACGCACACCCTGGCCGATCACCAGGTCTTCAACCGTGATGGCGTCATCGATTTGCATCAATACACCCAAGTCCACCGAGATGCGGTCAGGCAGATCACCCGGTAGAGCTTCGACCTCGATTTCGTTGATGCCGGCCACCAGCACGCCGCCCTGCTCCTTGACTGCCGGGGCACTGCCTACAAGTTCAATGGGCACCTCGGTCCGGATGGCGACGTCCATGGCCACTTTCAGAAAGTCCACGTGCACCATCTGCCGGCTGATCGGGTCCCGCTGCACATCGCGCACGATCACCTTGTGTGTGTCGCCCCCGACGTTGAGGTCGATCAACGTCGACCCGGTGATCCCGCCCATCACCCGGGCTGTTTCGCGGGCGTCGAGGGCGATGGGTACAGGTTGGATACCGCTTCCGTACAGAACAGCGGGGAGCTGACCCTGCCTTCGGATCTGCTTGACGCGCTTGCCAACCATGGCGCGTGCATTAGCTTCAAGGGTGTGTGTTTCCAAAGTTCGGCCTCCCATAAACTGGCATTGAACCACCCGCTCGGCGTCGTTGGTCGAACGGGTGGATAGATATCGATTTTACCGCCGAAAGAGGCGGCTGATGAAAAAGAGTGTCCCCAAAACAAGGCCGGCCGCTAGGCCGGCGACAAGCGAACCCCGGGTATCGAACACGGGCTGCACGGTGCCTTCGACGTCCCCCGCCAGGAGGAAGATCGTGCTGCTGCCTTCCCCCATCTCGGCCCGGCCTGCCACCATCAGGCCGGCGCGGGAGCCGCTGAGGCGTACTTTATCGCCCACCACCACGCCGGCGCCGCTGTTGTCGATAGACACGACGTTACCGCGCACGGCAAGGGCGCCCGAGAAGCTCATGCCGGCGGTTTCGGCTGTGATGATCCCAGCGCCACCGGTTCGCAACCCCACATCGCCAGCCACGATACGTCGCGCTCCACCTCGATGGATGCGGACCATTTCCGCCTCAACCGTGCCGATCTCGGCTCCGTTCAGGTTGACGATGTCGGCGTTCATCACATCTTGTTTTGTCGGTTCTTCTCGTTCATGCTCTTCCATCGAGGGCCTCACATGCGCAAAAAAGGCCCCGACCCCGAAAACGAGGGGGGCGCTCAGCGGATGTTGCCCTCGAATTCTACCCGGGATAGGCGCCCCACGTCAACCTTACGTTGATTTCGCTTGGTCGGCATGTTAAACTTGCAGATTGCCTCCTCTCTGGAGGCAGCCCCCGCCGGAAGCGCAGGACCACCGGGTGAAGGACGATGACGACACGCAATCCGTACCGCATGGCGATCTTCAGCATGGCGCTTTTGCTGAGCCTGGCCGCCTGGCAGGGCCAGGTCCCCGGCTACGCCGAGATTACCAGTCCCGGCCAAGGGCAAGCCCTGTCCGGTGTGATCACGATTCAAGGGACAGCATTTCACCCCGCTTTCCAGGAATTCGGGATGAGCTTCGCCTATGACCCCAACCCCACGGACACGTGGTTTCCAATCGGCGATCGGGTGGCCACCCCCGTCAGCGGCAGCCGGCTGGCTGTCTGGGACACCAGCGGTCTGACACCCGGCACCTACCAGCTTCGCCTCACGCTTTACCTCGAGGACGGCAAGACGCTGGAGACGGTGGTCGGAGGGCTGACCATCGGTCGCCCGGGCTCAGCGGCCACCCCGTCCAGTCCGCCGACGGCAACCGCCTTGCCCTTGGCCGAAAGCCAACCCAACCAACCGCCGCAAGCCGGCGTTTCGGCCTTGGCGGACCAACCCACCCCTGGAGCGACTTTGCTGCAGGTATTGAAGGTTGGCGCGCTCAGCGCGATGGCGGCCCTGCTCCTGCTGGGGCTGTATGCAGGACTGCGGCCTATGATCCGGGCCTATCTTGGCTCGGTTCAGAATCGCCGGCTCTATCCGAGGCGCCATTCGCGCAAGCGAGGCGACCGATCGTGAGCGCGCCGTGGCTGATTGCCGGGCTGGGCAACCCTGGCCGGAGCTTTCGTGAAAATCGTCACAATGCGGGCTTCATGGTCCTCGACCGCGCTGCGAAGCGATGGGCGGTCGAGTTCACCAAGACCCAGAACCAGGCCCTGATGGCCGAACTCCGGCTGGAGGGCGAGAAACTACTTCTGGCCAAACCTCAGACGATGATGAACCTGTCGGGGCGGGCCGTGGCTCCCCTGGCACGCTTCTACCGGGTCCCCGTTACACAGCTGGTCGTGGTCTATGACGAGCTGGACCTGCCATTGGGCAGCCTGAGGCTGCGCCCGTTCGGAGGGACCGGCGGTCACCGCGGCATGGCGTCCATTGTCCAAGAGCTTGGAAGCGATGCGTTCCCTCGCCTGCGTGTCGGAATCGGCAGACCGCCTGGCCGTATGGACCCCGCCGACTACGTGCTCCAAGACTTTTCCGATGGTGAAGAGAATCGGTTTTCGGACACCGCCGAGCTTGCGGTGGACTGCCTGGCCCTGCTGGTGAAGGAAGGGATCGAGGCAGCCATGACGCGCTTTAACGGCGGTCCTGAGGACGCAGTGTGAATCTCAGTCCGTTGCTCTCCCTGATCCGATCGCAAGAGTCCTTCGGCCAGCTCCAAGAAAGGCTTGCCAGCGATCTTCCCGCCGTGCGAACGCTTAGAGTCCCGCGGGCGGCCCGCTCCACCCTGGCCGCGGCGTTGGCGGGAGAGGATCCCAGACCAGTTGTGCTGCTGGTTTCGAGGACCGATCGACTGCTCACACTGGCTGAAGAGCTGCCCATGTGGAATCCCGGTCTCCACCCCACCCTCTTTCCCGAACCCAACCCATTGTTCTACGAGAGGGCTCCGTGGGGGCCCAGGACGCTTCGCCAGCGAATCAGCACTCTGTTTGCCCTCAGTCTGTCGGGAGAGGACCCGTCCGGTGCGGCCCCACCGCCCGTGGTCTTGGCTGCGGCCAGAGGCGTGATGTCACGCACCCTGCCTCCGTCTGCCCTTCATGCTCAATGCTGGCCGCTCGAGCCCGGACAACCAGTCCGCATCGATCAGCTGCTGGCCCGCTTGCTGGACGTGGGCTATGCACCCAACAGCGTCGTCACCCAGCCCGGCCAGTTCAGCCGGCGTGGCGGCATCGTAGACTTCTGGCCGCCGGCCTTGATGACACCAGCCCGGCTGGACTTCTTCGGCGACGTACTCGATACGCTGCGCGAATTCGACCCAGGCTCCCAACGCTCCTTGGGGGCCCTACCGCGTATAGATGTGATGCCAGCCAGAGAGGGCCTGCCTGGGGAGTACGATGCCCGCTGGAAGCATCTCCTTCCACCCCAAGCTCTGGAAGGGGACCTGCCCAATCCGGAGACGCCATTCCTCGAGTTCTTTATCCCTTGGATGTGGACCCAGGTTTCCGGCCTGCTCGACTTCATCCCGCCGTCCAGCCTGGTGCTTATCGATGATCGGCTGGCATTCGAGGAAGCCGTGGATGAGTTCGAAGCCCAGGCGGTGGCCTTGCGCCAAGACCAGGTTGACGAAGGGCAGCTTCCCGAAGACTCGCCCCTCCCCTACGTCACCCGGACCGAGATCAGCGAATCCCTGGATCGGCTTGGCGCCGTCGATCTGGGCATGGCCTCACTTGAGCTTGAACCCGGGCCCGGGATCGGCGATGCGTTCGAGCCTGGCCCTCGTTTCGGGGGACAGGTCCGGCCACTTATTGAACATCTCGGCGCTCGCCTGGCGGCACACGAGGCGTGCGTGGTCGTCAGCCGGCAGGCATCCAGGCTGAACGAGATTTGGCGCGGGGAAGGCGGCAGCGACGCCCTGGCTGACCAACTACCGGATGAGGTGCTTCCCGGCGACCTGTTCTTTCTCCAACAGGCGCTCAGCGAGGGATCGGACTCTGCGCCTGGAGGATTCGGGCGCGGTCCACCTGTTGACCGACTCGGAAATCTTTGGCTGGGCCCGGCCTCGACCTCGCCACCGGGCACCCGTGCGGGCCGCTTCTCCGGAGGCGAGCTATGCGGACCTGAAGCCGGGTGACTTTGTGGTTCACATCGACTACGGAATTGGCCGGCTGCAGGGCCTGGTGCAGCGTACCCTGGACGGATTGGAGCGGGAGTACCTGCTGGTCGAATACGAAGGCGGCGCCCAGGTCTATGTCCCCGTGCATCAGGCGGATCGCCTGACCCGCTACGTGGGCGTGGAAGGCGGTGAGCCAAAACTCTCCAGCCTGGGCACGACCGAGTGGGAGCGGGTCAAGGGACAAGCGGCGGAGGCCGTCCAAGAAATTGCCAAGGACCTGCTCGATCTCTATGCCCGCCGAATGTCCGTCAAGGGCTATGCCTATGGCCCGGATTCGGAATGGCAGCGCGAACTGGAGTCTTCTTTTCCGTATGTTGAGACCGATGACCAGCTCCGGGCAATCGAGGCCGTCAAGTCTGACATGCAGGGGACCCAGCCCATGGATCGCTTGATCTGTGGCGATGTCGGGTACGGCAAGACCGAAGTCGCCCTGCGGGCCGCTTTCAAGGCGGTGATGGAAGGTCGGCAAGCTGCCGTACTCGTTCCGACCACCGTGCTGGCCCAGCAGCACTTCACCACCTTCAAACAACGCCTGTCGCCGTTCCCAGTGACCGTCGAAATGCTTTCCAGATTCCGCTCTCGAACCGAGGCCCTGGCTGTCATCGAGCGGCTTGCCTCGGGCGAGGTTGATATTGTAATCGGCACCCACCGCCTGCTCCAGAAGGACGTCCAATTCAAGAACCTGGGCCTGCTGATCATCGATGAAGAACAGCGCTTTGGGGTGACCCACAAGGAGTACTTGAAGCGAATGCGGACGGAGGTGGACGTCTTGACCCTGACTGCCACGCCCATCCCGCGCACGTTGTACATGGCCCTCACCGGGGCCAGGGACATCTCAACCATCAATACGCCGCCCGAGGAACGTCTGCCCATCATCACCTACGTGGGCCGGTATGAACCGCGCCTGATCCGGCAGGCTGTGCTGCGCGAGCTGGATCGCGGCGGCCAGGTGTTCTTCGTGCACAACCGAGTCCAGACCATCAACACCCTGGCTCGGCGGTTGGAGAATCTGGTGCCGGAAGCACGGCTGGCGATCGCTCACGGCCAGATGCCGGAGGCGCAGTTAGCGGATGTTATGCAGCGGTTTTCGGTCGGGGACATCGACCTGCTGGCCAGCACGTCCATCATCGAATCCGGCCTGGACATCCCCAATGCGAACACGTTGATCGTCGACCGGGCGGACATGTTTGGCCTGGCACAGCTCTACCAGCTCCGGGGACGCGTTGGGCGAAGTTCTACTCGAGCCTACGCTTACTTCTTGCGCCACCCGCAGGACCATCCTAGTGAAGAGGCCCAGCGGCGCCTCGAGATCATCGCCGAAAACTCGCAGCTGGGCTCGGGCTACTCGATCGCCCTGCGGGACCTCGAAATGCGCGGCGCGGGAGACATTCTGGGCACGCGCCAGCACGGCCAAATCGCCGCGATCGGGTTCCACCTTTACACCCGCCTACTCGCCACGGCCGTCCGGCACTTGAGGAATCAGGCCACCGGTCCGCTGCCAAGGTCGGATGCGCTTGCTGAAACGCGTGCCCCGCTATTGGTTTCGGTTGAGCTTCCGCTGGCCAGCGCCATCCCGACCGACTATGTCGCCGATCGCAATCTTAGACTGCAGCTCTACCGTCGCATGGCGGAAACACGACAACTGTCAGAGGTCAGCGAGCTTCAAGCCGAGCTCGTGGATCGCTTCGGTCCGGTCCCAACGGAGGTTGACAACCTTCTCTATCAGTTGAAAGTGCGCATCCTGGCGGCGGAAGCCAATGTCGAGGGGATTGCCATAGAAGGACGACAGATTCTGCTCAGGATGGCGTTGCCCGAGGAGGGAGAACCTCCGCCAGATCTGGGGCCGGACGTGCGCCTCAGCCGCAAGGGCTTGTGGCTCCTGCGCGAGGGCAATCCCGAATGGCCGGAGCGTCTGCTGCAGGTCCTGGATGCGTTGGGGAGCTCACGCGCCGTCGTGACGCGGTAGTTGCGGGCATGGCAGGGCGCAGGTCAAACTTGAGGGCGGTACTGGATCAGACCCACCAGCCGCGGTTCACCGTCAATGTACTCAATCAGGATCGTCCAGGCGCGCCAGTTCGATTCATTTCCGTCGTCAGGCGCTGGACGATAAAACTCATAGAAGTTAAGGTTCGTGTAGGCTACAGGTCGCTTAATCGCCTGCTGGACCGTGCCTACTTGCAGATCATCACAGGTCAGGGCGGGCTCGTTAGCCAGCACATCACTGATTTGAGGCAGAACGGTGTCGGCGAAGTCACCGCTAATTTCGGTGTTGCTGCCGAAGTGCGTCCCCCAGTCGATCACTGTGGGATCGGCGAACAAATCCGCCGTCTGCTGGCGGGAGAAGTGCACCTCTGTGTTCCACCAATCTACTCTGATTACCAGCCCGCGTGAGTCGCTCACCAGGCTGGCCAGAAGATCCCCGTCCTGATTGTTCACCGCTTCCGTAACAGCGCTCACGACGGCGTTGGCACGCGGGTCCCCGCAGAATTGTTCTGGGGGCACATACTCGGTCAACTTGCTCGCCTGAACCCACCCTATCCTTCCATCGGGCCGCAAGATTTCTACCCATTGGGAGCTGCCCAGAAGGGTTGCGTTTCCGGTTAATTGGATACCCCTCTGCTGCGGCGTGAGGTAGCCGTTCACCACGCCAGACAGCCCCGCCGTGGTCCGCACGGGGAGTTGGTCGCCATCTCCCACCCCGACCACCGCATACTCAACTCCGGTGCTGGCCGGCGGGACGACCTCGCTGGGGGTCGGCGTCGGAACCACTTGGGTGGCCGTGGGGCGATAGGGCGTAGGCAGGGTCTGGACAGGCACGGATGCTCGGGTGCACGCGGACAGAGCCACGCACGCCACGACGGTCGCCCATCCTCGCCTAACCACGACCGACCAGCGGTCAGGTAACCACGGAGAAGGACGATTATCCGTCGCTTGAGTGCTGGGGTGGAGGCGCGAGTTGTGCATGGGATGCACCGGCCGAATTGACTTAGCGGCCGGCCGCTGACAAGTGGGAGGCGCTGGAATCCGATTTGCCTGCCGCCCTGATCTTGCGCTTGGTCACCTTTGAAGCGGGCCCCAGGGCCAGATCAAACACCTCATCCATGTGCCGTACGAACATGAACTCCAAGGCTGCCCTCGCCTTGGCGGGGACCTCAACCAGGTCCTTCTTGTTCTGGGCAGGCAGGATGATGCGCCCCAGTTTCAACCGATAGGCTGCGAGCACCTTCTCCTTTACGCCGCCGATGGGGAGCACGCGGCCCCTGAGTGTGATCTCCCCGCTCATCCCCAGGTCACGGTAGATTGGGCGCCCGGTCAGGGCGGATGCGAGTGAAGCCGCCATGGTGATGCCTGCGCTCGGGCCATCCTTCGGAATGGCGCCTTCCGGAATATGGATGTGGATGTCGGTATTCTCGAAGAGCTCGGGGTCAAAGCCCAGTTGGTTTGCTCTAGATTTCACAAATGAAAGCGCGGCTTGGGCAGATTCCTGCATTACTTCGCCGATCTGCCCTGTGATCTGCATGTTGCCTTTGCCTTCGACCAGGAGCACCTCGACTGGTAAAGTATCTCCCCCATTCTCGGTCCAGGCGAGCCCTAGTGCGGCGCCAATCTGATCTTCCCGTTCCGGCTCGCGGGGGCTGATCTGCGGAGGTCCCAGCAGTCTTGCGAGCATGCCCGGAGTGATCCTCTTGGGGGTCTCGCGGCCCTCGGCCTTTTTGCGCGCCACTTTGCGACAAATCTTGCCAATTTCCCGTTCCAGGTTGCGGACTCCGGCTTCCCATGTGTACTCGCGGATGATGGCCTGCAGCGCCTTCTCGCTGATGACCAGCGGCTCCCCTGCCAAACCGTTTTGCTCGATCTGGCGTGGGATCAGGAACTTGTCAGCGATGATCAGCTTTTCCTCTTCTATGTATCCGGGGAACTCGATCACCTCAAGCCGGTCCAGCAACGCCGACGGGATGGAATCTAAAGTGTTGGCCGTGGTAACGAAGAGGACTTTGGACAGGTCAAAGCCAATCTCAAGGTAGTGATCGGAGAAGCCATGGTTCTGCTCGGGATCGAGCACCTCGAGCAGCGCCGCCGAAGGATCCCCCCTGAAATCGTTGCCGAGTTTGTCAATCTCATCCAGCATGAAGAGCGGGTTGACCGTCCCCGCCTTCCGCATGCCTTGCAGGATTCGGCCCGGGAGGGCCCCAATGTAGGTTCGACGGTGGCCGCGGATCTCGGCTTCATCCCTTACGCCGCCCAGAGAGATGCGAGCAAACTCACGGCCGAGCGCGCTGGCAATGGACTGGCCCAGGGACGTCTTGCCCGTTCCCGGAGGTCCCACAAAACACAGGATGGGTTGACGCTGTTTCCCGCCCGCCAGGCTGCGGACGGCAATGTATTCGAGGATGCGTTCTTTGGCCTTGTCCAGGCCGTAGTGCCTCTTGTTCAGCACCCGGGAGACATGCTTGATGTCCAAATTGTCTTCCGTAGCATTGGACCATGGAAGCTCGATCAACCAGTCGAGGTAGGTACGGATGATGCCCACCTCGGGTGACATCGGAGGCATCTGGGTGAGACGTTGAAGTTCCTTCTGCGCCTTGGCGGCCACTTCCTCGGGGAGCTCGAGCTGGTCGACGTGTTCCCTCAGCTCGGCCAACTCCTGGCTCCAGATGTCCGACTCGCCCAACTCGCTTTGAATGGCCTTCATCTGTTCACGCAGATACATCTCACGTTGAGACCGGTCCACTTCATTCTGGACCTGGGCGTGGATATGGTCCTCCAACTCGAGTACGTCCAACTCCCGACCCAGGAGCACGCTCAGGCGCTGAAGACGCGCCATCGGGCTGAACGTCTCGAGCATCTCCTGCCGCTCAGTGATGGTCAGCGTCAGGGCCGAAGTGACCAGATCGGCGAGCCAGCCGGGATCTTCAATGTTGACAGCGTAGAGGTAGGCCTCTTCCGGCAGGGTACGACTCAGGCGTACGGCCCGCTCAAACAGGGTGAGCACAGCGCGCATAAGGGCCAGGCTTTCGGTGCTCTGTGCCCTGGGCTCGTCCACCGGTTTGGCCTGGGCCCTCAGCGTGCCGTCGACCACCATAAAGCGGACGATTTCGACCCGCCGTCGACCCTGGGTGAGGATGGATATGGAACCGTCGGGCATCTGCAGCGGGCGGCTCACAGCCACCTCGGTTCCAATGCTGTATAGGTCACCGGAGGTCGGGTTTTCCACGTGGGCGTCGATCTGCGCCACGGCGATCATCGTCTCGCTGTTTCCGGCAGCGTCCTCGATCGCCGACAGGGTCGGCTCGTGGTCGACAAACAGCGGCGTCACCATGTTGGGAAAGACAATCACATCCCGGATTGGCAAGATGGCACAGTCGATCAGGCCCTCGTCGTCCATGGGGGCATCGTCGATGTCATACAGCTCATCCGCCCGACGACTCATGCCCTCGCCAAACTCAGGAAAGAGCTGATGGGTCCAGTAGGAAATCGAGGCGCTCATGATGTGGGCTTGCCCTTCTCCGATCGGCGAGACACTGACCAGTGCGAGACCTCGGCTCCTAGGATTTCCCCCACCACAAACAGGCTGCCCGTGGCCAATACAACGGTTTCTGACGTCGCTTGAGCCACAGCGGTCCGCAGCGCATCCAGCACCGAGGCCGCGGTTTCACCGGCGAAGCCCATCCCGGCGGCCAGCAACTTCAGGGCCTCGGGGTCTTCTGCTCGCGGGTGGAATGCTTGGGTGAAGATGACCCGCTCTGCGATAGGTGCCAGTGCAAGCAGCATGCCCCGCAAATCTTTGTCTGCCGAAGCGCCGAAGATCAGCGTCACGGGACGGTCAGGGTACAGGGTTTGAACCGTGTCTGCCAGGCATTGGGCCGACTTGGCATTGTGGGCGGCATCCACCACTACGTCCGGGCGCTGCCTAAGGATCTGAAACCTGCCGGGCCAAACCACGCCGGCGAAGCCGGCCTGGATATCTTCATCTTCCAAGGGAAGACCCCGGCGACGCACAAGGTCCAGGCCAGCGTAGGCCGCCGCGGCATTCTCAAGTTGGTGGCGGCCGAGGAGCGGCATCTGAAAGTCGATACCCCCTGCAGAGGCGTCCGCAGGGGTGATCACAAGGGACTGCCCGTCAATAGTTTGGGACTTCCCTTCCACGAGCCAATCCCTCCCGACCTCAACCACCGGGGAGCCGACCTCTTCGGCGCGAGCCAGAATCGAATCGCGGGCTTCTGGGGGCTGCGGCGACAGGACGAGTGGGACCCCAGGTTTGAGGATGCCCGCCTTCTCACGTGCGATCTCGGCCAGGGTCTCTCCCAAGAGGTGCGTGTGATCCAGCGAGATCGAGGTGATGACCGTGACCAACGGCTGAACCACGTTGGTGGCGTCCAACCTCCCTCCAAGGCCGACCTCGATCACGCCGCAGTCCACCTCACGTTGATCGAAGTACAGGAAGGCCAGGGCTGTGACCAGCTCAAACGTGGTCAGCCCGGGCACCAGGGGAACGTGGTCGCGCAGTTGACCGGTGAAATCGGCGACGTCCTTGGGAGGAATCTGCTCGCCGTCGATTTGGATCCGTTCGGTAAACTGGACCAGATGGGGAGACGTGTAAAGGCCTGTTCGGTAGCCAGCCCGGCTCATGGCCGAGGCCATGAGAGCCGCGACCGACCCCTTGCCCTTGGTGCCGGCGATGTGCACCGTAGGATATGCCAGTTGCGGTTCCCCCAGGCGTGCCATCAGATCCGCCATCCGTGTCAGATCGAAGGCGTCGGCGGAATAGCGATCACTTCTCTCTCGACTGTAATCAACGAAGCTGTACAGATAGTCGAGGGCTTCCTGATAGGGGAAATTGGTCATCACGTTAAATCGGGATTCTAACCTCCGGGCCCCCTACTTACAAGAGACGTAAGTCCTTGCCCGCCCACGGCTTTCGCGCTATCATCGGCTCATATGCCCCACCTGCTTAAACAGGAGGTGTTTTCCCAACCACAAGATACACGTCCCATGCCGGAGAGAATCTCTCACGACCCAACTTTTCTGACTCGAGGAGGAGAAAGCAACAATGCGTAACAACCGTCTGTTTATCGTGCTGAGCCTTATGGTGTTGGCCGCCATGCTGCTCGGCGCCTGCGGTCAGGCAGCCACGCCGACTGTGGCACCCGCCGCGCCGACCCAGGCTCCCGCCATGACCGAGCAACCAACTATGGCCCCTGAGCCGACAGAAGCCATGCCAACCATGGGTACCGCCGACAACCCAATTGTGGTTGCCTTCGAGCCTTCGGCCACTTCCCAAGAGATCACCACGAGCGGCCAGGCACTGCTTGACCTGCTCTCGACGGAGACCGGATTGACCTTCAAGGGCGTGGTCCCAACTTCCTATGCCGCGCTGACTGAGGCCATGGGCTCCGGCAACGCCCAAATCGGTTGGATGGCGACCTTCGCCTACATCCTGGCCCATCAGAAGGGCTATGCCGACGTGGCGTTGATCACCAACCGGTTCGGGTCCGATCACTACGGCTCACAGTTCATCGCCAATGTAGACTCGGGCTTCACGCCGGCCGCGGACAAACCTGCCACTGAGGCAGAGCTTCCCACCTTGCTGCAGTTCAAGGACAAGACTGCCTGCTTCGCTGACGAGCAGTCCACCTCCGGTCACGTGATCCCGGTCATCTTCATGAAGAAGGCCGGCCTGACCGATGCTGATATGCCGGACCCCGTCTACGCAGGCGGCCATACCCAGGTCGTCCAGGCCATCTATGACGGCGGGATTTGCGACTACGGCACCACGTTCGTGGATGCGCGCTCCAACATCGCCACGGATCACCCAGACGTGAACGATAAGGTCGTGGTGATCTATCAGACTGAGGCGATCATCCCGAACGACAACATGTCCTACGCACCTGACGTGCCGCAAAATCTGCGCGACCAGATCACGGCTGCCATGCTGAAGCTCGCTGGCACCGAAGATGGCAAGACAGCGCTCAACGACCTGTACCAGATTGGTGGACTCGTTGAGGTCGACGACACGGCCTACGATACCTTCCGCTCCTATCTGGAAGCTTCGGGCCTCGATCTCAGCCAGTACGTCCAATAGGCTTTGGACGGTAGACCTCGAGGGGAGAAAGGGATGACCTTTCTCCCCTCGATTCTTAGATGGAGGTGCCTAGTTGCTACGTGTTGAACATCTCACCAAGGTCTATCCAAGTGGGACAGAGGCCCTCAAGGACGTAAGCTTCACGGTCGATGATCGCGAATTTTTGGTCATCATCGGCCTATCAGGCTCAGGAAAGTCCACCCTGCTTCGCTGCATCAACCGCCTGATCGAGCCCACGGAGGGCCGCATCTATCTGGATGACATAGAAGTCACGGCGGCCTCACCGACTGAGCTGCGGCATCTGCGTCGTCAGATTGGCATGGTGTTCCAGCAGTTCAACCTGGTCAAGCGCAGCAGCGTGATGACCAACGTGCTCTCAGGTAGGTTGGGGTACGCCAACCCAGTGATGAGCCTGATCGGAATCTGGCCCAAGGCGGATCGTGAGCGAGCCATCCATGCGCTGGACCGGGTAGGAATCGCCGACAAGGCCCATGCCCGAGCGGATACGCTCTCAGGGGGGCAGCAGCAACGCGTGGGGATTGCACGCTCCCTGATGCAGGAACCCAAGCTGATGCTGGCAGACGAACCTGTCGCCTCTCTTGATCCCGTGCTTTCTCATTCCATCCTAAAGTATCTCGAACAGCTCAACAAAGAGGGCATTACGGTCCTTTGCAGTTTGCACTTCCTGGACCTGGTCCACCGCTACGCCACACGCGTGATCGCCCTCAAGGATGGAGTTAAGGTCTTCGAGGGACTCCCAAAGGAGATCAATCGCGCCAAATTCAAAGAGATCTACGGCGAAGAAGCTCAGGAAGTTCGCGCCACAGAAGTGGTCGAGGAGCCGGGCTAGGCATGGCCGAGAATTCGGCCCCCGGCCAATCCAGGCGGTCCGCTTGGATCGCCGCCTTACTGTCTCTTATCCTGCCCGGTGCAGGACAGTTCTATGCGCGTCATCGCTATCGCGCTGTATCGATCTTCCTCAGTATGGCTATCATGGTCGTGGTCGTCATCTGGTACAAAGTGCCGGTGTTTTACTTGGCCCCGGGTGCCGCCTGGATCTGGAATGTGTGGGACGCCTTCAGCGCAGTTGGGGGCAGGCTACGCTCTCCGTTCCTGCCGATAGCAGCCCTACTGGTCATCGGCTATGGGATCGGGTGGCAGATTACAGAGATAAATCTTCCAGCCTTAGCCCAAAACATCGACCGGGCCAAATCCATCCTGCGCCCGATGCTGCAGCCGGATTTTCTTGCCCGCGAGGAGATTTCGCAAAGCGGCTGGGCGCCAGTCGAAGTTCCCTGCGGACCCAATCCTCCTGCATCCACAAACACGGTCAATGGCATAAGCGTAGAGGTTTCCCCCAATTGTGCCGCTCTCTCGGGAGGTCTGACGGTACACGCCAGCGGATTGTGGCCCAGTACCGATACATTGATCCAATGGTCAACGCCGATTGGCGACCGACTGCCCCTGGGAAAAGGCTTCATCACGAATTTGAACGCAAACACGGATGCGGATGGCAAGCTTGACATCCAGATCCAAGTCCCCCCGGATGCTCTTTCCGCCGCACCCGACCCCACGATTCCCCTCGAACACCGCGTGTACTTGACCCAGTCCCAGACACAGCCTGGCTACAAACTATCTAAGAACGGCGACTTTGTCGTCAAGGGCATTGTCGAGACGTTGTTCTTGGCCCTGATGGCCACCACATTCGGAACCCTTGGCGCAATTCCGGTCAGTTTCTTGGCCGCCAGAAACTTGATGGGTGGGAACCCAATCACCCTGATCTTCTATACGCTGACGCGCACTGTCCTGAACATCGTGCGTTCAATCGAGCCGTTGATCATCGCCATCATATTTGTGGTCATTGTCGGATTGGGTCCATTTGCAGGGGTGATCGCCATGAGCTTGCACACGATCGCCGCGCTGGGCAAATTGTATTCGGAAGTGATTGAAGGGATCGACCCAGGCCCCCTGGAAGCCATTCGGGCTACGGGCGGGAATTGGCTGCAGATGGTCCGCTACGCAGTCGTCCCGCAGATTGTGCCGCCCTTCGCATCCTTCACTTTGTTCCGGTGGGATATCAACGTTCGCACCTCGACCATTATCGGGTTTGTCGGCGGCGGCGGTATAGGTTTCTACTTGTATCAATGGATCATCAAGGGTGACTATCGTGCGGTGAGTTCGTCCTTCATCGCCATCGCGGTGATCGTCATGGTCCTTGATTTCGTCAGTGCCAAAGTCAGGGCCAGGTTGATATAGCATGCAACCCCGTGAGTTCAGCCTTCGCCGATCCTTCGTCACGGGCTTTTTGATCATCCTGGCCATCGCTGCGTATGTGGTCGGCTATCGAGTCACCGAGATCGATCCTGCCAAGCTGCTTGCCTCGCTACCTAAGAGCAAGAAGATCCTAAGTTCATTGATCCACCCCGACCTTTTCACAAGAGAGACCGTCGACACCACCATTGACATCGTGTTTCCGGTGCCCTGCGGATCAGCTCCGCCCGCGGAAGCATCCGGGAGCAATTCGTTTATCCTCGTAAGTCCCGCTTGCGCCAATCCGGGGGATATTGTGACCATCCAGGGTACCAACATGGCGCCCAACAATCCCGTCAAACTCCAGTGGCTCCTGCCCACTGGAAACACTCTGTTCTCGAAATTGGCGGCAACCGATCAGGACGGCAGTTTCACTGCCCAGGTCGAAGTACGTCCCGTGGCGACTACGACTGATGGAACTCCCAGCCATCTGCAAGCTCTTACTTTCGTTCCCATTGGCAATCTGATCCCCAGCCAGTCCATGAAAGATGTCTTCAACAACATCATCGTGACCATCTTCATGGCGTTGCTGGCCACGACGGCCGGGACAATCATCGCCGGACCCATAAGCTTCCTGGCGGCGCGGAACATCATGGGGCGCAATTGGCTGGGGACAACTGTATACACGATCATCCGAGGGGCACTGAATATCACCCGTTCTTATGACTCGCTGGTGCTGGCGACGGTGTTTGCGCTGTGGGTCGGGTTTGGGGCCTTTGCCGGCGTCATGGCTTTGTCCGTGATCACGGTGGCTTCCCTGGGCAAACTCTTCTCCGAAGCGGTCGAAAGCATCGATCCTGGTCCCATCGAGGCGGTCGCTGCCACCGGAGCAACCGCCATAGAAGTGGTCCGTTTTGCCGTCGTCCCTCAGGTCATTCCGGACTTCATCTCGTACATCATCTACCACTGGGACATTAACGTACGCATAAGCACCATTCTGGGTTTCGTCGGCGGCGGGGGTATCGGTTTCTATCTCAGCCAGCGCATCAATGTGCTCGAATATCGCAAGGCTGGCACAGCCATCTGGGCCATCATTGTGGTCGTTTGGGCGATGGATTTCCTGAGCGCTGAGATCCGCAAGCGCTATACATGAGCCGCCGTCCCTGAGCCATGCTTTGACCCAGCAGATGTTCGATTTCCCTCACTTGCCGCGGCTCGCAGCATGCTTCGGCCGGTGATATAATCTCGCCCAAGTTTTGACCTATGTTCACTGTTGACTCGCCTGTCCTCGTTTTGAACGCCAATTTCGAGCCGCTCAACGTGTGCTCGACTAGGAGAGCTCTGGGCCTGCTCATTTCCGGCAAGGCCGAGATGCTCCTCAATGGTCGCGGGACCATTCAAACGGTTCACAGGGCCTATCCCCGCCCCTCAATCATCCGCCTTGAGTACATGATCAAACGCCCCAGGCAGCGCGTTCGGCTGAGCAAGCGGGAGATCTTCCGCCGAGACCACTACACGTGCCAGTATTGTGGGATTCATGGTGGACACCTGACGCTGGACCACGTGGTCCCGCGCCATCTCGGTGGTGAGCATTCTTGGGCCAACCTCGTCACCGCCTGCGCCCAGTGCAATCTCAGGAAGGGCGGCCGTACGCTTCAGAAGGCACAGATGCACCTAAGACAGGCGCCGCACGAGCCGCGCCCCACCGCCGTCTACATGTTTGGAACCCACCTCGCGGAAAACCAGTCTTGGGAACCTTACTTGGAAGGTTGGTAACCCGCAGCTCGCCCGCCCAGCTCGTCCAGCAATGCCATCATCGATCCGCCCACAACCCCCTGACCCCCCGTCACAATCGGGATAGGCGCCTCGCCGATCACCCGAGTGAGCTCCGCCAGCCCTGTGTCTTCAATCTCGCCGAGCCATCCCAAGTCGGCTGACCACCTGTCCGAGTCCGAGGGCCAAGGACCCCTGTGCGCCATCCACACGCGAGTGTCCCACACCACTGCCTGGACCAACTCGGACAGTGTGGCGACAAACCGTTCCGCGCCCCACGTCTGCACCACCTCCGCCACCAATGACCGAACACTGCCATCGGCCAACCGTCCGCTGGCCACCATGCCCCGCTCTTCGACGAAGCTGCGCACCCAGACTGGCAATTCGCGCTCGAGGCGCTGCCACAGCTGCGACGAAGCGCGCCCGATCACGGCCAGGCCGTTGCCCGGCACGAGCAGCGCCTGCTCGAGGGTTTCGATCCGGCCCTGCAGCGCACCGTCAGCATCTTGGGCAAACGCCTTCAATCTAGCGCCGGCCATGGGGTGCCTTCCGATCATCAACACGTCGGCGGGGGTGTCGAGATCGGCACGAAAAGCTGATTCCGGCGGCATGGCGCGGATCTCGTACCCCGCCTCCTGCGCCAGCACCCAGCCCAGCATGTTGTCCTTGGGCACACGCTCAGCGACTTGAGCCAGCGCATGTGTGTCGTTGAGTACCAGCCAGTCAGAGGAGTGCAGATTGTTGACCAGCCCGCCTCGGGCTTCGAGCTCCCTGGCCTGCTCAAAAACCGCCGTCAGGGTTTCCTGGGTAAGCAGCGGTGCACTGGCCCCCCCAAAATAGGCCACTCTCTCCCATGCCAACTCAGCGCAAATCTGGTTGACGTGCCGGCCAAAATGAAACACGCCGGAGGAAGGCGGAGCCAACGATGCGCCGAGCTCCTCGAACACCTTGCGGTCGCTTGGATCCGCCGCATCGACCACGACATCGACTCCTTCGACCTGCTTCAGGCGGGCCCAGAGATCGGCGGCAGCGGCAGCTCGAGCGTCCGCCATCCAATGCGCGGCCCGATGTTCCCCGCGCGGGGCCAGCATGATGAGAACGGGATAGGTAACCATGGGTAGGTTTGGCCGAAATCCAAGCACGGATCGCGGGCGTGTGGCTAGCCGACTTCGGTCTCGATCAACCCAAAGGATTCGTCCCGACGCCGGTAAAGGACATTCACCTGGCCCGTGTTTGCATCCAGATACACGAAGAAGTTCTCATGACCGAGCAGGGCCATCTGCTCCAAGGCCTCGGCCTCATCCATCGGCGCGAGAAGGAACCGCTTCCTGCGCAGGATTGGACTTACTTCTGAACTCGGATTCCTCTTCGAGAGTCCCCGGGGCGCGACAATATCGGCTACGCTGCGGCCATCACCTCGCGGATCCCAATGCCGTCCTTTGAAGCGGTCGATCTGACGAACGATCTTCTCCAGAGCAGCGTCAACCGAAGCCTGCATGTCGTCGCTGCGCTCCTCAGCACGCAGAAGCACACCCTTGCCGCGGATCGTGAGCTGCGCCACCTGTCGGTCGGCGGCGCTGCGGGCCGATTTTGCGAAGGTCAGATCGACCGAAGCTTCCTCCAGCACATCTAAATAACGTTCAAGCTTGTCGATCTTCTTGGTGACGTAATCCTGCATCTGGTCCGTGAGCTCAAATTGGCGGGCGTTGATCTGGATTCTCATTGTGTTATTGGCCTCCATGTCTGGTCGCCCCTGGATCGAAGTTTCCGGCACGCGCCACCGTCAAGCTGTAGACGCGGGATGCACCTGCGTCGATCAGGCTGACGGCGCACGCTCCCAACGTGGCCCCAGTCGTGTACAGGTCATCAACGACGATGACCGCCTTGCCCTGAACCCAAGTCGTGCGCGCCTCAAAGGCCCCGGCGACATTTTGACGTCGTCCGGCCGGGCCCAGGCCCACCTGAGTTCCCGTTTCCCTGCGCCTGGCCAGAGCGCCATCACACACGGGAAGCCCGATTCGCCCGCCGAGGGCCGCGCCCAACAAGGCGGCCTGATTGTAGCCGCGCTGTCGTTGGCGTTTCGGGCTGAGCGGGACGGCTGTGATGAGATCGGCCTGCCAGCCCGCCGTTGTGTAAAGTTCGGCAAGCCACCCCCCCATGACCTCGGCCAGCCTCCGGTCGGGGCGGTATTTAAGGTGAAGAATGGCAGCATCCAGTGGCGGCCGGTAGCGGGCAAAGGATCGGCAGAGGTACTTGGGTGGGCTATCAGCACAGGCTTGACAGACGCGGGCTCCCCGAGGGACAGGCTGACCGCACAGGGAACACGTCGCATCGCCCAGGGACTGGAGCCTGTTCGTGCAGGCGGTACACCAGACCGAACCGGGGGAGCCACATCCGACGCATTGCGGGGGAAAAACGAGATCAAGGGCGGCCTCAAGCCATTGGCGGGGCCGAAGCATGCGAGGTCGAACAAAAATCTGACCCACCCACGGCCCTCCCCCCCATCCAGGGTCAAGGTGCGTGCCTTTGTCAATGGCGGACGAAGGTCAGCGATCAGCCGCCTGCGCCCAGGATTCCACCCAGAGGCGACCGCAGCAAAAGCATCGCCGCCGGCCCCAGCAGAATAATCAGCAAAGACGGAAAGATCAGAATTCCGATCGGGAAAATCATCTTGATCGGCGCCCGGTGCGCTTCCTCTTCCGCCATTTGGCGGCGCCGGACCCGCATCTGGTCCGACTGAATGCGCAGAACCTTGGCCATGCTGACACCGAGTTGTTCCGACTGGATGACAGCCGCCACGAAGCTCGTCATCTCGGCCACCCCAAGACGCTCGGCCATGTCGCGCAGGGCTTCCCGGCGCAGCTTGCCGAGACGTATCTCCTGGATCACACGGCCGAATTCGAGCGCGAGGTCGTTTTCCCACTTCTCATGGACCTTGGACATGGCGGCGTCGAAGCCCAATCCCGCTTCGACGGCGATTGTCAGAAGGTCGAGCGCATCCGGCATAGCCCGGAACACGCCCTTCTGGCGTCCGTTGATCTTGCTTCGAAGCCACAGATCCGGGAAGAAGAAACCCACCAGCAAAAACAACACGGACAGCATCAGGCCCTGCAGCCAGCTTCGGCCAGTGAAGAGGAACACCAGGAAGATCATCCCGCCGAGGACAGCCGCTGCGACGAACCGCATCGCAAGGAAGAACGCCGGGTCCAACTGCATGGGGTTGCCGGCCATATCAAGACGCTGCCGGGTGCTTTCCAACGTGGCCTGAGGCGTAAACTTTTGAGCAAGTTGGCCAATGCGGTTGAAGAAAGGAAGAACGACGCGCTCGTAAAAGCGTTGAGAAAGCTCGATCTCCTCCAGGCTGATGGGCTCGTCGCGAACGCTGAACTCAGCCAGACGCTCGGAAATCGGGTCTTGAGCCGCAGGGGCCCGGATCCCGGCGATGACCAACACGACGGCCACCAAAACGACGATGGCCAGCAGGCCTGCGATCAGAGGGAAGGACATGGGTTGGCGTCTCCCTTTGTGAAATTCTTCACTAAATGTCGATGTCCACGATCTTCTGCGTGATCAAGAACCCGCTCACGATCATGACCCCGGCCAACATCAGCAGCGGAATGCCGCACATCCGAGTTTCAGGGTTGAAGAACTGCATCAGGTAGGGGCGGTTGACCAGGAAGAGCAGGGCCATCAAGGTGATCGGCAGAGCGGAAATCACCCAAGCCGTCGCACGACCCTGAGCGGTAAGGGCCGAGATTTCGCCCCGGATTCGAACGCGCTCTCGGATGGTGTAGGAAATCGTGTCCAGAATCTCGGCCAGGTTACCGCCAACTTCACGCTGAACGTTGATGGCGGTGACCACCATGTCGAGGTCATCACTCGTGATCCGCCGCAGGATGTGGTCCAGGGCTTCTTCCATCGGAATACCGAGCTGGATTTCCTGAACGACGCGGTGAAATTCAACTGAGATCGGCGCCGGCAGCTCGCGGCTGACGGCTTCCATCGCCTGCAGGGTTGAAAAGCCTGCCCTGAGGCCGTTGACCATCAGGTTCAACATGTCGCCCAACTGGTTGTCGAACTTCTTGAGGCGGTTGCCGATGGCTGACTTGACGTAAATGCTGGGGATGAATGCCCCGCCGATGCCGAGCGGCACGGCGATCAGGAGAGAGCGAGTGAGGATCAGAGATACGAGCGCCACCCCGAAGGCGCTGATGATCATCACGGCGATGTACTCGGCCGGCCGGAACTTGAGATCCGCCCGAGCGAGGTTGCGTGAAATGTTGTCGAAGACTTCGGTGCCCTCGCCCATCCTGTTGGCCAGGTCGGACAGCGGGCTGGTGCGGTCTTTCCTCTTGGATTCGGCTTCTTCCGCCGACAAACCCGTGACCATCCCGCCGGTCTCCGCGTATCGCCCCAGCCGCTCTTCGACCACCGATGGGCTGCCAAGCAGCGAAATCAGGGCGCCCGCAACCAACAGGAGCAACCCCAGGCCTCCGCCTACGTACAATAGAAGAGTTGGGTCCATAACCATTTCCCCCGAATCTAGTACCTGCGCTCGCCGACGCCGAAGATGGAGGGTGGCAGATGAATGCCGTAGGCCTCGATCTGATCCATGAACTTGGGCCGAAGGCCGGTTGGTCTCAGCCGCCCAATGACACGGCCCTCCTCAATGGCGGTCTGCTCGAAGACAAACAGATCCATCATCGTGATGACGTCCCCCTCCATGCCCTGAACTTCGGAAATGTGGGTAACTTTGCGGGCGCCATCCCGCATCCGCTCAAGGTGGACCACCAACTGGAGGGCGGCAGAAATCTGCTCGCGTATAGCCCGCTGCGGCAGATCCATGCCGGCCATCAGGGTCATGGTCTCGATACGGGACAAGGTATCACGGGGGCTGTTGGAGTGGGCCGTGGTCATCGAGCCATCGTGGCCGGTGTTCATGGCCTGGAGCATATCCAG
Source organism: uncultured Chloroflexia bacterium (assembly GCA_963807065.1). Taxonomy (GTDB): domain Bacteria; phylum Chloroflexota; class Anaerolineae; order Anaerolineales; family E44-bin32; genus CAWAND01. The sequence goes on from CAWDZQ010000003.1 coordinate 664,160, forward strand.
GGCCGCCGAATCACGGATCTCCCCGACGATGATGCGGTCGGGGCGCATTCGCAAGGAGTTCACAACCAGATTCTGAATGGTGACCTCGCCGCGACCCTCGATGTTCGGCGGGCGTTTTTCCAGGGACACCACGTGTTCCTGGCGCAGCTGAAGTTCGGCGGCATCTTCGATCGTGACGATGCGTTCATCAGAAGGGATGAACTGCGACATCACATTCAGGAAGGTGGTCTTCCCAGAGCCTGTACCGCCGGAGATGATCATGTTCACCCGCGACACGACAGACGCCTTGAGGAATTCCATGGCCTCGGCCGTCACGGTGCCGTACTCGATCAATTGCTCAATGGTGATGGGGATCTTGGCGAACTTACGGATCGTCAGGACCGGGCCGACCAGAGAGATGGGCGGGATGATGGCATTGACGCGCGACCCATCGGGCAAGCGGGCGTCAACATAGGGACTTGAACTCGTCGATGCGCCGGCCCAACGGGGCCACGATGCGGTCGATGATTCGCATCAAGTGATCGTCGCTCTCGAATGAGGCCGGCTCTCGAAGCAGCTTGCCGGATCGCTCGATGTAGATGTTCTTGGATCCATTGACCATCACCTCGGTGATGGTCTCATCAGCCAGCAAGGGCTCGATCGGACCCAGGCCGAGGATCTCGGCCACAATCTGTTCGAACAGCCTTCGCCTTTCAGGCCGCGAAAGGACGATCTTCTCCTCAGCCAGTATGCTCTCGAAAAGTTCCTCGATCGTGCGTCGAACATCCGCCGTCTGGCTGACATCCATCGTGGGGTCGAGCTCGGAAAGGAGTTTGTTCTGGACGCGTGTCTTGAGATCGTGGTAGGTGTCGGTGCGACCGGTGCCTGGAGGCGAACTCCGCCTGGCGCTGATACCGCTCAGGCGACCCGTGCCATCCCTGCGGGATGGCACGCTTGGGCTGGCGCCACCCCCTTCGGGTGCCTGACCCTGTTCAATACGTTTGAGTAGGGACAACGAGTACCTCCCAGCGCCCTAACACGGGCCGTGTTTTCCAGCTAGCGGCTGAAGAGCCTAGGTCGTTCGGTTTCCCTATCGGGCTCTTTCTCCCCGGTGCCTTCAACCAATCTTTGCCTGATTGTACCAAGAAGCTCCAGGATGTTCTTTGCAGGTACCTTACCCTTTTCACCTAACAATAATGGGATCCCTCGGTTGATAGAGGCGGTGACGATCTGTTCCTCGGCCGGAATCTCCCCGTCAACGGGCCGTTTCAGGTTTTCCGAGACAGCCTCGGCGCTGATCCCCGTCTTGCGATCGGTCTTGTTCAGTACGAAAAACACCTGTTCGCGCGGATACTCAAGCACGCTCAGAAGATCAAACAACAGTCGCACATCCTTGATGGCCGGGATATCGGGCGTGGCCACGGCCACCAGCATATCTGCCGCATCGAGGATTGCCAGAGTGACGTCGTCCATCACGGAACTTGTGTCGACCACGACATAGGCGAAGTTGCCCTTCATGTACTCGAGCACCTTACGAACCTGGTCGGCGCGGACTTCATCTGCCATTTCTGGGCGCGGCGGAGCGGCCAGCACCTTCAGCCCGCACTCGTGCGTCATCAACACGTCGCCGACATAATCCGAATCCAACTCGTCGGCCCGGGAGGCAAGTTCGGCAATGCTGTTCTTGACCTGCATGTTCATGAATACCGACACGTCCCCAAACTGCAGGTTGCCGTCCACCAGCACCGTTGGCGTCTCTTCCGAATTCAGGCCGATGGCCAAATTGGTGGCCAGCGTGGTGCAGCCCACTCCCCCCTTGGCGCTGTAAACGGCAAGAAGCTTGCTGTCGCGCACCGACCCATGCCCCGATCCAGGCGCACCATGTACAGGTACCACCTGGACGGGCCTGGCAAGCTTTCGTCGTTGCTCCTTGGCCCGAACCGAAACCAGTCGAATGGTCTTGATCAGTTCATCACCGGAGGGCGGCTTGGCGATGAAGTCGCGCGCCCCAGCCAGCATGGCTCGGCGCATGTAGTCGGCCTCGCTCTGCACCGACAGCATGACTACTTGGGCGAAGGGGACGTCTTTGAGCAGGGCCTCGGTGACGGCAATCCCGTCCATATCCGGCATGTTGATGTCCATCAGCACGACGTCCGGCTGGGTGTCGGACGCGAGCTGGAGGGCTTCTTCACCGGATCTGGCGGCACCGACGACATCGATGTCGGATTCAAACTGAAGCAGCTTGCGGATGTTCTCGCGTGTTTCTGCGATGTCGTCGACAACCAGTACCCGGACATTCTCCTCCGGGCTTTCGGGCATGGATTCCTCCGTCTACCTAAGCCAATCTCTACCCAACCATGCTACGGCGAAGGTGTTGCTGAAGACTGGCCCGGCATCGTGGATTCGAGGCTCCGTTCCGGGGCCTTAAGCCTGGGTTCCAGACCGTACGGGAGCTTGGATGGAACAGCGATGTCGTAGTTGTCGATCAGGAACTGCAGAGTCACGCTGGACGTCGTATTTTCGGTCGTGTCTCCGGGGCCACGCAGCGTCAGGGTCATGTTGGCCCCGGCATTGAGAGCCCATTCCATAGCCAGGGCGTCTTGCGGCGTGACGATCAAGGAGATCAAATCTGGCGGCTTCACCACCGCTGCTACCGCCTGCTGATTGGCCGGCGCACCCGCACCTTGGTCAGGGACCGGTGTAGGTTGAGCGGATTCGGACTTGACTTCGCCAACGTGAAGCACCCTGGCGTTGGCAATCAGCCGTTGGGAGACCAATCTCGGCCGCTGGGTCTCGGCGGGATTCGGGATCAGAAACACCTGCTGACCCGTGGTCTGATCAGTTTCAACCCGGCCCAGCGGCACCGGGCTCTGGGATTCGGCCGTCGTGCCGCCCTGGTTCTGCGTGGCTTTGTTGGCCCCCACGGCGGTCAAGATCGCCCCATCCGGGCCAACCAGAATAGCCGTAGCGTTGGGCAGGGCGGTTTGGAAATCGGGGTCAATATCGATCATCAACATGTTGACGATCACATCTACGCTGTCACCGTCCGCCAAGGCATAGCCCAGGCTCGAAAACCGATCCAGAGGCATGGTGATCGCCGTGTACCCCGGCGGGATGGCCAGTGAGGCATCCGAACCGGTGCCGAGCAAATCGCCGCTTTGCTCGGTGACCATGTTCTGTGTCACCGGCACGCCACGGGCGATATCCATCCTTGCCCGGTGGCCGACCACCTGATTCAGATCGGTGATCATCGTCTCGACGACAAAGTCTGCTGGAAACGGGGAGAGAATCACGCCGTCTAGGGGAATGACGGCCCCGCGGGAGATATCCTGGGCCGCAATGACAATTTGGGCCTCGCCCCCAAAAGCGGGACCTTGGGTGGTTTCGGGGGATGGAGCGTTGCTGCCCCCACTGCCAAGCCGGCTGAGGACCAGGAACCCGGCCACAGCGCCGAAGAGAAGGATCATGGCAAAGAGAATGAGAATGCGTCCGCGGCGCATAGTGCCTCCTTAAAACGTCGAACTCGCTATGGCTCCACTGACCACATGGCCGGTTATGATACCGTTTCCCCGGTCAAAGTCAAGCCGATGCCTCAGCGTCCACTCGGGGCCAAGTTCGAACTCGATGCAAGGAGCCCTATCGCTGATAGGGCTCCCCTGCGATCGGCTTGGATCACTGGCGTTGCTGACGCAAGCCATGTGATGCTGACCTAGATATTGTTGACGATGTTGCTAAACACATTTCCGATAGCGGGACCAAGCAGGGCCAAAATAACAATGACAACCACAGCCACCAAAACAAGAATCAGGGCGTATTCGACCAGGCCTTGTCCCTTCTCTTTCGGCATATACAGCATCACGTCTACCTCCTTTCCTCAGGATTTGACAATCTCATTATAGTGAGTTGATCCTGAGTCGGACAATAGGACCTATTTCCGATGCGTGTATACGTGCAGACCCAGCCCTCCTAGTCTCCTGTGGGGAGTACCAGGATCGTCCGCGTGCCAGATTCGCTGCCGTCGCTGTCCAGGCTTCCGCCGAGCTGCTCCACCCGATCTCGCAGGCGTTTGAGCCCACCGGGTCGGAGATCGTCATCACGGTTGAGGTTGGACTTGTCCAGCCCCTTGCCGTTGTCCTCGACCACCGCCCGAACCTGGTGGTCGTCCATATCGAGCATTATCTTGACCTGGGTCGCTTGAGCGTGCTCGCGGACATTGGCCAGGAACTCCTGGACGGCGCGGAAGACAAGCACTTCCCTTGTGGAGGCCAGCCGTCGCTCGGTGCCGGTGATCACGCAGTTGATGTCGAGCCCCGATTTCTCCTCGAATGCCTCCGCATAGCGCCGGACGGTGGGGGCCAGCCCCAGATCGTCGAGCATCATCGGGCGGAGGTCGAAGATGAAATCGCGCACTTTGCCAAAGGTGGAGGTCGCCGAGTCTTTCAGACTTGCAAGCTCCTCGCGCGCCTTCTCCGGATCTGATTCGAAGAGGCGCATGGCGATTTCCGTCTGCAGTATGAAGTTGGACAACGCCTGCGCCGGGCCGTCATGGATTTGTCGAGAGAGCTTACGACGCTCTTCTTCTTGAGCTTCGATGATGTCTTCAATCCCTCCGGTAATGGCGTCTTCGGCGTCCCCCTGCGGATCGGTGGCTTCGATATCGGGATTGCCTTCCAGCAGGGTCAGGGCGTCCGTCAACAGTTGAGCATGGCGTTCCAGGTGACCCTTGTCGCTTTCGAGCTTTTCCAACTGACCACGCATGGTGAATAGACGCTGCTGGGCGTCCTGGGCAGCCTCATACGCGCTGAGGATATCCTCTCGGGGGACGGTTTCAAAGGTGGATTGAATCTGGTGCAAGCGATTGGTGATGTCGGCGTTACGCTGCGCCAGTTTGTCGACCTCCCCCTGACTCTGCTCGATCAACATGTTGATTTCGGAGAGCTTGGTACGGACCTTCTCCAGCTGGGTGTGACTGGTTCCAAGAAACGCGTCGAGTGGGCTGAGCTCTTCTGCCTGGACTTCCTGATCTGCCGGTTCCGCTTGATCCACCATACGTCTACCGCCTCACTTGCGAGTGTCTTGCAATCTGACCCAACCGTGCCGTAGTGCGTAGACGGCAGCCTGGGTCCGATCTTCAACGTCGAGCTTGTGCAATATCGCCGTCATGTGATTCTTCACCGTCTGGTGGCTGATCCCCAGCCTGGCGGCGATCTCCTTGTTGCTCATCCCCCGCGTGACATACTGGAGAATTTCCATCTCCCGCGGCGAAAGCGGAGTAAAGGCCTCGACGTCGCCCTCGAGATGCGGACGGCGGATGGTCTCCACACCCTTCGAGAGCCATTGGTCCAGGCCGTCTTTGTCGTACACCTGATCCCCGACGACGAAATAGCCACGGGCGACGTGCCGGATGACGTCCACCAGTTTGCCCGCGTGTACATCTTTGGAACAATAGGCTTTGGCGCCGGCGCTGAAGGCGTGCAGCACCTGCTCGACATCGTCGTAAGCCGTCAGCAGGACGATCGACGTGCTCAATCGGTCGGCGCTGAGCTGACGCGTCACTTGCATCCCGTTCATGCTGGGGAGATTGATGTCGATGAGGGCAATCGTCGGGTTAAGGTCCCGAACCAATTGGAGAGCCTGATCCCCATCGGTACCTTCCGCCAGGACGTCAATGTCGTCCTCTGCGTCAAGCACATTGCGGACGCCCTCTCGAAAGAGGGGATGGTCATCGACTATGACAAGCTTGATGGTTTCCATCGGTCGCCCCACGCTCTAGACAATGCCGCGAGTATAGCACAGCCGTTCCCACGGGCAACCAATCAGGGCCAGCGGTAGACGGCCATGTTTTCCCCGCCCAGTTCTGGGCTGAAAGGCGCCCCACTCTGGTAAATCGGGGTCAAACCCTCAATCAAATCCGGGTACCAATCCGGGAATGTCATGAGATAGTCAGCCCCCCTCGCATCGAGATAGGTTTGCAGTTCACCCTGGTCGCGAATGAAAGGGATCACTTCTGGATTGACCAGTCCCGCCAAGTCTAGGATCGGCCGTCCCCCGAAGTAGCCCAGCGCGCCGATGTCGTGGGCGGCAATCACATCCCCCGCGTCCGTGTGCCCGCGGACCCAAAGCGAAGTCTGGACCATCTCGCTGTTGATAACGGCCACATCGCGGCGTAGGCCCCACTTCCGATCCACCAGAAGATTGCCGTGATGGCCAGCCAGGTGGACAGCCACACACGGGAGGCGACCCTTCGCCAGCCCACCCCGCTCTTGAGATCGATCCAGCCGAGACAGCCCAGCAATCCAAGTGCTATCCAGACCGGTACCGTTGGCATGGCGTACCTGCCATGCTGATATGTCACTGGAAGTCGCACGGCATAAGCGGCCAGATACGCCAACGCCCAGACAAGCGGCGCAAACTCGGTCCAGCGGTGAGCGCGCGCCCTCGAAACCGCCCACAGAACCAGCCCCGGCAAGAGCACGGCCGCCGGGCCGATCCAGGGTTGCACGAGCTCTCGCCCAAACCTTGACAGGAGGGGCGCCTGGCGCAGCACTGCATACTCAGCCTGCTTGGCATAGAACGTGTTGGGCCAAATCTGGCCGGCGAGGGCGTAGTTGAATCCCAAGTAGGGCACGACCAGGACGGCGGCTCCCAACGCAAAGGCGCCCAGGCGCTCGGCCGAACTGCGCACCCCTCCGCCTCCCAGCAAGACCAGCCAGGCGTAGGCGATGCCCAGCGTCAACCCGTCGGGGCGAATCCATACCATCAAGCCCACCACAGCACCCCAAAGCAGCCCCCGCTCCGGCTGGCGCTGCATTCCGCACAGGATCGAGAGGCATGCCCCCGCCAAGATCAACGTTTCCATTCCCGAGAGCGCGGCCCACACGAGATGCCATTCGAAGACCACCCCGGCGGCGGCGAGCCAAAACCAGTTCGAGGACCGGGCGGAACCTTGGACGGACCACAAACCACTGACCCAGGCCGTCAGTGCGAGCACTATCATTCCCAGGATGGCCGACCAGATCCAAGGCGCTATCCCCAGAATCAGGCCTGGCGATTCCAACACAGCCCATAGCGGCGAGGTCGAGCCTGCGCTGGGTTGGTTGGGAACAAAGGCCCACTGGCCCAACTGGACCAGGTTGCGCGCGTAGGTCTGATGAATCCAGGCGTCGTCGAGAGGGAACCCGCCCCCCGCCAGACGAAGGCTGGCGACAAGGTAGCCTCCCAGCGCTACCCCTGCCACAAGTAGGACGACGGCCAGCTTGCCCCGCCTCCCAATCCCCGCTCTCACGGCTGCTGGACCCCTTCCTTGACCCGCAGGGTGTAAAGCGGTTGCCCAAAGGCGTCCTGCGACGTGCCCACCAGCGCCAGCCATGGGAGCATACCCGGATCCTCGTAGAGAGGATCCAGGCCGGGTGGATGATTGTGCTCAAGGACCACCCAGCGCACTCGAAAGTCCCGCACCACTCGCTCCAGCGCCTGAGTGTCACCATCCGGGATGACCACCGACGGATGGCCCGAGGCCAACCAAAAGGCGGGGGGATTGTTAACGGCGACCACGTCTTGTTCGCCCCCTCCAGTTTCAATGGGGCCGGATGCCACGTTGTAAGCCATGGACGCTTCTCCCCACCCCTGCCCGTGCTGTGCCGGAAGGGCCAGCCTGGTGGCCAGGAGGTAGAAAGTTGCCACCCCGGCGACAATCAGAGTCCCGATTCCCAACCGTCTGGTGGCCTCCACCGGGTCCCAGCCCCGGAGGCGGTGGAGCCAATCAACCGCCCCCTCCAACCCGAAGGGCGTCAGCGCCCACAGCAGAGGCATGGCAGCTGTTGAGGAGTGAAAGAACCCACCTCGTGATCCAGGAAAGGGGAAAACAACGCTCATCAGGGCGAACTCGGAGAGCAGATAGGCTGCCAGGACGCCAATGGCTCGCCAGCGGCGTTTCCGCCACAGCCCAATGCCCATGAGGACGGTTAGGAAGACCAGGCCATTAACCAAAAGCAGACTGGTCAAATTGGTCCCGGCGGCGGATAGCCTGGCCTGAAAGATCTGACCGATGCCCGAATCGAGCCAGTTCGAGAAGGTGAGTTGATCTGCCGGGTAGGCGAAGAGCTGATTGTAATTTGTCAGCCAGGCGGCCTTCAGCCCCCCTGGGGAGAGCGGTCCTCCGGTGACCTGCCACATGCGGACAAACCAGGCCCCCATCACCACCAAGTAACCCCCAACCAGGGCCAGCAGGCCCAAAGGGCGCCGTGGGCGAGACAACCCCCAGGTGCCAACCGCCAGCAGCAGCAGAATCACCCCATCCACGCGCGCCAAGTGCCCCAAGCCGGCCAGTGCGCCCGCCATCAGCCAGATCCGGGCATCCGCCTGCGGGGCATCGGCCATCAACCAAAGAGCCAGGCCCCCAATCACGGCGAACGAGGCGAAGGCGTCCGTGGTGACGAAGAACGGCAGGTAGAACCCTGACAAGACTGCCAGCCCTCCGGCCAGCACGGCTTGGACCGGCCTAGCGCCGAGCTTCTGTGCCATCCAGGCCGACATCAACGGCAGCGCTGCCGTGAACGCCAGCGAGGGAACCTGGGCCGCCATGAACGAGCCCCCGAACACCAGCATGGATGCAGCCGAAAGAAACGTCGTCAAGGGCATCCAGTACAAGTGGGCAGGCTGCGGGAGATTCAGGGCACCACCCGCCAGATAGTTCCAGGTGAAAGGCACCTGTAATCCGCCGCCCGAGGCCAGAATTCTGGCGGTGGCAAAGTAGTAATCAGCGTCCATGTACCCGGGCGAGCGGACCCAGATGGCAGCCACGGCCGCCATGGCCAATCCCCCCGCCAATAGGGCCGAGTAATGCCAGCGGGACATCACGGTAGCGCGTACAGAATGTAGGCGTCGCCAAAGCGCTCGACGGGGCGCATCTGGTTGAGAAGCTGGTCGAGAGCCGTCCAATCCTCGGCGGTGAATCGGGGGTCCTCATCGCGCACGAACGCCATGCCGGGGCGGTTGAGCAAGACATACCCTCGGCCATCCGCGTGCCAGCGCTGGAGGATGGCTTGGTCGTCGAGGCCGGCCCGCCTCAGCGTGTACCATCGGTCGATCCAGGCGTCGGAGATGCACTGAGGCTGGCAGTAGTAACCTCGAGGCTCCCACAACATCACCACCGAGCCCATGCCGCCCAACCCGCGCACCGCCGCCATGGCCGGCGCGTAGGGTCCAGTCCGGCGAGTGAGTGTCTGTTCCCGGCTCTCCAGCCCGAGCGCGGGCAGCAACGGGTTGTCCTTGGCAAAGGTGCCAACGGCCGCCACCATGGCGAAGAACAAGGTCATGAGCACCAGGGCCTGAGTCAGGCGCCCAAGCCTGACCGATTGCAGTTGAACCAATTCGAGGTTGGCGTAGCCCAGCCCAGCCAATGCCGCCCAAGCCGGAAAGATCACCATGTACAACCGTGACTGCCCCAGCAACTCCGAAGCCAAGTTGGCCCCACCCCACACAAGGCAACCCGACACCATGAACGTCACCAATAGGCCCGACAGACCCTTACGATGGATCGGTCCGGCCAATACGGCCAGCGACAGCCCAAAAAGCAGCGGGCCTATGCTGGCGGCGTAGCCCGGGGCGCCTTCGGCTCCGTAGAGTGTGGCAAACAGCGGGATCAACGGCCCGACGGGCCTAAACCCGGCCGAACTAGCGGCAGAGAAGAAGGCCTGCTGCACGCCGCTCACCCATGGATTGGCTCCGATGTACGGATAAAGCGGAGCGCCGGTGGCGATCAAGTTCTTGAGCGGCCAAGCGGCAAAGGCCAGCACGGCTGCCCCAACAAGCCCCAGGGTCGCCCGTCGCCGCTTCGTACCGTCGCCGTTGATCCAGATGACCACCAGGCCGGCGATGAGCCCAATTCCAGCCGTGTACTTGGTCCCGGCGGCAAATCCGGCCAGCGCACCCGCCCAAATGGCGTAACGCAGCCGCCCTTCGCGCAGCCACACGTCCAAGCACGCCACCAGCGCCAGACCAAAAAGGGCGGCAAACCAATCGACGTAGCCCCAGGCGATGGACGACCACAGTGTCTCGCCGACCATCAGGCTGGCAACCGCCACCCAAGCCCCGCGCGAAACATGACGCGCCACCAGACCGAAGACTCCCATCAGGGTCATGGCACCGACCAACACGCCGAGCACCGCGGCCGCGCTGGCGCCGGCCAATGACATGGCCCAAGCATTGCTCATCTCGACCAACAGCGGGCTGCCCCAGAAGGGATTGGACGGGTCGAAGACGAATCGCCCTGCCTCCAGGAAAGCCTGTGGCAGGGCGAGATGGTAGACCAGGGCATCGTAATGGACGGGCGGGCCGAGCGCTTCGAGCAGATCGCCGGCCAAAAGTGCCGCCACAACCACCGCCAGCGCCGCCTCGAAACCGCCGCGGGGCTGGAGCTCGCGCCATCCCGATCTCAGCATGCGGAGCCAAACCAGAGCCGAACGCCTGAGCGCAGCCAGTCCGGCCCCGAGGACGAGCCATGAGAGCCAGCCCATAAACCCGACCCCGGCGCCAATGAGCATCCAAAGGATGCCAACCAGGCCAAGCCCCGCTGCGGCGTAGATCGCTGCTTGTGCCGACGCTGACAAGGGGAGTGGTCCGATGAGCTTCTCGCCAACCGCCCCCGACAAGGTGAGGATCGCCCCCGCCACGCAGATCCGCAGGGCATCCTGCAGAAGGGTCAGGGCCAAGGGGCTGTCGAAGGGTTTGTGAATCACATAATAGGCCGCCACCAGCACGAAGAGCACGCCGAAGGCGGCCAAGGCGCGCCAACGCCGCACAACCTGGCCTGCGTCACTTCCTCGGCTATTCTCTGTGGTCACGCGAGACGCCGCCTAGTGTCGGCTGGGTTCGCCGGTCCGATTGTGACATTATTCACAATCCCGTCAGGGGTTCTCCCTCACCGATGCGGAACACATTGGCCCGGGTCGCCCACCACCTCACCCACCACAGGCCGACGAACATCAACAGAGGCAACGGAACGAGCATCAGCAGGCTCTCCTGGTTGCCCTGGACGGTATTAAGGAACAAGAGCCAGGGTCCCACGGCCAGCGTCACCACGATGGCGCCAACCACCAGCCTGCCGGCCAGGTGCCAACGCTGGAGGCATACGCTGAAGATGAGCAGCATTCCGGGCATGAACACCAGGTAGTTGGTGCTTGCCGTCCGAAACACCACCAGCTGGGTGACGACCAGAAGTCATGGCCGCCGTCCACTGGAACCAGGCATCGTGCTTGCCCCTGGCAAGAACCCATTCCCAAAGCAGGTAAAAGCCCGCCAGCGCAGAAAGGATGCCCGTCAACCAACCCGAGCCCGCCGGGAAGATGCCCGCCAAAAGCGAGAGGGGCGATGCGGAGACCGTGGCCGTGTAGGTCGGGTAGCTGATGACTTCCCTCAACCACTGGATGGGCCAGTTGGGCATTAGGAGGATGAAGCCTCCGAACAGGGCAACCGTCGAGCCGAGAGTCCAGGTGACCAGTGATGTCCTTCGCCGCGAGACGGCCCAAATCAGAATGAAGGGAACCAGAAGCACTGAGATCTGCGGCTTGAGGAGCGAGAGCGACGCAAGCATCCCGGCCACGGCGTCCAACTCGTGTTGGATGGCCAGGAGGGCACCTGCGACGAGGACGGCCTCAATCACGGCGAACTGCCCCAACACCACCGCCCGAAACCCGTGATACCAGGCGATCGAAAACAACATCAATAAGCCGAATGCGAAGGGGGCGGGACGCCACTTAGTCAGTCTGATGCTCAAGAGCATCAACGCCAACAGGCAGACTTCCAGCAGAGTCATCCATAGCGCCCTCGCCAGCACAAAGGGCAAGACTGAGAAGGGAAGAATGAATAGGGTGATCGGAAGTGGATAAGCAAAAAGGGCCTGGTCTTCGCCGGATGCGAGATCCGCCGGACGACCGTAGATGATCTGCTGGGCCTGCTGCGATATGCTCGGGTCGTAGGGACTAACTCCCTGAGTGACCCACATCCGCGTTCCCAACCAACGCGGAAGAAAATCGTTACCCCCGGGTGCCTGCTCCGCAAACCCAAGGTTGCCGTAGGTTAGTGCTACCAGCATGATGCCGAAAAGCGAGACGAACAGGGTCTGCCAGGCACGGGAGCTGCGGGGCGGCCTCATTGGGATGGGATGCTCGCTGCTGTCATAGACCAGCCCTCGCTTGGCGAGGCGAGTCTAAAACGTCCTTCGCCTCTCGAGATGTGACTTGCATAGCCGCCCGGAGATGTTAGCATATCCAGGCCAATCTGCAAGGAGGCGCCATCATCGAGTCCGCTTCGCCCTCCAACGGGGAAAACCCCCATCCCACGACATCGATCCCCGCCGCATCCAGCCGGTCGGCGCCGGTCGCGGCCTGGTATGGCCCGACATGGTCTGATGTCTATGCGCAGATTCGCGCCCGGCCCTGGTTGGCGCCGCTCCTGGGCCTGACCCTGGTCGGACTGATTGCCGCCAGCGCCCTATACCTCCCCCGGGGGGTGGATTGGTCATTCGCCTTCCGTCCCGCCAGCTTGGCCCTACTCTCCGGACGCTCTCCTTACACTGTGGCCGCCTTCTTGAACCCGCCATGGACTTTGCTACCGCTCCTCCCTTTGGCCATCCTGCCCGAAGCCATTGGCCGCGGGATCATGGCCGTGGCCGGTGTGCTGTGCTTCGGGTTCATTGGGATCCGCCTTGGCGCACGGCCCCTTACCCTGGTCTTGTTCCTGCTGTCGCCGCCGGTGCTCCATTCGACGCTAAACGGCAATCTGGATTGGCTCGCTTTGCTCGGCGTGGTGATGCCCCCCAGAGTGGGCCTGCTGTTTTTGGCCACTAAGCCTCAGATCGGGATCGGTGTGATCGCTTACCAGCTGCTGGAATCGTGGCGGGCCGGCGGAGGTCGGCGGCTCTTCGCCGACTTCTGGCCCCTAGCGGTGCTGAGCCTGGGCTCTTTCGCCCTTTTCGGTCTCTGGCCTTTGCGTTTCGATGAGATGGTGGGCCTGTGGTGGAACGCCAGCTTGTGGCCGGCATCCATCCCCTTCGGATTGGCCTTTCTGGCGGCGGCTTACTCCCGACGCCGGGTGCGGCCCGCATTGATTGCCTCCCCGCTGCTCTCACCGTACGTGCTCCTGCATTCTTGGGTCGGCGCTGTGGCAGCCACACTGGAATCCCTCCCGGTCGCCGCAGCGACGGTGCTCGGATTGTGGCTCCTTGTGGCCATCCGGATTCTGGGATCATGACCCCCGTCCATCGACAATTCGGCAGCCGGCTGCCCCCGCCAGTCACCCTGATTTGGGCGGAAGGATGAAACTCCTCCGAGACATTTCAAGTGAACTCCCTGCGTGGTCCGGCGTAGCCATGTGGGTCGTCCTGGCCCTGTTGGTCACACTCGGCTTTGCCTTGATCCCCATGGCCGGAGGCGACGATTGGGAAACCTTCCACGGCGCCGCCCAGCGAATTCTGGCGGGTGCCCCGCTATACGGCGAACGGGTCACCAACAGCTACTACTCCAACCCGCCATGGGTAGCAGCCCTCCTCCTGCCCCTGGCGGTCTTCCCTGTCAAATGGGGCTGGGCCGCCCTCAGCAGCCTCAACTTGATCGCCCTGCTCTTCCTCACACGCCGCTGGAACCACGGCCTAGTTAAGCCCTTGCTGGTGCTCACTTCTCCAGCAGCTTTTTACATCCTCCTTCACGGGCAAATCGAGCCCCTTATCCTGGCCCTGCTCTTTCTTCCCAAGACCTGGTGGCCGCTGGCGGCTCTGAGCAAACCCCAGATCGGCCTGGGGATGCTCTTCGGCGTGCCGCGTTCAATGATCTTGCGTGCCGCAGCCCTGGCTGCCGGCGTCTTGGTCCTTAGCCTGCTGCTGTTCGGAAACTGGCCGGCGGCCCTGCTCAACCAGCCATCTCCGTTCGTGGGGGCCGCCCACAATCTCTGGCTCGGACTTTGGCCGTTCCAGGTGCCGGCAGCTTTGATCCTGATTTTGCTTGGAATCCGCCGGGCCGACGATCGACTGCTCGTGAGTGCCGGCCCCTTCGCCTCCCCCTACGCGACCACATCGAGCTTGATCGGCCCTTGGATGGCAGTCATTTCGTTCTTGAAAGACTGGGAAGCGGCCCTGGTTTGGGCGGCCTGGTGGGGGGCGACGGCCTACCGACTGTTCGGGGGATGAACTAACATCTGGACCACCTGGGATTCGCCCGCCGAATCTGGCGGGACCAGGACAACTGCCAGGGCATCCTGATAGAGCACCCGCCATCCGACAGACTGGAGGACCGAGGCCAGAGGCGCCTCGGGCTCGATTAAGACCAATCGGATCCCCCATTTTTGGAACAACGCCTGCCAACTCGGCTGGCCCGACCAGGCTGTCAGGTACGAGCGCAGCAGTTCATCGTCGAAGAGGTCCGTCCTTCCATCCACAAAACTCGGATAGTCCGGATACAAGCGCCACAGCACGTACCCGCCCCAGTTGTACGAATTGAACAAGGGCCCCCGCGGCTGCTGCGACTGTATGAAGTCAACCGCGGCCACCGGCATGTCCTTCTGGATTGCCATGCGATTGACCGAGTCGGGCAGTTGGCTGGCGATACGGGCCAAGGCGGCCACGGCCACCAGAACCCCGATGGTCACATTGAACAACCGCGCCAGCCTCTCCGGCGCCTGGCGGCGGTCCTTCAACCTGGTCCGGATCGGTTCCAGGCTAGCGTCGAGATGACGGGCGAGGATTGGTGCGGCCACGATGGCGAACAGCCCGATGTTGCGGGCTGCGTCGAAACCCAAGTAGGCAAAACCTACCAGCAGGAGCAGCTCGGTTGCGCCCTTCCGGCGGCTCGAAACGGCCAGGACAAACATCAGCAAGAGGATCATCCACAGAAACGGCTGCATCTGAAGTTGATGGAAGTCGGGGCTCTGCCATTCCTGGATGTAATCTCGCAGCACGCTGATCGATACCGTTTGGAGGGGGTACAGCAGCATACGAGGACCGACCGGGTTGAGCGACACAGCCAGCACCGACAACCCCCCTCCCATCAGCCAATTCGTGATCACGCCGCGCCGATCTGTCCACACCTCGGCGCGCGTGCTGCCTCGCAAGGGCGCCAGGCCAATCTCCAGCAGTTCACCTCCGACATACGTGCCTATCAACAGCAAGCCTATGCCGAAGCCGCCATGCAGGTTGACCCATAGGATCATCCCCAGCGGCAGCAGCCACCAGGCGCGGGACCGGCGGCGCCTCTGCAGCTCCAGCACCGCCACGAAGGCACCCGTTAGGGCCAGGCTGAAAATCTGCGGTCTCGCCGACCAGAACACCCCAGATGCCGAAGCCGCCAGGATCAGGACGAAGCCGCGCACGAGCTGACCCGACTGCAGCACCGGCCAAAGGCAAAGGAAGCCCAACAGCACCATGCAGCCTGTAAGCAGGTCAAGGCCGGCGAAACCCAGGGCGCGAAAATCGCTCACAAGCGCGATCTCGGCCAGCCAGCCTGGATAAAGCCATGGCTGGCCCTGGCGCGTCAGAGAGAAGGGGTCTACCGTCAGCCAGCGCCCGTGCTCGAGCATCCACGCCCCGGCGCGCAGGTGCCACCACGTGTCGCTGTCTACGGATGTGCGGACCGCCATGGCCAGTATCGCCATGCCCGTGACGGCCAGCACCAGGCGGCGAAAGCTCATGGCGTCGGGCCCTTCGGAGCCAAATCATCGGCGGTTAACTTCACGGGTTGCGAGAGATCATAAAAGACATGGTACGGCCCAATCCATCGCTCGCTAAAGGTGACACCCCGGGTCTGGAGGGCGCTCGAAAGGGACTCATCCAGGCTGGGGTGATGGGTCGTGATGTAGGCCACGCTGGGGCTCTTCGCCACCAGTTGATCGTAAGGCGGGTAGCGGTCGTCTCTGGGCGTGTACCGAAAGTCTGGATGGTAAGGCAAGGTTGGGACGAAGACAAGCTGCTCATCGGAGACAAACGCCAGCGGGTAGGCGACCCAGTAGTTCGTGTAGCCGCGAGTCTCCCCATGGCTTTCGAGGAATTCAGCCAATGCCGGTAGGGATGAGGTATCGATTTGCGCCACCGGGTCGAACGCCGTAGTGAGGCCGGGTGGCAGCGTCTCAGCAGCCTGGATCGTGCTGGCCAGGTTGAAGAGCAGCACGGCCGTCAGGGCTGCCACCGCCAGGACTGGCCCCTTCCCCTCCCGCAAACGTGCCACCCAGGCCCCGCCGAAAACAGACATGACGACGGCGACCGGCAGGAAATAGCGTCCGCTGGGATCGGCCCCGAACGGCGTGAGCACGAAGCCGGCCAACAACACGGCCGCCACGCCCGAAATGAGCCATCCCCCCGCTCCCTCTTCAGCCAACCGAAATCGACGCAGGCCGGCAGAGGCGAGCGCGCCCAGCCAAAAGGCGATGGTCAAAGGGACGAATGGCCAAGCCAGCGTTTGCGTGGACCATGGTGGACGAAGCCCCATCAACACGCTGGGTCCAAACAGCAGCAGATTGAGGCTGTGGCCGCCGATGGCTGTAAGCCAGCCCGCAGGGGAAGCGCCGGCGATGGCCGAGCCTCCCAGCTCGGATAACAGGGCTGTGACGCCGTGGGTGAGCGCCCACACCAACCAGGGGGCCGCTCCGATCAGTGCCCCGACCGTGGTTGAGAGAATCCCGGCCCACCGGCGGACTCGATTGGCATCCTGGAACAGGACGGCCACCATCAGCGGAAGGGTCGCCAGGCTGTAGACGAGCGTCAGGCCAAAGACCCACAATCCAAGCCCGGACAACAGACCCCATGCGAACCACAACCAGCGCACGTCCGGCCGCGACCGGATAGCCAGTGCTGTCAGCAGGAGCAGGTTGCCCAAGAGCAAGGCCTCACCGTAGCCGCCGAGTGACACCGTGGTATACAGCGTCATGAGCACGGTCGGCACGGCCAATAGCATGGCGGCCGTCCAGGCTGCCCACCGCGAGCCGGTGGCGCGCTGGGCCACAAGATAGGTCGTGGTGACGGTAAGCAGGTAGAGGCCCGTTTGGACAGCCCGGATGACCCACACCTGGGCGCCCGCCAGGGCAAAGCCGCCGGCGATCAACCAGGCATCCAGGCTCCCCAAGTAGGCCTGGCCATAGAAGAACACGGGGCGCTCACCCTGCAAGATGTGGCGCGCCATCAACCCAACCACGGCTTCATCGGCGTTGAAAGGAAAGACGCCCCGCGCCAGCAGCAGGAGCTTCAGGCCCAAAGCGACAAGCAGCGGAAGCGCCAACCCCAGGGGTCCCCCAAGGAAGCGAGTCCAGCCGCCCGCCGGCTCCTGGGTCTCCCCGGCCGACATCGTTATGCCCTGCGCCCGCTGGCGCCAACAACCATTTTGCAGGTCCTTGCTATAATCTCGCCATGTCTGGGCAACTCGAACGCATCATGCCTTGGGTCATCGCGCTTATCGCCCTGGTTGCACGCTTGATACCAGGGCCACGCACCATCGACGATGCCTACATCACTTTTCGCTACGCTCAGAACCTGATCTCTGGCGCCGGCTTCGTCTACAATTCCGGCGAGCACGTCTTGGGAACCACCACCCCGCTCTACACCCTGCTCCTGTCGCTCGTCTCCATCCCGTTCGGCGCCGCTTCGGCGCCGTTTCCCTTGATAGCCTTGGCGCTCAACGCCTTGTTCGGGGCCGCCAGCTGCTGGTTCCTGCTGCGCATTGGTAACCGCCTCGGCTATCCCATCGGGGGATTAATCGCCGCCTTGGTCTGGGCCATCGCGCCCATGTCGGTGACGTTTGACATCGGCGGCATGGAAACCAGCCTGTTTGTCTTGCTGATCCTGGCGACATTCTACTTCTACTACAGCCAGCGCCCAACCACGGGGGCGCTCATGGCCAGCCTTTGTTTGCTCACCCGTCCCGACGGTCTGCTTTTCATCGCGCCGCTTGCCATTGAACGGGCGCGTCAAGTTTGGGTTTCGAAGCACAAACGCACCATGCCCCCCATCCGTTGGGCTGAGGGCGTGGCTTTCCTCCTTCCGCTGGCGGTTTGGACGGCCTTCGCCAGCCTGTACTTCGGCAATCCGCTCCCTGCGTCGGTCGGCGCCAAATTGGCCGCATATCACCTTCCGCCCAACGCAGCGTTGATCAGGCTGCTGCAGCATTTCGCCACGCCATTCCTGGGCCAGTTGACCTTCGGCAACACGTGGATCCCGATCGGTCTGGTCTTGTTCCCCTTTCTCTTTGGGCTGGGCGCCCTCACCGTCCTACGCCGGCGGTCGGACCTGTGGCCCGTGTTCGCAGCGCCATGGGTGTATCTGATCGCGTTCTCGGTCTTCAACCCGCTGATCTTTCGCTGGTACCTGGCACCACCCTTGCCCTTTTACATCCTTGGAATCGCCCTGGGCATGGAAAGGCTGGGCCTCGATCTACGCACGCATCTTGTACCTCTAGGGATGGGCCTGGCAGCCGCTGCGCTCACCCTCCATGGCTGGGTGCTCCACCCATCACATGGCCCCGACCTCCCCGCTCCGGACATGGCCTACATTCAGCTGGAGCTTCTTTATCAAGAGGCGGCTGACGACCTGAAGGGCCGAGTGCTCCCCGGGGAAACGATTGCCGCCGGGGACATCGGTGCGCTCGGTTACTACACCGGGGCCCGCATGCTGGACACTATTGGGCTGGTCTCTCCCGACGCCTCCCGCTACTATCCGCTGGATGATTCGTACTACGTAATCAACTACGCCATCCCACCCAACCTGATCTCGGATCTGAAACCTGATTATGTGGTTCTGCTTGAGGTCTATGGCCGCAGGGGATTGCTGCAGAACGAGTCCTTCGTACGTGCGTATCAACTTATGGAAACCCTACCCACCGACATCTACGGCAGCCGGGGATTGTTCGTCTTCGCTCGAGCGGTCAATAAGTGAGAGATTTCACAAAGCGACATGGCGGCGCCCTGATCCTGATCCCGCTGTTGACTCTGATCCACATGATCGGGGCCGCGTCCGTCCCGTTCCACCCTGACGAAAGCTCCTATCTGTTTCAGAGCCGCGACCTGGAGATCTGGCTCACCCATCCCCTCGATTTGGTCTGGCAGCCCGGGTCCACCCCCGATGATCCCCAAGGGTACCGATCGCTCAACTCCCCGTTGTCTAAATACGTGTTGGGCGCCGGGCGCCGCCTGGCTGGGTACGGGCCCCAGGCGGTGTCGGTGGATTGGGATTGGACCCAAGATTGGGTGGCCAACATCCGTGCCGGGGCGATGCCCGATTCCCGCTTGCTGCTCGGTGCGCGCCTGGCGAGCAGCGCCTTGATCGCCCTGACCCTACTCTTCATTTACAAGGTCGGGATCGAGATCAGCGGGCGGTGGACCGGGCTGCTCGCCGTCGGGCTAGTGGGGACCAACGCCCTGGTCCTCCTTCACGCGCGACGCGCCATGGCGGAGGGCACCCTCCTGATGGCTGCCTCTATGGCGCTGTGGGGAATCACCGTCGCCGGCAGACGTCCATGGATAGCCGGCATCGGGTCAGCGCTGGCCTTCGCTGCCAAACAGTCGGCTGCGCCTCTGGCCCTTGTCGGGCTGGCGTCCGCCGTATGGCCGCGCTCCGGGCGACGCGCCAGCGGGCAATGGAAGCACACCCTCCGTTTCTTGCTGACGGCGGTCGTCTTCACGGTGGTTATGCAGCCCTTCTTCTGGGCCCATCCGTTGGGCGCGGCCAAGGCCATGCTGGACGCCCGGCGAACTCTGTTGAGCTCTCAAATCGAAACCATTCGAGATGTGGCTCCTGGCCGGGTGCTCGACAGCCCGCTGGAGCGAGCGGCCGCCATGATTGGAGAGGTCTTCATCGTTCCGCCCCAGGTGTCGGAAGTGGGCAACTACCTCGAGCAGACGGCGGTTCAGGACCGGGCCTATCTTGACAATCCTTTCCATCGGGTGTTGAGAGGGTTCGCAGCCGGCGGGGTGTTGTTTGGGCTGGCCTTGGTCGGGTTGGTCCTGAGCTTCTGGCCGGGGGGAGAGGCGGGCGACGGCCAGCGCATGGCTCGTCGGTGGCTGGGGGTGGCCGGGCTGGCGGAAGTGGCGGCCCTGCTCTTGGCCAATCCGCTCCCGTTCCAACGCTACTATCTCCCCTTGATTCCTTTTGTGGCCTTGTGGGTGGCCTTCGGGGTAACGAGCCTGACTCGGGCGATGCAGCTGTTGGCCCGGCGGCGCCATCCACCCGCCGCGTAGTCTTTCCCCGCACGGCCGCATCCCGCGGCCGAATCATTGGCTGAACCCATCGAACCGTCTACAAGCTGGGGGTTTCTCAGTCGCTCAGATAGCCAGAGAGTTTTCGACGGCGGCTGGGGTGCCGCAGGCGAGAAAGGGCCTGGGCTTCGATCTGCCGCACACGCTCGCGCGTCACACCCATCTTGCGGCCGACTTCCTCGAGCGTGTAGCTTTGGCCGTCCATCAACCCATAGCGTAGCTGCAAGATCCGCACTTCTCGCGGCGGCAGGTCGAGCAGGATCTCGTCCAGATGTTGACGGAGCAGGCTGTGGGTTACCATGTCAGCCGGGGCAGCCGAGTCCCGATCCTCAACAAAATCTGCCAGGATCGAATCCTCGTCTTCATCCATCGGGGTCTCGAGCGAAACCGGCCGCCGGGACACCTGGATCATCGTCTCCACCTTCTTGACGGGGACGTCCAGGGCCTCAGCCATCTCTTCCAAGGTCGGCTCGCGTCCAAGTCGCTGGGTGAGTCGGTGGGAGGTGCGAAGCAGCTTGTTGATCTGGTCGCCCATGTGAACCGGCACTCTGATCGTGCGTCCCTGATCGGCGATGGCCCGAGTTACGGCCTGCCGGATCCACCAGGTGGCATAGGTCGAGAACTTGTGGCCCCGCTGATATTCGAACTTCTTGGTGGCTCTGATGAGACCAATATTGCCCTCCTGGATCAAGTCGAGGAAGGGCACCCCTCGGCCTATGTAGCGTTTGGCGACGCTGATTACCAGGCGTGAATTGGCCGTGATGAGGTGTTCACGCGCCGCCCAGCCATCCTGAACCACTTCTTGAAGCTCAGCCCGAAGCTCGGATGAGAGTGGGCCGTTGGCCATCAAGAAGCGGGCTTCTTTGCCGCGCTCGATGCGCTTGGCGAGTTTGACCTCTTCCTTGGCCGTGAGCAGGGGAACCCGGCCGACGACCTTCAGGTACAGCCCCACGCTGTCGTCAATATCCAGGTTAGCTGTCTCCAACGGGTCTGCCTCATCGATCCCATCGGCACCCAACGGCGGCGACTCAGCGTCGTTCTCGTCCGGATTGTCGACGACCACCACGCCCGCCGCGGTCAGTGCGGCGAAGAGGTCGTCGACCAGCTCCAGATCCTCTTCCGCCTCCGGCAGCACGCGCGTGATGTCCTCGTAGGTCACGTAGCCGTGATCTCGACCCAAGTCCACCAGCTTGCGAATCGCCTGATCCTGCTCGTTTTGTACCGGCTCAGGCGCCTCCTGAATGACCAGGCCCATCGCTACGGGCGGGGCATTTAACGTGTCAGCCTTGAGGCGGCCGCGGTTTGAGGTGTGATGACGTTGTTTGTTCATCAAGATCAGAATACAGAAATTCGGACCGTATTGCAATGGAAGATCAAGATGCAGGTCTCACCCATCGTGCACAACGGCATCGAGCGCCTGGCGAATGGGTCCATCAAGGGGTCACCGTCGGGAGGATCAATGGGGGCAGGGTTTGCGTCGCTTCCGGCGTGGGCGTGGCGAGGGGAGGATCTCCCGCCAACCCGGTGATGTTAGCCAGAGTGTAGCTGCTCAGAAAATACACCGCATCGCTGGAGGGAAGCTTGACATACACCACATCACCGGTCGGGGATGTCTGCCCCACCAGGAGCTGATCCTGAGTGCCATCGCGACGCGTGACCGTAATCCGGTCGGTGGGATGGTCCAGCCCAAAGGCCGCCAGATCAGCGCCGGGGACCGAGTCGCTGGGAACCAGGTTGGCAAGGGTATCGGCTGCGATTTCCAGACGGCCAACATCGGCCAGGCCCTTGGGCTCATCCAGCGCCCAACCGGATGAGCTATCGCGGTGTGCCTCCATCAGGTCCCCTGCCTCAAGATCCTCCACCTTCAAGGAGGCGATGTCTTGGGCGGCAAAAGTCCATAGCGGCGCCGCGGTGGGCGTCACGTCGGCTGAAGGTGGGGATGTACCCCCGGACCTGGCATACCAGATGGTCCCTGCCAGGGCGAGGGCAAAGACCGCCAGGGCAATCCAAGTGCTGCGCCTAATCATGGGATGGGGACCTCAGCGCCGGCGGCGGCGACGCCACCAGATCACCAGGCCAGTCCCCAGCGCTCCTCCCGGTAGGAGGATGATCGTCACCAAGAAGACCAGACCGAGCGTCTGGACCGAAGGGGGCACAACGAATCTGGACGTCGACTGTTTGGGAGTCAGGTCGATCAACGTATCCTGTTTGGCCGCCCAATCGATGCTGTTGACCAACATATCACCGTTGGCGTAGCTGAAGTAATAGCCGTTGTCGGCGAAGTCAGAATCGCCGAAGACCACAATACGTGCCCCGGTGGATGAATCTTGTCCAACCGCCGCCACCGGGAGAGGCCCCGGGAAATCCGAACCCTGGTCGTACTGGGCCTGATCGGTGTCGATCACCTTCTGGATGTCGCTCTCACCCCACGAACTCTGTCCGGAGTTGACCAGGGCTGTGACCGACCTGCTGGTGTCAGCCGGTGGATTAATGGCAATGCTGCGGGCAGTCGGGTAGATCGTCGTCTGCCCCTGCAGGCGCTGGGTGATTGGATGGTCGGCGTAGCTGGACGCCAGGCCCGCCAGAGGCAGGGTGGATGTGAAATCGACCACCAGGTCGTCCTGGAAGCTGACACCCCAATCCTGCGCCAGGTAGGTTTCCAGCGGGTCAGTGCCGGATTGGATCTTGGTCGTCAGGGTGGGCTCATACAGCACAAGCAGGGATCCGCCGGCGGCCTGGTAGTCCTTTAGCGCCTTGACCTCGTCCGCCGAGAGCGCCAGCTGGGGCCCGGCCACCACCACGGCCTTGGCGTCATCCGGCACCTTGCCCGTCTGCACCAGGTTGAGGGGGTTGACCGTGTAGTTCTTGGCCTTTAACGACGCCGCCACCTGGCTGTAACCGGTGTCATCTGACGCTGTCAGATCATGCTCGCCGTGGCCGGTCAAGAAGTACACCGTCCGGCTGCCTGGGTTGGCCAGCCGAATGAGCGCCGAGGTGAGATCCTGCTCGGACACGGGCTGGACCACGGTGGTCTGGTCGCCCATGGCGACCACCACGCTGCCATCCTTGGTGATTCCGAACTGCCGTGCTGCGGCCGGGTTCTTGTTGGGATCGATGAATTCGAAGCTCAGCTTACCGGCGCTATGGATCTGGTACTGCTCAAGAAGAGGGCGGATGTTGTCCCTGGACCCCGACTGGTTGGGTGTGTAAAACCCCTTCAGCTGCACCGTTTGAGGGAGCTCTCCGAGGATCTTGAGCGTTTCCGGGGCCAGACTGTACTGCTGGTCTTCGGTGAGGTCCCAACTCTTGGGGTTTTGGTAGACCAGGTAGTTGATCACCCCTAGGATACCCAGCGCGGCCACACTTACCAGAAGCGCGTTGCTGCCGTAGCGCGCCTGGCGGCCGGAGAGCCAGTGGCGGACCCGCCCCGGGTCCAACAGAACGCCGGCGGCGATTCCCAGCACGAACAGGCCAAGCGCAACCTGGAAGATGGTGTCGAATTGCCGCGTGAGGATATAGCGCACGCCGTCGGCGATGAGGAACAGTATCCCCAAGAGATAGATGTAAGGCGCCAGTCGTTGGCGATCCAAGCTCATCCCCATCTCCTGGCCTGGATCACCTGGGCTCCCAGGAACAGCGCCAGCACCGTCAAGCTCACGTAATAGGTCACGTCGGTAATCTGGAGTACCCCACGGTAGAGGTTGTTGTAGAAGTGGTCCACCAGGCCGAGGTAGCCAGCCACCTCGCTGACCAGTCCGCTGCCGCTCCCCAGCGCACCCACCACCCACAGCCCCAGCAGGACGGCTTCCGTGCCCAGGAAGGCCACGAAGGGGTTGTTGAACAGCCCCGAGACAAAGGTGCCAACCCCGAGCATGGCGGCCATCAGCAAGGCCAGGCCCAGGTAGGCGGTCACCAACACGCCCTGATCAATCCCGGGCTGGGTCATCCAATTCATAATCAGAGGGTAGATCCAAGTGGGAATGAGGACCGCCACAATGAACCCCAGGGCGCCGAGCCATTTGCCTACCACCAGCTCGAAGTCCCGCACCGGCGCCGTCAGAAGCAGCTCCATGGTGCCCATACGCTGCTCATCGGCCAAAAGGCGCATGGTGATCAGCGGGGTGATGAAAACCAGGATGGTGATCATGGGACCCATGACGATACGGCCGTCGGGCGTGATTTGGCCGTTCTGCAGGCCAAAGTTGATGTTGACGTAGAACAGAAACCCGAGGATCAAATACAGCATGGCCGCCATGGCGTAGGCCAGCGGGGAGACGAAGTACTGCTTGAACTCCCTGGATGCGATGACCCAAACATTGTGCATGATCTCAGTCCTGCTCCCGATGGTCTTCCGGATGTTGTTCCCGCGTCAGCTGCAGGAAGATCTCCTCCAGGCTCACCCCCGCCGATCCGAGTTCAAGCAGGTCCACGCCGGCCTCGACTATCTTGCGGGCGATGTCCGGGCGTAAGTCCCTGCCGGGCGAGGTGGACACCTCGAACCGGTTGGGCTCCGCTCCAGCGGCCACGCCGGTTACCCCGGAGATGGATTCGAGGAGCGGCTTCAGCTCTTCTAGGCTGGCCGGTGTGCTGACCAGAAGTTTCTCTGCCCCGGCCATCTGCGCCTGCAAATTGCCGGGCGAGTCCTCGGCCACAATCATCCCGTTGTTGATGATCAAGACCCGATCGCAGACCTGCTGTGCCTCGGAGAGGATATGGGTGGAGAGCAAGACCGTCCGCTCTTTGCCCAGCTCCTGAATGAGTTTGCGGACTTCGATGATCTGACCAGGATCGAGCCCGATCGTTGGCTCGTCGAGGATGAGGACATCCGGCTGATGGACCAAAGCCTGGCCCAGGCCCACCCGTTGCCGCATGCCCTTGGAAAGGCTACCAATCAAGCTGTCTTCTCGATCCTCGAGATGAATGTCCTCCAGGACCTCATCTACCCGGAGATCGAGGTCCTCGACTTTGCGCAGGGATCCCATGAAGGTCAGGTAGTCCCGTACGCTCATGTCCGTATACAAGGGGACGGTTTCTGGCAGGTAGCCGATGTGTCGTCTGGCGTCAAGAGATTGGTCAACCACGTCAAATCCGGCCACGGTCGCCGAGCCGCTTGACGGCGGCATGTAGCCGGTAAGGATGCGCATCGTGGTCGTCTTCCCGGCGCCGTTCGGCCCAAGAAATCCAAGGATCTCGCCCTGCTTGGCGTCGAAGTTGAGGTTGCTAACAGCCGGGTGGGCACCATAGAACTTGGTCAGATTCTGGACTTCGATCATAGGATAGGCATCCGCCATTCAGGCCTGGAGTGTTGCCTGTCATGAAGAAGAGCACGGCAGCCCGGGCGGTCCTTGGCAGCACGTGCTCAACTTCTTCATGCCAAGCAGAATCTCTTACGTTTCAATATACTTAATTGCTTGGCCCGGCGTCAAGCCTGCGGGCTGGGATTCACCAAATACTCATTCGGCCGCCGCGAGTGCAATTCTTGACTTTGCTTGTTACAAAAGGTACAATCCGGCGCCCCGTCGACAGAGAACAGCTATCACAAAGGACGAGACATGTATTCGATGCAAGGGCTCACCGCTTTTGAAGCGATCGGCGTGTGGAGTGTGATCGTCATCGCTTTGCTTGGCCTCATTTACGCTCTGGTTCTGAGACGACAGATTCTGAAGGAAGACATGGGCACAGCCAAGATGCAGGAGGTGTGGGGCTCCATTCGTCAGGGCGCCGAGACCTACCTGACCCGGCAACTTCGCTCGATCCTCCCCATGATCGCCATCCTCACGGTGGCGCTTTTTCTTTCCGTTTACATCGTTCCTCCTACCCCTGAAGCGCTTCAGCGCTTTCAGGGCATGAGCCAATCCAGCGTTCGTCTGATCATCGGCCTTGGGCGCGGCATTGGCTTCATCATGGGCGCCGGGTTCAGCCTGGCCGTCGGCCAGATCGGAATGCGCATGGCGGTTAACGCCAACGTGCGCGTGGCGGCGGCCTCGCGGACTTCGTTCGCTGACGCCCTGCGGATCGCCTACCGGGCCGGAACTGTCACAGGAATGCTCACCAACGCCTTTGGCCTGTTCGGCGGCACGCTGCTCTTCATCTACTTCGGCATCGCCGCCCCCGACGCCCTGCTGGGGTTCGGCTTCGGAGGCACGTTGTTGGCCCTGTTCATGCGTGTCGGCGGTGGAATCTACACCAAGGCAGCTGATGTAGGGGCGGACCTGGTGGGGAAGGTTGAGGCCGGCATCCCCGAGGACGATCCGCGCAACCCGGCCGTGATCGCCGATCTGGTGGGCGACAATGTCGGTGACTGCGCCGGAATGGCGGCCGACATCTTCGAGTCGTACGAAGTCACGATCGTGGCATCGCTGATTTTGGCGCTGGCGCTCTGGCACCTGACGGGCAACCTAGAGTGGATTATCTTCCCCTTGATCGCCCGCGGCATTGGGGTGTTCGCTTCCATTTTCGGCACCTACTCCGTCCGCAGCAGCGCCAAAGAGAGCTCCAACGCCATGCGGGCGATCTTCAACGGCTACATCATCTCGGCCGTGATTTCCATCGCTCTGTTCGGCATCGCTGCCTACCTCTACTTGGGGAACAACATTCCCGGCGGCTGGTGGCGACCCTTTGCGGCGACCTCGGTGGGCATCCTGCTGGCGACAGCCATCGACCGGTTGACGGACTACTTTACCGGCACCGGCCATCCCCCGGTCCTCGAAATCAAACGCTCGACCAACACTGGGCCGGCCACGATGATCCTCTCCGGACTGGCCGTCGGCTACGAATTCGAGCGTGTGGTCGGTTATTGTGATAGCCTTCACAATCCTTGCCTCCATCTTTATTTTCGGCACCATCCCCGGCATCGACTCGGCACAACAGGTCACTTTTATTCTCTACGGCGTGTCCCTGACCGGCATCGGCATGCTGGCGCTAACCGGCAACGTGGTGGCGATGGATTCCTACGGGCCGATCGCCGACAACGCCGCCGGGATCGGCGAGATGGCTTGGGCCGGACAGCATGACGCGGAGACACAGGCCGCACAGCAGATCATGGCCGATCTTGACGCTGTGGGAAACACCACCAAGGCCATCACCAAGGGCGTGGCCATCGGCTCGGCGGTCATCGCCGCCGTGGCGCTGTTCGGGTCCTTTCTGGTCGACGTCAGCCGGGCGCAAGCCGGGCTGGGAATTCCCCTGGCGCAGCAGATTCAGACCATCGGCATCCGCATCGACATGCCCCAGGTGTTCGTGGGCATGCTGATCGGCGCCGCCCTGCCCTGGCTTTTCTCTTCGTTCGCCATCAACGCCGTCAGCCGAGCCGCCATGCTGGTGGTCGAAGAAGTACGCCGCCAGTTCCGTCTTGGGGTTCTGGAAGGCAAGGTCAAGCCGGACTACCGGCAAGCGGTGGCGATTTCAACCACGGCGGCGCAAAAGGAGCTGGTCTCTCTGGCCCTGCTCGGCGTCGTGACCCCGATCGTCATCGGCCTGGCCCTGCGCATCGAGGCGCTCGGCGGTTTCTTGGCCGGTGCCATCGTCTCCGGTCAGCTGCTGGCAGTCTTTATGAACAATGCCGGTGGCGCGTGGGACAACGCCAAGAAGCTCATCGAGGACGAAGTCAGCGCCCCGGACAAGAACACCGGCAAGGGTTCGGAACGCCATATGGCTGGCGTGGTCGGCGACACCGTCGGAGACCCAATGAAGGACACCGCCGGTCCGGCGCTCAATCCGATGATCAAGGTGGTCAACATCGTGTCGGTGATCATCGCTCCCATCGTGGTGCAGTATCAAACCCTGGGCGTCGTCGGCTGGTTGGTGGTGCTGGTTTTGGTGCTGGCCCTGGTCTGGGCCGTGCGGCAGAGCAAGCGCTCCGCCCCCGAGATCAAGATCGAGCCGGCTGGGGCCGGCGACTGAGGTCGCCACTTGAACCGCGCACAAACTGGGGTCCGGCCAGACGATGGCCGGACCCTTTGGGTTAGAAGGGAAGGCTGGGAGGTCGACTGATCGATCGGAGCAACCCCCTTCCCAATACCGCTCGGAAAGGGCAGCCGGCGCTGACCGGCAGCCAGCAAGTTCGAAAAGGGGCCGAAAATTCCGTGTACGTTGTGGAGCGCCATCTAACGGCGTTGCCGACAAGGGGTATTCTGCTTGGCACTGCCACCGACCGGCGGATCTCCCTCCCCGGTCGCACTCTGACCAGAGCACGGGCCACATGGATTGGCGCAGAGTTGTTCCCCGTCAGCTGGAGCCCCAGTCGGGGGGATCAGCCGCCCGGCGGGCACCTGGCGCTCCAGGGCGGGCACCGCGCATGAGCTCCCCACCGGAGAACCAAATTGCCTTCACGCTCGAGAAGGGCGCCGGACACGCCTTCCCCGGCCACCCCGAGGCGCCTGCCCGTTTCAACCTCTTCGATGACGTCGTCCTCGAGCCACTCGCCGACCACCTGATCTTTATCCAGGGCGGCGCGGCCTCTCTGGAGGCCGTCGGGCGTGTCCATTCCGAGATGCATATGTCCAGGATCGAGGCCGCCCTGGCGGACGCCCCGACCTACCTCGACAGTGGCGACACGTATGTCACAAGCCAGTCCTTGAAAATGGCGCTTCGGTCGGCCGGCGGCGTCCTGGCCGTACTTCAGGCGGTGCTGGACGGCCAGGTGGCGTCGGGATTCGCATTCACACGCCCCCCGGGTCACCATGCCACCGGCGACCGAGCCATGGGATTCTGCCTGCTGAACAACGTGGCCATCGCCGCGCGCGCTGCCCAATTCTCGGGGGTTTCGCGTCTTGCCATCATCGATTTCGACGTCCATCACGGGAACGGCACCCAGGCGATCTTCGAGGACGACCCCGATGTCCTCTATCTGTCGACCCACCAAACGGGCATCTACCCCGGCACGGGTGCCATCGACGAACAGGGCACCGGGGACGGGTGGGGCTGCACCATCAATCTGCCGCTGCCGGCCATGGCCGGAGACCGGTCCTTCAAAGCCGTGGCCCAGCGGATCATTGGCCCAGTCATCTCGCGGTACCGCCCCGATCTGATCCTGGTTTCGGCAGGCTTCGACGCCCACTGGCGAGATCCTCTGGCCAGCCTCCGAGTCACGCCGCTTGGGTTTCACCAACTCACCCGCTCGATTTGCGACCTGGCAGCCGGCCTGGGGGCCGCCGGGCCGGTCCTGTGCCTGGAAGGCGGTTATGAGCCGGAAGCCCTGGCTCACTCTGTGGCCAACACCGTGCGCGCCATGCTAGGGCTGACACATCAACCCGAGCCATGGCGCGCGCCCGACGCCGCCGAGCCGGATATCGACAGGTTGTTGGACCTGGCGGCCCGGCTGCATGGCGTCTGAGTTGACTATGCGAAAAGATATTGGCCAGCACCGCAGGCGAGTTGCCTTGCGCAAACCGATGGTCTGCGGCATACTCATTGCAAGGGATAGCCCATGACCCAAATCAGTCTGCGCGCCTACATTCGAGAAATCGATAACCTGATCGAGCGAGAGCTTCTCGACGAAGCCATCGCGCACTGTCGGCATATCCTCCAGACCTTTCCCAAGCACATCGAGACCTACCGCTTGCTTGGTAAGTCGTACCTGGAGGCCAAACGCTATGGCGACGCTGCCGACATCTTCCAACGCGTGCTGTCCGCCGTCCCCGACGACTTCGTGTCGCACATTGGCATGGCGATCGTCCGCGAGGATGAAGGCAATCTCGATTCGGCGATCTGGCACATGGAGCGCGCCTTTGAGACCAACCCCGCGAATCCAGCCATTCAGCAGGAGCTGCGCCGCCTGATTGGCCGGAGGGATGGCTTTGAACCCCATAAGGTTCGATTGACCCGCGGCGCGCTCGCCCGCATGTATGCGCAGGGGGAGCTCTATCCCCAGGCCATCGCTGAACTCCAATCCGCATTGCAGGAGGACCTGGATCGGCCGGATCTTCAAGTGCTTTTGGCTGAAATGCTGTGGCATACCGATCAAAAGATGGAAGCGGCGGACGTCAGCCGCCAGATCCTCGAGAAGCTGCCCTATTGTCAGAAGGCCGGACGGATTATGGCCGCCGTCCACCAAGAACAAGGCAAATCGGAAGAAGGTACGGCCTATCATAGGCGTCTGGCACAGCTCGATCCATATGCGGCCTATGTGGAATACCCCATGATCGACACCGTCAAGGTCGAGGCTGACACCATTCGCATCGAGCGGTTGGATTGGCGGCCAGGGCAGCCACTGCCGGCCTCCGAATCCGCCCAGCCCGACTGGGCTTCATCACTCGGGGTTGAGATCGAGAGCGATTCCGATGACGTCGACGCCGGCGGGCCCTTGCCGTCCTGGCTCAACGACATCGAACCTGCCTCCGCATCGCTTGACATCGACGACGGCGAGGAAGAGCCCGCCAGCGGGATGTCGCCCTTCGAAGCGCCCTCCCTGGCCGATGACGAACCCGTACCTCCCGAAGACCTCGCCGAAGCCGATATCCCCGATTGGATGACCGAAGCCGGCTGGGAAGAGTCCAGCGGCGAGGCGGTCGAGGCACCGGTGTCTTTCTCCGAAAGTGAGCTGTCTTCGCTGGAGAGAGGCGAACTGCCGGCGGTCGAAGATGCCGCCCAGGGATCGGATGACGCGGATTTGGGTGAGCTCGCCCCGGCCGAAATCCCCTCCTGGCTTCAACAGAAGGCGCCTGAGGCCGCCGAGGCTGAGCCGCCTGCCGATCTCCCGGTCGAGGCCGCTGAGCTTGAACCGCCGGCCGATCTGCCGGTCGAGGCCGCTGAGCCTCCGAGCGACGGTGTTCCTGATTGGATTGAGGATCTTGCCGAACCGGAACCGCCGGCCGCCGAGTCCGGCACCGCAACTGAAGTGTCGGATCTGACGCCAGATTGGCTTGGCCAGATGGCGTCCGAGTCCGTCGACGAAGGCATGGACGCCGAGCTGCCCAGCTTTGATTTCACCGATGAAGAACCGACCGCAGATGCCGCCGATATCACCTCGCCAGGGCCCGAAGGGGGGGAGGTCCCGGCATGGCTTGACGATTCCGAACCGGGCGCCACCTCAACCATCCTGACCTGGCTGGGGAACCGCGAGGAGGGTGAACCCGACCAGGCGGCCGTGACCCAAGGGGAAGGCGACGGCGTGCCTGATTGGATGCAGGCGGCCTTTGAAGGCGAGGACGACGACCTCGGATCCGACATCTCGGCCGAAGAGGCGCCCGCCGAGGCCCCACCGGCCTGGCTCTCAGGGCTGGCTCAGGCGGCCGCTGAATCCGACGAGGCGGAGCTCGACGAGTTGACCAAGCTTCGCGACCGCTCGGCCGCAGCCGAAGATGATCTCGACACCCAGGAAGATGATGCCCAGCCGGGTGAGATCCCCAGCTGGTTGATGGCTATTCGCGGCGATGAAGCCGCCGAACAAGAGCTTGGTGAAGACGAGTTCGAAGCCGAACTCCCGCTGAGCTTCCCCTGGGAATCTGAAGAGAAAGAGGCGGAGGGGACGCCGTCTGGAACTGAAATGGGGATCGAGGACGGCGTTGCCGCCGAGGAAACCATGGTCGCGCCCGCGGCCGAAGGACGTGAAACGTCCGACGAGCCGCCAGCCGAAGCAACGGATGCTTCCAGTTGGCTCGAGACCCTGAGCCAGGAAAGCCAAGGAACCGAACAGCCCTGGCCGTCAGACGCCGCGGAAACGCCAGACGCCGGCCTTGATTTCGGCGACGTCCTGGCTCGAGAACCTCGGGCAGGCCGATGAAGAAGAGCCGGTGGACCAAATGGAGCCATCAATCGAAGAACCCGAGTGGATGCGCGGCCTGGAAGACGAGGACACCGACGATGAGGCGATCGGCGATCTGGCCAGCACGTGGCTGGAAGGTCTGGCCGACACGCTGGCCGAGACGCCGGCCGAACCTGATCAGGCCGAAAGCGGCGCTGGCGCGGACAACGAAGACGTGCCCAATTGGCTGCTGGATTATGAGACACCCGAGATTGACGCCGAACTCCCCCCGGCCACCGAACCTGAGCCCGAGCCAACCATCCCCGAAGAGGCTGCCGCCGCTCCGCCGACCCCCGAAGATGATACGGGCCGGCTGAAGCTCTTGGAGGAGTTGGGCCTGCACGAGTCCGAAGCCTCGGAGGAGATCTTCGCCCCCGCTCCCGAGGCCGAGAGCGAAGAAACCCACGATGATTTCGCGCAGCTTGAAGGCATGGACGACGATCAAATCTTCGATTGGCTCGAAGGGCTGGCGGCGCGCGGCGAAGACGAGACCATGGAAGAGGCGCCGGCGGTTGAAGCGCCGACCACGACGGCCGAACCGCCGGCGGAGGAATCCGAGGCCGACTTGGGCTGGTTGGAGCAGCTAGCCGAGAAACGCGGCATCACGGAAGAAATCCAAGCTGCCCCCGCCGTGCCAAGCCATGCGACTCACCCCTCACAAGAACCTGAGGCGGAAGCACCTTTAGAGGCACCCGACGAACTAGCGCCCGAAGTTATTCCTTCAGAGGCCGCCCCCGCTGGTCCAAGCCAGGCGGCTCACCCCGCACAAGAACCTGAGCCTGAAGCGCATCCCGAGGCGCCCGACGAACTGGCGCCCGAAATTATTCCTTCAGAGGCCGCCCCCGCTTGGCCAAGCCAGGCGGCTCACCCCGCACAAGAACCTGAGCCTGAAGCGCATCCCGAGGCACCCGACGAACTGGCGCCCGAAATCACGCCTTCAGAGGCCGCCCCTCCGGAAACCCCGTCCCCTCAGCCGGCTTCCCGAGAGCAAGCCCCACCGGCGGCTCCCGAGCCAGTGGCGGCTCAAAATGAACCGGAACCAGAAGCGGCCCCCGGTCCAGAGGTCCCTGATTGGCTCATTGCCACACAGGAGCAGTCTGCCCAAGCGGCCCAGCAACCCCAAGCCCAGCCGGTGGTCGAAGAAGAACCCCAACCGCTGGCGGCCGCCGAATCCCCCATCGCCGACATGGCCGAGTCCGTATCCGCCCCTCCGCAGGAACCGGAGCCTCCCGCAGCGGCCGAACCCGGCCCAGAGGAAGCGGCCGCATCCGAACAAGAGCACCCGCCCGTCACGCCTCCTCCGGCGGTTCCCGCTCCCCCCACCGAGCAGCCTCGCGTAGTGACTGACATCGGACTGGAGAGGGCGCGTGAGGCCCTTCAATCCGGAGACCTCGAGCGCGCCGCCAGTGAGTACGCCCAGCTGATCAAGGCCCGCAGCTCATTGTCAGACGTCGTCGAAGACCTTGAGGCCGCTCTAGATCGGGATCCCGAGTTCCTCCAGCCTGTGGCAGCTTCTGGGCGACGCCTACATGAAGGTCGATCGGACGTCGGATGCGGTTAAGGCTTACAACCGCGGCATGAAGGAAGCCGAAGTGCTCAACAGCGCCCGACAGGCCCTGGCCTCTGGCGACGCACAGCGCGCTGCCGCCCAGTACGGCATTCTGATCAAGACCAAGAAGAGACTGGATGACGTGATCCGGGACCTGGAGGACGCCGTCGCCGAGGGAGTCGACCAGCCGATGATCTGGCAGGTCCTGGGCGACGCCTACATGAAAGCCGATCGCCTTGACGAGTCGATCGAGGCCTACCGGAAAGGCATGAGTTCCGTCTAGTTAGGTGGCGGCGGTGGTCGATTCCCTACGCGCAGCAAGACGAACTCGGGGTTAGCCCCGAGTTCCCTATATCAGGAGGAGGCACCTTTGGAAAGGACGCTGGTTCTGATCAAGCCCGACGCCGTCCAGCGTGGGCTGATGGGCGAAATCTTGGGACGCCTGGAACGGCGCGGCCTCATGCTCGTGGGAACAAAGTTCATGTCCGTCCCCCAAGAACTGGCCGAAGCTCACTACGCCGTCCACAAGGGCAAGCCCTTCTATGACGGCCTGATTGCATACATCACCTCTTCGCCGGTCCTGGCCATGGTCTGGGAGGGGCCCAACGCCATCGCCGCCGTGAGGCAGACAATGGGTGCCACCCGCCCGATCGAAGCCGCTCCCGGCTCTATACGTCACGACTTCGGCCTAGAAGTCGGCCGCAATCTGACCCATGCCTCCGACGCACCCGAGACGGCCGCCGCGGAGGTCGCCCTGTGGTTCGACGAGGCTGAGCTGGTCAACTGGAAGCGCGATCTGGATCGCTGGATCTTGGAGTAGCCCGCGGCGGCCCAGCCGCTCGTGGCCCGTTGCAGATGAGCC
Organism: uncultured Chloroflexia bacterium; assembly: GCA_963807065.1. GTDB lineage: Bacteria > Chloroflexota > Anaerolineae > Anaerolineales > E44-bin32 > CAWAND01. The sequence continues at coordinate 698,519 of CAWDZQ010000003.1, forward strand.
CCCTGGCCCCAATGGTGGTCCTGACCGGCGCCGGCACCTCGGCTGAGAGCGGCGTACCAACATTTCGCGGGTCGGACGGTCTTTGGAGAAATCATCGGCCCGAAGACTTGGCTACCGAGAGAGCATTCTGGAGCGACCCCCAACTCGTTTGGCAGTTCTACACCTGGCGGAGGGACTTGGTGGCCAAATGCCTTCCCAACCTGGCCCACCGCCTCCTGGCCGATCTAGAAAGAAGGGTTGGCGATTTCTGTTTGATCACCCAAAACGTGGATGGGCTGCACCAGGCGGCCGGAAGTCAGCGTACGATTGAGCTCCACGGCTCTCTGTGGACCCTACGTTGCACCGGCTGCGGCCAGCGCTGGGAGGACCGGCGGACGCCACTTCCTGATTCCCTTCCCGTCTGCCCCACGTGCTCGGCGCTTGCCCGCCCCGATGTCGTCTGGTTCGATGAGGCGCTCCAGCCATCGATCCTTGCGGCGGCCGTGTCGGCCGCCGGATCCGCCAGGACGATGCTGGTGATCGGCACCTCGGCGCTCGTCATGCCGGCGGCTGGGCTGCCCTTGATAGCCAAGCGAGCCGGCGCCCGGCTGGTCGAGATCAATCCAGCACCAACCCCGCTGTCCGACCACTGCGATGAGGTGCTGCGCGGGCCGGCTACCGAGATGCTGAAATCGTGGGTTGAGCGATTTGCGCCATGGGGTGCATTGCCGGGCGGGCTGGTTCTTACTTGACGCGGACCAGGACTCGGCCGGAATCCCACAACTCCTCCAGCCGGTAGTAGCGCCGCATATCCTTTGAAAACAGGTGCACGATCACATCCCCGAAGTCAATCAGCAACCAGCCGCTGGATGGATCACCCTCCTGCCGCCCCATGGCACCCTCAAACTCGGCCTTCATCCGCCGCCGCACCTCGTCGCTTAGGGCCTTAAGCGTGCGTTCGCTCGCGCCTGTGGCAAGCACAAAGTAGTCGGTGAAGCTGCATTCACCGACCAGGTCGAGCAGGAGAATGTCTTCTCCCTTCTTGTCTTCCAAGATTTCGACCAATCTGCGGGCCATGCCCAAGACACCTTCGTCGATCACCTGCGCTTGATCCTCCTAGCTCTCTCGCCGGTCCGGGCCTTGGCCGGTCTCTGCAGGATATCACCAGCTGGTATCCGAGCGGTCACGAGCTCGGTCCCGAGCCCAATGGTAGGTTGTCCAGCCGAAAATAGCGCGGTCCGTCGGGCCGAAGCTCGCTCCGCATAAGCACCAGGCTACCCACGCGCCACGCACCGAGCGCGCCAATTTGCACCTGCGACAATCCCTCACCCAGAGCTGCCTGGGTGGAACGACCCAGATCGCGGCGGGCACGCCCCAGGGTCAGATGCGGGTGGAAGGCGCGCCCTTCTGAGTCAAACCCCGCCCTGGCCAGCGATGATTCGAGGCCCGCCTGCAGAGCCCCCAGGCGTGGGACGTCGCCCGCCACGCCCACCCAGATGACGTTGGGGCGTCGAGTGTTGGGAAACACACCCAGCCCGATCGCCTGCAGATCAAAGGGCGGCCCAGCCGCCGCGACCGGGCGGGTCGTGTCGATCACCAACTGTACCCGCTCTGACGAGAGTTCCCCCAGAAACTTGAAAGTCAAATGAATGTGTTCCGGTTTGACCCACCGCACGGATCCGCCGGGAACGCACCGCTTAAGCCTCTCGATCTGGCGGGCGAGCTCGTGGCGCAGGGCATCCGGCAGGGTTGACGCCAGAAAGACCCTCAACCTATACGGTTTCCTTGCCGGCCAAGAACCGATCCAGCGCGTGCAAATATTCCTCGCGCGCCTGGTCGAACGGATGGTGGCCGGCGCGCAATTCCACCAGCTCTGCGTCAGGAATTCGGCTCGCAGCCTCCCTGCTCTGCTCCGGCGGAATAGTGCGGTCTCGATTGCCCAGAACAAACAAAGTCGGGCAAGAAACGCTGGAAAGACCGTCCATCAAATCGCAGTTTAGGGCGGCCTTCATGCTGCCAATCGCCGAATCGGCAGTTGTCTTCGCCAGGTCGGACCGCTGGCGCAACCGCCCGGTGCCGCCCCGCCGGCGCCTCGAGTGTCCATTGGTGGATCGATCGAGCAGGTCGGAGGCCATCGGCCAAACCCGCCGCCCCAGCGCCAGCGCCGGCCCGTAGAGCCAACGTCGCCACTCGGGACGTACGGGCCCGACCACCAGAGGGTTGATCAGCACAAGCCCGCTTGGAGCCACTTCGGATTCAACGGCGAGCTGCAAGGCGATGGCACCTCCCATGGAATGGCCGAATAACAAGGGGTGTCGCAAGTGAACCGCTTGGACCACGGCCTCGACTGCATTTGCGAAATGGGCCATCGAGTACCATCCCGCCGCCGGTTTATCTGATTCGCCGTGACCTGGCAGATCGAGGGCAACACAACGATAGCGATCCCGCATATGGTCAATCGTGGAGGACCACATCCGGCTGGAGCTTGCCCAGCCATGGATCAGGAGGGCGCTGGGGGCCGAGTCTGGGCCAACAACGCTGTAACGCAAACGCACACCCTCCACACTCAGGGTGCGAGATTCTGGCATCATCGCGGCGATTATAACATGCGGGCCAGCCTGGGCCGTTCATTCAGCGAAGCCAGGAAGCATCGGGTAGAATGGGACTGCTTCCACATTTCCAGCACAACCCGCCGGGGTTTGTGGCCACTGAAAGGAGCCGTTTGATGCTGGTCGGAGAGCGCATGACCCATCCCGTCATCACGATTGAGGCCGATACGCCGGTGCAGGAGGCGCTCAACATGATGCGGCGAGACCATGTCCGGCGCTTGCCTGTGACGGATTCCAAAGGGCATCTGGTCGGTATCGTGGCCGAACGTGATTTGCTGCACGCTTCCCCGTCGGACGCCACCAGTTTGAGCGTCTGGGAATTGAACTACCTGATCAGCAAGATCGTGGTCAATGAAGTGATGACCAAGGACATTATCACCGTAACCGAAGACACCCTGCTCGAAACGGCCGCCCAAATCATGGCCGACAGCAAGATCGGCGGCATCCCCGTGATGCGTGATTCCAAAGTGGTTGGGATGATCACCGAGACCGATCTGTTCAAGATCTTCCTTGAGGTGATGGGCGCCCGTAAGGCGGGCGTGCGTCTAACGGTGATGGTGCCCAACAAGCCCGGCGAATTGGCGCAGATCACCAAAGCCATTTACGACATGGGCGGCAACATCATTTCCCTGGGCACGTTCTTGGGCGACAACACCGAGAGCACCGAGGTCACAATCAAGGTCGAAGACGTGAAAGCCGAGGCCCTGCGAGCCGCCGTTGAACCGATGGTCGTACGCGTGATCGACCTGAGGGACACGCTTTCCGCCTGACCCGCCAGACTATGCTCCTAGTTGAATCGGGACGTGCATAAGCTACAATGACATCGTGCAAGAAGGACTTTCTCGCCGCGATTTCCTAACCTTAAGCGGGCTGGCCGCCGGCGCGCTGGCTTTTTCGCCGCCGGTGGGCGTGGGTGGCCTGGCCACCACTACCCTGCTCAGGGTGACTACGCATTGGATTGGCGTCTACGCCGAACCGTCCTTCCGCGCCCGACGGCTTGACAAGCTCATTCGTGACAACCTGATCACCGCCTACGAACAAGTCACCTCCGACACGGGTCCGCCTCATAACCCCTTCTGGTACCGATTGGCCGATGGCTACGCGCACACCGGCTACCTGCAGGTTGTGCGCTGGTTGCCTCAGACGCCAGTCAAGAGCGTGCAGAATACAGGAGAGCTGTTCGAAGTCTCCGTCCCCTTCACTCGCTCCTACCGCAAGCCAGACCCGGCGTCCGCCCCCCTCTACAGGCTCTATTACCAATCCACGGCTTGGGTAACGGATGTCGTCGAAGGTGCCGATGGCCGGGAGTGGTATCGCCTGCAGGATGACCTGCTCAAAGTGAATTACTTCGTGCGCGCCGAGCATCTTCGCCGAATCCCGCCCAACGAACTTACACCGATCTCACCCGATGTCCCTCTGGCCGCCAAGCGAATTGAGGTCTCGATAGCCCATCAGGAGCTGCGGGCATTTGAGCACGACCGGCTTGTGCTGCGCACCCGAATCGCATCGGGCATCCCCAGCGATCAGCCGGGGGAAAACGGGATTCCCACCAAGACGCCTCAGGGCCGGTTCTACGTCGACAAGAAGATGCCCTTGCGCCATATGGGCGATGGCAACCTGACCGGGAGCCTGGACGCCTACGAACTGCCCGGTGTCCCCTGGGTGTCCTTCTTCCACATCACCGGGGTCGCCTTCCATGGGACCTACTGGCACAACGATTTCGGCCGCCCACAAAGCCACGGCTGCGTCAACATGCGCACCGAGGAAGCCAAGTGGCTCTTCCGCTGGACTCTGCCCGAGGTCGCCTACAACGAGATCCTCAACGTCGGCCACGGCACACCGGTCAACGTGATCTAAGGCGGTCCAGTCGGCGCCCAGCCACCCGATTTGTGATAATTTTCACAATTTGATGGGAATCTTGCAGCGTATCCGCCTGGCTAGGAGGACGTCTCGCCTTTGTCCTGCCGGACGCGATCGAGCAGGTCGGGCAGCTTGCCGGTCTCGCTGTAGCCCGAGGCGCCGCGGCGGATTGCCTTGCGCCCTTCTTCTTCGCTGAGCACGTCGGCCATGACGAAGATCTTGGCTTGCGGGGAGATCTGGCGCAGTCCGCGGATCAGCCAATAGTCCCGCTCTTGCGCGAGCTTGTCGTTCACCAGGGCCAGCCCCGGGGGACGCGTTCTGCCAAGGCCATGGCCTCGACGGCGGTGCGCGCCTCGCTCACGCGGTACTTCTCCCCCTGAATGGTCATCACCATCCGCTCGCGCAGGTGATCATCGGACTCGACGATCAGCACCCTACCCAGCGGTTCCAGACCCGACGTCAGCACTGCCTGAATTGCCGACACCAGGGCCCCGGTGTCCTCATGGCGGGCCAGGAAACTAACGGCGCCCATGCTGACCCCCCCCTTGGGATCATCAACCGAGGTGAGGAACAGGACGGGGGTGTTGCGGGTGCGCCGATCGTATTTGAGGATGCCGGCCACTTCAAAGGCGGTCGGTACGCGCGACATGAGATCGAGCAAAACCATGTCAGGCTGGACCTTGCGGGCGAGCGAAAGCACCTCTTCTCCGCTTTCCGCCATCACCACATGGTATTCCTGGGCTTCGAGATCTTGCGCCAGGATCACACGCAGCTCGGGATCCTCCACCATGACGAGCAGCGTCTTGATCGCGTCTCCGCCTTCTGCCAAGCGTGTCTGTACGGCCTGACGCAATGAACTAACATCGGTGACCGACTCATTTGCAGCCCACAATGGAAACGCCAGACCGAAGCGAGTTTCCTTGACCTGGTCCGAACTCGAACCAGAAGCGCGGGCTGAAATCAGCCAACAGATCCTCGCATCCGGGGATCGGCCAATTGCGCTCGCTTGGCGGACGGCCAAACAGCGCCATGACGTCCAGCGCCCCCTTGCCGTCGTCCGCAAAAGAAATCCTCAGCAGCGCCCAAGGTCCAGCCTTACTGAGCTCGGCGGGCTCGCCGCCCATGACGCGCAGCGTGGCCGGCGTGTCACCAGCCGACAGGAGTTCCAGCCGCACCGTGATCTCGTGACTTTGGGTGAGCATGCCCGCTCGCGCCAGCAGGCAGGCTACGGTCGAGACCAGCTCCGCCTGGTCCGCCATGACGGCGGGCAAGTGCGCCGGGAACTCGGCCACAATCGTGACCTGACGCCCAGCCATGTGTTGGCTGCTGATTTCGGTTGCTACCTCGATGACCTGGGGAAGTTCAACTGGTGCCGCGCGGGACTCCAAGGGATAGATCCTCCGTACCTGTAGATGATAGCCCGAATCTTCTGCGCCATCCACTTTATGACTTTATCCGATGTGTTACGGGTCCTACCTTGCCGTTAGCTTACAAAACCTCGCCCGCCGGAGTACAATCCCATCCGTGATGGAAGCACGCATTGCCGTTGCCAAGGTTGGCAAGTACGCTACCTCCGAAAGTGGCGACACGCTCGAAATGGTCGAGCGACCCACCGGAGGCATCTCTTTCGTTCTGGCCGATGGTCAGCGGTCCGGCAAATCCGCCAAAGCCATTTCCAACGTCGTGGCCCGAAAGGCCATCAGCTTACTGGCCGAAGGCGTTCGAGATGGCGCTGCGGCGCGTGCGGCTTCTGATTATTTATACACCTATCGCGCCGGGAAGGTCTTGGCCACGCTCAATATACTCTCAATTGATCTTCTAACTGAGACCCTAGTGATCGTCCGCAACAGTCCGGTCCCGGTGCACATCATCGAGCACGGTGTGATGCGCGTATTGGAGGGCTCTGACGATCCGGTTGGCACCCGGAGAGGCACACGGCCGGCAATCGAAGAAATCCCACTGACCAGCGGTCTGCGCGCTGTCATGTACACCGACGGTGTAGCCCATGCCGGGAGCCGGGACGGGAAGACATTCGACGTGAGCTCGGCTCTTAAGGAGCTCGACGAAAGCGGCAACCAAGATCCCGAAACCTGGGCTAACCAGCTGCTGGAAACCGCGGTCGCCCTAGACGACGGCAGGCCGTGGGACGACATCAGCATTCTGGTGGCCATTATCGCTGATCATGCCGACGATGGCACCCGGCGCCTGTCGGTCCAGATCCCCCTTCCTTGAGCCAAGCCTTCCTTAATAGGACCGGAGATCCTGATGGGCGAAAGCAGCGAGCCCAAAATCGCGATTGTGGGGCCATGTGCCTCCGGAAAATCCACGCTTGCCGGCCAGCTTCAGGCGCTCGGAATCCACGCCCGTCAGATCGCCCAGGAGCATTCGTATGTGCCGGACATGTGGCAAGTGCTGACGCAACCGGACATTTTGATCTTCCTGGACGCCAGCTTTGAGATGTGCACGCAACGCAAGCAGCTGAACTGGAACGAAGCCGAGTACCAGGAGCAGCAGCATCGTCTGCGCCACGCTCGACAACACTGCAACATTCTGGTTGACACCACCGAACTTACCCCGGAAGAAGTCGTCTCACGGGTCCTCGCGGCCCTATCCGGTGGACAGTCACCCAACCTAGGGGTATAATCCGCTTTGCCAGCCCTCCGGCAAAGGCACATGTCGAGGGCTCGTTTTTTTGCCTACCAGGGAGAGTCGCCCAAGCATGGGACAACGCTACCGACGTTTCATCATCCCCGTTCTGATCGTCATCGCCGCCGCCATCTGGCTGGTCCTGCCCACCAACCCGGGCATCCATATCGGTCCCATTAATCGTGATGTCCAGATCGTCCGCGGCCTCGACTTGCAGGGCGGCCTGCGAGTGTTGCTGGAAGCCGATCTGCCGGACACGGTCGCTATCACCAGCGACCAGATGAACACCGCCCGCAACATCGTCGAGAACCGGGTTAACGGCCTGGGCGTTAGCGAGCCGGTGGTCCAGGTCGCCGGCACTCGGCGCATCTTGGTCGAGCTTCCCGGCGTCTCTGATCCACAGGAAGCCATCAACACCATCAAGGAAACCGGCCTGTTGGAGTTCGTCGAGCTTGACAATCAGCAAGAAGCGTTGACCCTGATCGGCCAAACTATCCAGACCGATTTTGGACAGTCCAACAGCACCCAGGTAGAGCCAACTCCCGGAATCGGGACGCCTAAGTCAACCACACCACCCAGCACGGCTACCGAGACCGCCACGCCCGAATTGACCGGGACGCCGGCTTCCACGGCTGAAGCAACGGCAGCCGCCGGGGCCGCCGCCAGCCCGACGCCCGCGGGGCCGTCCAAGGTCTACCACACGGTGATGACCGGGACGGCGTTGAGCGGTGCGCAGGCCGGCCGCAATTCCACCACGGGAGAGTACCTGGTTCAATTTCAGCTGACAGGCGAGGGCTCCAGGGTTTTTGGCGATTACACCACCAGCCATGTGGGGGGGTACCTGGCGATTGTGCTCGACAACAAAGTGATCTCCGCCCCGCGCATCAATTCGGCTATTGTGGGCGGAAGCGGCGAGATTACGGGCAGCTTCACCCAGCAGGAAGCCAACAACCTTGCGGTTCAGCTGCGCTACGGTTCGCTCCCAATCCCGCTCAAGGTCTCCGAGATCAACAGCGTCGGGCCGACCCTTGGTCAGGACTCGCTTCGCAAGAGCGCCGTCGCCGGAATCGTGGGGCTGCTGGTTGTGGCCGCGTTCATGGCCTTTTACTACCGCCTGCCTGGGTTGGTGGCGGACCTGGCTTTGCTCTCGTATGCCGCCATCACATTTTCGCTCTTCAAACTCATCCCCGTCACTCTGACCCTTCCCGGCATCGCCGGCTTCGTCTTGTCCATCGGCGTGGCGGTCGATGCCAACATCTTGATTTTCGAACGCATGAAAGAGGAGCTGCGGGCCGGAAGGACGTTAGTGCACGCCATTGACCTCGGCTTCTCGCGCGCCTGGCCGTCAATCCGGGATTCAAACCTTTCGACCCTGATCACCTGCGCCATCCTTTTCTGGTTCGGCAACACCTTCGGTGCCAGCATCGTTAAAGGCTTCGCACTGACCCTGGCCATCGGCGTGCTGGTCAGCCTCTTCACCGCCATCACCGCCACCCGGGTCTTCCTGCATACCGTGCTGGACAACCTTGAGATGGCCAAGCACCCTCGTTGGTTCGGGGTTTAGGAGTCCCGCATGCTCGACATCGTCGGAAAACGCTACTGGTTCTTCGGGATTTCCCTGGTCGTCATCGTCCCCGGCTTGATCGCCTTGGCGGTCTGGGGTTTCCCGCTGGCCATTGACTTCACCGGGGGGAGCCTATTAGAGGTGCAGTTTCCCGCCGGTCAGGCTCCTCAACCAGCCGCCGTTGTGGCGCTGTACCAAGACATGGGTATCAGCGATCCGATCGCTCAGACCTCGGGCGAAAGCAACATCCTGGTAAGAAGCAAGCAGATCGATCAGAACGACGAAGCCGCCATTGTCGACGAAATGAACACCCGGTTCAACACCCAAGTGACGGTGCTCAGCTTCGAATTGGTCGGCCCCTCCATTGGCGCCTTGGTCGCCGAACGCGCCGCAGGAGCGGTGGGGCTGGCCACGGTCGGGATCTTGGCCTTTATCACCTACGCCTTTCGAGGCGTCAAGCACGCCATGCGCTACGGGGTAGCGGCCATCATCGCTATGCTTCACGACGTGGCCGTGGTGATCGGCGTTGAGGCCATTCTGGGTCACTTCCTCGGATGGCAGGTGGATTCGCTGTTCTTGACGGCCCTTTTGACCGTGATTGGCTTTTCCGTCCATGACACGATTGTGGTCTTTGACCGCATTCGGGAAAACGCCAATGTGCACCGGCGTCTGAAATACGAGACCCTCGTCAACCACTCGATCGTTCAGACATTGGACCGTTCGATCAATACCCAGCTCACGGTGGCGCTGACTCTTCTGGCGTTGCTTCTGCTGGGGGGCGTCACGACACGGCATTTCGTGACCATATTGCTGGTGGGCGTGTTCAGTGGGACCTACTCTTCGATCTTCAACGCGTCACCGATCTTGGTGGTGTGGGAGAACCGTGAGTGGACTACCTGGTTCCACCGCCGCACGGCGGCCACCACCAGCTAGCACAATCAGGTCCCACCTCAAGTTGAACATAAGCCCCCGCTGACCGGGGGCTTTTTGTTTGGCACCTGATTGCCTGGCGGTCGAGCATGGGGATTTCTCCCTCGGCTGCGCCTCGGCCGAAATGGCATGAGGAGCGGAAGACTGCCCCCTCAATCAGCCGGAGGGCCCCGTTTGTCTCAGCCCGCTGGCCTCCTTGGGTGTGATCTCGATAGCCAAAGGGTGCGGTGGCGCCTGTTCGGGACCGGGCCAAGGCACCGGTATTGGGGTCATAGATGGGCGAGACGGGCCCAGGGGAATAGCGGGCAGCCCTACGGCGCCGGGGTCTGATCCAGCATCTTGGAGGCCATCTCCAACGACCGCAGCTGCTCTGACATGTCCTGCAAGACGTCCCGGCCACGGTAACTCTTCCGACCGAAGCGCAGCAGCGAGAGGTCCTGCGCCAGGCGAGCGACAGCGACCTGCAGCCGGCTGGCGACGTCGGGAGGTGCGCCCAGCCCCAACTCCTCAATCAGGACGACGCGCTCAATTCCTTCGTCTTGAGGACCGAGGGCGCTGGCCCGCAACCGAAGTTTGCGGCCTCCAAGTTCGATGTACTTCTCGAGGGGCCCGCCGTTACCGTTCACCAGACCTTCCAGGAAGCATGATATCGGCCTGGCGTCCGAAATGGCATCTTCCGCCAACCAACTTTCGGCGGCCGGGTTCTTGGGCATGTGCCGGCCGTTGACTGAGGCCAGGATGATACCCTGGGGAAGGTGAGCCAGCAGCTCACGGTAGGTCTTTTCCTGCCGCTGCAGCTGGCGAAAGCGGTCGGTGACCTCGTCCTCAAGCATGTCGCCGCGGCGCTTTTGTGCTTTGGCCATACGGAGATTGTCCAGCGTCAGCCGCCTGAACTCTAGCGCCCGGGTCACGGCGTTAGAGATCACACTGATGTGATCGAACGGCTTGGTCAGGTAGCTGAAAGCGCCGTTATTGAGGGCGTCAATGGCGTTCTCCATGGTGGCATTGGCCGTGACGATGATGATCTGCATGTTAGGGTCACGCTGCTTGGCTTCGGTCAGTATCTCGAGCCCCGAATATCCCGGCATATTGATGTCGGTGACGACCAAATCTATGGGGAAGCGGAGGAGGGCATCCATGGCTTCCCGTCCGTCGTTCGCCTGCGTCACGCGGTGGCCGAGTCGTTGAACCCGCCGAGAGATCAGCTCCAGCATATCAGTCTCATCTTCCGCAACCAACACGTGGGCTTCAATGGCAGAACTTGGGCGAGCGCTCATGTGCCATTACCCCCTTTCTTATCCTTTCGGATGCCGAGCATCCACGCTAACCAACTCAATGGGATAAGCAGCTGCAACCAGAGCCAGACGCCGCCGGAAACGCCGGCGGGGCCGGCGGAGGAGGCCGCCACCGGAACGTCGGTTGCCGGAGGGGCAGGCTGAGGCGTCGCGCTGGACGAGGCCGCCGGCGGCGCCGAGGTGTCGGTGGTTGCCGGATGAGGGGTGTCTGTTTCTGCGGGCACCGCCGTCTCGGTGTCGGCGGGGACGGCGGTATCCGTCGGCGATCCGTCGGCGGTGGCGGAAGCCGGAACCGGCGTGTCTGTTGCCGGAACGGAACCTTCCGACGTGGCGCTGGCAGCGACAGAGGTAGCCGTGGCGGTAGCATTCGGATCCATCGTGGGCGAGGCGCCGGCGACCACAGGCGTGGCCGTGACGGTGGTGTTCGCACCGATCGTGGGCGTGGCGACGGCGGCCACAGGGGTGGCCGAGACGGTGGCGCTCGGATCGATCGTGGGCGTGGCACTGGCGGCCCCCGAGCCGTCACCGGGCACCATGGAAGGCGTGGGGCTGGAGCGGAAAGACGGGCCCATGGAGGCACCCAAGGCTGCGGCGGCGGGGACGTCGATGGTCGAGATATCCGAACCGGCCGTGCCGTTAGAAGATGCGATCGAGGCGGTCACATCGCAGCTGACGCCGTCGGCATTGGGCGCTTGGACGCGAACTGTCTCAAAGCCTGCCGCCAGCGCGCCCAGATTGCCCGAGAATACCGGGTTGGCGGTGATCACGCTGCAGCCGCTCCCGGTGGACACGCCCACCGTGGTGTTGTAGGCCGTGCCAGGGCCATCGTTCCAGTACGAGACCGTGAATTGAACAATCTGGTTGGGGGATGCGGTGATGGTGTCGGGGTCAAGCTGCGCCGTTAGCTGCGGCTGAGTGAAGTGCACCGTGACTGTCGCCGTGTCGCACAGCATCCCCTCAGGGCCATCGGCTAAGTCACTGTTAGCGTCGCACACTCGGTAAGTGTAGGACACCTGGGTTTGTGGACCCCCGGCGGCCGCGTCGGTGAAGGTGACCGTGTGGGTGGCAGGATTGACCACGGCGGTGCCGCGGGCAGGCTGCGAAGTGACCACAAGGCTGGTCGGATCAAGACGGAGCTCGGTGTCGACATCGGCCACCGCGCCGGAAGTTGTCCCATAAAGGACATCGGTGGTCACCGACCCACCCTGGTCGATCGTGCCGGCATCGTCGTTGTTGGCTACAGGTGGGTCGTTGACCGCGATTGACCCGACGTAGACGGTGCCACCGAGACGAATTCATCCGCCCGTCAGTTGCATAATACGTGAAGCTATCATCGCCGTTCCAATTCGGCTTCGGCATATAGGTGAAGGATCCGTCGCCGTTCAAAGTGAACGAGCTGGCATGGGCGGACCCGTTGAATCTGCCCAGCCGTGATCGTATCGGCGGGCGGATCAGTGTTGGGTCGCTGTCGTTGGCGAGGACGCTGAGGGGTGCCACCGATAGTGGGCTGTCTTCGTTCGTCTGCAAAGGGCGACCCGAGGGCCATCGGACCGTCAGGTGGATCATTGACCGGAGCATGATCACGATGTGCCTGTATCGCAGGCTATGGCCGGCGGCGGCGGACCGAAGTCACATACGGTGACGTAAAGGCCGGCGTCGTGGGGCCGTTGAAATTGGGCGCCGGATCGTAGCTGATGCCACTGGTGTTGGGGCTTATCGGGATCCCCTGATCGGACGGGCCTGCGCGACTGGATGAGCGGGGTGACTGACGCCACACCGTGATCGCAAATCGGCGTGCCATTGGCCAGCACACCAAGAGAACGGACAACCAGATCAGTGTCTTCGGGGGTACTGTAAGTGTCGTCGACGCCCACAGGGATGTCGTCGACCGAAGCGATGACCACGTCCACAGTCGCCCAATTGGAGACGTCGGGTCCCGTCCGTGATTTGATAAGTGAAGCTGTCGTCGCCGAACCAATCGGGGTCAGGCGTGTAAATCACATCTGTGGTGTTGTTGACCACCATGCCGTGAGCCCCGTTTGTGACTGCGTTGACGGTAAGAACATCCCCGTCCACATCGGTGTCGTTGGCTAGGACCGGGAGGTGGAAGGGGGTGTCCTCCAGGGTCGAGGGCACCGGATCTCCCGGCGTCGGGTCGTCGTTGGCCACTGGCGCGTCGTTTACGCTGTTGATTGTGATTGTGACCATCGCCGGAACAGAGGTCAAGCCGCCGTCTGTCACTTGGTATGTGAAGGAGTCCGTCCCGCTATAGTTGGCCACCGGCATATAGTCGAAAGAGCCATCCGAATTCAGCGTGAAGAATTGCTCATGGGACGGTCCGCTCGCTTGCGGCGTCACGACACTCAGGCCGAAGTTTAGCGGCCCAATCAGGTTATCTGGGTCCGTATCATTTGCCAGTAGACCGTTGGCCGCCGACACCGAGAGGGGCGTTCCGGATACGCCGCCATCTTCATTCATGGCATAGTAGATCGGATTTGGATCGTTGGCCGTCGGCGTAGAGCCGACGGGATCGTTGTTGGCCACCGGCGCGTCGTCCATTGGATTGACCGTGATGCTGACGGTGGTGTCTGGCGAACACAGCCCTCCTGGATCGCAGGCCCGGTAGGTGAAGCTGTCAGGGTTGGCACCACCTGGTCCGCTGTTCCAGTTCAAATCGGGGGAGTAGGTGAAGCTGCCATCCGAAGACAGCGCGAGAGCTCCATTTGTGACATCTGTCACAAGTGATGCCGTCAGAGCATCATTGTCAGGATCGTTGTCGTTGAAGAGAACGCCCACGGGCGGCGTCACCGTCAGGGTCGAATCTTCATTGACCGAGTACGAGTCGGCCGTTGAGATGGGGGTCCGGTTGATGTGTACTGTCACTGTGGCCTGATTCGACGTTTGCGCCGGGAGCGGCGTGCCGTCGTCCTGGACAGTGTAGGTGAAGGTGTCGGTGACCGGCGACGCACCTCCCACGCCGGTATCCGCCTGGTAGGTAATCTCCCCCGTGAGGGCATTCACACTGGTGATCCCATGCAATGGGCCCACGGTGACATTCACCGAGGCGGGCACCAGGTTGCCGTCGACGTCGCTATCGTTGGCCAAGACGTCGATGTCGACCAAATCGCCTTCGTTGACCCAAATCTGGCCGCTGCTCGGGTCGTCGGCCGCTTCTGGCGGATCGTTGATAGCGCTCACCGTGATGGTCACCGTCGCACCCGGGGACGCAGAAAGCCTCTGGCCATCCGTTGCCCGATAGGAGAACGTATCGGTCCCATTAAAGTCGCTGGCCGGCGTGTAGTCGAAGGATCCGTCGTTGTAGACGTTAAGCGTGCCCGTTCCCAAGTAGGTGTGGGAGGCCACACTCAGTGAGTCTCCGTTGGAATCGGTATCATTGGCCAGCACGCCGTTGTCGGCCGACACAACAAGAATGCCGCCGTCTTCGCTCATGCTGTAGAACGTCGGATCCGGGGTCGGAGCCGGTCCGCTGCCCGGGTCATCGTTGGCCACCGGCGGGTCATTGACCCAGATATTGACAGTCGCCACATTCGAGTTCGCCCCGTTGCTGTCCTGCACCTGGAAACTAAACAAGTCTTGAACGCTGGTGCTGTGGAACCCGCCCGGGGGCGTGTAGTCGACCCAATCGTCGCTGGGATCTCCAGGGGTCCCGTTGTTGTTCCATGTAGCCGTGCCGCCCTGGCTGGTGGTCACGCCGGGGTTGCCCGGTGCGACGATCGTCATCGGATCGCCCTCAGCGTCAAAGGCGTGCGCCAGCACGTCGATCGGCTGGTCAGCGACGTCCTGGCTGGCCTGGAAGGTGAAGCTGCTGGCCGACGGCGGGTCATTCACACCAAGGATGGTCACATCCACGCTGGCCGTGGCGCAGGCGGTTGGGGTGCCCGTGTCGCAGACCTGGTACGTGAAGATATCGTGTAAGGTTTCCCCGACCTTGAGCGAATCGATGTTGGGCGTGTAGGTGATCACGCCGGTGACCGGGTTGATGCTCGTCGAACCGTAAGTCGTGGTGGCCGGCGCCGTGACACTGGTTGGATCGATGGCGTCATCCACATCGGTGTCATTCCCTAGCACCGGAATATTGACGGACGTGTCCTCATCGGTCAATGCCGTATCATCTCTGGCAGAAGGCGGGTCGTTGACCGGGTCGATGGTGATCGTCACCGTAGCGGTGTTTAAGTCAAGGCGACCATCACTTGAGTGATAGGTGAAAGTGTCGGTCCCGTTCCAGTTCGATGTCCCCCGATAGCTGAAGGAGCCGTTATTGTTGAACGTGAAGGATTGATCGTGGGAAGGCCCCGAGTCTAGCACAGCAGTCAGGGAATCACCGTTGGGGTCGGTGTCGTTTCGGCGCACGCCATTGACAACGCCGACCGAGAGTGTCAGGTCTTCAGTTCCAGTGTAGTAAGCCGGGTTCGGGTCTCGCGCCGTAGGCGGAGAGGCAACGGGATCGTTGTTTGCCACCGGTGGACCATTGACCTTGATCGTCACCGTGGCGAATTGGGCAAGCTCGGCAGCGGTTGCCTGCGTCTCGTGCGTGGTACGTGAAGGTGACGTTGCCGACGAATGCCGGGTTGGGCGTCAGATCGAAGGAGCCGTCAGGAAAGAGGGTGAAGGTGCAACCCGCACCACAAGCGGGCCCCGTGTCGAGCACCGCGGTCAGCCCGGCGTTGGGCGCGTCGCAGAATGTTGTCGACATCGGTGTCATTGGCCAGCACGCCATCGGCTGCCAAAACCGAGAGCGAGTCTCCTGGTCGACCATGTACAGGTCCGGATCGGGATCGCTGGCGCTGGGCGGTGTTGCAACCGGATCGAAATTGGCGACCGGCGCGTCGTTAACCGGAATGAATGTGAATGGCTGACTGTGGCCAGCCTGGAGGTCATCCCGCCGTCGGTCACATCGTAGGTGAAGCTGTCCGTGCCATTGTAGTTGAGCGTCGGGTGGTAGGTGAAGCTCCCGTTGGGATTCAGGGTCAAGGTTCCGTTTGTGACATTTGTCACAAGCGAAGCCGTGAGCGTGTCGGTGGCCGGGACGTTCGGGTCGTAGTCGTTGCTCAGCACGCCGTTGAGGGACGAGACGGTCAGCGTCGTGTCTTCGTAGACCACGTAGTTGCTCGGATCCGGTGTGGCGCTCGGGCTGGGGTCGGGGTCGTCGTCGACCGCCACCGGCGGATCATTGACGATCACCTGGACCTGGGCCGAGGCGCAGGCGGATTGCGGCGTTGGCGCCGTTCATAGTTTGATGTCACACATTTCGATACGCTGAACGTGTCCGGCACGGTTGGGTCATGAAAGGGCGTGGCCGTTCCGATCGGATTGGGATCATAAATGATAACGCTGGCCGGCGGCGTGGCCGACGGGGTGCCAATGACGGCCGGATTGCCGGAGGGCCGGAGATGGACTGGATGTAGAAGCTGGCCACATCGGTGGGCTCAATCGTGTCGACATCGTTCCCCAGGACATCCAAGGCAACCTGACCGCCGAATTGGCTGATGGTGTAAATATCGTGGACGGCGGTGGGTGCGTCGTCGATTGGCTGAACCTGGATGTAGACCGTCGCCAGGTTCGAGGTCAGGACACCGTCGGAAGCCTGGTAAGTGAAGCTGTCCAGCCCGAAGTAATTCGCCGACGGGATGTAGGTCACGTCGGTGCCGTTGTTGGTGACCGTGCCATGTGCCCCGTCTGTCACACTAGCTACTGTCAGCCCAGCGTTGTCCGGCGGCACCAAGTTATCGGGGTCATGATCGTTGGCTAGGACATCGATCGCCGTTGGGGTGTCTTCGTCGACCGGAATGGGCATTGCCATCCCATCATCTTCTGCTACCGGCACATCGTTGACGTTGACCACATTCAGATTCGCCCGGGCCGAGGTGCAACTCCCGGGTGCATCGCACACCTGGTAATCGAAGTGGTCGGGTGTGCCGTAGAAGTTCGGCGTGGCCAGATAGGTGAAGCTACCGTCCGAATTCAGAACTAGGTCACCGAAGCGCGGCGTGGCCAGTGGTGTCGGCTCGACCGTCAGATCGACATTGGCGGGGCCCGTGAGGATATCTGGGTCTCGATCGTTGGCCAACACACCAGGCGTCGGCTGGGAGAACAGGGTGTCCTCGGTCGGTGAGTACGTATCGTCCAGGGCTCGGGGTGCATCCGGGACGGGGGTGACAGCCAACGTGACGGCGGCGGTGCTGCACGCGCCCCCCTGATCACAGGCCTCGTAGATGAAGCTGTCGTAGCCATTCCAGTCAGGGGTCGTCTGGTAGACGAATGATCCATTGGTGTCGAGCGTCAAGCTCCCGTTTGCCGGTCCGGTGACGACATACGACTGCAGGATGTCCAGCGGACCGTCATCGTGATCGTTGGCCAGGACACCCGGCACAGCCGGGGCAATGGGAGTGTCCTCATTCGCCGAGTAGATATCGCTCCGGGTCGTGGGCTGGGTGGTCTCCGTTGGAGTCGGCGTCGGCGTGTAGGCATAAACCGAGCGCTCATTCTGTGCGACGGAGATGTTGTTGCCCCATGTGCGGACGTAGTTGGTCATGACCTCGCCGGCGGTGACGCCGTTGGTGTTGGCTTGGAGACGAAAGCGGGCAAAACCTCCCTGCGGTATCGAAAGCGGGGAGGCAAATTGCCACACCACCGAAGAAACCCCGGACCAGGGATCGCCGACCGGCGCGGGGCACGGTCCGACCGAAATGCTCACCCCGGACGGGCCGGTGGCCGATCCGCCGACGTACACCAGGTCCGACGGCAACCTATCGCACACCAGAGTGAGCTGGGCCGGGGAGAGACTGCCGTAATTGATCACCAAGATTTCAAAACGCACCGGCGTGGAGACAGGGCCCGGCGGCACGTTCACCGGATTGGCGATCTTCACCGGATACACCAACGGCGTCGGCGTGGGCGTCCGGGTTACCGTGGGCGTCGTGGTGAGGGTATGTGTGATCGTGGGCGTTTGGCTCGCCGTCGGGGTCTCGCTGGGCGTCAGCGTAATCGTCGGCGTTTGAGTCTGGGTCGGTTCCGGCGTTGATGTCGATGTCGGACAGCTCCCTGGCAGGAGACAGTTATCCGAGATCACCGGAATATGCAATTGGTCCAACTTCAGATCACCCAGAATGTCCAACAAAATCTGGGGATTGATGGGGCCGAAGGCCACGTATCCCCATGGGCTGTAGTCCGCCTGCATGTTGGATCGCAGGTCGACAGTCTGCGGCGGGTTGAGGATCGACAAGCCTGCGATCTGGGCACAGGCAAACAGGATGCAGACCGAGAACAACACCAATACGAACCACGCCAGCAGACCACGCCGCTGGCGGCGCTTTTCATCTTGCTCTTCGGTTCCGACGGTGCCGGATCTAGGCGTCACACCCAACCCTCATTCTTAAACGCAGGTAAACGAAACTGACAACCGATTGCCCTGGGGTTCAAGGCTGGCGAGCCACACGTGACCGCCCAGGACGTCGGCGATGGTCTTGATCGTAGCCAGGCTCATGCCAGCGCCCTCGCCCAGGTCGCCGGCCTTGAAGGCGAAGCTTTCAAACAGCTCTGTGCCTGCTGCCTGCCGCAGGCGAGGGCCGTCATCCGTAACCTCCAGCCAGCACTGGTCATCGCGGGCGGCCAGCGACAAGCTCACGCTGCCCTTGGGAACTGCGCGCCAGGCGGCCTGACGCACCATGTGGTGCAGCAAGCTGCGGCCGATTGCGTCATCCATCACAATCCCAACCCCGTCTTCGATGGTGATCTCCAGGGCGAGCGACTTGGATCCAACCAGCCCGTCCTTGAGGCGCTCCTTCTCGGATTCGACCAAGTCCGCCAGTTTCGAACGGGTCTCGCCGCCAGCTTCGCCGGCCTCGATCTCCACCAGCGCCAGCATGTCATCGGTCCAGCTCCGGATGGCGCTCAGCCGATCGACCTGACGCTCAACGATGCCCGTGAACCGTTCGTCGCTGTTCTCGGGGAGTTCGTTGAGCTCGACCACGGCCGAGAAGGCCTCGGCCAACGGGACCCTGAGCTGGTCGGCAGTGCGCGCCAGCAGGCGCATTTTCTGCTCCTGCATGCGCCGCAGCGGGGTGACATCCCTTAGGATCATGACCCACCCGAATCCGGCATGAACATCAGAATCCCGGATGGGCGTCAGACTGACCATGTGCACCAGATCCGCCGGCCAGCGGACCTCGGTGATGATCGGTCCCTGCGTACCGAACGTGATCCAGTTCTGGACCACGGTGGACAGTTCAGGCGGGAGGACGTCCAGAGCCAGCTTGTCCGCCAAATCATCCCGCCCGAAGAGCTCGACGGCGGTCGGATTGACGACCGAGATCCGGCCCTCGCCGTCGACGGAAATCATGGCTTCGCCGGCATTGGCGATCACGGTGTCGAGCCGTTCGCGTTCAGCGGCAATCTGATTCTGCAAGCGCTCGCGATCCAGCCTGAGCTGGCGGTAGGACGCAGCTCGATCTACCGCCAGTGACAAGTCGCCCATGGTGTCCAACGGCTTGGGCAGATAGTCGAAGGCGCCACCCTGCCGCATGGAGGAGATCGCCGATTCGAGGGTGCCTGCGCCGCTGACCACGATCGATTCCAACCAGGAGTCCATCTTGCGCGCCCGGCGGATGAGTTCGATCCCGTCCACCTCAGGCATCATCAGATCCACGACCATCACTTCAAAGGGCCCGCTCAATTCGAGGACCTCTAAAGCGACACGCCCATTCTCGGCCGTCTCGACAGCGAATCCCTTTCTCTCCAGGTGGCCCGCCATGAGCTTCAGGTAATCCTTCTCATCGTCCACCACGAGTACGCGGCGGCCGCTCACGCAGATGCCCTTTGGCCCACAAGCGCCTCCTCGGGCACCTTAGGCAGCCGGATCGAAAACGTGGTGCCCTCGCCGACCTGGCTGCGGACATCGATCTGGCCACCATGCCGGCTCACAATGCCATAGGTCACGGCCAGGCCCATGCCCGTGCCCTGGCCCTCCGGTTTGGTCGTGAAGAAGGGCTCAAAGATGCGAGACAAATTTTCGGGCTGGATTCCTTTGCCGGTATCCGTCACCTCCAGGAGCACTTCTTCGCCTTGATCGACCATCCGTGTTTCCAGCTGTCCCCCTTCGGGCATGGCTTGCACGGCGTTCTGGATCAGGTTGATGACCACTTGTTCGATCTGCTGCGGATCGTAGGTGGCCCAAACCGCCTCGGAGGGAAAATCGGTCGTGACCTGGACGCGGCCCTTGCGGATCAGATAGTCCGTCAGTCGCAAGCAGCCTTCAAGTGTCTCCCGCATGTCCCGCTTCTGCATCGTGGGGGTCGACTGTCGGGCGAATTTCAGAAGGTCGGTGACGATCAGATTGGCCCGGTTGGCGTTGTCTCGAATGACGAGCAGACCCTGACGGATCTCCGGATCCTCAGAAGCGTCTTCCATCAGTTCTTCCGCCATCCCCTTAATCGACTCCCAGGGGGTTCTTCACATCATGCACGATGCCAGCCGCCAGCTGACCAACCGCTGCCAGCTTCTCGGACTGAATCAGCTGTTGCTGGGCGGTCTGCAGGCGATCGTACATCTCCGCCAGTTGACGATTGCGTTCGACGGTTTCCTCATACAGGCGATTGGCTTCGCTCGTTCTGGCCTGGAGGCGGGCTGTCATGACGTCGAACGCCTGGGCCAGATCGCCAATCTCGTCCGATCGGTTGAGCCCGGACGTCTGCTCCAAATCGCCGGCGGCGACGGCCTGGGCCATGGTGCGCAGGCGCAGGATCGGGCCAGCAATGCTCTGGGCCAGGGTGTAGCCAAGGATAATCACCGCCAGCGTGGCGAGGGCGAAGATCAGGCTGAACTGATTGCGGCTTGTGGCCTCGGTCGAGACCACGAAGTTGCTGGGCAAGATGGCGGCGATGGTTCCGAGACGCTCTTCGCGCACGACCCATGGCGCGTAGACGATCTGGTAGGTCCTTCCGAAGAAGTTGGCCTCTTTGATCTGCGACGAAGTCGATCCTGCGTCTGTTGCCGACAGGTCGAGCGGAGAAGTGGAGGTTTCCGATGGCAGCATCATGCTCGAGCTGAGCACATGCCCAGCTGGGTCAAGCAGAGCCACATCCGCCAGCGACTGCTCCTTGAGGTCTTGAACCAAGGCATTCAAGCGTGTACCAACCATCAATACACCCACCACCTGTTCGCCGCTGGTTCGGACGGGGGCGCTGGTGTAGAGCATCTCTCCAGCGGAGGTGGTGACCACGCCGGTGAACTTGTCGCCGGCGGGATCGGCCCGTCCCTGAATGGCTTTGTTGACGAAATCGTATTGGGCGAACTGCGCGCCCGCCGTGCGGTCGTATTGGGAACTTGATCCCGAGCGTGCCAGGCCAAGGATCTCATGGCCCTGGGCATCGAGGGCAACCACACTATCCAGGCTGTCATTGAGCGCCAATGGGTACAGCAACTCGAATAGGGTGTCTGAATCCCCTTTCACCAGCGCGTCCGGCACGCCGACGGTGAAGACCATCAGGCGCAGAATGCTCAGGTGATCATCCTCAAGCCGTACCTCACCGTCCGATGCCACGCGGGCCGCCTGATAAAGTTGGTTGACGAAGCGCTCGCGCACGGTAGACGTGACCAAGCGGGTCACGATGAAGATGCCCACGAAGGCCACCCCGAGGGTCAGCACCACGTAGGGAAGAATGAGCTTGGCTCTGAGTCTGGACACCTGAATCCGAAGCCGGGAGAAGGACGACGAGCGTTCTTCCCCGGGTCTGTCCCGAGAACTCTTGAGATTGAGCCCAGGATCAGGCATCCAGCCCCTTTCCGTGCGCTGCTGGGTCATGTCGTCGGCCACCGGGTCAACCCGCGACGACGTGCCAATAGACGGCCAGCCTGCATCTCAAGACCGCTTTGGATCGGCCCGTCGGTGGGCGAGCCGGCTCCGATCTTGAGGCAGGCAGAGAGGCTAGCCGTGTCCATTCTTTCTGGGGGCCGCATGGATGCATCCCCCGCCGGCCCGCTTTGATTTATAAAGCGCCCGGTCGACTTCGTGCAAGAACGAGTTGGGCGTCTCAACATCGGAAGCAAGCTGAGCCACCCCAATGCTGGCTGAGATGGGCAGATCGCCCTCGAATGGTACCTCCTGAATACGGTGGTAGATGCGGTCAGCCACTCGTTTCGCCTCGGCCACATCTGCTTCTGGAAGGAGGATCAAGAATTCGTCGCCGCCGTAGCGCGTGGCAATGTCCACCTTGCGGATTTGGCTCCTAATGCCCTGCGCCACCTGTTTGAGCACCATGTCACCCATCGGGTGTCCCAGCCGGTCATTGATCCGCTTGAGATCGTCCAAGTCGATCATGATCGCCGCCAGTGGGCGGTCGTAGCGCAGACCACGCTCGACCTCCACGACCAGCGATTCGTTCAGCTTGTGCCGATTGAACAACCCGGTCAAGGGATCCGTGATCGCCAGCCGCTCCACCTCGGCAAACAGGCGGGCATTTTCGCGCAGCAAGTGACGGTGCTCCAGGGCTCTGGTCAGGGAAAGCTCGAACACCGCCAACGATTTAAGCGGCTTGACAAGATAATCATACGCTCCGCTGCGCAGAGCATCAACGGCGGTTTCGACCGTGGCATTCCCGGTCAAAACCAACGCCTGGATCTCGGGATCCAGGCGCCGAGCGGCTTCAAAGACCTCCAGGCCAGTCTGGCCCGGCATGTAGAGATCGAGTATCAGCACGTCGAAGCTGCTGCTTCGCAACGCCTCGATGGCCTTGGTGCCGTCGGACACCTCGCTGATGTCGACGCCCATTCGCTCGGCCCGCCGAACCAGCATCCGGCGAAAGTCAGGATCATCGTCGGCAATCAAGATTTTGCCTGATAGCTCTCGCTTTACCCCCATTTGTTCCTCCGAAGCGAGCAATGTATCTAGTCTGCGATCAGTCGGCATGATGGCCTCATGTGCCTGTACATCCATGTTCAAAACGTCCCTAATGTTCGGCTTCATGATACCGGTTTATTGGTGCCCAGGTACCTTTCAGTCAGCCTACACTCAATGCCCAGGCTTGCCTATCCTACAATGGGCCCGGGGTGGGGCAAAGGTGGCCCACATCAGCTTTCCAGCCGATAGCCATAGCCGCGTATGTTCTGCAGCCTTCGAGGGGTTTCAGGATCCGATTCCAGCTTCTGGCGAAGGAACCAGATATAGCGGCGCAAGGCGCTGGGCGTCGTTTCCCGATTGTCCCCCCACACGTCACTGATCAGCTCGTCCTGAGAGACAGCTTCCCCGCTCCGGCTGGCGAGCGCCACGAGAAGCCGAAACTCGGTAGGTGTAAGGTCAAGCTTCACGCCATTGAGCCGGGCTTCGCGCCGCCGCATGTCGACTTCCAGGTCACCGACCCTGTACAACGGGGCCTCAGTTTCGCCCAGCGGCACCGTGCGTGAAAGGATGGCGCGCGCCCTTGCTCCCAACTCAGCCAGGCTGAAGGGTTTGGTGATGTAGTCGTCCACCCCCAGACGGAAACCTCTGAGTTTTTCGGTCTCCGCCGTCTTGGCCGTCAACATGATGATGGGCGTGTCGGCCATCTCACGCAGCCGGGCGCAGACCTCCCAGCCGTCCATCCCGGGCATCATCACGTCCAGGAACACCAAGTTGGGCCGGGAGTCAAAGAAGGCCCGCAGTGCCTTGGGGCCGCTGTCGACCGCTAACACCTCGTAGCCCTCTTTCTCGAGGTAATTGCCCACGAATCGAAGCAGCGTCCGATCATCGTCCACGATCAGTATCTTGGCTGGCACACCGCCTCCTTACGTCACCAGGCGCATCACGGCCTCTCCGGGTGACGTCAAGCCGCCTCCGCCCTGGCCAGAGGCAGCCAAAATGTCAGCCTGGCTCCGCCCGCGGCGGACTCCCCGGCCTCGATCCAACCCCCCATGGCTTCGACCAGTTGCCGGCAAAGATGCAGCCCGAGCCCATGCCCATATACCTCACGGCTGTCGCTGGTATCGAGCCGGTGGAACCGGTCGAACACCGCCTGGCGTTCATCAACTGGAATCCCCGGGCCCTCATCCGTCACCCAAACCTGGAGGCCTCCTTCCTCGGCCTCAGCCCCAACTTCCACATCCCCAGAGAGAGCATATTTCAGGGCGTTGTCGAGCAGATGGAAGACGATGCTGGTCAAGGACTGCTCATCGGCCACCACCAATGGCAGATCCTCCGGGATCTGCAATCGTAGACGCTCGGCCCCACTTCCTTTAGGGAAACGTGAAACCACCGCACGGGTTACCTCGGCCAGCGGCAACGGCCGCAAGCTCATCGGAAATCCACCGGCTTCAAGCGCCGACAAATCCAGGATGGTTTCAACGAAATGGCTCAGCCGCTCCGTTTCAGTTTTGACCAGCGTCAGGGTCTCATGCACGTCCTTCGGGATCCTCTCATCCGTCACCAGCACCAGCTCCACCCCGCTGCGGATGTTGGTCAGCGGGGCACGCAGTTCGTGGGAGACAAGTGTCACAAAGTCTGACTTAAGTTGGTCGAGCTGCTGAAGCTCCCGGTTCAGCTTCTCCAAGTCGACCACCATGGCTGCCAGGTCGCGCGTGCGCTCTTCGACTTTTTCCTCGAGGGCCATATTCATCGTCTGTAGTCTTCCCCGTGCGCGATCAAGCTCCTCGACGGTGGACTTGAGCTGGGTTTCCCTGGCCTTGATCTCGGTCAAATCGTAGGCTGTGGCCACGATGAGCGGCTCTGATTGGCGTTCATCTTCGATCGGTTGCAGGGACAGCGAGACGGGGAAGGTGTGGCCATCGGAGGCAGAGAACTCGATCTCACCACTCCACCCTTTTGCAGTGGCCTCTCTCAGGATCGACTTCAGGTCTTTACTGGCGGGCGTGAACTGGGACAGATTCCCGGCAGGCCCGCCATGTGCGCCTCGCTCCAGACGCCGGCGCAGAGCCGGGTTCTGCAACTTCAGACTGCCGTCGGGCGTGCAAATGAAGGCCATATCGGTGGTGGCATACACCAACGCCGCATATTGACGCATCTCCATCTGGCCGGCGATCGCCCCCTGACGCACAAGAAAGAGCAGCACCAAGGCGACCGCCGCAGCCACGCCGACCCAATCGACGTGGCCAAGCAGCCAGCCATCGACCACCGTATAGCCGGCTACGGCATACAGACTGATGACGGGCAGGAGCCCGTCAAGCCTACGTCCCGCATGGCTCCACCAACCGTCCGAGGGCAGTCCCGGTTCAGCGGGCGATTCATTGAGCTGATCGGTCGCCGCCGCCACCAACAGGAGGCTGCCGGCTACCCACCCGAATTCAACCGTGCCTCCAGGAAGCCAGTCGTGGCTGAGCATCAGGTAACCATAAGCCAGGTCGGACAAGGTGGTGATGGCAAATCCGCCCGTCAGTAGTGCCGCCCGTCGGCCGATCGAGCCTCCCAGGTTGACCAGGAAGAGGCGCATCGCCAAGGCAACCACCAGCAAATCGAGGCTGACCTCTACCCCCACCCAACCGACCCGGTAGATTTGCGCCAACCCGACCGTCAGGGCAGGTCGAACCAGCACGAGCCAGGCTAGGGCGAGAATCGAGATACTGATCATGCCGATGTCGAGGAGCCGTCGGATGCGCCCGAAGCGCTCGTCGGCCACGGAGGGAAAGAGGGTCAGGCCGACCGCAACGGATGCGCCGCCCGCAAGGCGCAGGAAGTCCGAGAGTGTCGGAATCGTGGGCTGGCCCGGGGGCATGTACCAAAGGACAACCCGCACCGACTCGGCCAGAAGCCAAAGCAACAAACCGGCCGCCAAAAGCACCCACGCCCGCTGCAGCCGAGATGTCCACACGGCGCGCGCTACATAGACCAGCGTGGCTGCCGAAATGCCGCGCGCCAAGAATACAAGCAGGAACGAGAACCAGCTCGGCACCTCCACCTGCGGTCCAATGGTCATGTTCACGAGATACAAACCGACGATGACCGCCATCAAGGCCACCGAACGGTTGGTCAAACGACTCATCAGATCGCGGGACAGCGCCATGATCTCGATTCTACGGGACGCAACCCCGACGGGCAAGTTGGCGCGCAACGGGCCACGCTGGAAATCAGCGTGGCCCGTTGGATTCTTGATCCAGGCCGGTTAGTCGTGGAGTGTCGGCGTGGATGTGAACGTCGGAGTGTTTGACGGCGGTGCGGTTACCGAAGGCGTCAACGTCCGTGTCGGGGTGCGGGTTGCCGTGCGGGTCGGCGTACGTGAAGGAGTCCGCGATGGCGTCGGCGTGCGCGACGGTGTCCTGGTCATGGTCGGAGTGCGCGTCGGTGTGCGCGTCGAGGTGCGGGACGGAGTGAGGGTGATGGTCGGCGTCCGCGTGATGGTCGGTGTCAGGGTGCGAGTGGGAGTGTTGCTTGGAGGCAACGTGTTGGTCGGCGGTACGGCGCTGGCCGTCACCGAAGCCGTGGGAGTGGGCGTGACGGTGGGCAACGTAGTGTAGCTGGCCCCACGTGAGAGGTTGCAGGTCGGATCGCTGAATTCGATCGTGAAGCCAAAGTTGGCCGAGCCATAGAAGAGTGGTGATTGGTTAAAGTTGGCTCCAAACCCCCCGTTCCAGTCGATCAGGATATTGTTGGCGTTCAGGCCTACGGACACCGGCTGCGGCATCAGCCGATTGCTGCTGGTGGGCGACGAGTAGGAGTCCGTTGAGCGCACTCGGGCCCCGTTCCAATCGATGGAGTTCAGATATTCGTTCCAGCCGTAGTAGTTGCTGGCGGTGTACAGTGGGCCCCAATTGACTGTGATGCCCGTCACTTCCAGACCTGGATAGGTCGTGTTGTTGATGTATTGGCTAATCCTGGCACCACCACCCGTGGAGAAGGACCCGAACGAAACGCCGGAGCAGGAAGGTGTGGGCGTGATGGTCGGCGTCGGGGTCAATGTCATGGTCGGCGTGAGGGACGGCGTCAGCGTCGTGGTGGGCGTGAGCGTCGGGGGTACATCGATATAGAACGTCACGTATTGCCAGTCACTGTAGACCCCCTCGTCGTCCATGGCCCGGACAATCAAGACATGCTCCCCCCGGTTGATGGGGGTCCCATTGGGCCAGACACCGGACGAAATGTCCAGCGTGGCACACGGGCTGTCGCCGCCGAACCCACAGTAAGACACCGCGCCTTCTGTCTGTCCGTATTGGTAGATTAGGCTCGTGCCGTTGTTCCAGTAGTAATAGAACTGGACCTGCACGATGCCTTCTCCATTGGACCCGACACCAGCGCAGGTTACTGGATCCGCATTGTCAGGATCGTAGGCTTCGGCCTCAGAAGGAATCTGATCGAACTGTGAGTAGGTCACGCCGTCCGGAGGCTGCACAACCGTCACCACCGGCGGCACCTTGCAAGGGGTCTCGGTGGGTGTGTTGGATGGCGTTGGCGTGTCCGTTGGGGTTGGCGTGTATGTCGCCGTCGGCGGTGCCGTCGGCAATCCACCCGAACCGATCACGCGCGCCACTCGGAAGCGTTCAACGATACCGTCGCGTCGCCCGGTCAAATGCAAGTAGGGCCACCAATTGCTGATGAAAGGCAGCAGGACAGGGTGATTGAAGCTTACCGTCACCCACACCTGGTCACCCGGCGAGCCCGCATGATCGACGGGATGACACCAGGCCATCCAGTCTGTCGTGAAGTTGTCTGGATTCGGATCGGTATAGGAGGTGGCGGTTTGAGAGCACACCGTGATCTTGAAGTAGCCTGGGTCCGCCCAGTTGGTGTTGGGGTCGATCATCCCGGGGTCGCGCTGAACACCGGTGGCTCCAGCCAGGCCGGCGTCGCGGGCAGAGAGGACGCGGGCGGCGTTTTCCAGCTTGGCATCCTCGGTGGCGGTGCAAGTCGAGCCGAACTCGCCGTAGAAGGCAGCACAATCGGTGACATTGTAGTGGGCCGGGTTGTAATCCCCTGTGACCACGTAGCGCAAAGCGTAGCGAGCGCCATTCTCGACAGCCACCCAAGCGAAAAGCAGACGTGCCGCCTCAATGATGGTGAAGATCGTCAGCAGGAGAACCGGCAGCACCAACATGAATTCGGCCATCGTCTGGCCGCGCGAACGCTCTGCCCTTCCGCCGCTTCTTCTGATAAACAGCATTGGATTGATCACACTTGTATCCTTCTCCGGCCACACCGATTCGGTGGTCCTTTAAAGGATATGCCAGAGCCCCGGTCGTGGGCCTTTCGGTTCGCTAACAGATCTGTAACAAAAGGGACTTCCGTCCCATCTCCCCCCTAGAAACGGACCAGCGCCCCGGGGGGCGCTGGTGAAAGTCGAGGAATCGGCGGCCAGCTCAGTCATGGAGGGTTGGCGTTGCCGTCCGGGTGGGGGTAGTCGACGGTGTGGGAGTTATCGACGGTGTCCGGGTGATCGTTGCAGTACGGGTCGGAGTACGTGTGAGGGTCACCGTCGGTGTGCGGGAAGGCGGTGGCGTCCTCGAGGCCGTCGGGCTCGGGCTGGCTGTGAAGGTTCTGGACGGAGTCAGCGTGGGACGCGGCGTCCTGGTGGGTACGGTCGGTGTTGGGGTCCGGGTGTTGGTAGGTGTTGGCGTTATCGACGGCGTATAAGTGATGGACGGTGTCGGTGTGATTGTAGGGGTATAACTGGCCGTCGGCGTGTTGCTTGGCGTGGGCGTGTTCGACGGAGTCGGGGTGATCGACGGCGTGTAGGTGTCGGTGGGTGTATTACTCGGCGTGAAAGTGTAGGTCGGGGTTGGCGTGTAGGTGGAGGTGGGCGGCGCCGTCGGCAGGCCGCCAGCTCCGATGATGCGCGCCACGCGAAACTGCTCAACGATCCCATCCCTTCGGGCCGTCAGATGCAGATAGGGCCACCAGTTGCTAAGGAAGGGCAGAATCATGGGGTGGTTGAAATCGGCCACCACCCAGATATGGTCTCCCGGGTTACCAGCGTGATCGATGGGACGGCAATCCGCCATCCAATCCGTGGCAAAGTTGTTGGGATTGGGGTCGGTGTAGGTGGCTGATGTCGAACAGACCGTAACCTTGAACAGGCCAGGCACGGCCCAATCCGCAAAACGATCAAGGGCGGGATCGCGCTGAATGCCCACCGAGCCAGCCCAGGCCGCGTCGTACGTCGACAGGATGCGTGCCGCATTCTCCTGGCGGTCAGTTTGGGCAGCCGCGCAACCCAACCCATACTCGGCATAGAAACTGTTGCAGTCGGCGACGTTGTAGTAGGCGCCGTTGTAGTCTCCGGTGACAGCGTAACGGATCCCGAAGCGGGCAGCATTCTCCACCGCCAGCCAAGCGAAGAGCAGGCGGGCGGCCTCAATGATCACGAAGATCAACAGAAGCATAACCGGCAGAACCAAAGCAAACTCAGCCAAGGACTGGCCCCGCGTGCGCGCCCGGCGCCGATTGAAAATGTTGCCTATGAAACCCATGTAGTTTCCCCCGGCACTTACTGAGTCAAGCGAGTAAAGATGCGCTTGGCGATGTCGTCGAATACCGGCCCCAACCCGGTCCCGGTGGGTGAGTAGTAGTAATCGCCGCAGCTCACCCCGAGACCAGCGCTAGCGCAGGGATCGGGAGAGGCTGGATCGCCGTCATCTCCAATGGCCGCAATTTGACGCAGCAACCGTTCTCCGGCGTTGCCATCAGCCGGGTCATTGATCACCTTGTCGCCCAGTCCGATGGTGAAGACCAAGCCACCCACACCGTCACCGCCGCTTCCCCTCGCCGTACAGGCAGGGGCTTGTGACGGGTCTCCAGTGGCTCGGCACCCAACGAGATAGGCAGAGTCACGGGCGGCGTCTTCGGCATCGTAGCCATAGCGGCCCGGGTTGTCTTGGGAAAAGTCACCATCCCGGCAATACGGGTCGATCCAATCATGATTCGTGGGAGACCCCGGGCAGGAAAACCCGCCCGCTGGGCCGGCAGAAAAATCGACCAGCGCCTGGTTGGCCCCGCCATCGGTTAGCAGTACGACCACCCAAACTGCTTCGGAGTCGCCCCGCGCCGCCAGTTCATCGCGCGCTGTCAAAAGACCGTCGGAAATATCAGTGGACATGCAGCCAGGAAGCGAACCGTCGATGTTGTAATTACAGAAGGACGGAACGACGGACCGAAAAGGTGGCAGTGGCAGAGGGTTCATGATCTTTCCGGGAGCGATGTCTGGATCGGTTGACGGTCCCCCGTTCAGAGCATTGATCACCGTGGTCGGGTCGCCGGTGAGTTGAGTCAGCGTGGTAGGCAGATCCGAGAAGGTAACCACCGATACCCGGTCGAACGGGAAATACATCTTGCTCACGAACGAGAGGGCCGCTGTCCGGACCTCCTCGAATGGGTGGCAGTTATTGACCGGGGCACAGTTCTTGGGATTGCGCATGGGATCCCCAGAGGGAGCGTCATACGCCATCAATTCGGATTCGTCGATCACCAGCACCAGGTCGAGCGCCGCCGCCTCGGCCACAGCGTCGGCATGGATGGTGATTTCGTCGATGCCAATGATCGGCAAAAAGGCGAACCGAACTGGCATAGAGGCCTCGACACTTACCTTCTTCTTGTAGCGTTCGGTCGGCGTCGGGTAGCCAGCCGGGCATAGGTTGACGTCCATATAGCTGGGATAGCTCCCGTTCCAGTCGCAAATCTTGACCACGGCTGTGGCTGCGCTCAGGTTATTCAACTGGAGCAGTTCCTGTGCGGCATGTTCCAGATCAGATGGCGGCACGTTGCGCCGGTATTGATTGGCGGCAGCCAGGGCGCCGGCGTCAACTGCGCGGCGCAAGTGGCCAACATCTGTGAACAGAATCCCGCCGTCAACGGCCAGCCCAATGAATCCCGCAAGCCCAACAAAAGCCAGGGCGATCAAGATCAGGGCTTGGCCTCTTTCTCGCAATCGAGTGTTCACTCGCAAGCCTCGCTAAGGGGTGGGTGTGGGCGCCGCGTTCACATTGGGCATGATGCTGTAGGCATGTAGCGTGACCGGATCGGGCACGAACACCCGGATCCATGGCAGCCCCATAATCATGTGGTATTCGTAGAAGACTTCGACCATCACCAGGCCGGTGTCGGGCGGCACATTGGTAAGGCTGGAGAGTTTGGTGGTGATATCCGCCGACGTGAATGCGGACGTGTTATGGCTGGAACTCGGATACTGGGACCAGCCATTCTCGCCGAAGTCTGTCGGATAGCGGGCTGTGACGGCGTTGTTGTGGACCACGAAGACGGACACGATCATGTTGTCGGTCGTGGGGTCGAGGTTGATGTTGCCTGAACGGTCAAGGCTCAGGTACATCAGGTTCCAGGCACACGCTGAGTAAAAGTTGTTCGGTTCCGGCGACACGCTGGAATTGCCCTGAAAACTACCATTGACATCGTGGACGGGATCATCATTGGCAAGGTAGCGGGCCACTTCACGAGCCGAGTCAATCAAGTCTAGATATGTGTTGAGCATGAAACCAAACTCGATCAGCCCTGACAACATCATGAGCAGGAGCGGGAGCAGAATGGCAAACTCGACGAAGCTTTGTCCAAGCGACTTTCTGCCGTTCTGGGTCAGGCGCGAGCGCAGGCGCAACCGGATTGACCGCGCCTGCGGAATGTCGCTAGGGGAATCATGTGAGAACGGATAAACCTTATCCATGAGCACCCACAGTATAAGGAGGTTGTCGAGCGGATACAACCGAGGGGGCTAGTACTGACGAGCTACATGGGGCAACTTTACGCAAAGCCAGAGCGCGATTGTAACGTGACTGTAACGGTTGAGCGGCTGCTTTTGGATGCCAACCCCGACTTCTCTCAGTCGTGGAGGCTGGGCGTTGGGCCGCAGGGGGCGGTGCTGGTTGGCGTAGATGAGGCCGTCGGAATGCTCAAGTCCGAGGGGGTCGGGCAGGCGGTGGGAGTGAAAGACGGCGGCGGAATGGTCGGCGAGGGGTTACGGGCCGGGGGCCTCCGGTGCAACGGTTAAAGGCGGGATCCGAGAAATCAATGGACAGGCCGAAGTTGCTCCCACTCAGATTAAGACGCGGTTGGTTGAAGCTCCCGGTGAACCCCCCGCTCCAAATCGACGTTGAGCAGATTGCCGCTGCGGCCCATGGCAATTCCGATGGGTAAATTGGACCTGGCGCAGGAGGGGTGGATCAGCCGGCGGCGAGGCCGGCGAACAGACCCCGGCCCCCGAGGTAGACGAGCAGGGCCCCGAGGATCAAGAACGGGCCGTAGGGGAAGGGCATGTAGGGAGAGTAGCGATGGCGAAGCAGCTGCACAAGCATGAAGACCAGGCTGAAGGCGCCGGCAAGGAAGACACCGATGAACAAGGCCAGGATCACCCCGGGCCAACCGACGACCAATCCGATGACCGTGGAGAGAGTGACGTCGCCAAACCCGAAGGCCACTTCCTCCAGAGGCTGGCCTCGCCGGCGCGAAATCCAAGCCGAGAACAGGCCCCCAAGGAGGAACAGTACCAAGACGATGCCCAGACCGACAGCGCCGCCCAGCAAGGTCTTGGCCGGTCCGCGCCCCGGATCAAGCACGGAAATCATCCCCAGAACGACTGCGGCTGGGAGGCTGACAATGTGCGGGATGAGCCGATGTTCGAAATCGATGATGGTGATCAGCAAGAACACCCACGCGACGAGCATGGCCATCCAGGGTCCGGACGGACCCAAGCCGAAGTGATAGATCAACCCCGCCCCGGCCGCCGCTACCGCTTCCACCAGCAAGGCCCGCGACGGGATCGGCCGCCCGCAATACGCGCATGCCGAACGGCGCGTCAGCAGCGCCACCCAGGCGGACCAAGCGCTGGGCGGACGCGGGCCGCCGCAACCCTGACAATGGGGGCTTGCAGGAACGCCCAACCCGGGTAGGCTGTCGGCCAGAAGATTGGCCAGGATCCCGGCAAACCATCCCACCAGCAAGACGATAATCGACATGACGGCACATTATACATGGGGGCCGAAAGGGCATCCGGCCCCTGGCATTGAGCTAACAGCCTTGAATACGCAGGACAGGGCCCGAGGATTTCCTTGGCCGAGCCGTTATGCGGCGTCGAACGATCGGCGGAGGTCTCGGCCCGCCAAGCCCGGGCCATACATCACAGGGAGACATGGGCTCCCGGACCGGGCCGCTCGCGGCCCCGCCCCACCCCGCCCCTTGATGCTAAAATGCACCCCGTGACCGACGATCTGCCTCAACCCCAACTGGACCATCTGAGCAGCCTGGCGGCGCTTGTGCTCCTGGCGTACGGTTTGGTCAGGATCATCAATCTGCCTACCCTCTCCACCGACATCTCGCTTTTCGGCCTGGTGATCCCGCTGACGATCAACACCAGGCTGATCATGCTTAGTCTGGCGGCGGCCCTGGCTGTGGTGGGCGCCGACTGGCTGGTGCGGTCTCATCCGGGAGCCGCCTTCGACGGCCCTCCAATGCGCCATTGGATCATCCCCGGCCTGGCTGCCCTGGGTGTGGGGGGTCTGCTGACGCGCCTGCCTCAGGGCCCCCCCCTGTGGCTCGGCCTCGCAGCCGGTGCCGGACTGTTGTTGGCGGTGTTTATCGGAGAATTCGTGGTGGTTGAACCGAGAGACCGGCGGTACAGCGCAGCCACTTTCGGCCTGCGCACGCTGGCCTATGTTCTGCTCTTGGGGAGCTTCTTTGTCCTGCGCGCCACCGACGCCAGGGCGGTTTTCGCCATCCCGCTCATCCTGCTCGCGGGGGCTGCGGTCAGCTGGCGACTGCTTTCATTCGACCACCCCGACCTCAAGCCCTGGCCCTACCCCTTGACGGTGGGCTGGATCGGCGCGCAGATTGCGCTTGGTCTGCACTATTGGCCGATCAGCCCCATGCGCGAGGCCCTGCTGCTCGTGGTTGTCATCTATGTTGCCAACAACTTCATCGGGCTCCTGCTCGAGAAGGCCGATCTCCGCCAAAGGGGTATTGAGCTCGTCGCCATGGGGGTGATCGGGATCTCGGCCATCCTGATTTTCGCCTAGGATCCGGAAGCTGACCCCGACGCCCAAAGTCCTCCCCCGGTCCTCCCGCTCAACTCAGCCGGATCGAACGGCCCCGTCGCTGGGGCCGAGGCGGAGCACGGCAATCGGTTGGGGTGTAGAGCGGGAAAGATCGAAGCCGTGACAGGACCAATCGGGTTTGGGACTCCAAATGAGGTAGGCCGCCTCAGGATAGGCGGCATCGGCCAGATCAGTGGCTGAGGGCCCTGGCGGACCCCCCGGGTGCGAGTGCCAGATCGCCGTCAGCTCCAGGCCGAGGGTTTCCAGCTTAAGCATGCCATCGAGCTGCGCTTGGGCGGCCATCCGGAAGCGGGACCGGCTGTGGAGCGCGTTCTCAATCGGCAACGCAAGCCTGGCTCGCAGCCCCCTGCCCCCCAGCAGCCCACAGCCTTCCTCCGGCAAGCACCGCTGGACGTGCTCCAGCATGACCGCCCAGACGTCCGAAGGGACCTCAATCTCGGTTCTGGCCATGCCCCGATTGTACCCGGTGGCGGCGCGCCGGGCTACTTAGCGATGCCGCCCTCGGTCAGCTTGCGCAGATCGTCCAAGGCAGACTTGATCTCGTCCTGACCCACCGCTCGGCCGTCATCCCGGTGGGTCAGGTCTCCGGCGCGGGCCTTCTCTAGAGCCACCTCGCGAATGGTCACGTTGCGCGCCAGGGCCTCCTTCACCAACTTGGCGCCGGCGGAGTAGCCAATCACCGGATTGAGGGCAGTCACCACGATGGCATTCTTCTCCAGCCAACCCTCAGCCTTGTCCCGGTTGGCTGCCAATCCCGTGACACAACGCTTGGTGAAAGCATCCACGGCGCCGATCATCACCTGCATCATTTCAAACAGATTGTGGGCGATGATGGGCATCATCACGTTTAGCTCCAGCTGACCCGCCTGGGCCGCCAGGGCAACCGTCGTGTCGCAGCCTTGGACGTGGAACATCGACATGTTCAGCATTTCCGCCATGACCGGGTTGACCTTGCCCGGCATGATGCTCGATCCCGGCTGAACTGCTGGCAGCTGGATCTCCGCAAATCCGGTTGAGGGACCAGATGAGAGCAGGCGAAAATCATTGGCGATCCGCGTCAGGGTGATGGCGGCGGTGCGCATGGCTGCGGAAAAATCAGCCATGTCGGCCATTGACTGCATGGTTTCGAATAGATTGTCAGAGGTGTGCAGTTCCAGCCCAGTGTTCTTGGACAGCTGGTCCACCATCCGCTGGTGAAACTCGGGGTGGGCATTCAACCCGGTCCCGGTGGCCGTCCCGCCGATACCCAGCCGGGCGAGGCCTTTCGCCGCCCGGGAAATCCGCTCGACATCACGTGCTACCGCCCGCGCATAGCCCCCGAACTCCTGACCCAGCCGGACGGGGACGGCGTCCTGCAGATGGGTCCGCCCGGATTTGACGATGTCGTCAAAGGCTTCGGCTTTCGCCTGAAGGGCCTCGGCAAGGGCGTCCAACGTGTTCTGGAGCTCGCCAACGCGCCACAGGCACCCAAGACGGATGGCGGTGGGGATGGTGTCGTTGGTCG
This sequence comes from uncultured Chloroflexia bacterium, assembly GCA_963807065.1. Taxonomy (GTDB): domain Bacteria; phylum Chloroflexota; class Anaerolineae; order Anaerolineales; family E44-bin32; genus CAWAND01. The sequence goes on from CAWDZQ010000003.1 coordinate 733,892, forward strand.
ACTGGGCCATGTTGACGTGATCGTTAGGGTGCACCCGATATTCGCCCAGCTCGCCACCCAGGATTTGCGTGGCTCGATTGGCGATGACTTCGTTGACGTTCATATTGTGGCTCGTGCCGGCGCCAGCCTGGAAGGGGTCAACCACAAACTCCCCCGGCCACTTGCCGTCGATCACCTCTTGGGCGGCCTGGACAATGGCACCAGCACGCTCGTCGTCCAGCAGACCCAGCGTTTGATTCACCTCGGCCGCCGCCTTCTTGATGGAGGCCATCGACCAGACGAAGGCCGGCCACGGTTTGAGACCTGAAATGGGGAAATTGTCCACGGCGCGCTGCGTCTGCGCTCCGTACAATGCTTTCTCGGGCACCTTGACCTCGCCGAGCGAGTCCTTCTCCGTACGTGTCGATCGTCCTTCTGCCATGGGGAAGCTTCCTCCTGCCGCCTGAACCGCAGTGTTAGCCCGTCGTGGGCGGTAAACAAAAACGAGGGAGCCCGGGGGCTCCCTCGCGTCTATCTCATGTCAAGCGACCTCACTCGTCCAGGGCACCATATCCGGGACCCTGGGTGAAGTAGTCGTAGTTGGGCTGGATATCCCCCGTCAGGTCGATGGATTCGCCAGCCTCAAGCGTGCGGGTGGCTTTGACTTCGACGGCGTCCCCGTACTCGTTCTCACCCGACCACGGCTGGTCGAAACCCGAGGTTCCCACGGGCTGGCTGACCACCTCGCCGCCCTTGGCGCTGTAGGCGGAGGGCACCTCTTCTTCCGTGAAGATCGCTTCGTACGGACATTCCGGAATGCAGGCACCACAGTCGATGCAGGTATCTGGATCGATGTAGTACCAGGGCCATTTGTCGACAGGCTTACCAGGGATGATGCACTCGACCGGGCACACGTCCACACAAGACGAATCGCGCAGGCAGAGGCTGGTGATGATGTGAGTCATTTGTCTGGCTCTCCAAGATGGTCCGTCCGCTCAAACGGGCGCGGTTTGTGATCCTGCGGGCAGATTATACTAGCCTTTCGCCTGCTTGTACAACTCGTCAACGTGTGCCCAGTTGACCAGGTTCCACCAGGCGGCCACATAGTCTCCACGCTTGTTCTGATATTTCAGATAGTAGGCATGCTCCCACACATCCAACCCTAAGATCGGGGCCATCCCGTCGGTGATGGGCGAATCTTGATTGGGTGTGGACACCACCTTGAGCCCGCCCGAGCCATCCACGGCCAGCCAGGCCCAGCCACTGCCGAACCGCCCCGTGGCAGCGCTGCTGAACTTGTCCTTAAAACTGCCGAAATCGCCGAAAGCACTGACGATGGCCGATCCGACATCGCCTGAGGCCTCACCACCCCCGTCGGGGCTCATCACGGTCCAAAACAGGCTGTGGTTGGCGAAGCCCCCGCCATTGTTGCGGACCGCCGTACGTATGTCTTCCGGGACCTGGCTGAGGGAGCTCAGGATTTCTGAAATCGACTTGGCCTGCCAATCGGCATGGCCCTCAAGAGCGGCGTTCAGGTTCTTGGTGTACCCGGCGTGGTGCTTGTCGTGGTGGATCTCCATGGTGCGAGCATCAATATGGGGTTCAAGGGCGTCAAAGGCATACGGCAGATCGGGGAGTTGGAACGTCATCAGAAGCCTCCTGGCTTGGTTTGAAGTGCGGATCATGGGCCACCAGCTTGACCGGCCGGGTCAAGTTGGTTAAGATCGCCAGACGGGGAAATGAAAGGGGATCGGCCCGAGTTTGTTCTTGTTTAAGTATTCTAGACGGCCCGGCTTTCGATTGTCAAGAAAACTGCGCCCCGATCCCCCTCGTGGAGGCTGACCAGCCATGCAGATGCGCTGCTACCGTTGTGGAATGAGCTTTGCCGTCAAGAAAGAAGAGGTCGCCTTCGCTTTGGCCGCTCTGGAGGAGGAAGGCGGCAACCATTACGACGCCCACTGCCCGCGCTGCCGGACCGCCAACAGCGTATCGATCGAGCAGCTGCGCAAGGCCGCGCCGCGGCCCGCACAAGCCGAGTCGAAGAAGGGATCCCCTACCACCGAGGCCGGCCCCACAGAAGAGGACGCCGCCTGACCTCGCCTCCACCGGGCCGCAGGAGCCGAACTACCGGAGCCGCCGGCCCCTGGCCCGGGGCGGTGTGGGAGCACCATCCCGTTCGCCCGCCGCTCGGCCGTCCCGCTCAGGGACTCAAGACCTTGATTTCGTGGAAGATCACCAGCCATCCAGATTGGTTGCGGTACCTTTCACACATTGGATCATATCCCATGGCTGGGACGGAGGGGAAGCGCTGGCCAACGCGTAAGCTTCAACCACCTCCGAGGAAGGCCTTGGCCCAGCCGAGCAGGACAGCCGCACCAGCCTGCGGAGCCAGGCCCGCCACCAGACCAGCCAGTATCAATACCGAGCCGAGCACCAGCATGACCAGACCGCCAAGCCTCTCCCCGACATCCATCAAACGAGTACCAACCTCGGGATTGGCAAAGGCTGTCCCCGAAATCACCCGGATCAACCCCAATATCACGACCACCACCCCACTCCCCCCGATCAACAGTCCCCATGCCAAGGGACCCATGACCACGCTATCCAGCACGCTCTGCCAGCCTCCTGGGACAAACGCAGTGGCCAGCCCGGCCACGACCATTAGCCCACCCAGACCGATGAACAGAATGCCCCACAGCACACCCGACAACCCGGTGTAGGTTGTTGCTGGGCGATAGGTATTGAACCAGGGAACGAACTCAGCTTTGCGGGTGATGACCGATTGGAGACCAGAAAGTGCGGTTCCAAAACCCATGCTGGCCAGACCCGCACCGAGCAGAAACGGATTGCTGACCCGGTCCCCGACAAAGGCAATCCCGACCCCGGCCAGGAAGATGGCCAGACTGATCCGCCACATCCACTTTTCGAGTGTGTCCATGGCTGCCTCCCAGAATTGCGCACCGGCTGAATTTCGGCAATGCCTCTTCTACTTAGAGGCTCACAGGATGTCAATGAAGGGGTAAGAAGGCAAGCAGGAGACTCGCCGTGGCCTGCCGAGGTCGTCGGACAAGGCTGACCAACACAGTACAACCAAATCGACCTCACCGCCAGCCGGCAGGGGCCGAGAAGTCATCTCATAGGCGATGAACCGGCCACCCGACGACGCCCTGAGGTAAGACCGGAAAACTCCCCCAAAGTCCGCGACCGGTCTTGGGTTCCGAGGCAATGGCCGTCCCACATCCCACGGCTTCGGCCCGGGTTGTGAATTCTTTCACAAACGATCCGTGACAGGTAATGGATGAGGTATCAGGCAGGAGAGTCGGTTGGCAGCGGCCGAGGCTGAAAGCGCATGGAAAAGCCCAGGATCCCGCCCAGCAGAGCCAGCCCGGCTGTGGTCAGAAACATGGCCGTGAACCCGAAGTGGTCGGCCTGAACCCCGCTGACCAGCGCGCCCAGCGAACCGGAGGCGAAGGTCAAGCCGAGCGCCAATCCCGACGCCGTGCCCATGCGGCTGGGCATCAGCTTCTGCGCGTGGACGATCACCAGACTGTGCGAAGCGCCGATCAGCGCGCCCGCCACAGGTGTCAGGACAAAGGTCCAGGCCGTCGGGCCGTACCAGGGAAACAGGGCGATGGGGATTGCCGACAGGATAAGGCTGACCACCACCAGCGGCCAGCGCCGGTGGCGGTCTCCCAGCCAGCCTCCGGTCACGTTGGCCAAAGCCACACCGGCCATGAACAAGCCGGCGATCAGGCCGTAGATGGCGGGGTCATAGCCGAGATCGGCGTAGTACTTGGGCAAGTAGACGGCGAAGTTGAACTGGACCCACATGCGGATAACAGCCAGCCCGGCGAAGGCCAGCAGGATCCAAGTGGCGGGGCGAAGGACCCGAGGTGGTGGATTGTTGGCTTCCACAGGAGCGGCAGGTTTGTCGCCGCTGACCAAAGTGGTAGCGTATGCGCCCGCCGGCAGAACAAACAGCAGCAGCAAGAGCAGGCCCTGCGGACCCCAGCGGTCGAGGAGCAGACCTCCGATGGCGGGGCCGGCCGACAGCCCGGTCTGCCCGAAGAGGAAGAAGAACGATGTGGCGGTGGTCTCGTGGTGGGCCCCGGCGGCTTGCCCGCTGAGAGTGGCTTCCATGACTCCGGCAGGGTGAAAGGCCGCCGAGCCGCCGGCGGCAATCACGAGCAGGACCAGCGAGATCGTGCCATGGGTGAGCATGGCAGCCGAGAAGAAGCCGACCAACCAGGCCACACCGCCACCCACCACCCAACGCGACCCATAACGGTCGGCCAACCCGCCGAAGACCGGCTGAGCCACCGAGCCCATCAACCGGTAGAGGGTGTTCACCAGCCCGACGACCGAATTGGAGAGCCCCAGGGGTATGGAGAGAAATGCCAGCAGAACCGTGTTTTGGCTGTTGATCAGGTCGACGCCGAGGTGCGCCGCCACGACCGCCCGATAGCCGCGATCCTTGATCAGGCTCAACGATAGAGCCCGTTGGTCTCGATGACCGCCCCTACCCTGGGAAGCACCAGGTACCAGAAGGCTCGGTCGTCATGGACTCGCTGGCGGATGTCGTGGCCTGAGATTCCGATGAAAGGCGCCTCGAAGAGCCGGACTTTCCCCTTCAACCCCGGAAGCTGCCCCTCGAGCTGAGCCAGCTCGAGCTCCGCGCCAGGCCGCTGCATGACGCCGATCACGTCACACGCCGCCACGAAGGCGCTCGGGTCATGCCACGCGGGCAGATCGTGGAGCGAATCCGACCCCATGATGTAGGCCAGACGCGCATGGCCCTGGCGGCGGAGCGCGTGCAGCGTGTCGACGGCATAATGCGGACCGGGCCTGTCCAGGTCAACCGACGAGCACTCGAAGGCTGGCGTGTCCCCAATCGCAGCCTGAACCATCTCCCAGCGCAGGTCGGCCGGCGAAATCCTCAGGTCCGACTTGTGCGGCGGGTCGCCGGTGACCACCCACAGCACGCGATCCAGGCCCAAGGAAACCCGCGCCTCATCTGCCAGGATCAGATGGCCCAGATGGGGAGGATCGAACGTCCCCCCAAACACGCCGGTCAGTCCTGCCATTCGAGCTCGTACTCTCCTATTCGTACGTTGTCACCAGTCTGCGCTCCAGCTTCCTTGAGCGCCGACTCAACTCCCAGCTTGGTCAGGGTTCGCTGGAAGCGCCGCACCGCCTCGTCGTACTCCCAGTAGGTCATGTCGGCAGCACGCTCGATGGCCTTGCCCTTGACGCGCCATGTGCCGTCGGGGTCCCTGCCCACCTCAAACGCCCGGGCGTCGGCTTCCGGCCGGTAGACGGGCAAGCCGGCGTCTTCGGGCGGCTCCGGTTCGGCCTCGCTCACGGCTTGCACCGCAGCGCCCAGCAGCTCACGCACGCCTTCCCCGGTGACTGCCGACACCGCCAAGGGTGTGACCCCCACTGCCCGAAACGCCTGGTCCAGATCATCCCAGCGCTGCCGCACATCAGGCAAATCCATCTTGCTCACCGCCACGACCTGCGCCTTTCGAGACAGGCGCTCGTCAAACAGGGCCAGCTCGGTGTTCACCTGAGCGTAATCGGCCAACGGGTCTTCAGCCATGCCGTTGATCAGGTGGACAAGGGCATGTGTCCGCCGGATGTGGCGCAGGAAACGAGCACCCAGCCCGGCGCCTTCATGGGCCCCGGCGATCAGGCCGGGGATGTCGGCCAGCACCAAGGACGTTTCGTCGTCCAGCTCGGCTACACCCAGGTTAGGCTGAAGGGTGGTGAAAGGATAATCGGCGATTTTGGGGCGCGCCCGGCTCACGGCTGACAGCAAGGTCGACTTCCCGGCGTTGGGCACGCCAATGATGCCAACATCGGCGATCAGGCGCAGCTCCATCCGGATCCAGCGCTCGTCAGCTGGCTCGCCCCTCTGGGCCATGCGAGGGGCCTGATTGCTGGATGTCGCATAGCGGGCATTGCCGCGGCCGCCGCGGCCGCCGCGGCAGATCACCAGGGTCTGATCATCCGACGTCAGGTCGCCGAGGGTCTCGTCCGAGGCGGCGTCCTTGACCATCGTCCCGCGCGGCACGCGCAAGACGAGGGGTTCGCCATCTCGGCCCGTCTTGCGGCTTCCGCCGCCGGGCGTACCGTCTTGGGCGTGAAAGTGGCGCTTGCGGCGGAAAGGGGAAAGACTCGAAAGCTGGCGATCGACGCGGAGCAAGACATCGCCGCCGCGTCCTCCGTCGCCCCCATCCGGGCCGCCGCGCGGGACGTACTTCTCCCGTCTGAAATGCACCACCCCATCACCACCGCGGCCGGAGGTGACATGAATCTTGACTTCGTCGAGAAACATGGATTTTTCACTCATTGTCCGTCCACATCGCGGCCTGAATTATATCAGCCCGGCTGTTTGCACCGTATTTGCGCAAATTTGCACAGATATCGTACTTGTGGTACAGTTTCGGTCGCTGGTTCGCATTCTCTTCGGAGGTAAAGATGGCCCCAGTGAAGATCCCGGATATCGTGGTGGGACGCCTGCCGCTGTATCTGCGGGCGCTTGAAATCATGGTCGACGACAACCGAGAGATCACGTCATCCCAGGAGCTCGGGGATAGACTGGGAATCTCCTCGGCTCAGATTCGCAAGGACCTTTCCCAGTTCGGTGAGTTCGGCAAGCAGGGCACCGGCTACAATGTGAGCTTCCTGGTCAAGAAACTCAAGGAAATCCTGCACGTCAACAAGACCTGGCCGATGGTGCTTGTCGGCGTGGGCGACCTGGGTCGGGCGGTGGCCGACTACGGCGGCTTCACCCCGCGCGGGTTTAAAGTCGAAACGGTGTATGACTCGGACCCGCAGAAGATCGGGAAGCAGGTGGGGACCTTCACCATCCGTGATGCCTCTCGACTCGGGGACGACCTGGCCAAGAACGGCATCAAGATCGTGATGCTTGCCGTGCCAACCGCATCGGCGCAGGATGTGGCCGACCGGGTGATCAAAGCCGGGGTGACCGCCATCCTTTGCTATTCGTCAACTTCGATCAGCGCGCCCAGTAAGGTCCACGTCGAGTACATCGACCCGGTGCTGCATCTGCAGCGCATGACATACTACATGCGCTAGCCCGCTCAGAGTCCAAACACAAAACGGCGCACGCAATGTGCGCCGTTTCTGCGTCCCGGGCAGGTTCGGGTTCACACCTTGGGCAGATTACGTTTCAGGCGCTCGATCATGCTCAGGCCCCGGGCGGCCCCTATGGCGACGCAGGCGACCGGATCTTCGGCCAGGTAGGCCGGCACCCCGGTCTCGCGCGTCAGCCACTTGTCAATCCCTCGCAGCAAGGCGCCCCCGCCAGCGATGACCATCCCGCGGTCGATAATGTCCGACGCCAACTCGGGCGGCGTCGTCTCCAGCACGTTGCGAATGGCGGCTGCCTGCAAGTTAAGGGTCTCCTGCAGCGCTTCCACGATTTCGTTGGTCGTGAGCGTGACCGGCCTGGGCAGATTGGTCACCTGATCCTGGCCCTGTATCTCGATCGAGCGATCTTCGTCCTGAGGAATGGCCGAGCCAATCCTAATCTTGGCCTCCTCGGCGGTCCTGGGGCCGATGATCAATCCGTACTTCTTGCGTACATATCCGGCGATGGCTTCGTCCAGGTGCACGCCACCCAGCCGGACGGCGCCGGCGCTGACGATCCCGCTCATAGCGATGACCGCCGCCTGGGTCACCCCCCCACCCAACACCACGACCATGTTGCCCGAGGGTGTGGCAATGGGCAAGCCGACGCCTATGGCGGTGGCCAGCGGTTCCTGGATCAGGTGCACCTCACGACTGCCGGCCTGCAGCGCTGCCTCGTGAACGGCGCGGCTTTCGACGCTGGTGACACCATGGGGTACGGTGATCATGATCCGCGGCTTGAATAGGCGCGCCGGACCGCAAACTTTCTCGACGAAGTGGCCCAGCATGCGGTGGGTGACCTCGAAATCGGCGATCACCCCATCCCGCAGGGGGCGCATGACTTCGATTGACTCGGGGACGCGGCCATCCATTTCGCGCGCCGCCTGGCCGACTTCGACGATTTTGAGTTCATCAATATCAATGGCTACGACGGTCGGCTCGTGGAGCACAACCTCGTTGCCTTCGGCGATCAACGTATTGATCGTGCCCAGAGAGATCCCCAGGTCTTTCCCGAAGAGTGGCATGCTGCTTGAAGTCCTTGGTTGACGGTTCTCGCCGCACTAGCTGGGCGCCGAGACGGGATCGTGGGGGACCCAGGCTCCCGGATTCGGGCGTGCGCACAGGGCGACGTGCGCCGCCGCGCAAGTGTAACTGAGCGGCTCGCATTTGTCCACCAAGGCACAATCGCGGCCCTAGGCGTCGTCCAAATGGCCGGGTTTATCGCTCCTGCCAAGGGCAGACGAGCGCTCGTAGGCGGCCCAGATCGCCCGCGACAGGGCCGTCCTGAGGCCCGCCTTCTCGAGATAGTAGAGCGCCGCAGCCGAAGTGCCGCCCGGCGAGGTGACCTCATTCCGAAGTCTGGCCAGGTGGCGAGGCGAGTGTTCGTAGTAGGCGACCGACCCCTTGACCGTCTGCACCACCAGCTGCTCAGCAATCCGCCGAGGAAAACCGAGGTGGACGCCAGCGTCGACCATGGCTTCCATGAAGAGGTACACGTAGGACGGACCGGTGCCGGACAGGGCCGTCGCCATGTCGAGGTAGTTCTCGTCCTCGACGAAGATCTCCTGCCCCAGCGCCCCCAGAATCGTCTTCGCCTGCTGGCGCTGATCGTCGTCGACGGCTGCCGACGCGGTCCACACCGTGATTCCCTCTCCCACCCTGGCGGGTGTGTTGGGCATGGAGCGGACCACGGCCGGGTGATCCAAACCGCCGGCCAGCGTCCCCAGACGTGCCCCGGCGACAATCGATAACACAAGGGCACCCGGGGGCACGCCGCCCTGCAAATCCTTCAGCACGGCGGCCAGGCTCTGCGGCTTGACGGAAATGACGACGATGTTCGCCTTGGCTGCCGCCTCGCGGTTATTGAGCGCCGTAGCCACCGTGTACTTCTCGGCCAGGTCCTGGAGGCGTTTCTCCCGCGGCCCGCTTAGCGTCACCTGATCCGCGGGCACGCCCGCCTTATTCACTAGCCCGATCAGCATTGCCTCGGCCATGACACCTGGACCAACAAATGTGATTCGACTGCCTTCAAGCATGGAGTCCTCCCGGGCTTCCTTCATGATCGGGTGGTCTTATGAGGCTTAGATCACGCCCCGGCGAAATAGCGAAGGGCGAGGCGAACCCTGGCCTCGATATCCTCCGGGGCATCCTGCGGTATCGACTGGACCGCCGCTTGGGCTTCGACCAGGCTGTAGCCGAGATTGGTCAGGACGCCCAGGACTTCCGTATCCAGCCCCGTTAGCGGCGCCCCCCCGCCTTCCACGGCCGCCATCCGGTCCTTGAGATGGAAGACGATCTTCTCGGCCGTCTTGCGTCCGATGCCCGGGACCTTGGCCAGCGCTTCAGGCTGGTCACGTCCGATGGCCTGCCGCAGCACATCGGGCGACAGATGCGCCAGCGTGGCCAGCGCCAGCCGTGGGCCGACGCCGCTGACCTCAATCAACTGGTCGAACAGCTCGCGGGTCTCAGGGGCGTCAAACCCATACAAGGTCAACGAGTCCTCGCGCACGATGAGCCGTGTGAACAATTGGATCGTGCCGCCGATCTTGGGAATCTCCGTCAACCGGGCGAGCGGAACGCCGACTTGAAGCCCCACCCCGGCGACCTCCACCACCAACTCATCTTCCCCCACATGCTGAACGCGGCCGCGAATGGTGGCGATCATGAACTGCGCTCGATGGCGCGTTGAAGCTGGCTTGACTGAAGATGGCAGATAGCCACGGCCAAGGCGTCAGCGGCGTCGTCCGGCTTCGGGATCTCATCCATCTTGAGCAAAATGCGCACCATCTCCTGCACCTGGCGTTTGTCGGCCTTACCGTAGCCTGTCATCGCCTGTTTGATCTGGAGCGGGGTGTACTCGCCGACGGGCACGTGGGCCTCCGCCAACGCCAAGATGGCCACGCCTCGTGCCTGTCCAACGCTGATAGCTGTCTTCACATTGGTCTGGAAGAACAATTGCTCCACCGCCGATGTGTCCGGCTGGTGGCGCTCAATGACCTGGCTGAGTTTGTGAAAAAGATCACTAAGTCGTTCTGGCATGGGCTGCCCGGCCTCGGTGAGCACGGTGCCGTAGTCGACCAGCTCGTACTCACCCGAAGGCAGCCAGCGGACCACACCGAAACCAGTGGTGGCCGTGCCTGGATCAATGCCCAGTGCCAGCATAGACCCGGGCGGCGCTTTCAGGCCGTTTCCAGGAGTTCGACGGCTTCTTCGCTGACCTCCAGATTGGAGAACACCTGTGTCACATCGTCCAGTTCTTCGAGCGAATCGATCAGACGCATGACCTGGACCGTCTGTTCTGGACTCAGAGGCAGAGCTGCATTGGGCAACCAGCGCAGCTCGGCTTCCTCGGGCTCGATCCCCGCATTCTCCAACCGATCGTTAATCGCCTTGAACGACTCCACAGGGGCGATGATTTCGATATCGTCGTCGATCAGGACGTCATCTGCTCCGGCCTCGACCACCATCTCGAACAGCTTATCGGCGTCCTTGCCCGTGCCGTCCACCAGATAGTAGGCCGCTCGGTGAAACTGCCAGGCCACCGAACCCGCCTCAGCCATGCTGCCGCCGGACCGGTTGAGGAAATGCCTCAGATCAGCCACGGTTCGATTTCGATTGTCGGTGATGACCTCCACCATGAGGGCCACGCCGTGTGGCCCATACCCCTCGTAGACGATCTGTTCCAGTGCCTCGCCTTCTTTGTCATCGCCCGTGCCGCGCCGGATGGCACGCTCGATGTTGTCCTTGGGCATGTTCTCGCTCTTGGCGCGTTCCACAGCCAGACGAAGCGCAAAATTGGTCTCGATGTCACCGCCGCCCTCGTGGGCGGCTACGGCGATCTCGCGAGCCAGGCGCGTGAAGATGCTGCCCCGTCTCTGGTCGTTAGCAGCCTTCTTGCGTTTGATGGTGGACCACTTGGAATGTCCAGACATTGTGCACTCATCCTCGCCTGGTAGGTTCCACACTTCACGGGCCCGGGCCCTGATTCGGGCGGGCAGCTCGATTATACCATCGGGGCCCTTCCAGCCTGCCTACCCAGACCCCCCAAAGCTGCCCCGCAGGCTCATCGCCCGCTGGGCGGTGGGCCTGGGCGAAGGATCGCTTGCTCAAGCCTGGGTCAGGACTGCGGCGGCGCGCCTTCGCCGGTGAAGAACTCATCCTGCTGGAGCTTTTCTTCGGGCAGGAAGAAGGTCAAGATCAATGCCATGGCGGCGAAAATGACCCCCAGCACGAAGATCTGTTGCATTGAGCCCGCCAATGCTGTTTGAACATCATGGATAAACGCCTGGTACATCTGGGCCGCCCGATCGCCTCCAAGCACCGTGAACGCAGATTCCACCGCCGCCTGCCCGTTGGCGTTGATCAGACCCTGGGGATTCAGCAGGGCCTCGCGCTGCGCCGGGGGGAGGCTTTGCAGGGCCGCGGCCAGCGGGGCGCTCATCTGCGCTCGGAATCGCTCGGTAAAAGCGGAGACCAGCACCGTGCCCATGATGGGGGTGGCGATAATCCCACCCAGCGAACGCACGAACTGCTGGGCCGAGTTGACAACGCCCATCATGCGATAGGGGAACACGTTTTGAACGGCGACGTTCAGCAGGGGGAGAATGGAGCCTATGCCCAATCCCATGACCAGCATGTTGCGGACCACAGTCAACGGCTGGGTGGTGGCGTCCATCTGGGTCAGCAGGACCATGCCAAGCAGCGCCAGCACCGCCCCCACGATCGCCTGCACCTTGTATCGGCCCGTGCGGCTGATCAGATACCCGCCCACGATGCTGCCGGTGATGAAGCTAAGCATCATCGGAGTCAAGATCTGCCCCGATGCCTGAGCCGATTCACCCAGGGCGCCCTGCACGTAGAGGGGCAGAAAGGCGATGCTCCCGAACATGCCCATCGAGATGAAGAACCCCACCAGGTTGGTGGTCGCAAAGACCCGATTGCGGAACAGCTCGGGTGGGATGATGGGTGCGACTGCCCGCCGTTCCACCCAAATGAATCCGGCCATCATGATCACCGCCAGGACGAACATGCCGATAATTTGCGGAGAGGCCCAGGGATAAGTCGAGCCGGCCCAGGTGAAGGCCAGCAGGAGCGGGATCAGGCCGGCGGCCAGGACCACGCTTCCCAGCCAATCCACGTGCCGGGATTCCTCCGTGCGCACGCTTGGGAGTGCGTACATGACGGCAACCAGAGCCGCCAACGCCACCGGCAAGTTAATGTAGAAGATCCAGCGCCATCCCCAGCTGTCGGTGATCCAGCCGCCCAGAGTTGGCCCCACGATGCTGGCCAGCCCGAAAACTGACGATATGACGCCCATCCAGCGCCCGCGTTCGCGCGGGTTGAAGATGTCGCCAATCGTCGCCCGCGGCATGCTGAGCATCGCCCCGGCGCCCAGCCCCTGGAAGGCACGGGCAATGATCAATTGGGGCATCGTCTGCACCATCCCCGAGCCCATCGAGCCCAGGATAAACAGGCCCAGGCCCAGGACGTAGAACGGCTTTCGGCCGTAAATGTCGGATAGTTTGCCGTAGATCGGGACCGTGACGGCCGAAGCCATCATGTAGGCTGTGAAAACCCATGCGTACAGGCTGAATCCCTGCAGGTCGCCGATGATGACCGGCATGGCCGTGGCCACAATGGTCTGGTCCAACGACGAGAAGAACATCGTGATCAGTACCGCGCCGAGCGCCCACCAGCGGCGCGATCCTACGATCTGATTGGTTTTTTGGACGTCTTCCGATCTGAATGCCATCCTTTGGCGGGGCCGTTCTGTACTCGCCACGCTTTACCTCCGTTGAGAAACTCGAACGCCCGTTTGGCGCCCAAACGAAAGCCCGCCGGAATGTTTCCGGCGGACCGGCAGCTCCGGGCGGAACATCGAGCCGCAATCATTCAAGGCGGCTTAACCATTAGCTGGGCTAATCTATCATACGGATGCGGGCTTCGTCAAGGGGCCGCCGGCAAGGGACGGGTCGGGTTTGAACCGGATGGGCGGTCAGGGGGTGTCGGCCAGGAGATCGCGTAGGGTGCTGATCGTCTCCAGGCTTTGGCCCCGGTAGTGGTTGTTAGCGTAGACCAAGGTGACGTCGGAGTTGGTTTCGAGCTGCCTCAAGCGTGGCAACCATTCGCTCAATTCCTGGGCGCTGTAGCTGTAGTTGTAGCGCTCCCAGGCCTCGTCATGCTGCCACCATTTGTCGTAGTTGCGGCCGTGAAATCGTACGTAACCCACCGGCCCCGTCGCTTTGACCACCGGCGGCATCAAGCTCTTATACTGCGGCTCATCGACGGCGCAGAACCCGATGCGCAGCTCCTCGAGCAGATCAAAAGTGACATCATTCAGCCAGTTGCGATTGCGAAACTCGACCACCAGTGGCAGCTCCGCCAAGCCTTCACGGAGTCTTAGCAGGTAACTGCGATTGGCGTCGTTCGCCCCAAACGAATAGGGAAACTGGGCCAGGACGCACGCCAGCTTGTTGCCTTCGACGAGCGGTGCCACACCGTCGGCGAAAGCCGCGAAGTCGGGCGCCTTCCGCTGATGGGTCAAACTCTGGTGCGCCTTGACGGCGAACCGAAAGCCATCTGGCGTGCGATCGACCCATCCCTGGACGGTACGCTGGCCCGGTATCCGATAGTAGGTGACATTGACCTCGAGGGTGTCAACCATCTCAGCGATGTATGGCAGCCAGTCGCGCTTGGCCAAGCCCGGGGGATAAACGGGACCCACCCAATCTTCGTACGACCATCCGGAAACCCCGAGTTGGATCACAATCGCAGCACGGCCGCCCCGTCGATGCGGCTGTTTTTGAGGTCATCAAGGGCCTGGTTGGCATCCTCGAGCGGGTAGAGCTCGACCGTGGGCACGATGGGGATGTCCACCGCCAGAGCAAGGAACTCATTGCCATCCTGCCGCGTGAGGTTGGCCACACTGCGAAGGATACGCTCGCCGTAGATCAAATCGTAGCTGAATTCGGGAATGGGGCTCATGTGGATGGCGTTGATCGCCAGGGTGCCCCCGGGCCGGAGCTTGGCCAGCATCTTGGGGACCAATCCCCCCGCCGGTGCGAAAGAGACGATCCGGTCAAGAGGTTCCGGCGGTTCGTCATCGGCGCCGCCGCTCCATTCTGCCCCCAGCCGGCGGGCCAACTCGCGATGGTTTTCACTCCGGGTGAAGACGCTCACCGGGCAGCCCCAATATCGAGCCACTTGAAGGGCCAGGTGGGCGCTGGCCCCGAAGCCGGCCAGCCCCAACCGCTCCCCTGGCTGAAGTCCAGCCTGGCGAAGCGATCGATAGCCGATGATCCCGGCACACAGCAAGGGCGCAGCCGTCATGTCGTCGAGGGCGGCCGGCAAATGCAGAGCGTAGGCGGCGGAGGCAAGCATGGCCTCAGCGTAACCCCCGTCGACGTCGAAACCGGTGAAGCGTGCCTGGGGGCAGAGGTTTTCCCGGCCAGTCCGGCAGAAGTCGCAGGTGCCGTCGGCATCGTACAGCCAGGGGACCCCGACCCTGTCGCCGACGTGCCAGCCCTCGACCCCTGCGCCCAAGGCTTCCACCTGCCCAACGACCTGGTGCCCGGGCGTGACCGGCACAGACGAAGGATGGATATCGCCTTCGACGGTATGCAGGTCGGTGTGGCATACGCCACACAGGCGAACCGAGACGAGAAGCTGGCCGCGCGACGGCGTCGGGCGCGGCAGGTCCTGCAGCTCCAGAGGATGCTCGTCGATGGGCGCCTGTCGGGTGAGGCGGACCGCACGCACGGGGAGATTGCCTTTCGATTGCAGCCGAAACGAGCTACGCCTTGGCGACGGCCCCCTTGCCCTTCGCGGCGATGAAGGCCTCGGTCTTGTCACGCGCTACAGAATCCGTGTACTGCTCCGGCGGACTCTTCATGAAGTACGAAGCCGGCGCCAGAAGCGGGCCCGAGAGGCCCCGGTCAAGCGCCAGTTTGGCGCAGCGTACGGCATCGATCACCACGCCGGCCGAATTGGGAGAATCCCACACTTCAAGCTTGAGCTCGATGTTGAGCGGGACGTCGCCGAAGGTCGTGCCTTCCATGCGGATGTAGCACCATTTGCGGTCGGTCAGCCAGGGCACGTAGTCGCTGGGGCCGACGTGGATGTCCTTCTCGTCCATCTTGTACGGCAGAAGGCTGGTCACGGCCTGAGTCTTGGAAATCTTCTTTGACTTCAACCGCTCGCGCTCGAGCATGTTGAAGAAGTCGGTGTTGCCGCCGAAGTTGAGCTGGTAGGTATGATCCATCTTGACGCCGCGATCATTGAACAGGGATGTGAGGACACGGTGAGTGATGGTGGCGCCAACCTGGCTTTTGATGTCGTCGCCGATGATGGGCAAATTGCGTTCCTTGAATCGGCCGGCCCAGTACTCGGAACTGGCGATGAACACTGGGATGCAATTCACCAGCGCGCAACCGGCTTCGAGCACCTGTTCGACGTACCATTTGGTCGCCATCTCAGAGCCCACGGGCAGATAATTGATGACGACATCGGTCTTAGTTTCTTGGAGGATGCCCACGATGTCATCCGTTGGGCCGGGAGCCTTTTCCACCATCTGCGACAGGTACTTGCCGATGCCGTCGTGCGTCATGCCCCGGCGAACGGGAATGCCGAGCTTGGGCACATCGGTGAACTTGATGGTGTTGTTGGGGTGGGCGAAAATTGCCTCGCTCAGGTCTTTACCGACCTTGGTCTTCACGACGTCGAAGGCTGCAGAGAATTCGATGTCATGGATGTGGTATCCACCCAAATCGACGTGCATCAGGCCCGGGACCTTGTCGCCGGCCTTGGCATCCTTGTAATACTCGACGCCCTGCACCAGAGACGATGCGCAGTTGCCCACCCCGATAATGGCTACCCGAACCTTCTTCTTAGCTGGCATGCAAGCCTCCTCACTCAGAATGCCGCCGCCACCGTATCAAGCGGTTATAGCGGCGGAAAGCTCATTGTAACTTGTCCGCCAGGGTCGCTGTGCTAAAATCGGTCGAAAGGATACCCCATGGCGGGATCTACGGCCCCATTGACCAAGGATCGACAACTTGATCGGCTGCTTGAAATCAGCCGAATTCTTTCGTCGACTCTCGACCTGCCCCCTCTCCTGCAGTCGATCGTCGATCTGGCATGCGAACTCACTCGCAGCCAGGCCGCTTCCATCCTGCTCTACCACGCGGACACCGACGAGCTCCGTTTTGAGGCCGCTACCGGCCAACAGCGCGAAAGCATGAAGGACATCAGCGTTCCACTGGATTCATCGGTGGCGGGGTGGATCTTCGGCAACGCCCTGCCGCTGGTCATCAAGGACGCCGAGACCGACAAACGAGTCTTCCGAGAAGTCGATCGGGCTTTGAAGTTCGAGACCCGTTCCATACTGGGCGTCCCGCTGATGGTCAAGCAAGAGCCCATCGGGGTCATCGAAGCCGTCAACAAACTCGACGGAAGGCATTATACCGAAGAAGACCTGGCGGTCCTTGAGGCCCTGGCCGCTCAGGCGGCGATCGCCATCGAGAACGCCCAACTCCTCAGCCAGCTCAAGCGGGCGAATGCCGAATTGACCCGACTCGACCGCATGAAGTCGGATTTCATCGCCATCGCCTCCCACGAGCTTCGCACTCCGCTTGGCCTGATCCTTGGCCATGCCACCTTCATCAAGGATTTTGTCCCCTCCAAGTATCAGGAACAGATGGAGGTCATTATCCGCAGCGCGATGCGGCTGAAGGAAATCATCGAGGACATGTCGGCCATTGCCCATAGGGATCAGGGGCAATCACGCGTGCGCCGGATGGAGTTCTCGATCTCAGAACTGGTCAGGACCGTCTCAGGCCGATTCATCCCCGGCGCCAAGAAGAAGAAGGTCGAACTCAGCTACGATGTCCCGCCTGACGATAAGTTAGAGGTCGAAGGTGACCGGGAGAAGATCGACATCGTCCTCACCAACCTGGTGCGAAATGCGCTGGCGTTTACCGATGAAGGGGGACAGGTCGGGATCAAGGCCGAGGAATTGGAAGGCTATGTGCAGGTCTTCGTGGTGGACACCGGCATCGGGATACCGGCTACGGAGATCGAGCGTGTTTTCGAGCGGTTCTACCAGGTCGAGTCTCATCTGACACGCAAGCACGGCGGCATGGGGCTTGGCCTATCGATCGCCAAGGCGATGGTCGAAATGCACAACGGCCAGATCTGGTGCGAGAGCAAGGAGGGTGTGGGCAGCCTGTTCTGCTTTACCCTGCCGACCACCGAAGACCGCGCCGATGCGGCGGCTCGCGTGTTCAAGACGGCTTAAGCCTGCAAAGACCAACCGGCAACGTGCCGGTTGATGCGGCTGACGACGGGGCGATCAGATGATCGCCTTTGTCTTTTAACCGCAGCCGGGATGTGATCTGTTCTTCTTGGGTGGCCACTTGAGCTGGCCTTCCGCTGACTCCCAAGTGCTCGGCGCTTTCTCACATCTTGTCTACGCCCTAGACGGGCCCTCCTTCAATGGGTGGCCCCCGCGGCGGCAGGAGGGTGTTTCCCAGTTCCCTTCGCAATCTTGCTTGGAGCGTCCTCGGGCCTCACACCGCCCAACCGGTGATGGGCCTTGCTCGCCAGTTGTTCCGAGCGCAGTCAAGGTCCCCGACGACTCGACTTTCGCCTGCCTTCCCATGGGGCACGACAAGACAAGAAAGCGGTGCTGACCAGGGCCGGTTGTGGCTAGATGCTGGAGGCTGGCACCTTTTGGCTCGGTGCATTGCACTCATCGCTCGCAGCTTGCCTTCCGTTCCTTGTCCGCCACACTGCCTTCGTTTATAATTCGCGGCGTTCGGGGCGTGGCTCAGCCCGGTAGAGCGCACGGTTCGGGTCCGTGAGGTCGGCGGTTCGAATCCGCCCGCCCCGACTGAAGACGGGCTGCCAGTTTGGCAGCCCGTTCGGCATTGTGGACAACGGCGGCTGATGACACTGTTCGGAATTTGTGTGCACAGCGAGGCCCCTGGGGTCGTCCCGATCGCCGCCGGTTGGATCGAACCACGGCTCGGACTGGGACCATGCACCTATTGCCGCCGAGACCGGCAGAGGTAGAATCCCCTCGTCGTTACTTGGCCGCAAGGCCAATGTCGCGACCACCCTCGGGCTTGCCCCCCTCAAGTCTGAGGGTGTTTCTTTCGTGCCGAAAGGCACGCTTCCACGTGACATTCTTACCCTGCTCGCCTCCCTTAACCGCCTTAAGATGAACCCATCCGCAACGCGGCTGCCAGCTTGGGTGTTTCCTGATTGACGGAGCATCCCAATTCATCGATACGATGGTCCCCAGCAAGGAGTTCACGATTATGGCCGTGACCCGAGAAGAAGCGCTCGAATATCACCGAAGCGGGCGGCCGGGCAAGATCGCCATTGCGGCGACCAAACCACTGGTCTCGCAGAGGGATCTTTCACTTGCCTACACGCCGGGCGTGGCCGAGCCAGTGCTCGAAATTGAGAAAGACCCGCTGAAGGCCTATGAGTACACGGCCAAAGGCAACCTCGTTGGGGTGGTCTCTAATGGCACAGCGATTCTGGGGTTGGGCGACCGCGGCCCGCTGGCCTCCAAGCCAGTCATGGAGGGCAAAGGAGTTTTGTTCAAGACATTCGCCGATATCGATGTCTTTGACATCGAAGTGGATGCGGACGATCCTGACATGCTCATCGAGATCGTGGCCGCCCTGGCTCCCACATTCGGTGGGATCAATCTGGAAGACATCAAGGCCCCGGAGTGCTTCCATGTGGAACGCACGCTGAAAGAGCGCCTGGACATCCCTGTTTTCCATGACGACCAACACGGAACAGCGATCATCACCGGCGCCGCCCTCTTGAACGCCGTCGAAATCATCGGTAAGGACATCAGCCAGCTTCGGGTGGTCGTGTCCGGTGCAGGCGCCTCGGCGCTTTCCTGCAGCGATCTGGCGGTGCGGCTGGGGGTCCGGCAGGAGAACATCCTGCTGGTGGACTCGCGGGGTGTGGTCTACAAGGGACGCGAGGAGGGGATGAACGAGTTCAAAGCCCGCTTCGCGGCCGACACCCAGGCACGGACCCTGGCCGATGCTGTGCGAGACGCCGACGTCTTCTACGGTCTCTCGGTGGCAGACGTGCTCACAGCAGATATGGTCAGGACGATGGCCGATCGACCGCTGATCTTCGCCATGGCCAATCCGGACCCTGAGATCAAGTACGAGGTCGCCAAGGCTGCCCGACCCGACGCCCTGGTAGCCACCGGCAGAAGCGACTACCCCAATCAGATCAACAACGTGCTCGGCTTCCCATTTATCTTCCGCGGAGCCCTGGACGTGCGAGCCAAGGCCATCAACGAGGAGATGAAGATCGCCGCTTCGCATGCCTTGGCCGACCTGGCCAAACAAGACGTCCCAGACAGTGTCCTTCGAGCGTACGGGATCACCAACTTGAAGTTCGGGGAGGAGTACTTCATCCCCAAGCCGCTCGACCCACGGGTGCTCCTATATGAAGCACCGGCCGTGGCCAAAGCGGCGATCGAGACCGGTGTCGCCCGTGCGGAGATCGACATCGATGCCTACCGCGAGCAGCTGGCCCTACGCCGGGGCCAGGGCGAGTACGTGCGCCACTTCATCATGAATCGTGCCCGCCAGGCCCCCAAGCGCGTCGTATTCGGTGAAGGGGAAGAGACCAAAATTCTTAGGGCCGCTGCCCGCGTGAGCGAGGAGGGGATCGGCCTGCCTATTCTGCTCGGACGGCCGTTGGTCATCACCGAGAAGCTCGCGGAGCTAGGGCTTGAGCTGGATGTCCCGATGATCGATCCGGCGACCTCCGACAAGCTGGATGGCTTTGCCGAGGCTTACTTCCAGCTTCGCGTGCGCAAGGGCATCACCCACGAGAGCGCCATGCGGCGCGTCCGATCACCAAACGTCTTCGGTCCCATGATGGTGCGGCAGGGCGATGCAGACGCGTTCGTGTCCGGTCTCACCTACGATTATCCGGAAGTGATCAAGCCGGCGTTGGAAATCTTCCACACCCGGCCCGGCGCTGGACGTGCCGCCGGTGTGTACTTGATGATCGTGGATAACCGAGTGTACGTCTTCAGCGACGCTACAGTGAACATCGATCCCACGTCGGAGGACCTGGCGGAAATCGCTATCCTGGCGGCAGATTTCGCTCGCCAGCTCGAGATCGAACCCCGCGTGGCCATGCTGTCCTTCTCCAATTTTGGGAGCACCCGCCACCCGCAGACGGACAAGGTGCGCCGCGCCGTGGCCATGGTGAGGAACAAGCGCCCGGATCTGGTAGTGGATGGCGAGATGCAAGCGGATACGGCGGTGATGGCTTCTCTGGTGGACGAGCGCTATCCGTTCAGCCGGGTCAGGGACGCTAACGTGCTCATCTTTCCATCGCTTGAATCGGCCAACGTCGCCTACAAGCTGCTTTCACGGCTGGGCAAGGCGCGCGCCATCGGGCCGATCCTGCTAGGGATCGGGGCGCCGGTCCACGTCCTTCAGACCGGCGACGACGTTGACGACATCGTGCACATGGCTGCCATGGCAGTGATGGACTCGCAGCTGCGTGACCAAGATCAGTAGGCGCATCTTCGGAGCCGAACGCCCCAGGTGGAGCTCGCTCCAGGCTCGGGGTGCAGCGGAGAATAGGCCTCTCGAATCGTGCCCTCGCTGACACGCGGCAGGTGCTGATCGTCCGCCGATGATGCCTGACACATTCGGCATCGGCGGATCCAGGTGGCGGCTCCGCCAGCCGGCTTGATCAACGCTTGCGGCTGGATTAGAATAGGCCAGCGTGCCCCTGTAGCTCAGTTGGATAGAGCACTGCCCTCCGGAGGCAGGGGCCGGCGTTCGAGTCGCCGCAGGGGTACCAAAGACAGCGCCCCGATCTTAGGATCGGGGCGTTTTGTGAATTCGTTCACAATCAAGATTACAGATCCCGCCAGGCCACGGATCGGTCCGAGGTCTCAACGATGGCGATGCTGCTGCGGCCCTTGAGGCCCAAGACCTCGCCTGGATTGAGCAGGAGTGTCTCCCCGATCTGCTCCTCGTTGGCGGTATGGTCATGCCCGTAACAGACCAAATCGTAGCGGCCGGCGTGGGCCAAGTCGCGAGCGATCTCCGGGTAGTGATTGACCGCCACACGCAACCCGTCCATCTCGAGATGGGCCACTTGCCCATGAAGCGTCACCGCCGGGAAATCACCGGCCACCCTGGCGATCAAAAACTGATCGCCGTCATTGTTGCCCCACACCAAATGCATCGGGATATCCACCAAACGCTCTCCCAGCCTGCGAATCATGAACGGTGAACAAAGATCGCCGCAGTGAATGACCGCATCCACGGACTGCAAGTACTCGCAAGCCGTTTCGAGCTTTAGTATGTTGTCGTGGGTGTCGCTCATCACGCCGATCTTCATGGCAGGGGCGCTCCTTGGCCAAGCTCAGGGGTCGGAACAATCTCGGGTGAAGCCACAGCGCTGGCAGATAATTTTGCACTGCCGGTATTCGGTGGGGGCATGGCAGACCCAGCAGCAGTGGTCCTCGGCCGTCGTGCCGGCGGGCCATTTGCAGGCGGCATCAGCCCGGAGCTGACTGCCGAGTGGGGGCTTCGTGGATGGTGGATTATCGCTCATGGGCCCGATTCAGGTCTCGCAGGCGCTCGGCCAGACGATGGTCGAGTTCGCCTTTACGGAGCCGCCACGCCCAGTTGCCTTCTGTTGTTCCGGGCGTGTTCATTCTGGCATGGCTCCCGAGTTCGAGCAAGTCCTGCATCGGCACAACCGCTGTATCGGCTTGCGAGCCCCAGACAGCGCGCGTGAGGTCCCACGCGATGTGGCTCCCATCCGAGCTCAGATAGCGGCGGCACATATCCTGGACGGACGGCGTCGCGGCTTCATACCAGCCGCGGCTGGTGTCGTTGTCGTGGGTCCCCGTATAGGCCACGCAGTTTGTCGGGTAGCGGTGCGGCAGATAGGGATGGTCCGGATTTCCATCGAAGGCGAACTGAAGCACGCGCATCCCGGGAAATCCGAGATTCTCCCTCAGCGCCTTCACCTGGGGAGTGATGAGGCCAAGGTCCTCGGCGATGATCGGGAGTTTCCCCAGCGCTTCTTCGGCGGCCCAGAAGACCTTTGCGCCGGGTCCCGGGACCCATCGGCCCTGTTCGGCTGACGGCAGCGAGCCCGGTATCTCCCACGCCGCGGCGAAGCCTCGGAAATGGTCGACGCGCACGCGATCCACCTGCGTCAGCAGCCGGCGCAGGCGTTCGATCCACCAGCTGAAGCCGTGCGATTCCATCTCTTCCCAATCGTAGAGCGGATTTCCCCATCTCTGACCGGTGGCCGAGAAATAATCCGGTGGGACACCGGCCACGACTCTTGGCTCACCGTCGGCGTCGAGTTTGAACAGCTCCCGGTGGGCCCACACGTCGGCGCTGTCATGAGCCACGAAGATGGGAATGTCTCCAATGATGCCGATCCCCTGGCGTTGGGCACTATCTCGAATTTGCCCCCACTGACGGTCAAAAACGAACTGTAAGGCTTTCTGGGCCGCGATCTCCAAGGGGTGGGACTTGGCGAAGACCGCCAGTGCTCGCGGGTCCCTTCCGGCCAACGCAGGCGGCCAGAGGTGCCAGGGGCTGCCGTCGTGGGCGGCCTGGATCACCCTGAACAGCGCAAAGTCATCCAGCCAATGTGACGCCGTCTCATAGAACCGTATCGCCTCGATCTCAAGCTGAGGCGCAGCCCCTTCGACGAAGCGCCTGGCCGCCAGATCCAGCAGAGCCCATCTCGATCGGCGCGCCTGATCAAAATCCGCCTTGTCCGTCCCGGCGACCCGGAAGGGCGCCAAATCATCCTCAAGCAAGAGCCCGTCTAGAACCAGCTTCTCGGGGCTGATCAAAAGCGGGTTCCCAGCGAAGGCTGACGAGCTCAGATAGGGCGAGGCATCGGCACCGACCGGCCCCAGGGGCAGGATCTGCCACAATCGGCATCCGGCTTCGGCCAGCCAGGTCAACCAGCTCTCCGCCGCCGGGCCCAGATCGCCCATCCCAAGGGATCCCGGCAAACTTGTTGGGTGGAGCAGCACGCCGCCGGACCGCCGCCATCCGGCGCTTGGATGACTCATGCCTTCTCGTCGCCCTGGAGCATCTCTTCGTACAAATCAAAATACGCTTCAGCGGAGACGTCCCAACTGTGATCGGTGCGCATGGCCGCTTCTTGGAGCGAGCGCCAGGTCCCGGGATTGCCGTAGGCATCCAATGCCCGGCGGATCGACACCGCCAGTGCCTCCGGGGTGGCCTCCTGATACACAAAACCGGTCCCCCGCTCTCCCGAGTCTACGTCCACAACCGTATCCTTGAGCCCGCCGGTGGCGCGGACGACGGGCACGGCGCCGTAGCGCATCGCGATCATCTGGGAAAGCCCGCAAGGCTCGTACCGCGAGGGCACCAGCAGCATGTCCACGCCACCGTAGATGCGCCGAGCCAAGGTCGAGTCGAAACGCAGCTCGGCGCGGGCCCGCTGGGGATGCCGCGTGGCGAACTCGCGGGCGAGATCTTCGATGGCCGGATCGCCCTGCCCCAGGAGCACCCACTGCCAGGACCTATCCGTCAAAGATCCCAGCGCCGTCAGGGCCAGATCGACCCCTTTCTGACGGTCCAGCCGGCCAACCATGCCGATCATCGGCAGCCCGCCATCAACAGGGAGGCCCAGTTCGGATTGGAGCCCCCGTTTGATCTCCCCCCTCGCTTCCAGGGAATTGGCGTCGAAACCCACCTGGAGCGCCGGGTCGGAGGCCGGGTTCCAGCGGGCCATGTCGATGCCGTTGATGATCCCGCGCAACCGGCGGTGCCGCTGCCTGAGAAGGGGATCGAGGCCGTGGCCATACTCCGGAGTTTGAATTTCCATGGCATAGGTGCGGCTCACGGTGCTGATCCAATCCGCCGTGGCCAGACCCATCGGCAAAGGGACATGCTCCGCCCAGTCCGGCAGACCGGCATCCCGCACCGGGCCAACCCCGCAGGCGGTCAACGCGCCCTCCGAGCCCAAACCCATGAACGGCAGATTGTGCACGGTCATCAGACTCCGGGCACGCGTCGCAAAGCCGCCTTCGGGCCGCGCCTTGGTCATCATGGTTACGGCTGGGCCGCATTGCCAGTCATTGGCATGCAGAATGTCAGGCTCCCAGCCGCCGATTCGGCCGACGTGCAGGGATGCCAGGGACCAGAAGACGTACTTCTCGGCCTCCTCCTCAGGTTTGCTGTAGATGCCCTTCATGGCCTGGATGGGGTTCCCGTCGACCCAGTAAACCGGCACCCCCCCCGACTTGCCGCGCCATATCTGGGCAGGTCCCATCTCGGGACGGCAGGGAACTTCGATTTCTCCGGCGAAGTTGAGGTCAAGCCCCGAGCGGTCGATGGAGGCATGAAGCGGCACCCACATACGAACGTCGACGCCAAGCCGACTGAGCGCAGGAGGCAGGTCGGCGGCAACGTCCCCCAAACCTCCAACTTTGGCCAGCGGTGCCAGTTCGGCCGAAAGGAAGAGGACGTTCACGAGTTCAGCCATCGATAGTCGATGTCTGGAAACACATGGTCTTCGTCGAACAGTCGTCTCGCCAGGCCAGGGTCGGGAAAGTCGCTGTCGATGGCAGCCATGCACGCCTTGAAGCGTGCATGGTGCGCCCGGAATCGATCGGACGCAAAACTCTCCGCTTGGCCGGACGTGATGAGAAATGGCCAGTCGGAGGCCTGCATCAGGAGCAACTCGCGCGCCGCCTGGTTCAGCAGGATCTCGCCGGAAGCATCATGATCGGCTAGGCCGGCCTCGTGCGCCAAATCCCGCTCGGCAGCCTTGATTTCCGGCCAAACCCATGCGGTGGCCGCATTATCCCAAACGTCATGGCCGCCTCCGGCCCCCCACGATCCCTCAGGCACGGCTACCGACGCATCCGGTGGATTTGCCGCGACGTACTCCGAGGCCGAGACCAGATGGACGTCATCCACCCATGCTGCCCTGCCAAGCACCGTTTCCAGCCACGAGATCCCTTCTGCCCACCAGTGGCCGAACAGCTCAGTGTCGTACGCCGCCAGCAAGATCGGCGTCTCTTCGCCGGAGTCGAATGCATGTTGCAGTTCCGAATGCACCAGATCGACGAAGTGGGCGGCGTGAGCTGCGACCCGCTTGGCCGCCAACTTTTCGTCGTAGATCTGCTTCTGATCAAGGCCTGCTGCGTAGTCCGTCACGCACCAGTAGCGCAGCCCAGACCGATCGCTTTGCTTGTGGAACTCCCGGTACGCTCCATCCCCGGGGTACCCGTAGGCTCCCGACCAGACCTGGCTGCCGGTCTTCTCGTCCCGGCCCAACACGGCCACTTGGGATCCGTCCACAAAGTAGGCGCGATGGGCCGATCGCAGGGCGGCTTGCTCACCGGCCGGCGCGTGCTCGGGCACGTCGACGAGAGAGGCATAGGCCCCGCTGCGAGACTGGTCGGCCACGCCGGACGGCCGGCCCCCGGTGACCATAAAGGTCTCGGCGAAGAAGAGCTGCAGTCCGTTCGCCTGTAGGTGATCCTCAAGGCCGGGGCGGTAGCCGCATTCGGGGAGCCAAATCGCCTGCGGCCTGCGCCCGAAGTGACGTTCGTACCCCGCCACGGCCGTCTTGAGCTGGAGGCGGACCGAGGCGTCCCCGAGAAGAGGCAAGTAGCCGTGAGTGGCGGCGCTGGTGGCAATCTCGATCAGGCCGTCGTCCTGCAGCGCGCCGAACGCCGAGACCAAATCGCCATCGAAGCGCGATTCGAAGGCACGCCCTGACTCTCGATAGAAGGAGAGATGTTGTTCGGCCAGTGCTTGCATCGCTGGCTGGCCGGTGCGCTCGAAATAGGCCCGGTCGGCCTCGGCCGCCTCGGCACGTTGCCCAGCATAGGCCATGAAGCCGCGCTGGATCCGGTCGTCGGCTAGCTGATCGAGCAAGACCGGCGTAAGAGAGAGCGTAAGGTGAGCGCGGATCTGCCGCTTATCAAGCCGGTGCAGGGCGTTCAGGAGGGGAAGGTACGTCTCAGCCATGGCTTCGTACAGCCAGACCTCGCCATGGGGCCACGAGCCGGTGCCGCGCACATAGGGTATGTGGCTGTGAAGGACAAAAGAGAGGGCGCCCTGTTGGCCGCTCATACTGCGCCTGAACTTGAGAGGCCAGATGACAGCGGGCGCGGACCCATAGCCAACCTCCGCTGCAGGATCGCCGCCCATTCAAACACGACTCGAATGATGGCGCCCTCCCTGGCCCGGGCGGCCGGCCGCGCCGGCGCCTCGAGCCGCTGCGGCCACTGCCTGGGTCGTGGGTACGCCAGCGGCCGCTATGTGCCGAGCCGCTGCCGTAAAGCTTCCGTCAGCGGCGGCAGTATCTTGTACAAGTCTTGAACTACCCCGAACCGCGCCAGCTTAAAGATCGGCGCGTCCGGGTCAGTATTGATGGCCACGATGGTCTTGGCCGTGCGCATCCCCGCCAGGTGTTGGATCGCCCCGGAAATCCCGGCTGCGATGTAGAGATCAGGCGAGACCACCTTGCCCGTCTGGCCCACCTGATGGGAGTAGGGTATGTAGCCGGCGTCAACCGCCGCCCGGCTCGCCCCGACCGCTCCGCCCAACACAGCGGCCAGGTCCTGGACCAGCTTGAACCCCTGATGGGCGCGCCAGATCTCGATATCTTTCTCGTCGGTCATGTCGGACGGGGGCACGAGGGATGGGTTGTTGGAGGTGCCTCGACCACCCGAGACCACGACGGCGGCATCGCTCAGACTGACCCCGCCTTCACTGGGCTTCAACTCGATGACCCGAGTCGGCGGATCACCGGGATCGACGTCGATGCGTGTTGGCTGGCCGCTTCCCGAGGCCGCGGGTGCGCCGAACGCCCGGCTTCGCAGCGTGATGAGGAGCGGACGGGCATCAACCGCATGCACCTTTGATATCAATTTGCCGGCATAGATCGGGCGTGAGGCGAACAGCTGACCGGCGGTGATCTCAAGCGCGGTCACATCGGAGACCACGCCGGTGTCCAGGTCGACGGCCAACATACCCGCCAGATCCCGAGTGCGCACCGAATCGGAGAACAGCACAACATCCGCATCGCCCAGCTGGCCGCTCAACGCGCTGGCATAGGCTTCAGGCCGGAAGTCCATCAGGCGCTCATCTTCGCCGAAGAGCGCCTCGTCGACGCCGCAGGCAAGCGCTTGCGCCGCCAGAGCTTCCACGCCTTGGCCCACTACGATGGCCTTCAGGCTACCGCCGAACTCATCTTTCAGCGCCAGACCGGCCCCTACGGCCTCCCAGGCCGCCGGCGGCGCCTTGCCCTGGACATGGTCGATGTAGACAACCGTGTTTCCAGCCATCAGAGCACCTTTTCTTCAAGCAGCCGGTCTGCCAGCTTGGCAGCCATCGCATCAGGCGTTTCGCCCTCGATCATTTCGCAACTGGTGGACTCAAGGGCGATGGCGAAGATCTCCGGCCACGCTACCTTTGCCTTGGGGGCCGAGTCCATACCCAGCGCGCCAATATCCCATGTGGGGATCTCGGCTTTGGATGCTTTGCGGATGCCCATGAAGGAGGGATAGCGGGGTTCGTTGATTTCCTTGGTCACACTTACCACCGCCGGCAAGCCGGCTTCCACCACTTCCCTGCCCTCCGGAAGCAGCCGCTCGACGCTGATGGAGCCACCGTCGGGGTCGACCAAGTTGACAGCCGCCACCTGGCTGAGCAGCGGTCTGCCGAGCACTCGGGCCGTTTGGGCAAAGGTGAGGCCGGATGCGCTGTCGACGCTTGCTTTGCCGAAAAAGATCAGGTCGGGTGGGTCGAGCTTGCGGACTGCGGATGCCAGGACTTGCGCCGTGGCCAGGGAATCGGCGGCCGCAAGCGCCGGATCCGAGATCAAGATCGCCTCGTCGCATCCCATGGCCAGGGCTTGCTTCAGGGCATCTTTGGCGGACTCGGGCCCCAAGCTGATGGCCGTCACATGCCCACCATGGGCCTCTTTGGTGCGCAAGGCCTGCTCAACGGCATATTCGTCCCACGGATTGAGCACCAGCGGGGAATCGCCCCACGACACCTGGCCCCCTTCGACCGTGACGGTGGCTGCGGTGTCGGGGGTCTGCTTGACGCATACAACGATGTTCAAAGCTCGCCTCCTGGGTACAGGTCAGCTTGTGAAGGATTTCACAAGATGTCGGCCGGCTCAGCTGGCAGCAGCCGTCTCGGGCTCCGCCTGCCACACCTCGGGGGCATAAGCTGGGAGTTCGCATCTCAGGTCAGCATTGGTACGCATGCCCAGGGCATAGCCTGCCTGGATCAAGGTGTGGATTTCGCTCGTGCCTTCGTAAATCACGGCGCCCTTCGAATTGCGCAGGTAACGCTCCACGTCAAACTCGGCACTGTAGCCATAGGCGCCGTGGACCTGGACTGCCTCGGCCGCCGCCTCGAATGAGGCGTCGGTGGCGTACCATTTGGCCAACGACGTCTCTCGCGTATTGCGCGCCCCCTTGTTCTTCATCCAACCGGCACGCAGGTACAGCAGGCGCGCCGCCTCGTAGTCCTGCACCATCCGGGCAATCTTCTGCTGCACGAGCTGGTGGCGGGAGATGGCCTTGCCAAAAGTCGTGCGTTCGTTGGCGTACTTGACGCTGGCCTCCAGACAGGCCCGGATCAGCCCCGTGGCCCCGGCTGCCACCGTGTAGCGGCCATTGTCGAGGCAAGACATGGCAATCTTGAAGCCCTCTCCCTCTTCGCCCAGGCGGTTGGCCACCGGGATGCGTACGTCTTGGCAGTTGACCCAACCGGTCGACCCGGCGCGCACACCCATCTTGTCGTGGATGTCGCCCGAGGTCACGCCGTCCCGGTCCGCCTCGACCACGAACGCCGTCATGCCCTCGTGCGGATCGTCGGCTCCTGGGTCGGTGACCGCCACCCACAGGAAATGGTCTGCCTTGGTGGCCAGGGAGATCCACATCTTCTCGCCGTTGATAACATACTCTTCACCGTCGCGTTTGGCGGTCGAGTGCATGCCCGCTACGTCAGAACCCGCCCCTGGCTCGGTCAGCCCGAAGGCGGCGATCTTCTCCCCCTTGGCTTGGGGGACAAGGAAACGCTGCTTCTGATCTTCCGTACCCCATTGAAGCAGCGCCATGCTGTTGAGCCCCATGTGGACCGACATCACCACCCTGAGGGTCGTGTCGACGGCCTCCAATTCTTCGCAAGCCAGGCCGAGCGAGATGTAGTCCATCCCCTGGCCGCCATATCGGACAGGAATGCAGATTCCGAGAATGCCCAGCTCACCCATGCGCGGCAGGACTTGCGGGTCCATGGCGTGCTTAATGTCCCACTCTTTGATGGTCGGCCGGACTTCTTTCTGGGCGAAGTCGTGAACCATTTTGCGGACCATTTCGTGTTCTTCGGTGAGCGCAAAATCCATAGTCTCCTCCTGTGACGACCGGCACCATTATAACCCGGCGCCCCTTTCCATCCCAACCGGGCCGGTGCTCCGAGCCCCCTCCCGCCGGTGAAGCTATAATGCCTGCCATGTTCAAGCAGCGTCTCGATTGGTTTCGTCGGCTAAGCCGTCTCAGGGAACGGGGCCTCATGCTGGCTCTGGTCTTTTTCGGCCTGATGGCTGCCTCACCCACCCCGGTGACCCGCATGGTCGCCGTTGAGCTCAGGAATGTGCGTGGCGCCCAGCTCACCGGCCGCCCTTCTGCCGTTCTGCAGGCGCTGGCGCCGATCCTGGCTCTTGAGCCGGCCGACCCACGCCTCCGGCTGGCGGCGGCCGACGCCGCCCTCAGCCTCGGAGAGCCCGGGGTCGCCCTTGATCACCTGCAATCGGCGGGACTCGACGGTCACCGCTGGGTTTCCGCCGGCTGCGAGCTGGCCCGGGCCCAGGCGGCGTCTGGGGCCAACGTTTCGCGGGAGGACTTGGTGGCCCGCCTGGGCCAATTCTGTCCCCAAGATGACCCCGCATGGTCATCACTGGTCGCCCAGGCCCTGGCGTCCGCCGACGGACAGGCTGCCATCCAGGTGGCCACGGGCTGGGCACTGGTTGCCCCCGGCAATCCCCAGGCGCACTTCGAGCTCGGCCTGAGCCTGGCGCTGCTCAACCCACCGAGTGCGCTGGCACCCCTTCGGACTGCCCAGGCGCTCTCGCTGCAGCGTATTCCGCTGGCCAACTCCCTCGCCCAAGCGATCGAGGACGCCCTCCCGAGCGCCGACCACGCGTACGAGCTGGCCCAGGTCGGGCAGACCCTGGCGCGAGCCGGCCGCTGGAATCTGGCGGTCATGGCCTTTGACCAGGCGGTGGAGATTTCTCCCGAGTATGTCGAAGCCAGGGCCTATCTCGGCCTGGCCATCGATCGAACCGGCGGCGACGGGGAACAGGAGTTGCGAAGCGCCAGCCTGGCGGCGCCCTCCGCCAGCCTGCCGCATGTCTTCCTGGCACAACACTGGGTGCAGCGGGGCGAATTCCAGGAGGCGGCCCAAGAGCTGCGCACGGCTCAGGCCCTCGAGCCGGACAGCCCGGCGATCGCAGCCCAATTGGGCGGGGTTTTGGCCGGGCTGGGCGACCTTCAGTCCGCCCTGGCCGCCTATCAACGAGCAGTGGAGCTGGCCCCATCTTCAGCCGAATTCCAAGACCTTCTGGCGGCATTTAGCATTGACCACCAAATCGACGTCGCCGGCTTGGGGCTGCCAGCCGCCAGGCGGGCCCTAGTGCTGGACCCGACCTCGCCCAGCCATTTCGACCACCTCGGTTTCGGCTACTACTTGCGAGGCAACCCCGAAATGGCTGAGCACCTGCTGGGTCTTGGCTTGCGCGCCGATCCCGTCAATCCCGCCTTGAACTATCATCTGGGGCTGGCTCGACTGGCCGTGCAGAAGACTGATTTGGCGGTGGCCTCTCTCAAGCAGGCCGCCGCCCTCGACCCGGGTGGCATGTACGCTATGCTGGCCACCCGAACGTTGTCCCGGCTGCAGCCCTGAGCCGCGTACGCTTGGACCGGCTGGCGTGTCAGGCTAGCTTTGGAGGCCCACCGATCATGGAACTCTCCAGGGCGGTCCGCTCATGGCGTTTCGCCATATGCCTCTGCCTGGCGGCATGGGCTCTGACCGCGTGCCAGTCCGGCCCGACCCAGGCTCAGCCCGGTGCGGTTCTCTTTCAGGACGATTTCTCTCGCACACTCAGCGGCTGGGATCGGCACAGTGAGGCGGCCTACGCAGTCGGCTATCAGGATGGCGCCTACCACATGCGCATTGATTCACCCGAACGCGGACGCGGTGAGTGACCCTGGCTTGGATTTCAAAGATGTACGGGTGCAGGTCGAAGCCACCAGGGTGGATGGTCCGAGCAACAATCTCTTTGGGCTCGTCTGTCGCTACCAAGATCCGGGCGACTTCTACTTTTTCGCGGTTTCAAGTGACGGCTATGCCGGGATCGGGATCAGCAAGGGGGGCCACCGCCACCTGCTAAGCCACGAGACCCTTCTGCCTTCATCCAAAATCCTCACCGGAAGCGCAACCAATGTGCTGCGCGCAGATTGCATCGGCTACGAGCTGAACCTGTACGTCAATGGCAACCTGGTCAGCCAGGCTCAGGCTGCAGAATGGACGGAAGGTGGTGTGGGCCTGATGGTCGGAAGCTACGAGCAGGCAGGCGTAGAGATCGCGTTCGACAACCTTTCGGTGACTCAGCCCTGATCCGCGTGGCGCCGAACGCGACGGGGCATTTCCCCGGCGGCCCACAGTCCGCCGAAACAAGCCGCAATCGGGAGGCCAAAGCTGTCGTTTCAACCCGGGCGGATGAGCGGATCTCGGACGGCAGCTTCCAGCCTCCGGAAGCAGCCTCCCCAACTGGAGCGAACGTGACCATCGGGTCACCGCCAAGAGCCTCGCTCACGGGTGGAACCGAAACTGCAGCTCTGGCATCGACAGGATCACCCCGCATCGCCCACTCAACCGTGGCGTCCGACCGACCATCGGACCTTGCACTAGGCAAGAGGATCGGTGGCTATACGAACAATGACCGGGCATGGCAGGTGGCGAGTATGATACAATCGGCCCCTGATGAGCCGCCACGCAGAGCTGGCAATCGACGAATGCCCTGTTGCTCGAACCTCGGCGTTGACCGCCCAGAATATGGGTCATGGTGATCATCCGAGATTTGGCGGACTGCCCCTGCCGGTTTTCCGATCTCCAGACACTCTTCCGGGTCAACCCAGGCACGCTCTCCGAACGGCTGTCACGCCTGCAGGCGCCAGGCGTGGTCGTGCACTCGGCCGAAATCGGGTCCTCCTGCCAGATGACTCTTGCGCCCACCGAGAAGGGGCGCGCCTTGCTGCCGGTCTTGGAAACGATGCGAAACTTCTGGTAAATCTGGCTGGGACCGACGCTCAACCCACAGGACAGCACCAATGGTGACCAAAGCCACACTTGAATTGGACCTCAAGCAAGCCATGCGGCAGAGCGCACGCCTGCGTACCAGCACGCTGCGCATGGCGTTGGCGGCGATTAAGCTGGCGGAAGTTGACAAGATGCGTCCGCTAAGTGAAGACGAAGTCACAGCGGTCCTCCAACGCGAAGCCAAGTCTCGGCGGGAAACGATCGAGGACGCGCAGAGGGCAAAACGCCCAGACCTCATTCAGGGGGCGGAGGCCGAGCTCGAGATTTTAGGCGCCTATCTCCCCGCCCCTGTATCCGAGGCCGAACTCGAGTCCCTGATCCGCTTGGCCATCCAGGAGACCGGTGCAAGCGGTCCTCAGGACATGGGTCGGGTGATAGGCGCCGTGATCGGCAAGGTCGGGCCACGGGCCGAAGGCAAGCGCGTGAGCCAGATGGCACGTCGATTGCTCGAAGGGGCCTGAGGGGCACTCATGGATCAGGGCCCCGACTTCAAGCCTTCCCCTATTCAAAAGATTCGGAACGCCTGGCACAACATCGAACTCTGGATCATCTTCCTGGCGGGCCTGATTGGGATGACAGCAGCCGTGTCGATCCCCATTGCTCAGCGTCAGTCCACCTTCGGCTTGGGCGCCGGTGACGTGGCCCCCCAAGACATCCTCGCCCCATACGCCCTGTCCTTCAAGAGCGACGTCCTCACCCAGCAAGCCAAGCAAGCCGCCGCCAACAGCGTAACTCCTGTCTATGATCCTCCGGACAGCCAGGTGGCCCGCCGTCAACTGGACGATCTCAGGTCAACCCTCGACTTCATCGACGCCACCCGTGCGGATGAACACGCCACGCAGGTTCAAAAGCTGGTGGACCTGGCCTCGCTGGCGGGAATCCAAATTCAAGGGGACACGGCCCAGGCCGTCCTCGATCTGCCCGAGGCGCGTTGGAAGGCGGTCAAGAGCGAGGCCGTCGCCGTGCTCGAGCAAGTCATGCGAACGGAGATCCGGCCCGAGCGAGTCGATCAAGTTCGACGTACGGTGCCCGCGCTGGTCAGCATCACAATGCCCCAGGATCAGGCCGACCTTGTCGTGCGGCTCGTCTCTGCCTTCGTCGCCCCCAATGCCAGCCTGAACGACCAGGTGACACAGACCGCCCGCGACCAGGCTGCTCAAGCGATCGACCCGGTCATCAAGACTTACGCTTCTGGTGAAACGATCGTCAGCCGGGGCCAGATTGTCACGCCGCTTCAGCTTGAAGCTCTCCAGGCTTACGATTTGCTCACCCCGCCAGAGCCATGGAAGGAAGTTGCCATACGCGGCCTGTTGGTCGCTGTGCTTGGGATCAGTCTGGTTATGTATGGCTTCCGAACCCACCCAGACCAGATCCGCAGCGTTCGTTTGGCCTCAACCATGACGGTCCTGCTGGTGGTGTTCACCCTCGGCCTCCAGGTGATGGTTCCCGGGAGGACAGTGATGCCGTACCTCTTCCCGGCGGCCACGTTGCCTATGCTGCTGGCCGTTCTATTCAGCCCCGGCATGGGAATTATGGGGGCGATCGTGGGTGGAGCCTTAGCCGGTTTCTTAGGGGCGCGTGGTATGGAGCTCGGTCTTTACGTGGCTCTTAGCGGAATCATGGGGAGCCTGATGATTGGCCAAGCCGAACGGCTGAGCACGTTCTTCTGGTCCGGCCTGAGTGCTGCACTGGCTGCGGTGGCGATCGTCGTCATCTTCCGATTTCCCGATCCCGCCACCGATATGGTCGGCAAGGCCAGTTTGTTGGGCGCCGGCCTGCTGAACGGTTTTCTTTCGGCCAGCCTGGCTTTTGGGCTCCTGCTCCTCGTCGGGAGCGTGCTCGGTATCACCACCAATCTCCAGCTCATCGAGCTCTCCCGGCCGGACCATCCCCTGCTCCAGTTCATCTTGCGCAACGCTCCGGGAACCTATCAGCACAGCCTCCAGGTCGCCAACCTGGCGGAACAAGCGGCTCGGGCGATCGGCGCCAACACCCTCCTGACCAGGGTCGGTGCTCTCTATCACGACGCAGGCAAAGCCCTGAGACCGCAGTTCTTCATCGAGAATCAGGTCGCCGGGCAGAACATCCACCAGCAGCTCGACCCGGCCACCAGCGCCGGCATTATCCTGGCCCACGTGAAAGATGGGCTCGATCTCGCTAAGAAGTACCGCCTTCCGGCCCAGATTCAGGCCTTCATCCCCGAGCATCACGGGCGGTTGGAAGCCAGCTTCCAATATCAAGCGGCGGTTGAGGCAGCCGGCGGGGACGCCACCAAGGTCGACCGGAAGGCGTTTGCCTATGCCGGTCCCCGGCCCCACTCAAGGGAAACTGCCTTGTTGATGCTGGCGGACGGTGTGGAGGCCAAAGCGCGAGCCGAGTCTCCGAAGGATGACGGCCAGATCGAAGAACTCGTCAACTGGGTCATCCAAAATCGGCTGTCAAACGGTCAGCTGGATCAGACCAACCTGACACTCAAGGACCTGGACACCATTCGCCGCTCATTCGTCAGCACCCTGAGGGGCATCTATCATCCACGTATCCGCTATCCTGAGCAAGACGCCCCATCGGACGAAGACCATTCTCCGACCGATGAGACCCACGATGCCGAGGATGCACCCCAACCCCCAGCCAGCCCGGCCTCCCCCCAGCCGGACTCGGCATGAACCACATCGTCCACGTCGTTGCCGAAGATGCCGCCCCGGATTCCGAAGACACCGTGCGGGCTGCCGGCCTGGCCACGCTGGCATTCGAAGACGCCCCTCAAGGCTCGCTGACGGTCGTTCTGGCCGACGCAGAGAGCCTGCGAAGACTCAACCAAAAGTTCCGTCAGATCGATTCGGTGACCGACGTCCTGGCTTTCCCGGACGGATCCAGCGATCTTGAAGACGGCGGCCAGTACTTCGGAGATGTCGTGATTGCTCTGCCAGTGGCCAGCCAGCAGGCGAAGCAAGCCAGGCACGAGCTGGACGCCGAATTGGCCTTGCTCACCGTCCATGGCGTCTTGCATCTGCTTGGGCATGACCACGGGACAGACACGGAGAAGGAAAACATGTGGTCCCGACAGGCCACCATCCTGCGTCAACTGGCGGTCAAGGTGAAGCTGCCTTCATGACGCCGTCCAAGGCCCACCGCTCGACCTCCCGCCTCGATTCATTTCGACACGCATTCTCCGGGTGGTGGCACGTACTGCGCACCCAGCGCAACGCATGGATCCACGCTTTGGCGACGCTGCTGGCCGTCGGTGTGGCAGCGTGGCTTGGGCTGGATCGGTTGAGTTGGGTTTTGATCGTGATCGCCATTTCGCTGGTGTGGCTGGCGGAGTTCATCAACACCGCAATCGAGGCGGCGGTGGACTTGGCCAGCCCGGACCACGACCCTTTGGCGAAAGTGGGCAAGGACGTTGGGGCAGCTGCCGTGATGATTGCGGCCGGCACGGCGGCCTTGATCGGGATACTGGTCCTCGGACCACCGCTTTGGCTCAGGTTGTTTGCTTGAGGTCAATCGCCGGAGGGCCGCGGTATGGGCGCGTTGCACCGCTCCGGCAACTGCGCGATAATTCCGGCGCACACTCCGTTGAGAAACCATCGGATCAAGGCGGGCAATCCAACCGATGACTGCCGATCGCAGCGTGGACCCATCATCTCTCATTCGAGCCGCCACAGCCTCCTTCGACTACAGCAACCCGGCTGCAGCCTTGGGCAGCGTCCTACAACTCAGCATCGATCTCCTGGGGGTTGATCGCGCCGCGCTCTACGAATCCGTCTCGGGCGAAGGTGGTTTCAGCCCGAGGTTCGCCCATGGTGCACCGTTATCTGATTTGGGGAAGATTTCGTCCAACAGCGAACACGAACTGATTCGCTCGGCCATACGTAATCAGAAGGCGTCATCATCAGAAGGCGGTCAGGCTTCCCTGGGTCTGCCCCTGGCGCCGGGAATCGTGGCCTGCAGCCCATGTTCCACCGGGGGTGAGACGATCGGGCTGCTGTTTGTGGCCCGCGATGATGGAACCCCGTTTGACGACGAACTTTCCACGCTTGAGATTTTGGCTACGCGCTCAGCCGAAATCCTGACCTATGCGCGTCAGTCAGCCAGCCAGTCGTATCTCTTCCACAAACTTTCCCTGCTCTACCAGGCCAGCCACGCCATTACCAGCACGCGCGACAAGCAGGAAAGCATCCGTCAGATGGCCGCCCATTTGCTCAAAGCGACCTCAGCCGACACCTGCGAGGTGCTGGTCATCGAAGGCAACAATGGGCAGACTACTCGCTTTCGGCAGGAACTCAACAAATCCGTGCAGCATACCGTGGTGTCCTTGGTGTCCGACGGCATGCCGGACTACCCGGTCCACCAAGCCGTGCTCAATGACCTCAAGCCGTCTTTGATCAGCATGATGCCCCCCACCGGCAGTGCCAAAGACATGGCCATGCTCCAGAGCGAGGGCATCTCGGCGGCCGCCGTCTTTCCTTTGTCGACGCGCCAGAAAGCCATGGGCCTGGTGCGGATGCTCTACAACCGCCCCGGCCGCCAGATCAACGAACAAGAAATCGAGCTGGCTCAGGCGATCATCAACATCGGGGCCATTGGCTTGGAAGACGCCATCCACCTCGAGTCTTCCGAGGCGCGTGCCGGGCAACTTCAACTGCTCAATGAGATCGGCCGCGAGATGACGTCCAGCCTGGACCTGGACGCCTCTCTGGAAAACGCCATGCGCAACGCCCAACGCATGCTCCAGGCGGAAGCGTGCGTCTTGTTCCTGCTGAACGACGAAGGCGAGAAACTCAACTTGAAAGCCAGCGGGGGGAGACAGTTCCGCGTCAAGGACGTCGCCATTCGGCTCGAAGAGGGCATTGCTGGCTGGGTGGCTCGCAATCACCGGCCATTGATCGTCAACGACGTCCGCACCAATCCTCTCTATCACAGTGCCATCGATGCCCAGACGGGGCTCCTCACCACCTGTGTCTTGTGCGTGCCGTTGGAGTCGCGCGGCGAAGTGATGGGCGTCATCGAAGCCATTAATCACCCGCGGGGAGCCTTCAACGAGAACGATCAGCAGATGCTTTCCTCAGTGTCGGCATGGGCCTCCATTGCCCTCGACAACGCCAACCTCTTCCAGCAGGTGGCCGAGGAGCGGAGCCGTCTGGAAACAACGCTGGTGGAGACGGCCGACGCCGTGGCCTTGACAGACCGCAGCGGGCGCATCATCTTGATCAACAAAGCCGCCGCCCAGCTGTTCCGCATCAATGCCGAGCTGGCCATTGGTCGGCTTGCGTCGGAGATTTTCCGCGACCATCCGCTCGGCGAATTGCTGATGGACGAGACCGCCGATCTCCCCATCACCATGGACACCACCACACCGACTGAACGGGTCCTTTTCACGACGATCAGTGAAATCCCGGATGTCGGGCGGGTGGCGGTGATGACCGACATCACCGCCCTGAAGCAGATCGACCGCATGCGTTCGCAGCTGCTGGGCACGGCGGCCCACGACCTTAAGAACCCATTGAACGCCATTCGCCTGGGCGCCGATCTCCTCAACGACGCCGAGCTCAGCGAGCAGCAGCGAAAAGCCCTCAATATGATGCAGCGCGCCACCGACAGCATGACCAACCTCATCACCGGCCTGTTGGAAACCATCCGCCTGGAGTCTTCGACCCATCTCACCCTCGAGCCAATTCAAATCAACGACCTCATCCGGCGAGCGATCGAGGACCTTCGTCCCCTTTCCGAGGCCAAGCAGCACACCATCTTGTACGAGGCGCCAGAAGAAGCCATCCTGGTAATGGCTGATCCAAGCCGCCTGAACTCCGTGATGACCAACCTGCTCAGCAACGCCATCAAGTTCACACCTACCAGTGGCAGGATCGAGATCGTGTCCACAATGGACGACGACCAGGTGCTGGTCAGCGTGACCGATGACGGACCGGGCATCGCGCCGGATGAGATTCCACGCATTTTCGAGCACTTCTTCCGCGGGCGAGTTGCCGTCCAAGATCCTAACAATCCAGTAGAGGGGACGGGCCTAGGACTGGCCCTGGCGAAAACCGTCATCGAGCAGCACGGCGGCCGTATTTGGGTCACCAGTGAAGAAGGCTCTGGCACCACGTTCTACTTCTCGCTGCCGCGCGAAGCGGTTCCCAAGACAGGGTCCCTCAAGAAAGACCGACGCGGGGACGCCTAGCCCCTTCAGCCTCCCAGCCCGCATTCTCTGCCGCGACCCCCAAGCCGTCGGATCGCCCCACGCTTCTCGCAATCGCTCTCCAGCTCGAGGGGCAGCATGAACGTAGACGTCGAACTATATCGCCGAGATGTCACGATCGAGTCCGGGGGGCGGCTGCGTCTCTCGGTGATCGACATCGCCCCAGATGCCCACGCTCCAACCCTGGTGCTGCTCCACGGCTTCGCTGGCGACGCCCGGCAATGGTCCCATCAGCTGCGGCACTTCTCGGACCACTATCGAGTCCTTGCCCCCGATCTGCGGGGCCACGGGGACTCCGATGCGGGCGAGGCGGATTTCTCCGTCGAACGCCAGGTCAAGGATCTGGACCTTTTGCTTGACCGGCTGTCCGTCAAGGAGCCGGTGGTGCTGTGCGGCCACTCCTTCGGCGGCGCCTTAGCCGTCGAGTACGCCCTGGCCCACCCAGATAGGGTGGATCGCCTGATCTTGATCGCCGCCGCAGGGGCTTATCCGCTGGCGCGCGGATTGCGACTGGCCCTGGCCCTCCCGATCTCCGTGCTGAATGCCGCCCACCGAGTCCTCTCGAGACGGATTGGCGCACCCCCGGCGGTCATTAAACTGATGTACAGGCAGACCGTGGGCCCATGGCGGGGATGGGAGAAGCTGGGTCAAATCGACTGCCCCACCCTTGTCATCCGCGGCCACCGTGATCGGGTTTTTGAGCATCAGTACCTCGAGAGGGTGGCAGGGGCCATCCCCAAAGCCGAGGACGTCAACGTCGGGGCCTCCGGCCACATGGTGATGCTCGAACGCCGCGAGGCGGTCAATCGAGCTATCCAACGCTTCCTCACCGGGGGTCAATCCTGGCGGGATCTCAACCAGGCGAGCAGGCTGCTAAAGAAGCGACCGTGGCTGGCCTACTACGAGGAGGATGTTCCGCATGTTGTCGGGATGCCCGAGGTCAACCTTGATCAGCTCCTCAGTTCGGCCTCACGCAGGTTTCCCAACCGAACAGCCACCTTGTTTGAGAATCGCCGCACGTCGTATCAGCGGCTGAACAGCCAGGCCAACCAATTCGCCCAAGGCCTAATCCAGCTCGGACTCCTGCCAGGTGAGCGGGTGCTGTTCTTATTGCCCAACCTCCCCCAGTTGATTGTGGGTTTCTTTGGCACGTTGCGAGCCGGGGGCGTGGCGGCGTTTGCCTCGCCTGCCTCGGAGCCCGAGGAGGTCCTGCGAGAGATTCGGGACTCGGGCGCCACCGTCCTGTTCACCCTGGCATCCCACACGGAGTTGGCCACCCGGGCGACAAAAGAAACGAGCTTGCGGCACGTCGTTTATGCTCGCTATGAGGACGATCTGCCATGGGCGAAGGCGGCCTGGTTTAGGCTGACCCGTGCCCGGACCGCGAGGCATGTACTGCCGTCCCAGATGGCGCCGAATCACCACCTGGTTAACGACTTCACCCGCGGCCTGCCGGACACGCCGCCCCAGATCTCCGCCCGTCCGGATGACCTGGCGGTGCTTCAGTACACGGGGGGCACGACCGACGTCCCCAAGGGAGTCATGCTCACACACAGAAATCTGATGGCGAACACGCTCCAAAACCGGCACTGGCTGGCGTCGGCGCGTGAGGGGAAGGAAACCGTCCTGTGTGTGCTCCCGTTTTCACACATTTACGGTCTGACGGCGGCCATGTGCACTCCAATTGCCTTGGGAGCCACGCTCCTGATTCTGCCCGGATTTCAGACGGAGTCCGTCTTGGGGGCCATCAAGCGTCATCGGCCGACCCTCTTTCCGGGTGTGCCGTCGATGTACACGGCCATCAACGACTTCCCCGGCGTGCGCCGCTACCGCCTGGACTCAATCCGGGCCTGCATCTCAGGTGCGGCGCCGCTCCCGGTGGAGGTTCAAGAGGCCTTCGAGAAGCTCACCCGCGGCAGGCTGGTCGAGGGGTACGGCCTGACCGAAGCCTCTCCGACAACGCATGCCAACCCCATCTCGGGCCGCCGGAAGATCGGTTCGATCGGGATCCCGCTCCCCAACACCGAAGCTAAGATCGTCGACCTTCCCACCGGGCGAGATCTGCGGCCGGGAAAGATCGGTGAGCTTGCCGTACGCGGTCCCCAGATAATGCGCGGTTATTGGAATGACCCCGAATTGACCATCGAATCACTCAGCGACGACGGCTGGCTTTTAACCGGTGATCTGGCACGCATGGATGAAGAAGGCTACTTTCAGATCGTGGCCCGCAAGAAGGAGATGATCTTGGCCGGCGAATACCAGGTCTTTCCAAGGGATGTGGAAGAAGTCCTGTATGAAAATCCCAAAGTACGTGAAGCCGCCGTGGTCGGGATCCAACGAAAGCGTTGGCCGTTTCAGAGAGTGAAAGCTTACGTCGTCCTTCGTCAAGGGGAACGGGCCACCGAGGATGAGCTGATGTCCCTCTGCCGCCGGCGGCTAGAATCGTATGCCGTGCCGTGGAAGATCGAGTTCGTCGAAGAGTTGCCGAAATCATTCATAGGGAAGGTCCTTCGCCGCCTTCTGATCGAGGATTCCGCCTGACCTGCAAGGGCAGCCCCGGACACAACTCCTCGCAGCTTCGCGTTAGACTTAACCCCACCGCCCATGACCTCAGGAGGCATCCCTTGGCAGGCACCGGATTCATCTTTGGCACCGTAGGAACTCCCAAGTCGACGCCCGACAAGCCTGGCGGCACGATTGGAACGATCGGTCACCTGGCGGGCCAGGGTCTGTTCGCCCTTGAGATTGCCTGGGTCCGTTCCGTCCGAGTCTCGGAGAAGACATGCGCTGAAATCAAATCCACGGCCAAAGAGGCGGGGGTCCAACTCAGCGTCCATGCACCCTACTACATCAACCTGAATGCAGATGATGACGAATGGCCCAAGAGCCGGAAGAGGCTGATGGATGCCTCCAGAGCAGGATTCCTTGCCGGTGCGACCGACATCATCTTCCACCCCGGTTCATATTTCGGGCGCCCACCGGAGGAGGTGTTGCAAGTCGCCATTCCTCGGCTGGCCGGCTGCGTGGCTGAGTTGAGACAGGAAGA
The DNA here is from genome assembly GCA_963807065.1 of uncultured Chloroflexia bacterium. Taxonomy (GTDB): domain Bacteria; phylum Chloroflexota; class Anaerolineae; order Anaerolineales; family E44-bin32; genus CAWAND01. Next base: position 775,689 of record CAWDZQ010000003.1, read on the forward strand.
CAACCTGGTCCGTCTCCGCCCGGAGACCATGGGTAAGGGTGCCATGCTCGGTTCGCTTGCCGATACGCTGGAAATGGCGAAGTCCATCGACGGGGTCGAACCCTGTTTGGATTTTGCCCACCTTCACGCGCGCGCCGGCGATGGCAGCGTCAATTCCTACGACGAATGGACAGAAGCCTTCCAAGCGTACCGGAAGGCGCTGGGTAAGCCGGCTCTAAAGCGGCTTCACTGTCATCTGTCAGGGATCGAATACAGCGAGAAAGGAGAAAGAAATCACCTGCTCCTCGCCGAGTCCGATTTCAATCTCGAGGCGCTGATGCGGGCCCTCAAGGATGCGGGATGCCAGGGACGGATTGTTTGCGAGAGTCCCGAGATGGACAAGGACGCTCAGGTGATCAAATCGGCCTGGGAAAAATTCGCCGGAACCCCCGCGTGAGCCATTCCACTCGGCGCGAACAACTGGAAGCCCTCCAACTCAAGATGCGCGCCTGCCGCAGATGCCTCGAAGAGGGCCACGACATCACTCCCGGGGCCATCTTCTCCGGACGCATCGGCGCCTCCACGATGTTGATAGGACAGGCTCCTGGTGTGACTGAAGTCGAGGCCCAAAGGCCCTTCAACGCGGGAAGCGGCACCAGGCTGTTTGAATGGCTCAGGGGAGCCGGGATTGACGAGACAGCCTTCCGACGATCGCAGTACATGACCGCCGTGACGAAATGTTACCCTGGCAAGGCAAACAACGGAGGCGGAGACCGCGTCCCGAGCACGTCGGAACAGGCCCTGTGCCGCCCCTTCCTGGACGCCGAAATCGAGCTGGTGGATCCCAGCCTGATCCTGCCCGTCGGGCGTCTTGCCATCAATCTGTTCTTCCCCGCCAGCCGGCCCCTGACGGCAATCATCGGGACAGAGATACGACACGATGATCGTTGGGTGATCCCCTTGCCGCACCCCTCAGGCGCCAGCCGCTGGCATCAGATTGAGGCCAACCGCCAGCGCATCCAGCAGGCCATAGACCTCATCCAAGCCAGAAATGTCCAACTCGGACTTTGATTTCGACTTCTCAAGGACGACGAACGAAGGCGCGAACAGCCTGCAATTCATCAGGACGATCGAGGTAAAACGTGGGGCGGGACGCCCTCAACCGCTGGGAAAGGCGATTTCCTCTCGCCCGGTGAGCTTGTCGTTGATGCGCGCCACCACGATCTCCAGGTGCTGAGGACTGTGGACGAAATCCAGGTCGTCGCTGCGCAAGGTCAGGACTGGACACACGTCAAAATCCGCCAGCCACCGCTCATAGAAGCGGTCCAACAACTCGAGGTACTCCGCCGTGATCCCCTTTTCCATAGCCCGGCCACGCTGCCTGATCCGCTCGATCAACACCGGGACGGGAGCCTTCAGCACCAGAAGCAGGTCTGGTGCCGGCAGACGAGACACCACAAGTTGGTAGAGACGGTAATACGTATCGAAATCTCGCCGAGTCATGTTGCCCAGCTCGACGCTGGCGCGGGTGAAGATTTCGGCATCCTCGTAGATGGACCGATCGATGATGGCCGACTGGTCCTGCCTTGCCAATGCCAGGTGTTGCTCGGCTCGATGGCCCAAGAAGAAGATCTGCAGATGGAACGCCCAGGACCGCATGTCGCCGTAAAAATCGGCCAGGTACGGATTGTCGGCAACCGACTCGAAGGCTTGGAGCCAACCCATGCGTTCACCCAGCTTCTGGGTCAACGACGTCTTCCCGGCGCCGATGTTGCCAGCAACGAGCACAAATCGTTTGGTCATCACCGCTCCCCCTGTGGGCGGCTCCAGATCAAGCCTCTCGCTTCTCCGGGCTTCATGGGTCGGGCTGCCTCTTGCGCATGGCGAGGGCTCCCGCCTGTTGAACTGTGGTCAGGAAGGTCAGCAGCAACTCCCGCGGATTATCCCCGTCGGCCACGCTGGCGTAATCCAGCTTGGCACCCTGCCAACCTTGGGCGTGCCAGCGTGCGCCATTCGGCAGGCCCATTTCGGAAAGCTGGGGTACGGCTGGGTAGGCCGTGGCATAGAAATACGGGCTGGGGATTCCATCGTCTCCAGTTGAGAAGCCAAAGTTCATGCTCTCGTCCGCCCTATCTTCGTCCTTGGGATCTTCGCCGGGGACCAGTCGCCCACTGAGCCAGAGCACTGCCAAATCGAAATGGTGAGGCCACAGAAGCGGGCCATGGGCCTCCCCGCGGAGTCCGCCGGAAAATTCCCTCAAGAAGTCATCGATGCGTGACAAGGCGGACCAGAATCGATCTGCCGCAAACTGATCGAAGGCATCCGGATTTTCGATCTCAGGCATTTCGATCTCGATCAAGGACGCCCCGCCGCTTCGGGCCAACCAGGCATTCGTCCTATCAAGTATCTCGCGGCAGGACGTCCCCGGACATCGCCCCACCCATGCCTGGCCAAACTCGGTCCCGATTTCGATTTGAGCGCCTCGGATGTCCAGCCTGATCTCAAGCCTCTCGCCGGCTACCATCATCGGACCGGTCGTGATGCCCCGCGTGCTGACGGTCAAGCCAATATGCGACCAATGTCTTGCGGGTCGACTCAAGGCGCGACGGATGGCACCCAAACAGCGAGCATACTGCCGCAGAATGTCACGCGTCGAGCGCCAGCCTTCGAGGTCAAGAGGGGGAAGCGCAATGTCTCCGGTCATGAGGTGGTCTCCCCGCGCGAGGGCGGCTGTACGCCGCTCAGATTGACAAGTAGCGGTCGAGGTCTTCCACGGGCCCGACGGGCGCGTATTCTCCGGTCGCCTTGTCGACCTGGTACTTACCCTGGATTTCTCCGTGCGTGATGCGCTGCAACATGTCCAGCATCCGGTCAACATCGTCCGTGTTGTTGTAACAACCGAAGCTGGCCCGCACCATTCCGGGCATCTCGGTCTTGTCTCCGGCAAGCATCTGACGCCTCCAGACGGCCGTCTCCTCATCCGGAACCCCGAGCAGATGGATGACATAAGGATGCGCGCAGAAGCATCCACTCCGGACTCCGATCCCGCCTTCGTAGCCGAGGATGGCCGCCACTTCAAAGTGGGAGTGGCCCTCCAGATTGAACGGGATGACCCCCACCCTTTCGATCGCCCGCCCCGGATCAGCGTCGCCGTAAATCTGGACGCCGGGCACGGCCCCGAGTTGCTCCAGCGTGTAGCGGACCAGCGTGGCTTCGTGTTCCGCGATGGCTTGCATGCCCACTCGTGACAGAGTTTGAATGGCGGTTGCCAGCGCCACGGCCCCGACGACATTCGGGCTGCCCGCTTCCTCCCGGTCGGGGAGTCCCGCCCACACGACGTCGTCCAATGTCACTACATCGATGGTCCCGCCCCCTCGGTACTCGGGGGAGAGTTCAGGAACAGGTCCTTCGGACCGATCAAGGCGCCCGTGCCATAGGGTGCGTACATCTTATGTCCCGAAATCGCCAGGAAGTCGAGATGCTCCGGGTCGTCGTCTGGCCGCATATCAATGGCCCGATGCGGTGCAAGTTGAGCAGCGTCGACCAGGATACGGGCGCCGGCGTTATGTGCCTTCCTGGCCAGCCGGTGGATCGGCTGGATGAACCCGGTGACATTGGAGGCGCCGGAGACGGCGACCAGGGCGATCCGGCCGGCATGGCGCTCAAGTTGGCGGTCGAAATCGTCCTCATCGAGCCGACCTTCGGCGGTGGCGCGGACATGCACAACTTGCGCCACGCGTCGCCACGGCAGGTCGTCGGAGTGGTGCTCCATCTGAGTCGAGATGACCACCTGGCCCGCGCCGACGGGAATCCGGTAGGACAACTTGTTGATTGCTTCGGTGGTGTTCTTGCCAAACGCCACGGCCTGGGTCTGCGGGTTGGCGCCGAAGAACCGGGCGACGATGGCGTGCGCCCTGTCATAGGCCTCCGTGCTGAGGCGAGACTTGAAGCCGGTACCGCGGTGCACGCTGGCATAGTACGGAAGAAACCGGTCCAGCGCATCGATCACATCAAGCATGGGAGGCGTGCTGGCGGCATTGTCCAGGTTGACATAGGTCGCCGAGGTCCCATCCAACAAGGGAACCTGCTGGTCGATTCCCAAGATCCCCCGACGAAGACTGGCGAGGTCTTCCCGAACGGTCAAGTCGGCCATTATTCCCTCCCTGTACCCCTGGTCGAATCTGCCCAACCCATGGCCTGGGTCAGCACACGCTGGTGTTGAACCGGACGCTTACATGCACCCCTCAATTATAGGCGTAACGCAGGCGGGGGTTACCCGATCCGGTTCCGTGCGAACCCACCCATCGCCCGATGGCCGGCATTGGCGCCGGAGACCCGAACCTGCCCATCCGGCTCACTTTTCGGGCCTGCCCCAACGAAGCAGATTGAGCAAAGTGCTCCCGTCCGTAAACCCCAGGGGGAGCAGGGAACCCAAGCTGAACACGACGCCGGTGTCAATCATGGCCACCAGCATCAGCCTCCTCAGCTCGATGGGCCCGGCCCTGGTTGCCAGCCAGGCCACCACCGACACGCCCGTTAGGACCAGACTCGCCGCCGGTCCTCCCAGGGCGCGCTTGGCGTGAACAAGGGACGGAAGAATCGGCTCGTTTTGAGGGTAAGCCGAACGCCAAATCAAATCTTTGGCGACAATACCCTGCATCGGGAACCCGGTGAGCCGTGCCGCGAAGGCATGGCCGAGATGATGGCCCAGGCAGGACCCGGTGTGCACCACTGCCACACCCAACCCGAAGCCGACGGCCCCAAGCAGCGAGCCCCCCCGCATCAACCTCAATCCCGCAGCAGCCACCATCAGCACCATCGTCAGGGCCGCCGCCGAAGCCATTACAGACACTTCGAGACCGAACAAGTGGATGGTCAACACGGGCTTGGCTGAGCGCATTTAGCCTCCCTTGTGGGGACCAGTGGCCTGGCTTGATTCAATCAATTGGTGCCCTGCAAGGCAAGCATCTGCCGGACCCCAAAGGCGGGTCTGGTCTGACAGTCCGGATCCACGAGCGTAATGCCTCCGAACAGGTGCCATATACACCAATCCACCCCACACCCCAAAAGGGCGGATGGAGATCGAGCCAACAGATCAGGCGCAAATCAGCCCCGACCAGCAGATCGGGAGGAGCCCGAATGCAGTCGACCTGCGCCTGATCGAATGCTTCTCACGCTGGCGTGGGATCTCCATTTGGCACGCCTGGCCGGCTCAGAGCAAGGGGCAGGTTGCCCTTCGTGGGATGGAATCGCCAGCTTGGGATTATGGCGACACCCGAGAGCGCAGGTCATCCAGATGCTCCTCGTCATGTTCGAAGGTGTTGGCGGCCACACGCTGCCACAGGGCCAGACCGCGCAACTCCGGGGCGAGATCCAATCGCTCAAGCTCTTCGCCCGAGAACTCCCCCAAGCGCGTTTCCGTTTGTCGGCGTACAGCCGCCAGATCTTCGAGAATCCTATGAAGAGGGCGATCGCGGTCAGCATCGTGCCATTTCTTGTTTAGCTCATCCACCGGCATCGGATCCAGCACCAGGACGCAGTCCAGCTTCTGACCCTGTGAAAGCTGCCACATCAGCGTGACCAGTTCGCCTTCCCAGCGCGCCAAGTGGGCAAGGATGTCCTTAACCGTCCATCCATCCGCATTGCGGTGAGCCGTCAGCGCCTCATCCGAGAGGGTGCCGATGACCCCCATCACCTCCGTGCGGCTGGCTCGCATACGTTGACCAAGCTCGCTTTTGTTCATGCTGCTCAATGCCTCCCAGACGATTTGTCGCTCCCATCATAGACTTGGGCCGAGATTCCCGAAAGGCTTCCGCTCAAGCCCTCCTTTGCCGGTCTCTCAGCTTGTGAAAGGTTTCACAATCCCAAGTCAGATTTCCGTAACACTCAGGTGCTATATTGACCGCTAGTTGTCATCTGAGCTGGATCAGGACCTGAAGGGAGAAGAAGATGACTGTACGCTCGGCGGCCGATAGCAATGTCCGCGACATCGATCAAGACGATCATCACCTGCACGTGGAGCCGAGTCCTCGCTGGGTGAGAGGTGAGCTTGATGGCGAGATGTTGGTCGACAGTAGGCAAGTTCTCCTGGTGATTCCCGACCACCGGCCGCCGACTTACTACTTCCCCAAGAAGGACATCCGCATGGCACGGATGGCGGCGAGCGACCGGGTGGCCCATTTCCCCATCCTTGGCGAAGCGCACTTCTGGAACCTTCCCAGGGATAACGGTGCCATCGAGAACGCGGGGTTCGAACATTCAGCCCTGCCTGATATCCTCTCGCCCCTGCGCGATCACGTGGCGTTCAAGTGGCAGGCGCTTGACCATTGGTACGAGGAAGATGAAAAAGTCTTCGTCCACCCGCGCAATCCGTACACGCGGGTCGATGCCATACAGAGCTCGCGCCACGTCCGAATTGAAGTAGACGACCAGACTGTGGCCGACTCACGGCGGCCAGTGCTCTTGTTCGAAACCGGATTGCCCACACGCTACTACTTGCCCAAGGACGACGTCCAGATGGTTCGGCTCCAGCCGACTGACACTCATACGAGTTGCCCTTACAAAGGGACGGCGAGCTATTGGAGCCTGAACCTCAACGCAAAGGTGTACCCTGACCTGGTATGGGGCTATCCGAATCCGCTCCCTGAATCAGGCAAGATCAAGGACATGGTGTGCTTTTACAACGAGAAGGTGAACATCTACGTGGACGACGAGCTCCAGCCCCGGCCCCAGACAGCCTGGTCATAGAATCGACCAACGGACAGAGCACCGAGGCGCCCCGCGCTCGTGGGGCGCGTCAGCAATGACGAGCAAAGATATGGGTGGGAGGTCAGTCCATGGCCAGAATCTGTCGCGTCCAAGGGCCGATCCAGAAATACTCGAAATCGTCGCCCGCTGAGCAGCGGATGGCGCCGATCGTCCCGTGAACCAACGAGTACACCGGCAGCAGGCTGAGCACACAAACAAAGGGAATGCACAGCAAGCCGATCAGGACGATCGACAGGACGCCGGTAACAGCCCACAGGATGCCGAGCACCAGCCACACGCCCAGCCACCACACCAGTTGAAACAACGTGGCCTGGAGCGCCTGGTAGGCGACATACTTGGAACGGTCCTTGAAAATCAGGAAGATGACCAGCGCCACAGCCGGGCCGAGCGATCCCGTGATCAGGTTGACCAGGACGCTCAGGTGGGCCAGCATCGCCCACGTCCGCTCTTCTGATGCAGAAAGCGGCTCGACCGACGGCGCCGGCGCGACGGTCGTTTTCTTGGCGGGTTGACTGGCTTTTCGGGCCATGGTGTGCCTCCACCGTTCGGCCATCGGGTATCAGGGTGCTTAGCCCTAGTATAGTCGGCCAGCCCAAGGCAGACAACGGGATCGCGCCCTATTTTCACATTGAGCGCGGCGGCGAGGTGATCCGAGGACTAAGCAGCCGATGTGCGATGGCGCCAAACGATCACACCGGCCACGAGGGCCAGGAAGCCGATGGCCAACAGGAGAATAGCCGGCCAGTCGATATCCCCACCGCCGGCAGGAGAGACAGCAAACTGATAACTGCCCGTCGTGGTGTGCTTATCCTGCGTCACTGCCGTCCACACCAACGTATATGTCCCTGGGGGCAGGGAGTCACCAAACTCGGCGGTCAGGGTCGATCCCTCGACGGATTGAGACCAACTCGCCGTGAGCTGAAAATCGGCCGCAACCAATGCGATCTGGCTCTGGGGTGTGATGACGTCATCGAATCGAAGAACGATCTTCGTTAACGGCTCGGCGACAACTTCGCCCGGGCCCGGGCTGGCGCTCACCAAGGCGGCGTGCGCCAGCGCTGGCACGGCCAAGACCATCGCCAGGAGGACCACCACGCACGGAACACCGAGGCGCCTCAAGATCCGCTCAACCCCGAGAGCGCCTGCTCAAGTTCCTCCGGCGAGAGGGGACCGCCGAGGCGGGCCACCAGCTTGCCCTTGGCGTCGATAACGAATGTCCACGGTTCGCTGGTCAGGCCCCAGGTCTCCATTTCATCAGCATACACCAGGGGCTGGAACTGCTTGTAGACCTCAACATGAATAAAGTTGATATCTTCCCGATGATCGGCGGCGACGGCCTTGACGGAGTCGAGCACGGGCGCGCACATACGGCTGGTGCAGTAGGCGGGCGTGGCGAACACCACCACCGTCGGCCGGCCAGACTCGAGGGCCTGCGCCACAGTCATGCGGTACAACTCCGGATCAGGTTCGAGATCGCTGGAGAGCTTGTGAATGTCCGACTCGGTGTCCAGGGTCCGGTTGTGGCTGGCGGGCGGCGCGTCTCCAATTTGTGGGGAGTGCGTGGAGTCCGCCACCTGGACCGCAAATTGCCCGTCGCTGGAACTGCCATCAGCAGCCATCAAATGCACGACCACCGCCCAGAAACCCGCCTCGGGGAAATCGGGGTAGGTCACCCAGTAGGGAATGGCGTAGTCGGGGTAGCCCACCGCCTCGCCGTGCCAGGCAGACTCTGACTGACCAGCCCCGATAGGGAAGATATCGACCTCAGCCGATGTGAACCCAGCCGCAGGTTTACCCCCGTCAAAGACGACAAAGGGGACTCGGCTTACCCCGGCCACAAAGCCGTCCGTGCCGACAGCGATAGCCAATCCAGAGGGGACGGCCTGCGTGGGCACAGCGCTAGGAGGTGGCGGGGCTGATGAACAGGCCGCCGCGCCGAGCATCAGGAACAACAGACCGACAACAACCATGCGGCTGCGGTGATGGGCTAGAGTGCGGCGGTCGAATCGGGTCAAAGCATTTCTCCCGTTGGTGGGGTTCGTTTTCCGATGGAGATCATCCGACATCTTCAGTCAGTTGACAAGCGGCTCGGGCTGGAAGGTGGTTTCACCACCTTCCAGCCCGCAGCTCCCCCCTCCCAAGGTCGAATAGGCTACTGGACGGTGAGGTTGGTGTGCATACCCTGCTTGTAGTGACCTTCGACGTTGCACATGATCACGTAGTGACCCGGGTCCAAGTTGACGGTCAGGTCCTCGCTGTTCCCTGGCTCAAGGTCTTCGACCTCATCCACCACGGTGATCTGATCCTCGTCGACGTTCCCGTCGGCGTCGACTGGCAAGTCGGCAGAATCGAGATCGGTCTTAACAATCACAAACTCGTGGGTCTCGTTGTCGGTGGTCACATTGCTGACATTGAACGTGACCTGACCGGAGGACACGCTGGACGCAGTATCGATTTCATAAGACTTAACTTCGGCTTTGACCGCACCTGAGCCACCACAAGCGGCCAACACCGGAAGAACCAGAAACGCAAGGGCAAGTGCGGCAAACAGCCTGCGACCTCTCGAATGCATCTTCTTCCTCCTCCAGAGTTTTGGGAATTTTAGCCTGGACGGTCTAAAGACACGGTCCGTGCCACCAGGCATGGCGTCTTCAGCTTGAGTATTCCATAGCGGTTGGGGATGGGTCTTTAGGCCAGCCTTTCACCGACCTAAGGCCGAGCTTAGGGGGGGCAAGAAGACTGTTATGCAAGGCGGGGAAAGGGACAGCTCACCCAAGGGAAGCGCACTCTCGCCCCGTTCGAGAATCAACAAGTCGGCTCTGGCCCGACGGACCCATTCCACGATGTGCTCCATCGGGATGCGCCCGCCCACTTGCCCGAAATCCGTCAGGGGCCGGGATTCAAGGTCCACACCCAGTCGCCTCGACAACAGGTTCGCGAAATGGGGAGAAGGCTCTTCAGGCGACGGTTCGGATCGGAGGTAGGCCATCCGCCGAACGCTGGCCTGGCTGGGGACGAGCCAGAGTGAAGAAGGCAGCGCCTCCATCAGCGCAGCCAGGACATCACTTGCACCGGCGCCAGTTTGCCCCAAGAAGACACCGTCGGCGGCATCGGCCTGCGCCACGAGGGTGTCGGCGTCAAGATTGATCACCAGGCGGCTTTCAACGGGGATACCTGCTGCCCGCGCCCCGGTTTCGAATTCGGCCAGCCACTGCTTGGCCGTTCGCTCACCGGCGGGCACTCGAGCGGCCAAACCAATCAGCCGCGAGCCTAACCTCGCCGCCAGATGGAAAGCCGAATAGGCCGCCGCCCAAGATATGGGCGTTCCTTCGAGTGCCACCAGGTACGATTTCATCTCCCCCGCCTGCTGCCCTACCGGCGCGGTGCATGCTCAGCTACGAGTTCCAGCCTTCGCAGAGCATAGTCGAGGGGTGGCGGCCCGGGCCTTAACTACCGTTTATCGTGACCTATTGGTGACCTTGGATTAGAGCGTGGGGAGACGGACCTCGGCCCGCAGCCCGCCGTCGGGGCGATTTCTGAGCGTAACTTCTCCTCCGTGGGCCAACACCAGTTGGCGGACGATCGACAGCCCCAATCCGAGTCCCGCCTGGGACCGCTGACCCTCTCGCCCTTGGTAGAACGGCTCGAAGATGTGATCGAGCTCCTTGTCAGTAATCCCAGGGCCATGATCTGAAATGGTGAAGACGATTTCGCCCGCTTGTTCGTGCACGCCGATGATGATGTCTCCGCCCGCCGGAGAGTACTTGAGGGCGTTGTCCAGCAGGTTACCCATGATTTGCGAGAGGCGCCGTTCGTCGGCCGGGAAAGCGCCCATCCCCTGCTCAAGATCGAGACTCAGCTGGACGCCTTTTGAATTGGCCGTTGGCCAGTGTCGGGATATGAGACCGCGGATGAACGGTTCGATGGCTACACGGCGGATCTTGAGCGGCAGCGGTTGCGGAGAAGGCCGCGCCGCCAGGGCCAAATCCTCCACCATGTCGTCCACCCGCTGCACCGATCTACTCATGCTCTCGAGCAGTTCCTCGGCCAGATCCGGATCTTGCATGGCTCCCGAGCGCAGGCTATCAATGCCTAGCTGCAAGCCGCCCAGCGGACGAGCCAGTTCGTGAGTGACATTACCGATCACGGTGTTGCGGGCCCTGTCTTCGGCTTCAAGTGCCCCGGCCATCCGGTTGAGGTGGCTGGCCAACTGGACAAGTTCTTCCGGCCCCTCCTCAGGCAGGCGAAGGTGATAGTCGCCATCGGCGACCTGTGAGGCCAAGTGCTTGGCATCATCGATGCGTCTTGTGAGGCGCGCCGAAAGCCACAAACTCCCCAACAAGCTTGCCCCAGCCAGGCCAATGCCCAACCAGAACAGGCTGATGCGCGTCCGCCGCACGCCCTCTTCGAACTTCCCTATGGGATCTGCCAAGCAGACCGCCCCCAATATCGCTCCGTCATCCGTAAGGATCGGCACAGCCGCAAAGAGGAATTCCTCACGGTTGAGAGATCCGTAGTAGACGACTCTGACCGAGGGCTGGTTCTCGAGGGCCAGGCCTCCGATCGAGACGGCATCTTTGACCACATAGTCAGGCATGAGCGGCCCGTGGATTTGATGGACGGACAGACGGGGTGAGATGAAGGCAACCGAGAGGTCTTGATCGGCGCGTTCGGGCAACTTTCCCCAGGCTTTCGGAGGCTCATCGGCGGCGACGCCTTCGAAGTCGAGGATGGACGACCACAACCAGGCCTGGGTTCTCAGATCTTCGAGCAGCTCGCCTTCGAGGGATTCCTCCTGACGCATCGAGAAGAACAGTGAGATTGACACGCCGAGGACGACGGCGATCAGAACGTGGCTGAGCCCGAGCAAAGTGCCAATGCGCAACCGGGGCATGTGGCTAGGGAACGAACTTGTAACCCACCCCGCGCAAGGTCAGGAGGTGGACGGGGTCGGAGGGGTTGTCTTCGATCTTGGTCCGCAATCCACGAATCTGGACATAGAGCACCTGAGGCTCACCGATAAACTCGCGCCCCCATACCCCGTCCAGAAGCTCCTCGGCCGAGAAGACCCGGTCGGGGTGGCTCATGAACAGGCGGAGCAGATCAAACTCGCGTGGGGCAAGCGCCAACGGCTGCCCGCGTAGAGTCACCCGGTGGGATTCCGCTTCGAGCGAGAAATCCCCGCACAGCAACTCATCCGTGGCTTTCGGTTCGCTGGGCTCTGCCCCTCGCCGGAGCAGTGCCCGCACATGAGCGAGGACCAGATCTCCGCCGCACGGCTTGGTGATGTAGTCATCCGCACCGGACTCAAGGCCGACGATCTCATCAATTTCAAGGCGGCGCGCTGTCAGAAACATAACAGGGATGCCGTAGGTCTGCTTGACGCTCCGGCACAGGTTTAGGCCGTCATCGTCCGGGAGCCCGATGTCGAGAATGGCCAACTCGAAGGCGTGCAGTTCGAGCTGGCGAAGCGCGGCTCGAGAATCGCCCGATGGTGTCACTCGATAGCCGGCTTGCTCGAGTTGGAATTTCATCGATTTACGAATCAGGGGATCGTCATCGACCACGAGGATCCGCTCGTTCATGCTGGCATCCTGGAATCTCCGCCAAGGGTTTGGAAATCTGGCTCGCACCCCGCCAATACATGACGTCTTGTTCCGGGGAGTGCGCCCGCCGACCAGCGGATAAACCGATTCGCAATACTTTCCGGTCTGGCCCGAGCATGTCAGCCGAGTGTCAATTTAACGCGCTGGGTTGAGCAGATAGGGAGGCGACCGACGCCGCTGAACGGCCGGGTGGTGACTTCGAATCCCCAGTTCTCCACGATGCAGATCTCGATCCGCGTCATCCCCCTAGACGCTTGCTCCCCACTCGGATTCCGGCGTCGGGCCCAGGATGCACAGTCTAACTCAAGTCGAGCCAAAGACCAAGCCCATCGAGAGCTTGGTCGTCTTGCGGCTGAACGGGCATTTGGGACGACGCGCAGGCAGGCGCCGATTGTGAGAGATTTCACAATAAGCGCTGGAACGGGCCATGTGCGCCAGAATGTCAGACCAGGGAGGCTCCGGCCGCAGCCAGGAGGACAATCATCAGGTAGCTGTTGGAGGCCATGAAGGCCCGGCGTATCTGCGACGGAGAGGGATTCCCCAGCAGGGGCACGCCGGTTGACAACCACCAGGCAAAGGCGGCAGCGCTAACCAGGGCATAACCCCATCCCAAGCCGGGAGTTAGCGCCAGCCCCAGCCCCGCCAGGCCGGTCACCAGGGTGTGGACAAGAATCCAAATCCCAGCGGAGCCGGCAGGTGTGGATGCTCCCAGCATTGGGAAGCCCGACCGCTGGTAGTCCTGGCGGTAGAGCAGCGAGAGGCTCCAAAAATGCGAGGGAGTCCAGGCGAAGACCAGCAAGCTTAGGATCACAACCGCCGGTGCCTGCCACGCACCCACCGCAGCGCCTCCTGCCAGGACGGCGGCGCTTCCGGCTGCGCCCCCGAGCACGATGTTGAGGATCGTGCGCGGCTTGAGCCAGATGGTGTAAATGCCGACATAGATCACGGCACCAAGCATCAAGAAGAAGGACAGGGCAGGATTGGAATTCACAAGCACGAGCGAGGGCAGGATCACCATCGCCGCCGCCAGGGCCAGGAAACCCATCGGGTGGTTGAGCGCGCCTGTCACCATCGGCCGGCGGACGGTGCGCTTCATTCGCCCGTCGACGTCGCGCTCAAGTATCTGATTGATGGCCGAGGCGCCGGCAGCGGCCGAGAAGCCAGATACGAGGAGCACGAGCAAATCCACCCATCTTGGGCGTCCGCCCGCCCCTAGAAATGCCCCCCCCACGGCGGCCAGCAGAAGCAGGGTAACCACGCGGACTTTGAAGAGCACAGCCAGCTGGCCCAGCCAATAACCGACGCCTGTCCCCGGTGCTTCCAGGGGCAGGGGACGGAGAAGGCCGGTGGCTTTGCCGGGACGAAGCGCGGATCCCCGGTCCATCCCCGTGGCCGGGGAGGCGGGAGGGTCGGCCAGGACGGGCGCGCTGGCAGTGTCAAGCATCTCAGTCAATGTATGGCCCTCACTTGGCGCGTCTAGAAATGCGGCATCACGATCAGCATGATCAAGATGATGGGCGTGTTAACGACGACACCCACAATGAAGATCCAGCGCCACAGACGGTGGCCGCCGCGAAGATCCATGAAGAATGACACCAGCGATCCTGCGTTGACGACCAGGAGGGCCAAAAGCACCGCAGTGCGGGCTGCACCCTGCAAAGCATAGCTGGTGGCCAGCTCGGCGGCCACCACCAGAAGGAGCCAGATGAACGCCCTGTTGTACAGGGATAGTCTGGAACCGGAAGTCATATTCTGCGCCATCAGCCACCTCTCTCCTAGACCAGGTAGAACAATACAAAGATGACGCCCCACACCAGGTCGACGAAGTGCCAATAGAGTCCGAACTGCTCGATTCCCCGGTGACTGGAGGCCGTGTAAGCGCCGCGCCAGGCAGAAACCAGGACCACCGCCAGCCAGATCAGGCCCACCAGGACATGCGTGCCATGGACCCCCGTCACGGTGAAGAAAGGCGTCCCGAAAATGGTATCAATATTGAACCCCTCAGCGAACAATCTCGACCACTCATAGGCCTGTCCCGCCAAAAACACCGCCCCCAAAACGAAAACGACCCCCAAACTGAGCTGCATGGCCCGCGTTTTCCCAGCCCGGACGGCCTCCACGGCGCGTAGGAGCACATAGCTGCTGGACAGCAGGATGACGGTGTTCAACGCGATCATGGGAAGGTTGATCATCGCCCGCACTTGGGCGAAGTCCGCCGGCGAGCGAAGACGAAAGTAGACATAGGCCAGGATCAACGTGACGAAGAAGACCACCTCGCCGCCGAGGAACAGCCACATGGCGAGCTTGGCGTTGTCCCTCTGCGCCAGTGGGGGGGCGCCGAGATGGGCTTCACTCATGATGGGCCTCCTCGTGGATTTCCAGAGAACGATTCTCCCATGTCCAACCCACAATCGCCGCCAAAACGACAACCACACCGATCACGGAGATGATCGACGTGCTCACCAGACCCACCGCAATCAAAAGAATGCCTGCGGCCAGCACGATCGGCCAGAAACTCGGAGGCGGAAGGTGAATGGACGAATGGTCAGGGTTTTGCATTTAGGCACTCCTCTCGGCCACCCCTGCGGGCTTGCCGACGACAGCATCCGCGCGCTCCAGGTCATGCACCCACGCGTAGAAGACTTAAGTCAAGGGAACCAGATAAGCAACCGTGCCCGAGAACCACATTAGGATTCCAGCCGCCTCCTGATCCCCCAGTGGATCGACACCGGCCGACAAAGCCGATTGGTAGAAAGGGTACAGCACCTGGGGGCTGAGGGTGAGCAAGACGGCCAGCCCCAACCCGGGAAACACCATCAAGACCAGATAGATCAGCTGCACCGAGCGGGCAGCTCTAGGTACGGCGTGTTGTTCCGGGGCTAGGACCGGCCACCAGCCGATGGCGCCGGCGGCAATGAAGGACAAATGCTGGATGATGTGGATATCCACTGAGTTGAGCGAGGCCTGATAGGCCGCCGGAATGTGCCAGGCGATCAGCGTGACATTGTAGATGCCGAACGCGATGAGCGGCTGGGTCAGGCTGCGCCCCATGCGAGACACCACTGGAAGGCGGCGCCCCACATCTTCGATGAACCAAGCAGGGAGCCCCAGCACCCAAAGCGGAGCCGTGAGAAACAGGATCAGGATGTGCTGGGCCATGTGCGCCGAAAGCAGGTAGGTCTCACCCGCCTCATCGATGGGCGAAGTCAGGGCGATCAACAGCGCCAGCGTCCCCAAGTGAAATGCCGCCTGTCGTCCAGGAGGGATAGGGGCCGATGCAGAGAACGCTCGGCGGCCTGGCCCGCCCAGGAGCACATAGGCCCCCGTGACGACGGCCAGTCCGATCAGGACACTGGGTTCCCAGGTCCATTTGGAAGCCAGGAGCAGACTCAGCCCGGGATACATTGCATCTCAGATCAAGTACAGCGCGCCGAACAGGACGAGCCACACGGCGACCACGAAATACCAGAACCAGGCGCACAAGGTGATCGACGTGTGGTGCTTGGCGCTAAAGTCGCCGACCCGCGCCCGGGCGAGGGTGATCCCCAGATAGATCATCCCGGCCAGGACATGCACCGCATGGAACCCGATCAAAGCCAGGAAAATCCCACCAAAGGTGGCGTCATCCGGCTTCAGTCCGGATTGGGAGAAATCGAAGATTTGCCCGCCGATGAAGACCAGACCCAGCACGAGGGTTGCCCCCAAGGCCAATTGCGCCGCCCGGGGGCGGTCTGCGGCGGCGGCGCGCTCCGCCCGCCAGATCACGACGGCACTGGCCAGGAACAGCAGGCTGTTGAGGCTGGGCGCCCATAACCCGGTGGGGGTGTGCGCTGGAAGAGACCATTCTGGATGCTCGAGGCGCAGGAAGAAGTAAGCCGAGAGGGCCGTGGCGAAGAAGAAGACCTCCGAGGCGATGACGGTTAGCAGGCCGACCTTGGCCGTTGAGCCGGGGCGAAAACGGGCGGGGGTGGCGGTCGAGGCTGTCATTCGGCCTGTTTCCAGTCCGCCTTATCGGGGTACTTTTCATCCCACAGCGGGCGGCGGCTCCGCACGCTGGGGATCTCAGCAAAGTTGTACGGTGCCGGAGGTGAAGACGCCTTCCATTCGAGGGTGAAGGCGTCCCACGGATCGGGCTCGTTGGTCGGCGCGCTGGCCATGGTCCTGAAGAAGTTGATCAGAAAGAAAAGGATGCCCAAGGCGATCAGGTAGGCGCCGACGGTTTCAATCAGATTCCAGATCCCCCACCCCAGGTTGTCGGCATAGGTATAGATGCGGCGCGGCATGCCGAGCAGCCCGAGCACGTGCATCGGGAAGAAAGTCAGGTTCATCCCGATGAACATCAGCCAGAACTGCCACTTGCCTAACGTTTCGCTCAACCGGCGGCCGCTCATCTTGGGGAACCAATAGTACATGGCGGAAAACAGACCGAAGATGGCCCCGCCGAACAAGACGTAGTGAATATGAGAGACGACGTAGTAGGTATCGGTGATCTGCCAGTCGACCGGCAGCACGGCCATGTGCACGCCGTCCAACCCACCGATAGTAAACAGGGCCACAAATCCAATGGCAAACAGCAAAGGTGTCTTGAAGGTGAGCTTGCCGCCCCACATCGTCGCCAGCCAGGAGAAGATCTTGACCCCGGTCGGCACCCCGATGATGAAGCTGTTGGCCGAGAAGAACAGCAGGGCGCCGATGGCCATGCCGGTGGCGAACATGTGGTGAGCCCAGACCGTAAAGCCCAGGATCCCAATGGCGATGCCGGAGTAGACGACGGTCATGAAGCCGAACAGCGGCTTGCGTGAGAAGACCGGGATCACCTCCGAGATCAGGCCCATGGCGGGCAGGATCATGATGTAGACCTCGGGGTGGCCAAAGAACCAGAACAGGTGCTGCCAGAGCAAAGCGCTGCCCCCGGCAGAGACGTTGTAGAAATGCGTCCCAACCAATCGGTCGAGCAGCAACAGCAGCGTGGCCGTGGTCAGAGACGGCAAGGCGAAAATGGCAATCACGGACGTGACGAAGGTCATCCACACGAACATCGGCATGCGGGTGAATGACATCCCCGGCGCCCGCATCTGGATGGTGGTGACCACAAAGTTGATCGATCCAATGGTGGTTGCGGTCCCCAAGATCAAGACCGACAGCCCCCAGTAGTCCATCCCGTGGTTGATCGAGTAGAGCTTCTCTGTCAGAGGGGCATAGCTGAACCATCCTGCATCGGGCGCCCCGCCGAACAGGAAGCTGCTGAAGAGGAAAAGGCCGCCGAACAGGTACAGCCAGTAGCTCAAGGCGTTCAGCTTGGGGAACGCCATGTCCCGAGCACCGATCATCAACGGCACGAAATAGTTGCCAAAACCGGCGCCCAAGGGCATGATCGCCAGGAAGATCATGGTCGTGCCGTGCATGGTGAAGATCTCGTTGTAGGCGGCGTTGCTGAGCACCGTGCCGTTGGGCTGGGCCAGCTGGGTGCGCATCAGAAGGGCCAGGAGCCCGCCGGCGACGAAGAAGGCCGTGGCCGTGACCAGGTACATAATCCCAATGCGTTTGTGATCGACCGTCATCACCCAGCTCAGCAATCCCTGGCCGGAGTCGGCTGCAGCCTGCGGTGCGGAGAGGGCTTCTGCATGTGTTGTCATCGCATCCCTGCCTATTTCAGCTTCGTCAGGTAGGCCACCAGAGCGTCAATGTCATCTGCGCTCAGGTTCACCAACATATCGTTGCCCGGTTTCATCGCCTGGGTATCCTGGAGCCACCGGCGCAGGTTGGCCTCGTTCAGCTCGTAAGTCGCCCCGGCAAAAACGCCGCGGGAAAACAGGTGAGTCAGATTGGGGCCCACCACGCCACTCGCCAGCAGCGGGTCCGGGTTGGTCGTCGATTGATCGCCGCCACTGTCCGACGGTTGCAGGTGCTTGGCGGTGTTGTCACCCAGCGAATGGCAGTTGGCACAGATCTGATTGACGATGTAATCATGGCCGACCTGTTCTTGGGACGTCTGCGGCTCGTACAGCGGCGCCTGTTGCGACGCCACCCAGGCCTGAAAGTCTCCCGGCGATTCGGCGACGGCCCTAATGCGCATATTCGCGTGGTTGGCTCCGCAGAACTCGACGCACTGGCCATGGTAAATGCCTGGGGTGTCAGCCGTTAGCCACAGGTGATTGGTGTGCCCGGGGATGGCATCGGTCTTGCCCGCCATCTGAGGCACCCAGAAACTGTGGATGACATCCACCGAGTCAAGATCAATCTTGACATTGGCACCGACGGGAATGTGCAGTTCGTTGGCGGTGGTGATACCGTAGTCAGGGTATTCGAACTCCCACCACCATTGGTGACCGATCACATGAATGTGCACATCGCTGGCGGTGGGTTCGGGCGCCGCCACGGCGCTGGCCGTGGTTACGGTCAAGGCAAACAAAGTGAGCACCAGCAGCACGGGGATGGCCGTCCAAATCACCTCCAGGCGCGTGTTGCCATACACCTGGCGCGGCTCTTCCGAGTCACCGTCCCGCTTTCTGAACCGGATGAGGGCATACGCGAGCAGCGCTTCAACAAGGATGAAGACGCCCAGCGCCAGATAGAAGATCACCATGTAAAGACCGGCCTCGTGGTCAGAAATCGACGAGGCCGGGTTCAAGAACGTCGGGGATCCAGCGCAACCGGAAAGGCCGGCAGCCACCAGAATCCCGGCCGTGAGCTGCCACGCCCGTCGAATGCGGCCCTCTGGCGGGACGCGTGAGGCAGTTGGACGATTGCCCATCGACATCACCTTCCTGCGCTTATCGGTTCACACGATGAATCCAAACCCGTTTCGCCCGGCAGGGCGATTTGAGTATCGACCCTTTGCCGGCGCGTCGTCCTTACAACGGACTGTGGGCGACCTTAGAACGACCTAAGCCTCGGCCGCCGTCCTACCGGCTGGTGTCACTTGTGATGGATTTCAAAGAACGGTCGGGGGGCAGATCAGGGCGTGATGATGGGCTGGATCTCTTGCCAGGTCCGCCCGCCATCGACCGAGTTGACCAGAGCGACCTGGCCCTCATTGCGAGCCACGGCCCAGCCAGTGGAGATGTCAACAAAGCTAAACTGGCCATCCCAATTGACTGCCTTCACATGCGTCCATGTCGCTCCACTGTTTGTCGTGAAGGAAATATCCCGAGAGAGGGCCAGGATCGACTGGGGAGTGATGACATCCAACACCCCGCCAGGATAGGGTCGGACCTGCCAGGAGGACCCTGAGTTGGAAGTGGCATAGAGATAGGTATGGACATCGGCGGTTGAAGCACCCGTCACGCATCGCAGGGCGAGCAACCCCGCTTCGGGTGAAAAGAGCCTCGGCGAGCCCGGGGTGCAGGCTGCAGCGCCGGAGTCGAACAGATGGGGCTGATCTTCGGGCGGCGGCAGGTCAACCGAATCCCAGCTGCTCCCCCCATCGGTTGTCACATCGACGAAGGCTCCGTCGATCACCCCGCCGCAATCGCGTGTGATCCATCCCTGCGCTGCGTCGGCAAAGGCCATCCCCGTCTTGGGGCAGATCTGGATCTGATCCCCACCGGCCTCAACCACCTGCACCCAGGTTCGACCGCCGTCGACCGTCCGATAAAGGCTCATGTAATCGTGCATCATCCCCGCCCCGGCGTGCACCATCACCCAACCGTGCTGCGGGTCGATGAAAGTAAGGTTCGATGGGCTGAAGAACTCGAACAGATCTCCGACCGGCAGCGGGGCGCTGGGCGTCCATGTCGAACCCCCGTCTTGAGTTGCCCAAACGACCGCCGAGGGGATGATGTGGAATTGTCGGTAGGCGAAGATCACCCAACCCGTGTCGGCATCCAGAAATTCCGCCACGGCAACTTTCTCTTGGCCCTGTTCCGGACGCGGTTCCGGGGGGGTGACGTCACGCCATCCCTCACCGCCGTCGCTGGTCCGCAGGATGTGATCTGCCGATTCTTGCGTGGCGCCCCCGATGGCCCAGCCGTGGAGGGCGTCTATCATCCAGATCCGGTCAACGCCCAGAGCCTCCCCAGGGGAAAGATGCGCCATCGGGGGCGCCAAAGGGGTCGCCGTCGCCTGCTCTGGCGTGGGTGGAGCGGAGGCTGTGGGCGAGGCGGTGGAAGTCGAGATTGGCGCAGCGGTAGACGTCGTGGTGGCGTTGGGGATGATCGACGGGGCCAAGGTCGGGGCCAGGGAGGCACAGGATGCCAAGATGACGGCCGCCCCTAGCGCGGCCGCCGACCCAACGGCCAGCTTCGATCGCCCCATGCAGTTTTCGCGCCACGCCTGGCTCATGGAGCCATCTTACCCGACTCCCGGCCACCCGGCCCACCTCCGCCCGAGCAGATTAAAGAAGAGCTCTTGGGCCCCAGCCATGGCCAGTACTGTGAAGGCCAGCAGGCCCGCGTTCCACACGCCGGCATTTCGCAGCCGTTCGCTGAGTGTAGCCATCTCGGCAGCCTGCTCCGGAGACGGAGGGCCGCCGGCGGCTTGCACCGCCGCACCAATGGCGCCCATGCGCTTGACCGCCTTGGACTGGATAGAAAATCCGATGACCAGAGCGACGATCGCCGACAGACCGCCTAGAGTCAGCGCCAATCCCTGCCCGGTCGTGATCCAGGCCAGGCGAAGATGTCCCGAGGCGGTCCAATACAGCAAGAGCCCGGCCAGCACCGTCAGCCCGCCCGCAATTGCCATGGCTTTGGAGTACCCCGCCGCCGCCAGGCGCTGCATAACCTTCCCCCCCTCCGGACCCGAGGCGCGGATGCTGGGCTCGATGTAGGTTGCAAAGACCAGGGTCGAGCCGGCCCAAAAGACGCCCGACAAAATATGAATCCAGCGCAAAACTAATAGGTACACGTTCATATGTTCAGATCCTCCCAAGGGCATGTCTCGGAATGGCAAGCGCACTATCGTAGTCCTTCATGCCGGCGGAAGCAAGGGTCGGGAACATCCGGCCTCATGGACCCGATCCCCGAAGTTTGTCCGGGCACGTCGAGGGGATGGATGGTCGGTTTGCATTCGCAGGCTTCCAGAGGACAATGGCATCCCGGCTCAGCGCTGCCACGTCAGGGAAACCGAGGATCGGCATGTTCAAACGTCGAAATGTTGTCATTGGATTGCTCCTCTTGCTCCCCGCGTGCAATTTCACCCCCGCTGCACCCGCGCCCACCGTTGTCCCCAGTTTGCATCCTAGCCTGCTCCCCCAGCCTTCCGCAATCCCATCTGCCCGCCCGGCCGCCGAGGCCACCACCTGGAGCCCTCCACCGCATCGGATTCAGATTCGGACTGGAGACGGGGGGCGCTCCGAGTTCTACGACAGCGAAACCGGCAAAGAGTTCGTGGTTCGCGGCGCCAACTTCATCCAACTGGTAGATGCCGGCGGCCACTTCGAGGATCGCCTGTTAAGCACCTCTGTGTGGGATCCGGAAGCATTCCGCACCGACATGCAGATCCTGTCCAGCCGGGGATACAACACGGTTCGCATCTTCTTCGACTCGTGCAATGCCGGCCCCACGTGCATCGCCGATCCCTCCGGATCCGGGCTGGTTGGGGCCTACCTCGACAACATGGTCGAGGCGATGCGCATTGCCAAGGAGGAAGGTATCTTCCTCCAACTGACCTCAAACGACATCCCTGACAACGGGGGCTACGGCGATATGGCCAATCGCGAGTCCGGCGAAACGATGGCCGGCTACCGCAACGCCCATATGCTCACCGCCAGCGGCCATGCCGCCGCTCACCTCTACTGGAGAGATCTTATGGCTGGCCTGGTCGCACGCCATGCGCCTTTTGACGCAGTGCTCGGCTGGGAGCTGCTCAACGAGCAGTGGCTTTTCAGTATGCAGCCTCCCCTCTCCCTGACCAGCGGTCTGGTCGAGGCCACGGCGGTGGGGCAAACCTACGACATGAGCCAGCCAGCCGCCAAGCGGCAGATGGTGGCCGATTCGCTGCTGGCCTACATTCAGGACCTGCGTCAGGTGATCCGCAGTCAGGACCCGACGGCTTTGGTGACCATGGGCTTCTTCGCCCCTCAGTTTCCCAACCCTACGTCGATCGGCGGCGATTGGTACGTTGACACCGCCTCCCTGATCGAGCGGGAAGCGGACTTGGACTACTATGATTTCCATGCCTACCCGGGCAGCGACATCCCCTTAGCGAAGATCGCTCAGAATTTCGGCATGGTCGGTTATGACGCCAAACCGATCGTCATGGGTGAACTGGGCGCCTTCCGAAGCCAGTACGACAGCGCCGAAGCGGCGGCCAGGGTCACCGCACAGTGGATCGCGGATTCCTGCCCTCTGGGCTTTGACGGATGGCTGTACTGGACCTATCGACCGGCACCCCTGGCGGTCGGCGACGCCACCTGGGGGCTCACCGACGAGGACCAATTTCTGCTGGATTTGATGGCACCCGATGCGTGGACAGATCCATGCGAAGCGTTGAATATCCCCACCGACAACCTCGCCCTTGGCGCCAGTGTGACCGCCAGCCGATGGCTGGAAGATCAGCCGCCGGCGTCCGCCGTGGATGGCGATACCGGGTCACAGTGGGGAGCCGGGGATGGCCCTCCGCAGTGGATCGAACTCGACCTCGGGGCACCCCACACGATCCGAACTATCCGGCTGCTCGTGGCCCAATATCCTGAAGGGGCCACCCGGCACCTGATCCAGGTTGCCAGACCCGACCGCTCTTTTGGCACCGCCTTGACCTTGGCTGGCGATACAGCCGACAACCAGTGGCTGGAGTTCACCCCGGACGTCCCGCTGGATGCGGTGCAATACATCCGCATTCAAACCGTGGCCAGTCCCTCATGGGTGGCTTGGAAGGAAATCGAGGTCAAAGGGGATTGACGGACAGCCTGACATCTCCGCGCCAGAGCAAGCAGGAGGCAGCATGAACATCTCCGCAGCTGAAAGATGGGCACCCGAGCCGGACACGAAGGTTGTTACCTGCATCGACGCCCATACCGAAGGCGAGCCCTTCCGAGTGGTGGTGGCTGGATTTCCGAGCCTTGAGGGCAGTACCATCCTAGAAAAGCGCCGCTTCGCCATGGCCAAATACGATCACCTGCGGACAGCGCTGATGTGGGAGCCGAGGGGGCACGCGGACATGTATGGCTGCCTGATCACCGATCCCGTCACGCCAGATGCCGACTTTGGCATCCTGTTCATGCACAACGAAGGCTTCAGCACCATGTGCGGCCACGGGATCATCGGCATCGCAACCGTGGCGATCGAGACCAAGATGGTCCCTGCCTCCCCACCGGAAACCACGCTGCGCATCGACACCCCGGCTGGCTTGGTGACGGCCGTGGCTCAGTTCGACGGCCAAAGGGTCCATCGGGTGCGCTTCACCAACGTGCCCTCGTTTGTGGCCGCCCTGGATGAGGAGATCGAGGTTCCCGATTTGGGCAGCATCCGATACGACCTCGCATTTGGCGGCGCCTACTATGCATTCGTTGATGTCCGCCAGGTCGGCCTGCGCTGCCAGCCCGAGCAAGTTGACGAGTTGATCGACACGGGGATGGCCATCAAACGCGCCATTATGCAGCAGCGCCCGATCGAGCATCCCGGCGATGACGATCTGGGCTTTCTCTACGGCACGATTTTCGTCGACGAACCCAGCACGCCGAACCTGCACAGCAGGAACGTTTGCGTCTTTGCCGAAGGGGAAGTTGATCGCTGCCCTACCGGCACCGGGGTCAGCGCCCGCCTAGCCATTCATTACGCCCGGGGCGAGCTCGATATCGGCCAGGCGATCGCGGTGGAAAGCATCCTCGGGACGCAGTTTGGGGGTCGGGTCATCGATACCACCAGGGTTGGAGAGCTGGAAGCGGTTGTTCCCGAGGTGAGTGGCGAGGCGCACATCACCGGACGCAGCACATTTGTCATCGCGCCGGATGACCCTTTACGCCACGGCTTCATTCTCCGCTAGGTGCACCCAAACATGCGTCGCCGGAGACCGTTACCTCAGGGAGTCAAGCCACTTTCCGGCCCGATCGGTCAGCCGCCCATAGGCCCTGGCCTGCTCAGCGCTCGGCGCGCCTCCCTTGATTCTTCCACCTGCGGCTGCTTCGGATAGCTCCGACAACCCTTTAATCAGGGCCTCGAGTTCGGGCGGCAGGCTGGCCGGATGCTCAACCCCTGCCCTCTCCTTTATCCGAGCTTCCAGCGCTGTCCACGCGAGAAGCACGCTGGCGACCGGTTGCGCCGAGGCTACCTCTTCGGCCAGACCATCTGGTGCTGGATTCGGAATCTGCGCGCCCGCCTCGACCGGATCCTCTTTGGCCCCAGATACAGGAGGAAGTTTGGCGCGAAGCCTTTCAAGCTGACGCCCAAAATCGATCTCCAGACCTCGAAATCGCAACTGAGTGATGGTCACCAAAAGGCGGGATATGGGCTGACGGAAGACGATGGCCAGCACCACCAGGGCAAGCGGCCAGATCAGCACGCGGGCCAGGTCGACAAGCTGTTGTGTGTTCAATGCACACCCCCCTTAGTTTGTGTTGGAATTCGATCGGTTCGAGCGGCTCCCGTCGGCCAGAGATATCCCTGGATGATCACCTAGGCGACCGGGCGGGCTCGCGCCGGGCGCGAGGCCAGCCAGTCCGTTACGGCCATCGTCGCGAATGCCGGGAGCAGCCATAGAATTGTACGCCCAAGGATCGGCACGGCGCCATCGGCGTTCAGGCTCAGCCACGGATGGGGGACCCCAATGATGAGCAAAACGCCGACGCCAAAGACGGCCGCCACCGCACGCGCCATCTGCAGGCGAAGGAGTCGGCCGACGCGGACCAAGCCATGCTCTTTCCGGGCGGCAAGGTCGCGCTCGATGTAGTCTTGAAGACGCTGGAGCGTCATGGGTATGCCGCCCAACTCCGTCAATTCTTGCAGGCGTACACGGTGGTGCTCGATGGCCGCCGTCACTGAACCCCCGACCGTGTCGGCCCAGAGGCCGTCCGATAAGGTGCGCTCCCCTCTGGGATAGTCGGTCGCCAGCCAGCCGCCGTCATCGAAGTACGTGTTCAAATGCCAACGGCTTCGCCCCCAGCTCAGCTCGGCGGCAATCGAACGCGTGGCATCAATGAAGACCCAGCTGGTGACCGGATCACCGAAATGCGGTGGTCGTACCTGGATTTCGCCAAACCGACGGAAACCACCTGACTTGAGCTCGGACACCTCCGGTTTTAGGACGTCGGGGTAAGACGGGCGCGCCCCACTGATATCTTCCGGAACGCGCGACGTCGAGCCGAGCAGGTATCGGAGCGACTTCCAGGTGCGCCAGCCACCATCAACGACCCAGTACACCATGACGGACAGTACGATCACGGCCAGAAGAAGGAGCATGCCACCATCCTCAGTTGATGTCGCAAAGATCGAATCCGAAACGGTCGCCTGCCGGCCGACAGGCACCTTCTCATCCCACGGCCGATCCGGTCGGTGGTTGGTGTTTGGCCACTTCAATCTGGTCCAGGGAAGTTCGGCCTCCTCCGGCCCGTTTCGCCTGTCTCAGCGCCCGATTGGCCCTTTGGAAGAGGGACGCCGCCTCATCGGCTTCGCACACCTCGGCTACTCCGGCACTGAACTCTAGCGGCCGAGAGACCTCGAATTCAGTCAAATCGAGGGACCGAATCTGTTCCCTAAGGCGGGCAACCAGGATTTCAGCGCCCGGCCCAGAGGTCGCCGGTGAGAGGATGATGAATTCATCCCCGCCGTACCTGAAGATAACATCGGAACTGCGAAGCTGGGTCGACAGAGCCTGGCCGAAGCGCTTCAGCAGGCCGTCGCCCTGCGTGTAACCCATCAGGTCGTTGACCGCCTTGAAACCGTCAAGATCGATCAGGATCATTGAGAAGATGGCGCCGTAACGCCTGAAGGTGCTGTTGAGCTGGTCCAGGGTTACCTCCAGCCATCTTCGGTTGTGCAAGCCGGTCAGTGGGTCCCTGATCGAGGCCTCATCCAGACTGGCATTGAGCACGTAGGCCAGCCGCGTCTGGCGTTCCATCAGGTAGGCCAGGGCGATGCCGACGATGCAAGCCGCCAGCAGAAAACCCATCATGTACGCCATCTCGACGGGCGGCAGCGGTCTCAGCGCCGCGGTTTCCACGGCGAAGGCCAAGAGCACGATGCCTGATGCCGCCGTCGTCCCCAGAACACGCAAGCGAAGGAAAGAGAACGCCGAGGGAAGCAGAACAAGCAGGGCTTCAAAGTTCTGAGCCATGGCTGCCCGGGTCGAAAGGTGGATCATCCCGATCAAAGCCAACGAGCTGATGGTGAGGGCAAGATTGACCAGATATCCAAGGAAAGGCTGGGCTCTCTTCCAATAGCTTGCCGATAACACCAGCAAGAGCATGGGCACGACCAGCCAGAAGCGGACGGCCCACAGAGCCCGCCAGGCATCGGGGCTGTTGAACAAGTCGATTGGGGCGAAGATGGCAAAAGAGGCGATGCCGATGGCCAAACCGACGCGCCGAAATCCCAGCGTCGAATGGCGGTAGGCGGCCAGAAACCTCAGTTCCACCTCTCGATGATCAAACCGCAAATCGATCCGATGCATGCGGTAGTTGGGATCTTCGAGGGGGCGGTCATACCGGCTCTTCCACCCGACGGGGGACATGAAGCCCGGGGTCTGACCATCGAACGTCTCCGGTCCAAGCTGATCTCGCATTAACTAATCCATCGCTTGACCATCATCCGCGTGCGGGACGGCTGGAGGGCCAGCACTCAAGCCGGCATAAGGAGTTGCTCCAACCGGTCTATCAAACTTGAAAGGTGCGCAAACGCCGTCTCTACTGCTTCTGGCCTGGTCATATCGATCCCGGCCAGCTTGAGGGCGTCGATGGGGTAGAGCGAGGCACCTGCCCTCAAGAAGGAAAGATAGCGGTCGACCGCTTCGCCGTCGCCGGTCAGGATCGGCGCTGCCAAGGCATGCGCAGCCGAGATCCCGGTGGCGTATTGGTAGACATAATAATCAGCATAAAGGTGGCCGTAGGTGGCCCAGTGCATGCCGTCGCGATCATGGTCGAAGGCGATCTCGCCTCCGAAGCCCTCGTTTAGGAGGTCGGCCATCAGGTCCGTGGCCACCTCGGCCGTCAGTCCTTCCCCGCGTTCGATCCGCTGATGGGTTTGCAGTTCGAACTTCGCCAGCAACGGCATAATGAAGAAGTAGCGATAGAAGTTGGACATCGCCTCTTCGATCAGGTTGATCTTGAAGGCTTTGTCCCGATCGCTCTCGAGAAGATGCGCTCGCACCATAGCCTGGTGGAAGTTCGAAGCCACCTCGGCCACGAAGATCGAGTATTCGGAGTACACGTAGGGTTGGGTCTCCCAGGCCAGATAGGAGTGCATCGAATGGCCCAACTCGTGCGCCAGCGTACTCAGGCTTAGAATCGAATTCCCCCAGCTCATGACGATGAACGGGGGCGTACCCTTCTCTCCCGAGGAGAACGCTCCCGACCGCTTGCCCGGCGTCGGATACACGTCTACCCAGCGATCCTGGAGACATCCCTTGCGGACCTGGGCCACATAGGCCACGCCCATGGGGGCCAGACCCTGGCAGATCATTTCCACGGCGTCCTCGTAAGACAGGCTGGGCTCCTCTCCGGACAGGGGTGCCCAGATATCGTACGGTCGCAGCGACTCGACGCCCAGCGCCGCCCGCCGCAAGCGCCAATAGCGATGCCAGGTCGGCAAATTTTCATGGAACACAGCCAACAGATTGTGGAACACGTCGCGGGGGATGTTGTTGTCAAACAGTGCCATATCCAGAGTTGAGGCGTGTCGCCTGGCGCGCATGGCGAAGACGTTCTTCTTAATCGAAGCTGCCAAATTGTTGGTCAGGGTGTTCTTGAATTCCAGGTGGCGAGCATGATAGTTGTCCCACGCCGTCTGCCGCAGCTTGCGGTCGCTGCTGCGGCGCAACCGGATCACGGAGCCCTGCGTTACCGGGTGCTTCTTTCCCTGGCTGTCCTCCGCCGGCTCAAATGCCATATCGGCGTCGACCAGCACGCCATAGATATTGGCAATGCTGCCCAGCGGATCGGCCGCCATCCCCAGCAGCTCTTCGATTTCCGACGACCGGACGTGCTCGGCTCGTCGGAAAAGGTCATCGAAATGGTGCTGATAGACC
The DNA here is from genome assembly GCA_963807065.1 of uncultured Chloroflexia bacterium. Classification (GTDB taxonomy): domain Bacteria; phylum Chloroflexota; class Anaerolineae; order Anaerolineales; family E44-bin32; genus CAWAND01. The sequence goes on from CAWDZQ010000003.1 coordinate 804,161, forward strand.
TGTAGATCGGGGTTCTCATCGGTCCAAGCCGTAACCTTCTGACGGCCCAAAGAGAGGATCTCTGGCACGACAAAGGCTGCTGCCGCAAGATACTGGGAATAGACGGTCTCGGCGCGGCTGTTCATCTCCGCCGCGGATTGATCCGTGGTATCGACGTTGTGGCACATGCCTGCATAGACCGCGACGTGGCCGGCCCGCATGTGAAGCTGATCCCGCAGGCTAAGGGCTTCGGCCAGGGTCTTCGAACCCTCGCCCAATCTCCCCTGATAGGCCTTGAGCTTCGCCAGGTCGGCCAGCAGACCATCCAAAGCGGCCTGCCAGGCTTTCTCGTCGGGGAAAATGCTCTTTGGGTTCCAGCGGAACTGTGGCGGCACGTCGGCATGCGAAGAAAACGATGAACTCGGCACCTGTCATACTCCTGGATGGGTACGGCGATCGTTGTGCCTGTCCAGCATATGCCAAGCCGCCCTCGAGAACAAGTCCAAGCGGATGGGCCCCTATCTTTTCTTGTTGGGTACCTGTGGATTATCCCCAGTCTTGCCGGGGATCGTAGCGGCGCTGTCCCTTCTTGGCAGCGTGCCGCTTCTTGTTCACCAGCCTTCGTTCTTTGGCCGCCCTCGACGGCCTGGACGGTCGTCGAAACTTCGGCGGCGTGTCTGCGCGGCGAATGAGCCGCACCAGCCGGTCGATGGCCTCCTGGCGATTTTGACTTTGGGTGCGGTGTTCCCCGGCCTCAATCACCAACTCGCCCGCCTTGGTCATCCGCTGGCCCGCCATGCGGGCAAGACGCTCCTTGACCGCCCCCGGCAGCGCCGGGCTGCCCATCGCATTCCATCTCAGCTGCGCGGTGGTGGCGACCTTGTTGACATTCTGGCCACCGGGGCCGGAGCCGCGCACGAAGCGCCAGCTCAGCTCAGACTCGTCGATGTGGATTTCAGCCGTGACGTCGATCATGCGCCAAGCTTATCATGGCCATCGCCGACCGCTTGTGATGGATTTCACAATCTGGAGCGAGCCTTGTGTTTCAGGGGCTAGGGTCTGGTCCCACGTCGATGAGACGGCTGAGCTCGCCCGCGAGGGCCAGCTGGGCGTGGCCGGCGAGCACAACAGTGACCGGCGATTGGGCAAGCACCTCCACCTCTTCACCTACCGTCAAGCCCAGCGCCTCCAGACGTCGCCGCTTGACATGCGGAAGGCGCGTCAGATCCAGCACTCGCACTCGGCCCCCAGGTGCCACGGCCTGCAATCCCATCCGGTGGGTCCGCCGGTGCCGACGCCGAATGGCCCGGGACATCCAGCCAGCCAGGCGAGAACCAGCGGGATCCACGGTCGTGTAACCGCACGCCGGACAGCATGCCAATCGGCACCCTGAGCCCAACGGGCATGCGGCGCAGGAGGGGTTCTCGGCCGGATCGAACGGGTTGGCGCACATTGGGCAGGTGATCACCGACATCTCAGGCCCCCCAACCGAGGACAAAGAGCGCGGCCCGAAGTCCTCCACCAACAGCAATCGCCAAAGGGAAGATGAGAGCCAAAAGTGCGGCCGTTGTCCGCCAACCACGCTCTTTGACGATCATCAACACACTGGCCACACACGGCACGAACAAGGTGATGGTGACCATGGCGACCAGCACCTGCGCGGGGCTCATCAAGCCTTGTGCCTGGAGGACGTACAGACCGGCGGCGCCAAAGTCCCGTCGGAAGAAGCCGAGCACGAGGGCGGCGGCCGCCTGGGACGGCAGCCCTAGCCAACCCACCACCAGAGGCTGGCTGGCGCTGATGAGCCCCGGGAGCACCCCGCTTCGGTCGAGGAGGAACATGACCACCGACCCCAGCAGGAACAGAGGGACCACTTCCCGGGCGTACCATTCCAGCCGAGCGACCGTTTTGGTCAAGACCAGCTTCGCTTCGGGAAGCCGCAATGGAGGCAGCTCGAGCATCAGCGCCGATGGTGACCCGGGCATCAGGCGGCTGGAGAGCCAGCCGACAGCGAGCATCACAGCCAGGACCACCAGAAGCCAGACCGCCATGGCACCCGCCGAGACGGCCGCCAGCATCCCCATGACGACGCCGAGCTGAGCCGAACACGGCACAGCCAGAGCCAGGAGCAGGATTGCCAGCGTGCGCTCGCGCCGAGTTCTAGGATGCGCGTGGTCATCGTGGCCATGGTCACACAGCCGAGGCCCAGAACCATGGGCAAAACCGCTTTGCCATTCAGGCCGATCCGCTCGAACCAGCGGTTGGTGAGGACCGATAGGCGCGGAAGGTAGCCCGAGTCCTCCAGGCTGCCGAATGCCAGGAAGAAGGTGGCCACGATGGGCAATATGAGGGCAGCGGCATAGGTGATGCCCATCGTCCACAGTCCATACGGCCCAACCCATAAGTCGGCCAGCCAACCGCCGCCAAAGGCAGCCTGAACCCACCCAGCCATCCAGGGGTTGATCAGGCCACCGAAGAGGTCACCTTCCAGCCAACCCACGAGCGTGCCAGCCCCGAACAAGCCCACGAAAGCAAACATTCCGAACATCACCAGCCCCAGCACGGCCAGCCCCCACACCGGATGGATCGACCATCGGCCAAGACGATCGGCCCACCCCTGGCCGATGCTTCCAGGGTCGTGACAGACGATCCCTGCCAACCGCTCGGCAAACGCCAGGCGGGCGTTCAGAATAATGTCTTCCAACGGCTGGCTGAACATGGCTTGGGTTTGTTGGCGCAGGTCCCGCAATGGGCCCAATGACTCCGCGGGCAACCGCTGGGACAGCCACACCTCGACGGTGTCATCGTGCGAAAGCCACAACACCGCCAGGGCGCGGCTGGCCATTGGTCCCTGCGGGAGCTCCCCTGCCAGCTCCCGAATGGCTCGCTCGACGGGCGCCGGATAGCTTACTTTGGGGACGGGGACGCGACGACTGTTGACGGCCGCCTGAAGTTCGGCCAGACCCTCCCCGCGAACGGCTTGTGTGGGCACGACGGGGATGCCAAGCCAACCTTCGAGCGCAGCGTAATCCAGGTCCAGGCCAAGGGCTTGCGCCTCATCCGTCATGTTGAGCGCCAGCACCACCGGCGATCCCATTTCCAGCAAATGTGAGGTCAGCAGCAGGGTGCGCCGCAAATGCTTGGAGTCCCCCACCTGTACGATTCCCCTCAGCGGCTCGTGGAGAAGAACCTGTGCCGTGACGCGTTCATCATCCGAGAGCGAGGGCAGGGCCACGAGGCCCGGTGTGTCGATCACCATCAAATCCGGATCGGTCCTGCACGGGGCGCGGCGCACTTCCACGGTCGTGCCCGGGTAGTTGGCGATTTCGGCCAGGCTGCCGGTCAGCCGGGTGAACAGAGCTGACTTGCCCACGTTTGGCTGCCCAATCAGGGCCAGCAGCCCTTGTCTCGACTCAGCCAATCCGCTGACGGCCTCCGGGCAGGCCGGAGTGTGGCAGGCCGTCATGTCTTGACATGCTCCGAAGCCAGAGGGGTCCGGACGAGGACATGCGCGGCGACGGATTCGCCCACCACAATCGTTTGGTCGCCTCGGGCCAGCACCAGGGTGCCGTCCAATGCCTCCCGGCCTTTCAAGGTAATGCCAACGCCCGGACGCAGGCCCCGCGCGTCCAGATAGGCCAGCACATCGGTCCGCTCAGGTCGAATTCTCACCACCTCGGCCGCCTGCCCTTCGGCCAGTGTGGTGAGCTGAACGGCTTCGGCGGATGCCGCCTTGGACGAGTACGGGATCGGATTCCCATGCGGGCAGGCGACTGGCTGTCCCAACCAGTCGGCCAGGGGTTCGGTGACCGCCTGGCCAACGGCATGCTCCAAGGCGCAGGCCAGGTCGTGGACCTGCACCCAACCCAGGCCCAACTGGTCATGTAGGAAGCATTCCCAAAGGCGGTGTCTTCGCAGGACCTGCTGGGCCCGGTCGTCGCCTTGAGGCAGTAGGCGGACGCCGCGATAGGGCACATGCTCGAACAGCCCTTCGGCCTCGAGACGGTGAACCATCTCCGTGGCCGAAACGGGCGAGATCTCAAGACCAGCGGCGACGGCTGAGATCGGCACGTAGTCATGGGACGCCCCGAGTTCGAAGACCGTCTTGAGGTACATTTCGACGCTCTCACTCAAGCCGTTGGTTGTGCTCTGGATTTCGCTCATCAACCCACCCGTGGGCCGTCAGTTTTTGGTTACCCCAAGACTACCTTTTTGGGTCAGCCTTAACATGTGTCGAATCGCCCGTCCTTGCCTGACGAAGGTCACCCTCGGTTCCGAACCACGCGTGATAAGATGCCCCGTCTCGACCGCCGGAACAGCGACCAGGAGGCGATGATTGACGCCAGCCCTAACCCAGAGCAAACCAGCCGGCGCCAACCAGCGGGCGTGGTTCAGCCGCACACGACTCCTGAGAAAGCATCTCATCTTTCCACCCGAACACGGCGCTTGGATTTGGCTGGCCGGACCATTCGTCGTAGGGGCCGTGGCGGGTGAGGCGTGGTCATCAGATATCGTCTTGTCGGCCGCAGCAGCTCTGGCTGCCTTCTTTGCTCGCCAGCCGGCCACCCTGTTGGTCAAGATTCTGAAGGGACGCCGCTCCCGCCGCGAGCTTGGGCCAGTCTTGTTCTGGTTGGTCGCGGACGGCGGGCTGGCAGGCGTCCTGGCGACCTGGCTTGCCCTACGTGGCTACACGCAAATTCTTTGGTTGGCTTTGCCAGCCCTGGCCGTGTTGGGGTGGACGCTGTGGCTGACCAGCCGGCGTGCTGAACGAGGGCAGACCGGAGTCCAGATCGTGGCCGCCGGTGTCCTGTCGCTCACTGCCCCAGCCGGTTATTGGGCAGCCGCAGGCAGCGCACAGGGTCTCCCCTGGCTGTTGTGGGGCGTGATGTGGTTTCAAGCGGCAGCCTCGATCGTGCTCGTCCGGCTTCGATTGACACAGAGGTCCTGGAGCCAGGCCGGCTCGCTCTCCTTCCGCATGGCGAAAGGTTGGCGTGCCCTGCTTTACAACGGATTCAACGGGTTGGCAGCCGTGGTGGGATGGGCGGTTTTCCAGGCCTGGTCCGGCTGGCTGGTCCTGGGCTTCAGCATCATGCTGGTTGACACGCTCGACAGCGTACTTCGGCCGCCTCTCGGCTCCCGGCCGTCGGCGGTGGGGATCCGCCAAGGGATCAGCAGCGCCATCTTCGTCGCCCTGGCCGCCCTGGGTTTTGCCCTGGCCTAAACCTTGCTTCGGCGCCGGGCCGGGCCCGACCCGTTCCGGCTAGAGATCGGTCGCGGAGTTCACGCGCGCGAGGAGGGCCTCGGCGACCCCAGGGCGTTCGATGTAGCCGCCCGTGCCCGGACGGCGGACCAGGTCAATACATGATTTGGGGTTGGGCTCTCCAGCCAGCATTTCAGAAAGCAGCGCAGCCGCGCCCTGCATCTCTCCGCCGTCGTCCGCCAGGACGAGGGCCTGCCAGAAGGCCACCTCTTCCAGCTCAGGGGCAAGCTGACGCGCCTCTGACCAACGCTCGAGGGAGGGAGGCCTGCCTGTCACCAGCAGCCAATGTCTTGTCCCCCGCCCGGCTGACGAGATCGGCCCGTCGCAGCTGGATCAGCCGCCCCGGCTCCGTGACCGGATCCTGATGCTCATCCACGCGCAGGTCAAATACGAGGGGTTCCGTGGAAAGGTCAAGCAGCCTGCCGGTCGACCCGCCTCGGATCAGGATCGCCGCCGACTGCATTCCACGTACGTCGCCTCCCTCAGCCTCCGCCGCGGCCAAAGAACCGCTTAGACCGGCACAGGAGCCGTCAGGTCGGCCCGCTCCCATGGCTGAACAGGTGCAAGGCTGCCCTGTTTTCGGTAGGCCCGAAACATCTGGCCCCAACCCGTCGTCTCGGACCAGGTTTCAAAGACCTGACGCTGCTTGAGCGGCCACTGGACGTAGTCGTGATTGAATTCTGAGAGGAAGATTGGCAGCGCCACCAGCCGTGTCCGGAGCACAAGATTTTGCAACACCCGCGTCGGGCCGTACCAGGCAAGCCAGGCCAGCGCCCGGTGCAGATTGTAGCCGACTTCAAAATGCCAGTTCTGGTCGCTGATATCGTCACCCACGATTTCGATCTGGCGTGGGTCGCCCACCCCCAGACCGCGTTCGTGAGCCATTCGAATATAGGGGATCGTCATCGGGTCGAAACCCATCAGTTTGGCCGCCACGGCATCGATGGCCACCTGGTCCCCCGAGGCAAGGATGACATTCTTCACCACCGGGTCCAATGTACGAGGCCCCGGCCCGTTGCCGGCCGTTGTGCCATCCATGACCGCCAAAATACCGGGATGGATTTCCTTCTGGATGGCGAGCAGGTCCACCAGGGTCTCGTGAATCCAGCTGTGCGTGTAGTGCCGGTGCTGGCTCAGAAGGCCACCGAAGGCATTCTTGATGGCGCCCGTCGTCGTGGTGTACATGTGGCATTTGACCGTCGGGAGGTGAACGATGTTCTTGCCGAAGAAGTGATCGGGCAAGAAGATTCCCTCCGGATAGACGTGGTTGAGCGCCAGCATCTCGGCCTTGGGCTGGTAAGGGACCCACTGCATGTCGCTGTCCTGAAAATTGTAGAGTACGGGGATGGCGTATCGGCTGAAGATCGGCCGATAGCCGTTCAAATCCTCGCCTTTGAATGCGTCGATGACCACGGTCTTGTTCTGGACACAGACCAAGGAATCGAACCCTCGTCGGCGCAGGCCAAGGATCGTGGCCTCAAGCTGCCACGGCGTTGTATTGGCAGCGGGCATGGGGAAATGCCAGGAGATGTTGTCCTTGAGGATGGTAGGGGTACCGGCTTCAAGCACCTGCCCGGCCCCCACCAGGTCAAACAAGCGGTCGTAGTCTCCCAGAACGCTTTCCGGTCGGGTGAAGAGCACGGCCACGCGCCCTGATGATGTTGAGCTGATGCTCATGATGTGTCGCCTCCAGTCTCGAGCCACGGGCCGGTTCTGAGCCGGTCAGGGTTGGACGCTTCGAGGCTACCCCAACTTCGCCAGCATCAACATGTGGAATTTGTCACATAGTCTGGAACAGTCTGTCTCCGCCCGGCTTACGAGGCAGCTCGCAGGCCAGGCTCAGGCCGACTGTGCCAACAAATCTTTGTACACGTTGATTTGAGCGACATGTTCCCGCTTATGGCCATAATTGTTGTATACGAGCATGTCATCCAGACTGTACAACTCCCCATACCAGGGAATGGTTCCCACTTTGGACAGCAAAGCTTCCGGCATGCTCGAGACGGCCTCCATCAGTCTGGCATGGGCGTCTTCATAGGCCCTAAGCACGTCTTGAGGGGAGAGGTCCTTTCGGGCGTCCACTTGACGCTGGTTAAACTCAGATCCCTGCTCGCGCAACAGATCCAGAGTGGGTGTCGGGCCAGGCTGGACGAACCCGGCCAAGGCCTCGGCCTGACACAGCTCATAGGAGGTCAGGTGGGCCAGGATGTCCTTGACCGACCACCCACCACACACCCCGGCTTGGGTCCACCAGTTCATGGGCACTGCGTCCAGTCCGGCCCGCAGCGTGCGATCCCCGTACATCAGTATGTCATGGGCATTCATGTTCCCTCCCGTATGCCGATCGGGGCACTGAGCAGGGATTGTGGCTTGCTCTGGGGTTGATTTCCCCCCAAAGAAGACGGTATAACGCCCGGCGTCAGCCCAGAGATTGGATATCGCACGTCAGCAAAAGGTGGCCGTCGAGATGAGCGACTGCCACGCTGCCTCGGTCAAGAGGCCCGGGGTTGATGACGGTTGTGGCGCCGAGGCGGCTGACACCCTGAGATTCGTGAATGTGCGCTGTAAAACAAGCCAGCGGCTGGTGAGCGAGGATGAAGTCGCGCACGGCCTTGCTGCCCACGTGCTGGCCGCCGCTGGTGAGGTCGGCAGCTGTGTCCTTCGGCGGTTGATGAGAGACGAACAACCAGGGCTCATCGGGGGGGAGGTCAGCCGCCACCCGGTCCAGATTGGATGCCAGCTCTTCTTCGGTAAACACGTTGGGAGTGCGTGTAGGGCCGGACAGCGATCCTCCCAGGCCTAGGAGGTGGACCCCATCGACCGTGATCGGCCCGGCCTCCAGGCTGATTCCCATCTGATCCAGAGCGCCGGCGACATCCGGGTAGTCGCAATTGCCGCTGACCGCCGCCAGGCGCGAGCTGTGCGAGCGAAGCCCTTCCACGATCCGCTTAGCGTCGTTTGCGTGGCCGAAATTGGTGATGTCTCCCGCCAGCACGACCACGTCGGCCGCCTCGAGCCAGGGTACCAACGGCTCGATCGGGCCCAGATTCCCATGGATGTCGGAGATGGACAGAATGATCATCTCGTCTATCGGAATCCGCCGGACCATCGGCCCGATCTATTCATGTGCACCGTGCGGACCATGAACGTGACCGTGGCTTAGCTCTTCATCGGTGGCCTGGCGCACGTCTTCGACTTCCACATCAAAAGTCAGAGCCTGACCCGCCAGCGGATGATTGCCATCCACCGTCACCTGGTCGCCCTCGATGCTGATCACGTGCACGATGGTCTCACCATCGTCGCTGAGGGCGCGGAAGGCCATCCCAACGTCGAGATCATCCGCATCCACAAAGGCACTGCGGGGCATAGTCTGCACCAATTCGTCGCTTCGCTCCCCGTACGCGTCGTCCGGCTCCAGGCGCACGTTGAACTTGTCGCCTGTTTGGCGCCCTTCCAATTCCGCTTCCAGGCCGGAGATAATGCTCCCATTGCCATGAATGTAGGCCAGGGCGGAACTTTCTTTCGAGGATTCTATCAACTCACCCTGATCATTGGTCAGGGTGTAATGAAAAGTCACCACGGCGTTGTCTTCAATTTGCATTTGTCTCTCCCTCGGATGGCCCACCATGGGTCACTCCGACAAATGGGCACGATCCACCAGTCAGCGGCTGACCAACTGACTCTATCACACCCCTTGGGCCGGCGAGAGCCGTGCCTGGGAACGGGCACCGCAGACGCTAGAAACCCGGTTCTCGCAAGGACTTGTCCACCAATAAGCGCTGAAGGCTGCCACCGGCGCCAATCATCCGGGAGCGGAACCGCAGGCCGGAATTTTGAGACACGTGATCCATCCGGCGGATAACAGCGCCAAAGGCGCTCCACAGGGCGACGTATCCCCTCCCCACCAACCCGAGTTGGTCAGAACGCACCAAATCAAGAAACACCAAGCGTCCGCCGGGCCGGAGCACACGCATCAGCACATCAAGGGCAGCACCGGCGTCGGGATGGCCGGAAAAAGCCAGCGAGTTCAGCACACAATCGAATGAGTTGGGGGGGAAGGGCAGCCCTTCACCCTTGGCCCAAGTCAGATGGGCCGCGCGTCCGCTTTCCGGAAGCCGCGCCCAGACGGTTTGACCCATGCGCATGTTGAGATCGATGCCAAACACTTTGTGCGATTGCGCCTGGGACAGGTGGCGCCACCCGGGGCCGAAAGACACCTCGAGCACCGTCCTTCTGCTTGCGTGAGGAAGGGCGGCTTCCAACCAGCGCCGCCAGAACGGAAGACGCGCCCATCAGCTGTGGGCGGGCGCCCCCCAAGAATAGAATTGGCCGAAGTGTTCGGTCCTCCCCGACCGCCCAGATCGGACTTCGTACTGGGTCACGGACCCCCCCTCGCCGGCGTCGCGGCCGAATAGGGGGGCAGCGGCTAGCCGGGGTTTGGGGTAGTGGTCTCGGTTGGGGGCGGCGGCGGAGTGTCCGCGGGCGTGTCGCTCGCCGTGGGGGTTATGGTGGAGGTCGGTGACGGCGTCAGTGTCCAGGTCGGAGGCAGCACCACGGGGCCGGCCGTGCGCGTGGGCGGTGCAGGGGTGTTGACATGGAAGACGGTGGGCAGCGCGGGGCCACCGGTCAAATTGGGATTGGTCAGGACCCAATAGGCGCCACCCGACAAGGCCGCGCAAGCCACCAGCAGCAAGATGAGCAGGAGAACCACCTGCCCACAGGTCATGCCCATGATCTTTCGGGGACCACCAGACGAACTCAAATGAGCCTCCCATCAAACCTCGTCAACCCCCCATCGACAAGGATACTTCAAGCCGGCCATACTGCCAACGACGGCGTCCGAAGCCACCAAGTCTTGCCTTCCCCGCAGCCGCCCGCCGGCTGCGCCACCCCTTGACTCGCGCCAAAGGAGCGTGTAAACTGATCACTGAGTCTGTACGACAAACTAGTTTGTGGAGATTGAACTATGGACAAGCCGATGCCTTCCGTCACAGAACTGATCAACCGACCCCTCCGCTATTTCTACGAAGATGGGCTGGTGGAGCTGGCCGTCGGCACGCTCTTCTTCACCGCCGGGTTGGCCATCGGCGCCTGGGCAGTCACCCCGGCATGGTCTCCCTGGCGGCTGGCTGGCGTGCTCCTGATGGTGGCCATCCCCACGCTGGGCAGTGTCATGTTCAAGCGGCTGGTTAGGACGGTCAAGGACCGCTGGATCCATCCCCGGACGGGCTTCGTCGATTACGGCAAGCCTCAGCCTTCCGGAGCCCGGTGGGTAGTGATTGCCGGGGCATCGGTCCTGGCCCTGGCCGCCTTCGTGCTGCCGGACAGGCTCAACAACATGGCATTCATGGAAGGCGCCCTTTTGGGGCTGGTTATGGCGAGCTTGGCTTTCCGGTCCCGCCTGCCGCGGTATTACCTCTTGGCGGCGATCTCGGCTCTCATCGGGTTGGCGGCGGCCCTCTGGTTCGGATCAGATTTATGGGGAAGTGCCGCCACCTTCGGCGCCATCGGCGCCGTCATGATCTTGTCCGGCGGCTGCGCCCTGCGCCGGTACCTGACTGCGCATCCGGCGCCGAAGGTTGACAGAGCCTGACCATGAGCGAACCGATCAAATCACTGGTCGACGCCGACCGCATCGTGCACGAACCTGCCCGCCTGGCCATTCTCGCCCTGCTGCACTCGGTTCGGGGGGCCGACTTCCTCTTCCTGCAAGAGGAGACGGGCCTGACCAAGGGCAATCTGTCCTCCCACCTGGGCCGCCTCGAAGCTGCCGGCTACATCGATATCGAAAAGACGTTTCAGGGCAAAATTCCGCGCACGGTGTGCCGAATCACGGCCGGCGGCCGTCGGGCTTTCGAGTCCCACTGCCAGGCCCTCAGAGGGGTGATCGAGGACCGAGGCTGAATCCGAGATCAGGGGGGCGAGGTCGGTGGTGGCGGCATGCCCTCCACAGAAATGTCGTCCCAGGTGATTTCGGACACGGCACCTTGCGAATCCCTGAACTGGGCGCTGACATACGTGCCCACCCAGTTGATTCCCGGTACGATCTCAAATGTCACTTGCGGCCTGAAGGGCTCCCACGGCTGGTTGGCCAGATCCCGGATCGTGGCCGTGGCTGGCCCCAGATAGGTGCGCATCTCGATCACCTCGCCCGCCTGGCTATGCGCGAGCAGTTCGGCATGGAGCGTCAAGGGCTGACCCACGATTCCACCGACGCAGCAGCGGCCGGCTTCCAGGATCACGGCCCCAGAGACGGGGACGAAGGGTGTGAGGCTCGGTGCGACCAACGTCGGGTTCACGCGCGGCACGACCGTGGCCAGATAAGAGACGAATTCGCTGAGACGGGTGGCCTGGGAGGCCTGCTCGGCTATGGTCGTCGCTTGGGCTTCTTGGACCTGACGCTGCTCCGCCACCTCGGTCTGCAGCGCGTGCAACTGTCGGATGGTAATGGATCCGTTGGATTCACCCGACAGGTTGACCTGGCCGCAGGCGGCAATCAGGAGGATCAGGGCCACGGCCGAGGCTGTTCCCACCATGCTCTTGGTACTCACGGGAGGCTCACACTTTCCAGCACACTCGGAAGCGGTTCGAGGGTTTCGGGGTCGTGAAGGGAAAACCCGACCAGTTGGCCCCCCAACTGGACGAAGGTCCACTCGACCATAAAAGGCACGCCCCCGCCCCCAACCAGCACCCGCTGGGCGGGCCGACCGTCCAAGGTGATGTGCTCAACCGGATTCATCGGGCAGGTCTGGCACTGTTGTTGAGTGAAACCCTCCACTGTTAACACGGAGGCATCACCGATGACAATCCGGCTCATGCCCGGCCCCCCTTCCGACCCGGCATCCACGCCCAGGGTGTACAGCTGGTAGCTCAAGTTATCGCCCTGAACCGCAAATGGGCCGGCCACGTTCCAGTTTTCCGGCAGGGTCATCGAGAAACCCGCCAGCTCGTTGGTGTAGGTCCCACCTTGGCGTGGATCCGGCGAGGCGGCCGTCGAAGGGGTGGCGCCCTTGATGGCGGGCGTAGGGGTTGCAGGCGATGTCACTCTTGCACACGCCAACAAGCTCCATCCAATCAGCCAGCCCGCCATGGCGAGGCGCCCGAAGTAGGTCAGGTTGCGTTCTTTCCGCATGATCCCTCTCCCCAGAGAAGATGTGGATATGTCAGCGGCCAGTCTACCCGAGGGCATTGCCTTCTGTCCACGGTTTCGTGGTTCGGCCTCCTAGGCCGAGAGAAAACCTCCGTCAACCGGGATGGCGGCGCCCTGGACGTAGCTGGCCAAATCGGAGGCCAGAACCACTGCCACCCGAGCGACTTCGTCCGGGTCTCCCAACCGGCCAAGCGGAATCCGCCTACGAAACCGAATCCCGGTGCCAATCAAGCCCAGCTGAAACTTGAGTACACCCCGCGCGGCGCTCTTGGTTCCCTGGGTGATGATGCCGCCCGGCAGCAGGGCGTTGATGCGAAAGCCATCCCTGCCGTGTTCGCGCGCCAGGGAACGGGTCAGCGCCATGACGCCGGCCTTGCTCACGCTGTAGTGCGCCAAGTCGGCCTTAAAGGCCACCAGGGCCTCGATGGAAGCAAGGTTGATGATCACACCGCCCTGCTTCAGCCGCCGGCCGATCATCTCCTGGCACATCCAGTACACAGATCCCAGGTTCACATCCAGGACATGGGCGTAGAAAGCAGCATCCACATCCAGAAAGCCTTTGAAGGGGTAGATGCCGGCGTTGTTGACCAGGATGTCCGGTGGATGGTCAGCCACGGACTCCCAAAGCAGGCTGCGTCCGATATCAGTGGCGATGTCCGCCGAGTGCAGCCTGACCGAAGGCGCCACCCCATCCAGTTCGCCACCGACCCGGCTCAGCGCCGCCTCCGAGATGTCGACCAGGTCGAGGGCCGCCCCGGCCTCGGCGAAACGACGGGCGATGGACCGCCCGATGCCGGCCGCCGCGCCGGTGATCATCGCCCGCTTGCCCTCCAGCGACAACAGCGACGCCAGTGGGACGTCTTGTCGTGCCGTACGTGTCTTTGCAGCCGTCATGCTCATTCTCCGTGGGTTGGTGCCGATTGTGAAATCCTTCACTAGCCGCATTAGCCACCCCGCCTCGCGTGTGCGCAATGCCTCGGGGCGGGGAACCATGCCCAAGGGGGGACATGGGGGCCAAAGATGAAAAAAGGCGGACCCATGCAGGGCCCGCCTACAGATCAGGTGACGGATGGAATCAACACTCACTGTAGCCGCAGGAGTAGCACTTCCGGCAACCTTCTTCATTGACCACTCCGGCCGCGCCGCACTCTGGACACAGGTCCCCGATGGTCATGGGGATCTGAGATGGCACGCCTCCCGTGGCGTGCGCCACGTCGTTGGCCGGCGTGTCCCCCAGATACGCGGCCAGGGCCTGGGCCACACCATCCGGCAAGGACAGCACACGGTTGGGGCCAAAGCCGAGCGGGCGGCCGCCGCCGATACCGGACAGCTGGCGGACCAGCTCCGCCAGCCGGTCACGCGGCGGCACTGGCGAGGCCATGCGCAGGACATATGAGGCCATGCGGCCAATGGCTTCGGAGATGGCGGCCGTCTCCGAGCCGGCTTTGGCGGTGGTGATGAAGACCTCAAAGGGCTGTCCTCCGCCGTTTTCGTTGATGGTCACGAAAGCCTTGCCGAGCGGGGTGTCGATCTGATAGGTGGCGCCATCCAGGCGAGAAGGGCGCGGTTTTTTGCCCTCGTTCCAGATTTCGAGCTGGCCTGCCCCCGCCTCGGGGTCGCCTCCGGCGGCTTTCTTTTCGACGGTGGCTTGGGTTTCCAAGACCACCTTTTGCCTCGAGCCCGTCACGTAAACCGTCAGGCCTTTGCAGCCGAGCTCCCAGGCAAGAAGGTAAGCCCGGGCCACGTCGTCTTCCGAAGCGCCTTCGGGGAAGTTGCAGGTTTTGCTGATGCTATTGTCGACGAATGCCTGCATGGCGGCCTGCATCCGAACGTGCTCTTCGGCGCTGATGTCGGACGAGACCACGAACGTGTGGCGGAGATCCGGCGGGAGCAAGTCGACGTCCTGGCATGACCCCTTGGCCATCACCTGTTCAATCGCGGCCTGGCGCTGACCTTCATCCAGACCTGCGTTGATGAGCGCCGTCTCGAAGAACGGGCTGGTGTAACTCAGGGTCAGATCCTCACCGTGGTCGTTGACATGGCGGTAGTAGGCCAGGGCGAACACCGGTTCACACCCGTAGCCCTCACAGCCGGCGACCGTGGCGATCGTGCCTGTCGGGGCGATGGTGGTCTGTGCCGCATTCCTGATGCCATGCGTCTTGATGCCGGCTTCGACCTTGGTCCACTCGACGGCGGGCCGGTTGTACTCGTACGTGTAGGGAACCAGCGGCTCGGGCGGCGACCACTTCAGGTCGTCCGGATCATACAGGCTGCCCTCGATGGCCGGGAACGGGCCCCGAGCTTCGGCCAGGCCGACGCTGGCGAGCATCGAATGGTAGCGCACAAATTCGATCACCTGGGCGGCGAAGTCCTGGGCTTCATCTGAACCGTAGCGCACGCCGACGTGGTACATCAGGTCACCCAGACCCATGACGCCCAACCCGATCCGGCGGGCTCTCAAACCGGCCTCCTTCAACTGGGGCACCGCCGGAACGTAGGCGTTGGCGGTGACGACGTTGTCCAAGAAATGGGTGCTCAGGACCACGCTGTGACGCAGTTTTTCCCAATCTACACTGCCCCCCGGACCCAGGTGCTGGGCCAGGTTGACCGAGCCGAGGCAGCAGTTCTCATATGGGCCCAACCACTGCTCACCGCACGGGTTGGTGGCTTCCAGCGCGTACAGATGCGGCACCGGGTTGGTTCGGTTGGCGGCGTCCAGGAAGAGCATCCCCGGCTCACCGTTGTGATGCGCATGGGTGACGATCAGGTCGAAGATTTCCCGGGCGCGCGCTTGCTCGACTACTTGACCCGTGTTGGGGGCGATCAGGTCGTAGGTTGCGTCGTTGGCGACGGCTTCCATAAACCGGTCGGTCACGCCGACCGAGATATTGAAGTTAGTGATCTGATTCTCATCGACCTTGCAGGTGATGAAATCCCGGATATCGGGATGATCCACCCGCAGCACGGCCATGTTGGCGCCGCGGCGTGTGCCGCCTTGAGCGACCTCGCCAAACGCCTTGTCATACACCCGCAGGAACCCGACCGGGCCGGTGGCTCGCCCCATGGAAGATTTGACCACTGAGCCCTTGTGCCGCAGGCGGCTGAAGGAGAACCCGTTGCCTCCGCCGGTTTGCTGAATTCAGGGCCGCGTCGCGCAAGGTTTGGAAGATGCCCGACGAATCGCGGCCCATATCGTCGTTGATGGGGAGCACGAAACAGGCCGCCAGTTGACCCAGAGGCGTCCCGGCGCCGGTGAAGGTCGGCGAGTTGGGAAAGAATCGCTTGCTGGTCAGCAGCTGGTAGAAGGCTTCGGCCACCGGCTGAACGGGGGCATCGTGGGTGGCCTCGGCGGCGGCCACGTGCCATGCCACCCGCCAGAACATTTCTTCAACCGTCTCGGCCGGATTCCCTTCCGGAGATCGCCGCAGATATCGCTTGGAAAGCACGGTGCGAGCGTTGTCGCTCAGGTCGACCAACTCGAGATCCTTGGGCAGACTTGGCCGCTCCGGCATTCGGAATTGTGCCTCATTCCGCACATCGACGTCTTTCTTGTCGGTCTCCAGCATCAGTCTGCCTCCCTCCACTTGTGAAACATCTCACTAACTGCCCAAGGCACGAGAACCGGCACGTCTCGTCCCAAGTGCTGCGATAGAAAACGCCTTCCTGTCACGCGGATGCGGCCGGCCATCGAAGGCCCGGACCCGGACCCCTCACCCGCCGAGGAGGGCGTCGATTTCGTTGCGAATGGCCCGTAAGTCGTCCAGGCCGAGGTAGACAATGGCGTACCGGATGTACGCGATGTGGTCGAGTTCCTTCAGCCCCGAGATGGCCATGTCGCCTACCACTCGAGACGACACCTCGGCCTGTCCCATCGTTTGCAAAGCGGCTTCGATCTCGCCGACCATCCTTTCGATGTCGGCGGCCGCCACGGGGCGTTTGGCGCAGGAGATACGAATGCCCCGGATCAGTTTTTCGCGATCGAAGGCCTCGCGCGTGCCATCCTGCTTGACCAGCATCGGGGTGGCCTGCACGGCGCGTTCGTAGGTCGTGAAGCGGCGCTCGCAGGTCTGGCACTCCCGCCGGCGCCGGATGCCGCCACGAGAATCGTGGGAGGTGTCGATGACCCGGCTGTCCTGACTTTGGCAGTAAGGGCACAGCATCGGCAACGCCGTCCTTGAAACAAACGTTCGCCGCCATATCTAGGTTGATTCCGGCGGCGACCCCGACATCTCGGGCAACAGGGAGCCGAATTCTAGCACCGGCGTAGGGACCCCGCAAGTTATCTGATCAACGATAGCCTTAAAGGATTCTGGTACTTTGGTCATGGTGGAGGCACAATGCCCGCCGGCCGGCGTCGGGAGGAGGGTCCGACGCCGGCCAGCCGGCTGCGGCCAGAAGGCAGAACGCACCAATGGGGCGCGCCCACCACGGCTCATTCCAACGCGTTCATCCGGGTCTTGGCCTTGGCCCGGACTTGGGGCGCACTAGCGCCGGCGCAGGAAGGCGGGAATGTCCAGGTCATTGACGTCGAAGGCTTGCGGTTGGAAGGCCTCCACCTCGGCGTTTTCTTTAGCCCCCGTCTTGGCGTCCGTCCGCGCCACCGTTCGTCTCGACGACGGGCGGCGCAAGTTGGAGCTTTCGAAGCCGGTGGCGATCACCGTCACCCGAAGCTCATCGCCCAAGTTGGGATCAACCACTGCACCGAAGATCAGATTCACGTCTGGGTGCGCTGTTTCCTTGATGATGGCCGCCGCCTGGTTGACCTCGAACAGGCTGAGGTCGGCGCCGCCGGTCACATTGAACAGGATGCCTCGCGCCCCGTCGATAGTGATGTCGAGAAGCTGGCTCGAGATGGCCATCTCGGCTGCCGCCCGGGCCCGGTCCTCGCCGGTGGCGCGGCCGACGGCCATCAAGGCGGCCCCGCCCTCCGACATGATCGTGCGCACGTCGGCGAAGTCCAGGTTGATCAAACCGGGCACCGTGATCAGCTCGCTGATGCCCTGGATCCCCTGACGGAGCACATCGTCAGCCATCTTGAACGAGTCTTGCAGGCTGGCGCGTTTGTCGGCCACCTGAAGCAGGCGATCGTTGGGGATCACGATCAACGTGTCCACCACTTCCTTCAGGCGCCCGATGCCCTGCTCGGCCGACTTGGCACGCTTGATGCCTTCGAAGGTGAAGGGGCGAGTGACGACACCGATGGTCAGTGCGCCGACTTCCTTGGCCACCTGAGCGATGACCGGTGCAGCGCCCGTGCCGGTGCCGCCACCAATTCCGGCAGCGATGAAGACCATGTCGGTCCCCTTCAGCACTTCGTACAGTTCCTCGGCCGACTCTTCGGCCGCTTTCTGTCCCACCTCGGGGTTGCCGCCGGCCCCAAGTCCCCGGGTCAGCTTGTCGCCGATACGGACTCGTGTCGGCGCCTCCGAAAGCACCAGGGCCTGGGCGTCGGTATTGATGGCCACGAACTCGATGCCCGCCAGGCCCTCTTCGATCATTCGGTTGACAGCGTTGCTGCCGCCGCCTCCGACCCCCACTACTTTGATCCGAGCGAACGATTCCATGTTTGGTTGCGGGTGCATTACGATCCTCCTCTTGTATGTTTGCCGGGCCCGTCTTCCATGCGGAACCGACCATGCACTAACCAGGCAATAATCGCTTGAGAAAATCAGCCGCGCGGGCCAGATCCCATTTGGCCAGGCTCAGCGGGCTGTAACCTCGCCCATCGAACATGAATTGCTCCTGCTGCAGTTTGGCCCAATGGAGCAAGCCCAGGCTGGCGCTGAAGGCCGGTGAATGCAGCTGGTCTACCAGACCCCGCAGATCATCCGGTCCCGACTGACGGACAGGCAACCGCAGCACATCCGAGGCGACCTGACGGATTCCTGGCAGCTGGCTCGTCCCCCCGGTCAAGACGACCCCTGCAGGAAGCAGGCCATCGTAGCCGGAGCGCTTAATTTCCTGCCGGACCAACCCGAAGAGCTCTTCGACCCGAGGCTCAAGAATGGTCGCCAAATCGTCTTGCCGGATCTGGACCGCCTCGCCTTGCCCAAACGGCCGCACGGCGAAAGCCTGGTCGCCTTCCGCCATCGCTTTGGCTGCCAGACCATGACGGCGCTTGACCGATTCAGCGGTCTCCGCTGGCAGATGAAGCCCCTGGGCGATGTCGTTCGTTAAGTGATCGCCTCCCACGGGAATGACGGCCGTGTGCCACACCGAGCCTTCGATGTAGATCGCCAGGTCGCAGGTGCCGCCGCCGATGTCGCACACCACGACCCCCATCTCACGCTCCGTCTCTGTCAAGACCGACTCGCCGGCCGCCAGCGAGCTGAGCACCCAGCCATCGACGGTCACGCCGGCGGCCTCGATGCACTTCTCCAGATTGCGCAGGGCAGTGGCGCTGTCGGTCACAATGTGGGCTTCGACTTCAAGTCGGTAGCCGTGCATTCCCAGGGCGGATTTGATACCGTCCTGCCCATCCACCACAAAGCCACGCGGGATGACGTGCACGATTTCACGGTTGTAGGGGACGGCGATCGACCGGGCGGCTTCCAGGGCTCGGGCCACGTCGTCAAACCCGATTGTGCGGCCCGAAACGCCGGCCATTCCCTTGCTGTTCATGGAATTGATCTGCTGCCCGGACAAGCTCACCAAGGCGGAGCTGATCTCATAGCCGGACGTACGCTCGGCTTTGTCCTTGGCGGTCTCAATCGCTCGAGCGAGCGCTTCCAGGCTCACGACCCCACCCTTGCGCATCCCGGCGGATGGCACCAGGCCGAGCCCGATCACGCGCACCCTGTTCTCGGGGTCGAGATGACCCACCAGGGCTGTGATCTTGCTGGTCCCAATGTCCAGCCCCACGAAGATCGGTTCGTCCTGTCCAATTAGTGCCGTCACAAGTCTGTCCTCACTGCCTGTAATACGGCGTGCTCGGATCTTTCACGCTCACCATGTTGGCTTGCACCCCCTGATCGGCCAGCTGGGCCGCCAGGGCCTCATACAACCTCATCTTCATCAGCATGTCCCCGTCGACCCCAAAGTAAGCCGTCCAACCCTTAGGATCGTCGAAGCCAAGACCATACACGGGGTCGTACAGCAGCGTGGTGCCCTTGGGAAGCTGTGCACTGAGCACACTCGCTGCCACCAGGATCTTGTCCGGGATGACCTTGGCCAACGGGTCGTCGCCGATGTTCAACACGGGCTGGTCGCTGACCACCGTGACCAGATCGGGCCACGCACCGTGGTCCAGAAAGGCGACGCCCTCCGCACTGATCCACCAGCGGCGACCGCCATCGTCCCAGGCGACCACCGGCTGGCGTTCGGTGACATCGATTTCAACCTGGTTGGGCCATTTGACTTTGACCCGCACATTCGCCACTTCGGCGATGGACGAAAAGTGAGCCTCGCCGGCGTTGGGATCCACCGAAAACACCGATTCGCGGTCGACGCGTGCGATTGAGCGCACCTGATCGGCGGTCAGCATCTTGGCGCCAACGACATCGGCGTTGTCCACATAGAATGCGCTCGCCCCTTTGACGGTTATCAGCCCATACGCGACCAGGCACAGGAACACGAACGAGAGCAGCCTTGGCCCGGCATGCACCGCCGGGATAGCCGGGAGGCGGATCTCCGCTCCAAGTTCGGAGGGGATCGCCAAGTCCAGCCGGCGTCGTGGTCGCCGCGGGGCTCGAGGCGTTTTGGCCTTGGCCTTGCCCGCCAGGGGCTCGAGCTTGCGCCACTCGCTTGCTCGGCGCGCCCGCACCTTCTCAGCTCGCGTTCTGGGGCCGCCCAAGACCCGCTCGGAGACCGTCACGCGTCACCCCCAAAGGTCCTCACCAGGCGGTCACGCTGCGCCTTGCGAGCCAGGCCGAGCTCGACCAGCCGATCGCACAAGACGGGATAAGGCACGCCGGTGGCGTCCCACAGCTTGGGGTACATGCTGATCCGGGTGAACCCGGGAATGGTGTTGACTTCGTTCAGGAACAACTCACCGGTCGTTTTTTCCAACAAGAAATCAACTCGCGCCATGCCGGCACCGTCGATGGCCTGGAAGGCACGGCGGGCTGAGTCCCGCACTTCTTCCATGGTCACGTCGTCGATCGGTGCGGGGATTTTGAGCTCGGATGTGTCGTCCAGGTACTTGGCCCGATAGGAATAGAATTCGTCCCCCGGCACGATCTCACCCGCAACTGAGACCTCAGGCGATTCGTTGCCCAAAACGCTGACTTCGATCTCCCGTGCCTCGAGGCCGCGCTCGACGATCACCCGCCGGTCGTATTGGGCGGCTTCCATCAGACCCTCCACCAAATCAGAGCGGCCGCGCACCTTGCTCACGCCCACCGATGAACCCAAATTGGCGGGCTTGGTAAACAGGGGGTACTCGCCCAGCTCTTCGGTCTGCTCCACCGCGCGTTCGATGTCGGAGACGATGACCTCGGATTCCAAGGCCAGGAAGTCAACCTGCGGGATCTGATGGGCGCGCATCACGGACTTGAAGAGCACCTTATCCATGGCCACTGCCGACGCCAGCACCCCGGCGCCCACATAAGCCACATCGGCCAGTTCCAGCAGGCCCTGCAGCGTGCCGTCCTCGCCGAAGGTCCCGTGCAGCATGGGGAAGACGACGTCGAGCTGGACCATAGGTTCCAGCGACTTTTCCCCATGCCTGCGGTACACCCAGCCGCCGGTCGGCTCGGGGAGCAGGATCACCGGTTCCAGTGCGTTCGGTTCGCCGGATTCGAAGGCTTCCAGTGCCCCATCGCCGGCAAACCAGCGCCCGTCGTGATCGATTCCGATCAATACGACGTCGTACTTTTCTTTGTCCATAGCGGAAACGACCGACCGCGCCGACATCAGCGAGATTTCGTGCTCGCCCGATCTGCCGCCGAACAGCAACCCCAGGGTGCGCTTCTCGCTCATGCGCGGACCGTCTCTCCTGTGAGCCCGGGCGCCGAAGAGTCTTCCCAGTCGCCGATGCGTTCGATTTCCATCTGCAGGCGGACATTGAAGGCTTCCTCGACCCGGCGCTGAGCCGTGGACAGCAGACGCCAGACGTCTTCCGCGGTCGCCTGACCGTGGTTGATGAAGAAGTTGGCGTGTTGAAGGCTGATCTCTGCATCCCCTTCGCGCAGTCCTTTCAAACCTGCCGCCTCGATCAATCTGCCAGCGAAGTCCTGAGGCGGATTCTTGAACATCGATCCCCAGCTGGCACCCGCCGGCTGGGTGGTTTTGCGGTGAGCCACGAAAGCCTGCATCCGTTCCCGGGTGGCTTCCACCGATGATTCCGCCAGGCCGAAGGTCGCCGAGAGCACCACGCCCTGGCCGGGATGACGCTTGAGCCAACTCGTCCGGTAGTCATATGCCAGGTCTTTTGCCGGCCATTCGGCTTGCCCCTTGCTGCGTTGCAAGATTTCGGCCAGCTCGAGTGAGCCGGCGGTGTCTCCCCCGTGCGCCCCTGCATTGCCAAACACCGCCCCTCCCACCGTTCCTGGCACTGTGGTGGCCCACTCCAAACCCGCCCAACCACGCTCAACCGTGCGGCGAGCCAGGCTTCCCAAAGAGGCGCCTGACTCGGCCCAGGCTTTCGGTCGGGGCGGATCATCGGTGAACACGACCTTGCGGGCGTGGTTTAACACCACCACACCCCGAACCCCGCGATCAGCCACCAGGACGTTCGACCCGCCACCAAGCACAAAAGCCTGCGCCTCGTGAGCCCATAAGATCTCAAATGCTTGGCGGAGTTCATCTCGTGTGCGCACATCCAAGAGGAAGTCCGCCGGCCCGCCGATGCGGGACGAGGTGAAGGGCGCCAGCGCCACGCCTTCCTGGAGGCGATCACCGAAGACATGCCGGAGTTGCTGCAAGGCCGCGAGGCTGACCACAGTCGAGCTCACAATTTGCGCACCTTGGCGATCAGTCGAGTGACCAACTCCTTGGGTGGCTGTTTACCTTCCAGGTTTAGGACCGATCCCTGTCCGCCACTGTCAACGGCCTGCTTCAACGCCAACCTCAGCTTGAGTTCCATCTTTCGATCGCTTTCAAACAGATGTTTGGGATGTTTCGCCACTTCAGCTCTCTCCTTTCCGGCTCAAACCCTCCAGCAAGAGCTCGCCCACTTGGTTGCCATCACCGGCCGACAGCGTCACGACCAGATCTCCCGCCGCCACCTGGCTAAGCAGAATTTGGCAGGCATCGTCCAACGAGGTGGCCGCCCTGCCCTTCCCATCTGGAATTCTCGAGGCCACCATGGCGGCATCGACCCCCAAGTCATCGGTTTCGCGCGAGGCAAATATCGGCGTCACCAATACCTGGTCGGCATCCTCGAATGCCTTGCCCCAGCCTTCCATGAAGGCCAACGTCCTGGAGTACGTATGCGGCTGAAACACGGCCCAGATTCTGGCCTGCGGATGGCGTGATTTGAGCGCCGACAGGCTGGCGGCGATTTCGGTTGGATGATGGGCATAGTCGTCCACTACCGTCACACCGGCTGCTTCGCCCCTGATTTCCAACCGGCGAGCAGCACCGTGAAACTCGGTCAGCGACTGGCGCGCCTCCGTGAAGGGCACGCCGACATGGTCCACCGCCGCAAGGGCTGCCAACGTGTTGAGGACGTTGTGCCGCCCGGGCAAGCGGATGCGCGCCAGGCCAAGAACTTCGCCGTCGTGGATCACCAGAAAGTCGGAGCCTCCTGCCTGATTGGGGCGTATCTCATCCGCCCGCCAATCGGCGGCGGGAGAAAACCCATACGTGACTCGCCCCCGCCCCGGAACCTCCAGGGCCGAAGCGCCCAAATCGTCGGCGCAGACGATCAACAGGTCTTGGATCTGGTCAGCGAAGGATTGGAATGCTCTGTGAACGTCGGCCTCGGTGGCAAATTGGTCAGGGTGGTCGTGTTCAACATTGGTCACGACCCCGACATTGGGGAACAGCCCGAGGAAGGCCAAGCCGTATTCATCGGCTTCCACTACGAAATGGGGTCCGGCTCCGGCCCGGGCATTGGCCTTGAAATCCACCAGGTCAGCCCCGACGATGAACGTCGGCGCTGCCCCCGCTCGCTCCAGCAGCCAGGTGATCAATCCACTGGTCGTCGTCTTACCGTGCGTACCGGCCACGGCCAAGATTTCGTAGCCCTTGGTCAGCTCCCCCCAGAACTCATCCCGGTGGAGCACGGGAATCCCAAGAGCGCGCGCCTCGACCAACTCGACGTCGTCTTCCGGCACAGCGGCCGAGGCCAACACCACATCGGCCCCGTGGAGCGTCGGCGGATAGTGCCCGTAGGTGATGCTCACGCCAGCCCGTTCAAGGGCTTCGGCGTAGCGCGAGCGGGCACGGTCCGAACCCGTGACCTTGACGCCCCGCTCGATCAGCACTCTGGCAATCGCGGACATTCCAACACCTCCAATCCCAACCAAGTGCACGTGCCTTTTCATACGAATACGACGATGATGAAGACAAACACCACGCCCACGGCAAAGTAGATGTGCGGGATGGGCAATGCCGCAGGCGGAAGGTACTGGACCAGGTTGTTGATCGTCTGCTCCATCTCGGGGATTGGCGGCGGCCAGACCACCAGGTCGGTCGGGTAGCCGGCCTGGTGCAGGTAGTACCAGAGCGACCCGACGATCAGGTAGCCGTTCAACGCGCCCAGGAACATCCCCAACAGGAGTTCTTCGAGCCGCTCGCGGGCCACTTTGGGCTCCAGCGCCCGGATGTGCGGCGTCTGATACCCGAAGAAAGCCAGCAGGATCAGCAGGCTGCCCCGGATCAGAAACTGTGTTTGCCCTGGCTGAAGGAATAGGGCCGTGCGATAGGGCGAAATGTAGGTCTCCAAAATGGCATTCAGGAACAACCCCAGCACAACGGCGCTGGTCACCAGAAGCTCCTTGGCCCAGCCGCGCATGGCGCCGATGATGCCAAACAACACCACAAACATGCCGAAGAGGACCACCAGGCTGATCATCGGACGTCGGCCCCCATCTGCCCAACCGCCAGGATCTCATCAGCAATGTCCCGGGAGGCATCTGGTTTGGCCAAGGCTCGGGCCGCCTGAGACATGGCATGCAGGCGGGCCTGGTCGTCCAACAGGTCCACCAGGGCCGGCCACAGGCGAAGATTCAACGCTTCATCGTCCAGTTGAATGGCAGCCCCCCGATCGACGAGGTACTCCGCATTGACCTTCTGGTAGCGCCAGGCGTACGGATAAGGCACCAGGATCGCCGGAAGGCCGAACACCGGATACTCTCCCAGTGCAGATGCACCCGCCCGCGAGACCACGACGTCGGCCGAGACCAGGGCAGCCGCCATTTCGTCGTGCAAGTACGGGAACGGATGGTAATCACCCAGATGGGCTGGGGACAGCTTTTTCTGCTCGCGGGCCACCTGGGGCCATTCGCCGTCTCCTGTCAGATGGATAACTTGCGCCCGCACCAAGAGCCCCGGGAGAATTCGCCACAGGGCTCGATTGATCGAGCGCGCACCCCGGCTGCCGCCCTGAACCAGGATCACCGGACGATCCAAGGAGAGGCCTAACCCGCGGCGCCCTTCTTCGCGGGTTAGGCCCCCAAAGCTGCTCCGAGTCGGATAGCCGGTAATCCGGATCCGCTCGAAGCCGCCGTAGTGGACAACCGACTCTTCGGTGGTCACACAGACACTGTCCGCCGTGCGGCTGATCAACTTGGACGCCAATCCCGGCTCAACATCAGGCACGAGTACCACCTTGGGAACCTTGCGGGCCGCCAATGCCACGGGAATGCCCACATAGCCACCTGTGAAGAAGATCACATTTGGCTGGTAGCGGCGCAGCACAGCGCGCGCCGCCAACGTGCCGGTGGCCAGCCGCCACAAGTTGCTTGGCAGCGCCCTCAGGCCGACGCCATGCACCCCGGCGGCCGGGATCGCTTCGAATGCGATACCCGCCCGGCGGACGAGCTGCTCCTCCATCCCGCCAAGTCCTCCGACCCATAGGACCTCAGCCCTCTCGCCGAGGGCGTCGATGACGGCCAAGGCGGGATACACCCCCCCGCCGGTGCCGCCAGCCGATACCAACAGTCGCAATGTGACCCCTTATGTCTTGAACTTCGGGCGGTTTTCGCCTGGACACATTGAGCAGCAGGCCCACTGCGGCCAGGGTGGTGACCAGACTCGACCCGCCATAACTGAAGAAAGGCAGGGCGTTTCCGGCGAAGGGCAAGAGCCCAAGGAGCACGGACATGTTGACCATGGCCTCGATGCCCACCCAGAACGTGATCCCGCCAGCCAGGAGCATCCCCAACCGGTCGCGGGCCTGCATGGAGATTCGAAAACCACGCCACATGAAGAACACGAACAGGGCCACGACCAGCAGCGCCCCCACCAGACCCAGTTCCTCGCCGATGACGGCAAAGATGCTGTCCGTGTGCGGGGCCGGAAGCAGGCCGAATTTCTCCCGGCTCGCCCCGAGGCCTCTGCCGAGCAGGCCCCCCGCCGTAAACGCTTGCAAGGAATGCTGCACGTGATAGGAGGCCTTTTCGATGTCCACCAGGCCCGTGACGTAATCGTTCCAACGGGTGCGTCCAGTGGTCGTCACACGCACCAGCAAGAAAGCCAAGACACCGCCCCCAGCCGTGACGGCGACCGACTGCACAAATCGAGCGCCGGCCATGTAGAACATCGTCACGGAAACAATCGCCACGGTCAGCACGGCGCTCAAATCGGGCTGGAGCAAGATCAGCCCGCTCACCAGCCCAATGATCACCATTAACGGTAGGAATCCATTTCCCCAGTCGGTGAGTTTGTCCCCCTTGGATTCCATCCATACCGCCAGGTAGATGATCATGGCCAGTTTGGCCAGCTCGGACGGCTGGTAGGATCCACCCAGAAACGCACGCCGCGGCCCGGCCCCAACTTGAACCAGCAACACGATCAACAACGATCCGATGGCGAAGCCGATCACCGGCAGTGCCAGCTTGCGCAGCCAGTGAATCGGGATGCGCGCCCCGATCAGCATGGCGCCCAATCCCACCAGCAGGTTGATCACCTGGCGCCGAAACAGGGTGTTCGGATCCTCCGTCAGCCGATAGGAGACATCCCAGCTCGCGGAGTAGACCATCACCAAGCCATACGCCAGCATGATGCCAACTGTCAGCAAGAGCCACGGATCAAGGCCTGTTTTCCTCAGCCGACGGATCCATGCCTGGCTCTTAAGCCGCGTGTTGAACGTAATCTCGGTCATAGACCTTCGACCAATGCTTTGAATCGATCACCCCGGGCCTCGAAATCCACGAAAGCGTCGAAGCTCGTTCCCCCCGGAGCGAGCAGCACCACATCCCCCTCCTCCGCCAGCTCTGAGGCCCTGGCAACGGCGGCCTCCAGGTCATCACACACATCGAGACTCTGCAGGTGGTTTCCGCCGGCGGTTTGCATCGCTTGGGCTATCTTGGGCGCCGCTTCTCCAAAAAGGATCAGGTGATCTATGCGGCGCGAGACCGTGTCGGCAAACTTCTCCCAGGGCAGATTCTTGTCCCTGCCTCCCGCCAAGAGGATGATGGGCTCTGTCTCAAAGGAAGCCAGGGAGGCCAACGATCGCTCCGGCGCTGTGGCGATCGAATCGTCGTACCAATCTGCACCATCCACGCTTCTTACAAATTCCATGCGGTGAGGCAGTCCAGTAAACGTTTCGAGGCCCGTCCTGATCGCGCTCAGTTCCAAACCAACCAGCATGCCGAGGGCCGAAGCCGCCAGGGCATTCAGCCGATTGTGGGCCCCCCTGAGCTTGACCGCATCCAACGGGGCCAACGGAGTGACCGACCCGTCGGAAACCCACAGCATCAGATCATCGTCGATGCAGGCTCCTGTGCCCTCGGGCGGTTCACCGCGACCGAAGCTGGCCATGTGTCCCTGGACGTTCGACCTAAGCCCCCATGCTCCCGGATCATCGTGACCGAGAAGCGCGGTGTCGGCTTCGGACTGGTAGGCGAGAATCCGAGCCTTGGCCCGGGTGTAGGTGCCCATGTCCCCGTGACGATCAAGATGATTGGGCGTAATGTTCAGCACAGCGGCCAGGTTCGGGCTGACCGTCATCCATTCGAGCTGGAATGATGACAGCTCAAGCACGGCGATGTCATCGGCGGCCATCGCCGCCAGATCGGCGAGCAAGGGCCGGCCGAGGTTGCCTCCCACCCACGTCTTGCGTGAGGGGTCGGCGGCGGCCATGGCGCCCAAAAGGGCCGTAGTGGTTGATTTTCCAGCAGACCCGGTGATGCCGACGGTCTGGCAGGGGCAGCGCTCAAGGAAGATCTGGGAGTCATTGAGGACAGGAATCCCACGTCGTTCGGCTTCCAGGACGATAGGCAGGTCGGAAGGGACCCCGCCCGAAAGGCAGAGACGATCCGCCCCATCCAGCACTTCAAGCGGATGCCCTCCAAGGACGTAGCGGATCGGCAGCCCTGCGAGTTCTTGGCGCGCCTCGATCAACTGATCCGCCGGTTTGCGGTCAGTGACGATCACCTCGGCCCCTTCGGTCGAGAGATATCGTGCCAGAGCTTTTCCCTGCCGGGCCAATCCGATCACCACCACGCGAAGGTCACTCCAATCTGACAACCCACAGTCCTCAGGCGGCTTTTCGATGCCCGTTGCTTTGGCTTTGGGTGCCCTGGTCGACGCCCAGCCAAAAGTGATGCGGCATGACCGCCGTGGCAGACCGGATATCGATCTGCCCGACCTTGGTGTCACCGTCCGGAAGCATGCTCGGATGTACGGCGCACAGATTAGGCGACTGCTCGTACTTGTTGAGGTAGTAAGCGACAGCCGATTCCACTTTCTCCGTTAATGGGCGATTGCTGTCATCAAACCAAAGCATCCCGGTCTCCATTGCGTCTCTCCTTTCGATCAGATCAAAGCCAGCGCGATTCCGATCATGGCGGACAGCAGGCTCACCAGCCAGAACCGCTGCACGATTTGTGTTTCACTCCACCCATTCAGTTCGAAGTGGTTGTGGATGGGCGCCATCTTGAACAGCCTGCGCCCCTTGGTCAGTTTGAAATACGCCACCTGCAGGATCACGCTCAGGGTTTCACTCCCTGGGATGATGGCGATGACCACAAGCAGAGGCCATTGGCCGGTCATGAGCGCCACCGTGGCCAAGGTGGCGCCGAGCGACAACGACCCCGTGTCACCCATGAAGAGTTCGGCTGGGTGTGCGTTGTACCAAAGGAAGGCGAACAGGGCGCCGACGATGGTGAAGCTGAAACGGAGCAGGAAGACCTGCCCCTGGAGGGCAGCGATGACGCCGAAGGCGGCAAACGCGGTTGCCGAGATAAGACCCGCCAAGCCATCCAAACCATCGGTCAGGTTGATGGCATTGCTGCCCCCAACGATCCAGAACATGGCGATGGGCACGTACCAAATCCCAAGATCGATCACCTCGGGTACGTTGGGCAGGATCATGTTGGGCGAATGCAGCCCGTACTTCAACACCAGGGCTGCCCCAAAGGCGATTACGATCTGCCAGACCAGCTTCCAACGGCCCCGCATGCCGATCGGCCCTTCGCGCCCTTCCTGGCGGGCCCGGACTCCCAACCAGTCGTCGTAGCTCCCCAATGCCGTGAAGGCGATCAGCACCAACAACGGCAGCAGGATCGAGTTGCCCAAGACGGTAAGATCGCTGGCGATTGACACCAGGTTCAAAACGCCTGTGATCAACACGACGGGGATGATGAACAGCCAGCCGCCCATCGTCGGCGTACCAAGTTTGGTGAAATGCCGGGCAGGCCCCTCGATGCGTATCTGTTGCCCCACCTTGAGCATGCGCAGGATGCGGATGAATGGCCCGCCCCAGATCACGGTCAATAGGAAGGCGATGCCGCCCAGGGTGAGCGCCATGGCAGTCTGGCTCATCGGCGCTGCTCCAGTTCATTCACAATCGTGTCCATATGCATGCCGCGCGAGCCCTTAATCAGCACCACGTCGTTCGGCCCGATGTTCTTCTTGAGGAACTTAATGGCCTGCTTCGGCCGATCGACCTGAACCACATTCTCCTCGGCCAAACCAGCCCGGAGGGCTTCATCCGCAATCCAGTGAGCCTTCTCCCCAACCGTTAAAAGCTGGTCGGCGACTTCCGCCGCCCGGGCGCCCACCATCCGGTGCCCTCGCTCCTCAAAGCTGCCCAATTCCAACATGTCTCCCAGCACGGCCGTCTTGCGGCCGTCCAGATCGTCCAGCAGGTTGAGGGCGGCAATCGTCGACGCCGGAGCGGCGTTGTAGGTGTCATCCAGCAGGATGGCCCCCTTTGGGCCTGTCACCGCCATCAGCCGCAGCTGCGACGGTGTGGCCTGCAATCCGCTGACGATTTCCTCCCAGGTCAATCCTTCGACCAACCCCACAGCCGCAGCCCGCAGGACCGTGTGGACCGAATGTCGCCCCAGCATTGGCACGCGGACGTGGATTGACTCCCTCTGGAAATGCAGGACGAATCGAATGCCCTCCAGCCCCAGACCTTCCACCTCATCGGCCCACAGGTCTGAATCGCTCGAGAGGCCGTAGCTGAAGACCCGCGCCTTCGTCCGCTCGGCCATCCCCATGACCAAGGGGTCATCGTTGTTCAGGATGGCCACACCGTCAGGCGCCGGGGGCAAGCTCTCGACCAGCTCGGCTTTCCCCTTGACAATGGCGTCCAGGGTCTTGGCGCGTTCGAGGTGAACCTGGCTGATGTTGGTCACCACGCCAACGGCCGGGCGAGCGATCTTGCACAGAAGGTCAATCTCTCCTGGAACGTAGAAGCCCATTTCCAAGACGGCTCGTTGATGGCGTTCGTTCAGGTCCAGCAGGCTGAGCGGCAGGCCAATTTCGTTGTTCAGATTGCCTGGATTCTTCAGCGTTCGGTATCGCCGCTCGAGGACATCGGCGGTGAGCTCCTTGGTGGTCGACTTGCCAACGCTGCCCGTGATGCCGATTACCCGCACATCGATCTGGTTCCGCCAATGCGCCGCCACACGCTGCAGTGCCAGCAATGTGTTGTCCACCCGCAGGCTGAGTGGAAAATCCCATGCCTTGACGGCGCGCAGTTCTCCACCGCGCAGATCGACCACGGGCACGTCGCCGGCCGGCGCGTCTTCGACCAGAGCCAGCACAGCCCCGCGCTCAAATGCATCGTCGACAAAGGAGTGTCCGTCCGTCCGGGCGCCTTTCAGGGCGATAAACATCGAGCCTGGCGTGGCCTGGCGCGAGTCGACCACGGCTCCGGTGATCTTCCGATCCACCCCCGGCCGGGTCTTGGTCAGCGCCTCAACCACGTGATCGAGCGTCAACATCGCGGCACCCTCGCCTCAACCCCCTTCGCCCATCTGGGCCCGCACGGAATCGGGAGGGATGTGCATCAAGACCACCAGTCTCTGGACGACCTTTTGGAAGACAGGCGCAGCGACCACCGAGCCCCAGGGTGACGTCTTGGGCTTGTCGAGACGGACCAGCACCAGGAATTGCGGATCCGGCAGCGGCCCCCAACCGATGAACGAGGCAATCGTCAGGTTGGGGTCGTAGCCGTAATCAGTTGGGACCTGGGCCGTCCCCGTCTTGCCGGCCAGGTCATAGCCGTTAACATGTGCATACTGGGTTTCACCCCCCGCGGATTGGCTGAGCATCTGGGACAGCGCTGCGGCGGTCTGCTGAGATATCGGTTGGCCGAGCGCGGTGGTCTTGGGCCAATAGGCGCCCTGGGGTCCGACCACCTCGCGCACGACATGAGGCTGAACCATCACGCCCCCGTTGGCCACGGCGCTTACGGCGGCCAAAAGCTGCACGGGCGTCACGGAAACACCCTGACCGAATGAATTCGTGCCCAGGTCTGACTCCGTCCATTGTGGATGGCGCGGCGTCCGGAGCTGCCCGGCGACTTCGCCGGCCAGATCGATTCCTGTTAGGCGGCCGATCCCGAAGTTGGCCAGATACTGATAGAAATCTTTGGCTCCCAGCTTGTCCGAGGCGACGAAGGCGAGGCAGACATTGAGGGAATGCTGCATGCACCCGGTCATGGTTTGCGGTCCCCACGCGCTCCCGTCCCAATTGATGATCTCGTGCCCCCCGACTTCAATCGATCCGGTGTCCACAAAGGTCGTGTCGGGCGTGACGACCCCGGTGTCGAGGGCGGCGGCCATGGTCAGAATCTTGAACGTCGAACCTGGTTCGTACTGCGCGCTCGCCCCAGGCGTGATCACCGGCTCTTTGCCTTGCTTGTCCGGCTTCAACCACGGCTGATAGTTGTTGGGGTCCAACTCAGGCGAAGCCGCCATGGCCAGGATTTCCCCCGAATGCGGGTCCATGACGATGATCTGACCGCTTTCAGCCAGGCTGGTCTTGAGGGCTTCGTTGAGCGCGTCTTCCACCATTTGCTGGATCTCGGTGTCGATGGTCAACACCAGGTTGACGCCCGCCGGCGGGTTCGGTTCGGGGCGAGCCTCGGGCGGGATGAGTGGCTGTTCGACGGTGATGGGTTTGCCCGCCAGCCACTCGTCGTAGTAGCCCTCCACCCCAAAGAAGCCTTTACCTTCTTCATTAACAAAGCCCAACACGTGCCCCGCAAGCGTGCCGGCGGGATAAACGCGCTTGGGTGCCGGAACCAGCGCCAAACCGCTCAGGTCGGGTGCCGTGGGGTCGGCGAGAAAACCGCGCAGGACGTCGGCCACAAATTGGTCGACCGTGATGGGCAGATTGCCGCCCTGGTCATCGGGCCGTGTGAGCCGAATCCGGAACTGGCCCTGGCTGGCCCAATCACGCGTGAGCTGATTGTGGAGATCCTCAAACGGGATGACCAGCAGCTTGGACAGCACGGCGGCGATGTCCTGCTGGCTCTGCGGGGTGAGCTGTCTGATCTCAATTTCAATGTGGTAAAGGTTGGCATTGGTGGCCAGGATTTGGCCGTCACGATCAAAGATCTGCCCCCGCGCCGGCATGACCTGCTCCACTCGTCCCACGCTGGCATCGCCCCTGGCGGCGAAGATCGGAGCGTAAGGTCCAAACTGTACTCTCACCAATTGAATGAGCAGCGTGGTCGCCACGAGGGCCATCACGATCAAGATGCTGGTCACGCGCACGCGGGCATGCGTGTGTTCTGGATTCAAGGCTGCCCCCCTGACTTGCCAAACACACGCGTCAGCCATTCGCCCAGCGTCTCGGTGTAGGCGGGGGACAGCATGGCCGCTGAGCCGTCCGTATTAGCCGGGGGCCTGGGCGCAACAAACGGCGCCGGCGGCTTATAGCCCGGCACCTTGAGGTATTGAATCTCATCGGGGGAAGCGGGGTGGAAACCGAGGGCAATCGCCCTCGCCATCATCCGCTCGGGTGCCGTCAACACCGCCAGCTGGGCGTTCAGCTCCTTGTTGGCCTGGAACAGATCTTGCTTGCGGGATTGGAGCGTCAACACCTGACGCCCGGCGTCGGCGACTTTAGCGCTCACTGCCAGATACATCCCCCCCACGCAAAGCAGAGTGATCACCAGCAGGACAGCCCTGCTGGTGGAACGCACAGCAAGGCGCCAACCTGTGCGCCGCGAGGCCTGAGGTCGTCTTTGATTTGCAGCCGTCATGACGTACACCACCCAACGCGTTCATTGCAAGGTTCATGCCTGCCCCACATACTCTGCCACTCTCATTCGTGCGCTGCGGGCGCGTGGGTTGATCGCAATTTCGGCCTCGCTGGGCCGAATGGCCTTGCGGCTAACGATCTTCACTCTTGCTTGGTGGCCGCAGGTGCACGTCGGCTGATCCGGCGGGCAGATGCAGTCCATCGACTCACGTTTGAAGTACTGCTTCACCAGACGGTCCTCAAGCGAATGGAAGCTGATTACCACCAGCCGACCTCCGGTCTCCAACTGGGCAACCGCAACCTGCAGTCCCTTTTCAAGCTGGCCAAGTTCATCATTGACCGCCATGCGCAGCGCTTGAAACGTCTTGGTTGCCGGATGTCGCCTTCCGCCTGCCCGGCCCACGGACTGGGCCACGATTCCAGCCAACTGGCCGGTTGACTCCACCGGCCTGGCGTCGACGATGGCCCTGGCAATCCGCTTCGATCGTCTCTCTTCTCCGAGCGTGAAGAGGACATCCGCCAGGTCGGCTTCGGGCCAGGTGTTGACCAGATCGGCGGCTCGCAGGCTTTGTTGCGGATCGAAGCGCATGTCGAGTGGGCCGTCCTCTTTGAGTGCGAACCCCCGGCTGGGCTCATCGAGCTGCATGGACGACAGACCGAGATCGAGCAGAACCCCATTCACTGCTTGCCAGCCAAGGCGTTGCACCTGCCCATCCATTTCCGCGTAGGGTGCATGGCGGAGATGCACCCGATCGCCAAACTCGGCCAGCGCCGCACCGGCGATCTCAAGCGCCGCGGGATCTCGATCCAGGCCAAGCAGAAGCCCGTCGGGAACCGAGCCCCGGAGCACCCCGGCGGCATGACCCCCGGCACCCACCGTGCCGTCGATGTATCGCTGGCCGGGGCGCGGACGAAGTGCCGCCAGCACTTCCTGGTAAAGAACGGGACGGTGAGGAGGTGCTTGCGGGGCGTCAAATGACGGCCCCATCCCCTACTCCCCCGACGACAAATCGAATTCGATGAAGCGCTTGGCATTGACCTCAGGATCGCTGACCGAGGCCAATTCACCTAACCAGAGTTCGGAACTCCAGATCTCGAAGTACTCCCCGGCGCCGACAATGGTCACCTCGCCGTCCAGCTGCGCATACTCCCTCTGGAATGTAGGGACCAGGATTCTGCCGGCCGAGTCGAGGCCGATGTCTGCCGCCCGCCCGAACATCACACGGCGGATGGCCCTCGCTTCGGGATTGGTGGTGGTGAGGGTGGCGGCGCGGTGGGCCATTCGTTGGAAGTCATCCGTGGTATAAACCACCAGATTGCGTTCGAAACCCTGCGTGACAAACGCGCCGGAGGCCAAGGCAGCCCGAAAGCTAACCGGTATCGTGATCCGGCCCTTGGAGTCGATCGAATGGGAGAACTGCCCTAGGAACATCTGTTCTATTCTCTGCCTAAACGCCAAGACGCCGGCGGCTCCGGCGTCCCACTTCGTCCCACTTTCCCCCACAATCTGACACAGCATATACCATTTTTTGGGGGGACGCAAGCCTGAACATCCACCCTTTCGGCTGGTACCGTCCTCCTAGCCTAGGAAACTCACTTCACGAAAAGCGGGGGAGGCTTCGGCTTGGGCGCCCGCCCCACCCAGCCTGCTGGATCTCCGGCGAACCCCGCGCCGGGCGGGGGGACTTAAAGTCGAACCGGCCCCGAAGGGCCGGTGGGTGGGGCAGGTCGTCCTGTAAGCCGCGTTCTGTCCAGTGGGCAGTTTCGAATCGGCAGAGCCGATCGACACACACCACGTGGGCGATCATCTATCTGGACCCGACCTTGCGGCCGGGCTCGAGCGGCCGACCCGGAGCTGATGGGGAACGAGCGGGTCCCCGTCCCGAAGGACGTCACTCCTGCTTGGCCTTGCTCCCGGTGGGGGTTGCCTGGCCGCCGGCATTGCTGCCGGCGCCGGTGGTCTCTTACACCGCCTTTTCACCCTTACCCGAAAATCGAAGCATCACGTGATCTCGCCAGAGCGAGCTTCAGCGACGTCGACTTTCGGGCGGTCCTTTTCTGTGGCCCTATCCGCGGGTTGCCCCGCCCGGGTGTTACCCGGCACCTTGCTCTGTGGAGCGCGGACTTTCCTCGGACGGCGTATCGCCGCCCGCGATCGCCCGGATGACCTTGCCTTCCCCAGATGATAAGCGTAAAGGTGAGGGGGGTCAACGGACTCCTCAATTCGGGCAAGGTCCGGCGCCTGCGCGTCTAACTCATTTCTGATGTTGCGGGGCTATCCTATGGATGATTGTTGGCTGGACCCGGGGTCGGGTCGCACCGACATCTCGCGTGCTTGCTATCCACCTGGGCGGGCGATATAATGCGGATCGGGTGGGGCAAGATGGAGGAATTTGATGCCCGTCTACGCGTACCGGTGTGAAAACTGCGGCGTTCAGTTTGAACGCCACCAGAAGTTCAGCGACAAACCCTTGGCCAAGTGCCCTGAGTGCGGCAAGAAGAAGCTGCGAAAGCTCTTTCAGCCGGTCGGGATTGTGTTCAAGGGGTCAGGTTTCTACGTGACCGACAACCGTTCGTCCAAGAACCCGGCGTCGCGCTCCAGCCACGGCGCATCGGGCGAGTCCTCCACCAAGCCTGAGCCGGAAACGAAAGCCGCCCCGTCAACGAAAGAAGACTAGGGCAGCTCGGCCTCGTGTTTTGTGGCGGCCCATCGGGCCGCTTTTTTGTTTGGCTACATCTGAAAACCACTGGAGGCCGATACCACTTTCCACTCGAAATTGGTGACAAACTCCAACAAGTTGTCCTTAAGGCTGCCCCAATCGTCGGTGGCCAGGGCGATCTCCATTTCCCCCAAATCGTCCGTCACCCCGCCGGTGAGGATCTGCGGGCGGTCCCCATAGGTCGTGTACCAGGCCTCGGTGGGTTGAATCCCCAAACGCTGCATCCCCGGCACGAATTCGCGGACCACAAACTCGAAGTACTCTTGTTCGCGCCCTGGGACGATATCCCACGTCATCAAGAGCTTGACGGCCATGGTTTCCTTACCTCACGTGAGCCTGCCTGGAACGGCAGGGAACATTCAATTTTACCGAGCGATCACCCGTTCCGCTCAAGCAAAACCACCTGGGTCTCTTCCGAGAGCGCACTCTTGCTTATTTTGAGCGAGGGCTGAGCTTCAGCATTGGAGATGCCCATCTCGGACAGGAAGGGCTCAATCGCGCCCAGCTCCAGTTTCTCCTTGCCCGTCTTGTAGTGCATTGGGATCACCAGAGAGGGTTCGATCAGACTGATCGTCTCAGCCGCCTGCGCTGGTGTAAGTGCCGTGCCGCCTCCGACGGGTACTATGGCCACATCGACGGCGCCCAGATCTTCGATCTGCGACTGCGACGGCACGCTGCTCAGATCGCCGAGATGGACCACCGACACATCTTCGTACTCAAACATGAACAGGATGTTGCGCCGGCCGTTTTCTTCTTCCTTTTTGCCGCCATCGAGCACGATGCCGGTGATGAACACGCC
The DNA here is from genome assembly GCA_963807065.1 of uncultured Chloroflexia bacterium. Lineage (GTDB taxonomy): Bacteria > Chloroflexota > Anaerolineae > Anaerolineales > E44-bin32 > CAWAND01. Next base: position 840,622 of record CAWDZQ010000003.1, read on the forward strand.
GCCGATCTCATACTCCCCCGGGCTGGCGAGCGCGCGGTAGCCCTTGCGAACGCTGTCGAGGGACGCGTGGCCGGGGGCGTCATGGCTGATGGTGACAATGTCGGCTTTCAGCTTGAGCTGCGGCAGACCGGTGTTGGAGCCAAAGGGATCCGTCACCACGGTGGCCAAACCGCGCTGGGTCAAACGGAAGCAAGAAAGCCCGTGCCAGATGATCTCCATGCACCCTCCTGAACGATGTGCGCGTGATTATACACGAGGCGTTTGGCCACCGGCAAAAGCCTATAATCGGGATATGGATCAGGCGCCTTTCAACCTTCAACAACTGATGATTGGCGGTGGACAAGTAAGCGCAGACGCCGATGCGCCCGGCCATTTGCGGATCCCGCCGATGGCCTCCGGCTACGCCAACGCGCAGTTAGACGATTACCATAAGCTGTCTCGCAGACGCTTCCCATGGCAGCCGCCCGCCGGGTTCATAGTCAGGGCCCGGGCGTCGCTTTCTCACCCGAAAGGCACGTTGGGATTTGGGTTTTGGAACGACCCCTTCAGCCTGAGCTTTGGCCAGGCGGGTGCTGCCCGCAAACTGCCAGTATCGCCGCAAGCGGTATGGTTCTTTTATGGGTCACCGCCGAATGATATGGCGCTTGCCCCGCCCAACCCGGGCTGGGGCTGGAAAGCCCAGGTTCTTGAAGCACCTTCCATCCCTGGCTGGCTGCTGGCCGTCCCCGCCCTGGCAGCCTATGCGGCCGTCAAACTCCCGGTCCTCCGCCGTCCCCTGATGCACACCATGTTGCGCCAGGTTGCCTGCGAAGAACGCATGCTGGAGACAGACCTCAACGCGTGGCATACTTACGAAATCCAATGGCGATCCAATGGCGTAAGCTTCTTGGTCGACGGCATCCTCACCTTTGAAAGCTCGATCTCACCCGCCGGCCCGCTCGGCTTCGTGACCTGGATTGACAACCAATTCGCCATCGTCTCGCCGGCCGGAGGAATACGGTTCGGGGTCATCCCTACCGAGGTCGAGCAGAGCTTCGAGCTACAGACTTTGGAGCTTCGTCAACTCAACGCCTAAGCAGCCGTGGGTGTTCAGCATCCTAAAGGGACCTTGACCACCCCTGAGGAGACCGCACATGCAGCTCAAGAAATTGGGATGGACAGACCTCGAACTCAGCCGGGTCGGCCTGGGAACCTGGGCGATCGGTGGGGGCGGTTGGCCTGACGCCTGGGGTCCCCAGGACGACCGACAATCCATCGACACCGTTCTTGGAGCCTTGGACCACGGGATCAATTGGATCGACACTGCCCCGGTATATGGATTAGGACACTCCGAAGAAGTCGTCGGGAGGGCGATCACCTGGCTTGCCCAAAAGCCCATCATCGCGACCAAGTGTGGCCTCCGATGGGATCCCGATCGGAAGATCTATGGTGAACTCACGGCCTCGTCGATCATCAATGAGGCCGAGGACAGCTTGCGCCGTTTGAACATTGAAACCATCGACTTGTATCAAATCCACTGGCCCGATCCGGCGGAAGCCATCGAAGAAGCCTGGCAAGCCATCCGGCGCCTGATTGACGCCGGCAAGGTCCGCTATGGCGGCGTTTCAAACTTCAGCCCCTCCCAAATGCGGTCCGTCCAGGACCACCATCCGATCGCCTCTCTTCAGCCCGCCTACAGCATGCTCAGGCGCCAAGTTGAAGATGAAGTTCTGGAGTTTTGCGCTGAGCACGAAATAGGTGTTGTCGCCTACAGTCCAATGCAGAAGGGATTGCTCACAGGCAAGGTGACGGCTGAATGGGTTGACTCGCTGCCCGACGATGATCACCGGCGTCTCGATCCCCAGTTCCAGCCTCCTGAGTTGATGGCCAATGTGGCGCTGGCCGAGGGCCTTTCCCGGCTTGCCCAAGAAACCGGCCACAGTGCAGCCCAACTCGCCATCGCCTGGGTCCTGCGCCGACCCGAGCTGACCTCCGCAATCGTCGGCGCCAGGCGGCCAGACCAAATAGAAGAGACGGCTGACGCAGGAGATTGGTCTCCTGCGGACTCCACGTTCGAGCGGATTGACGAGCTGTTGACGATTCGCTCCCAGTCCGTGGCAGAATGACCCACCAGGACCAGCCAGCCCGCCAGCCAACCGGGGGCGCCAGGCGCATCTGGTTGATATTCGCCCTCGCTATCGGGCTCTCGGCCCTGGCAGTGTTGGCCGGAACGTTCGGCATCGGGCCATGGCCGGAGTCGGGCTTTGTGAGCGGTCTGATTCTTCTGGCCACCGGCCCATTCTTTGCGCTTCGTCTGAGCGCATCCCATCTCCGTGAGAAAAACCCCACGCAGGCTGGCGGCGCGTGGGACAATCTTCCGTGGTTAACGTCCGCCATCGGCCTGGCCGAGATGGCCGTCGTCCTGGCGACGGCCATCTCCAAACGATAGATCCGATCCCCATCCAACTGGAGGCACTTCTCAGAATGCAAATCCTGCTGCTGGATATGGACAGCGTGCTGTTGACGCCGATGGGCTATTACCGCGCCCTGCAGGAGACCATTCGCCTGGTGGCTATCGCCCTGGGCTACGCCGGCCGGAACTTGACCAGGGACGAAATCGAATGGTTCGAGGCTGCCGGGGTCACCAGTGAATGGGAGTCCAGCGCCATTTGCGCCTGCCTGATGCTGCGGCGCGCCTGGCAGAGCGGCCTCAACGTCGAGCTGCCCGATGCTCCACCGCTGCCTGTCGTCGAACCAAATGGGCTGGACTGGCCAGATCTGGCAGCATTCTTCCAGGACTTGGCCGGGGCCGACCCGGAGGGCACGTCCCTGACACGGGCCGAGGCCTTGCTCTTGGAGACGGAACCCCGGCCGGAACGCGCCGCCCGCTTCCAGCAGCTGCTCCGGAGTTCGCGGCGCATCGCGGGGTCGCTGACCCACCGGCTGTTCCAGGAGCTCGCTCTCGGCAGCACTGGTTTCCAGGAGACCTATCGGCTGAAGCCACACCTTCACAGCCCCAGCTACCTGTTTGAGTTCGACCAAAGCAACCTTCCGCCGGCCCACCTGGCGCATCTGCTGGCCTGGCTGGACCATCCCGATCAGCATGCGGTGATCTTCACCAATCGCCCCTCCGCCCCACCGGACGGTTTCTTCGACACACCGGAAGCCGAGCTGGGCCGCCAGGTCGTCGGCCTGGATCCAGTGCCGATCATCGGGGGCGGCGGCACTGGCTGGCTGGCATCCCGGCACGGCCTGGACACCGAGGCATACATGAAGCCATCCCCGGTGCATGCGCTGGCCGCGCTGGCGATGCTGGCGACAAAAGACCAGACACAGGCGCTGCTGGCAGCTCACGAACTGGTTTCCGGCAATCGCCATCCGGCCTTCGCGCGGCTGCACGGCGCACAAGTCTTCGTGTTCGAAGATTTGGTCAAGGGGCTCCGCAGCGCGCGGGCGGCGCGTGATCATCTGGCCGAGCATGGGATTCAGATTGAGCTCTTCCTGCTGGGGATTAGCGACGGGGGACCCAAGCGCGACAAACTCGAAAGTTGGGGGGTGGATGTCTACGACGACATTTCAAGCGCACTTCTCAGAGTGCCCGGCCTGTTGACGCTCTGACCCCACGGGAAGCGGTTCGGAGATGCCATTGCTTGACACCCCCCATCCCGAACGGTACAATCGCTGGCGTGCCGAGATAGCTCAGTTGGTAGAGCACGCGACTGAAAATCGCGGGGTCGTCAGTTCGATTCTGACTCTCGGCACCAGATCGATACCCCATGTGCAGCACCAAACAAGCACCCCTTCCAGGGGTGTTTTCCATTGAATCACTCACCGCTTCGGGGCTTGGGGTTCCGTCTTTTGTCAAACCTCACCCATTTCACCCAACTGCCGGCGGGCAGCCTGCCTCAGGACGTCGATCGGCTTGAGCCCAGAGTCTTGGGTCTCAAAATACCAGTGTTCCCAGCCGTTGCACGGCGAGCCATCTCGAAGGTGCCGCCCGGCTTGATGGATCGAACCCTCGAATCCGTCGATGCGAAGTTGACCATCGGGTTTGATGGTCGCCTCACGTGAGCGGTCGGCCTGAAAGTAGAGTCGCTGCCCGGGTTGGACCAGATTCATCTCCAACAGACGGGAAAACGGCACCCGGCGGAGCCTCTTCCGACGGTCGCGTACATCGAACGCGGCTGCATCCAGCGGCTCCGGTATCACTGAGTCGATCCGCTTCCGTGCGATGCTGGCGTATGTCTCGTCCTTTTCAATCCCGATCCACCGGCGATGAAGTCGCTTGGCAACGGCGCCTGTGGTGCCGGTGCCGAAGAACGGATCCAGCACAATATCACCGGGGTTGGTAGTCGCCAGGAGAATTCGATACAGCAGCGCCTCTGGTTTCTGCGTCGGGTGCGCCCGGCTGCCGTCAATCTTGATGCGTTCCGTTCCTGAGCAGATCGGCAGCACCCAGTCGCTGCGCATTTGCAGATCGGCGTTCATGTGCTTCATGGCATGGTAGTTGAAGGTATAGCGAGAGCCTTTATCACGTGCCGCCCAGATCAGCGTTTCATGGGCATTGGTGAAGCGCACGCCCCGGAAGTTCGGCATGGGGTTGGTCTTGACCCACACGACATCGTTCAAGAACCAGTATCCAAGGTCCTGCATGATGCGGCCCAGTCGGAAGATATTGTGATAGGTCCCGATCACCCACAGCGCACCATTCGGTTTGAGAACACGCCGACAAGCCACCAGCCAATCTCTCGAAAACCGGTCGTAGGCCTCAAAATCGTCAAACCTGTCCCACGCTTCATCGACGCCTTCGACCCGGGTCATGTTGGGTCGATACAGCGTCTGAGTTAGTTGGAGATTGTAGGGAGGGTCGGCGAAAATCAAGTCAACCGCCCCCTGAGGCATCTCGGCCAGGACCTGCAGGCAATCGCCCTGGATGACCTCGTCGATCGGCAGAGAGTGGCTCATGAAATGTATTTTAGGCCCGAACCGGTGTTGAAGAGGACCACGTCTTGGTTAGCCCTGATCCAACCGGCTTGCTTAAGCTTGCGTAGGCCGGCCAGTGTGGCGGCCCCTTCGGGGCACGCCAAGATCCCCTCAAGCTGAGCCAGGTCCGCCTGAGCCTTGAGAATCGCATCGTCATCCACCGCCACGGCCGTCCCGAGGGAGGCCCGGATGGCATTTAGGATCAGCCGGTCCGCGAACACGGCTGGCACCCGCAGGCCGGCCGCCACGGTGTGGGCATTTAGCCAAGGGTGTGTCCTATCTGCGCCCTGCTCGAGGGCCCGAACGACAGGGGCGCATCCGCTGGCCTGAACACTGACCATGCGCGGCCGGTGCGAGTCGATCCAGCCCAGGGCCTCGAGCTCATCGAACGCCTTCCACATGCCAACCAATCCCGTGCCCCCGCCGGTCGGATAGATGATAACGTCTGGAAGGTGCCAATCGAAGTCTTCGGCCAGCTCAAGCCCCATGATCTTCTTGCCTTCGACGCGATAGGGCTCGCGGAAGGTCGAGACGTTGAACCAGCCGTGGGTCCCGGCGGCCTCGACGGCCTGACGGCCGGCTTCGTCGATCAGTCCGTCCACCAGGTGCAGATCAGCGCCATGAGCCAGGACTTCGGCCTGATTCAGACTGGGGGCGTCGGCTGGCATGAAGACGTGCGCCTCGACCCCGGCGCGTGCGGCATAGGCTGCCAGGGCGCCTCCGGCGTTGCCGGCGGTGGGGATGACGAAAGCCGTGACCCCCAGCTCGACCGCGCGAGAGACGGCCATGGCCAGACCGCGGGCTTTGAACGTTCCCGTAGGGTTGACGCCCTCTTCCTTAATGTAGAGGTGCTGCACTCCAGAGTCGCCGACGACTTTCGATGCCTCGATCAGGGGGGTATCGCCTTCGCCCAGTGTCACGGCATGATGTGGGTCGTCGAGCGGCAAGAGCTCGGCCCAGTGCACGATGCCGCTGCCTCTCTGGGCGAGATTCGACAGGTCGACCTGGGCCACAATGCGGTCCACATCATAGCGGGCCAGCAACGGGGACTGGCACGCCTGGCAAATGGTCTGCAGCCGGTCCGCTTGGAAGATCTCGCCGCATTCAGGGCATTCGAGGTGTATGAGGTAGCTGGACATCCGTGCTCCACGGTTGGCCCGTCGACGGGAATAGGCTAACTGTACCCCTGCCGGACTCCGCTCACAAGCCGAATCTGGCCCGGTTTGTGAAGAACTTCACAAGCGGGGTGACACCCACGCCGAGCTGCCCTGCCGCCTTGACGATCGTCGGGCTTCAAGGTATCCTTCCGATGCGCGTTGCGGGTGTAGTTCAGTGGTAGAACGCTTCCTTGCCAAGGAAGAGGTCGTGGGTTCGAATCCCATCGCCCGCTCAGTCAAACGATCAGCCTTCAGCGTTCAGCCGTCAGCTCAGAGAGTCCAACGGGACGTCCCGGCTGAAGGTCGGGATCTGAGGGCTGATAGGTTGTATGGCGACGTAGCCAAGTGGTAAGGCAAGGGTCTGCAAAACCCTCATTCACGGGTTCGAATCCCGTCGTCGCCTCCTAGATCAGGGTCTTGAAAAAAGCCGTCTAAGGGTCTCCTGGAAGAAAGGAGAACCTTTGACGGTTTATTGATTTCCGTGCAAGGGGATGCAAACCCGAACGCGACCAAGATCCTCAGGACATCGATCTCCACCTCCGCACTCGCCGCACGACGACCCCCCTCCACAATATTGAGTACTCACTATGGAATGCGGCAATGGGCTGAACCACGTGAGCTCGACCCAGAACCTGCTGGTCACCGGATGACGACCACCGCGGTTGAGACCAGTACACAAAAGCTTGTTGTCGAGTTGTTTGGAAGGAGAAAATCGCGACTCATCAAAGATATGGAAGTACTCTGATAGTTCACAACTCATCAAGACGCAGATCGTATCACTCTCGGGAATACACGCAATTCGTAGAAGTCGACGCCTGACCGATGCCAATTGACCACATCGTGCTCAGCTTTCCACAGCGCTGGCATTCTGTTCCTCTCGTCCTGCCCATTTCTCATGCAGCAGGCTTCCCTAGCCCGTGATTCCAAGAGGTCCATCAGCGGGGACGGCGCAAAGCGAACGAAGCGCCAGGAATTCCCAGTCAACTTGTGAGTACACTCCCTTCCGGTTGGGAACCCGGATGGCTATCCTTGGACTATTCCAAACGGAGGGAGACAGTATGACACTATCCAAATCCTTAGCTCTTGCCGCACCGAGATTGAACTACCGTGATCGCGCTCTGGCAGCCCTCATCGGGGTTGGGGCATCCTTAGTCGTGTTTGTGGTGGTGGACCTCATTGAGCCGGGCTTCAATCCCATCAACCAGGTCATCTCGGAGCATCTTCATGGACCGTATCGCTGGGTTGCCTTCTTGGGCTTTCTTGCGATCGGCATCGCACAATGGTCACTGGCCTCAGCCTTCAAAGTCGCATTCAGGACCTCCAAGCTTTCCAAGGTGGGGCTCTTGCTCATGCAGATCAGTGCCGTGGGATTCTGCGTGGCCGGGGCCTTCTCTGATGCGTCAGACCTCGTGGCGCCCCAAGTACTTCACGCCGAGATTCAATCTGGATTTGTTCATCTCTTGGCCAGCATGGTCACTTTTCTCTTGATATTCATCGCCCAAATCATGGTCTCAATCTGGCTGGCCAGGACTGGCCAACTGAAGAGAATGAATTGATTCCTGCTCTTGCAGGCAATTCTGTCTCCGATCGTCTTCTTCGCCTTGCCATTCGAAGGGCCGGTCGGCCTCTACCAGCGGTTGTTCATCTATTGTTTGCCTCTTGCCTGGACCACGCTGGCCGCCTTGGGTCTCCGCTCCAAAGAACCCACCGCAGCTTGAAGACGCAGCTAGACTACAATTCCAGAGAGGAACAACAAAGTGATGCAATCGAGTACTGTCCGACCAAGATCCCTGAATATTGCGATCGTATTGAACGGAATCAACAGCCTCCTTTTCTTGGTGCTTGGCGTCCTCCTCGCCACCAGCGGGGCGTTCTTCGGGATGGTCGCAATCAGTTACGGGAGTTCTCATTCTGATCAGCCTGATTGGTGTTTGGATGATGCGTCGCTGGGCATGGATCTTGTTGCTGGTCGTGTCTGCCTTGGGAATCCCTATGGCCATCTACGGCATCGTCGGCTCCGGTGGCAGTGACCCAGGGACATACCTGGGTCTCGTTGTTGCGGTCTATACCTTGGCCATCCTCCTCCCAAAGGCGATGCGAAGTCGCTTTGCTTGATCCACACTTTGTGGCAGTATTGCACTGAAGATGAAATCAACCTGAGAGGGACAGGCGGCGGATGGTCTTCATCCGGCGTGCCTGTCCCTCCCGTGTCACCCAAGATCGACAACTGAACCTGCATATCAAGGGTAACCGTGGAATCGACCAATTCAGTCAACAAGAGAGCGAATTCTATACATAGCGGCAGAAGGTTCTCAGTCAATGGACGCCTGGTGTTGCGAGTGAGCTGGCTGGTTGCAATAATCGGCGCTCTCAACGCCTACGTTCTGGGCCTTTCGGTGCGTTTCCACACTGAAACGGTGCAAGTGCAGAGCGTGCTTGCCTCCTACAGTGGTGGCCATGGCATTGCGTTCTCAGTGGTTCCAGAGATTCTTATCGTCCTTACGTTCACTGGTCTCGCCACCGTCCTATTCTGGCATCCTTCCGATGAACCGATGGTTCTCTACACCTCATTCGTGCTCATTCTGCTTGGTCCTCTGAATGGATATCTTGTCAAATCACCCCTGCTTCTGACGATCAGCCACCCCGACCTAGAATACGTCTTCCACGCGACCACGACCCTTGGCTACCTCTTGCTGGTCCTGTTCTTCTTCGTCTTTCCGGATGGGAAGTTGAAACCGATCTGGACGGCTTGGCTGATAGCGCTCGCTCTTCCTGTCGTCCTGGTTTGGGGACACTCTCCTGGGGGGGATTTCGATCTGACATCAGTCAATCTGCCTGTGTTGATACCTACATTCCTCGCCCTTATCGGACTGCAGATCTTCCGCTACAACCGCTACTACTCCCCCACCCAGCGTCAGCAAACCAAGTGGGTCATCTTTGGCATCGGAACAAGTGTCGTAGCCCTTATGCAGTTGATCTTCATAGTCAATGATAGGCACACCGGTTTGCACGCGGTAGATCAGGCCCTGATGCTGCTGGCGGTGATCCTCATTCCCATCACATTCTCGATCGCCATAACCCGCTATCGGCTCTTCGATATTCAATTCTTTGTCAGTCGGGCCGTGTTGTATGCTCTCCTGACGGGGGTTTCCATCGGAGGATATGTACTGATCGTCGGCGTGATTAGCCGATTTGTCAGCGGCTACGACACGACCATCGCCGTCGTAGTGACTGGCGGCGTGGCAGCCGGCTTCCAGCCTTTGCGCAAATTGCTCCAAGAAAGAGTTGATCTCATCTTCTACGGAAAGCGCTCCGAACCCTATCAGGTTGTCCGTCAAATCGGAGAACACCTGACGGTTGGCTCGGATCTCAACGAGACCCTGACTTCCATGGTCGAGATGATCCAGGACATGTTGAAGCTACCGTTTGTCGCCATCAGGTTGGATGTCGGAGGCAGCCATTTTGAAGTTGCCAGGGGGCATAGGAAAGCACACGCCACCCAGTTTGCTCTTGCCTACATGGATCAGGTGCTGGGGAAGATGACCGTCTCACCTCGGGCGGGCGAGCATGAGATGTCCGAGGAAGACCGAGGGCTCTTGATGCAGGTTGCCCGGCAAGCTGGATTGGCCATCCACAACATCCTGGTTGTCGAGGACCTGAGATCGACCCGCGAGAAGCTGGTGCGTTGGCGGGAGGATGAACGCAAACTGCTTAGAAGGGACTTGCATGACGATCTGGCTCCCACACTGGCCGGCCTGTCATTGATGGCCGAAACGCTTCGCGACCAGATCACAGACGACCCCGATCGGGCCATCAAGTCCGCCAGGGCGCTCAATCAAGGGCTGCATGAATCCGTACAGAGCATCCGGGAACTCGCATATGACCTTCGTCCGCCAGCTCTGGATCATCTTGGCTTGTTGGGAGCCATCGAAGGTCTGGTCGACAGGTTGGCAAGCACCGGGGTTGAAATCTCGTTTGTCCCCCCCAAATCCCTCCCCTCCCTTGCCGCTGCGATCGAGGTGGCGGCCTACAAGATCATCCGGGAGGGGCTTGCCAACATCGAACGCCATGCTCGGGCAACCTCCGCCCGGCTTGAGCTCTTGTGCGACAAGGACTTGTCGATCAGGATTTTGGACAACGGGCGTGGCTTTGACCCGGCCAATCCGCGCGGGGTTGGCTTGCAGGCGATGGTTGAACGTGCGTCGGAGGTGGGGGGGGCAGGTGCAAATACAGAGTTCACTCGGTCGAGGGACTAGGATTGATATTCAACTCCCACTGCTCCTGGAGACCGACAATGGATAGACTGACCATCTTGATCGCCGACGATCATCCAGTGTTTCGAGACGGCATTCGGATGATGCTCGAATCCGAACCTGATGTTGAGCTAGTGGGCGAGGCACGCTCAGGGAGCGAAGCCATTGAGCTGGCTGAACGGCTTCAACCCGAAGTGGTCCTTATGGACATCAAGATGGACGAGGTCAGTGGTATTGAGGCCACTCGCCAGATAACTCGAACCAATCCCAACATCCGTGTCTTGATAGTCACCATGTTCGAAGAACCTCAAAGCGTATTCTCGGCCATCCGGGCCGGCGCAATGGGCTACATTTCGAAGAACAGCAGCAAGTCAGAGTTGATGAAGGCAGTTCATATTGTCGGGAGCCGAGGCGCTGTCTTTGGCCCGGCGATTGCCGAGTACGTGCAGTCCTTCTTTGCTAACCCCGCCATGTCCTTGCCGAATCCTCTGTATCCTGATCTCACCGAACGCGAACGCCAGGTACTGGAATTGATTGGTGCAGGCATGAACAATTCGCAGATCGCCAACAGGCTTTCGCTCAGTCCAAAGACCGTCGCCAACTATGTGTCCAATATCTTCAGCAAGCTTCAGGTCGCCGACCGGGCCATGGCGATCATCAAAGCCCGAGAAGCTGGACTTGGAAGTGGAATTGACTAGGGCGTTGTCAGCCTTGCCAGATTTGGCCGCCATAGCCAGTCCGACTCAGCGGTAGGCTCGCACGAAAGAGGCCATTCCTGTGAAGTCTGCTCACATATCAAGGCATCACATTATGTCTATTGCCTGGCCCAAAACGACGGGCAAGGTTCTTGGTCGAAAAGGCGATGGACAAATCCATGACCCTTAGATGGAATCTGCGAAAAGGCGAGCAAGGGTCTGGGGAGCGGCGGCAAGGGTCTGCAAAACCCCCATCACGGGTTCGAATCCCGTCGTCGCCTCCTAGGAAATACGGGGCAATGCCAGGCAATTGCAGGCAATGCCAAGCAAGAGCCTGTCCATCATTCGCATGTGGAGAATAGGACCCGGGATGGGCAGAGTTGGGTCACATTCGATCCAGCCCCTTCGTAACATTAACCTGGCCACGAATCCGGGCCCGACCCGTTCCTATTTGAAATCCGCCGAGAGCGAATCACTCTCGAATACCCGCTTCACTTCTGCCTTGAAGAAGGCTGCCACCTGGGGATTCCGCACAAGGAACAAGTTCTCGTCGTTGTATTGGTTCGCAGGGCCGGTGTAGTTGAAGCTCCCCCCAATTACGGTCTCATCATCAAGCACAATCACCTTGTGGTGCAGCTTGCCGTTGTTTGGAAGCGTCTCCCGGCGCAAGATGGCGCCTTCGTTGGACAGTGCCTTGTGCGGCGACCACTTGTGGGCTGATTGGCCGCCGTCCAGTACCCCGACCACCTCAAAGTTGCCGCCTTGAAGTTTGGTGATCAGGGCGTCGTCAATCGTGGTCGACTTGGCAAAGGTAAACATCATGAAATATGCCGAGGTCTGGGCTTTAAGGATCTCATTGACAATACGCAGCTCGGGATTGTTGTCCGGGGAAAACATGATCTGCACCGCGCTTCCCTCAATGTCGAGGGTCAGCGGGTCGGAGGTCGTGAGCTTCGGTGAACGCGGACCGAAGATCCCTTCCTTGAGCTGGTCGAATTCGCTCTGGTAAGCAGCTGCCACACCGATGTCATGGAAGATCACGACGTGGTTGAGATTCCGATGGGTACCTGTCGTCGTAAAGTTGGTCGACCCCGTCAGAACGGCCTCACGCGCCTTTCCGCGGTCCCGGATGATGAACTTGTGATGAAAGATCCTGGGATTGAAGTCGATTTTGGCGTCCACTGCACCACGCAGGAAAGTCACGAACTCCCTACGGTTGACATCCAGGCTGACCTCCTTGTCGGGAGGATCAACGGGCTTATCCTCCTTGAGGTAGTCGCCCTCGGTGACCAATCTCACTCGCAGAAATCTGTCTGTTCCGGGTCGCTTCCGGCGTGCGGCACGGTCGATCGCCGAGGCAATGCGCGGGTTGTCGATCTCTTGAACTGCGATGTCCAGGGTATGTTCAGCCTGATCAAGGAAGTCGATGATGACCGCCTCGAGATCATCTGGAGCGCCCGCAGATCCGGGCGGTCCGAGAAATGCCTGCATCCGGCCATTTAGGAAGTCCATGCTCTCGCCTCACCTCACTCTTCATGAGTTTGATCCCAACTGGTTAGCGCTACTCAACGCCCATCATCTCCTGAATCCCCCAAATCTTGGGATCGTCCGGTGCCCAGCTCCTCCCTGCCCTTGAGGATCGATCGAAATCTAGACCTCCGAGAACTGCCAGGCGGATTTCTGGTCCACCGTCTGACCTTCATCCCTTTGCGCGAGACTTCCCGGAGTTCACGCCCTCTCCGTGTCTGAGTGAAAAGCGCATGATCTGCTATCGCCGGTCCGTCTTAGGTCTTAGAACCCTGAAGAAGAGATCCACGGCCTGGGGGTCAAAGTGGCTGCCAGCGCCCTGACGGATGTGCGCTTCTGCATCAACCTCGGTCCACGCCATTCGGTACGGGCGGTCCGAACAGAGTGCATCCCACACATCAACGACGGCGAACAGCCGTGCCGCCTCGGGGATAGCTTCCCTTTCCAGCCCTCGGGGGTAGCCCGTGCCGTCCCATTTCTCATGATGGCAATAGGGGATGTCAAGGGCCGGGCGGAGGTACTCGATCGGATAGAGCATCTCATAAGCGTAGACTGGATGCTTGCGCATGATCTCCCACTCGTCATCGTCCAGCGGTCCCGGTTTGAGCAAGATGGAGTCTGGAATGCCCATCTTTCCGATGTCATGCAGCAACGCGCCGCGGCGAATGTGGGCGAGGCTTTCGGCCGACATGCCTGAGGCCCGGGCGAGACGCAGTGTCAGTTCCGTTACTCGCTGCGTGTGGCCCTCGGTTTCTTGGTCCCTCAAGTCCAGCGCCGCCGACCAACCGGAAATCGTCGAGTTCGTATGCTCGAGCCAGCTGGAGCGCATCCCTCTCGGTTTGCTCACGCAGAGTAACCCGGCGAACGGCGTTAGCGACCATGTCGGCGATCGAAGTCAAGAGGCGCACATCCTCAGACGTGAACGCCTTCGACCTGCCGACCGCCAAAGCGCCCACGACCTCGCCACGTGCGCTGAGGGGGATGGTGGCGACAGCCGGGAGTTGGAGCAACGAGGCAGACCTTGGATCCGGCGACTCCTCGAGGAGCCGGTTCGATACATAGGCTTCTGCCGACTGGATCACAAATCCGAGAATCGTCTCGCCAGACGCCAGGCGGCGCCCCGTGAGCCCTGTCCAAACCCCGGCACCGAGGTCGATGACAGCTCCGCCTGGTTCTCCGTTAGGGGTGGCAAGCAGGGCACCTTCGGCTTCCAAGATTGAGAGTAGCTCTTGGAGGATAATTGGGCGCATCTCGTCCAAGCCTCGCGCAACGCGCAGCGCCGCCCCGACCTGAGCGATGGTCTCAAGTTCGCGGTTGCGCTGCAACCGTTCGGTTGTGTCCCTTGCGACGCTGACGAAGTACTCGCGATCGAGCTTGACCCTGCTTAGACTGACCTCGACGGGAAAGGTCGACCCGTCCTTCCGGTGTCTTTCACCTTCGAAATACACTGCGCCGGTCTCGCGCAGTCTTTCATTCAACGCGTGAACCTGATCCTGGTTGAGATTGGGATTGATGTCGAAGACTGACATGCCCAGGTATTCATCGCGGGCATAACCCAAGGATTCCCACGTTCCCTGACTGGCATCCAGGACGCGAAAGGTATGTGGGTCGATGACCTCGATGGCATCGTTAGATTGGTCGATTAGACTGCGGAACAGCTGCAGCCGTTCGTGCAATTCCTTACGTTCGCTTACATCGCGCGCCACGCTGACGATGTACGCTTTGTCAAGCTCGACATAGCTCAGGCCGACCTCAACGGGGTAGGTCGAGCCATCCTTTCGTCGATGCAGGCCCTCATGGATCATCGACCCACTTTCCAGCAGCTCTTGCCTGATTCCGCCAAGGTCGGCCGAAGCCATCGATGGGTCGATATCGGCAACGGTCAGGGAAAGATACTCCTCATGGGAGTATCCTGTCTCCCGGCATGCGCGCTGATTCACATCGACGAATCGGAAGGACTCCGGGTCGACGACCTCAATCGCGTCATTTGACTGGTCGATCAACTCGCGAAACAGGCTCAACGCCTCGGCCGCCTGCTTTCGCTCGGTGATGACGTCGAATATTGCGACGAATTGCCCGTGCTGGGGGCTGTAGACAGAGATGTCGAACCACATTTCCAGCGCCTCGACGTACATTTCGAAGCGCTCGGGCTTGGCTGTTTCTGCAACGCGCCCGTAGATCTCGAAAAGTTCGGGGTCGGACTGGCGGATGCCGGGTATGGCCTCAGTGGCCCGTTTGCCACTGATACCCTCGAGGCCGGTCAAGCTTTCGAAGGCAGGATTCACCTCGAGATAGATCCAGTCGACCGGTCGGCCATCCTCGACGATCATCTGACATAGGGCAAAACCCTCAACCATGTTTTCGAACAGACCGCGATAGCGCGCGCCTCGCTCTCGACGAGCGCTTCCTCTGCTCGCTTTCTCTCTGTGATGTCGAAGACGATGCACAGGGTGAGCCAGGCACCGTTGGCTTCGATTGGGTTCAGCCAGATGTCGGCCGGGAAGAGGCTGCCGTCCTTCCGTCGCCCAAAAAGGCCGTTGCGAGAGCCCACAGGGCGTGAAGTCGGGCGGTTGTAGAACGATGCGACTTGGCGCGTATGTCGGGCTCGAATTCGGCTCGGGCACCAAGATATCAATGGGCTTCATATCGAGCTCACCCACCCCATAGCCGAAGACTTCGTACGCTAGCTTATTCGCAAGCGCGATCCGCCCGTGAGGGTCAACAACGAGTGCTGCGTTGGGGATAGTGTCGATTAAGCGGTTGAAGGAGAGCTCAGGAAAATCCAACCGAAGCCCCCAAGCCAAAAGCGGCTGTTTGTTCCGGCATGCTCGTCTTCTGACAATATTAGCCCGGCTGCGAGGTTGCGTCTGGTTGAGAATGCCCGGATTATGCTCCACCTGTTTGGACAAGTCAATGTGAGGAATCACTGCTCGGATCGGCCAAGGAACGGTCACCAACGGGTCCCGGTCGCCGCTGTCCCCGGGCCTGAAACCACTCGCATCTTGACTGAAACGAGAGGCCGCAAATGGCTTCAGCGAAGAACAGACATCGCGCCGGACCAATTCTCAGACTTCCTTGGTGCCACCCGAAAGAACACACGGGGCGAATGCGTCCGTGACAACAAGCAATCGATTGTCCTCCAGGGTTAGGTCCTGATGTTGCACCCCTCCTACGGGCTACCCTAAGGAGAATGCCCCGCGATATGGAATCACCGGTTGGGCGTACTTCGGGATGCCGAACCGAAACAGACTGAGGGATCCAACTGCCTGGCCCAAAACGACGGGCAAGGGTCTTGGTCAAAAGGGCAGTGGACCAATCCATGACCCTTAGACGGAATCCGCGAAAAGCGTGCAAGGGTCCGGGAAGCGGCGGCAAGGGTCTGCAAAACCCTCATTCACGGATTCGAATCCCGTCGTCGCCTCCTGAGCAAGGGTCATCGACCCAAACCGTCTAAGGGTCTCCTGGAAGAAAGGAGAACTTTTGACGGTTTTTTGATTTCCGTGCAAGGGGCACGAATTTGAAAGACGGGCAAGGTTCTTATGCCCTATGTTGCCGTCAGGCAATGCCATGCAGTACCAGGCAATACCAGACAACACCAGACAATAGATCAGGGACCAAGGGGAAACGTAAGATGACAAGGAAAAAAGAAATAAACGGAGCGTGGCTTGGCTCAGGCTAAGTTCACAACGCTGATTGATTACTACCTTGCAGACATGCAGCGACGCAGCTGCACAGGAGCCTCCTTCTCAACAAACAAGAGAACCCCTCCAATGATTCAACCGATGGATCACGTACGCTATGCGCCCTAGCACCCGAATGCCCCAATTGCTCTTGGGGTGATCCGGGGCAAAATTGAGCGCTGGCGCCGGTCCATGACGAGTCCCTGTGCTCGTCCAGGGAAGAACGTTGTCCGGTTGGAGAACGACTACTCCCCATCAGAACTTGAAGCCGACATCGGAGCTTTCGTGAAGTACTACGAACGCCTGGTACCAATCGTCGCTGGACAATCTGACACCGGCCGACGTCTGCTTCGGGCGGGCAAAGCAGGGGAAAGACCGACGGGATGAGATCAAGCGCAGAACCCTGCAGAAGCGCCGGAGAGATCATTCCCGGCAGGAGAGGGCATATGCTCCAGCATAGTGTGGAAACGAATAGTCTCTGGTTGCGGAGCCAAGGTTTTGTCCCAATTGTTCCAAGGACATACACATCTCATCTGAAGTTGGTTCCTCTACCACAGATGGGGTGTTCGGTCCTGAGTCTCATGACACCCCGCGCTGGTAACGCGCGTACACGACGCCAGTCGGCAGTGGGGAAGCTTCCTTCAAGGAGAGCTCGAAGCGCCGTTCATCAGGAAACAACCGCTTGCCCGTGCCCAAAACCAGGGGATAGATATGGAGCAAATACTCATCGATCAGATCCTCTTTCAGCAGCGAATGGATCAAGACGCTGCTTCCGTCGATGAGAATGTTCTTGCCGGGCTGTGACTTGAGGTCACGAACGGCATCCACGACGGTGTCACGGATAATCGAAGAGTTGCGCCACGCGGATGCCGAGTCCAATGTAGTGGACACGACATACTTGCGCATAGAGTTCATCACGTCACCAAATGGATCATCCTGCATGGGTTCGAATGCACCACCGTGGATCTGCCATGTCTTGCGGCCTAGCAGGAAGGCATCGACTCCAGACATAGCCTCAAAGAAATGGGCACCGATGTCGTCATGCCAATACGGCTGCGTCCAGCCGCCATACTCAAAACCGCCCTCAATATCTTCATCCACGCCTCCTGGTGCCTGGATGACCCCGTCCAGCGTGATGAACTCTGCCACGAATAGCTTTCTCATGTCCTACCTACCGATTTCTCACCTGAAGCGAGGTACATTCGAGGACTCCTTGTGAGCCGCTAAGCTCATGATGCATTGCCATATTGTCAGACACCCCGATATTTGAGGAGTTGGAACCCAAAGAGCCTTGGGGACACCAAACCGAGCTACGCTCTAATAGAAAGATCGAGTCCACCAACCAAAGCATGGCCGGCCAGATCTAGAGTCGATGTGACCGTGTCGACTGGCTCGAACGCCATGGCCTCAACCACCGGATGCACCGTCCAGATTTTCGACCAAAGGCCCACTGCCGGTAATGAACAGCAGAATCTCACTTTTCTCATCGGAAGGATTGGATTCGCGATGGACGGTATGTGGGGGAACATGAAAGAAGTCCCCCGGCCCAACTTCAATGGTACCCTGTCCTTCCGGTCCATACTCGAAGCGGGCATGGCCCATGGCCACATAACCATAGATGTCATGATCCATATGGGTATGCCAACCCGAAAGCATTCCTGGCTCGGTGTGAGCCCGGATCACGGTTACGCCAGCGGATTGAAAAGCAATGTGCCGCTCAATTCCGGGCGTCCCCGGGCCCTCTCTCAATTGATCCTTGGAGACGCTTTCTACCTCGGTCATCCACTTACCTCCTTCCGTCAGCGCAGAGATATGTCTATCAGGTCTTGCCCCCACCTTCTCGCTACGGCACCGATGTCTACGGCTAATTCGATAGCGGATGAGCACCGAGGTGGGCGGATTTTGCGGTTAGAGGGGATGAAAATGGAAGGTCGACGTGTGCCAGAATGGAGGGTTGCTGGTGTCCCGTCTAGCTAAGGTCCGCAGTTGGAATGGGGCGACGCACAAAGCTGTGGGGTTTCCCGTGGAAACCGAGCGCCGGATTGAATTAAAGTCCAGCCCAAGGCGTCGTCATTGCGACACTCAGGGAGTCCCGTACATCACGAAACTCGCCAACATGCTCAGCCGAATTTATCATAGCAATCCACCTCCTCGCTGTCAAACTTTTGTATCTGTTCAATCCATTTGAGACACTTGTGCCCTTTTTGGGGCCACCTGAAATGTGGGCAAAGTTTGATTTTGGGACCTAGCAGAGTCGCCAAACCAGGCTCAGGCCGGAACCTTCGAGTCGCCTTCCCCTGCTTCGCTTCACGGTCTTCTTCAGACTGCTCCTCCGGTGCTCTTCGGGTGCAGTCCCGGTGCAGAATGCGTAGCACGCCATAGATCCCAAAGACTGTATCGAGCAACCTAGGTTCATTTCATAACACCCACAGACTGAATAGAGCCCAAAGACACCATGGACGCCCAGGCCTAGTTCTTCGAATCTGGTGACTGGGGGTTCGAATCCCTCCGAGGGCGCCATACAGGTGGCGGTGCAATGCACCCCCACCTGTAAATGGAGGGCTCGGCGCTGCCAATCACGTACACCACAGTCTCTAGGCAGGCACAGACACCAAGTCCGGCTCTCGAGATGGCATGGTGCACGAGAATCGGGGTGAGCGAACCTGCAATGTCGGCATCTATATCAATGAGGCCTTTAGCGTGCGCGTGACTGGGAACGCCGACATGCCGGTGACTTTCTGGCCCAGGGCAGAGAAGCCCCGTGTGCCGACCCGCCGACCTTCGGGAGCTCAGCAGCCGGTTCTACGGCGGCGGTATCCAAGTGGCCGTTGGCGATCTCGGCGACCTGAGCCATGGCAATATGGCGGATGTTCTGATAGACCACAACTGGGTATGGCAGAGCTACGGGAACGGGCTCGAGTTCTGGAACCAGCTGGCAGACAATGGTCGGTCCAATGCCTGCCTCCGAAAACCCAACCACGTCGTGGGACCGCCGGGAGACGGACGCGTGCAATTGGTATAATCGCAGCCGGGTCCGGACTGTCTTTCCACGCTCCTTTGCCCCTCATGGCAGACCTCCGAAATGCCTGGAACTGGGGAAGCTTCCCTGATGACTGATCGTCCCATTCTGCAGAGCAAGCTTCAGATTCCTGCGCCGACACGATATCACGTCGAGCGGCACCGAATCAGTCGGATGCTTGAAGAGGAAGTAATGTCGAACCGACTTACCCTGCTCTTGGCACCAGCTGGGTATGGGAAGAGTAGCGCCGTCGCGGATTGGTCGCGCAACACCCCGACATCTGTTGCCTGGATCATGGCCTCTGAAACCATCGTCAGCCCAGTGTCCCTTCTCAGGCACCTCTTTGCTGCCTGGCGGACCATTCAGCCCGAGCTGGCTGGGTCACCCCTGGACATGGTGCTTGGATCGCGAGACCCTGATGGGGTCCAAGCCGCCACGGTCTTCTTGAACGCTGCCGCCTCCAACGCCAAGCCCCTTGTCTTTGTAATCGATGACTACCATCACATCCAGGACGGCCTAGCAGAAGAAGCCTTGGATTCGTTGATCGAGAGTTCTCCAGCACCGCTCCACTGGGTGGTCGCCTCTCGAACGCTTCCTCCGCTGGCTATTGCCCGGTACCGGGCCCACGGGATGCTCGGAGAGATCGGACCCCAAACGCTCGGATTCACATCGTCGGAAGCGGGCCAATTGCTTGGAGAGATGGGGCTAGAACTGACCTCGCCGCAGGTCGAAGCCCTGCACGAAGCCACCGAGGGATGGGCAGCCGCCCTACAAATCGCCGGTCTGAGTCTGTTAAGGTCTCCACAGCCCCAGTTGCCCGACCTGCACGGTTCTCAGCGCTTCTTCGCGGACTATCTCCGACAGGACGTGTTTTCGCATTTGCCCGATGAGCTTAGAACGTTTCTGCTCAAGACCTCAATCGCGGCGCGGCTCTGCGAGGGCCTGTGCGACGCGATCACGGGCGGCGAGGGTTCCCGATCCGTGCTGGAAGCCCTGGAGCAGGACGGGCTGTTTACCGAGCCCTTGGACCCGCAGGGTGAGTGGTATCGCTACCACCCACTCTTCGCCGACTTCCTCCGCATGGAGCTGGAACGAAACGTGAGCGCTGAAGACGTGCGGGGCCTGCATAGCGGTGCAGCCCGATGGCTGGCGAAACATGACTTTCCACACCAAGCCTTCCGGCATGCCGTCGACGCGTTCGACCCGGCATTGGTAATCGAAATCTGCGAACAATTCGTCCCCCGCATGCTCTTGATGGGCGAGTTTGCTACGCTGCAGGCATGGTTCGATTCGATCCCGGCAGGATGGTTCGATAGCCATCCGGTCCTGGCAACGGCCAAGATCGGCTACTTGCTGCAAACAGGTGCCCTGGATGCCACCCAGGTTCTGATCGACCGCATTGAGACGCAACTGGATGCAAACCGTCCCGTCGAAAATCAGCTGATCCGGGCCAGGACCAACGCCGTTCGCTGCGGGATTGCCTGCTTCAGGAATGATCTGGAGGTTGCCGAGACGCTTGCCAATCAAGCACTCGAGGAGCTCCCTGAGACCGATGTCTTCTTTCAGTCCATGACCTACATTGTGCTGGGAGATACCTATCGGAAGAATGCCCAATGGGACCTTGCCCGCCGAAACTACGCGCAGGTACTGAGGCATACCGACGCGCCGCTGTTCCACCAATTGGCGGTTCACGTCTACGGCGCGCTGGCCGACCTGGATATGCGCAGAGGCAATCTCAGGCAGGCGGCCGCGTCCTGGGAAGCGGCCTTGGCAGAGATCGATAACGTGGTCAATTGGGGCGGGCTTCCGCTTCCTCTCACGGGCTGGATCTTCATCAGAATGGCAGAGATTCTGATTGAGTGGAACCAGCTCGACCGAGCGGCGGCCTACATTGTCAAGGGTCTCCAGCGGGCGGAATTGGGAGGCGATGTCAGGGCACGAATAGCCGGCCATCTTGCCGCAGCTCAGCTGAGCTTGCTGCGTCGAGAGGTCGACGTCGCAGCGTCTGAACTAGAACGGGCACGCTTGCTGCTTGATCAATTCCAACTCCCCCAATGGAGAGCGCAACTGGAGCGCCTTCAGGTCGAGCTGTGGCTTGAAAAGGGCGAACAACGCCTGGCTGAAGACTGGGCAGATGATCAGCAGGACTCATCCGGCGAGCACGGAAACCCGCACTTGAAGTTAGCTATCGCACGCGTCCTCATGGCAGCTGGCGATAAGGACTCCCTAACCCGCGCCAGGGCCCTGCTGGGGGCCGTTGAAGAGATCAGTCGACAGGATGGATTAGTTGGCCTTGAGACTGAAGCAGGGGCACTTGCAGCCGTGGCAGATTGGCAGCTTGGAGAGAGAGCGAAGGCTCTTGCCGGCATTCAGCGATCACTGCACCTTGCTGAAATCCCATGGATACAAGCGGGTCTTTCTCGACTTGGGCCTCCCAATGGCGGTCATCCTACAGGAGGCAGACCAGCGGGACGCACTGCACGCCTTTGGCCAGGATCTCTTGTTGACTTTCAGAGATCACATCGGGTTGGACCGTCCAATCCGAGGCGGTCTTCCAGAGCCCTTGAGTGATCGTGAGGCCGAGGTCTTGTCGCTCGTCTCGGCCGGCTTGACCAATCAAGAGACGGCCGACAGGTTGGTGATTTCTCCGGGCACCGTTAAGAAGCACTTGAGCAATATCTATGGCAAGCTGGGGGTCAATAGCCGCACGGCGGCTGCCGCCCGAGCGCGTCAGCTCGGCCTGATCGCGTAGAGCTACCTAACTCACCAAAAGCCAGAATACCCCGCGCGAATACCCCGTTTGGGGCATGATCTGCTGCCCACGCTGGTCTATCCTGAGGTCCAGACGACCCGGGTAGATGGACCAGTATGGGAGCGGATATGGACTCAAACCACGAGATTGTGATCATCGGGGGCAGCCAATCGGGCCTTGCAATGGGGTACTGCTTGGCCAAGCAAGGCACCGATTTCGTCATCCTCGAGGCGGGACGGAGGATCGGCGATCAATGGCGTAAGCGTTACGATAGCTTGGAATTGTTTACGCCGGCCCGGTTCAGCCGGCTGCCCGGGCAGACCTTTCCGGGAGACCAAAATCGCCATCCAACCAAAGACGAGATGGGCGACTACCTTAAGTCCTATGCTGCTGAGTTCGGCTTGCCGGTTAGGCTGAATACACTCGTCGAGAAATTGGCTTGGGATGGCGCTCAGTATGAGATCACGGCTGGTGACCGTTCCTTTAAAGCGAACCAGGTCGTGGTCGCAACTGGCGCGGAACGAACGCCCTATGTGCCATCCTTCGCGGCCGAGCTTGCTCCATCTATCCATCAGATCCATTCGAGCGAATATCGAAACCCGACCCAGCTGCCCAACGGCGATGCGTTGGTTGTCGGTGCTGGTAACTCAGGAGCCGAGATTGCGCTGGAGCTTGCAGTCTCGAGGCGCGTTTTCCTCTCGGGCAAACCCCCTGGCATGCTCCCCACCCCACCCCACCCGGCTCTGGCCGGAATTGTGTTCTTCGCCCTCCACAGGGTGATCTCGAGAGGCAACCCAATCGGTCGCAAACTCATCAGGAAGCTAGGCTCAAAGGGCACACCTGTCGAAGGAATCACTGAGCGCGACTTTACGAATGCTGGGATCGAGCGCCTGCCGAGGACAGTTGGGACCAACCAAGGGAAACCGAGGTTTGCCGATGGCGCGAGCCTGGACATCAGCGTGGTGATTTGGGCGACCGGCTTCGGGCTCGATTTTCGTTGGATCGACTTTCCCGTCTTCAATTTAGACGGGACGCCAGTGCACTCGCGGGGCGTCGTCAAGAGCCAGCCCGGTCTGTACTTCCTGGGCCTTCCGTTTCAGTATGCGGCCAGCTCAGCTTTGATCCCGGGCGTGGGCCGGGACGCGGGGTACTTGGCACAAAGAATCGCCCAGCATTCAGCAGAACGATCCGTACACATGCCCGCCCGTGATCATCGGCCTCAAGATCAGCCTGGCGTCAATGTTGCGACTGAAGCATAAGCAGAATAGAGACTAGATCGGCGGACCGACCGTGATCTGCGTCGTCCAGCAATGCAGTTGGATCGCTTTGATAGACTCAGTCGACGTCTCACCGCACCTCTGACGGACTGCCTCAAAAGCGATGGCTGAGCGCCGGTAGGCACACTGTGATTGCGCCACTTGACAAGCCGCAAGTCTCACGGCCCAAGGGCAAGCCTAGTCGTGCGCGAATTCACTCGGCGGAAAGTTTGGGTTGAGGGGACGTGTCATTTACGGTCTGCTCAGATGTTTGAAAATCCGGTTATGTCTATTGCCTGGCCGAAATCGGCGGGCAAGGGTCTAGGTCGAGAAGTCACTGGACAAGTCCATGACCCTTAGACGGAATGCGCGAAAAGGCGTGCAAGGGTCTCTGGAGCAGCGACAAGGGTCTGCAAAAACCCCATCACGGGTTCGAATCCCGTCGTCGCCTCCTGGGCAAGGGCCATCGACCCAAACTGTCAATGGATCTCCTGGAAGATAGGGGACCCTTTGACGGTCATTTGATTTCCGTGCAAGGGGCCAGAACCCAGAAGACGAGCAAGCTTCTCATCCGCCACATTGCCATCATGCGTGGGCCGACAACCCGCTGGAGGCCCTGCTAGACCACGGCGAAGATCGGTTGGTTCCCCCCAGCACGTCTACGAAGTCGAGCCGCTGAGTTTCTGTCGGCGTAGGAGCTGGGCATTAATGGCCACGATGACGGTGCTCAGGGACATCAGGAGGGCGCCCACGGCTGGGGACAGGATAAATCCGATCGGCGCCAGCACCCCGGCAGCCAGGGGCAAGGCGACCACATTGTAGCCTGTGGCCCAGATCAAGTTCTGGACCATCTTTCTGTAACTGGCCCTGCTCAGTTCGAAGATTTTGACCACGTCCAGCGGGTTGCTTTGGACCAGGATGATCCCGGCTGATTGAATGGCCACATCTGTGCCGCTCCCGATAGCGATGCCGACGTCGGCACGTGTGAGGGCTGGAGCGTCATTGACTCCATCCCCGACCATCCCAACTCGGTGGCCCTCTGCTTGGAGCTGCTGCACCTTTTTGTCCTTATCCTCCGGCAGAACCTCGGCGAAGAAGCGGTCTATCCCTAGCTCCTGTGCCACAGATTCGGCCACCGACTGGCTGTCGCCCGTCAGTATGGCCACCTGAATTCCCATCTCCTGCAGCCTATCGACGGCCAACTTGCTTTCCGGCCGGATCACGTCGGCCAGGGCCAAGCCGGCAACAACCTGGCCGTCAGCAATGAGGAAGACGACACTTTGTCCCTTGCCATCAGCCCGAGTCTGGAAATCACCGAGTTCTGATGGAAGGGCAAGGCTGAGCATTTCCAGCATCCGAGGCCCACCGACATGGATCTCGCGCCCGTCTTGGGTGGCTCGGATGCCTCGACCCTTGATAGCTTCGAAATTCGCAACCTGGGGCAGGGAGAGATTGCGATCCCGGGCTGATTGCCGTATGCCGCGAGCAATTGTGTGCTCGGAATCGGCCTCCACTGCAGCCGCCAGAGACAAGGCATCGTCCACGTTCCATCCGCCGACTGCAGCGATGTCAACGACGCCGAACTCGCCCTTGGTCAGCGTGCCGGTCTTGTCGAAAATGACGATGTCGAGGTTCCGGGCCTTCTCGATCGCTAGTCGGTCTTTGATCAGGATGCCGTTCTTGGCGCCGAGCCCTGTGGTGATGGCCACAACCAGCGGGACAGCCAGACCGAGGGCATGAGGGCAGGCGATAACCAGAACGGTCGCCACACGCGCAATGACCTCTACCTTGAATCCAACGCCGATGATCCAGGCGATGGCGGTGACAATGGCGACCCCGAAGGCGACATAGAAGAGCCAGCCAGCGGCGCGGTCGGCCAAGATCTGGGTGTTGGACTTGCTGCTCTGGGCGTCCTTCACCAGGCGCATGATCCCGGCAAGCGCGGTCTGGTCACCAATGGCTGTCACCTGAATACGCAAGCTCCCATCGCCGTTGATCGTGCCGGCGATGACATGCTCTCCAGGCGATTTCGCGACCGGCTTCGACTCCCCCGTAATCATCGACTCGTTGACGTCGGATTCACCGCCGACTATTTCGCCGTCGGTGGGAACAGAGGCACCGGGGCGAACAAGCACCGTGTCACCCTGCTTCAGCGAGTGGACCGGCACGGTCTCGGTTTCTCCGCCGTCGATGAGCTTCTCGGCCTCGTCCGGCATCAGCTTGGCCAGTTCGTCCAGGGCGCCTGAGGCCTGGCGGATGCTTCGCAATTCGATCCAGTGGCCGAGCAACATGATGTCAATCAGGGTCACAAGCTCCCAGAAGAAGGGCATTGTCCCCGGGAGGATTAGGGTAGCCAGACTGTAGAGGAAAGCCACGCCGATCGCCAAGGAAATCAGCAGCATCATGCCCGGTTGGCGATTTCGGATCTCTGGGACGGCCATGTTGAGGAACGGAAGGCCGCCGTAGGCGAAGACAACCACTGAGACCACTGGGGTGATCCACTGGCTTCCCGGGAAGGCCGGCATGCCAAAGCCCAGCCAGCCTTGAACGGACTGCGAATACAGGAGCACCGGGGTCGAGATCAGGCTGCTGATCAAGAAACGACGGCGAAACATTTGTTCATGGCCGGTGTGATCTGCGTGATGCTCATGTGACCCGTCTCCAGAGTTGGCGGGATCGTGAGCCGCGTGATGGTTGCTTTCGTGATTTTGCATCCTCATTGGCTACCTCTTGCCTTCTCTAGTTCCCAACCGTCCTATTGCTACCACGTCGTTGGATGCCGCCAGGCATCGTCATTCCGCATGCTGCCAAGAATTCTCTGAGAGGTCATCGGGATCAGGAACCGCTGGGTGATCTCTTGGCGCAGGAGTTGAGCCTGCTCATCATGGTCTGCTTCAGAATATACCCCGGCCTGATTGTCATAGCCCTGCACAAAGACAGGCGCAGGGTTCGAGCCTTGCCTGTGCAATAGACACACCAGATATTGCCACGTGCATTGAGCCGTGCCGTGGTGATGGCGCGGGCGAGATACCGGATCCTGCAATCCCTGCCTGGCGAGCTGAAGATCAAAGGATCTTGCTCCCCGGCGGACCGTCATCAGGCATTTGCACAGCCAACAGGTGTCAGGCTGCAAAGCGTTCAGGGACACCTTCGACCCCAGCCCCTAGGAAGGGCCGGGAAAGATCGAATTGTTTCCGATATTGCCTATCGGTCCGAGTGGGCGAATGGGTGCCGAGAATGATCGGCCCGCTGGCCCAGTTTCGGATCAAAGTGACAGGGAGGCCCGTGCATTCCTTGCCGGTAGGGCTTCACATTGGTCAGGATAGGTAAATCATCTGATCACAAACTTCAGACCCAGACAACTTACCCTATTGACGCCAGAGAAAGCCGTTTCCGACTCGCCTTAGACGACAAGGATCGTCCGAAGACCTGTAGTCATGGATCGTTTCTGAGCCAATCCGCGTAATGGGCGATCGAGAATGCACGGATGAGGGTCTCAGTACGGAAGATGAAATCGTCAAGATGGATGACATCTTCGCTCTAGACAATGAACGCTATCTCGCGATGGCTGTAGCTAGGGAGGGTCATCAGAAACCGATCCCCCTCCTGGCTGATATAGGTGGGAACGCCTCTGCCCTCGTGGCATAGCGAGAGGACAGAACTTCGACTCGGCCCGGCGGCATTCTTGCTCGGCCAGAAAGATCCTCAATCCAGTTCCCCTTCTTGAGCTACGTCCGCGGGTGACATTTCCCTCCCTCGATTCGCGGCTCCTTGGCCGATACGAGTCGGAATGGACCAAACGGTTTCAAGACCTTGTCCCGAGCCTGTTCAGCCTGGCCCCGCACTGGAGGCAACAGAAGAGGAAGTGTGGGATCGCGAGAAGAGAAAAGATGGGCGTTTGTTGTCTATGCCCTAGACCAAACTGGCGGGAAAGGGTCTGGGAGATTCAGGCGGTGGGCAAGTCCCGGGGCTTTACCCGGAGGTTTCGCTAGGCCATGTCGGGAGATCGCAGGCACTCCCCGGTGATATCTCGGAGGTGATGCGAGGCGGGAAGGTCACATACGCAGAGCTTGAAGGATTCTCCAAGCCGAGGGGGTCCGAACGCCCCGCTGTGATTGCGGTGGGCAACTTGACCCTGTGGAACACAGCCAGGCAGCTCGCCGTTTGGCGGCCGGGCCAAATCAACGCTCAATGACCCGAAAGAACAGCTCGACCGCTTTCGGATCAAAGTGTATGCCGGACTGATCACGGATGTATTCAGCCACCCTGGCTTCCGGCCAGGCCTTGCGGTACGGCCGGTCTGAGAGCAGCGCATCCCAGACATCTGCCAACGCAAAGAGCCGCGCTACCGAGGGTATGGCTTCCCCCTCCAGGCCCCGCGGGTACCCAGTACCATCCCACTTTTCGTGGTGGCAGTAGGGAATATCCAGCGCGGGCCATAGGTATTCGATAGGAAGGAGCAGGCTAAAAGCATTCACCGGGTGCTGGCGCATGATATCCCACTCACTGTCGCTCAGAGGGCCGTCCTTCAGGAGAATCGCATCCGGAATTCCCATCTTCCCTATATCATGTAACAATGCCCCCCGGCGCACGTGCGCTAACTCGTCCTCGGGAAGTCCCGCCGCACGGGCAAGCCGCAGAGTCAGCTCAGTGACGCGTTCGGTGTGCCCCTCGGTCCCATGATCTCGCAGGTCCAGTGCTCTCGACCATCCGGCGATGGTCGACTCGGTATGCTCGCGAAAGCTCAAGCGCGTCCCGTTCGGCTTGTTCTCGGAGAGAGACCCGACGGACGGAACTGGCAACCATATCCCCGAACGACGTCAGCAGACGGAGATCTTCCGACGCGAAGCTCGTTGCTCGACCGAGAGCCAGCGCGCCGATGATCCCACCGCGCGCCTCGAGAGGGATGGCAGCTACGGCCATAACTGGGACCTGCGTTTTAGGGAGGGGGTCCGACGGGTCTCCGGCCACGAGGTTGCTCACGAAGAGCTCCCCGGAACGCATTACCTGACCGACAATCGTGTCTCCCGGCCGCAAACGCTTTCCTGTGAGATCGCTCCAGGCGCCTGCCCCTAGATCGATGGTGACTTCCCCCGTGCCAGTATCGGCGGTGGCCATGACAGCCCCTTCGCCCCCCAGGATCGACAGCAATTCCTGAAGGATAATCGGTCTCATTTCGTCCAAACCGTCGGCAACTCTTAAGGCCGCGCCGACCTCAGCGATGGTCTCCAGCTCATGTTGCCTCTTCTTACGTTCGGTGATGTCTCGCGCGACGCTGATGATGTAGCCCTGGTCCAGTCGAGCATAGGTCAGGCTTACTTCGACTGAGAAAGTCGACCCATCTTTCCTCCGCCTCAAGCCTTGGACGTACTGCGTTCCGGTGTCTCGCAAGGTCTCCGTGAGCTTCTCGAACTGTTCTGCGTCAATTTCCGGATTGATATCGAACACCGTCAGAGAAAGATACTCATCGCGTGTGTAACCCAGGTCAATCAGAGCTTGATGATTGACGTCCAGCAGCCTGGCCGAGTCAGGTTCGACCACTTCAATCGCGTCATTGGATTGGTCGATGAGCGCACGGAAGAGTTCCAGGCGCTCGGCAGACTTCTTACGCTCAGCGATATCGCGCACGATGCCGACAAAGTACTCCCGCTCCAGGCGGGCATAACTCAAGCTGATCTCGACTGGAAAGCTGGAACCGTCCTTCCGGCGGTGAACCCCTTCAACAACCAAGGACCCCGATTGCCTCAGTTTCGCACCAATTTCGCGGAGCCTATCGGGATCAATTCCTACTTCGATGTCGGGGACCGTCAGTTCCAGTAACTCTTGCCGGGAAAATCCCGTATATTCGCGGGCGCGCTGGTTGACATCGATAAATCGAAGAGTGGCTGGATCGATAACTTCGATAGCGTCATTTGACTGATCGATCAGCCGACGGAAGAGCATCAAGGATTCGGCAGCCTCTTTCCGCTTGGTAGTGACGTCAAACACAGCCACGAAATAGCCGGGCTGCGGGGAGTAGACCGAGAAGTCGAACCACATTTTCAGGGCTGCAACAAAGGTCTCAAATCGCTCGGGGTTGCCGCTCGACGCCACGCGGCCGTAGATCTCAAACAACTCTGGGTCGGAGTCGCGAATGCCGGGGATGGCCTCGGTGACTCTTCGCCCCACAATGTCAACAAGGTTGGTCAGATGTTCAAATGCAGCATTTACCGCCACAAAGACCCAATCGACGGGTTGGTCATCTTCGTAGATCATGTGGCAATAAGCGTATCCTTCGACCAGACTCTCGGAAAGGCTGTGGTATTGGGCTTCACTGTCGCGAAGCGCTTGTTCCAACTCCTTCCTTTGGCTGATATCCAGGAGGACGCACAGAGTTATCCAGCCGTCCTCGGTTTCTATAGGATTCAGCCAAATGTCGGCCGGAAAGAGGCTTCCATCCTTCCGCTGAGCGTACAGCTCAGTACGAGTGTTCAAGGAGCGCGCAATCGGATGAGCGTAGAGCGCTGCGACTTGCTCTGTGTGCCGAGCCTGATCTGCCTGAGCAACGAGGACTTCTACTGGTCGTCCGTCAAGCTCGCCGGGCTGATAGCCGAACAGCATCGTGGCCCAGTAGTTTGCAAACGCGATCCGCGCCCTCTTGATCTACGATGAAGACCGCATCTGGGATGGTTCGGAGAAAGCTTTCGAAAGGTAGGGCCGGTAATCCCAAAATTGCCCCCTGCCATTAGTCCAGTTCGGCGCCTATCGACCCCCAAAGGATGATGAAGGATCAAGTTGGCGAGCGCGTTTGGGGGCCAGCCTCTAATATTATTATCCACTTTCCGTACTTGTGCGCAACGGGACATTTCCTCTCGCCTGGGGAAGTCAGGAAGATCTCTCCCCACGGCCTTCCATGCGCGCATGACTGTTCTCATTGCACCTCACTTTTCGTGGGTTACCCAAGGAGGCTGATCAAGGCCTTTGGATGGAACTTTGCTTCTCACTTGCTGAGCGTTTGGACTTGTCGATGAAACAAAATCACGAAATTGGGCACGCACATCGAGACATTTCTGTCCACCGATAGCCTGCGTGCCCGAATTCGATCACGCCATCCTCTTTCTGGCCATCAAGCAATTGAAGAGTCGCCCCTAGACTCTGTCAGTCTTGGCTGGTCAAGGCATTGGAATTCATGGACAGAACGACGCAGCCTAAGGCGCCAGCAGGTAACACGCCTCAACGACAGGCTTGTGGCTGAGAAGTGTCCAGCCTTAGCTGCGGTCCAGACAAATCTCACCCCCGCGTGCGTCATAGCAAGGCGTACCCGGTCTGTCAACAGGTATCGTTAGCGTTACCTGGACGCCGAGATGGATCATTGAGTAGATGGCTGTTCATATCGCACTTCGTAGCCGTGCTTGGTGGAATTCTCTCGGCTCGAGGCCGCAGTACCCACGTTCTGCGCGCGATCGGCCAGGGCCAACCACCGCCTTGCCGGTGGGCCATCCCGAGCGCACAACATTCACTCCAGGATCTCCCGGCAGTCACGCACGAGCCGGTTCACCGGGTTGCACACGGTCAGCGAGATGCCACGCGATAAGTTCATTGGTTTCAACACAAGGATGAAACCCTGCCCTCAAGGTTGTTATGCCTTTGGGGTTCTCGTTCGACCGAGGGGAGAATAACCATCGTCGGGGACCAATGATGAGTTCACCAGAGTTTGCAGGATCATTGCTGGGCCGGAAGTGACAGATCTCAACTCAACAACAAGCGATCCAGAATCAGCTGGATCAGATAGATAAGGACGGGAAGGAAAACGGCCGTCAGAACAGCACGAAAGTTATTCGTCTGCCATGGCCAAGTTGGGGTGGCTTCAATGAGAATTCCTTTTCAGCAGAAGACTGTTCAACGCAGCCTCCATGCTCCTCATCCCCGTGATGTCCCCCGTGTCGTAATCGTGATCCAGCCTCTGAAATGCCACTTCCAATCGCCTTGAGGCTTCCCCAAGGAGGGATTTCTTCTCTCGCGAGAGTTGTCGGTTCAGTCCCCGCACGGGAAGGAAGAATATGGCTAGAGGCAGAAGGGAGATGAGCGCCGAAATGGCGATGAGCAAGGGGGACTTGGTAAAGTCCAGGTTGAGGGGGAGGTTCAGATACCAGACCAAGGCAGCGAAGACTGCAACCTTGGCCGACAGGCCGGAAAGTTCATAGACTGGCGTGATGTCGTACAAGTCCAAGAGGAGAGGTCCCGCATAGAATTCCGAAATGCGCCGGGTCAAACGGACAATATGATACAGGAATCCCAGGAAGACAACGCTTATGAAGCCCCAGTCCACCAGAACAAGGATGGTTGGGGCGGCGATCCTGTCGATACCCTCGTTGAACATGCCCAGCCAAATGCCGAAGATGAACGCCAGGAGAGAGAAGACGAAATAGGGCAGAGACGGAATGTTGATGAACTCATACTTGAGGGTTGAGAACTCGTCATCTGAGAGTGTGGAGAGTGCCCTGGATCTATCCAGGGCTTCCCCAGTTGCAGTATCGATATAGCTTTGAAAGGCCAAGATGACGGTAACCAACACCGCGCCACCAAATCTCCCGTAGAGGAGAGCCAGATCGATCGTAGGGGCGGGAAGCAAACCCGCCGCGTAACCCGCCAACAACTCGAACAGCAGCCAAAATGTAAAGAAGGCGGCATAGACCGCCCAAAGGGGGATCGGCAGCCTTTGGGTCCAAGCATTGAAGCGATTGACCCAACTCGGTGCATATGGTTTTTCGGAGAAGCTCGCCATGGGCCTTCCTACTGATGATCGCTGGACGGATTCCCGTCGTCCACATGCTTGATGGCACCGAACTCAACTCACGGACCAGCCCGGTTTTAGTCCTCGATTTCCAAGATCACAGGCGGCTTGGACAAAGCGGTCACGCCGACCTATGCCCCACCTCGGGGTTGGTTGGCTGCCAAACTTCTAGGCTGGGTCTCCTCCGCGATTTGGGTTCCCTGGCAAGAAGCTCCGAAGCGGTGGATTTTAGAGGAGAGGAGACGACCAGGCTGAAGAACCGCCCGCTGCTATGGGACGTTGCCTCTCAGCTTCTTGACCCACTCCCCATTCCCCGCGCCTTGGAGTCAGCCGACTTCGGCTGGTGTCGACAATTCCCTGGCACGATTGACACACTTGTCCCAGGTTTCAACATAATCATGGGCGGAGCGAAACAGGGGAGCCAGCTCCTCGGCGGTCACGCCCACATTGCGCATATCTTGTAGCAAATCAGGGAGCATCCCATAGTGTGCCATCCCATCGAGATTGATGTCGAAGTCGCGACGCGGTCCGGCGGTCGATCGAACCAATGGGCGGTTATCGCCGTTCATCTGCTCCCACTTGTCCCATATGGCATTGATCTTACGAATGAGATCCTTTGTGGAAGGGTCAAGGTGCGGCAGTGGAACCGGGAGGTCCTTGCGCGAGAGATAGGCCGCTTTCTGCTCTGCCGGCCATTCTGACAACTCGTGTTCGGAAACAGCCGTCGTACCGTCGGCCAGCCAGAAACCGCGAGTGACGTTATCGACCCACCCCTGTTCATGGACGACCTTGGCCAGCTCCAAGGCTTGACGCAGATTGTGCTCGGGAAAATCCGTCTGGGGGTGTTCCTGTTCCAGTGGATTAAATCCAGCCTTGAACTGAGCAATGGCCTGCCAGATGTCACACTCCTGCTCATCATAGGCGCCTTTGCCACTCGATTCAAAGCGATGCCAACGATAGTCGCGCAAAGGAGAGCTGTAGGCCACACCGTTCACTTGCCGATCGATTTCACCCCGCCTCTGAGGAATGCGACCACCGTCGTTGTGGGCGCCGAACGCAGCATAGGTGCCAAAACGCGGGCCGGGCAGCCCGGCGGCCCCGTTGACATCGGAGCCTATAGCCACGCCCCTGCCCCCCATTTTCGCCAAGGCATACAAGTACGCCTGGGCGAAGGAGGTGCTCGATCCGGCACAGGGTTCTGGAATCTTTCTAGCGCTGTCTGGCAGACCCCTGCGCAAGCCGGCAATATCACCTTGATTAAGGATAGGGGCCACAACCCCTCCGAGGCGGCCGATGCGTTCGATCTGATCCCCTCGTTTGCCTGCCTCGTGCGCCACCTTGTGCACGTCACTCGTCCCATAGGGTTCTTGCTTCTGAGGATCGAATTCGGCCTGGGCGCTGAACAACAAATCGCGAAACCATGTGTGGGAGCAGATGACGGGGAAATCATGCTCTTCAGCAAGCTCAAGTGCGGCATCCGTCGCCTTTTCCGACATATGGTCAACGTCAATGATGAAGCCCTTCTTCATCAGTTCTCCTAGCAAGACACGGCCATACTTATTCAAACCCAAGGAGTTGGCATGCCCGCCCTGCACTTTCGGCGCATCGGCGGCCTCGAACAGATCACGAATGCCTGGGATGTGGTCCAGCAAGGTGCGGCGATGCATTGCCCGCAAGTGCCGACCAGATACCGCCACGGTGCGTTCGGCGGCATCCACGACGTCTGCCCCATCGTGATCCAAACGGTAGCGCACGCCGGTTTCCCAGGCATCCTCGACCGTCCAACGTTCGCCGGTGACGAACAGGTTGACCATTTCCAGGAAGCGCAAGTAGATCGCTGTACCACCAAAGGCATTGTTGGTGAGATGGATGGGCGTGATCTGGCGGACTCCGAGGCCATGCAGCCAATCCAGTTCACTTCCGATCAGCTCTCGCGCCTGGTCCAGATCCCCATGACATTGCTTTTCCAGGTCGTCAACATTGTGCCAGTTGCCCAACGAGTTCAACTTCGACGCCCAAAATCACTGCCAGACGGTTTTGGAGGATAATCTGGCGCGCTTCCTCAGGCGTGTAGGCAATCTGCAGCCATCCCGTCCCTGGACCACCGCTCTGTTCTTCGACGAAGGCCACCATAGCCTTCATGGCGGCCAGCTGCGTTTCGATCGCACTCTTGTCGTCGTGAGCCGAATCGGGCGTAGTCTTCGTTGCCAGCAGCTCATTGTTCACCGCCAGACAGGTAACCAACCTAAGACCGCCCTGATAGGAACGGTACAGCCAATCGATGTAGGCCTGTTGGTGAACCAGGGTTGTAAAGCGCGGCCAGACGATGAATTCCGGCCATCCGCCGCTGGCCGGATGGCCAAACTCGGGATTCACGTTCATCAACCCCCCGTGGACCGGCTCACAAGAGCTCAGTGCAAACTCAATGCCCTCCGGACCGGGATGCTCTGAATCGTACGGTTCCCCCCAGAAGGCCTTGCCCCCAAACGCAAGGTGGGCCATCAGATGGGCATGGAGGTCGGCAAATCCCCACAGAGGATTTCCGGGGTCGACATCCCAATAATCCCCGCCAAGCGGCACACGGGGGCCTAATCCTGGTTGCGAGTTCTTGTGTGTTCATCGTCATCTTCCTCTGGTGATCACTCACGCGTCACCGGTGTTTGAATATTTGAAGCTGTTGGACTCGCCTTTGGACATCTCTGGCAGGCGCAACAACCCCATATGTGGACGGCTCAGACGATCGGCCCATCAACCCAGGCTGGAGATCGCGCTCAGACTCAAATTGGTGTTCGTTGCGGTCTTTGGTTGTCGTCACGGGTGATTGAAATCGGTAGTACCCAGAAGGCCGTCTCCACTAGCGCCCGATGTTTGTCATCCGCTTGCGCTTGGGCCGCCAACGTCAATCGCCGGCTGCGAAGTCAGGCGCCAGATCCGGCCCTCCCCCGAAGAGGCGCAGCTCGCGCCAGTGGCAAGCAAATGCCTCACGCCATGTCGCATAACTCGTGTAGCGGATTCCGAACTCCTCGCATGTGGCTCGAACGATCGGCGCCAGACGCGGATAGTTGAGGTGGCAGACATGGGGCAGAAGATGGTGCTCGATCTGGTAGTTCAACCCGCCGATGTACAGGTTCAGAAGCCAGTTGCGCGGGGCGAAGTCCACGGTGGTCTCGACCTGGTGGACGGCCCATTCGTCTTCGATATGGAGCGGGTCGCCCACAGGCTCGGGGAAAGCGGCGTCGCCGCTGATGTGTGCGAGTTGAAAGACCACGCCCATCACAATCCCGACGGTCAACATCACGATCAAAAATCCTATCACCACCTGCCACCAGGGAAAGACCAGTGCCGGCAGGACGAACATGATCAAGAAGTAGAACAGTTTGCCGGCCCAAAAAGTGACTTTGTCCCCTGCACGCATCTTGGGATAGACATGATTGGCATCAGACTTGCCGAAGAACACCATCAGAAAGTCGCGAAACATGAAGTCCAGGCCGATCATGCTGTAGACAAGCGGAAAGTAGAAGGCTTGAAAGCGGAACAACGGCTTCCACGGCAAACGGGGTGTGAGACGCATGAGGCCATACGTCTCGACGTCATCGTCGAAGCCGGCGATGTTGGTGTAGGTGTGATGCCATACGTTGTGCTTGGTGCGCCAGCGGAATCCGCTCATGCCCAGCATCTCGGCGCTCAGGCTCATCAGCTTGTTGATGCGCGGATTTTCAGAATAGCTTCCGTGGTTGGCATCGTGCATGACGTTGAATCCCACCGAAGCGATGGCCAGGGCCCAGACAACGCACAGCCCGATGTTGATTACCAACGGAAAGTGACCCAGCAGTAGGAGCAGGTAAGTCCCCAGCCACCAGGCCAGCGCGACCACGGTCTTTACCACCATGGCCGGAACGTCACGTGCGGGTAAACCATTGTCCCGCAAATAGTCGCTGACCCTTTCGTTGAGTACTTTCCTGAATCCACGCCGACCCGTGAACTGGAGACTCCTGCTTGAAGTAACCTTCGTGCCGCTCTGCGATGAAGACAACGGAATTTCCCTCCTGGATGCACGCCACCATCGGACAAGCCGCCTGAGGCACAGCGCTTGGCCAATGGGCTGTGAACCAATCGTTCGTGATCGTCTGGGCACTTGGTCGAGTAGCTTGGCGCCTGCGATGGGATTCCTGTCGAGTATGCCACAGAATCTGGCGGATGTACAAAGCTTCCCCGCCTCAGACATGCCAGCCCTGCGCTCGAGATCAAGGGATTTCCCGACGGCACTGCACCTTGCCCTGACCCGGATGGCATGCACGCCACCCGGGATCAAGGACGCTCAGGTGCCTCAGATTTGGCCCGTCTTTCGATAACCCAAGCCGCCAGATCCCGAATGTTGGGCCGAACAGTTTGCGCGACTCGCGACTGGCCGGCGTCGGCGACTTCCGAGAATGAACACGACGTGATAAGTCGAATTCAAAGCCTCCGGGCCTCTGAGTCTTCCGGGGTCAGTTTCCAGGCAGGATCGGCCGCACTGTAGGAGCGAGTTCCGCCACCAATGCCAGATTGCCCTCGCCGCTGATGGTGAGATACTTGTCTCCGGCTGTGGTGATGAACGCATAACTCAACGTCCCGTCCGCTCCAGTGAGGACAAATAAATCAGCCACCCGGCCGTCGCCCAAGGTCCACCCTTCCTGCGGGGCGACAGGGATTCCCGAGGCATCATAGTTGGGGGTGGCTCCCCCCGAATAGTTGCAGGCGGTCAGCAGCACCAGCAACACCAGGTCCGAGGTTATGAGTTTCGACATGCGAACCAGAGATTTGCGCCCCAAGGTTGGGTCCAACGAGCGATCGTGCGACATATCCGTGCCTCCCGATTTCTCAGTTCAAGTCAGGGTTGGCGGTCCGGCTGGCGGCCGCCAACGACTGCTCTATCAGGCTACTGAGGGGCTGTCACGCCACAGTGTCGATCGCTTGTCAGATTAGAGAACCCATGTTACCGATTGGGAACGAGAGCGCTTGGGTCTGAGCGAGCTGGGGGGCCGTGGTCACCCCTCGCCACGCGGGGGAAGAGCGGCGAGAAGAGCGAGAATCGTACATAATAGGGGTGTTCGGTCGAGGTTGGACGCGCGACCCGGGAGTCACAATCCCGGAGGTCGCCAGACATGCGGCGAGCCGGCGCGGGCCGGCGGCACCAGGCCTGCCAGGTGCAGGCGGCGGAGATCATCTTGGGCATCAGGATTGGACTGCTCGGCGCCGGGCGTATTGCCCAGACCCTGTCGCGAGTTTTGATCGAGGACGTCAAGGGGGCCACGCTCTCCGCCATCGCCGACGTGGACTTCTCTCGAGCCCGCGCCCTGGCGGAGCCGATCGGTGTGGAGTCAATTTTCTCCGATCTCGGGGCCATGGCTGCCGGAGCAGCATTGGATGGGGTGGTGATCGCCACCCCAACATCCACGCATGCGGCACTGATTCGGCAAGCCGCCCAAGCGGGGCTGCAAATCTTCAGCGAGAAGCCTTTGGCGCTGACCCTGGCGGACTGTGACCTGGCTATCGCCGCCACGGATGACGCCGGCGTCCTGCTACAGATCGGGTTCATGCGCCGCTTCGACCCCGTCTACCGCGCTGCAAAAGCCTTCATTGACAGCGGGGCGATCGGCACACCGGTCATGTTCAAGGCTGTGAGCCGCGATCCGCAGCGGACGAGCCTGGAGTTCGCGCAGCGGGAGAGAAGCGGCGGACTGATTTTTGACATGTCGATCCATGATTTCGACCTGGCGCGCTGGTTGATGGGCAGCGAGGTCGTCAGGGTGCATGCTGAGGGCGACTGCTTGGTGTACCCGGAATTGAAACAGGTAAACGACATCGACAACGCCGTCATCAACCTAAAATTCGACGGCGGGGCGATAGGTGATATCGACGCCAGCCGAAATGCTGTCTACGGTCAAGACGTTCGCACTGAGATCCTTGGATCGGAGGGCAGCCTCAATATTGGCCAGCGCGGCTCCCGAGCCGTCGTCTTTCGACGGACCGCTGCGGGTGAAGACCAAGTTTTCGAGCTGCCGTTGCCTCAATCCAGATTCCGGCAGGCGTTCGCTGAAGAGCTGCGTAGTTTCGTCCACGCCATCGAGACGGCGGGGCCATCTGCCGTACCCGGAGTGGAAGGTCGGAAGGCGACGGCCATCGCGCTGGCGGCTACCCGATCGCTGGATGAAGGCCGGGCGGTCGCATTGGCCGACCTTTCCTAGAGTTGCCGGCCCAAACAAGGGGCTAGAACCGTTCCAGCAGCAACGTCAACTGGCGCAGACCTGTTTCCAGAAATGAGCGGATGGAGGCTATGAAAGTATCCACAGATGCAATTCGTGTCGTGGTCCTCGACGTCGACGGCGTGATGTCCGAGGGTGAGGGCCGGCCCCTGGATCTCGCATTCTTGGGCCTTCTGGCGCAAATGAACCGCGAGGCGCGCCGTGGCCAGGACCAGCCGGCCGTCACCGTCTGCACCGGTCGCCCAGCGCCCTATGTCGAGGTCATCCTTCAGGCCATCGACGGCTATTTGCCGGGGATATACGAGAGTGGAGCGGGTTTGTACATTCCGGATACGTATCGCTTTGAACCCCACCCTTCCTTGGTCGGGCGTGGGACCATGGGCGAAGCGCACCGCCGTCTTCAGGCGCAGCTGGTGGATACGGGCAAGGCCTACTTTCAGCCTGGGAAAGACTTCTCTTTGAGCTTGTTCCCCACCCACCCTGAGGATATTGGGGACCTGGAAACCATGACGTTGGACGCACTGGGTCCACTTGCCGATGATGTGTCCTTGGTGTCTGCGATCTCGTGCCTCAATATCCTGCCGCTTAACATCGACAAGGGCGTCGGGCTTCGCCGTCTGGCCGAACACATTGGCATATCACCCAAGATGATGATCGGCGTCGGCGATTCTGATGGTGACCTCCCCTTCCTCAGGCTGGTTGATTGCTCGGGAGCGCCATCCAACGCCGTCGACAAGGTCAAACGTGCGGTCGGATATGTCTCACCCCACCCCACTGGCCGGGGCGTGATCGACATCCTGCGACACTACGGAGTCTCCCCATGAGCCCAATTTACAGCAAAGTTTCTGTTCAAGAAGACATGCTTCCCGGCCCGAGCTTGGAGGACCGATTCGCCCAGGCGGCAGATTTGGGGATCGAGGGTCTCGAGGTTTGGAGCGAAACCCTTCCCGGACAAGTCTCTGAAATCGTAAGGCTCAACGGGCGGGCAGGTGTGGTGGTTTCATCAGTCAATCACGGCCGGCGTTCTCGATTTCTGGATCCTGACCCAATTGAGCGGCGATCCGCCATGTCCGAATTATCTGAAGCCATTCGACTCGCCGGCCACATCGGAGCGGTTGGCGTAGGGTATGCCCCGCACTTCTTCGGGCCCTTGCTGCCAGATCTGTCTCCCTACCGGACCGCACGCGAGCTCGAGCTGGGGCTCCTGAGCGCCCAGCTTGACGAGCTGGCGGACCAAGCCCAGGCGGCCGGCGTTCAGCTGTGGGTTGAGCCGATCAACCGCTACGAAACCCACCTGCTCGTCCACTTGGAACAAGCCGCATCGCTGGTGATGGCGGTGGATAAGCCGCACCTCGGAATCGTGGCTGACCTCTTCCACATGGCCCTGGACGAGGCGGATGTCTTGGTGGCCCTTCGAGACAGCGCCGCCCTGATCGGCCAGGTCCATCTGGCCGACAACAATCGGCGTCTGCCGGGACAGGGTTCCACGGATTTCAAACCCGTCCTAAACCTGTTGAGGGAGATTGGCTACGACGGGTGGATGACGTTCGAGTGTGGGGAGCCCGGGGACAATCATCCCCAGGCCCAAGCTTACCTGCGAGATCTGCCCTCGAGCTTGGCCTACATGTTTGACCCGCGGTAGGACGGCGGCCCTCGGAATGGAGCCGCCCGCCGGGGCGCGCTCAGCCGGACAGCTCAGCCGCCTTCCGGCCGGGGCCTTTGAGGGCGTCGATCACCTGCAGCAACTCGAGCGGTGCGGTGATTCGATGCTGCGGGATCTCCGAATCGTCCTGGGGAATCTTCGAGTATCGAGGCGACCAATCCAACCAGACGCTGATCAGCCCCAGCATGTTGGCCCCTAGCACGTCGCGATCGAGCCGATTGCCGACCATCATCACCCGACTTGCCTGGTCCGCTGGTATGCCGAGCTGATCCATGGCGTAGGTGAACATGAGCGCTTGAGGCTTCTCCACGCCCAACGTTTCAGACACGGCAAAGACGCTGAAGAGCTGTCTCAGGTTGTGTTGGGTTAGAACGTTGTCGTAGGTCCCCGGACGGCCGTCGGCCACCAAGGCGAGCGGATAGCCTCGCCGATGAAGCTCGCGCAGCAGCTCGGCAGCGCCTGGGATCAGATCTGCGACCTGGGTGGTCTGGCTGGCGTCTTTGATCTCGGTGCTTTCGTCAGCCAACGTGTCACCAAAATCAAAGAAGATCGCCACCAGGCCTGATTTGGCACCGACCTGATGATCCACCCCACCTCCCAGATAAACTGTTCGCGGCCCACGGTTTGTGATGTCTCAGCCACCCCTCTCCCACCAACTGGGGAGGGATTGATGTGCTCAAGGTCGCTTTAGATGAGAAGCGAAGGGACCTCATCGGGCAGTTTGATGCTCACTTCTGCCCCGACCTCATAGAAGCTTTCGGAGGAAGGG
Source organism: uncultured Chloroflexia bacterium (assembly GCA_963807065.1). Taxonomy (GTDB): domain Bacteria; phylum Chloroflexota; class Anaerolineae; order Anaerolineales; family E44-bin32; genus CAWAND01. Next base: position 881,373 of record CAWDZQ010000003.1, read on the forward strand.
TTGGCCAGGTCGATGATCAGCTCGGTGCCATCCTGTTCAACGACGACGCGGTAGCGGATGATCGGGCCGACATAGGCCGAGCTACGCACACGGGCAGGCACACCCGAAGCGCCTTGCGGGCGGATCTCAAGGGCTTCCGGCCGCAGAACGATGGCGGCATCACCGGATGGGGACGACGGCGGCACCCGGCTCGATACCGGGAAACCAAAAACCTGGACCGTCGATCCATCGCTTCGCGTGTCCAAGATCTCCACCGGTACGATGTTCGAAAGACCGACAAACTGGGCGACAAACCGGTCGGCCGGCTGTATGTACAGTTCGCGCGGGGTTCCGTATTGAACCAGTTCCCCCTTATTCATCACAGCCACCCGGTCCGAGATGCTAAAGGCTTCCTCCTGATCGTGGGTCACATAGAGGCTTGAGATACCCAACCGGCGTTGAATGTCCCGAATTTCACTCCGCATGCGCACCCGAAGTTGGGCGTCCAAATTGGATAGCGGCTCATCGAAAAGTAGCACCTTTGGCCTGATCACCAAGGCACACGCCAGAGCCACGCGCTGCTGCTGGCCACCCGACAACTGCGGAGGCGACTTGTCTTCCTGGCCGTTCAACTCCATGAGCCGAACTGCCTCGCTCACCCGGCGATCGATCTCGTCTCGTGATGCCCGCCGAGCCCTCAAGCCATAGGCAATATTCTCGTAGACGCTCATGTGGGGAAAGAGCGCGTAGCTCTGAAAGACCATCGCCGTGGGCCGATCGTAGGGCGGGACATGGGTGACGTCCTCCTGCCCGATCATGACCTGGCCCCCCGTAGGTTCTTCAAAGCCGGCGATCATGCGCAGCGTAGTCGTCTTTCCGCATCCACTTGGCCCCAACAGGCACACCAAGGACCCTTCGTCGACCACGAGATTGAGAGCTTTGACGGCTTCCAGCTCCCCAAAGGATTTGGCGAGGTCCTTGAGGGTTATCGAAGCGGTGTCGAAGTCTGCTACTTCGTTGACAGCCATGCAACCTCTCCTTCTAGAACCGGAACAGGTCCACGAAGCTCTTGCCTGTCAGCCGGCTCAAAATGCCGAGCGCAATCAGAATGATGACGATCAGCAAACCGGCGAAGGCGGCCGCTTCCGAGGGCGTTCCCCGCACCATTACGTTGAACATCCGAACTGTGTAAAGCTGGGTACGCGCCGAGTTCAAGAACACGGCGGCGCTCAGATCGGTCATGGACCGGATAAAGATGTAGATCACCCCGGCGAAGAATGCCTTGGTGAGCAGCGGAAAAGTGATCTTGGCGAACGTGCGCACACGCGAGGCGCCGAGGTCCAGCGAGGCCTCTTCCAGGGTCGGGTCGATCTGTTTCTGTGCCGCCACGGCCGTACGCAGGCCCACGGGCAGTCGGCGAAAGGCATAGGCAACGATAATGATGGAGAAGGTCCCAGTCCAGAAGTAGGGCGCGTTGTTGAAGGCCAGGATGTAGCCGATGCCGATCACCGTCCCCGGGATGGCGTACATCAGGGTGGCCGAGAAGTCGAGGGCGCCTCGGCCCGGAAACCTCTGCCGTGAGACGAGCCACGCCAGCATTATGCCCAGCACGCCGCCCAGCAAACCGGCTCCAACAGAGACGATGAGCGAGTTCTTGAGCTGAGGACCGGTTGTGAGCAGCCCCATGATGTTGCGAGAAGTCAACGACCAGTCGAATCCCCACGCATTCACCGCCGCCCCGACGAAGATCGACCCGTAGAGCAGAATGTTGAAGACCGCTAGCAGCCCGGTGACGGCATAAAGCGGAAGCTGGATCCAGTTGGGCAGCGCCTTGATCTGGCCGGTCTGAGCACGCCCGGTCACCGTCACGTACGATCTTCGGCTGGATATCCAATGCTGAAGGATGAAGGCCGCCAGCGCGGGGACAACGAGCAGCATTGCCAGGGCGGCCCCGAGCTGCAGGTCGAACAGCTCAACCATTTCAATGTATGCCTGCGTGGCGAGCATTTGGTACCCCCCACCCACGAGCATTGGATTGCCGAAGTCGGCAATCGATGAAATGAAGTTGAGTAGACCGGCGGTCAGGAAGGCGGGCGTGACCAAGGGAAAGGTGACCGTTCTCAAGACCCGAAAAGGACGCGCACCGAGATCCTCGGCGGCGTCTTCAAGGTCTCGGTTGAGCGCGCTGAAAACCGCCATCAAGATGAGCACCGCCAAAGGGATGTCGCTGATCAATTGAACGAAGATGATTCCCGTCGGGCCATAGATGTTGAAAGCGCTAATGCCCAACACGTCGTAGGTAATCAAGCCCCGTCGTCCAAAAAGCATGATGACCGCATAACTGACGGCAAACGGCGGTGAGATGAGCGGCATCACGACGAGGATTCGGAGCCAGCGCTTGAGGGGTATTTCGGTCAGCGTCAGGGTATAGGCAATCAGGGTGCCGAAGACGGTTGAAAGCAAGGCAGAGACAATGCCGATCCACATCGTGTGGTAGGTCGCCTTGGCAGCCATGGGCGTCTTGAGCAGCTTTTGAAACTGAAGCAGCGACACACCCACAGCGCTCTGGCTTGCCTTAAAGGATTCGAGAAAGATCTGCGACAGGGGCCAAAGCACGAAGGCGGCAATCCCGACTGTCGCTACCTGCACGGTGACAAGCAGTATCGTCTCACGTCTCAGGCGGGCTGAAATGAGCGGAATGACCATGGCGAGAACAACGATCCCCAGCAGGATCGGGCTCCCCAACAGTTCACGCCGGAAGTGGATGATTTCGGTTGTTCCGATGACTTCACGATGGTCTTCGACCACCTGAAGCTGCATAATCCGGCTGGTGATGATCGCCAGCAGGATCAGCTCAATCACCAGGATGACCGCCATCCTGATTCGGCCACGCTGTTCCAGTGTCAACGTGTCACGAGAAGGGAGTGAAGTCATTCCGGAGCCTCAATTCTCAACCGGCTCAACGTATCGGATATGCAGGTCGACAGATTGCGCATTCCTCGAAGGTGTCCCAGGGGGCGAGGGGCAACGGGCGCCCCTCGCCCCATAGACTGTGAGACGACTTTCAGGATCGTACGGTCACACTCACCGTTGCGATCCGATTTCGTCCTGCCAACGCGCCACCAGCGGATCGCGCTGGGCGGCCCACTGCGTGGGATCGTAACCGTCGATCAGGGTCACGTCCTCTAACCCGACGCTTCCTTCGGCAAGCTTGACGCCTTGGATCACAGGGATGCGATGGGCCACATCGTTGTGATATCTCTGGAAAGCAGGCGTGAAGACGTAGTCGACCCAGGCCTTTGCGGCGGCCTCATGCGGCGTGCCCTTGATGATCGAGATACCGCCGATCTCGAAGGGCGTCCCCTCCTTGGGGAAGTTGATGGTGACCGGCAAGCCCTTGTCCTGCTGGACTTGGATGTCGTGGGCGAAAGCGATACCCACGGCATACTCTCCCGCCGCAGCCAGCTTACCTGGGGCACTGCCCGATTCGGTGTACTGAGCCACGTTCGCATCGAACTTCTTGTACCACTCGAAGGCGCCATCCTCACCGTACATCTGGGCAAGCCCACTCAGAACGGTATAGGATGTGCCTGAGGCGGCTGGGCTGGCGATGACGATTTCGCCCTTGTACACGGGATTGAGCAAATCATCCCAAGAGGATGGACAATCGGCACCGATTTCCGCCAATCGCTCCGGGCTGCACGCGAAGCCGATAACGCCATAATAGAAGCCTGTCCACGCGCCTTCGGGATCCTTGAGCGCCCCATCGGGAAGCTGATTCCAGCCAACGCCCTTGTATGGCTCCAGCAAACCGTCGGCCGCCAAATTGACGTGCGACAGGTTGGTAGTTCCAAAGAGGACGTCACCCTGAGGATTGCCCTTCTCGGCGCGAATGCGCTCCAAGGCCTCCCCGCTGCTCATATCCAGGCATGTGACGTTCACCCCATACTGCTGTTTGAAGGTCTCAAACAACACCTGGAGCTTGTCCGGGTCGAAAAGACAGGCATACAGAACGAGGTCCCCGCCGATCGGTGTTGGCGTCACCTGGACTTGCTTTTCGACCTGTTGGGTGACGACCACCTGCTTGGTCACCTCCACGGTTTGTACGATGGGGGTTGGCGTGGCACAGGCCGTCAGGACCACGCTGCCGATGAACACCAGGGCCGGTATTGCCTTCTTGAAATCCATTCTCGAAATCCCTCCTTCCAAGGTATTTATCGAGAGCCGAAAGGGCCAGCTTGGTTTACTGAGGGGCCACCTCCTGTCTTGTCCGGCTTCGGTCGATTGGGCGACCGAACCATCGGATGTGCCGGCTTCGCAGCATCGATTTGCCCCTTGGCCTTCTCGTCGATGCCAGGCAATATCATTCCACCGTACGACCCTTTGTTCTCAGAACAATGGGTTTTAAGAATGCGAACCCCTTCTCAATCCCCTCTTCGGGGCTGATGAGTGGATCTTCATGTTCCAGACTTAGGACGCCATCGTAGCCCAGCATCCGAAGCCCTGTGACAAACTGCTGCCAGAAGAGCCGGTCGTGGCCAAATCCAAGCGTGACGTATTCCCAGGCTCGTTCCCCGGGATTTCCCATCGGCCGCGTGTCTAGCGACCCATTCAGGGCCATCTCTTGGGTGTTGATTCGGGTGTCCTTGGCATGCACATGAAAGACCGACCCCGGGCCGAGCGCAGCCATGACGACCAACGGATCCATGTTCTGGAAGAACAGGTGGCTGGGATCCAGATTGGCACCAAGGGTTTCTTCGCCCACCGCATCGCGCAGCTTGATCAGGGTCCGTGTGTTGTAGACGGACTGGCCAGGATGCATTTCGATGGCAATGCGGACCCCCAGCTTCTTGGCCCGACCACCCCATTCAACCCAGAAGGGAAGCAGGATCTCCTGCCATTGGCGCTCGAGCAATTGAATGTACTCCGACTGCCAGGTGCAGGTTACCCAATTCGGGGTGCCGCCGCCGCGCAAATCACCGGGGCAACCGCTCATGGTCACAACGGTATCAACGCCGAGTTCGCTCGCCAGCCTGAGGGTGTTCTGAAACGTCGTCTGGGCGCGGCCGGCCCGGTCCGGCTCAGGATCCACCAGGTTGCCACTGCAGTTGAGAGCGCTAAGGATCAAGCCCCGGCCCTCAATCGACTCCCTGAGGTGTTTGCGCGCCGAGGCGTCCTGAAGCAGACCTTCGGCATCACAATGCGGCGCCGGGGAGAAATTCCCGGTGCCCAGTTCGACAGCCTCCATCCCCCGCTCGGCGACCCAATCCAAGGCGCCATCGAGGGACCGGTGGCCCAGCGAATCTGTGAACAATCCGATCTTCACCTGCGCTCCTCTCGACCGAGCCTCGTGGCGCGGCCGCCCATGCTCACTCGGCGGATGACAATCGGTCGGGAGGGCATGCCCATCCCCTTCATCCTTCAGCCTCGACGTCGGCCAGAGCGCATGAACGCCCGTCTCGCAGGGACATCTGGGCTGCCTTGGCGATGACTACAGCCTTTTTTCCGTCTACCCCGCCGACCTGCACCTCACTATCATCGAGAATTGAGGCAGCGAAGGCCTCGAGCTCGGCGATGTAAGACGCGGTGTAGCGTTCCAGAAAGAAGTACAGCGGCTTGGGACCGTGGATCCCGGTCTCATCGGCCAGGACATGCCTATCCGGCGTCTCATTTTCGGCGGCGGCCATGCCCGACGAACCGAAAACCTCGACACGTTGGTCGTATCCGTAGCTGGCCTTCCGACTGTTGTCGATCGTCCCGAAGGCGCCGTTCGCGAACTCAAGGCTGATGATGGCCGTATCGATGTCCCCCGCCCGGCCGATCTCATCGTCCACGAGGACCCCGCCGGAGGCATAGACCCGGGTGACATCGCTCCCCATCAGGTAGCGGGCCATGTCGAAGTCATGAATGGTCATGTCCATGAATAGCCCACCCGAGCTGCGAATATAGTCGATCGGTGGCGGAGCCGGATCCCGGCTGGTGATGCGCAGCAAATGCGGCGCACCGACGCTGCCGTCGGCCACCAACTGGCGGACGCGCCTGAAACTCGGGTCGAACCTGCGATTGAAGCCGACCTGAAACTTGACCCCGGCCGCCTCCACCGCCGACAATGTTTGCTCGATCTTGTCCAAGCGGAAGTCGATCGGCTTCTCACAGAAGATGTGCTTTCCGGCCTTTGCGGCGAGCTGCGCAATCTCGGCATGTGTGTCGGTGGCCGAGCAGATCAACACCGCGTCGACCGTTGGCAGATCAAGCAATTGTCGGAAGTCGGTGACTGCTGAGGTCAGTGCATACTTTTGGGCGAGCTCTTCGGCTGCCGCTTGCACAACGTCGGCCACTCCAACCAGCTCCAGGCTGGGAATCCTCTGAACGATGTTTTGGGCATGAAGTTGGCCTATTCTTCCGGCCCCGATCAGCGCCACTTTGATGGTGTCTTTATTCTCCAAGAATGGCCTCTTCCAGATGTTATTTTTTCCGGTCGAACAGTGGTCGTACTAGAGCCCAAAGTTCTTCAAGTAGGCTCGGTTTCTCAGGGCGCTTTCCTTGGGCGTTCCCATACCTGGCAGGACGTCCTGTTCGACGACAATCCAATCGTCGTACCCGGCCCGCTTCAAAGACTCAATCACACGCTGAAAATCGACTGCGCCTTGACCCAGCTCACAAAAGACCCCCTGCCGAACGGAGGTAAGGTAGTCCCAGCCCTCTTGGCGCGAGCGGGCTGCGACTTGGCGGCTGCAATCCTTGAAGTGCACGTGCCAGATGCGGTCGCCGTACCGGTCCACGATATCGGCCGGATCGCCGCCCCCGAAGACCAGGTGCCCGGTGTCGAGGCATAGTCCGATGACATCGCTTTCAGTATCTCGCAGGAAGGCATGGATTTCATCAGCCGTTTCCACGAATCCCGCGCAGTGGTGATGGAAAGCCGTACGGAGCCCGGCCTTGGCGCGAATCTCCTTTGCGGTTTCCATGGCTGCCTGAGCAAGCTGTCGCCTACCCTCTTTCGGCAGTCCCTGCGCGGCCCCAATTCTTCCCGCCATCTGCGTTCGGACCGGGTCGACACCGTTGTCATCGGATAAGATCAACAGTGGCCCGTCGCCGACGGCGTCGGCCATGAGCCTGGCCGTTGCCAGGGCGCGCTCCTGCCCGGCCGGCAGGGCCTCCGGGCGGGATAGCGCAACCGGCACGAATCCGGCCACCAGCGTCAATCCGCGGGCGGACAACTGCTGCCGCAGGGCCGTCGGCTCGGTGGGAAGAAAGCCCCAATCCCCCAGTTCGGTGCCCACATAGCCGGTAGCGCGAATCTCGTCCAATACGCTCGCACTATCGAGTTGCCCTCCTGCAGATTCGAATTCGATGTTTCCCCAAGACACTGGAGCATTGGCGATTCTCATGGCAGTGAATACTCGCCCCTGACTGGTGGCCGCTCTCGATCACGACCAGCGTTCGATGACCACCTTCTTTTGGGTAAAGAACTCTACGGCGTCCCGCGACTGCCCGTGAAGGTCCCCGAAGAAGCTGTCCTTCCATCCACTGAAGGGGAAAAACGCCATGGGTGCGGCAACCCCCACGTTGATGCCAATGTTTCCTGCCTGGGCCTCATGCCGAAACCTGCGGGCGCTTGAACCGCTGCGGGTGTAAAGGCAAGCCATGTTCCCGTAGCGGCCACGGTTCAGCAGGTCGATGGCCTGTTCCACTGTGTCCACATGCAGAAGCCCGAGGACGGGACCGAAGAGTTCGGTCTTCAAGAATTGGCTCGCTTCTGGAATATCACTCAGGATGGTGGGTTTGACGAAGTTCCCGGCTTCATAGCCCGAGATGACAGGCTGCCGTCCATCGATCAGGATCCGAGCGCCCAACCCTTTGTCGGAGTCGACTGCGGCTTCGATACGCGTCTTGCTCTCGGGCGTGATCACCGGACCCATCTCAACGCCCATGTCGAGGCCATAGCCGACCTGCCGAGCCAGGGCCGCTTCGCCTATCGCCTCGGTGAAGGTCTTGCGGGCATCACCAACCGTTATCGCCAACGAGGCCGCCAGGCAGCGCTGCCCGGCACAACCGAAGGCGCTTTCAGCGATCGATGGAATGGCCAGGTCCAGGTCGGCGTCGGGAAGGATGATCACGGCGTTCTTGGCTCCCCCCTGGCATTGGGCGCGCTTGCCCTGTTCGGCAGCCCGACGATAGATGTACTTTGCGACCTGGGTTGAGCCGACAAAGCTGATCGACCGGATGGTGGGATGGTCAAGAATCGCGTCGACGGTCAGCTTGCTCCCATGCACAAGATTGACCACTCCTTTTGGCAATCCCGTCTGTTCAATCAGGTGGAAGATCTTGTTCATCGTCAGCGGTACGCGCTCTGACGGTTTGACGATGCAGGTATTGCCGGCTGCCAAGGCATAGGGCAGGAACCAGAAGACGATCATGGCCGGGAAGTTAAACGGACAGATCATGGCCGACACGCCCAGCGGTTGACGGATCACGAACTCATCGATCCCGACGGCAATCGCCTCGTTGATGGACCCCTGAATGAGACTGGGCATGCCGCAGGCCACTTCGATATTTTCTATCCCGCGGCGGAGTTCACCGCGCGACTCGCTGAGGGTCTTGCCGCATTCCATGGTGATCGTGCGCGCCAAGTCCTCGAACTGTTCTTCAAGCAGATTCTTCAGCTTGAATAGGTACTGGACGCGGTCGACGACGGGGACTCTGCCCCACCGGTCGAAAGCCGATGCGGCGGCCAGGGCCGCCGCATCGACGTCACCGGGCGTGGACATGGGAACGCGGGCCAAAGTCTCAGCCGTGGCCGGATTCTTGATGTCCAGGGAATCCGACCCCGAGGACGGCGTCCAAACTCCACCGATATAGTTTTCCAACCGATCTGCTTCCATCGGACCTCACTCAATGAGCGGGGTGACCCATCTTCCCCACCGTATCCAACGCCGGTCGCATTCCGGAAACTGTCTCGTGCTCAGAAGTGCCGTTCATCCTTCCTGGCTGCCTCGTACAACTTGCGGGCCTCAACCACCAGTGGATCTTGACTGACTTCCGCAACGGGCACATCCCACCAGGATTCGTAGCCGCCGACCCGCCGATCAAGATCGGCTTCGATCACGATCACCGCCGTGCGATCGGCCTGTTTGGCCTCGGCCAGAGCTTCTTCAAGGGATGGGATGTCGGTGGCTTGAAGGGCCAGCGCGCCCAGGCTCTTAGCGTTGGCGGCAAAATCGATTGGGAGTAGGCGGCCGTCAAGCTGACCGGTGGCCGGGTCTCGATACCGATAATGGGTCCCAAAGCCCTGGCTGCCAATCGATTCAGATAGGCCACTGATGCTCGAAAAACCGTGGTTGTCGATCACCACGATCGTCAGCTTGAGCGCCTCTTGAATGGAGGTCACGATCTCGCTCGACATCATCAAGTATGAGGCATCCCCCACCATCACGTAGACCTCGCGGGACGGATCGGCCAGCTTGACGCCAATGCCGCCGGCGATTTCGTAACCCATACAGGAATAGCCGTATTCAAGGTGGTAGCCCTGCGGATCGGTCACCCGCCACAGCTTGTGGAGGTCACCGGGGAGACTTCCCGCGGCGCAAACGACCACGTCGTGCGGCCCGGCTGCCGAATTGACAGCGCCGATGATCTCGGACTGACTGACCGGCGGTCCGTGCCCAAGGTTGAAGAGCCTGTTCGTCTCAGCCTCCCACTCGGCCCGATGGGCTGCAATCTCCTGCCGATAAGCGGCCTCGATCGTCCAGCCACCCATACCCTGGACCAACGCCTCCAAACCCGCCCGGGCATCGGCTGCCAGGGACAATCCAGCCAGCTTGTGGGAATCGAAGGGACCAATATTGAGGTTGATGAAGCGCACGTCAGGCGACTGGAATCCCGTCTGAGAGGCGGTCGTGAAATCCGTGTAGCGCGTGCCGATACCGATCACCAGGTCGCACTCACGCGCCAGCCGATTGGCTCCAGGTGTTCCCGTGACTCCCACCGCGCCGACGGCTTGGGGATGGTCGGATGGCAAGGCTGCTTTGCCGGCCTGGGTCACGCCCACAGGAATACCAGTGGCTTCGATCAGGGTAGCCAATGCATCCGTGGCCTGGCTGTAGATCACGCCTCCGCCAGCAATGATCAGCGGCCGCCGGCTTTGGCGAAGCCATGCTATCGCTTTCTCCAACTGTACCGTCTCCGGACGTGGCCGCGGCACGTGCCACACCCGCCGACGGAAGAATGACTCTGGATAATCCATGGCTTCAGTTTGGACGTCTTGGGGAAGCGCCAGCGTCACCGTCCCGGTCTCAACAGGGGAGGTCAGGACCCGCAGCGCTTCAGGCAGGGAAGTCAGCAACTGATCGGGGCGGCTAATCCGATCCCAGTATTTGGATACCGGCTTGAAACAGTCGTTGACCGAAAGATCTTGGGCGTAGGGCTGTTCGAGCTGCTGCAGCACCGGCGCCACGTTGCGGCGGGCGAAGAAATCGCCTGGAAGAAGAAGCACAGGCAGCCGGTTAATGGTCGCCCCGGCCGCCGCCGTGATCATGTTGGTGGCCCCCGGCCCGATAGAGGACGTACACGCCATGGCCCGGAGCCTATTGTTCATTTTGGCAAATCCGGCGGCGGCGTGAACCATCGCCTGCTCATTTCGAGCCTGATAGTAGGGAAACTCGGGGTGCTCTTGAAGTGCCTGACCTACGCCGGCCACATTCCCGTGACCAAAGATCCCAAAACAACCGCCGAAGAAGGGCCGCTCTTCGCCGTCCCTCTCGGTAAACTGGTTGGCGAGGAATCGGATCAACGCTTGGGCCATTGTCATGCGGATTGTGGTCATTGCCGGCCTCGGCTTGCGGGGTGTGCGGATCGACGGGTCCGCCAGTCGGGACTCCATTCGCTCAAGATCATCACAAGTCTAGAAACCGCCATGAGATTCAACGAAACGCATCGCCTCGGATTCATCCGGCATGAAGTTGGCGCACCCATGACGGGTCACCACGATCGCTCCGCTGGCGTTGCCCATGCGGGCTGACTTTTGCCAATCCCAACCCTTGACAAACCCATAGATTAGACCGCTGGCAAAAGCATCCCCGGCGCCCAATACGTTGTAAACATCCACTGGAAAGCCGGGGACGACCTGGTGGGACCCCTGGCTGTCGTAGATCGTGGCGCCTTGAGGCCCTTGTTTCATTACCAGAGTCTCCACTCCGTGAGAAAGCAGGCGTTCCACACACCGCTGCGTATCTCCACCCACACGCGCATCGCTTGCCTGGCTGTGGCTGACGGTGACGTCTCCCTCAGAGTCAAGAAAGGCAGCCTTGACCTCATCTTCGGTCCCGATGACCACATCAATCTGTGCCAACAGGCTGCGAACCGTGATACCGAAAGCCCGAGTGTCATGCCATTGGTCGGGGCGGAAATCCAGATCCAGAAAGACGGTGGCGCCGGACTGCCGGGCCCATTCCACGGCAAAGAAGGTCGCCGATCGGCTGGGCTCCCGACTGAGCCCGGTGCCAGAAATCTCAAGCACGTTTGCGTCGTCGACCGGCGCCGCCAGCACGTCTTCGATGGAAAGACGAATGTCGGCTGCATCGGCTCGGTAGAAGACCAACGGGAACTTGTCGGGCGGCTCGATTCCCAGCACGACGGCGCTGCTGCGCGCCCCGATCTTGCGCGGGATATAACGGACATCAACGCCTTCTTGCTTCAGAAAGTGAAGGATGAAATCGCCAACCGGGTCATCCCCCACAGCCGTCAGGAGAGCCGTGCGCAGTCCCAGTCGCTGGCAACCCACGGCTATATTGGTGGGCGAGCCGCCGACATAGGCGGCGAAACTCTTAATGTCGACGAATGGCGAGCCCACATCGTTGGAATAGAGGTCCAACGAGGAGCGCCCCATGGCCACCAAATCGTATGCCTTCTTGCCTGAGCCTGACGTGGAAGTCCCTCGATTTGGTCAAGTCTGGGCTTTGGGCCCAGGCGCGGATCATGTTGCCCTCTTACTTCAGCCAGCCTGCATGTCGAGTTCGACGATCGGCAGCCGCGGGTCCGGAGCACCCCAGGATTCCTTGATCCAAGCATAGTCGGGATCGTCAGAATTGGCCAAGGACTGGGCGCTGCCCGCGAGGAAATTCAAATAGTAGGTCGTGTAACCATTTGCAGATACCACCGGGTGGTAGCCTTCGGGCACCAAGACCAGATGGTCGGTCCGCGCCAAGACGATGTCATCGAGGCTCCGATCGCGCGTGTAGACGCGCTGGATCGCATACCCTTCCGGCCGGTCGAACTTGTAGAAGTAGATTTCCTCCAGATCGGCTTCCAGCAGCCTTCCATCAGCCGCCAGGCGGTGTTCGTCATGCTTGTGGGGTGGGTACGAGCTCCAATTGCCCGACGGGGTGTACACCTCGACCACCACCAGGCGCTCGCAATCGAAACCAGGAGGAAGGATGCTGTTGATCTGGCGTGTGGCGTTCCCGCCGCCGCGGATTTCAATGCCGACATTTTCGGGGTGGATTAAGGCCGCTGGGTGATCGGTGGACACCGGGGTCCATCCGCAGGCGAGGTCGACATCGTCCGACTGCGCGTGGAGGGTGAACTTCGTATTGCGGGGAAAGTACATTCCGAAAGGCATGCCGTGAAAGACATCGGAACGGCGGCCGACGGCTTCCCACCTGCCATGATTCGACTCAACTGAACAGCGTCCACCAAGGACAACGATCGCCATCTCGTCGCCGCCCGTATCGTGCGTCCAGGTTTCTCCCGCCCGCATACGGCGAGCGGCAAAGTTCAGGCGTTCCCACTGGGCGAGTGAAGCGCTGACCCGGATGTACTCGGGCTGAGCGGTCAGCGGTTCGATCAGGAGCGGCGACTTCTTCCCTAGCGCAATCATGATCCCTTTGGACGGGGACGGTCTGCGGTGGATTTCTCGTATTCTATTGTCTTGCTCGCGGGGACCCGGATTGGGTGGAGAACTTCCGCAGTCGATCAATCGGGTCTCCCCCCAGAAACTCGTCATAATCTAGCATCCGAGGAGTTGCATGTCAAGCTGGGTGCCATCTCGGAGGCTTGACTCCCCCAGATGCACCGTCTTCTCAAGCACTCGGGAGAGGTTGCGTGGACGCCGAATTTTCAAGACAGGTTGCTTGTCGGTGATGGGGATATTTTCGCAGCTAGGACCGCCGGGACGCGGCTGTCGTTTGCGCTTTCGCCCAGCCCGAGGGCAGTTCAGCCACCCCAGATGAGAACTTGCCCACGGAGGAATGTCGTCGTGGACACAGCGTTCGGCCAGACGGAATGGTGAGGCATTTCTCGCTTTAGCGTCCTCCGAGCTTCTCGAAATCATCCAGTACCTCATCCGGGTTGCCTTTGACCAGATTGTCCAGCATCTCGCTGACGAAGGCGTTCTGCTCGGAATCTGTGCTCATAGCCTGGACGTCAGCTCGATCTTGTCCTTGTCCCAGTTCCCGTCTTCAACCGGAGCCAGGGTGTGGCCGCCGGATCCAATCGCGGCAATGAAATGGTCTGTCAATCGGGGTCCTCCGCCAACGCCTACGCCTTGCTGCTCATGCCCCTGACGAATGTCCTTGGCAATTCCTTCGTCATTCCGCTCGCCGGATTTGGTCGTTGACTTGTATTGCAGGGCCCGGCGACCGTGGGTTTGATTGCCACCTTCATTTGCGATGGGCAGAGTTTCGTCCGACCTGTTGGCCAGCTGGCTAACATGGACAACGGCGTAAAGGGGGCATTGGCCGGAGCCGGGGGCGCATTCGAAATCCTCGACGCCGAAGCTGAACTGGAAGACAGCCCTAATGCCTTGCCCCACGCTGGCCCTGGCGGCCATGTCCGCTTGAAACCTGTCTCGTTTGGCTACCTCCCAGACCAACCGGTCATCAAAGACAAGACGCTGGAAGCGCAGCTGGTGGAGATAGTTGCCCAGGTCGGTCCGAAAGGGGCCGTCAAGACCACCCTGGTTGACTTGCTCACAGGCTTCCATGACATCGGCACGGGAAAAATCATCATCGATTCGACCAACGGGTTCCACGAATACTCCTGACACGGCAGCCGGGCCTGGTGGCTATCAGGTCTTGTCCCTGATGAACCTTGACCATACCATTCACGATCCCGATCCGGCCGGGGTTAAGTCCAATCATGGTGTGACCTCCCGCACCGAGAATGGGTGACATGTTCAATCGCTTCGGCGGGAAGTCGGGGCTACAATCTGCTCTGATCCGCACCCTCTCGAATGAACCGGAGCTCTGGCATGCCCGAACGAGATCTGACGCGTGGCGAAGAAGCTGCCAATGTTCTGATTGTCGTCGGTGAGAGAACCCACGCCGCCCGCCTAAGGCCCGTGCTCGAAGCCGAACACTACCGGATCGAAACCGTGATGTCCTTGTCGCGTCCGCTGCCGCATCTGAACGCAAGACCGGATATTGCCATTATTTGGTTCCCGTATGCCACCCCAGAAGCCCTTCCGGAGCTGGAAAGTATCATCCGGTCAATTCAAAGTGTGGGACACGACGAGATCTTGCCTGTCCTGTTGATCGTTGATCAGGACGGAGCACGCTGGGTGGAACCAAGTTTTCGCCTGGGTATCACCGATATACTGATGCGCCCGATTCATCCCCTCATACTCAAGCAGCGTGTCCGCCAGTTGTTGCGAGCCTGCCGGACCGAACGAATGCTCAGCCAGCTAAGGCGTCAGGTGGCACACCAAGAGAGACAACGCATGATCAACGCGCTCGACTCAACCCTCCAGATGTTCCAGGAGGGCACCTTCTTCTCGGGAGTGCCGTCCCGAGATCCGGAAGGGCCGTGCCCGATTTCGATCCACCAGAACCTTGCCTTTGACCCCGAAGAGCATTGTTTGGTCCTCAAGACGGGAAACTCGACCGCGGTCAAGAAGACGAAGTTGACGGCTCACCAGACGTCCATCCTGTCGTACATCATCTGCCATCCCTATCGCGCCCTGGGAAACCAGGAGATCGCTCGTGAAGCCCTTGGATACGAAAATTTAGATGAGCGGCAGGCCCGGTCCATCATCCGGCCCCATATCTTGCGGTTGCGGCGCAAGATGGAGGATGATGCCCGGCAGCCTCAGATCCTACGCACGGTTCGGGGCTCAGGCTACATATTTTCCCCAGATTAGCTGTTATCTGACTGCAATCGACCTGCACCGGTATTGAAATCTCCCACGGCTTTGTCGGGGAGTACGATTGGTCTAGCCCTAGCCGACACAACTGGGAGGTGAACCATGTTCGATACCGGCAACACGGGTTTCATGCTCGTCGCGACGAGTCTCGTCATGCTCATGACTCCGGGACTGGCCTTCTTCTATGGGGGTCTTGTCGGCCGCAAGAATGTGCTGACCATTATGATCCAGTCGTTTGTCTCGATGGGTGTCACGACGATCCTTTGGTACCTGGTCGGATACTCACTTTGCTTCAGCGGCGACGTGGGCGGCATCATTGGAAACCTCGACAAAGCTTTCCTCCACGGCGTCGACGTCACATCAGCATTTGGAAGCTCAGGAATTCCTCTGTTTGTCTTCATCGCCTACCAGATGATGTTTGCGATCATTACGCCAGCCCTAATCACCGGGGCATTCGCCAACAGAGTACGGTTTGGAGCTTATCTGTTCTTCCTCGTGGCCTGGCTGGTCATTGTCTATTTCCCGATGGTTCACATGATCTGGGGCGGAGGGATCCTTCAGCAGTGGGGAGTTGAAGATTTCGCTGGGGGAATCGTGGTTCACAACATCGCCGGGATGGCTGCCCTGGCTTCGGTCATCTTCGTGGGCCGACGGGTGTTCCAGGACAAGGGTCCGCACAGCATCCCCCTCGTGGCGCTCGGCACCGGGCTTCTTTGGTTCGGTTGGTACGGCTTTAACGCCGGGAGCGAGTTGAGCGTCAATGCCGTTACCGCGACGGCCTTCCTCAATACGGATATCGCCGCGTCATTCGCGGGCGTGGTTTGGCTGATCATGGCCTGGATCTTCGAGAAGAAACCCAAGTTCCTGGGGCTTCTCACCGGAGCCGTGGCTGGTCTTGCAACCATCACACCTGCTGCGGGCTACGTGACCCCTACCAGCGCCGCAATCATCGGAACCGCGGCTGGCGTCGTGTGCTACTTTGCCATTTCCCTGCGGACCAGAATGAACCTCGATGATGCCCTGGACGTGTGGGGAGTCCACGGAGTCGGCGGATTTCTTGGGATTATTTGCCTCGGACTTCTTGCGGACGCCAGCGTCAATGCCGCCGGAGTGAACGGCCTGTTGCTGGGCAATGCGAGCTTCTTTTTGAAGGAGGTGGTAGCGGTCGTGTTGTCGTCTGTTTATGCCTTCGTCATCTCCTACCTGATGTTGTGGGGGATCAACAAGATCACGGTGGTCAAGGTCACCCGACAGGATGAAGAAACGGGATTGGATGCCGCGCTCCACGGGGAGAGCGCTTACGAAATGATCTAAACGCCGGCTTGGCGCACAAGCGCCTTTCGACCAGGGAAGGGGCCAACCCGGGGAACATCCCCACCGGTTGAGCCCTTTTCTGTTGGGTCCATTTTGGCAGAAGCTGGTGCACCATCTGTGAGCGATCCGAACACACGGCGTGGTGGATCATACGGGCGGCTTCCGCTCTGTGGAGGTCCCACGAATATCATTGGCGGCTTTTGGTTGGAGACAACACAAGATCCCTTTATGGGGTCTACAACCGTGTCGAGCCGCGCGACCTCCCCTCATGCCCAAGGTCTGCCCATTGGGCCAAGAATACCAACCCAATATTGACTTGCGGGGGTAAGTCACTCATTCCGGTCGAACATGCTCCGCCGCTTCGGGGAGTTCTGGTTTGTTAGGACGCGACTTGGGATGCTCAAGAAGAACCATATCAGCTTCTCGATCCCAAGAAAGTGCAATCTCCAGTACCTTGTCCGGAGCGCAAGACCCGGGTTCGCAATGAGCGCGGCAAACAGGGCCCGATTTCGCCCCGAAACTTGGCGTGGAGGGCTTGGTCTCGGAGACGGGCCAAAAGCGGGGCTTGACCGATCGTATCGAGCTCACTCTGGGTCAGGTGATCTTCGGACCAAAGGCGCAATTGTTGATACATCTTCTCTGTGGTAGTCGTATCTGAGTTCTGCCTAGCGGCCAGAATCCTTGACACCTTGTGAAACCGGCGAATCGCCACCGGCTGCGTGCCGTCCGGAACCAGCCGCGTCTTGGCCGCCAAGCGGAGGCAGAATTCCGTGTCTTGATATATCTCAAGCTCGGCGTTGAAGACTCCCGAACGCTCTATCGCACGCTTCCGAACCGTTAATCCATCTAGATGAAAATGGCCAACGCTTACCAGCAGCAGGGCCTGGAACAGTCCATCGGGTTCAATTGCGCGCAACAATCGAGTGAACTTTCGCGACGACCCGGAATTCCGCCAGCGCCGCTCAGACTCATGGTCTTGAAAGACGGTCCCGACAGCCTCATAAATGCCATCGACTCGGGCATCTTGCTGGAACATGCCGCGCGCCATTGAGAAGCGGACCGGCAGGAAATAGCCGTCGGCACCGATGAAGGCGCGTCGGAACCTGAACCCGCCGGGCCGCAGTAGGCGCGGCCATTGCGGCAGATATGGCCGGGCCAAGATGATCTACTTCGGCTCAACGATCCCACTGCTCTCCAAGAATGGCATAATGTCAGTTCGGCGGCGTGTCATTTTGACGATGACCTGCGGTATGGTGTAGCTTAGGATAGGCAAGTCACCGGCTGGCTTGCATTCCCCACCCGCCGGTGGATAAGGAGAACCATGCCCGACAACTTGATCACGGTGCTTTCTTCGAAGACGAGGGATGTCACTATCCGACGTGGGATGCGGACGGTCGTCGTCGGTGAACGCATCAATCCCACCGGACGGAAGCAGATGCTGGCCGCCCTGCAAGCTGGCAACTTCGAACAGGTCAAGGCGGACGCCCTGGCCCAGGTGGCGGCAGGGGCACAAGTCCTGGACATCAATGCGGGCGTCCCTGGCGCCGACGAGACCCAGCTGCTGCAGCAGGTCATGGCCACCGTGATGGACGTCACCGATGCGCCGCTGTGCATTGACACCGCCGACTCAGACGCCCTGGCTGGCGCACTGTCCGCGTACGAAGGTAAGGCGCTGGTCAATTCGGTCAACGGTGAGGCCTCCGCCCTCGAGCGCACATTGCCCCTGGTGAAGGAACATGGCGCGGCCGTGATCGGCCTGTGCATGGACGAGAACGGAATCCCCCCGACCGCGGAAGACCGGCTGAGGGTGGCGGCCAAGATCCTCGATCACGCCGGCCGGCGCGGCATTCCACCAGAGGACGTGGTCATCGACCCTCTGGCGCTTACCATGGGCTCGGACAGCAACGCCGGCAAAATTGCGTTAGACACGATCGCCCTCGTGGTGGCCGAGTTTGGGGTCAACGTCACGATGGGCGTCAGCAACATCTCCTTCGGCATGCCCGAGCGCAAGCACATCAACAGCACCTACATCGCTATGGCCATCCTGGCCGGCCTCACCTGCCCCATCACCAACCCCATGGTCCCAGAAGTCCAATTGGCCATCCTGGCTGCGGACCTGTCGATGGGTCGAGATGAATATGGGATGGATTGGATAAAGGCGTACCGCCAACGCCAGAAAGCCAGCCAAGATGAGCCAACCGGAGCCCAGCCATGAGCGATGTCCTGGCCAAACTTGCCCAAGCGGTCATCGAAGGAGACATGCAGGCTACGCCCGGCCTCACACAGCAGGCATTGGATGAGGGCGTCGAACCAGGCGTGATTCTCGAATCAAGGCCTGCTGCCGGGGATGTCCCACGTGGGCGAGGCCTTCCGCTCGGGAGATATGTTCGTCCCCGAGGTGATGCTGGCTGCCAGGGCGATGCAGGCCTCGATGGATTTGCTTCGCCCGCTCCTGGTCCAAACCGGCGCCAAAATGTCCGGCAAGATCGTGATTGGGACCGTCAAGGGGGATCTGCACGATATCGGCAAGAACTTGGTGGCCATGATGTGCGAAGGGGCGGGCTTTGAGATCACAGACCTGGGAAGGGATGTCGATCCTGCACGGTTTGTCGAGGCGGTGAAGGATGGACAGGCTGAGATTGTCGCCCTGTCCGCCTTGTTGACCACGACGATGCGTTCCATGGAGAACACCATCCTGGCCCTGCAGGAAGCCGGAGTTCGAGACCAGGTCAAAGTCATGGTTGGCGGGGCGCCGGTGACCCAGGATTTCGCCGACAAGATCGGGGCCGACGGCTACGCTCCCAACGCGGCCGCGGCCGCTGACCTGGCCAAAACCCTGGTGAATGCATGACCACGTCGGGCGAATCCGTCCACGGCGCCCAAATCGATCAGGCCGAACGTTTGCCCATCGCCGTGATCGGGTGCCGGGTCTTCCGAGATCTGCTCGACGCTCACCTGCCTGGTTCGCTTGTAGACAGCGTCACCTTCCTCGACTACGGGCTTCACCGCTGGCCGGCCAAACTCCATGAGGCGGTCCAGGCACAGATTGATGGGCTGGTCACACCCAGCCTGGTGGTGCTAGGGTACGGATTGTGCGGCAACGGCCTGGACGGAATTGAGGCGCGCCAACACACGCTTCTGATTCCCAGGGCAGATGACTGCATCACCGTCCTGCTGGGCTCCAGATCGCGCTACGTGGAGGAGTTTGAAACAGAGCCCGGGACTTACTACCTGACCAAGGGCTGGCTCGAATTGGGGAGCCATCCGCTTAATGAATTCCGCGAGTACGAAGCCCGCTACGGGCTAGAAAACGCCCAGTGGATCATGGATCAGCAGTACCAGCATTATCGGCGACTGGTGTTCGTGGCCCACAGCCATCGGGAATTGGCCACCTATCGAGCACAGGCGCAGGAGGTGGGCGAGTTCTGCGCCCAATGGGGTATGCGCTACGAGGAGATCCTGGGGAGCGAGCTGTTCGTCGAACGGTTGGCCCGGGCCGCGCTTCACCCCGACGCTATCGATTCCGATTTTCTGTTGGTGCCGCCGGGCGGCCAAATCCAGCAAGCCGAGTTTCTGCGTCAACCCGCGGCCGGCAGCGACCCCGCACCGCTTGGCCTCCTCCGGCCTACTCAGACGGACCAGAGGTCCGCAGCAGTACCGCCCCCCTCTTGAGGCTCACGATCGCAGGCCGGCCTCAGCCCCCCACCCGGCCAAGCGGAATTGGCCAACGCCTGGGCCAGCCGTCGAGCCAGCCTAACTTGTGATGATTTTCACAAAACGGAGCCGACGGCGCGGCTGGAAGGCGACCGGCCGTCGGGCAGGGATTGGCGACGCCCCATGTGTGGCGATCAGGCGTCGGTGAGCACCCTTTGAACCGCCTGGATGGCGAACGGAATCGCTGCTTCGACCTCCGGGCTCAGATCTTCTCCGAAATTGACCACATCCAGCGCCTCGATTCCCACCAGAGTGATGTCGGCGCTCGCCGGCACGCTTAAGCCCACCCTTCGTCCGAGTTCCAGCGCCACAGGCAGGCTGGTGTCGTGGGGAGAGGCGCTGCGCCGGGTAGGGACGTCATCCGGCGACAAGAGTCGCACCGTTCCCGCCGGAGCCCCGGTACACATGGCGTCGACCACAATCACCCGGTCGTAACCTACCAGCCGCTCCATCAGGCGCAGCCCGCCCCAGGTGTTCTCATCGACTTCGATCCCGGGCGCATCAGCCAGCATCGGCCGAAGTGCCTGGGCTACCCGCAACCCCACCGCATCGTCCCGCAGGATGGGATTGCCAAGTCCCAGCACCAATGTCTTCAAGTCAAGCATTTGGCATGTCATATATCCACCCCTCATCGGGTAGATCCAAGTGCGCTGTGGCCCGCGACCGAATCCGTCAAGAGCCCGAGACGTACTGAGTCAAGGAGTCGATGATCTCGCCCTGTGGCCCGCGGATGGTCACCTCGAGCGGCATCTGGCCGGGCAACGAGTGCGTGGCGCAGCCCAAACACGGATCGTAGGCCCTAAACGCCATCTCGACCTTGTTTAGCAGACCCTCCGACACCATGGTGCCCTTCTGGATCAGGGCTTCGGCGGCGCGCTTGATCGACATGTTGATTGGTGCGTTGTTGTTGGTGGTACCGACGATGAGATTGACGTGGGTCAGAACGCCCCGCTCGTCGGTCTGGTAGTGGTGGGTCAGCGTGCCGCGCGGCGCCTCGACGCAGCCAATGCCCTCGTCCGGCGTTTCCGTTGGCAAGGTCCGGAAGGTCTCCCCGGTGATCTCGGGGTCTACCGCCAGTTCCACCCAACGTTCGGTGGCGTAAAGAAGTTCAATCAGCCGCGCCCAGTGGGTGGCCAGAGTGGCATGCACCGGCTTGCCGCCCAGAGTCTCATACATGCGCTCGTACTCGGCTTGCGCCAGGGGGGTGGCCATGCCATCGGCGGCGTTGAGACGGGAGAGCGGCGTGGCCTTGTAGACCCCCGAGTCGACCCCGCCTACGAAGCCTTTCCACCCGATCTTCTTGAGGTAGGGGAACTTGAGGTACGACCAGGGTTCGACGCGCTCGGCGATGTATTCGCGGTACTCTCTGGCCGGGTACTTGGCGTGTTCCTTGCCCTCCGGGCCCACGACGCGGATCATGCCGTCATAGAAGTTGACGTGATTGTGTTCGTCGACGGTGCCCATGTTGTAGGTGCGGTCGGCATAGGCGTCGCTCAGGATCAGGGTCAGATAGTCGGAATTCTCAAGCACGACGTCATTGAACAACTGCAGGGAGAACTTGGCGAAATCGATCGCCTCCCGGCCAAGTTTCTCGATCTCCTGCCGCTGCTCCTCGGTGATGCCGCGGCTCACACCGCCAGGCACCGCCCAGTTGGGATGGACCGGCCTTCCGCCCATCATCTTGATAAGATGGTGTCCGTCGGCCCGCATTTTAAGCACCTTGCCGGCAACTTCCATACCCACCTTCTGGATGATCCCGAGGATGTTGCGCTCTGCGACCGGTGCTTCCGGACCCACGACGAAGTCGGGCCCGGCCAAAGCGTAAAAATGAGTTGTGTGATCGGTGGCGTAGAAGATGCTGTAGAACAGCTCACGCAGCTTCTTGGCCGTGGGCGGAGGGTCGACGTGGAACAGCGCGTCAAGGGCCTTGGCGGAGGCCATGTGATGCGCTTCAGGACAGACCCCACAGATTCGGTTGGTGATGTTGGGCATATCCTCGGCCTGCCGGCCGACACAGAACCGCTCAAATCCGCGCAGCTCGGGAACCTGCATATAGGCATTGGCGACATCGCCCTCTTCCGTCAGGAAGATGTCGATCTTGCCGTGCCCCTCGAGGCGGGTGATCGGGTCAATCGAAATACGTTTCATAGCCACACCTCATCTCACGCGGTTTCGGCCGGCTGGCGATCAGAGACGTGCAACGCCGAGCGGCGCAGTTCACTTCCTGCCAAACTAAAGCGATAAAAATTGCCCACGGTGTCTGGAATGCCCTCAGAGATGATGCGGGCGATTTCGTCTGGGTCCTCGCTGTCGAGCACGGAGGCCAGGGCCGACATCATGCGCGCCCCGAAATCGTCCACGTCCTCATTCGGGCCGTAGCAGCCGATGCAGGGGGAGCCGACCGTCGGGCACAGTGCCCCGCATCCGTCGCGTGTGGCGATGCCGCAGCAGACCAGCCCCTGCTCGAGCAGGCAGACATCCGGATCAGGGATCATCTGCCAGGTCCGCTTGAACCCGGAGATCTTCTTTTCGCTCCGCTGCCGCGAGCAGCTGTTGCAGACCGTGGTCTGCGCCCCGATGACCGATCCGGGCGCCGGCAGCTCGCCCTTGACGATGGCTAACACGGCGTCCCAGATGCGCTCCGGCTCCGGCGGGCATCCGGGCAGGAAATAGTCGACGTCCACCGTCTGCGCCAACGTCCGAACCGTGTTGTAGAAGATCGGCAGATACAGCGAGCCTTCATCGACGATCGTCTCGGGCTGCGGGCGGGTGCCCTCGGGGTTGTCGAGTGTTGGGTTGTGGCCGTAAACCGTTTCGAAGATCGCTTCGCGGTCCGAGAGATTGGCCAGCGCCGGAATGCCGCCTTCGACGGCGCATGAGCCAAATGCAATCAAAGCCTTCGACTTCTGGCGCAGCAACCGCGCCATGTATTCCTGTTCGCTGGTCCGGATGGCGCCATTGAACAAGCAGACGTCGATCGAGCCGTCGTCCATCTCCTCAATGTCCCTGACCTTGGCATCCACAGCCACCGGCCACAGGACGATATCGAAAGCAGCGGCCACGTCCAAAATCTTCTCGTTGATCGCCAGTACGGCGATCTCGCAGCCTCCGCACGAGGCCGCCCAGTAGAGCGCCAGCTTGCCCTTCTCGGTCATCTGGCCACCTCCATTGCCTCAGCGTGCTCTTCGGCGAGGGCCAGGATGGCGTCCTCCGCCTCGGGATCCGGCGCCCAGTTGCCGGGCCAATTCATGGGACCCAGCGCCCGGATGTCTTCGACCATGTCACGGATGGCCTGGGCCAGCAGGGCGCCTTCGGCGGCTGACGCCCATTGCAGCCGGATGCGCTTCTCTTCCATGCCAAAGCCCAGCAGCGTCTGCTTGAGCATCTCAAACCGACGCATGGTCTTGTAGTTTTGTTCCTGATAGTGGCATTCGCCCGGGTGGCATCCGGCGATCATCACACCGTCAGCACCTTTGGAGATCGCCCGCAGCACGAAGGCAGGATCCACCCGGCCGCTGCACATGACACGCAGCATGCGCACGTTGGCCGGATACTTCATACGGCTCGTCCCTGCCAGGTCCGCCGCTCGGTACGAGCACCAGTTGCACAAGAAAGCCACAATTTTGGGTTCAAAGATCGTTTCAGCCATGCTAGGACCGCCTCTCTCAGGCCAGGACTGCGTCATCGGCCGCCGGGATGGCATCGAAGAGCAGGCCTGCGATCTCGGCGAAGATCTGATCATCTCGGAAGTGGGCGCCGCTTATCGCCTTGGCCGGGCAGGCGGCCACGCATGTGCCGCATCCCTTGCACAGGGCGGTGTTGATGTAGCTCACCCCTTCGTTGGCCAAGAAGTCGATGGCGTTGAACGGGCAGAGCTCGTTGCAGATGCGGCAACCCGAGCACTTGTCGGCGTCGATGGATGCCACCACAGGTTCGATCTCGACGCTCCCCTTGGTAATCATGCCTTGGATCCGGGCAGCCGCCGCCGCCCCTTGGGATACCGTGTCCGGGATGTCCTTCGGCCCCTGGCAGGCGCCGGCGATGAAGATACCGTCGGTCATGGTCGCCACGGGGTCCAGCTTGGGGTGGCGCTCGGTAAACCAGCCCGCCGCGCCACACGAGATACCGAACTTGAGGCTGACTTCGTCGGCATCGGCCCGGGGCTCGAGCGCCGCCATCAGGATCACCATATCCACCGGGATACGGCGTTGCTGTCCAAGCAGGGTGTCTTCGGCCTGGATCACCAACTTGCCCTCTTCTTCCGGCGTTCTGGCGATGTCGGTGACCTCGGCCACACGCCCGCGGACGAAGTGCATCCCTTCCTGCAAGAGCCGATCGTAGAATTCCTCATACCCCTTGCTGAGCGGGCGCATGTCGATGTAGAAGGAGTACACCTCGGCCCCGGTCTTCTCCATGACCAGGTGGCCGAATTTGAGGGCGCTCATGCAACAGATGGCCGAGCAGTAGGCATGATGCTTCTGGTCACGGCTTCCGACACAGTGAATGACGGCCACGGACTTGGGGTTGGTCACACCGTCACGTAGGACCAGATTGCCCTCGGTCGGTCCGGCTGCGTTGCACAGCCGCTCGAATTCCAGGCTGGTGAACACATTCGGCAGCCGGCCGTAGCCGTACTGGGGCAGCTTGCGCGAGTCAAACAGATCGTAGCCCGTGGCCAGGATGACGTTGCCCACATCCACGGACAGAATCTGGTCTTTCTGATCCATGTCGATCGCTTCAGTGGGGCAGAACTTCTCGCAGGCCAGACATTTGCCGGTCTCAAAATAGGTGCAGTTGACGGTGTCAACCACCGGGAACTTTGGAATGGCTTGGGGGAACGGGCGGTAGATGGCTTTTCGGTAGCCAAGCCCGACTTCGAAGACGTCATCCAGCACACTCTTGGGACATTTCTCCATGCAGATGCCGCAGCCAGTGCACAGCTCTTCATCCACAAAGCGGGCCTTCTTACGGATCCGAGCGTGGAAGTTCCCCACAAAGCCCGTGATCTCCTCCACTTCGCTGTAGGAGTACAGAGTGATATTGGGATGCGACTCGACATCGGACATCTTAGGGGTGAGGATGCAGGCGGCACAGTCCAACGTTGGGAAGGTCTTGTCGAACTGGGCCATATGCCCGCCAATGGATGGCTCGCGCTCAACCATCAGCACCGGATGACCGGCGTCGGCCAACTCCAGCGCCGCCTGGATCCCGGCGATGCCTCCGCCAACCACAAGCGTCGTGGCGTTGACGGGCACGTGATCGGCGACCAAGGACTGGTGGAGTTTGACGCGCTCGACCGCGGCGGCAATCATCGCCTTGGCCTTCTCTGTGGCAGCCGCATGGTCTTCGACCACCCAGGACACCTGCTCGCGCAGGCTGGTCATTTGGCACAGATAGGGGTTCAGGCCGGCATTGGCACAGGCCCGCCTGAAGGTCTTCTCATGCAGGTGCGGGGAGCATGCACCCACCACCACCCGGGTGAGCCCCAGTTCCTTGATGTCGTCTTCGATCAGCTCCTGCCCAAGCGAAGAGCACATGAACTTGTACTCGCGTGAGACGACCACGTCTTCCAAGGTCTCACCCGCCCAGCGGGCGACCTCTTCGACGTCCACCGTGCCGGCGATATTGCTTCCACAGTGACAGATGTAAACACCAATTCTCTCGCTCATGCTATGCCTCCACACGCCGCGCCGGCATCGGCAGGGATTTGTCGCCTCGCTTGCGCCGGATTGGCTGAGGCGGTTCGGGCGGTGGTTCGGAGCCTATCTTGGCCAGCGCATCCACCGCAGAAACCAGCTCCTGGCCGATCCCCAAACTGCTGGGAGCCATCCCCATTGCCAGGCCGATGACCTGGGTAAAGTACAGAATTGGTACGTGATACGCGGTGCCAAAATGGCGGTTCATGGCCGCCTGAAACGCGTCCAGGTTGAGCTGGCACATCGGGCACAGGGTGACAATGGCGTCGGCTTCGCAGTCGGCGGCAGTCTTGACCAAACGCCGGATGAGCTCGAAGCCGGAGTCCTCGCTGATCTGGGTCATGTGCCCACCGCAGCAATCGGTCTTGAGCTGATAGTCGACCACTCGGGCGCCGAGGGCTTCCAGGACCTCATCCAGGGAGGTGGGATTCTCCGGATCCTGCGATCCGTTGCCGAAATCCGGCCGCACGACCATGCAGCCGTAATAGGGGGCCAGCTTAAGACCGTAGAGCGGCCGGGTTATTTTCTCCGCCAGTTGGTCCAGCCCGACGTCTTGATAGATCACATCCAGCAAATGCCGAACATGCAGGCTGCCGGACTTGTAGGAGAGTCCGCCGGCTGCTAGCGCCTGCGCCACCCGGTCGGCGAGCCCGTTCTTGAGTCCCAGATACTTATCAGCCTTGCGCAAGTTCAGGTAGCAGGCGCTGCAGGGGGCTGTGAGCTCGGTCACCCCCTCGTTCTTGGCGGCCTGGGCCAGGTTGCGCGCGATCAGACTGTAGGCGGCGGTCATGTTGAGGGACAGATATTCCGTGGCGCCGCAGCAGTTCCAGTCCTCGATCTCGACCAACTCGATGCCAAGTGGTTCGGCAATGGCCCGCGTGGAGACATCGTAGGCGGCCGCATTCTTCTCCAGAGAACAACCGGGATAGTAGCTGTATTTCATGCCTGCGCCTCCAGTTGCTTGGCTTTGGCAAGGATCTTCTTCAAGCCCCCGATGTCCTTGATTCGCGTCGGGGTAAGGGCCATGCGACCCTTCGTCACCAATCCGATGCCCATGTCAGCCAACTTGAACGCACCCAGCGGATTGTGGCGGAGCATGTGGACTCCCATCAGGCCCAGCTCGAAGGAGCGTCCGTAGTCCTCGACCCAGCTGATAAAGGTCTTGGAAAAATCCGGGGCCGTCGACTCCTCGTAGCAACCCTCCTTCACCGCCATCTGCTTGAGGGTGTACATGATCTCGGTGATGGGGATCTCCTTGGGACAGCGCACCGTGCACGCGTAGCAGGACACGCAGTACCAGGGGGTGTTGCTCTTGAGCACCTCATCCCGCATGCCAGCGTTGATCATGGCAAACAGAGCCCGGGGAGTGTGTTCCATGTCGCCGGCAGACGGACACGACCCCCCACACGTGCCGCACTGCAGGCAAGTCTGGAGCGCGGCACCTCCGGGGGCCGCCGAGATGACCTGATCCATGAAGGCGTTGTTAGAGTTCGCTCGGTGCATACGTCACCTCAATCAGAGTGTGGCCGGTGCGCGCAGGCGGGATGCGTGAAAACCCAGAACGTTGGTTCTGGTTGGGTGAAATGTCGTGGTTTGGCAAACAAAGGAGCGAACGACACGACGGGGGCCAAGACGGTGTGCCTTGGGCGCCGCCTTCGGAGAAACCAGCGGACCTTCGGGATCGTGACGTAGTTTTCCGTGGCAGAACCTCTTAGCCTTGCGAACGACCGATGTTGGTTAATCACCACCAACAACAAAATGGACGCTCTACCTCTCAAGAACCGGGATACGGCTAACCTGATGCCCCCCATGCAGGCAGGGTTCTTGACCCTCCTCTCCCTGTTGTCTCCTATACTATGTGACAGATTTCACAAACCGTCCCTACTAACTCTTCACCTAGGTGGCATGACAAATGTCACTTTGTGAAATTTATCACAAACCAACTGACCTGTCGGGCACCTGTGCTGAACTTGTTTCTTGATTGTGGGTGTCAGAACGGGGAAGGCGAGGTTTCGGGCTGGCGGCGCCGGGCCGGCAGCGAAGGCTGTGCCGAGATCAGTTTTCCAGTTCAAGCGCCAGGGAGGAGACGATTCCCTGCACGGCGCGATCGAGTTCGGGCGAGGCGCCATACATCGACGACCCCAGCCGGTCCGCCCTAAGCACGGCGTCGTCCTGAGGCAGCATGCCCAACACCTTCAGGCCGGGTGAGTGCTCAGCAACGAAGTCGCTGTCGGCCTCATCGCGGATCTTGCTGCCTACCAGGTAAATGCGGGCCAGGCCGATGTCTTGGGCCAGGTGTTTGATCTGGTCGGCGGTGCCCAGACTGCGCAGCGTCGGTTCAACCACCACCAGCATCGCGTCCACAGCGTCGGCGGTCGCCCGGCCCAGATGTTCCACGCCGGCATACATGTCCAGCAGGACGACTTCATTGCGCCGCAGCAGGATATGCGTGATCAGCGCCCGCAACAGCGTGCTCTCGGGGCAGATGCAACCTGACCCCCCCAATTCAACGCCGCCCAGCTCGAGCAACTTCACCCCGTCGTGGGAAGCTGAGAAGCGGTCCGGAAGGTCATCAACACGCGGATTGAGTTTGAAGTAGCCACCGTAGGAGCCCGGTTCGGCGCCAGTCCGCTCCAAAATCAGTTCGTCCATCTGGGAGATCGGGGTCACGCCGCCCAACGCCGCCGGCGGGAAACCCAGGGCCGCCCCCAGGCAGGGGGAGGGATCGGCATCGATAGCCAGAACCGACCGCCCCGCTCCGGCATAGCAGCCAGCGAGCAACGCGGTCAGCGTCGTCTTCCCCACGCCGCCCTTGCCCGTCACAGCCAGTTTCAGCCCTTGATCAACCATGGACCCAGCATAGGATTGCCCCCCACCCCGCGCCAGTGACATAACTCTTCCCGGAGCGTGACAGATGGAATGCAGATCTTGCGTGGGGGACGTGGAGCCGGTCCGTCACCGCCGACGTGGGACGGCGGCCCCTCATCAAGGCCGCCGTCCCTCTCCCCCCGGCTGGGCAAATCTTGTCGGCCGGATACGCGGCCGATGGCGCTGGCTCAGAAGGTCTCCAACAGGTACTCATAGGCCGTCAGGGCCGCCTTGGCGCCTTCGCCGACAGAGATCAGCACCTGCTCAGCAAAGACGTCCGTCACATCTCCGGCGGCGAAGATCCCGGCCACGCCGGTTTGATTCAATCCGTCGATCTTGATCCGTCCGGCCTCATCCAGCGGCACAAGCTTGGCCACGGCTTCCGAGCGGGGCCGCAGCTCCAACTCAACAAAGAATGCGTCGGCTTCGAGCTCGAGCTGGCTTCCATTTTGACTCACGACCAGCTTGCGCGCGTGGGTGTCCCCCAGCACAGCCTGGACACGGTAATTCTCAAGCACCTCAATCTTCTCATTGGCGAGGATCTTCCGACCCAGAATGGAGTCCAGCTCACCGTGAGATGGGGCAACCAGAGTGACCTTCTTGGCGATGTGGGCCAGTTCGGCCACGGCCCGCAGGGCGAGCTTGGTGTCACCGATGACGCACACTTCGCGGTCGATGAACAGCGGGGCATACGAGACGGCGCTGTAGCACAAGCCGCGCATCATGAATTCTTTTTCTCCGGGCACCTCCATCAGTCGTCCGATGGCTCCGGTGGCGACGATGACCGCCCGGGCATCGTAGCTGTCGCCCCCAGAGGTGTGGACCCGGAAGCCGCCGTTGTGGCGCTCGACCTTCTCCGCCTTGTCGAACTTGCGGGCAAAGTCGAGGTACTCGACCTCGTTGACAAAGCGGTTGACGGTCTCTTCACCGTTGATCACCAGGTGCTTTTCGACGAACGGAAGCTGGAGCCGGTAGTTGGTCTTGCCGCCAAGATCCTTGGTGATCAAAAGGACATCGAGGCGCTTGCGCAAGGCATACGACGTGGCGGTCAGGCCGGCCGGCCCTCCGCCGAGCACAATCAGGTCGTACATGGCATCATTCTCCTTCGGGCAGCCCTACTCGTCCGCCTCGGCGATGAACCCTTCCCGCATCATGGTCTTGGTCAGATCTCTGGCCCGCCCGATGATCTGGGCGGCGTTCTCGAGTTCTTCTTCGTAGCTCATCGGCTTACGGGCGATTCCCTCCTCGACGGCCTTGGCGGCCACCGCCGCCGCCTCGCGAGGGAACACCTGCCAGTCGTCCATCGTGGGCAGGATGTGGGTCCGGCTCAACCCCTGTTCCTCCGCCATATCCGCCAGGGCGTGGGCCGCAGCGTGGCACATGCTGTCGGTGATCGTGGAAGCCCGCACGTCCAGCGTGCCGCGGAAAATGCCGGGGAAGCCGAGCGAGTTGTTCACCTGATTGGGGAAATCTGAGCGGCCGGTGGCGATGATGGCGGCTCCGGCCTCCTCCGCCTCCCACGGCCAAATCTCAGGCACCGGATTGGCACAGGCGAACACGATGGCGTCCTTGGCCATCTTGCCGATCCAGTCCGTTTGCAAGGTTCCCGGCCCCGGCTTGGACAAGGCGATCACCACGTCGGCGCCTTCCAACGCCTCCGGGATGGAGCCTAGCCTGCCCTCCGCATTGGTCGACTGGCAGAAGCGCCACTTATCGACGTACTCCGCCTTGCGCAGCTCCAGGTCCTTTCGATCCCTGTTGAGGATCCCCTTGCTGTCGACCACCCGGCACAGACCGGGGGTGGCACCAGCGCTGAAGATCAAGCGGGCGCAGGCCACATTGGATGCGCCCGAACCCACGAAGACGATCTGCGCCTCTTCGAGTTTCTTACCGACGATCTTGAGCGCGTTGAGCAGCGCCGCCAGGGTCACGGTGGCGGTGCCCTGCTGATCATCGTGCCAGACGGGGATCTCGGCCCGCGCCCTGAGCGTGTCCAGGATGCGGAAGCATTTCGGCTGGGAAATGTCTTCCAGGTTCACCCCTCCGAAACCGGGCTGGATGAGAGCCACCGTCTCGATGATCTTGTCCGGGTCCTTGGTGTCGAGCATGATCGGCCAGGCATCCACGCCGCCCAGATATTTGAAGAGCAGGGCCTTGCCCTCCATCACCGGCATGCCGGCCTTGGGCCCGATGTCCCCCAGTCCAAGGACGCGGGTCCCGTCCGAAACCACCGCCACAGTGTTCCATTTATGGGTGTATTCGTAGACCAGCTCGGGATCTTTGGCGATCGCCCGGCAGGGCTCGGCCACGCCGGGGGTATACCAGATGGCGAAATCGTCCATATCTCGGACGCGGGCCTTGACGGCCACTTCCACCTTTCCCCGGTAGAACGGATGGAGCCGCATGGCGTCCGCCGAAGGCTTTGTCGCCTTGGCCAGCAAGGCATCGATGTCGGGTGCGTCCAACTTTTCGGCCATGGCACATCTCCTTTGCGCGGGCAGGAGGCAATCCTGGGCCGCGCTCACCCCGCAACGGCGGATGGCGCCGTCCGGCTAAAGCCGCAGATATGAGTCGGCGTAAATCACTTTGTTGAGCAGCACCTGGACCGTCTTCCAGATGTCTACTTGATCGGAGTCCTGCATATCGACGTCCCCGGGCTGGAGTTCAGCCCCCGCCTGGACGGCGTCGAAGAGTTTAAGGTACAGGGCATTGACGGGCGTGCTGCTGTCGCGCGTTTCGACCGCCCGGATGGCGCCCATCAGTTCTTTGTCCATCGGATCCAGGATGGCGGCATCCAGCCCGGCGCCCATGAGCATGACCATGTAGACGCGGTTCAGCAGGGGCCGGCCCTCGTGCGGCACCTGGTTGGAGACGTTCGACAGGCCAACCACGGTCTGCGGAGGCGGATCGGCCGCCATCTTGAGCATGCGCACCGTTTCGATCGCATGCGGCACGTATTCTTGGCATCCCGACACGGTCAGCACCAACGGGTCGATGTAAAGCTTCTCCATCGGCAGGCCGACCTCTTCGGCGCGGGGTATCAGCTTTTCGAGTGCGATTCCCACGCGTGCGTCGGCCGAAACCGGGATTCCGCTCTTTTCCATACACAAGGCGATCAGCCCGGCACCGTATTCAGCCGCCAGCGGGGGCACGTTCGCCAGCCGCTGTTCGTCGGCCGACGTGGAGTTGACGATGGTGTTGGCCCCCACTTTCTTCAAGCCAGCCTCGATCGCTTCCAGGTTGGTCGTGTCGAAGGAAAGAGTCATCCCCGGCACAGCCTCCTGCATGCAGTCGACCAGCCAGCCGATCACCTCCGGCCCCGACTTCTTTTGTGGGCCGATGTTGAGGTCCAGAGCTTGCGCACCGGCTTCCACCTGCTTGCGCGCCAGGTTGACGAAGAATGCACCGTCTCTCTCCGCAAGCGCTTCTTTGACGCGCGGGGATATGATGTGGATGTTTTCACCGATCGTGTACATGCCTCGCCTCCTGTCCGGGTCGTCGGCGCGGGCCGGCGCTCGGGTGTTAGATCTCCTGCGCCAGCTTGCGCATCAGTTCGTCGATGGTCTCCCACGCCGGGGAGTCGCCGTCCAATGAGAGCAGTGATTCTCCGAGGGCATCGTTTTCATTGATCTGGGCATCGGCCGGCACCATCGCCAGCACTTCCACGCCGAGGGCCTCGATGGTGTCCTGCAGGGGCTCGGGGATCTCGCCCTGCACTCGGTTGACGATCAGCCCCATCCGGCGAACATCCACGTCGACTTCACTCGCCATTTGGGCGATTGATGACGCCGCCTTCATCCCACGGATGGTGGGGTCAGTGACGATCAGCAGCAGGTCGACGCCTTTGGTGGTCCGACGACTGATGTGCTCCATGCCGGCTTCGTTGTCGATGACGACGTAGTCGTAGCCGCCTTCCAGCTCATCCACCACCTGTCGCAAGAGGTGGTTGACGGCGCAGTAACAACCCTGGCCCTCTGGCCGCCCCATCGCCAGCAGGTCGACCCGCTCACCTTCTTCAAGGGCCATGTGGATTTCACGGTGAAGGAAGTCCTGACGGCTGACGGTGACGCCCAAAGTCCCCGACATGGCCGGGTCGGTCATGCCTTCTCGTATCTCGCCGACGGTCAAGGGCGCCGGTAGGCCAAGCGCCAGGTGAAGATTGGTGGATGGATCGGCATCGATCGCCAGAACGGCGCCCGCGCCTTGGCGGACGAGCGATTTGATGATCAGGGCCGTGGCGGTTGTCTTTCCCGTCCCGCCCTTTCCGGCCAGTGCAATAGTCTTGGTCATGGGTTTACCTGTACCGTCTCCTGAGTCTCATGGGTGGCATTACCATTGGTGGAGGCGTGGCGCTCCCAGACCTCCGCCACATTCGGAAAGCGGGTGATCTCGGTATGGGGCAGGAAGAGCGCCGCGGTGAAGGCCTCGTAAAACGAATTGTCGGCTGACAGCTCCACGTAAGTCATGCTCCGGGCAGCGGCTTCGGCTCGAAGCCGGGCGTCACGCGACAGCAGGGACGCATAGGCGCCCAGCACGGCCGTGTTGCCCAAGAACCGGAAGCGGTCCCACGGCAGGTCGGGAAGCAGGCCAATCTGGACCGCCTTCTCGACGTTGATGTATTTACCGAAGGCCCCTCCGACCAGGACCTGCTCCACATCGGCCAGATCGACCCCTACCCCGGCCGCCAACACGCTGAACCCGGCGTACACAGCTCCCTTGGCACGCATCAGGTTGTCGATGTCCACTTTGGTCAAGACGATGTCCTGGCCGGTTTCCGTCTCGTCACCCCAGGCGACAACGTACTCCGGCCCGTGCTCGCCACTTCGCACACGATTCGTGCCGATGTCGAGCTTGAAGTTCCCACCTTTGTCCACCACCCCGGTCACAAACAGTTCGGCCAGGAGCGAAATCAACCCCGAGCCGCAAATGCCGTGCGGCTTGGTTTCTCCGATGACCCGGATGGTCGGTTCGAAGGTCTCGGTGTGAACCCAGACCTCTTCGATCGCCCCAGTGGTGGCCCGCATGCCGTCCACCACGCCGGCGCCTTCAAACGCCGGTCCGGCCGAGCACGCGCAGGTGACCATCCAATCACGCGTCCCCAGGACCATCTCACCGTTGGTTCCAATGTCGATGAACAGGGTCAGCGCGTCCTGATCGACCAACCCCGAAGCCAGGACGCCGGCGGTGATGTCGGCCCCGACGTAGGACGCCACCCCTGGCAGGCAGTCGACCGTGGCCAGGGGATGGACGTTGAGCCCGATCTCGGATGCCAGCACCGGGGTCGGGAAGTTGACGGTCGGGATGAAAGGAGTCAGCCGGATGGAGGCCGGTGGCAAACCCAAGAACAGATGGATCATGGTCGTGTTGCCGACCACGCTGACCTTGCTGATGGAGGCCGGTTCGATTCCGGTGCGGCGCCGCATTCGCTCCAGGAGCTCATGCGTCGTGTCGCGCACGCGCGTCGCAAGCTCGGCCAGTCCGTTGTTCTTTCCGGCAAAGACAATGCGCGAAATCACGTCCTCGCCACAGCTGATCTGGCCGTTGTACTCGGCTGCCGAGGCCAGGACTTCCCCGCTCTCCAGGTCCACCAGAAAGGCGCTCACCGTGGTCGTGCCTATGTCGAGGGCCAGCCCTAGCGGGCGTACCCTCTCGGTGGAGACCTCGATCAGGCGCGCCGGACCATTCGGCCGGGACCAATCGTCGGTTTCCAGCAGCACCCAAGGTTTCCATTGCGCATCGCGCAATGCCTGGTTGAGTCGGCGCAGGACGGGGAGCGGTACCCGTACATCGGGGAAGCCCGCCGTCTCGAGCCCCTTGTGAAGGCGGGCCAGGTCATCCAGATTATCATCGAGGCTGGGCTCGGAGAGTTCGAGCTGCATCGCCCGAATGGTCTGAACTGCGGCAGCCCGGTAGTCGAAGGGGATCTCGACCTTGTGGGCCGTTCGGTCGGTCACCAGGCGCCGCACCACCTCGTCTTGCTTGGGAATGGTGAGGTCGACATCGCCCTCGACCACGGTCTGGCATGCCAGCGCATAGCCGGCCGCCAGGTCATCCGAAGACAACCGGATGGTCGACCTGCGTCGGGCACCGTCACCCTGCAGCACGACGGCACAGCGGCCGCAGCGACCCTGACCTCCGCAAGGCTGTTGGAATGCGATTCCTGCCTGGCGGATAGCTTCCACAAGCAGGGCCCCAGTTGAGACCTCGACCGATGTTTCAAATGGGTGAAGAGTGACGCGATGAGTGGCCATTACCTGCTCGCGATCTCAAACTCGATCGGGTTGAGGCTGACTAGCCGTTATAGGAGTCACAGATCATGTCTGTGACCCTGGCGGCCTCAACCTGTTCCCGATCCTGGAACCAGCGCGTTAGGGCCAGCGCCTCACAGGCCGCCTTGCCCGCCAGCTGGACGATGGAGAGAATGTCCACCTGCCGGCCGCAGGCAGCCATGCAGGGCGGCGAATCTCCACACGCCAGGCAAGCCGCGGCCGCTCCGGCCACCGTTCGAGGTTCATAACCGACATAGGGATCATTTCCAATCACCGGCGCCAATGCATCCATGGGACGCCTCCTGGCTGATCGGCCTTCCTCATGCCATCACGACCACATGGCCTTCAGATAGCCCGAGATATCTACCGCTTCCCGAGGTCCAACCATGATCTCCCAGCCGGGCAGCTCTTCCTCGAGCTCGCCCGAAAGCACCGCGACCTGCCCCGGGATGATCAGCCTGCGGTGGGCCACCTTTTCCTCTGTGCCGAAGTTCTTGACCGCCTTGGCGATGCGATCGGCGTCGAAGTTGCCGGCCGCCCACGCCGTGAGGACGCTCATGCCTTCGGCATCGGCGACGAGCAGCCAGGCCGGCCAACCGGAGCTCTCGACTTCGTTGGCCACGGAGAAGTAGGTAATCGAGAAGTTGGTCGTGACCATCACCGGCGCCTTGTCATCCGGCGAATTGATCTCGTAAAGACCCGGCTGAACCTGGATTGGTTTCTGCGGGTCGGTGTAGATGTTTTCCCGAAGCACCATTAGTGGATACAACGCGGCCGGATCAAAAAACTCGACGACGATGAATCCGGCGTACTTGGCGATGTGCTGGGCGGCCAGGAGGGAGCCGTCTTGAGCGCCGTCCCGGCCGGGGAAGGTGATGACCGGGAAACCGAGCGGCCGGAAATTCGACTTGATGGCCAGCCTGCGGATGGCGGTGAGCCGCTCCAATCCTTCATGGAACCCCTCGATTTGGGGATCGAGGACGATGTCCTCCAAACCCGCATCGGTGAGCTTCTGTGTCAGCTCGGCCAGGGCCTCCAACGTGCCCGCCTTGGCTACCAACGGGACATGGTGCTCCTTGGCCAGCGCGGCCATCTCAGACGCAGTGTCGGCTTCGGCGGCGTACAACAGGGGACGCTTGCCCTGGGCGGCTTCCAGGCCCGCCTTGGCCAGGGCCGGCTCCAGCGCGAGCAGGATCAGCGGTTTTTGCGTGGCCGATTGTGCGGCCGCCACGGCGGCGGCAAAACTGGAAGCATCGCTCCCGTCAGAGTCAATAGCGAACCCATCCAGCGCCAGCGTGATCCCCACATAATCGACCTGGTAGGCGGACGCCTCGGAAACAAGCGCCTTGATCTTCTCCACATCGTCGGCCGCCTTGACACGCAAGAACAGGCCGGGCTTGTGATAGAAGGTCTTCTCGTGACGGAAGAGCACCGTTTCGTTGCCCACCTGAAGCTTGCCGTTCCCCCCGCTCAATTCCACCAAGCGGATCGGCGGCGCCGAAGCGGCGGCCAGCTTTCCGGCTGCTTCTTCGCTGACATGCGGGCAGTCCTTCAGCTCTACCTGTTTCGCCGCCAACTTCATGGCGAAGGCCAGGCAGGTAGGGTAGCTGCAGTCCTTGCAATTCGTCTGGGGCAGCAGCTTGTAGATTTCGAGACCTGTCAATGGCATCGTTCTGCCTCCACCTCGCCTAGACCAGTTCGACGGGCTGCATCAGCTCTGCGGTGACGGCCCGCAGCCGGCGCAGCGTTTCCGGATGCCTGACGACAACGATGTCGGCGCCGGCGTGGATCAAGCTGGAAGCGGTGATCGCCTCCCATTCAAGGGCCCGCCTTTCCCAGTCTCCCCAGCCCTCCGGCACGCCCTCGCCGATCTTGGATTCTTTGACTTTCCAGGTCTCGGCCCCGGGAGTGACGACCATCGGAAGCTGGGTCATGGCGTCCCCCTGCAGGGCGGCCAATCTGAGCCGCTCCATCACCGAGTAGCCATATTCGATCCCGTAGCCGAGGGCGCCGGTGGTGGGGTCCATCAGGATACGCTCAAGAGGAAGGCCCATATCCGTGATCAGGATCACCAGCTGCTTCGACAGATTTACGTCCATCGGGGTGGACGATTGGACGAGCTGGTCATTGGCCATCGCGGCGGCCACGATCGTGCGGTAGTTCTTGTCTTCGCACAGCCCGAGGACAAGTTTCTCCCCTTTGCCTTCTTCAGCCACGGGCACCAGGAGTTCGTTGTCAAGCTCGGCCTGTCCCGGACCGATGACGATCACCGGGAGCCCGCATGCATCGAGTACTTTGCGCAAGGCCGATCGGGCGTGGTCGGGCGTGTTGGGCTCTCCATCAGCCGTCGTCAGGCTGAGCACCAGGTAGATCAAGTCGGCACCGGCGTCCTCGGCGGCTTTGGCCCATGCGCCGGGATCGTCCATCGCTTCCCCCCACGCCTGGTAGAGCAGGGGCGACCAATCGGCCGGCTTCCGGTCGCAGATCTCGACCCCGATCACAGGTGGGCGGGCGGTCTTGCCGTCAAAGTCCAAAAACGGCATGCACGCCTCGCCACCGACGGTAATGGTCTTGGTCCGGCTTCCGCCTTGATCTGGCGTGGCCCCAAGGGTCACTTCTCGCACAGCCCCGGCCCACTTTTCCTTCGGTATCTCAACGGTCATGAGACTTAGCGACCTCGCTTTCTTACGGGATTCGGGCCGCCCCCGGGGGTTGGGCCGAGCGGGACCCTCCCCCGGAGGCGGCTCCTGACAACCTAGAGCAGCGGCGGCATGCCCAGCGCGGGATGTTCCTTCTCCGTCAGGAACTGCATTAGGGGTTCCACTTCGGTGCAGACAGCGCCATCCGCAATCCGGTCGATCAGACCCGGGTCGCCCTCGCGCTCGGCGACTTCATGCAGCTGATCCGCCATCTGGGTCTTGAGATTCTCGGACATCCAGACGATGCGCTTGAAGCCGCCGTCAGCGGAGATGAACTTGGGGCTCAGAATGTAGTACTTGCCGTGGCCCATGATGCCCGGCGTCTGCAGCCCACCGCCGGCCATGCCGGCCAGGGTGGAGAACGTCATGCCAGCCGGGGTCATACCCGTGTCTTCACGGCTGACGATCATGATCCCGTTCGCTTCCGGGATGACCATGGCAATGCATTCGAAGCAGCCGCATGCCGTCATCGGGTTCTCCATGATCGAATACATAGAGACCACGGGAACAGTGCCGTGGGAGGCCGACTCGGCGTATTGGTTGATGCCGTCGTAGTAGCCCTTGTCGGCGTCGAGCATGCTGCCCTTGACAATGGGCTGATTTGGACCGGTGGGGTTGATCTGGTTCGAGGCCTTGCAGTCAAGCCAGTTGTAGGCACCGCACAGACCCAGGCGCTCGGGACTGACGATGCACACGTGGTCCGGAGCGAACGACTGGCACAGCGTGCACGAATAGAACTCGGTGACCAATTCATCGGTCATCGATCCGATGCGTTCGTTGCGTTCCTCGTACGCCAGCCGCGCCTTGTCGAGCCATTCAGCGTAAACCTTCGGCTCGGTGAGGATCTTCACCTGGACCTTATCCACAATGGTGCCGAAATCCCCGTGGAAGCGAGCATGCAGGATCTTGCCGAGATGTTCGAGGTTGAAGCCCTTCTCGGTGGCGCCGTTGCTGATGCGGATCCAGGCGATGTCCCGCTGGCCAATGTGCTGGATGCCGGAGGCGCCGTTGACAAAGTAGTGGATCTGGCGCTCCAGCACCGGTTCGAAATCTGTTTCCATCTTGCGCCCGGCCACTTCGACCAGGATGCCCAGATCCATGTTGCCTTGCGAGTCGATCTCATCGAACGACGGCCCGATGACCTCGATCTTGCCGTCCTCCACCTCGTCCATCTCGGCCATGCGCAGGTATTCGAAAGCCCGGCTGTGCTTGCCGCCGAACTCGACCCGCATGTCGGCCTTGCGCACCACCTCTCCTTCGAACGCCGAGCCGTAGGGTACCGGCACGGGGACTTCGGTGATGCGGATCTTGACCCCGCGGACTTCGATCGCCTCCTGGACCAGCTTGGCTGCCTTTTCGTCTTCTGTTTCGGCGTCGATCTCGTTCCAGGGGCGGGAAATCACGTGCTCGTACTGAGTGACTCCGGTGGGCAAGATCTCGGGGATGATGGTGTCGGCGATCACGGGGAAGCCATAGGAAATGGCCCCAGCGGCGGTGGCGTATTTCAGATCGTCCACCTCACCCAACGCCAGGACGAAGGCGAACACCCTGTACTTGTTGTAGAGCAGGATGTCGCGCCACTGGCCACCCTTCTTGCCACCGAAGGTGAGCGCCGACCGTGTGGCGAACCCCAGCGGATAGATGGCCGACATGGTGTCTCGCCCGAAGGGGACGATGTAGGTGTCATACCCCATCTCCACGCCTTCCTCGGCAAGCTGGTCGATGATCGAACGTCCGTTGACATTGCCGCACAGGAAGGTGAGGATGTTGCGCTTCTGCAGCTCGCGCACTATGGCAACGGCGGCTTGGTTAGAATGCGCCGCGCCGACGATGGCAGCGAACCCGGGCATGCGCCCGTCCACCAACTGGATGCCCCACGACCGGAGTTGAATGTCATCGATCGGCCCGTTGAGGTGGCCATTCGACTTGGGGGCGCCGCCGTTGCCGCTTTCGTCGGGGCTGGTGAAGGACGTGGCGCCGGCCAGCGCCAGGCCGGGGTAGGCTTCGGGCTGTTCACCGTAGGCAAAGCGGATGGCCTCGATCACCTCTTCGGCCAACAGCGTCGCCATGCCGCTGTCGAGCGTTTCGCCCAGGTAGGGCGTCCAGCGATGGTCTTCCGGCAGCGGGTGGAGCAGGCTCATGGCATGCTCCATAACAGGCTGCAGGTCCGCCAGCTTGCTGACCTCGCTGCCCAGCATGCCCAAAATGACAGGCAGGTAGTAGGCCGTATTCGGGAAGCCCACCGCGGTCTCGGGCCCCTTCTCTTCGATTGCCCGAGCCAGGAGGCAGTTGGCCTCGTCGACGACCATGTTGGCGCCCTGGATGGCGCGAGTTGCGATATAGCGTGACATGTCGCCTGCCTCTCTAGTTTCCGGCGGCCCCGTAGGCCGCGCCGATGCGCTCTTCCAGCGGAATGGTCAACAGCTGAGACATACGATCGTCGCCGCTCTTGCCCCACTGGGTCGGGTCGTAAGGTGCCAGGCCGAGGTCGGCGCGCTTCTTGTCGATATGCGCCAGGGCGCTGGCAACGATTTCCTCGGCGCTGGCGATGAATTCGAGCCGGCCGCCGACTTTCTCTTCCCAGCCGTCGGTGATGATCCGGGTGACTTCGTCGGAGCCCTCAACGGGGCTCTCGTGGCCCATGATCACGTAGGCTCCCGATGCCACAGCGTAGGTAGCGATCGAGATCGCCTTCTCGCTCATCCACTCCGGCGCCATTCCAACGGCGGGGATATCGCTGATATCGTCGCCGAGGCCGGATTCGGTGGCCATCTGGGCCAGCACTGTCAGAATGCGGGAATTGTCGACGCACGAGCCCATGTGCAATACCGGCGGCATGCCGACGGCTTCGCACACTTCTCGCAGTCCGGGGCCGGCATGTTCGAAGGCCGCTTCCGGCACCAGGTAGCCCGCCTTGGCGCAGGCGATGGCGCCGCAGCCGGTCTCCACCACCAATACGTCGTTCTTCAGGAGTTCGGCGACCACGTCCTGGTGAAGCGCATCGTGCATCACGCGCGGGTTGTTGCAGCCGATGTTGGCCACCACGCCGCGGATTCGCCCGCTGATGATGGCGTCATTGAGCGGCCGGAACGAGCCGCGGTAGGCGCCCCCCAGGGCGTACTCGATGTACTCGTGTGAGAAGCCGGGGACTAGGTCGGAGACCGCATCTGGGATGCGGGTCGTCTGGCGCTCGGGATAGTGATCGATAGCGCGCCTGAGGATTTCCTTGGCGATCTCCATGGCGCGGTGCTCGTCGAACTCGATATGCGTCGCACCGGTGATCTTCGTCTTGGGTGAGGTGGTGATGATCTCGGTGTGAAACTTTTCCGCCAGCGGCACCAGGGCCTGCATGATGCACTGAACATCCACCACCATGGCCTCCACAGCACCGGTCAGGATGGCCAGCTCCTGCTGCAGGAAATTGCCCGCCAGGGGGATCCCTTGGCGCATCAGCGTCTCGTTGGCGGTACAGCAAATGCCGCTCAGGTTGATGCCCTTGGCGCCCTTGCTGGCGGCGTACTCCAGCATTTCGGGGTCTTGAGATGCCGCCACGATCATCTCCGACAGCGACGGCTCGTGGCCGTGGATGACGATGTTGACTTCATCGTCCTTAAGAATGCCGAGGTTGGCCTGAGCCACCACCGGCGCCGGGGTTCCGAAGAGAATATCGGACAGATCGGTGCCGAGCATCGATCCGCCCCACCCGTCGCCGAGGGCCGTTCGCATGGCCTGATCGAGGATATGATCGGGGTCCTGGTCGTTCCCCATGTGAGTACGGTGCAGGGTCTCAACAATCTCACGGTCGATATTGCGCGGGCCGATCCCCAGATCCTTCCAGATCTTTTGACGTTTCTCGGGCGCCCGCTGCAGGTAAATCACATGGCCCTCGGGCTTGCCAAACTCGGCCAGTGCAGCCTTGGCGACGTCTTCGGCCAGTTCGTTCACCGGCCGGTCGAGGCCGCCGATCCCAAGATAGCCGGCGACTTCGCGCAGCTTACCCGGATCACGGATTTCGTAATCCGGCGCTTCGCCGCGCGCGGCTGCCAGCAGCGTGTATGCCAGGTCGCGTCCATGGTCGGAATGAGCCGCCGCGCCGGCAGCGACCATGCGGGCGAAGTTGCGAGCGACCACGGTGCCGATCGTGGCGCCGCACACGCCCGTCTGCCCTTCCTTAACCAGCCGGCAGGGGCCCATCGAGCACGCCCGGCAGCACAAACCGTCCTTGCCAATCGGGCAGGCCGCCATCGCATCGGCGCGCGAGAAAGCTGTTTCGTACCCGCCCTCGAGGGCGAATTCAAGCAGTTCGACGGCTGCCTGGTCCCGACTTGATTCTTGCGGTGTTCTGGTCTTCCTGGCCATCATCCCGCCTCCCTTTCCTAATACCGGCGATGCTCGCCGGACATCTCCAGATCGGCCTGATTGGTCTGACTGACCCGCTGATCAAACTTCATCCACTGAGGATCGCGGCCGATCTTTTCGCGCTGAACCAGGATCGGCACCTCGGCCGCGCCGACGGGATAGCCCGCCCCGACGATGGTGCCCTCGATGGTGCTGGCATCCGTCTTCTGCGGATCGAAGGTGACGACGGCTTGCCGCCAGGCGGAACTGGCGTAGACCTCCGTCACACCCTCGAGCGCAAGCAAGGCATCGCGCAGGATCATGACGTGATGGTCCGCGTAGAGCGTCGGCAGGTCGAGAACGAGCTTCTCCATGATTCCCATCTCCTTCGGGCCCTCAGTCCCTC
Organism: uncultured Chloroflexia bacterium; assembly: GCA_963807065.1. Taxonomy (GTDB): domain Bacteria; phylum Chloroflexota; class Anaerolineae; order Anaerolineales; family E44-bin32; genus CAWAND01. The sequence continues at coordinate 923,795 of CAWDZQ010000003.1, forward strand.
TCAAGCGAGTCAGTCGACGAAACCGTCCGGTCTGAAGTAGCCCGGGCGGACGTGTTCGCCCAGCGCCTGTCGAAACGCCTTCTTTACGATGTTGCCAGACACATGCATCAGCGTGTCCTGATAATCTCGGTCGATGTTCATGCTCGCCAGACACGGATAGTGGTGGTGCATCAAGGCCGCCGCCTCCGGCGCGTCAGCTGCAGGGAGGCCCACCAGTTCCTCAGCGATCGACAGGGTGCAGCCGCAGGCGGCATGCCTGACCACCGCCACCTTCGAGATGCGGCCGTTGTCGACCTCGATCTCGACCTTCGGCTGTCCAAACCGCGCCGCGAATCTCTGAATGATCGGATCGTCGTAAGGTGTAACCAAGGGGTAACAATTGACGGTTTCCTGGGTGAGAGAACAGAAGGGTTTGGGGAAGACCGACGGCACATCCATAGCCGCCAGCCACCCCTTGAGCTGGTTCGCCAAGCCCTCCGGCAGCGCCGTTTCGCGATCGATCGGGGCGAGGACGGCCTTGGCCCCACTCATGCGAGCGGCGTCCGGCACAAGCTGCGCCAGGCCCGGTGTGTCGCCAAGCGCCAACAACAGATCGGCTTGTGGAAGCGTTTCTGGGAGGAAGTCAGCCGGATCGTCCACCACCGGCGGAATGGCTCCAGGGGCCGACCAGGTGTTGATCTGCCAATCCGGGGTTTCGACGCGCAAATTCGCCACGATTCGCTCTCCCCATAGACCTTGGGTAAGAGCGAGAAGTCTGAAGGTCCCCTCCCATGCACCAGGAAGACCTACCGACATATCCCCTCACAAGGAGCTGCACCCGGTTGGACGCCTTGACTATTAAGTATTGAAACGCAGGCTGTAATCCTGTAGTGGGGAAAGTCACCCCTTACCCTAGTCAGTCGTCCCGATTGTGCAATTCAGCACAAGAGGAGGGCGGGACGCATCTCGGGGAAGGGCCAGGACCTGGAGAGCGCCGTCTCGGGGCGCGATTGACCGCTGTGCTACACCAAAGCACGGGGTCCAGCCGGATAGGCTCCCTGGCTGGGTAGCCGGGGCCTATCCGGGAGAGGCGTATTTTCGGCCGGTTCACGCGGACCGGAAATTGTGAATTCTTTCACAAGAGCCGATGCCACATGTCACTACGGCGACGAGGCAATGGCGCTACTCAGAGCTCTTGCGCAGGGCCGGCGGTCGGGGCCGTTTCAATCCGTGTGCGCGGCCCCAGCCAGGGCACGCTGCATGGCGCGAATATGCTCGGGTGTGCTTCCACAGCAGCCGCCGATGATTCCGGCGCCAAGCTCCCGCGCCCGGAGGGCGTACTCGCCCATCGCCTCGGGGGTGGCGTCGTAGTGGACGACATCGTCATCCCCCAGGTGGGGCAGCCCGGCGTTGGCTTTGGCCACCAGGCGGCATCCGGGGGCTTGATCGCGCATCTTCTCTACCACGGTCAGGATTTCCACCACGCCATTGCCGCAGTTCCCGCCCAGGGCAGCCAGGCCCAAACCCGCCAGCGCTTCGCTCGCCTGCTCCGGGGTGGTGCCCATCATCGTGCGACCCTTGGTATCGAAGGTCATGGTGGCCACAATGGAGGCGTCAGGCGCGACGCTTCGAATGCCCTCAACGGCCGCACGCACCTCTTCGACGTCGTACATGGTCTCGATCCAGAAAGTATCAATCCCTGCGGCGCTCATCGCCTCGGCCTGATCCCGGAAGGCGTGCACCGCATCTGCGTAGGCCAGGTCTCCCAGCGGCGCCATGACCAGGCCCGTGGGGCCCATGTCACCGGCCACCACCACGTCTCGTTTTGCCTCCCCAGCCACATCGACCGCCAGTTGGGCACCAAGCCGGTTCAGCTCGGCGGCCTGCCCGCCCAAGTCTTGGAGGGCCAGCCTCAAGCGGTTGCCGCTGAAGGTATTGGTCAGAATGATCTGCGCCCCCGCCTCGATGTAGGCGCGGTGGACAGCTTTGACCTCGTCGGGGTGAGTGGCGTTCCACAACATCGGCAAGTCGCCCCCTTCCAGCCCCATGTCCATCAACACCGTCCCCATGGCGCCATCTGCCAGGACCGGTGCACCGCCCGCCAAAAGAGACTCCAGGGTTGTCCTCATCTCAACATTCCCTCTCCCGGGCGGCACGCCTCCCTCGGCGCAGCCACCCACAGGGTCGTCCGCCCATCACCGCCATTATCTTCCACGCCGGCCGGCAGGTAAAGGTGACAAAGGAGGGGAATCTTTTCCCGGGGCCGGGATCGCCGCCGATCCGGCCTTTCACCGTGGCAGGCCGGACGACACGGTGGCGCCCCTAGAGAGCGGCTGCCGGCGCTATCCCCGAGCGCGCGACCGTGACATTCGAACAACTCAGGCAAGTACATTCGCAAGTTGACAAGCGGTTCCCCCGAGCCCTAGGATGGTACAGGCGTTTTGCGCGCCAGTGCCGTCCGTCCTTGTCTGGGCAGCGCGCTGCCCCGAGCGGAAGCAGGGCCGGGAAGTTAAGGGTTCGCCCAAGACGGAGCCTGCCATGCCAGTCTTCTCCCCGCGCCGTTACCAACCCCCCTTCTACCCCCTGCGACGAGACGATATCGCCCCCTGGGTGTGGGCGTTCACGGTCGCCGAGCGCAACCTGAAGAGCGTGCTGTTCGGCTGCCGGATGTGTGGCAACTGCCTGCTTCAGGAGACGGCCTTCGTCTGCCCCCTCACCTGCCCCAAGGGTCTGAGAAACGGCCTGTGTGGAGGCGCGTCGGAGGACCACTGCGAGGTGGACCCCACGCGCCCATGCACGTGGTTCATGATCTACCGGCGGGCCGAACGGCTGGGGATGCTGGACAAGCTGCTCGAGGTCAACCCGCCCATCGACGGGTCTCGCGCCGGGCACGAAACCTGGCTGGACCTGATCCGCTTCTATCGGGAACGGAAGCAGGGGCCCTACCCGCAGCATTTCATCACTGATCGAGAGCGGTTCAATCGCCAATGGGAAGCGTTCTTCCGCGATCTTCGCCAGCCGGATTGGTGGCAGGGCGACGCCGAATACCATGCGCCGGTCTATGAGGCGCCGGCGTCCTTTCTGGAGGCGAGCCTCAGGACGGGTCGCTTTGTGGTCACGGCAGAGATCGCACCCCCGCTGGGCGCCTCAGGAGACATCATCCGCAAGAAGGTCGGCTGGCTCTCCGGGTACGTCACGGCCGCCAATTTCACCGATAATGCCTCCGCTTCTGCCCGCATGAACAGCCTCGCCGCCAGCCACATGTGCCTCGAGGCAGGGCTCGAGCCGGTGATGCAGCTTCAGACCCGCGATCGGACGCGCACGGTGCTTCAATCCGACGCGATGGGCGCCGCCGGGCTGGGCATCCACAACATCCTTTGCCTGAGCGGGGATCACCATCGGTTTGGCCCCGACCCCATCGCCAAGCCGGATCAGTTTGACATGGACGCCGTCCAATTGGTTTGGATGCTGCGACGGATGCGGGATGAACATATCTATCTGGACGGCCGGGGGATCAAGCAGCCGCCGATGTTCTTCCTGGGGGCGGCCGGATCGCCCTACGGCGCCCTGCCCCAATATGAGGCCATTCGCGCCGAGAAGAAGATCAATGCCGGGGCACAATTCATTCAAACTCAGCCCGTGTTCGACTATGACGGATTCGTAAGCTGGCTGGAAGCGCTCGACAAGCGCAATCTGCTCGACAAGGTCTACGTCCTGGCCGGGATTGTCCCCCTGAAGAGCGCTAATGCCGCCCATTTCATGGCCGATAGCGTCCCGGGGGTTAAGATCCCCGACGAGTTGATCCGGCGTATGGACCAGGCCGAAGGTAAGGAAGCGCAGCAGGAGACAGGTGTGGCGATCGCGTTGGAGATCATCGAGAAGCTTAAGGCCACGCCTGGCATTTCAGGGATCCACGTGATGGCCGTCCATTGGGAGGACATCGTCGCCCGGTTGGTGACGGAAGCCGGCCTTCCGCTGCCTCTGGCTTCGGAATCAGGGATCATCCAGGAAGCGGCCATCCCCGGGGCCTAGCGGCTCTTTGTATCGGAAGGCGGCCGGGCAGGTCGCTTCCGACGCACACACGATAGCCAACCCCCGGCAAATTCATGGCCGGGGGTTCTCATTTTCCGCCGACGCGGCAGGCTGAGCGACGTTGTGGCAATGCCAGCGTCAGGGTTCACATGCTCGAACGAAGGCTATGGCGGCTGGCATCGCCTCGCCAACCCACGCTCATTCTGAACCTGAATCCGCTCGAAGATACTCGTCGATGGCCGCGGCCGCACGATGGCCGGCCACCATGGCCGTCCCCACCAGGTCTGGGCCAGAAACTGCGTCTCCCCCGGCAAACACTCCGGGCCGGGAGGTGGCGCCGGTTTCATCGTCGATCATGATCAACCCGCCCCGCTGTGTTTCCAGCCCTGGCGTGGCAGCCGGCAGGGTCTCGTCGGCCCAATAGCCCAGGGCCAGGATGACGGTGTCGGCCGGCAGGGTGAACTCACTCCCCTCGATCGGGACGGGCCGTGGGCGACCGCTGGAGTCGGGCTCTCCCAGTTCGCACACCAGGCATTCGACCTGGGCCACGCGGCCGTCCGGTCCGGGGATGAAGCGCACCGGTTGGGTGAGGTACTTGAACAGCGCGCCTTCTTCCTCGGCCAACCGGCGGTCATGGGGGCTGCCGGGCATCTCCTGCTCCGTACGCCGGTAGACGCAGGTCACTTCCTCCACGCCCAGCCGCAGCGCCGTGCGCATGCAGTCGGAGGCGGTGTCCCCTCCGCCGACGACCACCAGCCGGCGCCCCAGCCCATCGATTTCGCCGAAACCAGAGGCTAAGGAAGCATGGTCGACCTTCGCCTGGTATAGGAAATCGCTGGCCTGAATCACCCCAGGCAGATCGACGCCAGGCGCTTTCAGGCTTGTGTCCTTCCAGGTTCCGACCGCCAGATAGACCGCGTCAAAGCCACCTTCGAACAAGTCATCTACGGAAGGTGCCTTGCCGATCTCGGTCGCCAGCTCGAACTTGACGCCGACGTCGAGCAGGTCCTGAACACGGCGCTCGACGATCTGGACCGGGAGCTTGAAGTCCGGGATCCCGTAGCGAAGCAGCCCGCCGGGGGCCGGGTTCTTGTCGAAGACCGTGACCTGGTGGCCAGTCTGGCGCAGCCGCGCGGCGCAGGCCAGACCGGAAGGGCCTGCCCCCACGATCGCCACCCGCTTTCCGGTTTCTTCGCCTGAGGTCGGGCTCACCCCGTTGTGCGCCCGGGCGAAGTCAGAGACAAAGGCCTCCAATTGGCCGGTGTAGACCGGCAGCCCACGCTTGTTGCGCACGCAGGCCCCCTGGCACAGATCCTCGTGCGGGCACACCCGACCGCAAATCTCGGGCAGGGTGCTGGTGCGGTGGTAGACCTCGGCCGCCGCCAAGAAGTCACCTTCCTCGATCAACCACAGCGCTTCGGAGATATCATTGCCGGCAGGACACGCCTTCTGGCACGGCGCCGGATCAGGACAGTGAATGCATACAGCGGCGATAGCTTGGGCCTCCTGAGGCGTCAACCCCATCAACGCTGGCCGGAAGTCGTGGATGCGCTCGGCCACGGGCCGCAGCTCTGGGCTGGGCGGGACGGCTTGCAGACGTGCTTTGCGATCCACCGGCGGCCTCTCAACGTTCATGTGATTTCCTCCAGCATAGGCGCAGACGGAAATTCCCCCTTGATCGTAGGGCGCGCGCCGCCAGGGCTGAAGCTTCACTTGTCATCTGAACTTGTGAAATTTGTCACTAATGGGCCGGGCTTCTACGACACGGCGCCAAGCCCGGCATGTCCGTCCGCCGCCCGGGTGCCGCCTACCAGCGCTGATGAACCAGTTGGCGGATGCGGTGATCGTAGATCGCCTCGACGGCGGCCATCGTGGCTTTCGAAAGCGGGGGCAGGTCGGCCGCCCGGACATTCTCTTCAACTTGTGAAACGCGCTTGGCCCCCGGGATGGCACAGGTCACGGCCTCGAACATCAAGATCCAGCGCAAGGCGAACTGGGGCATGCTCATCCCGGCGGGGCAGACCGCCTCCAGTTCTTCCACCGCCTGCAAGCCGGTTTGATAGTCGACCCCAGAGAACGTCTCTCCGCGATCGAACTCTTCACCATTCCGGTTGGTCTGGCGATGGTCGTCGGGGGCGAAGGTCTGGCTTGCCGAGAACTTGCCGGTGAGTAGGCCAGAAGCCAGGGGCACACGCGCCAGGATGCCGACCTTGCGCGCCTTGGCCTGTTGAAAGAACAGGTCAGCCGGCCGGTGACGAAACATGTTGAATATGATCTGGATGCTCTGGACATTTGGATACTCAATGGCCTTGAGGGCTTCTTCGACCTTCTCCACGCTCACCCCGTAGTAACGCAGCTTGCCGGCCTGGACCAGGTCTTCTAACACGCCAAAGACCTCCGGCATGTAGAACACGTCCGTGGGCGGGCAGTGCAGCTGCAGCAGATCCAGGGCCTCGCTATCCAGATTATTCAGGCTCCGATCAACGAAAGCCGTCAGATGGGACCGGTCGTAACCCGACGCCACGTGGGGGTCCAGCCGCCGCCCAGCCTTGGTGGCCACATGGATCTCCTCCGACCGGCTCTTTCGGAGCCGGGCCAGCAGACGCTCACTGCGCCCGTCTCCGTAGACGTCGGCCGTGTCGAAGAAATTCACCCCCAGGTCGACCGCACGGTTCAAGGCGGCCAGGGACTCGTCATCGTCGACGGCACCCCAGCTACCTCCGATTGCCCACGCACCGAAGCTGATGCTGGAGACCTTCCAACCGGTACGTCCCAATGTCCGGAACTGCATGCCTGACCTCCCATTGTTCATTGACAAGCCGCCCAAGGCCGCTCAGGCTCCGTGCCCGCCGGGCGCTTGCCTTGCCCCGTCGAATGCCAAGGGACGCCTGCAAGTCTAACGCTTCGCCGGCTGGCAGCCAAATATTGCGGCCGGCGTTTCCCCCCCATTGCGCCCAAATGGGTCATTTCTCACCGATGGCCGGAGCGCCTCCCTCCCGAACCGTACACGGACAATGCGCCGTCCTATCTCCGGCACCATGAGCCCAACGCGAAGTCGGGCGCCTGACGGCGCCCGACTTGTGAGCTCTTTGTTTTGAGACGCTGCCCCCTCCCGCTTCCGCGGCGGGCGTCCTTTCTGAGCGACTGTCAATTGTCCGGGCCGGAGCCGACGGCGGACGATCCGCCAGGCCGGCTACTCTCAGGGCCCGGCAACTACTGGCTCATGGCGTCCAGGCCGGCCTGCAGCAGTGCCTTCGTGTAGGCCGGGTTGTGAACACCCAGGCTCTTGTCTTCGTGGGCCACATAGAGCCAGTTGTAGAGGGCGATACCAACGTTTTCCGGAGCCTCGGTCACGGTTGGGTGGCCAGCGGCGGTGGCATCACTTAGAACGCCGGCGGCAACCAGCTTCGCCCCGAGATCGTCGATCATCGCCTGGACATCCGTCTGGACACCGCCGATGTCGAAGTCGGTGGCGTCGGGATGGCACTGCTGGCAGGTGGCCACGACTGGCTCGAACGTGTGGCTGGCGTCACTGCCGAGGTGGCATCCCACGCAGGTGTTCTCGACGGCTGAGTAGTGGGCGCTGGGCTTGCCATCGCTCACGCCGGCGCCGGCGACACCCAGCAGCATGGCGCTTTGCGGGCCATGGTGCGGGCCCCAGTGAGAGCTTATGCCGGTGATCACGCCGTTTTCGGCCACTGGAGCATCACGCCGCGGCTGGTGGCAGTTGGCGCACAGGTTGCCCTCGCCACCGTCAAAAGTCGCGCCTTCGATGGAAAAGAGTGCCACCGGATCAGTGGTCTCAAGCGCCCAGTCGGCATCGGTGTAGGTGGTGTGGATCTGATGGCAGGTGCGGCAATCCTGGCGGGTCGGATTGGGATCCCCAGCTTCGACTTCACTCGGATTCTGGCCGGCAGCGATCATCAAGCTGAACGCGCCGCCCGAGTGACAGCCGGCGCAGTCGGCGCTGGTGCCGCGCAGATAGGCTTCGCCGGTGCCGTGCACCAACTCGGCCCAGGCCGTATGCTTGCCGTCGATAAGTGTTGTATCGGTGTGGCACTGGGTGCAGCTGAGATCAGCGGCGGCCGGAGCGGCGCCGGCAGGGCCGGCAGGACCAGCGGGTCCAACGGCACCTTGCGGTCCGGCCGGACCAGCCGGGCCAGCTTGGCCGGCACAGGCTGTCAGCGCCAGAGCTGCCCCAAGCAGAAGCAGAGCTGTGATGATGTATCGTCTTTGCATAGGTCCATTCTCCTCTTTCTGATATCGCTCGGAGCAGCCCACGATGTGTGCTTCGATGTCTCCGGGTCGGTCTTCTTGCCGTGCCTCGATTCCATGACCTGAGCAGACTTCCGCCAGGCCAGAAACCCCTACAGGACCAAGCCCAGCAGGTCCTTTGGATCCTCCAGACTGCGCCGTTCACTGGTGACAACTTGAACTTCGTCTCTGCCCGGGTCCAGTCGGATCACTTTCACCTCGCGCTTGCCGAGCAGTTCGACCAGCGGACTGGCGCACTCCACGTTTTCGTCGTGCGCTTCAAACAGCACCACAGCCGGCGCATCCTCCATCATTTTCGAGACGGCGTCAGCATCACTGCTGTCCACCACATGAAGGTCGATGCGCTCCAACTCCTGCCCAAGCCGATTGGCCACTCCCTCCGTGAAAAGCGAGTGAGCGGTCAACACGAGGACTCGCGTTCGGGGCACAACATCCCCAAGCCTGGATGATAGTTTGTTCATTCCTTATCAGATTAGTCGAGGTGACCGTGCGGCACAAGCCTCAGGGGTGGAGTCCCGTTTGCTCCTTAGGGCAGGTCCAAGAGGGGGTGGTTTCCTACCCGAATAGGTAGGTGCGCCGAGAGCCCATCGCCAGGGTTTGAAGCTAAGAGGGGTATTGGGCAGATGTGAACGGCGGCCTCTCGGGAGACGATGACCCGCTCTTTGGGGCAGGAATCCCCACGCCGGCATGCCTTCGCGAGTTGCTCTCCCGACCCACGTGATAGTCTGGAGCGTGCCCGTCCTCTGCTACGGCACCCTGCCCGGATTGCCCGTAGGGACGGATTGCAGGCCATTGGATTCGGTGAGGACAAACAGCTGGCTGCCGGCGGTGTCAACCGCCATTCCGAGCGCCCAATCCCAAGGCGTCGCCCAGGTGTGTCTTGACCAGCTGACACCGGAATCGAGGCTTTGGAAGACACCCGCGCCGTAAGTCGAGGCGAACAGGTGGGATGCATCGGCGCCGTCCGCCTCGACAGCGGTGACCGGGACTGCCAAGAGCCCATTGTCCACGATCTTCCAGCTAACCCCCCCATCCAGGGATCGCAGCACTCCCGCTCCCTCAACCCCAACGAATATGGTCCGCCCGTCTTTGGGGCTGATGGCGATGGCCAGGATGACAGAAAAATCCTGCCAGCCGCCCAGCACCTGCTCGGGGAACGCTTGCCACACGGAATCGGCCACGGACGTCTGCTTGTACCGGAGCCCGCCTTCCCGCTGCCCGGCGTAGACCAGGCCGGGATTGGCCGGATTGTAGGCCACACTGCGAACGTGCGTTGGTTCGATACCTTTTCCGGCATACTCCCAGGTGGCGCCGCCGTCATTGGTCGCAAAGACGCTCCCACCGGCCCACGTCCCGGCGATCAGCTGATCCGGGTCGAGGGGATTGATTGCCAGGGAGCGAATCTTGAGATCATCCAAGCTGGTGTGGTACCGGCTGACGAGGCCTGTGCTCTGGTTCTGCCAGGTGGCGCCGCCGTCGAGGCTCTTATAGATCCCCATGGAATGGGTTCCCGCGTACACAGCGCCTGGCGACCGGGGGTCTATTGCCAGACTGTAAACCCAACCTTCGGAGAGACCCTGATTGACTGCCGACCACGTAACACCGGCGTTGATGCTCTTGAACACGCCCCCGCCCCAATCTCCGGTGGCAGAACCGTCGACGCCCTCCTGGCGGCCCCCTGCGTAGATCGTATTCGGCGCGGACGGATCGACGACCAGGGAGTAGATGATCTTGTCGCCTATCAACGGATCATCGGATCTGGCCCATGTCTCGCCGCCGTCGAGACTTCGAAACAGACCCTGGCCACGTGTGCCGGCGTAGATGACGGCCGGGTTGACGGGGTCAATCGCCAGAGCATAGACGTCAGTTGGGGGCTGGCTCGTCAGCTGCCAATGGTCCCCGTTGTCCGTGGTCTTGAAGACGCCGTATTGGGTTGCGGCATACAGCGTGGTCGGGGTGACCGGATCCAGCTTGAGATCCGTCACCGTCCCTCCGTAAGGCCCACCCGTGACGGCCACCCCGGCGGTGCCCTCAAGATCCGGGTGGGATCCCGGACCGGGGCCCGGCTCAAGGTCGCTTTGGGATGATTCCGACTTGCCAATGGCCACGCGGGCGACGCCTCGACCATCGGTGCCGGCAAACAGCACCGATGGCGACGCCGAATCTGCCCAAAGGCCGCTCACCCCGATAGCCGGCAAGCTGAACGTGCTCCAAGATGCCCCGTCGTCGGCGGTCATTTGTATGCCGTGTTGGGCAGTGCCGGCATAGATCGTGCCGGCCGCCCCGTCAATGGTGATGGCATCCACTTCGTCATCGGCCAGCCCGAGGTGCGTCCATGCGCCGCCGTCCACGGATTGGTAGATGCCTGTCATGGTGCCGGCGAACAATCTGGCACTGCGCACAGGATCAATCGCCACCGAGCGCACGTCGGCATTCACCAGATTCATCGAACCCATGGGCATCATCTGGCCATGGTCCTTCAGGCTGGACACGCCCATGTTGGCCGTCCCGACCAGGACCATGGTCGGATCGTCCGGCGCAACCACCATGGCGGTCACCTGGGCGGGGCCGGAGTCAACCTGGGTCCATGTCTCGCCATGGTCGCGGCTTCGAAAGACACCGCCACCCCAGGTCCCGACGTAGATGGTTGGGTCCGGGGTCGTCGGCGCCACGGCTACTGCCGTCACCGCCAGACTGTTTCCCCCCAGAAGCAGTGGTCTGCCGACGAAGGCGTCAATACTGGCCGGTGTGGGCACCGCCGTCGGTGTGGGTGCTTGCGTGGGAGTCGGGGGGACCGCGGATGGCACCGCCGTGGTTAGGGAGGCCACGCCGATGGGCGCGTTGCAGGCGAACAAGGCGATTAACAGGGTCGCCAGGGCGGCTTTTGTCTTGGTATTCATCGCATCCGATCTTCAGGCAAGGATTTTTCCAGGACGACCATGCTTAAGATCGCCGGGGCTTCATGGCCTCCGGCGACCTGGCTTGATTTCAGATGCACGATTCGTTCCTGCCTGCCAAACGCCGAGCGGAACCCGACCCAATGCAACAACGCCCCCTTCCAGGGACTTTCTCCCTTGGGCAAAGCGTTGACAGCTCATTGGCCGGCAGCCTCCCTGATCGGAACGCCGCCATGGGCGTTGATGTCTCCTCCCGCCGGAAGTGGCTGTTGCCGGCTTGTGGGGCATAAGCTGTAACCTTGACCGGATTCTGGCATCCAAAGCTTTGGACGGCGCTTTGGACCACAGGAGGCAAGGGTCACCATGGTCACTTCACAAAACCCGCATACCGGTTGGGTGATCCCCATCGGCGATGATGCAGCTATCAACGTGAAGGTCGACGAGAAGGTGGTGTGTCCCAAGCACACCGGCACCGAAATCCATCTTGAGGGGACAGATGCCTATTAATGGAAAGAAAGCGCCGACATGCTGGCCCGCGTGACCGAATGAACGGCTCCGGTCGATGAGCCTCGAATTGATCCTGCCGCTGGCTCCCCCAACCCAAGGGCTTCTGCCAACGGCGACTGATGTTGATGTGATCGTCATCGGCGGTGGTCCCGCCGGCGCCACAGCAGCGCTCTACGCCTCCCGTGCCAACCTGGTCACATTGGTCCTGGACAAAGGCATAACCGCTGGGGCCCTGGGGCTGACACCCAGGATCGCCAACTACCCGGGCGTTCTGGAGGAGATTAGCGGGGCCGAATTGGTGGCCTTGATCCGGCGGCAAGCCGAATCTTTTGGGGCGACATTCGTCCAGGACAGGGTCCAGGCCGTGGACCTGGTTGGCAACAGGAAAGCCGTTTACACCAACCACGGCACTTTCTTTGCCCCCGTGGTGATCATCGCCACCGGCTCGATGGTCCGCGGCCGACGGGTCGAAGGGGAGGATCGCTTGCAGGGGCGTGGCGTTTCATACTGCGCCACCTGTGATGGTGCGCTCTTCCAGAATCAAGACGTGGCGGTCATCGGCAATGACGAAGAGGCGCTGGACGCGGCCTTGTTTCTGACCCGGTTTGCCCGGCACATCCACCTGGTTTCGCGGACGATGGAACTTAGGGCGGCCGCCGGCCCGACCGCAGTCCTGGCCGAACATCCCAAGATCGAACTCACACGGGGCCCTTCCCTGCGGGGAATACGTGGCGAGGCACATGTCGAATCGATCCTCATCTCACCGCGGGGCGGGCCGACGCGGACCCTGCCGGTGACGGACTTCCTTGACGGGCAAGTCGGCAATCGGCCTGGGGAATGCCTGCAAGTTGACCGTGAGTTTCGGACGAATCTCACTGGGGTGTTCGCCGTCGGCGATCTATTGTGTGATCACGTGAAGCAGGCAGTGGTGGCGGCCGCAGAAGGTGCTGTGGCGGCCATGGCAGCCGAGAAACAACTACACGGACGCAGGCGGCTCAGCTTCGATTGGGCCAAGTGACGTAAGATGTAAGTTTGAGACCAGAGGAGATCCAGATGAAAATCGCATTCCCGAGTGACGATGGTAAGTCAATCAGCGCCCATTTCGGGCGGGCGGCGACCTATGTCATCGTGGATAGTGAGACCGACGCAGGGTGGGAAACGAGAGAAAAGGCACATCATGGAAGTGAGCACGGGCACCAAAGTGATCATGGCGGGCTTCACCAAGCCATGTTTGCTCCCCTGGCTGACTGCCGGGTATTGGTCGCTGGCGGCATGGGAGATCCAGCCTACAAGGGGGCGGTCGGTCTCGGGCTGGAAGTGATCCTCACCGGAGAAACAAGCATTCAGGCTGCCGTGGATGCCTACCGGCAGGGTGGTCTCACATCGGACCCTCGTCGGGTGCACGCGCACGGTGGCCCTGGTGGTCATGAGCACGCATAGCCGTGCTGGGTCAACGGGCAAGCGCGCCCGTCGCGAGGCCCTGCGACGGGCCCGGGTTCAAACGTGGCTCTGGGTTGCGGGCGGCCTGGTTGTCTTTGCTGTCTTGATCGTTGCTTCCCTTTCGGGCAAGACAGGCGGAGCTGGTCCGGCCAGGGTCGGCGCCCGGGTTGGTGATTTCGTGCTGGCGAATGTGCAGGGTCAGCCCGTTCGGCTCAGCGACTTCGAAGGGAAGGTGGTGCTGGTGAACGGTTGGGCGACATGGTGCCCGCCGTGCCGCGCCGAAATGCCGACCCTGCAGGCCTTCTATGACATCCACCGCGAGGAAGGCTTCGAGCTTCTGGCAGTCAACGCCGGAGAAAGCCAATCTGCCGTCTCAGCCTTTGTCTCCCAGGCGGGCTTCACCTTCACCGTGCTTCTGGATCCGGGGGAGCGCGTGCTGTCCGGCCTGGGAACCAGCGGCTTGCCGACTTCTTTTGTGATCGGGCGAGACGGAAAGGTGGCCTATATCCACGCGGGCGGCATCACCGCCGATGTCTTGGAAACACGCGTCGCCCCACTCCTGGCCTCCCGATAGGACAGGGTGCGTTGAGAGTTGGAACTGCCCACTGCGGGATCCCCATCAGATCAAAAGCTGCCGCCGGCTGACGGCCAAAGAAAGGAACATAACTCGATGGAAATGATGATTGATTTTCCCGGAGGGGCGCGCGTTGACGCACATTTTGGCCCCTTCACGGTAAGCACCGACCAACCCCCCCAGGGCGGCGGCAACAGTTTGGCCCCCACGCCGTTTGCCACTTTCCTGGCTTCGATTGGGACCTGTGCCGGGATCTACGTCTTGGGTTTCTGCCGCCAGCGAGGGATTTCCCCCGAGGGAATTCAGCTCGTGCAGCACATCGAATCTGACCCCTCAACGGGTATGGTCAACAACATCCGACTGGATGTTCATCTTCCGGCCGGGTTTCCGGAGCGCTACACTGAAGCCGTTATCCGATCGGCTGAGCAATGCGCTGTCAAGAAGCATTTCGAGCACCCGCCCACCATTGAGGTGGCAGCCGTCAACGGCACCGGGGGCTGACCCAGAAGGTCGTCGACGGCGGACGCCAGCTGTGCTGTAGTTTGCTGCCGGCGGAAGCCGGTGGTGGACTTGTGGTGAATGGGGGATGAACGTCGGGGCAGCCATGTCTCCAGGGCACCCAGACGGGGATGGCTAGCGCCGCCTCTGGGCACCCAGCAGGCTGTCGCTGTCCTTACCGAACATATCCGCCGTTAGCTTGTATCCAGCGGTCTCCAGGCGTGGACCGAACATGGGCCGGATTCCCGTGGGCTTCATTTCGCCCACGATCATGCCGTCTTCAGACATGGCTGACTCTTCGAACTTGAAGATATCGCTCATCACGACCACATCGCCTTCCATGCCGTTGACTTCGGAGATGGCCGTCACCTTGCGTGAGCCATCACGCAGTCGTGTCTGCTGGACAATGAGGTCGACCGCCGACGCGATCTGCTGGCGAACTACCTTGAGGGGCAGATTGACGCCAGACACCAGGCACAAGGTTTCGAGCCGGGAGATGGCATCGCGCGGCGAGTTGGCGTGAACTGTCGTCAGCGAGCCATCATGGCCGGTGTTCATCGCCTGGAGCATGTCCAGGGCCTCGCCGCCGCGCACCTCGCCGACGATGATTCGATCCGGGCGCATCCGCAAGGCATTGCGCACCAGTTGCCGAATCGACACTTCACCATCGCCGTCGACATTGGGCGCCTTGGTCTCCAACCGCACGATGTTCAGGTGATGCAGTTGAAGTTCGGCTGCGTCTTCGATGGTCACCAGCCTCTCGCCCTCAGGAATGAAAGCCGAGAGGATGTTGAGCAATGTGGTCTTGCCCGAGCCGGTTCCGCCTGAAACAACAACGTTGAGGCGGGCGGCAACACATGCTTTCAGAAAGTCGGCCATATGCTGGGTTAGGGTGCCCATGGCGATCAGGCCATCAATCCGGAAGCGTTCCTTGGCGAATTTGCGGATGGTGAGGCTGGGGCCGTCGATGGCCACCGGAGGGATGACGGCGTTAACGCGTGAGCCATCCGGCAGTCGGGCGTCAACCGTCGGATTGTCGGGGTCGATTCGCCGGCCCAGAGGCGTGATGATTCGGTCGATCAGGCGGAAGATTTCGTTATCGTCCGCGAACGTCACCTTAGACAATTCAAGGCGGCCCGCGCGCTCGACAAACACGCGGTCAGGGCCGTTGATCATCACTTCCGATACCTGCTCATCATCCAGCAAACGCTGAATGGCCCCGAAGCCGAACAGCCCGCTCATCACGTCGTGGATGAGCTGGTCCCGCAGCGCATCCGGCAATCGAACCTCGGCACGCTGGTAGACCTCCATCAACCTGGTCTGGACAGCCTCCTCCCCAAGTTGATCTGGGGATGTGCCTTCAAAGGACTCGCTGACCTGAGTTTCCATCCACGCGTGAAGCTTGGCCAGCTGCTCTGCTGTCGGTCGATAGACCTTGACGTCTTGTTCGGTCACTTGGAATCAGCTTTCATATTCATGCTTCATCTGGGACGATCCAGAGAATGCTTCGCTTGTTGACGGCAATGAATGCGACCGATCGCTTGCCATCGGAATCATTGACCTGCGCATCGGTGACGGCCAAGAACGCCTCTGAAGCGTTGAGCTCGTCACTCATCCGCCGTTCGGGGTGCACGTGGATGGTGCCTCGGATCATCATCTCCGGCATCCGAATTTCCACCTTGACCGGCGTCTTCCGAATGACGTCGGTGAAGATCTTGCCTCTGTTTTCTGTTTGGCGTTCCATAGTTATCTTTTGCTGAGCCCCTTTCCGATGGCCAGTTACTCCTATCATAGTCTGGATTATCGAGTTGGGGCCTTACACCTGGCTGCCATTACATTTGGCAGTCCCGGCCGGCCATGGAGGCGAGGTCATCGCATTGGGCGGTCAGCGACCCGGAGACTGGTTCACCGCCGAGAGCTCGGCTCGGCGGGTGAGTGTGGCTTTGCCCTGTACGTGGCATATCAAGATCCGTTGGGATGTCGGGGTGCTCACGCTGCGAGTGTCTGACCTAAGGGGTCTATCTGGATGACCTGTATTGGTTCAATTCTCTAAACGGGAACTGGCAGTGTTCAGCAACTCTGCCCCTCATTCATGCTACGGGGCAGTCGGATGGGCTGCTGCCTGGTCCGGCCGATCCCGTTGCCGCCTGTGATAAGATGGGCCGATCTCCCTCCAAGCCGGTGTTCCTATTTTTGGACGGGCCGCAGATGGGCTAGACCTTGAATCCTCTGATGGATGCAGACCACAGCCCCACCCAACACACCCATTTGTTCTCGGACCCGAAGGATTTGCCTCTGGCGATTGTCGCCGCTGTCTTGATGATCGCCATCGGGCTGCGGATCGGCGGCGATTTTGGCGTCTCGATCGACGAACCGCGCCATGTTCGCTATGGTCAAGAGACACTCCAGATCTACGCGGGCCAGGGGTCGGTCGATCAGACTTCGGTCGACCCCGGGCAGCACGGTCCGTTCTACTCTCTCGTTGCTTACGTCGGCGGAAACTGGGTGGCCGGGCTGCGGCCCGGATGGGGGCTGAACGATGGTGTCCACTTCATGGATTACCTGGCGTTCGTGGTCGCCACGATGTGTTTGTGGATCCTCGGCCGCCGCTTTTTCGGGCAGCCAACAGCCTGGGTCCTGGCCGGCGCGTTCTTCACCCAGCCCGTCCTTTTCGGACATGCGTTCATTAACCCCAAGGACATTCCTTTTCTGGCTTTCACACTGGCCGGATTGACCTTAGGAATTCTGGCCCTTCCCAGCCCGGCCTCAGCATCGGATGCCGCGCAGCCCGTCAGTTGGCGCATCGAGGGCGCTCGGCGGCGAGTCCTTGTTGGCGGCACGGTACTTGCCCTGGCCATGTGTGCAGCCCTCCTGTTGTGGGGAGGTTGGCTTGCCTTAGCCCATAGTGTCCTTGAATCCGCCTATAGGGGGTCGGGCCCCGCCCCAATCACAGCCGCTTTCCAGCTGCTGGCCCGCAACGCAGCCAGCGCATCGCTCGATGAGTATCTCGCCCGTCTCGACACCTGGTTCGATGTCATCCGCCTGGGCACAGCGGCGGCATTGCTATTCGGGGTCCTGTTGGCTTGGGCAGTCTCGATCGACGGATTTGCCGTGAGAGCCGGCGGCCAGCCGCAGAGATTGGCACTGGCGGCCGCCGCAGGTATCGCCATCGGGCTGGCGACCGCCATCCGGGCGATCGCTCCGATCGTCATTTTGCCACTGGCCCTGTTGTATGCCCTGGAACTACGCCGAAGCGCATGGGTCACGGCTCTGATTCTGGGCCTGGGGGCGGTCGTGGCCGCTGTCGCCGCCTGGCCGTATCTTTGGCAAAGCCCGATCCGGCACTTCCTCGACGCCCTGGCGGTGTTGAGCCACTTTCCCTGGACGGGAGACATCCTGTTCAACGGCCAACTGCTGGACCAGGGTCAGCAGCCCTGGTCTTATGTCCCGGAATTGATCGGCCTGCAGACGACATTGCCGATCCTTGCCCTGGCTCTTCTGGGTCTGGTGTCCCTCGGGCGGTCCGATGCTCCCCTCCGCTCCCGGCTTGAGATAAGCGCGGTCTGCACCACCTTAGCGCTGCCCGTGCTGGCCAGCCTGCGGCCGGGGGCGATCGTCTACAACAACTATCGACAGTTCCTGTTCACCCTTCCCGCCCTGTTCCTGCTTTCGGGTCTTGGGCTACAGGCCATATTCTCACGCCTTCGTGGGCGCCTCGCCCGAGCGGCGCTGGCCCTGCTGGTCGTCCTGCCGGGAGTTGTTGGCCTCGTCCGGCTTCACCCATTTGAGTACATCTATTACAACGCGCTCGCCGGGGCAGGCGCTACCACGCGTTTCGACTCGGACTACTGGTGCACATCCTATCGGGAAGCCATGGCGTGGGTGAACGACAATGCCCCGCCCAACGCCACCGTCGCCGTGGGCAGTGCGGGGTACACCGAGCAGGTGTCTCCCTTCGCCAGAAACGATCTGAAGATTGTCAGGCTCGGTTCGGACGGCGGGTCGTCGGGTGCGTCCTTGGCGATCGTATGCGATGGCCATTCGGACCGCTTGAGGCTGCTTCCCGTTTCCCCGGTCTTGATGACCGTCAGCCGAGCCGGGGCGATCCTTGCGCAGGTCAAAGATCTGGGGGGAAACCGCTGAGCTCCCGCGCCGAACTCAGCTCTGGGTGCCCGCGGCTGTTCTCTTCTTAGCCCCTGCAGACTTCCTTCATCAAAGGGGGCCCTCGACTTGGCTGAGCTCAGGCCGCAAGCGAGGGGCGGAAGCCCGCCACCAGCTCCCCCCACAATCGTGTGCGTTGGCTCCCACCGCATCCTCACCCCTGAGCGCATGAGGAGTTCCCCGTTTGCGTCGTGCCAAGGGCGCAGCTGGTCGCCAAGGCATGCGACCCCGCATCGTGCTCATGATGCCCCACGGCATCAAGCGCACGCGCATCTGATCGAACTTCTTGTCTGGATGCGAGGCTCTGGTCGATGGGTGGGTGCCAGCGGCCACCGGCTGTCTTTCGCTCAACGAGCCCCTATCTTGAACCGGTCGTAGCCGGAGGCCGGAAGATCTTCTAGCGACGACGGGAGCGGGCCCGTGACCTGTGTGCCGTAGAGGCTGAACAGGCGTAGGTGGGTGAGCGCCCCCCATTCCTGCGGCACCGGGCCTGCCAACGGGTTGTTATCGAGCATCAGCCCTTGGAGCTGGGTGAGCTGCCCAAAGGATGCAGGCAGTGAGCCGCTGAGCTGGTTGCGCTCAAGACGCAGTTCGAGTAAGCCGGACATCCCTCCCCAGGTCTCGGGGATGGAGCCGCTGAGAAGGTTGTTGCCCAGGTCGATCTCCGCCAACTCCTGCAGGTCCCCCCACTCGGGGGGCAGTCCGCCGGTCAAGCGATTGTCATGCAGAATCAGCTGCTGCAAGTGGTGCGCGTTGGCCAGCTCGCGGGGCAGAGAGCCGTCGAGATGGTTGAAGTACCCACTCAATGTGTGCAGTTCTGGCAAATCGCCTAGCTCGGCCGGCAGTGTCCCGGTCAGTTCGTTGTAGTTGAGAGACAGTGCGGTCACATGGCCGTCGGTGCACACGACCCCATGCCAATCACACACCTGCTCGCTCATCAACCAACCCCGCTGATCCTTCCACCCCGGGCCGCCGGTGCTGTCGTAGAAGGTGCGCAGAGCGGCGCACTCACTGGTCGGCACGTTCTGCTGGCGGGCGCAAATGTCCGCCGGGGCGCCGCAGGCTGTCAGGGAGCCCACCACCAGCCCCAACCCTATCAGGTGACGGATGATCATGGTACTCTCCTCCCGGAATGTTCCAGGAATTCGAAGATTGTACGTCAATTCCGGCGGGGGGATCCATCCTCCTGGCCTGGCCGATACGGCTCACGGGAATCGCGGGTTGACCCAAACCGGACGGGACATCCATGAATGCCGGCCTGTCGTCTGTGCTTTCCACACGGAGACGTGCGAATGGGCCCGGATATCAGGACCGGGATGGCATGCGCATTGCGAGTGCTGGCGAACCGCCTCGCAATGACGTGACCAGCCGCCTAACTCCCACAGCCTTAATCGTTTCACAACCTCCACCGGCCCAGGAGAAGATCACGCGGTGGACGTGGATGGATCTCGTCATCCAAGGATTGGGGTTCGCCTTGGTGATCGCCCGGGCACCACGGTGTGCCTGCCGCGCCAAGCAGCGCACCCAAACTGCGACAGATCCCAGCCTCCTCGGCGGACCTGATCTGGCACGGTACTGGAGCGATGCGCTCTCCGATCTGGCTTCCAAGGCCCTATTCGCCGTGGAAACCATATCTGGTGCGGGTTTGATGTAGGGTCTCCGGGCAGAGGGGATTACCGCTGTGGAACGCATTGCCCAGGGCTTCGGCGTTTCCTGCCTGGCCCCGGGTCTCGCTTCTGACTTGTCTCGGCGCCCTTCCCCCTGTTCATGCCGACCCCGGCGTCGAGGGCTCCCAAAGAAGAGGAGCAGCGTGCGGGCTGAAGCGTCATCCGGACGCTCCGGCGGTCGCATCGGATGGGCAGCCCGAGCCCTGTTTGGCCTTTCTTGCTGGATCTCCCCTTCTCCACCGACCAGGGCGGCGGCCGCACGCGCCCTACTTCCACCAGATATGGCCTAGTCGGGGCCGCCGGCCTGGGTGAAGCAACTCCATCCCCCATGTTAGAATGGCCATCCCGCTTCATCCGGCGGGACCTCCAGTGCATCACTCCCAGCGGAGGCTGGGCAGCGCAGAATCGGGCGGGCGCCGAGGCATGTCCGATCATCATTCCCAAGCCAAACTAAGCTCCCCCAAGCAGCAACACCGGCTGGTCCTGCTGGCCGTGGGGCTGCTCATCGCCTATGGGCTGGCATTTGGCGGGAGCTACGGTGCGTCGATCGATGAGCCCAGCCACGTCAGATACGGCCGCCAGACCCTGCAGATCTATCTTGGCCAACGCGCCGTCGACGACACCACCATGGACCCCCTCCAACACGGGCCGTTCTATTCCTTCGTCGCCTTTGTCGCCGGAGGTTGGGTGGAGGCGCTTCGCCCCGGCTGGCAGGCGACCGATGGCCGGCATTTCGTCTACTACCTTTCCTTCATCATGGCCACCGTCTTCATCGGGTTGCTCGTGCGCCGCTATGCGCGTCCGGGCATCGCCTGGCTCGTGGCTGGTCTGTTCTTCTCTCAACCCCTGCTTCTGGGACACGCTTTCATCAACCCCAAGGACATCCCCTTCATGGCCTTCTTTTTGGGCAGTTTGACTCTAGGGGTGCTCGCACTGCCCGGGCCCACGCGATCAACAGCCCCCTCGCCGGCTGGACGCGCCGCTCAAGAGGCAGACCCGGCCTCGCCCGACCGGCGGCGCGTGGTGCCCTGGCTGGTGGGCGGCAGCCTGCTGGGGATGGGTATCGTGGCCGTTCTCTGGCTCTGGGCCGGGTTGCTGCCGCTGCTCGATTCGGCTCTGGTGAACGCCTATGCTGGCCAGGCGCCTTGGCTGATCCAGACGATGTTTCACGCTGTGGCTACCGACGCCTACAAGACGCCGCTGGACCTGTACCGGGCCAAGCTCTTGGCGGGCTTCGCAGCGTTCCGCCTGGGAACGACGCTGGTGGTTGTTCTGGGTGGATTCATCGCCTGGGGCTGGGCCGCAAGGCGCAAACTGGAGAGGGCTGCGCTGGCGTATGGCGGCTACGCGCTCGCCTCCGGCGCGGGGGTGATGCTGGGGCTGGATACATCGATTCGAGCCGTCGCCCCTTTGGCGGCCGTCCCGCTGGTCCTGTTGTATCTCCGCTATGCGGGATCCCGGCGACGCGCCGTGGCCTACATCGTGCTCATATTCGTGACGTCAATCGGCGCTTGTCTTGCCACCTGGCCCTTCTTGTGGCAGGACACGCTTCAGCGCTACCAGCAATCCATACTGACCCTGAGCCAGTTCCCGTGGCGGGGCCTGATCCTGTTCAACGGCCAGCTGCTCACGCAGGGCCAGCAGCCCTGGTACTACATCCCTGAGCTGATGCTGCTTCAGATCACGCTCCCAGTCCTGGCATTGGCTTTGATAGGTTTGGGCACGTTTTGGGGCCGACTTGGCCGCACCCAGGCCCTGGCCGAGGTGGCTGCCCTTCTCGTCACGTTCGCGTTGCCAGTGGTGGCCAGTCTTAGGCCTGGCACCATCGTCTACAACAACTTCCGCCAGTTCCTGTTCACGGTCCCCGCGTTTTTCCTCTTGGCCGGGTTGGGGTTGGAACAGATCTTCCGCTGGCTCAGTGCCGAGCGCTGGCGATACGCCGTGGCGGTTATCTGTCTTCTCCCGGGCATCGTGGGCATTTTTCGGCTGCACCCCTACGAGTACATGTACTACAACGCCCTGGCCGGGTTGGGCGGCGATGTCTACAGTCGCTTCGAATCCGACTACTGGTGTACTTCCTACCGCCAGGCGTTCACCTGGGTCAACGCCAACGCCCCGAAGGGTGGCGTGGTTGAAGTGGGCGGGTCCGGCGTTATCGGGCAGACCTTCGAGTTTGCCCGGCCCGATCTGCACTTGTATAGGATGGGGACTGGCGACAGGGCCGATTCCCCGATATTCGTCGTCATCTGCGATGGAAAGGCGGGGCAGCGTGCGGAGCTCCCGGGCGAGCCGGTCCTGATGCAGGTCGAGGTCGGCGGCGCGATCTTGACGGAAGTCAAGGCGCTCGAGCTGCGGCAATAGCACCTTTACCGGGAGGTCACCGGCTGCGAGGCTCCATGGTCGGCTGAGGGCGATGGCCGATCATCACCGTCCGAGGTGTAAGATGGAGACCAGCACGCCTGCTGACGAACTGGCGCAGGTTGATGCACCCATCGCACGACAAGGAGATTGCGGATGGCCGTCAAGCATGTGCACGAGGTCGAGGCACACAAGATCGATACCGGCTCGGGCGTCACCAAGCAAGTCTTGATCCCGGATTCGGAGGGGCCGAATTTCGCCATGCGCCGCTTTGTGATCCAGCCGCAGGGCGGAATGCCCAACCACACCAATCTGGTGGAACATGAGCAGTACGTCCTCAATGGAAGGGCCCGCATCGGTATCGGCGACGCCGTGTATGAGGTCGAGCGTGGCGACGTAGTATTCATTCCGGCCGAGGTGCCACACTGGTATGAAAACGTCGGCGATGAGCCCTTCGAGTTTCTGTGCCTGGTGCCGAACAAGCCGGACAAGACCACCCTCTTGGCCTAGGCTGAGGTGCCAGCGCCGCCAGGCCCCTGAGCAAGGGTCCGCCGCGCCGGGCGAAGGCGTTGCCCCGGCGGTCAGCCGCCTGGATGCCTTTCGGCCGCCAGGCGAAGGAAGGGCTGCCGCAACGGCCCCCCCAACACGCCCACGGCGAACTGATAAATGGCGAACAGCTCTAACGAGAACGGCAGATAGCCGCCATAGCCGAGGACCGGCATCTCAAAAACGTGCATAAACCCAAGATAAGGGACGTGGTAAACCCATTTGGGGTAAGAGTAGAAGTTCCAGAACTCCCAAAAGAAGCCGCAGATCAGGATACCGACCCACAGCGCCAGTACCGGCCGCCAATCGCGCCTCTCTACAACTGCCGCCAGGGACCGATGTCCCATCCAGACGTTGATCGGCTCGAGCACAAAATACGGACCGAGCCAAATGAACGGGAAGAACCAACCCGGCCAGAGCCACAACAGCCCCAACATCGCCCAGCCGACGAGAAAGCATCCCAGCAGCACGGGGCGCGAACTCGGGATGCGTGGGCCCGGGCCCAATCGTTCTAGCCAAGCGAATGTGCCGGCCAGCTCGGCCGTCCCGAACACGGCCGGGATGACCGTCGAAAAGCTGATCGACGCCAGGACGGCGAATTGCAGCGGTGTGAAGTACTGCGCCCCCTGGTAGACCCAATTTCCCGTGCGCCCGTTGAGCGCCTCAAACAGCCACCAGGCCGGCACCGACACCAAGAAAAGACCTGCGTAGCGCCGGCGGCTGCGGGTCAGGAGGGAATTGCCCTTTCGGAGGACCACCATGGCGTCGACGGTCAGGCAGTACCCAAGCCACAGGGGGAAGAACAGCAGGTGGGTCCGAAGCCCGGGTAGGAACCAATTCAAGGGCCAAAAGAGCGCCACCAGGGCAGCGCCCACCCATCCGTGGATCGGCCAACGCCTCATCTGGTCTCCGCGTGATCTTTCCACAGCCGGTTTGTCCTCTAGACCTTGGGTCTATATCGCTCCAATGGGAAACCTCGCCCATGTTCGCGACCGGCGCCGGGTGTGCTTGGGAACAAGAATGAAACTCAGGTGATTCGTTCCACCCAGCGCTGACGCCATGGCGCCGGCGGGAAGGGATCTGGCCAGTACTCGACCTGGCGCAGGATCTTGCCCTCTCGAAGCTCCGAGAAGGTAATGACGTTGGCGGTCGTCTCGCCATCGGTGACTTCAACCTCACTGGCTGCCCCGGTCTCGTCGACCACAAGGCGACGAACCGTGAACCTCCACCGCCCGGCAGCGGGGTAGTTCATGTTGATAGCGGTGAACGCCTCCCGGCCGCGCACCCGCTCCCCGGCTTGTGGCCACTCCAGCAGATAGTCATCGTGCAGCCACTGGCTGGCCACGGTGGCAAAGTCGTTTGTGCCCATCGCTTTCCAGTAGCCTGCCACCACCCGACGGTTCTCTTTTGGGTTCACAGCCGCCGTCCTTTCAGTCTCAGAATTCGTCGCAGCCCTGCAGGCTGAATGCTGTTCGACCCTGGTACCTCGGCGTCCCGCCGGTCTTGTGCCGTTCATTCAGATGTCGACCAACACAACCGGCGCTGTCGCCGGGTGGCTCCATACGTCAGAGGCCTCGTCGAATCTGCGATCGCCAGATTCCGCCAACCGGCCAGCACAATCGGACGTCCCTCGCTGAGCGCTCACAGCAGGTCGGCCCACGGTCGAACTCTTTGCTTGGACCCGGTTGATGGGTCCAGATCGGGCCACCGTACCCGGGCCCTCCCCATACGGGCCGTGGAGCTCGACGCATGCAGGGACGGAAGGCTGAGGGCCTGAAGGGCGGTCAATTCAAGCTCGACCCAACGCCATGAGACAACGATCATCGCCTGTGGGGTCAGGATCGACCGCAGCCGGTGCAGATGAAGGAGGCCGTCCGCAGCAGGGAGTGGGACCTCAGGACGTCGCTTCAACGACCTGGAAGATCGTCCCATCCAGACGTACGAGGTACAACTCCCCTGCTTCATCCTCGCCGAAGGAGGACAACCCATATCCACCGTTGACCAGTTCGGCGCTGGCAGCCCACGCATCACCGTCGGGCTGCAAGCCCCAAACACCACCGCTGCAGTAGTCGGCATAGAAGGTGATGCCCTGCAAGGCAGTGTACGTCGCTCCTCGGTAGACAAAGCCACCGGTGATCGAACATCGGCCTGAGTTGTGGGAATACTCAAGAACCGGGTCAACAAACGTCAGCCCGCTGCAGTTGGCGTTGAAATCCCCGTTCGTATCCGTGTAGGCATGCAGTCCCTCCCGGCAATCCCAACCATAGTTCTCGCCCCCTGCATCGCCCACCGGCTGGTAGTCGATTTCCTCCCAGCTGCCTTGGCCGACATCCCCAATCCACAGGTCACCCGTCGTGCGATCGAATGAGAACCGCCACGGATTGCGCAGTCCGTACGCCCAGATCTCATCCAGCGCATTCGGGTCGCCTACGAAGGGATTGCCGGAGGGCACACCGTATAGCGGACCAGTCTGTCTTGCGACAAACGGAAGATAGAGGCTGTAAGGCGCGGGGGTCGGGGTGGCCACCCTCGCGCCACCGACGTCGATGCGGAGGATCTTGCCGAGTAATGATTCGAGATTCTGGGCGTTTTCGTTGGGATCGCCGGCGTCTCCGCCGTCTCCGGTACCGACGTAGAGGTAGTCGTCCGGACCGAACATGAGCTGGCCGCCGTTGTGATTGGAGAAGTTGGGGTGCGGAAAGACCAGCAGGATCTCTTCGCTGTTCGGGTCCGCTTGATCGGGGTCGCCGGCACTCACGTGAAACCGGGCCAACACATTGTTGCCCTGATTGCCGTCGCGATTGTCCGTGAAATAGACATAGAAGGATTGACTGGTGGAGAAATTCGGCGGAAAGGCCACACTCAGAAGGCCCTGCTCGCCTCCGCTCTTGACGATGCTGCTGATGTCCAGAAAAGTGCCCCCGCCCAGGATCTTGATGCGACCTGCCTGCTCGACGACGAAGGCGCGGTTTGATCCGTCACCGGCATTGGTGATTTGGACGGGCGAGCTGAAGCCCGTGGCAACCTGGCTCAGTGCGACAGAAGGCCAGGTTACGGCAGGTCGAGGCCGCGCCAGACCGGCCATGGGCCAGGCGAATACGACGAGCATCATGCCGGCGATAGCGCGCCACATCCGGCGCAAAAATGGGCGACCGATCGTGGGAAACAGGGTGGAGTCCTTCACTCGTTTCTCGATGGGGTGAGAAGCCACCGCACTCAACTCTGAGTGTACTCTAGATGACGGATGATCCATCCAGCGTCGCATACGGATTGGCATATGTCATGAGCGCCGCAGGAGGAGGGCACCACCGCCCACGCAACGAGTCGGGTGTCAAGATGTGATGCTGGAATCTTCCGTGTTAGGGAGCAACGCCTCGAGCACCTCCTCCAATTCAGGCGCCTGCTGCCGGCCCTTGAACTCCGTCAGCCGCCGATAGATCTCAGCTGCCGCCTGATGAAACGAGCCGGGCATGCCGCCCGCCTCGAAGGTTTCGGAGATCTGCTCCATCTCATCCACAAACCGCCAGGCTTTCGCCGTGACCCTGCGCACCCGTCCATGGGTCGCATCCACAAAGGAAGAATCGTCGTGCGCCCACTGGCGTTCGAGCTCGTGCCGCACGTTCCAGGAGTCCGCCGTCCCAAGGATGGCCGCCAGCAGGGCGGTAGTGCCCTTGGTGTAGGCGCCGTAGCACATCTTCAAAGCCGACGCCGGGCCGATGTCTTCTCCGATGACCTGGACTTCAAGCAGGCCGGCCCCAAAGCACGCCTCGGCCCGCCGGGCCTGCTTTCCACTAACGCACAACCAGGTCGTGTGGGAATGCCAGGCAGGTCCCCCGATAATCCCCCCGTCGACGAACTCGGCTCCGGCGGCGATCACTGCCTCGCCGATGCGCTGGGCGCGCTGGGGGGAAGTGGCGTTGGCGTCCAGGTAGAGACCTCTGAAGCCGTAGCCCAGGACGCGCGCTGCCAGCTCCTCGGCAGCGTGCGGGGGACAGACGCTGACGATCACGTCGCTCTCAAGGCTGACGGCTTCAAGGGACCCCAGGTCGCGCAGGCCCTGGTCATCGGCCCGGTCGCAGGTCGCCTGGCTGCGGTCTTCAGAAGCCCAGACCACCTCGCAGCCGCTTGCCTGAGCCGCTGCGGCTACGGAGACGCCCATTGATCCCGGATGAAGGATGCCCACGGTTTCGGTCATGGAGCCACCTTTGCAAAGATCAATTCAACGAAACAACAAATCTTGGCTGCGTGTTCTATCCCTCGGGGGTCCTCCAGCTGGAAACTGGGCTCGTGCCCTTCGCTGTGCTCGGGGTGCGAGCGACGAGTGGAGGTTCACCCCAGACCCCCCGGCAATCGTGCCGGCTGACTCATCGTATTCCGATTCGCCCGACCGGGTAACGCCTGGCGTTCGCCATCATTTCCGTGCCGGGGAAACCTGGGTGTCCCTGGGCTGGACGCCGGGTGCCTGAGGCCAGACGCCACCTGCCAAGGGCTAAACGCGTGCGGTACCCCTGAACTTCGGCGCTCGGCGAGCCTGACTGACTTGCTCAAAGGCATAGGCCAACCTGAGAAGGGTGGCCTCGTGCCATGCCCCAGCGAAGAACGAAAGCCCGATGGGCAGTCCGCGAACGAACCCCGCCGGAACGGTGATGTGGGGGTAGCCGGCCACGGCCGCCGGGGAGGTGCTTTCCATGTCCCAATTGGACAAATCGCCATTCACGAGGTCGATGAGCCAGGCGGGGCCGCCCGAAGCCGCCACGATGGCATCCAACCGCTCCCGGGCCATCAATTTGTCGATGCCCTCCTTACGCGTCAGGCGGCGGCAGCCGGTGAGCGCCCTGCGGTAGGGCTTGCTCGACAGCGAACCTTTGGACAGCGCCTCGAGAAGGTGCTCCTGGCCGAAGTATGGCATGACTCGGTTTCGATGATCCTCGTTGAACCGTATCAGTTCTTCTATCGAATGAACGAGGGCGGTCGGACCCAGCGAACCCAGGTAGTGATTGAGGTCGGCCTTGAACTCGGTATGCAGGACCTCCAGCTCGTCGTGTTCGAATTCACGCAGGTTGGGCAGGTCAGCCGGGTCGATGACCTCCGCGCCTGCCTGGCGCATCAAGTCAAGAGAGGATTCGACGATCTGGATCACACGTGGGTCGGTGCCCAGCATGTTCCTGGCGACGCCAATGCGTGCCCCGCGTAGGCCGTCTTCGACCAGGAAGCGCGTGTAGTCGCGGGTTCGCGGCTTGGGACGAGCCTGTGTGGGGCTGTCTTTGGGGTCGGACCCGGCCATCACGCCGAGCAGCACGGCCACGTCTCTAACCGTCCGCCCAATCGGTCCAGGTGTATCTTGGCTATGGGCGATGGGGATAACACCGCTCCGGCTGATCAGTCCCAGCGTGGGCTTGAGCCCCACCACACCGCAGGTTTGCGACGGGCAGATGATCGAACCGTCGGTTTCCGTGCCGATCGCCACAGCGCACAGGCCGGCCGCCACGGCGGCTGCCGAGCCGGAGGACGAGCCGCAGGCGGTGCGGTCCAATATGTGCGGATTGCGTGTCAGGCCCCCAAGGCTGGACCAGCCGCTCGTCGAACGGCGTCCGCGGAAGTTGGCCCACTCGCTCAGGTTCGCCTTGCCCAGGATCACAGCGCCAGCGGCCCGCAGGCGCTTCACCAGGTGCGCATCGCCTCGCGCCCGGTGGCCCTCCAAGGCCAGCGACCCGGCGGTAGTGTGCATTTGATCACCCGTCTCGATATTGTCTTTGATGAGCACAGGAATCCCGTGCAGGGGTCCCCGCAACCTGCCCTCCCTCCGCTCGTGATCCCGAGCGGCGGCAACCTCCAACACATCAGGGTTGAGTTCGAGGACCGCATGAACCTGCGGGCCGGCGCTGTCGAATTGTTCGATGCGCTCGAGATAGCTTTGGGTGATAAATTCTGAGGTCAGGTCCCCGTCGGCCATGACAGCCGACAGGTCGTTGAGGCTTGCGTCTTCCACTTGGGTCCTCCAGGGATCATCATAGCTGGCCGGGGAACTTCATGCCAGCCGCTTACGCGGTCAGGTTCTGTATCCCCGGTCCATTTGTGAAGAAGATCACAACCTACTGGATGGCCGGCGATCATGCCCGGACAATGGAGCGATGAGCCGCCTAGCCCCTCGGCGGGCACAGCGCGACTTGTTGTTTTCCCACCGCCCCCGGGCATCCGCACCCGCCCTTCACGTAGCGAGAGTTGTCCCGCGCCTCCCAACGGAAGGAGCAGCCTTCCCGCAGCATGCCGATCAGATTTCCCTAATCTGGTTGCACCGGGCCTAGCCGGAGCCAACCCCGGCGCGCAGCCGGTGCAACGCCAGGAGAACCAGCCACAGCCAACCGACCCCGATGGTCAGCCGCTGGAAGAGGCCGGCGAAAGCGCCGAGCCCGGGCGCCTGACGGAAGCCCACGGCGGTGACCACGAACAAGATCGGCATGGCGATGCCCGTGGCCATCGAGTAGATCATCCAAGAGTTCTGGCCCAGAACAGCGAAGCGGCGGACGAAGACAAAACAGGCCGCCGGCAGACCCAAGAACACGAAGATCGAAAACAGGTCATGCAGCCGGCCGTGATAGGTCACCTGTTCGAGCAATAGCGGATGCGACGCCGGGTAGCCGAAGACGGGGTCGGTGCTGAACGCGCCCGCCCCGACCAGACCCGTTCCAACCAGGGCGATCAGAAACGGACCCCACGTTCCAGCGGGGGATAAGCACAGGTTCCGCCGAAGCCCGGCGGCGAAAGCCAGGATCAGCAGCCCACTGACGATGAAGTTCGCCTGTTGGGCCCAGCCTGCTGCTCCAACCGATAGCGAGCTGACCGGATACCGCAGGGCCTCGTAGTCCGGCTTCAACGCGCCTTCGATGAGGAAGGCTACGATGAACAGAGGCGGCCCAATCAAACCACAGTACAACAGGACGCGGGACCACGGAGACTTTGACGGGTGACCACTCATGATGTTCCCTACGATGGTGGGCCGCCCGCAGCATACTGCAGTTTCGTGCCAGCCACACCTTCCCTAGCTTTCTGGATCCAAGTCATTGGACAATCGCATCTATAGGCGCCAGGTCTGCCCAAAGCGAGAGCCAGGACGATGGCACGGCATTGCCTGCCCCTCTTGAGCTTGTCCGACTTCCCGGTTTACTGCCCGAAGCTTCTAGCTGATAATACGCCGCGAAAGGAGCGCTTTGTGACGCCCTTCCTCATGGGTCTGGTGGGAGTCTGGGTGGTTGCCAGCGGCTGCGGCTGGGTGGCAACCAAACTCCGACAGCCGCGGGCGGTGGGAGAGATTGTGGCCGGCATATTGCTCGGCCCGTCACTCTTTGGCAGCCAGTTGAGCGACCTGATCTTCCCAGCCTCGAGCCGATTTGCGCTGGGGGGACTGGCGAACATCGGGCTGATTTCGTTCATGTACGCCGTGGGCCTCGACTTCGACAGAAGGCTCCTCAAAGGTCGCTGGATCCAAGTGGCCGCACTGGCGGTCATGGCTGTTTTGGTCCCGGTCGCCTCAGCCTGGCCCACGGTTGCCTGGCTCCCGGCTATTGGATTTCCGCCGCCTTTGGGCGACCCCGTAGCGTACCGTTGGTTCATTGCAGCCGCTCTGAGCGTTTCCGCCTTTCCTGTGGCGGTCCTGATCCTCCAAGAACTCAAAGCGATTGAGACCGATATTGGCAAAATCACCATCGGGACCAGCGCCATGGTGACTGTATTGATGTTCGCCGTCCTGGCGCACGCCTCGCAGACGGCCTCAGGCGCCTCAACTTGGAATCTGGGATTCAACCTTCTCGGACTCTTACTTATGCTGACCGTTCTTCTCTTCGCGGTCCACCCTGCCTGGCAAAGACTGGCAGAGCTGCGCCCCGATCGGTTTCTACGCGCCACGCCGGGACTTGTCATTATCTCGGCCAGCATGGCTGTGGCCTCCGGAATCCTGACCAACCAGTTGGGCTTCACCTACTTCCTAGGGCCCTTCCTCTTCGGGGTTGCGGTTCCGCACGATGCAACGCTGCGACGAGAGTTGGTCGAACCGCTGAGGAATTTCACCCGATGGCTGCTCCTGCCAGCCTTCTTCACAGTCAGCGGATTGAGCACCAACTTGCGTGTGCTGACGCCGACAATGCTGCCCGGAATTCTTCTGATCGCCCTCGCTGGTTTCGCGAGCAAGTTGCTCGGGGTGACTTTTACGGGCCGGATACTGGGCAGGCCCTGGCGTGAGTCGGCCATGCTGGCCAGCATCCTCAACTGCCGCGGGCTGCTTGTTCTGGTCATGGCACTCGAAGGCGAAAGGCTGCACATTGTGGGGCCGGAGGTCTATGCAGCTTTGGTTACCCTGGCATTGCTCTCTACGATGGCCGCGGCTCCCCTTTTCAAGCTCCTCGCCGGCAGGCAGGAAACCGCTTAGGAATACCTTGCGCAGAAGCACGGCGCAGGCATGACGACTCACCAGGGGGCTCTACTTCTCTCCGAGTCGCAGTCGACGTCATACCCGAATTTGATCGAAACCCCCCACATCGCCAAACCGAACTCGAATGCTCTGCCTCTTCCGTCCGGGGCACCAGCTCGCGTGCAGACCATTTGGGGCGGTCAGATTCGGGACCCCCAAGCCGGGCTAGAGCCGCCGGATCATCACATGATCGGTTTGCGGATCGCTGCCCAGCACAAATGTCTTCTGCCCCACTTTCTCGAAGCCCCATCTCTGGTAGAAGGCGATCGCCCGCGCGTTGCGCTCCCAGACCCCCAGCCATACGGTTTGACGGCCTTCGGCAGCTGCCATCTCGAGCACGGCCGACATCAGCCCCGAGCCGATCCCAGTGCCCATTCTTGTCGGGTCGGCGTAGATGCGCACCAGCTCAACGGGCTCCTCTCCGTGCACCGAGTTTGGTGCCGGTCCGTCGCGCAGCATGGCGTAACCGACAAGCCCGCCGTCTTCTTCAGCCAGAAGAAAGGCGCATCGAGGATCGGCGAGCTGGGTCTCGATAAACGGTTCGGCGAAAGCCTGCCCCAGATACGAAGCCATGTCCTCCGGCGTGTTGTGAGGGCCGAAGGCAGCGGCAAAAGCACGCGCCCCAAACTCGGCCACGACGCCTGCGTCAGCCGATGTCCCGTGGCGGATGACGACAGCCTGTCCTGTTGGTGAACGGCTCATGGGTGCCTTTCGTGAAAAGAGCCTCGCCTCAACCTATCCTAATTTAGGTTCGATCTCTGCCAAGGAAACCAGCCGCAGACGTTCAATCGCCTCAGCTTCCAGCGAGAGTCGGTCCCCCATATCGCAGCCCGGGACCGATGCCTGCCGATCTTACTTGACACTCCTCTCCGCCGCCAGGACGCCCAGGTCTTCCATCATGGAATGGCACCTCATCCTACCCAACTTCGTTCAAGGGAAAGCCGTCTTTGTCCACGGCGGACCGCAGCCGGTGCGCCAAAGGCCCGACCAGCGCTAATGCGAGGTCGTTGAAGCGTTGCGGCGCCAACGTATCGATGGCCGTCGCCAGCAGGACCTCCCCCAGGCCGGCGTGAGTTCTCGCCCCCGGAAAGAGCCTGGCGGCTGGGGAGGGCTCGGTCGATGTCTTTTTGCGAGTGTTGGCTCAGGGCTGGCATGCAGAGGGCTCCCATGTGGGCACCGCAGGGTCAAAATCTGGGCGTCGGCGCCAGCCGCCTAGGCCGAAGTCAGAAACTAATGGCCACGGGCCATGACCGCCAACACCGGCAGCAGAATCCCGTTGAGGACCAGGTTGGGGATTTCATGGGACTAGACATGGAAACCGATGGCACGCAGCGTCACGATCACCAGCCCCAGGGCGGCCAACAGTGTCAGCCGGAGGAGGAAGCCATTCACCGGGGGAAGGATCACGCCCCGGAGGCTAGCAACTCGGCCCACCCATATACAGGCGCAGGCCGCCAGGCAGGGTACTCAGATAGCCCATGCCGCCGCCCTTCAAATTGGGCAGGGACAGGGCCAGCCTGCCATAAAACAGGAAGGCCGCGGCCAGGCCCGATTACGCGTTCCAGAGACCAATAGTCAATGCCATCGTCATCTTGAAAGTCCCCGATACGGACGGCGACCATAGGTTGTCACAACCCGCGAGAAGGTCTTTTATCGGGACGGGGATGATCGACGGCTTGACTGCGGCGTCCTCATGACCGAATCACCCATCATGAACCCCGGGGATCCCCGGCGGCCGTCCGTTTGCAGCAATCCGGCTGATCTTGTTGCAGGTCAATGGCAGGTTGGGTCGTCGATTGATTTTAGCAGGATTCTCAGCTGGGTGTCCTGGGGATTGTTCAAGCCGGCACATGACAAGGTGCCAGAAACGTCCATGATGACGTCGGCCTGGGGATTGCCGCCGCTGTAAAAGTCAATGGTGTAACTGCCGGATCCGGTGAACACGCACGGGCCGACGGTTTGGTGCCTCGTGACCGTGCCATTCGATCCGCTGGCAGGTGTGAAGTTGTAGCCGCCAACGGATTCGCCTGTGTGGCTGAGGGAGAAGGGTTGATCCAAGCTGCACACGACGCCGGACCACTGGTATGGCGGGGCGATGGCATGGTAATTGGGGGTGCTCGTGATGAACGTGATGTCCTTCGTGGCGATGCCGCGCCTCGACGTCGTCACCAGGGTCACCGTCGCCGACTGTTTCTCTTCTCCTGAGGCTTGGTAGGCGTAATCCACCGGGGCGTCGACCTTGCTGGTTGGCGCCAGACTCTTGCCGCCGGCCAGGGAGGCTTCCAAGGGTACCTGCAGCTCGACCCCCTCAAACTTGTGGCGCACGCTGGCTGAAAACGGGTTGGACGACGCCGCCGCGACGGTGTTGAAATCCTGAGCATCCTTCACGACGATTTGAACGCAGTACCCGTTCTGCCAGAGTTGGCGGCCAGCATCCAGCCAGGCGGCGATCAGTCCCTCCAGCAGTTCAAGGCTGCTCCTCGAAGCGGAATCGATGATGGCCTGCGTTGCCTGGCTGGACGTGCGATTGACGGCGGTGCTCGAAGTGTAGGAGGTCTCGCCCAAGGGGTGTTCGGCCCGCGACGTGGCTTCGGCGTACTGGTTCTGGGTGTCCTCGGGATGGGTGCTATCAGCGTACTGCGAAGATCTGCCGACTGCGACATCGGTGGTATAGGCAACCAGTTCTGCGCCGTCGTTCACCTGGCCGTTGACTTCGGCTGTGGCCTCCAGCTGTCCCGAATTGGTCACTGTGTCCAACGTGGCCGTGCTGGACATCGTCATATGGACGGTGAGTTGGAGCGCACCCTGGGTGTCCGGGCAAACGACCATTTCAGCCGTGGCCTTCGTGGTTTCCTGCAGCGTCGCTCCGTTTTTGCTCGCGGAAACGGAGAGGTTCATCTCGATCTTGAGGGTATCGCCAGCCAATGACGGCGTGATTGTGCCCTGCACGCCGGTGTCACCGGTCTGGTCATCCCTGCTGAAGGGCTGCTGCGCGAGCTCGGGTGTCCGCCCGATCTGGCCCACAACGACCGGCATGAGCGACACCACGCCGGCAGCCGTTATCCCCTGCTGGGCCATCCCCGGTGGCCGGGAAGGCAGCCATGTCCGGCCGAGGTAGGCTTGGGCGGCATCGCCGGCAGCCGCCGCCCGCGTTCGATCCACCGTGTGGAAGAGCGCATCAGCGTCGGGCCCGAGGGTTGCCTTGAGAGGCTCCCGGAGCGTCTGCCAGGCAGCGTCCTCGACGGCGATCGACTTCGCCGATTGGGGCGGCAGCTGGATGGCTGGCCTGGTCTCGTCTTTCACACCGGGCGAGGTGGCGGGCACAAGGCCCCCCAACGCATTGCACCCAAGCAGGGCGGCGAGGCTCAAGATATAGATAACGGGGGGAAGGGACGACACGGATCTCACGTTGAGCATCTGCGATCAGGCATGGACCATTACATAACGGGGCCGTCCAGCCGAATCCACCGGCATTCTGGTACGGGCCGGTGGGGGAAACGTATGCGGAGCGCGCTGTCACTGCGCCCCGCATGCCCGAACTCCTTGCGCGGGAGGGCTAGTTTCCCGCCGGTTCCTCTGCCGTCACGTTTATGGCCTGGCTGGAACCCAGGCTGGGGATATCCACATCGTACGTCCCGAACTGGAAGATTTTGACCCGGATCTCACACATCCCGTCGACGCCTCCGACGGCCGTGAACCTGCCATCACCGTCGACGGCCGGCCCCAGGACCTGCCCAGGGACCTGCTGGCCCGGCGCCAGGTTGGAGAAGCGGATGATAACCTCGCTGTACTGGCCGGGAACGGTGTGATGGTAGGTGAGGTCGACTATTGGCGTGTCCGCCGCCGGCTCGGGGGTGGCTGTCGCCTCCGAGGTGGCTGACGACTTGGGAGTCGCCTTCGGGGGCACGGGGGTCGGTCCACCCGACGGGATCAATCCAGCATCGCGTGTCATGTCGGAGCCATCGAAGGCGAAGGAGTTGGTTTGCCCATTCGCCTGCCGGGCGTCACTGTCAAGCTCGTCATCCTCGCCGGTGTCCTGCAGCGTAAACTCGAACCCATCCGGGCGAATGAACCAAACCACGTACGTGCCGGCCTCCGGACCCGCGAAACTGTAGGCCCCATCCTTGTCGGTGACGGTTGAATCAACCGTCTTGCTCGTCTCATCGAGCAAGCGCACTTCGACCCCCGGGACACCCTTCTCTTCGTTGTCCTGGTTTCCGTCTCCGTTGGCGTCGAGCCAGACGTAGTCTCCGATCGCGCCCTCCGGAGGCCCTACCGCCCAGACCGGCCAGGGGATTGGTGCAGGTACAGGCCATGGCCACGAGCAGGACCGCGGCGGAGAAGAGCGCCGCCTTCCGCGCCATACGTGGGTCGTTCATGAGCTTTCCCTTCTGCTAAAGAACCACAGGGGCGGGGTCGTTGCCGGTTCGGGTGGGCCCCAGCAGCCCATCGAAACGTCGGGAGAGCGTAGCATGACCCGACGAAAGCCGCCAATCGGCCGGGGAAACCTTGCGATTCGATTGTGATGGATTTCACAAGGAGTCAGGGGCGGCGGTTTTCGCCCAAGCGGGGGAGGATTTCACCCGTCCGCTGACAGTATTGGCGATGGGCGTCGCCGAAGCGCTCCAGCATCATCTGCTCTTCCGGCGGCACGCGCACAAAGTGGAACAGGACGAATGTCAGGTGCGCGCCTGGTCCGGCCAGCCAGTTGGGGAACAGCAGCGCCTGGGCCACGCCCCACACCAGCTGGGAAGCATACATCGGGTGGCGGACGGCGCCGTAGATACCTTCAGTGTCAAGCCGCCGCCCGGCGGTCAGCTCGAGCGAGGGGGACCAGAAGGCCCCAAGGTCATGGTGCGCCCGCCAGAAGATCCAAAGGGCAGACAGAAGCATGACCACGCCGGCCAGGCCCAGGCGGTCGGTCCAGGCGATTGGCAACGCATAGTCCGCAAATGCCAGTCTCGGCGTGGCGGCGTAGGCCACCGGCAGGATGAGCCCGCCAACGGTCAACCAGCCCAGAACCAGCCCTTCGAATGCCGACACCCGCTGCTCGGTGTGCTCCGTCTGTCGGTGCGGGTGCGCGTGCGGAGCGCGGATGCCGATTTGGACGACCATGGCGGCGAATTAGCAGAAGTTGAAGATCACTTGCATGCCGTTGCCTCCACAAAGAGAGAATTCGCCAGGCTCTATACGGATGTGATGCGCGCTTGGGAGCTGGCTTCTCGCCGCTGGCCAAGAACGTCAGCGAGGGGCAGACGCTTCGGTTGCAAGGGCCGAAAAGCACTGGCAACGGCCCAGCTTATTCCCTATCCGGCGCCACCGAGCCCTCAATGTAGCTTGAGGGGTCATAGCCTGCGGTGGCAAAATGCATCACGAAGGGGGGCCTGAGCTTACCGTCAGACTGGCCTCTGACCTATGACTTTGACCCGCCCGCTTCGCCTCGAGGCTAGCCAAGGGGCTTGGCGGTTTCAAGGCGCGGGAAAGAACAGAGGAGGATAGTCCCAATCGCCTTGCCAACTCTGGCTCCCCATGCTGAAACCGACTCTGAAGAAGTCCTCCGTCTGAAGTGTGCCGCCCGTCAACACGCAGCCTGCGGCGATTTCCTGGCCCGGAGGAGTGCTGGACCATGCACCCGTCTCAAGCACGAAGGTTGTTGTCCCCGAACCTTCCGCCAGGGTCATAGGATCACCGATGAACACCCCGGTGTTAGAGCATGTCAATGTGGCCGGCGAAGCTGGGGCGATGTAGGCCACATCGAATCTGATCGTATACATGCAGCTGTAGTTGGTGTTGGGACTTGGCCGGGTACAGGCGTGATCGGTGATCTCAGCTTGAATCAGCGTCAGACTTGCTTCCATGGCGGCGGGGGTTTCAGACGAGGCCGTCGCGATTGGGGTTCCCGAGCCTCCACTCGCCGGAGCCAGGTCGTCACTGGAGACGGCGCGGCAGCCCGAAAAGACATCGCTTTCCACCTGCCCGGCGACCGCCTCATCGCTCAGCAGGTCTTTCAGCGCCTTGAGGTACTTGTCTCCAATCAACGCACAGCGCGCCACGCTCCCGGCAAGGATAGCCGTCCTCGCCCGCTCACGCAGGCTCGCATCTTGTCTGCCCGAACCGGAAAGCAAACTGATGATGGCCTCAAGTGCCGGGTCTCGCTGGCTTGCATCCGTGATTTGGATCACAACTTCGCGCGGTTCCCCTCCCACGTTGGGCACACGCCCGATGCGGTCCAGGGTCTCGACCGCATCTCCGAGCTGGTCCAGATCTCCGAGCGCCGACTCCAGATCTTTCGCGATGGCCTGTTGAGGATTCTGGATGGCTGCCGCGATCCGTCCGCTGATGCGCGCAATCCGCTGACCCGTCGGCCCACCGATGGCCGCCCCGACCGCCCGCACCCGGCTGGCCACCCTCCTCGCTTTCTCCAGCTCGGCCAAAACACCTCCGCGGTTGCCTCCAAGGGCGTCGAGCGCCGTATTGATGGCATCCTTGGATGAGTTGACCCCTCGCCGCATGGCATTGAACAGCGTTCGCACCGCCTCGGTCCCGCTAACGCGAAAGATGATGGCGGATTGGACGCGACGGATGAAGGCCTCACGGGCGGCGCGTTTCTCGGACTCGGCGAACGCGTTCGTCGCTTGGCGCTCTTGTTCGATGAGGGCGACGACCTTGGTATAGGCCCCCAGCTGCGAACCGCCCCGCTCGATCAGCTCCCGATTTTTGAGTTGTTCCTGGGCCTTGGCGCGGAGCCGGTCGTAGTAGTCGCTCCGCTCGGCAATGAAGGTGTTGGCCTCGCGGTACACACGGTTGCGGGCACTCAAACCGACAAATACTCCGGCGAAGGGAATCACCTGGGAAATGACGCCCTCCCCGCCAGCCCTGGCTTCCGCCGGGTCAATCGTCTGTGGACCGGCAACCCCATCAGCAGCCGAAATCTGGGCGCCAACCATCGCTGCCAACAAGCTGAATCGAACCAATAGGGCCTTCGAGTGCATCAGTTACGCCTCCTCGAAGTACTCCCCCACTTCTCGGGAACAAGGGTCTCCTGATGAATACTCTGCCTTCGAAGGTCGGTGCCCGTGTTGGCAAAGCACCCTCAGCCCCCTACTCGGGGGCGAGGATGAAGGTCTGGACGAAGACCAGCCGGTCCTGATCGAAACCCAGCAGGATTTGATCGCCGGCCACGAGAAGACCGGCTTCGATGTCCGCTTCAGCCAAGTCGACCTTGTCAAGAGTTCTGGTCCGCCAGCATGTCTTCGACTTCGGCCGGACTCATGTAGGCGACGAAATCGCGCGGATCATAGCGATGGGCGTACAAGGAACCGTCCGGAACAGGATCGAGATCGACCGTCCATAGCAGCTCGCCGTCGACGAAGTCGAAACGGGTCAGCGAGTCAAAATACGACCACTCTTCTCTTGCTACGATCGATCCGTCCAGTTCCTGAAAGATGATCTTGAGGGCATCCGGCGGCCCCATCTGGTCGAGCACGTTTCCGCGTCGGTCCTCAGGCTTGACCGCCAGGGCCTCCTCGAGGCTGTAACCCTGGCCATCGGCGACCGGAGGTTCACTGGGCCCGGAGGACGAGGCTAGGGCATTACAGCTGAGTCCCGACAGCATGACCGCTGCCCAGAAGATCCCCAGGCGCACTGACAGGTGGCCATGGAAACCGAAGGAAACCGTATTACGCCCCGACGGGTCCGACCTTTCCAGCTCGGCAGCGTATGTGTGAGCACCATGGGGTCGCACGTCTTCCACACCTCCTGAAGGGTGTGAAGGCAAGCCCTACGCCAATGCGAAAGGTCTACCGCTAGACCGCGCAGAAACCAGGACGTGTGGAGATCATACATCAGGAAGGCCGGGACGGCCATCAGGGATTGTCGGCTGAGCCGCGCCCCTCGACCTGGTCCCGAGTGTGGTGTAGGCATTTCTCGATCTCGGCTTGTTCCAATGTCTGACCAGCCTTTACCGTGAGGTGCAGGGTGAGCGAGTCATCGCCGGGCTGGATGTCGAGTGACTCGAGCTTCTTGTATTCATCCGTCGGGCAGGTGCAGCGGCCCTCCTGGCAGGCTTGGAAAGCCTCCAGCATTTCTTGCTGGTTGTCGCCTAGCTCTCCGACCAGGATATCCATCCCATGCTGGGCTTGGTCGATGCGGATCTTCATCTTGCAGCCTCCTGTCGTGTCCGATTATCCCCGCGCCACCAAGGGAGGCGCGCAATTGTCAAACCCCGTGCGTCGGAGCGTGAGCCCCAGCCCTTTGGCCGGCCAGGCCGAGCGCAGGCTGAGCTGCCCTTACCGGAGGGCATCAGGACCCCTCGGCAAACGCTTGATGGTACGCCTGAACGTGGGCCGCGTACTGCGCCTCCGTCAATCGGACCACGCTGGGAACCCTGGCAGGGCGGGGCACCTGCTCGAAGTACATCTTGGCGGCGGCGAACTTGTTCTTGCGCCTCCGCTTGCGGAAGGTGTCAAACGCCCGGCCGGCGGTCCGAGAGACCTGGAACTCCCCCTCCTGCCTCTCGATCTGGCCCATCGCCAGCAGCATGTTGAGGGCCGACACCATTTCGTCTCGGGTGGGAATCGCCCTATTGATCCAGTCGTAGACATGGATGATCTCGGCGAGGGTGTAGGGACCGCCTCCGCCCCAGAACATGGCCAAGAAAATGACCGGTGTCTCGCTAGCATCCAAAGCCTTCGGCATGTCCTTATCACCTGCCTTCTGAACTGAACGGCCCGGGTCGGCGCAGCCTCTATTTCAGCGCCGCCAGCCCTTGCACAAGCTGGGCCTTCTCGGCCGCCGACAACCGGGCCTGGGGATGAGTCAGAAGGTAGCTGGCCGGCGGCATCTCGCCCTCACGCATGATCCCCGTCAGCTCGCGCAGGCCGCGCTGCGAATTCCCCCACTCCGAAAAGTTGAGTCCCCGCCGGCCGCGGAGCACGTCGAACTCCACCACCCAGGAGATAGGGGCGATGTTCGAGTACCAGGGCCAGCTCGTTTCATTGGAGTGGCAGTCGAAGCAGGCACGAACGGCCAGAGCGCGCGTGGCCGGATCGGGCCAGGACGGCTCGGCGGTCACGGGCGGGTTGTTGTGGGTCCGGCCAAACGGGATCAGCTGGATGGCCAGAAGGCAGATGACTGACAGGCCGACGAGGGCGGCGATGATGACGAGGATGCGCCGGGTCATTTACTTCCTCCATGATCTATGGAACGTGGACGATACCCCGATGGCTACGGGCAAGGCTGCTGCCCATGATACCGCCGAGTTCGGCATGCGGCGAAGCCAGATGAGGCGCCGCGAGTGGGCCTCACCCGTCGTCGGCCTCCCCGCCAGACTGCTTGCGCGCCTGGTACTCGTCCACCATCCTGGCGGCCTTCCCGGCCTGGTTGCTGGGCACAAAGATCTCCACTGCTCCCAGCGTCCCCACCGACAACCCGAAGACCGAGCCGGCGGATTCCTGGGACAGCTCGCAGTCGATGCCCTCGGCGTTGAGAAAAGACTTGATGAATTCGGCCTCCCCTCGGCCGGAGACGGTGGTGATGCTGACGTAGGGATCGGACATTGAAAGCTCCTGGCTTCGCCTCGGTTTGTCGCCACCATTCTACGCCCAGGGCCGGACCGGGCGAAAGCACGACCAACCTGACACAAGCAACCAGGGCGAAGACAATCAGCCAGGGACCGCCCGGCGTCCGGCGCTTGAGGCCCAGCCGATGGAGGCACTCTCCAGCCCACGGTGTCCCCCCGCATCGGATCGTTTCCTGGCGTCAGCACTTGACAATCCGTGCGTTTCATGCCACAATTCCACAAAGACACAATAGGACAATAACACAATCCAACAAAGGAGGCCGTACTGAACGCACTAGCCGGGCGCATCCAACTGGATTTCCGAGCCGACGATCCCCTCGTCTTGCAGATCGTGCGTCAGATCGAAGCCCTGGTGGTCGACGGGACGTTCAAGCCGGGCGACCAGCTGCCCACCGTGCGCGAGCTGGCGATCGACCTGCGCATCAATTTCAGCACCGTCGCCCGAGCTTACCGCATGCTGGATGAGAAGCGCCTGATCTCCACCCAGCGAGGGCGCGGCACGTACATCGAGGAGCCGGCGGCCCCGGTTGGGGACCAGGACCAAGAGCCGAAATCGGGCTTACGCTTTTCCCAAGAACTGGACGCCTTGGCTCATGGCTTCATTCGCCAGGCAGCGCAATCCGGTGCTTCCCTGGAGCAAATCGAGCGGGCCTTCCAGCAACAGCTGGAGGGCTGGACGCAAGACCACCCGACACCGTCGGAAAATCAACTTGGAGGTTGATGGCATGTCAAAGAAAATGGATCAAAACCAAACACCGGATTCGGGTCAAGGGGACTCCTTCCAGGGCCAGGCTAAGACCGCGTTTCTCAAACCCATCGACAACCGGCATATCAGCAGTATGGCAATCTTCGTGTTGGTGGTCATCATTGGTATCGCAGTCTTTGGCAGGTCGGCCTTGGGCGACCGTCTCAGTCCGAAATTGGAAATGCCCTATTGGTTCGGGACCGTGATCATCGGTGTTTACCTGTTGTTCGCCATCAAGGTCGCCCAACAGTGGGAAAAGGCCGTGGTGCTGCGCCTAGGAAACTTCGCTGGACTCAAGGGGCCCGGCTTGTTCATGATCGTGCCGATCATGGACAGCACCCCCGTGTGGATCGACCACCGCGTGATGGTCACGCCCTTTAAGGCCGAAAAGACGTTGACCAAAGACACGGTGCCGGTGGATGTGGATGCCGTGCTGTTCTGGGTGGTATGGGATGCCGAAAAGGCCGCCCTGGAGGTCGAGGACTACCGCAGTGCCATCGCCTGGGCGGCGCAGACGGCGTTGCGCGAGATCATCGGCCAGATGACTTTGGCGGAGATTTTGGTAGGGCGAGCGGTCATGGACGAGCAGCTGCAGAAGATCATCGACGAACGCACTACCCCCTGGGGCGTAACGGTGCAGAGCGTAGAAATCCGCGACGTCATCATCCCTCAAGGCCTGGAAAATGCGATGTCGCAGCAGGCTCAGGCTGAACGTGAGCGCCAGTCGCGCGTCATCCTCGGTGAGGCTGAGATGCAGGTGGCCGGCAGCTTTGCTCAAGCCTCACAGGCGTATGTCAATAACCCGACCGCCCTGCACCTGCGAGCCATGAACATGCTCTTTGAAGGGCTCAAAGAAAAGGGCGCCCTGGTGATCGTACCCTCCAGTGCGGTGGACACGATGAACCTGGGCAGCTTGAGTGGGATGGTCGCCCTGGCGCAGCAAAACAAACCCCCGGAGACGTAGCCGGCCGGCGGTCAAGAAGGCCCTATCAATCCATCAGGATCAGAAAGAGGCT
The DNA here is from genome assembly GCA_963807065.1 of uncultured Chloroflexia bacterium. Lineage (GTDB taxonomy): Bacteria > Chloroflexota > Anaerolineae > Anaerolineales > E44-bin32 > CAWAND01. The sequence goes on from CAWDZQ010000003.1 coordinate 966,534, forward strand.
GTCCAAAGCCACATTTTGGACAGCCTCTTGTGCGCCCGCGGGGGATGACAGACACCCGGCCCGTCGCGTCCTACAAGGCGTGGGGCGCTGACTCCCATCTGGCGAACCGTCCGGACGGCATTCAATGGCTAGACGATGCCCATCAGCATCGGGCTGAAGTAGGGAATGAGCCAGATGGCCCACACCGCCACGCTGAAGCGGTGGAAACTATGAATCCAGCGCTCGTCCTTGCGCACCAGCACCACCGTGGCCCATACGGCATGAATCAGCATCAGCAGGATGGCCAGCGTCCCGGACACTCCGTGCAGGCTGACCTGGAAGCCCCCCACCGACTCGAACATCATTCCTGTCCCCCACGTGTCACAGACGAAACCCAGCCAGAAGAAGACCACGTGCCAGGCTTTCAGCTCGCCGGCGAAACGCTCGCTCCACACGCCGATGGTGTAAAAGACCAGGGCACTTGTGATGATGATGGTGACGGTGGTTCCCATGGGGTGGGGCTCCTATGGTTTGGACGGTGGCGTGATCGACGCGGCCGATGGTCCGGCCTAGCAGAGCATACCCCGATCGCGGCAAACTCGCCCCGCATGCCTGGCGGTCCACACTCTACGTGGGCTCCATCGCAGGTCCTGGTGGTCTTCCAGGGATCCAGCATCCTCTCACGGGTGGCCTCGGGCAACATCCGGGCCATAGCCAGCGAATTAAGCTCGATGACGGCGTTGACCTTCGGCCCGGCCCGGTCGATCGCCGCGATTCGCTCCAGGTATCCTTGGACCAGCGCGCGTGAGGTCAGGTCCCCGGCGTCCATGGCGCCCAACTGCTGGCTGAGGCTCGCATCGAGCATCGCATACCTCCATCGATCATCATGGCCGACATGACAGTTGTTGTGCGGATGATGGACCGGCGGCCGCACGACCAGACTTCCGCACGGAACCAAACACGCATAGATGCCGCGGTCACTTTGTGATGGATTTCACAAGCTTGAAGGCGCGAAGGATACTTTTGGCCATGGCGGCGTGGCGGACGGCTTCCCGGCGCCTAGCCGCCTGGGACACGGAAGGCGCCCAGCAAGGCCCGGCGGCGGTAGAACGGCCTAGCGCCGGCGTCTTGGGCCGCCGCTTCAAACAGCCTGCGATCGACGTTGTCCGAGACCACAATTGCCCCCGGAGCGAGATAAGGGAGGATGGTAGTCATCTCAAACTCGAAGTGCGCCTCGTCGACGGGACTGTCATGGCAGAAGAACCCCACCGGCCCCACCTGGTCCAAAAGCCCCTTGAGCACGGCTTCGCTGCGGCCCAGATGAAGGCGCCACCGGCGCTTGAGCTGTCCCGGTATCGCCCAGCCGGACTTCCGGCCATGAGGCAAACTCCATGACGGCCCCCCACCATCGTCCGCCCCTGGCGCGGGTTGGTCGATAGAATGCAGCACGCCTCGCTTGTTGGCCTTAGCACCGAGCAGCATGAAGGTCGAGGAGACCCCGGCGGAGACCCCGGTTTCGACCAGACAATGCGACCCCGCCAGACGGACCAGGGCATACAACTCGATAGGTGCCGGGAATTGGGCGTAATAGGTGCGGCCGGTTTCCGCCATGGTCCGGCTCATCTGATCGACCAGCGAGGCATAGGCAGTCACGCCGGTTATGGCCGCTTCTGCCTTGGACCGCGTAACCCCGGCCACACGCGCCACCCAACCAGGTTCGGGCCGGGTGCGCACTCCCAACTGGTATGCCATGGCCGCCAATGACCCGTCGGCCGCACGTTTGACCATCATGAGGCTCTCGGGGGTCCGAGGGCCACGCGCGCGCGGATTCGCGCTTGAGTCTCCGGGTGAGAACATCGTCTCGGTGGCCTCCCACATGCTCTCCAGCCACCAGGTGGCGCCCGCCGCCTCGATCGCCCTGGCTCGTTCGATGGCCCCGTCGACCTCATCCGGCATCGTGTGGCCGCCCTCAACCACGATATCCAACGCACGTTTGCCCGGCCGCCGCGCCTCCAGGTAGGCCTTCATCTCCCGGATCGCCTCCGGAGTGATTTCGGCATGGCTACCGTCGGGGTTCTTAATGGCGGGGATGAGCCCGTCGTAGCGGGCTACGCGGGCCATCGACTTGGGCCGCGGCCACAATCCCACCACCCAGATGGGGATGCGAGGCTGCTGGATGGGGGGCGGTGGGGGTAAATGCTCGATCTCGCGGACATGATAGTGCCGGCCATCGAACCGGAAGGGCTGGCCTTGCCACAAGCCGGTGAGGATCGCAAGTCCCTCATCTACCAGATCGGCCCGGCGCTTCAGGTCCGTCTCCTCGCCAAACTCTTCGAACCCTGTCCCCACCGCCCCCATGGCCACCGACAGGATCAGCCGCCCATTGGATAGACGATCGACTGTGACCGTCTCACTGGCCAGCTTCCACGGACGGCAGCGCGAGATCGGGGTGATCATCGTCCCCAGGCGGATGCGCTCGGTCTGCACGGCGGCCGACGCCAAACTCACCCAGGCGTCGATACCCCACACCGGTTCCCACACAAAGAAACCGTCCCATCCGCCTTCTTCGGCGATGTGGGCCGTCGTTCCGGCGTCACGCGCCTGGCCGCCCGGGAAGACAAAGCCGTAGTTCATCTTGGCCTCCTGTCTGGGGAGGCAGTCTGGTCATCCCGAGCGGCTGGCTCGGATGGCCCATAAACCCAGCCATCGAAGGCCGGCGCGTCACTCCTCGAACTGCTGTGCGTGGTGCAAATCTGCGTTTGATGATCCACACCATATCGGGCGGTTTGGAGCACGCTGCGATCCTGGCTGTGGGCCGTTGCCGGCTGGTCGGCTGCCCTCAGGGGCACAGCGTCGAGCGCATTCCCGCGGCTTCCTTTGACGATCATCATCTGTCCTCAGCCCTGCCAGGTTCGCTGCATGCCCTGAGGCGCCGGCCGGCAAACCTCCGGCCGCGCCCGGCGCAGAAATTCGCCCGCCGCCTCGAGGGCCAGGCCGGCCTTGACCAGGTTGGTTCCCAGCCAGCGCCGGGCAGCCCCCGGCCGAGTGACGCTGGCCTCCAATTGGATTTGCGCCATCTCGTCGCGTATCGACTGTCGCTTCAATGCTGCCAGGTTCTCAATTTGCCACGGACTGCCAATCATTTTCCCTCCCAGGTCCCATCGTCACCATACAGCGGCGCCACCGACGGACAGCCGCGCACCGTGCCGAGCGTCATTCGGAGGGCCCAGGCCGGCCGGGCTGCTCTCGTTCCCAAGCCATCGGGTCTCCATAGCTCAGACCTAGCACACCAAAGCTCTCCAGGGCCTCGACCAGCTGGGTACGCCGGTAGGCGGAAAAGTTCAGGACGTGGGCGATCATCCCCCCGTAGGTGTAGATTTCCGGCGGTTGGCGCAGCATGTGCATGAACTCGGTGTCCCACAAATCCTCGTCCCGCACACGGTCGACGATGGCGATGAACTCGCCGTAGGCGGATTCGAGCCTTCGGCGCATGGTCTCCAGGCTGTTGTCAGAGTAGTCAGGCATAGGACGACCGTGGATGGCGGACATCCACACCTCCTTGGTGAAGATGAGGCGGTTGATCATCTCCCGCAGCGTCTTGTCCTCGCTGGTGTAGAGCAAACCGCTCTCGAAACCCTTGAGCGGCTGATCGATCTGCTCGTCGCCCAGGGAAGCGGCTTGCTCCAGCAACCGGCACGACAACCAGTAATCGTGGCCCACCAAGCGGTCGGTCAGGTCCATTACGCCTCCCTTTGGCGCCTTCTCCGTCAAACGGATGGCAGCCCCCATGACGGGGTCATAGTGAATGTCGTTGGGAGCGGCTAGAAACCAACTCATGGGATGAAGACGCTGAAAATGGCTGGGTGAGACCCCGAACGACCGGCTGAAAGCGCGGCTAAAGCCCTCCAGCGAACTATACCCACAGTCAAACGCCCGATCCGTGACCGACCCCGGCTCGTGTAACAACCGGTACGCTGCACTTTCGAGCCGCAGCCGGCGGCGGCAGGCGCCGGGGGTTTCACCTGTTTGCTGCACGAACCAGTGCTGAAAATGGGAGCGGCTGTAGTGGGCGGCCTGGGCGAGGTCGCTGCCATCCGCCCCGTCGCCCAATCCGCTTCCGATCAGACGTGCCAGTCGGCCGCTGCCGCTCGCACCGAACTTGTGCTGACCCGTGTCCATATCAGCATTTTAGCCAGTTGAATCCGGCGGCGCTTGACGGAAATTGCGGACTTGGAAACAGGTCAGGGTATGGATCTTGCCTAAGCCCCCATCGGCAGTTCAGATGACCAGCGCGAGCTGGAACCGAATCCACGGGCGAGCTGGGAGCGCCCCAGGGGCAGAACTCACACTGGTCGTCCGGTCCACGGTCCGACCCCGTCGATCCGCTCGACGGTGATGCGGGTGACGTACCCCGGAGGCGGGTTTGGCATGGGCGGGAAGTCGACTTCCGTGCCGAGGTAGACGTGGGCCAGCCGTTGGAGCAGCTGCGGCGCCCCGCCCTGCTGGAGTCGCGCCTTGCCGTAAATCACGGCATATTCGGTGAAGCCCATGGCGCTCTTGGTATCGGTCTCGATCGAGATCGCTACCCGCTGGTCACGGCTGATGTTGCGCACTTTTTGGTTGCGGGGCAGATGGGCGGCGACGATCTCGTCGCCTTCCAGGCCGATCCACACGATCGTCACCTGGGGGCTGCCATCCGGGTTGAGGGTGACGAAGTGCGCAGGTGGGCCGGCTTCGATCAAAGCTCGGACGGCGGGGTGGATGTCCACATTCACCTGCTTTCATGTCGGCCGCCACGCTGCGGCCCGGGGGGCGTATGTACCGGGATCGTTGGCCGGCGGGAGGCGTGTCATCCCGACGCTGCCAAGGGCCTTTGATGACCGGTGCCGACAAAGCCCCCAGCAGAGTGTAAATCAACAAGGACAACGGGGGACAGCAGGATGGCGTTCGTCAGATCATCGGTGATGAGATTGGCGGTGAATACCAGGTAGAGCAGCCCCGCGTTTGCTGGATCGGAACACACGGCCGGCCACGGGACATTCGGACTGGAGATATGAAACGGAAGACACCAAATTGCCACTCCCAGGCTGACACCCAGGGTCAAAAAGCCGATCACAAGTCCGGCCATCATCCCGACGACCCGCCGCCAAAAGATGGGATGGTGCTCCTGTCAACTGGCTCGAGGCATGCGGCCCGGGCCGATTATTCGGCCGTGGGGGTGAAAGTGCCCAGCCTGACGTCGCCATCCCGGCGGTAAGCCGAAATGACAACCCCGCTGTCGGAAACCTTTGAATCCATAAGCTTGAACGCTCCAGGCACGGTCCCGCTCCCAAACAGCCGCTTCCCCTTGCCCAGCGTGACCGGGAAAACTTTCAGCCAGAATTCGTCCACCAGATCTTCGGCCAACAGGGTTTGGATCAGCTCACTGCTCCCATGGACCTGGATGTTAGGGCCTTCTTGCTGCTTGAGTTTGGCGATTTCGCCGGGCACATCGCCAGTGATCAAGACGGTGCCCTCCCACGCCAGCTCCATCGTGTGGTGAGAGACCACATACTTGGTGGCTCGATTGAGGGCGACAGCCGCCGGATCATCCGCACTCTGATGCGGCCAAAAGGCAGCAAAGATCTCATACGTCTTCCTGCCCAAGAGCAGATCAAACGGCAGGCGCATCTGCTGGGACATGGCCCGGCCAACGCCATCATCGAAGTAAGGTACGGTCCAACCTTCCAGATCAAACCCGCCGGACGGGTCTTCGCCCTTGCCACCGGGGGCCTGCATCACACCGTCCAGGGACACAAACGTCAGAACCGCAAGTTTTCTCATTGCCCCTTCACCTAGCCGCTGCACGGAGATAGCTCATTCTAACATTTGGCCGATCATGGCCCAGGATCAATCGTAGGGCGGGGGACCATGAGCATTGGTCTGTGCTTGGCGAGTTACTCCCCGGCCGGCTGGAACAGCTCGATCGGCTTGTCGGACGGGTCCCTGTTGACCACTTGCGAGCTGCCCGGTCCTGAAAGGACCGGTTGCGAAAAGTGATCCCGGCGTTAGAGAGCTGGCTTGTCAGAGCAGCGAGGTCATCCACCTGGATGACGATCCGGTTCCAGCCGCCTGGTTCGGGCCGGCGGCCGTCCGGCATGGGCCGCGCCGCCGAGGTGCCCGGACCACTAAGCCACACGTCCATTTCGCCGCGTCGGACGATGGCCCAAGCCGGCCCCAGCGGTCCGCCAGGAAAAAGCCAAGCTGGTGGGTGTAGAAGTCCACTGCCCGGTCCACATCGAGGACCATGCAGCCTACGGGCGCCATCTGCGGTTTATCTCCGTGAGATGCCGGGGTTGGGGCTAGTCTTCAGGGATCCAAGCTGTGCCCCGTCTTAGGGCAAAGCGAGCGCCGCCGGCCTCCTGCCGGATGACCGGAATGGAAGGTTTCACTGCCGGGTTTGGGCGGACCAACCCACCTTTTCATACGCCCGGCACATCCAGGCGATCACATCAGCGTTGATGTCCTTGGGATCCATGACCTGCACGCGGTGGGTCACCATGCTGCTCCAATAAGCCGAATCGGCGAACCGACGCGTCGGCGGGGCCTCTTTCAGCTAAATCCCAATATCCATTCGTTTGGCCTTGATCTGGACGATGCCAGACTTCTTCTGGCCCCGCATCAGGCTGAGATAGGTGTTCGTAGGCGACCCCCGAACGTCTTCGCCAAACTTGGATACTTTTTCGATCAAACGATCGTAGGGGAGCCGCCAACTCTGCCTAACCCCCGAAAGATGCTTGGCGATCCGGTCGGGCTTGGTGGTTCTCGGGGCGGAAGCGGTTTTCACCACGTGCACGATGGCCATGGCATGACCGTGCCCCCGCCCATAATCATTTTTCAATCAGTCGACGATTTGGCTGGGTTTCGTCCCTTCACGAAGCTAGCCTTTCATTTCGGCCAGTTTCGTGAAGTCGTCCGGGGATTTGCCCTTCTTGGCTTGGATATTGTCCAAGTATGCTTGAAGAGTCATTGGTGCAGCCCTACCAATCCCAGCTCGGTGTAGGACCCACTCACCGGCTGAAGAACTCGATTAGGATCGGCGCTAACAGTTCTAAATCTACATCGTGGGTCTGGCCCTCGAGCGTCTGCTGCTCGGCGTGGGGAATGGCATTTGCCAGCGCCGTGGCGCTGGCATGCATGAAGGGCATAGTTTCGAGATTGGCACCGCCATCCAAAACAAGCACCGGCACCGTGACCCGACTCGCCCGCTCGACCGGTACTAAGCGGTCCTCGCCAATTTCCGCCGCGTCGAGGGCGAGAGTTGGGGCGAGGGCCTCGAAGGTCGACCACCCGGGTCCATGGCGCATGCCCTCGATCATGTCGTCGGGGGTGCCCACGAAGCGCATGAAGAGGGCAATCGCGTCCCCCGGGCGGCCCTCTGCCAGCAGGCTTGCCAGCTCCTGGCAGTACGCCTTCCATGCCCCTTGCGCCCCCTCATCCGAGGCATAAGGCGGCTCGTACATGGCCAGTTTCTTGATCTCGTCCCCGAGGGCCATGGCGGCTTCAAGCGCCAGGCACGCCCCTGACGAAATCCCATATACGAAAGCCGAGCCGCCGGCCGCTTCGATTAAGGCTTCGAGGTCCTCTATCTCGGCCCGGACGGAAAAAGGCCTGGAGTTGGTGCTCTCGCCTCGACCGCGGCGGTCATAAGCGAACACCCGGAAGTGCGGGGCGAGCAACTGGGCCAGGCGGGGCGAAAAACCAAATGCTCTGTACCCGAGCGCGCCTTCCACCAGGATCACGGCTGGCCCCTTGCCAACGGCCTCGTACGCGATCTCCGTACCATCCTGCGACATCACTTTGTTCGACACGGCTGCCTCCTGGAATCGGAACATCGAAGATCATTGATCAACAAGCGCCATCTCCAACAGCCAGCGGGTCGCCTATGGGCGTTTGCAAAAGTGGGCAGATTAGGGGTCAATGACGAGGCGATGTCAACTCTCAATAGCCTACGCTTATGCCTCAGTGAAACGGAAATTCGGCCCGCCAAACACGCCCAGGTCGGGTCTCGACCCCGCGTCTAGCTGGGATCGGGCGAGGCCATCCGCGGGCCCTCTTTGCCCGTTCGCGTCACCGGACTGCCCCACCGACGTCTCTAGAGAGACCGGGGGCGGTCCAGCCAGGTACCGGATGGTTCGCCTGGTGCCGGGTTAACATCCGGCGTGCAGCTGCGTCGATCAGGAGTCGTTACCACTGGGCGAGGAAAGCCAGCACGCGCTCCATCATAAGTCCGGCGGCCTGTGCGTCGTACGAAGGGAGCGAACTGTCAGCGAAGAGATGTTCCTTGCCAGGGTAGAGAAACATCTCCCCCGCCTCGGACTGGTCGAGCAGGTCCCGGGCGGAGTCGATGTCGCCCTCATCGACGAAGAACGGGTCGCCATCCATGGCATGGATCTGCACCGGCAGCGCCTTGGGCCACGGCTTTTCGAATTCCGAGACCGGCAGGCAGCCGTGGAAAAACAACGCCCCACGGGCGCCCTCCCGGGTTTGGGCCAACTTTTGGGCCGGCCCGACGCCCATGGAGAAGCCGGCGTAGACCAGCCCGGCGGGCAGACCCTCGGCCGCACGGTCGGCCCGCGCCATGACCTCTCCAAAACCGAGTTCGTGGAGGTACCCCATTCCGCTTTCGATGGTATCGAACGCCTGACCTTCGAACAGGTCGGGAGTGTGGACCGTGTGGCCCGCGCCGCGCAGGGTCTCGGCGAATTCGACCACTCCGGGGGTCAATCCCTGCACGTGGTGGTACAGCAGAACCTCAGCCATCTTCAAATCTCCTGATTGCCGGCGAACCTGATGGTGCTTCACTACATCGTATCGACTCTGCCGCTAAACCTGATCCCCCGCTCAGGGGATTTTTGGAGGGAAGGGTGCCGGCCGGCGCCAGAAGGAGGATGAAGAACTTGGAAACGGCTGGCCTGCCAACCCGACGCCCACGATCGGCCATTGGGGGGTCAGGGGTGGCACGGCGCGCCATACGACGCCGAGCTTTGATCAATGGGCGCTTCAGACCTGAACGGAGAGGACTGTGGAAATTCAGCCGGTCGTGTTGACCGCCGCCGAGAGGACCTCGCGAAGTTGGACGGAGTAGCCTCGCAGGACGAGTTCGGGGGTCGTGGACCCGGCGGTTTCTACGATGAAGTTGCAGGCGCCAAAGATGCGGTCAAACAGGCCCTGGTGATCGGAGTAGTTGGTAATCCTGGTGAAAGGGATGACGGTCTCGTTTTCGCTCACGGCCCCCTTGCGGAAGGTGAACCGGTCGGCGCCCACCTCCAACAACTCGGTAAAGTGAGCCATCAGCCTCATGTCCACCAAGGACCACCAGCGAATCTTGGGCTTGTAAGTCGCCATGCCATTCCTCCATGAAGCCGATGTCGGCCCCACGATACCACCAAGCGCGGAAAACGCCATCCCGGCGGCAATTCCGTGCGGGAGCTTACTCTCAGTTGGCTTCCAAGCGAGGCACCAGCCTGATCGTCGCCGATCGGGCCTCGGGGGTCATGATGCTGTCGACGACGTCTTTCGAATGACGGTGGTACTTGGCGCGGTAGACGGCGTCGATCTGGTCGTTGAGGGCGGGGTCGGATACCTCGACGAGGGTCACATCCGCCTGGATGCCCCCGGCCCGGACGTGCCCTTCGTGGCGCGGCTGCGTCTCCTTGAACCAGGCGGAACCGCGCCCCAAGTAGGACCGAATGTACAGATCGTCGCCGAGCCGGACGACCCAGATGATCACCCTAGGGCTCAGGCTTCCGTCGAGCCGAACCGAGGCGATTTTAAGTTCCTCGGCGGTCCCAATCTTCTCCAGCTCATCATCCGTCCATCCGCTCATTGAACCAGTTCCTCTCACAGCTCGGTCCGCACGGTGATGCTTCCCCGGCTATCAGCTCCAGTTGCAGCTCCACTTGCCCCCTTCGAACAACCTGCCTGCCCCCGCATGACACTACGAATTTCGGCCGGAAGAAGTTCAGACCCAGGTTTTCAGCTCAGCGGCGATGCGCCCGCCCCCAAACCCTGGTAGATGAAGACTAGGGCGGAGGTGTTGGCGGCAAGGGTTGTCGGCGCGGCTGCAGATAGGCTGGCCGAGCCCGCGCACTTTCCAGCTGGCCCGGCCATTTCGCGTGGCGATAGGGAGGGTTCAGCCTCTGCCCGCTAGCCTCTAATCATGATCAGCAGCATCTTGCTCTGATTAGGGGACAGGACAGCGTGCGGCTGGTGGGCTGGCAGAAGCAGGATCTGTCCTTGGGTTACGTTTTTCAGCTCGCCGGCCACCGTAATCTCGAATGCCCCGTCAAGCACCTGCACCAGCGCGTCATGCGGGGCCGTGTGCTCACTCAAGGCCTGGCCCTGGTCAAAAGCGAACAGGGTGATCGTCCCCGTCGATTTGTTGAGCAGGGTTCGGCTTACCACCGCTCCTTCCTGATAGGCGACGAGATCGATCAGGGACTGTGCCTGGTGGGAGAGATCGCCTTCCGTCATGAGGACGTACCTCCGCATGTGTCGGTCTGTCGCGTCCGGGGCCACCGTCCGATCCAACCCCTGGCACCCAGACTCCTTTGAGGATACACCAGCCACTCCAGACGCGCTCCGTATTTCCGTCGCACACCGGCGTCAGGTTCGACCGTGAACACCCCGTGGGTTGGTCCGAGAAGACACGCGGGGGGGTTACTCCGATGGCCCCTCTTGGGCAGCGACCCTCTCAACCGAGGCGCGCAGGGTCGCCAGAAAATCATCCAGTGGAACCCTATGAACTCGGGCAGCCATTTCAACCGTGAGGGCTTTGGTGAGCATTCTCCGGAACGAGTACCTGGCGACGCGCTTGACCCCAAACACTTCCATCACGTCGGCGATGTCGCCATACTCCCGAAGGATATCTGACACACGTGTGTCTTTGGTTATCTCCATGCCAAATGCCAACTCCTTGCGTGCCGGCCGATCCAACGGCAGGCGCCCGCCCAGGCAGCCATGGGTTAGATGCCATGCAAGAGGGTATGCCGTTTGCCTAGGGAGCTCTCCCCAGGCAAGCCTCATAGGGCCAGGTTGAAGACATTATCATCAGCGGGGAGGCAACCCATCCGGAGTCCCCGCTCGACCTGGTAACGATCCAGGTCATGCTCTCGGTCGTCTGATCCATCTGTGTCTTGGGTGCAAGCTGTGTGTCCATGCACCAGATCTCCGTCGTTGGAGGAGGCGAGCCGGGATCGGGCGGAGCCTTTCCGTGCCAGATTCGTTGGACGACGAGATCGTGGGTTTGGCTGCCCGGAAGGGACCGCCAACGGGCATGGAGTTCTTGGATGGCCCCCAGGGGGGCTTGGGAAGCTGTACAGGAAGCCAGCAGCGAGCAGATGAGAAGGAAAGTAGAAGCAAAGAACCACTTCAATCGCCAGATCATTCCTCACGCACTCCGGGCGGAAAGTTTGGCAAGCGCAGGCCATAGGGCACCACCTGCCACAAAACTCCGAGATTTAGCCCAATGGGCAGGAGGAAGAAGACGAGGAAAAGAGCTCTGATACGCCGATTGAGAAGAGAGGTGATCTTCCTCCAAATCTCTCTCTTTGGCCCAAGAGAAGCGGCCCAACGGACGCTTCAGCAGAAAGCCCCTGCCGAGTCCAACTGAAAGCGCCATGTTATGGAGTCTTACTTTGATCATTTAACTTGTTCAACGCCCGAGAGAGTGGCCGGTCCCTAATGTCGTCTGTCGTATGCCGCGATCCTATCCGCCACGTTCTTTTCATCGTTCCTGTAGAAAAACGCATAGTCATAGTTGTGGTAGAAGCCTCTTAGGGTTTCGAGTTCATCGGCATTGGATGGTCTGGGGATGATGAGTGCGCCGGCTATGGTTTGCGCACCCGTGTAATGCGGCATCTCCTTCGTAACCCCGTCAATGTGAAACACGGCACCCAGGTTTAGATCTTTTGGCGCGGCTTATGCAGAAGTATTCCACAGAAGCGGGTTGACTCCGATCGCGTTCTTTCTGACTATGGAAACTTCCGGGTCTTTCTCCTGGGTGTTATAGCTGACGATGCAAACTGCTTCATCAAAAGATTCACATATCTCCAGCTGAGGAGATGCCTTGATATCGTCCACCGTCAATGACCAGCCTACCACATAGGCTGCCACCAGTTGTTTCCTCAGTTCCGGGTCATTAAGGACCCTTCTTTCAAGGAGCCACAACAAAAGGTTGGACCCCTGGCTGTGTCCGGCAAGGATGAAGGGTTTCCCGTCGTTGAAGTTCTCAATGTAACAAGCAAAGGCTCTTTCAATGTCTGAGTACGCTACGTTGAGCGCCTTGTTCCTGTCTTCCTCTCTGGCTTTGAGAACGTACAAGCTGACCTGCCTGTAGAACGGTGCGTAAACATTACTCTGCCCCTCAAAAACCCCTGCCTGCCTCTTGATGCTGTCCATGGTCGCATGATTGTTTCGTTCATCAGGCATGGCCTGGTTCCAGCTTTCATCTCCGAAACATGACGTGGGATGAAAGAAGACCACATCGACAGGCTTCCCTTTGCCCGACCCTGGCAGCACTGCCCAGTTGACCGCTTCAGAATAGTTAGGGGCCGGTGGCGTCCTTGAAGCGTCAAAAGCACTTTCAGGGACTTTGTACTCTGGTACGCTGCTTCCATCAGAAAAGCCACAGCCCCAAATATTCACTGATATAGCGACTCTGCAGAACAGCCGCAGAAGGTTCTTTCTCATGAGAATCTCCTTGGCTCAAGAAGACGACTCGGCCCATCTCTATTGGAGATCACTCAACCCCCTCGAGCTTCGCAAAGCAGCCTGAGCGCAGCCGAAGGGGATCGGACCGGGCGACGCCCTCCCTGCCTTCTGAGCATACACCAGCCATGCCGGAGCTGGCCAGCATCGTTCACGCGACACAAGGCCAGCGCGATCCGGTCCAGCCTCAGACCCTGGTCAAAGTATCTTGTGAAAGCCTTCACAATGGCCATGCCGAGGGCCAGCGAATCATCTCCCCGGCAAAGTGTGCGCACCCCATGTCGGCGGAAGTGGAAACTTGACCGGAGGCGACCATTCCCAGGGCGGAGTTGGCCAGGTCGGCGGCGATACCATCTTCGGAATAGGTGTAAGCTTGGTGAGCACCTGTGGCCGGGCCGCTTCAACTCGCAAGGACTCCCATTGACAGAGTTGGATATCTTCGTCGGACGCCAGTCGGAGTTGGATCGCCTCGAAGCTGCCCTTGGCGAAGCGCTCGCCGGGCATGGCCGCGTGCTGCTCGTGGCAGGCGAGGCCGGCTCAGGCAAGACCAGCCTGTTGCGCGCCTTCCTCGCACGAGCTGAGGCAAAGGATCAAAGCCTCGTCTCGGCCTGGGGCGACTGCAGCGACGTTCAGGGAAGTTCGGACCCTTATCTCCCCTTCCGCGAGGTGCTGGCGCTCCTGACCGGCGACTTCGAAGACACCCCCGACAAGACCTCCGTATCCAAGGAGAACCGCGGCCGGCTGCGAGCCGTGCTGACCAGGTCCGGGCAGATCCTGGTCGATGTTGCCCCCGATCTCATCAACGTCATCCTGCCTGGGTCGCGTGTGGTGGCGCTGATGGGCAAAGCCGTGGCCAAACGGGTCGGCTGGCTCGAGAAGCTTGAAGGCCTTTCAAAGAAGGCCCCCGAGCAGTCGACCGTCGGCGATCCTTCGCTCACCCAGGACCACATCTTCGAAGAGGTCACGGCTTTCCTCGGCAAGCTGTCCGAAGTGAGTCCGCTGGTGATTGTGCTGGACGACCTGCAGTGGGCCGACGCCGCCTCCACCGGGCTGCTCTTCCACCTTGGCCGAAAAATCGCTGACCGGCGGATCCTGCTCCTTGGCGCCTACCGGCCGGATGACCTGGCCCTAGGGCCCGACGGCAGCCGCCACCCGCTTGAACACGTGATCAACGAGTTCAAACGCACCTTCGGCGAGGTGATCATCGACCTGTCATCGGCCTCCGGCACGCAGAGCGAGGCTTTCGTCAACCTGGTGATCGACGCCGAGCCCAACCGCCTGGACGCAGATTTTCGGCACCAACTTTATCAGCGGACCGAAGGCCACCCGTTGTTCGTGGTCGAGTTGCTCCGGATGCTTCGGGAACGAGGCGACCTGACCCTGGAGGAGGACGGCCGGTGGGTGGCGCAACCGGACCTGGATTGGACGGCTGCCCCGCCCCGCGTCGAGGGGGTCATCCAAGAACGGCTGGCCCGGCTGGAGGATGCTGATCGGCAGATCCTTCAGGTGGCCAGCGTCGAAGGCGATGTCTTCACGGCCGAGGTGGCGGCGGATGTGTTGTCCCTCGAGCCGCGCCAGGCGGTCTCCGAACTCACCGACCTGCTTGACCCGAGCCGGGGGCTGATCCAGTCGGCCGGGACGCGGCGGGTGGAAAGCGGACGCCTGTCGCAGTACCAATTCCACCACCACCTGGTTCGTGAGCACATCTACCAATCGATCGATCCCGCCCAGCGCGCCTATATCCACGAGGACGTGGCCGCCAGCCTGACCCAGCGCTTCGCCAGTGAGCTGGACGACATCGCCGGTGCCCTGGCCAGGCACTACGAACAGGCTGGCCTGCTGGATCAGGCCGTACGCTTCGGTCGCATGGCAGGCGATCGAGCCTACCGCATGAACGCCTACCAGGATGCCCTGACCCACTACGACGGGGCGGCTGCTTTGCTCGATCAAGTTTCACTCAAGACGGACGAGCTCATCGATCTGTATCAGCATTGGGGTCGGGCGCTCGAACTTATCGGCCAAAGCCAGCAGGCATTCCAGCGCTACCGGGACCTCGAGGCGATGGGAGACCAGCGAGACGAGGCGCACATTCGTCTGGCCGCCCTGGCGGCCCAGGTCGTCCTGCTCGCCATCCCCAGCTCCTTGCATGACCCCGACAAGGGCCGGGAACTGGCCGCTCAGGCGCTCGATATGGCCAAAGAGTTAGGCGACGGGGCCATGCAGGCCAAGCTCCTGTGGAGCCTGAGCCTGATTGGTTTGTTCGGGGGAGAGACGCAGGAAGCCATCGACTCGGGCGAGCAAGCTCTGGCCCTGGCGCGCTCGCTCGATCTGAAAGAACTGCAGGCCTACATCCTTAACGACCTCACCGAGCCCTACGCGGCCAAAGGCGAGATCGGGAAGGCCGAGCAAGCGGCGGTCGATGCAATTGAGCTTTGGAAGTCCTTGGATAATCGCCCCATGCTCGCCGGCTCCATCTCCCGGCGGGCGCGTTTGGCCTTCTACTCCGCTGACCTGCAAACAGCGAAAGATATGGCCGAAGAGGCGCTGGGGATTGGCGACAAAATTCGAAACCTTGGTAACGTGTCCTTCGCACTTACCATCTTGGGCCTGTCGCTGTTCGAGCAAGGCGAACTCAGCCCATCGCTTGAGGCACTCCAGGAGGCGTACAGGCTCGGCGATGAGGTAGGAAACGCGCTGGCGACGACGGGTGTCCGGGCCGAGGCGGCCTGGGTACTGGCCTATCTGGGCTCGTTTGAACAAGCCGTGCAACTGGCGGAACAAGCGGTGGTGGCGGCGCGGGAAATCTATCCTCCCGCACTCCTGTGGACCCTGGCCATCCATACCCGGATCCGTCTCCTAGCCGGAGAAACGCTTGACGACGTCTCCGCTGGTGGGTATCCGCCGCTGGTTCTGACGGACCAGATTGTCAACCATTCGACGATCTTCTTGACCTTGGCCGTCGGGTGTGCGGTGGCCGAAATGGCCTTCGCTGGCGGCGACCTGGACCAGGCCAAAGAGGCGGCCGAGGCTTGGATTGAGATTCTGGAAGGACGAAAGGCGAGGCTTTACCTGCCCGATGCCTGGACCCTTCGGGGAAGGATCTTGCTGGCCCAGGGCAAACTTGACGAGGCCAGGAAGGCATTCCAAAGTGCCGCCGACCTGGCGGGGGAGACCGGCTCAAACCGGGCTGCCTGGCCGGCGCTGGGGGCGTTAGCCGACCTGGAAGCCGCCACGGGCGAGGCGGACGCCAGCCGCTCGCACCTGATCCAAGCTCGATCGGCCCTCGACCATCTGCTGGCGGGGATCCACGACGAAACCCACCGGCAGAGCTTCATAGCGCGCCGGGAGGTCAAGGCGCTGCTGGACGCCACCGGGCCCTTTATCGACGGGGGGGCTTAACTCCCGGCTGGTTGGCAGGTGCGGCCTAGGCCAATGATCACCCCCCTACCGCGGCTGCAGGTATCTCCCTGCCCTGGAGCGTGAAGATCCATAGACTGACCGTCACGATCCACACCATCCCGATACCCTCGAAGATGTAGTCGGCGGGCGTCGCCATGCCCAGGGCGATCACCAATGACGCCCAGCCGAACCAGGCCGGAAAGGCCTTGGTGCGCAAGGCGACCAACCCTACCGCCCCGATCATCAGGATAAGCCCATGCACCAAGCCCATCAGAGCACTGTACAGACTGTACATGACCCAAGCACTGGAAGGGTCAAGCCCCCCGGCATGGGCCGCCTGGCCGGCGGCATGATAGACCACCCCATAGGCAGCCATTGGACCAGCGCCGGCCAGCGCCCCGCCAGCCATGGCCGTGGCCGCCAGCCGTCCAGAACGGGACTCGTGCGGCTTCAGCCAACTAAAAAGGCTGCCGGAAAACCACACCAGGGCCAGGCCGGCAAGCGTACCACTCCAGACGATGGCCAGGTCGCGGTCGGCCACCGTGGTGAAGATTTCGGCCGCCCTAGCGGGTGTCGGAAGGTAGTCAAAGGCACCAAACAAGATCACGGCAATGGCAAGCAGAACCACGCTCGCCACGCCGGCCAGTGGAGCGAAGTCCGCAAGCTTCAGGCTTTTCATATGGGGCCTCCTTCGGATTGAACGATCGCGCCGCCGGCGGCATCCTACGCTTTTGCAGTTCTAATCCTAGTGGCAACATTATCCCGATGTCATGGGGCACGCGCCCCATCAAGACCGGGAAGCTTGCCCCCTTCCAGGGATGCGCCCAGCGCCGGGGGAGTATCTGTGGGCTGAGACGCTGCGCGAGGCCGGTGCACTGGTTCTTGCCGGCGGGTCAGACTCCGGCGCGGCTGGCAATCAAGCTTGGATCACAGGTTGAGCCTCGCGCTGCAGGTGGGAGCAAGCGGAGAAGTCGCCGCCGCGCCTGGCAACCCGGATGAGCGACGGGCGGGTCAGACTGCAGGCGGCCAAATCCCGTTGGTCTCGGATGGCCGGGCAGGACACCCATGGCGATCCAGAGATGGCGCCCCTTCGGAGTGGCATCCAGCTCTCGCTGAATCCCCTGAAGTTGACCTTGGGTCCGATAAATGCCAACCTCAGGACAGGCTGTGGGTCAGGGGCCGGTCCTGCAGTCGGTATCGAGCGGCTCGACCTCGAACAGGCTCTCAGGTGACCAGTCACCCCACACGCCGTTCTGCATGGCGCGCACCTTCCAGCGCCACAGCGATCGGTTCTGGTTAGCGACGTAGCCGGTCGACTCCCGCAGATACCTCGTGCTGGCGGTGTGATCGTCGATGACCGGGACGGTGGCATTGGACCCGATGACGTAGATACCGTAGTCCTGACTCGCCGGGCACGCCGACCATGTGAATTCCCATGTCATCGGATCTGAGTGGTTTGTGCAACCGTTGTCCATTGTCCCTCCGTCGGCTGGCGCCAGCGGCGCGGGCACACAGCCTTCGGTGGGCGGCTCGGGCGGAAGGGTCGGCTCGGGCGGAGCGGTTGGCGTCTCATCTTCCTCCCCGCCGATGGAGAAACTGAAATCCCCGGTCCCTTCCTCATCCATGACGTAGAACGCAGCTGGCAGCCGGTCGAAAGCCGTGTTCCCCAGCTCACCCAGCTTGTCAAATGCGCCTCCCATATCGCCGCCAATCTGCGTGAGGGAGACATATGTGTCGTCGCGCACCAGGATCAGCGTCCCCTGGGAATACGTAGCGATCGAGTACACAAGCCAAACCACATGCCCGTCAGGTCCATCGGCCTCGACAAGTTCCACCCCCGACCCCTGGAAGAGCTCGGCCAGGCGCGTCACGGTGTCCATCAAGGTCAGATCGGGGAGCTGGATGTTCACTGCCTCGAACTTGGCCTGCATCTCGGGGTCGCCGCTGAACCCGGCCAGCAGTCCCATGCTCAGTGCGGTGAAAGCCTTGGCCTCGTCACCCTGGGCTGCGCTGAGAACCACCTGCACCATTTGGCTGGGGTCATCGGATGGCAGCATGTAGGTACAGCCGCCGGTGCCCATGGCGGGTTGTGCCTGGACCGCTCCCCCAAGCAAGGCACCAACCTCCTGGTCGCTGAGCAGCGAACAGGGATCCAACTGCACCCTCTCGGCCGGCGGCTCGGTGGCAGCGGGTTGCGTCGTTTCGGTGGCAGGAGCAGGTCGTGCTGTGGGCGTGGCTTCAGGCTCGAAGAGCGTCGTCGGCGCGTTGCACGCCGATGAGAAGACCAGGGTCAGGGCGACCGTGAGCGCGAGATGCTGTACTGTGTCCGGTTTCATGGTGGGTCCTCTCCATTTCTCTGGGGGACAGGCGGGGTTGAGATCGCCGGACAGGCGTGGGCTACGGTTTGGTTGTTGTGGGAATAGGACGTCCTCTGACTCTTCGTGACGACAGTGGCTGGAGATCGCTCATTCATGCCGGGTCGATGGAGGGAGCGTATCACTCCCCCTACCCGTGCCGCTCGAGGCTCACGCTAAGTCCGGCCGGGGCCATGCCCGGCACAGCTGCTGAGCCATCCCCAGCATACAACAATCATCTCAGGTTCGTCTAGCGTCGCCCCTCACGACCGATGCGAGCGCCGTCCGGCCAGCACCAAGGACTAGTCCAACAAGTTTGTGAAGGATTTCATAATCGGGGGTGCATGCGACAGCCTGGAAGGCGTGCGTGAACACACAATAGTCGTGTCCCCACAGCCCAGCGTCGCCCGGCATCGTCCGAAGTTCTTGGCAGGCTCCGGGCCGGCATGATAAGGCCAGCTCCCGAAGGCTGGGGCCTGGGGCCGCCGGAGTTGCCCTGAAGGGGAAGCCAGCGCCAAACGCTGCCGACAAGTTGCTGGTATTGGGTGATGGCAGGCAGGCGAGGTCCGGACCCCTAGTCCTCCAGGACGCTATACAGCCGCCATTCGTCCTCGAGACCCTTGAAGGCGTGCAAGCCTTGATCTTCAAACTTGATTTCAGATCCGGCAACCAGGTCCTTGACGGTCTGCGACACCAACACCTGGCCGGCAGTGGCCAAGGCGACCACCCGCGCGGCGATATGGACCGCGATACCCGAGATCTCGTCTCCGCTCAGGATCAACTCCCCGGTGTGAAGTCCGACTCGAACTGAGATTCCAAGCGGCTGCACCGCATCCCGGATGGCAAGGCCGCATCGGGTCGCCCGGGCCGGTCCATCGAACATGGCGTAGAAGCCATCCCCGGTCGTTTCTATCTCCCGGCCTCGATGAACGTCAAATTCATGCCTGATCGTGGCATGATGGCTTTCAAGCAAGTCTCTCCACCTGCGATCTCCGAGCTCTTGAGCTCGTTCTGTCGATCCCACGATATCTGTGAACATCACCGTTGAAACGACGCTATCGATCATCGCCGTACCCGTGTGGCCGGTGAGGAATTCTTCGATCTCATCCAGAATGCGCTTTGCCGGTTCCGCGAATGGAAGATGATCTTCTGAATCGATCTCGACCAGTTTGGCGCCTAGGATCCGCTTGGCCATGTAACGGCTGGCCTCAACGCTAATGGCCCTATCGCCAGTGGCGTGAAGAAGCAATGTCGGGACCCTTATCGACGGCAGAATATTTCGTATGTCGATCTCGGCATTCATGCGGTTCAGGGCCAGCGCCGTGGCTGGACTGGCGCCGGTTCGGAGCAGTTACGCCCACCAGCTCCGGAAACGGGGATCATCGCTGATGCTGGGGGCCCGCAGATCGAGGCCCACCGGACCGCCCCAACCCTCTTCGACCTGCTTGTTGAATTCGGACCACGCTTCGGGCGATCGTGCCCAGGGATAGTCCTCTGCCTTCCGAGCGGTTGGGTAGGACCCGATCATGATCAGGGCGGCAGTTCGAGCCGGGTAGGTCACCGAGAACAAAGCGCACATGGGCCCGCCTTCCGAGGTGCCTAGCAGGGCGGCCCGCTCTGAGCCCGCCGCATCGAGCACGGCGCGCACGTCATCCATCCGTTCCTCAAGCGTCGGGGGCTGAGATACACGGTCGGAAATCCCGGTGCCGCGTTTGTCGAAAAGCAAGACCCTGGCAAAGCGCCCTAGCCGGTTGAAAAAGCGCACGACGGACGGCTCTTCCCAGAACGTGTCGAGGTTGGACACCCAGCCCGGGACGACGAGCAGATCGACCGGGCCTTCGCCGAAGACCTGGTAGGCGATGTTCAGGGAACCAGCTTGGGCAAATCTGATCTCGGGTGGCATAGCTCGGCGTGTCTGCTAGCTGCGGGTCGTGGTGAATGGGTATCCAAACAGGTTGGGTGGCGTCGGCCAGCGGGCTCGACTCCTGCCCATTATCGGTTACTTTCCGTTGTTTCGCTCAGCAGGCCCGATTTGGCCGGCGTGGTTGGTAGGGACTGCGGCAAGTTCGCTCCGGTCAGAAGCAGGGCTATGCATGGCCCACTTGTGAAGACGTTCACAAACGTTTGCACTTGGGCGACGGGTGAAGGCATGCCTGGGCGCTGTGTCAAGGCTTACTATGGACATTGCCCGCCTAACGCCCTCGAGCTTCGCGAGGCACCCTGAACGCACCCGAAGCGGATCGGCCGGGGCCGCTCATCGCCCTGCCCCAGGCCATCCTGAGCGATCCGGCCCGGGGATCGACAAGGCTTCCGGCACTTAGGCTGGGCGCTATGGGCCAATCAGGCGGCCAAGGAGGATCTGGACAAGCCAGACGGCGACAGGCAGGACGATCGCGGCCAGGATACCCCGGAAGGTGCCCGCTTCCCATGGCCAAGTTGGGATGCGTCCCAAGGCGGTCTGCTCAATCTCCAGGCTTGATAGCGCCCTGTTGAGCTGATCCATCCCACCGAGGTCCCCCTTGTCGAGCTGATCGTGGAGCTGCATGGTGGCTGCCTCGAAGCGCAGGGCCACCGCAGACATGTGGTGCTTCTTCTCAGCAACCAGGCGACGATGCGCACCCCACAGCGGCAGAGCAAAAATCGCGATAGCGACCACCGAGATGATCACGCCGAAGCCGATCTCCGCCGAGGCGACCTCGCCCATCGCCCAGTAGGCGGCACCCCACCACAGGTAGGGGTAAACAAGGAGCGCCAACGCCGTCAGGGCTCCAGGCGTGGAAAGACCGTACAGGGGCCCAAGCCGGTACAGGTTGATGTGGGCGTGGTGAGCGTAGATGTGACTGATCAGGCGGAGCTGGCGGACCGAGTGGTACAGAAACAGGACCGTCATGGCGTTGGACGGAAGGAAAATCGCCACCAAGACAGCGACGGACAGGGGTGTTCGCACCGCACCAGCCATGAGATTAGGAATCGAGGCCGTGCCGGGGACCGGCAGAAAGGCAAGAAGGGCAAAGACAGCACCACCGAGGGTCGCAAAAAGGGCTGGGCGCGACGGAAGCGTGGTGAGTTGGTATGCGAGCAGTTCGTACGGCGCCCCTTTTGAGGGGGAAGTCTCCGCTGAAGCACGTTCAGCGCCCAGCAGCGACCGGGAGGCGTCGATGGCGGTGGAGGCTGAACGGTCGATATAGTGCATGAAGCCCAGGAGATAGGCACCGTTGGCGAACGCCCAAGCGCTCACGGGGACGAAGGCGCCGGCCGGGTACGCGCCTTCGTGCCACTGGACCCACGGGCCGGCGGCCCCCAACACGGCCGCCAGCCCGAAGTAGAAGAGCCAAGGTGGAATGGGGAGTTTGTCGACCCAGCCCTTCAAACGGTCAAACCAACTGGGGGGATAGGGAGCCGCGAACGAACTGGACTCGGTCACCTGGGCCGACTGCGCCCCTTTCCTTACTGGCATGGCCAAATCCTCGGCTTGCGACGCATGGTTGCTTCGATATCCAAACGAAGGATTGGAACCCGACAAAGCGGATCGGCCGGGGCCACCGGCCCTCCTGCCCATCGACCATACTGAGCATACAACAAACACCTCAAATCCGCCCAGTCTTCCCATCCCGGCCAGGTCGGCCTTAGCGACATGTCAACTAAATGAGGCGACGCTCAGATTTTCACGTGGGAGAAAGCAATCTGACTCGACGCCCTGCTGATGACCCGGAGGACTATGGCCAACGGCGGACCTTCTGATGGGTGCGCCGAGAAAACTCGAGCGCATCCCGGCGCCATCCCATTCGCCCTTGGACGTATACTCATCTTTTCTCGCCGCCGTCTTGTTGAGGGCCACCCATGTGCAAACCGTCTCACTTTCTCTGCTTCAGCCTCGCCCTATTCCTCGGCGCCTGCAACTTTCCCTCTGCGCCAGTCACCGGGGCCCCAACGCCACCCTCCACCCAATCAACAATCCCCACCGTTCCACCCCCCACGCTGCTCGCCACGCTACCCCCCACGCCATCACCCACCCCGGAACCGCCTGCCCTTTCTCTCGATCACCAGCCGCTGTATTGGTTTGCGCCGCTCAACCTGGAACAGGTTGGCCGCGGCTCCGTCGATTATATGGATCTGTTTACCCCAGATGCGGATTGGAATGAGGCCGCCGGTCACCTCCAGGTCTTCAAGCTGTACGGGGGCTGGGCAGAAACCGGTCCATTTGGCGAGCTGGAACAAGCCGTCGCGGCGATCCGCCAGCGGGGTCTCGGACTGGCCATCGAACACAGCCCCCTATTCCCTGATGACACCTGCGGCCAAAGCATTGAAGGCTTCGCCGGGCCCGGCTTCCTCAAAGCCGTCCAGCGCGTCAAGGATGCCGGCGGAAGCCTCAATTACGTCGCCCTTGACGAACCCTATTATTGGGCCCACTTTTACGATGGCGACCAGGCCTGCCAATGGTCCACCGAGAAGATTGCCAAGGACGTCGGGGACATGATCCTCCAGGCCCGGCAGATCTTCCCGGATCTGATCGTGGGTGATATAGAACCGGTCACCGGGCCGGCCAACGCCGCCGCTTACAAGGCTTGGCTCGAGACCTTCCGAGCCGTCAACGGGTTTGATATAGCCTTCCTGCATCTGGATATGGACTGGAGCCATTCCACCTGGCCTGACGAGGCACTTCAGATGGAAGCCTACGGGCGCGAACTGGGCATCCCGATCGGCATGATTTACATCGGCAACTCATTTGAAGAAGACAACGCCACCTGGCTGGCCACCGCCGGCGAACGCGTCAAACGCTACGAACTGGTGGCCGGCGGCCGACCGGACCACATCATCTTCCAATCCTGGAACGACAAGCCCGATCACGTCCTGCCCGAAAGTGACCCCACTGCTTACACCTGGTTTGTAAAGACCTACTTCGAAGACCGATCCCTGCTGGGCCTAAGCGCAGAAACCTTGGCCCATAACCTAGCGCTCGGGAAGCCGGTCCGCACTTCCCGCAATTTGTCCGGCAACGAAGGTGCGCTGGCGGTGGACGGCGACGCCGGTACGTTGTGGAGCTCCGGCGGTGACGCTCCCCAATGGATCGAAGTGGATCTCGGTCAAGCTCTTGACATCGGCTCGGTCCGACTGCTCATCAGCCAGTACCCGGCAGGCAGCACCGTGCACCGCGTGCTGGGCAAGGGCGCCGGCGCGGGTGCAAGCTTCTCTGAGCTCACCCGGTTTGAAGGCTCCACCGAAGATGGCCAATGGCTGGAATTTTCGCCAGACGAAACCTGGACGGGCGTCCAGTACATCCGCGTCGAAACCGTCGCCAGCCCCTCCTGGATTGCCTGGCGGGAGATCGAAGTCATCGCCCCCGATACGCCTTAGTTCGACATCTCGCCTGACAACATGGGGGAACCCCAGACGGATCAAGTTGTGGGATGGAGTGGGCGGAAGGCACCTGGTCGGGCTGGATGTGCATACTGCGCTCGAGGTTACTTGACGCCTCATCAGCCGGTGAGCTCGGCTTTCGAGTGGATTGGCAACTGACCGCATCTTCTTGAGAAGGGATTCACAAGCGGCCGGGGAAAGCAGGATGGCAGCCAACCAGGGGCCAAGGGTTCAGCCCCTAGGGCCAAGCGCTTGTGCTACACGTGGATGGTTCAAACGGCAGAGGGGAGGCAATGACCATGATGTACGGAGCCGATCTGGCCATCGCAGCCAAGCTAGCAGGTCACAGTAGCTTTGAGACGAGCATCATCTACGACCGGAGGGGGATCGATTCGATGATGGAAGCTGCTGAGGGTTTGATACTACCAGTCTAGAAGTACGAAATTCCCCCACGAAAGGCGGTAGGGGTTCGTATGTGGTGATCGGTCGCAACCTGGTGTCAGTACGTCTGTCCTTCTTGCGCTTTGCTTGTGCGGATGCTACACTCGCTAACAACCAGAAAGCCCATCCAACCTCTAAATAGGGGGACCCCTATGTCTCAGAACAGAAGCTCCTTTTTCGTCCTTGTTGCTGTTCTCGTTCTCACTTCCACTGTCCTTGCGTGCGGTTCCAGCGTTCAGGTAAACACACCAACATCAGAATCCGCTTCCGGTGGCGGTGAAACATCAGGTGGTGCATCGGCGCCAACGGAGGCGATGGAGCAGCCGACAGCTACCGCGAAAGCGCTAGGATCAGCTCGGAGCGCCCCCGCACCAGTTGGGTCCGAAGTGGTTGTTGATGAGATGGCGATCAGCGTGCAGGATGTCGTAAACCCAGCCGACGACATTATCGCAAAGGGGAATTCGTTCAACTCCGATGCCGAGGCTGGAAACCACTACATCTTTGCTGACCTATCAGTGACGTGCGAGAAGACCTCAGATGAGTCATGCAACCTGAGCGGATACGAGTTTTCGGTAATCAATTCATCCGGTGTGACGCACGATCCTGAGATCTTTGTTGCAGGTGTCGATGGCATGTTCGAAGGTGGCGAGTTCTATGGCGGGGCCACGAAGACGGGGTATCTGACTTTCATTGTGCCGGATGATGATACAGGATTGATTATGAAATACTCTGCGATCCTGTCGGACGAAGCGTTCCTGTCACTTCAGTAGTGAAACCGGAGATCTGAAACCGCTCGGGGACAGAAGCCTCCCGATCGGTTTTGCTTTCCCACATCCCGAAATTTTCTGCGCGCAGGCCTTGTCCATCTTGGTTCTCCCTTGTTTTCCTGTAGGGAGATATGGGCGCATACGCCCGGGAACACGGTAGCGTGGCACTGGCACACTCTCCGTTTGCCCGCCACTCTCGGGTCGCCGGAGAGTGTTGCTTTCGTACTGGTTGCCTGACAGGTCAATTGAGAGTAAGGTAAGGTTGTCTAGGGGGACCCTCGCCTCGAAGACCCCTTGATGCGAGCAAGATAGAGAATATAGGCCGCTTCCTCCAGCGGTCTATTGGCATATCACGAAGAAACTCCCACAGTGGTCCGCTGAAAGGGGAAAGCGGGAGACAAGTCAACGCAACAAGATGCTCTGCGGCAACTGGATATCGAGACTTTAGTCCTAGGCTTCCCTATCATCGCGAGGGTAATCTTCTGACTTGTCCGTGGCTGACACGCGACTGTCTCTCATAGGAGGCATGATATGAGGAAGATGATGATCGTGAGCGCACTGCTTCTTTCAGCCTGTGGCCCATCGCCGGACCAAATCTCTCAGGCTGTGCAGGAGACAATGGCCGTCTGGACAGTCGTACCATCCCAAACGGCCATGCCGACATACACCTCCGCTCCGACCTTGGCCGTGGAAGTCACCCGCGTTGTGACACGCGAGGTAACGCCGACCAGCACAAGCACCCCGCTGTTCACTCCAACGGACAGCCAGACACCGACCATTACCTCAACACCGACCGTCACTCCGAATGCGGCGAAGACTGCCACGGCTCGGGTCATGGCCAAACTCACCAGCCCCAAGGGTGACGGATTCTATCTTGTCGGGGTGGATATTGCCCCCGGCGTCTGGAGATCGACCGGCACAGCTGACAACTGCTACTGGCAGACCAGCGCAGCAACCGGTGGGATTGTGGCCAACCACTTCGGTATGTCGGGAGGCACGGCGTACGTCTCGGCTAGTGCGTTTCAGGTCGAGTTCGAGAACTGTGGGACTTGGACGTACCTGAGCCCGCCGTAAGAACGAAGGGCTTCGAGGCTGGCAGGTGTGTGACCCCAGCCGTTTAGTTCAAGGGCGCTGGCTCGCCACGCCATGTTTCGTGACAGATAACACTACAACATGGAACGGGAATCCAATGGAAAGTACGCAAACCATCAGCAGACTGACACCTTGGCTCATCATTGGCCTCCTCGCGGCAATCCTGGCGGCCCAAGTCTTCCAGATTGTCACAACGTTCCAGGAGAGTGCGATTGCAAGAGACAGAGCGGCGACGTATGCAGCGAGGGTCAAGGACGCTCAGGACTTGGTTGACAAACAGCGTCAAGCAACCCTTGGTCTGGTCACCAAGTATGAAGCGGATGCGTACAACAACCCAAGCGTTGACAGAATTACGGAGCAACAATTGATCGCGGCTGAGTATCAACTTCAAGCCCTCCAAATCATCACGATCCAGAATAGCCAGATCATTGAGTTGTTGTCAGCCACTCCTTGAGCAGTTGTATCTTCCAGGACGAGAGAGGTGGCGCTATAACCCTCGCTGGATCGGACTGGGGATGCTGGTCAACCTCGGCCGATCAGCTCGAGGGCGTTATGCAGCATTTCTCGAGTGGCCAGAACATGGAGAATTCCCATGGAATTCATAGTTGGTGGAAAGACAATAAACC
Source organism: uncultured Chloroflexia bacterium (assembly GCA_963807065.1). GTDB lineage: Bacteria > Chloroflexota > Anaerolineae > Anaerolineales > E44-bin32 > CAWAND01. Next base: position 993,300 of record CAWDZQ010000003.1, read on the forward strand.
TCAAGGGACTGGAATCATCAATCGATGACTATTTCATCCAGCTCCATTCGGCACACTTTGCCAACCAAACACTGGACTTGGAGAAGTTCCAGAAGGCCGCTCTAGAGTTCTTCGACAACAACTCCGGCAACTATGCGATGCAGGACGACTACTTGAACAACTTCACGGTGATCTGGAATGCGAATCTGTCGGCCAGGGATTTCGATCGAGCCGAGCAGATATGGAATGTGGCCTTATCCCCTGCATTTGAATGGTAGAAACTGAACTCTGGCCAACGAATTCACAAGAGCACCGCCTACTGTTTCTGGGGCATGACTGCACTTCTTGCAGGAGAGCTGGACAAGGGGTATTCCCTGATGCACCAAGCAGTTGAAGAGGATGTTGAGACCACCGGCGTCCCGGTCCCTGACACTCCTGCCTACGCTCTAGCGAGCCTCAACTATGCGAAAGCTGATCAGGCATTTCGGCATTGGGTATTCATGCAAATGAAGTACATCGATCACAGGCAGAACAACTACTCCGCGAAGTTTGCGCGAAAGTTCATACTTGATGAATTCAAATCTAAGTTCCTTCTGTCGCCCCCGAGCATTGACATCGGTTTCCTGTTCGCATTTACCGTTGCCCGACTAATGAAGCTTGCGGAAGTGCCTTCCCATGCATTGATGAGTAGGTTTGCAGGCCAGCTTGAGGCAAACATCTTGTTCGATCTGGCTCTGGTGGTCGACGGCACAATCAAGAAGATGAATCCTGGAGAATGGAAGTTCATCAAGCACGCCGAGTTCCTGCTTACTTCCGTCGGTTCCCCCCTCACAACTCAAGAACTTAGGGAAATCAATGACGCATTCAAGGCGGCTTTTGACAAAGCAATGAATGCAGTGTTTGATGGATCCTACAAACTAGCGAATGGCTCTCCCCTAGGTGGCTATCAGACCGACGTATCAGTCGCCTATGGGTTGCGGAACAAGTGGGCACATGATGTGACATCCAATCAGGCCATCCAAATGAGGTTCCAAGAGATCGAGCAATCGCTGTTCAATGTTCTATACATGTCCGTCGACTACCTGTTCTAACCCGCTGCATCACAGCGCGCTGGATCGGACATGGGTTGCAGGGCGAATATGGGGACGGCATTGTATGATCAGGAAGGGCAGGGGCATGGTTGAAGCATTGCCCCGGCCAATCAGTTCGAGGGGGTTATGCGGGAAATGTTTTCTTTTGAAAGGGTCTCTGTATGCCTATTCCTGATTTTCAAACGTTGATGCTCCCTCTTCTCCAGCTATCCGGTGATGGAGAAGTACATTACATCCACGATGCGGTCAACGAGTTGGCCGACAAATACAATCTGACTGAAGAAGAACGGTCCAAGCTTCTCTCTAGCGGACAGCAGCCAGTCTTTTACAATCGTGTTGGTTGGTCAAGGACTTATCTAAAAAAAGCCGGATTGTTGCAGGATCCAAAGCGCGGCTATTTCCAGATAACTGATAGGGGAATAGAAGTTCTTAGGCAAAACCCCGAACGTGTAGATATGAAGTTCCTTCTCCAATTCCCCGAGTATGTTGAATTTCGCGAGACGGTTCGAGAATCTTCAGATGAGAAAGTAGAGGAAGAGGAACTTGAAGGTCTTACTCCGGAAGAGGCCCTCGAAAATGCGTACCAGAAAATCCGCAGGGATTTGTCGGATGAACTCCTAATGTACGTTCTGAATAGCTCCCCAGGATTCTTCGAAAAGTTGGTAGTTGAACTGCTTGTTAAGATGGGATATGGCGGTTCACAACGCGATGCCGCAAGAGCAGTTGGTCAGCGGGGTGACGAAGGAATCGACGGAGTAATCGATGAAGACCGTTTAGGGCTTGATACGATCTATGTGCAGGCGAAAAAGTGGAGTACATCATCAACGGTGGGACGCCCTGAGATCCAGAAATTCGTCGGTGCTTTACAGGGTAAGAAAGCGAAGAAAGGCATCTTTATCACTACAACTTCATTCACGAGCGATGCCCGTCAATATGTCTCCGATGTTGGTACCAAAGTTGTCCTCATCGATGGTACAAGGTTGACCGACTTGATGATTGATTTCGGCGTCGGGGTCACGACGAGGACTCAATACGAGTTGAAAGATCTAGATATTGACTTCTTTGGGGAGACTGCACTGGAAGACTAGATCCCGCCTAACATCCATGAAAGCCCTTCCCCTGTCAAGATCGTTGCCCGTTAAATGAAGCTGTGCTCCCCCTTCTGGGGAGTGTTTTCTTTGTTCGATTGCTCTCCAGCGATTCAAGACCCAGCCGGTCCCGCCGGAAACATCCATCCCGTAGGACACCGGGACGGTGTGCGCCTCTCGGTGGAGGCATGAGCTAATTCGCCAGGGGAGGCCCAATCATCTCGCGGATCTCGGTGGACCCATACCGCCAACAACGCGGCACTTTGTTATGCGGGGGCCTTCCCCTGGCTGAGCGAGATAGGGTGTTTCATCCCTCCGGGAGCCCAGTGAGGCGGCTCCTGGTAGGGCTCACTCTTCTTGAGAACCCAGAAGGCTGACTCGGAGAGGTAACGAGCGGTGGCGCCGACGGCGACGGCGTGCCCCTTGCGGCGTTTGATGCGCTCGTAGAGGTGGGAGACGTACTTGTCTGTCCAGTTGGGGTGATGCCGGTGTCGGACGACCACGTTGGCGGCTTCCCTGGCCTGCGGCCTGGGCAGGCGATGAAGGCCCATTTCAGGTAGTTGTTGGCCTGCTTCCCGAAGGACACCGGGACGGTGTGACCATCCGGCCGTAGTGGACGCGCCCTCCGCTGGCGCTGAGCCTGGGGACCAGGCCGGAGTAGCCGGCCAGTTTCTTGGGGGTGCTGAAGCGGTCGATGGAGCCGATTTCCAGGGTGATGACGATCGAAAGGATGGTGCCCACGCCGGGGACGGTCTGCACGACCTGCATGCTGGGGGTGAGCTTGATCCGCTCCTTGATCCTGACTTCGAGCTGATCGATCTGCTGCTGGATCAGGGCAAGCAGTTCGAGCTCCTGGAGCATGCAGCGGTGGGTCTCCTCGGGCAGCTGATCGAAGAGCTTGAGCAGGGGAGGGCGCCACTTGGGAGCGAAGATGTCACTCTCAGTCTGGAGGGAGAGAGCGTACTTGGCCAGGGTGGAATGCATGCGGTTCTTCCCGAAGGACATCGGGACGATGTGAGGGCAGCCCGAGACTTGGAGAAAGCCATCCGTGTGCGGGGTAGTTCACGGGCATCGCGGACGTCACCCGGTGCGATCCAGACCGTGGGCAGGGAGCCGAGGTGCTCAAGGGTGGCCAGGCCTTTGGCGTCGAGCTTGTCACTCTTGTGGATGTTGGCCATCATTTTCTTGGCGAAGAGGGCGTGGGCGAGCTTGGGGGTGCAGCCGGCGGCCTCGATCTCATCGACGATCCACACCGTCCCGGTGTCCTACCGGGAGTACCAGTTGCCGACGGTCTCCAGGGCGACCGGGGTGCCGGCCGGGAAGCGAGAGAGGTAGGCCCGGATGGCGCCTGGGTGGTGTGCGACCCGCTGCTCTTCAACAAGGCGGCCCCGAGCGTCCAGAACGGCGAAGAACGAGTAGTGCTTGTGGGCATCACAACCGATCGTATAATCGGAATGGAACATGCTGCACCTCCTTTGGTGGACTCGGATCTTGGCAGACCCAGTCTACTGGGAGGTGCAGCGCTTTCATACTATCATCTCGCTCGATCGAACAAAGGATTCTGCTACGTTCCTGCACGACAACCTCACATAGATCACGCGTAGAACCGCAATAAACCGGGGTTTCCCAAGGATTTCCACTAAGCCACTGGTATCCATATGCCAGTCCCTACCAAACTAAGGAACCCCGGGGTTAACCGGGGTTCTTTGCCAAATGGCGTGACTTGCCTCCTTAGAACGTGCTTGCTAGATCTGTGTATTTTGAAATAGGGGAGGCTAGAATGCCTTTCCGCAGAGACCAGTTCCTATCCTTCGCCCCCCTCCGCAGTCAACAATCACTCAAACTAAACAAACGGGGTGAGAAGGGTCGCGGGGAAACCGAGTCACTCTGGATTACCCCTCTCTCGCAGACGGGCCCACTTCCCTGTTTTCCTGCGACGAATTGCCTTCTAGAAGATAGCGCGCCTACTTCGGGCTCTTCTTGACCAATCGCCTCGATACCGCCTTCCTCACCCTGGCATGCACATCTTTCATCGGCTCGCCTTCGACGACGTCGCGCTTGAGGACGCCCGAGGTCAGGATATTGGTGATTTCTTCCAGCTCCACTTTGGTTCCGGGCGAGACACGGCGAAGCTCCCGTCGCAACAGGCTCAGGCCGTTGTCCGACTGCAGAATGGCGCTGATGATGAATTTGTTGACGCTCATCAGGTGCTCGTGGTACTCCTCGATGACGTCCTTGGAGAGGCCTTCCTTACAGAGGAGGTAGAGCATCTCCTGATCTTCGTTCTTGCGCAGGTTGAGGTCAAGGAAGTTAAACGAGCACAGCAGTTCGTCCCTCATGGGCTGTTCAAACACCAGGCGGTAGATCTGCCATTGTGCGCCGTTGGTGAGCACGACCCACTGGATGCCGTGTTGGGCGCCGTAGCCGATGGCCTGGCGAATATGGGCCTCTTTCAGATCAAGCCCAATCGCCTTGACTTCGATCAGGAACTTGACGCTGCCGTCGACTTTGACGGCCAGATCACAGTACGTGCCGCGGATAGCACATTCGCTGGTAATCTCCGTGTACTTGTCGTAGCCGAAGACGTTGGCAAGCATGTCCGAAATGATCAGGACGGTGTCGGATTCGTTGATGTCCCGGTCGATGGCCCGCTTCAGGACACGTTGAAACCGCCGAGTCTGCTTCGAGAATCGCTCAGACACCCTCTTCGGAATGGAGCCCATCGGATGACTCCCCTCTTGGCCGTGCCGGTTGGATGGTAGGGATGGGGTTGGCCCAACCGTACAGCCTTCAGCCTAGTCCATGGATGCTCAATATGTCCTGAAGATCGCAGGCTGAGAAGGAGCCAGGAGCTGCCGACGGTCTGTGGCTGTACGATCCGTCGCAGAGCTCCGCCCGGCTGTCGACCGCCGAGCTGGCAGCGGGGCCCTGAGCCGGGCCCATCGGGCGGCCCAACTACCCGATCCCCTTAATGATGTCTTGACGGTTCGGAGAGCCCGCCGCCTCAAGCCGATGAGAGAGAAGAAATGGGCTACCCCAGGTCGAGAGCGGGCGCTCAGTTTGTGACGGATTTCACAAAAGGTTGCTGCGTGCCGCAGACGAGGTCGTAGCTCCTACACCAGCTTGCCGTGGCCCTCGTACACCGGTTTGTTTTCCAGGATGCGCTTCGGAGAGAAGATCGATAGGTCCAGCGAAACGTCCACCCCGCGGATGCGTTCGGACAGATAGCGGCCGATGGCGTGACACTGTTGGAAACCGTGGCCGGAAAACCCGTTGGCAAGGATGAAGCCACCCAACTCGGGCCATTCGCCCAGGATGGCGTTGCCGTCAAAGCGGTTAACAGCGTACAGACCGGACCATCCGCTGACGATCTTCAGGCGATCAAAGGCCGGCGCTAGCTCGACGAGTTCGGGCCACATGGCGTCCATGAACCGGTCGTGGTTCCAGCCGAAGTCGAAGCCCACGGGGTCGTCTTCGAAGGATTGGCCGCACATGAATTGCCCGCCACGCTCCTGAATCAGGTACAGGCCGGAGGGAAAGACCGTCAGGGGGTAGATTTCCTCCGGCTCGGTGTCTGTCTTCACGACGAACACCTGCCGCCGGACCGGGTCCATCGGCAGGTCCACCCCGGCCGAGCGGGCCAATGCCGTCCCCCAGGCGCCGGCGCTGTTCACCACGAATTTGGCGCTCAATCGCGCCCCGTCGGCCAATCGGATCCCGTTGACCGCCCCGGCCGAGTGCAGCACCTGGGCCACTTCCGCTTCAATGAAGCTGGCGCCCAGGTCGATGGCCTTGCGCTTGAACGCAACCAGGACCGCCTGCGGGTCCATGGTCCCGTCCAGCGCGCCGAACGTACCCCCGGCGAATCTCGACACATCGAAGAGTGGGAACCTGGCCTTGATGTCGTCGGGCGCCAGCCATCGCACGTCGCAGCCCAGGCCCTGCTGAAGCGCCAGCCCCTCCTTGGCCGTCGCCTCACCGGCTTCATCCGCCAGGAACAGGTTGCCCTGCTGCCTGAAATCGATCTCGGGGCGCCAATCGCCGACCGCCATGTCCTGCTTGAACGTCTTCAGCCGCTCAAGCGCGTACTGCGACATGAGGATGTTTTCTTTGAGATTGAACTGCAGGCGGGTGTTGCCATCTGAGAGCACGGTGGAGTTGTGGGCGTAGTCCGGTTCCATCTCCAAAATGGCGACGCGCAGCCTGGAATCCGCCAAAAGCAAGTAGTAGGCCGTGACGCATCCCATCACGCCCCCACCGACCATAATCACGTCAAAGCTGGTGTCTTCGCTCATACCCTACCTGTTCACAAGAATTTAAATCGAATGCGTGATGCCGCCGTCAGCGCGCAGGTTCTGTCCCGTGATATAGCCCGCATCGGCGGAGAGCAGGAAGCGCACCGTCTTGGCGATCTCCTGCACGCTCGCAAGGCGTTTCATCGGGATCATCCCCAGGGTTTCTTGGCTGGCCGGGTAGTTATCCATGTAGCCTGGCAGGACATTGTTCATCCGAATTCCAGCTTCGGCATAGCGGTCAGCGTAGAGCTTCGTGAAACTCGCCAATCCGCTCCGAAGCGTGCTCGAGACCGGGAAACTCAACTCGGGCTCGAAGGCGGAAAAGGTCGAAATGTTGACCATCGCCCCGCCCCCCTGCTGGATGAAGATGGGCGTGACGAGCCGGCTCATGCGGACCACGTTCAGGAGCAGCATATCCATTCCGAGATACCAATCCGCATCGGAGATGTCCAGCAGCTCCCCCTTGGGCGGATTGCCGGTGTTATTGACGACGGCATCGATCCGCCCGTAGGCGTCCATTGTGGCGCTGACCAGGTCCGCCAGGTCGGAGGCTTCGGTGACGGAGCCGGTCATGCCGATACCGTCAAGCTCCTTGGCCACCTCGATCGCCCCGCCTCCATTGGACAGCAGGGAGACCCGATACTCGACCTCGGCCAGTTCCCGCGCCACGGCGGCCCCAATCCCCTTCCCGGCGGCCGTAATGAGGGCGACTTTGGCGCTCATTCTTCCTCCCTACGGGTTGTCAATGATGGCCATGACTTCAATCTCGACCTCACATCCTTGGGCAACCGTGTGGCTGATCTCGACCATGGCGCTGGCCGGCCGTGCCACCGAGAAATAGATGTTGCGAACGTCGGACACCTCCTTGTATTTGCTGGCATCGGTCATGAAGAACAAAGCCTTGACGACATCATCCAGACCTGCCCCGGCGGCCTCCAATTCCTGCTGAATGCGTTTGAAGATGAAATGGGTTTGGGCCGTGAAATCGCCGGGAGCGGCAGGGGTCCCATCCTCGTTGAGCGCAAGCTGCCCCGCAACCAGGATCATGGTCTTCGTGCCGAGGTCGATGCTCACAGCCTGCGAGTACGTCCCAAAAGCGCTGAACTGGAAAGGATTGATCCGTTCGATCATGCTCGACTCCCGTCTTCGGCTGGATCTCCGGCGCAGCGTGCACCCCCGGCGCCCTGGTCCCGGCAAGGGCCTGCCGCACGTCGTCCCGAGGGTTGGATGGCCCACGCGGTAAGGGTCAGGGAGAAAGTCCCAGCGGCTGGACCCATGGGACCCCATTCTCGCGCCACCCTCACGCCCTTCCAAACCCTGCCTTGATATCGGACAGCCCCTGGATCGGCGCGCTGAGCGCATCGGTCCCGTACCCCGATGCGCGCCATGCCTTGCCCCAGGCCGCTACGGACTGATCCCCCATCCGCAGGAGAGGACATCCGGGGGCGCGTGCACGCCTCCCCCGCGCTAAGGTTTCCAGCCGCTTGTGAATTGCCTCACAAATACCATGACATCGCCAAGGGCGGGTCGTCGACGGCACCTCAAGCGCATGGCCATGGATGATATGATCGGACGGTCGGAACGCCATCCACCGAAATCAGGGGAGATCCAATGAAAGCCATCGTTCGCACCCGACCCGGACCACCGGAGGTGCTCCAGCTGAGGGAGGTCCCGCAGCCGGAGGTGGGCGATGACGAAGTCCTGATCCGCGTCCACGCCGCCACGGTCACCCGCGGCGACGTCGTGACCCGAAGCATGCCTTGGGTGTTGTCGCTGCCGATGCGGTTGTTCTTGGGCGTGCGGACCAAGCGCATTCCCGGCCAAGAGTTGGCCGGCGAAGTGGTAGCCACTGGCCCTGAGGTAAGCCGGTACCAGACAGGCGATCTCGTCTTCGGCTCCACCGGGACGTCCTCCGCCGGATCGTACGCGGAGTTCGTCTGCCTTCCCGAGACCGCCTCCCTGGCCCCCAAACCAAAGAACCTCAGTTTTGAAGAAGCGGCCGCCCTACCGATCGGCGGGACCACGGCGCTTTACTTTCTTCGCCAGGCCGACGTCCAGCACGCCCAAAGCGCGCTCATCTATGGCGCCTCGGGCAGCGTGGGTACCTCTGCCGTCCAGCTCGCCGGGCACTTCGGCGCACGCGTTACGGGCGTGTGCGGCCCCCGCAACGTGGACCTGGTGCGCTCTCTGGGGGCATCCGAAGTGATCGATTACACGGCGCAGGACTACGCCGCCGGCGAGGCGGGCTACGACGTCGTTTTCGATGCGGTGGGGAAGACCACCGCCGAGCAGGCGCAACGCGTCCTGGCCGAAAGCGGGAAATTCGTCACCGTCCGCAAAGGGGTAGCTCGTGCTAACGTCGAAGATCTATGGCTGTTAAAGGAAATCGCCGAGGCCGGCCACCTCAAGCCCGTCATCGATCGCCGCTACCTGCTCGAACGCACCGCCGAGGCCCACACCTACGTGGAGGCGGGCCACAAGGTCGGGAATGTGGTGATCACGGTGGAGGCCGAATGAAGGCCGCCGTGTGGACCGCCTATGGTCCTCCGAGCGTCCTTCAGATACAGGAGGTCGAGACCCCGGTGCCGCGGGCAAACGAGGTCCGCATTCGGATTCGGGCGACCACCGTGACGGCGGGCGATTGCGAGATGCGCACGCTGCACCTCCCCATGGGGCTGGGCCTGCCGGTGCGCTTCTACGTGGGGCTCATCAAACCCTTTCGGATGACCATCCTGGGGCAGGAGCTGGCGGGCGAGATCGAATCAACAGGCAATGGCGTCACCCGCTTCAAAGAAGGCGACCGAGTCTGCGCTTTCACCGGGTTCTCCCTCGGCGGCTACGCTGAAACCATATGCCTGCCCGAAGAGGGAGGCGACAGCCTGATCGGCCCCATGCCGGCGGGCGCCAGCTTCGAGCAGGCGGCAGCCCTCCCGTTCGGGGCCATGGAAGCGTTGCATTTCCTCAAGCAGGCCGACATCCAGCCGGGGGAAGAGGTCTTGATCAACGGCGCCGGAGGCAGCATTGGGACCTTCGGGGTCCAGCTGGCCAGGCACTACGGAGCCAACGTGACGACGGTGGACAGCTCGCCCAAGCTGGACATGTTGCGTTCGATCGGCGCCGACCACGTGGTCGACTACACCCGGGAGGCCTACTGGGCGCGCGGCCGCAAGTACGATGTGATCTTCGACGTGATCGGGACAAGCCCATACGCGCCCAGTCTGAACGCGTTGAAGCCCAATGGGCGGTTTCTGCTGGCCAACCCCCGCGTGTCTCACCTGCTGCGCGGCCTGCTCGGCGCAGGCGGCGGCAAGCGATTGGTCGCCGGTTCGGCTGCGAGGACGGCCGAAGACCTGGCCTTCATCACTGGCTTGATGGACGCCGGGCAGCTCAAGACGGTCATCGACCGCACCTATGCTCTCGAACAAATCGTCAGCGCTCACGAGTATGTCGAGACCGGCGCCAAGCAGGGCAATCTGGTGATCACGGTGGGGTGAGATCATTCGTGAACCGCCGTCGGGCCGTACATTCGGCGCTTGACGGCTGATCCCAGCGTGGCGATGGGCTGGCACCGGCACATTCGCCAGCCCCGCCCGATGAGCGCTGCGGGCCTGCATTCCCGCCGGCGCCATCGGTTATCATTCTCGGCACTATGACCCTCCCCCTACCCGTGGCGATCTCGCCGCACCAGATCCCGGCCGACACCCGGCCGGCCTACGTCCAGCTCAAGGTGTCCGACCTGGAGAACCAGCTCACCTTCTACCAGCAGGTCCTCGGGCTGGAGCTTAACTGGCATGAAGGGAGCCGCGCCGGGCTGGGAGTCGACGGGCGCGATTTGGTGCGCCTGACCCAGATCCCTGATGGAAAACGCTACCGTGGCGTGACGGGGATCTATCACTTTGCGATTCTGTTTCCGAACCGGGCGGAGCTGGCGCGGGCCGTGGCGCGGCTGTTGGCCGTCAAGTGGCCCAACGCCCCCACCGACCACATCATGACCAAGACCACCTACCTCGAGGACCCCGAGGGCACGACGATCGAGTTGTACTGCGAATCGCCTGAGGACGGGGTGTTCATGATGGATCCGGACGGGACGCTCATCGCCCGCCACGCCGACGGCCGTCCCAGCGACGGCCGCGAGCCGCTCGACCTGGACGCCCTCTTCAGCCACCTGCCGGAAGGCGAGCCACTTGACGGTCCCGTCCCAGCCGAGACGCGCATTGGCCACTTCCACCTGTTCGTCGCCGACCTGGACGCCACCCGCCGCTTCTATCACGGCCTGCTCGGCTTCGACGACATGGGCCTGGCGCCCGTTGCCCGCATGGGGATGGTCTCGGCCGGCGGCTACCACCATCATATCGGCTACAACACCTGGCAGGGCCAGGGCGCCTCGCCGCCCCCGTCGGACGCCGTTGGGCTTGACCACATCGCCTTCACCCTGCCCAGCGACGCCGATCTGGACCATCTCGAAGGGCTTCTCAAAGAAAACGGCGCCGCATTCGAGCGCCGCGCCGATGGCCTGTGGCTGGACGATCCGTCACACAACACCCTGCGCCTGACCACCGCCGAGCTGGCCGCCGGGGAATGCTGACCCGTTCGTTCTCGGGCGGCGAAATGATCCGGCCCGGTGGAGGACGCTCGGCGCCCCGGAAAAGTCGCCGACTCAAGCCAATGAAAGATAAGAGGAAAAGCGCCCTCGCCGTCCGCTTGTGAATTCCTTCACAACCAGAAAGGCATCCCCCTGATCGCAGCCTGAGCTCCTTCTCCTGATCACGCTGCGTGGCGCTGGTCTTGGCCCAGGAAATGGAAGAAGAGCTCGACGGCCTGCGGGTCGAAGTGGTTGCCTGAGCCGTCGCGGATGTGCTGGATGGCATCATCTTCCGGCCAGGCCGGGCGGTAGGGGCGATCGTGGGTGACCGCATCCCACACGTCTGCTACGGCGAACAGGCGCGCCTCGAGCGGGATCGTATCACCCGCCAGGCCGTCCGGATAGCCGGTCCCATCCCATCTCTCATGGTGAAAGCGAGGAATGGCCAGTGCCGGACGCAGATACTCGATCGGGTGCAGCAGATCGTAGGCAAAGCCCGGATGCCGGCGCATCTTTTCCCATTCGTCTTCGGTGAGTTGGTCCGGTTTGAGCAGAATATGGTCCGGCACACCCATCTTGCCGATGTCGTGCAGCAGCGCGCCGCGGCGCACATGCACGATCTGCGCCTCGGACATGCCCGCCAACCGCGCCAGGGCGACGGTCACCTCGGTCACGCGCAGGGTGTGGCCTTCGGTCTCTTTGTCGCGCAGGTCCAGCGCCCGGGACCAGCCTTCGATGGTGGTGTCGTAAGCCCCCACCAGGTCGTCGTTGCTTCGCTTCAGGTTGTTGAACAGCTGGGCGCTGTCGATGGCGATTGACGCCTCGCCGGCCAGCGTGTCCAAGAAATCCAGCCAGTCAGCGTCCGGGTCGAGGGCGCGAACGGTGGTAGACCTCCAGCACGCCCAGGATCTCGCCCTGGGCGACCAGCGGCTCGAAGTAGGCGGAAACGAAGTCTTCACCGCTGATCAGGCCAATGCGCAGAAACGGGTTCTGGTTGACGCGCAGGTCGCGTATCTCGAACTCGACGCTGCTCGCGGGCGGCCCGCCCGGCATGGCCATCCTCCAGCTTTGCCTCAGTCTGCTCGATCCCCCGGCCTCGAAAGCCGCACCCAGCGGCGAACCGTAGGCGATGGCTGGCCGGATCCCACAGCAGGACGTCGGCCGCGTCCACGCCCAGACTCTCAGTCACATTCTCAAGCACCCGTTGGAGGGCGAAGGTCACGTCGGTGGTGTTGATGATCGCCAGGTCGATTTCGCGCAGAGCCCGAAGCCGGTGCAGCTGGTCCTTGACTCCAAGTTCGGCTTGCTTGCGCTCGCTGATGTCGATCGACAGGATGATCAGTCCCTCGAGGATCGGCTCCATCTTGAGCAGGAACCAGCCGGTCGAGCCGTCGGCGTAGGTAAATTCGCTCTCGAACTCGGCCGCCGTATGGCCGAGGAGGCAGCTCTTGATGGTGGCAAAGAGGGGGGTGTCTTCGATACCCGGGTAGGCCTCCATCATGGTCTTCCCAAGCAGTTCGTGGATCGCTTTCCGGCCCTGCCGGGCGGCGGCGTCGTTCACGTACAGGTAGTGATAGTCGAACCTGATAACCTGGCAGCCTTCGAGGAGGTGATCAAAGACCGAGAACTTTGAGCCGCCTGCCATTTGAGTTTCCCCTGACCCCTGCCCGACACCCTGGCGCACACCACCCAAAGGTCACCGAGCCTGAGCTTATAGCGTAACATCGCCATCCGGATTGATGGCTAGGACCAAAGTCACACCGGGCCAGCCAAACCCCAGCCCACGCCGCCCTGCTTGCCCCCCTGACTTCTTCTCCGGGATGCTTGGGCTGTTCCAGCACGGACAGCTCATCCGCGCAGCACCCTCCGCGCCAAGTCCGCGCTCTGCGTCGCGCCGCCGGACGCCCGCCGACCCCTGTGGGACGTCCGCTCGCGCGTGGGTCGCGCCGAAGGGGATTAGCGTTCCTATTCTGCTGATTCCGGGATGACAAACCCGTGTTGACGTCGTTGGCTGGGACCTGCCTGGCGGTGGTCGTGGCGTTGATATCCGCCGCCTGCACTGCGCCCAATAGGGTTGGCCACCCGGTCCTCAGCCGCTCACCAGGCAAGTCAGCAGGTGCAGCGCCGGCGGTGGATAGACGGCGTGATAACCCCGTCCATGACCTGCACAAATGCCGCGATTTCCAGCAGGCTGACCCAGCCCCCAAAGCCGTTGCGCAGCATCACGCTGGCTACGATCAGCAAACTTGCCGACGACGCCACGTAGATGAAAAAGCTCGCCAGCCGCGGCGTCGCCGCTCCATTCCAGATCAGGTCCGATACCCCGGTGCGATCCCGCCAAATCACGCGCCGTTGGACGGAGTTTGGAGCATAATAGACAGATAGCGTTGCCGCAGGGTCTCGCCCCCGGAGTCCTCATGCCCCCCGCCATCCAAACCCACGATCTCACCAAGTCCTACGGCCCCACCCAGGCCGTCCGGGACCTGTCGCTGCGAGTCGACGCCGGCGAGATCTACGGCTTCCTGGGACTGAACGGGGCCGGCAAGACGACCACTATCCGCATGCTGCTGGGGATGATCTCGCCCTCCGCCGGGGAGGCCCAGGTGCTGGGACAAACCATCCGGCCGGGGATCGGCCCCTGGGGGTCGGTCGGCTACCTGATGGAAACGCCCACCGCCTACAGCGATCTGAGCGTGCGCGAGAACCTGGAAGCCGTCCGTCGGCTGCGGCCGGGGCTGGATCTTTCTGCCGTCGAGCAGGCCATCGACCGTTTTGGGCTGGCCCCCTATGCCCGGCGACGCGCTGGGGCGCTCTCCCACGGCAACCTGCAACGCCTGGGCCTGGCACGGGCGATGCTGCATAACCCCCAACTGCTGATCCTGGACGAGCCGGCCAACGGGCTGGACCCGGCCGGGATTGTCGAGATCCGCCAGCTGCTGCGCGGGCTGGCTCACGAACAGGGCGTGACGGTCTTCATGTCCAGCCACATCCTGGCCGAAGTGGCCCGCATGGCGGATCGGGTGGGGATCATCCACCACGGGCGCCTGGTTCGCGAGCTGGACGCCGCCGAGTTGGAGGTGGAGCGCCTGCGCCGGCTGGTGGTCCGGGCGGCTGATCTCGGCGCTGCCGATGCGGCCCTGCGGGCCGCCTGGTATGACCCCTCGCCAGGAGACGACGGCGAGCTGGTGCTTGCCGACGATGAGGCCCTGGCCCATCCCGAACAGGTGGCGCTGCGCCTGGCCGAAGCCGGCCATCCGCCGACCCACCTGGCGGTGGAGGAAGAAGATCTGGAAACGTACTTCCTGCGCCTGATCGGTGAATCCGAGGCGGAGTCGTGAGCAACTTCCGTGGAGCGCTGTGGGGCGAGCTGCGCAAATTCCGCCGCTCGAAGATCGTGTGGCTGACAGCCTTGGGGTTCGAGATCGTTCCCCTCGCCGGCGCCTTGTTCATGCTGATCCTGAAGAATCCCCAATGGGCGATGCAGGCCGGGATCATCAGCACCAAGGCCCGCCTGTTGGCCGGCACAGCGGACTGGCCGAGCTATCTGGACCTCCTTGAGCAGGCGATTGGCGCGGCAGGCATGGTGATCTTCAGCCTGCTCGTGGTCTGGATCTTCGGCCGGGAGTACGCCGAGCGCACCGCGGCTGACCTGATGGCGCTGCCCACCTCCCGCGCCACGATTGTGCTGGCCAAGTTCACCGTCGTCTTCGCCTGGTCGGCGCTGCTGGTGATCGCCGTGATGCTGGTCGGTTTGGCGGTGGGCGCCGCCCTCGACCTGCCGTCGGCGTCGGCCGATCTGCTCCACCAGTGGGCCTTGGTCACCCCGGTGGCGGGCCTGCTGACGATCCTGCTGGTGACCCCTTTTGCCTGGCTGGCCAGCGTCAGCCGCGGCTACCTGGGGGCCGTGGGCGGGATCTTCCTGGCGCTCGTACTTGCGCAGCTGACGTCGATCATCGGCCGGGGCGAATACTTCCCGTGGGCGATCCCCGTCCTGTACACCGGCATCGCCGGGCCGGACACGGCCATCGGCCCGCTGAGCTTCGTCATCGTCGTCATCACCAGCCTGGCCGGCCTGGTTGCCACGCTCTGGTACTGGCAACGCGCCGACCAGATCGTGTGACGGCGGGTCCCCCACCGCCACGGTCCTTCGCCCCGGTCGATTGGTGAAATCCTTCACAAGAAGTTGGCCGGAGCCTTGCCGCCCTCCCGCCTAGGGGTCTGGCCGACGGACGAGAACGGGTGTAGGCTACTGGGCATCCCAGCGAGCACCCCACTCGGCTCATCTCACAGCGCCTTCGTCACCGAGCCGTTCGGCATTTGTGGATGGACGCACGAAGCAGAGGCCTGTCTTGGAGCCGGCCGTCAGAGAGGCTTGGCGTCGCATGCGATTGATCGTTTGGCGCCCCTTGATTATCGTGGTGGCGCTATCGACGGCGTGCAATTTCGTCCCACCGGGCCCCGTCCCCAACCCAACATCGCCGGCCGCCCCGCCCACCGTCACGCCTCCACCCAACATGATTTCCACCAGGGCCCCGACTGCCCCCCAACCTTCCGAAGTAGCCGACATCATCTTCGTCAACGGGCACCTGATCACGATGGATCCAAATCAGCCCGCCGCCCGGGCCATCGCCATCCGCGGCGACACCATTCTGGCCGTGGGCGCCGACCAGGCGATCCTCGCTTACGCCGGCTCGGGGACCCAGGTCATCGATCTGCAGGGCCGGACGATGCTGCCCGGCTTCAACGACTCCCACACCCACATGCTGAGCGATTTCGAGGCCTCCGGCTACCCCACCCAATCGGCCGCCATTCAAGGCGCCCTCAAGTTGGGTTACACCAGCCTGTCGGACATGTTCGTCAACCAACAGGACCTGGACCGCTACCTCGCCGAGGACCAGGCGGGGCAGCTCCCGCTGCGCATCAACGTCTACCTTCCGATCAACTATGGCAACGACCGTTTTGGTGATTGGTACAAAGCCTACCAACCGATGCAGGAGTTCAGCCCCTACCTGCGCATCGCCGGAGTCAAGATCTTTGTGGACAGCGGCGACTATGGCAAGAAGTACCTCAGCCAGCCCTACGCCGACCAGCCCGGCTACTACGGAGATGTCTTCTGGACCCAGGATGAATTGAACCAGGCGGTGGCCGACGCCCACGCCGCCGGCTTCCAGGTGGCGGCCCATACCTGCGGCGATGCGGCGCTGGACATGGTCATGAACGCCTATCAGGCTGCCCTGGCCGGAGAAAGCAATGAGGACTATCACCTGCGCGTGGAACACGTGATGATCATGCGCGACGACCAGCTTCAACGCATGGCCCAGCTGCATCTGTTCGCCTCGGTGCAGCTGGATTTCTTCAACTCGGACTGGCGCGAGGAGTTCGAAAGCACCCTCGGGCCGGCGCGTGTTGCTTGGGTCGGTCGGTGGCGAGATCTGCTCGACGCCGGCGTGCCGGTCATCGGCAGCACCGACGCCCCGTACGGCTACGGCAAGATTGGCTCACCGCTCAAGGCCATCTACCAGGCGATCACCCGGGTTGGGGACAGCGGGGACCCGCCGGCGGATTGGATGCTGTCGCAAACCCTCACCGTCGACCAGTCGATCGATATGTTGACGCTGCGGGGGGCCTATGCGACGTTCCAGGATCCGATCAAGGGCAGCCTGACGGCGGGCAAATTGGCCGACCTGGTCATCCTGTCGGCCGACCCGCAAAGCATTCCGCCCCAACAGCTCCTGACGACCGACGTCTGGTTGACGATGGTCGGCGGGCAGACCCGCTACTGCGCCCCTGGTCGCCAGGCCTTTTGTCCGGCGGCCGAGCCGTCAACCGGCTGACCCGCCGTCGCCATCCTCAGCCTCTCGCATCCACCAAACCCCGAACCCAGTTTGTGAAAACCATCACAATTTGTTCGGGCCGCCGAAGGCCCCCAGGTGCTCCGCCATCAGTCGGCGTTCGACTTCGATCAGTGCCGCCAGGCGGCCGCCCTGGGGGGTACCTTGCCCCAGGCATCCGGCGGTAAACGGCGCCCCGAACGAGAGGCGCGGCGAGAGCATTAGGCGCCCCGGAAACGCCAACTGCTGGATCACCTGGCAGAACTCGACGATGCGCCGGCGGTCGAGGCGGCTCCGGCGCAGATAGCGCAGCGGGCTGCGCGCCCAATCCGGCGACAGGGTGTGGCTGACAACACACGGCAGCACACATGATTCGGGGGCGCGCTCAGCGAAAAGCTCGATTGAGCGCGACCAGCCCGCCAGCTCGGACGGCGCCTCGGGTGAGAGCGCCGGATCGGGGTCGATCAGGCCCGTGCCATACAACAGCATGGCGCCTCCTTGGCCCAGATGGCGCAGGCCCTCACGCGCTGCCCGGGCACGGGCCCCCGGAGTTGGGTCCAGAAAGATGAACTGCCGGCTGGCAGCCGGCAGGTACTTCAAGAAGGGGATATCGCTGACGATAATGCGCAGGTCCTTGCGCCCCAGGCAGGCGGCGATGAGAAAGGCGTCATAGGTCCCGGGGTGGTTGGAGACCACCAGCAGCGGCCCGTCCGCCGGGACCGTCTCCTTCCCCCGGCATTCGATCCCGAGGCACCAGTTCTCTAGCGCCGCTTCGGCCGCTCGGGGGAAACCTTCATCGGCGCACAGCTTGTCAAACCTCAACCCGATTCCGGCCAGGCGGCGCACAACCCGGCCGAAGACCAGGTCAAGCGCCCGGCTGGCCCAGCCGCCCCGTGGCAAGCCCAGGGCTGAGGCGATCTCGTCGGCCAACAGGCTGGCGGGAACGGTCCGTCCCGGACGACCCACCCTCCCAGGAGCGGGGATCCGGGGCATGATCAGCCCTCACTCACCGCTTTCTTAACAAGCTTCCTGATCTTGGCCTCTTCGGTGGCGGTCAACGCCTTCAGCGCAAACGCCGCCGGCCACATGGCGCCTTCGTCTAGGTTCGCCGCATCGCTGAAGCCAAGCGTCGCATACCGGGATTTGAATTTCTGCGCGCTCTGGAAGAAACAGACGACCTTGCCATCCTTGGCGTACGCGGGCATCCCGTACCAGGTTCTGGACGAGAGGTCCGGCGCGCTGGCTTTGACAATCGCATGCAGCCGCTTGGCCATGGCGCGATCGGGCTCCGGCATCTCGGCGATCTTCGCCAGCACGTCGGCTTCCCCGTCTGGCTTTTTTGCCCCCGAGCCACGGCGCGCGGCCGCCTTGATCTCTTGGGCGCGTTCTTTCATCGCGGCGCGTTCATCTTCCGTAAATCCCTCGCTTTTCTTGTTGTTGGCGGGGGTCGGCTTGCCGGACTTTTTCGCTGCCTTCTTTGGACTCATGTCAACCTCCTGAATTGTGAATGATGGCCGTCCACCCATCGTTGCCTTGCCCCTCCGCGGTCGTGATCACACGCCCCGGGATGAGCTTTGCACATATCAGATCTGGGCGGCTTGCTGGGCGCCCTTATAGATTGGCCACATAGCCCGCCAGGTTCTCCAGAGCCTGTTTGGCGCCGCCAACTGCGCCGTATTTTGCCGCGTCTTCGAATGCTGCCGTTGTTGCGAACAGCAATTGCAGGGTGACTTTGGTCTTTCCGTCTTCTTCCTCAAAGCTCACCGTGGTCCGTACGGGCTCCGGCGCGTTCTCTGTGTCGGTTCCATAACTGTAGACTAGCCGCGCCGGCTTGACGATCTCGATGAACTGGACCTTGAAGCGATATTCGGCCCCACCCGGGCCTGGCTGGCTGTAGCGCCACAGACCCCCTGGTTTCGCATCCCATTCAAGGGTCGTTGTGCCACCCGGTCCCCACCATGCCTCCACGTGTTCTCGCTCGGTGAACGCCGCAAAGACGAGTTCGCGCGGTGCGTCAATCACTCGTGTGACGAGGACCTGTCGATCTGCGGTTGTATCTGCCATCATGACTTCTCCTTTTGAAGGGTGACCTGAGGAAGGTTCACAACTGACTTGCACTTGATCGCAGTGAATGGGGTTGGCTTTGGCGAACACGAATGCCAAGCAGCCGGACTATCAATCAGGATTCTTTTCCTCTTGAAGCTTGCGCAGGTAGTCATCCAGGCGATCGAAACTTTCCTCCCAGTTCGTGCGATATCGCTCCAACCATTGGGAGACCTCCTTCAGCGGCGCCGCTTGCAGTTGCGCCGGCCGCCACTGGGCCTCTCGCCCGCGCTCTATCAATCCGGCGTGTTCGAGCACCTTCAGGTGTTTGGAGATCGCCGGCATACTGATCTTGAACGGCTCGGCGAGCTCCTTCACTGTCGCCGGACCCTGCCCAAGCCGCTCCAACATCCCCCGCCGGGTTGGGTCCGCTAGGGCAGAAAAAATCGGGCTGAGCACATCGTCCTGGGTATGGATAATCACCTGCCAGTTAGTTACCTAGTTAGCTAAATAGTAAATCATGATGGCGAAATGTCAAGTCCTATTGCCCCCGGCTTTCGAGGTGGCGCAGACCACGGCTTGAGTCGGAAAAGGGAGCTTAATCGCACAGCAGGGGCGTCTACCCATGAAATCAGTGGTTGGTCCCTCCCATCTTCCTCTGCATGTACTGGGCGCTGAGCGGAGACGGCCCCTTTTTACGCGGCAGCGGGTGCCGGTGCCCAGGCCTAGTCCAAGGGCCAGAGGCTGCCCTTCACGTTCAGCGGGAGAGGAGAGTTCAGTTCCCCCCGCCGCCCACGCGCGCCTCCGCCTGTCCTGAGCCAAACTGCATGGCCACGGAGGCCTGGCGACGAGAGTCAAACTCCTTCGCAAGGCCCCCGCTCCTGTCGGACCCTCACAAAACTGTAAGTTCCCAACCCTTGACGTGCCTCCCCGCCGCGGTATTATTCGCTTTCGTTTCGGAACATTTCCAAATTGGGAATAAGTGCGCCGATGCCGACAGAAACCTACGCCCGACAGTTCGCTGACCTGGTCCGGCAAGCGATTCGCCTCAAGCAGCGCTTCCGGACGGTGATGCCGGAAGACGCCGCCCGAGCGCGCGCTCGGTTCCAGGCCCTGCTCCCCCGTCCCAACCGCCTGGACCGCGCCGACTACGACCTGCTCTACCGGGTCGGCAGCCTGATCGGCGAGGGCGAGGCCCCGATGACGATGGGCGAGCTAGCTTCTGCGGCCGAGGTCCCCCTGAGCACCGCAACCCGCCTGGTCGATACCATGGTCGACAACGGCTACGCCGAGCGGCTGTCGGACCCCGACGACCGGCGTGTGGTGCGTGTCCAGTTCACCCCCACCGGCGCCGAGCTGTATCAGGCGCTGGACGAGCTGATCCAGCGCCGGATCACATCCATTCTGCGCGATTTTTCCGATGAAGAATGCCGGGCGCTGCTGCGCCTGTCCCACAAAGTCATGCATGCGCTGATGGACGAAACGTCATGAAACCTTCGGCGCACACCTCGAGGTCCAAGGAGTCCCCATGCGACGGTTGAGAGCTTTGATGCGCAAGGAACTGACCCACATGCGGCACGACCCGCGCACGGTGATGATGATCCTGATCATGCCCATTCTGCAGCTGGTCCTGCTGGGCTACGCGGCCAACACCGACGTCAAGAACGTGGCGGCGGTCCTCTACGACCAGGACCAGAGCCAAGCCAGCCGCGAGCTGGTGGACGCTTTCCGTAATACGGGCTTCTTCTCGATAGACTACGCCGCCTACACCTCGGACGATGTTAATCGCATGATCCAGTCCGGACAGGCGGCGGTTGGGATCATTATCCCACCCGACTACAACCAGAACCTGCTGGCTGGCCGTTCGGCCCAGGTGGGGGTCCTGATCGACGGCTCGGACCCGACCGTCGCCGGATCGGCCCTGTCTGCGGCGACGCTGGTGGGCCAGTCCCACGGGACCGTGCTGCGTTTGGAGCAGCTCTCGAAAGTGGGCACCTCCGGGGGAGCCTTGCCTGTGGATGTGCGCACAAGGGTGTTGTACAACCCGGACCTGGAGAGCAGCTACAACATGGTGCCCGGGCTGATCGCCCTGATCCTGATGATGACCACCATGACCCTGACTTCGGCCGCCATCGTTAAGGAGCGCGAGCAGGGTACCATCGAGCAGCTGATCGTGACCCCCATCCGGAGTTGGGAGCTGGTGGTGGCCAAGATCACGCCCTACGTGCTGGTCTCGATGGCCGACGTATTCATCATCCTCTTGGTGGGCACCTTCTGGTTTCACGTGCCCATCCGCGGCAGCCTGCTCCTCCTGCTTGCCCTGACCGGACTGTTCCTGCTTCCCAACCTGGGCATCGGATTGGTGATCTCGACCATCGCCAAGACCCAGCAGCAGGCGCAGTTCATGGTCATGCCGATTATGCTGCCCACTTTCATGTTGTCCGGTTTCATCTTCCCGATCTCGACCCTGCCGATTGCCCTGCAGGCCGTCGCCCGTGTGCTGCCGGTGACCTACTTCCTGGTCATCGTGCGCAGCATCGTCATCAAGGGGACTGGGATCGACCTGCTCCTGCCCCAGGTGGGGGCGCTGACCCTGTTTTCGCTTGTATTGATCGCCATCGCCGCCATGCGTTTTCGCAAGACGCTGGACTGAGTCCAACAGAAAAGGTGACCCATGAAGACCTTCCTTTCCTCCCGAAAGTCCCGCATCATCCTGATCGCCGTTCTGCTGGCCATAGGCGCCAGCGCCGGCGGCTGGCACCTTTACAACCAGGCCTCGGCGGCCGCCGCCGCCACCCTGACCGCCTCCGGCACGATTGAAGCCACCATCACCACCCTATCGCCCCAATTAGGCGGCAAGGTGGCCAGAGTCTTAGCTCAGGAAGGCGACACTGTTCAAGCAGGCGACGTTTTGCTGCAGCTGGACGATATGGGACTGCGTACCCAGCGCGCCAGCGCAGAAGCGGGCACCCAAGCCGCCGTGGCGGCGGCCCAGGCGGAGCTCGATGCCGCCGAGAAGAGCCTGAGCGACCTGCGGGACAACGCCCCTATGGTGACCGCCAACGCCGAGCTGGCCCTGGCCCAGGCGCGCAAGAACCTCGACGATGCGCAGAAGCGCAACACCTGGCAGCAGACCGGCAACCGCGCCTCCAAGGACACCATCGACGCCACGGAAGCGCGCCTCACGCTGGCCAACGACGCCGTCGATGGGGCCCAAGCGAAACTCAATCGAGTCAAAGACAAGGCCGTCAATGACCCGGTGCGCGCCCAGGCCGAGGCCAACCTGCAGTCAGCCAAGGAAGCCCGCGACACGCTTGTGCGGCTCTTGAGCTGGTACAAGGGCTCCCCCACCACCATCGATCAGGCGCTGCTTGACGCGCAGGTGAGCGTGGCCCAGGCAGCGGTGGACCAGGCGCAAAAGACCTATGACAAGGTCAAGGATGGCCCCGATCCGGACGCATTGCGGCTGGCGGCCGATGCCGTGGTTCTGGCCCAGGCGCATCTGGTCAGCGCCCGCGCCCAGGGCGTCAGCCAGCTGGAGTCCATCGATCTGCAGCTCGAAAAGCTGGAGATCAAGGCCCCCAGTTCAGGCATGATCCTGTCGCGCAATGTGGAGCCGGGTGAAACGATCCTGCCTGGTGCTTCGCTGTTCGAGATCGGTCAGCTCGGCTCGCTCGAGCTGACCGTCTACCTACCCGAAGAGCAGTATGCCCGCGTGACACCCGGCCAGCAGGCCCAGGTGCATGTCGATGCCTACCCGGAGCAGAGCTTTACCGCCACCGTGCTGCGGATCGCCAGCCAGGCAGAGTTCACCCCGCGCAACGTGTCGACGGCCCAAGGCCGCAAGGACACCGTGTACGGCATCCGTTTGAGCATCGAGAACCCGGACATGGCCCTCAAACCGGGCATGCCGGCCGACGTCACGTTCACTCAGAACTGAGATGGGCGAAGACATCCTGCTGCAGACGGAAGACCTGGCCAAGGACTACGATGGCCAGCCAGCGGTGGACGGGCTGAACCTCGAGGTGCGATCGGGCGAGATGGTCGGCCTGGTGGGCCCTGACGGGGCCGGAAAGACGACCACCATCCGCATGCTTTGCGGGGCCCTCAGCCCCAGCCGCGGGCGGATCCAGGTGGCCGGCTACGAGGTGCCGAAGGAGGTCGAGCTCGCCCGTGAGCACACCGGTTACCTGGCCCAGAACTTCAGCCTGTACGGCGACCTAACCGTCTCCGAGAACCTGCGCTTCTTCGGCGCCGTGTTCGACCTTGACGATGACGAGATCAGGCGCCGCGAGCAGCGCCTGCTGGAGTTCGCCGGATTGACCGATTTCGCCAACCGGCCTGCTCGGGCACTGTCCGGTGGGATGCAAAAGAAGCTCGGCCTGGCCACGGCGCTGATCCACGACCCTAAGGTGCTGCTGCTCGACGAGCCCACCGGCGGGGTGGATCCGGTAGCTCGCCAGGAGTTCTGGCACCTGCTGATCGGGCTGCTGCGCAGCGGATCGGCCGTGCTGGTGAGCACGCCCTACATGGATGAAGCCATGCGCTTCAACCGCGTGATCTTCATGAACAAGGGCAGGGCGCTGCTGGAGGGCCGCCCTCGCCAACTGATCCAGCGTCTCAGCGGCCGGATCCTTGAGCTGGACGCCACGCCGCAGGCGTCGGCCCGGCCGGTGGCCCTGGCCGACCCCGACGTGGAGGACGTCCAGTCCTTTGGCGAACAGCTCCACTTAAGGGTAAGCGATCCCGGTGGGCCAATGAAACGATTGCCCGGCGCGCTGCTGGCGGCCGGTGTCAAGCTCAACGACCTGAAGCCGGTCGAACCGACCTTGGAAGATGTGTTTATTCACCTATTGGAGACGACACGCGATGGCGACAAGCCTACCGACGGCGATTAGCGTCCAGGATCTAACCAAGCGCTTCGGCGACTTCACCGCCGTCGACCACGTCACCTTCGATGTCCTTCCGGGGCAGGTCGTGGGCTACTTAGGCCCCAACGGCAGCGGCAAAACCACCACCATCCGCATGCTGTGCGGCCTGCTCGAGCCCAGCGAGGGCTCGGCCGAGGTGATGGGTGTGGACCTGATCCATCACCCGGAGGACGTCAAGGCCCACATTGGCTACATGTCGCAGAAGTTCTCCCTGTACAACGATTTGACGGTGATGGAGAACATTCGCTTCTACGCAGGCGTGTACGAGGTGCCGGAAGACACAGAAGACGCTCGGGTGGCCGAAGTCCTCAAACTGGCCGGACTCGAATCGCGCACCAGGGCCACCGCCGCCGATCTGTCCGGGGGATGGCGCCAGAGGTTGGCGCTGGGCTGCGCCATCATCCACCGGCCTCCGCTGCTGTTTCTGGATGAACCCACCAGCGGGGTCGATCCGGTGGCCCGGCGCGAGTTTTGGGAGCTGATCTACGAGCTGGCCAGCGGCGGGACGACGATCTTCGTCACCACCCACTACATGGACGAGGCCGAGCACTGCGGGCGTGTCGGCTTCATGCATGCCGGGCGACTGCTGGCGTTTGACACGCCGCGGGCGCTCAAGCGCGAGTACCTGAAGGGCACAGCCTGGATGTTGGAATGCGATCCGCTGCTGGACGCCGTCGAAGCTCTGAGTAAGCTCCCGGGTGTGATCCAGGCACGCATGCACGGAGACCGCGCCCTGGCCATTACCGCCCCCGGCAAGTGGACTGCCGACAGCCTGACGGAGGCGCTGGGCGCCCAAGGCATCCGGGTCCCCGCCATCGGCGTGTCCGAACCCACGCTGGAAGACGTCTTCACTTATCTGGCGCACCAAGGATCTATCTCGTCCAGTTTGTGAATTCTTTCACAAAATGGGCGGGGGACACCTGGGCGCCTCCCGGCTAGCTGCGTTGTCGGGCTTCGCCCGCGTGCCGTTCTCAGGGTGGCTCCGACAAGCCCCGGTCTTGGCAGGCTGCTCGGCGCTGACCTTCATCTTTCCCCTTGCAGACACCCCTTTTCAAAGGGGCGCCCCAGGGGGCGCTCGACAGAGCCCGCCCCCTGGCCCCCGCAAACGTGAATGTGGCCATCTCCGGAATCATCCCGCCCGACGGCGTACTGCCTGTGACGTCCCATGCTCGGCGGGGGAGGCACCCTTACCGAGAGCGCCTCCGTCCCGGGCGGACGCTTTTGGGGGCTGCTAGAAACCTGAAATTCGGTGCTGGCGGCGATCGGAGAAGCCGTCGGGTAAAATTTGGCAATTCATCCAGGCGTTGAAAGACTACATGAGCGCCCTACCCTCGGAAGATCGATCATGATCCCAGCGCTGTTGCGACAATTTCCCCAGTTTCGCCGCTTCTGGTCTGGCCAAACCATTTCCCTGTTCGGGGACCAAGTGTCGATGATCGCCCTGCCCCTGGTGGCCGTGCTCGTCCTGAACGCGGGCGCCTCCCAAATGGGCCTGCTCACGGCCACGATCTTGGCGCCGAACCTGCTCTTCTCCTTGCACTTCGGCGCTTGGATCGACCGTTGGGGGCACCGCAGGCAGGCCATGATCGCAGCTGATATCGCACGGGCGGTCCTGATGGCATCCATCCCGGTGGCCTATGAGCTGGGGGTGCTTACCTTTGCCTATCTCCTGATCGTCGGCTTCTTGAGCGGCACCTTCAGCGTGCTCTTCTATGTCTCGTACTCAACGCTCTTCACGGCCATCGTCCCCCGTGAGCGGTATGTGGAAGCCAACCAGCTGATGCACGGCAGCAGGGCGTTTTCCTTTGTGACCGGGCCCAGCGTGGGCGGTGTGCTGGTGCAATCCCTGTCCGCGCCGTTAGCCCTGGTTGCCGATGCGGCATCCTTCGTGTTCTCAGCCTTCTTCTTGCAGCGCATCACGGTCGTCGAACCCCCCACCGAGGAGGCACAGCCGGGCCAGATTGTGTCTGGCGCCCGCTTCATCCGCCGCACACCCCTTTTGCTGGCATCTCTCCTTTCAACGGCCACGATCAACCTCTTCAACTTGGCCTTCAACGCTCTGGCGATTCTGTACGCCACGCGCGAACTCGGCGTCCGGCCGGGGGTGCTCGGTCTGGTCATCGGAGCCGGGGCCATCGGAGGCGTGATAGGTGCCGCTGTCGCCGGGCGCATCTCCAAAAAGATTGGCATCGGTCCCACCTTTGTTCTTGGATCTTTCCTTTTCCCTGCCCCCTTGGTCCTAATCCCCCTGGCTGGTGGGTCGATGACCACCATTTTGACGATGCTGTTTTTGGCCGAACTCGGCTCCGGCTTCGGCGTGATGTTGCTCGACATCAGCATCGGATCGATCACCCAGGCACTGGTCCCCGACCGGCTGCGCGCTCGAGTGGCGGGATCGTACATGTTTGTCAACAATGGCGTTCGGCCCATCGGATCCTTGCTCGGAGGTGCGCTCGGTGCTTGGATCGGGGTGCAGCCCACGCTTCTGGTTGCCTCGCTGGGAAGCTTGCTCGGCGTACTGTTCTTGATTTGGTCCCCCGCGCCGCGCCTGCGCTCTCTTCCCGAGACGGCCGAATAGGCCAGGTGGGTCGTGTCGTCTGGGAACAATGCACGCTGTGTCCGCAGGCTCCCGTTTTACTGCCGGGTTCGCAAGCCGGCGCCCTATCTTTACGGCGTGGTACCCGCGAGAAGGACACTCTGTCCCATGAGGTCTGCCTGGGCGAGGTCGAGCTTGCCGCCCCACCGAACGGAGAGCGCGGTTGGGAGAGACTGACGTTCCGAAAAGCCGCAGGGGCACGGCGGCAAGTCGTGCCCCTGCGATGTCAGGCCCTGGCGTGATCTCCCCCTCCGGCGCCGTCTTGGGCTCAACGTCGGCTGGCTGCAGGGCTGACCTCAGCCGGAAGCCGTCGCCAGGGACGCCGCCTCCGAAACTGTCAAATCGGCTTCGGCCACCCGGCGCGGCACAAGAAGCCAGACCAGTGCCCCGGCGTAGACGAACTCGTCCGCCAGGATCTCGAGCATGTGCGGGAAACGAACGTAGACGGGAAGCCAGGTGGCGACGAGCATGATGTTGAATCCGACCAGCATGAACATCGCCAAGCCAAGCCGCCAGAACAGATTTCCGCGTGATCCGCGCCACATCGCCAAGATCGGAAGTGCCGCAAGTAGGAACAGGACGCTTCGGACGAACAGGGTCGGGAGCAGTTGGCCCAGGGTGGGCGCCGTCAGTCCGAACATTTGCTCCTGATAATAGGCGCCTGTAAAGGGCAGCACCATCAACCCGAAGGCGTAGTAGATAGGCATGAAGATCACGCCGGCCAGGATGAGGCGCCAAGTCCAGCTACCGGCCGAACGCTTCCCGAAGAAAGCCTTGATCGACTCCCATGCTCTGCTCCCGGGGCCCTGTCCGGGAAACAACCAGGCCACCGAAGCGCCGCCGGCCAGGGCAGCCACCGCACCGGAAACGATGGCAAATGCCCGCCCGGTGGCGTAGCTGGAGACGATGGCCGCTTCAAGCTGGGTGTTGACGGTGTAGGCGATCCAGAGCAGAAAGGACAGGCTCAGCCAACGCGACACATACCCCCCCTTCAAGTGCGTGGCCAGGACGGCCAATGCCACGGCGTATAACGGGGTGGCATACAGCATGTAGCGGACGACGGCGTCCATATCGGCACCAGGCGGAGGATTGGGGGTCTGCAGGCCGAGCAGGGTGACGACCATGCCCCCCAGAACCACCCCGACCTCGTAACCTAGGGCGGCCACGATCAGCTTGCCTAGATTGACCAAACCCGTTCGCAGTGTCATTTGAAATTCTCCTTTAAGGCCGCCCCGCGGTGGAGCGGCCGCCGAGCCGGCGGATGGCAGATTCAGACGTGAGTTCGTCAATGAGTTCGCAAACGCGGGACTGGGGAAGGCGAGGCATTAGGGCGGCAGTGTGTGGGGTGGTGGACGGTGTGGGATTCCTCTCAGCCACCCCATTCTATGGCCCGAGCCGAACAGGCAATAGTGACAAGTGACATCAACTTACCTGCCGGTGGATCCCCCCACATCGTCCGGCTGACTTTGTGAGATTCTTCACAAGCTACAGGGGGGCGTGCCCAACCAGGCGTGAGGGCAGCCAATCGACGCAAAGATCTCGGCCGTCATGCCGGAGGGGGTGGCCAGCACCAGCTTTCGCTCCACCGGATTCCCCGCAACCTCCAGACAGGCCTGGATCTCGGGGCCGACGCGCCTGGCTTGTAAGGCGTAAGTCGCGCCACGAAACAGGGCCCGAGTTTCTTGGCCTTCCCTTTCCGACGGTTGCACCGGCGCGAAACTCGGCCTGTCGTAGGCCGGGCGAATGCCCAGAATCCGCTGGCTCACGGCCGCTTGGTTCCGTTCGGCCGAGCCGGTCAGTCAGAAATTCGGGCCTCATCTGGCATGGCCGCCTCGCGCCTGGCGATCATCTGGGCGTAGACGTGCGGCTCGCAGCGGTGGAGCTCGGCCCGGGCTTGGCGGGCGGACGGGTTGATCCTCAGGACGTCGTCATGGGGTCATTCGGCGCGACCGTCCGGATGGGGTGAACATCTTAAACGTCCATCAACGGAGGCCGATCGCGGCCTGGGCCAGGCTGAATTAGCCGGCCATCAAGTCGAACAGGATGCTTCGCAATGACGGTCTGGTTCGGTGCGGACGATCGTGGGTTCGCCGGGAAGACTCAACCTTGGTCGCTCCAGAGTCTGATCGAGCCTCAGCCCGGGCACTTTGCTTCTTGTCAATACAAAGGCCGTATTGGGTCAGACAGACCAGCAGCACGCTAGGGACCAAACATAGGATCTCGTCCCACCGGCCCGAGCCGCCATACAGCTGCAGCATTGGCGAAGGCATCATGACCGCTAGAAGGCCTCAGATGGGGGGCTAGTGGGGTCGCAATTCCAAGCACACCCGAGCATTGTGCCGGCTTTCATGGGCGGCTCCGGCAAGCATCGCAGTTGTTCGAAAGTCGGGATGTGAAGGAGTTCACAAACCGGAAGAGACTCGGCACACTCAGCGCGTGTGAGTTTGAGTCTGCACCGGCTGGCCTTTCAGTTCGGCGGCCAGGTCCGATTCCGAATACCATCTTCCCAGGATGCTGAAGATCACCCCGGCGAAGACCAGGCCTCCGGGCACCCACATCAGCATCCCGCCCAAGACCTGGTCGGACAGGCGGTCCAAATGCCACTGGTTTCGGACCAACGAGAGGATGCCTTGCGGATCGGCCGGGTTGGCATAGTGTGGGTAGGTGCTCGGCGGGACATAAGCCACCACAATTCCGAGGAGCGTGTTGGCGATGGCCGCGCCCATCAGATACAGAAAGGCCACTGGAAACGAGACCCGCCGGGCCTGCACTGGCGAGAGGATCGGCCACCAGAAGATGGTTGCGCTGACCAGGAAGGTCAAATGTTGAAAGATGTGAATTTCCTCGCTGGCCAGCGCGGCGTTGTACAGACCCGGAAGGTGCCAGGCGTAGAGGACCAAGATCCCTGCCGGCCATGCCACCCACGGGTTGCCCAACACGCGCTCCAACCGGTTCAAGAGGGGAACGGCCAGCAGCCGCTCGATGGCCTTCGACGGCGTGCCCACGAGCAAAAGAAGAGGGACCACTTCGATGAGAATCAGATGCTGGGCCATATGGGCGCTGAACAGGTAGTCGTCGCCCAGCACATCCAAAAAACCGACCAGGGACCAGACCATGATGACCACGCCCAAGACGAAATACACGGCTCGGCGAGTAAAGCGCCAGCCGACGGCCAGACCGTAGGCGGCCAGCAGCACGGCTGAACCGATGAGCACCGACGGGTAGAGCTCCCATACCGAAAAGAGCAGCTTGGACGTGGTCATTCTTCGACTCCGGAATCCGCACCGCCAAAGCTACCCCGCCCGCGCAGCGTCGGGAGATTGAAGGCGGCACCCGGGTAGTATAGGCGATCGCCTGCCACAACGGCCGACCGGTGTGCCTGGACGTGCGTGGCCGGACGGACTTCAAGTAGAATCCTATCATCGTCCGGTCCCTATTCAAAAGCGTATGTCCATCCGCCCATGACCATCTATGATCTGTACCTGGAATCCGGACCACGCCACCGCAAGACGATGGCCCACGTGCTCGACCAGCTCGGCTGCGTTGCCGTGGGTCCGACCACTGACGAGGCCGTCGGGGCCACGCCTGAGGCCATTCGCGGTTTTCTCCGGTTTCTTGAGGCGCATGGCGAGGATCAGGATCTTCGGGCGCCGATCGAAACGCGCGTGGCAGAGCACATCACCGAGGGCATGTGGCTGGGAAACGGCTCGCCCTATGTCATGTTCGGACCGGATTTCGACCCGGTGACCCGGGCGGCGTTGGACCTTTACTTGCGCCGATTCGGATGGATCCGAGGCGCGCTGGCCGACTGGGCAGCAACGCAGTCGGATAAGCAGCTGGATGCTCAGCCCGCCGGCGGGGGAAGGACCGGCCGGGCAATCCTTCTCCACGTACTCGGGGCAACCGGAGGTTACCTGGCGGCCGGCCTCGGCAGTGCACCGGGATTCTCGCGCCTCTACGGCCAAGCCGAGCGCGGCGAGCTGCCGCTGGTCGAAGCACTGCGCCAGTGCCACGCGATGGCCATAGAGCGAGCGGGAGACTCATCCGAAGAAGACTGGGGCCGGGTCATCCAGAAGAGTCATGGTCCGCGGACCTTCCATCAAGCTCTGCGCCGGATGCTGGAACACGATTGGGAGCACCTGGCTGAGCTCGCCCGCCGACCAGGCGGACCGGCCTGGTGAACGGTCTCAGCTTGCGCCCCGAGGAGATGCCATGACCCTGCCTCCAACCTTCGACCGCTTCCTCCCTGCACTGACCTCACCCGAAATCCGGGATTTGCCCGACAAGGACCGGACGGTGATCGTCTTGCCGGTGGCATCCATCGAGCAGCACGGGCCGCACCTTCCGGTCTACACCGACAGTTTGATCGGCGAGGCGGTGGTGGCGGCGGCGCTGGATCGCCTGCCGGCCGAAGCGCCGGTATGGCGGCTGCCGCTCATCAGCTACGGCAAGAGCACCGAACACTCTGCCTTCGCCGGCACGCTCAGTCTGACGGCTGACACGCTGATCAACACTCTGCGTGATATCGGGCGCAGCCTGGCACAAGCCGGCTTCAAGCGTCTGGCGATCGTCAATGCCCACGGGGGCAACACCGAGATCATCGACTTCGTGATCCGCGACATCCGCCAGGAGACCGGCATGATGGTGTTCGCCCTCCATCCGTTCTTGCGGCTCGGCCAGGTCACACAAGGCATCAGCCAGGATGAAATGGTGTACGGCATCCATGCCGGCGATGTTGAGACGTCGATCCTGCTGGCCATCCGACCCGAATGGGTCCGGCGCGATCTGGCGCCGCGCAGCTTCCCGGCCGGCCTCCAGGCGATGAAGCATCCGCCCTTCATGGGTGCCCTGACCTTCGCCTGGCTCACCCAGGACATCGCCCCCAACGGGGTCCTGGGCGATGCCACCGCCGCCACGGCCGAGAAGGGAGAGCGCTTCTTGGCCCACGCAGCCGAGGAACTGGCCGAGTTGCTGCTCGATATCAGGGACTTTGACTTTCAGGCGCCCTGAGTGACCGTTTCACAGCAGAAGGGACCCCACGTGACTGGGACAGAAGCCAGCGTTGTAACCCACGAACAGATCCTGGCCGCGAACACCAGGGACGGACCAGCCCTGCTAACCTTCTGGGCCGAGCCGGAGGGCGAGGGACCCTACCCGGGTCTGGTCGTGATCCACGAAATCCATGGTCTGAACGATGACATTCGCGGAATCGCCCGCCGCCTGGCTGGCGAAGGTTATGTGGCGATGGCGGTCGATCTGTTCAGCGGGAGGAACCGCGCCGTCTGCCTGGCTCGAATCTTCTACGGGTTGCTGGTGCGCCCGTTGGGGAATGGCACGGTCGCCGAGATCCAGGCGGCGCTCGGGGCGATTCGCCGGCACGCCAAAGTCGACGCCACCCGCACTGGAGCCATCGGCTTTTGTATGGGCGGGAGCTACGCCCTGCAGCTGGCCTGCATCGACGACGAGATGCGGGCGGCTTCCGTGTTCTACGCGCAGAACCCACGCCCGCTGGCGTCGCTGGCCGAGGCTTGTCCGATTGCCGGCAGCTACCCCGAGCGTGATTTCACCGCCAAAGCCGGGTTGGAGCTTGAAGCTCGTCTCGAGCGCTACGAGATCCCGCACGACATTCGCATCTACCCCAAGACCCGGCATTCGTTCTTCAACGCCCAGAGCGGTGCCCACGACGAGGCAGCCGCCGACGACGCCTGGCGGAGGACGATGCGGTTTTTTGAGGCGCACATGAGAGGTAGCAGCTAGCGGCCAGCTCCTGGCCAGAGAGCGCTCTTGCCGCGTGGGATCGAAGCGTACGCCGCAGGTGCAAGTCCTTCTGGCCCCTGTGATGCGGCCATCACGGGCCTGGGTCCGATTCGCCCCCTACGGCCAGATCTTGACGTATTCGCCGTTCTTCAACTCCGAAACTGAGATCTTGGGATCTGCGCAGTCGCCGTACTGGTCGCAGGTCAGGTTGCCGGTGATGCCCTGGAAGTCCTTGGTGGCATAGAGGCAATCACGCATGGCCTGGCGGCCGATGTGCAGCGTACCGTCTGGATCCTGCACGCCAACCTGCTCGATGCAGGCGAAGATCATGTTGGTGGCGTCGAAAGCATGCGCATGGAAGACCGAGATCGGGGCCGTGCCGTAGTCCGCCTGGTAGGCGGCCAGGAACTTGTCGTTCAAGGCGCCCGAGAAAGAAGTGTCGGGGCCGGAGAAGTACATCCCTTCACCGGCGGGCCCGATGGCCCGGGCTGCGGCGGTCGAAATGCAGCCGTCGGCCGCAGCAACCTTGGTGTTCTCCAGGCCAGCAACTTCCTTGGACTGCTTGGCCAGGAAGGCGCACTCAGCCGTGAAGACCGGGAAGTAGATGAACTGAGGCTGCCCGGCGGCAGCCACGGCGCTCAGCACCGGGTGCATGTCCGTGTCACCGACGTTGATGGCTGTGAATGCCACGACCGTTCCGCCGAACGACTCGAAGGAGGTGCGGAACGCGTTCGCCAGACCTTCGGTGTAGGGGTCGCCGTCGTGGATGGCGGCAGCGCTCTTCAGACCGAGGGTGTTGTAGACGAAGTCGGCCATCGCCGCGCCCTGGACCTTGTCGTTGTGGGCGGTTCGCAGATAGCCAGGATTCCAGGCCTGATTGGGGTCGGTCAACACCGGAGAGGTATTGGACGGGGATACCATGAAGTAGCCGGCCTCGGAGACCAGTTGGGACATGGGCACACCGGCCCCCGAACAGCTCGTGCCAATCACGCCTAGGATCGTCGGGTCGGAAACGATCTTCTGCCCAGCGACCTGGCCGCCCTCGGCGTTGCAGCCGTCATCCTCGGCCTGCAGCGTGATATCGTGGCCGTCAACCTGTCCTTTGAATTCAATAGCGATCTGGACACCGCGCTGGGAGTCCGTGCCCAGGTCGGCGTTGGGGCCGGAAATCACCAGAGCCGAGGCCAGCTTGATCGGATCATTGGGGCCGTAGGTCACACAGCCCATCGGATCTCTACACTCAAATGGGCCACCAATCTGCCGTCCCTGCAAGCGGTCAACCCATTCCCGCGTCCTTTCCAGATAGCCGAAGGGTCCCAGGTCACCATAGTCCGAGTAGGCATCCGGTCCGCCAGGTTTGCCCTCCGAGAGCGCCGGCTCGATCTGCGTACCCTCCTGCCAGCCATTGAACGACGTGATGGCGATCAGATTGGGGGACACTTCCTGAGCCAGCGCGCTCTCCCATTGGCTGTCATAGGTGCCGCCATTGTTCCGAGGCAGGAACGTGTCCACGGGGGATCCGACTTGCTTGGCTGAGAAGCCGGGGATCACACTCGGCACGTACCAGGCTCCGGGTGGCAGCTGGCGGGCCCAGCCGAAAGCCTGGCCACCTTCGGGAATTGGCGGGATGTCGTTGTACAGGCCATCGAAGTGCCCCTCGGTCACCCAGACGACATCGGAGTTGCCGGCGAGGATCACGCCCAGATTGGACTGATGGATGGCGTCCAGCGCCTCGTTCCAGTAGCCGACGTCTGCCTGCCCTGCGGCACCTGGCTGGACGTGAGGATCGGCGAGGAAGAAGAGCGGTCGGGGCTCGGGGTTGGCGACCCAGAGCGTGGCATCCGGCGTTTTGTAAATTGAAGGATGCCCGCCATAAGTATCGACGAGGTAGCGCAGGTGATCTACCAGGGTCCCAGCATTGCGCTCACCGTAGGCCTCAATTTGAAAAGCAACCCGCAGGCCGTAGTGATCGGCGGCTTCGAGTATCTGGGGCACCGCCTCGTCGGTCGGATCGCCTGGTCCCCCCCAGGCGGCGACGACAATGCCGACGCCGGCCTCACGCAGCCAGGCAAAATGTTGGGCGACGATCGCTGGATCCATCGAACTGTACGGCCCAAGCAGAGGATAGTAATCGCTGGCAAGGTCATCGGGCGGTTGTCTCCCAGCCCCCTGCCACATTCTCCAATCCCCATCCAGGTCGGGATTTCCGAACCATGGATAGTAGAAGGCGGCCACATTCTCAGCCGGGGGAGCCCCGGAGACCTCCGGCCAGGCCGCCGGCTGCGGCTCGCTGGGCGAGGTGGCGACGACCGCCGGGGACACCGGGCTTGCGGCCGGTTTGGGTGAGTTGGCGTTTCGCATTGCGAAAGCGAAATACAGGCCCAGGCCCAAGATCGCGACGGCGGCCGCGCCGCCGCCGATCCAAGCATAGGTCGGGATCGATCGCAGCCAACCCCGCTCCGGGCCGCCCATGCCCGCAATCGGCTCGGCCGATGCCGGGGCAGCCTCATGTTCAGCAGCTGCGGCCGTGTCCCCGGCCGGCGAAGCGAGGGGCTGAAGAGTGGCGCCGAGACCTGTTTCGCCGCCGGTTGATCCACCAACCGGCGGGATTCCCTCCGATGCGGCGGCAAGCACGGACTCGAAGGGTTCGGCCACGCTCGTTTCTTCGACCTCGCTTGCCTCCCCAACGCCCAGGGAATCGACGGCCCTGGCCATTTGCGCTGCCGACCCGTATCGGTCAACCGGGGACTTGGCCATGGCCTTGTCGATCACGGCCTGCATTCCCTCGGGCACGTGCCGGCCGAAGTCCTTGAGCCGGGGTATCGGTTCGCGAATGTGCTTCAAGGCCAGGCTGATCGGGGTGTCCGCCGAGTAAGGTTGCTTACCCGTCAGCATCTCGAACAAGATGACCCCCAGCGAGTAGATGTCCGTCCGGTGGTCGATGGTGGTGTCCCCCTGGGCCTGCTCCGGGCTCATGTAGGCAGGGGTCCCGATAATGGATTCCCCGGTCAGGGTCGCCCCGCCCTGGGCCATCTTCACGATCCCGAAGTCAGTGAGATAGGGGTCGCCGCGTCCGTCAAATAGGATATTTCCCGGCTTGAGATCGCGATGGATGATTCCCCGCTCATGGGCATAATCCAAGGCGGACGCCATCCGCCGGATCAGATGAACGGCCTGATCGGGAGTTAGACTGCCCTGGCTGAGCCGATCCCGCAGTGAGCCCCCCGGCATATGCCGCATGACGAGGTACGGCTGTCCTTCCTGATCTCCGAAGTCGTACACGGTAACGATCGCCGGGTGTTCCAACGCCGCAATGACCTTGGCCTCGCGTTCAAAGCGTGCCCGGAACATGGCCTCATCCATGACCTCGCTGGGGAGGACCTTGACGGCCACTTCACGCTCGAACCTTGGGTCCATGGCGCGGTAGACGCGGGCCATGCCTCCCCGCCCGACTTCCCCGAGGATCTGATATCGGCCAAACTTCGAAGGCACCATGCGCTGTCCCTTCTTCCAGTGAGCGGGCGACCGGGGTGCTGCCATGCGAGGCGCAA
Organism: uncultured Chloroflexia bacterium; assembly: GCA_963807065.1. Taxonomy (GTDB): domain Bacteria; phylum Chloroflexota; class Anaerolineae; order Anaerolineales; family E44-bin32; genus CAWAND01. The sequence goes on from CAWDZQ010000003.1 coordinate 1,029,044, forward strand.
CGGTGATAAGTAGCGTGCCGAGAGGACCGTCAATAGTCCGACAAAGGGTTGAGCTGCCCCGTCGTCGGCCCAGCTGCTTCTTTCCCCCTGAGCAGAGGCGAAGATGGTGGCCCGGCGGCGCCATGTGGACCTGCGGCCTGGGACCATTCTACAACGAATACACCACCGTCAATCAGTCCCCGGAGCTGGAACTCGCCGCCAACGGCCTGCCCCCGAGGACGAGCCCCGCCGTGCCATTTGTGCATTTCTTCACAGACCCCTGCCCCGCCCAGGCGGGCGCGCAGCCCGCCTGCCCGAAGACACGAGGTCCCTCTTGACAGCCTGTCGAGGAGGTGTATTCTATAACCGACCGACCAGTCAGTTTAGAAAGCGAATGCGGTAGCTATGTCCCCCAGAGAAGACGTGAGCGAAGAGCGCAAAGAGCAGATCTTGGACGCCGCAACGGAGGTGTTCGCCCAAAAAGGATTTGACCAGGCGCGGATGGACGACATCGTCGAAGAGACCGGGCTGAGCAAAGGCGCCCTCTACTGGTATTTCAAGAGCAAGGATGACATCATCTTCGGTATCTTGGACCGAATCTTTCAGCATGAATTCAAAGCCCTGGAGCATTTGAAGGATTCGGACCAGAGTGCCGTCGAGGACGTGCATACCTTCACCGATGTGGCCGTGATCGATACCCAACGCATGCTCAAACTGATGCCGGTCGCCTACGAATTCCTGTCCCTTGCCTTCCGCAATCGCCTGGTCCAGAAGGCGATCAAGGAATACTTCAATCGCTACATCGACATTATTGACCCCATCATCCAGCGTGGAATCGACCGGGGTGAATTCAAGCAGGTCGATGCTCGACAAGTGAGCCTGGCCGCATGTGCCATTTTCGAGGGGACGTTGTTGCTTTGGGTCTACGACCGCAGTCTGGTTGATCCAGAAGTGCACATTCGCAGCAGCATCCACCTCTTGCTGGAAGGCGTCAAAGCCTGAAACCATCGAGCCGTTTTTTTTGCCGGGCCAACCGACTGACCAGTCAGTTTAGCCCAGGCGCCAAGAAAGGGTGTATGACATGGTCACCATTCTCATTCTTATCGTCGCCATGGTCGTGGTCGGTCTGATCATCGGGGCGCTGGCCGGTCCAATATGGAAGGACAAGCGGCCGATAGGCGTGCGAGGCGATTACATCGCCGCCGTGCTCTCCGCCATCGCCATCGGACTGCTCGACTGGTTCGTCATCCCGGCCATGGGGTTCTCCAACACGATGCGCACCTTGGGCGTGGCCATCGAGCCCGCCGCCGGGGCATTGCTCGTGCTGTGGCTGTTCCGCGTCGCCCGTCGCTAGGCTAAGGCCGTTGTCAGCTGAGACAGTCTCCGCCGGGGCCGTCCCCCCGATGATCGCCACCCAAGGCCTGAGCCGCTCGTTCAAGAAGACCGAAGCGGTGGTCGATCTCGATCTCTCGATCCAACCGGGCGAACTTTTCGGCCTGGTGGGGCCGGACGGTGCCGGGAAGACCACCACCCTGCGGCTTCTGGCAGGGCTGCTGGACCTCACGGACGGTGAAGCCACGGTCGACGGATTCGACCTCCGGACCCAATCCGAGGCCGTCAAGCCCCACGTGGGTTACATGGCGCAGCAGTTCAGCCTTTACGGCGAGCTGTCAGTGGTGGAGAACCTGAACTTCTTCGCCGAGGTCTTCGACGTCAGCCCTTCCGATATCAACGATCGGTCCGAACGCCTGCTGGCCTTTGCCGGGTTGGAAGCTTTCCGTGATCGGCGGGCCGCCCACCTGTCAGGGGGAATGCAGAAGAAGCTGGCTTTGGCCTGCACCCTGATCCATGAGCCGACCCTGCTCCTTCTCGACGAGCCAACGACCGGGGTGGACCCTGTCTCGCGGCGTGAGTTCTGGGACATCCTGACCGACCTCTATACCCAGGGCACCACGATCGTCGTCAGTACGCCCTACATGGATGAGGCCGACCGTTGCTCGCGGGTTGGGCTGATGTACCAGGGGCGGCTGGTGAAGGTCGATACGCCCAAGGCCATCCGGGCTCCGCTGGAGGGTCGAGTGATCGAGCTTCAACCCGATGACTGGCAGGCGGCCCGCGCCATCGCCGGCGGACTGCCTGGCGTAGAAGAGGTCCAGACTTACGGCGAGACCCTTCATCTGCTGGTTGACTCAGGGAAACGTCGTCTGCCTGAGATCGAAGCCCAATTACGCCAGCGCAACATCGGATTCCAACGGGTACGAGTGGCGCCGGCGCGTATGGAAGAAGCCTTCATCTCCATCATTTCGAGACTCGAGAGCTGAGATGTCCATGCGCCACATCTGGGCCCTGACCCACAAAGAGTTCCTCCACATTATGCGCGATCGCTCAACGTTGATCCTGGTGCTGTTCACCCCCACCCTGCTCCTGCTGCTGATGGCCTATGCGCTCACCGTTGACATCACGCACGTCCCTGTGGCGGTGCTCGATTACGACCGCTCTGCGGCTTCCAGCCGTTTTATCCAACAGATCACATCCGGAGACGACCTGGATATCGCGGCGTTCGTCACCTCCCGACAGGATATTGAAACATTGTTAATGGAGGGCAGCGCCAAAGCGGCCGTGATCATCAACCACGGGTTCTCGAGCGATCTGCAGGCCCTGAAGGGGCTGCCGCTTCAAGTCATTATTGATGGCACCGAACCTCAGAGCGGAGAGTTCGCCGTGGAGCACATCGCCTCCCGCGCCGAGGCCTTCGTGCAGGCGGCCGTCACCCGCCAGCTTCAGGGCCGCGGAATTGCCCTGACAAGTCTGCAGCCGCTCGACCTGCGGATCCAGGCCTGGTTTAACCCCAGCATGAAGTCGCGCAACGCGATCATCCCCGGCCTGATCTCGATGGTTCTCGGCTTTCCGGCGCTTTCCGTCGCCCTGGCCCTGGCACAGGAACGCGAACACGGCACGCTGGAGCAGCTGATGGCCACCCCCATCGGCCGCGCCGAGCTGATGCTGGGCAAAATGGTCCCCTATATCCTGGTGGGCATGCTGAATGTGGTGCTGATCCCGGCCTTTGCCCTGGCCTGGTTTCATATCCCCTTCAACGGAAGCTTTCCTCTATACCTTGGCCTATCGGCCATCTTCATGTTCTCGGTGCTGTCCATGGGTATCGTGGTCGGCGTCTTCATGCACACCCAGCCGGCCGCCCTGGCCCTGTCCTTCTTGGTGATCTTCTACCCCGGTTTCTTCCTGACGGGAATCTTCTTTCCCTTGGCCTCCATGCCCGAGGAGGTGCGCCTTGAGGCGCTCTCCTTGCCGGGCACGCACTATGCCATTATCACCCGCGGCCTGTTCCTGCCCGGCGTGGGGCTGGACGTGCTGTGGCCCTATGCCGTGATGATGCTCTTCCTCGGATTGGCATTCACCGGCGTGGCCGCCCTTTTCTTCCGAAAGAAGCTGGCCTGACATGCAGCGACTGCGACGAATCTGGGCCCTTACGGTCAACGAGTTCATTCACCTGCGAAACGATTGGTGGATGCCGGCCTTCATGCTGCTCGGGGGCGCCTCGGAGCTGCTGCTGGTAGGCTGGGCCACCTCCCGGCCGATCACTAATCTGCCCTTGATGGTGTTCGACCAGGACCGGTCGGCCGTCAGCCGGTCGGTGGTGACGGCCCTGGAGAACACCGGCACATTTGCCCTCCAGGACGAAGTTGGCAGCATGGCGGCGATCGAGTCCGCCATGGGGCGCGGGGATATCAATGCCGCGTTGGTGATCCCACCCGATTTCGACGAGCAGGTGCGCGCCCCGGATGGCCACCCGACACTGCTGGCGATCATCAATGGAGCCGAGAATACGCCGGCCCTGGCCTCGCTGCGGGCCATGCAAGGCATGGCCGCCGCCATGGGCCAGGGGATCGCCGTCAAGCGCCTGGGCCTCCCACCCGAACAACTGGCGGGATTTGAACCCAGCCTTCGAGTCTGGTTCAACGAGGCCCTTAGCGAAGCCCTGTACACCACCCCGGCCGAGCTTGGCCTGATGCTCGAATTCACCGTACTGCTCTTCGCGGGCTTGACGTTCGCCCGCGAGCGCGAGCTGGGCACCTTGGAGCAGCTGCTGGTGATGCCTTTCTCATCGCTCGATCTCATCATCGGCAAGTCTCTGCCGGTGATTATCATCGGCCTTTCGGATTTCGCCTTGATGCTGGGGATGGTCCACTTTGCCTTCGGTGTGCCTTTCCGGGGTTCGATGGCGCTGCTGTCGGGGTTGGCTTTCGCCTATGTCCTGGTGGAACTGAGCAAAGGACTGGTGATCTCGGTCGTCTCCCGGACCCAGCACCAGGCCTTCCTCCTGGTTTTCCTGATCGGTATGGTGGATTTCATGTTCACCGGCTACGCCGCACCGGTCGAGAGCATGCCCGTCGGCCTGCAGTGGTTCGCCAATCTGATCCCGGCGCACCACTGGCTGACCATCCTGCGCGGACTGCTGCTCAAGGGCGCCGGCCTGGACGTCCTGTGGCCACACGTTTTGGCGCTGATCGCCCTTGGATTGGTCATCGGCACCTTCTCGCTCCTATTCGTGCGCCGGGCCCTGGACTAGCGCCATGTTAGACACCGCTCCGGCAGTCGTTGCCACCAACCTCACCAAGCGCTTCGGCGACTTCACCGCCGTAGACAACATTTCATTCGAGATACGCAAGGGTGAGATTTTCGGACTCTTGGGGCCCAATGGGTCCGGCAAGACAACCACCATTCGGATGACGCTTGGACTGATGCAGCCAAGCGAGGGGAGCATCGAGGTGCTTGGCATTTCCGTCGCCGACCACCCGGAAGCGATCCGCCCCCGGATCGGCTACATGTCCCAGCGTTTCAGCCTGTATAACGACCTGACAGTGATTCAGAATCTGCGCTTTTACGGCCGCGCTTACGGCCTGAACAACGACGCGCTGGGGGCCGCCATCGATCGTGCCCTGGCCATGGCCGGGCTCGAGGGACGCCAGAACAGCCGCACGTCCGAGCTGTCGGGTGGCTGGCGCCAGCGCCTGGCACTGAGCACGGCCATCCTGCACCGGCCGGAGCTGGTGTTCCTCGACGAGCCGACAGCCGGCGTTGATCCGGTCTCGCGGCGGGCTTTCTGGGACCTGCTCTATCAGTTGATCGCCGAGGGGGTAACCGTATTCGTCACCACTCACTATATGGACGAAGCCGAGCACTGTCACCGCCTGGCCTTCATTCAACATGGACACATCATCGCCCTGGGCTCGCCAAGCCAGATCAAACACGACACGCTCCCGGGCCAAGTGCTTGAGTTCTCGCCGTCCGACGCGGTCAAGGCCGTCCGCATCCTTCGAGAGCGCCAGGAGGAAGGCAGCCTTCCGCTGAGTCAGGTCGAATTGTTTGGGTCTGTGGTGCGCCTGGTCACGCCCGAAGCAGAGACCCAGCGCCGGCCGATCAAGAAAGCCCTGGAGAACGCCGGCGTGACCGCTGGTGACATGTCCGTGATCGAGCCCTCGCTGGAAGATGTGTTTATCGCCAGCATGCGGCAGGACGAAACCGAGACATTATCCCATCCTGAGACAGAGAAAGCCGTCAATCGGAGGTCGCAATGAACGCTCACAAGAGTATTGTCCGGGCCATGACCGTGGCCGTGGTGGCTGGCTTGCTGGCGAGCTGCGCCGGCTTGGGAACCACCACGGACAGCGCCATCCAGGCCTCGGGGCTGATCGAGGCCACCGAGATCGCCGTGGCGCCGGAGACCAACGGCAAGGTGGCCGAAGTGCTCGTCCACGAGGGCGACGCGGTCAAGGCCGGCGATGTGCTGATGCGCCTGGACGACCAGGGCTTGCAGGCCCAGCGCCAGAGCGTTCAAGCCGCCGGTCGGGCGGCTGAGGCGGCCGCCCAATCGGATTTAGATGCAGCCCAAAGAGCCCTGGCCGACCTGCGACAGAACGCTCCCGTGGTGACGTCCCAGGCGGCGCTCGATCTGGCCAACGCCCGCAAGGCGCTGGACGACGCACAGAAGCACCGCACCTGGCAGCAGAAGGACAACCGCGCCTCCAAGGACACCATCGATGCCACCGAGGCCCGGCTGGTGCTGGCCAACGATGCTGTGGACAAGGCCCGGGCGGCCCTGAATCATGTCAATGACAAGGCACCCACCGATCCGGTGAAGGCGCAAGCCGAGGCCAATCTGCAGACCGCCAAGGACCAGCGGGACGCCATCGTCCGCATCCTGACCTGGTACAAGGGCTCTCCGACAAACATCGATCAGTCCATCCTGGACGCACAAGTGCAGGTGGCCCAGGCCATCGCCACCCAGGCCGAGATCGAGTACCAGAAGGTGAAGGATGGGCCGAACGCCGATGACATGAAATTGGTGCAGGACAATGTGTCTGCCGCCCAAGCGAGCCTGGCTGCCGCCCGCGCCCAGACCGAGGCCCAGCTCAAATCGATCGACCTGCAGCTTGAAAAACTGGTGGTGCGAGCCCCCGAGGACGGCGTGGTGCTGACCCGCAGCGTCGAAGCCGGCGAGGTCGCCCAGGCCGGCATGGCCGCCATCACCCTCGGACGCCTCAACGACCTCAGGGTGACGGTCTATATCGCCGAGGATCGCTACGGCCAGTTGAGCCTTGGAGACCACGCCAGCCTGTCGGTGGACTCGTACCCCGGCCAGACGTTCGATGCCGTGGTGACGCGCATCTCCGGCCAGGCCGAGTACACGCCGCGCAACGTACAGACCAAGGAAGTGCGCCAGACGACGGTCTACGGGGTTGAGCTCTCCATCCAAAGTGGACAGAGCCAGCTGATCCCCGGTATGCCGACGGATGTGGTGTTCACGCCGGCCACCGGATAGCGATCCTCCTCCTTCCATGTTCGTCAGCGCAAGTCGTACGGGCACGGCTAAGCCGTGCCCGTACCCGTCCCTGCCGGAAACCGGACATTGGCGCCGGCAGACTCAATTGGGTCGATCGATTATCCTTGCCACAAGTCCCATGCCTCAGGAGGTCGTCATGCCAAGCCAAGCTGGACCCTCCACCCGCTGCGTCCACGACGCCGCCTCACTTGACCCGGCGACGGGTTCGATCCTGCCGCCGATCGTGGAGAACGCTGCCTTCGCCTTTCCGGATCTCGAGAGCTGGCGGGCGGTGGCGCTTCACGAACGGCCCGGGGACACCTACGGCCGCAACTCCAATCCCACCGAACGCCAATTCGAAGCCAAGGTGGCGGCGCTGGAAGGTGCCGAAACCGGCCTGAGTTTCGCCACCGGGATGGCCGCTATCCACACCACCCTGATGGCCCTGCTCAGCCCGGCCAAGCGGGCCGTCAGCATCCGCGACGCCTACGGCGCCACCTATCTTCATTTCACACAGATCCTGCCGCGGTTTGGGATCGAAAGCGTGGTGTGCGACACGATGGATGAAGCGGGGTTGCTGGAGGCAATCGGCGCCGACTGCGACCTGGTGTATATGGAAACCCCGACCAACCCGCTGTTGAGGGTCGTCGACCTGGCCAAGCTGGCCAAGGCTGCCAAGGCAGCCGGGGCCGTGGTGGTGGTCGACAACACCTTCGCCACGCCGATCAATCAGCATCCGATCGCCCTGGGAGCCGACCTGGTCATCCACAGCGCCACCAAGTACCTGGGCGGCCACAACGATCTGCTGGCCGGCGTCGTGGTGGGCTCGGCGCAGCTCATCGAGAAGCTGTATCGCTACCGGGAACTCACCGGCCCAAGTATGGACCCTCGCCGCGCCCACGCTCTGCTGCGCAGCATAAAGACCCTGGCGTTGCGCGTGGAACGTCAGAACACCAACGCCCTGGCCATGGCGCGCTTCCTCGAGTCCCATCCCAAGGTCGGCGCCGTGCATTATCCCGGCCTCGAAAGCCACCCGCGTCATGACCTGGCCAAGGCCCAGATGACGGGTTTTGGCGGCGTGCTGAGCTTTGAGGTGCCGGGTGGGCTGGATGCCATCGGCCGGTTCCTGCCGCGCCTCAAATATGCCTACCTCGCCCCCAACCTTGGCCAGGTGGAGACCGTCGTCGGCCCGCCCGCCCTCACCAGCCACGTGGAACTGAGCGCCGAGGAACGCCGGGCCTCCGGTGTCCCCGAGGGGCTCGTGCGCTACGCCGTGGGTATCGAGGACATCCAGGACCTGAGAGACGACATGGGGGCCGCCTTGGAGCACCTGTGAGGTGGCAGACAGCCAATATGTGAAATCCTTCACAAGCAGGCAAAGACGAGGGGCGGCCGGGCGGTCGCCCCTCAGACATCTGTGAGCATGACGCAGGAGTGGACGCCGGTGGACCTATCCGTTCAACGAGAGGATATTGCCCCCGGGATCCTTGAACCAGGCCACCTTGCCCGGCCCGAAGGTCGCCACACCGCGCTCATCGACCTCAATTCCTGGCATGTCGTAGCGTTCGAACCGCACGCCGCGAGCCATGAGATCGTCCACGATGGCGTCCACATCGGAAACCATGAACCCGGCCGCCGTGTGGTCGGCTTGGGTCGGCGTGGGGCGCGAATAGACCATCAGGCGCGTGCCGGCTCCAGCCTCAAACACGAGGACCGTTGGTTCCGGCGATTCACCCAGCGTCAGCCCCAGGGTCTCCCCATAGAATGCCTTGGCCTCGTCCAGATCAACCACAGGTATCGATGCGAACACTTGCGCCTCGTTGAGCATGATTCCCTCCCTTCGGATATCCTCCCCGCTTTATCGTGGCTCTGATCATAACCGCAAACTGGCTCACCCCGGCCACCCCGCGCCTCGGTCATTCCGCCCCGGGGACCGCCTTTCCGGCCGGGAAATGGGCGCCGCGCACCAGCTGGCCCCACGGCCGGTCCGCCCTTCCCTATCTGGGCCCGCTTTCACGCCGGATTGTCTGACATTTGACACTGGCAGGCCCCTCCCCGTCGACCTATACTCTGCACTGTTCAAGCCCAACCGGTCGCCGGGGAGGCTCTCTCCCAGCGGACCGATCCAGCCGCCCCGCCGCATCCTTGGGGACCCGGATGAAGGGCCAAGAGCATGATCATCGTACCCATCGACCACCCAACCGCCCAAGCCGGGCTCCAGTCGGCGCTCTCGTCGGGCCTCCGCGCCGTTGCCTGCCAACCTGTGAACCGGGACCAATGACGGCTCTCATCTCTTTGCCGGGCATGGGGACTCGAAGATGACCGCCTCGACCACCCGCAGGCGACAGCCGGTACGCTCCGCCGCGTGGGCCAGCCCTGACCCTGAAGCCGACCTGTATCGGGAGAATGCATGAAGTTGATCGGCCAGGTCCGAGAATGGTTCTTGACCCAGTACTGGCTTCGCTCACTGGTGCCGTTCCTGGCGGCAGCGGCTGCATTCGTCATTGGCGCCATCATGCTTGTCGTTCTAGGCGCCAACCCGCTTGAGGCTTACGCCGCTCTCATTCAGGGCGCTTTTGGAAGCCTAAACTCCTTTGCCGACACGATCGTCAAGGCCACCCCCTTGCTGTTCGTCGGAACCGGAATCTGCATCGCCTTTCGCGGGGGCATGATCAACATCGGCGGCGAAGGGCAGATGGTCGTGGGAGCCCTGGCGGGGACAATCGCCGCGCTCTCCTTGCCAACCTGGCCCGGATGGGCACTCATTCCGCTGTGCCTGATGGCCGGCTTCCTGGCCGGAGCCTTGTGGGGCACCATTCCCGGCATCCTCAAGGCCTACCTCAATGTCAACGAAATCCTGACGACGATCATGATGAACGGCATCGCCGTTCAGTTGATGAACTTCCTGCTGAGTGGGCCGATCATGGATCCCGTTCAGGTCCAGCAGCGATCTTTCATCCCCCAGACCGCGCAACTGCCGGCCGCCAGCTTCCTGCCACGCCTGGCTCCAACTCGAATGAACTTGGGCGTCGGCTTGGCGGTGGTGGTGGCCATCCTGGCCTGGGTCCTGCTGTGGCGGACCACCTGGGGTTATCGCATCCGGGCCGTCGGACTCAACCGGCAGGCTTCGCGTCGGGCCGGCATCCATGTCGAGCGCTATGCGGCGTTGGCCATGATCCTGGCCGGCGCGCTGGCCGGCCTGGCCGGGGTCACCCAAGTCATCGGCGTCAACCACCGCCTGTTTACCGATGGCTCGGCGACGGGCTTCACCGGGGGCGCCGGGTTCAACGGGATCGTAGCGGCGCTCTTTGGACAGCTCCACCCGCTGGGCTCGATCCCGGCTTCCGTGCTCTTCGGCGCCTTGATCGTCGGCGCCAACAAGATGCAGCGAGTGGTCCAGGTGCCAACGGCCCTGATCACCGCCCTCAACGGGTTGGTGGTGGTGTTTGTGGTCGGTAGTGAGATCTGGCGCCGGCGTATCGCCGCTCGGGAGGAATTGGCCCACACGCCGATGGAATCGCTGGCCGCGACCGGCGGGGAGGCAGCCGAACCGTGAGCCAACTTCTAACGCCGGCTGTGCTGGTTGGCATTGCTGCGTCGGGCATTCGCCTGGCCACACCCTATCTTTATGCCACCATAGGTGAAACGTTCGGCCAGTTGAGCGGCGTGCTCAACCTTGGCGTGGAAGGCATCATGCTTATGGGCGCGTACGCCGCCTTCTACGTGGCGCTGACCAGCGGAAGTCTGTGGCTGGGCCTGCTGGCGGCAATCATCGTCGGCGGTCTGATGGGACTGGCGATGGCCTTCATCAGCGTGACCCTCAAGGCCGAGCAAGGGATCAGCGGCATCGGGGTCTATCTGTTCGGCCTGGGGATGAGCGATCTCCTTTTCCAGAAGACCATGGGCAGTGTGGAGACCGTCAACGGGTTCCCCGCACTGTCCATCCCGATACTGGTCAACATACCTTTTGTCGGGCCCCTGCTTTTCAAACACAACTTGTTGGTGTACTTCGCCTACCTGTTGATTCCCGTGGCCTGGTTTGTGATCCACAAGACCACCTGGGGCCTGAAGATCAAGGCCGTCGGGCAGAATCCGGCCGCCGCCGATGCCCTGGGCGTGAATGTCAACATGGTGCGCTATGCCAGCGTGACGTTCGGAGGTGTGATGTCCGGCATCGCCGGGGCGTCGCTGTCGGTCGCCATCTTGAATGTCTTTCAACAGAATCTCACGTCGGGAATGGGATTCATCGCCGTGGCCCTGGTGTACTTCGGAGGCTGGAGCCCGTGGGGGGTCTTGGGGGGATCGCTGCTGTTCAGCACGATCAACGCTCTGCAAAACTGGGCCCAGATCGCCAACCTTCCCATTCCTCCCAGCTTCGCCGTGATGATGCCCTATGTACTCACCATCTTGGCCCTCGTCTTCGCCGTGCGCCGAGTGAATCAACCGGCCGCATTGACCAAGACCTATGAACGAGGCGAGAGTTGACTGCCGAAACCCCGCTGATCTCAAGGAGGTGCAACACACGCTGTCCACGATCATTTGGATTGACAAGCTGCACAAGCCGCACGCGCTTTGTTCCCAACAGGAGGAACTGATGAGAAAGCTTACTACGCTGTTCGCCCTTGTCTTGGTCGCCGGAATGGCCCTCACGGCCTGCGGCGGCGCCGCACCAACTGCAGCCCCGACCCAGGCCGCGGCCGCCACGCCCTTCAAGGTGGCCGTGATTCTGCCCAGCGCCATCAATGATGTCGCCTTCAGCCAGAGCATGTACGATGCGTTGGTCGCTGTTCAGAATGAGATGGGCGCCGACAACTTTGAGTTCAAATACTCGGACAACATGTTTGTGGTGGATGACGCCGCCGCCGCCATCCGAGACTACGCCTCGCAGGGTTATAACCTGGTCATCGCCCACGGGTCCCAGTACGGCAGCTCGCTCCAGGATATCGCCCCTGATTTCCCTGACACCAGCTTCGCATGGGGAACCACGGTCGATACCTTCAAGGACCAGGGCATCAACAACGTCTTTGCCTACGAAGCCCGGACAGAAGAGGGCGGATATGTCAACGGCGTGATGGCCGCCATGCTCTCCACCAGCGGCACGCTGGGACTGGTTGAGCCCATCGAGACTGGCGACGCCAAACTGTACGCCGAAGGTTTCACGCTCGGGGCACAGTCCGTCAACCCCAGTATCGAGATCAAGACCACCTGGACCGGTTCGTTCAGTGATGTCGGGCTCGCTTCGCAGGCTGCCACGGCTGAAATAAACGCCGGCGCGGATGTGTTGAGCGGCACGGCTCAGATGGTGACCGGCGCTATCAGTGTCGCCAAGGACAACAACATCCCTTGGTTTGCCAACGATGCCGATCAGTCCGGTTTGGCTCCCGATCTGGTGGTCGCCAGCCAGGTGTACCACTGGGAAACGGTGGTCGACCAGATGATCAGCCTGATCAAGTCGGGCACGCTGGGTGGACAATCGTTCTCGGTCACCCTCGCCAATGGCGGCGAGGTGATGGTCTTCAACCCGAGCTACGATCTTCCGGCTGACGTCAAGACGGCTGCGGATCAGACCATCAGCGGCATCAGCGACGGCAGCATCACCATCAATCTGCCTACAGAATAGGCTGCATCGACCGTCTTCGGAGGAGAGGGGGCGAACCCCTCTCCTCCTGACACCGCTGGAACCAGTTAGATTCGTGCTCAGAGATTGGGCCGCGAGCGGCTAGGAGAATCCTTGGACCGTCGGCTGGAGAGCATTGAGGGTCGCGGAATCGTCAAACGCTTCCCAGGCGTGGTGGCCAACGACCGGGTGGACTTCGTTGTGCACGCCGGCGAAATTCACGCTTTGCTGGGCGAGAATGGCGCCGGCAAGACGACCCTGATGCGGATCCTGTACGGCCTGCACGCTCCGGATGAAGGCCAGATTCTGATCAACGGCCAGCAGGTTGAAATCCAATCGCCCGCCAATTCGATCCATCACGGCATTGGCATGGTCCACCAGCACTTCATGCTCGTCCCGACACTCACCGTGGCCGCCAACGTCGCCTTGGGCCTGCCTTCATCTCGCGGCGCCTTGCTCGACCTGGACGTGGTGGCCGCCAAGATCCGCCGGCTTGCCGAGGCTTATGGACTGCAGGTGGACCCTCAGGCCATGGTCTGGCAACTTGCGGTCGGCCAGCAACAGCGCGTCGAGATTCTCAAAGCGCTCTACCGAGGCGCCGATCTGCTGATCCTTGACGAGCCGACTGCCGTGCTTACCCCGCAAGAAGTCGACCAGCTGTTCACCACCCTGCGGCGCATGGCGGCCGAGGGACACGCCATCATCTTTATCAGTCACAAGCTCCATGAAGTTCTCTCCATCAGCGATCGGATCACCGTGCTCCGCCAGGGCCGAGTGGTCAAGACCGTCGCCACGTCGCAGACCAGCCGCCCGGAGCTGGCCCGCTGGATGGTGGGGCGCGAAGTTTTACTGCGGACCGAACGGCCACCGGTGGATATTGGCGCCCCGCGTCTGGTCGTCGAGGACATCCGCGCCCGGAGCGACAACCAGCTCATGGCGGTTCGCGGGATCAGCTTCGAAGTTCGGTCTGGAGAGATTCTGGGCATTGCCGGCGTCTCCGGCAACGGGCAGCGGGAGCTGGCGGAGACCATCGCCGGGCTGCGCAAGCCCGACAAGGGGCATGTCCTGCTCGACGGAGTGGACATCAGCAGCTGGCACCCGGATCAGGTGATCGCCCGTGGCCTGGCCTACATACCGGAAGAGCGCATGCGAGACGGCGCGATCAAGGAAATGTCCGTCGAAGAGAATCTGATGTTGGGGGACCACGGCCGCCGGCCGTTTGCTCGGGGGATAATGATGAACTTCGGGGCGGTCGAAGCCCACTGCCACAAGTTGATCGAAGATTTCGACATCAAAACCCCTTCAATCCACACGCCGCTGCGCAACCTCTCCGGCGGCAACATCCAGAAGCTGATCCTCGCCCGAGAGCTGTCACGCGAGCCCTCTGTGCTCATCGCTGCCCAACCCACCCGCGGCGTGGATATCGGCAGTACGGAATATATCCATCAGCGGCTGATCGCCCAGCGACAATACGGAACAGCCACGTTATTGATTTCTGAAGACCTGGATGAAATCCGCAATCTCTCCGACCGCATCGCCGTCATCTACGAAGGCCGCCTGATGGGCATCGTGGCCACGCCAGATGCCAGCGTGGAAGAGCTGGGCATGATGATGGCGGGAACCCCCCTGGAACAGATCCAGGCCGAGTCCCCTCCCGGCTCGGACGCACCCGGGCCCCAGAAGGAGGCGGACTAGCGACCCGACCTGGTTGTTCACAACCCCTGCCTCTGCTACAATGAGAAACCGACCGGGCCGGCGGTCGTCCTGAATATTCACAGGGCGGCGTCGAGTACCCCCTACTCGTCGATAAGTGCCACCGGTCCCCACTCACGTGGAAAATGCATGATGGCCAAATTGTGCGACGAGTACGTGCGTCCGACGACTGTTGAATCGGCCCTGGAAGCCCTCACCGGCTCACCCGGCATGGCGCGGGTCGTCGCCGGCGGCACCGATCTGCTGCTTGATATCGAACAGGGCCGGCACCCGCCCGTCCACCGCTTGGTCGACATCTCCGGCGTGACTGAAATGAATGCCGTATTGGAAACCGATGCCGGCATCACCGTAGGTGCCGCCCTGCCTTTGCACAAGCTGGTGCAGCATCCCCTGATCCGATCCCACGCTATGGCGCTTGCCGAAGCCGGCGAGCTCATCGGCGGCCCGCAGGTGCGCTCGGTGGCCACTCTGGGCGGCAACGTGGCCCATGCGCTTCCGGCTGGAGACGGAACTATCGCTCTCTTGGCACTGAACGCAGAGGCCCAATTGGCCAGCGCGGCGGGTGTCGAATGGGTGCCGGTTGAAAGCCTTTTCCGGGCCCCCGGCGAGACCACGTTCGACCGGGACAGCGTGGTGATCGTCGCCTTCCGCATGGCCAAAATCGGGGAACGCGAGGCATCCGCCTTTGAACGCGTGATGCGCCCGCAAGGCGTGGCCATCGCCATCCTCAACATGGCCTGCTGGCTTCGCTGCACACCCGATGGCCGCATTGAAGACATCCGTTTGGCGATCGGGCCCGCCGGACCGCGGCCGCTCCGCTCGCGACGGGTGGAAACCGCGCTCAAGGGCCAGCCGCTAGACCAGACGTCGCTGTCAGCGGCACGCACCGCCCTGCTGGACGAGGTCCAGCTCCGAACCAGTCCACACCGAGCCACCATCGATTACCGCCGTCATCTGACAGGTGTGCTTCTGGAACGTACGCTTGGTGCCGCCCTCCGGCGGGCGCTGCCGGTTCAGTTGCAAGGCGCATGATTTTCGGCGGCCTTGATCAGTCGCTACAGGTAGGGAGGGGCACGATGGACACCATCCGTTTTAAGCTCAATGGGGAATGGGTTGACCTCACGCCGGATCCCGGCGAAATGCTCTCTGACACGCTGCGTCTGCGCCTCGGGCTGACCGGAACCAAGGTCGGTTGCGACGAACTCGAGTGCGGCAGCTGCACCGTGGTTCTGGATGGAGAGGCCGTGCTGTCATGCCGGCTGCTCACCGCCCGGATTGATGGATGCGAGCTGACGACCATCGAGGGTCTGGCAACGGATGGTCACCTTCATCCCCTGCAGGAGTCGTTCGTCAAATCCGGCGCTGTCCAATGCGGCTACTGCATTCCGGGCCAGATCATGGCATCCTACGCCCTGTTGCAGGAAACGCCGGATGCCTCCGAAGCCGACATTCGCCATGCCCTGAAGGACACGCTTTGCCGCTGTGCAGGCTATCCGACGATTATCGGCGCCGTGCAGGCGGCCGGCCGAAGCCTGGCAACCGGTGAACCCGTGGCCGAGCCTCCTGTCACGACTTCCGACCAGACGTCGGTGGTCGGCCACACCGTCATCCGCCCCGACGCCGTCGCCAAGGTGACCGGCGAGGCCAAATTCACCGACGACTTCACCTTCCCCAACATGATCTTCGGTCGGGCGCTCCGGTCGGCGGTCCCGCACGGGATTCTGACCAAGCTGGATATCGATGCCGCGCGCGCCCTGGACGGCGTGCGCACCGTGCTCACCGCCGACGATATCCCTGGCGAGCGGAATCACGGCTTGGTCAGCTACGACTGGCCAGCGATGGTGGGGGTCGGCGAGCACGTACGCTACGTTGGTGACACCGTGGCCCTGGTGGCCGCAGATACGGAAGAAATCGCCGAGCAAGCCTTGAGACTGATCCATGCCGAGTACCAGCCGCTGCCCGTGGTCTCCGATCCGGTTCAGGCGCGCAGCGAAAAGTCCCCTAAGATCCACGAACAGGGCAACCTGCTCAAGCACATCAAGGTTCGCAAGGGAGACGTGGAAGAGGGGTTCGCCCAGGCGGACGTCGTGGTCGACGGCTTGTTCCACACGGCGACCACAGAACAAGCCTACGTCGAGCCGGAGTGCAGCCTGGCGCGGGTGACCGATGATGGGCGGATTGAGATCCATGTTGGGTCGCAGATCCCATATGCCGACCGGTCCCAGGTCGCCCGGTGTCTGGCGGTTCCCGAGGACCAGGTTCACATCATCGGCACCTTGATCGGCGGCGGTTTCGGCGGGAAGGAAGACATCGCCGGCCAGATTCACGCTGCGCTGTTGGCCAAAGCCACCGGCCGGCCGGTGAAGATCCTGTGGGACCGGCGCGAGAGCTTGCTGGTCCATCCTAAGCGCCACGCCACACAAATCAGAGTGCGGCTGGGGAGTGACCGAGAAGGCAACCTGATAGCCGCCGAATCCGAGCTCTACGGGGATACCGGCGCTTACGCTTCGCTGGGCGAGAAGGTGATGACGCGGGCCACAACTCACTCGGCCGGTCCGTACGTTGTCCCCCACGTGAAGGCCGACTGCTACGCCATGTACACCAACAACCCCCCGGCCGGCGCCTTCCGCGGCTTTGGCGTGACCCAATCCGCCTTCGCCGTTGAGTCGGCCGTCGATGAGCTGGCGAGCCGGCTGGGGATGGACCCCTTCGCAATTCGTCGCAAGAATGCACTCAGGGTAGGCTCGACCACCAACACGGGGCAGGTCCTGCGCGAAAGCGCCGGATTGATCGCCTGCCTGGACAAGGTCGAAGAAGAAGTGCGCCTTCAGGCGTCTGGCCGGGATCCGTTCTCCCCCAACCCGGTCGAAGGCCATCCGGGCAAGGTTCGGGCCTGGGGGGTGTCGGCCGTGTACAAGAACACTGGGCTGGGCGGCGGAGCACCCGACAAATCATCGGCCGAGGTGGAGATCTTCGCGGACGGCACAGCTGAAGTTCGCAGTTCGGCGGCCGAAATCGGACAGGGGCTGGTGACCGTGCTGCAGATGATCACCGCCGAGGAGTTGGCGCTGCCCATCGAGCAGGTCCGGGTGCTGTTGTCGGACACCGACCTGACCCCGGATGGGGGCCCAACGACGGCTTCGCGGCAGACCTACGTCACGGGAAACGCCGCCCGCATGGCGGCCGTCGCCCTGAGAGAATCCATGGCGGCCACCCTGGCTGAGCGCTTCGACAAACCTCCCCAAGAGATACGCTTTATCGAGGGCCTGGCCCAGGTCAACGGCCACAAAGTGCCGATGGGAGATGTGGTCGGCATGATGAGAGCTGAGGGACGCGAGCCCAAGGTAGTGTACGAATATTGGGCCCCGGAGACACAACCCTTGGGGCAGCCTGGTGACATGCACTTCGCCTTCTCTTTTGCCGCCCAGGCTGCCGAAGTCGAGGTGGATCTAGACACCGGGGAGGTCCAGGTTCTCAAGGTAATCGCCGCCACCGACGTGGGCAAGGTGATCAACCCCGTCGGATTGCAGGGACAGATCGAGGGCGGGATCATGATGGGCCTAGGAAATGCCCTCACCGAAGAATTCATCGTGGAAGAGGGGGTGGTATTCAGCGACCGCCTGGCCCGCTACCGGATGCCATCCATCACCCACACCCCGGAGATCGTGGCTATGACCGTGGAGGATCCCTCCGCCGATGGCCCGTACGGCGCCAAGGGCGTGGGCGAGATCAGCAGCATCGCCACCACGCCCGCCATCTGCAACGCCATCTTCAACGCCTGCGGCGTGCGCGTGCGGTCCCTCCCGGTCGATCAGGACTGGCTGGCCCTTCAGCTGGCGGCTCCGGCCGCCAAAGCCGAGGCCTGACCCAAGGGCAACCCCCGACGGGCGGCATGAGGCCGAGAGACCAGCCCCAGTTGGCCGTTCCCACAACGAAAAAAGGGCGGCTTGTGAAATTACTCACAAGCCGCCCTTCAGATTCGTAACGCCTACGTCACACAAGCTTGTCTATTCGTACGGCGCAAGCCTTAAATTCAGGCGTTTCAGTGATCGGATCGTAGAACTCCGACGTCAGCATGTTGGTCGGCGCCGTCTGAGGGAAGTGGAAGGAGCTGAAGACCACGCCCAGCGGGGAACGATCGGTGATCTTGACCGGCATCTCTACTCGCCCGCGGCGGGACACGACGGCTACGTTCTCGCCCTCGGCCAGCTCCATCATCTCGGCGTCCTGGGGGCTGACCTCGATCCATTCGTGCGGCACCAGCACGTCGAAGCCTTCCGCCCGGCCGGTCATGGTGCCGGTGTGGTAGGTTGAGCGACGGCGCCCGGTCGTCAAGATCAGCGGGAATTCTTCGTCGGGAACTTCGGCCGGAGGCACGTGCGGGACGCACTGCAGATAGCCCTTGTCGGTGACAAAGGACCCGGCATGCAGGAAGGGCGTGCCGGGGTGCTCGGTGTCGGGGCACGGCCATTGGATGCCGATATCCTCGATTCTCCCGTAGTTGATCCCCGCCAGGATAGGTGTGTTCAGGGTCATCTCATCCCAGATCTCGGACGGATGATCGTAGTGCTCTTCGTAACCCAGGCGGCTGGTCAGCTCCATCACAATCTGCCAATCCGGCTTCGCCTCACCCGGTGGGTCAACCGCCTTGCGCACACGTTGGACACGCCGTTCGGAGTTGCTGAAGGTTCCGTCGACTTCGGCGAACGATGCTGCCGGCAGTACCACATCCGCCAGCTCGGCCGTCTCAGTCATGAACATATCCTGCACCACGACAAAATCGGCCGCTTCCAGGGCCCTGCGAGTGTGACCGGCGTTGGCGTCGGAAACCACCGTGTTCTCCCCCATGATGTACACGCCGTGCACTTTGCCTTGCACCATCTGGTCCAGGGCTGTGACCTTCGTCGTGCCAGGATGCTCATTCAGCTTCACGCCCCAAATCCGCTCCCAGCCCTGCCTGACTTCTTCCGAGAGGACCTTCTGATACCCGGGATAGTAGGCTGGCAAGCAACCCATATCGCCGGCGCCTTGGACGTTGTTCTGGCCGCGCAGCGGGTTGACACCCGAGCTGGCGCGCCCGAAGTTGCCGGTCAGCAGGGCCAGGTTGGAGAGCGATTGTACATTGTGGACCCCGCACGAGTGCTCAGTGATTCCCAGCGTGTAGATGATCGCCGCTGGATCCGCCTGGGCGTACTCCCTGGCTGTCGCCACGATGTCTTCCGCCGGGACGCCGGTTTCGGCTTCGGCGTATTCGGGCGTGTAGTTCTTGAGATAGTCTCTGAGCAGCTCGTAACCGCTGGTGCGCTCGGCGATGAAAGCTTCATCAACCAGGCCTTCTTCGATGATCACACGGGCCATCGCGTTGAACAGCGCGATGTCGGTGCCGACCTTGATCTGCAGCCAGCGATGCGCCCACTGGGTGAGCTCGATCTTGCGCGGGTCAACCACTACCAGCTTTGCGCCGCGAGCCACCGCCCTCTTGACCCGCAGTGCGATGACGGGATGGCTTTCGGTAGTGTTGGTCCCAGCCGCCAGGATGAACGGCGCGTCTTCCAGCTCGGCGATGGCATTGCTCATCGCCCCTCTTCCAATCATGATCGCCAGACCGGCGACCGTGGGAGCGTGTCAGGTACGGGCGCAGTTGTCGACGTTGTTGGTCCCCAACGCCGCCCGCGCCATCTTCTGAACCAGGAAATTGGCTTCGCTTGTTGCCCGTGCCGAGCTCCAAACTGTGAAAGCCTCCGGGCCATATTCGCGTTTGATCTGGCCGAACCGTTCGGCGATCAGGTCGTAGGCTTCGTCCCATGTCGCCGGCTCAAAGCCTCCGTTTCGCCTGATCAGGGGTGTTGTGAGGCGGTCCGGGCTGTGGATGAAGTCCATCCCGAATTGGCCCTTGACGCACAAAGAGCCTTCGTTGGCGGGTGTGTGCCAATCCGGGGTGACCCCGACGACCCGCCCGTTCGCCACATTGAGCTCAATGCCGCATCCGGTGCCGCAGTAGGGACAGATCGTGCGCACCTTCTCGACATCTTCAGCCTTGGCCTTTCCCAATCGCTTCTTGTCGAACAAGGCTCCGGTCGGGCAGGCTTGGATGCACTGACCGCAGAACGTGCACGGGCTGTCCAGCAGGCCGCCTCCGTCGGCGGTCGAAATCCGGGTAGTGAAGCCTCTCCCGGTCGGGACAATGGCATGGACCTGTTCCAGTTCGCCGCACACCTTGGTGCAGCGGTAGCAGTAGATGCACTGGGAATAGTCGCGCACGATGAATGGATTGACGTCCTCGAAGGTCGCCCCGCTGGTGGCGCCCGCGTAAGCTTCCTCCCGAACGCCCAGCGCATCCGCCAACGTGTGCAGTTCGCAGGGCCCGATCTGGCTGCAGCGGGTGCAGGTCTCACGCGGGTTTTCGGAAAGGGCCAACTTGAGCAGGGTTTGTCGCCATGTCCGCAGCGCATCGTCTTCCGTGGTGACCACCATGCCCGGCTCGAGCGCCTGCTTGCAGGCGGGAACAGGCAGCCGCCTGCCGTCCACCTTGACCATGCACATGCGGCACGATCCCGAGGACCCCACGCGGGGGTCATGGCACAGCGTGGGAATGGCGACACCGGTACGCCTGGCGGCCTGCAGGATAGTCTCGCCTGAGTCGATCTCGACCTCAAATTCGTTAATCTTGGCTCGCAATTGTGTGACAACCTCGGTCATGCTGCGTGCTCCTCGCTTCCCCGGTCCCTTGGGAAACCGGCTGGACCGTGTGGTGGGCGAACGTCGTGCTCCCGGTTGGCACAGGCTCGGGCCAGCTCATCGGCCAGGGAGGTTTGCGCCAGGCTGCGACACCAGCCTCCCCAGGACAAGAGTAGTCCCGATTCGTGTTCCCTGCACAGCCGCGAAGGGGAGAAATCCTCGATCACAGAGAACATACTCCCGCCCGGCAAGTGTGGTGGTTGAGATGCTCGTCAAGTTCGTCTGCGAACCGAGTCCACAGCGCCTGCAGCGGCATGGGAGCACTTTGCCCCAGCCCGCAAGCGGAAAGATGGGCCATGGCGTCGCTGATGTCCTTCAAATCGGATTCTCCCACACCGGTCGACGGGCCCCGGCCGGTGGCCGCATCCAGGAACTCCCGCAATCGAACCGTGCCGATTCGGCACGGGAAACACTTGCCGCAGCTCTCAGTTTCGTAGAAGGCCAGGCAGGTGCGAGCGAAATCCACCACGCAGCAGGTATCGTCCAGGACCACCACGCCGCCCGACCCCAGGAAGCCGCCCAGCCTCTGGGGCGCTTTGTAGTCCAGGGGCATGTCCAATTCGGCTTCCCCCATCAGCCCGCCGGAAATGCCGCCCAGGGTAAAGGCCTTCAAGCTTCGGCCCTCAGCCAGTCCGCCGCCTTGCTCGAAGATGAGCTGGCGGGCGGTGGTGCCCAGCGGGAGTTCGTAGTTACCAGGCTGCTTGACCTTGCCGCTCAACGAATACAGCTTAGTTCCGGCGCTTTCCCCGATCCCCAGACCTTGAAACCAATCGGCACCGTGGCGAAGGATCGCCGGCACCGTGCTGAGCGTTTCGACGTTGTTGATCAGCGTGGGCAGACCCCACAACCCGTGGGTGGTCGGATACGGCGGGCGCTCGCGCGGCCAGGGTCGCTTGCCCTCCAGCGAATTGAGCAGAGCCGTCTCCTCGCCGCAGACATACGAGCCAGCGCCGCGCCGGACATGAATCATGAAGCCGCATTCGGTCCCATCGATCGAACCCCCTAACAGCCCGGCACTTTCGGCCTGGCCAATCGCATCGATCAGCAGGTCATACGCCTGGGGATACTCGTAACGAAGGTAGATCACCCCGGTGCGGGCGCCGACGAGCAGGCCGGCGATGGCCATCGCCTCCAGCAGCAGATGTGGACGAAGATGCAGGATGGCCCGGTCCTTGAACGTACCCGGCTCGCCCTCATCGGCGTTGCAGACGACCACTTTCTCGTCTCCGGCGGCCTCTCGGACAGCCCGCCACTTGGTCCCCACGGGAAATGCCGCTCCGCCCCGGCCCACCAATCCGCTGGCGGCGACGATCTCAAGGGCGGCTTGCAGGTCGGCACCGTGGGCGAGCCGCAGAAGTTGCTCGTAGCCTCCCGCCTGGCGGTACTGATCCAAGGTCTCGCTGGAGGACAATCCTTCCATCGGGAAAATGGCGCGCTCGCCGGGCGCCAGGTACGGGGAAGTGAAGTGCCCATCCTCGGTTCCGGAGGCTGTGAACGCCCCCGATTGAAGCTGCGCCGGCGCGTGGTCGCACAAGCCGGGGCAGGCAATGGCATGCTCGCCTTCTCTTGGGGTGCCGGTCAATGAACACACCGGTCCAGTGCACGGCGCAATCGCCTCCGTGTCAGCCAGTCCGGGGACAAAGTAATGGTAGAAGGTCGCCGCACTCACCAGGTCGGCCAAGGGAACCCCGAGCGACTCCGCCAGGGGCACCAGGCTGCCGTTCCCCAAAGTGCCTTGTTCGACAAACGCCTTGTGCAGGGCAGGGAGACCCGGCGCGGGGTCTTCATGCCAGGTTGGGATAACGTGCGAATCGGTGCTCAGGATGCGCTCTCCTCGGGCGACCGGTCGAAACCCGGGATTAAGTCACGAGAGATTGCTGCGTCCGGGACACGGCCGACAGCCCGCTCGGCCGAAGGGAAAGGGAGACGAAGGACTCGCCTCCGCAGTCACAGGGCCTGCGGCCGTTGCTTAGGACTAGGTTAGACCTTGGGCATGGTGTCCGGCTAGAGCAGATTATCACCCACTCGAGGTGACCATCGTCTGTTCGGTTGAGCAAGGGCGCCCATAGGGGGGCTTTGGGGAGCGCAGCAGCCGTCCGACGGCCATTTGGAGTTCAAATCGCGCTCGACATCAGGCGTGGGACTCCAGCCGGGCTAGGGCGGTCCGGAGCCACCCGGCAGCGGCGGCGGCATCCTCCCCGCGTGAGCCCATTGGCACGGCCGACATAACGGCGTGCCAGGTCAGCGCTCGGCTAATGGGTGCGAG
The DNA here is from genome assembly GCA_963807065.1 of uncultured Chloroflexia bacterium. Classification (GTDB taxonomy): domain Bacteria; phylum Chloroflexota; class Anaerolineae; order Anaerolineales; family E44-bin32; genus CAWAND01. Next base: position 1,052,198 of record CAWDZQ010000003.1, read on the forward strand.
ACGCTGCGCCAGATCGAAGGCCCGGCGCAGCTCGGACGGCGAGGCGTGAGCCTGCCACACTTCGAGGTAGGCGCGCCTCAATCCCTCCATTTGGGGGGAATCAGGGGGCAGCTTGAGCCGCCAAGCCAAGACCCGCAGGGCGATCATGGGGGTGAAGAAGGGATGACCCACCCCGGCCTCGCCCCAGTCGGCGAAGACGTGTTTCCCGCTCTTGACGTAGATGTTCGCATCGTGAAAATCGTCGTGATGGAGGGTGGATGGCGGGCCCCACGCCGCCAGTCTTTGGCAGAGCTCGTCGACCGTCGGAAGAAGATCCCTTAGACGCTTGTGTTCGTCCTGGGTGATGCCCCCCGCGAGGCCGGTGGCCAGAGCTTGCGGGTCATCCATAAGCCGTGCCAGGGCGCCAGACAGCGACTCGGGCCGGCGATCCAAGACACCCGGGTGATGCAGTTCTTCGATTCGATCGAGCCACGCGATTTGCAGCTCTGCCATCCTTACCAGGGCCGGCGAAAAACGGTCGAGGTAAGATTGGCCCGTGATCGATTGTCGCAGCGGCTGGCCGGCGTCTTCCATCAAGAGCCAGCCGCTTGACGGATCGACCGCCACCAAACTTGGCACGGCGTCCGGATGGCGAGAGAAGAGCGCCCGGTGCAGCCCGACTTCATGCTTAAGTCGATCGAGGACGGCCTTGAAGAACAACCTGCCATGGCTGGTTTCAATGCTGAACACAACCGACCAGGGCCGCCGCTGGTGCTCGACCGGCTCGCCGGTCACGTCGATGTCTGCAGCCGCCAGGCTGTCGTTCAACCAGGCAGCCATGCCGTCACGCCACCCCGGCGTCTCCCAGGCAGGGACGGCTGGCCCTTGTGTCATATTGGATATCGAACCTTCAGCCCTCGGGTTGGGCGGGACCGGACGGACCGCTCGGCGACTTGGACGGGATGGCGTCCCCGCCGATGAGCACGGGCAAACCGCCCAACTCGGCAATCTCTGCAGTGACGTTCGGCGTGTAAAGGCGGCGGAGCGACCTGGCGTTGCCGGGCGATCCCAAGCAAACCAGATCGTAGTCTTTGCGACGAATCTCCTCCAGAATTTGGTTCACAGTCGAGCCATGCCCCACGACCAATTCAGCCGAAGGATCAATCTCGCGCGCCGCTGCCAGGGCCTCTCCGAGCATCCTGGCCTGCGGTGTGTCGCTCTCCAGCAGGCTGTTGGCGTGGAGCTGCATTTCGCGGGAGATGGGGTAATCATAGCCGATCGGTTCCATCACGTGGAAGAGCGTCAGGTGTGCCGAGAGACCTCGGGCAAGGTCCAGTGCCAACGCCTCGGCCGGGAGGCCGATCGACAGTCCCCCCAGACAAAGCAGCATGCGGTCCACGGACGTTCTCGACTTCGGCACGTACAAAATCGGATGAGCGGTGGCAACCATCAGACGTCGGAGCGAACGTCCGCGCAACCAGCGCAGGAGCAGCGGCCGGCCGAAGGGTCCCACGGTCAACAAACTCCCGGCGGGGCCTCGCCAGCCTGCGATCACTTCTTCGGCTCTGGCTTCCCGCATCTGGCGCTCGACTTCCACCCCGGCGCCGCGGATCTGGGCCTCGGCTTCGTCGAGGGCGCGCTGGACCGACCGCCGGCTTCGGGCAGACTCAACGATCCCAAGCAGGGTAACGTGGGTTCCCAGCCGCAGCGCCAGCCACCCTCCCAGAGTCAGTGCGTGCCGGGAATGCGGATCACCGTTGGTGCAAATCACAAGCTCACGAATGGGCGAGATCATCGGAAGAAGACGATCCCCGCCAGCCCAGCGGCAAGGAGTACCAGCGGTGCCGGTGCGTTCAGCAGCAGAGCCGCCAGACTCCCCACTGCAATCAACCCCGTCAGCAACAGCTGGCCGGTCAGCTCGCCGTGAAACACCTGCCAGGCCACCAGGACCATCAGCACGCTGACCGCCGGCGCCAGGCCGCGCACGAAATTGGAAACCCAGGCCTCGCCCCGCACAAGCTGTAGCAGTGCCACCACCGCCAGCATCAACACGGTCGGCGGAATGATCGAGCCCATCAAGGCTACCAGCGCGCCGGGGTAGCCGGCCGCAGCAAAGCCCACGAACATGGCCAGCTGCAACGCGTCACTCCCGGGCAAGGCACTCGAAAAGCCAACCGCCTCGACAAACTGCTCCTGGGACATCAAGACCCCGGCTGCCTCTTTGTAGAGCAGGCCAACCGAGGCCGGTCCCGATGTCGTCAACAGGTTGATCTTCAGGAACATGAGGAAGATGGTCCACAGTTTCGCCATGGGTCCTCCACCCGCAGCAGAGTACCTCAGGAAGCGCGCCGGCGGCGGTTGGGCCAAGCAGCCGCGTGATGACAGCACCCCCGAACAGGTGCTTGGTCTTGGTCACCTCCCAAACACGCTGCCATGGGAGTTGACTGCTGAGACGTTTGTGAAAATTATCACCAATACTCGGAGCCGCATCAAGGTCGGATGTCACTTGCCGCCCCCAAGATCGGGGGACATGGCGAGTTATAATGTGGTCAGAGCCATCGCTTGCCAGGAACCCCGAAGTTTCACCAGCGGACAGACATGCAGTGGCCGTGGATCTCTAAGGAGGTTGCCGTGACGCCAGCCAAGAAAGACGTGGGGACCAACAAGAGCACCAAGGGCCGCTTGCCGGAGGAAACCCGGGAGCATCTGCGGGCTGCCCGCAAGGAGATGCGACAAAGCATCGAAACGCTTCTCCCGCCCAAATTCCTGGCGCACCGGCGGGCTGCCCGCCGGGAGATGCTTTTGGCGGCCCAGAGCGTCATTCAGCATGCTCTGGATCGCCTCGAAACATAGGCCCGCACCGTTTCCCCTTCGTGGCCTCGCCCCCGGATGAATCATACTGGGGGCGCTTCTTTTCAGCAGGCCGCCCGGGGCGGCTGCCTCATGGTTTGAGCACCCACACCAGACTCAAGATGGCCAATCCCAGGCCGACCCCGCCCAGAAGCCGGTCACCGTCCGTGTACAGCAGGGCTCCCACCAACAGCAGGGCGGCGAAGACGACCGCACCGACCAGCCGGTCGAGCGAGCGGCTCAGATGCCTCAGCCGCAGCTCGAGACCCGCCGAAGCTCGGGCCGTGACCGTAAGATCGCCGCGCTCGATCCTGCCCAGTGCCTGGTCAAGGCGCTGGGGCAGCCGGCCAAGCACCTGCCCCTCCGAGACCAGCCAGCGCAGGACCTCCTCCATCCAGTCTCCTTGCTCGTCCGACATCAACCTCTGGGCGAAAGGCGCCAATCCTTGGAAGAGGTTGAACCCGGGATCCAGGCCGGTGCACATGCCGGACAGAATGGCCACACATCGGCCGAGAAAGATCAAATCCGTGGGGACCTGGAAGGGCATCTCATACATCAGATCACGGAATTGATGGGCGAACTGACGCATTGCCCGGCGATCCATGTGGGTTAGCTCCTGCATGTTTCGCCCCCACACCTGCTCGAACATGGCTTCTTCGGCCTCTCGGATCCGAGCCAGATCGGCTCCCGGAAGCAGCACCCCCAGGGTCACATAGGCCTGCGAAAGCCGCGCCGCATTCCTTGTTCCGACGCCTATGGCCAGATCCCGAAGCCCCCCCTTGGCCCGCTCATCCAGCCGGCCCACCATCCCAAAATCGACGAACACGAGCCGCCAGGAGCCACCGCGCTCGGGCTGGACGAAGAGATTGCCGGGATGCGGGTCAGCGTGAAAGAAGCCTTCGAGGAAGATCTGGCGCAGATAGGTCTGGAACAGACGCTCGGCCACTTCCGGGCGAGAGACGCCTGCCGACTCGATGGCCTCGTAGTCGGTAATCTTGATCGCGTAGACATCCTCCAAGGTCAGCACGGTGGCCGATGACTGGCCGGCATGCACCTGCGGAATACGCACCCGCTCATCGCCGGCGAACATTTCTCCGAAAACGACGGCGTTGCCGGCTTCTGCTACGTAGTCGACCTCTTCCCATAACGTGCGGCTGAACTCCTCAAACAAGGCGTTGAGATCAGCCCGGCGCGAGATCGGCCGGTAGCGCTTCAACCAAGCGATCACCCGCGCCAGCGCGTCGAGATCGACACGAATGATGTCTTTGATATGGGGCCGCTGGACCTTGACGACCACCGGCTGGCCGTCGGTGAGCCGTGCCCGGTGGACCTGTCCCAACGAGGCCGCTGCCAGAGGCACGGCCTCAACCTCGGCGAAGTGCTCACGCCACCCACCCGGAAGGCCGTCTTCCAGTACGGCCTGGATGGCGTCGAAGGGCTCGGGCGCCACCTCGTCTTGCAGGCCCGACAACTCGTCGGTGATGCTCGATGGCAGGACATCCACCCGGGCCGACAGAAACTGGCCGACCTTGATCCAGACGCCCCCCATATCGGTGGCCAGCTTGCGGAAGGAGCGCGCCGCTCCCTGGTACCGGCGGGCCGCCGTGCGGCGAGCCAGCCAACGCAAACCCACGCGCCGCAGGACGATGTCCCAGAACAGAAAGCGTGCCAACAGGCCGGCGAAGTACAGCACGGCCCGGCGATAGCGAGCTGAAAACCGCGGAGCGCGCCTTGCGCTGGCTGGTACGTCGAGGGTTGATCCTTCCACTGAACCTCCTGGAATCAATGGCAGCGGCAGAATGGCTGCCTCCCTATCCTAGTCGATCTTTGAGGCGGCGGTCGACCCGCGCCCCATGATCGATTCAACCAGCCGGCCGCTCGCATGCGGCGGGAGGGCATCTACCGCGCCCGAAAGACGCCACGCTCTGGACGATCATCTCAGGCTCGGATAGACTGAAAGCAGTCGGCGGCCGGAGGGAGGCTCCATGCCAGAAAACGCGGCAAACCAACATGATGTGGTGATCGTGGGCGCAGGCCCGGGGGGCTCATCCGCGGCCGCCTTCCTTGCCCGCGCCGGGCTCGATGTACTGCTGCTGGACAAGGCATCCTTCCCGCGGGACAAGACTTGCGGAGACGCTGTGTCCGCGCAAGGCGTCGAGATCCTGGACGAACTGGGCCTCGGAACGAGGCTGCGCCGCACCGGCTTCAAGACCCCCGCGGTTACGATCGTGTCGCCATCCAGCTACCGGCTTCGCACCGACATCCCCCCCGCCGATGGGCTTCCGCGCTACGGCATTGTGGTCAAACGCCTGGACCTGGACCAGATGGTGCTCGACGCCGCCGCGACCGCCGGAGCAACGTTTAAGGACAGGGTCCATGTCCGCGGTATGGAGCGCACGGCCGGTGGGTGGACGATCAGTGGCGACCGGGGCGGGACACGCTTCTCGGCCATGGGGCGGGTCGTGGTCATGGCCGTTGGGGCCTCCTTGCCCTTGATGCGCCAGCTCGATCTGGTACCCCAGAAGATGGAATTTGCCTTCGCTGCTCGGACCTATTTTGAAGATATCCTGGGGTTGGATGACTCGCTTCACATCCATTTCGACGGCGTGCCGCTGCCGGGCTACGGCTGGATATTCCCCGTCTCGGCAACCGCCGCCAACGTCGGGGCGGGCTTTTATCGCCGAGGGCCATCAACCCCGACGACGGCTGCTGGCATGTTGAAGTCGTTCCTGGATTTTCCGCCGCTAGCCGAGCGTTTTCGCAACGCCAGGCAATTGGCTCCCATCAAGGGGTTCCCGATCCGTACGGACTTCCACCGCTCTCGGTGCCTGGCGGACCGCCTGCTGGTCGTCGGCGAAGCGGCCGGTCTGGTCAATCCGTTCACCGGCGAAGGCATCGATTACGCGCTCGAATCGGGGCGCATGGCCGCGCAAGCGCTGCTGGACGCGTTTCAATCGGGGGACATCGGCCGCTCATCGCTTGGCTGCTACGAACGATCCCTGAGGCGGCGATTTCAAATGCTCTTCAGACTGACGTACCTCATGCGGCAGCTCTATATGACGCCGGCGCTCCTCGACCCTCTGATCCGAGCCTGCGCCGCATGGCCCGACATGGCCCGCCTTTTGATCTCCGTGCTCTTGTCGTACGAGAGCCCGATCAAGGCGTTTGCACCGTCAGTGATGGGACGCGTCCTTCTGACGACAGCCTTAGGTGAGCCCAGGTCGCCTCGGTCCGTGTAGGGCCGGTCCAAAGCGCCGCCCCGGGCTCTTAGAACCCGACCCCAAAGAATCGGCCGATCACGTAGGTCGCCACGGCCACACCCATCCCCACAAGAAACATCTCAAACCCGCTGCGGATCGCCGGCCGCCCGGTAAAGACCGCCCGGCTGGCCCCCACGGCGAAGTGGGCCAGCATGCTGATGCCGATTCCTGTCCAGATCGCAGCCGATCCGCTAAGAAAGACAAAGGGGACAATGGGAATCACTGCCCCCAACCCGGTCGAAATCCCGGTCAGCAGCCCCTCCTGCAGCGGCGTCAGCGACTTCTCGATGTCCAGTCCCAATTCATCTGCGGCCAGCTGGGCCAAGGCGGCTTCGGGCCGCCTCATCAATGCGTCGGCGACCTGGCTGGCTTCTTCTTCTGAAAGCCCTTTCTCCATGTAGATTTGTTTGAGCTCGTTCCGCTCCTGCTCCGGCATGTAAGTAATCTCAGCGCGCTCCAGCCGCAAATGGTGCTCACGGACCTCTTCTTCCGACCGCCCGGCCAAGAAGGCGCTGGAGGCCATCGACAATGCATCCGCCAGCAAACCGGCAAAGCCCGTCAGGAGCACGAGTTGGGCGGTGATGTTGGCGCCGACCACGCCCATGACCAGGCCGAAGTTGGCCGTGAGTCCGTCGTTGAACCCATAGACCACCGACCGAAGCCAGCCGCTGGCGTCGACGCCCTGGTGCCACGGCTCGACATCGTGGGCCTCGTCCGGGCGGTGGAGCGTGCGCAGGAATCTCGCGTGCGAGGTCTCGTCCTTCAGGACCTGGGAGAAGGTTTCATGGTCTCCGGAAGTTTCGGCCTGTCGCACATAGATGCCGATGTCGTTGACTTCATCTCGCACCAGAAGACTGAGCAGGCTGTCGGCTCCCAGGAGACGTGACAAGCCGACAATCATGCGAATCCTCAGGTCCGGCCCGGTGCGGTGGGTTTCGAGCCCCAGCGCCTGGAGCTTCTGCTGCCAGACTTCGGCATGGCGGTCCTCTTGTTCCGCCATATCGGCCAGACCTGCGCGTACTTGGTCCGACCTGGCATGGGGGATGAGCTTGCGGTACAGAGCTGCGCTTTCCACCTCCCTGCGCCAGTTATCGATCAGGTCTTCTTTGTCCAGGGGTTGAAGGTCCGTCATCACGGCTTGAGGCCAACGGCCCGCTGGCGTTCCTGCCCGGTCAAGGCAGGAGCGTCAAGAGCTTGGCGTTCGCCTCTTCCCTCCTTATCAAGTGCAATTCGATCCACGATCTCTTCTTGGCGCGCAGCGACTTCGACTGATTCAAACCCAGACGTAGCTGGAGATTCAACGGGCACCACGCCCGCCATCTCACCTGGAGGGGTGATGGTCAGCACATTAGCCAGCAGGTGAGCCCCGGACAAACAAGGGCGCCACATCCAGATGCTCATGTGATCAGCGGGTATCAGAACGGTCACATGGGGAAGCTGATCGAGAGCCACCTCAGGCGTATTCCATGCAGGCCAGCGCCGAACCCTGCATGTCGATCGAAAATGCCAACTCAGATACGAATGGGTACCAGCAGCAACGGCAGCGATGAGCGCGCGGCGACGGCGGCCGCCACACTCCCCGCCCAGAAAGCTTCCATGCCGCTTCGGCCGTGGGTGCCGAGCACTATGATGTCGGCTCCACATTCCTGGGCTTCCTTCACAATCGCACCGCTTGGATCGCCTCGGCGGACGGCCCTGGTCGCCGTCACGCCCTGGGCCGCCAGGTTCTCCAACATGGCGTCCAGATACGACTCTGCTCCTTCTAAACTCATGTCGAGCATGGCCGTCGTCACCCCGGGGAGCAGCTTCCCGGTCGCCGCATCCTGCCCGGTCAACGTCCCCAGCGTTCGTACCACCGTCACCAATTGCACGGAGGCGCCGCAAGACTTGGCCAAGTCGCCGGCCACCTGCATACCCTGCTCGTGCGCCGGATCGCCGTCCAAGGGGACGAGCACCAAACCGCAGCTGAAGTCATCACCAGGCGGCACACTTTGCGGATGGACAAACAACACCGGGGTCTTGCCCAGCGACGCCACCTGCTGGGCGATGCTGCCAAACAATCGAACTCCCAGCCCGCTCCGGCCGTGCGTGCACATGATGATCAGATCTGGAGCGAACTCGTCGACGTGATCGGCGATGCTTTGGGGCACGTCTCGAACGTAGTTGGTGTGCACGTGGCACCTGACCTTGATCGACGAACCGAATCGTTCCTTAGCGACATCTTCAAGGTAAGCCTGGGCTTCCGCCGGATCGTTGAGGTGTTTCTCACCATGAACCGCTTGGGGCAGGTCGCGTTCGATGATATGAATCAGCGTCACATCTGCCTTAAGGCGTCCCGCAAGATAGGCGGCCGGCGCCAGCGCGGCTTCGGACATCGACGATCCGTCCAGGGGGACCAGCAGCTTCTTGAACATGGTCTAGCCTCCGGCGCAAGTCTGAAGGGTCAGGTACACGTTTGATGCTTATGTTGACTCGGTCTTATGTCCCAGGTAACTGACCTCGGCGGTCCGGGCCAGTTCTTCGTCCCACGGCTTTAGGATGTCATTCTCGGGCGATGTCAGTTATACAGCAAGCTTTGCCTCTTATCTCGGTCCATCAACCGAGGATTAACGCACGGTGGCTCTCGGTCGCAGCCGCTGGGTTAGGAGATTCAACCCCTCAAGCAGCTGCGCATCCTGGCTTGACTTCAGGTCGGAGTCCGTCATCTGGCGTTCACCCTCGGGCGTCAGCGGCAGCACACCTGTGGGCAAGGCAACCACCTGTCCGGGTTCGATGCCCTGGTGCCAGATGACCCGCCCCTTGGGTGTCAGCCACTCCTGGGTGGCCAAGAGCATCGAAGATCCGTCCGCCAGCGGGAAATCCTGGAGGACGGTACCCGTGCCGAAGGTCGTCTCTCCGACGAGCTGAGCGCGGCCAGCATCTTGAAGCGCGCCCGAGACAATCTCGGCGGCGCTGGCCGTTCCCTGGTTGATGAGCACCACCATCGGTAGATCAGGGGCCAGGGCACCCGATTTGACGGGAACGTGGATCACGTTGCCTTGGGCATCTTTTTCGAGCAGAACGTCTCCCGAGGTGAGGAACTGGCTCGTCACCCCGATGGCTTCGTCCAGCAGGCCGCCCGGATCATTGCGCAGGTCAAGCACAATGGCGGTCGCACCGCCGGCTTTGATCTCGCCCAGCGCCTGCTTCAGGTCTTGCGTGACACCCTGGCTGAAGACACTGATCCGCAGGTGCGCCACATGGGTGCCGGGGAGCATCTGCCAAGTGACGTTGTGAATAGTGATCTCGGCCCGCGTGATGGTCACCTCGCGTTGCTGTCCGGTGTTGGGGTCCTGCAGGGTTAACGTCACCTGTGTACCGGCTTTGCCCAGGATCTTGGTGACCACCTGCTCCAGGGGCTGACCGGTCACGTCCTCCCCGTCGACCTTGATGACCACGTCGCCCGGCAGCACACCAGCTTTTTGCGCCGGCGAGCCGTCGAGCGGAGCCACGATCACCACGTGCCCGTCCTTCATTTGGACCTCAGCGCCGATGCCCGAGAACTTGCCCTGGATGGCGTTCTGCTCCTGGCTTCGCATCTCGGGCGTCAGAAACCGGCTGTGGCCGGTGTCCCCCAGGGCATTCACCATGCCGCTGATGGCAGCGTAGCTCAGAGTCTGCGGGTCGATGGAAGCCTGATCTACGTAGTTCTGGTCGATCATGTTCCATGCCTGTTCCATCAATTGAAAGGAGCCCTGTGCGTTGGCTGGAACATCAAGCGCCGTGCTGCCGGTGGTGTGAAGCCGGGCCTCGGTGATGGCAACACCGCCCACGCCTCCCAAGACCAGCATCAGCAGACTCAGGCTGGCCAGACCAAGCACTTTTATGCCTTTGTGCATACCTTCGCACCTTCTCCGAATGGGAACGTTCGTCGAATTTCACAGCGCAGGTGATCGACCAGCGGCCCGCGCCTTTCGCGCCGAAACCGTCGGCCCCTGGCCGACCCGTGTGAGCCAATGACATTGTAACAAGCAGACGAGAGCTGAGGGAGATGAGCACGTCTCCAGTTCCAGGCTCATTCACCGGAATCTCACCGGGCCAAGCACGCTGCTGGGCCGGCCTCTGCGAGCGCCGCGCGATCCAACACAGGGATGCCGACTGCTTGTGAAATAATCCACAAGCAGTCGGCCCGCGCCAGCTCACGTGACCGTCGGTGTGTCACCCAGATAGGCTTGGTAGCGCTTCTCGGTCACGATGCGCGCCAGGCGCTCAACGGCTTGGTGGATTTCCACGAATGACGTGTACAGCGGGGAAAGCCCAAAACGGATGTTTTCGGGCGGCCTAAAGTCGGGGAGAACACCGGCCTCCTGGATCAGGGCCTGGTCGATCGCCAGCGCGTATTCGTGCCCTAGCGCTACATGTCCGCCTCGGACTGCCGCGTCCTGCGGTGATTTGAGGCTGAATCCAAGGGGCGCCAGCCGATCCCGCCACAGGTCGATCAGATAACCTGTCTGCCGCACCGATTTGGCGCGCACCCGCGCCATCCCGGCCTCTCGCAGCATGTCCACCCCGGGTTCGATGGCGAGCAGCGACAGGGTCGGTGGGGTGCCGGTCAGAAAGCGGCGCATCCCGCTCGCCGACTTGTAACCCAGGCTCATCTCAAAGGGCTGATCCTGGCTGAACCAACCCGTGATCGGGTTCACCAACCCCGGCTGTAAGTCACGCCGGACGAAGAGGAAGGCCGGCGAGCCTGGCCCCCCATTGAGATACTTGTAGGTGCAACCCACCGCCAGATCAGCTTCAGCCGCGTGGAGATTGGCTTCGATGACGCCCACCGAGTGGCTCATGTCCCAAACCACCAGGGCGCCCACCTGATGAGTCAGGCGCGTGACCTGCGCCAGGTCGTGGGTGAATCCACTCTTGAAGGCGGTGTGTGAGATCGCCAGGAATGCGGTATCGTCATCCAGGGCGCCCTCGATCTGGTCGGCCGGCAGGCTGATGCCGTCCGGTGAACGCAGGATGACGACTTCCCGCTCTCCTGCCTGGCGAGCGACGCCTTGCAGGATATAGATGTCCGACGGGAAGTTAAGATCATCGGTGACAATTTTCTTCCGTTCTGGCCTGGCCAGGGCGGCGGCCATGGCTGCTTTGTAGAGATTGACCGAAGTCGAATTGGCGATCGCCACCTCGTCGGGGTCAGCGCCGATCAAGCCGGCCAGCTTGCCCCCCACTCTGAGGCTGGCCTCGTACCAGCCTTCATTCCAACCGCGAATCAGGCGATCCCCCCACTCGGTATCGACCGCCGCCAGCATGCGCGCCATGGTCGCCTTCGGAAGTCGGCCCAAAGAATTGCCGTCCATGTAGATTAGATCCGGGTCGCGGATCACAAACCGTTCTCTAAACGCGCCTAGGTCGTCTTCACGATCCAGGCGCTCTGCATGGCCTCGGCTGGTGTCCATCGTCAACTCGCTTGACTGCTCCGGGGAAGCTTGGCCGCCCTATTGTATCCCCGAGCCGGTGCGGGCCGACCGGGTGACCAGGGCGGGCACAACCACATTGCCTCATCCGAGCTCTCGGGGACCGCTTCCAAGGCATCCCGTGCAGGGGCGGATCACGCCACGGGTATGGCGCTCGGTCCAGCCTTGGGGGAGGTGGCCAACCCGGGTGCCTTCGGGGCTCCGTGTCGGATCCTGGCGATAAGGAACTCCCGCGGGCAGGTTCATGACAAATATCACGCCGCTCTCCAGCCTGCCCGGTGATAGGATGCGGAGTGGACACTTGCTCACCCTAGTTAGCCGCCTGAGCGCAGGCCCAGCCCGGGTCCGCCGAAGGCGTGACGGAGGTCGCTCTCATGCTCGAAACTGTCTCCCCAGCCTTTCACCCCACCGCGATCCATCCCCGCCATCCCGTACCCAGCGATATTGAGATCGCCCAGGAAGCTACCCTGAAGCCCATCAACGAAGTGGCTGACGAGATCGGCCTGCAACCGGATGAGCTGGAGCTTTACGGAAAGTACAAAGCCAAGGTGCGCCTGAGCGTGCTGGATCGGCTGCAGGATGTCAGCGACGGCAAGTACATCCTGGTGACCGCCATCACACCCACGCCTCTGGGGGAGGGCAAGACAACCACCACCGTCGGTCTGAGCCAGGCCATCGGCGCCCATCTTGGAAAGCGGGTGTTCACCTGCATCCGCCAGCCCAGCCAGGGCCCGACGTTCGGCATCAAGGGCGGCGCCGCCGGCGGCGGCTACAGCCAGGTCATCCCGATGGAGGACTTCAACCTCCACCTCACCGGAGATCTCCACGCCATCACTGCCGCCAACAACTTGCTGGCGGCGGCAATCGACACGCGCTGGTACCACGAGAGCCGCCAGACGGACGAGCAGCTGTTCGACCGGCTGATCCCGATGGGCTCCAACGGCCGCCGAAAGATCGCCCGCGGCATCCGCGCCAGGATGGACAAGCTGGGGATCAAGGAAGCCGACCTGGAGACCCTGAGCGAAGAGCTGCGCCGGAAGCTGGTTCGGCTCGACATCGACCCGGACCGGATCAGTTGGCGCCGGGTGGTTGACACCAATGACCGATTCTTGCGTGGCATCACCATCGGGCGAGGAGAGAAAGAGGAAGGCTACGAACGCGAAACCGGCTTCGATATCACCGTCGCCAGCGAAGTGATGGCGGTCCTGGCGTTGACCACCGGTCTGGCAGATATGCGCGACCGCTTCGGCCGGATGGTGGCCTGCATTTCCAAGTCGGGCGATCCGATCACCGCCGACGACCTGGGGGTGGCCGGCGCGATGACCGTGCTTATGAAGGACACCGTCAAGCCCAACCTGATGCAGACTTTGGAGGGCACCCCAGTATTCGTGCACGCGGGGCCGTTCGCCAACATCGCTCACGGCAACAGCTCGATCCTGGCGGACAAAGTAGCCCTCAAGCTGGCGGATTACGTGCTGACCGAGGCCGGATTTGGGGCCGACATCGGGATGGAAAAGTTCTTCGATATCAAGTGCCGCTATTCCGGGTTGGTCCCCAACGCCGTGGTGCTGGTGTCCACCGTGCGTGCCCTCAAGATGCACGGGGGCGGGCCCAAGGTCGTGGCAGGCAAACCGCTAGACCGGGCCTACACGGAAGAAAATCTTGAGCTGCTTGAGGCCGGATTGGGCAACATGAAGCACCACATCGCCTCCGCCCGAAAGTACGGGATCCCGGTGGTGGTGGCGGTGAATGCTTTCCCCGACGACACCGAGGCCGAATTGGAAATGGTGCGTAAGGCGGCCGCCGAAGCCGGGGCCGAAGACGCCGTTGTATCCAAGCACTGGGCCGAAGGCGGCGCCGGAGCCGTTGACCTGGCCAAAGCAGTTGTAGCCGCAGCCGACAAGCCCAGCGATTTCAAGTTCCTGTACCCGCTGGGTGAGAGTGTCGAAGAGAAGATTCGGACCATCGCCGTCGAGATTTACGGGGCAGATGGAATCGAGTTCTCCGATTTGGCCAAGGAACAAGTTGAGCTGTACACCAAGCTGGGCTTCGACGGCCTCCCGATCTGCATGGCCAAGACCCACCTTAGTCTGAGCCATGACGCGTCGCTTAAGGGCGTCCCCACGGGGTTCACCGTGCCGATCCGGGAAATCCGTGCCTCGGTCGGCGCAGGCTTCCTGTACCCACTGATCGGGTCGATGTCGACCATGCCCGGCTTGCCCACCCGACCGGCCTATTTCGACATCGATATTGATCCTGAGACCGAGAAGATCGTCGGGCTTTCTTAGGCTCGGAGCCCACAAGAATATGCTCCGCACTCGGACGGGCCAAGCCGTCCACCGGCGAACCCGGTGAGGCCATATGCCTGAGGGGTCACTACCCAAGCCGAGTGCGGAGCTGAAGGCTCTCCTCAATCAATCCGCAGGGCTTCACAAGCATCTCTGCCCGAGGCAGGTCCTCGGGGTTCGCATGGGCCTCTTTGCCGGCCGCCTGCTCGGCCTGTCCCTGCCCCAGACCGAACGCAAACGCTTGTTTGTCTTCATGGAAACCGATGGCTGTGCCGCCGACGGTGTATCGGTCAGCACCGGCTGCTGGGTCGGCCACCGCACCTTACGCATCATCCACTTTGGCAAGGTCGCCGCCACGTTCGTCGACCGTCAGAATGGCGCCGCCTTTCGCCTCTCGCCGCACCCGCAGTCACGCCAGGCGGCGGTCGAGATGCTCCCGGGCCTGACCGGCTGGGAGGCCATGCTTAGCGCCTACCAGACGCTGCCTGACGACCGGTTGCTCGTGGCGCAGCGGGTGGCGTTCCAGGGCGATTTGGAGGCCATGATCAGCCGGCCGAGCGCCCGGGCGATTTGCGACTCGTGTGGGGAAGAGGTGCTCAACGACTTGCAGGTGGAGCGCCAGGGCATGACGCTCTGCCGGTCTTGCGCCGGCGAAGCCTATTATCGTCCCTTAGAAGACGACTGATCCGGCATACGCCTGATTCAGCCTGAGTCGCCGGCCAGGCTGGCGAAGATGACCTCAGCCTGCGCCAGGTCCTGCGGGGTGTTGACGTTGAAGAAGCTCAGGCCCTCGGGGTCAAGCTTCATAAGCTCCTGCGATGAAACAATGTGCAATGGACGCAGGTCAAGCAGGTCATGCAAGCGCTGCGAGCCTGTCCCAATGACCTCGTCAATCGCCGGCAGCGCCGACTTCGGGTAAACGCTCAGCAGAGGTTCCAGCCCGCGGTGCCAAAGTGGGACGACAATTTTGTCTCTCGCTTCCCGCTCGGCAAGACCGATCAAGAGTTGGGCCAGGCGGATGCGCACGAAGGGCATGTCGCAACCCACCACCAGCGCCCGCTCGCCGGCAGCCGCCCGCAGCGCCGTGCCCAGACCCGTCAGGGCGCCGGCGCTATCCGCCGGATCGGAAACCATCCGTAGCCCAAGATATGCCAGGTCCTCCGGGTGATTGGTGGTGATCAGGCACTCGCACCCCAGCCCGCCCACCTGCTCCAGAACGTGTTCGATCAACGGACGCCCAGCCAGCTCGGCCAACGCTTTGGCTGCGCCCAGCCGGCGGCCTTGTCCGCCGGCCTGCACCACCACACTGGTGCTCTCGCTTCTGAAGCTCAATCGCTATGGTTCCTATTTGTGAAATTCATCACAATCCCCGGCCGGTCAGCTGCGCTTTGTCCGCCATCGCATGTGCTCCGAGGGTGGCGGCGAATTCTGCCCCCAGGAACAGGATCAGACTTGAGAAATAGACCCACAGGACCAGTACCACCACGGACGCCAGCGATCCATACACGTAGTCCAAGCGGGTCAGCCCAGAGGTCAGGTACAACGAAAACGCGGCCTTGGCCGCCTGCCAGATGACCGCCGCCAGCACAGCCCCAAACAACGCCGACGGCACGTGCACCGCCTGGTTGGGAAGCAGCGTGTAGAGCAGCCAGCATATGAGCACGGTGGCCACGAAATCGAGCCCACCGTTGAGCAGGCGATCCGCCAGGGCGCTCTGAGGGGGTAGCGCAAAGGCTGCCAAGGTACGGGTCAATAACGAGAAAACAAATAGGGTGACGGTCAGGAAGACGGCGATCAGGCCGACCAGCCGACGAACGATGAAATGGCGCGGGCGGGCATCCCAGATGACATTGAAAGTTGACGAGAGGACGGTGAAGATCGCCGAGGCCGACCAGAGAAGCCAAGCCCCGCCGATGATACCTATCGTGTCGCGCGCCCGCGTGGTCTGGGCGATCACCGGGTTGACCGTTTGAGCCAACTGGGGAGAGACCCTGGTCACGTAGCCTTGGATCGTCTGCAGGGTGTTGCCGCTGCTCAGCACGACCCCTCCCAGAAAGACCAGAAACAGCAACAAGGGAAACAGCGAAAGCAGGCTGTGGTAGGCCAAGGCGGCCGCCCGAAGGCTGCATTCATCGTCGCCGAAGGCGATCAGGGTCTCCTTCAAGAGTTCAACCACGCGTTTCCATCGCCGCTCAGGCATGTGGGCATCCGGCCCTGGAGTAGAACGATCCTGGGCGAGCCGGTCGATCCCGGTCTTGTCTTGCAGTGGATTATCAGGCATCAGCCTGTGGTCTCACCGTTGCGGATGGGGGGCAAACAACCCAAACAGGCCGTGTACGGGTTTCTCCTGGTGGGCTCTGAAAGCCTGTTGAGGCTGGCAATGGCGATCGCTTGAAGCTCCCCCGGCTACTCGTTGAAGAGCTCGCCGACCGAGCGACCCTCATGGGCGCGCAGGATGACCTCGCCAAGAAGCGGCGCCACCGAGAGCACCTTCATGTTGGGAAGCCGTTTGTCTTCCGGAACGGGGATGGTGTTGGTGGTGACGATTTCCGTCACACCGGCAGCCGCCAAACGTTCCACGGCCGGAGGCACGAGCAAGGCATGCACGAAGGACATGTAAACGTCATTAGCACCATGATCCTTGACGATCTTCACCGCCTCGGTCACCGAGCCGGCGGTCAAAACTTCGTCGTCCACGATCAGGACGTTTTTGCCCTCCACGTTACCGATCAGCGTGGTTGCCATGGCCCGCGGATCGTCTCCACGCCTGCGTTTCTCCACAAAGGCCAATGGCGTGCTCAGTTTGGCGGCGAAGTTTCGCCCCTTCTTAGCGAAACCGAGGTCGGCCGTGGCCACCACCAGGTTCTCGAGATGCAGGTTCACGAAATAATCGCTTAGCATATGGAACGCCGTGAGCACGTCGCCCGGGATGGAGAAGAAACCCTGGATCTGGCCGGCGTGCAGGTCGATCGTCATGTAGCGGTCCGCGCCGGCCACTTCGATCATGTCGGAGACCAACCGGGAGGTGATGGGGACCCGAGGCTGGTCCTTCTTGTCCGACCTGGCGTAGGCCATGTACGGGACAACGGCCGTGATGCGGCCCGCCGAATCCCGTTTCAGGGTGTCGATCATGATCAGCAGTTCCATCAGATTGCGGTGGACCGGCGGCGCCATGGACTGGATGATGTAGACGTCCTGGCCCCGCGCGCTGCCCTGCAGCCGGATGAACAGGTTTTCGTTGGGGAATTCGACCAGATCGTAACCGCTGAGCGGAACCTGAATGTACTCGCTTATCTCCTGGGCCAGATCAAAGTTGCCAGAACCTGCAAAGAGCCTGATGTCCCCGTAGCCATACATGGGTGTCACTCAGCCCTCCTTGGATGGATCGACCGGCCACTCGCTGCGCAAGATGCCCATCACCAATGTATCCCAATACTTCCCATGACGAAAGGCATCCTGCCTCAGCCGTCCTTCGAGGACGAACCCCACCCGCTCGTAGACCTTTCCTGCACGTTGATTGAACTCCATGATGCGCAAGATGATTTTCCTGAAGTTGAGCGTTTCGAAGCCGTATTTGAGCATGAGGCGCATCACCTCCGTGCCCAATCCCTGATCCCACAGGCGCTTGTCCCCAATCACGATCCCGAGTTCCGCTTGCTGGGCGACCGGATCATGGTTGAAGAAACCGCAACTGCCAGCATGGACCCAATCGCCATCCTGCATGGCATTAATCGCAAGCGTGCGCTCCCCGACGATCATCGCTCCTCAGTCATGCCTTCGATCAGGCCTTTGACCGCCTGGCGAGGCGATAGCTCGCGCGCCAACACCCGCTCAACGGCCTGGAAAAAAGCTCCCTCGCCGCGCGCGGCGAGGAAATCCATCGCCAGCTGGTCGCGCAGGAGTTGGTCCATCTCCGCCTGGATCCTTCCTCTACGGCGGGTTTCGATTTCGCCGGACGCGATCAGGTAGGATCGGTGGTCATCGATGGCTCCAGCCAGCGCCTCGATTCCTTCTCCTCGGGTGGCCACGGTCTCCATCAAAGGTGGGGCCCACCCCTCTGGTCCGTCACCGTCTGACGACTCATCCCCGGCTCGGCTGCCGGCTCGTCGCTTTGGGTAGCCCTGTTCAAGGGCCATGCGAAGTGACCTGACAGCCTTGGGGGCCCCGGGGAGATCGGCCTTGTTGACCACCAGGATGTCGGCGATTTCCAGAATGCCCGCCTTGATGGCCTGGACCTCATCGCCCAAACCGGGGGAATCCACCACCACCGTCGTGTGTGCCGTGCTGGCAATCTCGACTTCCGATTGGCCAGCTCCTACCGTTTCGATCAGGATCAGATCGAATCCACAGGCGTCCAGCGCCTGGACCACGGACCGCGTGCGGCGCGCCAGACCGCCCAACCCGCCTCGGCTGGCCATAGAGCGAATGAATATCCCGGGGTCGCCGGCGAGGTCGCGCATCCGGATGCGATCCCCCAGGATGGCGCCGCCGGTGAACGGACTGCTGGGGTCGACGGCTACGATGCCAACTTTTCGGGAGCTGCCGTTCTGTTTGATTGAGCGGATGTGGAGAGCCAACTGGTTGACCAGCGTTGATTTGCCTGTGCCGGTCCCCCCGGTTACGCCAACCAGGTGTGCCTGTCCCGTGTGCGGGAAGAGCTGGCCCAGCGCCTCGTCCCCGGCGGGGGCCTCATCCTCGATGTCGGAAATCAGCCGCGCCAGCGCCAGCCGGTCGCCAGCCAGTGCTCGGTCTACGAGTTCCCATCCCATGGGCCTCAGTGACCGTGATCGTTTGACCCAATGGCGGCTCGAAAAGCCTGAATCACCGCCTCGGTCTCCGTGCCCGGACCGAATACCGATGCGACTCCAATCTCCTGCAGAGCCGGAATATCCTGATCCGGGATGATGCCTCCCACCAGCACTGGCACGTCCGTCTGGCCTTGTGCCTCGAGCAGCGCGATCACCCTCGGAACCAGCACCATGTGAGCCCCCGAGAGGATCGAGAGCCCGATGGCGTCGACGTCCTCCTGCAGGGCGGCCTCGGCGACCATCTCGGGTGTCTGCCTGAGGCCGGTGTAGATCACCTCAAATCCGGCGTCGCGCAACGCCCTAGCGATCACCTTGGCACCGCGGTCGTGACCGTCCAAACCCGGCTTGGCGATGAGGACGCGCTGTTGGGTCTTCGGCATGCGGCTGTTCTTCCGTTAGGTTGGATTCTCGACTGGCAGCGATTATACACCAGCCTCATTGCAGGGATGTGGGTCGACCAGAGGCATGGATTGGTAGGTCATTGTGAGGCCCCGGGTTCTTGCGCCGGCCACTTCCCACCCATAAAATGATGCTGGGAGCAGCGACCAGCTTAGCTTGAACCTTATGGCAAATGCCCACCCGATCACTCTGGATCCGCTGTTCGCCGGGTAGGAGGGAAGCTTGAACCCTCAGGATCTGTTATGAAGCCTACCTTCAGCGGTTGGGGCACGCTGACGTATATCGCACTTGGGCTGGTGGTTGCCCTGAGCTATGCCATGGCTGTCGCCGGCGCCAGCCTGCTCTTGGGCCAACCGGTTCCGGCCGGCAACCCCATCTTGATCAGCCTGCTCGCCCTTCTTCTGGCTCTCGGCCTCAACCCCCTGTATGCCAGGATTCACCGTGCCATCGGCAGCACACTTTTCCGCGGGGAAGAGGCTCGTCGCACTCGCCGCGAGCAGCTTCAGGCGGAGCTGGACTCCACATCCGACCTGGACGAGATCGCAAATTTCATGCACCACGCCGTAATGGACGGCCTTCAACCCCGCCACGCACACGTCTTCCTGCTGGATACGAACAGCCAGACCTTTGGAGCGATGCCTGCCAGCGGTCCCGGTACGAGCCAGCTCAAGCTTTCAACCGACGGCGCACTCGCTGGACTGCTGCGCCGCACGGCCGCACCGCTGCGCCTGGACAGGGATGGGCCGCTGCCGTCCGGGCTGGCCCAGGACCGGGCTGTGCTGGCCGTGCTCGGCTCATCGCTGTATGTCCCTATCAGGGGCAACACTGGAATGACGGGTTGGCTTAGTCTAGGCGAACCGCGCCAGCGACGCTCAGGCAGCTACACGTCATTGGAGATGGCCTTCCTCGAGGATGTCGCACGGCTTGGCGCTGTCGCCATCGCTCGCTCTCAGGCCCTGACAGATCTTCGACACCGCTTGCGAGAGCTCGATACCCTGAGCCATGTCGCCCAGGCCGTCAACCTTTCTCGGGCCGAACGGGATTTGATAGACGTCGTCGGCCAGGCCGTTCAGGACCTGCTGGTGGGAGATAGCTTCATCAGCGTCATACAGTCCGGTGACCGGTCGGGGTACCGCCTCTTCGTCCGAACGGAGGCCCACGGCACACAGGCTCAATCTGCTGCTGAGACAGAGTCCCATCTGGCCGGTCTGCTCGGGATGGTCCTCGAGGCTGGGGAACCAATCAAAACCGACGACTATCGTGCGGCCTGCTTGGCCGGCGGGCGACGTGCAGACATGCCCTTTCACGCATGGATCGGCGTACCGCTCAAGGGCGGCGCCGAACAGTTGGGGGTTCTGGCGATTGGAATGGAGAACCCCGGGCTAGCGTATTCGGATGAGCAGGTCAAGATCCTCGCCGCCGTCGCCGATCAAGCCGCCAGCGGGCTCCTGCGAACTCGCCTGTACCGCCAAATTGAGGAGCGAGCGCAGCAGCTCAGCACGCTCAACAAAGTCGGCGCCGACTTGGCCAGAACTCTTGAGCTGGATCCTTTGCTTCAGCAGATTATGGCTGGGATCCTGAGCTTGGTCGGTTGCGAATTGGGGTTGCTGGCCCTCGTTGAGGAGGAGTCGGGGGATTTTGTCGTTCGTGTGAGTGCCGGCGCCACGGCCCAATCATTGGCCGGGGGCAGGCTGGTTCCCGATCAGGGCCCGATTGCGTCTGCGCTGGAGGATGCGCGCCCCATTCAGATCACCTCAAAGGATCAGCTGTCGACCATGCTTGCACCGCCCGGACCGAGCGCCGATGAGCCTTTCGGAAACGTGGTCATTCCCCTGTTGGCCAAGGGCAAACCGCTGGGGATCGTCCTGATTCGCAGCAAGCCGGGCCAGACATCCTTCTCAGACGCTGACATGGCCCTCTTGTCGACCTTCGCCGGCCAGGCCTCTATCGCCATCGAGAATGCCCGCCTTTACACCCTGACGGACCAAGCGCTTGAGGCCAAAGTCGCCGAAATGTCGGTCATGCAGCGTATCGATCGTGATCTGAATGCCAGCCTGGATCTCAATCGGGCCCTGGGAATTACCTTGCACTGGGCGATTGAGCACACCGGTGCTTTGGGAGGCCTGGTCGTCGTGCTTGGGGAGGACGGCGGAACCCAAATCCTGGCCCAGGGGCTGACGGAGGATCCGTCCCACGCAAACGGCGAAGTCGATGTGGCCGAAGTGTGGCTGCTTCGCAAGTGCCTCGACACGGCTAAGACCGCTTTCATCGATGACATTGCCACAGAACCAGACTCGATCGGCCTGGATCCGCGTGCGAGATCGCTGGCGGCCGTTCCCCTGCAGCGCGAGGCCAGGGTTGTCGGGGGCGTCTATCTGGAACACCCGGAGGCGCGCGCTTTCAACAAAGACCGACTGGCTTTCTTGGAGCGCCTGGCGGATCATGCCTCGATCGCTATTACCAACGCCCTGCTGTACGCGCAGGTCCAGAGCGCCAACCTGGCCAAGAGCGAATTCATATCTTTCATAAGCCACGAGCTGAAGACCCCCATGACCTCGATCAAGGGATACTCTGACCTGCTGGCGCAAGAGACTGTCGGCACGATCAATCAGGCGCAAGCCGACTTCCTGGGCACGATACGGTCCAACGCTGATCGAATGGCGACCCTGGTGTCCGATCTGGCCGACATCTCGCGCATCGAATTGGGCAGACTCAAGCTTGAGTTCGAGCCATTGGACCTAGGAGAGGTTTTGGAGGAGGTCGTTCGCTCTGTCCGCCAGCGCATGCAAGCCAAGAAACACCGTTTGGTCATGGAGGGACTCGAGGGCCAGCTGCCCGCTTGGGCCGATCGGACGCGGCTGATCCAAATCTTGGCTAACTTGTTCAGCAATGCCGTCAAATACACGCCGGAGGGTGGTGAGATTGCCTTAAGCGTGGAATCGGCCGAAAACCTGTGGGATCCTAAGGGAGCGCCGCGAGTGCTCCATGTCCAGGTTGCGGACAATGGCATCGGCATTTCCTCCGAGGAACGACACCACGTCTTTCAGAAGTTTTTCCGCTCAGAATCTCGAGAGGTGCGGGAAGCTCCCGGAACCGGACTGGGGCTGAGCATCACCAAGTATCTGGTCGAACTGCAAGGTGGTCAGATCTGGTTTGAGAGCGAGGCAGGGAAGGGCACGACCTTCCACTTCACTATGCCTTTAGTCGAAGGCTACGAGCCCGGCGTACGGGACTCTGAATTTGATGGTCAGTTGATCTACTGAGCGCGGACCCTGTCCCGCGTTGTCCGGGCTGGGCAGATTGGTCGACGCGGCCCTTAGAGATTCTTGGGCCGGTACAGTCCCATCGCTCGGCGAGCCTCGGACATGGTTGCATCCGCCTCCTGACGCATTCGTTGCGTGCCCTCTGTCAAAATGTCCTCTACCAGATTCGGCTCGGCGGCAAACCCCGCCCGGCGCTGCCGAATTGGTCCCAAGAACATCTCCAAGGCAGCGATGAGCTTCTGCTTGACTTCCACGTCCCCGACTTTCCCCTGGCGATAGCGCGCCTTGAGATCATCCACCTCTTCCAAGTTGCTGTTGAAGGCGTCATGGTAGATGAAGACCGGGTTCCCTTCCACCCGCCCGGGAATATCCGCCCGGACGCGGTTGGGATCGGTGTACATGGCCATGACCTTCTGGCGGACGGTGGCCTCGTCATCAGAAAGGAAGATGGCGTTGTCGAGAGATTTGCTCATCTTAGATTGGCCGTCCGTGCCCACCAGCGTGGGGACGTCACCGACCATAACGTCGGGCACAGGGAAGACCTCACCATACAGGTGATTGAAACGCCGAGCAATTTCGCGGGTCACCTCGACATGCGCCTCGTTGTCCTTGCCCACCGGGACCAAGTTGGCTCGGGGGAGGAGGATGTCGGCTGCCTGCAGGACGGGGTAGCCGAGCAGGCCAAATGGAAACGAATCCAAATGTGCGGCCGAGGCCATGTCTTTCAAGCTCGGAATCCGTTCCAGGCGCGGCACACTCACGAGCATCTCGAAGATCAGGTTCAGCTCGAACGTTTCCCGCACCGCAGACTGCAGAAAGATCACGCTTTGCTTGGGATCGATCCCGACAGCCAGGTAGTCGAGCACCATCTCCTTGACATTGTCACCGATTTGGTCGATGGATTCCTTGTCCGGCCGCGTGGTCAGGGTGTGCAGATCCGCCACAACGAAGAAGCACTCGTAGCTGTCTTGCAGTTTGAGGCGATTGACCAGCGAACCCACGTAGTGACCCAAGTGCATCCGCCCCGTCGGTCGATCGCCGGTCAGAATTCGAGGTCGTTTCTCGTTCAAGATCACCCTCCAGGTTGAAGCGTGCCAGGCTCGGTCGGCCGCAGCCTCATTTGGACACAAAAAGGCTCGTCCCATGGGGACGAGCCTCTGGCCCGCGTTGCCACCCCGATTAGGCCATCGGCCAAGACACTTGCGACGCCGATCTGCCTCTCTCAGCCTGGATACCTGCCACAACTTGCACCCAGGCGGCTGATAACGGTGGCCAACCGGCGGACCGGCATAAGATCACCGATCCACAGCTCAGGGGCCCATTCGCCGCCGCCCTGCCCGCAAGACTCTCAGCCTGTCTCGCTCTCTGTGGGGCTGGCCTGGCGGATACTCTTCCCCGTCTCAGCTTTTAGCGTATGCGATTGTCTTGTGAGTATAGTCCCGCTGCCATGCACGGTCAACAAAAGGTAGTTCGTTTAGAGCTGAATGTGTTGCCCCAGCCGGTCAACGATCTTCTGCTTCGGTTGGAACCCGGTCAGGCGCTCCTTGGGCTCGCCATCGACGAACAGGATCAGGGTTGGTACCCCCATCACGCTGTATGCCATGGTCGTTTGAGCGTTTTGATCGATGTCGAGCTTGACCACCTTGACCTTGCCCTCCCAGGATTCCGCCAACTCTTCCACGATCGGGTCGAGTTGCTTGCAAGGATGACACCATTCGGCGCCGAAATCGACCAGGACCGCACCCTCTGAACCCTTGACCAATTCGTCGAAGTTGTCATCCGTGGCGTCGCCAATTTCCACCGGCATTGAGATAGGCCTCCACCCCGTGTCCCGTTTCGAGGCATACAAGTCTAGACAGCCTTGCATCCGGCGTCAAGTGCCTTCAGCTCGCTTGACGCTCATCACGCCCCATGGTATCATGATTCCCGTTATTTAGCACTCTCGTGTCGAGAGTGCTAAACTGGTGTATAGCCTATGGAAGAAAATCTATCTGACCGCCAGGACACGATCCTGGCACTAATCATTCATGAATATGTGGCCACGGCCCAGCCGATTGGCTCGGAGCGCTTGGTCGGCGAGTTCAGTCTGGGGGTGAGCTCGGCCACCGTGCGCAACGATATGGCCAATCTGACCGATGCCGGCCTGCTGCGCCAGCCTCACACTTCGGCCGGACGCGTTCCGACGGAAGAGGGCTACCGCTACTTTGTTCAGCGACTGCTGGGCGACACGGACCTTCCCGTGGAAGACAAACGCCGGATCAGCCATCAGTTCCACCAAGCACGGGCCGAAGTCGATGAGTGGTTGCAGTTGGCCGCAGCCATCCTGGCCAACCGATCTCAGGTGGCTTCTCTGGTCACCTCCCCCCACTCATCGCGTGCCAGGTTCAAGCACCTGGAGCTCATTGCAACGCAAGGTCAGCAGGTTCTGTTGGTGCTGGTGCTCCAAGGGGGCGAGGTCCGACAGCAAATTCTCACTTTGGCCGAACCGCTCGACCAAGACCACCTGTCCGAGACGGCCAACACCGTGACCGCGGCATTAGGCGGCAAGGATGGTGACGCCATCGCCGCCCTCGTCTCCCAATACACGGGGCTGGCTCAAGACCTAATCAAGCTTGTCTCTGAGATCATGTTGCGATCCGATGCCGCCTCGGCCGGCGAGATATATCGGGATGGGCTGTCCAACGTCATCTTGCAGCCCGAGTTTGCCGATTCGGAGAGCCTGAAACAGGCTCTGCGGCTTTTGGACGAACGCTCCTTTCTGGAAGACGTATTGGCCGAAGCGCTGAGCCCCAACATCGGCGGCGTTCAAGTGGTGATTGGTGGCGAAGGCGCATGGGAAGATCTCAAGGACCTTTCGATGATCCTGGCGCGCTACGGCGCCCCGGGCTACGCCACGGGCGCCGTGGCGGTGCTCGGACCCATCCGAATGGCCTACGGCCCTACCATCTCCACCGTCCGGTACGTAGCGGGGCTTATGAGCGATATCGTCATTGAGACCTTTGCTGGCTAGACCACAAGGGGCCGATCTCCCCGCTGAGGATCCCAGGAGGTACTTTCGTGTCCGATCACAACCAGAAGAGGGATGACCGCGAGATCCCCGAGCCCGAGGAAGAGTTTCCCGTCGAATCCGAAGCCTCTCAGGCGGAAGACTCACATGCCACCCCCGCAGAAGGGGCCTCCGATCCGATGGAAGCGCAAGACGAGACACCCGAGGCTCAGATCGATCGCCTCTCAAAGCTAAACGAGGAATATCTCGATGGTTGGCAGCGCGCCCGAGCGGATTTTGCCAACTATAAGAAGCGCATCGAGCGCGAGCAGCGTGAAGCCTATCGCCGAGCCGCCGGGGACATTCTCACCCGTTACCTGGGCATCGTGGACGACCTGGAGCGCGCCCTGAAGGATCGCCCCACCGAGGGCGATCCCGCCAATTGGGCCGATGGTGTTGAGCTCATCTCCCGCAAGTTCCACTCGGTGCTTGAAGCCGAAGGGGTGGAGACCATCCAAGCCTTGGGGCAACCTTTCGACCCCAATCTGCACGAAGCGATCTCCCACGAAGAAAGCGATGAGCAACCGGCAGGCTACGTGATCGACGTTGTTCAGCAAGGTTATCGGATGGGGGAGCACGTCCTCAGACCCGCCCTGGTCCGAGTGGCAAAATAGGAGCACTGACTCATGAGTCGGATTATCGGCATCGATCTGGGTACTACCAATTCCGCCGTCGCCATCATGGAAGGCGGGGAACCCGTTATCATCGCTTCGTCCGAAGGGGGCAGACTGATCCCATCGGTCGTGGCCATCAACCCGAAGAACAATGAACGCATGGTCGGCCAGGTCGCTCGCCGCCAGGCCATCGTCAACCCCGAGAACACGATTTTCTCCATCAAGCGCTTCATGGGCCGCAAGTACTCAGATGCGCAGGTGGCTGCCGGGATGAAGAAGGTCCCCTACGAAGTCAGTGAGGCCCCCAATGGCGACGTGCGCGTGCACATGGGAGGCAAGGAATTCGCGCCACCAGAGATCTCGGCCATGATCCTGGCCAAGATCAAGGCCGACGCCGAGGCCTACACAGGCGAACCGGTCAACCGGGCCGTCATCACTGTGCCGGCCTATTTCAACGACTCACAGCGCAATGCCACCAAAGATGCCGGGAAGATCGCCGGTCTGGAGGTTCTGCGCATCATCAACGAGCCGACGGCGTCGGCGTTGGCCTATGGACTTGACCGCAAAAAGGATGAGACCATCGCGGTCTATGACCTTGGCGGCGGCACGTTTGACATTTCGGTGCTGGATGTGGGCGACGGCGTCTTCGAAGTGCGGGCCACCAACGGGGACACGTTCCTTGGCGGCGAGGATTTCGATCAGCGCGTGATGGACTGGGTTGCCGATGAATTCCAGTCGAACCACGGGATTGACCTTCGGCAGGACCGCCAGGCCCTGCAGCGCCTGAAGGAAGCCGCCGAAAAAGCCAAGATCGAACTCTCGAGCGTGCTCGAAACGGAAATCAACCTGCCGTTTATCACCGCTGACGCCAGTGGTCCCAAGCATCTCAACTTGCGGATGTCTCGGGCGAAGCTGGAACAGCTCACTCAGGATTTGATTGACCGCACCATGGAACCCTGCCAGCAGGCATTGACTGATGCCGGCCTCAGCTACGAGGACATCGACGAGATCGTCTTGGTGGGCGGCATGACACGCATGCCTGCCGTGCAGGAATCCGTCAAGGCATTCTTCCACAAAGAACCCCACAAAGGGGTGAACCCGGATGAGGTCGTGGCGATTGGAGCCGCCATCCAGGCAGGCGTGCTAGGCGGAGAAGTCAAGGACGTCCTGCTGCTCGACGTGACGCCCCTGACGCTTTCGATTGAGACCTTGGGCGGGGTGGCGACGGCGCTAATCGAACGCAACACGACCATTCCAACCCGCAAGGCGCAGGTCTTCTCCACCGCCTCCGACAACCAGCGGCAGGTGGAAATTCACGTGGTTCAGGGCGAGCGGCCCATGGCGGCCGACAACAAGTCGCTCGGAAAATTCACATTGGAAGGAATCCCCTCCGGCACCACGCGGCGTGCCCCAAATCGAAGTGACCTTCGATATCGACGCCGACGGCATCCTGAAAGTTAGCGCCACCGACAAGGCCACCTCCCGGAGTCAGCAGATCACCATCCATGCCTCATCGGGCTTGAACGACGACGAAATCGAGCGCATGCGGCGCGAGGCCGAACAGAATGCCGAACAAGACATTCGCCGGCGGGAATTCGTCGAGGCGCGCAACGCCGCCGACAACGCCGTCTACTCGGCCGATAAGCGGCTCGGGGAGCTGGGCGACAGCGCGCCACAAGATCTGAAGAGCGACACCCAGGCCAAGGTGGTGGCGGCCAAGAATGCCATCCAGACCGAGGATGTGGCCAAGATCAAGGACGCCACCCGAGCCCTGCTGGAGGCCGTCAAAGCCCTGCCCATCGAGGGCAGCCAGGCTGATGCCGCAGGCTCCGCCGCGCCCGGAGAAACGGGTGACCCATCTGAAGGCAAAGACGTCGTCGACGGGGAATTCAAGCAGGTCTGACCAAAACGAAGACCCCTCCGGTGTTGATAATCGAAGGTTTATTTCGTGTCTGCGAACCCTATGAGTGATAAACGGGACTACTACGACATTCTGGGTCTTGAGAGGTCGGCCAGCGCCGACGACATTCGGCGCGCCTATAGGCGTCTGGCCAAGCAGTATCACCCCGACGTCAACAAAGAACACGATGCCGAAGAGAACTTCAAGGAGATCAACGAGGCCTACGCCGTACTTTCGGATGCGGAGCGCCGGTCAGCCTATGACCGCTACGGCCACGCCGGCCTCAAAGGGATGCCTTTTGATTTTGGGGCAGGGATCAACGACATCTTTGAGGAGTTCTTCGGGTTCGGGATGGGCCGCCGGAACAGTCCACGCGCCCCGCGCCGCGGCACAGACCTGCGCTACGATGTCTCTCTCGAATTCGAAGAAGCCGTGTTTGGAGTCGAAAAAGAGATCGCGTTTGAACGCCTCGAGCGGTGCTCGGCCTGCAGCGGATCGGGGGCTGAACCCGGCACGACCCCCGTACGATGCTCGAATTGCAACGGAACCGGTGAAGTCCGCCAGGTTCGTCAGACATTCTTGGGTTCGATGGTCAACGTCGCCACGTGCCCAACTTGCGGAGGCCGGGGTGAGACGGTCGGATCACCCTGCCGCGTCTGCGGCGGTCGTGGCCTTCAGAAGAACAGCGTCGAACGAACCATTCCGGTGCCCGCCGGTGTGGATCACGGCACCCAGATCAGGATTGGGGGCGAAGGTGAGCCAGGCGCCAACAGGGGCCCGAACGGCGACTTGTACGTCGTCGTCCACGTTCAACCCCACAAGTACTTCCGCCGGCGAGGCAACGACATCTTGCTCGATCTCGGAATCAACGTCTCCCAGGCCGCTTTGGGCAGCCAGATCGACGTTCCTACCGTGGACGGCGACGAGCCGCTGGTTATTCCCCCCGGGACACAGTCCGGCAAAGTGTTGCGGCTGAAGGGCAAGGGGGTGCCAAGATTGCAGGGACGCGACCGAGGCGACCAGCTGGTTATCGTCAGCGTCGAAGTGCCACACAACCTCACTGACGAGCAGCGTCAGCTGTTTGAGCAGTTGGCCGAATCCTTGGGCACAGAAATACACCTCCAGGAGCGCGGTTTCCTCGAGCGGGTCAAGGATCTGCTTGGAGGTTTGGTGGATTGAAATGGCTCGAGATTCGGCTGACGGTTGAAGAGGAGCTGGCCGAACCCGTCGCCGAGGTGTTGTCGCGCCATGCGCCGGGCGGTGTCGCCCTGTCCCCCGTCCAGCCTGTGGAAGCACCCGGGCGCCATCTCATCATCATTCACGCATACCTGCAGGCCGATGAGCGCATCGACGACGCCCGCCGCGAAGTCGAACGTGACCTGTGGTTCCTCGGCCGCATTCGGCACCTGCCGGAACCCGAATTCAGCTGGGTCGAAGACAGAGATTGGGAAGAGGCGTGGAAAGCCCACTTCAAACCCCTGCTTGTGGGCAGCCGGCTGCGTATTCAGCCGGCCTGGCTGCCGAGTCCCTCCGACGGCCGGCTGCCGGTGTTCATCGATCCGGGGATGGCCTTTGGCACGGGCTCCCATCCCTCCACGCAGCTCTGCCTGGAGTACCTGGAAGAAAATGTGCAGCCGGGCGACCTTATGGCCGACCTGGGAAGTGGGTCCGGCATCCTGAGCATCGCTGCCATCAGGCTGGGCGCTGGCCGGTGTCTGGCATTTGACACCGACGCCTCGACCGTTTCGGTGTGCGAGGACAACGCGCAGCGCAATGGCGTTGCGGGCCAGCTCGAGGCCAGCGTGGGTTCATTGCCCGAACTCAAAGCCGAGTTGCGCGGAAAGGCCCTGCCGAGGCTGCTGGTCGCCAACATCTTCTTAAGTGTCCTGATGGGCATGCTGGGCGACGGTCTGGATCAGGTGCTGGCGCAAGATGGCCGCCTGATCCTCTCAGGCATACTACAACCACAGATGGATGAACTGCTGGAGCAGGCCGCCCACTTCGGACTCCGGACCGTCGACGTCCGAACCCGCGAAGACTGGGTCGCCTTCCTCATGGACATAGAAAACCCGCCCCGGTGAAATGGGGCGGGCAAGGTTAGTTCCTAGCGATGATTCCGGGGCGGCTAGCTCTCAACCGTGGCTGAAGGGCCTCGCTTCTTGAAGCGATAGGTGATTCTGCCTCGCGACAGATCGTAGGGCGACAACTCCACCCGGACCCGATCCCCGAGGAGGATGCGAATGTAGTAACGCCGCATCTTTCCGGAGAGGTAGGCAAGGACCGGATGACCGTTGTCGAGCTCGACCCGGAACTGGGTTGCGGGCAGCGCTTCGATCACTGTGCCCTCGACCTCGATTTTATCTTCTTGCTTCGCCATTCAAACCTCCGGGATCGCTGCTCGCCTATGTGCGAGTGATGGGTAGGACTAGCGATCCCCGCGCTTTTCTTCTATCTTGCGTTGGCGGCGGCGCAGGCGGCGTATGGCCTTCTTGCGCTGGATGCGGCGTAGTTCGCTCTTAGACACAAACCATCGCTTGCGCCGAACCGTGCTGAGAATGCCGCTCTTGGCAACCTTCTTCCTGAATCTCTTCAGGAGTTGTTCTTGACTTTCGTTGGGCCGGAGGACAACTTTCGCCATGCTTCGATGTCACCTCCTTCCTGCTATGCTGGATTTGAGATCCACACTGCGCCGGCTGCAGGAACCAAGCGCCCAACATCCGCGCTGTGCGTGCTGGCACAAAAAAGACCGGCCAGCAGGATTTTGAGCCGACCGGACTCTCAGAAGCATTCCGCTTTTGGACGAAGTAAAAGTCTACCCTGCCTTGGCCTACTCCCCTACTCGTCTCACCTGCGGTCGAATTACATCCTGCGAACGCCCGGTCATTATACCTGTGGCCCAAAAGGTTGTCAAACCTGCTGAGCCGTGGACCGCATCGCTCAAGCCCCAGCGGATGGCTCGATTCAAACCTGAGTATTAGCTTGCACTGCCTGAGCGCCCAGGCCAGGCGAGCTTTGGGGGACAAATTCATCCCCGTGAGCTATATCGGTCCCTTGGCAGATTGCGTATACTTGTCATGTTAGTTACCACGGGGCGACCCTCCACCCGATCACTCACCCCATCGCTCCAGGCCCAACCGCGTGCTCATCCACAGTTGAGTGACACGCGCGTTGTGCTGTTTTGGCAGGCCACCGACCAGAAAGATTGGAGCCCAGTTTGTCAAGCTCAACAAAGCAGACTCGAGGGTTGATCAGCAGTTTCTCAACGATCACCCTCTTCGCTTGCCTGGCCCTGTTAGCCGCTCTCTTGCCTGGCTGGCATGCCTCGGCCGACAACGCGGGATATGCGCTCTCCTTCGATGGCCTGGATGACCGGGTTGTCCTCGATTCGACATCCGACTTGTTTGGCGGGTCAAATTGGACATCTGAGAAAACGGTCACACTTTGGGTACATCCAGAAGGAAGCTCATCTCCGGCCACCTCCCCCGAGAGTGGTCAGATCCTGGTGGGCAATGACAGACCACACACCTTCGGCGTCTCTCGGGCAACCTTCAACGGCGCTGACCGTTTATGGATTTGGAACGCCGACGACAACGGGCTGGATGTCATTGGTGTTGACTTTCAAGTTGGAGAATGGATCCAGCTGGCCCTGGTCCATCACTCAGGGATGCTGTCGGCCTATAAGAACGGCGAACTGGTTGGCCAGATAGCCAGCAATGCGACCTATCTTCCCAGCGCCTCTGCTTCAGGCACGCTCTATATCGGGGGAAATTCGAAGGGCAACACCTCCGCTGCGTTTCGAGGCGAGATCGATGAGGTTCGTTTTTGGAACACGGCTTTAAGCCAAACTGAGATCCAGAATTGGATGAATCGCGAACTGGATTCGGGTCATCCCTCCTATGGCGACCTGGCAGCCTACTATCAGATGTCGAACGGCTCCGGAACACTGCTTGGCGACGATAGCGGTCAGGGCAACGACGGAAGTCTGCTGGGCGGAATGGGCGATCAGAGTTGGGTGGCCTCGGGTGCGTTCCTGACCACAGGCAACACGCCTACTCCCACTCCGATACTTCCCAGCCAGACACCGTCAGGGACACCTGTACCGCCGTCGCCAACCCCAGAATCGCCGACGCCCACACCAACTGAAGTTCCTCCGAGCCCAACAGCAACTTTCACCATAGAGCCACCATCGGCCACAAGCACTTCGGCCACGGCGACAGGTTCAGCTACCAATTCTCCACCAACATTCACCTTCACGCCATCAGCGACGGCTTCTCCCACGCCGACCGATGCCCCACCTACCTTGACCCCCAGTTCGGTGCCCTCGGCAACCGCCTCCCCAACGCCGTCCAGTACGCCCACCTCTTCCACCACACCGGTGTCATCCGGGGCAGGCTACGCTCTCGACTTTGACGGTAACAACGACTTTGTCGAGCTCCCGACAACCCACTCGATTTTTGGCGATGGGTGGGAAGACACTATGACCGTCAGCCTGTGGGTGAAACCCGACAGCTTCGCCGGCGCTTGTGAGCACAATCATCCGGCATGGTGTAACAATGTCCTCGGTGATCGTCCTAGATGGTGGGGCATATCCATTGGCGAAGTCGTCGGGCTGGATCGTATCTGGGTGTGGAACTATGACGGATCGGCAACGTCACCGATTGACATGATCCCCATCGACTACACTCCCGGGGAGTGGGTCCATGTCGCCTTGGTGCATTCCGGCGGGATGCTTCGCGCTTACCGCAACGGCGTCCAAGTGGGCGCCCTACCGAGCGGGACAACACTCCAACCCAACACAGGTGCCCTGCCCCAAGTCAACATGGGGGGCATCATCAACAGCAGCACCAGGAACTGGACCTTCGATGGCCAGATAGATGAGGTTCGGCTGTGGTCGACCGCCCGATCCGCCGAAGAGATACAGGCCGATCTCTTTCATCCCATCAACAAGTCCTCACCCAACCTTGCGGCCTATTACATGATGTCGGACGGCAGCGGGAGCATCCTGACAGATGACACCGGCCATGGAAATGTGGGTGTCTTGTATGACGGGGCGCGTGGCGTTGCTCCGGATGGGAGCCCCCCTCAATGGGTGAACTCTACCGCGCCCCTTGACAATATCGCCCCGACTGAATCTCCCACCGAAACGCCTACCGGGACTCCGACATCTGGTCCATCGCCCACGGCATCTCAGACGTCCGCTCCTACGTCCACACCGACTGCCACAGCTGTACCCCCATCACCCACACCGACAGAAATAGCGGCAAGCGCCACCCCTTCGGCTTCCCCGACCATAACCCAGACCCCGACCTGGACCTACACGCCGTCACCATCTCCGACCGCCGGCCCCGGTTTGATGGAAATCGCGGTTCAAAACACTTCGGGCAGCGCATATGATCTCGCCTTGGCGGGCAACTACGCCTATGTAGCGGCCACCACAGGTGGCCTGCGGGTCATCGACGTTTCTGATCCATGGAATCCCATCGAAGTCGGGTCATTCCCCACGGCCACTCGGGCATACGGTGTCGACGTCGACAATGGTATCGCCTATCTCTCCGCCTCTTCCAGTGGCGTCTACGTGATTGATGTTTCCGACCCGTCGTCGCCCACCCTCTTGACCACTTTTCAGTCGGGTGGCTTTGCGTGGGATGTGACGGTCTATGGCGGCTACCTCTTTGTTGCAGACAGGTCTGATGGCCTGCATATCATCGATATTTCGAACCCTGCCACACCCCAACAGGTCGGGTTCATCCCCAGTCCCGATCAAACCCTCGACGTGGCTTTCTATGGAACGACGATGTATGTCGACCAGTCCCTGGCGGGCATTCAGATCGTTGACATATCTGACCCAACAAATGCCCAAATCGTAGGCAGCGTGGCGACGAACCAGACCTACGGAGTGGCCGTCCGTGACGGTCAGCTTTTCGTGGCTGACGGCGGGTTCGGGCTGCGTGTCTTTGACATAAACGACCCCCTGGCTCCGACGGAAGTAGGCAGTTTCATCACAGGGGGTTCGACAAGGAGCACGTGGAACGAAGGTCCCGTCACTTTTATCGCCGACTGGAGCACGGGGATCTTCGCCGTCGACTCCGCCAATCCTGGCGCGATCACGCTGCTGGACAACCTCGACCCACCAGGCCGCGCACGGGATGTCTTGGTTCGGGATGGGATCGTGTTTCTGGCAGATTACGACGGAGGGCTCCGCCTTTTCACCGGACCCTAGGTGAGGTATGGAATGGCCACCCAAAGCCTTGAACTGGAGGTTGGGCTGGCCACCGGTGCCGGGCAATACAGCCGCCAGGACCATCCAGGGTTCGGTTGAGCCCAGGCACCCTACCCGCTTTAGGCAGCGATTGGGTGAAACTAACTCAGCTCATCGAGGTGTGACCCGACCCACCGGGTCTCGTCGGACCGTCTCGTTGCAGGAACCGTCTGGCCAGACAGCCCCTTCGTCCACAAGAACCTTACTTCATAGTCAGATCACCGCTTGGTCCCACAGTCCCAAAGACTCGTTTGCCTCAACCAACCATCTGGTGTCAAGTCCGGGATGAACCTGCGCAACTGCGACGGGCCCGTCATCCGCACTGACTCTCAATTAAGGCGGGGTTGAGGCACTCTTAAGTCTTGGGAGACGGCAGCCCCTATCGATATCGAAGCCTTGGCCCGGGTCCCCACAGAGAGCTCTCGGATCCGATGCCGTCAGCTACAGCCTGATTGCTGAGGAGGCGGCGTTCCTCGGATAGTGGGTAAGAAGTTCGCGTCCGAACCTAACCCGACAGCTGCCGAGTATGGTCTAAGCCCCGATCTATTTCCCACGGATAGACGATGTGGGCATCCGTCACCGCCGCGTAGTAATCCGGCTTTTGCGGCGTGAAGAGGCTTCGGTACGGATTGTAGTGCAGCACGCAGGTGGATGGGATCCCCCCGGCCCCAGCCACCCGGCTGCGCACGGCGGTTATCGTCCGGCCTGAGCCCCAGACGTCGTCAACGATTAGGACCTGCCGGTCCACCAGGCGGTTCTCATCGGGGAATTGGATGAATTCCGGCCAGGCCAGCAGTTTGGAATCTTCTTGCCGTGCTTCGTATGGGAAATCGACGGCCGCCGTCAGAACATCCTCCAGGCCAAGCGCCTCGCACAGCAGGCCCCCGGGGATAATGCCGCCGCGCGTAATGATGAGCATCGCCTCGAAGGATGCGTTGAACTGGGGGATAAGGTGGTTGATGAGCCGATCGACCTCATCCCAATCGATCAACTCGCGTCGTCTTTAACTCATGGATCGCTTAAACCGTTCCTTGAATGCCAAACGCAGCCTGTGCCGGGTCTGGCGCGGGCAGGCGATAGAGGATCATCCCCGCCCTGCCCGAGCCAGAGTGTGAGTTGGCCGCATCGGCCCAGCCAAGCTGGTCGAGGCGTCCCACCCGGCAGCCCCGCTCGGCTTCAGCTCACCGATCGGACCAGATCCAGAAACTCGGTCCACTCTTCTTCGAAGAAGTGGAGGGTTACCTGGCCCAACTCGATATGGTAGGTGGATTCACCATCCGGTTCTTGGGCCTTCCAGGCCATGAAATTGGCCGTCTCAGCCAGCGTGCTGGTGTTCACATCGGACTCAGAATCAGACATCGAAATCTCCTCGTGATTCGGCTCGATCGTAGGCCGCCAGAATTTGCTGAAGGGCAAGCAGGCTCGCACCCGCGTGCGCGATCTCATCCAGACCTGGCACGGAGTAGGTTCGGTAGAATTCGTTGGGGCGAAAGCCGCGGCTGGAGATTACCG
Organism: uncultured Chloroflexia bacterium; assembly: GCA_963807065.1. Classification (GTDB taxonomy): domain Bacteria; phylum Chloroflexota; class Anaerolineae; order Anaerolineales; family E44-bin32; genus CAWAND01. The sequence goes on from CAWDZQ010000003.1 coordinate 1,087,832, forward strand.
CCTCCACCGACAATGCGATCTGCGCTCTTCGCTCGGCGCCCCAACCTTGCACCAGTCGCGCCCAATACAAAGTATACGCGTAATCCGATGGACGAGGGTCGGGATTCTGCGCTCCAAGCCCCTCTTGCCTCCCAGCGCCCTCATCCCTCCTTTGCGACTGCTGTTTGGCGGACATCATCGGCGGCGTTCGAAAGCCAGGAGAATCTCTGATGCATCGGCTGCCTCGAATCCCGCCGCCTCAAGGGATGCCTGGATCGGTGCCGATTCCGGGGCGAGCCAGTGCACTTCTTCAACCCCGAGGTCATCAGCCAGGCAGCGGACATCGGATAGCAGCTCAGAAAGCGGCTCGCCGGATGCAGCCGACAGAGTCATTTCCGGGTCGGGATTGGCGGCCTCGCGCCGCGTGACGAGCCAGCCCTGGCCGCTCCGCCAGGACCAAACGCTCAATCCCGGCGTGTGCCTCAGGCGCTCGGATGTCAGCTCGGCAAGCTCCCATCCCAGATCCATCAGGCCGCCCCCAAGTCGAACAGTGCCCTCCCGCACCAGGCTGCTGAGTGCGTGTGAATCGTCGTTGCCCACCTTCACAAATGCGTGCGTGCCTTGCAAAGCCTTTCCCGTACGAAAGTGCATGCGAGCCACGGGCTCGAAACCCGACCTGGCGCACATCGCCTTCACGGCTTCACGATGTTCGTGGGTGAGGAGTCGGACCACTGGAGACCGGCCGGCAAGCCATCTGCCGACGAGATAGTCATGCAGGATCGAGCCGATGCCACGGCCTTGCAGATCGGGCGCGACCCTTAGACCCTCAAGCCATGCCTCGCCCCAGCCGAGGTCAGCCAGATGCCCGATCCCCACCACGCGCCCCTGCCAGACGGCCACGGCCAAGAGTCCAGTGGCGTCTTCAAGCCATGATTCCCACACCTGGGGCACGTAATCGTCTCCACCCCAGATCTCGCTAGCCAGGCTCAACGCCTGCAGGGTGTCCGCCTGGCCCGCCGGGCGGCAGAGGATTGGGGAAGGGACTCGGATCATCCCGCTTCCTGGCCCCCTTCGGCTGGCTTTGATGGTCTGCGCAGGAACCGCAGCAATCGCGACCCACGTGTCCCAGGCGTGGCGTCAATCGGCGGATCCCATGGCGAAAGGTCCACCATCTTTCGGAAAGCGTAGCGGGTGAGCAGTATCAGCGACGCCGTTGAAGGGGCCGAAAGCAGGAGTCCGATCACTCCAGCCAGACTGGCCCCGACGATCGCCGCCAGCAGGATGACCACCGGATGCAGATTGAGAGAGCTCCCCATGATGCGCGGCAGCAACAGATAGTCGATGGCCTGGTCGAGGACGATCGCACTGATGATAATCAGTAGGGCGTGTGCGAAGGGGTTCAGTCCAAACCAGTTCTCGGGCTGGAAGATGGCCACCAGGGCGGCGACCGCCCCAGCGGTCACCGGCCCGGCAATCGGCACAAATTTGGCCAGGCCGGCAAGCACGCCCAGCCCGACCGAAAATCTCACGCCCAATGCGGTCATCAGTACGGACGTCAGAATACCGGTGATCAAGACGATCAACAGCTGGCCCCGCAGGAACGAATCCCAGATCTTGCTGAGCGCCTGCCGAAGCCGTTCCAGATCACCCTCGTAACCGGGAATGGCGAAGCCCTGCCAGGCGGTCTGAATCCGCCTGTAGTCGAGCGTCAAGAAGTAGGCGACCGCCAACACGAAAGTAAGCCTGGCGAGCGATTCGAGGGCCACGCTGGCCAGGGAGCGCACCAGACCGCTTGCCTGACCCAGCACCGGCTGGACTGTCCCCAGAGCTTGCTCGGCCAGCACCACCAGATCGAAACGGCTCAGGTCGATGACCCAGGGTCCCACGACATACGCGTTCTGGCTCAGGCCGGCCATAGTGACAGGCAAAGTAATCAGGATCCGCTGTAACGTATTGAACAGTGCCTGGAGCTGCTGGACTACCGCCAGGCCGGTTGCCGTTGATGCCCCCAGCAGCAGGAGAATCAGAAGCAGGAAGCAAAGGTTAGTCGCCAACGCCCATGGCATGCGGGCCCTGATGCTGACCAAGCGTGCTATCGGAACGACCAAGAAGGACAAGATTGCGGCCACAACCAGGAGGGGAATGATGGAACTAAAGCGCCAAAGCACGGCGCCGGCCAAGATCAGCCCGAAGGCGGCCGCCATTGATTTTGTGGCAGTCCCCCAGGGCGGGGACGGACGCTCGTCCATCAGCTTGGTCCTTCATCCGGTGCCGCGTCGGCGTCCGGCGGAGCCTTGACCAAAGGTTTGCGCTGTATCCAGCGGAGAATTCTCGCCAGCCCGCCAGATCCCGCCGGCTTCGAGCGGCGGTCGATCACTGGCTGAGCCCAGGTTTCCAACCCAACAGTCTTTCGGTAGACATAACCCAGCCACATGCGTAAGGTGGCGACCGTGGGTGCGGCCAGCAGAATCCCGACCACACCCGCCAGGATCCCCCCCGAGAGGGCCGCCAGCAACACTATGAGGGGGTGTAATTTGAGGCTGTGGCCGATGATCCGGGGCACAAGGATGTTGTTCTCGAGCTGCTGGAGGATCACTGCCCCGCCCAGCACCACCATAGCGTACACCATCGGCGAAAGGCCCCACCAATTTGCGGGCTGGAACAGGGCCACCAGCACCGCCAGAAGGCCGGCAATGATTGGGCCAAACAAGGGGACAAACTCCATCAGGCCGGCGATCAAGCCAAGGCCGAGAGAAAACCGCAAGCCCAAGGCAGCAAACACCGCGGCCGAACTGACCCCCATCGCCAGGGCCAAAATCACCTGGCCCCGAAGGAAAGCCTGCCACACGCTGCCCGTCTCATCTAACAGTCTGTGACAATCTTCACGATAAGGGGCGGGAACCAGACCGAGCAGGTGGTCGTCCAGATGACCGAAATCGCGACCCAGATAGTATCCCATGACCAGCACGAGGACCATCATTCCAACCGTCGACGCGGTGGCGCCGACGGCGGTCGCCAACAGGCTCCCCGTTTGCGACAGAAGGGGCTGGAACGTCGAGACCAGGGAGTTGACCAGCGGATCGAGGTTGACTTTCGACAGGTCGACGACCCATGGGCCAAAATGGAGCGTAGCCTGGGAAAGCGCCTGGAGTTGCCCAGGCAGCTGAACCGACAGCTGGCTCAGATCCTGGACCAAGCCGATGATCTGCTGCGAGATGGACAGCCCGATCCACGTGGTGGCGCCAGCCAGCGCCAGAATGATAGCGGCGTAGACCACGATCACGGCCACCGCCCTTCCCACCTTGAGCCCACGCTCAACTCTGGAAACCAGCGGATGCAGCAAGTAGGCGACCACGAGGGCCAGCACAAAGGGCGGGATGAGTTGGGTCAGAGAGAGAAGCAGCGCCGCCGTCAGCACGATAAGGCATACGGCAAACAAAAGGCGCGTGCCGGTTTGCCATGGTGGAGATGTGATCTCGGTGATGCCTTGCTCCCGCTTGTCGGTCATGCGGCTAATCCCCCGAACTGGATGAGGGCGTAGAAGCGATCGGGCGGCCATCGTCGACCAGATAGCCGCGAATGTAGCGGCCAAGCACCCGGGCGCTGGCAATGGTGGGGGCAGCCAGTACGATGCCCAGCACGCCGGCCAGGGTCGCTCCGGCCACAATCCCCAGGATGACCACCAAGGGGTGCAGGCGGACGCTGCGGCCGATAATGCGTGGGATGAGGTAGTTGAGATCGACCTGCTGATACACCAGATGCAAGCCCACCACGATCAAGGCAAAGATCAGATTTGGCACCGGAATCCAAGTCGAACCCTGGAACAGGGTAAGCACCACGGCGACCACCAGCCAGATGGCATGGCCCAGACTGGGAATGAATTCGAGCAAGCCGGCCAGGACGGCCATCGCCAACGAAAACGGCAATCCGATGATCAGACCCACCACCGAGAAGATAAGAGTGGCCACCAGGGCGAGAACCAGCTGCCCGCGGAAGAAGTCTCGCCAGATGGCGTAGATCTCCTGCCTCAGGCGGCGGTAATCCACCTGGTAACCGGGAGGTACCTGACGCTCGATCCAAGCCCCAAGCTGATGTCCGTCCTTGATCAGATAGAACGAGATCACCACAATGAAGACCACCCAAACCACCGATGTGATCGCCTCGACCACGATCCCAAGGGTTTGCCCGAAGATCGGCTCCAACAGGGTCTGCAACCCGGCCAGAACCTGGTCTATGGTGCGGCCGACATCGATGGCATAGCCGGCGACTACGATGCTCTTGCCAAACACGAGCTCGATGCTGTGCAGGATGTCCTGAAGATCAAGATTGAGCAATCGGACCTGGCTGGCGAGCACCGGAATGAGGAGCGCCACCAGCAGACCCAGGATGGCCAGCAAGAGCAAGTAGACGATGCCGGTGACCAGCCCTCGGGCCATCCGGAGCCGGGCCTGCATTCGATTGACGATCGGAGAGAGGACAAAGGCCAGGATGATCGCCAGGATGAAGGGCGGGATGACCTCACTGAACTGCACCAGCAGGTAGACAGCCAGCCCGAGCAGGCCGACCGAAACCACCACCTTTGTGGCTGCAGACCAACGAGGTTTCGCCTGGAGTTCACTCATGGGCCCATTCTAACCCAGCGCCAGCAGGCGGCAAATTCCGAGGAGACGGCCGCACGGCGTAAGAAAAATCCCCGCTTGTGGCGGGGATTTCAGGTCAGGCTCTTGCCCTAGCGGCGAGGGCGGTTTCGATCGTTGCCGCCCCTGCCATGTCCCCCTCCACCGGTGCGGCCCTTGGAACGCTTGGCACCGGAGTCCTTTTCCCGGGCTTCTTCCGGGGTCCAGCCTTCCATCACGGCCTGTCGGGAGAGGCGGATCTTGCCATCGGGGTCGATGTTCGTCACCATCACTGTGATTTCGTCACCGACCTTGGCGACGTCTTCAACCTTGTCGATGTGCTCGGAGTCCAGCTGTGAGATGTGGACCAGGCCGTCCACATTGGGCAGGATCTCGACAAACGCACCGAAGTCGGTGGTCCGGACGACACGCCCGGTATAGATGTGACCCAACTCGGCTTCTTCGGTCAGTCGATCGATCATCTCACGGGCGAGATCGGCCCCGGGGCCATCGGGCGATGCGATGTAGACCGTCCCGTCATCCTCAATATCAACTCGCGTGCCGGTGCTGTCCTGGATACTGCGGATGGTCTTGCCGCCCGGGCCGATGATGGCGCCGATCTTGTCGGGGTCGATGTGCAGCACGGTCATGCGCGGCGCATGGGCCTTAAGTTCGGCTCGTGGTCCGGAAATGGTGTCCTCAATGGTCTTGAGGATGGTCAGTCTGGCATCTTTCGCCTGTGCCAGGGCCTTGGACATGATTTCGGGGGTGATCCCCTTGATCTTGATGTCCATCTGCAGGGCCGTGATGCCCTGGCGTGTGCCGGCGACCTTGAAGTCCATGTCGCCCAGGTGATCTTCTATTCCCTGGATATCGGTCAGGATGGTGTAGCGTTCGCCTTCTTTGACCAGACCCATGGCGATCCCGGCGACGGGCTCGCGGATGGGTACGCCTGTGTCCAATAGTGCCAACGTCGAGCCGCACACCGAGGCCATCGAGGTGGAGCCGTTCGAAGAGAGCACCTCGGATACGAGGCGCATGGTGTACGGGAACTCCTCCGGCGGCGGCAGCACGGGGATCAGAGCCCGTTCAGCCAGGGCGCCGTGACCGATTTCCCGCCGGGAAGTGCCGCGAAGGAAACGCGTCTCGCCGGTCGAGAATGGCGGGAAGTTGTAGTGGTGAATGTAGCGTTTCTCGTCATTCGGACTGAGGTTATCAAGCTCCTGGCGCTCGCGGGGAGTCCCCAGCGTGGCCAGCGTGAGTACCTGGGTGGCACCGCGGGTGAACAACCCCGAGCCGTGGGCACGCGGGCTGAGGTCGACCTTGGCGCTGAGTGGACGGATCTCGGAAGAGCCCCGCCCATCAAGGCGTTTGTCGCCGCTCAGGATCTTCTCACGCACCTGCTCCTTATAGATGTCCTCGAACGCGTTCTTGACATCGCGGGACTCGAAAGCCGTTTCGGCGTCGTCCCCGGTGAAAGACGCCACCAGATCGAGTTTCAAGGCATCGATCGCGTCGTAGAGCTCGGTCTGCTGGCGCGGCTGCGACAGAATTTCAGCCAAACGGCCGCCGAGTTGGGATTGCACGGCTTCGGTCACACCCTCCTGCAATCCAAACGGCGGGTATTCGGATTTCTCTTTGCCGACATCTGCCCGCATCTTGTTTTGCAGCTCAATCAGCGCCTGCATCGTCTCGTGCGCCGCCTCGATAGCTTTCACCATCGTGTCTTCGTCAACCTCGCTGGCGCCAGCCTCGACCATCAAGATCGCATCCGCCGTGCCCGCAACTCGCAGGTCCAGAGATGAAACTTCGGTCTGCTGGTAGGTCGGATTGAAGACGAATTCACCGTCTTCGATGGCTACCCTCAAGGCGGCGACCGGCCCGCCAAAGGGTATGTTCGAGATCGTCAACGCGGCCGAAGCGCCTACGATGCCGAGCACATCGATCTGTGTCTCGGCATCGGACGAGATGGCGTACAGGATCACCTGCACGTCGTTGCGCATGTCGTTGGGGAACAAGGGACGGATTGGGCGGTCGGTCAACCGGGCGGTCAGGATGGCCCCTTCCGAGGGCCGTCCCTCCCTGCGGAAGAACGAGCCGGGGATCTTGCCGCCAGCGTACATCCGTTCTTCGTAGTCCACGGTCAGAGGGAAGAAATCGATTCCCTCCCGCGGCGTGTGGGACATGGTGGCCGTGGCCAGGAGGACGCTGTCGCCCTGGCGGACGGTGACGGCACCGCCGGCCTGCCCCGCAAAGCCTCCGGTCTCGATCGTGATGGTCTTGCCATCGATCTCGACCTCGTACTGTCGTTCACCTAACATAGAAAAACCCTCCGCGCCTCAGGCCCGAAGGGTCAGGGACTGGAGCCCGGCCGTCAACCCAAGAGCTGACGAACACGCTCCAATACCCAACCTTTCCGAAGGTCTGGGCACCTTTGCCTTTTAAAACACATCCATTATACGTGGAAAGCCCGGCCAGCGCTGGTTTGCTGGCCGATTCACCGACGACCTCAGCCCCCTGCGGAGAGGTGTTGCGGCCGGCTTACTTGCGGCGAATTCCCAGCCGCTCGGTGATTTCGAGGTAGGCGGCCGCGTCTTCCTTCTTCAGGTAAGCCAGATGCCGTCGCCGTTGTCCAACAAGCTTGAGCAGACCCCGCCGGGAGGACTCGTCATGCTTATGGGTCCTCAAATGATCGGTCAATTGTTGAATCCTACGAGTGAGAATGGCCACTTGGACCTGGGGAGACCCAGTGTCCGAGTCGTGGCGATGATACTCGCCGATGATGGATTCTTTCTCTTCTTTGGTCAAAGACATGACTTACTGCTCCTCGCAGGTCACCAAGGGCCCAGTCGGAAGGCCGGGCCCCGGTCTAGTCATTCACGCTGGTCCTATTATATCAGGCCGGTCCATCCGCGGACAGGGCGGCTTCCAGTACCTTGCGATGTCGAGGTGGGAAGTCCGGCAGAGCCGATCTGACCACCGCGAATACCTCCCGCTGCTTGGCGCCGTGGACCATCTGGTCCTTGAGCATCTGAGCCGTTTCCGCCGGGGACCGCAATGCCAGATGGCTCACAAGATCCCTGAGGGCAACACGAGGATGCGCCGCCAGCTGGTCGAGTTGCCTCTCAAGACCCTGGAAGAGCTCCGGCTCGAGGGTGAATTCGGGGCGGCTGATGGCTGCGCTCAAGGCAATCAGAGCCACCGTCGGCAAGTGGGCGCGGGATGAATCCGATCCAGGACCAGACGCGTGTCAGGAACACATCGGGCTCGGCCGCCCTCCACGACCGCAGGCTCTGTCCGCCCAGGGCGTTCAGGACCACGGCGTCGCTGCACGAGATGGCATGTTCTTCGACCCAGCTGGGCACACCATCGTCGACCCGCGCCTCGAAGATTGCAGCTGCCGTCAACCTTGTCTCGCGATACCCGGACTCCCATAATGCATCCGCCAGAAGATCCCCGGCATCGGGGAGATCATGGGCCGCCTGAGCGACACGGTGGGAGAGTTGGCGCATCACCGGAGCCGGCACTCCGAACTTGGGTTCCAGATCCGCAGTGGTAGCCAGCGTTGGACGACGGGTGCGATCGGCGTAGAAGTCTAGCAAATTCAGGCAGGCGCGGGTCGTTTCCGCGGAATCTTGGACGAGGCCGGCCAAGGATTCCAGTTCACGCGCCAGCCGCATGGGGTCAACCGCAGGCATATACGCCACCCCGTGGTTCACTCATCTGGAAATCTGGAGGCCGCGATCCATTCGGAGGCTGCATGCCAATCCTCGGCAAAGGTCAGGAGTTCGACCGTCTGCCTCCGACACGTAGGCGCCGGCCATGTCGAGGAAGGTGCCGAAGGTCGTGCGCCAGCCCGCTCCGATCAGGATCAGGGGACGTGGTCCGATTTCCATCGTCTGGATCAGGGACCAGCTGAGCGCCACTTCGGACAGCGTGCCTATCCCGCCAGGCAGAGCCATCAGCACCCTGCCGCGCTGGATCAGTTCGTACATCCGCTCGCGGAGGCTGTGACAGCGGATCTCTTCAGAGATCCAGGTGTTGGGAACGACTCCCCGCCAGGCCTCGATCTGATCGCAGGTTACACCCAAGGTATGCCCTCCGGCCTGCCTGGCACCTCGGCTGACGGCCTCCATCGTGCCGCCATAGCCGCCGGTCGCCACAGACCAGCCCATCGTCGCCAGGGAGCTCCCAAGTGCCTGTGCGGCTTGGTAAGCGGGCTCGCCGGGATGGGCCACAGCGGAACCGAAGATGGTGGCTACTGCAATGCCGGTCAAGGCGCCCCTCCCAATCTGCGGCTCACCGCCGCCTTGAGCGGCTCGAGCCAAATCTGATCCAGTTGAACGGCGCGCGTGGTGAGCAGGGCTTCGGGTGTCGCCGCCAGAATGTCGAGCCATTCCTGCAGAAATCGCCACATCAAGGCATGGTCCCAAAGCATGTCCCACTCATCATCGTCCCAGGCCACGCCACACCGCTGGTCCAATGTGGTTCGATAGTGCTGGATGAGACGCTTCCGCTCATCGCCCAGTGGGCCAAACCACCAATCCGTCTTGTTGATAAAGACCAAGAGATCCATCACCGCCGGGCCAACTCCGGCCAGCTGCCAGTCGTACACGGCCTGGACATTCTCCGACAGGGTGGCGATGTTGCCGGGCCAGTAGTCTCCGTGGAGCAAGGTGCCTGGCTGCGAACGGAGTGGGCCAACCACGCGCGCAGCCTGGCGCGCTAGGCCGGTAAGGAGGGCGACATGCTCGGGGGATCCAGCCAGGGGTCCGGGACGGCCGACCTCGATCATGACTTTGATCGCCTTGTCGGCGGCAGCCACATGCACATCGAAGTCGGCGGCCAACGGGTCGCTCAGCCAGAAAAAGGCGCCCAAGTCCTCGGTCAATGCCCAGAAGCGATCATGCAGGCCTACCAGTGCTTCGATCGCCTGATCGTAGTCTTGGCGAGTCCAGGTGGGCGGCTCGCGAACGCTTTCCAAGTATTCGAGAATGATCCAATCGCCTTCCTTCGAAAAGGCGACCAGCCCAGGCGTTGGCATCGGAATCTGCGAGGCCAGGGAGGAATAGAACCCCACTTCACGGCGGCCTGCCCCCGCCAACCCGGTACGGGTTGTGCCGCGCGGTTCTTTGACCACCAGCTTGAGACTGCCTTCGAGTTGGCTGCCAGCATAACTGGCTTCCAGGCCGGTGATCCGGCCGATGGCGGGGCGGCGGTGGCTAAGCGTGCTCGGCTCAAGGGCGATGATCTTGAGGCTGTAGTCTCCAAGATAGCGCCGTAAGCCTGCTGTGAGATCGGCTCGTGAGAAGGGCCAGGACCAACCCGCCGCTTCCGTGCGCAGATCCCGCCCGATCTCAGCCATTTGGATGGTCTGCGCCGATTTGCGAACTGCCGGTGGCAGCGGGGATATCCACCACTCGGTAGGGATAGACGTTGACGATCATGGTCCCATGATACTTGGTTTCAGTGGCCTCCAGGTTCCGGTGAACGTGTTGGTGGCCATGCAGCAGGTAACGCGGCCTTCCCCAGCGCATGAAGTGTCGAAACACGCCGAATCCGACGTGCGCCAGGTCATCGCCATCGTGGATACCCAGCGGGGGCGAGTGGGTGACCATCAGGTCCAATCCGTATCCATGGAGCACGCGCCCAACCAACGCCCGCGGATAGGCGTAGATCGTACGCCAGGTCATCTCCGCCTCGGTGTACTGATGCCGACCAGAGATTTTATAGCGCTGGCTCCCGCCCAGACCCAAGCAACGCAACCCGGCGACGGACCGCCACACACCGTCGAGAGCACGTCCGCCGGGGACGTTAAGGTTGTCCGGATCATGATTACCCGGGACGTACACCAATGGCACATTCAACGCCGTCAGGACAAATTCCAAGTACTTGGCCGGGAGATCACCGCAACTCACCACCATATCCACGTCTGGAAAATGGCGCTTGATCCCGCTGTCGTAGATGAAAGGAACGATAGTGTCGCTCAAGGCGAGGATTTTCAAGCCGCGCTTCCCTTTGCCCGTCGCCGGTCGAGGTGCCCATGTGCGCCCGGTCCTGGATCCTCGGCCAACGGGGCATATAGGTATCCAACCATGGCTCGCCGGGGCGGCATGGCGCATGTCCGCAGATGGCTCCCAGGCGTGGCATCCCTATTCAAGTACGACATATTGGTCGCCGCCCGCCGATTTTCCATTTGGACAGAAGGCGTAAGCTTCACTAGATTATAGAAGAGTGCCCTCCGCTCCAGCCAGCAGTTTGTGAAAGCCTTCACAATATTGGCCGAGCGTTAATTCGGCCGGCGGGACAACAAAGCGGGCGGCGCAGATTGCTGCACCGCCCGCCCAACGCCCAAGGCTCCGGCAGAATCAGGCGGTCGACCTGATGGCACCGATACTTGCTTGAAGCGCGGCCAGCCGGTCGAGGTTCTCCCATGGCAGGTCAAGGTCGTCGCGACCAAAGTGGCCGTAAGCTGCCGTCTGGCGGTAGATCGGGCGGCGCAGATCCAGATCGCGGATGATGGCCCCCGGACGGAGATCGAAGTGTTCATCAATCAGGCCCGAAATCTCTTCGTCCGGAAGCTCGCCGGTGCCGAAGGTCTCGACATTGATCGACAGGGGACGAGCAACCCCGATGGCGTAGGCCACCTGAATCTCACAGCGCTCAGCCAACCCGGCGGCCACGATGTGCTTGGCCACCCAGCGTGCTGCATAGGCACCGGAGCGGTCGACCTTGGTGGGATCCTTGCCGCTGAAGCACCCACCCCCGTGCCGGCCCATCCCGCCATAGGTATCGACGATGATCTTGCGACCGGTCAGGCCAGCATCGCCCAGGGGCCCGCCGACCACGAAGCGTCCAGTCGGGTTGACGTAGATCTCCAGGTCGTCGTCGACCAGCTCTTCGGGAAGCTCTGGCCGGATGACGTGCTCAATTACCCCCTGGCGGATGTCGGCCTCGTCCACATCGGGACTATGCTGGGTGCTGACCAGAACTGTGGCAATCCGGTGGGGTTTGCCGTACCGGTATTCGACCGTGACCTGGGACTTTCCATCGGGCCGGACCCAATCCAGTAGGCCTTCTCTTCGGACGGTCGCCAGGCGGCGGGTCAGCTTGTGGGCGAGATAGATGGGCATGGGCATGAGGGTCGGCGTCTCGTTGCAAGCAAAGCCAAACATCATGCCCTGATCGCCGGCGCCGATGTTCTCGATCTCGGCATCCGACATGCCGCCCTGCCGCGCTTCCAGCGCGTTGTCTACACCCTGAGCAATATCGCCGCTCTGCTTGGCGATCGCCGTCAACACACCGCAGGTGTTGCCGTCAAAACCTGTACGGCTGTCCTTGAAACCTATGTCGGTGATGACTCTGCGCACGACCTCATCGTAATTTACGTGGGCCGTGGTTGTGATTTCCCCTAGCAGGACGACAAACCCGGTCTTGGCGGCGGTTTCGAGGGCGACGCGTGATTTAGGGTCCTGCTCGAGACAGGCGTCGAGCACGGCATCGGAGACCTGGTCGCAAAGCTTATCCGGATGACCCTCGGTGACGGACTCGGACGTGAAGAAGTACTTGGGCGAAGCCATAAAGGTTGTGGACATGTTCGCAACTCCTTAAAGTTAAGCGAAATACCCCTTCGAAGCGAGAAGGGGCACCTTGATGGCTTGCGCCTCCCGCTCATCTTCCAGATTCTTTCCTTCTGCCGGAATTGGCACCACATCAGTTGGGCATCCTGATAGGTTGCCGAGGCTTCGCAGGGCCGGTCCCTCCGCCTCTCTGGATAAGGGGTCGATCAGTTGTCCGGGCACTATACCACAGGCCAAACCGAGCGTCAATTTTGCACATCCCGGCGGCACTGCCCTTGCACTGAGTCACCGGGCAGTCGCGTAATGTGACAGACGGACCCTTGACAGTTTGGTCATTTTCCAGATGATGGTGTCTGCGCAGATGGAGCACCCCTACCGGAACGCTGGAGTGGATTGTAACCAATGATGCACAAGGCACGCCCACTGGGCGTTCGACAACGAGCAGGGGGTTCACGGGCGCGGATTCTCCGCAGCTGCCTGGCGCTCGGCGTTATCCTTCTCTCCGCCGGCTTGATTCTGACCGGCACCGGTGAAGGCGCATGGTCGACCCAGGCGGCGATGGTCGCCAACCTTCGGGGCACGGTCGTGGATGCGGCCAGCGGTGCCCCCGTGGCCGGCGCCCACATCTCCACCGCCAGCATCGGCGTTTCCACCACGTCGGACACCAATGGCCGGTTTGCCATCTCAAACATCCCTGTCTCCAAGCTCGTCACGACCACCACCTTCACCATTTCCACCTTGGGCTACGGTGACTGGACTCTTCACGGCGCACGGCTGCTCGCCGGCGACACGCTTATCTTGAAAGCCGAACTGAAGCCGTCACCGGTCACCATACAGATTCCCGACCCGCAGGTTCTGGAGGCAAATCGCGCTGCTCTTGGGCCCGAAATCGCCAGCCCGCTCGACCTGTCCCCGCCTGCCGAGGACCAGACCAACGCGCCGCTCCCGGCGACCATCCGGGTGCGCGTCACCGGCTACGCCTACTGTGATCCGGGCCGGCCCTACACGGTGGAAACGCTCGACTTCAAGGACTACGCCAAGCACGTCTTGCCGGCTGAGTGGCCAAACTATTGGATCGGCGAGTCGCTGCGCGCCGGCGCTATGGCGGTCAAGATGTACGCCTGGTCATACATCGCCGCCGGCGGCAAGTGGCCGGACGCCGATGTCTACGACAGCACCTGCGATCAGGTTTACCTCCCCGCCGTCGAATACCAAAGCACCAACGAGGCGGTGGACTTCACTTGGAATTGGCGCATGACGTGGGCATCGACGCAAACCCTGGTGCGGGCCTTTTACAGGGCCCAGGCCTCCCAGTGCCCATCGGAATTGGTGGGTGCCTGCATGGGTCAGGTCGAGTCCAACACTCTCGCAGGGAACCGCTACACGTGGGACGAAATCCTGGCCTTTTTCTATACCAACAACGGAGGAATTGTCCTCACACCGGTGTGGGATCCCCCCGGCGGCTACTCGCTGCGCTTTGAGGGCAACGGATACGGCAATCTCGACCGGGTGAGAATCAAACTCGACAACCCTGCCCGCCCGATCGATGTTGGCGGAGATTTCACCATTGAGTGGTGGATGAAAGCCACCCCGGGCGAGAACGGTACGACCGTTTGCAGCGCCGGCGACGGCGCCTGGCTGGGCGGCAATACCTTCTTCGATAGGGACATTAACGGACCCGGAGATTATGGCAAGTACGGCATTTCGCTGATGAACGGGCGTATCGCGTTCGGTGTGAACAACGGGTCAACCGGTGTTACTCTGTGCGGATCGTCCAACGTGGCCAACGGCAGCTGGCACCACCTCGTCGTGCAACACCGGGCGAGCGACGGTCAGTTGCAGATCTACGTTGACGGTGCGCTCGATAACCAGGCCGCCGGCCCGACCGGAGACCTCAGCTACCGGGACAATCGAACACCGGCGGTTTCGCGCGATCCCTATCTGGTGGTCGGCGCCGAGAAGTTCGACACCGATAGCAATCTGTATCCCTCTTTCCGCGGTTGGATCACGGAGATCAGGATATCGACCGGTCTGCGCTACGCTGGCGCCTACCCAACGCCCAGCAGCCGCTTCTCGACCGACGGCTCAACCGTGGGCCTGTACCACTTCGGCCAGGGCTATGGCGATCCGATCCACGACTCGTCTGGCGCTTCTGGGGGTCCCAGCGACGGCCAGCGCGAGTATGGCGGTTCGGTCAACGGCCCAGAGTGGACCTACGACAGTCCCTGGTATGTGCCGCCTCCCACGCCGACCCCCACGCTCCCTTCGCCGGGAATTCACAAACTCTTCATCCCCTTGGTTATCAGCGATCAACCCTCGCCGAGCTCAGGCGGCGCAAGTTCGATCCAATGGCAGGGCACGCCAACCCCGGGAGCGCCATCTACCCCAACTCCCGGTGGGACGCCTTGAGGCATCTCGGCTGTTCTGTGATCTCATCCGGGGGCGAGGACACCTTGGTCAAACCGCCCTCCCCCGGCAAACCCGCCGGTCGTTTGATCGTGACGTCAGGCAGAACCGTATTCGTATTGGATCCATCGGGCGATATCCGGGGAGACTGCGGCCAGATTGTAGCCCGGCTGGCATGAATATGGCACCAAGCAGACCGTCATGACGATAAAGAATGGGCCGACGCCGATGGCGACGGCCTCTCCCAATGCGCTCTCTCTCGCCTCCGCCCAAAGGCGTCCCACCCCAAGGACTTGGGGAGCACGACCGCGTCCGCTCCATGGACTGATCCTCGGCGCCGCGCTGGCAGGATTGGCTTTGCTTGGCCCCTCTCCTACCACGCCTTTGGCTGATATCCCGCTGGGTGGCCCGTCGGGTCTCGGCTCAACCGGGCTCATTCCCCTGGCCCAGGTTCCGAGCGAAAACTCAGAGATCGCCATGGGGGCGGGTGCGTCCTTACACAGCGGTCTGTCCCAGCCCGCCCTTCCGAGGCTCTCCATGGCAGCATCCGGCCGGGGCGCATTCTCTTACGCCGGCTGGTTTCCCGACTCCCTCTTTGCCTGGCTCGATCCTTCGGCGACGAGCGGATCCGCCCTGGCCTCGCGGCTCGCCCAGGCTGGCCTGCTTGGAACCGTCATCTCGGACGGCCAGTTTGTCTGGGGCCCGAACGTGGATCGGTTCGATCTGGCGGGTTTCCTGAACGAGAGGGGGTCGCCGCTCACCGATTATGTGGACGACATCGCCCTGTGGGCAGACTACACGAGCGTCAACCCGCAGGTCCTGCTGACCGTCCTGCAGATGCAGCATCACCTGGTTGACGGGCCCCCGCCGTCCATGACCGCTGACGAAGTCCGATCGACCATCCAGACCACGTCGTTGCAGCTGGCCAAGGCATTCTACGAGCACCTCTACACCTTTGGGTCTCGCCGTCCTACGGATTCCATCAATGCCTCGGAAGAGCCCTTGGTCCCCCTGGCAGACGGCTCGACGGCGCAACTCGACCCGCTGCTTTCTTCCGGAACGTTTGCCGTCGGCTCCGTCCTGGGTGCCTCGAGCGATTTGGACACCTGGCAAATGCAGATGTCATCTGGGGGCCAGGGGAGCTTCATCCAGACTTTCGTGTCGATGTTTCCCAGCGCCGATCCCACCAGCCTGGCGAATGACATCGATCCCGTCTCGTCTCCACCTGACAGCCTGCTCCAGTTTCCCTTCCCGCTGGGGGCGACGTGGACCTTCGGCGGACCCCACAGCTGGAATGGGGACAGCACGCCTCCCTTCTCTTCCATGGATTTCTTTCTGAGGGGCGGAACCTGCGCTGCGCCGCCCTTCTACTACGCCGTGGCCGCTGCCGGCGGCTCCGCGTACCATCCATCCAACTACAGCTGCTGGATTGAGATCACCCACGGTGGAGGCTGGACCACCAGCTACTACCACCTGCGCAACACATTTACCGGCAGCTCGGTGCAGAGAAACTGGCTGATGGGTTCCATCGCTTGCCAGACCTGTGCCGGTGGTTACGCCACCGGACCCCACGTCCACTTCAGCCTGAAGTACAACGGAGCCTACATCAGCCTGGAAGGGGTGAAGCTCACAGGTTGGACAGTCCACGTGGGCTCGACGGCCTACACCTCGGGCTATATCGCGCGAGATGGCGTCACGCTCAATCCGTACGCCAGCGTGCTCAATGACTATGACACCTACTACCCACTCACTGACCACTCACTTCGCTTCTACGGGAACGGCACGGGCGACATTGACCGGGTGAAGATTCGAGTCGATGATCCGGCCAACGATAATCCCGGACCGCCCGTGGACGTCGGCGGCGGTGATTTCACCATCGAGTGGTGGATGAAAGCCGCCCCCGGAGAGAACAACGCCGATGCGATCACCTGCGGGGCGAACAACAACTGGGTCCACGGCAACACCTTGCTGGATCGGAGCCGCAAGGACAACGACAATGACTTCGGCATCTCGATGGCAGGAGGGACGATTGCTTTTGGAGTTGGCGGGGCTGGAACCGGCGACTTCACACTTTGTGGACTGCTGCCGGTTAATGACGGGCTGTGGCACCACATCGCCGTCGAACGACGCCGCAGCGACGGCCATCTGTGGATTTTCGTGGATGGCAAACTGGATACTCAGGCTGACGGCCCCGACGGTGACATTTCCTACCCGGACACCGGTGTGCCAGCTCATACATGCGGGCCATCCGGCGACCAGTCGTGTTCGTCAACCGATCCCTTCCTCGTGCTGGGAGCAGGTAAGTTCGACCTTGGGAGCGCCTTCCCGCCTTTTAGCGGCTGGATGGATGAGATGATGGTTTCCAACTCACTCCGCCATGGCAGCAACTTCTCGCTGCCTTCGGCGGCCTATTCGCCCGATGCCAGCACCGTCGCTCTGTACCATTTTGATGAGGGCACGGGGACCATGCTTGACGATTTGTCCGGCTACCCAGGCGGGCCGAGTAACGGCCTCCTCTCAGTTGGAGGCAGCCCTGCTGGACCCGTCTGGTCAGACCTTTCGTCCTGGTCAAGCCTGGCGACGCCTTACAAGCTCTATTTTCCGATGGTGATCAACCAGCCCTGACAAGGCACAGGCCTTGGCGGCGACCTGCTGCCGATTGCCATTCCAACGCCCACTTTCTGCGACTTATAGACGGGCTAGGTCATTCGGGGTCCTTCCGAACCAACCCATCCACACCTTGTGCCCCCACGGCTCCAGTCTGGCTGACGTATTGTCGCCGGCTGCAAGCATCTGGTTGGCAAGGGATGGAGAGTCCGCAGATGAGCCCTTGTCAGGCTGCGCGATTGGTTGACCAGATAGCCTCAGATTGTGTCCCATATCCAAGCGGGGTACCCCGGACCGCCGATTCCCGACGCGGGCTCCGCCTCCATGCTGCGCCGAGTCTTAACCGAATTCTCATGAGTTCCAATGTCATCTGCGGCTAGGATGAACAGGATCCCAGCCCCTACATGCCAAAAGAGTGTCGTGTCCAAGCACAAACGACGGTCGAAGACCAGCCTGAAAGCCAGACTTCGTCGCCCCGCCTATTTCATCCCGGGGGCTGTATTGCTCCTTGCCTTGGCGCTCAGCCTGTCAAGCATGGTCTATGCCGCCCATCTTGAGGGGTCGGACAGCTTCTGCGCATCCTGTCATACGCAGCCCGAATCGCAGTACTTTGAAAGGACGCAGCAGCAGACTTCGGTGGATCTGGCCAGCTTCCATCAGACGAAGGACATCCGCTGCATCGATTGCCATTCGGGCTCGGGTGTGACCGGTCGCGTTGGAGCGTTTATGGTGGGCGGCAAGGATCTGGTGGCCTTCCTCACCCACACCGACCATCAGCCCGCTCCGCTCACCGTCCCGATCGGCGACGGCAATTGCCTCAAGTGCCACAGTGACGTGACCCAGACCCGCAGCTTCAATCGGCACTTCCATGCTTTCCTTCCGCAATGGCAGGCCCAAGACCCCAATGCTGCCTCATGCGTCGACTGTCACACGTCGCACACGACCGGCGGGGATTCCTCCCTGCAGTTCCTTCAAGAGGGGCCCACAGGGCAGGTTTGCCAGGATTGTCACGGCTCGTTCCACAGGTAACCCAGACGGGCGTCTCTGCCCCCTCAGGTGACCATCAACGGTTTGCCCTCCTGCATCAACCAACAAAGAGCGGCATGAGCTCTGCCGCTTGCCATTTACAGAATTCCGACCCTTTTGCAGCTGACAGACGCCTGCGCCATCTGCTCCCTGCTGGGGCCAACCGGAATGGCCGCAGGCGTGTACCTTGGTCATGGCTGGAGGGATTGAAGCCGGTTTGGCGGGAATCGGGTGGAAAGCCGGTTGATTCCGATCCTGTGCCGGCGCAGAGATGGAGGTCTAGGGACCTTGGATGATCAAGGGCAGGTAGAAGGTATGAGGGGGCACAGTACTCACGAGCGTTAGAGCCGAATCCACCTGGACCCGAGGTTTGCTGACGCCCGGGTTGCCATTTCGTTCATCGGTAATGATCACCCCGGAAGACGTCAGCGCCGAAAGCACGTCGCTGACGCTTGCATCGGGTGCCTTCGATTTAACCAGCGCCCAGACCCCGGCGACATGCGGTGCCGCCATGGACGTACCGTTCCAGGTCTGGAATCCTCCCCCCGGAACCGACGATGTGATTGTCGAACCTGGCGCAAACAGCGACATCAAGGCTGAGACGTTGGAATAGGAGGCGACCCTGTCTGCCCCTCCGGATGTGTCCGAATCGGTGGATGCTCCCACGCTGATGGCGGTCGAGATGCACGCCGGCAAGGCGAGGGCATTGGTGAAGGCGCTGTTCCCGGCGGCGATCACCGTGGCGATTCCGGCACTGCGCAAGTTGTCGATCGCCAGTTTGCGCGGATCGTCATCACAGGCACTTGTGTAACCCCCGCTGCCCAAACTCATGTTGGCGGCGGCGATGTTGTAGCTGCTGCGCAGGCTGTACACCCAATCCAAGCCGCTTATCTGATCGGACGGGTAGCTGAGAGCACAGGGGGCGAGCAATCCATATCCACTGCAAGTGGCCTCGTCAAATTGGGAGAAGATCTGGACGGCAATCAAATCGGCGTCCCTGGCTACGCCCGAGAAGGTCGTCCCCTTTCCGGCAGCGATGCCGGCCACGTGAGTGCCATGGTCACAACCTTCCGTAGTGATCGGGCAGTTGACCCCAGCACCAGGGCCAATTTGTTCGGGCAGGCCATTCGGGCAGACTGTATAGTCGGTTGAACCCCCGCCCGAGAAACATGCCTCGGCAACAACTTTCCCGCTCAAGAAGGAATGAGAACTATCGACACCGGTGTCAAGAATGGCGACGGCCCAACCTGTTCCCGTGTAGCCGGCGGCCCATGCGCTGTCGGCGCCGATCAGGGGAACGCTCGACGCCAGAGTTGGCGGTTCAAGCTCATCAGGCTGAACGCTCTCGACCTCCGGGCTGTCCTGGAGATCCTGGAGCTGTTCGGGTGTGACCTGCATCGCCATGAGCGGCAGGTTGGCGTATTTCCTGGCTGTGAGCTGCCCACGTTGCGCCAGACGGTCGATCACCGCCCGTTGTGCATGGGCGATTCGCTCACGCTGCTCCGCCGCTACCGCAGGATCGCCAGCAGCACTCGAAGAGAATCCGACTCGCAGACGGACGATGACCCTGACCTGGCCGTCCAGCCTGGCCCGATCGACCAGGGCGTCCATCGGCGTCCCATCCCGCCCGAACGCTGTGCCCTGCCGTGCTGACGCCGCCGTCGCGCTCATTCCGGTGAGCGCGACCAAGATTGTGGCCAAGAGGATCGTCAGCCCTACTCTTCGCAGCGTATACGAAACTTTCACAGGTGCCTCTCACCCCGCCGTGCCGGTAAGTCTCGCCCAGCCTGGCGCAAGTCGGGGCCGGTGCCCCAGAAACGCAAAACAGGGCCGGATTCCCTCCGGCGCATCCTCAGGCTGTCCACTCCACTCCACCAGAAGCGCGCAGGCGGTCTCGCGGCCCTACCCGGTCCAAGTGCAATTTGCGTGCCTGGCATGGAGTAAACCGTGCGCCGTGCGCGTTCGCCGATTATAAGTCAAAGTTGCGGGTGCATTCGCAGCGAGGATTTGATGGGACGCGGACTGTATCCACCGCCTGGCGGGACAACCTGGGTTGGCGGTCGCGTATCATCGAAAGCCACCGGGCTTGACATTCAGGTTGAAAGGTCCGAAGCGCCGGGCCGATCAGAGCCAGCCGAGAATATGGAGGTGGCGATAGAACTCTGCGCCTGCTACAAGCGCCAGGCGGCCCTCCGACTCGTCCGCCAGGGACTTGCAGGCATTGGTGAAATCAGCCGTCGTGACGAGGTAACCCCCGAGGCAGTCCCCTCGCTCATCGACCATCTCCAACAGTGCCCGGCCTTCGGCAACGCCGATGTTCTTCTCGCCGCGGACCAGACGTCCCAAAGCCTTCTCTTCTCCCCTCGGACCTAGGCGCCAAGCGAGCACATCCTGCTGGAAGCCCTCGCCCTCTTCAGCGGGGGTCTCCAACCGCTGAGCGTGCGGGAATCCCAGCCCATGCATCAGCTGCTCGAGGGCCCGCAGCAGCTCTTCTTCTGAAAGAGCCTCCAGCTCCAGCCGCAGACTGGACGTGCCGGGAAGCAGGCCAGTGGTTGGGGCATGATCAGCCGGTTTGGCTCTCTGCCTCTCTTCGCCGAGGGAAAAGACCGACCCCAGCCAATCACGCATGGATAGTCGTTCTTCTAACTCGGCCGGCTGCGTGCCATCAGGCAGGTCGCGCGGCAGCAGATGGCGCTCATCCAGCAGTTGGTGGAGACTTTGATCGTGAGTGTCCGCCACCCAGAATTCGTAAATATTGAGCGGGGTCTCTGGCCGCAGCTCGGGGTAGAAACGAATTTCGGCCCGGCTTCGGCGGGCGGAATTCCAACTGACATCGAAATGCAAGAGGTGCGAGGCAGGCATTGGCTGGCCGTCACCACGGGCCTCCAGGTCGGCAAGGAGCAGATGGCGCCGGTCGTCTCTCCGAAAGGAGCTCAAGATCTGATCCCGCTCGAGCTCGGTGGCTGAGGACGGCAGGCGCAGAGCACCGTAGGCCTCCAATGGAGGCACCAGTTGATCCAGGGCGCGCTCGCCGTACTGGCTGAAGACGATCAGCTTATCCCCACCGGCGGCGACGCTCTCCAGCAGGTCAAGCAAGGCACGCATCTTAACACCGTCAAAACTTCCGGGGGCAAAGGCTGTGGCTTGATTGAGCCTGGCCAAGGCCGTTTCAACATGGGTGCGGGTCACCGCGCTACCCAATTTCGTCAACCGATGGCGCTCCTCCGCCAGGGCCTCACCGTAGGCCCCTCGCTGCTTTTCATCCAGGTCCAACCAGATCTCGGAACGCTTCTTGGCGCCCAACTCGGAGCGCATCTCAGCTTTGGTCCGTCTCAGGTAGTAAGGAGCGAAGCGCTCTCGCAGGTTGATCAGGGCATCCTGCGGCCCAGGCAGGGGTTCCTGGGGGAGCAGAAAATGGAACAAGACGCGCCAGTCGTCGTTGTCAGGCGGCAGGCCGCCGGCCAGGGCCCATCGACGCCGAATGGGGAGGGCGGCCAGCGAGCTGAAGGGCTTGGGGAAGAGATGAATGGCGGCCAGCGCCGAGTTGACCAGCAGCACGTCAATGGCCTGCTCTTTGGGATCCAGGCTGCCTCGATTGAAATCCTCGGCGAAAACCTGGAGGGTGGTCAAAATCACATTGGCGCCCGACCTCCACGCCCGACGCCGCGCCAGGGCTTCTCCCTTCGCCAACAGCACGTCCACCGCCGGACACCACTCCTCCAAAAGGCCGGCCCACATTCGGATCTGCGAATTGGGACTCAGGATGACGATCCGACGAGCCAACCCCTGCTGAAGCAGGGCGCCCAGCGCCAGACAAGCACTCAGCCGCTTGCCGGTACCCTCGTCATCGGCAACCAGCAGCGACGGTTCAGCCAGAAGGGCTTGAGCGGCCTGGCGGACATGATCCGGGATGGGCTCTGGCAACGGAGGGTTTTCCAGTGTCAGCGCCGGCGGTGCCAAACGAGGGATAACGGTCGCCAGAACATCTGTCCCGTCTGGGTCGTCCATGGGGATCGGCAGCGGCGCCGGCCCGGAGAGGCGGCCCTCCATGTAACCGGGAAGCCGCTCGCCGATGGGGCCGGCAATGGGCCAGACCTTCCACTCCGGGGCTTCGATGCCTGGAGCGTCCAGCCGGGCGGCACGCGTGACCTGCCCCGGTTCGGCCATCCGGGCCCCGTTGACCCGCAGGATGCTCGGCCTGTGCAGACCGGCGGGCAGCTCCTGAGGGGGGCTTTCGACTATGAGATGGAGTATCTTCTGCAGCGGGAAGGGTGAAGCGGGCGCGTTCGAGGAGGACCAGATCCCGGGCGCCTGCCAGCCGGGGACGCCTCAATGGCGAGACTGTCCGGCCGGTGGAGAGACGGATGGGCGACACGCTACTCCTTCGATGCTGCGCCGACGTTTAAGGTGTGGGCTTCTTCAAGCGCGCTCTTAATTCGGAGGAACGGCTCCAGGATGCTTCTGCCTCGCAGCCGCTTGGGCAAGGAATCGCGCACCTGCTCGGCCTCCTGATCGAAGCCGGGGAAAGCTTGCAGGACAAACTGACCGTCGACCGTCCCCCGCACCCACAGGATGGGAAACTCGACCATAGGGCGGACTTTGAGGAACTCGGCGTCCCGCACAAGCACGAAATCCGGTTTGGACTCAAGGGTCTGAAGAATAGGAAGCCCCAACAAATCGTTGCAAACGTATTCGTGGAGGGTGTCGCCGTAGAGGACCTTCTGCAGGCTGGTGGGCCGGACGGCACCGCTGACTCGAAACTCCAAGGGCCGGGTCAATCCATCCGTGACCAGACAGCCGCCACGAAGGGCCTCACCTTCTTCGAAGGTCGCCATATCCAGAAAAGCGACGACCTTTTCCGCTCCGTCCTGTTCCTTCGAGTCCGCCATCCCTATCGCCTCCGGCAGCCGATATTCGCCGCAAATGAGTACGAATCACGAACTCAATGTAGCCCAAACTTCCCCTACCTGCAACCGGGCAGATGGGCCTATTGATGGACCGCAGCGCGCACGATGTCTATGCGCAAAGCACAGGGGCGAGGCTCAGGATGGAGTCAGGCCTCTAGTCAGCCGGAGACAGAGATGCGGGCTCGGACAGCGGGTGGCGAGCGCCCAACAGGCGACGATAGATCCTGACGTAACGCTGGATCGTGCTCTCGACCTGGTGGGGCGCCACGCGCTCAAGACTGGCTTTGCCCATCTCCGGCCAACGACCCCGTTCATCCACCAGCCGCTCCATATGTCTTGCGCAATCGGCCGGATCTCCTGGCTCGAAGAGGTAGCCGTTGACCCCGGGATCGACCAACTCCGGCAGAGCTTGAGCGTTTGCCGCCAGCACCGGTTTTCCCGAGGCCATCGCCTCGAGGGTAGCTATGCTTTGGAGCTCGGCTTCGCTGGGCATCATGAAGACATCGGAGGCGCAAAGCAAGCCCGGCAGGGCTTCATTGGGCACGTAGCCCGTAAAGACCACCCGATCTTCCAAACCGAGAGAAGCCGCCAGTTGGCGCAGGCTGGACTCCAATCGTCCCCTGCCTACCACCACCAGATGGATCGTCGGGCGTGTTTCGGTCAGCGCCCGCATGGCGACTTCAATGTGCTTCTCTTCATCTAATCGGCCCACAAACAAGAAAACCTCTGCTTGCGTGGCTATGCCGTACTTCCGGCGGACGGCGTCCCTGTCGCTGTGGGAGTTCGGCTCGAAGCGCTCACGGGATACCCCGCACGAGATCGCATGCAGCGGGACGTCAAGTGCCTGTTCCTTCAGAATGGCCACCGCAGTCCGGCTGGGTGCCGTGACAGCGTCCAACTTGCCGTACAGGCTCAGCATCGTCCACCACAGGAATCGGGTGAGTGCGCTTCGTCCGGACTTGAACGGGAGAACAAAGCCGATCACGTTGGCCGGCATGAAGTGATTGGTACCCACCACGGGGAGACCCCGGCGGCGGGCGAGCCGCACCACGGTTCGGGACAGGGGATAGTGATCCTGGATATGCACGACATCCGGTTGAAAGTTGTTCATTATCGCCCCTACCCGTGGGCCCGGCACCACAGCGTAGAGGGCTTCTCGTATCCGAGGATCCACAGGGATGGCGGTGAGATATTCTATTCGGACGCCGTTTCGATCTTCCTCGCAAGCCCGCAGCTCGTTGGACGGTGTGAGCATCACGACGTTGTGTCCGGCGGACGCCAAACCCTCAGCCAGTTGGGTGGTGAATACTGCCTGACCGTTTGCGTGCGGCTTGTAGGTTTGACCTGCAATCAGAATGCGCAAAGCGTCTCACTCCTCGTGCTTGGTGCGGTGATCCGATGCCAGGTGATCCGGATCCCCGTTCTCCCTTTCATCCGCTTCAATCAGCTCACCCCATTTTTCTATAAAGCGGAGACCGTAACGACCGATCATGAACAAGAAGAGCACAAAGGCTGCGATTGCGACTACTTTCAGCCAGGCTTCCATCCTGCTGATCGACAAAGTAAAATGATACCCGATTAGAACCAGACTCCCCGTCCAGATCATCTCCGCCCCGAATACCGTGGTGAACCACTTGCGCCAGGGCACGCGTGCCATACCCGCAGCGATGAGTGCAGGGACGGCCAGGCTGGCGGTGAGCTTGGCGGCCAACAAGATCTTGCGGGCGTGCAGATTGAGGTCTCGCTTCAGATGGTCGATGTGCGAGTTCCTGAGCTTGATCCATCGCCCGTGGCGCACGAGCCAGTCCGTTCTTCCGGCGAAGCCGAGCGTGTACCACACGATGTCGGCGCTCAGATTTCCTGCGCTGGCTGAGGCGAACACCAGCCAGGGGTTCATCAGCCCGGTTGACGAGGCGGCAGCGCCCAGCAGGGTGGCGATTGGGCCCTCGATGAACACCAGGATGGCCAGCAAAAAATAGGAGGACGGCCCCCAAGGGACACCGCTTCCGGTCTGAATGGCCAACCAGAATTGATTGATCGAGTCCAAAATACCGCTCATCCAAGAACCGTCTCCACATCTGCTGTGCTGTTGAACGCCCCCGGCTTTTGGGCGCCGAGATCAGGTGTGCGCCTGGCCGGAGCGCGTCGGGAGCCAAGGCATGTCAGGGCCATCAACGCCCATGAGGTTCGCCAGGGCGGCGCGCATGGCCGTACGATCGTCCCACGCGTACTCGGTCTCTTCGAAACACATCGACTGCTCATGCCCCTTGCCGCACGCGATGACCAAGTCCCCCTTGTTGGCCAGACGCACCGCCGTCTGTATGGCCTGACCGCGATCGGGGATGCGCCACAGATCGACCCCCTCGCGGGCGCCGGATTCGGTCGCCGACTGGGACATCTCCTGGAGGATCGACGACAGGGATTCCGTCCGGGGATCCTCAGCAGTGAGCAGGGTGATATCGGCCAGCTGGGCTGAGATCTCCGCCATCATCCGACGCTTTTCCCGATCACGAAGCCCGGCCGAGCCGAAGACAGCGATCAGCCGCCCATCCGTCAGCCCGCGCGCCGCTGAGAGCGCCTGATGGAGGGCGTTGGGCGTGTGAGCGAAATCTACGATGGCCTGGAACGGCTGGCCGAGGTGGATCGACTGCATCCGGCCGGGCACCGCCACAAGGGCGCTGATGCCGCGCTGGGCAACCTCCGGGGGCAGCCTGAGAGCGTGCACACAGCAGGTATAAGCAGCCAGGGCGTTGGCTACATTGTAATCGCCAACCAGAGCCAGCTCGACCGGTATCGTGCGCCCCGAGTCCATGATCTCAAACGAGACCCCATGCGCTGAGGCCTTCACGGCACGGGCAGTCACGTTGGCGGACCGCTGCAGCCCGTACATCCAACGTTGGACGCCGGGGACTTCCGGCAGGCTCGATGCCCCGGGATCATCGGCATTGAGCACGGCGGCTTTCTCCGGCCCTCCGGCCTTAGCCGCGGCCGACCCTACAAGATCAAGCAGGCGCCCCTTGGCCCGAAGGTAGGCATCAAACGAGCCGTGAAAATCAAGATGCTCGTGAGTGATGTTGGTGACCACCGCCACGTCGAACTCGCATCCGTCCACCCGGTGCTGCGCCAGGCCATGCGACGTCGCTTCGAGTACCACGTGCGTCAACCCGGCGTCGACCATCTGCGCCAGGTAGCCCTGGAGGGCCATCGGGCCGGGGGTGGTGACATGAAAACCGGTGTCGACCAACTGATCCCCAATTTGTGCACTGACGGTGGTTATCAATCCGGCACTCAGGCCGGCGGCGACAAGCACCTGGTAGATCAGATTAGCGGTGGTCGTCTTGCCATCCGTCCCGGTGACCCCAATGACCACCAGCGATCGGCCCGGATGTCCGTGCCAGGTGCCCGCCAAACGTGCCAGCGCCGCGCGCGAATCCGGCACCTGGATGGCCAGCGGGCTGCCCTTGGGCCGATCCGTCTCTACGATCAGGGCCGCCGCCCCACGCCGGACCGCCTCGTCGAGAAATTGGTGTCCGTCGGTCTTTGTGCCGCGCACGGCCACAAACAGCCAGCCCGGCTCGACTTGTCTCGAGTCGGATGTGATCCCCTGGATTTCCACATCAGGGGGATGCGCCGCCTGCCCTTGGGGCAATGCGGCAAGCAGTTCGCGCAGGCGCATTCTCATCGTTGGTCGGATCGGCGCAGCGTCGGCGCCGGTCGCTGTCAAGCTCCTATCAACTCATCTCCCGAACCAACACAAAGGCACACCTTTGTGACCACGGCCATCCAAGGCCATCGTGACTTTGTGAAGAATATCACAAGTCTTTCGGTCAACTTGAATTGGTTTTCCCTGACTAAAAGAGGCTGTTGGCGGCGTTGAGGGCCCAGTTGACCCACGGGGCCGAGAAAGTGCCCATCAAGACGATGCCGACCGAGCACAATCCCAGCGCAAGGGCCGAGCCGCGTGGGACACGGATGGGGGTTCCCTCGTCGTCCGAGCGGTATAGATAAACGACCTTGAGGACAATCATGTAGTAGTACAGCCCCACAATGGCATTGAGGACCCCGATGATCGCCAGCCAGGCCAAGCCGCTTTGGACGGCGGCGTAGAACACCAGAAATTTCGCCATGAAACCCGCCAACGGCGGCATGCCCGCCAGGGACAGGATAGCCACAAGCAGAGCCAGGGCAAGGAAGGGTGATCGGCGACTCAGGCCTGCGTAGTCGGCAATCTCGTCTGAACCAGCGGTCCTGGCGAATAAGGTGACGACTCCAAACGCTGCCAGGTTGGTGAAGATGTACGCCGCCAAATAGTAGACCAAGCCGGCGGCCCCCAACACGCTCAAAGCCACCAGACCGATCATGACGTATCCGGCGTGGGCGATTGAGGAATAGGCCAGCATGCGCTTAATGTTCTTCTGGCTGAGGGCGAGAATGTTACCCACGGTCATGGTGGCCACCGACACCCCGGCCAACACCGCCGTCCAGGACGAGGCCACCTCGGGAAACACGGCCAGCAGCACCCTGAGAAGGACGGCAAAGCCGGCTGCCTTGGAGGCGGTGGAGATGAAGCCGGTGATCGGGGTCGGCGCGCCTTCGTACACATCAGGGGTCCAAAAATGGAAGGGCACCGCAGCGACCTTGAAGCTGAAACCGACCAGCACCAGGGCCAGGACCACCAATACCACCGCCGTCGGCACCTGCCCGGAAGACAGGCTGGCAGCCAAAACGTACAAATTCGTCTGGCCGGTGAATCCGTACAGCAAACTGAATCCGTAGAGCATGATGGTCGAGGTTAGCGCCCCAAACAGGAAGTACTTCATGCCGGATTCGGCGGACCGGTCGTCGCGGCGAATGAACCCGGCCAACACATACAGCGGGATGGAGGTCGAACTCGATCGCCAGGTAGAGCATGATGAGATCCGACGCTGACGCCATCAGGCTCATGCCCAGCAGCGCCACCACCATCAGGGCGTAATATTCACCCCGGCGTCCGACATCTGATAGGCCAATCGACAGAAGGGACGCCATGGCCCCAGCGAAGAGAAAGACCAGAATGAAGACGAACGCCGTCCAATCTTGGCGCAGCATGCCGCCGAAGAGCAGCGTCGGTTCCGGGCCGGGACGGCTGAACCCCAGCGCCAGCAGCAGGATCAGCCCCAGGCCGCCGGCGGTCACCCAGCCCAGCGATCTGCGCTGGGAAGGACGGAAGAACAGATCCAACCCGAGGATCAACCCGGCCAGGACGAGCAGCAAGATTTCGGGCAGGATGGCCAGGAGCATCCCGGGCTGATAGCTGGGCACGGTCACTCAAGCACCTCCGACCAGGCGCAGCACGGCATCGGCGCCGGACTGCACCATCGGCGCCATCACCGAGGGGAAGACCCCGATCAACACCATCAGCCCGGACAGCAGGACCAGCGCAATTTTGTCCTGAAGAATGAGCGGCGAAATATGCCCTTTGAATCTCTCCGGCATGGCGCCGAAAAACACTTTCCTGACGGCGATCATCAGGTAAGCCGCCGTGATCACGATCCCCACCGCCGCCACAATCGCCGCCCAAGGGGCCCGCTGCCAGAGTCCCATGAAGATCGGGAACTCGGCGATGAACCCCGAGAATCCAGGCATCCCCATCGAGACCAGGCTGCCGATCACAAATCCGACCATCGACAGCGGCAGGACCCTGGCCATGCCGCCCAGCTCGCCAAGCTGGCGGGTGTGCGCACGATCGTAGACCGTACCGACGACGGCGAAGAAGAGGGCTGTCATGATCCCGTGCGAGAACATCTGGAGCCCGGCGCCGGTGAGCCCCTGCTCGTTCAAGGTAGCGAACCCCAACATCACCAGGCCCATATGAGAGACGGACGAGAAACCGATAATGTACTTGAAATCCGTCTGCACCATGGCGATAAACGCGCCGTAAACCACGTTGATCGTCCCCAGGACCAAGATCAGCCACGACCAGAAATGCGCGCCTTCGGGCAGCAGCATGATTCCCACACGCAAAGCGGCGAAGGCCCCCAGTTTCATGAGAACCCCGGCGTGGAACATCGAGACTGCTGTCGGAGCCGCAACGTGGCCGTCGGGGGACCAGTTATGGAGCGGGAAGATGCCGCCCAGGATGGCGAAGCCGAAGAACACGAATGGGAACCAGAAGTGTTGGAAGGCTGATGAGAAACCGGCCTTTTGCAGCTCCAACAAATCGAAGGTGTTCAGGCCAGACGAATAGACCATCACCAGGCCGCCGACGAGGGCAATGACCGAGCCAATGAACAGGTACAAGGTGAGCTTCATGGCTGCGTATTCGCGAGTCTGCTTCCAACCCCACACGGCAATCAACAGGAACATTGGGAACACGGCGATCTCGTAGAAGAAGAACAACTGGAACAGGTCCAGCGAGACGAAGACCCCAAACACCCCTGTGGCGAGGATGAACATGAAGGCGAAAAACTCTCGCGGCCGGTCGTCGACCCTCCAGGAGATCAACACGCCGGTGAACATGACTACGCCGGTGAGGAGCACCAGCGGCATGGATAACCCATCAACCCCCACATGATAGGAAATGCCCAACGCCGGAACCCAGGGGATTTGGGTGACAAATTGATACCCTGCCTGAGCCACGTTGTAGTTGAGATACGCCCATACCGAGAGCAGCAGCGTGACAGTGGCCGCCATCAATGCCAGCAGGCGGATTACCCGCTGCCGGTCGGCGGGTACAAAGAACAGCACGACGCCGACGACGATCGGGGTGAAGACGATGACGGACAACACCGGAAAAGCCATGGCGACTATCTACACTCCAGCGCAACGCTGGCCGGGTCCGCCAAGATGCCTGAGATCGGATTCACGATGGTTCGGTCTCCCTAGCCCAGCAACCGCAGCACGGTCTGGTTGATCACATTCAGGATCCAGCTCGGCCAAACACCGACGGCCAGCATAAGGCCCAGCAGCGGCGACATAGCCAGCACCTCTCGGCGCCCTATTTCGAGCGCCTTGCCGGACCACTCAGGATTGAGCGGGCCATGCAGCACGCCACGGATACCCTTGAGCACGTACGCACCCGTAATGAGCAGGCCCACCATGGAGACGGCGGTGAACAGGGTGAAGATCGGCCACACGCCGCGAACCACCAGGAATTCGGAAACGAATCCATTGAGCCCCGGCAGCCCAACCCAGGCCATGGCGGTGAAAATAAACAGCCCGCCGTAGATGGGCATCAGCGGAAACAGCCCTCCAAGATCTTCCAGCTTGCGCGTCTTGGTCCGCTGATAGATGACGCCGACCAGCAGGAACATTCCGGCCGTGGAAACGCCGTGGTTGAACATTTGCAGGACGGCCCCGTTCATGGCCCATACGGCGTCAGGCGCCGATAGCGTGCCGCGCGCGTAGGCGGCAGCCGCGATCCCGAGCACGACCCACCCCATGTGATTGACGGACGAGTAAGCCACCAGCCGCTTGAGATCCCCCTGCCCCCAGGCCGACAACGCCCCAAAAATGATCGACAGGGTGGCCAAGAGCGCCAGTATCCAGGCATACCTGTGGGCCTCTTGAGGATAGAGCGGCAGAACCAGCCGCAAGAAGCCGTATGCCCCCAACTTCGCCATCACCCCTGCCAGCAGCATTGACCCGGCCGTGGGGGCCTCAGTGTAGGCATCGGGCAGCCAAGTGTGAAAGGGCCAGATGGGAATCTTGATGGCGAATGCGATCACGAAGGCCCAGAAGGCGATCGACTTTACCGTGGCGATCGGGACGGCGATGGGCAGGCCAAACAGGGCAAGCGGGCGGGTCAGGGTGGACCAATTCTGGCTGATGTTCACCAGGTCAAAGGTCCCTGACACGACGCCAATCAGTTGGATGGCCAATAACAAGCCTAACGACCCACCCATGGTGTAGATCAGGAATTTGAAGGCGGCCCGCTGCCGGTGCTCGCCTCCCCAGTGATCGATCAGGAAGTAGATCGGCACCAGGCCGACTTCCCAGAAGATAAAGAACAGCAGCAGATCGAGCGACAGGAATACACCCAGCATCCCCGTCTCCAGCAGGAGCAAGAGCGCCAGGTGCGTACGAAGGTTTCGTTCTTCGTTCCAAGAGACAACAATGGCCAGCGGCACCAGAAGCGTCGTCAGAAGCACCAACACGGCTGTGATTCCGTCGGCGCCAAGGTGAAAGTTGGCGTGAATTGTCGTGTACCACGGAGCTTCTTCGACAAATTGGTAGCCCGGCTGGGTCGGATCGTAGCCGAACCACAACCCGATGGCCAGAGCCAGCGGGATCAGGCTGGCCGCCAGGCTGACCCAACGCTGTCCGGTCTCATTGTCGCGGGGGATCATGAGCACCACCAGCGCCGACACCGCCGGGATGAACAAGATCAGGCTGAGAAGATGGGCTTGAATGAAAGACATTAAGTTCGCTCTCTTAGCCTAGGGACTGGTGAGTAACACGTACGAAATCAACAGTCCCGTGAAGATCAGCCCCATGATCAAATACTGTTGCACCTGCCCGGTCTGTACGAATTTCAGACCGCCCCCGGCGGATTTCGTCTCCTTGCCGACCAGGTCGCCAAAGCCGTTGACCACCGGCAGGTCGATCCAGTTCCGCAGCCCGGCGCCGGCCCAACGGGCGGCACGGGCCAGGGCATACAACGCACCGTCGATGACGGTTCGATCGATCCAACGGGAGCTCAAGGTCTCTCCGATCCAGTACACCGGCCGGACGAAGGCCACCTGGTACAGCTCGTCGAAGTAGTACTTGCGCTTGAGCAGCGTATGCACCGGGCCCAGCCATCGTGCCAGCGGATCGGACGCACCGGCCGGGATCCGCCGATAAACCCACCAGCCGAGCAACAGCCCCCCGAGCGAAGCGCTGACGGAAGCAACGAAAGGCGTCAGGTGGAAAACCCCCTCGGGCGTGGGTTCCGCCAGACCCGCCGCCAGGAAGGCGTGCAGAAAATTGGGCACCCTTCCACCTAGCACCGGGAAGGTGCTTGAGATGCCGATCCAGCCGGCCCCCACGGCGAAGACCGCCAGCACCACAAGGGGCAGGGTCATCGTCGCCGGGGACTCGTGTCCGTGTCTGGCTGATTGTGTGCGTGGGTCGCCCAAGAATGTGAGCGAAATCTGTCGCATGGTGTAAAAGGCCGTCAGCACGGCCGCCGCCACCAACATTCCGAAGACCCAGGGATGGCCGGTGCCGAAGGCTTCGCCAAGCAGTTCGTCCTTGGACCAGAAGCCGGCCGTCACCAGCGGAAAGCCGGAAAGCGCCAGCCCGCCGACCAGAAACGTCCAGAATGTGATCGGCATCTTTCGCCGCAGGCCGCCCATGTTGAACATGTCATTGGCGTCAAGCTGTTCGCCAGAAGCGTGCGCGCCATGCTCCACGCCATGGATCACCGAACCGGAGCCGAGGAACAGCAGCGCCTTGAAAAAGGCGTGGGTCAGCAGGTGGAACGCGGCGGCAACGAAAGCCCCTATGCCCACCCCGGCAACCATATAGCCGAGCTGAGAAATCGTGGAATAGGCCAGGACGCGCTTGATGTCATTCTGGGCCACGGCGATGGTGGCGGCGAAAAGCGCGGTGAAAGCTCCGATGGCTGCGATCACGGTCATCGTCGGGTTGAGGGGCATGCCCTCGCTCCAACCGGCCGTGATCAATGGGAACGTGCGCAGAATGAGGTACACGCCGGCCGAAACCATGGTGGCGGCGTGGATCAGGGCCGAGACCGGGGTCGGGCCTTCCATGGCGTCCGGCAGCCAGACGTGGAGCGGGAACTGGGCCGACTTCCCCACCGTGCCGAAGAAGAGCAGCAGGCCGATCAAGCCGGCGGCCGACAGGCCACCGCCCAACACCGAGGGCGTGGCCGCCAACTTCTCCAAGACGGCCGAATTGCCCAAGATAGCGTGGAAGCTCAGGCTGCCGGTGGCCGAGTACAAGTACGCAATCCCCAGCAGCATCAACACGTCGCCGACCCGGGTGGTCATGAAGGCCTTGACCATGGCGTCTCGGGCCGAGGGTTTCGCGTACCAGAAACCGATCAACAGGTATGAGCACAGGCCCATGATCTCCCAGCCGACAAACAGAAGCAGCAAGTTGTCGGCCAGGACCAGGATCAGCATGGCGAAGGCAAAGAGCGAAATAAAAGCGAAGAATCGGGCGTACATCGGCTCGATTCCGCCCGACGCGGGAGGGAGACCCTTGACGTCCGCGGGATCAGCCGCTTGGCCGAAGTTGTGGTAGCCGATGCTGTAGACAAAGATCGCCAGCAGCGTCCAGGACACGAAGAACAGGCCGAGGATCGACAGGCGATCGATCTGGATGCCAAAGGCCAGAGTCTCGTTTCCTCCCGTCAGCCAACCGATAGAGGACACGATCGGCTGGGCAGCGAAACCGGGCGTCAGCACGGCCCGCAGGAAGATCACCATCGCCAGCGCCCAGGAGATCGCCACGCCCCCCACCGCCAGGGAATGGCTCAGGCTGTTGCTGCGGTAGGCGAAGAGAATGATGGCGAAGAAGGCCAGGATGGGTGGCAGGGGGATGAGCCAGGCGAGGAGTTCAGTCTGCATCGGTGCTTACCATTTCAACAAATCGATTTCTTCGGCGACAACCGTGCCTCGACGGCGATAAACGGAGATGATCAACGCCAGGCCCACCGCCGCTTCAGAGGCGGCCACGGCCAGCACAATGATGGCGAAGACCTGGCCTGACACGACCGACGGGTTCAGATAACGCCAAAATGCCACCAGGTTCAGGATCACAGCGTTGAGCATCAGCTCGATGCCCATCAGAATGCCGATGGCGTTGCGGCGTGAAAGGACGCCGTAAATTCCCAAGCAGAACATGGCGGCCGCCAGCGCCAGAAACCACCAGAGCGGGATCATTTGTCTTCGCCTCCCTCCACACCGGCCTCAGGACGGGCGATGAAGATCGCCCCCACCATCGCAGCCAGGAGCAGGATCGAGGCGAGTTCGAATGGGAGTACGAAACGGTTGGCGTCCACCAGCGACCGACCCAAATCCGAAAGCAATGTCGCTTGGTCAGCCGGGAGCTCGGCGGACGAGACCAGGAGCGAAGGCATCCTGGCGAAGACGGCCAGCAACCCACCCAGCAGGAGCAAACTCACCAAGCCAGCCACCCACCACATGGGCGTTGACTGCGGTCCGGAGTCGTCCATGACCCGCCGGGTGAGCATCACGGCAAAGATAATCAGGATGGAAATGGCGCCGATGTAAACCAGCACCTCGACCACGGCCAGGAAGCTGGCTTCCAGGATCACCAGCATGGCCGCCACACCCGCCATCACCAGGATCAGCCAGAGGCCGGCATGGACCAGCCGGCGGCTGGTGACGACCAACCATGAACCCACCAGCATCACGGCAGCCGTGACAAGGAAGAAAACCTGCAGCAAGGTCATGGCGTGTCTGGTCCCGGATCCATCAGGCGCCGCGCACTGCGCCGGCGATCGGTCCCGGCTGCGGTTCTCCCTGCAACTCGGCCCGCTGGCGCATAGCCCGGGCATGGGACCGCAGAACCGCCAGGGTCAGCAACGCGAGCAGGACATTGGCGCCGAGGAGCGAGGGCGTCATCGGCCAGCCAAGGCTCTCAGCCAGTTTTTGGACAACCGCCGTGACGACCACCACCGCCAATGCCAGCGGGGTGAGGAACTTCCAGTTGAGCGCCATCATTTGATCGATGCGAACGCGGGGTGAACTGAAGCGGAACCAGATAATGATGAAGTACACCGCGCCGCTCTTGATCAGGAAATACAGCAAGCCGAGCAGAGGGTAGGTTTCCGCCCCCGGTCCTCGCCAGCCGCCCAAGAAGAGCACCGCCGTCAACGCCGACACCGTGAAAGCATGCAGAAATTCGGACACCATGAACAGCCCGAACTTCATGCCCGAGTACTCAATGTTGTAGCCGGCGACGATTTCGGATTCGGCCTCCAATAGGTCGAAAGGCGCCCGTCCGATTTCGGCCACTGAAGAGATGAAGAAGATCAGAGCCGCCACCGGTGCCAGGGCTACAAACCAGGTGGATTGGCTCTCCACGATCTGCACCGTGCCCATCGACCCGGCCAGCATGGTCGGCACCAAGAGCACCAGGGCCATAGGGATCTCGAAGGAGACCAGCATCGCCACCGCTCGCAGGGCTCCCAGGAGTGCATACTTGTTGTTCGACGACATCCCCGCCAGCATGATGCCCAACGTTCCGACGCCCCCAATCGACAGCAAATAAAGGACACCCACGTTGAGATCGGCGCCGATCAAACTGGGGGCGAAAGGCATCACCGCCCACAGCCCAACGACGGACATGACGACCAGCAGCGGCGCCAGGTTGAAGACCGTCTTGTCGGCGCCGGAAGGCGTGATGTCTTCCTTTGTGATTAATTTCACAGCATCGGCGAAGTTCTGGAAGATTCCGAACGGACCCACTCGATTCGGACCAAGGCGGTCCTGAAAGCGCGCTCCCACCTTGCGCTCGATCCAGATCAACACGATCGCCCCCCCACCCATAGTGGCTCCGATTAAGACCACGGCCCCCAGCAGGAATTGGATGAATGTGACCCAGGGAGCGGGGAGGCCGAGGCCGAGGAGGAAGCCACGAATGAAATCGCCGAGGCTGCCGAAGGGGTCGTTGAAGGTCAAACCGGACACGGCTGGCTCCGCAGAGTAACGCACAAACAAATGGCTGATGTTCTTGCTACATCAGCCAGGTTTCCTTGACCCGGGTCCGTCATATCCATTCAAGGGCACCCCGCCGCCAGGCGTAAAGGAGCCCGGCGGCCAAGATGAGGATGAAGAGGACACCTTCCAGGACCATGTACAACTGCAGCTGCCGATAGGCCACAGCCCATGGAAAAAGAAACACCGCCTCGACGTCGAATACGACGAAAATGAGGGCGAAGATGTAGTACTGGATCTTGACCTGAATCCACGTCTCGCCGACTGTCTCAATACCGCACTCGTAGGTTGAGAGCTTCTCGGGGTTGGGTTGGTGAGGAGCCAACAAGCGGGCGATGACCAGAGGCGAGGCCGCCAACACGAGGGCCAGGGGAAGAAAGAGACCAATGAACGCCCATGGTTGGAGCATAACGATTCCTCCGGGCGGCGGGATGAAAGCAGCAATTTTGGCCGCGTGTGCTCCGGCCGAAGCTCGTGAAGTCTATCACGAACCCCGAGGGGCGTCAAAAGAATCCTGGGGTGGCTCCTTGCACGCTGTTTTCGACGCTCGACCACCGGCGGTGACCCCCCCATATCTTGCTTGGACCAAGACACCGGCCACTGCTCACCAAAGGACACGCGGCGACAGGGTGGACGCCCCTCGGGGTGGGATTCCGGGGGAGTACGGTTGCCTGATGACTTGATGACCGCATGCTAGAATGGGGTCCGATTCCGCTCAAAGGACCGGCGTCCTCCCAAAGACGGTTCAAGTCCACCGCCGTGGACGAAGCGCCGGGGTGCAAGCTCGGCGTGGTTGACAGCCGACCGGTCCCAGATTGACAAGGTGATGTCCAACAGGCTTCGTACAACCTGGAAAGCGCTTTCAACTGGCCACCGGCCGCTTCTCGCCCTGCTTGGGCTGGGTCTTTTGATTGGCGTGTGGTGCGGCCGAGACTACGGGATGTCCGTCGATGAGGAGCGGAACGCCGGGCTGGGAAGAATGGCGATCCAAACCTTCAGCGGCTCGCCAATCTATTTCGACCAACCCAGCCTGGATGAACACGGCCCGGCCTACTTCATGTTTTTCGCCGAGGCGTCTCAACTTATCGACCGCCTTTCGCCCCATTGGACCCTGCCCGACGGGCGCCACCTGACCAATTACCTGATGTTCTTGGTGGCCATTACCGCGTTCTACTTCTTGAGTCTGAGATACGTCTCCAGGAGGGCGGCCTGGGGAGCCGCCGCCCTATTCGCCACACAACCTCTCCTGTTTGGCCAAGCGTTCATCAACCAGAAAGACATCCCCTTCCTCGCGCTTGTCCTATCCAGCCTGGCCGTCGGTCTGGCGGCCGCCGATCGCCTGGGTTGGTCCGCGGCCGAAGGGGGTCCTAGCCCAGCCAGCGACGAATCAGCTCCACGCTCGCAGGACCCCTGGGGAGAGTTACGTCGGATACCTGCCGGCCAAAGACTCTTCCTCGCGGCGGGTTTCGCGGTCGCAGTACTTGTCGCCGTGGACCTGGCCGTCGGCGGCTTCTTTCGAGGGATTGTCGAAGGGCTGGTCGTTTCAGCGTATGCGGGGCATGCGCCGTCCCTGGTGCAGGCCGCATTCGATAGGGTGGCCACAGACGCATACAAGACACCCCTGAGTCTGTACATTGACAAGCTGGGGGTGGCCTGGTTTGTCGTGCGCATGGCGGCTCCGGTGGGCCTGGGCGTCTTCAGCCTGGCCTTGCTGAACGTCGCCCTCCCCCGATCAGCAGCGGCTTGGGGGTGGTCCTGGCGCCAAATGCAGCTGCCGCGCAGTGCCGGGCTCCTGCTCGTTGCGGCGGTCCTTCTGGGCTTGACGATTTGCGTGAGGCAGCTCGGGTTGTTCTTCGGCGTATTGGTCAGCCTGTACGCGCTTTACCGTGGGCGCGCCCGGGCTGTGCTCCCGCTGGTCATCTATTGGCTGCTGGCGTATGCCGTGACCATCGCCACCTGGCCGTACCTGTGGCCGAATCCGGTGACCAGGTTCGTCTCCAGCCTCTATTTGTCGGCCAACTTCCCGGACACCCATGTGACTTTGTATCGAGGCGCCTGGCTGCGGGCGGGGACTTACCCGTGGTACTTCTTCCCCAACCTGGCAGGCATAGAGCTGACCGAGCCAGCCGTGGTGCTGATCCTTGGCGGTTTGTGGATCGGCGTTCGTCGCGTCGCGCGGCGTCCTTCTCGCACGCCTCAGAGCCTGCTGCTGGCCGCCTGGTTCGGCGTGCCACTCGTGGGGCTGATCGCCTTCCACATGACGACCTACGGCAACATTACGCACTTGCTGTTCGTCCTTCCTGCGTTCTTCATATTCGCCGCCATGGGCCTTGAATTCGCGCTAACCCACCTGGCCCACGTGTGGGTCCGCGCTCTGCTCATCGCAGTCTGCCTCCTGCCAGGATTGTGGGGGATCATCACCCTGCATCCATATGAGTACATCTACGTCAACAGCTTCGCCGGCGGCGTAAGCGGGGCGGCCGGTTTCTACGAGCTGGACCGCTGGTGCGTTTCCCTCCGCGAGGCCATCCAAGATGTGAACCAAATCGCCCCTCAGGGTTCCACGGTCATGCTTCCCTCGTCCTACGATCAGGCGGTGCCTTTCGCCCGTCCCGACCTACGGCTGATAGACAATCGGACCAGCTACGACCAGGCCCAATTCGTCATCCAGTGCACGTGGATTCACGGCCTTGGCCCTTGGCCCGAGGGCGAATTCAAACCGATCGGGGAGGTCCGCCGTGGAAACGCCGTGCTGGCCAGTATCTGGCGCCGTCAATCTCCCCCCTGATCTCCTTCGCCAGTGGCCCGCATCGCCTCATGCCTACCCCTGGCAGGGCGGCCAACCGCCATCCGCGGCGTTTTGTGAATATTTTCACAACCATGGACAATGCCGCAAGCACCTCCCCGATCGTGCTTGGTTTGTGCGTGATGGTAGAATCCCGGCGTGACGGCACGGGTCGCTGCCGACGAATGGCAGGCATACCTCCAATCCCATCCACAGGCTCATCTCCTCCAAACCGAGGCTTGGGGCGAGCTCAAGTCTGACCACGGATGGTCCTACGAACGGATCCTGGCGGGCCCGGCCGGCGCGCTTATCCTGTACCGGCGGCTCCCCCTGGGGCTCACTCTGGCTTACATCCCCAAGGGGCCGGTAGACGCGTGGCTGCCGTCCTTGATCCCAGTCCTGGACGAGGCATGCCGCGCTCACGGTGCCTTTGTGCTGAAGATCGAACCTGATGACACTGACACGCAGTTTGACCCTCACCTGATGGCAGCCCATGGCTTTCGGACCAGCAGCCACACAGTCCAACCCAGGCGGACTCTGGTGGTTGATCTGTCCGCCGAGGAAGACCACATCCTGGACCAAATGCATCCGAAGACGCGGTACAACATCCGCCTCGCCGGCCGCAAGGGCGTCACGGTTCGACCCTGGGCCGACCTGGATGCCTTTGGGCAGATGATGAATCGCACCGGCGAACGCAACCAATTCGGCGTCCATCTGGCGGCATATTACGAGCGGGCCTACGCATTGTTCCAGCCCCAAGGTCAGTGCGAAGTGTTGGTGGCCGAATACGATGGCCAGCCGCTGGCAGCCGTCATGGTGTTCGCCCGCGGCCGCCGGGCATGGTACTTCTATGGAGCTTCGCTGGACCTCGAACGCCAGCGCATGCCAACCTATCTCCTGCAGTGGGAGGCGATGCGCTGGGCAAAGGCCAAGGGCTGTTCGGAGTACGACTTGTGGGGGGTGCCAGATGAGGATCAAGACACATTGGAAGCTCACTTCACCCACCGAACCGATGGATTATGGGGCGTCTACCGCTTCAAGCGTGGGTTTGGTGGCCGCTTGGAGCGGACGCCCGGCGCTTGGGACCGAGTTTACAAACCCCTGGCCTACTTGATCTACCGCCTGGCCGCCCAGCGGCGACTGCAGGGTTGAGGCATGCCTCCTTCGATGCGCCAGATCACCGCGCAGCCGGAGTGGGACAAGCTCGTCCTTGCCCTCCCCAACCCACACCTGCTCCAATCCTGGCTATGGGGTGAGATCAAGCACAAGTTCGGATGGCTCCCCCGGCGCTGGGCCTGGGAGGACGCAAACGGGTCACCGGTGGCCGCCGCCCAACTCCTCGAGCGGCGTCTGCCCGGTCCCGTGCCGGTGTCCGTCCTGTACGCACCCAAGGGCCCTTTGATGGACTGGGACAATGAGGAACTGCGAGCCAAGGTCCTGGCCGACCTGGAGCACCAGGCGGCAGCCAGGGGCGTTGTCCAATTGAAAATCGATCCCGACCTCCCGGTGGGTTCTGGGCTGCCCGGCGGAGAAGATCACCGGCCAAACCCCACCGGCTTGGCCGTCAAGGCCCTGCTGCAAGGTCGCTCATGGGCGGCTTCCGACGAGAACATCCAGTTCGCCAACACCATGATCGTGGATTTGCGTCCTGATCAGGACGACCTGCTGGCGGGCATGAAACAGAAGAACTCGCTACAACGTCAGGTTGGCGCGGCGCAAGGGAGTCGAGGTCAGGTTCGGTTCGGCCGACGACCTCAACCTGCTTTACCGGATGTATGCCGAAACCTCTGTGCGGGATGCATTTGTGATCCGCGGCGAGAGCTACTACAAGGAAGTCTGGGGACGTTTTATCCAGGCCGACCAGGCACAGCCGCTGATCGCCGAAGCGGAAGGTGAACCGGTGGCCGCCCTGATGGTGTATGCCTTCGGAAGGACAGCCTGGTACCTCTACGGCATGTCGCGCGACGCACAGCGCGAGAAGATGCCCAATTATTTGCTCCAGTGGGAGGCCATGCTCTGGGCCAAGGCACGCGGATGTGAGCGCTACGACCTGTGGGGTGCCCCGGACGCATTTGATGAGACCGACCCGATGTGGGGCGTCTACCGGTTTAAGGAAGGCTTCAACGCCCGCGTCGTCCGCACGATCGGGCCCTGGGACTACACCGCTCATAGGCTCCTGTATGGCGCCTACACCAAGGTGCTCCCCCGCCTGCTGTCGGCGATGAGGCGAAGAGGTCGGCGACAGACGGCGGAACTGCTGGACTGAGGCCGAAAGGTGGACCGTTCAGCAGGAGGTAGGAATCGTGCCCGAGGCGTGGCCGGCCACGGGCTCTGGCTTCGAAGGCCCAAGGAGGCCCCATGTCGCTTGCCGACCTGCCTCGAGTCAAGTTGGCTTACCTTCCCACTCCACTTGAGAGTCTGCCAAGACTCAGCGCCGAGCTGGGAGGCCCTGAGATTTGGATCAAGCGGGACGATCAGACCGGCCTTGCCTTCGGCGGGAACAAGACTCGCAAGCTCGAGTACCTCGTCGCCGAGGCCCAGGAGCAAGGCGCCGATCTCCTAATCACCACCGGCGCACCGCAATCGAATCACTGCCGGCAGACTGCGGCCGCCGCGGCCAGGCTGGGCATGGAATGTCACCTGGCCTTGATGGGCGACCCGCCGCCTGCCGTGACGGGGAATATTTTGTTGGACCAACTTGTCGGTGCCGAAATCCATTGGACGCACGGTGCTGACCCCGGTCCACTGCTCGATGCCACTTTCGAGCGGGCCCGGCAAGACGGCCGACATCCTTACCAGATTCCGTACGGAGGATCCAGCCCGACTGGAATCGCAGGCTACGTTGGAGCCATGCACGAACTCAGCCAACAGAGCCAGAGCTTCGATGTGATCGTCCTGGCGTCGTCGTCCGGAGGCACCCAGGCCGGCCTGATGGTGGGGGCTCGACAGATCGGGTTTGAGGGAAGGATCATGGGGATCAGCGTCGACCGCCCTGCCGAAGAACTGGGAGCCACGGTGGCCGACCTGGCCACCCAGACAGCCGATCGGCTCTCACTCGGAACCACCTTTGGTGCGGATGACGTGGAGATCGATGACCGGTTTCTTGGGGGCGGCTACGCCGTCGTCGGCGACCTCGAGCGACAGGCCATTCGACGATTCGCCCGGCTGGAGGGCATCCTTCTCGATCCGGTCTACACCGGCAGGGCGGCCGGCGGGCTGCTGCGCTCGATCGAAGACGGCGAATTCGACCGAAACGCCAGGATCCTGTTCTGGCACACAGGGGGTACACCTGCCCTGTTTGCCTTCGCTGATCAGCTCGTTTGACTGGACTCGATCAGTTCGAACACCTCGACCGGCTTGTTCTTCCCTTCCAATACCAGGTTGGGGATCGGCCGGACATGCGGTCGTTTGGGCAGCCTGTCGATCGTGCTGCTTGAAACCAGGATTTGGCCCGGCTCGGCGTTTTCCTGCAGCCGCTTGGCGGTGTTGACGCTGTCCCCAATGGCCGTGTAATCCAGCCGGGTCTGGCTTCCCACCAGGCCTAGCAACGCCTCCCCGGTGTGGACGCCGATTCGGAACGACAAGCGAAACTCAGGGTCGAGCCCTCGGTGTAGGTTGCCGACCGACCGGCGGATTTGACTTGCGGCCCGAAGGGCCCGCTCGGCATGATCCTCTTGAGCCACGGGTGCGTTGAACCAGGCCATCACCGCGTCGCCCATGAACTTGTCGACGGTGCCTTCCTCGGCGAGCACGGCTTCTGCCGCTGCCGCCAGGTAGAGGTTCAGGAGGGAAACGAGCGCCTCCGGGCCGACGCTCTCGCTGAAACTGGTGAACCCACGCAGGTCGGCGAACACGGTCGTGATCTCCCTGACCTGCCCTCCCAACTGCAGGCTGTCCGGGTCGAGTTGATCGATGACCGCCGGAGAGACCATGCGGTCAAATAGCCGCTTCTGAGCCTCAAGCCGCCGGCGTTCGGTCAAGTCTTCGAGGACGATGGCCACCCCCCGAGTCCCCCGCTCGGCACTCTTAAGGGGCCCGAGACTGAAGCTCAAGGTCACCGGACCTCGCTTGGACAGGTCCCCCGTCACTTCAATTCCCACGTGCCGCCGATCGGTGGTGCGCACATCCGCCAATTGGTCCGAAAGCTGGTCGCCGACCATCGGCAGCGCCTCCGCCAGGGACACACCCAGCAACTGATCTTTCGTCTGGCCCAGTATGCGCTCGGCGGCCCGGTTGACCAGCGTGACCTTGCTATCAAGGTCGGCCGTGACCACCCCGCTGGCCACCGAGGCGAAGACATCTTCCATAAAGTTCTTGAGATCCGTGACTTCGACCAGGCTCTGCCGTACCGACTCGAACAAGCGGGCATTCTCCAGTGCTACGGCGGCCTGATTGGCAAAAGCCGAAATCAACTGCCGTTCCTTCTCACTGAACTGCGCTTCCTTGACCTTGTTGTCGGCGTAGATGACCCCGGTCAGCTTCCCCTTGACCTTCAGAGGGACACAAAGAATCGAGGTCAGGTTGTAGGCAATGATGCTCTCGTTGGCTCCGAAGCGTGGGTCCGATTGAGCATTGCTTGTCAGAATGGCTTCGCCTGACGACAACACCCTTTCCACGATAGTCCGGCTGAACTCGACTTCGAGGTCATCCAGCGACTCGCGTTCCCAATTCCTGGCCGCCACGGTCTGCATGTTGCCGGCATCATCCCGCAACATCATGAACACTCTTTGAGCGCCGGTCAGGCGGACCAGGGTGTCGATGACTTCGGTGAGCACGACCTCCAGTTCCAGGGAGGAATTGATCACCTGGCCGATCTGCGCGAGGGCGGTCAGCCCCCTCCTTTCCCGCTCCCTTTCTTCCATTGTCTGCTGTATGACGAGCAAAGTGCCGCTCATCTGCCGCAAGTTCTCCAGAACACCCTCAGGGAGATGGTGACCGGCGCGCCCCAGCCGCGCCTCGGCCAGCGCAAGCTTGGCGCGCAATTCTTCCGCGCTGCGGCTCATACGTGCCAGATGTTCTTCAACGGAGGGATGAAAGGTCGGATCGGCCACTGGT
The DNA here is from genome assembly GCA_963807065.1 of uncultured Chloroflexia bacterium. Lineage (GTDB taxonomy): Bacteria > Chloroflexota > Anaerolineae > Anaerolineales > E44-bin32 > CAWAND01. Next base: position 1,131,464 of record CAWDZQ010000003.1, read on the forward strand.
GATCTCCCGAAGACGAGCCTGTGAGAGAAGGGGTTTGATTATAGGCGTTGCGGATATCAGAGACAACTTCGCGGGAGCCCGGTCACGGCCCCTTCCCCGTCTTTGGCTCCCGCGCCGATCCGATCCATACAATCTCCCTCGCTCGATTTGGTCAGGCAAGGCTGCAAATGTACCTGTGCACCTTTTGGCTCCTTATGCAACTGGGCAAGCAACGCCCACCGGCGATAGAATAGGCTGCCATCCGACACAATCACTGGGAGTTATTGGGACATGAGCTCGAACGCCGCCGATTCTGGGCTCTCAAACGACGAGGCCGCACCGATGGGTGTTTCCAGGCGACAGATCTATGTGTTGCTGGCAATCCTTGCCATCCAGATGATCCTGGTCTCACCCACGCTATTGCCGAGTTTCCCGCAAATCAACCCCTTCGACGAGGCCAAGTACATTGTTAGCGGAAGGCAGCTGCTCCAATTCGAAGTCAGGGATCTGGCATGGGGTCCGCTGGTCGCCGTGCTTTACGCTCCGCTTCACCTGATTATCGGGGCGTCCCCGGATTGGTTCATGCTCGAGACGTGGGGAGGGCGCCTGGTCCTCTTCGTTTTCCTGTGGCTGACGACCATGACGGCAGGTCTGGAGCTGCGCGCTCATGTCCACCCCTACATCCTTGCCGGGCTTCTGTTCGTAAGCGTCCCCTTCTTCTCGATCGTCGCCAACCAGAGCGATGCCCTTTTCGCCGGGTTTGCCGCCCTGGCCTTATCCAGGCTGTTGGCGTTCCACCGGTCACATCGTCTTTCTTCAGTTGCCTGGGGATCCCTGATGGTCGGCCTGGCCGTCCTGAGTCGAGCTGAGGCAATCCTTTTACTCGGGCTATTCCCCGTACTGGTCCTAGCGCTTGGATTTCGCCACACACCACCCGCCCGACTGGCGGCGAGCGCGGTGCTTCCTGCGCTGGCCGTTTTGGCGTTGTATCTCGTGTTGTTCCGCTGGTCAACGGGGTCTTTCAACTTGGGATTCCAGGGGAAGGCGTATGAACTCATTTGAGACCAATCAATCCGTGACCACCGGTGGGAACGTGGCGGCGGGCAAGGCCGAGGCTCGCCGTCTGTATGGGACATCTGAAGAGAATGACCACTCGGTGTTCCGAGCCATCATGAGAAACCCAGGAGCCTTCGCCCGCAGGTTGTGGGCTAGCGCCAAGACGATACCCGATCTTTACCTCTCCTTCTTTGAGAGCCGGCTGGGACCGGCCATAATGATCTTGGCCATGTGGGGGATTGTGCGCCTCTTACGGGCTGGACGTTTGGATGTCCTGGCCGTCCTGGCCGTCTGGGCGATCGAACCGTTGAGTTCAATCGCGTTTCTGACTCGGCACCTAGTGCCACAGTTGACTTACATGGTCCTGGTGCTTAGCGCCGTCGGGTTGGGCGCCATGGTCTGGCCGAAAACCGCAACAATGCATTGGTTGCACCTAGGGAGCTGGGTCGCCCTTGCGTTGTTCGGCCTGCTTGACGCCAAGCTCGCTCTGATGGTTGCCGGGCTGACTGTGCTCTTGGCAATGGCACTGGCTGATTTGCTCAACGCAACTTCGTCACCAACTTCGGCCCGATCGGTGGTTCCATTGCTTTTGTTGCTTGCAGTTGGCGTGATGCTGAGAACGGGCTTTTCCTTCCCCAACTACACCTCCTTGGGAACCACCAGCGAGGAGCAGGCCATTCACTTCCTGGAGAGCCATGTCCCCCCTAACTCGTTGGTGATGGCCCCCTACCCGGGTCCGGCCCTCGCAGCCAAAATGGTTGACATTAGACTGGGTGAAGTCCCGAACGACGCTCGAGCCCCTGATGCTTTTTTGTCTTGGATGGGCGATAAGGGCATCGATGCCATCTACCTGGACCAGCGCCTTAAGGGATCGGAGGAGGTTTACAGACTGATCGATGGAATGGCAGGGGGGCGGATCAGGGTCGCTTATACGTCCGACGATGGGCGAATCCGTATCCTGCTCCCGCCAGGCTGAGACGGGCGGGCTTCGAGGAGACTTCTGGCCGGCGCCGATCCCCCGTTCCGAGCCGCGCTTAGCCAGACGGCGAGCCGGCCTGCTCGCGGCGAGCTCGTGCTACGCGCTGGGGATCCTGCACCAGCGCCAGCAGCCGGCGCCCAAGCTCGAGACAGGTAAGTGGACCAAAACAGGCGGTGCAGCTCGGACCACGTGCGCTCGACCTCGTCGCTCTCGACCGGGCGTCCGCCGAAACGCTCGGCTACGTAGGCCTCAACGATGCGTCGGCTGCTTGTTTCAGCCAGCGGGAGATGGGATGCCAGGCGGTCGAAGCGCTCAAAGGGCGTATCGGCTCGCTCCACCGCCACGCCCAAGCGCGGCAGCCAACTGGACCAAGCAAGGTAGACGCGCGATGTATCCACTCGGGACTGCTCCAGAGCCAGTGCCTGCTTGCGTGAGATCCGCACCCCAAACCGCCTCATGCCCTTCACTGAAGCGAGCTTGATGGATTGCTTCCAGGCCGGATCTAGGTTGACGGCGAGGAGGCTCAATACGAGCACCAAACCCCCGCCGACGAGCGGCAGCGTCGCCCATGGAGTGATCCCACCGGAAGCAGGGGGGCCGCCTGCTGCGCCGCCAAGCGGCTGGCCCTCCTCAAATCGGTTGAGGCGAGCCAAGGGGTCTTCCGGGTTGAGCCCGGACACCCCGCCGGCCGATTGACTCTGGTCGGCGGTCAGGGACCCGCTGTTTTCCGGCCTTTGAATTTCCGGCTGGGAGGCCGTCGGTTCAAATGGAATCCAACCGAAGCCGGGGAAGAAGACTTCCGGCCAGGCGTGCGAATCCACGGCGCGCACTTCATATACTCCGCTCGAAGTCTCCGGCGTCCCGCTGGCATAGCCCACCGCAAGCCGGGCCGGCACGCCAAGCACGCGCAGCATCATCACTTCACTGCTGGCGTAGAAGTTGCAGAAGCCGATCTTGTAGTCAAAGACGAACCAATCCAGCGGATCTTGGTTGGGAGGCGGGGCCTCCGTGACGCGCGAGTACTGAATGTTGGCGCGAAGCCAGTCGGTCACGGTCGTGGCCTGGTCAAAGGGCGTGCTCTGACCCTGGCCGAGACTTTCCGCCAGGGCGCGAAACCTCTCCGTGATGCCCTCCGGCACATCCAGGTAGGCGGTTCTGACCCAGTCCGGGTAGTCGGTGCCTGCACCCTGCAGCTGGGTTACCGTGGGAACGGGGATGGAGGCTCGAGCTGTGTACGAGTCTCCATCGTAAAGCGGTTGGCGAGCCACAAAGGTCGTGGGGTCCTGCCTGCCGTTGGCCAGCGGTGTAAAGGACACCTGGCTGGTCCGATCGACCCAATACGTATCGGAAGGAACGTAGAGCCGGCTAAGGATTGAGAAATGGGGGCGAAAGGTGATCTCCACATCCTGGCGGGCCCCCCATTCCGGCTGAGGGAGATCCCCCTGCCGTGGATCGAAATCGCGCAGTGATTGAGGGACCGAGGTCCAGCTGCCGCGCTGATATTCGGCGTAGGTTCGCGCCTGCCAATAGAAACGGCCACCCGACTTGAGCGGGTTGGTCGGTTCAATATCCATCACGACCCGATCGTCCAGCTCCGTCCCGGCGGAGAGCTGGAGGCTGGCCCCGTAGGCGTCACCGACATAGAGCACCGGCGAACGCAGATTGGCCACGGCGTTCCCCAGCCGGTCCCGGGCGGCGCGCCACGGGCCGGATACGTCCGACCATAAGTTGGAGGCCGCCTTGGATTGGGCAAAGGCCGGGCCGGCCCAGGCTGCCGTCACCATCAGGATCGCCGCCACTACGGTCACGCGGCCGAGGTCCCAGCCCAGCGCCGCCGGGACGCGGATCCGACGTGCATGCCAACCCGAACGGCGATCTGCCAGCTCCATACGAACGATGATCAGGAAGGTCAACAACAAGTAGATGGCGACATACGACCCGGGGCGCGAGTGGCCCAGATCGTAGTAAGCGTTGAGGAGCAAGGCGAAGCCCGGCGGCAGGATCGCCCGCCAAATGTGGCCGCGGCGAAAGAGCGCCACGGCGCCATACGAAGCCAGCAGCCAATAGAGTGCGGCCATGATGAGCACGAACATGAGCGTATCGGGGTTCGGCCGGCTGGCTGCGAAGGCGCTGACGAAGGCGCCAAGCCGGTGGAAAAGCGCTGAAGCGCGCGCCATCCAGCTCAGCGCGGGGTCCATCGTCAACCCCAGAAACCATCCGATGAAGAACAGGGCGTACAAGGAGCTGATGAGGCGTGACACCCCATCCGAAAATCGGCTGCGCGCCAGCGCGGCCCCTGTGCAAACCGCAAGCAGGGACAGAGGCGGAATCAGCGCCAGGTGATCGGCCCAATCCGCCGCCGCCAGACCTATCGCCGACACCAGAATCAAGAGCAGATACAGGCCGAAGGCGATTCCATCGAACCTGTGTAGACGGGGCTGCCCCCTAAGCCCCTCCCGTCGCGGTGCTGGCATGCGCTTCCCTCCGCGTCAAGTCACCATATGATTCTAACCCGGTACCGGCGAGCCCGATCATGCCGCTGTCACACCCTCTACCTATCCTATCGGCACGGGGTTCAATTGTCGGGCTGGGAGCGGGATTCTTGCTGGGCCGCCCCAAGCCTGATATGATCCCCGGTTGAAGCCCATGACTCCAACCCTTGAACCCCAGTCTGCCCGCGCCCGCCTGTACATCCTGCTGGGCGGCGTCATCCTGGCGACCATTCCATGCTACTGTGCGGGTATCTTGGCCATTCGCCGCGCGCCTGGTGGCGCCACACCCACTCCGTCTCCAACGGTGACCGAGGCGGCCAGTCCCACCCCCACGATCGTATCGGTGACGCCGAGTCTGACCCCGACCATCACCATGACACCCACGGAAACGGCCACGCCCTTCGTTCCGCCTTCTGCGACGGCGACGTCCTCCGACACGCCAACGCCTACGCCCAGCGACACACCCACAGCCACCCCGGTACCACCAACCGCCACCTCAACCAACACCCCCATCCCGCCGACTTCCACATTCACGGCCTCCCCCGCCCCTCCCACCGAAACTACCGTCCCGCCAACAGCCGCCGGCTGATGACTTCCGACAACCGCCTTAGCGCTCGTGACCGCCTTCGCCGGATACTCATCGACCTGGCCTCCGTGCCCGGACCGTCTGGATTCGAGGGGCCCATTCGTGAAAAGATTCACAAACTTTGGTCGCCTTGGGCGGATCATTTGGCGGTGTCCGGATTGGGAAATCTGGCTGCCAGGCTCGACGGGACCGGGCCCTCCCCGCGGCCCTCGTTGGCCATGGTGGCTCACATGGACACCATCGGATTCGTGGTCCGGCGCGTAGACGCGGGCTTCGTGTGGGTGTCAGGCCTGGGCCGGCCCGATCCGCGGGTGCTGCTCGGCCAATCGGTGACGGTACTCGGTCGACAGGCTATTGAGGGGATCATGGTTCGACCGCCCGATTCGTGTCTGACGGAGGATCAACGCGCCGGGACGGTGGGCATCGAGCAGCTCTTGGTTGATCTGGGACGGGATGCGGCTGACGTAGCCCAGCTGGTACGCGAGGGTGATGCCGTCGTCTTTGACCAACCAGTCCAAGCTCTCGCGGATGACCTGATCATCGGCCCGGGGCTGGACAACCGGGCCAGTTTGGCCAGCTTGACCGAAACCCTTGCCATGCTCCACCAGCAGCGGCCCGCATGGGATATCTTGGCCGTGGCCACCACTCGTGAAGAGCAGAGCCTGGCAGGGGGGGCCACGTCCGGGTTCGATCTGGCCCCGCAGTTGGCCGTGGCGGTGGACACAACCTACGGCCGCGGGCCAATGGATGACGACGACGGCACCTTCCCGATCGGCGCCGGCCTGACCAACGGTCTCGGCCCCAGCCTGCACCCTGCCGTGCACACCCTGCTTGCCGAGGCCGCCCATCGAGCCCAGATCCCGCTGGTGAACGAGATCCTCCCCGGGTTCACGTTCACCGACGCTGATGCGCTCCAAGTGGCGGGGGCCGGGATCCCCACCGGCCTGCTCAGCCTGCCCACTCGCAACATGCACACCTGCGTGGAGATGGTGCACCTGGACGACTTGCTGTGGACCTGCGAGCTGCTGGCCAACCTTGCTGGCCAGTTGGACGACTCCACACTGACGACGGTGAAGGCTGCATTCAACGATGCCTGACTTGCCGAGCGGACTGAGCGAGTCCCGGTTGGCCCTCATCCAGCGCCTGAGCGAGGCTGCAGCCGTGTCCGGCGACGAAGGGCATATCCGGGCCATCCTGCGTGCGGAACTGGAACCTTTGGCCGATGAGCTCGAAACCGATCCGATGGGCAATCTGCTTGCCGTTCGCCGCAGCCAGGGGTCAGCAGCGGTCCGCATCATGCTGGCAGCGCACATGGATGAAGTCGGCTTCATCGTCACTCGAGTCGACGCTGATGGCATTCTGTCTTTGGCGCCCATCGGCGGTGTGAAAGCCGAACAGTTCGTCGGCAAGAGGGTCTGGGTGGGACCTCGACCCAGCCTGGGTGTGGTAGGCGTCAAACCCATCCACCTGGCGGACAAGTCGTCCATCACGGCCCGCCCATCCTTCTCTTCGCTGCGCGTCGATCTGGGTGTCTCAGCCGAAGAAGTTTTGGAGATGGGCATCCGCCCCGGTGTGTACGGGACCTTCGCCACGACTTTCAGATCAAATTTCGGGCGACTGCGCGGCAAGGCGCTTGATGACCGCCTGGGGGTGGCAATCCTGATCGAGCTGCTTCGCCGCCCGATTTCTGGCGTAGATCTGTTGGCGGCATTCACCGTGCAGGAGGAGATCGGGTCCCGCGGCGCGTCTGTGGCCGCCTACGGCCTGGCACCGGATGCCGGCCTGGCGATCGACTGCACGCCGGCGCGAGATGTACCTGGCCCCGACGGAGCCGTCAATCCTGATCCCAACACCCGTCTGGGAGGCGGCCCGGCGATCTACGTCGCCGACGGCAGCACCGTGAGCGACCCGCGTCTGGTCCGCATGGCGATCGATACCGCGGAGCGTCTAGATCTTCCCTACCAAATCCGTCAGCCGGGCGCAGGCGGCACCGACGCCCGAGCCATCCAGCGCTCGCGGGCTGGCGTCCCGGTGATTTCGATCTCGGTGCCCGGCCGATACGCCCACAGCCCCAACGGGCTGGCGCTGGTCACCGATCTGCTGGCCACCGAGGCCCTGCTTCGCGGCCTGCTTGCCTCCCTTGGCCAGGGGCTCCCCTCGCTTTAACTTCACCGGCTCGAGAAGGCAAATCGGCCCTTCTCCGGCCGGCCGTCCTGTGCACGCAACACACCCAAACCCCGCAGGAGGCACTGGTCAACGCGAGTTGTGGCGTTCGGGGCGGGGGGATGGAGGCTGGAGCCGGGATCAGAGCACAGCCGTGAAATCAGGAGGCGGGGCCTGACCAATCAGACTGCCGGGCACGCGCTCACTGAGCAGGCCCACAATGGCGTCCTCGTCCCCCTCCTTGGCCAGGCGCATGAGCTCTTCAATGGTGGCATTTAGCTCTGGATTCGAGAGGCCCGGGGCCTCCTGCATCATGACCACGTCGCGGTGATCGGTGGGCTGGTAGTCCATCCCCTCATCCCACAGGCTCTCACTCAGCTTCTCCCCGGGCCGGATACCGGTGAACTCGATCTCGATGTCCCGCCCTGGTTCGAGGCCGGACAATCGTATGAGGTCCTCGGCCAGGTCCAGCACGCGTATCTGTTCCCCCATGCGCAGCACAAAGGTTTCCGAGCCCTGCCCCATGCTGGCGGCCTGTAGGACCAGATGAACCGCTTCGGGGATCGTCATGAAATAGCGCTGCATTTCCGGGTGGGTGATCGTGACCGGGCCGCCGCGCATGATCTGACGCTTGAAGACGGGGACGATGCTTCCCCGGCTCCCGAGGACGTTGCCAAATCGGACCACGACGAAAGGCCGACCGCTGCGTCGCGCGGCGTCCTGGACGACGATCTCGGCTATGCGTTTGGTGGCGCCCATCACGCTCAGGGGCTTCACAGCCTTGTCGGTCGAGATCAGCACCAATCGCTCGGTGGCCGACGCCAGAGCGGCCTCGACGACCGACTGGGTCCCAAAAACGTTGTTGGTGACCGCTTCCTCGATGTTAGCTTCCATCATTGGGACGTGCTTGTGGGCGGCGGCGTGGAAGACGACTTCGGGGCGCATATCCTGAAACACATTGCGAATCCGGTCCACGTCTCGAATGTCAGCGATGACGGGGATCAGGGGGATTTCCGGATAGTCCTCGCGCAATTCGAGCAGCGCTTCGAAAATGCTGTTCTCGCCGTGGCCAAGGAGGGCCAGTTCGGCCGGACGCCAGCGGGCGATCTGCCGGCTGAGTTCGCTCCCGATCGATCCCCCTGCGCCGGTGACGAGCACTCGCTTTCCAGACAAAGTGCGTCCGACGGCTTCATCGTCGATATGGGCCGCCTCCCGGCGAAGGAGGTCGCTGATGTCCACCTCGCGCAGGCGCGACACGCTGACTTTGCCCCCGATCAATTCATAGATCCCCGGCATGGTCCGGGAGGGCACGCCCAGCTTACGGCAGATGTCGATTACGCGGCGGATCACCGGGCCGGGGGCAGTGGGAATGGCTATGACCACTTCCTGGCCCCGGTGTCGCTCGATCACATCACCGATTTGGTCCAATCCCCCGGCGACCATCACCCCGTGAATCTCTTTGCCTTGTTTTTCCGCATCGTCGTCGACGAAAGCGACGGGCAGGGTATGAAGCTGGGGGTTGCGGCGCATTTCACGCACCACCATCGCACCGGCGTCGCCGGCCCCGACCACCACCACGCGGCGCTTTCCCGCCAATCCGTCGGCCTTTTGACTGACCTGGCCGCTTTCGGCCAGCAGCCGCACGGCCATGCGCAGTCCGCCGGCGCTGAACAGCGACAACAGCCAATCAATGCCAAACACCGACCGGGGAAAGGTCGGAGGCAGCAAGCCGAAGAGCAGCGCCGACATCATCAGCAGGGCCACAAAGATCGATGCCGTGGCGGTTGCGGAGGCGATCAGCACGAGCTCGCGCGTGCTGGCATACACCCAGTAGCGCCGGTAAAGACCGAAGAAGTAGTAGACCAGCGGCTTGACGATCAGCGCGATTCCGAGCATGGACAGCGCCGAGGGCAGGAAGCTAACAAAGAGCGGGCCCAGGTCCAAACGCAGAGCAAAACTGGCCAGGATCGAGGTGACGATCAATGCCAGATCGGCGATGAGCAGCGCCCGATTCCGAATCTGAAAGGCAGCCTTCATGAGCCGGCCCGCTCCAACGCTTCCCTGAACCAGATCACCGTCTCCTGCAATCCGCTCTGCAGGTCAACCTCCGGGCTGAATCCAAGCCCGGCTTGCGCGCGCGACAAGTCAGCTTGAGAAAAGCGAATGTCACCTGCCCGCCTGGGACCGAATTGGGGCGGCGGCGCGCCGGGAATGAGCGCATTCAAGGCCCGCACCAGTTCGAGCACCGAGATGGCGCGACCGCCCCCCACGTTGAACACACCACCGGACGCACCCGGGTTTTCGGCGGCCAGCAAGTTGGCCCGCACGATGTCGTCCACGTACACGAAATCCCGCGTCTGACGCCCGTCGCCAAAGATGGTCGGCGCCTGGCCGTCAAGCATCTCCCGGATGAATGTTGGAATCGCCGCAGCATAATCAGAGTTGGGGGATTGGCGAGGCCCATAGACGTTGAAATAGCGCAGGGACACCGTGGGCAGGCGGTAGGCCGAATTGAAGATCTGGCCGGCCACCTCCATCGCCCACTTGGCGGCCGCATAGGGCGACATGGGACTGGTGGGGGTGCTTTCGCCGACCGATCCCGCCCGCTCGCCGTAGACGGCGCAGGATGAGCTCAGGACGACACTGCGGGCGCCGGCCCGGTTGGCGGCCCTCAACACGTTGAGCGATCCCATCAGGTTCACGTCATAGCAGGCAACGGGATCTTCAATCGATTGGGGCACGGAGACCATCGCCGCCAGATGGAAGACATGGTCGGCGTCCTTGGCCGCCCGCTGCACGACCCGCTCGTCGAGCAGATCGGCCTCAATCAGCCGGCAGTCCACCCCTTCCAGGTTGCGCATCGATCCGCTGCTCAAATTATCCAGAACGGTGACGGCCGACCCCTTCTCCGCAAGCCGCCGAACCAGATGGGACCCAATGAATCCCGCACCACCTGTCACCAACACGTGATCCACTCAGATACCTCTCAATCCGACGACAGCCCCCATGGTCCGCAGGACGATCCAAAGGTCCATGAGCATACTTCGGTGTTTGATGTAGTACAAATCGTATTCCAGCTTCTCAGCTGACCCCTCGACCGAGGCCCCCTTGCCGTAGTTCACCTGCGCCCAGCCGGTGATGCCAGGCTTGACCAGCAACCTCGCCCGGTAGAATGGGATCTCCTGTTCCAAATCCTCCACCAGCTCCGGGCGTTCCGGCCGGGGGCCAACCACGCTCATGTCCCCCCGCAGGACGTTCCAAAATTGGGGAAACTCATCCAGGTGGGCCTTGCGAAGCAGGCGCCCCACGGCGGTGGTGCGGGGATCGCCGATCTGGGCCCAATGGGCCTGCCCGTCCGCTTCGGCGTCCTTGTGCATTGTGCGAAATTTCACAACCTCGAACCGGCGCCCCCCCTGGCCCAGCCTCGTCTGCCAATACAGCACGGGCCAACCGCTTTCCAAGGTGATGGCCAGCCCGGCCCAGGGCAGAGTCAGGCCCAAGATCGCCAGCCCGGCCGCACTCACGACGAGATCAATCAGGCGCTTGCCGAGCAAGTAAAAGCCGTTGACGCGGGCTTCATCGACAAACGAGCGCAACAGCCAGTCCAATTCGAGGTGGCGGATGGGCACCCGCCCCAAGATCTCTTCATAGGCCGACGGCATGCGGGACACCTCCACGCCGCGCTCCTGGGCGTCCAGCAGCGCCTGGAACATGGTCCCGTTCATAGCGCCTGTGATGGCCACGATAATGTCGGAGACGGCCTGCTCCTCACAAATACCGAGCAGGCGGTCGTTGCCGCCGATGACCGCGATGCCCTCGAGCTCCGATCCGTGTTTTTCAGCGTCGTCGTCAATGCAGCCCACGATGTTGAACGGTGCGGGCAACATTTGGTTGACGATTTCGATCAGCGTTCGCCCGCTCTCGCCGGCGCCCACGATCAGCACCCGGCGGGTAAAGGCGGGCGCCGTGAACACCAGGATGTAGAGCCAGCGCCAGGCGAGCGAAAAGGCGGCCGCAAAGCCAAGAAAATACAAGACGCCACGCCTGGGAAGACTGCCCTCGGACGTGAAGTAAAGGGCCAGATAAAGCATGGCGCCGATTCCGGCCGCGATCAAGACGCCTTTGACTGTTTCGCGCAAGGAACTGGCGCGATGGACATCGTAGAGATTGACCATCAGCAGCGCCCAGATCGGGGGGAGCAGGACAAACCAGGGCGCCCGGGCACGGATGAACTGCGCCGTTGGATCCGGCCCCAGGTAGTCAAGGCTGGCCCACAGCTCCAAAGCGACCAGGGCGGCGCCAACCGACGCTGCCAGGTCGCCCAAGAGCAGCAGAATGCGCCGCTCGCCAGGCCGCAGGCGGAGCACGCGGGATCTTCTATTGTAGGGTCCGGCCACGTATGTCTCCCGACCCGGGCATCACCAGCCCTATCAAGAAGGCGCTTCCCCAGCAAAGGTGCATCACACCCAGCGACAGGGGTATGCCCAGGATGAGGCTGGGGTCGTGACGGCGGACCGCTTCGAGCAGCCCGGCCACCAACAGCGCCAGCCCATAGCCGCCCCATTGTACCGCCAGCAGACTCCAGCCCAGGGGCCAGAAGGCGCCCGCCACCAGAAGCACCAACGTTCCCAGCACGAACAACGGGGGCAGCGCCTGTCGCCATTTGAGCGTGTCAGGATGACCGTGCAACATTCGGGCCTTCCAGTAACCATAGCGGAGATATTGGCGTGCCAGCTCGCCCAGGCTTGGGCGCGCATAGTAGATGGAACGGATGTCAGGATCGAACCAAATGCGCCCTCCGGCTTTCAGAATGCGCGCATTCATCTGGTAGTCCTCGTTGGTCAACAGGCGCTCATCGAACGGACCCACCTTCTCCAGCCATTGGGCACGGTAGGCGCCGAACGGCACCGTTTCCACCCATCCCGCATCTCCGTGCGTGCGGTAGCGGGCATCCCCCGCACCCAGTGAATGGCTCGCCGCCGCTGCGATGGCGCGTGGGATCCATCCCTCGGATCCGGGTCGGATGTCCCACACGCCGCCCACGTTGGCTGCACCCGTCCGTTCCAACGCATCCAGACAACGCTGCACGTAATCCGTGTAGGGAACCGAGTGCGCGTCGAGCCGGATGACGGTTGCCGCCTTCGCCGCGCCTATGCCCAGGTTGAGCGCCGCCGGGATGGTCCGGGATGTGTTGTCAAGCACGGTCAACATGAGCTCAGCGTGATCATGCGCATACTGTTCGAGCTTCTCGCGGGTGCCGTCCGTGGACCCGCCATCCATGACGATGATCTGTACCTGGCTCACATCGAAAGTCTGGCCCCGGATTGCGTCCAGCAGCCCCTCGATGGTCTGGGCTTCGTTGTAACAGGGAATAACGATGGAAACGCTTGGGCTTGTCATGCCTGGTCCCCGAGTGCGCCTTGGGCAAATGAACGGCTTGGCATCGGCGGTATTCTACCCCGCAGCGAGCTGAACTCCTTCTTGGGGGTTCGGGTCGGGTCGACGCGGCCGTTCGCCTGGCAATGCGAGGCTCAGCCCTCGAGCCGTCGGTAGAAATCAGCCAATCGATTGTCCAGCAGCGGCCAGGCGCAGTGTGTTCCAGCCGCCTGGCGCGCCCCAGCGCCCATCCCCTGGCAGGCCTCAGGCTGGCCCAACAGTTGGTCCATGGCATCAATCATAGCTTCGGCCTCGTCAGCCGCCACCAGGCCGATGTCGTTCCTCCGAACCATGCGATCGGCCTCGCCGGAGTGGTTGGTGACCACTGGCCGGCAGCCATGCAATCGCCGTGGCGATCGGGAAGACGTGCCCGGTTGTGGCTGACACCTGAAAAGGGGACCAAAACAGACGTCAGCACACGCCACCCGCTCACTTAGCTTCCGTTGCTCAACGTATGCGCAACCGATGAGCCGATCGCTCAGAGTCGCGTCAGACCCAGCCTGTCATTGCGAGCCCACGACCAAGACACGCAGCTGCAGATTGTGAGGCAAAAGGCCCAGGAGGACATCCCGCGCCGGCTGCCGGTCGAACTCTGATTGGCCGCTGTAAAATACCACCGTGACCTGCCCCCCAAAACTGATCCAGTTGTGAAGTTAGGATCACGCAAGGGAAAGGGTCAAATGCCGTAAAGAAGATATACCCCCGAACAGATTATCAGCAAATTCCGTGAAGCCGAGGTTCTGCCCAGCCATGGCCAAACTTTAGCCCAAGCCTGCAAATCATTGAGCGTAGGCGATCAAACCCATGACCGCTCGAGAAAAGAGTGCGGTGGGGTACGACCTCCCGGGTCCGCAGGCTCAAGGAACTCGAGCGAGATGACGCCCGGTTGAAGAAGCTGGCGGCCGATCCCTCGCTGGAGAATGCCATCCTGAAGCAAGCCATCTCGGGAAACCCTGGGCTGCCGCTGCCCCCATCGGGACCAACTTAGAAAGTGGATCAATAAGTAGGGGCATGTCGCCAGATGCTCGAGCCAAAGAAGCAGACATCGCCCTCGTTGCTGCAAAGGCTCCGCCTGGCGTCTCTCGGGCGGTTGCCGGGCGATTTGTGATGCATTTTACAAACCCGGGGAGGGGATCGGAGAATCGCGGCCAGCGCCGGTCCAGCGGCTCAGCCCTTGGCGATCGCGACCACTTGCGCCTTTCCAATTTGATCCAACTGAGGGTTCCCCACGCCAATGCCCAGGCAGAACCACAACCAGGCCATCAGGGGAAAGGCCTGCATCAACGGCAGGAAGAGAAAGGTCACTGACACCCCCAGCCAGCCGGCCACAGCCACCCCGCCCAGCACGCGAAGCGTGGGGTCGCCCGTGAGCATGGCCTCCCGCCATGTCTGGCGCAGGGCCAGAAACAGGAAAACCATGAACACAACCGGCCCCCAGACGCCAAATTCCATGGCCATCTGGAAATAGGATCCCTCAACATGAAAGGCGGCCGCAGCCGGGAAGCCGAATCCCTGACGCGGACCGACCAGCCCCATCCCCACCCCTTGCGGGTGGTGCGCGAGGAAATCCACGGCCCCCAGGGTATCGAGGGTGTGATATTGACCCGCCAGACTTACGATGGTGTGGCCGATCAGACTCCCCATGCCGGACAGGACGACAATTGCCCCGACAAGCGCCACCGCCGCCAGCGCGCCGCCAAGACCCAGCCAGGCCCGGCGGCCGAGGCGTCCGAAATCTCGGCGTTTTCGGATCACTTCGAAAATGGTGGCCACTGCCAACCCAAGAAGCAGACCCAGGAATCCGCTGCGCGATGCCGAGGTCACGAGCGCTCCTCCATAGAGAACGGCGGCCATCAGGAACAAGGCACGATTTCGGCCCGATGATTTAAAGATCAACAGGAAGGCGGCACAAGCTAGCAGGATCATGTGCCCGGCCAGCTCATTCGGCCCCGTGACCGTCGAGGGCGGACGAAGACCAACCTGGCCGATCACGCCGCCTTCAGGGATTCCCACCTGGCCCGACGGCGTTCCAAAGCCCCAAGCCGAAAACTGCTCCAGCCCCCAGCCCGACTGCCAGATCGCCAAGACCGCCATGGCTGCCCCGACGATCAGCCAAGCCCTCACAAGTCGTCCGAGCTGGTTCCGGTCGACGATCGTCAATCGGACCACAGCATAGAAAACCACAGGTTCGAAATAGTCTCGGAACGCAGCTACCCCTGCCAATCTGTTTGGGGACAAGGCGGCACCCAGGATGCCGAGCGCCGCGAAAGCAAGCAGGAAGGGTTCTCCGGGACGCCAGGCCAGCTGCAATCTGAGATTGCGATCGGTCCGCAACGCTTTCAGGATCACCCCCGCCAGAAGACCGAGCAGCGCAGCATCCTTCCAAAGCGAAACCAGAGTCACTTCCCCCGGCGGCAGGCCAGCCAAGTTCTGCAGCCATCGGATGGCCAACTCGTGCACAAGAAGCAAGAGGAGAATCGCACCGGTGGCTAACCCGGGCCAGCGAGAGGCAGCCCAGGCGGCCACCAGGAAGACCGAGCCCAAGATGACCGCGCCGAGGACGAGGAGGGTCACGACGACCGGTCTCCTTTCGATGCGGCCGACCCAGATGCACAACCGGGCCTTGGTTTCCGCCGCGTGAGAGGCTGACGCCAGAATCCGGCTAACACACTCAGAACGCCCCCTTGCCACGAAAAACTGCGATCGGCGTCTTCATCAAAATGACGATGTCCAACCAAAGCGAGTAGTTATAGACGTAGTAGAGATCATCATCGGTGTTGAGGTGCATCGGCTTGTCACTGCGCCCATTGATCTGCCACCACCCCGTGATGCCCTGAGGCACCGCAAATCGCTTGCGCTGCCAGGCCTCGTAGCGATCCACGAGCCACGGCATTTCCGGCCGAGGGCCGACAAGGCTCATGTCTCCCTTGATAACGTTGAACAGTTGGGGGAGTTCATCCACACTGTAGCGGCGCAGAAACCGCCCCACCCGCGTCACCCGTGGGTCATCCTGTGCCTTGTGAATCAAGTTGCCCTTTTCATCCTCGTGTACCACCTCTTCAATCCGTTGGTCGGCGTCCGCCACCATGGTCCTGAGTTTAACATGTTGAACAGCCGTCCGTTCTCACCGACCCGCTGCTGACGGATGCTGACCGGGCCGCTCGAGTCAAGCCTGAGTGCTACACCCGCGATGACAAGCACCGGTGATGCCAGGATGAGGAGCACGAACGACACGGCAAGGTCGAAAACACGCTTCATCAGCCGTGGTGCGCCCTCAATCAAGGGATCGCGCAGGCCGATAACCGGGATCCCATCCAGGATCTCAACGTTGGCTTGCACCAGGGCCATCGAGAAATAATCGGGTACGACTTTCACTCGCACGGAAACCCGCTCCAGGGCACGCATGATGTCCTGCAGACGAGACGTGGCGGTGAGCGGCAGGGCTGTCCAGACCTCATCGATGTGTCTGGTATGCACCAAATCGGTTAGGTCGGAGATACTCCCCAGGACTTCAAGCCCGTTCAGGTTGGTGCCGAGCTTGGCGGGGTCGTCATCAAGGTAGCCGACGGGCTCGAACCCCCAGCGGCTGTGGTCGAGCAAGATTTGTCCCAGCCGCCCCCCCAGGTCACCGGCGCCGACCACCAGAATCCTCGTTCTGCCCCCTGGGCGGGCTCTTCCCGCCGTTCGGTAGATCAGACGAAATCCGCCCCGATAAGCGAGCATGGCGACGGCGGAGACGACTGTGAAATACACAAACTGTAGACGGGAGAGCTCGCGGAAAGTGAGATAAAGCAGCCCGGCCATGAGAAAGGCCGAGAGCAGATTTCCCCACAGGACCCGCCAGGCTTCATTAAACCAACGCAGGGACCGCTGCGGGTCATAGACGCCGCTGAAGGTCATCCCCACACCCCAGCAGATGATCGCCATCACGTAAATGAGCCACGGCGCAGCCGCGTTTTCCCCTGGCAACGCGCCTCCCACCCCAATCGGAAGGGTCGACCGCAGCAGGGTCGCCAAAGCCAGGCCCACGGGGACGAGGAGCAGGTCAATGACAAACAGGGTGATTGAGAGGGGCTGAAAGCGTCTGTGCATGTGGCCTCAACACGCTACGGCTTGCGATTCTCTCGAGGGCAACTGGCAGGGTCGTGTATCCGCATTCTAATTCGGCTTTGGCCCGAGCGCCAAATCCAGGCACCCGCGCTTATGACGCGGTGCCTTCCGCACGCCTCGAAACCCAGCCGGTTTGCTGCAAGTCAGTCTCATCCGGAGGTTGGAGGGCTGCCGCCTTCAAGAGCCAGCCGCTGATAGTCAGCCAAGATAGGTTCGAGCGCTGCCTGGGGCGTGTGCGCTGCAACTCGCTTTGCGCAACGCGTGGCTCGCTCAGGCGTTTGGGGCGAGGACAACACACACTCCAAAGCTTCGACGAATTCGGAGGTGCTCCGATCTGGGACCAGATAGCCGACATCGCAATCTCTCCCAATGACGTCGCCGACCTGTCCCACGTCAAATGAAACCACCGGCAGACCACACGCCATGGCCTCGAAGATAAACCGTGGGCCGGCCTCGAAGGCTGATGTGCAGACAGCCACGTCACAGCCGCGGTAGACCGATGCCAGATCGGCCCTCGAGACGGGCGGAAGAAATCGAACGACGTCGCCCACGCCATGAGCCGCCACAGCCTGCTCCATCCGACGGCGGAGCCGTCCATCGCCGACCAGAACCAAACCCAACCGGCCCAACCGGCGGCGCGCCATGGAAAAGATCTCTATGAGCTTCAAGGGGTCCTTTTGCTTCTCGAACCTTCCAGCGAACACCAGCCATTTCATCTCGCCATCCAGGTCCAGCCGCCCCATCAATTCCGACCGTGGATCGGACTTCGCGCCGGCTTGGTCAAGATTGAACACCGCCGGGTCAGCCCATTGCTGCTGCCAGATCACTTTTCCATTCATGCTGGGCAGAGCCTTGGCAATCCATTCTGGGGTTCGAGGGTCGACACACACCACCAGGGATGCAGAATTCAGGCTGCGCAGCAACAGTTTGCGGAAGATCGGGGTCATGCGGGCCCAACGGACATCACTGGAAGGAGAAGCGACCTCGGGCGGGTGATTGTGTAGAAAGAATGCCGCCGGTTGGTGAGGCAAGATCCTCGGTACAGCGTAAGCGGATTCGAATCGGTGATAAACCACCAAGCCGCCCGAAAGGCTGGGACGGCGAAGCCTGGCAGCCAAGGCGAACAGCAACGACAATGGAACCATGTGCACCAGATTGGGCTTCGAATCGGCTAGCACTGGGAAGAAGCGAACGCTTCGGCCAGCGTAATCGAGCGTTTGCCAACGCCCCACCTTCCGATTTTGGGGCTGGGCTGTGATTCCCACCAGTTCTATGTCCCAATCCGGTGGAGCATACCTCAGGAAACCGTCAAGAAACGTGTCGAAGCCGCCGATCCCCTGCCGCCAGGGGTCCCAGGGATGGACGAGACTGACACTGACATGTGACGGCGGGGTCATGGGCGGGTTGGCGGCCGCAGATCCGATGAGCTGGGGTAAGGTGACCCTGGAACCTCGAACCAATCGTAGCGTGCCCCGACCCAGCCCGGAAAGTAAGTATAGGATGCCGCCCCGACCCATTCTACAGATTTCGCAAAGGCGATCGTAGCAAGGTACACCGGCAGCGACCAGCCTCGCAAAGGGAGCATTTGCCTGAGCCGCCACGCCCGTCGCCAGGCCTTCACCAACCCGCCTCCGACGACCAGGAAAGGCGCCAGCACGGGGACGTCGGCCAACCACGACCAACGCATTTCGGGAGCCATTCGACGGGTATGAATCTGGTAGGCGCCCAGTCGTGTGTACTTGCTCCAGAAGGGCGCCACGTGGTGCCAGGCGCGGGCTTCAGCACAGAACCAGATGCCCACCCCGTCGGCCAGCATCTTGTCGCGCAGGATATCTACGCCACCACCCCCGCTCTGCCCCAAATCCTCCCTGAACCCGTGCTCTTGCAGGAGCGCCCGGCGCGTCGCCAGATTGTTCCCATAGAACCAATCCGTCGGTCCGGACTCAAGGCGGGTGGCCGCCCACTCCGTAATCGAGAGGGTCCGGCTGAGGAAGCCGTCATCGAATTGGGTGTTACCCGCAACCAGCCCGTCGTGCCGGCTCAGTGCCCGCAGCATGGAGTCCAGCCAATCGGGCGAATAAGCGACATCCAAATCGGCAAACACCAGTACGTCGCGGGTTGCCTGATCGATAGCTGCATTCTTGATTCGATAGTAGGTTGAATCCGGCACGGTCACGATACGAGCATCCGGGAAGAACGACCGATATCCTTCGGGGCCCCTGACCCCTTCCGATTCATCGACCAAGATGAGAATCTCACAGGCGTCGATCGGATAGGTCTGGTTGGCCAAGGACCTCATGGCGCGCTCGAACAGCGCCCCACTCTCAAGGTCACTCGCATTCCAGCCCTCAACTGCCAGCGTTACCTGCTCGGGAGGGATGGGGAAGGTCATGTTCCAGGGCCTCAACTGCTGTGGACTTAGGGGCAGATGTGGACCGGCTCTCGCCGTGTGTTGCGGGCGGTGACAGCCCGCGAACCCAATCTCGAGTGTCCCGGTACCAAGTGGCAAAGTATACAACAGGGCTTCATCTTGATGTGATGTGCCACAACCGGTGGCGCTGAAGATCGCTCTTCCCAAGGGACCGCAAGTAGAATACAGTGGCTCCGATCGGCGCAAATTGCGCTGAAGACCAAAGGACGCGTCATCGGCGATGCGCATTCTCATCGAACACGGCAGCAGTCAAATGAACAACCTGGGCGATGTCGCTATGCTCCAGGTGACCGTCGAGCGGTTGCGCGCGCTTTGGCCGGATGCCCGCCTGGCTGTGATCACGCGATCTGAGGCATCGCTGGCAAGGCACATCCCGTCAGTGGCACCTGTCGTAGTCAACTACCCTTCGTCCTGGACGCGACTTGCAAAGTTCAGCCGATCAAGGTTGGGAGCGATCCCACGGGCGCTCCGCCTCCGATGGGAAGCCAGACTGAGCAGGGTGCTCCCCGCAGGTTACAAACTCAATCTAGTGGGGGCGGTGGAAGCAGCAGACCTCGTCGTCCATGCTGGGTCGGGGGTCTTCGCCGACCCTTTTCTTCCGGCTGCTCTTCGCCGGGTGGATCTCATGCGGCTTGCAGTGCTCCACGGCAAGCCGACGGCAATGTTCAGCCAGGGAATCGGCCCCCTACAAAACCCCCTCCTCAGGGACGCCGTCAGATTGACATTGGCAAAGGTCGGGTTTGTTTCGGTCAGAGATCCGGGTAGTGCCGCCCTGCTGGTTGACTTGTTGGAGCGGGAAGAGAGCCACATCCCAGTCACTGGGGACGATGCGTTGGAACTTGCCTATCGTTCACGAGGCAACGCGTTGGCCACGGATCTCGGCCTCAACCTTCGCTTCGAACCCTACAGTGGCTTCTCCGAAGGGGACCTGCCCCTCCTCGAAAGCCTTCTGATGAGCGTACTGCCTGCTCTGAGCGGGACCGAGAGCAAGGTAGTGCCGCTTTCTATCCACCCGAACGACGCAAACGCAACCAGCGCATGGATGAAGGCGGCCGGACTGACCCCAGCCGCTCGCCACCACGAAGGAACGGTTCCCGGCCTGCTGGAAGCCATGTCACCCTGCCGGCTGGTCATCACCGGCAGCTACCATGGGGCTGTGCTTGCGTTGGGTCAGGGTATTCCCGCCATCTGCCTTTTCAAGTCCGCCTACTATCAACGCAAGTTTTCGGGGCTGGCAGAGCTGTTTCCCGGCGGTTGTGAACTTATCGATCTCAGATCGAAGCACGATGCACAATCGGTCGGCGAAGTGGCGGGTTGCCTGCTCAAAGAAGGTGAGGGCCTGAGACCGAGGCTATGGGAACAAACTCGCCAACAGATCCTGGCTTCGAACGAAGCCTATGCCCAGTTTGGCGACTTGGTCAAATCTTGATGGATGGGTCACGGTCGAAGGGAAGAACGATCCCCCGGTCTGTGGACGGCACCCGACGGTGAGGATTCTCGGTCTGGACAGCGGACCTTCTCCTCGCAGAGCCAACATGTTCCGGATCGCCGCTCGGATTCAATATCGCTCACGGTGGCTGCCAGATGACGTGCTCTGGATCGACGTGCCGGGAGATTTCTCTGACCAAGTAAGCCGCACGGGGAGCCCGTGGCTGGCCGCGCTGCTTCCCCTGGCGATGGTCCTGGGTGAATACATCGCGCTGGACCTGGCCGTGGATGGCACACTCTTGACCCATGCCGATCGTCTCATGGCCACCTGGTCACGCTGGTACCCGGAACTCCACCCGATCGAAATACGAGCTCCGATCGCCGAACCGCCGACGGCACCCTCAAGTCAGAAGACAGGCGCATTCTTCTCGGGAGGGGTCGATTCTTTCTACACTGTACTTTACGATCGAACCGAAGGGGGCGGCACCATCGATGAATTGGTATATATCGAGGGCGCCGATATCGCCCTGGACAATGCAGCCGCCTACCAGCAGGTGATGGCCACTATAGAGCGCGCCGCTCAAGTCTGGCGCATGCCGGTTGTCAGGACGGCGACGAATTTGCGGGAAACTCGCTTTCGGGAGACGGATCTTAACTACCTTTCGAATGGAAGCCTATTGGCGGCTATTGGGCTGGCGCTTGAACCTCGCTACCAACAACTCTTGATTTCCTCCGCCTGGCCCCAAGGAACGCCCCGGCCGCTCGGCTCGCACCCGGAGACCGACCCGCTTTTCTCCACGGATTCCTTGACATTCGTACATTACGGGGACTGGGCCGACCGAATAGCGAAGACTGAGTATGTGAGCCGCAATCCAGTCGCCTTGGAGAACTTGCGTGTGTGTTGGGAATCCGAGGCTGGGTCGAACTGCGGCCATTGCCTGAAGTGCTTGCGGACGATGACGGTCCTGGAGATCATCGGCGCCCTAGAGAACTGTCCGACGTTTGCGGCCGGATCACTCGACCTTGATTTGGTGAGCCGCCAATATCTGGGCCGAACGGAACTCTATTTCCAGAAGTTGATCGAGTTTGCCAACCAACGCGGCAGATCCGACATCGCACGAGCCATCGAAGCCGCCTTCGCTCGCACCAAACGCATGGACCGATATCTTCTCATGGGAATGGTACGTTCCGCCAGACACAGATGGCGGCACAATGCCCTCGCCCGGCGGCTAACTGGCCCTCTCGTACGGAAGGTCCGACCAATTGGCCGACGGCTCAACAAGCGCTTCCCCTGGTGAACCAGCCTGCCTTGGGTGCGTTGTGCCTTTCCAACGGCTGCCTTAGACCAGGGCAAGACGTCCGTTCATCTCGTGCCATCACGGGCTGGATCAAGCTTGAGTACATCATCGCGGCGAAGGTTTCGAATGAAGATTTATGATCTCCACGCCTGGCGCAGTGTGCTCAAGCCCGGCTGGACCCAGGCTGCTCAGATGGCCCTCCTTCATCAATCGGGTTGTCGTCTGATCGAGATGGAGCACCGGCCCTGATGCGCATCTCTCCTCCCGAGATTGTAGAGTCACCCTTGGCGCCAAATCACGTCCGCTTGCAAGCATGGGTCCACTTCCGGAATCCGATGGTGCCTCCAGATCGCGTCTGGTTTGATATCGATGACAAACTCGCCTCTGAGATTAGCCTCCAGGGGAACCCTTGGCTGGTGGCGTTGCTCCCCTTGGCCCTGACACGCCACGAGCCATTGGAAGTCGAGGCGCCGGTCGACCCACTTGTGTTGGATCATGCCGAGAAGTTGCAGCGCATTTGGACGGGCTGGTATCCCCGGCTTTCTCACATTGACGTCATCGCCGACCTTGGCGCCCCCACCATGCCTTCGGAACGGAAGACCGCCGTGTTCTTCTCAGGAGGGGTCGATTCCTTCTACACGGTGCTTCATACGCAAGCTGAAGGAGACCTGGCTGTCGATGAACTGATTTTCATCCAAGGGGCGGACTTCCTCCACAATAACTCGACTGCCGTTGACAACGCCTCCGCCTCGGTTCGCGAGGCCGGCAAGGTCATGGGTATCCCTGTCCAACTCTTGGTCACCAACCTTCGCTCGACGCACTTCGGCCAGCTCCATTATGACCAGATGGGGAGCGCCCCGTTGCTCGGTGCCGCCGGACTGGCCCTCGAGTCTCGCTATCGGCAGCTCTTGATTTCTTCCACTTGGGCGGGCGCCGACCTGCATCCCTTGGCGAGCCATCCCGATACCGACCCGCTGATGTCCAGCCAGGCAACGACCTTCGTCCATTATGGGGTTTGGGCGGACCGCATCCAAAAGACCGAGTTCATCAGCCGGTATCCGGTGGCCTTGGACCATCTCCGTGTGTGCTGGGAGTCGCCGAAAGGTGGCAACTGCGGGCGTTGTTTGAAGTGCCTGAGGACGATGGTGGCCCTTGAAGTGCGCGGCGAGTTGGAGCACTGCCACGCCTTTCCCTCCAGGCAGCTTGAAATGGACATGATCCGCAGAATGTACCTGGGACGAGAGTGGCGATACTTTCGCAACCTGCTCCCTTACGCCAGGGCCAATGGCCGACAGGACATCGCCGGAGCCATCCAGGAGGCATTTGACCGTACGGACCGAATCAATCGATGGATGCTGTTCGGATTGGTCTGGCGCGCTCGTATGTACTTCAAAGATATTCCGTGGGCCCGGACCTGGTTCGCACCTGCCTTCCTGCGTTTGCGCCGGGCGGCAGCCTGGGTCAACCACCGTCTGCCGCTGAAAAGGGGAGACTCCTGACGAAAGCACTTAAAATCGGGAATCCGCGCTTCACACGCTCTCCCAGAGACCCCAGTTTTGTGCGCTGCTCAGTCGAGGCCGCCTGCCCCGGGTTGGCCACGATTCCAGAAGACTGGTGGTTTGAGGTCCCGGAAGATTTGGCTGATGGCCTTGACCGCTCTGGCAACGCATGGCTTATCTCCATGCTCCCCCTGGCAATCACGCTTGGGTGCCCGCTTTCGATGGAGCTTCCGGTCGACACAGTCCTGCTGGAAAATGCCCGCCGGCTGACGGCCATCTGGGGCGAATGGTACAGGAACCTGCGGCCCGTGCCATTGAATGTCCCGGTACACACTGCCGCTGAGCCGGCTGGGCCCCGGCCGATCGGCCTCTTCTTCTCCGGCGGAATCAATTCGTTCTACACGTTGCTGCGCGCCAAGGAAACCCAGGATGCCGACATCGATGAACTGTTGTTCATCCAGGGTTTTGACATCCCATTGGCGAACACGCGTGCGCACTCCCGAGCGATCGACCGAATTCAAGAAATCGCCGACAAGCTCGGAAAGCGGCTGGTGACCGTCGCTACCAACATTCGCCAGACCAGGTTTCAGGAATCGAGCTGGACCGATCTAGCCTTCGGCTGCCTTCTAGCCGGAGCTGGCCATTCGCTCGGGCGGCGCTATCGGCAACTGGTGATCTCGTCCGGCCTGCCAGCCACTCATCTCCGCCCTCACGCCTCCCACCCGGAAACAGATCCGCTCTTCTCATCCTCATGGACGAGCTTCCGCCACTATGCAGTTGAAACCGACCGCATCCCCAAGCTCGAGTTTCTACGGGCCCATCCGCTGGCCCTTCAGAACCTGCGCGTCTGCTACGAATCTGATACCGGGGACAACTGCGGCCGCTGTATGAAGTGCGTCATCGCCATGGCAATGCTCGAGATCGTAGGGGGCTTGGAAGAGGCATCCGCCTTCCCAGGAGGAAAGCTCGATCTGGATCTGATTCGCCGTACCTATATAAACCAGGGCGTCATCAGCTTTCGCACGATCCAGGCGTCAGCGCTGGAGCACGGGCGGGAGGACATTGCCGAAGCTGTAGAAGCGGCATTTCAGAGGACGGAACGATTGGATCGCTGGTTCCACTTGAACTGGATCCGACGTGTTCGCTCTCGCCTCGAGTTCAAATCCGGCGGCGCGGCGCATCACGCGCTCGATCCGGCCAATTCTCTGGCGATGGGGAAGATGGCTCAACCGCCGAATGCCATGACCGACACCGCCTTCCCCAGCTCCTCCGGCAAGAACTGCTCCCACCCATCGACGGCTCCACGCAGGGCTGCCGGCGACGGTCTCGGCACCCTCCTGGCGGCCATGCCTTTCGGGTTGATGGAAAAGGGAGGAATGACCTCCATATCAGCGAGATCGACCACTCGCCGCGCCGGGACGAGACCCTTAGGATTTCGGTCCGGACAGCAACTCCCGGCCGGATCGCCAGGTCCGAGCGGGTCTGGATTGACGTCCCAAGCGATCTGGGCAGTGGGGTCGGTGCCAGCGGGAGCCCCTGGCTGCTCCTCTTCTTGCTCCTGGCTCTGGCGAGTGGGGCAAGCGGTCAACAGGCGTCTGCCTTGGTGGGTTCGGTTCCTGGCATAGCCATAGCTGGCCTCGGCACGCTGTTTCGTTAGGCGCGCCTGAATTCCATCGGCGGGGTCAACGCGTTGGATGCCCGGGGCCGCCCAGGCGCTGGCGGATCACGCGCCAGGTGAACAGCGGAACACCAATCAGGTAGCGGCGCCAAAGCCGTCTGGGTTCGATCAGCATTCGCCCAAGCCACTCCAGGCCATGATCGGCCAGGAACTTCGGGGGTCGCCGCAGTCGTCCTGAGACGTAGTCAAACGCTGCCCCGCCAGTCAACCCGACACGGACGTCGAGCCGATCCCAGTTTTCCATCAGCCAGCGTTCCTGGCGCGGCATGCCGAAACCCACGATCAGGATATCCGGGGCCAGGTGATTGATCTCTGCCACGATGGCTTGATTTTCAGGCCCATCCGCCGTCTTGTCGAAATACCCATGGTGCGTCCCGGCGATCTTGAGCGTAGGGTTGTGCCCGAGCAGAGCCCTTCCTGCTTTTTCGGCGACCCCCTCGTGTCCACCGAGAAAGTACAAGCTGAAATCGTTTTCGGCGCAGAATCTCGCCAGATCCCACAGCCAGTCGGCGTAGGTGACGCGCTCTTTAAATCGAGACCCCAGAACCCTGGCGGCAAACAGCGCACCGGAGCCATCCGGAAAGACGGCGGTCGAACGGTTGAGGAATTCCCGCATCCATGGCTTTTCATAGGCCAGGTTGAGCGCGTGGGCATTGACATTGAGCAGCAGGACCTTGGCCTTGGTCTCAATGGCCTGCCCGATGATGGCGTGCAGACCTGGGACAGTCAGCGCGTGGACGCGGACGCCGAGGATATCCGACTGCACGACCTGTCTCGAGGTCGCCGGCCCCGGAAGACGCGATGTCAGCCGGTGCCTGCGGCTCCAACGCCGGGGGTTGAACGCCCGTCTGCTCGAAGTCGTAGTCTTTCAGACCCAGCACCTGGGCCAGATAGAGCACCAGGAAGTGGGGGTAGCGAAGGTAGCGGCGCCACAATCGCCGCGGCTCCGTGGCCAACCGGAAGAGCCATTCCAAACCTGAGCGCTGGATCCAACGCGGCGCCTGCCGCTTGCGTCCCGACAGGAAATCGAAAGCCGCGCCCACCCCGATCAGCACGTGGGCATTGAGCGCCTCCACGTGCTCAGCCATCCATTTTTCCTGCCTGGGCGAGCCGAGCGCCACCCACACGATGTCCGGCGAGGCGGCGTTGATCTCCGCCACCAGGGCGGCATCCTGCTCGCCAGTCATCCCTCCGAAAGCAGGGGAAAGGCAGCCCACGACCTGGATTCCGGGGAATTGGACCTCCAGGAAATCTCGAACCCGTTCGGGCACACCCGAGTGCCCCCCCAAGAGCACGTGCCGATAGCCCGGCGTGACCGACCTCTGCGCCACCGACTGCATGACGTCGGGGCCATAGACGCGATTCGCTCTGGGATGTCCGCTGGCCCGGGAAATCCACACCAAGGGCATGCCATCCGGAGTGGTCAAACCACTCTGGTTGAAGACCTGCTTTAGATCGGGGTCGTCCTGGCAAGCGAGGATGCTGTAAATCGGCGTCAAGCAGACGTAGTGCTTCTCATCCCGGGCGATCCAACCGTCGATAGCGTCCAAGGCTTGATCCATGTTGATCGGATGGACACCGACGCCCAATATGTTGATCCGAGATGGGATCTCGCTCATTGCAGCTCCCCGCCGCTGCCAGCACCCACCGACCCAAAAACCGGACGGCTCCACCAAGCGGCTGGCGCGGGGCCTATAACAGCCGGATGTTTGGATCCTCTAGAGGCTTGGATGCCGCGCCGGACCCGTACCTCCCCGGAAGACGCGCCCGAGTGGCGCAGCCCGCCCAGTCGCGGCTCACACGCTCCGGGAGCGCGGGGCGGCCTTGCGAGTCTTGCCAACGATGGAATCCATAGAGTGTACATCGAAGTTGAATGGGAATGCATGCTCTACCCGTCCCCCAAACGTGGTCCAACCGCGCGAGATGATGGTTGATACCCTGGGCCGCATGCTGTACTCTGATTATGTGATGAAATTCACAATCGGGGATGAGATCTCCGCGCTGGGTATGGATACGGGTCAACGGGAGAAGGATAGGGAGATGCAACCTTCCAAGCGGCTGGCCATTCGATCAAAGCTGATAGCTGCCCTGCTCGCCACAACCATGGCCTGTGCTCTCGGCCTGTTGCCACAAAGGCCAGCTTTCGCCACCACCTTTACCGTGACCAATACCAACGACAGCGGGGCCGGCTCATTGAGACAGGCCGTCACCGATGCCAACAACAACTCCGGCGCGGACATCATCGAATTCAACATCTCAGGGTGCAGCGGTGTGTGCACGATCCAGCTCGCCAGCACGATTACGCTTGTCGACCCGGCCGGCGTGACCATCGACGGCTACTCGCAGCCCGGCGCGGCGGAAGCCACTGGATCAACCCCTGCCACGATCCTGATCGAACTGGACGGTTCGCTCACAAGTGGGATCGCCGCCCTGAGCGTCTATTCCAACAACACCATTCAGGGATTGGACATCAACCAGTTCTACATCGGAATCTCAATGGGGGGTCCAACATCGGGGGACAACCTCATTCGCGGCTGCTACCTGGGCACCGATCCGGGCGGCACCCTGGACCGCGGAAACACCGGATATGGGATAGCACTTTCAAACGAAACCAGCGGCAATACCATCGGCGGCACGGTCGCGGCTGATCGCAACCTCATCTCAGGCAACGATATTGCCGGCGTCACAGTTGACAGTTCCAGCACGGGCAACACGATTTCTGGCAACTATATCGGCACCACGGCCGACGGCTTGTCCGCTTTGGGTAACACCAACTCCGGCGTTCAGTTCAATTCACTGGCTCACGCCAATACGGTTGGGGGATCGAGCGCGGGTGCTCGCAATCTGATTTCGGGCAACACGTACGACGGGATCACCATCAATGGCGGATCGACAGACCCCAACGCCAACACCATCGAAGGCAACTGGATCGGGCTGGACGCCACCGGAGCCTCAGCCCTGGCCAACGGCCAAAATGGGGTGCAGATCCTCAACGGCGCCTACAGTAACACCATTGGCCCGAACAATGTCATCTCGGGCAACGTAGGACCCGGCGTTGACATTTGGACGGGAGGGACCAACGGCAATCACGTTGAGGGCAATTTCATCGGAACGGATTCAACTGGAACGGCTGCCGTGCCCAACGCTTCAATCTATGGCGCCATCTACATTCACGACGCAGCGCAGGGGAATGTGATTGGGGGCAACACCGCCACCAAGCGCAACGTGATCTCGGGCAACACGGGTTATGGGATCCGAATCAGCGGTGCCGGAACGGATCTCACCGTCGTTTCCGGCAACTACATTGGACTGGACGTGGATGGGATCTCGCCTTTGCTCAACGGTCATGAGGGGGTGGCGATCATCAACAACGCCGCCAGCACCACGGTGGGCGGCGACACAAGCGGCGAAGGCAATGTCATTGCCTCCAACTACGCCGCCGTCGGCATCAACACCGGCGCCAACAACAACACGGTCTCAGGAAACCTGCTGGGGACGGATGCTAGCGGAAAGGTTGGGATGGGCGGCGGTACCGGCGTGGCACTCGGCAGTGGAGCACACGACAACACGGTCGGCGGTGCAACCCTTGCTGAACGGAACGTGATCTCGGGCAACGGCGGCTATGGTGTGGGGATCAACGGATCGGGCACCGACAACAACCAGGTTCTGGGGAACTACATCGGTGTCGATATCACCGGCACGGGCGCGCTGCCGAACGGAACATCGAGTGGCATGCGAATCAGCAACTCGGCCCAATCCAACACCATCGGACCCAACAATATCATCGCCAATCATGCCACCGAAGGAATCTACATCTACGGCGCCGACACGGACTTCAACATCATCACCCAGAACAGCATCCACTCCAATACCAGTTGGAACATTGCCATCGCAGCCGATGGTGCCAACGAGGGCATCCCCGCCCCGACAATCAATTCGGCGAGCCTTGGCCCGACGTCGGTATCAGGGACGTCCTGCAACGGCTGTACGGTCGAAGTCTTCACAAGCCCGAGCAGTTCACCGCCTGCAGGCAAGACCTTCCTGGGATCAGGTGTAGCCGGTGCTGGTGGCAACTGGACGATCTCCATACCCGGTCTCCACGGGCCTTATCTGACGGCCACGGCGACCGATGCCACCATGGGCACGTCGGCATTCTCGACGGCCTTCTACACCTCGATCGTGTCTCTCTACATGCCGCTGATCACGAATCAGTAACCCATTGCCGGTGGCTGAAGCACATCGAGATCGCACCCAAAGCTGATTTCGGGGAGTTGGTCACCCAATACTTTCACCAAGGACAAGCCCGTGACCTGCCCGGGGTCAACGGCCGTGCGCGTGTTTCCATCGGATAGAGAGTTCCAAGGAGTGGCCGGAGTAATTTGTGATATTTTTCACAATTTGCCTGAAGCATAGGCTTTCCCCAACCTTGGGCGGCCAGTTCACCGGCGCCACCCGCCGCGTGTCGATCCATAAGATCTTCCCGTTGTGAGATCAAGATTTTGGCCGCCCGGGCTCTCAACTCGGTTGCGGCATTTGGGGGAGATCCAAGGCGGGTTTCGGGCAGGAGGACGATGGAGCACGGTAGGGACGGTAGGGTTGGCCCGCAGGTCTGCAACGACGTTTGTCCCATGAGTCGAAAAGGTTTACACTATCAGTCGGTCGGGGCAGCGAGTTCCAGCCAAGCTTAGATGGGCTGGATGGCCCCAAGCCGCACACGACATCGCCCCTGCTCCCGTACGAACGCACGCCCCCCTCCCCCCTTCTCAGGCTCAGGTCGGCGCGAGCTCGAAGGGACTTTCCTATTCAGATCCCAGTCTGCAGGAGCCCTGCCATATCCGTCATGGGTTCGAATGCCTTGCGTTGTCCCCACTTCGGGGACACCAAGACCCGCCCACATTCAAGGAGGTAGGTCTGTGTCTCTCTCAAGCCGTGTATCACAAAAGATGGGATGGAAGTGGCTGGTCCCGCTGGCGCTGTCCCTGCTGTTGGCCGCAGGCGTGGCCTGGGCAGGATTCGGGCGGGCTTTATCTGCTCAGGCTGCCAGCGACCCTGCGGCCAACCTACCGGCCCCTGAGGCCTCGATAGCTGGCCCGTTCACATGCACGATTGCCAACCTCGCTGTCTTCTCGAGCCGGATCCACGTGTACTGCAGCTCCGCCCCACCCACCACCACGATCCGCTATTTCGCCGCCTCCGGCGACGCCGCCCATGCGCTAACGACCAATCGCTTCATGGTGATGCTCAATACGGCCTACTCTCTCGGCAAACCCGTCTACCTCTACTACGACACCGACACCGCCAACAATCCGCCCGGCTGCGGGAGCGGCGACTGTCGGGCCATTTCCTGGATGTTTATCGTCCCATGAACATCGTGAAGCCCACGCCATACAAGCTTGCCTTGCTGCTGCTCCTGCTCTTGAACCTGTTCGTGTGGAGCTCGATTCTCCCAACCGGTCCCACATGGGGGCAAGAGAAGGCAGCGGCCGCCAACACGGCCGTCATCACGTTGGGTCAGCAGGCGGCGCTGGATGGCGCCAACACCCTGCTGCTCTTGACGCCGATCTACCAGTTTGCTTTCTTGCCCCTGATCGAGCGGTAGGGAAAGGGAGAGCGCTAGCGGGGACATGCAGCGGCGATCCGTGACCGGTGGACCGCCGTTGAACGCGCCCATCAGGCAGTGGAACCACTCGAGGTGAGACGGCAACGCCCTCCCACCCTGCTTAGCAGTTGGCTGCTTGGCAATCTCCGGCTTGGGCGGGAGTTCGCCGCTGAAGACCTCCGCTTTGCCCCATTGTGGTCCCTGGGTCTGCGCCGCGGCTGCTCCGGCGCCGCAGTCAACCGGGGAGAGGGCAAAGTCGTCGAACCGGAAGGTGGCTCTGCCACTGGAGGTCGAGTAGCCCACCTATCCGATCCTGAGAAAGTCAGTCATGGCGTCGTCCGAGATCATGGTTTGGAAGATCCCGTTGACGTACAGGCTGATGTCGTCTCCGTCTCGGACGACCTTGATTGTGTTCCATGCCGTTCCCGTATTGATGTCTGAAGTTGCGCCGGTGCCGACAAGGGTCCATCTGGAGTCGTAGCGCCAAATGGCGAATTGGATGCCTCGCCGCCCATGGGAGCGTTTAGCGCCCGCGACCAAGGGTCGAAGGGGGAACAGCCCGGATGGCCGGTGCCTACGCGGCGGGACGGTATGCCCCCGTCCGCGCACTCCGGGATCCATCCCCAGCCACTCCAGGCCATGCCTTGGCGGACCTAAGACAACTGTTGGACCCTTAAATGCAAAACCTCCCGCTTGGGAGGTGATCGACCACTTTGCCTGGTGCTTTCCCCTATCCGAACGGCATCCGCTCTGGGAACGTGGGCACTGGCGCTGGCCCAGACGCGCCTCGACGAAGGGCAAGATGATGCAGATGGCCCCCTGACCATTCCCCACTGGCGACTCGGAGCAGCAATCCTTGCCGGGACCTGTCTGGCCAGACGTCCTAAGGGATCCAGGGACCGTCCACTACAGACTTGCTGATCGATTCCGACATCCAGAAGTGATCCGGAATGCTTCCGGCCTTCACGCCAACCCTTGCGCACAATCCCGATATCGAATACCCTTAGAGTGCCGGAGCGTTCTGACCTCTTGTGCCGACTGCATTGGCATCTTGGCACAGGAGGTCAGAGCGGTCCGGTTTTCCGTTGGATTTGGTCATTGGGGTTTTCGCGCCATGCCAACGCTGACTTCCCGGCCACTTTGGGATTCAGGTGGAACAAATAGCGGACAAATCCGTTATTCATGGTGACGCAGGCCCCAACCTTGGATGGGTAAAACAAAATGGAACTGACTTGGCCGCAGATACTTATAGCAGACGACGATGTGCAGTCGCTGGAACTCATCAGCCGTATGGTTGAGGATGCAGGGTGTGAAGTCGTTGGCACCGCCCACGATGGCAGGGAAGTCATCGAACTGGCCCAGGAATTGAGACCGACCTTCATCCTGCTCGACCTCACCATGCCCATCGTAGACGGTCTGAGCGCCCTGCGCAGGATACGTGAAATCGATCCTGGTGTGGCCATCATTATCGTTTCAGGGCACGAAGACCCGCGTCTCCTTCGAGAAGCGATCATGCTTGGGGCAAACGGCTACCTGACCAAGGCTCAGCTTCCGAAACATCTGGTCGCCAGCATAGCCGCAGTTCTCACGGGTGACTTTGCAGCCGCAGACCCCGACCTCATCCGACGAGCATTCGGTACCTCATCCAATGTCCCAAGCGTCGCTATCAACGATGATGCCGCCAGCCTGTTGGAGTCTTTGAGCCCCCGCGAGCGATCGGTCCTGTTGTTGATTGCCAAGGGGTATGACAACCACCAGATAGCGGATGAACTGGTGATAAGCTATCACACCGTCAAGTCTCACATCACCAGAATCTACGACAAACTCCACGTGGCAGATCGTACTCAAGCCGCCGTTCTGGCACTACGGGCAGGCATGCCCGAAGCGCGCTGAGACCGCCAGAAGATCCCGCACCATACAGACTTCGTCCAATATGCCTGCAGCATATCGCCGCGGAAGTCAACATTGGGGCCGTCGCTAGCCCCTTACCGTCAGCGAGACTTCGATCGGAAGATGGTCTGAACCCAGATCGGGACCCACTTTCGAAGCACCAAACGCGACGGTTCCATCTGATCCAAAGACATGATCAATGGGTATCCGCGCCGGGCCAAACTGGGCCGGCCAAGTCGGCAGAAGTCCGTGAAGCCGCCGCAAGCTCTTCATTCCCAAGTCGGTCTCGAGAGCCTGCAGGGAAGGCGTCCACGGCGAGGCATTGAAATCGCCCAGGATGAGCGTCGGACCGTCAGTGGCTGCTGCGATTTCACCCAAGGCATGAAGCCTGTCGTCACGTTTCTTCCTTTCCGAAGGCGAAAACGGAGGCGGGAGATGGGCCAAGATGACACGAATCTTCCCGTCTGGAAGATCGAGGTCAATCTCCAGATGATCGACATCAGATCCCGGAAGCCTCGAAGAACGCCACGAACGAATGGGATGCTGGCTGAACAAGGCAAGACCATAACTCGCAGGATGAGCGAAGCTCGCTTGGTAAGGAAAGATTGATTTGAGCGGATCCAGACCTTCAAGCCAAGCCTGATCGACCTCAACCAAGCCAAGCAGGTCGGGCGCCTGTTGCATTACATACTGTCGCACTCGATCAAATGCCCGGTTTCTCATGCGGACATTGAATAGAATCAGCCTATAACGACCTTCCCAATCCTGGCCCGATTGATGCCAGAAGGGCCGCAAGCTGGCCAAAACCAGCCCCCCCAGCAAGAGGCAAACCAGGGCGAGCGCAGCAAGACCAGCCAGCCCGGATAAGACAGCCACACCGACATTGAGCCAGCCGATCTGGACCCTGAATTGAGACACAAGATCCAGAAGCCAGCCGTATCTGGGAAACAAAGAACTGATTCCGGCAGTCATCGCAATGAAGCCAAGGATTACAATCGCGGGGTGCAGGATAGATAAAGCAAGATCTGCCATGTGGGGTTTGACTCCTGAAAAATGCTGACTGCACCTGTAAGGTCTCTATTGAGGTGGCGGCAGACGGTTGCTCGAGAAACTTCTCGAAGATAGAATCCGCCTCCCCGTCCACGAGACGGTGGCCTGATCAGGGTACATGCCGTGTTGGATGGTGCGCACCCCGAAAAGGATACGATGTGATGTTGGAAAATCGCCCTCATGCATCCCTTGCCACCCAACGGGAGGTTGGAGGCAGACTGAGATCACCGTATCATGATTGAATCTCATCCCAATTCGGGTGACCACCTGCGCCCGGGACTGCTTCTGGATCGGGACGGTGTCATCATTGAGAACCGAGACAACTATATTCGCACCTGGGATGACGTGGTCTTCTGCAAAGGTGCTTTGGATAGCCTGGCATCCCTGGCGAAGCGCGATATCAAGCTGGCGATCATTACCAACCAATCAGCCGTTGGACGGGGGCTCGTGAGCAGGGCAGCCGCGGATGAAATCAACCAGAGGCTCGGCGAAGTCGTCTTGTCGCATGGCGGCAGAATTGACGGCACCTACATGTGCCCTCATCGCCCGGACGATGGCTGCGAGTGCCGAAAGCCTCGTCCAGGTCTGATCTTGATGGCAGCCAACGAGCTCGGGCTAGATTTAGGCTCATCAATCCTTATCGGCGACGCAATCTCTGATCTTGAAGCCGGCGCCCGGGCCGGCGTGGGCCGGCTCGCACTCGTGCGGACCGGGCGAGGTTCGGATCAAGCGGAAAAGATCATGGGCTCCCGGTGGGCCAATGTTGATGTATTTGACGACCTCCAGGAGGCGATCCGGATCTTGTTCCATGAAACAGAATGACCCGCTAGAAAACGCAAGACGGCCCATACGGCAGTCTGCCGGGGCCGCCCTGGCTACCGATGCCCGCTGTTGTGACCCTGACGACCATCACATCAAGTCAAACAGGCAATATATTCCTTTTTGAAATTGGTCCCCATCCAAGCCTCGGCCAGGGCCCAAGTGGCCGGATAATCCGACCCAGATTCCAATCTTGCGACCACCATCAAGTCATCATCCGAGAGCCGCTTTGACAGCGGCTTGACCAGAATCGGCGTAAGGAGAACTTCTTCAGCGTCGAAAGGGAGAGACTGATCATGGAGGGGGCTCAACGCCGCCAGGGCCCGGCTTGAGTTTCAGCCACGAAGGGCGTAATCTCGACCCCGCTTTGGTGATGACTGACCCCGCCGCCTGCGGGCACCACGAAGTCGCCAAACGCGATCGGGTGCCTGCGTGCACCCGCCGGGCAGCTTACCCTGGCCGGCCAACAATCCTATGCGGATGGAGCAGCCTCTTGATCAAGAAGGCCATCCAACCCCCCCAGACCTCCTTCTCGCCTGGGGCCAACCAGTAGATCTCTCGTCCCGGGGCAAGGAGATCCGTCAGAATTCTGGCAATCAGGGCTATCCCCGACCTGATCTTCCCCGTGTTGTTGGCTTCAAGCCAATGGTCAGCCGCAGGCTCGCCGGCATAGATCCTAGTCGAGACAGGTTCCCCCATGGCAGCTTTCCAGAATCGAACTCCCTGGGAGGCAACGATATCATGCAGACCTTCAAATGCTGCCGCCAGCTGGAGAGACGGGTAGACTTCACCCAGTCGATCAAAGGCGTTCAGCCTGGGATAGCCAAAGTGATCGAGCCTGTCGCCGACGATGGCTTCAGCCAGGCAGTTCTGTTCGCTCGTCAAACCTGAGCGCCAGACTTCGAGTCGGCTTCGATCGGCCGGTTGGCTGGCTTTAGCTTTCCAGTCAGATTCGCGGCTGTTGACCAGCTTGCCCGTCTTGGAAGTGTTAAGCATCGACCGTTCGTAACGCTCCGCCACGAAGGTAGAGATTCTTTTCAACTCATCTTCAGATGACATGATCAGATCTTCAAAGCGGACCGTCAGGCTGTGGGAGTCCTCTTCAAAGAATGCCTGGCTTGCGTCATCCTGCCTCTTCCAGAAGAGCACACCCTCGATAGCAGATTTCACGCCCCATGGAACATGGGTCAGGGAAAGCGCCACATCCCGCGGGTCCCTTAACATCCTCAAGATCGGCGAATCAGGAAAGTAGCGTCGAATCGCGGCCACATGCTCAAGGTGATCCGGAGTTTTCTCAACCCAACGAGCCTTTCCCATCCGATGCATGAAACTTTCAGTGACGCTGGAAAGCATGGCCGCCACCGATGGAGAACGTAATGCCAGGTCCTTTCTTATCTCTTGGGGTGTGAGTTGGTAATCCTCGATCAAGAGCCTGCGTCCGCCATCGGTGAAGTTGGTTCTCGAGATCGAGCTCACGAACTGCGCTGCTTCGTCGGGCCAACGAGCGGGGGCTGTCAGGTCTCCAACGTCCACCCCAGCTATCCAGCGAAAGAAGTGCGTCTCTGGGCCACAGCTTAGACGGCTGTGGGCACCCATCATCGCGGCCAAGAGCGTCGTCCCAGATCTTGGGGAGCCAACGATAAAAATAGGTTCGTTCATGGTATCGGCATGCTGTTGGCGGCCAGACCTACTCGGTTGTGATGGGAACCGAGCCGTCAGGTGTGCTCAGTGTCCAGCTATGAGGCAGGTACGCCGTGCCATTGATGTCCAACCCTCCCTTGACGGTAAGGTGGTCTATCTGGTTCACCCGGTCATAGAAAGTGTAGCCGTCCTCATGGAAAGCTACCGCATCCAGGGTGTAGATGTTGGGGAGCAGGTTCATCTGGGGCACCTGCAAGTCAATCGTACCTGTGCCGCTGATTCTCCCCAGCCTAACTCGATCGGAGTCAGTTCGGATCCCGGTCACTTGGTGGCCGTTGAGAACGTGCACGACGATGTTCACCACAGGGTTGTCAACTGGTTGATGGGCCTCAAAATGAATGCGGATGGTGACAGGATCGCCAATCTCAAACTCGTGCTGCTCGCCACCCGACGGACTGAGAATTTGCAGGGCGGTGATGCGAAATTCTCCCGTGCCGGCGCGGAGATCTGCTTCAAGTTCTTTGTTCCTCTCCAAAAGGGACATTCGGTAGGCCTCGATGGCATTCTCGGTTCGGCCATCGTAGATGATTCGACCACGGTCCATGGCGATGGAGCGGGTGCAAATATGGCTCACCGTGTGCAGGTTGTGGGAAACCAGGATAATGGCCACTCCCTCGTCTCTGAGTTCTTGAATGCGCACCTGACACTTCGTTCGGAATGCAAGATCGCCGACGGCCAGGACTTCGTCCACCAGGAGGACATCCGGCTCGAGGTGGGCGGCCACGGAAAAGCCGAGGCGCACGCTCATGCCCGAGCTATAACTGCGGACCGGCATATCGATAAACTCTTCGATGCCGGAGAAGGCTACGATCCGGTCAAACTTTTGTTCGATTTGCGCTTTGGACAGCCCCAACACGGAGGCGTTCACCTGGATGTTCTCCCTGCCTGTGAGCACCGGGTTGAACCCCGCACCAAGCGCAATCAGCGCCTGCATCCGGCCCCTGACTTCAATCTGGCCGAGATCGGGCTTGATCAATCCATTCAGCATGCGCAGGATCGTGGTCTTGCCGGCGCCGTTATGGCCAATCAGCCCCAGTGTTTCGCCACGCCTTAGTTCAAGAGAGACATCCTTGACCGCCCAAAACTCCTCGTCGCGGAGGTGGGCCTTGTTGCTGTTTCGGCCCACGAGTTCTACCCCCAGGTCCTGAATCCCGTACCAGAGCGATCGCCTCAGGGTGCGGCAGAACTTCTTGCTGACATGGCCAACTGTGACGCGCATATCCGACATCAGGAACTCATCCGTTCAATCAAGATTGGCATGGATATTCGATAGACAATCCAACCGATGACGAGGCCCAGAAAGGTCAGAGCACTAATCACAACGGCCGGCCCGGCGTTTGAAAGCACGCCAGCAGTAAGGAGGTCTCGCGCCGCGGTCAGCAAAGGACTGACAGGATTAACGACACCCAGGAGGGAGAAAGGGAATGTTTGAGGAGGCGGGTAGACCACCGGGGTGATAAAGAAGGCTAGCTGAAGAATGATGGGGATCGATGTGCCCACATCGGTGTACAACATTCCGACCGGAGTGATAATCAGGCCGATCATCATCCCCAGCAAGATGAGCATCAGGATGAAGAGCGGCGCGGCGATGATTCCCCAGCCAGGCGCCAGGTGAAAGATCAGGATGACGGCAACGATGACGGTGGATTTGATCAATGCGTTGAGAACGGTCAGGTAGAAGGCTGACACAATCAACGCCTCCCGAGGAAAGTTGACCTTGGCCAGGAGGGACTGTGCGGCGGTAACAGATTTTAGGGGGGCATTTACGCTCTCGGTAAAGATCTGCCACAGAATTGTCCCTACCAACACATAGGCGGCATAAGGCATACCCACATCGCCGAAATTGATGACCCTTTGATTGTTCAGCACGATGAAGATGGCGCTGGTTACGATTGGGGGCAGAAACGCCCAAAGTATCCCGAAAAGACTTTGACGGTATTGGGCGCTCACATCACGGACGAAGAAGCGCCAAGAGAGCTCGCGGGACCCCATCACGTCCATCGCCATGGACTTCAAAAGGGAGCCGGGGGTGCGCATCTGTGACTCGGATGAATACCGAACGACGGGCAACTTCTCTTCAGTCGACATAGCCTCTCATTTCCATCCGGACTCGTGGCCCGTCTGATGAAGAACAGAATCCCGGGCAGGGACACTTGTGTGTCGACAAGATGGATTCGCAGTCAACTTCAGGATACCGGCCCCCCGCCTCCGCGACGGCGGCCTCGGGAGGCCATCGAAGACCTGTCAACCGAGTCCCCTAAAAAGCCGATGCAAAGACGTCCGATACGAAGACTTCGCCAATCAGGAGACGTTGGACAATCCGCGTCCCGATCGCAGGTGCCAGCGTCTGGTCAGAGACCTGGCGTGTTCCGCTGAAGGACCGGAAGACCTTCTTGCTTGGGTTGAGAACGACAAGTGTACCCTAGCAAGCCCGGCCGTTGAAACACCGCATGATAGTATTGACGGGGACATTTGGTTGCGGCCTCCGACCCTTGATTAAGGGGTCGATTGGCAGAGTTTCGCCCCCTGTTACCTTCTGCAAGTCCTAGGGAGAGGAAGCATGTTGCGGATTGTCGCGGTCTATCAACGTCGGTACCGGTCTGGAATCGTCGCCACCTTATTTGGTTTGATGTTGATTGTGAACAGCCTGGGGATTCTCCCGCAGGTCACGGTCGAAGCTGCTGGCCCTTCTCAATCCGACACCTGCTCAATGCCTTATCAGTCTGTTGCCTTACCTCTCACGGAGCTCGCCGGGCAGACTTATATCCGCATGGATGGAGCCGGCACCGGATTCGAAGGGGGGCTGTACCCTGAGGGGAGCAACCAAAGGCCCCCGGCCAACGAAGCCTCCGGCGTGGCGATTGCCCAAACCGTTCAGCCATTGGACGCGCAAGGCAACTCGGATCCATCCAATGGTCGCATCGGCTTGATTTCGCTTGGCATGTCCAATACCGGCCAGGAATTTGGCGCCTTCCAGAAACTGCTGCAGCGAAACCCCCTGGTCAATCCCAGGCTGACGGCGGTCAATGGCGGCGTTGGGGGGCGTACAGCCGACTTCTGGGTCGACCCCTCCAGTGATGCTTGGCAAGAGCTTGCTCGAAGGCTGGCAAGAGCATCGATCACACCGGAACAAGTTCAAGTCACCTGGATCAATCTGGCCCTGACCAAAGGCGGTGACTTCCCTGACAAGGCGAAACAGCTGCAGAACGATGAGGCGGACATCATCCGCTTGCTGAAGGTACGTTTCCCCAATCTTAAATTGGTCTACCTTTCAAGCCGTGCCCGCTCCTACACGTACTGGCGAGGGCTAAGTCCAGAACCCGTGGCGTTTGAAACCGGATTTGCCGTCAAGTGGCTCATCGAGCAACAGATTCAGGGAGCCTCAGAGTTGAACTTCGATCCAGCCAAGGGAGATATCCGCGCCCCGTTCCTCTCATGGGGGCCTTACTTCTGGGTCAATGGTCCTGAGCCAAGGGGCGATGGCTTTTCTTGGGGTCCGGAGGATCTCACCGGGGACTGCACGCACCCCTCACTCCAAGGAAGGGCAAAGATCGGCAGCCTGCTGTTCGACTTCTTCTTGAATGATACGACGACGCGTCCTTGGTTCGCCTATGGCGAACAAGGCCAGTCGAACCCGAGTCCGACCGCGTCAGCCATTTCACAGCCATCCCCAACAGTCCAACCCGCAACCGCAGTCAGCAGCCCGGACACGGCCTCAGCCACATCTCAGCCCTCGCCGACCGCTTCAGATACACCAGCCCCGGCTTCAAGCCCGCCAGATTCCCCCATGGGCAAACCCATCGCCTACGGGATGATCGTGGCCCTGGTCGTCGTTGTGACCGGGTTCATCATCTTGCGCAGAAGATCTGGAAGCTAGCGCCCGCGAAGTATTCCAGTCTTGGGGTAAGTGGCCGGGGTTATCAGTCCTTCTAGGACACGGGACAGACTGTCATGGGCCCAGGGTATCGAAACCCAAGAGATGGCGAGCCTGGAGCTCGTCTGGCCGCACTGGAGGCCGTTCGAATCCGGTTTCGGTGACGTCCTCGACCGGGATCAAACAAAGACGGCCCTGTCAGCGATACGCCGAGGGGCCGTCTTCCAGACCGTCATGACTGAAGATCCATCTCGGATTCCTACAGGATAGTCAGCAAACCCATCCCGGAAGCCGTCAAACTGCGGGCCCCGCCTCCACGCTCGCTTGGGCGGCCAAGTAGGCCAGTCCTGAAGCCAAGGCCACAACCAGAACCAAATCGTCCTCGGTGAAGTGTTTGAGATGCGGGTTGACCAGGGTAAGTGCACCGAAGACCGTTTCACCACTAATCAGAGGGACGCTGATCACAGAGCGCGGCAAGCTATGCTCCCAATCCCGCTTTAGCCACCGATCGTCATCGTGAGTGTTGGGAATGAGAACCGGTTTCTTGTTCCGGACCACCCATCCTGCCAGCCCGCTATCCAGCACCAGACCCAGATCTTCACCTCTCGTTTCCCACGTCTTCCCGCGATGGGAAAGATAGCCCGTAGCCGCAGAGACCAAGTCACCATTGATGAGCACGGCGGAACCGCTGGCGGCGCGCACGCTCTCAAGCGAGACCGCCAACATGCGCTTGAGCACGTCCTGGGTCTTCCAGCCCTGCTGAAATAGTCTCTCATCGGATCGCAGGGCCAAATCAGACTGGGTGGCCGCGGTTTGAGCGGCATCAAGAGATCGCAGCTCAGCATCGTCAATGCTGAAGGGCGAATGTCCGTCGATGGTTAGACTCTCGGAAGGATGAATTCCTTCTCTCAGCCTGGAGGTGATCATATGCTCAAGAATGAGATGGACATCCTCGACATGCTCAATTCGGCGGCTTGGAACGCTCACCGTCATGTCAGCGATTTGGGCCAACTCCCCGCCTCCGCCGCCGGTGAACCCAATGGTGGTCGCGCCTGCCCTTTTCGCCAATCTGACAGCCGAAACGACATTGGGGGATTCCCCGCTGGTGGAGATAGCGATCACGACATCATCCCGATTGACCAAATTCGCCAATTGTGCGGCGAAGACCAATTCATACCCTTCATCGTTGGCGTAGGCCGAGAGGAGCGCCATGTTATCGGCCAGACCCACAGCCCTGATAAGCGGCAAGCCATCTCTTCGCGTGTTCTTGGCAATGTCGCACACAAAGTGGCTCGCGGTTGACGCGCTGCCCCCATTGCCCATGATGAAGACTGTTCGGCCGTCGGCGCGCGCAGTCTGCAGCACTTCGATGACCTTTTCAATTTCGGCCAAAGGGAGTTCTCGCAGAACGGTTTGAAGGTTGTCCGAGTATTCCTGTAGATCATTCATAGGGCTATTCCTAAAACTAGATGGGGAGCGGAAAAGATGGTGAACGCGAAGGAAGAACAGACAACTCCAGGCTCCGGACCCAGGCTGCAGTCTATCGGCGGTAGTTGAGGATCACCTTTGAGCCGTCACGCTCAAATCCGAAGGGTAGTTCTCTAACGCCACTGAGCGCATCTCGGACAGACTGTCGCCGACCTTCGGGACAATACAAGAGCATGAACCCCCCGCCCCCGGCTCCTGCGATCTTGCCCCCAAGGGCCCCGGCTCGCCGAGCTGATTCGTAAAGATTGTCGATGGCGTGGTTTGATATTCTGGTGGCGAGGCGCGTTTTGAGCTTCCAACTTAAGTCGAGAAGGCGGCCAATCTCATCGAGTTCGCCGCGAGCAACCGCCGAGAGCGCTTCACGAGCAATGTCCTTCATTTCTGAGAGGATATCGGAGCGATCGTGTGTGTTCTTTTTCTGCTCGTCAAGGATGCTGCTTGAGCTCCGAGTGACGCCGGTGTAGAAAAGCAACAATCGCTCGTCCAATGCCCTGCTGACCCCCTCATCGATTTCCACCAGCTGGATGCTAATCTTGCCGTCCCGGCAGAATTCCATCCAACGCAAACCCCCATAGGCGGCGATGTACTGATCCTGGACCCCGGAAGGCTTTTGAAGCACGTCGATTTCAATCGTGCATGCGTCGTTCGCCAACGTTTCCGGAGACGGCGATCTGCCAAGGTAGGCATACATGGCGTGCAGCGATCCGACCGTGACTGTGGCGGATGATCCCAACCCCGATCCTAAGGAAGGGATATCCCCCATGGTCGTGATCTCAACGCCAGACATAATGCCTGTCCTTCGGAAAGCTTCCCGAATGAGCTCATGTTCGATTTCGTCAACCGAACTTACCAACTCAGTCCTGGTGTATCCGACACGGAGCAGGTCGTCAAAACGCTTCTTGATGGTGACAAAGATGTACTTGTCGATTGCCGCCGAAAGCACGCACCCTTCGTGAGCAAGGTAGTACTCGGGGAGATCCGTTCCACCGCCAAAGAGGCTGACCCTCAGCGGAGTCTGCACAATGATCATGGCTTCTCGGTTTGTCTCGTCTGATGTTTGAAGTATTCCACGGTCTCGACCAATCCGTCATGAAGGTTGATTTGCTTTTCCCAACCCAGTTCCTCTTGAGCCTTGGAAGCGTCAAGAAAGATCTGATAGGTTTCGCCAAGCTTGGCCGGTCCGTGCTTCGCCTGCTGCCTGTAGCCCGTAATGTCTTTGAGGGAGGCGAAGATGGTGTTGATCGAGGTGCCTTCACCGCTCCCCAGATTGTAGATACCCACCGGACCACTCGGCTCAGAAAGGAGTAGATTCGCCGAGGCGCAGTCCTCAACAAAAACGAAATCGCGCGATTGTTCGCCGTCGCCATTGATGACGACCACGGCGTCTGAGAGCATCTGCCCGGTAAAGATTGCCACGACCCCTGCCTCACCTTCTGGATCCTGTCGTGGGCCGTAGACGTTGGGATAGCGGAGCACGGCGTAGCTCATACCGTAGTTGAGATGGTACATGTAGAGATAGTGCTCGACGGTGTGCTTGGAAGCACCGTATTGACAGATTGGATGGACGGGATGCTCCTCATCACAGGGGAGATACTCAGGTTCCCCGTACACCGCCCCTCCAGATGAGATGTACACGATCCGCTCTATCCCATGCTGCCTCGCCTGTTCGAGCAAGTTCAGCGTGCCCAGAATGTTGATGTCGGCGTCGCGGATTGGCTCGGCGACAGAGATCCTGACACTCATTTGCGCCGCATGGTGATTGAGGACCGTCGGTTTTTCGTGCCGGAAGATCTCCCCAATTTCGGGCGAACGGATGTCCACTTCATAGAACTTGACGGCGGGATTAATGTTACTGCGATGTCCCGTGGAGAGATCGTCGACAACCACGACTTCCCAACCAGCCCTCACATAGCTGTCTACGACGTGTGATCCGATGAAACCTGCTCCCCCTGTTACCAACGCTTTCATAGGACGGCGCCTCCTTGATTTCAGGTTTGTTACTAATAAGCCCCACGACCGCGAATCACTGCCGGGATCGTCTGCCAGATTAGCTGGAGATCCAGCCAGATTGTCCAGTTCCGGACATAGTACATATCAAGTTCAACGCGTTCTTCGTATCCAATGTCAGAACGACCACTCACCTGCCACAACCCGGTAATGCCTGGATGAACGGTAAGCAGATTAATTCCCCATTCATCGTACTTTTCCATTTCCTCTGGCGAGATCATCCTTGGCCCCACGAGAGACATCTCGAACCGAAGCACATTGAGCAATTGAGGCAATTCATCGATGCTGAACCGCCTCAACCACTTGCCGATCCTGGTGATTCGAGGATCATTCTTCAGCTTGCCGGACTCCCAGAGTTGGGACGTAAGTTCGGGATTGGCTTCCAAGATCCCTTCACCGTCTTCGTACATTGTGCGGAACTTGAGCGCATTGAATTGCTTTCCGTTGATGCCCATCACACGCCGCGGATAGATGATGGGACCCTTTGAGTCGAGCCTGATAAGCGCGCCGACGATGAGAAAAACCGGCGCCAGGAAGATCATCAGCGGTATCGTCAGCATGAGATCCAAGACTCGCTTGATGATGCGGTCGGCACCTGTGAGGCGCACCTTGTTGATTCCCACCAACGGCACATAAGCAAACTCCTCGACGCTGAGCCCGGTGGTGATCATCTCGTAGAGTCCGGAAGACATGCGCAGCTCCACATCCTCCGAGACTCCATAGCGCCGGAAGTACTTCAGCATCATCTCGCGTGAAAGATTGCTGGTGGCCAGGATGACTTCGGTCACACCTTTGCGTGCAATGATGTCATCCAGATCATCGAACGTCCCGAGCACTCTAAGGTCATCCTTGACCGACGAGCCTACTGGCACCCGATT
The DNA here is from genome assembly GCA_963807065.1 of uncultured Chloroflexia bacterium. GTDB lineage: Bacteria > Chloroflexota > Anaerolineae > Anaerolineales > E44-bin32 > CAWAND01. The sequence goes on from CAWDZQ010000003.1 coordinate 1,175,905, forward strand.
GTCGATGAACCCAACAAGATCCAGGCCCGATGTGGCCCAGCGTGTGAGTTGTTGCGCCAGCATTTTGGCTTCCTTGTTCGTGCCAACGATGACGGCCGAACTCATGAAGAAGCCAAGTCGGCGCATGCGATACGCGACCCGCCTGAGGACTAGGCGGCCCAATGCATCCAGTAGGAAGGTCAGAACCCAAGCAAGGAGGACCCAGCCTCGTGCGACGACGAGTTGCGGTGTAAAGAAACCAACGATAACGACGACCAAGACGCCCACAGTCGAGCCGCGGAAGACTGCCGAGTACTCCTCAATTCCGCCAAGGAGGTTCTCGCGTTGGTACAGACCGGAGGCGGTGAAAATGAGGAGCCAGAGCGGGAGCATGAACGTCACAAGGTGTTCATAGTAGGCTCTTGAGGTCAGGGCTGTTTCTTCAAACAATGGAAGAGCCAGTTCGAAGCGAATCCAGTAGGCAGCCCGAAAGGCCAAACCAACCATGAGAACGTCGATGATTGCCAGCGCCAGGATGAAAAGCGGCCATTCGGCACGACGGAGTTTGGACTCGGCTGGTCTGCGCATTGACACGTTGCGTTGTGAGTTGATGACTGAATCAGCGATGGGCGTCGATGAGCTCACGGTAAACCTCCAGGAGCTTGAGTGTTATGTCTTTCCAGTCGTATTCCTGCTCAACCAACGACCGGCCATTTCCCCCTAGTGTGTCCCGCAGGCGAGGCTCATCGAGGAGCCTCACGACACTGCCTGCAAATGACACAGGGTCGTCTGCGATGAGGGCATTGTCCCCGTCTTTGAGATTTATGCCCTTAGCTACCTGCGGCGTGGTCACGACCGGGGTCCCCGTAGCCAAGGCTTCCAAGACCTTGTTTTGGATCCCCACCGAGTAGGTCAGCGGGGCAACAGCCAGAGTCGATTGCCACAGATAGGGCCGTAAGTCTGGCACGGTGCCGGTGACCTCGATCGAGCGGTTCTCGGCCAACTTCATGATCTCTGGAGAAGGGTCTTTACCGACAATCTTGAGGCTGACTTCCGGGTGGGCATGCTTGATGATCGGAAAGACGGTCTCCACGAAATCCAGAACCATCGTCACATTGGCGTGATAACTCATTTTGCCTGTCATCACGATCTGGTCGGTGCGCCGGGGGACATTACTGCTGGGGGAGAAGTAATCGAGGTCAACACCATTCGGCACGACCTCAATTGGTCCAAGCGGCGCATGTCTCCCGCTCAACCCGAGCAAGGCCTCTCGGTCTGCAGCAGAAGTGACCAGGGTGCTGTCGAACGCGCCGATCAGGCGAGCCTCATAGCGCGCGGTCCGCGGAAGCTCGAATCGCGTTACCCAGCGTCCAAAAAACGATCGACTTTGAGACGACGCCAGACGGAAGAGCTCACTGATGCAGTCTACGCTGTCCCAGACGACCGGCGTCGTCTTGCCTTCTTGACGAAGCACGTCTCTGACCAGAAGTGCGTACTTGGCTCCCCGGATGTGTTCGACATGAACCAGGTCGAACTCATCCGAGCGAACACGTTCAACCAGACTTCGAGCCAGCGCCGGATTCCAACAGAAAGCGGCTTGGAGGGGCACAGTAGATGGAAGAGCCCGGGCAATATTCCATGCCTTCCGCCACGGAGTCAATCGATAGCCTTCAACGTGGTCTACGTAGCCAGTCAGTCCCTCTAGACTGGTCCTTTCGAAAACATCACTCCACAAGGTGGATAGAGATACCGAGTGGCCAAGTTCGGCCAGCGAGCGGATGAAGTGAAAGGGGCGCACTCGAACAGGGTTCGGCACGTAGGGGACGACATAGAGTATTCGCATGTATTCGCGATCAAGAAGATCTGGCGCCTATATTCTTCGGCTAGAAACGAGGAAGGCCTGCGAGGAGCTGGAGATAGCGGGAAGCCAGGGAAGGGCTGTCTCCGCTGTTCAGGCCGAGCAAGTGCTGGAACGCTCCGATGCCCACCCGCGGCAAGGCCGTTGCGGCCAGGATCAGTTTATAACTGACCACCGCAAGCAAACCATAATGCTTGCGCACGAACATGGTCTTGCTCCGATAGAGTTCGATGAACATTGGGCCGGCCACAAGTTTGGTGCTCTGCCCGCCGTGGTGTATCACTTTCGACTTTGGCACCCAATAGACCTGCCACCCAGCCCTTGCCAAGCGGTAACACAGATCTACCTCCTCGGTGAACATGAAGAAGGACGGATCAAGCGCACCGACTTGTTCGAGAGCCTCCCGGCGAATGATCATGCTCGCACCCTGCACCGCCCCCACAATATGGGCCACGCCATGGTCCCACTTGTCCAGTGGATAGACCGCCAAAGGATAGAGGCTATCGAGGTGGCACATGCGCCACAGTTCTCGGCCCAGGGAGATCATAGGGGAAGCCGCCGGTTGTATGGCACCTTGCGGGTCGATCAGCATTGATCCGGCCGCGCCCGCCCCAGGATGACCTTCCAAGAAGTGGACGAGCTCGGCAATTGCACCGGGGAGAAGCTCGGTGTCCGGATTCAGCAACATTACGTACTTGGCAACCGACCGATGGAAGACTTGGTTGTTGGCGCGAGCGAATCCCACATTCTGCGAATTTGCGACCAGAGTCACTTCTGGAAATTCTCGGCCAACCATGGTTTGTGATTCATCGGAAGACGCATTGTCAACCACAAATACGTCAAGATCTAACCAGGGATGTGCCTGGGCCTCACGCCGGACGGTTGCCAGGCACTTCCGCAATAGCGTGGCCGAATTCCAACTTACGATCACCACGGTAACCGATGTCATTTGGAATCAGACCCCTCTTCTCGGTCGGGTCCGATGTCGTCGCCGGCTGGTGCCGGATCGCCTTGCCTGAGTAAGCGTCCTAACCACCGGGCGCTGAGGTCTTGGGATTTGGCTCATCCTGCTCCCAGCCGCCTCCTCGACCCGGTCTGCCGGAGAGCCAGCGCTCAAATCTCTCAGCTGTCCTTCGTGCAAACTGTCCAATCGTTACCTGGAACACGTTTTGCAATCGCCGCGGACGGGCTTGCCTGTCGGAAACATCTCCGCCTGCAGTCGAGAGATCCTCCATGGGGATGTACCCCTCATATTTGGCCAGGCCCACCTTGGTGCCGCTAATCACCACGCCAAGCACGTGAATGACATTCGACTTGAGCTGCGCCTTCATTCCACGCACGGCGTCCTTCGTTGAGTGGCCCAAGCGAACGACAGCCAGGACGCCTTCAGCCTTCGACGCCAATACCAGAGAATCTGAGATGAAGGCTGGCGGACCGTCGATAATCACGATAGCCTTCAGTTTGAGCACCGACAACAGCTTATCGAACGCCGGCGTATCCAAGAACCAAGCCGATCCCAAGGCTGCCGATCCAGGTGCAATGACACTCAACCCAGGCGCCGTCTCTGGATAGGGTTGGAACATCGCGCTCTCTGGGCTGCCTCCCTCGACAAGCAGATCGCTCAGCCCTTTGTGGTCAGGATGGGCAAATCGGGATCTTTGCGCGTCGGCGTCGATGAGAACAACCTGTTCGCCTGACTTGGCAAATGCAAGGGCCAGTCCCATCGCCACGGTCGATTTGCCCTCTCCAACAGACGGCCCAGTCACCAAAACGCTTCGCACAAACGAACCAACACCAGCCAGCTGCAGGTTTGTCTTCAGAAGTCGGAATGAGTTTGCAAGGACAGAGCGCGGTTGATTCAACATGATCGTGGTCGGATCGGCGACGTCGTTTATCTGCTCGACGGTTGCCATGACCGGCCAACTGAGAATCCCCGTGATGTCGGATGTCTCCTTGACGCTTTTGTCGAGGTACTCGATGAGGTAGGCCCCCCCGACTCCAACGGCCATCCCTAGGAGCCCCGCCAGCAGCGTAGTGAGCACATGGCTGGGACCGATCGGCCGCCCGGGCAGTTCCGGTGGCTCCACGATCGAAAGGGTATTGACAGCCCCCTGACTGGAGCTGGAGAGGAGACTCGCGTAGCTGGATTGTAGTGTTCTCAGTTTCTCATCTGACGCCGAGATTTGCCTCTCGAGATCAGCAATATCTCGGGCATCACGAAGGCCTCCAAGCTTCAGTTTCAGTGCGGCGATCTCGTCCTGAGTCGACAGGATGTCGTTCTGGAGACTTGAAAGCTGCTGGTCAACGAAGGCCTGCTGATCCTGAACCTCGGACCGAATCCCCGTGGGGGACCTCTGGATGAGTTGATTGGCCAGCTCAGCCGCCACCGCTCTCGCTCGCTCAGGCTGGCTGTCGGTGACATCAATTTCGATGAGCTGGCTGTTCGGCAAAGCGCGTACCGAATAGAGCGGAAGCGAGGCGACACCCAGCGCAGCCATCGTGGCGCTGCGGATAGGATCGCGATTGGCCATGTCGGCATAGATTCCAGCCAGGTCCTGTTCAAGGTAGAACTGGCCCGATGAAGGATTCGGATTGTTGATCGACTGACCAATGATCAGGGTCGCACTCGCCTGGTAAAGCTCCGGTTGAAGAAGCGAGATCAGCAGGGTGGCAACGGCAGAGACAAAGCCCGCCAAGATCACCAATCTGCGCCACTTCAGCACCGGTTTGAAATAAAAGGAAAGATCCATTAACTACCTCTCTTCCCGTTCGGTATCTTCTTCGACAGATCGAGACTCCGGGGAGCGGACGTTCTCCGCCTGCGCTGACTAAGCCACATCCAAGCCTCCTGCAAACAGACACCCGCGAATGGCAACATGAGAGCATCGAGCGGAATGCGGTACCGAATCAGAGACCAAGAGATCAGATGCACCCCGGTGTAGACCACAGTGACACTCAGAAGGAGACCTGCCCCGCTCATCAGAAACCGGCCGAGCCCATGCTTTCTGATGGTCAGACCTAGCCCCCCGAGCATGAATGGCCACATCAGGCCAAAGCTCAAGGTCCTGGACAGGTTGCTGAAAGTCGAAGAGGCTGGCGAGGGCCAGAACATGAAGAAAACAGGAATCCGGCTCAACGACAGCAGAAAGAACCTGCGAGGGTCCTGAAAGACAAAACCCATCCCACGAAGCAGCAGAGCATGATCCAACTGGGCCTCGTTGAGACCCATCAGGCTTGTCGGAATCAACGATCGGTATGTGGCTACACTCTCTGAAAGGATCGGCTGAAAAACCGTGCCATAGATTGGGTGATTAGACAGATAGAAGGCAAACCCGGCATTGGTGTTGAGAAGCACGAATTGATCAAAGCGTTGGTAGTTGTACAAGGTCCATGGGATGATCGAGGCTGCCAGAACGCCAGCAGATATGGCGATACCAACTACCCCCATTCGCCACCTGCCCTGACGTTTGCTGACGACGGCGATCCACAACCAGATCACTGGGGCTACCAGCAGCGCCGCTTGCCTGAGCAGGACCAGGCCACCAAGCCCTAATCCGAGGTAAAGGCCCAGCCGGCCGGCGCCCACGCCGGCGTTCGTCAACCTCCCTTGTCCTTCCACGAATGCGAATCGCAGAGCGATCAACATGACCAGAAGCAGGAAGATAATGAAGAAGGTTTCCGTCATGATCGCAGCCGAGTAGTACACGAAATAGGCGTAGACGGCTACCAACATAGCCGCGATCAAGCTGGCTTTTCGCCCGAAGAGGCGATCGGAAACCAAGTAGACCAAAAGCGGTTGAAGAAATCCGGCGGCGATTGCCTGAATGAGTTCGAGCTATGAGCGGGAAACGCCCAAAGATTCCATAGACAAGAACAAGATAGGAAGTGTAGAGAAAACTCCAGTGTGCGGTCGGTGCGTTGGCTGCCGTGGCTGGCCACCACGGCTGGCCGAAGCTGAAGCCGTGTCCATCCAGCACGCGCAATGCCAGGGTGTTGTATGAGATTTGGTCGGCGATCCCTGGAAGCGCCGAGACTTGATTACCCATAACCAAGGCGGCCCCCACCCGGAGCGCAATCGAGACAACAATGATGGCTGTCAGGAGGTAACGTGGATTCGATGAAGCGGACGCTCCCATCCCGCGGATTCTTTGAGCCATCTGCTGTGCTCTATTCATCAGCCTGAGGTACCTCGTCGGTCCATCGCGCTCGGCGGCGGGTAGATACCATCAAGCGGCCCAAGGGCGGCTTCCCAATGGTAGTGGTCAACGGCGAGCCGGCGACCAGATGAACCAAGCTTCGCCCGCAGCTCCGGATCGCGAAGGAGTCCAACGACCGCCGCCGCAAACTCCTTGGGGTCATCGGCGACGAGAGCCGCCCCATGGGAAAGGACGTCAATGCCCTGGGCTCCGAGGCTGGTCGTCACGGTAGGCATGCCTCTGGCCATGGCCTCCAGAATTCGAACGCGCATGCCGCTACCCGCCAAGACCGGGACCACCACAACGCTCGCCCGCGAGAAGAAGGGCTCGAGGTCATCGACAAACCCCGTAACTTCGACATGTCCATTCCACGACTCAGCCAGACGCCGAATGCGCTGCGGCGGGCTCTTGCCAACAACTTTCATACGAACCTCGGGGACGTCATTCAGCACCATCGGGAAGACACTTTCCAAGAACCACGCAATCCCATCCGCATTGGGAGCGTAGTGCATGCTGCCATAAGCCAATATTTCACACGACTTCTTGGCAGGTGACGCAGGCTGGAGGCTGTCGGTATCGATCGAAATCGGAATGACCTCGATTCGGGGCGGTTGAGTGTCATGGTCGGCGGACGAATTGGCCGCAAGCTCAAGGTCGTGCCGATCTTCTTCTGTGACCGCAAGTGTCATGTCAAATGCCGTAAGCACTTCGCCTTCATAGCGCCGCATGGCCCTCGCTTCAAAGGCCAGAAGAGGTTGAAGCCACACCGGCTGATCGGACAGGGCGCCGGCAATGATGGCCCACGTGGCATTGTGCGCATCGAATACCCGCCGGACGCCATTCTGGGGAAGGGCAAATTAAGTCATTGTGACCTGGTCAGCATGGATGACATCCACGCGCCCGGCCTCAGTTTCTCGTGCCACGGCTTGCCGCATCTCCCGACTATCATCTCTTTCGATCAAGAACGGACGACGCTTGAAAACCGCTTTGACGGCGGCGCGGGCATCCGCCCATCTCGAGCGCCGCATCGGAACGGCTACCAATCGGTGAACGTGGGGCTCAAGTCCTGGAATGAACTCCACCTCTTCTGCGCGCACATAGCTCACCAGAGTCACCTGATGCCCGCGCAGAGCCAAGAAGCGCAGGACATTCCATGTCTTGATCCGTGGACCGGCGTTGGGCGGATAAGGTAGGACTTGCGTCAAGAACAGGATACGCATCGAGAAGAGGCTCTGGGATTGACCGCCGGGCGATCGATGGGTTCGCTTGGGTACCAAGAGGGCCGGGATCGTTCAGTCTGGAAGTACAAAGCGCCAAGGATGGATAGCCGGATATTCATCTGGTGCGTCCGCGTTGGCGTCGCAATATTTCTCCCATGGCTACAGCTGCCCCAAGCATCAACCAGGCTATGCTGGCAGATCTGACACCGCTGAGACCCACGTTGTAAACAAAGGGGAGAAACCAATCACCCAACCCGCCAGCGGCCAGAGTTCCGATGAATCCGCCGAAGGCTCCATAGGCAAAGGCCCTCGGAAATCCTGGGGTTGCAACTTGCAGTACCCCCCAAAGTTCCCGCCCCAAGGCAGCCGCAAACCAGAAGAACGCCATCAGCCCCAGAATTCCCGATTGGGCCAAGATGTCGACATAATTGTTGTGCGAGTTGAAGTTGACGGTGTATCCACCGATGGAATACAACGGGGTCAGGCTGTAATAGTTGGCGGGTCCTAAGCCCAGGACCGGGTTGAGTTTCACCAGGTTGAGGACGATTTGCCACGCCTCAAATCTGGTGGACAGGCTGTACTGATTGTCGCCGCCGAGGAAGATGTGCCCGAGGGCCCCTGGAATGACCACAAGCACAACCATGCCGAGTACCGAGCCGAGCACGACCCATTTTGGCTTTACGAGCAGGGCAATGACACCCAGCGCAATCAGGGCGGGGAGCCAACCGGAGATCCATGATTGTCTGATGACCAGAGTGAAATAGAAGGCGGATGCCCCGACTAGTCCAGCCAATAGCCTCCACTTGAGTTTGAGCTCGCGGTTCAGCACAGCTTGGGCGAAGGCAAGGGTCGTGATCCAAGTCCAAAACATGGAGTCGAACACAGCCCGCTGAAAGATCTTCTGTAAAGGCTGGTCATTGATGGGAAGCAGAACTGCGATAACAAAGACCCCTCCGATGCCAATGAGCAACCACGTCATCCACTCGATGATGCGAATGTCACCGATCCTGTGCATCGCCACCAGGAACAGGCCTGGCAGGAGAATGAAGATCCCCAATCCCCCAATCTGTGCCCGGAGAGGGGCGTTTTGAATCGGTAACCAGTGCAATTGCCCGAATGCAAAGGCCAACACGCTCACCGCACACCAGACCAGGATCGGAGGAATGGTGAGAGAATCAATCAGAACGATCTGCTGTTGGCGAACCACCATGTGCAAGAGCCACATCCCGATCAAGAGCGAAGCCCAGAGCACACTGGCATTGATTCCACTCTGGCTGCCAGTTCCAATCGATATGGGCACGAGCAGTGCGACGACGATGGCGGCCGGGAACCCGAGACCAGGGTGTCGTTCTAGAACAAGCCATCCGACGAGCCCGAATGGCAGCATCAGCGCCAAAATTCCCCTGGTGCCGCTGACCGTCGCCAGGGGCACCAGCACCATGGCAATCCCCAGGACTCCCATGATCACCAGGGGCCCAAGCTCCAGATGACCCCCGCCGGCCGAGCCGGTTCGAGGTTGAACGTGGATATCAGGGCGCATGGTTTCGGACCCTCTCCATGGTCTCGTTCAGACTTTGCCTGAATCCTACGGCGATCTTTTCCCAGTCATAGTCTTGCTCAACTTTGCGGCGGGCTTGTTGGCTGAGGTCACGCTGCATACGGGGATTCTGCAGAAGTTCGATAACCCGCTCTGCAAACCTTGCCGGAGAATCGGCAACGAGCACCTCCGTGCCATCCTCAAGATCGAGCCCTTCGACGCCTTTAGAGGTGGAGACCACCGGGGTGCCCAGCGCCATCGCCTCAAGGACCTTAAGACGTGTGCCGGCACCTTGGCGCAGAGGTACGACGCAGGCGCTGCTCTGGGCAACCCAGGGCCGGATGTCGTCCACATAACCCGTGAACCGGACGCCCCGTGCTTGCCTCAACTCGGAAACATCCACACCTCGCGTAGACCCTGTAATCGTGAGCGTAACGTCAGGGAGAATTCGCGTGATCTCGGACCAGATCTCCCGAATGAAATAGAGCATGGCGTCAAGGTTGGGCCGATAAGTCATCGCACCGGGGTATATGAGCGTTCGACCTATCGCCGTCGGGCTGTCGGCTCGGTACAGACGAGTGTCTACCCCGTTCGCCACCACGGCAATTCGCTCGAGCGGGAGTGGGACGTACTCCGTCATAGCGTGACGATCATCTTCCGACGTCACCAAACAGAGATCGAAGGTCTCGTAGAGCTGAGCCTCGTAGCGTTCGAGCTTGCGATAAGCGATGTGGCGGCGAAGCCGCTCGAGAGGGTTCCCGGCTTCGTCGGCCTCCTCACGGAGCATCCTGGCGAGGAGGTTGTCGACGTCCACCACGCGCAAGACACCTGGATTCGTCGGAACATAGGGGGCAGTGACGAAGGTCATGCCGACCACCGCATCAGGGGACCACGTTTCCGTGGCCTTGCGCACGGCTTCATCAAACGAGCGGCAGTAGCTGCCCACCACAGATCTTGGCCGCCTACTGAACCACCCAAGTGCTGATGCCCAGCGGGGTTGGCTGAAGGGTTGGCAGGCGACCGTCTTGACGTCTCGACAGAACTCACCGATGCGTTCGATCCACTCCGGCTGAATATCCCGGTCCTCAAATGAAATGAGGGAAACGTCATGTTCGTAAGCCAGAGCTCGAAGCAGATGGTACGCCCGGATCCTGCTGCCCTGGTCGAGGGGATACGGGAACCATGTAGATAGGAATAACACCTTCATCCGTTGGGCACCGAGTCTCGCATATTCATTCAGATTCGAAGAACGACTGCCATTCTGTGCCTTGAAACGCACGGCGAAGCTGCTCAAAGTTAGCGATGGCCTCGGCCATCGGCCGGTGCGATTGCTTGAATGTCTGAGGGGCAACGGGACGCACTTCGAGTCCCAAAAAATCCTGCACGTCGACCATGACCGTCTCGTGTTGGCTGACCAGGTCTTCATAGTAGAGGTTCATCATTGGGACATCGATAAACAGGGCGGCGAACTCATGTTCCCAGCGTCTCGTCTGCTCAAACTGTTGTTGACACTCTTCAATCGACAACTCAATTGGCTCTTCTTCCAGGGCTGGCTTGCTGAGCGAGACCCATTCGTCATTTCGGCCGGCTCGCTGGCGAGACAGATGCGTTTTGAGAATATTCCTTCGCATGAGGTGGATGATTCGAACGTCCTTCCGCTGGCGTAAGTGGTCCCAGACCTGTTTGCGGCCGGGTTCAGCGGCATGGTAGTAGAAGAGCTTGAAGCCGAGCGCCTCCACCGACCCCGGCAACGGGCGGAAGACATCCCTTTCCAGAAATCCAATCGGATCCCGTTGGTAGCGATGGCCTGCTCCAAACCCTACAGGGAAGCCCTTGGTGCCCCACTCGATCTTGGCCGGGTTTTTGAAGATTTCTCCAAGAACGGTGACACCACCGCGTGAGGCCAGGAGCCCTCGCAAAAAGTTGGATCCTGTACGAGAGCGACCCAGGATGATGAATTTGACATAATCGACAGTACTTCGCTGCAGGCCAGACGCAAGCATCATGTGCTGTACCATAGGATGTCCACCTTCAACGCGCGCCCTCAGCCGGCCGGCAAGGGATGGCATGGGGCTCAGCCTCCCACTTGACGCTTGATGACCCGATGGATGTCTGGGCTCATTGGTGGGCGGGCCGGCGGCCCCAACGTTGGCGGAGAAAATCGAGCGAACCTTGAAGCATGGCGTCTCGATGCTCGCGTTTTACTGCCCACGACGGCTTCAGAGTCCAGCTCGTCAGGGTCCTGGCTATGGTTGCCACGGCAAACAGCCAGGCAGACACGGGCGCATGGTGTTTGGCCAATGACATCAGCCAGTTCCGGGTCCAGTAGTAAGTTATAGATGGGCTGGGTTCATAGTTTCGCTGGACACCTTTGTGCCAAATACGAGCCTGGGGGACGAACAGGATCTTCCAGCCCGCTCGCCGGGCCCGCAAACACCACTCGGTTTCTTCCCAGTAGTAGAAGAACCGTTCGTCGAAGGCCCCCACCTCTTCGACCACCTCTCGACGCACAAGAATCGCGCAACCTGAAATCCAGTCGACCTCTCCAGCCTGAGCGAATTGGCCCTTGTCCTCTTCGTTCTGACCACGGTGGAAAGCGAGCCAGCGTTTGCTCAATATTCCGCCTGCGGATTGGATCACCGTCGGCTCATCAGCGTGGTAGACCATGGGTCCGACTATTCCCACGTCTGACCGGTCGGCCACCGCCTCCAAGAGGAGCTCCACCGCCCTTGGATCGAGAACCACATCCTCATTGAGGATCAGGATCCACTCTACCCCCTCTTTCAGCGCAACCTCGATTCCGACGTTGTTGTTCCCGGCATAGCCCCGATTGCTCTCCAGTCGAATGACCGTGACCTCTGGGAAGACTCGGCTCAACTTGGCAGAACAGTCTTGGTTCGAGCAATTGTCCAGGACGATGACCTGGTTGCGATCGATGGATTGCCTGGCCATCGAGTCCAAACACGCCAGCGTATCGTCGCACCGATCTGTGTTGAGAATGACGGTCGCCAAGCGGGGGGAAGGACGTTCGTGCTGCGTCTGGAGAACATCCGCCGAAGGCAGGGTCATAGGGCTGGCTATGCCGAGGGGCCGCGCTGAGCCAATTGCCGCCAAGCCTCAGGGAAGTTCTTCCATACTTCGATGTGATCGTAGCCTTGGCTCTCTCTGGCACCGTGGGCCCTGACCCACTCGGCCATCCGGCCAAGCCCTTCTGCAAGGCTGTGCTTCTGACCGGCCCCAAAGACACCCTCTAGCTTGGTGTGGGATGAGAAAGCATCGATGACTTCATTGCGTGCTGGGAGATGGACGATCTGCGGTTGAACGCCCATAGCTCGCGCCACCTCGGCCGCCAGGTCCGACACAGAGTAGGGCTCATCGGCCCCAATGTTGAAGACTTCGTTCCACGCTGCCTCATGATCAATCGACTCGGCGATGACCGGGGCGACGTCGCCGATGTAGCTAAAGGCTCGAGTCTGCTCTCCAGTTCCAAACACCGTCATCGGTTCGTCCTTGAGGATCTGATTCATGAAGATCCCCACCACGTTGCGGTACTTGTCCCCAATGTTCTGCCGTTCCCCATAGACATTGTGTGGCCGGAAGATAATGTAGTTCAGCCCAAACAGCTCATGACTGACCTTCAACTCCTGCTCTACAGCAAGTTTGGCGATGCCATACGAGTTTTCGGGGCCAACCGGACCGTCTTCCGACATAGGAAGTTCGGGCTGAGTGCCGTAGACGGCGATCGATGATGTGAATACCAGGCCCTTGACACCGGTATTGACCGCAGCATTGATCAGGTTGACGCTTCCCAGCAGATTGTTCTCGTAGTTGAAGTGCTTGATGAAATGGCTCAGACCTTCCGCCGCATAAGCGGCCATGTGGAAGACGATGTCGAATTGTTCCGCCGCAAACAAATCATCGATGAGCGCAATGTCAGTAACGCTGCCTTTGACGAACTTGGCGCCGGGACCCACGTTCTCCTGGAAACCACCGCTCAGGTCGTCCAAGACCACCACATGGTGCCCCCGGTCGACCAGGTGATCAGTCACGTGAGATCCGATGAAGCCTGCTCCACCAGTGACCAAAATCTTTTTCACGATTGCCTCACGTTGTCCCATCCTGCTTATCCAAAGAGATAGCTGTACACGGGGCGGGCCGGTGAGTGCTTGACCACCCACATCACCCCAAGAGGTATGAGCAGCCCGGCCCCAATCAGCAAAGGCTGAAAGATCACTTCAACGCCCAGGATGACGGGCGCGAAATGGTATATTCCGCGAGCGGCGGCGATGAGTACCAGCGAGTGCATGAGATAGATCCCATATGAATTGATGCCCAAGCCGTGAATTTGATTTGCATAAGGTATCGTCCCGCCGAGAAACCCCAGCAGCGCCAAGATGGCGGTCAAGGAGTACACATTGTCGACCAGCGTCTCCTTAGGACCCAACCATGGCCCCGAAGCTTGGATCTGCAAGAATTCCCATTCAACGATACCTACCAGAAGAAATGTAAGGCTCGCTGCCAGCAGGAGCCGTCGGTGTGAGTCCAGCCATGCGGTGATTTCGATCCGACGGACTCCGATAACCGTCCCGAGGGCGAACCAAAACACGTTGGCGGGGAAGAACCACGCAGGAGAGAGGAACGCAAGTCCCTGGAGCAGGGGATGCGGACCTTCCAGCAGGTGGCTGTATCGGCCCAACTGGGCAAGTATCTGGACCAGCGCCGAGGCACCGAGAAGCAGTCCGGGCCGGCTCCGGGCCCAGCGAATAAGATAGTGTCCCAAGAGATACAACTGGACCAGGAGGGGCACAAAGTAGAAAGCCGGCGCCGCCTCGCCCAGCAGGAAAGCCCGGATGACTCCCACCGGCGTGAAAGCCTCCCCAGCGGCGACGTTGACCCCGATCATAATCGCCGACCAGATCAGATAGGGAATGACCAACGTGCGGAGGCGGGCAAAGATCGAACCCCAACTTGGCCCCGAGTCCTTCTGCTTGGTCGAAAGGGTGACAAAGAAGCCGGATACCACCAGGAAGGCTGGAATGCAAAAAGCGATGTACTCCTCGACGTAGCGCATGCCGAAATAGGTTGGACTGTACATTTGGCCGAAATTCGGCGAAGTAACAGGCAGGTACCGGTGCGGCCACCAGAACATGGCCACGTAGCCCCAGCCGATCGAGTGATTGACCACCACCCCCAGGATGGCGAGGCTGTTGAGCATGAGCAATCTGCGATGCATCGAGCTTTGATACTCCTCAATGGCCCTGGCTGGGGTGATCGGAGGGGAGCCAACCCGCCATCAACCGAACAAGTAGGGGTATGACCTCTTGAGAGGCGAGCGGCGAACTACCGCCATAAACAACAGAGGGACACCCAGGGAAATGCTGATGATGATGGGTTGGAAGAGAATCTGCTTGCCAAGAACCCAAGGGGCGAAATGGTAGATGAAACGCGAGGTGTACTCCATAAGGGGAGCGTGCATGAGGTAGATACCGTAGGATTTCACCCCGATGCTCGCCACCTGGTTTGGAAGGACGAACCTGTCCGACGGTAGCCCTAACACCAGGGCCAGGACAGTCAAGGCGTAGGCCCCGTCGATCAGCGTCTCCCAATGCGGGAGGAACGCGACACCGACCAGATTCAGGAGCCATTCCCATTCGACCACGCCCAGGACCACCAACGCCAATGCCACGATGCTCAGCGTTCTTAGGTGACTGGTACAGAATTCGGTGACGCGGCCCAGATTGAACCCTGCCAGTATGCCTAGGCTGAACCAGAAGAGCCTTGAGACAAAAAACCACTTCGGCACAAGACTGGTCAGCAACGTCACCCAGCTCCAATCCACTTGCAGCAGGATCAGAGAGTGCAGAGCGTAAAGTCCCAGCTGGAGCACCAAAGTGGCGACCAAAAGAACTTTGGGCCATTTGCGTGCGGCCGCGACCAGGAGAGGCGCCAACAGATAGAACTGAATCAGCAAGGGCACAAAGTAATACGCGGGCGTTGCTCCCCCTGTGAGCAAGATGACCAACAGGCGCCCAGGCGGAATTTGGCCACCTTGCACCACCAGGCCGAGCAGGACTACGCCCGACCAAATCAGGTATGGGACCAAGAGCTTGGACAGGCGACCAGCAATCCGACGCCAAATCGAGGCGATGGGCTGCGAGCCGGAGGTGATGGCGATAAACACCCCAGAGATAGCCAGGAAAGCCGGGATGGCAAATACCGAGATCTGATCCACCGACTTCAGATAGTAATATGCCAATGACCCCCTTTGACTGTAGTCAGGAGATAAAACCGGCAGGTAGCGATGGGTCCATGCGAACATGGCTGTAAAGCCCCATCCAGCCGAATGGAACAAGATGACGGCCAGGATGGCCAGCCCGTTCAGCTGCAGCAACCGTTTTGACATCTTGAGGCCTTGGGAGAAGTGGGTTAGAGGCTGTGAAGTGGGACTTTGCCTATTCAGGCAGGGGCAAATCGTCAATCGGAATCGATGCGAGCTGACCCCTCAACAAGTGGGACTCGTTGCTTTCAACGGTGGCAATGTACTTTCTCATCGCATCCAGAACCGGCGCCTCAGCTCGATCGTAGACCTCGCCTTGGAGCAGCCTATGGATCCCGGCCCTGTACTTTTCGGAACGAATGAAATGGGTAAAGAGAGGCAGAAGCTTGTAATACAGGCGGATAAATTCATACCAGATGGCGACTCCTTGTCTGGTCCTTTCCTCAAAGGGCGACAACACATCGCTTGAAAAGTCATGTTTGTCGAATGCGTCTTGAATCGCATCCGCGGCGAATTTGGCTCCATACAATGCTATGTTGACCCCAGACGAGAAGATCGGATCAACAAAGCGCGAGGCGTCGCCGACCAACAGCCAACCATCGCCTACGAACCGATCCATGACATAGCTGTAGTCACCCTCTGTCTTGAAGGGATGCAACTGACGTGCCCCTGCCATCGCCTGCTCGAGGGCCCGGTTTGATTTGACATACTCGTTGAAGAATCCATCGGCATCTCCGTGGAACTGCCGGAGTTGATCTCTTTCGGCCACCACACCAATCGAACTCACTCGATCCGAAATGGGAATCAGCCATGCCCAGCCTCGCTCGACTGGCAGGAAGTAGATGTGAATGTAGTCTGCAGTCTCTGATTGCCCACGGTCCACATCCTCAAACCACGTGTGCACTGCATATTGGTTGAAGATAGGATCATTCTTCCTCATCTTGAGCTGCCGTCCAAGCAGGGTATTCCGACCACTTGCATCGACGATCAGGTCGGCCGAAAGCGTCACAGATTCCCCACCGAGGTCGACCTCCACGCCGACCGCTTGGTTTCCTTCAAAGACCACTTGCTTTGCCCGGACACCCTGATAGACCTCAGACCCCAAGGATCTGGCGTGCATCAGGAGTTTGTGGTCGAACTCACCGCGCTCCACGTGGTAGGTATAGGGTTGAGAGATGCCTTCCTCCGGAAAATCCGCAAAACGTATCGAAGATTCTCTTCCTTTGACCTCGAACCAAGAAGCGCCGTACTTGTGCACAAAGCCGCACTCTTCCATGGTCTGCAGGAAGCCGATATCTTCAAAGACCCTTATGGTTGACATCACCATCGACTCCCCAACGTGGGGCCGCGGATGATGGTTGCTTTCAAGGATCAGATTAGGGATGTTCATCTTCGACAGATAGCAGCCAAGGGCTGAGCCTGCTGGCCCCCCGCCGATTATGATGACTCTCCCCGTCCTCGAACTCTTGCTTGTTCATCGAACCTGCGCCTCCCGCCCGTTGACATACTGTTGGATGGCGGTGACGCTGTGGAAGTTCTCGAAGACGACGTCTCCATCCGGAACCTCGACCCCGAACTGCTCTTCGATGAACATCACCAGCTGCAAGATGGCGAGAGAATCCAGAATGCCCGACGTGAACAGGTCTTCATCAGGGTCGATGTCTCGAGATAAACCGACAGCCAGCTCCTTCTTTATGAATTCCTTGATAGCAGCTTGGACACTTGACATGGTTCCCTCCATCTCCTTCGTGATTGTCAACGGGACCGACAAATTGACTTCAGGCTGTCGTCGCACGTTCAACTTCAGCCGCCAGTTTCATGCGGTCCACCTTTCCGGTCGAGGTCCGCGGGAGCTCTTTGGCAAGATCAATTCGCACTGGCAGCGCATAAGGCGGAAGTTGCTGCGCCATGTGGTCGAGAAGGTCCTTCGGGGTCACGAACTCACTTTCGTGCAGAACGGCTGCTGCCAGGATGAGGTTGCTGCCCTCTTCATCGGAGACAAGGTAGACTGCGCCTTGTTCAACGGAGGGGTGCGACAGAAGAGCCAGCTCAACTTCATCCAGCTCGACCCTGTAGCCGCGGGTCTTGATCTGCCGATCTTTTCTGCCGAGGTAGTTGAGGTTTCCATCTTCTGAAGCCCTCACCAAATCTCCGGTTCGGTAAAAGCGCTGCGTGACGCCCGGGGCCAGCTCTTTCACAAGAAAGCGGGCCTGGGTCCGGTCGGGCATACCCCAGTACCCTTCCATGACGACGCCGCCTCTAATCAGGAGCTCACCCACCTCCCCGTCCGCAACTGGATCGTCCTTCTCGTCAGCCACCAACGCTTCAACGTTGTGACAGGGGCGGCCGATTGGAAGCGGATCGTCGGACAGGGAGCCCCTTCGGGGGACATGATAGTACGTGCAGACATTGGTTTCGGTGGGCCCGAACAGGTTGCTGAACTCGGCCTGAGGCAGCTTGGCCATCAGATCTCTCAGGTACTTGGGAGGGAATGGCTCGCCGGCGAAAAGAACCCACCTGAGCGATCCCAGATCATGGGAATCGATCGCGCCTCGGAGGAGGATCTGGATCAGAGCAAATGGAACCGAGTACCAGATGCTGATCTCATGGTCTTCAATGAAACGGGTCATGCTTGCCGGAAACTTGCTGATGGCTTCAGGCACGATCACCGTTGTTGCCCCGGCGATGTGACCGGCGAAATAGTCAAAGGTCGAAAGATCGAAGTGCAGCGGAGCGTGGTTGCTGAGGCGATCCTTGCTGACCAGTCCATAGCACTCGGCCGCCCACTCGGCGAAGCTGAGACCGCTCCGATGGGTATGCATGATGCCCTTGGGTTTACCTGTAGATCCCGAGGTGTACAGGATGTAGGCGAGGTCCCCCTCAACCTGGGACAGGCGCGGGGATGATGTCAGCATATCCTGCCACACCGACCCCCACGTAATCTGATGGTCAAGTTCCCCATCCGTCAGATCCGGCCCGGCCACACGTAGAGCCCCGGACACCTGACTTAAGAGCTCAGGGATCTCGGACTTCTTGCCTTCATCCGAGAAGACGATCTCAATTCCACAGTCCTCAATGACGTACGCAATGCGCGCCACGGGAGCGAAAGGGTCCAGGGGAACGTAGACCCCGCCGGCCTTGAGGATGCCATACAGGCATGCAATCGTGTTCAACCCCTTGTTCATGTAGATTCCCACCCTGTCGCCCTTCTTCACGCCCTCACCCACCAGATAGTTAGCGATCTGGTTGGATTTCAGGGCCAATGCTTCGTAGGTCAATTCCGAAGTGCCGAGTTTGACCGCAGCATGGGACGGATGGCGGGCCGCGCCGTCGTCGATGGCATGTGACAGAAGATAGCGTGTCATCTCAGGGAACTCCTTGGCGAACCTGGGTCACAAACCCATCAACCGGGCGATGATGTTCCTTTGGATGTCGGATGTGCCGGAATAGAGCGTGCCTCCTACCGCATCCCTCAAACCCCTCTCGATTTCGAACTCGGTCATGTAGCCATATCCACCATGAACCCGAATGGCGTCCAAACTCGACTGTACGTAAGCCTCCGCCAGATAGAGTTTGGCGAGCGCCGCCTCCAGCTTGGCCTGTTTGCCTTCTTTCTTGAGCCACCCGACCTTGTACAGGATGAGTTGGGCGGTTTCCAAGCGAACCTTCATATCGACGATGCGGTTGGCAACAGACTGGAATTTGCCGATGGCCTGCCCGAACTGCTTCCTTTCTCGAGCGTAGGCAATGGTTCGCTCCAACTGGCGCTCCATGGCACCGATTTGACAGGCGAGAATACAGGCGCGCTCCCACTCCATGGAGTGATCAAAGACCTTGGCTCCGACACCCTCAGGGCCGAGCCTGTTCTCCTCGGGCACAAAGCAATCCCGTAGAAAGACCTCGGCCATGGGTGAGGTGCGCAGGCCCATCTTGCTGATCGACTCCCCAACCCGGAAACCCGCTGTCCCTCTTTCGATCAGGAAAGCTGAGATCCCCCACATCCCGCGCTCTGGGTTAGCGTTGGCGAAGACGACCGTCACATCCGCAATGGGTGCATTGGTGACAAAGGTCTTCGCCCCATCCAATATGTAGCCGTTGCCTTCCCGGCGGGCTCTTGTGCGAAGGGAATAGGCATCCGATCCCGAATCCGGCTCGGACATGGCGTGGGCACCGATAAGTTCCCCGCTACATAGCCCGGGAAGAAATCGCTGCTGTTGCTCGGCAGAGCCGAAATGCAGAATCGGAGTCTGGACGCTCCAGAGCTGGGCATTGAGGCTGAAGACAAGGCCCGCATCGGCACAACCATAGCCCAAGCCCTCCATGGTCAGCATGGTGGTCATGATGTCAGCATCGGCACCACCAAGGGCCTCAGGCATGGGAAGGCCCTGGATTCCGAAATCGGCGCACTTCTTCCACCAATCTCGCGAGAACTCAGCCGAAATGTCCCGTTCGGCGACCCCTTCCGAGAGCTCGCCTTGAGCGAAATCGATGACGGCCTTCCTGTAGGCCAATTGCTCCTCAGACCATGCAAAGTCCACTGGCTTTCCCTTCCTAACACCCTTCTCGGCACCAGCGAGGTGCGTACTCAGAGCAGGCTCTCGCCCCAGCCCCGGACAGGTGGACCGCCTTGCTCAACAAAACAACTTGCCCAGGATCACGCACGTTCGATTTGATGCGGCTTGGCAGCAACCGTGTAACCCTTGTCATCTTGGAGATTGAACTCGCTGAATTCAGCGCCACCATCAGACCGAGCGCAGGCCGAGAGGATGGTGACCAACCGTTCAGCCGAACGGTTCCACGTCCAATTCGCTTCGATGTCCCGCCTACCCGCCTGCCCCATACGCTGACTCAGCTGCGGATGTTTCACTAGGTTCAGAATGGCGGACGCAAAAGCCTGCTCATCTCGGCCGACAAGCATCCCGGTTTCCTCATGTCTGACCGTTTCGGCGACGCCGCCTTCGGCAACGGCGACGACGGGTGTACCGCAGGACATCGACTCGAGGGCCACCAAGCCGAAGGGTTCCCTGATCGGAGCATAGACCGTCAGGCAGGCATCCCTGTAGAATGCCACAAGTTGGGAGTCGCCAATGCCCTGCATGATGCGAAGCTCAACGCCGAGGGAGTCGCTCAGATTCATCAGGTGGGCCCGCTCATTGGGAATCGCGAAATTGCACACGATGGTTAAAGGCGGGCGCGCTTCGGGCGGGATCTGAGCAAGTGACCGGATGATGAAGTCAAACCCCTTGAGCGGTGTCAGGGAACCCACACTGATCAGGAAATCGCTTGACGGCTCTGTTCCTGGCGTGAATAGCTCGGCATCGACACCCAGATAGAGGACGATGGCATCGAGCTGGTAGATGGCTTCCACCTGGGCGCGAATGAACTTCGAGTTGACCAGAACACACGTAGCGCTTCGTATTGCGGCGCGGTCGCCTCCCTTCAAAGCCCAAAGATACAGACCCGGGAGGGGGTCGATCCTATCCAGTGACCTGCGCCTCAACTTTGAACTGCCATCGTAAGGCCGGTACGGCATGGGCTCGTAGATACGCCGGAGTGGCTCTTGGCAAAAGTAAACGCTTGGGGTCTTCAAATGTCGCAGGAGTGACGGGCAGGATTCGAACTGGCACGGGTGCACGAAGGCGACATCGTATCCCCGTCGATCAATCTCACGCGCCATCCTACGGCCGATAATCCGAAGCCTCAGAAGGTCGAACAACCTGAACAATTGATTGAGCCTTCCAAACGGCGACCGGAGAAGCGGCAGGGGGTGAAATTCGATCGTCGTATGGTCGTGAACCAGGGCCTTGAGCGCGCCAAAGGTCTCGTCGCTTGTGCTCAAGGTATACACATCCACCGTGTGTTCACCCGGCAGCCGTTTGATCAGCTCATGCAGAGCTCGTTTGGCACCGCCGGAGGGAAGATTGTGATACACGGCAAGCTTCATTAAGAATCAACCGACCCCCGAAGATGGGAGCTTCCTATTCAGCCAGCGCGCTGGCTTGGGCGATTTCCAAATCAGTCCGAACCATCTTGGCCACAATCTCTTCAAAGGGCGTCTCCGCCCGCCAACCGAGTATGGCCTCAGCCCTGGATGGATCTCCGCGAAGCTCATGGATCTCAGTGGGCCGGAAGAAGCGCTCATCTACGACGGTGAAGTCCTTCGCATCCAGCGACACCAAGGAAAACACAAGCTCGACGAGTTCCCTTACTGAGTGTGTCACGCCGGTTGCCAGGACCAAATCATGGGGCTCGGGCTGCTCAAGCATGGCGTGCATCGCACGGACGTACTCAGGTGAGTACCCCCAGTCGCGACGGGCCTCCAGGTTTCCGAGCCTGAGTTCACTTTCCAACCCCATCTTGATCCGAGCCGCCGTGCTGGTGATCTTCCGTGTGACGAACTCGAAGCCGCGCCTTTCCGATTCATGGTTAAAAGCGATTCCACTGGATGCGTGCAGCCCGTACACTTCCCGGTAGTTGCGTGTCAGGTGATAACCGGCCACTTTTGAGATACCGTAGAGTGACCGGGGATTGAAAGGCGTTTGCTCCTTCTGCGGTGTTTCAAGGGCATTGCCGAACATCTCACTCGAAGCGGCAAAATAGAAACGGCACGTCGGAACCAGTTCTTTGATCGACGAAAGCAAATAGTGGGTCCCATCTACATTCGTGTTGATGGTAGAGAATTCGTCGTCGAATGAGTAGTCAACAAAGCTCTGAGCCGCCAGGTGATAGCACTCATCCGGCATGACCCGTCTCACCACGCCAAACAAGCTGGCGTAGCTTTCAAGCGACGCCGCGTGGAGCGTCACATCGTCGAGCACTGCCTCGAGACGATGCAGGCGCCGCCGCGGATCCTCGAGAGAGACCCGCCGAACGATCCCATGGACTTCGTACCCTAGATCCAGGAGATGCTCGGCCAAGAATGACCCGTCTTGGCCGGTGATGCCTGAGATGAGCGCGACCTTGGGTTTCATCCTATCGGTGCTCCTTAGTCAACGCTGGCAGCCATTTTGTGTGCTTGTTCAAACTGGGCCCGGACGAACTCCCGCAGAGGCTCAGTGTACTCAGGGCGGAACCATTCATTTTCAAGATCGTCGTTGATATGGTACTCCGACACGAGGGAGCCCTGGTTGTAGTGGCGCACCACAGGATGCAGATAGAAGGCTGCCTTGCCCATCTCCGGATCAGGGTCCCGTTCCACCGAGAAAGGTGACCCTTGATGATGGCCGTACTCCAGGGTAACGACGTAGTAATCGTCCTCGTCCCCCAATGCTGAGTTGGGGACGTGGTCGAGACGGATCTCCAAGTAGTGACGCCCCTGACCGGTCTCGTGGTCGACGACGAAGACCTCCGCCAAGAAACCCGGTTGTTGGAAGATTCCCGCTCCACATCTGAGCCTTTCCTGGATCGCGTCGACGAGACCGTCGGGAGTGGCCTGGAAGGCCGTGAATGGCCAGGGTTTGTCCAAGTAGCGCTCGGCCAGGATGGTGCTCAGCGTGCGCACATTGTTTCTAAAGCCGTGGATGAACGCCGATTGAGTCTTCCGGTAGTCGCAGGACTGCATCAGCGTGCCGGCGACGAAGAGATCGGGTACGTTGGTCGATTCCCACCCCGTCGTCTGGGCAGGGAATCTGCTCTTGATGACCAGCTCGGGCCTGCAGCTTTCGTCGAATATGGTGGCATCGAACCGGAAGCCGGTGCAGGCGATGACCTTGTCATAGTGACGAGTTGTGGTTTGGCCATTGGCATGGCTGTAGGAGATTTGCACTTCGTAGCCGCCATCGGACTTGGAGACCTGATCCACGCTGCCGTCGATCACGGCATTTTGCGATTTGAGTTGATAGGTATCAAGAAAGTTGTTGTTTACGGCCCGAAGGGATCCCACGAAGTGGTTTTCCCAGGCCAATTGCACCGGTTCTGGACTAACCATGTGGATCACGCTGGCTGAGTTGATAAGGTGATCTGCCGTTTCAAAACCCGAGTTGCCCTTCCCGATTATCAGAACGCGCTTGTTCTCATATTCGGATTTCTCGAGCGGGTGGGTGCCGTACGTCTCGCAGAGTTCGATGCCCTTGATTTTCGGCAGGTTCTCCATGGGCATGCCTGTCGCCATCACCAGGCACTTGCAGGTGACTTCGTCGCCCCCATCTGATTTCAAGTGAAATCCGGCATCGTCTCTCGAGATGTTCACGATTGTGGTGTTGTAGCTGATCGGAAGATCATAGTACTCGGCAAAGTCGACCAGATAGCGCCCCAGGTCTTCACGATCCGGAAAATAGGACCTGGTGTAGTTGGGCACAGTGAGATCGGGATTGTCACAGATGAGTGAATTCCAATCCCAGCGCATATTCGTTTCTGGATCGCTGACGCCCGTGTGCACCTTGTTGATCGACAGCAAGGCGCGGTGGCGCGGATACTCCTGGAAGAAAGACCCTGCCTTCTCGGCCCGGTCCAGGATGACAAAATCGGCCGAGTACTTCATCAGAAAGTACCCGAGTTGCAGGCCAGCTGGCCCAGCGCCAAGGATGACAAACTCGTGGTGACTCTTCATGGCAATTCCTTTCTCAAAAAAACACGTCGTGGGCTGGAAAAACCAACCAAACAGCAGGCGGATGTCCGAAGCTCGCGGACGGGCCAGGACCCGTGATCACGCTCAGCCGGAGCTTCAGCGAATCAGTTGAATAGAGAAATTCGAAAGGGGCTCG
This sequence comes from uncultured Chloroflexia bacterium, assembly GCA_963807065.1. Classification (GTDB taxonomy): domain Bacteria; phylum Chloroflexota; class Anaerolineae; order Anaerolineales; family E44-bin32; genus CAWAND01. The sequence goes on from CAWDZQ010000003.1 coordinate 1,199,674, forward strand.
GAGGGTCCGGTTGAAAAGGGGATTATGTCAGGCCACATGCTGGCCATCGGCTTTGGTCTTCAACTGCAGGATAGACTGGCTGAACGTTGGTCCCAACATGTACAGCAGGCCGAGTGCCCACGCCTTTATGTCCAGTGGGTTGCGCCCGACAGCCAACCTGAGCCATCCACCTATGGACGTGTTCGGGTGGCCATCTGACAGCGCCCGACTGGCCATTAGGCGTAGAAGTCTCGCCTGAGTCCGGTTGGACAAACCGAGAAACTGTTCGGAACGGACTGTTCGGTTTTGCTCATCCGGCCGGTCGACGAGCTGATTGATGAGCAGATCAAAGAACACGTCTGCACGCGTTGCCTCTGAGCATTCCCCAAATCGCCCGCAGCCGATCGCCTTTGACCTGCACCGCGCGAGATACTCCCTTCGGTGCCCGTCATCTACGGAGAAGGTGATGCTCGAGGCATGCACACGATACTCACATGTAGGCAGATTGAGGTAGCCGAACTGACCCACCTCGGCCACATGAACCAGAAAATCCCAATCCGGACCGATGATGATCTCGGGATCGAAGCGCAGCCCGTTCTCCTCGATCAAACTCCGGCGCATCACAACGCAGATGGGGGGGCCAAACACGTCCGAAGCCCGCACCACCTGCTCGAAGATGTCACCTCTAAAGGGGCCGCGCCGGCGGCTGCTGAGTTTGGACCCCCGATGGCCATCATCGTCAATGTGGTATCCATCGGTGTAGACCGCATCATCCGCCCCACGATCACATAGATGGCCCACGGTGCGTACCAGATGATCGGGCAAGAAACGATCGTCGGCGTCCAGGAAGGCTACGAACTCGCCTTGAGCAAGGTCAAGAGCCCGGTTCCTGGCCGCCGCCTCACCGGCACTCCTCTGGGAGACCAAAGTAATGCGTTCATCTGAGATACTGGACACAATCCGGGCCGTTTCATCCGTCGACCCGTCGTCCACGACCAGCAGCTCCCATTCCGCATAGGTCTGACTCAAGAGGCTGTTGATAGCCTCTTCGACCAACTTCTCTGCGTTGTGCGCCGGCATCATCACGCTGACCAATCCACGGCTTCCGGTCATCTTGGGCTCACTCCTAGCCACCTACAACCGTAGGCCCAGGTGATCAGGCAGGCAGCCCATCAGCGCCTCTTCCATAGCACGCGCCGTGTGATCCCAGCCATGGCTTGTTTCGGCTTCAATTCGGGCCCGCCGCCCCATCTCACGTCGCAGGATGAAATTCCGTCCCAGATCGACCATCGCTTCAGCCAGGCTGTCACCGTCGCATGGTGGTACGACCATTCCGATCGGACCGGAAGTCACCGAAGCCGGCTGCCCATCTATGCCGGAAGCGACGACAGCCAGCCCGGCGGCTTTGTAGTCAAAGATCTTCAACCCTTCGAACTCGGACCAACCGCAATAGGGGGATAACCCGATGTCTGCTTGTGCGAGCAGAGGTGCGTAGGCTTCCGGCGCCATGGCCCCCACAAATCGTGCATGATTTCCCAAGCCCAGATCAAGAGCGAGATCCTTGGCCGCGTCTTGTCCCGGTCCGTCCCCAATGAGCGTGAGCGCAGAGTCAGGCAGCCTACTTCGAACCCCGCTGAACACACTCAGAAGCGTTTCAACACCCTGCCAGGGTTGAAATCCGCCCAGGTAGATAAATTGAACGCTCGAACCCATTGCGATGGTTTCATCAAAGCAACGAAGGTCGCGCCTGTGAAGGAGATCAAGCAAACCTGTCCCGTTTTGAACGGTGACAACCTTGGCCTCCGGGATCCCCCAACGAGTGACAAGTTGCTTATGCCAGCCTTCACCACTGGCTACAATCTTCGATGTGCGGTGGAGTGTCTTGTGCATGAGTTGGATCGATCCCCACCGTTGAACCCCGCTTGGCGCCATCCCCTTGGCATCTAAATCGTGCAAGGGATCGCCGTTGTACTCAATGACGTGAGGTTTGCCGAGCCGCCTCGCCGCCCAATTTCCACCGTAGCCGGTCCAACTCAACCGCTCCAAGATCACATCAACATCCTCCAAAGACGCCTGGCAAGCACGCGCGAACCGCTGACTTTCAAACAGGTTCAGATACGGAAGCCCAAGCTGTCGTTGGACTCGGCGAATGGCTCGTTCAGCTGTGCTTGGTCTCAGATTCAAGTCGGATGCGCTCCACAAGATGCCTTGCTGACCTTGCATTCGCTCCCCGATGTAGACAGACCCATCCTTGGACATCACGACCCTCACCCGATGACCAATTCGTTCCAAATGGTCGACGAGATGGCTGACGTGAATCGCGGGTCCGTTGGCCGCACCCGGGCCGAGATCAAAACCTTGCTGCAACAGGTAGCCGATTTTCAATGGGGGTTAACTCGCGTTCGCCCGCTCTCTACCCACATCCTCCACGATAGCTCGAATGTGCCGCTTGGTATCTTCGATGTTGAAGTTCTGGACGACACGCTGGCGTTGGAGCCTTCGGATCTCTGCCCGCTTGGCAGGGGATTGGTCGGCGTAGAAGTGAATTCTTGTGATCAGCTCTTGGTCGGTCATGAACAGGTGATCACCATCCAGCAGCTCATCCGCCCCGTCCCACTTGTGGGAAAGACAGTATCGGCCCGAGGCAATGGCTTCCATGGGAGAGACCTGCAACCCTTCCGAATACGAGTTTGAGATGAAAATGTCGATGTTCCGGTACCAAGCCGATGGGTCTTCCACGTGCCCATAGAACTTCACTTTTTCCGACAATCCCAGACGAGCCACCAGATCATGGAGGGCGAACTCATAGTCCGGAAATCGCGGATGCTGGCGGCCTCCAATATGGAGACGGAAGGGACCCCTTGCTTGATCGAGCTGGGAAAAGGCCAGAATGAGCTCGTACACTCTCTTCCTGGGTGAGAGATGGCACAATGTCCCCAGGTCTCCCGAGAAAGGTCGCTCCTCGACTTCAAGCTGTTCTAGATCAACCGCCTCAGGGATGACAACGATCTTGCACTCTTGATCAGGAAAGCGGTTGAGGAATTCTCGGCGCTTCGCCTCACTCACAAGGATCACCCGATCGACGGCGTCCCATTTGATGCGGTCGGCCCACTGATACATTTCGTACCGATGGAGACGCGTGACGATTCCACAAGATTTGGGCATATGCGTGGCCTTGGCCAGCAATTCGCTGGCCCACTCAAAAAAGACCACCGAGTTGCTCCGCAAAAGCCTGCCCAAGTCACGATTGAGTTGCCGTCTGTTGAGCCGATGGCTGAGAACCGGGGATGCAATCGTTTGACGCCGGAAGAGCTCGGTCTGATGGTGCTTGGCCAGTTCGTCATAAACGGGGCCGAAGAATGCCCACGATTCCTCATTCACGACGCCAAGCTTCATCGGCGAGAGACCCCACGCCCCACTCCGGAGCGCTCGCATGACTTGGACTCCAATGGCCTAGGCATGGATATACATCCTGTGCCACAGCTCCAGCGAAGCCAGGGCACCCAGGCGAACGGCATGGTTCTCTCCAGCCATGTGGCGCTGGACAAGTGTCCGCACATACGCCGGCATGAAGTATCCTCGGCCGAGTGCGGTTTCACTTAACAGAAGGTCGTGGATCCACTCTCTCAGTTCATGTCGAAACCAGCGATTGTAGTCCTTGTAGGGCTTGGTCGCAGGACCCGCAAGCCAACCCAAGCCTCGCTGCCTCAAATGCCACTGCACCAACTCCCAGGCCCTGAGTGAAACGTCCCGGAAACATTCGACGACGGGGCGACCCGTAGTTGTGGTCGGCACTTGCGAGAGCTCGGGATAGGCCCGCCGGAAGGCTTCGAACATGACTTCCCTCCCCAGACACAAGCCGGGGGGAACGGACAATGAGAAATCCACCAACTCATTGTCGGCAAACGGCAATCTCACGACAGCCCTGTCTCGAAGCACAAGCACCCCATTCAAGGTCATCCTTGGAACTCGTTGCGTGAAATCGAAGTAGATCCTTTGCTGGGCGAGGTCATTTGCACCGGATGAAGCGATGACAGACCGGTAATCTTCCGGAACACCATCACCCACAGCTTCGCGGAACGCGGGCGACAGAAGGTTTTCATGCTCGGGGAGATCAAAGGTCAACACATCGTAGTCACGGTAGGCCTGCATGTGAACCAAGTAGGCATCTTCGGGGGCATAATGAGCCCAATAACGAGGTCGGAGGCCGAAGCCGAACATGGCGTCGCCGAGAAAACCCTTGAACAACACCGGACTATGCACAACCGTCTCATCCAGTGTTGCGAGCGCGTGCAGATTGACAATATTCGACATGCCATCGGTTATTCGCACGCCTCGTTGTGCCTGGTCGAGCAACCAGTCCGGTCTGAGTTCGTAGAATCGGTGCTTGGAGCCCACCATCCGAGCGGATTCCCTGGCGTATCGAGCGTCATCGCATTTCGGGATGCCCCAGCTGAAGGTCGACAAGGCGTCGTTGGGCAATTGTTCGGCCATGGTCGCCAGAAGTGCTCTGGAGTCCAGGCCACCACTGAGGAGGAGGCCGGCGCCCCTGCCCTCGTCCAGTCTTCTCCCGACGGCTCGCCGCAGGATGGGGATAAGCTCGTCGAAAAAGGAGGCTTCGCTGAAGGGACGGTGCTGCACCTGCGGACGAGGGGCCCAGTACTGATCCAGCCTGATCGAGTTCCCCTGGAAAATCAATATGGAGCCCTGGGGCAGAAGCGACACTGCTTCGAGCAGGGTGCGCTGTCCGAGTACGTGGTCATGGGTTAAGAAGTCCGCCATCGCCACAGCGTCGATCTTCCGGCTCACCCTCTTGTCGGCCAGAATGGCTCGCACTCCGGAGGCGAAGACCAGACCCTCGGGGACCTCGGCATAGTAGAGCGGTTGCAGACCCAGTCGGTCGTTGAAGAGGATGAGCGCCCGCTCGGACCTGTCCCAAATAGCCCCGGCAAATGAACCATCCACATGCCCCAAATCTGACAAGGCGCCGCGTCGATATAGCGCCAGCAGCGTGCTCTCCAGGCTCTCGTCGTCTTCAAGAGCAGCTTGAGCCTCTTTCAATGCCGGGGAAGCGGGACAGATGCCGTAGACTTCGCCTTCCACCACGATACCTAGACTACCGTCTGAAGACCAAAAGGGTTGCCGGCCAGGATTCATCACGCCCAGGCTGACCCTCCCCAGGCCAAAGTCCTGTTCCGGGTGGAGATCACGGGTGAAGGCTCCTGACGGCTCAAGCGAAGTCGCCATCTGGTGGATTAACAGCTCAGATTGTTCAGCACCCTGATTTCCTGCAAAGCCAATCAAACCGGGCATTTGTGTACCAGCCTGTGAGAAATGATCGTTATGAGTGATGCCTGGGTAACAAAAGGAGACATGGTGGCGTCTCTAACCGCCCACGAGTAAGTTTTCATCGAACATCGGACCGTACTCGGTGTCTCGATGCCGATCCCTCAGCTCATCGAAGTTCAAGAGAACTTCCCGCAGATCGTCACTCGTGTTCTTGAGAGTCTTGGCCCTCACCGGCCGCACCGGGATGCGGAGAAACGAGAAGACATTTGCCAGGGTCCCGTCGCGGTCGAGAAGCAGGTCCTCATAGGCGATCTTGAGGGTAGGTTGGCCGATCCTATCAACGAATTCGTCGAGCTGGCGCTCGGCGAGTGCTCGTTCGAACAACAACTTGTCCAGTTCCTCCCCTTTGACCTGAAGAGGTGGCATACGATCCGACTCATCATAGAGGTTCCAATTGCCGGATCGGTCATGTAGTCGGCGGGCATTGACCTTGGAGATCACTGCCTTGACGTGATTCTGGCGGTGAAGCTGAATGATGTGACAATTCACACTCTGGACCAACTTGATGAAACCGGCCGGGTCCAGCACATCAACAATCTTCGTCTTGAATCCCAACGCGCCATGCCGACTAATCCAGCTTGGGTTGAAGAAAGTGCTTGCCCATTCAAGCTGATCCTTGCCACTTCTCCCCTTCTTCTTCATCACGGCAAATCTCTCATAAACAGCTTTGACGTGTGGATGGGAGATGAGCAAACTGGTTAGGTATGTACTTCCATCCCTTTCGACGAAGAGGATGACGAAACGAGTTGTGCGACTTCGAAGGTACAGGCCACCAGGAAGGGTCATATTCTGTCTCGTTGAATGGAGTGAGTTACCAGGGTCTCGTGGTACCGCAGCGAGGGGAAGAACCAATTCAGGATGCAGCCGGACTGCCAAACGACCTCAGGAAGACCGAAAGCAATCCTCGGTTGACGAGCGCCGATGGTTCTGACCGTAATGCCCTTAGCACGGCATATCGCGCCCGCCGGAGATCGCCACTTGAGTAGGCGTCAAATGCCAATTGACGTGCGGCACGGCCCAGTTCGGTTCTACGGCGCTCGCGAAGAACGGAAAACTGTTCGCCAAGGTGACGATAGATATTGTCCAAGTGCCGGAGGGGGTCCTTGAACTTGGGAAGACCTATCCAGGCAAGGAACACGTTGGCAAGCGCAGCGCCCCCATCTCCCATCAATCCCGCGTCCAAAGTGACGGCTTCACCAAGATGGGCATTCGCATGATGATACTCGGCGCTGAGGAAATCCTGCGCGGCTGCCCTCAAGTGGGCGCGGCTGTAGGCGAGCGGTCTCAATTCCATCCATCCCGTGTCGAGGTCCTCTCGAAGGAAGAACTTATTGAGTACGGCGAACGATGCGCGCGTCATCGTTTCGCCTTCCCGAGTCATTTGCGCAAGATGGAACCGGTACAACGAAACCGGCTGGTCGACCCACCGCATTGGGCAACCCGCGTGGGCCAACCTCAACCACATATCCCAATCCTCGTAGGATCTCAAGCTTTCATCGAAGAGGCCAACCTGCTCTTGCCACTTCCGACTGAGAAGTACGCTCCCAACGTGGATGGGGTTGCCAAGGACCAGAAACTTGATGGGCTCGGGCAGTGACCGATCGAAAACCGCGCCAATCCGGTCGCCCTGCTCACTGATGGGTATCGCCTGCCCAGCAACCATACCCGCGGTCGTCTTCCCCGACAGCTCGTCAAGCATGATCTCGAGCTTGTGGGGGAGGAACTCATCGTCCGAATCAAGAAACGACAGGAACTCGCCCTGAGCAAGCTTGATCCCGGTGTTGCGCGCGGCTGACAAGCCCTGGTTGCTCTTGAAAACGTACCGCAATCTCGGGTCATCAAACGTTTGGACGACGGATGAGGTGTTGTCGGTTGATCCATCGTCCACAACGATCAATTCGAAATCGGAGAACGTCTGGCCGAGGACGCTTTGAATGGCCCGTCCAATGTATTGAGCTTGATTGTGGGCGGGGGTAATAACTGTCACCTTCGGCATCGGTTTTCTTCCCTTGATATGCGGGAGGCCATCTCGCCTCTCTCCCTGAGACTCAATCCGTGCTGGACGATCCTGGACCACTCCCCCGAAGGATCTGGCGCGAGCCAAAAAGTGCACCGTCTGAAAACGCCAATTCCAAGTCTGCGCCAACCCATTGGCGAAGCTCCTGCAGATCTGGGCGGGACCCGGCAGCCAAACCTGAGAAATACACAATCACGCCGTCTCCGGACTCGAGTTGCCGCCTCATGTCATCCATCTGCGTTCCGAATTCAGCATTGGGCGATTGTGTCGTTAGATTAACGTGCGTGGGCAGCGGTTTGGTTTGGCGATGGGTGTATAGAAAGACAGCCTCAGGTGCATTGGAATACACATCCAAACTTTCGGGAAGGGCCGTGATGGCGCCAAGGACTTCTGAAGTACGCCAGCGCGGTTGGCTAAAGCCAATTCCGTCGCTCGCCGCCCCCTTGGCCCAAGAGAAACTGTTCCACGCCATCAAAGCCGCTGCGACAACAAGCACAGTGACCAACAATCCGACACCCCGGATGCGCATGACGCTGCCACGGGGTGAGACCCCCACTGCATGACTGGTGATAACTGCAAGTGCAGGGAAGATCGGGGAGAGTATCCGATTATCCATGGGGGTGTTGGCGTCAACAAAGGATAGCGAGAGACCGAGGCCAATGCCCGTCAGAATGACAAACGCCGCGAGAAGAACGAGGACCTCTGGCGCGTCCTGGATGGAAGGATTTAGACCGTTCAATGACCTGATAGGGATCAGGTTGCCGGGCCCAACCAAGAAGACGATCAGGGCAGCAAGGCCCAGCAACACGGCCAACTTTACCTCGCCCGGAATTCCGGCGGGGAGAAACACCCAACTGGTCAACGTGCTGACAGCCTGCTTGATTTGACTGAGTCCCAGAGGGTGGATGGCGAACTGCCGGGAGGTGGCGCTGCCCGTAAAGGACAAGTTGCGCACCCACCAAGCGATCAACGGCACTTCGGCTGCGATCGATACTGCCCCTGCAAACACAACTCGGCGCCTTATCGATCCGCGGGCGAACAGAAACAGACCAATTCCAACCACAGGAGGGACGATGATGCCGACGTACCTGGTGAGCGTCGCGGCAGAGGCGGCCACACATGCACCAATCAGCCAAACCGGTGACTCGCGTCTCAGGTACATGATCGTGCATAGAATGGACGCATAGCACAGGAAAATGAATAGTGGCTCAGTCCAAGCCATGACGTACACGCCGAACATCACCGGGGACGCCGTGATCAGGATTGCCAGGATGGTAAACGCCCGAGGCCGTCTCGATCCAGAAAGGTGCAATAATCTGACGAGCACCAGCAACAGGCCGATGAGCATAAAACCATTGAGCCAGACTGCTGCCTGCCGCGTCGTCAGGCCCGCCAAGTGGCCTGCTGCCAGAATGGCCGGATAGAGGGGAGGGAAACGTGTCAGGCTGGTAGTGGAGCTGCTGATGGGGTCGATCAGTCCGTGACCGGTCGATAGACTTTCGGCCGCCGCAACATAGTGTACCGAGTTGGGAGACAGCCCCGGACCGAGCGCGGTAGCCCACGCCAAGCCCAAGACGCCCATCAGGCCAATCGCCAGGCATATCGCAGACAGCAGGGTGAGATTGTCGCTCGGCCGAATGGGCCGAAGGCCGGTCACTGGGCCCCATCCTCACTTGACATGTCGGCCACTCTCATCTCGAAGGAGCAATGTGCAGGGACGGCCATGGCAGGGACCTTCGACCCCTCCAACCCACTCTTTCGAGACGCACCTAGCCAGCGGTCCGTTTGGCCAGGAGCCAGAACAGTAATCCAAGGATGATCAGGATGACCGGCACCATCCCAATCAGGATCAGCGTGACAGGGCTCTCTCCGAAAAGGCCAGCCGAGCCGGATTGGATGTTCGGAGGGAGAGGAGCCAAGGTTGGCTCGGGGGTTGGTGTAGGGCTCGGAGGACGTGTGGGTGACGGGGTTATCACTTGTGTTGGAGAAGGCAAAGGCAATGGCGTAAGACGAAGCTCTGGCGCGTCCAGAGTCCGATACGCATACCATGCACCGGTCCGCCCCTCAACGCCCACATTGTTGCTCCAGGCTGCCAGCAGTATGTTTCCTTGGACTACGACGACTTCAGGAAGAGTCGGGTCGAATGTGGAACTCGACGGCCCGGAGATGATTGGGATAAGGGCCGACCAGGACGTGCCATTCCATGTGCTGTACCACATGCCATGGATTTCGGGGCTTTCACTCCGGTTGCCCAGAACCATGTGTCCAACCCCCACACTGTCCTTGACCATCGCAGCTTGTCCGTACCCGCCTCGATAGGGAAACAGCCTGACGGGGAGCGACCACGTTTTCCCATTGTCGGTTGAGCGCCTCATGAAACGCGTCGGCGGAAAGCTATCGTAGTAGACCGCCATCAACTGATTGTCCAGTGCAAGCAGGCTGGGATAACCGTTGAAATCTATATCGGTCGCGCGCTTCGAGAGTGCTTGAACCTCATCCCATGTCGAGAGATCTTCATCAAGATGTCCATACCAAGTCTCCTCCGCCTGCCCCGAAGTGTTGACCATGTGCCAGACAACGTGTATTCCGCTGCCCGCCACTCGCTCGGTTCTGATCTCCCCGGGGAAAAGGTCAGAACTGGTCGACCGGTAGACCAGGACAGGCGGCGACCAGGTTGCGCCAAAGTCAAGCGAGTGCATCTCGTAGAGACCGATCCCGTAGCGACTCCCGGAGTAGACGACAACGAGTTGTCCACTCCCGGCATCGACAATTCGAGCTGAGGCTTGTGGACCGGCATCCTCAGTAATGGCGACCGGAGGAGACCACTCTTGTGCCAGGCCACCCCGGCTGGCTAATGCCGTCGTGTAGTAGATGACTCCAGTCTGGGGAGTTCCCCCGTAGTACACAAGATTGAAGAAACCCCGTGAATCTAAGGCAACATCCTGTAAACTGGGCGCAATGCCTAGGAATGCAGGTAACAGGATCGCGACAGGCTCTGACCAACCGCGTCCAGGACTCCAGGTGCGATAGGAGATGTTGAAACTGCCTGCGTCATCGCTTTCAAGATCAAATGCGTGCGCGGTTCTGTCAGAATCAGCGACCAGCAGTGGCGCATTGAGCAGATTAAAATAATCGGGAATGCGCTGAGGAGTTGACCATTGGCTTCCCCCCTCAGTTTGGGCAAATGAAGAGTGAATCTGCCACTTCAGAGTTAGCAGGCAGACGATCAAGATCGCCGAAGCGCTTAGGATTTGCTTACGAGTTCCCACTGAAGCTGTTGGCCATGCCTTTCGAACTTGATGACACCACGGGAGGAGATTTGTGATCCAATCACGACACGCGATCTGCTTACTGATTGGATTGAGCATGATGGGCTGCGGGAGCGGCCAACCGCCAATCCAACCTGTAGACACTATCACGCCTGGAGTGACGCGCGCCGCTTCACCGCCAACTCAGGCACAGTCATCCACACCCGGGGAACTTAACACGCCCGATATCACGCCGACTGAGACAGGGCTGCCGACCCCCATTTCTCCAACTCCCGCCCCGCATCCTGGATCTATTGTCATAGACCACGAATCTGTGTCGTTGTTCGGGGCCATTCCTTCGAAGTATCTGACCGCTGCCCAACAGCTGAGAATGCTCTTCATGGACCGCTCAGTTGGCCAGAACATCAATGAAGCCTTGGATTGCCTGCAGTACCCTAGCAGTCAGGTGGCTCCGAACCGGTGCACGAGAACCCAGCACGTCGATCCGTCGTTATCGGTAGACCCCAGCGTCGTTGCCTGGAACCATCCCGGAGGCTACAACCGATCCAATTGGACATTCCAAACTTGGAGTGTGGGGTCCTGTTCCTCCTGGGATCAAAAGATCGGCTGCTTCCTTGACTTTGCGTCGAAGAACATCAACAAGTATGACGTTCTTTCCTATCAGCTGAGCTATTTGGCGGTCACCTCAGACTCGACGATCGATGACATGCCAGGCGGCTTCTTCTTTGACAACCCTGATATCAACGACGTCTTCGACCAGGCGGCTTTCGAAGCCTCACACCCGGACAAGATCTTCATCTATTGGACCACCAGCCTGGCCAGAGGTATCGGGACGGAAGTATCTGATGCCTACAACCAGAGGCTGCGCGACTACGCCATTTCCCACGGATTGCCGCTCTTCGACGTCGCCGACATACTTTCCCATACCCCAGACGGGGCTCCCTGCTACGACAACCGCGACGGGATCCCGTACAGCAACGGCAACGGCTCAGAAGACTATCCAGACGACGGCCAAAAACACCTGGCCATTTGCCCTCAGTACACGACCGAGGTCGACGGCGGTCACCTTGGGAGCGTTTCGGCTGGCTCGATTACCGTGGCGAAAGCCTTTTGGGTTCTCATGGCCCAAATCGCCGGGTGGAGCCCCTGAGATCCACCTGATCGATAGGCGCCGGGAAACCTCATCCGAACAGATAGCGCCTTAGTCTGGGGGCTGGCGAACGACCGAAGGCCTCGAACAGGCCGGCATTGACCCCGATGGTAACGACGATGAGGAAACCGACCAGGATAATCACAACCTGAAACAGGAAGGGCAGCCAACTTGAAAGCAAAGAGATGGACAAACTCAAGACGGTCAGATTGGTCAGGTAGAGGCCATAAGCCATCTTTCCCAGCCATTCCATCCATGACGCCAACGGAATGCCGTCTCGAGGTATCAATGGGACCAGGAAGATCCCAGCTAAGGGGAAGAGCCATTCGCCAATAGCCAGCGGCAAGGTGGTCAGCTCATTGACCAAGACCATGGCGTAAAACACGACCGTCAGGGAAGCGATAGGCACGACCGCCCGCTCCAAGACGGTCAGCATTCGATTGCGGTGCAGGCTTAAGATCACTCCGACCGGAAAGAATATCCCCCAAATCGCCATGCTTTGGCGAATCCCCGGTATGGTCAAGAAGTAAGCCCAACTTGGGAGCTGAAGGCCAATCAGGTCAGGTTTCAGGACATCCGCGCACAACACCTGATATCCGAGGGCAATGATGAGTACCAGCACGGGCCGCCTCTCGGAGATTCGCACCAGGAGGGGGCCAATGACGTAGAAGAAGACCAGGATTGGGACGAAATTGAAGGGGTACCCTACGACCAAGTTTCTGAGATACCCGATCAGTGAATACTGATCATGGCTTATGAAGAAAATGAGCACATAGAAGAGGATCGACCAGATAAGGTAAGGGACCAAAACGAAACGCAGGCTCATGACAATCGTGCGATAGGACGCCCGCAGGTCCCTGCCTTTGGTGGCATAGGCGATGTAGGCGCCGGAAAGGAAGAGAAAGATGGGAACCGCCATCAGGCCCCAACTCTTCACGATGATCAGGATAGTGACTTGCCATGCGGCTGGGCCTGGCTGCCCGGCCGCCCTCAACGCGTCCAGGCTCAGTGCCACAGAGTGATTGACAACTACGAGCAGAATCGCCACGCCACGAAGGGCGGCGAACTGACGGCTCATGGGCTATCACTGCTCGTGTCATTGGTTGCTTGGCCACCCACTTCTTCACGCCCGCCCGTCAACTCGCGATTTTCACCTTCATCGAGGGAATAGCCGACGATGGGAGCCCGCAGATAGGCCGTCGTGCGATGCTTTCGGTGTATGTCGTCAACAATCCGTTCTACCTGTCCCGGACTGAGGCTTAGCCCAGAGGAAATCGAGCTCAGGCTTTCACCCGCCTCCCAACGCGCCCAGATCCCATCCAACGCTTCAAAGGGCAGCCGGAAGAAGAACTCCTCCTGCGTTGTTTCTGCGCTGTAGGTATCCGAGGTCGGGGGCCGCAGCCTGATCTCTTCGGACACATCAAGGTACTCGGCCAAGGCATAGACTTGGGATTTCAGCAGATGTCTGATGGGGGCGATATCGACCCCGCCATCGCCGTACTTGACGAAGAAACCCAGGTCATGTTCATTTCGGTTTCCGGTGCCGACCACAGCGTACCTGTTTCTCTCGGCGTGGTAGTAAAGCATGATCATGCGTGTTCTTTGCTTCATGTCTGTGGCGGCCGTGATGTGCCAAAACTGATCCGGCGAAAGCCGGGAGCGCTGGCTCTCACCGTCGGGGCCGATTACAGTGAGGTAAAAGAAGTTGAGCGTGTCATCTTCCAGCAGGCTCCCCGGCAAAGTCACCTTGTTGGTCCAGCCTTCGCCATATTCTGGGAAGATGTCCCGAATGGCCTGATCTCGCCGAGAGTAGCATCCCGCTCCTTCCAGGGCGTGTGTAACGTCCTCGACCAGGCTGCTGACGCCCAGCTGGTCCGCCCATCGTTGAGCGAGGCGAATGCTGTCTGGGCTGGACTCTTTCTCGGGCAGTACTAGCGCGAGCACCCGATCGGGACCCAGAGCCTTAGCGCACAACCCCAGCACTACGGACGAGTCAACGCCGCCGCTGACACCCACGACAGCGCCTCGCAGACGAAATCGGTGATGGATATCCGCGCGCAGCCGCCGACAGATCCGGTCAGCCTCGGCACGAGGATCAAACTCATTCAAGGGCATTCTTGGCATCCAACAGCAACCGGAAAGCAGCGGACGAGTTGCTGTTCACTTAGGGCGAAGAGAACCGGCCGAAGAAAGAACCGAGGGGACGCGGGGCGGTGTTGGACCGCCCCGGGCCGCCCCCTCGGTTCTTCGGTAGTTATGTTTGGCGACGTTGGATCCCCACGGCAAAACTCTGTCGAGGGCCAATGGAGCTTCAGGTCGCCGCTGACGATAGTCTGCTATTCAGAGCAGTGTGCTGGGCCGATCAACCCGTTGTTGTAGTCATCGAGGGTGGAGGCCAAACTGATCCACACGTTGCGTTGACTCCCCCTAAGGCCGCCAACAGCCGCTGGGGTATTGGCCGCATTGTCGAACAACGCCGTCGCAGCATCGAACGTAGCCTGAACTGACGAAAGATCAGAGCCGTTCAGCCCGTTCAGCTCAGCTGCAATGTACGCGTGGGCCAGGATGTAGTACGCGTTGCCACGGGGCGACGTCCAGAGCACGTCGTAGTAGGACATGCCGCTGTGGAAGAAGCTCGTATTTTCGCCGATCAAGGCCCACGTGTCGTCATACGGCGCCGGGCCAAACGCTGAGTGAGTTTTCCAGTAGCCGGGGGTCAGGGTGCAACCTCCTACGCAGGGCACGTCGACATCCACGGTGGATGACGAAGAATCCTGAGTGCCTGTGTCATTGGTGGTAAGGGTGGCCGTGTTGTCGACTTGATACGACCCACAGGTCAGGTAGGGACCCACCGTCACGGAGTAACTGAAAGTGGTGTCACCGCACACCGAGCCTAGGTCGCCAGCCAGGGAGTCCTGGACGGTGATGCATTCGTCCGATTCGGCGATCGCGACGTTGGACCAGTCTAGCGGTGTCGTAACACTATTGACGCCGCTCTCGTCGTAGGTCACAGTGGCGGTGTTCGAGGTCGGCTGAGTGTCTGAGGTCCCCGAGTAAGTACAGTGAAGCACCGATGAAGGGTCTGTCGGGTCTGTACTGGGGGGCAACGCGTAGGGGAAGGTCACACCACAATCGACTGGGCCAAGGCTGTCGGTAACATCCGTGATCATGATCGGATCACCAGCCGAATTCGTGTTGCGAACCACGATTTGGCCCGAGACTGTATATGTGCCCGACGACGAGGCAGAAACCTGAACCTGGTAATTCACCGGGATCTGCTCACCTTCGGCTAGGGTCAGGCTCGACTGGTCGGCCGACTTATGAATCGTCCAAGTCCAGTCACGTTGGCCTTCACAGTAGGCGATCTTCTTGATCGCGACCCCGGCACTATCAATGACGATTTTGCTCTCCCCGCACTGGGCAGCGGTCGCGGATGCGACCACATAGATGCCCATAGTTGCCAGTCCGGTGAGGGCAAGGACAAGCAAGAGTTGAACTCTTTTATACATTTCACTCTCTCCCCATTCAGGGTGTCGGATGAACGAGTTGCTATCTGGTTGGCAAGCCGGATCACGAAACTGACCGACTGACTTGCCTGCCAATTCTGGGGTCGACCCCCAAGTTGGCACCGAGTAGATCGAATCGCTGGTATCGATACTCTAGCAACGGCCGGTTGATGCACAAAGCAAGGGGATCGAAGTCATTCTGCGGCGGTATCGAAATTCGGATGGCAACAGGGGATATCGCGTCTAGCCAATGTCCCCCACACCAGGAGAACGAGGGGAGGCTGAGCGGAACTAGGTCACGTCAGCCCTCACCCCGCGTCCTGGCTTGCTTCGATTGAAGACGGGTGCCTCGCCTCCGATTGAGGCAGTCACACGCTCAGAAGACTTGCAGTGGCCACCCGCGGAAGCGTTGCACCGCGAGCTGTTCAGGGAACCTATCAGGCCATGGACGTTGTCGCGCGTTGTGGTCGGACTGACGAGCAAGTTTCGTCGACTTTCCTTCCCAGCCCCGGTGTGTGCCACGCAGTACTGTTCCCCGGTCACGCCGTCCAAGCCCGATAATATGCGTGCCCGCTGGGGAAGACCCCCCGGATCCTTGCCAGCGCACCCACGTGCGTCATCCTGAGGGGGTGCCTTCCGGCCAGGAGATCTTCCACCAGCTGGGGGACGACGTTATCCGGCCTCGCAGGGAACGTCCACGTCCACGTTCCAGTCCCAAGAACCCTGGCTGCCGGTATCGTTGGTGGTGTAGGTCGCCTTGTTGGCAACTTCATGGCTTCCGCACGTCTGGAAGGGGCCGACGGTCATCTGGTACGAGAAAGTCGTCCCACCACCGCACACCGTGCCCAATTCGCCAACCTGCGAATCGTCGACGGTGATGCACATATTGGAGTCGCTGAAGGGAACGGCTGACCAGTCGAGCGCCGTTGTGGCGCTGTTGGAGCCGTTCTCACCATAGGTCACGGTGGCCGTGTTGCTGTCCGGCCTGATCTTTGAACTCATGGAGTATGTGCATTGGAATGACTGCTGAGGATCAAGCAGATAGGGTAAAGTGACCCCACAATTCACTGAGGCGATGCTGTCGGACACGGAGGTGATCAGGATCGGATCGCCTTGCCTGTTGTTGTTGCGCACTACAATCCTGCCCCAGACAGTATAGGATTCAACAGCCAGAGCATCGACACGAACCTGGTAGTTCACTGGAGCCTGCTCACCCACAGCCAGAGTCAAGCTTGATTGATCCGCCATCTTGCGCATCTGCCAGTGCCAGTTGCGTTGGCCATCACAATACGCGATCTTTTTGATCGCGATCCCGGCACTGTCAACCACGATCTTGCTCTCCCCGCATTGGGATGTGGTTGCAGACGCGGCCAGATAGATACCGGCCGTCGCCAGTCCGGCAAGTGCAAGGACCAACAGAAGTCTAATCCTCCCTTTCATGTCTCCCTCCCTTTCATACTACGGATGAACACGAAACTATTTGGTCCATCCTTTTAGAATGGACCATGGCAAGCTGACTCCCAACCAACGACCAGAATTGGAAAGGGTTGTCAGCCCAGAACAAGGTGCCGGTTTCACCTCCTTTGAGACGCTGTCCAACTTAGGCTTCGACGAGCCTGTCAACGAGCTTGAACTTCTCGGGCTGCCGAATGGGCCCGGAAAGTCCAGGCTCCTTGACAAACTTCTGATCAAGTAGCTGGGTGGAAATCACACCTATGATAGCCATCTCATCGACTTCGCTCAGTTCGCTACGCGAGCGTGCCTTGTCGAACAGCTTGGCCACCGAAAGTGGATTGAAGTACCCGGTCTGTTCTATCTGCCTCGGCTCGCTCATTTCTTCCACGTAATCCAGTCCATATCCCCCGGGAAACAGCACCGAACGAATCGGTGCCCGGTAG
Source organism: uncultured Chloroflexia bacterium (assembly GCA_963807065.1). Lineage (GTDB taxonomy): Bacteria > Chloroflexota > Anaerolineae > Anaerolineales > E44-bin32 > CAWAND01. Next base: position 1,216,842 of record CAWDZQ010000003.1, read on the forward strand.
GGCTTCTTCACCCTGGACCAGATCTCTTCCGGCAAGAGGCTGCGCCCGAGACGCTTGAGGAGCCACTTCTCACGCATGCCTCTGAGCTTCATTGATGTCGGAAGCCGTCCGCAGAATTCGACGATTCGATGATCCAAGAAGGGGTAGCGGCCTTCCACGGAGTGGGCCATGGACACCCGGTCGCCCTGCGACGACAGAAGGTAGGGCGACAGGAAGGACGTCATCTCCAGGTACTGAGCCACACCAAGCTGGGACCAGTGAGCCCATTCCGCCGGCATCGGGAACAGCCGTTCCAACTCGTCAGCCAGATCCCCGCCGCCATCAACGGACAGCAGTCTCCGCAGGCGGGCGGTATTGCCCCAGCGGATGAGATGCGAATAGTATGGTGAGCTCGTCTCCGAAAGGCCCCGACGGTAGAAAGCGTTCAGGAAAGCAGGGCTCTCAGCCAGGCGAGGGATATTGGGATAGACACGTTGGAGCAACAAGGGCCTGATGGTGGATTGGGGATTCTTGGCCCAAAATCGCCGCACTTGCATTTCTTTGAATATTCCGTAGCCCGCCAAGACCTCATCCGCCCCCTCACCTGTGAGGACCACTTTGTGATCCTGAGCATGAACAAGGCGAGAGAGTAGAAACATCGGCACGGGAGCAGTCCGCAGAATAGGGGCCTCGGTGTGATAGATCACATCGGGCAGCGACTCCCCTATGTCTCGATCGGTGCAGCTCACCTGATGATGTACCGCCCCGAGCCATTCGACCATTCGGCGCTGGTACAGACTTTCGTCGAACTCAGAATCCTCAAAACCGATTGAAAAAGTGTGCAGGTGCGCCGCGCCCGAGTGCATGGCCAGAGCCGCCGTCAGGGAAGAATCGATCCCGCCGCTCAGATAGGCCCCGACCGGCACATCGGCCTGGAGACGTATTTTGGTCGAATCCTGCAGGAGCTCTCGGAACAACTCGAGGGCCTCATTCTCGTCGCTAACAGAAGGATCTTCCGTGAAATCCACCTCCCAATAGCGCCCCTCTGTAATCTGCCCATCTTTCACCCTCAGATAGTGGGCAGGCAGGATCTGATGCACGTTCTCAAATGCCGTACGCGGCGGGATCGGAGCCCAGTAGCTCAGGGTCTGGGCCAGAGCTTGGCGATCGATGGCCAACTTCACGCCTGGCGCCTGACGGATGGCTTTGATTTCGGAGGCAAAGATCAGTCGATCCTGGTCCATCGTGTAGAAAAGGGGTCGTATGCCCATTCGATCCCTTGCCAGGAAGAGTTCGCGGCGATCGGCATCCCAAATGGCCAGCGCCCACTGTCCATTGAGCTGATCGAGGCACGTCGGACCCCATTGCTCGTAGGCATGCAGGATCACTTCGGTGTCACAATGGGTGGCGAAGCGGTGTCCGTGCCCTTCAAGTTCGCGGCGCAGGTCCGGATAATTGAAGATTTCCCCGTTGAAGACAATCCAGAGCGTGCCATCTTCATTGCTCAGAGGTTGCTGGCCCTGGGCCACGTCGACGATGCTGAGGCGAGTACTTGCCATCCCCACATGCGCGTCTCGATAGATCCCAAACTCATCCGGTCCCCGGTGTTCCAACGACCCAATCATTTGGACCAACACGTCGATCGGACTAGGTTCTGACTGACGGAGGTTCAGAATGCCGGCAATGCCACACATGGCTTACGGCAGCTCCTTCTTAGCTATCTTGCCGGAACTCGTTTTGGGCAGCGTCTCGCAGATCTGGACATCGTTGGGAACCATGAAGGACTCAAGATGAGCACGACAATGTGACAGAATGTCCTTCTCCTGCAGACCTTGACCGTCGAGAACAACGTAGGCCCGGATTCCCTGACCCATGACAGGATCATCGAAACCAACCACGGCCGCTTCTCGGACCCCTTTCAGCCGATAGATGACTTCTTCGACTTCCTTTGGAGCGACTTTTTCACCCCTGCTCTTAATGATGTCATCGGTACGGCCTACAAAGTAGAAGTAACCTTCAAAATCCATGCGGAACAAGTCACCGGTCCGGCATACTCGTTCGCCGGGGAACGGTCCTGGCGCATAGCGGGCTTCCGAGGCCTCAGCGTCCCCCCAATAACCAAGCATGACATGACGCCCGCGCACGATCAGCTCGCCGATCTCGCCCGGCCCCATCCGATGACCTGTTTCGTCCTCAATCCAAACCTCTGTTCCAGGGATGGCGATCCCCACCGAGCCCGGCCGGACATCAAGTTGGTCCGGGGGAAGGTAGAGGGTGCGCTTGGTTTCGGTAAGGCCATACATGGAGTAAATCTGGACGCCTGGGAATTTCGCCCTCAACTGCAGGATGTGGGCCGGCGGCAGCGCTGCTGCGGTATTGGTCAGGTAGCGAAGGCTGGAGAGATCGTAGTCTTGCAGATCGATAGACAGCAGCGCCGCGAAGATGGTAGGAACTCCGGGAAATCCAGTGACCCGCTCGGCCTGCAGTCGTTCCAAGATGTAGGCCGGGTAGGTGAAGCCCTTCTCGAGAACGAGCGTTCCGCCGAAGCTGAAAGTCATGATCAACTGGTAAAGCCCATAGTCAAAGGAAAGGGGAAGCACGTTGAGGACAATGTCGTCCTCAGTGTTTTCAAGATACTCCGCAATAGAACGGGCAGCGAAGAGCATATTGGCATGGGCGGTCATCACCCCTTTGGGTTCGCCAGTGCTCCCCGAGGTGTAGACCAGGCAAGCCAAGTCCAAATCAATACTCGCCGCCTGCGGCCTTTTCGCCGAGCCGGAGCGTATCATGTCCTCAAAAGCGACCACATCTTGCTGAAGTTCTTGGCCACCTGCTGTCCCGCCAACCACGATCAACCTCAAGTCGGGCATTGACTGGGACAAGCCATCCAAGTATGCCTGCTTGGCGCTCCAAGTCACCATGGCCGATGCTCGGCAGTTCGAAAGAATGTATTCGAGCTTGTCTTGTTTCGTCGTTGGGTTGACAGCTACAAACGCCGCCCCAGCCTTCAGCGTGCCGAATATCGCCACCACCATTGGGACCGAATTCGGCAGGAAGAGCACAACACGATCTCCGCGTTTTACACCATGTTGGATGAGCGTGTTGGCAAAAGCGTTGGCGTGTTGCTCAAGGGTATCGTAGCTGAGGCGCTGCCCATCGGCAATGAGTGCAGTCTTGTCCGGGTGAAGGTCAGCGTTGTGTTCCAACACATTTTGGACCAAGCGAGGTTGAAAATCCATAACGCCGTCGCCCGTTAACCGTTGCTCTCCGCGGCCTTCCGCCGCAAGAAGGCAGCTATCTTCGTGATCGAGTCGAAGTTGTCTGGTGTAATCTCACGATCTTCGATGTCAATGTCAAAGGCTTGTTGGGCGAACAGGACAATCTCCATGATGCTCATTGAATCAACGATCCCTGTATCAAGAAATGAAGCATCGTCCGGATAGTTGAAACCATCGCGGCTGAAGAGAATTTCTTCGGCGATGAAGCCCTTCAGTTTGTCCTCCACCTGGTCCATTGGTCTTGTCACTTTGCACCTTCTCCGATGGCTTCCTTAACGACTGACTAAGCTTCGGGTCCGCTCCGGCTGCGGCGCCACAGCATGATGACCCCTACGACGAGCACGAGACCGAGTACCAGGCCGAGAGCTGGTGAGAGAATGCCTCTTGATAAGCCTGACGGTCCAGGGGAATTGCCAGAAGAAGGAGGCGTAGCCTTGACTGACTGGGAATCTGGCAGTGGTGTAAGGGTCGGTGTGCTCGCGACGGTTGAGCTCGGCGTCGGGCTGACCTCGGGCTTGGGCAAAGTCACTTCGGGAAGATCGGCTTGAAGCTGCGCAAATGCGATCTGCTGATCGAATGTCTTCGAGCTGAACGGCTCCCCGTTGCCCACGACGTACCCAGCTACCAATTTTTTGTTCAAAGTCAGGGTTGCCCCCCATCCTTCAAGCTGTGAAAGTTGGGACGCTTGCAACTCCAACTCGGGCAACTGCTGCCAACCATTTCCATTCCAATACCAAACACCAAGGGCGGGCGAACCTGTCTGAGACTGAAATGGCTGCAAAAAGAAGAATGACGATAACCCGGCTGGTACAACCTTGCCCTCGGGGCCTTCGATGCCGACGTGAAAATCAAAGTTGATCGGAGCCCCCCACGTCTTGCCCCCATCCCGGGACATCGAGTGCCATGTGCTGAACCCGTCGGCACCAACCAGTTCCCAGAATATGTGGACGGAGCCGTCAGGAAGCGCTTCCAATGTTGCCCATCTTGCAGGAACATTCCAGCTTTGGACGGGATTGGACCAGGTTACTCCCCCATCCACAGAGTTCGTGTACAGCACCTCATACGCCCCCTCGCCTCCGGGAAGGCTCTTGCACAGCCAAACGAGGTGGAGCACGTTGGGTGACCCGAATCCAATCGTGGGGGAATTGACGGATGGGCACCCTGCGGTTATCCCATCGAACACCTTGACAGGCTTGTTCCAGGTCTGGGTATCGCCATCCCAGCTCATGAAATAGACGCCACGGCCTTCGTTGAACGGAACCACGTAACTTGCGACCAGGCCCGATTGGTCCGTTGCCAGCGAAGGATCGCTCCCAATGGGGTCAGCTCCCGTAATCAACTGAGCGCGAACCCAGCCTGAGCCCGAGCTACCTTTCTGCGCCTGGGTCGAGCTGTAGGAGAGACTGCCCTCTTCACCGCTTCGCCATATCATCGTGATCTGGTCGTTGTCGCTGACGACAAGCCGGGTTTGGTCCACCCTCCCCTTAATCTTCTGAAGGATCGGAAACGGACCAACCACGTCACCTCGTTCTGTGCCAAAGTAGTCGATGGTTGACGAAAGTGAACCATCAGAAAGCCGGTCGGTGTGAGCGCCGACTGAATGGATACTGCCCTCCGCGTCCGACACGATATCGAAGGAATTTGTCGGGTCGGATCCGATGTCCTTGGTCCCCATCGACTCCCAACCTTCGGGGACACTAAACCAGGCTGAGGGATCTCCAAGCATCAGGCTCGTGAACCAGATGTCGCCCCCTCCTGCCGTATCGCACGCCAGCAGAAAGACTCTACTGTCTTCGAGCTGAAGGTCGGGGCAACCCAACTGGACGGGGCTGTAAGTGTCGGGGTTCTGGAAGCGTGCCAAGCCGGTCTGAACCTGGGGTTGGCTCCAAAGACCGTCCTTCAGGGCGATCAAGACCACATCGCCCTGAGCGGCTAGAAAGCTGAATACGTCCGATCCATCTTGGGTCCCCAGGTAATCGAGTTGACTGGGGCAGAAACTCGAGAGAATGGATGGCGACTGAACACCGCTCCAGGTGGCCCCGTTGTCGGTCGACTGTTGCATGAAGGTCGAACAGCTCCCCCCATCGCGCACATCCTTGGCAACCAGCAATATACGGTTTTCGAGCAAGTACAGACTCGGATCAGATGGTGTTGTGTAGGGGTCCTGCAGGTCCGGCTTGGCGATCTGCAAGGGCACGGACCAGGTCTCGGCGTTCCGACTGTCCGCGGTCGCGAGGTACATCCGCTTCAACCCCGGATTCGTCCAGCTTACAACCGCACGACTTTCCCCGCCGGAGACCGAGGCCGTCAGATCAATCGAGGGCTTGGAAGCCGAGTCCTGAAGACTCTGAGCAGGCAGGGTGCTCGTGGTGATGAACTGCCTGAAATAGTCCGAACGGTAGATGAGTTTGGGAGACGTCCAAGTTGCCCCGCCGTTGCTTGACTGCCGGTAGTAGGCGCCCGGCACGGCAGTCGGATCGTCGCTGGCGCTGATGTAGGCAAGATGTAGCTTGTCCTCCGAGTCCGAGACAACGTCGAAAGCCAACACGGAGTTGGCCAAAGTTGCGGGTGCATTCCAGGTCGCAACGCTGCCCATGGTCGCGGTGGTCGCCGTCTTGAACTGGAGGTCCCCAACCTGACTCAGCCAGAAAACCCTCATCGTCGTTCCCCGCCCCGCCAGAATCGCGTGCGGCTGGGGGGCAAAGGGAAGTTCGGTCAGGACCGGATCGCTCCACTGAGATCCATCCCATTCGACCACCGCCGAAGTGGCTGTCCCACGGCTAACTCCTGACGTGATGGATTCCGGCCAGTAGCCGACCATGTCACCTTTGCCATCAACAAAAATGTGCGGATTGGTGGCCACGCCCGAGTGGGAGATGTTGATCGGCCTGGCCCACGCTTCTGATGCGGCTCTGGCCCCAATCGCACCGACTATAAAGAGGGCCGCCATGCTAAGAAGGAGACCGACCACCGTTGGAACGATGCGCCTTCGTATCATTGGTCTCGACAACTCACCCGTGCTCCTCCACTTCGATGTCCTGCTGCATTGATATGAATCTGAGGATCGCTCATCACGCGCACGGTCTCCGTGCACAGCCAGACCGCAAGCTTGATGTTGCTTCAATCGGCCCCGGGTCTTTTATGGGGTGGACGGCGTGGTTGTCGAAGGTTGCGCACTTGTCAAGTTGACGTAGTCAATGGTCCTGCGGCTCAAGCCGGGATCACCCTGTTCCAGCCACCAATTCGAATACAGCTCTAACTCGAATCGGGCCTCGGGAATCCCCCCCAGCGTACGCTCGGCGTCTGCGGGATCACCGGCCCACAGGTAGGCATAACCTAAGGCTTTTGTGATGCCACGATGATCGGGCTCTAAGCTCTGTGCGGCCGACAGGTCGCTCACGGCAGATTCAAAATCTGAGTGCCGCATGGCCAAGAGGCCAAGTCGGTACAAGGCGCTCGGATTTCGAGGGTCAAGCGCAAGCGAACGCTGCAGACCTTCCTTGATCACCTCGTCCTCCTGGAAGGTCTTGTTCAAGAGGACGTCGCCATTCGGCCACCCGGCCAATTCGACTCTGGCCATCTGGAGCGAAACAAGGTCCGAAAGCACGCTCCCGCGGATTGAATCCCAAGATCTCGCCACGACCAGAACGCTTAGCGCCAGGATTAAGCCGCCAACCCCAGCGCTGCGACGGAGTGAAGTCCGTGTGAACCGACCTGCTTGCCTGTTTGCCTCGGCCACGTGACGACCGCCCCATGCCTTGGCCAGCGCCGGGTACAGAAAGATCAGTGCGATCCCCCCGCCGGCATACGTCGGGCTGTCCACCAGGCCGTGCAAGATCATGACAGTCAATCCTGCCAGCAGGGTGGGCTCGAGCAGACCATCATGGCCTATGGAATTTGGACGTATCGCCTTGATGGCGCCTACGGCCGCCATCGCCAGGATCGCCAACAAGCTCAATAACCCTATCGGCCCCTGCGCCACGAGCACATCCAAGAACAAATTGTGTGCGTAGCCAAAGTAGAACTGAGGTATGAGGAGCACGTATCTTGAATACAGGCCTCCGAAGGCGCCCAACCCAGCGCCCGTCCAAGGGAAGGCACTCACCAGCCAGGCAGCTTGATGGGCCAGGGTCATCCGACTGCTAGCGTCAGGGATTCCCGGCAGGAACGAATCCACAAGCAGCGGGAGCCCGGGGATCGTGTACAGAATCCACCAAACGCCAACTGCACCGCCCACCGCGCCCAGGATCGGCACACTCAAGACCCAGCTGTCCCGGTGGCGGGCCCGTCCCATGATCCAGGTCAGCAATCCCACCAAACCGCCGACCCCAAGGGCGACCCACGCACCCCGAGAACTCGACATGAGCAGCCCAGCCGCAGCGATGGCCAAGAGGATGCCCGAAAACCACCCACTCCTGCCGCGTTCACGCCGAAGACTGAGCAAGAAGTCCGCTGCCGACAGGGGCAAGAGCAGGGCGACGACACCGCCAGCCTGGTTGGGGGGGATGGCCAGCGAACCGCCACCCTGAAACGGCACACCACGGACCAATTGGGTCAGCGAGGGAAAATCAACACCTTGGTTCGTTTGGCCGGTCGTGGCCACCAGCAGAACACCGAGCAGCGCCGCTGCCAGGCTCCCCAGCCCGGTGATCATGGCCGTGTTGGATGCCGGCTGCCGGGAGAGCACGAAGTACAACACGGCCCCGCCACACAATGTCCAGAAGCGCGGCCAGGCAACAGACGCATCAAACGCGATGGCCGCCCCCAGCGCCCCGGAGGCCGTAAACACCAGAACCAAGGCCCCACTGGCCCCGGGTCGAAACTGGCCCAACCGACCCCTTGTCTTCACCGCCAACAAGGCCAGCCCGATGACGATCGGCGCCCAAGCGAGTCCAGGAACGAGGACCTGAAACCCGAGAGCGCCAACCGTCAGGATCAAGATCCAGAATGCGCTTGACCCTTCGGTCACTCCGTCGGAACGCCGGTGTCCGTTGCCCATGTGAAGTGCTGAATTCCCACGTTGAGGGCTGAACGAAGCGTGGACGTATCCGAAACCAACATCTTGAGATAGGTCAAGATCGGGCCAGGGCGGAGGGCCCACTCGCGAAATGCTCTGCGCTGCCAATAGAGCAGGCGCTCGGCGCTCAGATTTGGGTAATCCAGGACAGTCGCCTGATCCATGTCGACTTGCTCCCAGCGGGTGCCCTTGCGGAACCATTCGTTCTCTACCACTTCAAAGAAGAACGGCGTCCCAGGGTAGGGAGCGGCGACGTGGAACAAGGCAATATCCAGAGGCAGGCTCTTGGCGAAATCGATAGTCTTGCGTATCGTCTCCTCGGTCTCTCCGGGGAGACCGATGATGAAGTAGCCCCAGTTCTTGATCCCCGATCGGCGGGCCCAGTTCAGGGCTCTTTCGGCCTTGTCCGGGTAGGCACCTTTGCGCGCGTGCTTGAGGATTTGCTCCGACCCGCTCTCAATGCCCCAAGAAATCAGCCAGTTGCCTGCCTCGGCCATGAGTTGGAGCATCTCTTCATCGACATAGTCAACCCGACTGTTGCAGGTCCATTTGATATTGATCTGCTCATCAATCATGCGCCGGCAGAGTTCAACGACCTGATCACGGTGGACCGTAAACAGGTCGGCATACATGTGGATATTGTTAATCCCCAGCTCCTTGAGATGCCACAGCTCCTTCATTATCGTCTCGGGCGACCTGATCCGAGCGGAGTATTGGTAGCTCACGTGTTTGATGCAGTAGATACACCCGGCTGGGCAGCCACGGCTGGTCACAATGAAGGTGAAGGGCCCTTTGATCATGGGCATACGGTACTTGTTCAAGGGAAGGAGCTCGTGAAGAGGCATCGGCAGATCGTTCAGATCGGCGATGAAGGGGCGCGGGAGATTGACTCTTATCTCTCCCTCTTTCCGCCAAACAAGCCCCTTGATCCCCTCCATCTGCACTGCCCCATCCTTGTCCAAGGCGGGTTCGTACGACGGGTCGTGCTTGTCGAAGAGCAGCTTGATTTCGGGCGGCCTTTCTTCGATTTTTCCTTCCAGGTGGTCGAGCAAATCGCGGATGGTGAGATCCGGCTCGCCATGCAGGACGAAATCGAGCGCCGGAAAAGGACGCAGGGTCTCTTTGGGGATGGCGGTGACATGGGTCCCAAAGGCAATCGTGGTCGCACCGCGCGACTTGGCCAGGAAGCAGCCGTACATATCATTCTCAAGCGTGGGTGCGGTGACCTGAGTCAGGTAGTAGCGCGGTTGGAGTTGGCTGAGCTTCTTGGCGAATTCCGGCCAGGTCATCCTTTCAGCGTTGGCGTCGATGATTGCGACCTCATAGGTCGGATGGAGCAGAGCCGCCATCTGAGCCAGTTCTTCCTGCGGCCAGACCATATTCTCCCGCGTTCGGCGGCCAACTCTGTGCTGAGTACGAATCCAAAGATCACCGTCGGGGGTGGGCGGGTTCACCAGAACAATGTCCACCGCGTCCTTTGAACGCTTACGCGCTGAAAGTTCCCTGCTCACGATGGCGTCCGCGCTTGGGTAGTCTGGCCCGGGGAGCTGCCGGATGCGCCGCGTGCCCAAATTGATTTTTCGAAGTTCGCTGTCAGGCATCCCCATTAGGAGCCTCCTCCCGTGCACCGAATCGATTGGCTACCTCTGAAGTCATGTGGCATTCAGGTCCTTGATGGTCAATATGTCCCGTTCACTCAGCGCGCGCATCACACCAGCCAGGATCCAAGAGATCACGAGCTGAATTCCAATCAACGTGCTCATAGCTGCGCCAAGCAGATACAACCAGATTCTCTCCACAGCCCATCCTCGAATACCAAGTGTGAGGCTTAGAATTGCGATGACTGTGCCCACAACGACCAAACTCAGCCCCAGCCACCCGAAATGTTGTTCCATAGAAGATCGAAAGAAGGTTCGTTCTAGGAAACCCTCCCGAACCGGCTCTTTGTTAAACAGCCCAACGAGAAAGTTGAACGTGGCTGCCAAGGTGAAGAGGCTTATTCCACTCACACCGAAGATGAGGGCGGAGTAGAGTACCGTCACCGCCACTGGCCCCAGCGAAGTTGTACCCGCCAACCTTGCCAAGAGCAGACCCAGCCCAACCAGGCAAGCGAACGCCACACTGCCCAGGCCAACAGCCCCAAGGATTCTGGCGGGATTGTAAGCCATAACCGTCCACAGCATCGATGTCAGGAACAAGGAACCATCGTGAACCACGCTCAGTTTTGAATCACCCACTCGCTCAGCATATGGAATCGATACCTCTGTCGTGGTCACGCCTTCATGCAGTGCCCTTGCGCTCATCACAGGCGTCAGGTTGAGGCCATCAGGTAAGGGATATAGTTTTCCAAGAATCTCCCGCTTGAAGACACGCATCCCACTTGCGCTATCTGTCACTCGCTCCGGGCCGAGCAGCGACAGAAGCCCGGCAAAGATGAAGTTGCCCAGCCGCCTGGTCCCCGGCATCCGGCTCTCGCCCCCGGACATCCTTGAGCCGATGACCAGATCAGATCCGTTCATCGCTTTCTGGCAGAGCTGAGGAAACCATTCGGGAGGGTATGTGCCGTCCGCATCCAGGAACCCTATCAGATTTCCCTGCGCTTTGGAGAATCCTGTCTTCAGCGCCGCACCGTACCCCCGATTCGAGAGGTGCTTGATGACGGTAACGCCTTCAACCCCGGCTGCCACCTCCGCCGTCCTGTCCTGGGAACCGTCGTCCACCACGAGAAGTTCCAATCGGTCGACGCCGACCTTGGCCAGCTCGGCCTTAACCGACAACACTCGCGTGGCGATGGCAACAATTCCGTTCTCTTCATTGTAGGCCGGGATGACAACCGAAAGGAGGTTTGTCATGACTCACTCTCAAGCGCGTGGTAGATCTCCGCTGATGGCATGCGAGCAGGCGCTTCGATCTTGCGCAAAACCTTGGCCGGAACGCCGGCGACAAGGGCGTGTTCGGGGACATCGCGAGTGACAACGGCACCAGCGGCTACAACCGCGCCACGTCCGATCGTCACACCATCCGTGACTATCGCCCCTGCTCCGATCCAGACGTCATCGGAAATTCGAATCCCTTCAGCGGTGATGCCTTGCTCGACAAAGGGGCGGGTCGGATCCTGATAGACGTGATTGACCGCCAGGATTTGTACCAGGGGAGAGGTGTACACGCGATCGCCTATCGAGATCCCGCCTTGCCCCCGAAGAATATTTCGCTCACCGATCAGACTTCGCTCGCCGATCTCGATACCCGCCCGAGGCAGATTTCGGAAATTGTAGACATGCAGGATGGAGCCGTGCATGATCAGGGTGCCGTCACCGATCCTTATCCCCGCTGGGCAAGCATGCAGATAGACGTCCTCGTCCAGATAGGCACCTGCTCCGAGCCAGATGTGATCTGCAAAGCACAACCGCACGCCTCGCTCTATCGCGGCCATCCCATTCATGTGGAGCATCAATCGATAGAAAACAGCCCGCAATCCGATGCCAACGATCGTCGGGATCTCCCGAAGCAGTGCCATCAAAAGCTGCTCGGAAAGGTAACGCCCGAAGCTCGAGGCCTGCCGGTCCAGATAGCGGGACGTCAGGCGTGCTAACTCACGAAACATAGGTGCAATCCCGGCAGATTGGGGCGATGGGCACGGACGACACGTCCCTCTAGAAGCAGGCAAGCTCCGCGGTTCCGACATTCCGTCGGCCTAGCGGAACTGGTATGCGATGCAGCCTGTTTCCCCCTGGCTGATCTATGTCGGCTAATCCCCCGGAGTAACCTGCGTCACGTTCAATTCGACCGTCTTGAAATTGTCGTGCAGCAAGGTCAACAAGACTTTCACACGATCACCACCGGAAAGGCCCACTTCGAAGATGCCTTCGTAGCCGCTCAAAGGGCCCGATACGACGCGGACGCGATCACCCCGCTTCAACCCCTTGAATGACACATCGTCGACCGTCTGAGAGGCATCCACCATCTGTCTCAGGCCATTAATCACCGAGTTGGGAACTTTTCCTGGAAGACCCCCAAAGCAGACGAGACCCAACGAATGAGGCATCCACATGAAGGCGCCCATACCTTGGGCCTCGATATCCGCATGGACAAACATGTAGCCAGGGAAGAAAGGCTTGATCTTACTGGCCCGCGGGTTGACTGGATTCACCCTTAGCCTGGGGTAGAAAATGTCCAGGCCTTTGTCGGCGGCGTAGCCCGCCAAACGGGATTCTTTCCCCGACTTGCTCCGAAGGACATACCACGCCTGGCTAGGAATTGCAGACCTCCACGACCCGACTTACTGTTGTCAAAGACAAGAGCCCGTTGTGAGAACACCCAGCCCCCCCGTTGGGGAACTGGGCCAAACGCAGGCGGCGGTAGCCACATTTCAGTGCAACACCATAGGTCATCGTTGACTGCGGGATCACCTTGAGCAGCGCCATCCGCCCGTCGACCGACTGGTAGGTGGATTCGGTCAAACTTTCATGTTGGGTTGAGATCGCCTTCATCATTTCCAACATCTTTCAGCGACAGGACCTTTCGACTAAATCGCTCAGGTTAAGACATTCAGGATGGTCACCATGATGGGCAACGGGCGGCAAGCTCTCACACGCTGATCCTGACAAGCACCCAACGCATGGCCACCACCCGCCAGACGAAACAGCACCTACCGGGTACCCACCAATTTGGGTCTGTCGTTGACCTAAGGACTGGATTATGGATTGACCAGCTGGCAGAGCACCTCGACCAAGTTCTTGATTGTCTCCGCTCACAATAGGCAAAACTCTTATCAACCTGTGCACCCGACAAAACAGCCTATTCGCCAAGCATCTGCGAACAGGCATCCAACACTCACCTATCCTCACACATACGCAGACAATAGGAAAGATGCGGGAGTACGAAAAGGAGTAGTCCTAGAGTATGATCCCTTGAACGGGGCAGATGACATCCATCAGACCCAACGAGCCACCGAAATTCGTTGTTTGTGGGGATCGTGGCCTCTCGCTGGACACAAATGAAAGTGCCGGATTCGTGTCTGCTAGTCCACCAGCCCGTTCTGGTAGGCCCAGATGGCTGCCCTGGTCCGATTTTCTACGTCTAACTTGTCCAGGATGCTGCTCACATGGCTTCGTACGGTGTTGATACTCACGTCGAGTTGGAGGGAGATGGACTGGTTATCCAATCCCTGGCCAATGAGCTTCAATACAACGAGTTCCTGAGGGGTCAAGCTATGGGCAGCACCGGTCTCGATGATATCCAAGGAGGAGTGTTGCGGAAAATCCTCCAGAGCCCTGGCAAGCGGCTTTCGGCTGCTGACAACGGCAGCGCCGGCGGCTACGGCCCTCACAGCGCCGATGATGCTGGCTGAGCTGGCCTCTTTGGTTATGTATCCGGAGGCTCCCATCGCCAGGGCCTGGGACACATGTTCGGTTTCACCAAAGGCCGTGGTGACGATGATTTTGGCGTGTGGGACCGTGGCGCGGATGATCGAGAGGGCGCCAAATCCATCCATTCCGGGCATCTTCAAGTCAAGGAGCACAATATCGGGAATCGTCTCTTGAGCCAGCTGAACGGCATCCTGTCCATTCGACGCGATTCCGAGGACTTCCATGCCGTGCTTTTCGAGCAGCATTTGAAGGCCGAGGCACACCAAGTTGTGGTCGTCGGCAATGAGTACTCGAAGGTTGGACGGAGGAACCAAGTCCATGATCACCTCATCTGGATGGGTGAAGGATGCCCGATAGTTTTCCAAAGACGGTATGAGCCTTGCCTACCCCGGTCCTCGGCAAGGAGGCCGTCATACAAACATAACACGAGAACAGGTGCGCTGTCCGCGAATGTCCCCCGCAGTTCTTCCGAGGCTGAGCGTATCCGCCGAGGTGGCCCGAGACGCCGGCCTTATCCCCTGTTGGGATCTCAATGTATCGGGTACAGCCACGTGGTATTTCAGAGGGGTCCGGCCCCAATATGACCCGCCTTTCCAAGCGCAAGATGCCGGGAAGCCGGCGGGAGCAGAGCCGGACGATTTTGAGCCGTTAGGTCAAGGATCGGTATGGGAGGTAATTGATGGAGAAGTCTACTGCACATCGGTTGAAGGGGCCGCGCAGGATAAGACGTCAGGTTCCGGTCACGGCCAAGGCCATTGGCGTTGGCTCAGTCCTGCTGACCATTGTCGTTGTCTTTTTCAGCCATTCACGAGGCGAAGCCAGCGGCCAATCACCCTGGACCTTGCCTTTATCCACCAGCCATGGGGTCGTCAATTCCCCCAATGTCTCCAAGCTGGGACAGATAAGTCGAAGCCCTGGGGGCCAGCGGGCACCCGCTCAACCCACGCTGCTCCAGACGGGGGGGATCGTCGTCGACCACAATTCGGTCGCCCTTTTCGAGTCCATCCCGGAAACCTACCTGGAGGCGGCTGCGTCGCTGTCGATGCTCTTCGTGGACCGATCGGTAGGGATGAACATCGATGAGGGCCTTGACTGTCTGAGTTACCCGTCTAACCTGGATGCTCCCAACAACTGCAACCGCTACGAACACGTCGACCCCAGATATTCGGTTGATCCGAGCGAGCTCACCTGGTCCCACCCGGGCGGATACGACCGATCCAATTGGAGTTTCCTTGGCTGGTCAGACACCACTTGCGACTCGTGGTTCAAGAAGATTGACTGTTACCTTGACTACATCTCCCCCCGCATGCATAACTACGATGTCCTCTCATTCCAGTTCAGCTATCTAGCGGTTGACCAGACATCGTCGATCATGGACGAACCCGGCGGCTACTTTTGGGACAACCCCGACCGAACCGATGTATTCGACCAGCGGGCCTTTGAGGCCCAGCATCCAGACAAGGCCTTTATCTACTGGACGGCGAGCCTCTCTAGATCTATTGGCACGCAAGTGTCCGAGGATTTCAATGCCCAGATGCGGCAATATGCCGAGACCAACGGCATACCCCTTTTCGATGTGGCGGACATCGAATCACATGACCCTGCCGGTAACCCTTGCTACGACAATCGTGACGGCGTCGCCTACGACAACGGTAATGGATCTGAAAACTATCCTGATGATGGGATCAACCGCCCGGCGATTTGCCCCCAGTACACCACCGAAGTTGATGGCGGCCACCTCGGGAGCGTTTCTGACGGGAAGATCCGCGTCGCCAAAGCGTTCTGGGTGCTGATGGCCAGGATTGCCGGGTGGGATGGAACAACCGGCACCCACAAACTGTACTTCCCGCTCGTCATCCAGAGCCCCTAGGAGCTCTACTGCAGTTCCATTTCTCGAACGCCGCCCAAGTCGTCACCTCTGGATTGCGGTGCAATTGCAATCCATGACCTGACGAGGGCCGTCCAGCCGAGAAGGCTGCAGAGCTGGGCTGGCCAAGCACTCTCGCGGGAAGTGGCAAGTGCAGCGGGCAGCAACTCGCTGCGCGGGGCCGCGCCCAGAATGCGCCACACGTTTGGCCCCTTGGGCGCGTTCCCCGCCGTTCGTCTCCCCAGGGAGTAAACGCGCGTCGAGAGGTTCCCAAGGCAAGAGCCAGCCGCGGCCACGTCCGGGACGTGGCCGCATTTGACGACCCCTTAGGGCCGGCTGACCAATCCTTCTGCGAACGACCTAAGGGTTGGGAAACTTGATCCAACCCGATGTTTGGCGATCGAACAGGACATCGTATTCTCTGAAGTCAAACCGTCCCTGATACTGAATGTCGTCTGGAACACCCTGGATGATCAAGGGAACGCAATCCAAGCTTACGCTCGTGCAACCCTGAACCGGTTTGCCGTAGCGGTCCGCATAACCCTCGTAGTTGGCAACACCCGTGTGGTCCGGGTCCACGATCGCCAGAAGTCGCGGGGGAAACTGCACCGACACCACGTGGGGCTGGTAGCGGCTTCCGTTGTGGTCGCAGTTGAGATTCGGGTCCTGACAGAAGAATTGAAGGCGCGTCGGGTCTTGAGGATCCACCGGTCCCCACAGATCGCCCATCCCCACCACGACTCCCCACATCCCCCCTCGCTGCTCTTTGCCTCCCGGGCTTCCGCTGTACCACGTTCCGAAACGGATATTGCCCGTATTGGCATAGTGGAGCTTGAAGCGGGTGAAGTTATTGGGAACATCGATCACCGTATTGCCGTCGACGAGGAGATCGCCGCTGTCTTGCCAGCCACCCGAACGGAAGATTCCGCAAATGTCGGGGTTGTCGATCCGGCAGACTTTGGCCTCCAGCCAGGCACTATGGTATCGGACCGACGAGGCATTGGAACTCGACATCCCATGGATGAGAGCTCGAAAGGCGACGATGCAGCCGTCTGCATACTGGGAAGTACAGGGAAGGTCTCGCCGAACCAGCCAGATATAGCCTGTATGCTTGCAGTCATCTTCGAGGCACCCGGACGGGCTGACGGTCTGCCACGGGTAGGAGATCTCTCCTCCTGCCCATTGGTAGAACTGGGTTCCGAAGATGTCATCGACACTGTGAGGGTCATCGCCGTGAAAATGATCATAGTGGCATCCTCGAACGGGATCCCACAGGCCGTGATAGGCCGTTGGATCATGCGTTGGGCAGAGGGGTGCCCCCGGGTAGGGCACGGATGTGTCGGCCGGCTCGGTGGCTGTTGGTTGAACAGCCGCGGTCGGGGATTGAGTTGGCGCGACCGAAGAGGCGGGTGGACACAGGAAGAGCTGCCGCCCATCCGGATATGTGCGGAGAAGCTCACAGTCGCTTGTGTCGACCGCCGAGCCTTGTGCATCCACTTTCACGACGAGCGGAGACGAAACGGCCCCCAGGCCGACCGCCATGGCGATGAGCATGGCAACGATCACACGCTTGGCATTCATGGAGAACCTCCAATACCAACGAATGGTTGGGGTCCGGCACCCCAACTTCGGATTGGGCATGGAGTTTGTGGGATGGGAGGTTGGAAGTGGTGACCATGCCTCCGGTATCCGGGCATCCTATCCCCACCCCTTCGTGCAGGTCAATCCGACCACAGTAACCCCCCTGGGGGCTCTGCCCTGGCTGAGATTGGGGGGCGACCACGGGTGACCGAGGCGGAGGGGATCGCTTATCGAGATCGCCCTACCGTCGAGATGGCCCTTCTCCCGCTTCGACGACGGCAATGCCCACCTGAGGGGAGAAACCTGGGCACGAACGCCCGATCACTGCCCAATGCCTTCCATGCCGGACAGTTCAGCCATCGAATGTTGGGGAACCTTGTCTGTGAGATCCAGCGCTTGGGCCATGCCCGCACCGGCACATTCCAACGGGGGAATTTTCCATCACCTGTTGACGAGGGCAAAGATACGTGATACTGTGTCTCAGTATCGGAGGTGCCAGCTTGACCTGTCGAACTATGACCTATGTCTATTATGCCAATTACCATAGCCGCTGCGATGCGGTGCAGACCCTGATTCGGGAGGGCCACCTGGTCGACTGATTGAGAAGCCGCAGTCATCGTATGGTAGGGGCCACGGGAACCGCCGAATCCGTGGCCTTTTTGATTTCCTTTCAGGAGAAGAATAGATGGATTTTACGCAGGAACATCATCAGGTCTGGAAGACTCTAATGCAAAGGCAGCAGGACAACGTCCGCCGTCACGCCAGTTCGTGGTATCTCCGGGGCTCGGAGATCCTCGACCTCCCGGCAGATCGCATCCCCAGCCTGGAGGAACTGAACCGACACATCACCCCTCGCACAGGCTGGGAAGTCGTACGCACTTCCGTCCGCTACTCCGATGCCGTTCCCTGGTACAAGCAGTTTGCAAGAAGGCGATTCATGGTGACGGACTATATGCGCGCGATGGATGAGCTGGACTTCACGCCCGAGCCCGACATGTTCCATGATATCTTCGGCCATCTGCCATTCATGGTCCACCCAGAATACACGGCTCTGCAGGAGATGTTCGCGCCTGCTTTCCTCGCCGCCTCAGACGAGCAAAGGGAGAACATCAAGCGGCTCGCTTGGTACAGCACAGAATTTGGTCTGATAAAGGAAGATGGCGATCTCAAAGTGTTCGGTGCCGGCCTCGTCTCATCGGCTGGTGAGATCCAAAACGTTGTCGAAAGAAAGGTTGACATCCAGCCTTTCACCATTGAGAACGTCATTGGGCATGAAAAGGCCGTTTGGAGCTTCAATGAGGTGCTCTTTTGGTTCAGCACACTTGACGACCTGAGGACGGAGTTGAAGCGATATTTCGACAGCATTCCGGGACAAGAACCTGCTGTCCAAACGGCCCTGGCCGGTGATCGACTTGCCTCTGGAGCACCTGGACTATAGGGTCTCCCGTCTCGGCGGCCGGCACAAGCGGCCCGGGTCACAGAGCAACCGAAATGCGCCCCACGAGCCATCGGACGCGGTCTGATCGGCCCGGAGCCGGTCCTTGATCCAGCCGAGGAGCCAAAGTGATTGGGCGCACCGTTGCGGCATGCGTGGCGCTGTCCTTGGCATGAGGCGTGGCCTGACCAGCTGGTCTCGGACCAGCCTTTCCCCATTAGCGCTGAGATCCGTGTCCATGACATCGAGGCGGTCCTGAAGATGGCTGGGGCATGCCCCCCGCGTGTCGGAGATCCGCATACCTGATCGGTCACCCTTGCACCACCACCCAAGACTGGTCTTTAACGCGACAGTGACCTTCATACCTCGCGCATGAAGCATGCCCATGCGACGCCTGGGATCTAGCGTTCGGCGGCAAGTTTGAGCCTGTCGGCGTCACCCGATGTCTGCCTAGTCGCCACCCACACGCTCCTGCTGCTGTGGGGACGTGAGATTGGACGACGAAACCTCCCGGCCCCGCGCATATCGTCCGTCATGACATTGAGCTTGAGGGTGCCCGGAGATGGGTGGAGCGATCGGTGAAGTGCTTGCCGGAGACCATACCGATAGATACTATTGGCCCGCCTGACGGCTTGCAGGTGGCGTGGATCTATTGCCCCATCCTCGCCTGGGAGCTCGAGGTGATGGACAGGATCCATCCAGAATGCGGGATGACCTTGGCTTAAGAGTGGACGACCTTAACCACGTGCCGGAGGTTATCGATGCCCAAGTTAATGCTTGGAATTGCAGCGTTTGACGAAGGTAGATCCCGACGAACTCGGCGGATTGGGTCCCCAGGATCTCAATTCGAACACCCAGGGATCAATCACGTGCTAAGATTGACCCTTGGCGAGTGAGACCACCCAGACCTCTCAATGGTATTCGAAATGAGCATGACACCTAAACCCGACCCGCTAAATCTCCTCAACTACTCGGCCTTTCTGCAGTACCCGGAACGGCTGGCGCCGTCCGCCTGGATTAGCCATATCCCCTTCGGTATGTTTCTCGTCGAGGCCCTCCGGCCCAGAACGATCGTCGAATTGGGAACCCAATCCGGAGTTTCGTACTGCGCATTTTGCCAGGCTGTGAGGCAATTGGGGCAAAGGACGCGGTGTTTTGCCATCGACACTTGGCAGGGAGATGCCCAAACCGGCCCCTATGGCCCCGAAGTCTTCGAGGATCTCAAGGCTCACCACGATCCCCGCTATGTTGACTTTTCTACTCTGATTCCTCAAACATTCGATGAGGCCGCTTCCCAATTTGAGGATGGGAGCATTGACCTGCTTCACATCGATGGATTCCACTCCTATGAAGACGTGAAGCATGATTTCGAGACCTGGCTCCCGAAGATGAGCCAACGAGCCGTGATACTTCTTCACGACATAGCGGTCAGGCAAGAGGGTTATGGCGTGTGGAGGCTTTGGGCGGAGGCGAAAGCTTCGTACCCCAACTTTGAGTTTGAGCACGGCCACGGGCTGGGGCTTCTGGCCATTGGCAAGGAAGTTCCATCCCCCATCGTCCCCTTGCTTGACGGGTCAGAAGAGAGGTTGACCCCATTCCAGGAAATTTTCGCTCAACTTGGGCAGAGGCTGGATGCGAGCTACTGGAGGGGCGTCGAACTCGCATCAGCCTCCGCCACAGTGCTCGACCAGCAGAGGCGGCTTGACAACCAAGACAATCTGCTGAATCAGCGAACTGCAGAGTTGGGGAGCGCACTTGAGGAGTCACAGGCCAAGACCGAGAAGCTTGCCAGTCTTTCCGGTCGGATTGACGATCTGGAATCTTCCTTGGCCGACCTTGAAAGGGTGCACATGGCGCAGGGCGGCAGAGTTGAGGAACGCCCTCGAGGATTCCTACAAGAAGAGCAAGAAGCTTGCAAGGCTCACCGGCAGGATCGACGATCTCCAATTTTCCATAGCTGACCTCAAGGCGGCCAACAGGACCAGGACGACTGAGCTGGCCAATGCTATGCGACTAGGAGATGATCTCAACCGCCAGCTTGAAGCAAAGTCGCGCGAAGCCGATGCCCTATATAGAGAGTTAACCTATGTCTACGGCCTTCGCAGTTGGCATCTCATTCGCAGATGGTGGCGTTTTAGAGACGGGCTGACAGCACCTCCCTCCAGAGTCCTTGGACGCATCCGAGAACTCCTCGCAGCCTCATCCAAGATGATCGGTGAGCAAGGGTGGTGGGCCTTCGCCGCTCGGCTCTCTAAGTGGCTGCGAGGTGAGCGGCGAAATCTCCCCAAGTCGAAGGCGGATTCGGCTGGGCATACGGGCAGCTTCATTCCGAACATTCAGGCCAGATACGAGGCTTGGATAGTCGAGAACGAGCCCAGCCCCGCGGACCTCAATCAGCAAAGGCTTATGGCCGACGAGTTCGCCTACCAACCTCTGATTTCAGTCGTCATGCCGGTGTTCAACCCACCGCTCCAAGTGTTGCGAGAGGCCATTGACTCCGTCTTAGGCCAGACTTATCGGAAGTTCGAACTATGCATTACCGATGCCAGTGACCATGAAGACTGCATTCGAGTTCTCGAAGAGTACGGCCAGAGGGATCCCAGGGTCACGATCCTCCAGCTTGGTGAGAACCGCGGCATCAGCGAGAACACGAATGCAGCTCTCGGCATGGCCCGCGGTGAATTCGTGGCCCTATTGGACCATGACGACAAGCTGGCCCCATTTGCCCTCTTCTCCGTGGTTGAAGCTGTTAACCACCACCCCGAAGCAGACATTTTCTACAGTGACGAAGACAAGCTAGACCCTGACGGCCGGCGTGTATGGCCATTCTTGAAGCCCGATTGGAGTCCCGAGCTGCTCTACAGCTCCATGTACGTCGGCCATCTGACCGTGTACCGAAGCTCACTTCTACAAGAGCTGGGCGGATTCCGAAAAGAGTTTGATGGAAGTCAGGACTACGACTTGATCCTCAGAGCAGCCGAAGTCGTTGATCACGTCTGCCATATTCCCAAGGTTCTCTACCATTGGCGCATGATTACCACATCGGCTGCGGCGGGCGCCAAGAGCTCGGCAAGAGCCTCCAACCTTGCTGCACTCAATGACGCGTTGCGACGTAGAGGCATCCGGGGTGAGGTACAGGCTCACAATTGGAGCAACGAAATCGTTTTTCAACCAAGCCACTCGCCCCTGATCTCAATCGTTGTTCCGTCCGATGATGTTGACAACCTCAGAACTTGTGTGCAGAAGCTCATCGCTCTCACCACGTATCAAAACTTCGAGATCATCATTGTCACGAACTCTGAAGCTGCACGAGCCCTTGGTGATACGGCGGCCGCACCCCGCATGAGGCTTGTCACCTATGATGAGGAGTTCAACTTTTCAAGAAAGTGCAACTTGGGCGCGCAGGCTGCCAAGGGTGAGTTTTTGGTCTTCTTGAACGATGATGTGACACCCTTGGTGGGCGAATGGCTCGAAGGGATGTTGGGCTTCGCTATTCAAACCAAAGTTGGAGGCGTGAGCCCAAAGCTTCTCTACGCTGACGACACCATTCAATACGCTGGGATGGTGACGGGGGTCAGGAACTTCGTGGGGACATCCTTCCATCGGTGGAACCGGGATTCCGGTGAATACAACTCCCTCGCGCTCTCCTATCGGGATGTCTCGGTGCTCACGGGGGCTTGCCTGATGATCTCGCGGCAGACCTTCGCCAGAGTTGGCGGATGGGATGAACTGAACACGCCCGTGGCGAATTCAGATCTGGACCTTAGCTTCAAGATCAGGGAGTTGGGCCTGAGACTGGTCTATACCCCGTTTGTCGAACTCCGGCACATTGGCCACAAGTCAATCGGCCAAGTCGAGACGAAGCATGTAGACGACACGTCTCATTTGCACATGTTGGATCGGTGGGGAAAGTACATCAGCAACGATCCCTACTTCCCGCCAGGCATGTGTGAGCTAACCTACCATGAGATCGGCAAGTACCGAATCCATGCCCCTGCTGTTGATCACCCCCAAGATCGACAATGGGACACCCAGAAGAATGTGTTGCTGATTAGTCATGATCTTTCTTTGAGCGGTGCCCCCCTGATCCTCTTCGAAATTGCTCGCTTCCTGGAACAACAAGGCTATTTCGTGACCGTCATGGCGCCTGGCGAGGCCGGCATGTTGGAGAACTACGAAGCGGCGGGCATCCCTGTCATAGTGGATCCCGCGATACTTGAAAATCCTCAGATCCAACAGCATTTTTGGGCACCGTTTGACATCATTGTTCCAAACACTGTTCTCGGTTGGAGATGTGTGAAATTGGCCAAACACCTTGGGAAGCCCTGCGTCTGGCTTATCCAAGAGTCTGAATTCGGGCTCGACCACCTCGTTAGCATTGGTGACGAAGCCACACAGAGCTTCGCCCTTGCCGATGATGTCATTGTTCCCGCTTCGATGACAGCCGAGATCTATCAGCACCTAAGGCCTCACGGAGCCATACGAAGCAAGCATTATGGAATAAACGACCCGGAATCGGACGTAGCTCCGGATGCGCCTTTCGACCGATCGAAGGGAAAGCTTCACGTCGTGCTTTCGGGAACGCTCGAACATCGCAAGGGAGCTGATGTTCTAGTTGATGCCCTCTACCACATGCCCGTCACAACACGCTCCAGATTTGAGGCTTACTTGGTCGGCCGTCACATGTTTCCGGACTACCTCGCCCTGATAAAGGAGCGGAAAGCCGATTTGCCAAACGTCCACGTCGTTGGAGAAGTTCCCCGAGCTGAGGGACTGGCCTACATGAAGCAGGCAGATGTGCTTGTATGCGCTTCACGGCAGGAGACCGGCCCTATTGTGGTTATGGAGGCCATGGCTCTGGGAAAGGCTGTCATATCTACGAAAGTCGGAGCCGCCAACGAAATCATTCGTGACGGCGTGAACGGGTATCTCATAGACGTAGACGACAGCCGCGCCTTGTCCGAGATTCTGGTTGAGTTGGCCGCAGACCCAGAGAAGGCTCGACAGATTGGTCAAGCGGCTCGATCTACCTTCGAGTCCGAGCTAACCATAACCCGATATGGGAAGGAGATTGAATCGATTCTCATGGCCCATATGGACCCCAATCAGGCAACGGAACCAGCAAGGCAATTGATCGGCCATCCGGGTCCCCATGCCTAGTCGACGGTTGTCCGTGCATGGCGCCCGTCGCTCGCTTTGGCGCATTGGGCATCTTGGCTCCCGACGGCCAGGTTAGAAGGAGGCCGTCTGCCATATCGGCAATCAGCCTATCTGTTTGGGATCAACTTCCAAATCTTCTCGGGAACTTGCCTCCCATATCCACTGCCTGGAGGGAGAATTGCGGATGATCCATCGAGGCAACTGTGCCCTCCGACCAACCTTGCATCCACCACCGCGATGGTACTTCAGATCTCAGACCTTACCGTCGGTGATGCGTCGCAAGCCACCATGGTGCCGCATTTGGCCGTCCCCGATTTTATGCGGTCGGATGATAACTTGCGAAGAGGCTAGTATTCACAACTAGAGCCCAACTCGTCGCTGCAAGCGGCTCAAGCTGGAGCCATGGAAGATCCTGGTGGCCGGTATGGTCCCGGGCAGCCCCGGGCGGCAGCCAGAGGAGTGTCTGAGCGTTGAGAGGATCGTCGCAGGGGAGATATCCAGGTCTTCTTCCCTGGAAAGAACCCCGCTGTTTTTCCTCCGCCGGATTGAAGGATGGCCAGTTTTCTTGGATCTGCGTGTACTCTACGAGATCGAGGTGACCATGGATCGGCAGACCAGAGCCAAGCAGGTGGACCGGATCAGGAATGAGTATGCGTCCCGTTTTCAGACGTCGCTCCGCGATTGGCTTCGCTACCATCAAGATCGGATTGTCTTTTCGGAATGCACATACATGGGGATTCATGCGTTGAAGAATCCGCTCGACGCGTGGATCTACCAAGAACTCTTGTTCAGAGTTCGTCCGGAGGTCGTCGTTGAGATTGGCGCTGCTGCGGGTGGCAGCACACTCTATCTTGCCCACCTGCTCCACCTGATGGGCGAAGGTACCGTCGTCTCAGTCGACAAAGATCGAACGGACTACAGAGCCCATTTCGACAACATAATTGAGATGACTGGCGACAGCTCGTCAGCGGACGTTGTTGATCGTGTGGCAGAAATCTGTCATAACAGGTCCTGTATGGTCATCCATGACGCAGCCCATAGCTACAGCTCCGTTTTGAGGGACCTTTCCTTGTATGCGCCCATGGTTTCGACGGGAAGTTACCTTGTCGTCGAGGACGGAATAGTCGATCTCTTTTCACCTGGCGAAATGAATTTCGACGGCCCCGGGCCGCTCCACGCGATTGTCGAGTTTCTCGATACACACCTGGACTTCGAGGTCGACAAGCACTTGGAAAGGTACCTTCTGACATACAATCCTTACGGATTTCTTCGAAGGATACGCTGAAGCCATCACCATCTTCGCCTCGAATCAGTCGGCCGCCGGGTCAATCCCAGGCGAACGCGGAGGACGCCATTGGGATCTGGTCGAACCAGGGGAAACTCGGGAGAAGGTGCGAAGGTGACGATAGAATCTGATCTTTATCTCAATCTCATGAAGAAATCTCTGCTCAACCTCATATATGGTGATGGGGGCGAACCTGTCATGACGACTGAGGGAAGGGAAGTCCCACGCGCTGAAGCACGAGAGACGGGCCTCGATTGGCCCCACTCGGCGATGACCATGGTTGGCATGCAGCGCCTCAATGCCCTTCAGGCTTGCGTGGAGAGGATCCTTGCAGATGGCGTGAATGGAGATCTCATCGAGGCCGGTGTCTGGCGGGGTGGCGCATCGATCTTCATGCGCGCAATCCTAGCAGTCCATAATGACAATGAACGACTTGTCTGGGTTGCCAATTCCTTCATGGGATGCCCACCACCGGATATCGAAAGGTATCCGCAGGATGACGGGCTTGATCTGTACCTCCACAAAGATTTGTCCATCTCACGCTCCGAAGTTGAACGCAATTTCCGGAGATATGATCTCCTGGACGATCGGGTGCGTTTTCTGGAGGGGTGGTTCAAAAACACACTTCATTCTGCCCCGATTGACAAACTGGCCCTGATCAGGCTTGACGGCGATCTTTACGAATCGACCATGGATGCCCTCTCGGCCCTGTATCCAAAGCTTTCGACCGGGGGTTATGTCATCGTAGACGATTTCGGCGCCATCGAGGCCTGTCAACAGGCGGTTGACGACTACCGAAACAGAAACAACGTCACAGAACCAATCTCTTGGATGGACTGGACGGGAGCTTACTGGCGCAAGGCCTGAGGAGGACTTGACCTGTGCCTCCCCCCGCCGCCCTGCTTATGGCCGAGATACCAGGGCCGACGTGCGCGGAAGGGCAAGCTCCGACAAATCGAGACTTGACAGTCGTTTGAATTGAATAGACGGATGCTGAAGCCTCGGATAGGATTTCCCTGGGCCCGAGAGCCTTGCCGACCTGCCGTATTCGGGGGCGTCGGTCCCATCAGCCTGACAATCGTCATTGGCTGCGGTCTCAAGCCTGAGGCCTTGATGCACTTCCAGGTTCGGTACATGATGAACTGACTGGGGGTTCAGCGACTCGACGCTAGGGTCGGCTTGCTCCAGGAGGGAGGGACAGATACTTCAGATCGCCCAGGTCGACACTTTGCCCAGAAGCAACATCAAAAAGCAGGGTGGTGGATTGATCCGGCTGGAGGAGGATGTACGCCTGAACCACGAGATCGAGAACGAGGCCATAACGCCCGGCGGCTACTTTCTGGAAGAAGAACCGTCCGTCTGCATCTGTCTGCGCTCGCGCGGACTCAACTCTGTTCAAAGCCGCCAGGCCATCATCCCCATTTCGGTCTTTGATCGTCCTCGCCAGGTATAGGATCCGGCCGACAATGGGCCTGAATTCCGAACCCGATTGAAGAAGGAGCAATCGGCCCGTAACCGTCCCTCCGCCGTCGGGAGCCAGGGCGGTTTGCGAAAGCGTAGGGCTGGATGCCTGGACAGAAATTGTGGGAGGGGGACTTTTTTCCGTATCTGATGACGTGACCTGCGTTGGGGTTCCGGCGCACGCCACCAGGAGGATTGGCAGCCAAATCCACCAGATGAAGCGGGGCCAAGGTCGCGGCGTCGCACGTCGTTCATGGCTCCGCGTACAATGGATTGACCTGCTCAGCGAGAAGACATCACCCCCGCGCAGGTTTCGGCCGCTGAACACCATTGCTAGGGAACGGTTATGCCCTCATAGACCATGAGGTTATCATCCGAATTGATTCTTAGCTCATTCACAACAGCAGAAATCTTGCCCCCAGATCCAGCCGTGCATGTTCCAGACCCAACATAGCCATTAGCGATAGCGTTCAACTGCACCTCGGTCAGGGCTTCCCCTGCACCAAGGCTGGCCGATGCCGTATAAGATGTGTCGGTAAAGGTACAGTTGACGGTCGTTGTGGAGCTCCCCACATTCTGCACGCTGAATCCAGTGAACCAACTATCGTTGCGATCCATGATTAGCGGAAGCACAACCGTCTGCCCAGCTGAAGCCGGGTCGAAACCACCATAGGCTTCGCCGTTAACACCCTCTTTGAGTTGGTTGACCACCACCACGAGGTTCTGGCTCGATGTGTTGCCAGTCACCCGGGCCGAGCCGACAAACTGGGCCCCCTGGACGCAATTGGTTGAGATCCCCCCAGGCGGCAGGTAGAAGGCATACAAAGCAAACGTTCTTGATTCTCCTGCAGGAATTGTCTGCGCTTCGGTACATGCGGTACCGGCATATGATGGAGTGTACGACACCGTGACATCGGTCGAACTGGATCCAATGTTCTGAATTTGAACACCGGTGATGTAGCCATCGTTGTTGGCGTTGATCAACGGCATTACTGGGGTCGTGGAACCACTCTGAAATCCGCTGTAGGCAAACATAATCGAACTATCTTCTTCGACCACCGTAGCCGCCACCGGTTGGTCGCTCGTCACCGTTCCAGCGAACACAGCCTGACTGTGGGTTTCTGCCGACTGGTCAAAGGTCTTTGATGCACCGCTCGGGATTGAGCCTGAGGCAGAACTTCCATCGCTGTAATCAATGCTAACAGATGCCGAACTTGACCCTGTGTTTTGGACGTTGATCCACGTGTTGTAGCCAGAGTTCCCCTTGAAGAGAAGAGGAAGATTTACGGTGGTCGCCCCGGATGGGACGCCATCGTATGCTGCCGCGGCGACTCCCATATCCCCGAGAACGTTTGTCACCGCAGCCACAGCCTGATCAGATGTAAGAACTACTGAGCCATTGAACGGACTGGAAGGAGCAATCGGGCAATAGGTCGTCGAACTCGAGCCCGCGATCGTATCGTCAACCGAAGTGGTCACAGTTCCAGCCTGGTCATAGTAGGCGATATTTACATTCGCCAGACTGGAACTCAAATTCTGAACCTGGAAACAACTGAAGTATGAAAACGAAAAGGCATGTGCCCCTTTCGTCGAAACGGGCATGGTCAACATGACGCCAGCGAAAACGACGATCATCATGGACCTTGCTAGAAGTCTTCATTCAACGACTCCCTTCTTCCGAAATGAATGGTACGAGTGTAGCATGCTCAAACCTCAAGTGCAATGAGGGAAGATCCAGATGCTCCACGCGGCGCAACCGGGTCGCACTCAGTCTTGGTCCGTGAAGTGACCCATCCCCTGGCGATGACCGGATCGAATTCCGAAGTTGTACATCTGCGTTGTGGCTTTCCCAATAGGATCGATCCCCCCAGGAATACTGACAACCCTCTCAAACCCGGCGACGGGGCCAGGTGCAGTCGCCGGGCAATTTGGCGATTGCTAGCGCCAGTGGCCAATTGTTCGAAGATTTCGGTTTCCCGTTCCCTCAGGTTGGGATCTTCACCCATCAGAGTTTCGGCTACCCCTTTCCGCTCGTACGCACATCAACACCGTGCCACACCACAACCGACAATCGGCCGTCCCACACCAGGCACGAAGCATGCCCGACCATCAGCATTCGGCAAAAAGTGCCCCGAGTTCAAGCCGGCTCATTGGGGCGTGCGCCTCCACGACGACAAACCAATTTTACTCCGCTCAACGATTCGGCGGTGACCGCTTCAAGCCCTCTGCCATGCTGACCCACCGGGGATAGGGGCACCCGGGAACCAAGTGGCACCAGGCCGGGCTACTCGGTTGTGTCGGGCAGATCGACTTGAAGTCGCTCTGTGTGGATACCATCGCTCGCCAGGACTTCCAGCCGTAATTCAGCAGAGGCAGCTGGTGAAACCGGCAGTCGAAGGTCGGGGGACTTGAGATCAAGGGCGACGATCCGCCACGAGTTGCCCCCGTCGTCGGAAAGTCGCAGCATGAAGGACAAACCAGGCGTAGCCGACCATTCAGCATTAAGCATACCCCCCTCAACGCCCGCCGACCTTGGCGCCAACGCCATCTCCGTGGACGCACCTCGCGCCACAAGCTCGCCCAACACCCTCCCCCCTTTCGTTACTCTCAGTTTTTCGATCCCCGGCAGATAAGGAACAGCCAGCTGGAAGCCCTGCTGTTCGTAAGACAAGGCATCGCCCAGGTTGTCCTCCTGAGAAGTGAAAGCCTGAAATGGATACGCAGCCAGCACCTGTCCGCCCTCCCCCAGGAGTTCGAGTGTGAGATCTCCCTCAGCCGGAGGCGAAAGGGCCAGGTCGAGGCGATAGGCGGGCATGATGTGGACCAGTCCGTCCCCGTCCACAATGCCCGAGACAAGCAGCGCGTCTTGAGTTGCCGCCGCCGCAGCCAGAGCAACCGAGGGCTGTGCCTGTTCCCAAGCGTAGAGCTTTGCGTAGTTGTAGTCCGACACCCACACGGTGGAGCAATAGGTCATGAAATCATAGGTCGACCCATAGGGCTTGATCGACAGGTTTGTAACATCGAACCCAAAGTTGGGGTTGGCTCCGTCCCCGATCAGCCCACCTCCGTAGGGGTAGTAAGGATCTGGGTTACCTGCCCCGCAACCCGGGGCATGAGGCAGACCGTGATTGTGGCCAATTTCGTGGGCCATGGTTCCGCTGGCCCCCGTGTGGGAAGAATTCCATCCGTTCCATCCTACGGCCGCTTTCAAGCCCCCAACCCAACCCAGGCCCGAAACGCAAGAACCGCCACAGTCGATTTCCACCAGCCCGTAGTAGTAGCGGTTGGGACTCCCTTCCGAGGTCCACACGCTGCTCACTAGATTGAGCATTTGAGTCCAGTCGTTGGGGCCCGAATTGCTGTACTCGGGTGTTGGCAGGCTGTTGGTACATGGCCCGGAATAGGAGACCGCGCCGTGAGTAGCCAGATCCACCTCGGGCACCGGATAGAGCTTGAACGGCCAGTCATCCATGTAACCAAAGGGGCCGCTTGGCGTGACCGTACCTGATCCCCCTGATGTGCAGGTGTAGGAGATAGGGACAATGGTCACGGCCAGGGGAGCATTGGCATGGAAGCTGAGCGTGGCTGGCGCGCCCAAGGTCGTGAAGCTCCCCCCATTGGCAGCCGAACCCTGGAGCACGATCGTGCCGCTGGTCCATGACGTAGGCAGCTCAAAGTTGAAGGTATCGGAGAGCACGGAACGATTAACATCGGCCTTCAGGGTCCGCGGGTTGTTCATGGCAGCCAACGGCGATCCAGGCAGCGGTGTCCCGCCGCGGGAACCCATAAGGTGGGCGGAGACGTTAGCCTCCTCAGTCTCCGACATCACCGCATACCGCACGAAGGTGGATCTCCCGTCGATCAAAAGGACCGGGTTGTCAGGCTGCTGCACACTCTGGGTGACCTCGAGGCCGGATTCAAGCTCGGGCTGATTGGAGAAGACCAGGGGCAGATACAGCATCGAAGTCGTCTGAAGCTGGGGTACGGGAAGGTTGGGGCTGGCATGGGCCTCCCGGGGCAACGTGACACCCAGCAACCCCAGAACCACAGCCAGGATGCCTATGGCGCGTAGCGGCGTTTGCCTGCGCTGCTCAGAGCCTCGGGCCATGATTCACGCTCCCCTCCTACTCTCTCTCGCCCTCGCGGCACAACGCGTGGAACTCGGAGGAAGGTTGGCCCACCTCATGGAACGATCCGAGTCATGCCGCTTGTCCGCCACCCAAAGTCATCCGATAGAACTCAAGCAAGGCGTCAACATGTTCCTGCACACTGTGCGTTTCCACCGTCCCAGGCGCCTCAAATCGGTGCAGCCACTCCGGGTCTTGTGCGATGTGATCCAGATGCGTTGAAAGGGCGCCCGAGTTGCCTGGGGCAAAGAGCACACCGTTGACACCGGACCAGATCACCTCGGGCAACGCCCCAATATTGGAAGCGAACACGGGCTTCCCAGACAGGAGGGCTTCCCGAGCCACCAACGAAAAGGTCTCCGGGACTCGTGAGGGAATGGCCACCAGATCAAGCTGCGAGTAGATTTGCTCTCGGTCGACGGGTTGAAATGGGCCCTTGAACATGATCCTTTGGTCGCGCTTGGCTCGGCGTTGGATGCGGCGAGTGTAGTTGGGGTCGGCGTCATCGCGCCCAAACACCAGCAGGCGAAACCGTGGGTCCTGAAGGCGTTCAAAAGCGTCCAGCAGGATGTCAAAGCCCTTGGACGGAATCAACGGACCAATGTAGCCGACGTGAATACTGTCCGGGAATCCGACGCGCTGGCCATCACGCCTACCACGTGGAACCCCGAGCGGCAGCACTTTCATCGGCACGGCTTTCAAGCCGTTTGCCCGGTAGACGTTGGCCACAAACCTCGAGGGTGTAAGGAGGATTGAAGATCGCGACAGGGCAAGTGCGAACCGCCGGCGGCGAAGGTCGAAATCCTGCCGGGTCCCGGTCGAAGCCGTCACCGAGCTGGCGCTTGGGAGCCAACCCCACCGCCGAAATCTCCGTCGCAGCGACAGGCCCATGACCGACTTGCCCAAGGATAACACCCGTGCTCGCAGACGGAACGCACGGGCAGAGCCGGTAACACAACGGTAACAATCTCCCCCTTGCAGCGGCCCCCCGCACGGACGGCCGCGCCAATCTTGAAGATTGACGCGAGCGCACACATGCCAGAAATCGTGCAGGGTCGTCATCTGCGGAATCCCAGCCACCCAAGCGACCTCTGGCAATCCTACCGACAGACCGATCAAATGGTTGAAGTGGACCAGATCAGGGGTCACCTCCGCCAGCAGTTGACGGAAGAGGGCTTCGATAGGCAGACAAGAGTAGGTCTCTTCAAACGCATGAATGTGCTTGAAGTCATTGACCACCCTGACCACACGGACCCCCGCTTGGACAGACTCGAGCAGCTCGTAGTCCTGGCTTGGGGGATGGGACTCGCGGCAAAACACCGTGACCTGGTGGCCGCGTTCGGCCAAGCTTTGAGCGATGGCTTGGGTGTAAACTTCGACGCCTCCGAACGCCGACGAAGGGTACCCGTTAGCGACGAGAAGAACGTTCATCGAACAATCAGGGGAAGATAGAGCTGATCACAAATGGCCATGGACGGAGTGGCGGCCGCCAGGCTGGGGAGCGAACTTGTGTAGATCGGGGCAGACAGAGCACTCGTGTAGGCATTTGTCCAGGCATGCGTGCCGCCGGGCAGGGGATCAACGCTATCGGGCGACATCATCGCGGCTGAGCCGGTGGTGACACGAAAGTCGGCCTGGGAAGCGGTGGCGGCAGCGTAGTCATTGAACCAGACAACCGAGCGCAGGAAGGGGTAATTGGGGGCGTGTTGGTACAAGTCGGTGATCCATTCGGCCTTGCTGTGGGTTGTTCCATCACCCTCGACCGAGCCAACTTCGGCGATGATCTGCGGCTTAGCGTAACGGCAGGTGAAATCCGTCAGGACCGAATCGTACAGGTAGTTGAAATCGTGCCAGGGTTCTCCGTGGTCCGGGGCATTGTACCAATTGTAGCCGCTTAGCCCGATCCAATCCACATACTCGTCGCCGGGATAGTAATTGTTGATGGCGTTCCAGGCATCGGGAGGGTTGCTGGCGTAGTTGGGGGACCAGACCCATTCGATATTCGTGGGCGGGTCGGGGATGCCCATGATCGTGTCGTGGACATGCCGGTACATTTGCACGTACAGGTCGGCATCGTTGGAGCCCCAGTAGCCAGGCCACCACGGTGAGTCGGTGATATTCATCTCGTGGGCAAAGCGCAGAAGAAAGCGTTCCGGTCGCGCTTTGATATCACTGGCAAACTGGACCAGGTAGGCATCACACACGCCATCAATGATATCTTGGGGCGGAATCGGTTCATTCGAGTAGCTCTTGGCACACCCGTAGCTCCCTGAGCCATCCGTCCGAGTGGGTTCCCACGTGATCATGATCACCGGCCGGCGGGCGGGATCAGTGATCTCACTTTGAACAAAGCCCAGCAGAAAGGGGTCCAGCGCATGATCGCCTGGCACGTGCAGCCAGTTCGCGAAGTACATCACCACCCCGATATCCTTGCCCACCAAGTCATCGAAGGCCAGGATCTCGTCGCCGTAGCCCCACTCGTCGGGTAGGGTGGCAAAGTACACGGGCCGGATGTGGGCGCCATGGGTGATGCCCAAAACCTCATTGAATGGGGGTGAGTCCGTTCGGCCAGCGGTGGCTGCCGCGGGCGGCAAGAGCAAGATGATCGAGATTGCCAGCAGGACCCTAGTCGCTCGATATGCCACGTCGAATACGCTCCTGCCGGCCGAGCAACTTGCGCCAGGAGGCCGGCAGCCCGCGCATCCGCGTGCCGACCCAGCCTCCAGCAAAGCTCGCCAGATACCAAAATGGGCTGCGCACCATCCATGAAAGCTGTTTCCACCATGGCGAGCCAGCGAAGTAATCCGAGTGCCGCATGAATTTCAGATCGCGCCAGACTTCGTGGGGTACGCTTTGGAGCTGGCGTAAGAGCAGCCAGGGGCTCTGCAAGGAAGGTGGGTCAAACAGACTGACCATCGCCTCCGTATGATCGACGTTCTGCCGGAATTGCTCAATAATGCTGTAGTCATGGGAATGGACAACGAGGGAAGTGGGCTCGAACACGATCTTGTGACCGGCTCGTAGCACTCGGTCCGCCCAATCCGCATCCTCGGCGAAAGCAACCTCTCGGAAGGGGATCTGCTCCCAAACGTCGCGCCGCAAACAGGAGCTCGTGTTGGAGAAATAGGTGTAGTAGTCCCTGTGGGCCTCGTACTCGTCCGGGTCGTCCGGCATGCGTTTGACCAAGCGTTCCCCGCCCCCTGATTGCCACTGCGTTGTCAGCTGTCGTACCAGTGATGGTGAGGCGCCTGGTCGAGGAAGATGTCGGCTGAACGTGCCTGCGACCCCAGGATCATTTACCATCGGCGTCAACAGTTTGGCCAGCCAAGCCGAATCGGCCGGGACCGCATCCTGTGTCAGGTAGACGAGATACTTGGATCGAATATCGGCATGGCGGGCAGCCAGATTACGAGTTGCCCCATGGCCAAACTCGGAAGGCTGGATCTCGATCACGCGCACGTTGTGCCGACTCAGCAGCCTCAGCGTTCCGTCACTTGACCCGGAGTCAATCGCCAGCGTCTCGACCTCGGCCTCGATGTCCTGAGCGCCGAGCATGTGAAGGAGCTGTTCCAATACCGGTCCGGCGTCCTTCGTGAGGAGCAAGATCGAAGCTTTCATGGGGTCAGGCTGGCCAAGCTCGGCCGTTGCCGACTCAGCATGGGCGCTTGGCCAGGCTCACCGGTGATCATCGACTGCGGTGGTGCCCACCGGGTCGATCCGCTGGAAAAGGACCATGCGGTCGTAGAAGCTGGAGATGCTGATGTGCTCTCCCACAAGACGCAAATGTGCTCTGCTCGAAATGCCTTTATCCTACCAAGCAGCAGAGAAACGGCACTCATAATTTCCGATGTCGCGGTGCACCCAATGGACCTGTAAGAGGCGTCGGGCCGCACGAGGGTCCGATGCAGGACCAAGGTGATGGCCCAGAGTTGACCCACCCAGCCCATTCGACCGTCCTTGTTTCGTTCAGAAGCATGGGAGTGTAGAGCTGTTCTGTTGCATCAGTCGGCGACGCCCCAACTCTGGTTTCGTACGTGTACCTTGATCGTCCACATCCTTTTCTCCCCGAGAACGTGCCCTCAGAATTGACTTCCGAGGCCGCCGGAAGTCGTGGAATATGCAATCCGCAATTCCTTGGCGGGCACCCTCCAGCCGGGGATTCGCCATCCGATGACGGCCCATTGGTGGCTCAAGGAGGCGCTTTAACGTTCTTGTGGTGCTCGATAGTATAATAGCCCGCCAACCATTGACAACCCCTGCCCCTCCCGGAGTGGACTTGCTCGTCTTCCAAAAGCTCGTTATCCGCTTCTGTGTCCTTGCCAGCATGGCGTGGGGCGCCATGCTGGTGTCGATCCAACTGCGCATTCAAGTTCTCCCGTTTGGCGCGCCACTGGGCATCGAATACCGTACGCTCCCAATCGGGGCTATCGGGCTCCTTCTGGCAGCCGCTTTCGTGTCGGTGGTGTTGGAATGGTTGGTTGCCGGGCTTTCCAAGGCTCGTTCCCAACGGGGCACGATGTGGCCCCTGCTGTTCGCCGCTGCCTTGACTGCCGTTGGCATCTATTTTCTTCTCCCCGACTTCTCTCAGCTTCAGCTCTTGTATTTCCTGATTTCAGCCATCTTCGTTGGATGGTTATTCATTGCCCTGCCCCGAACTTTCCTTCGAGGCAAGACCGAGTTCGACCTTGGCACGGAACTTAGGCAGTTGTGGGATTATCGCCACCTGTTCAGATTGTGGCTGCGGTATACCATCCAGGCTCGGTATACGCAAACAACCCTGGGAATCGTCTGGATCATTCTGCTCCCTCTCTCAACAGCTATTGTGCTGTCGATTGCCTTTTCACAGTTCCTGCGAATTGGCCGTTTCGCTGGTGATGTTCCCTTCCTAACCTTCTTTCTGGCAGGAATCGTCCCCTACGGCATCTTCAACAGCGGGGTCTCTAAATCCACTTCTGCTATCTCCGGCCAAATCGGCATCATCAGCCGCGTCTACTTTCCGCGCGAGGTTCTTGTTCTGCTGCCGATGGGCGAGGCTTTAGTGGATTTTGTGTTCACCTTCGTTGTGTTGGTCGTGATCGATGGACTGTACGGCAATTGGCCGGATCCAACGTACTTCCTGCTGCTGGTGCCCACGATGATCTTGATCCTCCTGTCGCTTGGAGTCATGTTCGTGATCAGCACCTGGAGCATGATCGTTCGAGACATCCCTCAATTGGTCGGCGTCGTGCTGCAGTTGCTCTTCTATGCCACGCCCATCATCTATCCGTTCGAGAGCATCCCGCCAAACTATCGCTTCTTGGTGCTGCTCAATCCCCTGACCCCCCTGGTGCAATCCTTCCGACAGATTGTGATCTACAAGCAAGGTCTCGACCTGATTTCCCTCTACTATCCGCTGGTGGTCTCATTCGGCTTGCTCGTGGCCGCCTTCGCGTTCTTCAAATCAAGAGAAGGAGTCCTGAGCGATCTTGTCTAGTGTTTCGATCGGTCCCGAAATGACACCCTCATTGGAACAGCCCTTGATCAGAGTCCAGGGGCTCTACAAGCGATTTTCGCGCAACGAACACAGGGCCACGCTGAGGCATGAAGCGATGGAATTGTTCGGAAGATTGCGTGGGCGGCGACGCGACGCAATGGATGAAGAACCCTTCTTCGCTCTGCGCAATGTGTCCCTGGCTGTTTACCCGGGCGAAACCGTCGCCCTGGTCGGATTGAACGGTTCGGGGAAAACTACGTTGCTTCGGATCATCGCCAGGATTTCGGACCCAACCTCCGGGAGGGTTGAAGTCAACGGTCACTATGTATCTTTGATCGGCCTGGGGGCCGGGTTCATCCCGACCCTCTCTGGACGTAAGAACATCTATCTCAATGCGGCCATGCACGGCGTGAGAACGCAGCGGATAGACGAGCTTCTCGACGAGATCATCGACTTCTCCGAACTCGGAGAGTTCATTGACCTGCCTACCAACCGCTACTCGAGTGGGATGATGGCAAGGCTGGGGTTCAGCATTGCCATCCACATTCTGCCCGAACTGGTGCTGATCGACGAGGTGCTCGCCGTAGGGGATGCAGCTTTTCAGCAGAAATGCATCGAACGAATTAAGGACGTCTTTTCTGGGGAGCGGACGCTTCTGCTGGTGTCCCATGCCGATTCGACGATAGGAGAGCTTTGCACAAGGACAATATGGATCAATGCGGGCACCATCGTCATGGATGGACCCACCGACCAAGTCCTTCCCGCCTATGTTGAATTCACCCATCAGAAGCAGGCTGGGTGAAATGCTGGAACTTCAAGCTGGGGCGATGGAAGACCAGGCCCTAAGTCGGTCTTTCCACGCTAAGGGCTGATCGGTCGCTTGTTCTCAACTCCACGCAAACCAGCTATTGATCTCCCGACCCGGCATCACCGTTGAAGGCCGCTTGGCAAACATCTTCGGTCCGAGCTTGAGAAGTCGGCGAATCATGAACAATCCCAGCCGAGGCGAGAGCATCAGCCGCAGTGCCGAGTGCAAGGCGATCACCGGAAAATTGTAGCCAACCAATGAGCCCATTCCAGCGTTCTTCAACACACTCAGATAGCGATTCGCAACCGCCTCGACTTTAAGCGATGCACTCGGGTTGCTCCCCCTATGATCGGCAATGGCCGATGGCACATAGACACACCGCCAGTCTGCATGGTGTGCTCGCCAGTCGACATCCGTGTCTTCGCCATACAAGAAGAAGTCTTCGTCAAAGAAGGTATTCCCGTGGCTGATGGATTTGATCAATGGCTGAGCATACAACGCTGCCGCGCCCGGCGCGCCGAAGACCTCTCTGCGAGTTTCGAATTGACCTCGATCCGGAACACCATGGCCGATGTTAAAGAAGTAGCCGTCTCGACACAAGCCGTGCCCGACGCTGTAGAGGCGATCAACCCCCTCCCCCGTTGTTTCGATCCATTTCAGTTTGCCAGTTCCCCAGCCCGCGCCTTCCGCAACCAAACCGTCTCTTAGTTCCGCAATGTACTCAGGACGCATTCGCACGTCCGGGTTGAGCGTCAGGTAGAAATCCTCCGCGCCAAGCTGGCACAACTCTAGGATTTGATTGTGGGCCCGGCCGTACCCTATATTGTCAGCCAGTCGGATGAGCGTGGCTTCCGGCAGGTGGCCTTCGATCCACTCCATCGAACCGTCGGTGGAGGCGTTGTCGGCCACGAACAGCGTCAAGTCAGGATATGTCTGCGCGCGAAGCGCCTCAATGCAGCCCGGCAAGTCTTGCAGGCTGTTGTAAGTAACTAGGCCGACGGCAATGCGCGACATGCGGCGAATTCTCCCACGGATGGCATCCGTCTCAATCATAGAGGAAATTGTGAATACGCGATATCGCCAGACGGCCCCTTACCAGGACGTCGCAAGCTGATCTTTTGGCATGGAGGTGGAGTCACTAGGTTCCGCCGGGCCGTCACAATCAAAGTCCGTGGGAGATCTCGAGCTAGAGATTGGTAGACCGTGTGACGGGCTTGGGGCATGGGGTCCGCGGAAAATCTACTCGCACCCGCCAACCTGGAGGAAGCTGTCCTGGACAAGGCCATCCACGGAGATCAGCTCATAGATGATTGAGATGGTTGTGGCGGTAACGCGCATGGCACCATAGCTGCCGTTGAAGCGAGCCTGGCTTTCTGCCAAGGGGGTGCCAAAGGTATAGAGGGACTTCCCACCGATTCCGTTCACAAAATACGGTATGGAACCCACCGTCAGCCGCTCGTAGGTGTGGTCATGCCCGGACAAGACGGCGTCAGCACCCCACGCTTCAAATGGCCATTGCATGGTTGTGATGGAACCATGAGAACCTGACGAGTAGGGTGCGTGATGGAAATAAACAATGTTCCAACAAGCCGTCGAATTCACCAAGGCGTTCTCCAGCCAGGCTGCCTGCGCCGAATCATCAGCCACGCCATCGGGCTCGGTGGGATCGCTGTCGATGGCGAAGAACGCGATGGATCCCCATGTGAAGCTGTAGTACCTTTCGTTTCCCGGCAGGTTGAAATAGTCCAGGTACGGCTGGGCGTCAGCCGTCAGCCAATCGTGGTTACCGAGAGATGGAAAGAACAGATTGGTGACAGCCCCCTCACCGTAGGCGCCGGTGTAGTCCCCAATGTAGCTGTGATAGTACTGACCGATGTGGGCATCGATTGTGGCTGCCGAACCGGTGTCGTAGTTGTTGTCGCCGGTGGTGATTATGAATTCCGGCACCCACGAGTCTACAAGCGCTGCGACTTCGGCCTCGTGGTCAGATCCGGAGCCATAGTCACCGACCACAGCGAACACAAGATCGTCGCCGCCGGCCGGTCCGCTGTTCAGGATGCAAGGAAGATAGACCATATGGTCGGCAGCGGGTTCGGCCTGGACGGAAACAGTCTGACCCACACCTGATCTGTCGCCTGGAAAGACGAAAGCCAAGATCAACAGGCCGCTCAGTGGGAGGAGCAGCCGCCAACCTCGATTTGCCAAGAGTGTCCTGGTGGGGCCCATACGCCCAAGGTAACAGGTTTGCCCTCTCCGGCGCTAGAGGACCCACGCCCTAGGGGCCGGAACGGGGGGGCCAGCCGGCGCCGACAAGGGCCTCGGCCCAGGTGTGTTGTGATCCCTTCGTGTCCATTGCCGGCTGCCGCCGTTTGCCGGTTCGCTGCCCCACACCCCCTGCGGGGCTAGCGTTGAAGCAGAGGCAAGTAGAGCACATCCGACGCGCAATGATAGATTGCCACATCATCGATCCACCAACCCCAGTCGTAGCCGAACGAGTTCAAGCCCCATCCGCATTCTGATACGTACGCTTTGCCCTGCCAGGGAACTCAGGTCAAGGCGGCTCGATATGTATCCGTGGCTTTCTGCCACGAATGCCTCCCGCCCCGCCAATGGATTGTCCCAAGTGGCGTCGATCGTTCCGTTGTATCCATTGATTTCGAACAACGTGCTTGCGTCGGTCCATGCCCCGCCGTCGGAGCTGTACTCAAGCACGCCACCATCATACGTGGACCCTGGCCCGTAATTTTCAAACCCGTAGGCCTGTGCGAAGTGCAGGTACCCACCTGCCGGGACGACGACACCCGAGGTCATGGCCGCATACGTGTCCGTGATCTCGTCCGGGTAGTCATCGGCGTAGATGCTGTAGTCGCCCGACGTGGCATAGGCCCCATACGTCGGAGGATAGGTCCAGTGATCGGTCCCCGTGATCGCCCCACTCGTCCACGCGCCAACGCCGCTTTCAAAGTCTTCGAAGTAGGTGAAGAGTGGGACCTCGCCAGTTGGGCAGTAGGCGGCATCTGTGTTGAAGTCCGGCGACGGCTGATCGTCCATTTCCACGGCATCCGTGGCATTGCGGACCTGGGTGCAATCCCCGGCCGTTATGCCGTCCGACCCGCCGATGAGATTCAGGCACCCCTGGTACAGGGCCTCGTATAGATCGGCATAATCCGCGCCCGAAGTCAGGAGATTTGTCTGAACCTCATAGTAGATGGCCGCAACTTTCGTGATGCCCAACCCGCTCACCGTTTTCCCGTTGAACGAGTCGCCATCCGTCATCAGATAGGCCGCCTTGTTATTGATTCCGCTGTTGGAGTGGACCCCACCGCTATCACCTGCGCCCGTAGAGTAATTGGCGCTCGACATCTTGTCCGGATCGCCATAGATTGTGGGATCCTTCATGCTGCGCAGGGCACCGCCGGGGATGTCCTCGCCCATTAGCCACTTGTCGCTGGCTGTATCGCTGCCCACACCATCCGTCTGATCGATAAACTCACCCCAAACATCCGAAAGAGACTCATTGATGGCGCCCGACTGATAGTAGTAGAACAGGTTGGACGTGTTCTCGGTCACTCCGTGCGTAAGCTCATGTCCAACCACATCATCGGCGCTGGCGAAGCCTGCCCCGTAGACCATCTGAGCGCCATTCCAAAACGCATTCGCATACGGACAATGGGATAAGTCGGGACAATAACGGGTGGTCGAGACAAGCGTCATCCCCACGCCATCGATACTGTCCCGATGGTGGTGGGACATATAGAAGTTGTAGGTATCACCGGCGTAGTCATAGGCATTGTTGACGTCGGCTATCCCAGAGGCGGGGCCACCCTCCGTGCGAACCGGACCGCCGCCGGGAAGACCCAACATGTAGTTGTTGCTGTTGTCATAGTTGACCCGGTTCAAGGCCGTGTCGATCTGGTTGAACATCGTTGCTACTTGCCCTCGTTGGGCGTCGATCAACACCAGGTAGCGGAATGTCCCGAGCTGTTTGGGTGTGACCTCCACCCGCCAGGCCAAGATCGCCGGGCGGTTGCTGGGCTTCAAGAGCCGCTCATCGAAGATCCACAGCGATGGGTCAGAAACGCGAAGGGCGCCGGCATCGACCCCTTCGACCTTGGCGACCGCGGCTACGGCTGTGTCCTTAGCCTCACCGCTGGCCACTACCGGCGTGATGTCGACAGCAAGATCCGGCGAGATCTCCCCGATGATCGCCCGAAGCTGGCCATGACCGTTGAGATTGACCAACAGTTCCCCGGCCAGCACGGGGACGCCCTGGTACAACTGCTGGTAGCGCACGGAACCCTCCGTGCCGTGCTCAGGAGACCGGACCAGCCTGAGATCCTGCTCTGGGTCGGTGATTTCGAATTCTGGGCCGAAGCGGATCAGGGCGCTTGCCGCAAGGTCTGTGGCCGACCTGCCGGCCACAGATTGGGACGGGGCCAGCGACACGGGAGAGTGCGGATCAAATCCCAGGAATGTCGTCACACCCGTCAGCGGGTCACGCGCTGTCCTCTCCCCTCCGCCTTCCTGGGCCGAGCTCGAACTGCTGGGAAGACTTGCCAGCAGCGCAAGAGCCAAGAGCAGCAAGCCGGCTTTCGCCCACACATTCCGATCACCTCGTCTGGACATAACGAACCCCTCGTTCGCGATGCGTGTCTGATAGGTGCCCGGGGTTCCGATCCGCCTGCCCCGCCAACAATCTTGCGCCGGTGTCAATCTCGGTTGAACGCCGCCCTTCTCTTGAAATCAACTTGGGACCAAACGCCAGTTAGTTTGCGGCCTTGGTCGCGGCGCCTCAGGGACGGCCCAAATCCTGTGCCAGGCGATCTACGATCCCGTACAGATTGTCGAGCGACGGCGGCAGCTCATCTCCCGTCACCCGCGACCATTCGATCGACTTTCCCAATGACGACAAGACGATCCGATATTTCAGACAATCCGGGCAAGGCTTGCCCCTCCCCGAAGTTTGCCCGGCGGCACAAGCTGTTTCCAATGCGGCCTTCAGCTCATCCATATCATGCGGGAGAACCGAGCCGGTGCTCTGAAGGGAGGAGCTCGAAGAGGAGAAGCTCGCCTCCCCAGTGTCTCTGAGCCGCATGGTTTCTGTTCCCCCCGCCAAACCGCCGGACACGGAATACTCCACTGTCCAGCCTGCTGACAGATTGCACTCGGAAGCTTCCGCAGATGCGGGCGGCTGTCGCGTTGTCGAGGTTGGCATGCCCCTTGAATCTGGCTCCGTCTGCGGGGCACTCAAAGCCGGGCGGCAGGCAGAAAGACCGAGAGAGAGGGCCAGAAAGGCCACCCAAATGCGCGTGCGGTTGATCGGTGCGGTACGCAACGGAGTCCCGCTGCATGTGGACAAAAGCCCCCTCCTGCCATGGCGTTTGTTGATGGCCATGGCGCTCTCAATGGCTTGCGAGTGAATTTCAATTCGCCCACCTTGAAACGTGTTTCGCTTTCAAGGTTTCTGCCGCGCCCACGGGGCAGGGCCCGAAACCGCTATCGTGGCCGGCATCCTACCTAGCATGGTCGTGCTCCAAGAGTCAGCATAGCACTCCCCCGCTGGGAAGCAAGATTAAAGGGATTCAGCGGTTCGGCCCCCTTTCTGTGCAGATGGACCGGCGGACCCTGTCAGGTCGAGCAACCGCCCTCACCGTTGAATGCGAGGCAAGGACCGAGGACGCCGAAGGGATTCGGCAGCCCCGACCGCAGGCGTGCTCGCGAGCCCCGTTCCACGAGCCCCTTGCGGTGCCGAACCCACGCAGCTTGCGGTCTACTCAAGGCGGGTCTCGGCCGTCGAGGGATGCCGTGTGAAAGCTGTTCCTGCCCCACCTCTCGCCCAGATGTCCGGCGTCTGCCGTGTCTCTCGAGACGGCAGGACTGCTGCTGCGGTGGATGACGGCGTGCACGGTCTGGATTGGGCCGGACGTGTTCTGAGAGCGGATATTCTTTTGCGGCCTGTGGCAAAGAGCGCCATCTACCATTAGAATGCATGTGCCTAGGCCTAGACTCCACCCCAGAGGGATGATGCAAGTCAAAGCAGCGAACATACCCGAGATTCGCATCCTGGTGCCGGAGGTC
Source organism: uncultured Chloroflexia bacterium (assembly GCA_963807065.1). GTDB lineage: Bacteria > Chloroflexota > Anaerolineae > Anaerolineales > E44-bin32 > CAWAND01. The sequence goes on from CAWDZQ010000003.1 coordinate 1,259,760, forward strand.
TACGCCGATGAGCGTGGGGTCTTCTTCGAGAGTTTCCGCAGATCGGAGTTCGAAGAACTCGGCATCGCTGGAGAATTCGTTCAGGACAACCAGTCCGGTTCATCGGCCAGGGTACTTCGGGGGCTTCACTATCAGATTCAGCATGCACAGGGCAAGCTCGTGCGGGTCGTCGCCGGAGAGGTCTTCGACGTGGCTGTCGATCTTCGCCGAGGATCAGCATGCTTCGGGCAGTGGTTTGGCCTGAGGCTGAGTGCCGAAAACAGGAAGATGCTTTGGATACCCGCTGGCTTCGCGCATGGCTTCTACACTCTCAGTGAATGGGCCGAGGTCACCTACAAGGTAACGGACTACTACGCGCCGGCGTGGGAGCGCACCCTACGCTGGAACGATCCAGAGATCAACATCGAGTGGCCGTTGCAGGACGGTCAGGCACCGATTCTCTCGAAGAAAGACGCTCAAGGCCTCTTGCTTGAAGAAGCCGAAACCTATCCACAATCATAGCTGGGAGACTGGCCGTTGAAACACGTCCTTATCACTGGCGGTGCGGGATTCATCGGATCCAACTTCGTCCATTTCCTGCTGAGCCGGGTTCCCGAATTGGACGTCGTCAACTTAGATGCCCTCACCTATGCCGGATCTATCGACAACCTTGATGGCCTCGAACTGGCCGATCGACACCAGTTCATCCAGGGCGATATCCGCCAGCGCGCCCAGCTCGAAGACATCCTGCGCCAGCACCAAATCGACACCGTCGTCCACCTGGCCGCCGAATCGCATGTCGATCGCTCTATCCACGGCGCCGCTCCGTTTGTCGACACCAACATCGTGGGAACTTACCAGTTGCTCGAGGCGGTCCGATCGGTTTGGAAGGATGCGGGCGGTGGCGGGAACGAAGAACGGCGTTTCCTGCACGTCTCGACCGACGAGGTGTACGGGAGCCTGGAACCCGGTGAGCCGGCGTTTACCGAAGACACACCCTACGCCCCGAACTCCCCTTATGCTGCTTCCAAAGCAGCCAGCGATCACCTGGTCCGAGCCTTTGGCCATACCTACGGCCTTCCGGTGATGATCACCAACTGCTCGAACAACTATGGCCCACGGCAGTTCCCAGAGAAGCTGGTTCCCCTTACCATCCTGAACGCGGCCGAAGGGCAGCCCCTGCCTGTCTATGGAGACGGGCAGCAGATCAGGGACTGGCTGCACGTGGAGGATCACTGTCAGGCCCTGTTGACCGTGCTGAAGAAGGGGCTCATCGGGGAGACCTACAATATCGGTGGAGGAAATCAGCCCACCAATCTGGAAGTCGTTCAAACCATCTGCCGCATCATAGATGAGATCAACCCCGAGGCCGCTCACCGGCCGCACGAACAGCTGATTACCTTCGTCGGCGATCGACCGGGCCACGATCGCCGCTATGCGATGGACATCGGAAAGATACAGTCTCAGCTTGGATGGAGCCCTGAGAGGAATCTGATGGAGGGTCTGCAGGAAACCATTGGCTGGTACTTCGATCACCCGGACTGGGTGGCGGCCATACGGCAAAGACCAACATACCAGGAATGGCTCACCGAAAACTACAAGCTGAGGGGAACTCGTTCATGAAAGGCATCATCCTGGCTGGAGGTCGAGGCACGCGCCTCCACCCGATCACCCGGGGCGTAAGCAAACAGCTCCTGCCGCTTTACGACAAGCCCATGGTCTACTACCCGCTGTCGATGTTGATGCTCGCTGGAATCCGTGAGATCCTGGTGATCAGCACCCCGCAGCACATCCCCGCCTACCAGGCTTTACTGCAAGATGGCCGGCAATGGGGAATGGCATTCTCCTATGCAACGCAAGATGAGCCCCGAGGCTTGGCCGATGCCTTCCTGATAGGCAAGGACTTCATCGCGGGAGACCCGGTGTGCATGATCCTGGGGGACAACATCTTCTACGGCCATGGCCTGCCAGCCGTTTTGCGCCGGGCAGCCGAACTGCAGAAGGGCGCCCTGATCTTCGCCTACCCGGTGCGGGACCCCCAACGCTATGGCGTAGTAGAATTCGACCGGAATGGCCGCGCCGTTTCCATTCAAGAGAAGCCAGAGCACCCCAGATCCCAATTCGCCATCCCAGGCATTTACTTCTTCGATGGTCGGGTCACCGAAATCGCCACGTCCGTCAAGCCGTCTCACCGGGGCGAACTTGAGATCACCGACATCCAACAACAATACATGCAGGAAGGCGAGCTCATCGTCGAGCAACTCGGCCGGGGCGTGGCCTGGCTCGACGCCGGAACACACCAGTCCTTGATGCAAGCGGCCAACTTTGTCCAGGTCGTCCAAGACCGCCAGGGGATGATGATTTCCTGCCCCGAGGAAATCGCCTTCCGCATGGGTTTTATCGACGCAGATCAACTCCGGGAACTCACCAACGAGATGGGGGAAAACGGGTATCAACGCTACTTGCTCGGCCTGCTCGAAGCCGGGGCTGGCATGGACGCCGACGAAAGCTGATGTCCGGGATTCTGCTTCTAGGCAAAGAGGGCCAGGTGGGCTGGGAGCTCCAGAAGGGCTTGGGGGCTTTCGGCGAGGTCGTTGCGACAAGTCACCATGAGCTCGATCTGAAGGATGAGGATCAGCTTCGGAGTGCCGTGCAGCAGCTTGAGCCGGACATCATCATTAATGCGGCAGCTTACACCAACGTTGACAAGGCTGAAACGGAGCGCGATCTGGCCGAGGCCGTCAACGCCAGAGCGCCCAGGATCTTGGCCGAAGAGGCGGCCCGTCTGAAATGCCTCCTCATCCACCTTTCCACGGATTACGTCTTCGACGGACAGCACTCGGGAGCCTACACGGAGGACGACGCACCGAACCCCATCAACTACTATGGTCAGACAAAGCTGGCGGGTGAGAAGGCGGTTCAAGCAGTCGACGGCGCCTTCTGGATCTTTCGCACCAGCTGGGTCTACAGCCGGCGTCGGACCAGCTTCCTGACGCATGTGCTTGAGTGGTCACGGAGCCAAGCGACCGTCCGTGTGGTAGACGACCAGTACGGGAGTCCGACCTGGTGCCGCAGCCTGGCTGAGGGCATTGCCGCAGCGGCGGGCCTGGCCGCTTCTCACGATCACACGTGGGCCAGTGCTCGATCAGGGGTCTATCACGTCGCGTGTCCCGGATCCGCCAGCCGACTCGAAATGGCGCAAAGAATCCTGGCGCTTGATCCTTCCGCCGACCAACAAATCGCCACCCGGCTCATCGCGGCAAAGTCGGATGAATTTCCCTCGCCGGCCGCCAGGCCGAGAAACTCAGCCTTAGATTGCCGCAAGTTCGAGAGGACGTTCAGCGTCCAGCTCCCCGACTGGGAGGCGGCTTTGGCAGATGCAATGGGCGACCTCGTTCCCGACCCTTGAACGGGCAATTTGCCGCCGGGTCTTTCTCGTTTCAACCCTGGCGGGAGACAGCAGCATAGCATCGCAAACCATACTGATGCAGGAGGCTTTTCGTGGACAACAGAATTCAAAGTATTGTCTTGATGGTCGTCGGGGCGATCGTATTCGCCGTATGCCTGTTGGGCGATATGATCGGCCTCGGCGGGAACGGGGCGATCATTGGTTGGAAACAGTACTCCGGTGCGGTCGTCGGCCTGATGCTCTTTATGTTCGGCCTGCACATCGCACTTCACCACACAGGCACGAGTTCTTGACCAGGTCGGACATGGGCGAACAACCGCTCTCAGCGGCGTTCCACTGACGTAGCGCGCGCGGCCCTTGGCGCCAAAGAACTCTGCGCCAGCGGCGCACGTGCTTCAGGGTCGTCAGCAGCATGAAGTAGGCCGGCACCTAGCTCTGTTCGAAGAGCAGGATGTACCCGGAGATGCGTGTGTCGTAGGCCAGAATCCGCCACCAAACCCGAAGAAAGGTCTCCGGTGCTTCGTTCTTCAAGATCGTCAGATAGCGATTGCGTGCCGCCAATCGGCGGAGTTTGGGCGGCTTCGGGCGGAGGACTCCGGGCTTAAACTATTGGTCGTGGATGGCGGTATGTGTTGGCCGCTCGTGTTCTTGCCCTTGGCGGTCACCACCCGGCCGCCACGTTCAGGGCGATGCAGCCGAGCGCCGAGGCGAGACGAGGCAGGGCCCCGAACAGGGCCAAAGGATTGCGATGACAACCGAGGTCGAAGACATTCGCGACAAGATACGAACCTTCATCCAGGATGAGCTCCTTCGCGGCCAAGACATTGGTTTGACCGATGACAAGAAGCTCTTCACCACCCGGCTGATCGATTCCTTCGCGCTGGCTGAACTGGGAGTCTTCATTGAGAGTGAGTTTGACGTTTACATCCCAGATGCAGATTTGACCTCTGAGAAGTTAGACACGATTGCTGAGGTAGCTGATCGAGTCCGACGCGATTTGCATGAGTGAGCACACCATTGCGCTGGCCAACGGCTGCAATCGTGCGTGCAGGGCTCGTTCGACGCTACGCGCGTGAATCCCTAGCGGAGCCTCATGGACCGTCCCATACTTGATCGATCATCGCGAAGCCAGTTCAAGTCCTTGCTGGACGCTTCGGTCTTGAATGCGCGAGACGACAGCCAGGTGGCCATCACTTTTGTCCAAGCCGGCAATCCCGACGTGCAGGTCACTCGACGCGACTTCAGGGAGCAGGCCAAGCGAATGGGACGCGCCATGCAAGACCATGGAATCGGCCCTGGCGACGTCGTGATCATCGCTCACACTCAGGACCTCGAAGGGATTTACCTTTTCTGGGGAGCAATGTTGGTGGGCGCCGTCCCATCCATCTTTCACACCGTGACAGAGAAGATACCCGCCGAGGTCTACTACGCGGACATTCCGCCGCTGATCGAACACTCACGGGCGCGCGCCGTTTATACGACCGATGAATATGTGAAGGAAATTGCAGCCCTGGTGGATTGTCCTGTGTATGGCTCAAGCGACCTGACCGAAGTGCGAGATTCTCACATGAAGGACTACCACCCCGATCCCGAGACCATTGCGTTCCTGCAACATTCAAGCGGAACGACAGGAACCAAAAAGGGCGTTGCATTATCCCATGCCGCTGTGCTCAACCAGATCGCCAGCTACAGCCAGGTCCTGCGCATTTCAGACCGAGACACAGTCGTAAGCTGGATGCCACTGTACCATGACGGCGGCCTGATCGCCGGCCATCTCATCCCATTGGTTCAAGGCATCCCCCTTGTCCTTATGTCGCCCTTTGATTGGATCAAACATCCGGGGATGCTGTTCCGTGCCATTAGCAACCATCAGGGGACACTTACCTGGCTACCTAACTTTGCCTACAACCACTGTGTCCATAGGGTCAGGGACCGCGATCTGGCCGGAGTGTCATTGAGTACGATGAGGGCGTTCATCAATGCCGCCGAACCTGTCAGAACGCGGAGTCACGAGATGTTCCTCGAAAGATTTGGCACCTATGGACTGAGCCGGGGCAACTTAACGGTAATGTACGGCATGGCAGAGAACGTCCTGGCAATCACCCAGACCCCTCCTGGCACCCCTGCAAGGGTCGATACTGTTGACAAATGGAGCCTTGAAGTCGATCGCCTTGCCAAGACGTCCGATCCTTCGTCGGAGCAGAGCACCTCAATTGTCTCTTGTGGATCACCCCTGCCCTACGTTGAGATCATGATCGTGAATGATGAGTTTGAAGCACTGCCGGAGCGAAGAGTTGGTGAGATAGCTGTACGGAGCGATTGCCTATTCGAAGGGTATTACTTACGACCCGACCTTACGAAGAAGACGTTCCGGGACGGCTGGCATCTGACCGGGGACCTCGGCTATTTAGTTTCTGGCGAACTGTACGTTACTGGCCGGAAGAAGGATTTGATTATCCACGCTGGCAAGAACATCTATCCTCACGATTTGGAGACAATCGCTGGAGAGGTGCCAGGCGTCCATCCCGGTCGAGTTGTCTGCTTCGGAGTAATGGACGAAAGAGAAGGGACAGAGCTGGTCGTTATTGTCGCAGAGAGCGATTCAGAGTTTGCGAACGATAGGCAACGGATCGGCCAAACCATTCGAGAAACCATCGCGCGGCAAACAACTGTTACCCCAACCTACGTCGAAGTTGTCGATCGTAAGTGGATGTCAAAAACTTCAAGTGGCAAGATAAGCCGAGCCGCCAACCGTGCCAAGTGGCTGGAATCTCATGGGAGAACCTACCTGTCGTGAGATCCACGCTTTGCGGCACCCCATCTCAGCCCAGTTTCGCATCGCTACGCAAGCCGTCCACTCGACCTGCCGACGGATGGGACTCAGAAGCGTGAACTCTCAATTCAGGTGGGGCTCTCTCGCCACTTTCGGCGCGCTGGGATTGCTGGCCTTCAGTTTACTGGGCATGGTCATGACCCATGCCGGGATCGCTACAGCCGCGAGCATACTTCTAATCCTGGTGATCATCATGCCTGGTGAGCTCGAGAATCCAAGTTGGCTTACCGACAGAAGCAGCAACGCGGAGATTGGGAGGGGAATCCTCGCTGCTTTCGGCGTGCTGGCCATCTTGATCATGGGCCTCAACTTCCTGGTCAATCCCTTGGGCCTGTACCCGAAGACCAAACTCAGTCGGGATATCGTTCTCCATTCACGCAAGGACAAGATCGATCTGTATCGAGCGATGAGTCCTAGGCCATCCTTCTTGGTTCTCGGCTCATCCAGGAGTTTCACACTACCCTCGGAAACCGTAACGCAGGTCGTTGGAAGGCGAGCTTACAATGCCTCGGTTCAAGGAGCCACGCCCAGAGACTATTTAGCGTTCTTACGATACACGGTGAGCCTCGGCACCCCACCCAAGGTTATCCTGGTAAATCTCTCTGTGGAGCAATTCTTGTTTGGGCAGGATGAGGCACCGATCGAACCGGGGGATCCCCTTGGCCCCTACTTGGGAGGACCAGCCCCTGCACTTAGGAGTGACGCGGTTGCGACCGATTTGCTTCTCTCCAATGAACAATTGGAAGCGACTTTCCGAGCGATCTCGACAGACTTGTCCGGAGACCAGGTTCCGTATTTTTCCTTCGACAGGGATGGAACCGGCCACTTCAATCAGAACCCCCCGCTCAACCAGGCCATTCGTGAATACTTGGCGGGCCCTTGGGCTCCAAACATCTTCGATGTTCAGAGCCTCTCAAAGACGGAGATAGGCTACTTTCGCTCATTCCTGCAACTAGCCCAAGACCAGGATATCTACGTCATTGTCTTCCTTCCCCCCTTCCAACCCTATGCTCGCGAGGTCTACAGCCAGTCACCTTCATTCACGTCTCGACAGAACGAGATGATGGCTCTGCTCGGCACACTGCAGGCCGAGTTCAAATTCCCCATTTTTGATTTCCGCGACATCTCCTCCTTCTCGGGCTCACCGGAGATGTTTCACGACGCTGTGCACCCACTCGGTCAGGCCTACAGGCTGATGTTGCATAAGGCGCTAGGAGGGGAGGATGTGAGCTCGCCATGAGTCTCAATTCCGTCACCTTCATCCTCCTCTTCCTCCCCATCTTTGTGGTTGTCTATGCCTGGCTTTCGCGTTCGGCGAGGCTTGGGCTGATGGGGTTGCTGACGGGGAGCGTTGTCTTCTATTCGCTGGCCGGAGGCTGGTACATCCTGGTCCTCCTGACACAGGCGACGTTGACCTATGTGTTGGCGCGTGTACTTCTGATTGCCAACAACGTGCCCAGACGTCGACTCGGCCTGCTCCTAGGGCTTCTTAACCTGGCCCCGTTGATTGCGATTAAGTACCTGCCCCTCCTTTTCGAGAATTGACATTTGACCCAGGTACCAGGTTTTCTGAGCTGGTGGGGAGGGGGAGGAGCCCTCATCCCATTGGGTATTTCTTTCTTCAGCTTCAATCTGGTGAGCTATGTGATTGATGTGTACCAGGCTCGGATTGAGCCAGCCCGCTCGATTATCGAGTTCGCATCATATGCCACCTTCTTTCCCTCGATTTCGTCCGGGCCGCTCGTGCGTTATGGGCAATTCGGACCAGGACACGGAGAGCAAGGCTCGCCTTCGTGGGAAAACACGGGATGGGGATTGCAGCGCTTCGCCATTGGGCTAGCAAAGAAGGCCCTTGTGGCGGACCAGATTGCGGTCTTCATCAATCCCCTTCTGGCCCAATATCAGGGTCTGAGCCCGATGGATGCGTGGCTGGTAATGCTCGGTTTTCACTTCCAGATCTACTATGACTTCTCCGGCTACTCCGACATGGCTATAGGGGTAGCCAGGCTTCTTGGCATCAGCCTCCCGGAGAATTTCGACTCCCCTTATGTGTCAAGCAGCATATCTGAGTTTTGGCGCCGTTGGCACATGACATTGTCATTCTGGTTCAGGGATTATCTCTTCATGCCCCTCAGCCGCGGCTTGCTCCGCCTCTGGTCTGGCAGGTTCCGCCAAGCAGCTCGTCCCCTTGGGCTCACAGTCACCATGCTCTTGATCGGCTTGTGGCACGGCGCCGCTTGGACCTACGCCCTTTTCGGCCTTTACCAAGGTCTGCTCTTGGCGGTGGAACCCCAAGTTGGGAGACTTTTTCGAGGCAAAGTACCGCGCCTCATTGCAAGGGGAGGTACAACACTCCTTCTCATGGCTGGTTGGGTCTTGTTCCGAAGTCAATCATTCGAGATGGCCACATCACTCCTTCAGCGAATGCTAGGGATAAAAGGCGGGGCCTTGCCTTCGATGGTGCTGCAGTCACCTCAAGGATTCTGGTTCATATTCCTTCTCCTTGCCCTCTTGGTTGTAACCAACTTGCCTGTAGACGACAGGGTCTTGCTCACTCGGAACACTGCTTGGGCTGCACTTGTGATGGCCATCCTTCTTCTTCTTGGCATCTTGTCATTGGACAAACCGATACCGTTTCTCTATTATCAGTTCTAGTCGCAAGGGGTCCTCCACGTGCAGGCTCGAACAAGATGTCGCTAGCCTGTCGCAGATGTGGAAGAAGCCGATTTTGCGTAAACACTGTCAGAACCAAGAAGCATACAGTGGCATTCTGGACCGCGTGAGCAAGTACCAACCGATTATCATTTCGACCGAGAAAGTGGGGGAGTCCAGTGCGAGTACTTGCAAACAGCATTCCCAAGGCCGGCACCCATCTGCTCAAAAGGTGCCTCAACTTGATCTCAGGGGTCACAGACACTGATATCCACGTCGACTATCTAACGCCAAAGGAAGAGATCAAACAGATCTTAGCAGCCGTCCCACCGTCCCATTTCGTCAGTTCTCACCTGACTCCTGAGCCGTGGCTGCTCAGGAGCCTGGAACACGGCGGCTATGTGGTCCTCCTCATGATCAGGGATCCCCGAGACATTGTGGTTTCGTACATTCACTACGTGCTCAAGGAGCAAACCCACTTTCTCCATCAACGGTTTTCGCAGATGGAGGATCTCAATGAGCGGCTCATGGCGACCATTCTCGGTATCCAGGAGAACGAACAGCTTCTCTTGCTGGACATCGACAGTCTTTGTCGCGGATTCCTGCAGTGGCAGGGATACGAGATCTGCAGGACCATACGATTCGAGGATTTGATTGGCCCCATGGGAGGCGGCACATCGGCAAGGCAGCATGAAGCCGTTGCTTCGGTTGCTGATCACATTGGGATCTCGATGGACTCGAAGACGGCATCAGAGGTGTCGGACAAGATCTTCGATCCAAAGAGCCCCACCTTCCGGAAGGGGACGATTGGCAGCTGGAAAGATGAATTCACGCCAGAGGCCGCCCGGCAGATGGATCGTCTGGCGGCTGAACTGTTGTCGCTACTGGGGTACACGCGAGAGGCCGAATGGCAACGCCTGTGTGAACGGCCGTAGCTCTAGCTAAGCGCTGTAAAAGCAACGCCAGGTGATATCATTGATTCCGACGGTGGCACCTTGCCCACCTTTCTCCTGAAATGTCCCTCCACTAAGAGGCCGTCCATGGGGGAAAACGGGCAGAGACCCTAAGACCACATCTCTGCCCGGACTTGAGCGTGGAGAGAAGATCTGCGTCATATGTTCCGGGTCGCCAGATTGCGCGGTTGTATATGGACCACGCCCCGCATGTTTCTATCAGAAGGAGTGCATATGGCTGCTGAGGATCCGTACACGCCACCCAGGGCGGTCGAACATCTGAGTGATTGCTACTTCTATCATGTGATGGAACTCCCGGGAGTTGGACTTGTCGGGGGACAATGGGACCTGCGCGATACCCTGGACGACTACCTAGGGCATTGCGATTTCAGCGGCAAGCGTGTGCTCGACATCGGAGCAGCCAGCGGATACGTCTCATTCGAGATCGAGAAGAGGGGGGCAGAAGTTGTATCCGCGGATTTGGCGAGAGGTTCCGACTGGGATATTGTCCCCTATGTTGATGAGCGATTCGACCTCGCCGGCGAGATGGACATTAGGACGCGCCACTTGAAAATGCTCCACAATGGCTATTGGTTCGCTCACAGGGCATACAATTCCCATGCCAAGGTGTACCATGGCAACATCTATGCTCTGCCAGATGAGTTGGGCAAGTTCGATATCGTCATCTTGGGGGCCATCCTCCTGCATTTGAGAGATCCCTTTTTGGCCATGAAATCAGCTGCCAGATTGTGTGCCGACACGATCATTGTCACAGATCTGACCTACGAAAATGACTCGCCCGTCTGCATGTTTGTACCGAACGCTGAGCGGCTTGAACCCAAGGACACCTGGTGGCTGATTTCGGAGCGGGCCATGACCCAGATGATCATGGTTATGGGTTTCCCCGAACTCCGGACATCCAGAGCAAGTCACAGGATCCTCCATCGCCCGGACCAAACACATATGCAGTGTACGACCTACGTCGGCAAACGAAAGTGAGGCTGGCACCTTTGGCGCCCCCACCTCCCGGCGACGACAGCCGAATTTCGATCGCCCATATTCGGTGAACCCATGACCTCCGTCAGATGCTGGTGCGGGAACGTCCCTACTCAAGAGTACTCATCCGACTACTTCGTCTGCGATCGCTGCCAGAACTCTGGTGCTCAAGCACCCGCCTGACACCGACCTGACCGCCGTGGAGGATAGGGGGGAGCTCTATGGCGAGTCCTATTATCAGGAATGGTTGCCTGAGCATTACGGGTACTTGTCCCTTGATCAGCGCGCCCGCGAGGACCTTCCGGACCGGGACCTTCACTGGCTCAGCGTCCTGGTCAAGTACAGGCTCCCGCCGGGGAGAGCGCTTGATATCGGGGCAGCACATGGCGGCTTCGTCAGGCTCTTGGACATGGCGGGGTTCAGTAGCCAGGGCCTCGAGCTGAGCCCCTGGTTGTGTGACTTTGCCAAGAGCACTTTTGGCGTGTCCATGTTGTCTGGGCCATTGGAGGCTCAGGACTTGCCTAAGGGAAGCCACGCTGTGGTTGCGATGATGGATGTGGTCGAACATCTCCAAGATCCTCTCGGCACGCTTTCCGACGTGGCAACCACTCTTGAGACGGACGGCGTTCTGCTCATTCAGACCCCCGACTTCCGACCGGACCTTACGTACTCGGACCTTGTCCAAAGCGGGGATCGGTTTATCGAACAGTTCAAGCCCGATGAGCACCTTTTCCTCTTCAACAGGAGTTCAATCGTCGAGATGTTGAACGAAGCCGGATTTCCTCACGTGGTTTTCGAGGAAGCCGTATTCAGTTTCTACGACATGTTCCTTGTGGCATCCTTGACTCCCCTCAAGCCCATCGCGGAGGACAAGGTTGTTCAGGCATTGACCGAAGATCCAAATCGGCGCATCACCCTCGCCTTGCTCGACGCCTACGCCTCACGAAGGTCATTGGAGAGCACACTGCGCAACCTTTCGGCCGACAATGACGAAAGACTTGCTGTAATCATTGATCAGGGCCAACAACTGGCCGAAGCGCACGCTTTCGGCCAGCAAATGGCGACTGAACTCCAGCACCTCAACGCGCTATCCCAAACCCGGGCTGCCCAGATCCTAAATCTCAATGATGCGCTCAAACAGGAAACAACAGCTAGGAAGCGCATCGAGGGTGAACTCAACAGCGCTGTCGAGGAAAAGAAAAGGGCCGAGGCCTCACTCAAAGAAGAACTTCAGGAGACGTCAATCTTGGCCGGGCAGGCGCAATCTCTCAAGTCCCAGAAGACGGCACTTGAGAGATTGGTACACGGAGTGAATGGATCGAGGTTATACAGGGCGATACGACTTCTGGGAAGGTGGAGATGGTTCCAAGATGGCCTGACCCAGTACTCGGCCCTGCCTGCATTCGAACCTCACACACCCGTAACTCCGACACGGGGGCGAAGTATTCAAGCGGGGGCTCTACCTTCTGAAATCTATCGTCAATCGATCGATGCCTTCAATCAAGAGCAACCAAATGCCAGCTTGCTTGAGGCAATCAGGAAACACAATCACGCCATGCTGGACCTTTTGCATGAATGGCACCCTTTAGAGAATGCCATGATCCTCGACGCTGGCGCATCCCCCCACGGCTATGCGCTGGAGCATGCCCTCGATCTAGGCGCTTCCCTCTACGCAGGAATCGGATTGGACATCGCTCCGACGGCCAGGGTCCAGACGGAAAGCGGCCAAACCGGGGTTCTGTGGAAGATGGACGCGACCAGCCTTAGGTTTCCCGATGACACGTTTGACTGTGCAATCTCGATCAGCACATTCGAACACATTCTCGATATTGAAGGGGCCCTGATGGAACTGCACCGAGTGCTCCGGCCGGGCGGAACCCTGTTCCTCAATTTCGAACCCTTGTGGACCAGTGCAAGCGGTCATCATCTACATCACTTCGGCGATTGGTCAAACATCGTACCGCCGTGGGGGCATTTGCTGTGGGACAGCCAGCGAATGGAGGCTGAGTTGGGACCCTCATGGCCTGGGAATGCGTCCTTGACCATCCACGAAGCGCTTGAGTGGATTTACCAATCCGACGCCATCAATCGTCTAAGTGCCTCAGATTACCGTCGAGCTTTCGCGGAATCACCCTTCACGCTTGAATGGCTGGAGGCCATACCTGACGAGACGACGAGCGAGGCTGACTTGCAGAAGGCGGAAGGAAAGCTAAGCATTGAAGCAGCCGATTTGCGTATTCGGGGCTACATGGCTTTGCTCCGGAAGACCTAACTCCGGATGTCAGTGGCGGATTGGCCCGAGTTTATTCTAGTTCGGCTAGCAGAAATGGTGGGTGGGGGGTGATCTGCTCGCAATACTCCCCTCGAAACAAATCAACGGGCTAAAGACAATGTCTGCTTGATAGCCGACAAGGAAGAGTGGCGCGGCAGAGCATGAACACGCTTTTCATCAACCCTGACCTACCGATCTTCCCCGGACGAGGGGGGATCGAGTTTCTCCATACCTTGTCATTTTCTCGAACTCGGGACTAAGACAGGCCTGGCATCGATGGTTCACACTACCGAGCAGAAGCTGAAATCTCAGTCCCTCAAGGATGCCGGCATCTCCCTTTACTTGTGGGAAAACCCTGACCGTCAGTTGGCAAAGGACCAGATTCTTGCGCAGCGTCCTTCTTACCGTCGGCTAGGAAAATGGGTCATGGCTCAGGCCCAGAGCCGCCTGTCACGCCCAGGCGACACACTCATCCAAGACTACCAGTTCCGAAACATGTCGGCCAGCTTGCTTGAAGCCTTCCGTGATCAGACTTGGCAAGCTGTCATCGTAGTGCAGTCAAGTAGTGCGCACTGGCACCAATTCTTGCCTCCCACACCAGTGCGTGCCCTGATGATGCACGACGTCCGCGCCCTCCTGTTTGAGCGCAAGGCAAGAACCGCTGATGGTTGGGGTGAAGCATTCAAGGCGTGGGTCGAGTCCATCCGATACCAGGGGTATGAGCGTCGGAACATTGCCTCTTACGATCTTGTCATCGCCGTCTCCCCAGATGATGCCAAGTTCATAGAGGAGCACTATTCGCCCAGACGGATCTTGACCCTTCCCATCCCCGTTGACTCCGCCTACTTCGCTGCCGATGGCACCGTACAAGAACACCCGCGGCGTATTGTGTTTCCGGGAATGATGAATTACCCGCCCAACGCCGATGCAGCCTGTTACTTCGCCGAGCAGGTGTTCCCCCAAATCCGGCGGGAAATGCCCGAGGCCGAATTTTGGATCGTAGGTCGCGATCCCACAGAAAAGGTTCAGGCCCTCCGTTCGATCGATGGTGTCCATGTGACGGGCTTTGTTCCGGATATCCGGGAGTACATTGCCCAAGCGGCGGTCATCGCTGTGCCGCTTCGCTACGGCTCGGGGATGCGGCAGAAGATCCTTGAGGCTTGGGCGATGGAGAAGTGCGTCGTGTCGACTTCGATCGGGGCCGAGGGTCTCGAGTTCGAAGTGGGGAATGACCTCATCGTCGCAGACGGCACTCAGGCACTGACCGAATCCTGCCTCCGCGCCCTGGACGACCCCGGTCTGCGAGACAGGGTGCGTTCTGCCGGAAGACATATCATCCGCCAACGACATGATCCCTCCCTGCTTGGCCGTCGCTACTTCCAAACAATCAAGCGAATCATAGATGAGAAGCGGGTCTGCGATCCGCCCATGGATGTCTACATTGACTTGAGATGGATGTATCCGGGTCGGGCGGGCGGCATTGAAACGCTAGCTCGCTCTTTCCTTTCGGAGCTTTCTCTGCTTGACCGCCACAACCATTATCTCGTCGACCTGCCGACCGAAGTGTTTGACGACATCCATCTGGCGCCCGATGGCCATATCCGGCTGCGGACACCGGACGACCTAGTAAGCAAATCGCGGCGTTTCATGAATCGCACCAAGAGATCCGTCCGCCGACGGCTTTCGATGGACGTGTGGCTTACCCCATCCGTGGAAATGCTTCGCTGGGCCCACGACACGCAGGCCGAGATCGCGCTTTCGATTCCCGGGTACCTCTCCCAAGATGTACAACTTTTGTCGAATGTCCTGGTTGTTCCCGACATTCAACACGAATACTTCCCAGAGTTCTTCAGTCCTGAGCACTTGGAGGAGCGCAAGCGTATCTACACAGCTTCAATCAATAAGGCCGACCGGCTGTGCGCCATTTCCGAATTCACCCGGCAGACTCTGATCGAACGGCTTGGCGTGCCTCCAAACAAGGTGATCACCACTTATCTCGCCGCCCAGCCCCGGTTCGCACCGGGCGACCCGACACCGATTCTGGATCACTACGGCCTTCAGTCTCAGGACTACATCTTCTTTCCGGGGCACACCTGGCCGCACAAGAACCATGTGGTGGCCATTGAGAGCCTCGAACTCCTTCGAGGGGAATCCTCACTTGACCCATTGCTCGTCCTGACAGGAAGTCCGCGCCAAGCCCAGGCGGAGCTTCTAAATGCGATCAGGGATTTGGGGCTTCAAGACAGGGTTCGCTTCCTCGGTTACTGTCCCGAGGATCACATGCCTGGCTTGTATCAGGGGGCCGCTGCACTTCTGTTTCCCTCCCTGTTCGAAGGCTTTGGCATGCCCGTATTGGAGGCCATGAGCTGTGGTTGCCCTGTCGTATGCAGCAATACAACCTCACTTCCAGAGGTGGCTGGCGGCGCTGCGTTGCTTGTCGATCCCACATCGAAGGAGGACATCGCCACCGCCTTGAGTCGCGCGCTGACAGACCAAGAGCTGCGCAAGCGCATGATCGCCGATGGCCTGGCGCAGGCCGCCAAGTTCACATGGAAGCGATTCACCCTGCAGATTGTCCAAGCTCTTCACCAAGTTCGCCAGTCACGAACCGAAACGGATGGGCAACCATGAACCCGCCGACACAACCCACCTTCTCGATTGTCACGCCATCCTTCAACCAGGGCCAGTACATCGGTGAGACTATCGAGAGCGTGCTTCAGCAAGATTACCCGGACTATGAGCACATCGTTGTTGATGGCGGATCAACCGATCAGACCCTTGGAATCCTGGGACAGTACCCTCACTTAAGGGTCCTGTCTGAGCCCGATGATGGCCATGCGGATGCGTTGAACAAAGGCTTCGCAATGGCTAATGGAAGGATCTTGGCCTTCCTCAACGCCGACGACACTCTCCAACCCGGCGCCTTATCACGGGTCGCGCAGTTCTTTCAGGAGCATCTTGACGTCCGCGTCGCTATGGGGCGTTGCCGCTTCATCGATTCCGACGGCCAGTACACCGGGATCGAGCATCCTAGCTATTTCGTTGGCCATCGGCGATTGTTGGAGATCTGGAAAGGTCATGGGATACCCCAACCTTCAGTGTTTTGGGACCGTCAAGTTTGGGAAAACTGTGGCCCAATGGACGTTGCCCTCCCTTTCGCCTGGATCGATTACGACTTCTTCTGTCGAGTTGCAAAGCACTACAGGTTTGAGGCAATCAACTCAATCCTCTCCAACTACCGACTTCACGATTCGTCAAAGACGACCGGCGTTGACGAGGCCCAGCGCCTTGAAGAGTGCATCGAGATCAGTCGCCAATATTGGGGCCCAATATGGTCACCCTCGAGGTGGCAACTCCAGGTTTCTTTGTGGTTGTTCCGTGTCAACCGAAAGAACACGGGGCGACAGAAGTTGAAGGTCGCAAGATCGGAATGGAAGCGCGGCCGAAGGGCGAAAGCCCTCGCCCTGGCCGCATCCGGCGGTTTGTTGGCGCCAGGGGTCGCCTTTAGAACTGTCATCTACCCACCCTTCCGGAACCGGATCTTAGACCGCATTGCCTCGAGGGCTCACTCGAGCGGCTCCTCCAGCAAAGAGAAGCCCTTGGACCCTCAAACGAAGGCCATGCTCGAGCGCAAACAAGTGTGGGGGGATGGATGGGTAGGTCCTGAATTGCTTCACACGATCGAGTTGGTACCCGGGGTGTCAAGCTTAACGCTCAATGGATGGACTGACGTACTGACGCTCGGCGGGCCGCTTAAGCTGACCTTGCAACTAGGCTCTGGCCGAGATCAGGTGATGGTCGTGTCCACAACAGGCTCCTTCAGAGCGAAGATTGTCGTTGGGAATCTCCGTCAGAGAGGCAAAGTCGATCTCCGAGTCACGGCGGATAAATTCTTCGTGCCTGATCGAGTGCAACGAAATGGGGACCTGAGACCGCTGTCGTGGAAGCTTGAATCGATCGAAACAGATGCGACCTTGGACTAAGCCCTTGCGATTTGCGCCATGATTTTCTACGCACCGGAGGCCACGTGATGTCGCTGGAGAAGGCAAAACCGCAACTCCAAATTCTGTTCGTCCTCTACGAGAGCTTCGCCTCCAACAGCGCCATTCATGTGCACTACTTGGCTACTCATCTCACCCGCATCGGCTGCCGCTGTTGCGTAGCGGCCCCCTCTCGCCCGCTTCACGTTCGGGGCCTCGAACAGCAAGCCTACGAGACGTTTCTCTACTCTCAGATCGCTGAACTTGAAGCCTATTTGAGGGACTTCAACGGACCAGATGTGATTCACGCCTGGACACCGCGGGAGAATGTACGACAATTCATCGGCTGGCTTCCGAAAGAATGGGGCGCACCTCTCATTGTGCATTTGGAGGACTACGAGGACGCCATCTTCCGCCGCATGTTTCCTCATACGCTGGAGCGTCTCCTGAGGCAACACTTTGTCGGGGTCCCTTCGACTCTTTCCCACCCGATACGTTCCCGGCAGTTTCTCCAATCGGCGGATGGGGTGTCCGTGATCGTCGATGAGCTTCGCGAAGTGGTCCCCGCTGGCAAGCCGATCCACTTGCTACAACCTGGAGTGGATTTCGACCTCTTTCATCCCATGCCCTGCGCCCACGCCGTGCTCGGACACGTATTGCCTGAAGAGGTCTTCATGCTTGGCTACACAGGGAACGTGCATAGGGCAAATCGGAGCGATGTCTTGCGTGTATATGATGCGGCAGTGGCGCTGACTCGGATCGGAATTCCCGCCGCCGTTTTGCGCACCGGCAAGAACATGGTTCCCTTGTTCTCCCACAATCATGCGAAGACCTTCAATGAGATTGCGTTGGGCCACGTCAGCTACAGGGAGCTGCCAGGCATTATGGCGTGCGCAGACCTGCTAGTTCAGCCGGGCGAAGCGAGCCCATTTGAGGTCTACCGGCTGCCATCAAAGCTGCCTGACTACCTCGCAACAGGCCGGCCTATCATCTTGCCTGCCGTAAATTTGGGTCGTGAGCTGACCCACATGCAGAATGCGTTCGTTCACGCTTCTGTCGGCGTCGATGAGATTGTAAGTGCCGCCAAACTGTTGCGGGACGACAGCACTCTGGCTGAGCGGTTAGGAAGCGAAGCCTGGAAGTTCGCCCAAAGACGTTTCAGCTGGGAAACGACCGCCCAGGAGACTCTGCAGTTCTACCGGTCTGTCATTGCTCGAGCAGGCGCTGGAGATCCCGGTTTCTGAGCAGGATCAGCCTGAGATCCAGTCGGAGCCGTCTCGGGGCGGTGATTTTGCCGTATGACTTGCCCTGTCTCAGCCGGTGAGGCGAGGAGAAATGCTCTGCCAGCGGGCACCCAATCTGACTCCCGCGTTGCTCGAGCGGTGAGGGCACTCGATCCATTTCTCATTCAGCCTTTCCCCCCGCCATGCAATCGTCTTCGGTTGGTAAGTGGGCTGCTCACCCGCACATGCGAACCACATCTATAGCCAACGCCGGGAGACGAGGCGCGGAGACCCATGGCGCCAGGCATAGGGCAGACCCCGGACCAACCCGCATGCGATTCTCCAACCTTTGCGCGGGCTCAGGGCCAATCGACCCAAGACATGAGCAGCCATCGAGGGAAGACTGTACGGAATCAGATCTCTCAAATCCGCGTTATTGAACACGCTCAAGCAGCGAATCCCTATCAGAGCCTGCCACTGTTTAATGCTAGACAAAGTTCGCTGCTGAACAGCCGATCAGGGAATCGGGGACTGCATACTTGAGCTTCCGAACGAGCGCGGTCGACAGCACTCATCGACCGCGCTTTCTCACCAGGGTCCTAGGATGGGCGAGGAACAATGTGACTCTGCAGTTCGCCGAGAGCCAATTAGCCGCGGAGGTTTCAAGAAATCTGTGCCTGCCTAGAGCCATTCCCCTGTGCGACGAAACGCCTTTGCATCCGAAGGATCGTCATCTAAACCAGGCCAGCCTCTCATCGGGAGCCGCCTTGATCCTTGCCCAGATGTCCTCTCGCCACCGCCGTAACGCCTGCCGCTGATCAAGCACCACCCTATAGGCCCCCAAGGAAGACTGCTCGAGCAGGAGCACATACCCAAAGATCCTTACCTCATAAAGGAGAATGCGCCACCAATCGCGACGCCAAGTTTCAGGAGCTTCATTCTTCCAAAGAGTCAAGTAACGGTTCTTAACCGCGTCACGCCGTCGGATTCTCGGCACCGGCCCCCGAGTCCCGGGCCGAAAGGTCCTGTCATGGACCGCAGACGCACGAGGTTCATACCAGGCATGCCACCCAAGGAGCCGCGCACGCCACGCCAGGTCGACATCCTCCATGTATGCGAAGTAAGATTCGTCGAATACTTGACCTTGGATCCTGAGATCCTTGAGTGCCGCCATCCGATAGAGCGGCGCGGCTCCATCAACACCGAAGATCTCACCTGCCTCATCGAATTGTCCCCGGTCTGCCTCACCGTGGCCCCGCAAATACTGATGGCGACTGCGATCTATGAACAGCCCGGTACCGTCGAGCAGCCGTTCATCCAGGACGCCCTTCCCGGAGAGCCAGAGTTTTCCCATCGCTGAGCCGTAGTTGGGCCTCCTTACAAGCACATCAACCAGTGAAGCAACGTACTCCGACCCCATAACAACGTCAGGGTTGACGGCAAGGTAGTATTCGCCTCGTGCAGCCCCAATAGCACGGTTGTGTGCAAAACCATATCCCCAATTCTTGCTCATGCCGATCAGCGAAGCATCGGGCGCAAGATGGTTAACGACTTCGACGGAGTTATCGTCCGAGGCGTTGTCGACGGCGATCAACTCCCAATTGGGGTAGGTCTGGTCTCGGACAGCAGAGAGACAGGCGGGGAGGTCGCTGGCGCTGTTCCAAGTGATGATGCCAATGCTGACAAGCGGCAAGTTTGAATTCACGTCGTCTTCCCCCCTACGCGGTAAGGACGAGAATGGAGCAGGGATGCCTTCCGGGCTTTCATTTGGCAAGGCAGACTGGTATGAGAGCCGGCGATGACCAGGCTGAACAAGTTGTTCATAAGGCAACTTGTCGAAGACATCCAGCTCGCCGCCAATCGTGGCATCTATCACCCGCCGGCCATCGGCTTCGAAAGCGTTTCGGGCCATCTGGTAGGCGATTTCGGACGTCCGCAGATCGGGAAGCTGCCAGTGAAAACCCTTGGGGAAATAATCCTGCACGAAGTGGTCATGGTCCACCCCCTTGCCCACGACGGTGGAATGCGGCGTACCTTTGGCCTGGTAATGGTGATCCACGCCGAGCAGGATTACCTCAGAAAAGCCCATGTAGTAGGCAATTTGCATCGCCACAAAAGTCACGGTCGCCCCACCCCAAACCCCCTGCGTGAGGTCTTCGGAGAAGCCCGGGGCGAACACCTCGTGGAGGAAGTGCACGGCCGGATGGGGGTGAAACAGTCGGCGCTGGCTCCAGTTCAGGAATTGGGGCATGGCCAGCTCGCGTATTTGATCCGCCGACTGCTGGAGGACCAGGCCATTCATGCAGGCGTAATAGGTCGGGCGGAAATCCTGCTCCCCGAACATGAGGTAGATGCGGTTGAGCCCAAATGAGAACTCGCCCCGGATCCGCCCCAAGTCTGTCCGCGCCAGGCTGGGGCCGTTGCCAATGATGAAACAGCGTTCCCCTGCATGCTGATTGCGCAGCGAAAGGAGCTTTTCAAAGTTGTCGGTCCCGGGCCCGGCGTGGAACGGTAGGCGACATCGTCCGGCATGGCTGCCAGGCGACGCCAGCCTGCGTGTATGAGGCGACCAAGCGTCACTTCCTCGCGCGGGAGACGCCGCAGCCGATCAAAGGTCATAGACTAAAATCTTCCTCCAGCGAGAACCGTACTCCTCACGCAGCCTTCCGTCAAACCATTGACTGCCACCTGCCTCCGTCAGACGGGACCCTGCTGCTTGTCTTGAATAGGACCAGGAGAAAGGCAATATCCCCACCTCCGGATCTTGTCATCCAAGTGACTGTTCACAGGTTGGCCCCTATTGCGAGGTCAACGTGAGGCCCCCAATCAAGTTCGGACCGCCTCGTAGATCTCAGTCAACCGGTGGTAGTTGCGGTCGGGGCTGTAGACCCGTTCATACTCCCTGCGGCCGAACTGCCTCATTCGCTCAAGCCGTCCATCATCGGTCCACAGGGTTCGTACAACCCGCCGCAAATCATCTGGATCTCCGGTTTTGAACACGGCACCCGCGTGTTGCCCGACCATCTCCCAAGGTGCTCCGATGGCCGAGGCGACAACCGGCGTACCACAGGCAAACCCCTCGATAATCGTCATGGGCAGACCCTCAAAAGCGATAGAGGGCACAATCAAGAGTCTGGCCCGCTTCATGGCCGCTATGACCTCCTCATGCGTGATCTGGCCCAAAACCCGAACATGCTCCAGGCCTTGTTCCACGACCATCTTTCGGATCGTTTTCTCAAGGGGACCCGACCCGACAATATCGAGTGGAATGTCCGACAAGCGACGCCACCCCGACAGCAACGTGTCCACCCCCTTTTCCGAGGTCAGCCGACCCACGAACAGCGCTCGTTCCCGCCCTTCCTTCCCCATCCCAGGGTCTGGCAGAAAGTTGGCCTTGATGTGGAGCTTCTCGTGCGGAAGACCTCCCGCTTCAAGCACGCCCCGCATCCACTCACTCAGGACAATCAGAGCGTCCACCTTGTGCGACCACGTGCGCACCATTCGGCTCCCGACCTGCAGTCCCGCCACGACGGCGCTGGCGCCTCGATCCTGCCGATAGCAATTGTGGGCCACCGCCGGCCATGGCACGAGCTTGCCCACACAGTCCAGGCACACGTGGCCAGCCCGAAAATGCGTCGCCGCCGCACATGTCAGCCGGTAATTGTGCAAGGTCACAACTACCGGGACATTGAGACTCTTGACGGCATGGACACCGGAGGGAGAAATGAGCGGGAAGGTGTTGTGAAAGTGCACCACGTCAGGGCAAGTTGCGTGCACAAGGTGGCTCAACTCATTCCAGCTACGCCACGACCAGAATGCTTCAACCGCGGCTGCCAGGCGCGGGGTTGCATCCAACTCTTCATTGCTACGCGCATAGGTTTCAACCTGGTGCCCGCGTGAACGAAGCAGTTGGACTTCGTTCTCGAAAGCGAAATCCTCACCGCCTTGTTGCAGATAGTAATTGTGCGCCATCAGCACCCGGGGAACAGCGTTCACGATTCCATACCCCTCGAGTCGGCCTCATTATCTACTGGTGGTTCCGGACCACTCTCCAAAGCAATGACACTTGCCGACGGCTTCCTTTCCCGGAAGTAACTGCAGTGGATTGTCCGACATCATCGTTGCTGCCCTTGCTCAAGCCCGGACACTAGCGAAGAAAGCTCCGAGCTTCTCAGCTGCAGCGTCCCACGTGAAATGGGCCCTGACCCATTGCCTGCTCCCCTCGCCGAAAGCCTCTCGTGTCTGCTTGTCCCATGCCATGATCGATGCAATCTGGCGAACCCATCCTTCCGGCCCATCATACGCGATTAGCCAGCCGGTGACCCTGTCGACCACGAGTTCGTCCATCTCTGGAAGAGGCCTGGCTACAACCGGGATCCCCATGGCTGTGGCCTCGAGCACGGCATTCGACATGCCCTCCAGTTCGGAAGGATGCACCAGCACACTTGCCCCATTCAACAGATCTCGAACCGCCGTCCTTTCTACGAAACCCAGATGCGTTACGTTGGGCGCATGGGTGATTTCGCGCATCAGCCGTCTGGCGAAGCTGGACGAACCAACCCTTCCAACCATGACGAAATCAGCCTGCGGCATCTGGGCTGCCAACTCCAGGATGCACTCGGGTTGCTTGCTTGGGATCATGGCCCCGACGAAAAGGGCGTAGCCGGGGGAAAGGCCGTAGGCGGCCACCGGCCCCGCCCGTCCAGGGGAGAAGACGTCAACATCTACCCCATTCGGGACAATGCATTCAACTTTACGGCCGAAGCGCAATTCAACCACCTCCGCCGCTGCCATGCTCACAGCCAGCACGTGGTCGGCGAAAGTGATGGCGAAGCGGACACTCCCGGCATACGGGTCGTCGTCCCTGGGCCCGACGCTGGCGGTGAAAATGTGCCGGGGGCGCCCCATTCCCCTCGCCTTGGCAAGAAGGGAGGCGGCGATGTTTGCCGGGGTGGCTGAAGCGTGATAGACAATGTCAAATCTGCGGGCAACCAGAGAAGCCAAGCCGATCCGCTGGATGTTTGCCAGCGACCACAAACCCGGCGCCAGTCGTAAATCTTCGGGGGTCTCGGGGGAGCTGAAACTTGAGAACTGCACATCCGGCAGCCGTGCGGCGACCTCCCGGAGCTTGCTGGCAATCGGATGTCGCCAACGGTCGAGATGAATCGGCAGGAGGACCTGCGGTGGATTGGCAGCCTTTGTGTCAGTCAAGGGCATGCCTCCCAGCATCCCCCCTTTGGATCTTCCATTGATGGGAATGCTTTACAGACGTTATCCTGCTTCCCGATCTTCCCCATCAGACTTTTGAAACAGCAACCGGCGCAGGAGACCCAGCTCTTGCCTTCCGAAGGCGCCCATGGCCGCCATCATACCTGTAAAGCTGATCAGCCCCGCCGTCACGGACAGGGCGAGTCCCAGCATGCTTCGGTGTGGGATAAGGGCGACGACAACAGCCATGATCAAGGAAGCGAGGGCCGCCTTGCCAGTGTAGATCATGGGCAGCGCCAATCTCTCTCGCCGGAATGTAAACCAGACCGCAAGTCCCAGGTCAAGGGCATACCCCAGCAACGTAGCACAAGCGCCTCCGACGAGACCTGCGTAGGAGACACCGACCAAGACCAACGGCACATAGATCAGCGCCGCAACGCCCCGTGAGATGGCCAGTGCCTTCGTGTCCCGCAAAATCTGCAGCAGGATAGCAAATATGGTCTGTGTTCCAGCAAAGAGGTAGCCGAGACCTATCAGAGGTATCAGCAACCCTGCGCTTTCGGCGATTCCCTCGGCCGCCAGGTGAGTCAGGATCGCGGGACCCAAAACGCTCAACCCAGCTAATGCGGGGATGGTCAAGCCCAGAGAGTAGCGCAAAGTGTAGGCCAGCATCCAGCGGCCCCGGTCTTTGTCGTTCCTGTCCCAGCTGCGGCTGACCGCCGGGAGCAGCGCCGTCCCCACCGGCACGAACAGCTCGCGTACAATCCGGGCGAGACTGTAAGCCGCCGCATAGATACCCACTGCCTCCGACCCAAGCTGTGCGGCAACGACCAAGCGGTCAGCAAAAGAGAGGACGGTCCCGGCAAAATAGCTTGGGACCAGGGGCAGACTGAACTGCAGGCTTGGCCTCAGCGAACTCAGCTTCGGCCAGCCTACCCCAACCTCACGAAAGGCAAGCACCAAGACGGCCAGCGCAAATGCGAGTTCCCAGGCCACAGCCCCCCTCACGGCTGTGAGGAGATCACCGGTCCATAGGATCAGGGCCGCAACGATGGACATCTGGCCGAGGGTTTCAACAGTGCTTAGTGCACCATAGAGCTTAACCCGATGAACTCCCCGCTGCAGCTGCATTCCCAATTGCGCCACGGCTGACAAACCCGTCCAGATTCCGAGCCAGCGTGCAATAGGGACGTAGGCGGGGTCACCCAGCACCAATCCTGCCAGGGGCGACGGGAAGAGAACCGCGAGGATGGTCAGGACGATCCCAAAGAGAGACACGAGCGCAAGGATTGGTAAGAAGACATCTCTTCTCCGCTCTCGGTCGTCTGTGCCTGACATGAAGCGGACCAGCGTCGTGTCCAACTGCAGGATGATGATGGAGATCCCCACGGATACAGCCACCAAAGATTGTGTCCATACGCCATAGGTGGCAGCGCCGAGACCGCGGCCGATGACGGGCAAGAGGATGAGTCCGCGAAGGCGAGCGAGACCACGCAGAACGCCCAAGACACCGACGTCACTTGCGTAGGTCATGGCTTCATCGAGGCGAGTTGCCTCTTGGTTTGTCTCACGCAATGTCGACTCCGGTAGGGCTCAGTTGACCCGGACAAGTATATACGCTTGCATAAATGGGAGACGTAGGCACGCACCGCTATAAGAGCCCGCGGAGCTTCACCTGGACATAAGACCATTCTCAAGTCCCGCCTTGGCCTGTACCGGGCTGCGTGCCCCTTAGCTAACCTGAATCCGTGCATCGCATGACCCCAAGCAGGCATGACTGTGGGGCAGATCCCGCCGGGTCTTCTGGGAGGGTTGACATGACACGGTGGCGTCCCAGCCTGCTTAGGGGAAAGCGAGCCCAACCTCTGATCCGGCTACTTATCAGCATTGGCCCCCTCGCCACGCTGTTGGCCCCAATGAAGAAGCCCAACCCGCGTTCTACGGGCCGGGCCATCTCGCAGGGTATGGGACCCGGCATTGCCCAGCGGCGGGAGCGGGAACGCCAGCCCGACCGAAAGATGCTCCGCCCATTCCACCCACACGTTGGTCAATTCGAACTTGCCGTGCTAGATTCGAACTGAGCTCGCGCAACGGGAGGAGCAGACCGTGGATCAATTCGCTGGTCTAAGCCTTGGTGGACAGTCGTGACTGAGTCAATTCGCGAGGATCGAGCCGAGAGACAGGTGGCCGTCCTCATCCCCTGCTTAAACGAGGCGAAGACAGTCGGCCAAGTGGTCGCCGACTTCTCCGAAGCCTTCCCTGGAACGAAAATCTACGTTTACGACAACGGATCCGACGACGAGACCTTTGAGGTCGCTCGCGCCGCCGGGGCCATTGTCCGTCGGGAGGCCAGACGGGGCAAGGGCAACGTGGTCCGTCGCATGTTCGGCGACATCGAAGCTGACGTCTATGTGCTGGTCGACGGGGACGGGACGTATGATGCGGCCAGCGCTGCAACGATGGTGGCCAAGCTTATCGAAGATGGCCTTGATCTGATGAGCGGTGCCCGGAGGGTGACGGACGGCAACCCCTATCCCCCAGGCCACCGGCTGGGAAACGCTGCGCTCACACGCCTGGTCAAGTACACCTTCCACTCGGAGTTTCGAGACATGTTGTCCGGTTTGAAGGTGTGCTCCCGGCGCTTCGTCAAGACTTTCCCGGCACTGTCGGAGGGGTTCGAAATCGAGACCGAGATGACCATCCATGCCCTGGAACTGCGGATGCCGGTAGGCGAAGCTCGAAGTGCCTTATGGAGAACGCCCTCGGGCTCAGCCAGCAAGCTGTCAACCTTCCGAGATGGGTTGATCATCTTGAGGACCATCGGCAGCCTGGTGAAGGAGGAGAAACCGCTGCAGTTCTTCTCATTCGTGAGCGCCCTAATGGCCATCCTGTCGGCCGGTCTGGCCGTTCCAGTGGTTCAAGAGTTCATTGCGACGGGCCTCGTACCGCGCTTTCCAACAGCCATTCTGGCCAGCGCGCTGATGATCCTGGCCTTCCTCAGCTTGACTTGCGGGGTGATTCTGGATTCGGTCACTCGCGGCCGGAGGGAAATCAAGCGCTTGCACTACCTCGCGCTCAGCGCGCCTGAAGGGACCCTCTAGCCGTACTCCCATCCTCCTGCTCAAGGCGAACAGCACCGCCCCCAGCCCCGTATACATGGCATAATCCCCATTTGCCACTTCTGGTCAATCCCTTCAACTTGTGAATTTCATCACAAAGAGTTTGGACAGGTGCGCCACAGCTCCACCCCTCACTCCCGCGAACGTGAACAGGCGACCC
Source organism: uncultured Chloroflexia bacterium (assembly GCA_963807065.1). Classification (GTDB taxonomy): domain Bacteria; phylum Chloroflexota; class Anaerolineae; order Anaerolineales; family E44-bin32; genus CAWAND01. The sequence continues at coordinate 1,286,544 of CAWDZQ010000003.1, forward strand.
AATCCGGCTGCTCTCAACCGAGCGTACCCTGGACGGTCTGCTTTGCATGCCTCCGGTCGTCCTGTACAATCACTCGCCATCCAGGTCGCCAGCCAGGTGGCATCCCCCATGTCCTTTAGATCTGCCCTGTCTCCAGCAATCACAAAAAGGCAATTCCTGGCTGTCGCCAGTGCCACGCTGCTTCTCTCGGCCGCGTCTGTCGTCTACAAGCTGGGGGAACCAAGCCTTTGGGTCGATGAGGCCTACACCTGGTTCTTCGTGTCCATGCCCTGGGCCAAGATGCTGCAGGCAGCCCGCATTGATGCCGTCAATCCGCCCTTTTTCTATCTGTTTGCCAAGGTTTTCACTGCCTTATTCGGGACCAGTGAAGCCGCCCTGCGCATGCCATCCGTTATAGCCTTTTTGGTGGGGCTTGCCGGCAGCCTATGGGTTGGGCGCCAAGCTGCAGGGCGGACAGGGTCCTTGGCCGCCGGCTGGTTCTGGGCGTTTCATCCGATGCTGGTCTGGTATGCACGCGACGCCAGGCCGTATGCTCTGGCTGCCGCGCTTTCTGTCTTCGGTTTGGGGATGTTCCTGCACATCAGAACACGAACGCTCCCGTCATTCTCGAGCGCCGCCGGCGCATTTGCCGTCGTCGCCCTCGGCATGCTGACCCACTACTTCTCCATGCTGTTTGCCATCGTTACGGGCTCTCTCTCCGCTCTGGAGATTTCGAAACATCGCCGGTTCTTTCGTGTATGGGCCTCGATCATCCTGCTTAGTCTCGTCCCCCTGCTTGCCTGGCTTTGGTGGTTCTTTCAACTGCCTTCCCCATCTTTTGGGATTGGATGGATCTCTCGTCCTCATTGGTTGACATCCCCGGGACCGTGTGGAATCTCCTTTCAGGCTATGGAGCGGCCTTCGGCTGGGGCTCCCTGGCCTTTGGCCTGGTGACTTGCGCTCTCATCATCGCAGGATGGCGTGGCCAGATCTGGTGGGCCGTAGTCACTCTCTTGCTCCCCATCCTCGGCGTTTGGGGGTTGTCACAGTTTCGCCCCGTGTATGTAGATCGTTACTTTATCGTGCTTGTGCCCTTCATCCTTCCGATCATCGCCTCGGGCGCTCAACGGCTCATGAACGGCTGGACTGAGCTCATGCCCAAGCTTCGTAGGGCATCCGGGCTGGCAGGGGCTGTGGCGCTGCTCGTCGCAACGTTCGGCGCGATGTATGCTATCCACACGCAACCCGTCTATGACAAGGAGCAGTGGAAGGAGGTGGCGGCCTGGCTTCAACAACTCCCCTCCGGCACACCTGTCCTGCTTTCGGAGCAAGAACTCGAACTGCCGCTGGCGTATTACGCGCCGGACGTCCGGCCCGAGGGGCTTATTGCAGACGCAATCTGCCCTTCGATGTGCGCCTGGGTCTTGCGCCAACCGTACACTTTCCTCCACGCGTTCACACAGAGTGTCGCCGATCCAGGGCGGACGGAGTGGCGGCCTCTCATTCCAGACGGGTGCATCTCAACTCAGGCCCACACATGGCCGACCGGCTTGGAGACGCTCTTGATGGTCTGCCGGCACAATGGCTGACGTCTTGATTCTGTCGATTCCGCAGTGGAACGCTCTGGATTCTCGTCGGCTATGCCCTGCTCATTGGCGCACGAGCGCTCTGGCCGGAAAGATCGCTGGTCTCGATCGGGCCGGCGGCGCTTTGGGACGACTTCGTCGCTTTAGCCGGCACATCCTTCCTCCTCCTGGCCGGGGCGGGCTCTGGACGATGGATTCTCCAGAAATTGGCGGCCCGCATCAATGACCTCAGCGCGCTCGAAGAGACTTTATTCTCCTTGGCGCTTGGACTGGGGTCAATCAGTCTCGGTCTGTTTGTGCTTGGGTGCCTGGGTTGGTTCTCGCCTCCATCCGTCATTGCGCTTGTGGGGATCGAGCTCGTGGCCTTCCACGGTCATTGGACGGTTTGGTTGAGGTCCATTGGAGAACTCTCTTCACCGGCTCATGCCGTGGTGGCGGGCATGCTCCTTACTGGGCAGGGCAGCTGCGATCGGCGTGAGCGTTATCGGCCTCGCCAGCCTGCTCAACACGATGACGCCTGCTTGGAGCTACGACGCCCTGATGTATCACCTGCCGGCCCCACTCAAGTACCTGGAGTTTGGTCGGTTGGTGTTGCTCCCCGACATGTGGCAGGCCAATGGGCCCATGGGCATTGAAATGCTCAACGCCTACGGACTGGCTTTGGGCAGCGCGAGCATCGCCAGGCTCGTCCATCTGACCTACGCCGTCCTGCTCGTCCTGGCAACATTCGCGTTCGCACACCGCTTTCTCGATGCACGCCTGGCTTGGCTTTCCGCCTTGATGCTTGTCGGGATCCCCATCTTCCCAATCTGGGGAACGATCGCCAACATTGACATGGCTTGGGCCCTGTATGAATTCCTGAGCGTCTATGCCTTGCTTGTGTGGGTTCACTCACAAAGACAAGGTTGGGGTGCCCTCAGCGCCTCGAGCGCCGGGTTGGCCCTGTCTACAAAGTATCTTGGCCTGGCCGGAGCAGCAACCGTGGGGGTCATCTTGATCATCTGGATGCTTCTTACCAGAGCCGTGTCCTGGCGGGACTTGGGGAGATTCGTTCTCCTGACCATCACGTTCGGCTGTCCTTGGTATCTGCTCAATTTGGTCCGAACGGGTAATCCCATCTATCCATTCATTTGGGGCGGCCCAGGCTGGGACCAAGAGCGGCTTGGCTACCTCATGACCTACTTGAGGAGTTTTGGCGGGCCAAACGCGTTGTGGTTGCTTCCCTTGGCCCCCATTCGGGTGTTCACAAACGGCTCGCTCTTCACCACATTCCTGTCATCCATCGAATTCCCCTCGCCGCTCTTCCTCCTGGCCCTCGCCCTCCCATTCACAAAACCGCCTCGGATTTTCCGCCTTCTGGCCTGGGTCACTGCCTTGCGGTTTGTTCTCTGGGGACTTGGCTCTCAGCAAACGCGTTTTCTCCTCCCTATTTTTCCAGCCTTGGCCATCTTGTCCGTATTTGCGTTGAACAGACTGCTCGATTTCGTAGGCAGCCCATCCGCCCAACGCATCGTCCTGCCAGGCCTGCTTGGCGGGCTCTTGCTCACAAGCGTGGTTTATCAGGGCGTGTTCTGGACGATGACTTAGCCTGCCGAGGTGATTGCCGGTGTGGCTTCAAAGGACTCCTTCTTGCGTCGGAATGTCACGATCTTTCCAGCCCAAGCTTTCATCCAAGAGTTTCTGCCGCCAAGTGCGCGCGCCTTCCAGATGTGGGATGGTGCCATTCTCTACTGTGACGATCGCTGCGTTCCGGACACCGAACAGTCCATCTGGACACAGATGGTTGCCCAAGATGCGACAGTTGAGGCGGTTGCCCAGAACCTCCACGCTCGTGGGATTGACTACCTTGTCGGCAATCTGGATTCACTCAACTTCTTCCTACGGCATGATCCCAGCGGCTTGCACACCGAAGCTGTTTACTTCTTCCTGAGACAGTTTCGATTGGATTGCACCCGTCCGGTGTATGAGGACAACAAGACCGTCGTTGAGCGGATAACCTGTTCTTGATTTGACTCACAGCCCGGGACATTTTCACCTCCGGGCTAACGGTGATCCTAGAGTAAGGATGAATATGCCGCGGAATTGGTCACCGCCTCAGGCCGATAGCCTCACAGACCTTTTGTCCATCCCGTTCCATCCGGTGCTTTGGGCGCTGTTCCCCGTCATCTCGCTATTGGGCACGAATATACGGATTGTTCCGCTTCGCTTGGCGACCCGTTCGATCCTGCTGCTGCCTCTCGTGACGCTGGCAGCCTTCGGTCTCCTGGGGCTGTGGTTGAACCGCCGCAGGGCAGCTGCGTTGTTGTCCCTCTGGCTTCTGACGTTCTTTTCAGCGTACCGCGTGGTGTTGGTCTTTGCGGTTTTGGAGGCAGCCGGAACGAAGGCGGACCGCACGGGCGCCAACTGGGCGCTGATTGTCATTCCGCTTGCCGCATTCATGGTCTCTTACCTCATCCTTCGAACGCCAAGTGAACTTCGTGAATTGTCCATCGCACTGAACATCGCTGCGCTTGCCTCCTTGGCCTTGCCCCTCTCGACGATCTTGCGCCTGGAATCCATCGATTGGCGAACCTCCCCGGTTTTGCCCAGCGATTCTGCCCATGCTCCCTTGCCCAGCTTGAGCACTCAGAGGCCGGATATCTACTACATCATCCTTGACGGGTACGGATCTGAAGACGTCCTGCGGCAGGGATATGACCTCGACGTGAGTCCTTTCCTAGCCGAATTGGAGGCCTCTGGCTTCTACATCGCGACCAACTCGACGAGCAACTACTCTCAGACCACACTCTCGATCGCCTCAAGCCTGAACATGACCTACCTCCAATATTTGGAGGATATGGTCGAGCCTGAATTCGGGAGATCAGCATCTGCTTCCGCCTCTCATCCAACATAGTCTCGTGAGGCGGGAAACCGAGGAGCTAGGGTATCGGTGGGTGGCGTTCGAAACAGACTACCGCCGGACGGAGATTACGGATGCATCGACCTTTCTGACGCCCCGCCTGCCATATGTCAACCCCTTTGAGACTCAGATACTGAGCGGATCAATGATCCGCTCAGTGCATCAGCTCACCTTTCCGTTCGCAGCTGACTGGGCAATGCCCGGTTATGCCTATCATCGTGCGCTTATCGGGTACGTTCTCGAAGAGCTGGAAATGCTTGCAGACGCTCCCGGTCCCAAGTTCGTATTCGCCCATATCGTTGCCCCACACCCCCCGTTCGTTGTTTCATCAACGGGCCAGGCGAGAAGTCCTGACCGCCCATTCGATGCCTCCGATGGTGACCAGTTTCAAGGATCTCAGGCCGAGTACGTGCAAGGATACGGAGACCAAGTCATCTATCTCAACTCGCGCCTGCTTCCACTTGTCCACCGCATTATTGAGGCGTCCAGAGGGGGCGCCGTCATCATCCTTCAGGGGGACCACGGGCCTGGCGCGAGGCTCGTCTGGGCCAAGCCATCATCAGAAGCCCTATGGGAACGGAGTGGGATTCTCAATGCCATTTACGCTCCGAGTCGCTACGAGTTGCCCCTGTATCCAGAGATCACCCCGGTTAATACCTTCCGTATACTGAACAATGGGCTCTTCGGAACCGACCTTTCCCTCCTGCCGGACCATTTCTACTATTCATCTGTCCAGCGGCCGTTTTCATTCACCTACGTTCCGTCGCCGATAGCGAGCCCGTGAGCCTCGCAGGGGAGAACAGCGTGCCACAGTCTCGCATGGCGGAGAGATTGGTCGTTCTTGGGTCTCTCGTGCTCGTCGTCGGCTATTCGGTATACGTGTCGCTCTCACTCCCCGAACGCGGTCTGTTTGAATACTGGGCGAATGATTTCCGCACCTTCTATTCGACCGGGGTGATAGCACGGCAGGATCACATGGATTCGATCTACGATATGGCGACGCAGACGGAGGTGCAGCGTCCCCTCTTCGACGAATATGCCGGACCAGCAACTGGCACGACATTTGCCCCCATCCCCTTTCCCTACCTTCCACCTTTTGCCTTGATCTTCGTGCCGCTCACCGTTCTTCAGCCCTTTCCGGCCTTGGTCCTTTGGCTCATCATCAGCTTCCTGATCCTTGCCGCCAGCCTGTACTGGGCCGTCTCGGGACTTGAACTCGACCTTTCCCGCGCCTGGATTCGCGTCCTCGCCATTTGCATCTCGCTACCTGTCTTCCTAAACTTTGCCTTCGCGCAGGTCAACGTCCTGCTGCTGCTGGGCATCATCGGCTCCATGTTGGGATGGCGCCGGGGCGATGCAAAAGCTGCCGGCCTCTGGCTGGGACTTCTCCTCTTGAAGCCGCAGTCTGTGATCCTATTGGTTTTTGGATTGGCAATAAGTGGCAAATGGAGAGTCATCGCTTGGACCGCCGTGTCCGGAATCGCTTTGGGATTTGCCAGTGTGCTGCTGGTGGGTATGGGTGGCATGGTTAACCTCGTTCGATTGTTGTGGCTCTACCCACAAGGACTGGCGACCACCTACCCACAGTCGATGATGAACTGGCGCAGCGCGGGACTAACTCTGACCCCCTGGATAGGCCAAGGCCCAGCCAATGCGGTGACCCTACTCGGCATTCTGCTCACCATAGTCTGCATGGCCGTTGTGTGGAGGCGTGTCCGCGAAGACGCTGACCCGGATCTGCCTCTCATCTATGCGGCCAGCCTCGCGGGCAGCTCGGCGATCTCATGGCACTCTCACATTCACATGGCACTCCCGCTGATCGCCCTAATCTGGCTGCCTCGAAACGTGAACATTAGCATGCAGGCCGCTCGGCTCTTCTGGTCGATAGGTATTGCATTGGTATTCCTGGTCACGTTGGCTGGAACCGATCCCGGTCGGGCCCATCAAGTGGCGGGCCTCTTGTGCCTGCTCGGTAACATGCTGGTGCTCTATGCTGCGCTTGTCACACTTTCCGGCCGCCGTATGACCCTCAGCGAAGCCGGCCGTCCTGAACCATCAAGCAAGACTCCGGCAGACACTTTGGCCCAGATTCGTCAGGTACGCTGCTCGGTCGCAGCTCGAATTCCAGGACCCTTCTGATCGTCAAATGGCGCAGAGATGGGTGTGCCTTTGCACACCAAGTGCTCCAAGCATCTCCGATCCAAGTGCCTGGCCAGACCCCCATACACCAGCTTGGATCAGGGGGAAGGCTCGGTACGCATGAAGACGCGGGCCACCCCAAAATCCGCCGCAAGCGGCAGCCCACCCCACTCGGTCCGATCCGCGCCGCAAATCGTGCACACAACAGCACACGGTTGAAAGGTCGGGTCCAGATAGCGAGATGAGGCACTGAGGGGATCGAGCACCTCCAGGCGCATGCCGTTTTCCGGAGCGCCGAGAACGGACCAGAGCAGATACTCCTTGTCATGCGAATCAATCACCAGCCCCACCTCTTGACAAGAGGAAGCTTTCACGAGATCGGCCGCTCCTGTGTAAGGCTCTTGAAATTCGGGCCAATTGGCGAACAGGAGTTTTTGGCGAGATTCCGTGAAGATACTGTTCACTCGGGTCCGCGGTCGCCAGCTGACCATGGGTCGGCTCTGGTTGAAGAGAATCCAGGGTGCTGAAAGAACCGCCAGCCCTCCAATCAGCGTCCATGTCCAGCGGCGAGTCAAGACCGCGTCGCCCACGACGCCCACAAGCGGTGCAAAGAGGGCGAACGCCGGCACCTGGTATCGAATGTTTTGAGCCGCGAAAGATGAAAGCCATGCAAACAAGAGGAAAGATGTGCTGGAGACGACGGCATATTGGAGCACCATGGCATTTGGCCGTCGAGTCTTGCTACGCCGCCACAGCCAGGCAACGACCAAGATGGTTACAGCAATAAGCAGTACGTGCAGCGGGCTGCCCGCGTAGTCCTCATTGTTCCACGCCCAAGTAAGACTAAACGGGGACTTCGGAATGCCGAGCACCTTTTCGATCGATCGCTCAACGACCACGACAGACCGCGTGAGCCCCTCAGATGGCGTGGCTGCATTCAACAGCACTTGGCGCATCGGACCGACCAAGATCTGACCGGGCCACGCTGCGGCAATCTTGGACTGTGTCCAATCCGTCGATCCCAACGCTCCCCCGAAGGTGGCGGTGTTCCTCAACCAATAGCCAATATTGAGAGCTATGATCGACAGCCCAATCCCCGCGCCGGAGAGGATGGCCTTCAGTCGCTGGCCCCTTATCAAACCGGGAACGAGAAGCCAGACGGCTAACGGAAAGGCGTAGATGTAGATCGTGGCTTTTGTGAGCATGCCCAGGCCAAGGGCAGCGGACATGCTCAACCATTCCCGCCCGTGAAGAGGTCGCTGCTTGGAGAGCACCACGAAATAGGCAAAAACGATCAGCCACAGGGCTGCAACATAGTCGTTTTGGGTGCTGGTGCTTTCCAGAATGCCGAGCGGAAGACTAAACATAAATGCCGCCGCCAGCCAGGCCCCTTTCCTGCGACTGCCGAGCAAGTTGGCGATGGCCCCAACGCCGATCAAGCAGCCAAGCATGCTAAACCACTGCACCAGGTTCGAGGCGTGGTCGGAGCCCAGAAGAAGTTTGAACTGGAGGATGACGATCTCCGCCCCAATCTGTGCCCAAAGCTGGGTGCTGTAGGCGGCGGGGTAGTTCGCCAGGCTGGCGTTCTGCTGCCAGTGGACAACCCGGCTCATATGGTACAGAAGCGAATCGTTGTTGTTGGGGGGTGAGACCCAAGCCACGACAAGGAGGGACCCGACCAGGAGACCGGCGATGACGTATCCCCAGGTCGCCGGGCCGCTGAAACGCCTCGTCGGTAAATTCTTCAGACCGTCACGCAACCTCTGAAGCCCGCCCGTCCGCCAGGCGAGCAGGCCCGCTGCCAATGTCCCGGCAGACCACACCCCAGCCAGCCAGGGTACCGTCACCCAATGGCCCAAGCTCAGGACTTCGGTCGTCAGAGCGAGGAATGTCCCCCAGTAGGCAGCAGCCGCCAAGAACGACGGCCGCGCCCGGTCCATGTCGATTCCGGTAGAGCCGACCCCGCCAGCTGCCGATGCAAGCCAAAGGAGGAGAAAGGCAGCCAGGGGCAAGGTCAGAAGCAAGCCGGCCCTCCAAGTATCAGGGTAAGGGTGTTGAACCGCTACCGACGGGGCAAGAAGCCTTTGTCGCTTAAGAAGGCCACGATGCTCTCAGCGCTGGCTTCGGGAGAGATGTTGACCGTGTCGACCACGATTTCGGGATGTTCTGGGGCTTCGTAGGGATCGTCAATGCCGGTGAAGCCTTCAATCTCTCCCCGCCGCGCCTTGGCATACAGGCCCTTTGTGTCCCGCCCTTCGCACACCTCGATCGGTGTGTCCACGAAGACCTCCACGAAATGGTCCGCCCCCACCATGTTCCGCACGTCATTGCGGGTCGCTCGATAAGGGCTGATCGCTGCGCAGATAGCCATCCCGCCGTGGCGCACGATTTCACTGGCCACGAAGCCGATGCGCCGGATGTTGATGTCACGGTCTTCCTGGCTGAACCCGAGGCCACGCGACAGATGGGTCCGCACCACATCGCCATCCAGGAGCGACACCTGGCGACCCTTTTCCTGCAGGAGCACTGCCAGGACTTCGGCGGTCGTTGACTTGCCAGCCCCGCTCAATCCGGTGAACCAGATGCAGACGCCTTGTTTGTGCCTTGGGGGGTAGGTATCCGAAAGAATCTCGGCCACCTCGGGTCGCGTGAACCACTGGGGAAGCTTGGTCCCTTTGTTCAAATACTCTTCCCGAACCTGCGTCCCGGAAATCGATGAGGTTTGGGTGGTTTCGTCAACTTTGGAAACCTCTTCGTAGCGGTCTTCTTCCGGGAGGTACACCAGCTCGGTAAAGGGGACGGCTTTGACGCCTGTCTCCTGGCTGTGCATTTCCACCAGCTCCTGGGCGTCGTAGGGGCCATAGAATGGCTTCCCCGACAAGTCGACGCCGGGGCTGGCGTGGTCACGGCCCACGATCAGGTGATTGGCGCCATAGTTGCGGCGGATGATGGCGTGCCACAGGGCTTCACGAGGTCCAGCCAAACGCATGGCCAAAGGCAGGAGGGAAAGAAGGACGCGATCGGGCTCGTAGTACTGCGAAGCGAGGGCCCGATAGGTGCGCACACGCGTGTAGTGATCCACATCGCCGGGCTTGGTCACGCCGACCACCGGGTGGAGCAGAAGCACGCCATCGAGCTCCTTGATCGCTCGCTTCGTCAGCTCCTCATGGACGCGGTGAAGCGGGTTGCGCGTTTGAAAGGCCACGACATTTAGGTGACCCATATTGGCCAATCTCTGGCGTGTCTGCACCGGAGTGAGACGAATCTCCTTAAAGTCAAAGTGGCGCGGAAGTTCAATGACCCTCAACTGGCCCGAAATGTTCAGCTTCCCCCACCGATACATCTCGCTGACAAGTGGATGCCGTGTGTCGCGCGTGCCGAAGACTTTTTCGGCTACACCCGCCCGGTCCCACTCATAGATCTCTTCGATCGTCATGACCGCCAGCAGTTCGTTCTTCAGGCTCCGCAGTGCGATCTGGCTGTCCAATTTGATGTCGGGCGATGGGTCCACCGGCAGCGGAATCGGGATAGGGAACACCTCCCCGCTGCTTAGCCGCATGTCTTCGACGATCCGATTGTGATCTTCTTCACAAACGAAAGTCTCGAGCGGTGAAAAGGCCCCGATGGCCAGGAGCTCTAGATCGCACATCGACCGCTCGGAGAGCTGGATCGATGGCAGCCGGCCTGCTTTGGCCTTAAGGGCTTCAGCCTCTTCGGGATCGACGATCAAGTTCGTCAAACGCCCACCGTAGGGGCTAATGAGGTCCGTTGTTTCAAACGCTTCCACAGTTAGGTGTCTCCTAATGAACATTGCTCAACCGGCCAATCTTACCACCTCAGGTACACGGCTGCGTTCTCCGGTCCCGCGCCGCCTCCCCTCTTGCCGGGCCGGCCATCACGTCCGACGGTCACACATCAAGCGGGGCCCGGGCATCCGCCCGGGGGTTTAGGGCGATCCTCTGACCACAGCCAGGACGGCCCGGCCGCGCGTCACCCGATAGACGATCGGAAGCGTGCCTTGGAAACCGTCGCCAAGGACATCGATCTGACACATCAGTGCGTAGTCGGGATGGGGCGCCGGGTTGTAATCTGGACGCATCACGAGATCGGGCCTGGCGAAATCCAAGGCCGATTGAAATGGTCCCCGCACATCGACCACAGCACCTTGCGGAGCGTGAAGATTGAGGTACTCGACCGCTTCACGGTAGCTGGTGCACCACGGGTCAACCTGGTAACGCCCGAACGCGCCGGAGGTCGATCCAATCCAAATGTTGTAGTAGGAGTCTTCATACGGATGCAACCTGAAGATCCCTATCAGTCCGGGGACGAGGACAATCATCACCAGAACTGCCCGCCAGATTGGTCGCGCTAGCCGGGCCATAGAGAACTCGATCGCCCACGCTCCGACAACAAAGACCGGGGGGAGGATGAAAAGGACCTGTCGCAGGTTTCCATAGAGCGAACTGTGCAGCACAATGGCGAGCACAATGGGAACGCCCAGCCAGAGCAGGCCCAGGGAGAGTTCAAGCCTGCTCACCCTGGAGCGAAACGCGTGCCAGAGCCCTGCGCCTAGGCCGATGAGGAAGAGAGGCAGGACCACCTCGGTGGTCTTCAATGCCAACAGGCGGGGGACATAATCCCAGGGTATCTGCGAGGAGAGAATGACTTCTCCCCCAAAAAGCACCTTATGGGGAGGGAAACTCGACATGACGCGGATGCTCTCCAAGTAGCCACCGATAGGATCTTGCCAAAGCCACGGCCAGGTCAGATAGCTGGCGACCAACGCCGACCCACCATACAGTATCAGCGGCAGCCACGCCCGGCGATGTAGCCGGCTGACAAGGTATGCCCCGACAAGAACGCCAGCCAGTGGCGCCGCAACCCGAATGGAGTTGGCCAGACCCAGCAAGACACCAGCCACGATAAGTCCCGCCCATCCCTGCGGCAACCGGCGGTACACCTTGTGCCATACGCCTGGCATGGACCGTCGAAGGAAGAAGCCCGCAGCCCCAAGCCATCCGATGGTCAGTGGGATCTTCACCCAGGCGTAGATCAAATCGAGTTTGTCCATGTACAGAGATAGCGGGGTCTTGTAAGCATCGGTTGCCACCAAATCAAAGACCCTTTGAAGCGGGGCAATGGCATTGCCACTGTAGGCTTGAGAGAGCAGGCCATTTAAGATCGGCAGGAACAGGATGCCCATCAATGTCATGAGCGCTGAGAGGAGCAGGAGCACGAACGCGGACCAACGGAGAATCGCCTTGAGTGGTCTCGAACCGGCCCGGTCGTCATTGGAGCGGGGCTCGATCCCATCGCCCGCTTCGACATCACCACCAGAAGTCGCGCCCAGCCTCCAGGGCGGCCGCCAGCTCAACCGATCAATCGTGCACAAGCCGACCACGAACGACAGCAGAAAGTACACCATGAACGCGGTGTCCTTCTGATTGATGAAGCCGTGGCCAAGCAAGACGGGTTGCGTTCCAAACAGCGCCGCAGCAAGTGCCGACGCACGCCACGAAGCGTACCTACGGCAGAGAACATACAGAGCGCCGATTCCTATGACAAAGACGAAGAAATTCGCGAGGTGGCGGCCGTCGGTTGCTGTCCAGCTGGGATGAACTGTCGTGGCGACCTCGCCGAAGACCAATGCGAAGGCAAGATGGAACGGCCCATGGAGCTCATCGAACGAGGGGCCGACAGTCACGGGATTCCCCAGATACGACCTGAGCGTGTTGGCAGCGTATTCGAAATTGCTGAATTCGTCCGTCCCCTGGCCGAAATCCTGAACAAAGATACATCCCAACACAAACGCCAACCCTAGAACAGCGGACAGCAACATCCACTCCCGCTTGGTCACGCGCGTGTTCCCTTCGCCCACATCTCCGAACATCCGGATCCTCAACTCCTGATCATCCACACCGATCGACGCCCTCGACACCAGACAAACTTGGAGACCTATGGTGAGGTAGTCGAGAAGCGTGACTGCGCGCCTTACGCAATGGCAGACCTGCTAATGTCCGATCCGAAGACTCGAATCTCCGCATCTGTGCAGTGGTGAAATTGTATGTCGCATGGAACTTGGTCTGGTCAAGGGAGACCATGACATTCGCTCCCTATCCAAGAGATGCGCGTGCGGGACAGACCTGCCCATGGCGGGCAAAAAGCAATTGCCGCAAGCCACACCGCACCGGCGGTTCCAGCATCGGAGAGTCCCACGCCAGAGGGAGCTGCCGCCCATCGCTTCCCAAGTCGCACGAGGCCGGCCCATCATCTCTTCTGTGTTGGATCATCTCGTGGCCCCCATAGGATCAACTTGTTCGATGAGATATCGAAAGAGGAAACCGTGAGGATATGGAGGTTCCCCCAGCTCCTGAGTCGTCTTGAACATCACCGTGGAGCCCCCGACTTCCAATGGGCTCGACCTTCTCGTGAGTTGCCCGTCCTGGGTCTCAATCAGGATCGTGTGGGAGGCATCGACCTCTCGGAAGGTGTCGGTTGGGGCGAACACCGTTGACGCGTCGAGTTCCAGTTTGCCATTTTCCGCCACGATACCGTCTTGCCACGACTCGGTCAGGCGGTAGACCCACACGGGGTCGTGCCACGCCTCCGGAAAGTCGTAGATTTGGCTCAACACGATTGGGAGATTCCAATAGTTGGCCGCAATTTGCCGCGTATCGATCAACCCCTGCGGTTCGACGATGATCGAATCGCCCTCTGAAACATCTGGAATCTGACGGACAAGCGCTGACCAAAATTGGCGCTGATAAGTCCAGGCCAGCCGATAATCACGCTGGATGACAAAGCCGTACCCGGCCAACAAGCCCAGCCAGGCAGCCAGCAACAGGGTGACTGTGCGCCGCCGGCCGACGGCATTGGCCACTTGCAGAAGGATCAAGACCAGGCTGCCTACGAAGACGGCAGCCCCAAGGACTCCGGCGCTGTGAACGCGCGTGTCCCGTCCTGTGATGGCGTAGGCGCGCACCGTAAAGGTGAGCGGATACGCCAGGACGAGCATGGCTGCCCCGGCGAATGCCGACCGAACCAAAGAAGACGTTTCGCTGGGGAGATCGGCCAAGGCTTCCGGAAGGGCATGGCGCCACCCGGTCCAACGCCTGATTCGGGCGATGGATTCAGAGAGCCGCTCGCGGTTCAATGCCGACTCCCCCAAGTCGACAGCGCTCAACAACCAGGCGAATCCAACAATGCACAACACCGAGACTATCACCACCTCGAGATCCAAGTTCCGAAGGGTCTGAACACAGCGTAGGAGGTACGTTCCGAGGCTGACCATGGGACCTTCGACCATGTGTGCCACGGGAATGACGATGGCGTCCTTCAGCCCCAACCCGCCAATTCTGTCGTCCCCAACGGATAAGCGCCAAACGGCGAAGAGCGCCAGTATTCCACCCACAATCGCCAGATGATTGACGATGTCTCTTCGGCGTTGGCGGAGGCTAACTCCAGTGAGGAAGGGCAGAGCGAAGAGTACAGGATAGATCGTCTCATACGTGAGCAGGATGAGGGGTGCAAGCAAGTAGCAGAGCCACTTCTGGTTGGACATGTACGCGTGGGCAGCGACCAGGAAGATCGTGATGGCAGGGTGAAGCCCAAGCGCGAGGGTGAGAAAGGTCTGCGTTGTATCTGCAGAATACAGGACATAGGCTATCCCTGCGACAAGACCCAGGCGCCAGCTGTGGATTCGCCGCATCAGTAGAAAGAAGAGACAGATGTTCAATGCCTCAATGAAGTATCCAATCAGATAGAGGGCATGTAGGCCGCCCAATCGCCATCCAATATTCGTCAGCAGATAGATGAAGGTGTAGTGGATGGGATGGCCCCCGCCATGCAGTTGAAGGATGCGATTCAAATCAAAGGCATACCCTATTGCCTGGTTGATCGTCATTGCGGCTGCCGTGGGCAGGTGGGTCAGATCGTCCTCATAAAACCCGAACCCCCAGCTGTGCCAGTAGCGGACAACCCAAAGCAATCCTACGAGGAACGGGAAGGGCCAATATCGGCTCCAAAGTTTCCTATCCACTGGCAACTCCCATCGGGTGGACCCCACCCAGGCTTCCCCATCGGGTGGGCGGAACACAAACAAGCGCACCGGTCCCTTTGTGCTTCGCCCGATCCAGACCTTCTCGCACCCTACCACCCTCATTTCCATCGCCAGTGGGCCTGGCGGCTGCCGCTGACACGCCTCATCACATGCTAGCCGCTCGAACGACCCACGGGCGGAAGCCATTGCGGGAAGATCACCCTGGCAAGTTGATAGCCAAAGTAGAGTGTGTAAAGCAGTTGGCCCTTCGCGTACCAGGCTGTGAAGGCGGCACACGCCACGAGCACCAATGCGGTCTCGGCCCGCCGGTTACGATCCGGGTTTGGTGACATACACACCTCGCGCTCGCTGGCGCAAACCTGATCCTGGCGTTTCACTGCAGCGTTGGAGCAGAGCAATCTTGGCATCCGGCGTATGCTCGGGCGCGACGAAAAGGTAGCGCGACCCGCTGAGCTCCATCTGGTTCACGACCTCTTGACAGGTATCGGTGGCGTCAAATGGCACATAGACGATGCGTTGGGAGAAGTCGGCCCGATACAGCGGATAGATGAACCCGTTGGAGCCGACGTTGTATCCCAGCAAGGCATCCTTGGGTACGTACACGATGGCGTTTTCGTACTCCGCCGGCATGTTGATTTTCAGGGTCGCCGATTGGCAATTCCACACGGATCGCTCGAGCATTTGTTGAAACTGACCCGGCCGAACGATGTTGTAGTTCAACATCATGACGAAATTGAGCCCAATCGTCAGGAGCATGAGAACTTCAGCTGCGCGGGCGAGCCAGCCGCCAGCGTCTTGTATCTCGTCAAACCATGCAGCAAAAGCCAGGCTGAACAACGCCGGAAACCAGATCACATACCGCATGTTCCAGGGGCTGGGCCGATCCGAAAGGAAAATAAACACCAGGCCCAACCCAAAGGTGGCAGCCAGCCAGCGGATGCGACGACGGCGAACAATCCCCCACAGCAAAGCCGGCAGCCCTATGCCGTAGGCAAACCACCCCCAGCCGGTCGTGTTTGGCAAATCGGGCGTGATGGGCTGCTGGGAATCGCCGAATTTGTCGACCAGGCTCTGGAAGTTGGCTTCGAGCCGGTCCAGATTTACGCGCGCCGTCCGGTCGCCTTCGGGAAGTACGCTGGCATTCCCAACGGCCACTCCATAAGGATAGAAAGGGTTCCCTGTGAGGACCCAATTCCGCACATTCCAATAGCCGCCGAGGAACAGGCCGGAGGCGAAGATGACCATAAGGAAGATCCGGCTCCCCATCCCTGGCGACAGGAGCTCGGCCCAGGCAGAACGAAGCCTCCGCCACCAAACCCACAAACCGCCCTGCCACAGCGCCCCCAGCAGGCCGAAAGCAAGCAAGGCAAGACATAGATGGAGCATGTAGGCCTTGGTCCCAAAAGCATACAGCACCACCACACCCAGCAGGAGCAGCTGGCCGAGTGGGTTGTCGCCATCCGCATCCGGGTCCTGATTGAGAAGCCCAGCGATGAGGGCCAGACAGGTCAAGAAATAAGCCGCCATGTGGGGGTCGTTTTTGGTGCCCGTGGTGGCCAACAGCAAAGCCGGCGTGGAGGCATAGGTCAGGCTGGCCAACCAGGACGCCGTACGCGATGCCCCGAGTTCACGTGCCAGGGCATACACCGCCAGCAGCGCCAGCCCATAGGCAGGAAGGCCAGCCGCCTCGACCACCAGATCGTGGTGGATGAAGACGGTGAACCATGTGGCCAGGGTCTCGTAGTTGGCGGGGGTGTAGATGCGAATGACTGGTGCCTCAAAGAGCTCGATCCGGCCCGCTTGCGTCCAGTGGGCTACATTCGTCAGATGATAGGTCAGCGAGTCCCATACAAAAGGCGGCAGCACCACGATCAGAAAGGCAAAACGAATCAGGCTGAACACCACAAAAGCCAGCGTCACCCATCGGAGCCAGGTGGGCAGGTCTGCCCACCATACGCGGAGCGCACTGAACATCTGATCGATTTCCGCAGGGAGATTCATCAACAGTTTGCGTGAGGCCGGGACGGCTGCCAAGAGCCCCAACCCTGCCAGGGCTATCCCAGCCAGGGGAAGGGGCCGGAGAAGGCCCGCCAAACCGGGAACAAGCACGTATAGGGTGGTGACGAAGACCCAGGTGAAAGCATAGCCGGCGGCGTCCAGCGCCGGACGACGCGCGCGCAAGGGCTGATGGACGACGTAGGCTGCCACACTCACAAAGAGCGCGCTGATGGCCCAGCTGAGCAACCCGATCCAGAGATTCATGCCGATAACTCACCCCGGCGCACGAAGGCCCTCATTTTGCGGACGTTAGTTCGTCTGCCGGCTCGTTCCGCTGTGAATCGGATCCTGGCGTCGTTTGTTCATCGGTGGGGTGACCGAGCACACGGCTGATGACAACCAGGCTTCCGGCGATGGCCGCCTCCATCACCATAGATGACAACCGGAAGAGCGAAGCACTCACCACGGCAGCCTGTACAGGAACGTAGGGACTCAGCAAGAACGTGAAGGCCCCCTCCCGGATGCCGATCCCGCCCGGCACAAACGCCGCCAGCTGGCCCACCAGCCGTCCCACGAGGTAGCCCGAGATCACCAGGTAGGTCAATTCGGGCCGATCTGCCATGGCCGGATAGACGGCGCGAAGCATCCAGTAAACCGCCGCGCCTTGGGCCAAGTTGACGATTGCGAACTGGAACCAGAGCAACGTCTTCCGTCCGAAAGACAGCGGTCTCCAGATGACCTTGAGGCGATCGAGACGCATCCAGGCCGGCGCATGGACGATGAGCAGGTCGGCACCAAAGTAGGCAGCCAGTGCGCCGGCCGAAAGCAGGAGCGATACGAGATCGCGATTCCCTGCCAGCCAGTCCGGCAAACCTTCGACATCGTAGAAGTGGAGCCCAACCAGGCCCAGAACAGCCACGCCCAGAATCATGCTGAGTTGTTCGTAGTAGATGCTCTGCAGGCCCATGGATCGGCGTCCCCCCAGCCTCTTGAAGAGTTCAACTCGGCCGCCGATGTTCACCACGCTGCCTGCGGGTAGATAGCGGGTGATAAACGAAAGAAAGAAGATGCGGTGCAGATCGAGCGAACTCGGCAAATCGCCTTGCCTTTCCATGAGCCGCAGTGTGGTCTGCCAGCTGAAGCTGTAGAGCGCATTGAACATCAGCAGGATGATGCACCCGACCAGATACGGCACCAGCTGGAAAGTAAGCTCAATATCCCGCACTTCCACCCAGCGCTGGTAAATGAGCCAACCCAGGTACCCAACCACCGCCAGGGCAGCCAGTCCCTCCAACAGCCTGAGCAGGCGTTTCAGTAGTTGACGGTCCAAAGGAACTCCCAGAGCAAGCCGAGCTTCCACTTTCGCCAGAGCAGGTAGATGAGGTAGGCGCGCCGGTAGCGCAAATAGCGAAAGGTCTGCAGGAGGGCCAAGAACACCCGCCTGAGTTTCAGGCGTCGTGTCTTCCCTTGGTGCAGCCTGGGGGAACTCAGCGCGGGCTCAAAACCCAGGTTACGCATCAGAGGACCGCATATTGCCTCGACCACTTCTTGATCCTGTGGGGAGAGTTGCGTCCGCCACTTGTCAACGAATGCCGCCGTTGGCCCGCGGCTGAGATTCGCATGAATGTTGGCATAGAACTCAGAGTATTCGTTCTCAGCTGCTCCTACCGGCGCTGGGTCCGGGAGATGGTCTGGCGCAAGGCCGAGAAACGCAAGCACATCAGACAGCACGGTCTCGGGCCTGGTGACCAGGTCGGCGTAGCCAACCTGGAGCGTAATCTCTGGCCGGCGGGCCCCGAAGTCCAGGCCACACTGCACGTCGTTCAACCAGCGCAGAGACGCATGATACGCGTCGCTCCGGTGGACGTCCGACCGGATCAGGGAGTTCACCACTGCTCGAGGATCGCGGAGCAAATGGACAACTCGCGCCGAAGGGAAGTGAGCCTCCAGCAAGTCAAGATGACGAACGAAGCGCGGTGTCTTTTGGCCCCAGATATCTGCCCCGGTCCGAGCGGCATAGTGCTCGTGCAGGCTGGCGATGCAGGCGACGATTGTCGGGCACGCACCGAGATCGCTGGCCGACACATCCAGTCCCCATTCTTTCACCTCTGGCTCACGGACAAGCATCGCCTTGAGCTTTTCAAGAGGGGTGTGGGATGGCGCCCTTAGATAGTCAATGATAAACAGCGATTCGAGAGGAATCGCCACTCTCGGATGACGGTTGAGCAGGGTGCGAAGCAGGCTGGTACCCGATCTACCGCAGCCGACAATGAAGAAGGGAGATGCTGTCATCGCACGCTTGAGGGGTGGGCGTTTGTGCCCGATGCTCCGAAGCTAGGGCGTATTGGCGCTGGGATATTCGGCGCAGATGACAATGAGAGCCCCTTGGGAAATCGCGCAGCATGGGAACCAAGACCCCAACAGGATGTCTGCCCCTCGCACGCAACGGGATACCAAGGGTGGGGTTTTGAATTCATCGGTCGGGCTGCATTTTATCGCGGATGGCGCGAATGGGTCCAGCAGGGGCTAGGCGGCAGCAGCTCCTGCATCTAGGGAGCCGGTTTTCGCTTCACAACCGCGAGGACGGCCGAGTCTCGAGTGACCTCGAACGTCGTCACGTAGCCAGGGTAGAACTGCTTGTCATCCAGGGCTCTTTTACAGCCCAGGACGTAGTCGGGCTTGCCAGCTCCGTCGTCTGAGGCAACGATCAGATCCTGCCGGGCGAAATCCGCTGCTGCGGCAAGCGGCCCCCATACAGCGACCGTCGAGTCCTTGGG
Source organism: uncultured Chloroflexia bacterium (assembly GCA_963807065.1). Lineage (GTDB taxonomy): Bacteria > Chloroflexota > Anaerolineae > Anaerolineales > E44-bin32 > CAWAND01. Next base: position 1,305,981 of record CAWDZQ010000003.1, read on the forward strand.
CGCGGTGTTGTTCACATACAACATCGCCTGGCGATAAGCCGTACACCAGTGGTCCAGTTCAAAGTACCCATCCGCCCCTCGTACCCCACCGGCGAGGGCGTTGAAGTAGGTGTATTCGTAGGGGTGGAGTGATGCGATTCCGACCAAAGACGGAAGGAGAGCGAGAACGAGAAGTCCCCACCGCAGCAGATCGCGGCGGAGTCGACGCCAAATGTCCTCTAATCCGATGGCCGACAACAAGAAGACTGGAGGCAGTGCAAAGAGTACCTGGCGTATGTTCCCGTAGATGGGTGTTCGAAGGACAACAAAGGCGAGAAATGGAACACCGATCCACAGGACCGTCAACGTAGCCACAGCCAGATCCTGCTTTCCATCAGCCAGGCGCCGGATGAATACCATGCTTCCCCACAGAAAAAGGACCAGCGCCGGCAGCGTGATCTCAAGAACCATGAGTGTCGAAAGATAATCCCAGGGCAGCATATTCGATTGCAGGTAGACCCCCTTGTACAGAACAGTGTGGGGGCTGAAGTTAGACATCACATCGAATGAGGCCCTCAGGTTATTGAGCGGCGCCCCCCACAGATAGGGCCAGGATGTGTACATCGCCACGGCAGCTGATAGCCAATATGCGACGAGGGGTACAACAGCTCTCCTTTCCTGCCTGACAAGGATGTAGATCGATACCAGACCGCCAGCCAACGGGCCGGCCACTCGAATGGATGTGGCCAGGCCAGTCAAGCTCCCCGCAAAGAGCCACAAAGCTGCGTTAGCGGCAAATGACCGGCCAATGCCCTGCAAACTGGCGGGAAAAAGGCGCTTTACCCCAATCGCCCCGGCGATCCCCAGACACAATCCAAAAAGAAATCGGATATGGGTCATCAGTGAAGCCGCCTTCACCATATAGGCATCGGCGCTGAGAGTGTTGCGGTCTTGCGCAACCAAGTTGAAGGCTTGATTGATGACGCCCCATGACTGGCCCTGGTAGGCGCTCCGGACCACCCCGTCAACCAGTGCCTGATACGGTGACCCAAGTAGAAAGACAACTGAGACGACCACAACCAATACCAAGCCCACGGTTCTCAGCCCGTGATCACGCATGCTCCTTTGGATATTGTCAATATCCTCCCGAAACGTGTTTTCGGCCATGGCCCGCCAACGTTGGCTAGAGATAAGCGGGGGGTTTGCTCGGCTTGACGACATGCGGTCGACTGCCACGACTCCGACGGCTACAGACAGCATGAGGCAGGCCAAAAAGGGGATGTCCTTCTGATTGATGAAGGCATAACCGTAAATCATCGGTTGAAGGTAGAGAAGGAGGCTTGCAGACAAAGCGATGACAGGCGGCACCAACTTGAGAGTGATCACATAGAAAGCCGCCACACCGAGCGTGAAGGCCAGAAAGTTCGTGAAGTGCCCCGCGTCCACGCCAAGCCAACCCGGATGCAGACCCTTGAACGCAGTCGACCCCAGCTTCCAGAGCATGACATAAAAGGGCCCGTGAAAGACCTGGTTGCCGTACGACAAGAACTCGTGCGAACCAAAATACGCTTGAAGAGATGCGTTGGCATAGGCCGAATTGGCCGCTTCGTCCCAGGATTCGCCATAGTCGGCGGTTGTCAGATAGGCGACCACCAGACCCGTGACTAAGACGGCCAATATCCCCCAGTGTGCGCCCCGGGAAGGGAAATGATGGGCGGAGGCCACATCCGAAGCGTTACTCATCCCATCCGTTTTCTGTGGAGACGCCTGAAGTTCACCTGGCGATTGCAAGGTGCGCTCTCTGCTCGTTCGGCATTTTGGGACATACTGGGATGGACGAAGACTACCGCCGCCAGCCATCGGATCGGAGTTCGACCTAAGCAGGGCATCGTCACGCCGCCCGCTTATCTCTGTTTCCCGGCTCCGGGCTCCCGCCATTCCCGGGACCCAGATCTCCGGCCTTTGAACGCTTGAGCTCCTGCAGGCGCAGACTCAGCCCCCAAAACGCAATCACTGTCATCAGCACCGCCGTCGGCAGAAAAGCCCTGGGGAATGCGCGCTCGATGAATGCGGGGAAGTTGGACTTGCTGTACGACCGAATGTAGAAGACAGCCACATTGATGGCCCCCACCCCCACCAGAGCTGCCCATAGCATGAAACCCGTTGGATTGGCTCTGGCGGCAAAGCGCGGCGCACTCCATCCTAGAAGAATGAGCACGACGGGAAACAGAACGCCCCAGTAAGTAGCACTGATGGCGGGAAACATGGCGCGATAAGGCACAAACATCGAATATCCGAACACACGCACCATCGTCCACAAACCTGACAGATCCAGCTGCCCGGCCAGCGTGTCCGTGGAGTAGACCGATACGGCTTCTTGAAGATTGCTTCCCTGCAGAGTCTGTCCCAAGAATGTAAACAGGAACCACGCCCCGGCGATGACCACCACTGGGATCACGATCGCGAAAGGCAGCCACCGGCCGCGATGGGAGGATTTGTTCACCACGATCAGGATCAGGATGACGGCCAGCGCGTACAGGACGCCCTCCGGGCGGGTCCAGGCCGCCAGCCCGAGCAGCAGCCCGGCCAGCAGTTGCTGCCGAGTTGAAGCGCCCTGAATGGACTCCACCCCCCAAAGCGTCCCGGCGACGAGAAAGAGGGTGAAGGGCAGATTGGCAAAGCCGCTGGTAGCGTGGAAGAAGAAGATCGGGACCGTGCCCAAGAAGATCGCACCCAGACCAGCAATCTGCTCTTCCACGTCTCGACGCTTCAGAAAAGCATATACACAGGCGCACAGGGCGAAGCCGTAGATGGGGTAGAGGAACTTGGAACCTGGAAGGGCGTCGCCGTCGGCCATGAAGAAGAGCGCCACTTGCATGGGTATGTTCAGCGGGTAGGCAAGGCCGTGGACCCCCCAATCCGCGCCACCCAGTATGGAAGCTGCCACAGCGATGCCGTAGCCTTTCACACTCCAGATCTGCACCGGATCATAAAGGCGGTAGGAGGTGCCGACGGACAGGGCCACGGCGAGCGCCAAGAGGCCCAGACCTGATCCCAACAGTAGAACGCACCAGCGCCCGTTCGAGCCTCCCCAAACCTGGCGCCAGCTTGCAGGCTCCCAAACCAAGTGCCCCTGCCGGCGAGCCAGGCTGAGCGCCAAAACCGACAACCCCAAGAGGACCCCCGCCGACAGCCCTAACGTAAGCTCCAGACCTACCCACGAGAGCATGAAGAGACACCCGGTCAGGATCCCAGCACCCACGGGCACGGCCAGACCGAGAAGTTCGATCGGCTGCCATCCCGGCCGGATCGCCAGCAGCGCAGAGCCTCCCAGCAAAGCCAGACACAACAAGATGGCCAGGTCAATCCCCAGCAGCTCTAGCCAGGGGAGCCAGGCGAAATCGGGCCGAGATCCGGGGTGCTGGAGGCCGGGCCCGTAGACACCCTTGAACCATCCTAGATCATCCTTTGGTGCCACAAATGCCCGCTCAGCGGCTGAAGCTGGCGGGAAGTCATCCGTGGCCAAAATATAGACATCCGGGGAGGCCAGTGCTCGCTGGCACGGCGCCGAATCAAGGTCCGGGCACTCGATCAAGTGCCGCGGAAAGAAGAAGTACTGCATCGACCGAGCCAGCGAGAATCGTTCTTCTGTCTGGCCTGGAGGCAGGAGAATAGTGCCGTCTTGGGGCACAACTTGGTTGATGTATTCGATGATCCGAGCAGCTTGGGCGCCCAGACTGAGGTCAGCGCTCCGGACTATGCGCGGCTGATCCCAGACTTGCTTCACCCGCCAACCCCATGGCAAGGCATACTCGCGCAGTACGAATCCAGTCTGGAACAGGATGCCAAGGATCAACAGAACCGTCCAAGCCGTGCCAGCGTGCGCAGCCAGCCAGCGCCTTAGTGCCATCGCTACGCCGTCTCTAACCGGCCGCCACGGGAGTGATACTTTCAGCGCTTATGCTTTCCCCGACCGGCTCGACGGCCCTGCTGGAATACATGCGCACAGCCGTCGTCACCATCAGCACAGCGGCCGGGAAGAACGCGCGGTCAAAGGATTCGGTCAGTACCTGCTGAAACGTGGAGCCCAGAGAGTAAGACTGAAGATAGAACAGACCAACGGCGACGGCGCTGACGAGGGCCGTCGCGGTGAAGGCTGCGAACACCGACGTGTTTGCCTTTGGTCGGACCGTATGCAAGCGCAGAATAACGAGCGCACCCGCCACCTGGAAGAGACTTCCCCAGCGGTTCAGTTCCAAGGCTCTATCGTACAAGAGACGGGGAATGAGGTAGAGCTGGCGAAGGTGAAAGTCCCCGCCGTGCCAGGCGGTCAGCAGATTCTTGAAAGCGCTTCCGCCCAAGCGGTCCGCGCTGACCCAATGCCATCCAAAGACCAGCCATGCTCCGGTGATGATCAGCGGAGGAACCAGCCACCACAGCAGGTTGAACTTGCGCACACCCGCCAGCCAAAAACTGAGCCAAAGGGCGATGACAATGCCCAGACAATAAGTGAAAGCCTCGGCCCGTGTCCAGCCCCCCAGACCCAACAGCAGACCGCCCATGAGCAGCGCCCTTCGGTCCCCGCGTCTCAGACCGATGATTCCCCAAAGCACGGCCTGAACCAGGTAAGCCGCCAAAGGAAGATTGGCGTAGCCCCGAGTGCCATGCAGGTAGAGATGAGGCACGGTGATGATGAAGATCATCCCTAGACTCGAAAGGATGTTGGAAACCCCCTGCAGGCGCCAGAAGCGGTAGGCTCCCATGCCAAGGCTGGCAAGATAGATCGGGTAGATCACTTTCGAAAGGGGGACCAGATCGTGGCCAAACAGTTGGAATTGTGCGATTTGGAGCGGGAGGTTGAGGGGGTACGTCAAGGCCCACGCCCCCCAGACTTCGCCGGCGAAGATCGTGCCTTCTTTGGCTATGCCGTAGCCTTTGGCGGCCCAACCCGCGGCTGCATCCCAACTCCCATAGGCGTGTGCCACCGATAGAAACGTCGCCAGGCCCGTCAGCAAGCCGAATGCGACCCATCCACCAAGTCGGACCCATCGCTCGAGTTGGTTCCGATCTGGAGTCCACACACAGGGAAACACATCCAGGCGCGGCCAGCCCCCTTTAAGCAGGCCTACGGAAACTGCCATCAAGAGCAGCCACACCAACACGCTTGTCAATGCCGTGAGGGGAATGCCAGCCCAGCTGATCATGAACAGGAACCAGGAAAAGAGACCACCTCCGACAGGGACAGACAGCCCCAGCAAGGCGAGCTTGTCGGGGGCGCCAAGCACCAGACGCACGATGACGGCACCGAGAGCTGCAAAGGCGGCTATGACCAGGAGTCCAAGGACAGCCGAAAGCAACATCAGTCAGTTTCCCGGAGTCTCGGAGCTGGCGCTGCGCGGCACGTAAAGACCCAGGCTGTCATTGAACGGAACGTAATCTTTGTACTTCAGGGCTTCCTCAGGCGGGGGGAAGTGCGGCACCGCCAGCACGTAGGTGTGTTCTGTCCTTGCCCGGTACATGCACGCCTCGGCCTCATTCGGGCCGCAGTTGTAGACCTTGCGCGGGTAGAAGTAGAACTGCATCAACCCCACTTCGGCATAGGGCTGGATGATGCTGTGAGGTGGGACCACGATGCTTGAACTCTCGGGTGTCCGCGAATGCACAAACGCGATGTAGTCTGCGAAGGTATCCCCCAGCGCCCAGCGAGCGCCGCGCTCCCAGGCGGGTTGACTCAGCCGGGTCAAGGTCTCCGGAAGGGCTTGAATAGACGGGCTCCGGTAGAAACCCAGGAACTGGAAGCCCAATCCCAGTACGAGGATCAGGATGGCTGCGTATGGCGAAGATATGTGGAGCAGGAGTCGCTTCATACCTAAAGCTCGACCTCCAAGGTCGTCTGGCGACCAGTGCCTTGCATCGCCGATGTACGGCCCTCAGGTGCCCAAACCGATGTCACGGGCGGGTTGATGGCTGGCCCAAGCTAACACCAAGAATTGGCTGCGCTTATCATTTGGGATCGGCCTTCGGCCCACCACAGACAACCATTGAAGGCCACTTCGCTAGGAGATGCGACACCTCCCGGCCAATCTGCTTCCACCGCTTCGTGATTAGTAGCCTTCACTTGGCGGGTCCGTTCAAGACTTTGGAAAAGATTGCGCCTTGGCGTGAGACTTGCGCGAGGGTCGTCCACTCGTCGGCATGGCGGAAGTTGAAGCCCGGCGAGCACGCTATGATTTCGTCGGGTTTGGTGACTAAGACGTCGTTCACCGTCCGGGCGTGAACAATGTGCAGATCGGGCCGGGCGAAGGGTGCAACTTGTGACGTGTCCCGGAACAGAACACTTACAACTTCATTCTGCCGCGCGATCTGGTTGACGTCGTTTGTGGCTTCTCGCAAGGACGTGCACCAGTAGTCCATCTCATACCTCTGGTAGGCTCCACCCGTGCCGCCGACAATGGCATTGTAGTACACGTACTCGTATGGGTGGAGTTGAACAATGCCAGCCACACCTGGTACCAGAACCACCACGACTAGAAGGGCCTGGAGGCTCTGCCGCTGCAACCAACTGAATAACCCGTCTAACGCCAATCCTGCAAACACAAAAAACGGAGGTGTTGCGAACAGAAGTTGGCGAAACGTGCCGTACAACGTCGGACGAAGGACGACGAAACCCAACAAGGGCACGAGGAGCCATAGGCCGATTATCCACAACAGTCTTCGCTCTTCCACCGGACGCCGGCCCCAAGAAATCGTACCAACCAGCCCGATTGCGGCTAGGGGGATGACAGGTAAGGTGAATTGGATCAACATCAGGCCCACGACATAATCAGGAGGCAGGCTTGTGGAAGAAAAGGAAACACCTCTATAGAGGACGCTGATCTCGTGGGGGAAGTTGGCCATCACTCTCAGACTGGCCAACCCTCTCGAGAATGGCTCGCTCCACAGAAAGGGCCAAGTAGCCACCGATACCACAAGGGCCACCAAGCCGACCATTGCCACGGGAACCAGACAGCGAACTCCCAGTGTCCAAACCAACAGGCAGACTAGCAACACCCCAGCAAATATCGCGCCGACTCGAATTGAAATGGTCATCCCCAAGCAGGAACCGGCAGCGGCTAGCAATACCCAGCCCCGGTGCCTATGAACAAGTGCCGGAAGACCGATGCCAAGGGCTAACCTTGCCGTCACCCACGCCGTGCCGAAGATGAGGGCGGCCATCCAGAGCGATGCAAGGCACACATAGCTTGCAAGCCACTTGGCCAAGTAAGCATCCAGAGGTGTCTTCGCGGCGTCGCCGGCAATGAAGTGGAATGCAGCGGTCAACAATCTTGGCCCGCTGCTTTCGTAGGCGGTACGGAGTCCCCAGACTGAGGCTGACAGTGACCAGTGCGTGACCCCCACATCGATGCCCGAGCAGACCAATGCCACGATGAGAATGCCCAGCGTCATCCATTCGCGTTTTGCCGATGGCGGCCCCACATCAAATGGGGACTCAGCAGAGGATTCGGTTGTGGGCTTCTGTGAACCTGGATCGAGGCTGGGCACGTTGCTCAGTTCCCGAACAGAGTAGATCCCCAACATCACGGTAGCAGCGAAGAATCCCATCATGGGAGTGTCCTTGGGGTTGATGAACCCATGGCCAAACAAGAGAGGCTGAGAGCCGAACAGGATGGTTCCAGCGACCGCTGCTGGCCACCTAACAAAAAGGAGTAGCAAGTAGTAGAGGGAAACGCACCCAAGGACGAATGACAGGAAGTAGGTGAAGTGGACGGCTTGGAAAGGCTCCAATCCTAACGGGATGGCCTCAATGGCCTTGGTGCCGACAAGAGACAGAACAGAGAAGAAAGGGCCGTAGTATCGCAGATCTGCTACCGTCGCGGCCGGGTCGAATTGGCCCAGATATGACTGGATTGTCTCTTCCGCATAGACCATTTGGACGTACTCATCGCTCGATACTCCGTAATCTTTGACAACCAAAAAACCAACAAGGACCAAGGATGCCCCCAGAAGCAGTGCCACTCTATGTGTATTGACTGGTCTACTACGAGGATTCACGTTGCTCGTACCCTTGGTGACTGGAGGAGACAAGCTCGAATTCGAAACCGAAACACACCTACGAGGAGTGCTGGCATTCGGAGGCCAATTGAATCGTGGCCCGGGCCCTCGGAAGCCCTGGCGTGCGCCGAACCTATTCTATCGCCAGGTCACCGGCCAGCGTCCAGAGTTGTGCGCAATCCCATCTGCACTCTCATGACCACCTTCATGTGTGGTGATCTGAAACACTAGCTCGTCTCGAGTTACCAACGGATGCGGGGGATGGTGGACATGGCTTCCAGGTTCTTGCATGAGGTCTCCCGGTTCAGACAGCGGAGCGGTGCTTGTGCCTTTCCACACCTGACGTTGCGGTGTTGTCGCCATAACCCTGGTGCCAGGTTGTTGCATCCAATGAGTCGGACTGCGTTATCCTCGGACTCCCCCACACGCTTCAAATCCTAGAGACACTTATCGGATTGATGAGCCTATGTTCGGGCACGTCACCGTGATTAGGTTCCTGCAGCGAAGGTCCGGAAGGACGGTACCTTGCGACCTATACCTCCAAATGAAGGTATGGACAAGCACAATGGGATCTTCACTGGCTAGTAATCTGGCCAGTGAAGAGTGGGCGCGACTAAGGCGGCCAGGTCCCAGAGGCGGGTAGGGACGACAGGAAGGGCATTTGTGGCGGTGAATCTCGAGGCATTCAAGGGCGTTGCGGATAAGAAGCCGTAGTGGCATATACTTCGCGCCACTGGGATAGGCAACCTGTGACCCTCAAGTTCCCGGGTGGATGTCATGGACCGGATGATGGCTTGCCCCATTCCCCTTCCCGACTCTGATTTCGCCCAACCAACCCTAGTCACCGCTGGGCGGCGTGCTGCCGGGGCTTGGGCGATCGAGAACCCTTCGACAAAGGTCGGCCATCGGACAAGCATGCCTCGATAGCCTGCGATCAACGGTTCAGTTTACACTTCCTCTGTTGGGTCGGACTCCCAAGGTGACGTTAGGGCCGTCCGCATCCGATAGTGAATTTCTTCACTAAGTCGTCGGTTTTTGGCGATCAGATCCGCCAGAAGGCCCAACAGAAAGACCTGAAACGCGATCAGTATCAGGCCGGAGCCGACGATTACAGACTGGACATGGCCCGAACCCTGACCGATCGCAAAGTAGTAAACGTAACGGACGAACAGAACCAGTGCGGTCAGAAACGGTATCAGGCTCAGAAGTGTGAAGACTCTGAGCGACTCGTACATCATGAAAATGCGCAGGATCGTGACCGCCGAACGGACCACATAATTGGGGAGGTTACTGATCAGTCGTGATTCCCGGAGCTTGGGATTGGTCAAGATGGGGACGGAAGTCACGACGAGCCCGCGCTTGCCAGCTTGAATGATGGTCTCCAGCGTGTACGTGTAGCTGGAGAAGACCACCAGCTGCGCCGCCGCCTGCCTTGATAGAGCCCTGAAACCGCTGGTGGCGTCCTGGACATCGGTGGCCGACGTCCAGCGCACCACCCGAGTCCCGAGTTTCTGCAATGACTTCTTCAACCAGGAGAAGTGGGCGATGGTATCCACCTGACGGTCCCCCACCACCATGTCGGCCTCGCCGCGCACAATGGGGCCCACCAGATCAGAGATGCTCGCCCCTTGATACTGATGATCTCCATCGGTGTTGACAATGATGTCCGCTCCAGCATTGAGACAGGCATCCAGACCGCCGGCGAATGCAAAGGCAAGCCCCCTGTTGCGGGGGAATCGGATGACATGATCCACGCCCAGGTCCCGCGCCACAATGGCAGTCCGGTCCGTGCTGCCGTCGTCAATCACCAGGGTTTCGATGACGTCCACCCCCGCGATTTCACGCGGCAGATCAGCCAGCGTATCGGGAAGTGTGGCTTCCTCGTTGTAGCATGGAATCTGGATGATAAGCTTCACGGTTTGCGACTCCCCTCACCACCCACTGGCGGTTAGGATGGCAGATTTAGATTGTCCTGTGAAGTCTCAAGCGAGACAGGGTTGGCATCGAAATGGCGTTCCAAGAGTCCAACAGCCAAAGCACCCAGGGCCAGCAGGGCCAGAAAAAGAAGATTGGCCAGCAGGACACTTGCCCCCAACGCAATGAAGGCCATCAGGCCCAGCATCACCGCCGCCAGTTGCATTGCCAGCACCGAACGGTTCGAGTCCAGCCCCAATGCAACCAGCCGGTGGTAGGTATGGTCCCGATCTGCCCGGTAAATGGGCCGGTGCCGGCGCAGGCGCGAAAAGACGACCAGGGTAGTATCGAAGATCGGCACGCCAAGAACCAGGATCGGCGTGAACCATGAGACCCCTTGGGGCAGGCCGGCACCTGCCGGCACATAGGCGATCCCGACGGCCGCGAGGATCAATCCCAGGACCTGCGCGCCCGAGTCTCCGAGGAAGATGAATGCCGGGGAGGTATTGAAGAAGAACACACCCAGGCAGGCCCCGAGAAGCCCAGCCGAGAGGGAAGACAGCACCGGCTGTCCAGCATCGATCGTCACCAGCATGAAGAAGGCGGCCGCCACGCTTGCCAGGCCAATGGCCAATCCGTCTTTGCTGTCCACCAAATTGAAGGCATTCACCAGCCCGACCACCCAGAAGACGGTCAGAGTCAAGTCTACCCCCACGATTCGCGTGACGTGAACCTGAATGCCGAAGGCGATCAGCAAGCCGGCGGCGAGCAATTGGCCGCCCAGCTTCCAATACGGCGCCAAGTCGAAGCGATCATCCAACACACCCCAGCCCATCATCCAGGTGGCGCCAATAAGGATAGCCAACACCTGCTGGTCGAGCTGAGGTCGGACGATGGCGTAGGACAACCAGAGCGCCATCACGAGGACCAAGCCCCCTGTCAGCGGCGTCGGTTCTCGATGAGTCTTGTGAGGGGCAGAACCGGGAACATCAACCAAGCCGAGCCGTGACGCGTATCGTCGGGCGAGCGGCGATAAAACCAAGGCGCATACGCTTGCCACCAAGATCATCGGGAAGAGATCGGCCAGCCGTGTGATCAAAGACGCCACCGCCTCATGTGAGCTCGGATTCTCCGAGGTGCCATGCTATGCCGAGTCCGATTCTAGCATCGCTGGCAATCCGCCAGTGGTCGGATCTGTATGGTTTTTGGTTGGGCTCCAATGGAGCAAATGAACGTAGGCGACGGTAATCAAACCGTTGACAATCCAAATTTGCGGCAGCGCAAAGGTGTCCAAGCTGAAGCCCTCAACTACTTGCGCCGCAATAGCCAGAATCCCCACCAGTCCCAGCGTCCGGGCCATCCCGTCTCCCCGAGCGAAGAGGCTCCAAGCACAGCCCCCGATGACCAGGATCCAAGCCAGGTAGGCCGAAAAGCCAAGCAAGCCGGTTTCAGCCAGCAGGCGGATCCACAAGGTCTTGGGATTGGGGAAGGTGGGATTGTTGGGACTGAGAACCGCCCGGATCTCGGTCAAGGTGTAGCCGTAGGCCGGAACGGAGGTCGGAAACAGAAAACCGGCGTCACCCGGGCCCACACCAAAGACGGGGTAGGCCTCAAAGGCCGAAAATGCCGTCCGCCAGTAGACCAATCGCTCAGCAAATGCCACCCGATTAGCCAGCTCGTAGGTAACGGCGTATGGATGCTGTTGACGAATCGAGATTATCTCATTGGGAACCTGGAGGATTCGGCGGAGTCGCCAGTCATGGGCCGCGCCGACCTTGACCAGGCTGTAGCCGGCGCCCACGATCCCCAGGATCCCGAGCACGACGGCGGCTGTGACCATGACGCCCTGAAGACGGACTCGCCCCAGGGCGTCAGCCGGCCGGAGCTTGCGTGCCAGGCGGCCTGAGACCCCGCGCGCCAGGAGCAGGTAGATCAACCCCACCATCACAATCAGGCTGAGCATGCTGATTCGGGAACGAGCCATGACCAATATGGCACTCCCCCATCCGAGCAGGACCAGCTCGACGGAGAAGAATGTCCTCCGGCGCGTGAAAGCCGAGAACCGGGTCAGCACGCTGCCCAACCACAATGGCAGGTACAGTACGACAAGTTGATCGCCCAACCACGAGGGCTCGAACGCCATGCCGGAGACCCGGTTGCGGAGGAGGTCACGCACTGAGATCATGCGCTGGATCCGGTTGAGCGTCACCGGTATGTTGGCCACGTTGTCGGTGACATAGATTGCCTGCAAGCTGGACCAAATGAGCGTAAGCACGGCCCCAAAGTACAACGCCCATAAGGATGTTCGGATGCGGCGCTCTGAATCGGGCAGGCTGACGGCGCACAGGTAGAAGCAGACACCGATTCCAAGCGTCGCCAGGGCTCTCAGCTCACGGCTCATAGGGACTGTGCCCTTGTAGGGACCCAGGGGCAGCGTCAGGCCGATACCGGCTGAAAGCACCGCCAGCAGGACGAAGAGAAACAAGGGGCGAACATGACCCGGAAATCGCCCATCGGCGAGAACGTAGGGCACCAACCAGGTCAGGACCAAGAGGATAAGGATCAGGGCAGAAAGCGGGTAAACGCTGGAGTCACCTACATAATTCCTGACCAGGGGAAAGCTCGTCACCGGCACGGCCACCAACATTGCCAGCCACAACCACCATGAGACGTGCTTGATGGTCTTGCCAGGCCGGAGAAAAGCAAAGGGGAGGGATATGTCCATCAGCAGGTCAGAACCAAGCTGAAGCTGAAGATGGGGCCGAATGATCCGGCCTCCGCGCCAAGACAATCATCATTCTGACCCTCGTCCAATGCGCGTCCAGCCCGCCCAATCCCGCCGGGACAACGCCGCAAGCAACCCCAGAACAAGCCCGACAAGCGTCCCGCCCAGGGCGAACAGCGCCCGCGCTTGCCGAGTTGGCTCGCTCGGCAATTCAGCTGAGCGTGCGCTGCTGATCACCATCCCCGGAAGAATCCCGTGACTTAGCCGAGCTTCGGCGAGAAGTTGTGAACTCACTTGGTTCGGGTCAAGATCGAGATTCATCTCATCACAGGACCAAAGGTTGGACCGCCCGTCCGCTACCACCACCTCCGGCTTGCACGCCACGCTGAAAAGAAGCGCCTGGAACTCTCCCGCCTTGACGGCATGAGCCTGAGCCGCCACGAACTCGGCGGTCGCCGCCGATGCCCAGGCGTTGGCGCGCTCGGAGGCATCCGCAGGTGAGCCGGCTGTCGCTCTCAAATACCATTCGCCTTCAAAATGGTCCAGTCTGAGATGGGATCGGAAGTCGCTGGCCCCGGAGCCGGCCAATGTCGGCGACAATTGCGCGCGGGCTGCCTCAAGTGTGGAGTCGGACAGAAACAGATCCTGCGTTCGCAGATCTGCCTCATACTGCACGTTGTCGGAATATGGCACGGCCACATTGGGGTCCACCCCGATGCCGAGGCTCGCGCTCGCCTGGTAGGTTGGCGGCAGGACCCAGTTTGCCGCCAAACCCACCATTCCGCCCAGAACGCCCATCAAGAAGATGAGCGGCCAGCGGCCCAACAGCTTGCTGGCCACCTGAGAGGGTTGCACATCTTGTGAGAGGAGTGAATCCATGGGAGTTTTCCACCCAGCCGTCGGATCGTCAGCCTACCAGTCTACCACCGGCGGCCTTGGCTTCCCAAAGGGGGACATGCACCGTGCCGAGTCGTTCGACGAGGCACCTGCTAGCGTGAAAAGATAGCCGTAAGCTGATGGAACAGCTGGGGATTGTAGGTTTCGAAATTCCCCTGGAACCCAGTCATGGCCAGCAGCGTGCCGGTGAGGACCGACGCCAAGGCCAGCCAGAAGGCCACGGCTATGACCATCCGTCGGGAGAACGGGCGAAGGGACAGGCGGCGATACGCCTCCCAGAAGCCGATGGCCGCCAACAAACCGAGTGTGGGGACAAAATCGACTTCATGTCGCATTGAGACGGCCACAAAGGAAGCCAGCGGCGCGATCAGCAAGACTGCGGCACCGATGAGGAAGGTCTCGGCGCCCTGGACGCCTGTCAGCATCTCGCTCCAGCCGGCCCAACCCTGGCGTTTTCCGGCCACTCTCCCAAGCGCCCTTCCCCAGCCCACGATGACCACGCCTATGAGCCAAAGAAACGGAATCGCCACCAGTACGCCAGCGACCTTCTCGGTGTGGTAGCCGTCGGGCGCGTAGGTGTGTGTAAGCCAGATGTAGTACTGCCCCCACTCTGGCTTGAGATAGGGGAAGACATTCAGGTAATGAATACCGTTCAAGAGGTAGTTGTAGAGGTTGGGAATGGCGTTTTGAAGACCAAACACCTTTGAGTACTCGTGATACTTATCCCAGCGGCCCAGCTGGAAGCGATGGCCGAATTCGAGCCATGAGCCAAAGCGGGCCTGATTGTACGCGCCAAACAGGACGACTGCGATGAACATCGGCAGTCCGGCCGCCAACGACGTTCCGGCAACCTGCCCCAGCCTGGCGTGTCTTGCCTTCAGCGTCATGCCCACGCCCACGGCAAGGACGAACAGGCAGGCTAGCGCCAGATTCAGGCGGCAGGCGAAGGCCAGTGCGAGCAAGGCGCTGGCTGCCGCCAGGCGCCGCAGGGACAGCGGATCGCCCCAAAAGGCCGGCATGACCACCAGAAGGCCGGCCAACAGGAAGAACTGCCCCGATGCGATGGCCACCTCATACACGGCCCCTCGGCTGAGCAGCCAGACCAGAGGGGTTGCCCCGGCCAGGGCGACAACGGGGGGCAGGACGGTCCACCATGGCAGACCCCCAGGCCATCGCCGCCAGAGGGCCAGGACGCACAGGATCGCCATCAGACTTAGCCCTGCCAGGAAGAAAAGTGCCAGCAGTCCATCATTCACCTGGACCGGGGCAATCAGCTTGACCGCAGCCAGCAGCACCGACGGCACAGGCCCCCAGTAGAGGAAGAATTTGCCTTTGTAGTAAGAGATGTCCCAGAGCCCGGGCAGAAACTGACGGGACTCCATCACGTAGGGATCGGGCATGGCCAGCAGCTCGGGTGACGGCTGTACCGGCAGGCTCAGCTTGCCCTGAACGAAACCCTGCGCCAGCAGATCGAAGTCGCTTGTCGTCGGCGGCCAGTTCGTCCAGGTGCCCACGGAACCAATCCAGACGTAGACCACCAGCGCAGCCATCCAGATGAAGATGCTTGCGCTGTACGCAGTCCGCTGAGGTGTGGCCACCAGGTTGCGTAGGACAGGTATGCGGTGCGCGCCATTCGAGACCGAGCCTCCGGCCTTGGTCAGCCCCTCGCTGAGCCTGCGGACCACCGGCTGGCGCGCCAGCGCGCCCCCCACCCTGCCCATCGCTTCCCCGATCACGCGAAGCCGATGTGAACTCCTACTTCGCTGCCGAGCCCATTTAGCCCAACCAGGAACCCAAGCTGCGACGGTCAGGGCCAGGCCAACGCCAAAGAAAAGCTTGCGCGACGGACCCCAGTTTGAATTGTTGTCCAAGCCCAGCTGAAGGGCGAATATCGCCGCCCCGGCCAACCCCAGACCCACGAGCGTGAGACAGGCGCGCAAGGCAGTACGCCACCGGTGTGCACGCATATCAGGGCCTATCAAGTCTCATCATGGTAAGCAAAGGGCGGATTCAAGACCCCAATGAAGGGCCACATTGTGAAATCCTTCACAACCAGTCGGTCCCGCGTCATAGCCCGTCGGCGGCGACCTTCTCTCAGCTGATTCACGATGGGAAATGATAGCATAGGCCGTTCGCCACCTGGCCGGCGCCGAGCAGGCTGAGTGTGTCCCGGTCAAGCCTTTCCAGATACAATGTGCCTGACCTGGCAGATGCAGCCGGGGGGTCAGGCGAAGGTTCATTCGAAGGGAACCAGCTCAGATGCAGGTATTGGTCACTGGAAGCAGTGGACTCATCGGGTCGGAAGCTGTGGTGTTCTTCGATTCATTGGGGGCTGATGTGGTCGGTGTGGACAACAACATGCGCGCCGATTTTTTCGGTCATAAGGGGGACACCTCAACCAACCGGCAGCGGCTTTTGTCCGTGTGCCAACGTTTCAGCCACATCGATCTCGATATTCGCGACCGCCCGGCGGTGGACAGGCTCTTCGGCACCAATGCCTTCGACATCGTCATCCACGCCGCCGCTCAGCCGAGTCACGATCTGGCTGCCCGCCGGCCGTTCGACGATTTCGACGTCAACGCTGGCGGCACGCTCAACTTGCTCGAGTCCTGCCGCCAGCACGCGTCGAAGGCAGTGTTCATTTTCGTGAGCACCAACAAGGTCTACGGTGACCGGCCGAATACGATTAGATTGAAAGAGTTGGCCACCCGCTGGGACTACGATGACCCAGCCTTCGCACACGGCATTCCGGAAGACTTCCCCGTCGATCAGAGCCTGCACTCGCTTTTCGGCGCCTCCAAACTAGCGGCCGATGTAATCACCCAAGAATATGGACGCTACTTCGGCCTGAGAACGGGCATCTTCAGGGGCGGCTGCCTGACCGGTCCCCATCACGCCGGAGTCGAACTGCACGGGTTTCTGAACTACTTGGTCCATGTGGCGCTTTTGGAAGCGCCCTATACGATTTTTGGCTACAAGGGCAAGCAGGTCCGTGATCAGATCCACAGCCACGACGTGATTCGAGCTTTCTGGGCCTTCGCCCAGAATCCCCGGCCGGGCGAGGTCTACAACTTGGGCGGGGGCAAGGCCAACGCGGCCAGCTTGCTCGAGTGCGTGGACATGATCGAGGCCCGTACCGGCAAACGCCCTCAGCTCACGTACTCCGATGAAAATCGCGTCGGCGATCACATTTGCTACTATACGGATCTTTCAAAGCTGAAACACGATTTTCCCGCATGGGATCAGGAGTATGACCTGGACCGGATCGTCGACGAAATCATCGAGCACGTGTCTGCTGCTTAGCCCTGGCCGGAAGATGCACCTATGCGCCTGACCATCATCAATCAGTTTTACGCACCCGATCTGGCGCCCACCGGCCACATGGCGGCGTCCTTGGCTGCGCACCGATCTGGACTGGGAGATGAGGTGTCGGTCATCACCAGCGCCGGAGGATACGTCCCCCAATCACGTTTGGAGTCATCAAACGCCCAAGACAATCGCCACATTTACCGGCTTTGGACGCCTCGGGCTGGGAAGAGCTCGGCCCTGACCCGCCTAGCAGACTACACCGCGTTCACCATCCAGGCATGTCTTCGCGTCCTTTCACTGCCTGCCCAGGACGTCATCGTCTCCTTGACCACACCTCCATTCATCGCCTGGATCGCCGTCTTCCACAAGCTGTTCCATCGTTCGACAGTCATCGTGCTCTGGAACATGGATTGCTATCCAGAGATCGCCGAAAGGAGCGGGGTCATCCGCCGGGGCGGGGTCATCAGCCGGCTTCTGCGCTGGCTCAACCACCTACTGTTCCACCGGCTGACGGCGGTCGTGTGCCTGGACCGAGCGATGCTCGAGCTGCTCAAATCGAGCTACATGCCGCCTGAGGCGGGTCCATCCTGGCATGTGGTTCCCAACTGGGAATCATTGGACCAGTTTCCAGCGGACAAAAACCCGCCATCCTGGAAGGCAGGCGAAGTGTTAGACCTACAATCCGGCTTCACGGTGCTCTATCTGGGCAACGCAGGTTTCGGCCACAGCTTTGAAAGCGTGATATCGGCGGCCGATCGACTGGCCGATCAACCGTTCAACTGGCTCTTCGTCGGCGGCGGCGACAAGTTCGATTGGTTGAGGAAAGAGAAGGAGGCCCACGGGCTGCCAAAGCTGCACCTGTATCCCTATGTGGCGAAGGAGGAGACGGCATCGGTCATGGCCGCCGCGGGCTGCGCTCTGATCACCATGAACCATAACGCGTTGGGCGTCATCAGCCCGAGCAAGCTCCACGCCAATCTGGCCATGGGCTTACCGATCCTCTACGTCGGTCCTGCGGGGGGAAATGTCGATGAGGCGATCCAGCGCTACGGAGTTGGCGTCAGCCTTCGGCATGGCGATGTCGACGGGATCGTCGAGTTCGTCCGTCGGCTGGCCGACGAGCCTGATTTTCGGGCCGCATTGAGCCGAAAGGCGCGCGCCGCCTTCGAGGCGGCCTACTGCGACACCCAGACACTGCCCATGTTCGACGTTGTGATCGAAAACGCCTATCGGTCACGGGCCGCGGGTGCCACCGGACCCATTGCGCGCTAACTGAGATCTGGCTCCGGGTGCGTTGGCGAGGGCGGGCGCGTCGTGCATGCCGATGGAGAATCTAGGACGGGTCGGCGGAAGATGAGCCCCCGGCCCGGCGCCCCCTTCCGAACTTCCATTTGCGCCACTCGAGTCGAAGCGGCATCAAGGGTTCCACGACGCGGCGCACGAGGTACTTGGCGTACAGGATGGAAAACCTGCTCCCGCCATCTTCAAAGTGCAGCTTGATCATTTCCGGCCAGCATCGGCGGGCCGCCGTCCTCGACTTGGATGCGTCGTGGATCCTGAAATGCGCCAGCGGACTTGGCAGGTAGGCGATCGGCGATACGGCTGAAATGCCCACCCAAAGTGAGTAGTCCATGGCGTAGAAGTAGCTGGGATCCAGCGGGCCAACCATGTCCCAGATCTTGTGGCGGAAGAAGGTCGACTGCTGGGGAATAGTGTTCACGCCTCGCCGCAGGCCCTTGTGATCCGTAACGCCGGATGGATACTCGGCAAAGCGCTTGCCGCCCGCGTCCACATAGTAGGCGTGGCCGTATACCATCCCGATCTCGGGGTGCTCGGTCAGATAGTCCACGGCCTGCTCCACGGCTGTTGGCAGATAGACATCGTCTGAGTTCAACCATGCCAGAATCTCGCCCTTCGCCTTGGCAAACCCCTTGTTAATGGCGTCGGTCTGGCCCTGATCGGATTCGGACACCCAATCCGTGAGCCGGTCAGCGTAACGCTGTATGATCTCGCGACTGCCGTCCGTGGACCCCCCGTCAACCACGATATATTCGATGTTGGGGTATGTCTGACCAAGGACGGACTGGATCGTCTCTTCCAGATACTGGGCCTGATTGAAAGAAGGCGTGACGATGGACACCAGGGGACGTCGCTCGTCACCGCTTGGGTTGTCGTGCGAAGACATCATGTCAGGGTTCAAGCCTCTCAAGACCGCTCGAATTCAATTCTTTGGCCCCTAAATCGAAGCCGGCGCCGGGTGGTCCGATACCACTCGAACATGCCTGCCAGGCCGATGAAGCTCAAGCCGGCCTGGACCACTTTGTACCAATAGCGGATCACCGTCCAGGGGTGAAGCACCGTCGCGCGGGCGATGTGCTTGAGGGCCGCACCGTATTGTCCGGCGTCTATCAAACGGCGTGCCGAGAACATGTTGACCCCGGCGTAGATGCGCCTCCGATGGCGTCCAATGACCTTCGCCAGATCAGCCTGGGTTTCCGCCCACGCGATGAGCCGCCACGCTTCATCGACGAAAACCGCCGCCTGAGCGATCGTCTTGGCCTCAGCGTGGCTCCTTTCCAAGGCCCAAAAACGTGCCATATGCTGTGTGGGGTACTTGCGCGCCATCCGTACCCACAAATCGTGATCCAGCACCATGTGAAACTCGTCGTTCAAATAGCCGACGTCTTCAAGCGCACGACGCCGCATGAACACGGTCGGCTGCAGGATGACCTCGAAGCTCAGCAGGTCAACCAGGCTCAGTGTGCGGTAGGTATGGTGATCCAGCAGCCGGCGCTCGGCGTCCACCATCAGACCGTCCCCGTACACCATTCCCAGGGCGGGGTTCTCCAGCAGACAATCGACGGCTTCGCCCACAGCACCGGGGGCGTAGGCGTCGTCGGAGTTGAGCCAGGCGACGATCGCTCCCTTGGCTTTTCGCAGGCCCTTGTTGATGGCGTCGGCTTGGCCGGCGTCCGGCTCGGAAATCCACATGGCGAGCCGATCCTCGTAGCGCCGGATGACATCCAGACTGCCATCGGTGGATCCGCCGTCGACGATCAAGTATTCGAGGTTGGGATAGTCTTGGGTGAGGACCGATTGGATGGCCTCCTCCAACCATGGTCTCTGGTTGAAGGAAGGCATGACGATGGACACCAGGGGCAGGTCGCCCCCGCGCTCAGGTTGCTTTGACATGCGCTCCAACAGTCTCTACCTGCCGATGAACCGCGCTTTTTCGGGGGTTCCACCGACCCAGGCGGTTGAGGGTGCGGCGCTGCATTATAAGACACACGCCCCTTCCCCCTGCCGGCCTATTTGGCCGTGACCCGCTTCAACCCGTACGCCTGAGCGAAGCAAACGTTGACCCAATTTGCAGAGTCGCTGCTTATCTCGTCCAGCCCGCCCATATGCGTGAGCGAGGCAACAGGCAGCGACTCGATCCCGGCTTGATGGGCCTCGAGCACCTTGGTGAGGCGTTCATCCGAGCGGGCGGCAAAGTCTCGGGCATCCGGCAGCGGGGCGAGGAGCTGGCGGGTCGCACCGAAGCTGTCGAATCCGAGGGTGACCAGGGCCAGGACGCACACCACAGCCATACCAGCCTGGGGCCATCGTCCGGTCGCCGCCGGCCAATAACCCATCAACCAACGGCCCGCGGCCGCCCCCCAGAGGGCCATCCCCGTGGCCACGGCGAACTGGGCGCTGATCAGGAGCCTCCCATCGGGGTAGGAAGCCATGGCATATTGAGTTGGCGCCATGCAGGCCATCACCAGGCCGAATGTGAAAGGCGGCAGCGCGACCAAGAAGAGCAGCCGTCTGAGAGGCGACGCCCCTTCCACCGGCGATGCCTTCGTTCTTGGGGCGCTGGCCCCTCCGAGCAGGAACGGCAACGCAAGGCCGAGAGCCAGCCGCAGGGGATCCCCTCGCAACGTTCTGACCGAGAAGATGTAGGCATTGCGCGTGGTTTCCTTGAACCAGAAGACGGCGCTCGAAGACGGTGTCAGCAGCGCCTGACGGGCTGCATTGCCCGGGGCGGCGGCGACAACCAGCATCCCCAGGATGCCTCCGAGCAGGCCGGCGCCGACCAACCTCAGCGCACTGGTCCTGGCGGTCCCGGCTTCGGCCAACAGCCACAGCAGCAGACACGCACCTGCCAGGGCCGCCACAAGCATGCTGCCGACCGTCTCGGAATAACCCACCGCCACGGCCATCGCCAGGGCGGAGATCAATAGGCTGCCTGCCCCGACTTCCCCACCCTCTCGCCAGCCAAGGATCCAGCCGGCGTAGAAAGACGCCATAACCAAGGGTGCCACGTACGTGAGCACGCCCGTCTGCCAGTAAAGGGACTGGTACAGATTGGGTGCGCTGCTGATGGTCTCATAAACCACCAGACCTCCGATGAACCAGACGGCCCATCGGCTGCCACGGTCCTCTGACCGGGCCAACCACCGGGCGAACGCCCACCGGGCACCGACCAGCAGTCCCAGGAGATGGGCGGCTGGAAGCAGCGGCACCATCCAGGCGCCGAGGGCCTCGAAGATGTTGACCGTGAAGGTGAAGGCGAACCGTCCCGACCACGTGGTGTACCAGTAGACCTGACTGCCCCAGAATCCAAGATCTCGGAGACTGCCTAGAGTGCAAAAGTCGTCCGCCAGATAGCGCGATAAGGATCCCATGTACTCGGCGGCCGCGATGGGCACCAAGATGATGGCCCCGCCGACGATCGCCGCCCAAGTCTTCCAATGCGTCCGCCAGAAAGCCGGCATCGATGTCGAGGCGCCGGGAAGCGCCTGACTAGAAGAGCTCGTCATAGGCGACCTTGGGAAAGATCGTCAGCTTGCCGCCGATGGTGGCGTCCCGCACCCGCCGACCGTCGGTCTCAAATGCCTCTTTGGCAAGCCGGTAAGCCCTCTCGGAGGCATTCAGGTCGGGAAGCTGCCAGCGATAGCCCTTGCCGAAATACTCTGGCGAAAAGTGATTGGGGTCGTCCCCGTCCGATACCACAGTTACATTCGCCTGGCCCTTGGTGGCAAAGTCGTGATCCACCCCGACCAGGATCACATCCTCGAAACCCATGTAATAGGCGAGCTGCAGGGCGACATAGGTGACCGTGGAGCCTTCGAAGACGCGCCGCGTCATGTCGGTGGCGAAGTCTTCCGGACCCGTGTAGTCGGTGTCGAGGTAAATGACCTGCTCGTCGCCTCGCATCCATCGCCTTCCCCGCCAGGTGATGAACTTGGGAATGGAGAGGCTGCGCAGATCATCGGCGGATTGTTCAATGACGAGAGTGTTCACACAAACCAGGCAGTTGGTCGGAAAGCCGAGTTCGGAGAACAGGAGATAGACGCGATTGAGGCCGAAAGTGTATTCATCCTTTAGGCGGGCTAGATCGGTGCGACCTAGGCTGGGACCGTTGCCCAGAATGAAGCACCGTTCTCCGACGTGCTGATTCCTAAAGCTTGGCAACCGATTCTGGCTCCGCTCCCAGCTTGAATCAAACGGCATCGCCAATTGATGCCGTCCCCGGTTGTACCACCACCAGTATGGCGCTGTGATGCGGCGCCTGATCGGCACGGGGACAAGCCGCCTGAAGCTTTCAATCAAATCCATGCTGATCCATTGGCCGATACCACGAATTCTCCTGGCGGAAACGCCGGCGGGTCCGGGGGCACGCGGCACATTCTACCCGCGATCGTTTCGTCGGCTTAGGGACCGCTCGCCGCGGGTCATCTGCCCGAGTAGACCACCGCGTCGGATGTCTTTAGAACCGGCAGGAGGTCCTGTGTCAGCTCGGCCAGCGGCGGCATTTCGACCCGCAGGCTGTCCGGATGGAAGATCACCAGGTAGGCGTCCGGGGACGCAAGCCTGGTGCGCATGGCGTCCAGCTCATCCGCCAGATCGGCTCGCGGTTCGCCCTTGACGGGGTCGATCGCCTCCGGGGCCCAGTAGACCGGCCGCCCGGTCAAATAGTATAGGGGGAACGCCTCGTTCGAAGTGAGAGATGCGCTGGGGTCCAGCGCCCGTACCCAAGCCACGGTCGGAGAAGTCACCCAGCCCCGACTGTTGAAACCCAAGCCGCTGGCATAGGCTGATTGCGCCTGATCCCAGGTTCTCATGCTTCCTGAGAAGACAAGCCCCAAGCCAAGTACGGCAACAACCCATTTCGCCCAGGCAGATCTAACTCCGGCTGACAACCAGCGGCCAAGGGCCAACCCGGCCAAGACCAGGGTTGTCAACCACAGCGGCGAGAGGATCCGGTCGTCTAAACGTGTGGATGCATCCAGGAAGGACAAAGAAACCAGCAGAAGCCCGCCGTAAAGAAAGGCGTGCACAGCCAGTACCCCGGCCAACTGCGATGCAGCGTCCCACGCCCTGGGCAGCGGGCGTTCCGCGCGCAACCATGTCAACAGCCAGAAGAAACCCAGCGCCGTGATAGCAGCCAGAGTAAGCGCGAGTCGCAGCCAGAACGCCACCCCCTCCGGCAACACCAGGCCAGCCAGGGCATGCGCCGCCTCGGACAGCTTGGCCCGTCCCAGCGGATGGAACAGCAGCGTACGGTTGGTGGTCAGACCGGTGAGCAGGATGTTGCGCGTCATCCAAATAGCGGCCGGAAGGCCACTCACGGCGCCATAACCGAGCATTCTCTTCAACTTGACCATCCACGGCCCGCTGTCTGCCAGCCAGATCACAACCAGCCCAGTCGCCAATAAGGAAGCGCCCACGTAGCGCGTCGCATAGGCAGCGCCCGTGAGCAGCGCTGCTCCCAGCAGAAGGCGCCAACGTTGGCTGGCAACGTAGCTGCCCAACAGCCACAGGCTTCCGAGCAAGCACACCAAGTAAAGCGCCTCGGACATCGCCCACGCGCCAACCTCGAAGAGGACCGGCGAACTGAGAACCATCAGGGCCGAAGCGAGGCCGGCTGCCGCAGAGTTTGTGAATTTCCGCACAATGAAACCAGGGAGGGCAACCAGGCAGGCCAGCAGGATCGCCGCCAGCCAGCGGGCCACGACGGACGTAGACAGAGAAGTCAGCCAACCCCCAATCGAAAGCGCCAGGGGGTAGAGCGGTGGGAAGTGGGTCAGCGGAATGATCTCCCCACCGCCGCCCAGTCGGCTGAGGCCGAGACCGTGCACCAGGTTGTCTGCGGCACTCAGATAAAAGACCGAGTCGTAGCTGACGCCGATGCCCCAGCGTGTGACTGCAAGGAGAATCGCTGCTGCGGCGATTCCGGCCACAACAAGCAACACCGCCAAGATGGGGTCAGAAGTGGCTTTGTTCATCCGTGATTCCCGTCCGAGCGGGGGCAGCCGGAGCGTACGACAGGTTATTCAAAGGATGACGTTCGCACAGCGCCCAATCCCCGGTTTGGCGTTCAGGCGGCGCTTGGTTGGTCATGGCAGGATCATTTATACCCCGTCGGTCGCCGATTGGGATGGGGCGGTAGCTATTCGGGGTTGATCCAGCGGAAGAGATGGCTGTACACACCCAGCAGGAACCAGCGCACCGGCCGCGAAAGGAGCACGCGTCGGCGCCACGCGGCCAGCGTCGATCGCCTACGTTCGGACGGCGGAGCGGCGGCGGATAGTTCGAGGGACTCCGGCAAGCGAGCGGCAAACGCCGGATTAATGGTGTTACCGATGTGTTGGGTGGTCCTCTCAGCGGTCGCCAAGCGCAGGTAGCCGGCCCGATCTACCGCCCGGTCGAGCTCAATCATCTGCCCCATCAGCTGCCCGGACCAGTCTTCCGGCAGGCATTCCACAATCACCGACTTTCGGCACAGAAACTGGTCGTGATTGGCAGCACCGAGGGCAGGCAGGCCCTGGTAGACATACCGCACAGGGGTGAAGTGGCTTTCTTCTTCCAGGGCTTCCGCGGGCTGGCGACCGGTGCTCTCCGCCCACTCGCTGATCCAGGTTTCGGGAAATGGTTCGGACCGCCCGACGGCAACCGCCGGGTTGGATTCTGCGAAACGGAGATTGGACGATGTTCGATCCGGCGTGAAGAAGGACGGGACGGCGTAGCCACTGACCATGCCGACCTGGGGGTAGGTATCCATTACGGCCAGTTGGGACTCCAGCCAGCCAGGATAGTAAAAGAAATCATCGTCCGCATAGGCGATCAACTCGCCAGGCGCAGCCTGAAACATGATCTGCAGGGCGCCAAGCTTGCCCACGTTGCGCCGGGACCGAAACAATAGGTCCAGCTCACCCCTTCCAAGCATCTCGTCTAGAAATCCGGCCGCCTCAGGCCCGCTGCCGTTGTCGAAGACCAACAAATCAAAGGCAACCGTGGTGTTCACCTTGAGACTCCACAGGCTGGCCTTAAGTACCGAAAGCCGGTGCTCGTAATAGCCGGTCAGATTGGGCACATGGACCAGGATGGCCACCGTCACCCGTGCCGGGTGGAACTGGCTGATCTTGGTCCTGGAGGGATTCATCCCGATACGTGCCACACACGCTCCTTTGAGATCCAACGGCTCATGGATGGTGCATCCCGCTGTGTAACTCAAACGGCTTGCCGCAGCCATTGTAGACCAATGGATCCTGCTTCCACAACGCATCCGATCGCCAAGCGCCCGAAACTCGCAAGTTTGGCCACGCGGAGTCAGGCGATGCTCGTTGTCGGATTCTGGAACGCTAGTATGCTTGGCTTTGGCCTGTGGTCGTCGAGCCTTTCTTCTGGTAGCTTTGACGCGTCGAGTCAGACAGTTCAGCAGAGGGTTACACTGTCCGCGGGCGCTTGAATGTTGGCATGGATTGAACCGAATGTGACCGATCCCCGGGCAACTAGGGAGAAGGCATTATCACGTAAAGGACACGTGAGTTGACCGCGACCCCACGGTGGAAGCTATCCGAACTGCGTGAACGCATCGCGCTGGTGATGCTCCTGGGGCTGTTCCTCGGCTTGAGCCTGGCCAGCGCTCGCCACAAGTCCATCACGATCGATGAGGCCAAACACTATGAGTACGGTCTGAATGTTCTGAATCTCAATTCAGACCGCCTGAACAGTGGTGGGACCATCGTGGATGACAGCAAGATGCCGTTCACGGCGCTCAATGCGCTTCCCGCCAAGCTCGCTCCCTATTTGCCAGACAATTGGCTGAAGCGCATTTCCGTCACCATCCAGGCCGGCCGACTGGTCACGATCGTCTTCTCGACTTTGGTGGCTCTCGTTCTATTCATCTGGGCAAGACGGCTCTACGGACCGTTGGCCGCCTTCTTGAGCCTTACTCTTTACGTGTTAGAGCCAAGCATCATCGCCCATTCTCATTTCGTGACGACCGACATCTATGCCATGGGGATGATGTTGTTTACTGTCTTCGCGTTGTGGTATTTCAATCAGCGGCCCTCATTCGGAAGACTAGTCTTGGTGGCCCTGATGCTGGGAATCAGCCAGCTGGCAAAATACTCAGCCGTGTTTCTTGTGCCTCTCATAGTCGTCATGCAGCTCCTGCTCGACTCCCCCAACCTATGGAAACGGGTCAAGGATCGGAACACCAGGGCCATCCTCACGTATCTTCGGACGTGGGCGCTAGCGGCAATCTTCACGGCCTCGGTGGCGTTGCTGGTGATCAACGCCGGTTACTTATTCAATCGAACGATGACCCCCTTCGGCGAATTCGGCTTCAAATCGAGTCTCCTCCATGCGGCTCAAACGCGACTCGGCTTTCTCAGCTGGCTGCCAATCCCGGCCCCCTATCCCTATATCCAGGGGCTCGATCTCGTCATGTATCGGGACCAGTTGGGCTTCGGCTACGGCAAGATCTTCCTTCTGGGTCAGCTCCGGCCACATGGTTTTCCCGGTTACTACTTCGTCGATATGGCACTCAAGACGCCCATACCGCTTTTCATTTTTGTCCTGCTGGGCATCATCTACTTGGCGCGCAGACGGCCCGACCTCAAAGGCCTCCTGAGGGATGAGTCCTTCCTTCTCGTCCCGACGGCATGGTTCCTGATCTACATGAACTTCCTCCTTCACGCGCAGTTGGGAATACGTTTGATCCTCGTCATCTATCCCTTCCTGATGATCTTGGCGGGCAATTTCCTCTGCAACCTGACCCCGCGGGATTCGTGGCGGCTGGCAATCACTGGATTGATAATGACCTGGCTTGCTGTTTCAGTGTTGCGCTTCTATCCGCACTTCCTGCCATACTCGAGCGAACTCATCTGGGACAAGAAGACGGCGTATTCCTACCTGGCCAATGGGGAATTTGATTGGGGACAGAGTCAACAGTATCTGGATCATTGGTTGAAAGACCATCCCGACGCCATTATGGATCCACCAGAACCGGTCTCTGGGACGATAGTGGCGACACCTAAGCTACTCGTGGGCACGCCTCGATACCAAGATCCCGAGAAGTATGCCTGGCTCAGAGACAATTTCAAGCCGGTCGATGTCATAGCCTATACTTTTCCCGTATTCATCGTGACACCGGATGACCTAGCCAAGCTTAGGACGAATGATGTCGTACCGTGATCCGTATGACGGGCATGGTGCTGGATTGACCACCATGACGGCGAGGGCCCAATATGCATGCCGCTGACATGGAGCAGACTCGCCCAGACGAATTGGGCGGACAGTCACAAATGAGGTCCCCGATTTCCAGACTCCCCTTGATCTCGATAGCATCTCTATCTACCGCGGGTAGCTTCATCATTTGGTACGGAACCCGCTGGGGGCCGTGGGCGTTCAGCGACGGCGTCGGTTACATGGTTAACGCCCGCAATTTCGCGTTGGGGCGCGGGCTGGGCCTTTTCCGGGCATCGGGCCAATTCGTCCCGCTCATTTGGCACTCTCCGCTCTATCCCTGGCTGCTGGCGGGACTTAACAAGGCTGGGATGGACATCGTGGCGGCTGCCCGCTGGAGCGATATCGTCCTCTTCGGCGCCTTCTTGTTCGTCAGCGGTTGGGAATTCTGGAGGCTGACACGTTCCTCCTGGTTGGCGCTCGGCCTCAGCTCGGTCCTCTTGCTCCACCCCGCTCTTATCATTACCTTTCTATCGGCGATGTCCGAGCCGCTGTTCCTGTTCTTCATCGTGAGCAGCCTGTTCTTGTTGGCGGACTTCCTTGTCGCCAATCGCCGAAGCCGCCTGCTGTTGGCAGCGGTCACAGCCGCGGCCGCACTCCTTGCTCGCTACACTGGGGCGGCATGGATTGTCGCCGGCAGCCTTGGGCTCGTGATCTTTCAGGGGACCAGATGGCGATCAAAGATACGCGATAGCCTTGCCTTCTTTGGGATCTCCGTCTCGCCTGCGTTGGCCTTCGTATTGTGGTCGCGCCTGGTGCTCGGCTCAGTAACCCCGCGCGCGTTGAAAACGGACTTCAATCTGGTTCATCTTGTGAGGGGTTTCACGACCAGTGTGGTGAGTTCGGTTCAAACCTGGAAGCCGGTGCCGCCGGATGTGATTCCGGGCCAGGTCATCCCCTCCCGGCTCACACACAATCTTGCAGCCGTCCTTGCGATCGTTCTCGGAGCCGCCATCCTCGGTGCTGTCATTGCTGCCATACGCAGGAGAACAAAGCAAAGCAAGGCACAGCGGGCACGCCTCAATTGGATCTTGCCCGGCCTGTCCTCGTTGTTCTTGATTTCGTACTTGGGATCATTTGCTTTCGCCTACGTCTTGGTTTCCCCCACTCCGGATGTGGACTCGCGCACCCTGATTCCCCTTCTCCCGGTGGGTCTAATCTTCCTCTTTTCGTTGGCGGATCTCGTCCGGCGGTCGGGTACCGGGAGTCACCTTTTCAATGTGAGCCTGGCTGCAGCCATCCTTCTCAGCCTTGGCGGATGGACCATCATCAGCCAGGACACGGTGCTAGGGCTGCACCGTACCGGACTGGGTTACACCTCACGCGCCTGGCAAGGGTCGGAGACCGTTCGCGCAGTCGCCGCCCTGCCCCCGGATCTCACCCTGGTAAGCAACGAAACGGCGGCTTTACTCCTGTACACCGATCGCTCGGCGTACGAGATCCCCGGATTGAAAGACGGCGACTCGCAGCCCCTCTCGGTGCCGTTCGGATCGGGAACATCAGATCTCGACCAAGCTTACCGGAATGGGCAGGCGGCGCTGGTGCTGTTCGACACGGTGAAGAGCCAAATGAAGTCGGGGTCGGAGGCAGCTCAGGGTCTCACGCCGTCGGCACTGACATCAGGATTGACGCCGATTTTTCAGGGGAGCGACGGTGCGATCTACTGCGACTGTTCGGTCCCCAGCAACTGACCAAACCCCTGGTGCCAGGTCCTCAATCGAAAATGAGAAACAGCATGCGTCCGGGTCCGGCAATGGCATCTCACCGAGCAACAATCCAAATTTCCCACGGTCCAACAGCAAACTCATCCTCGACACTGCCGCTGGAGACAAGGGCCAGCATCGCATCCTTGGCGGGCCCCTCGCCGCTTACATCATTGGGCATCTTAAGCAGATTGACCATACCGAGAGGTCCAGTTCCAGGGATGGGGGCTCGACTTTGTGGAAAGATAAAGGCAACACGCGTCTGCGATTTCGCGTATTCGGAGTATCGAGGATACAAATCGGGGCCGGTGTACGGTACTATGTTCAGCTGCTCTCCCACAAGAAAGTCAAGGGCATACGCACCCCAGTAATCTGCATATCCCGCAGTAACAACTCGGCTCTGCAACTCTGAAACCAGCTCATTGACCGAGGGCTCTGAGTACTGGGTGAACTTGACCCGCCAGTGACCGTTGGCCGTCCAAAGCATGGCGATTGCAACGCTACCGATCCATGTTGCTGAAGCCAACAGTCCCAACCGAATCCTTTGCCGGCTTATATCATCCAAGAAGATCCCGAACATAACTGCACTTGCCCACCATGCGGCGAGCAGATGCCGGACGCTGTACACATCGACGGTGTTGTTTGCCAAAAGGCTGAGGATCAAAGGCAAAGAGAACATCCCTGCAATGACGATGACATGACCAGAGGTCTCAGGTCTCGGCTTCAAAGCGATCACCCCGGCGAGGTCCCGACGGTTGTGCCAGGCAAACCAAATAAGAGCCCCCGAGACCAGAGCAACTACGAACGTCGATCTGAGAATTTGCAGCAGACCGAGAGAGCGCCAAGCCCCGAGGGCGGGAACCCCCCATAATGCCGGCAAGATATCATGAATGAGAAGCTCCCCCCTTTGTAGAATGCCAGTTGGGCATGAACTGTGAACGATATTTGCGGGGCGCACCTTTCCAGAAAGCCAGAAGACCCCAAGCGGAGAGGACCCTACCATCAGCCCACCGGCCAATGTAAGCCCCTCGAAAACACGTTTCATAATTCTCTTGGAATGCCACAGGAATAGACTCAAGCATGAAAGACCCGCCAAGGCCAGGCCAATTCTGGCTGCCCCCTGAATGCGCTCGAATCGCCAGGCCGGCGAGCAATTCGAGATAAAGAAACTGGCGACGACCAGAAGGCCCCCCGCAATAAGGATCAAAGGAGCAAATCGAGAGAAGGGGAACTCCAAGCCGTCTGGTGCTAAGATTATCGAAGCTTGAATATAAGTGTTTCCATTCCGAGGAGCCGAGGAATTGGGGGATGAACGCCGCAATCAAAAAGATAACCATCATCTGATTTGACCAAAGTCCAACCCCCCCTAACACGCCCAAGACAAACAACCTCACGATGCGTTGTCGGTCCCCCAAGGGAATCCTATCTGAGAGTAAGATCACCCCTAGTCCACAGGAGAGGAGGGCACCTAACGCGTCGATGGGCTGGAACGACCACTCGAGGATATGAAATCCGGGGAGCGCAATGAAGAGAGATGTAATGAAAGCTGATCTGCCTCCCCAGCGCCTCCACACATAGAGCGACTGAATTGCCATAAACAAGACCATGAGCAAGAGAGTAGAAGATCGAAAGACTGGAACGGATTGTCCCAAAACGGACATGGGAATGGCGGAAAGCACCGATTCCAGGCTGCCTATGTGATTGGTACCATAAAGTAGAGGCGAAAATTGGCCCCCAAGGATATGCCGAGCCATGAGCGCAAAGATGGCTTCATCGCTGTCGAAGTTCATGCGCCACTGCAGCGCGGCCCAAAGCCTCACCGCAGCTCCAACAGCAATCGCAGCTCCGATGAGCACGAGCCATCGTTGGTCCGAACGATTGGTGGTGGAGGCCGCCCCTTCGGGGGCCCCTGATCGTTTTTCGGTCACGCGCCCTGCAGCGGTGTTCGTTTCATTCATGGGACCCAGTCGGCATGCCTCCCCTGCGCTCCCGATACGCCATCCACCCCAAGAAACCCAAGGCCAGCAGCGAAACGAGCGCGCCCGCGATCAGCGCCGTCGCGTAGGGCAGATCGGGATGGTTGGCCACGTAGGCCAGGCTCAGGTTCACGTCGCGGGCGTTAAACATGTCCGGCAGATGGGCCACCCGCCAAAGCTTCTCGTGCTGCCACAGATCATTCACGAGAATGAGCAAGCCGCCCAGCAAGCCCATGCGGGCCACATGGGACACCTTGCCAGCCGCGATCAAACGCTGCAGGTGAATCCCGGCAAGAACCAGCAGGAACAGCAGCGCGAAGATGAAGAAGCGCGATGAGACCCGCTGCGATGAAAGCAGCGGGATGCCCAACCGGTTGATGGGTTCATAGATCCGGCCGATCGAGAGCACAGACATGGCCAGCGTCGGCAGAATGAGGGCCGTGTAGCGGACAGCACCGCCCTGATCACGAAGCCACAGCCCCACGCCGAGCACACCCACGAACAACAAGCCGATCAAACCGATGTAGTGGTCCAACTCCCACCATCCCAACGGGTTGAGGGGCGTGTTGCGGAAGATTTCGCTCTGCACGGCCAACCTCAAGTCGAGCGTCGAGGTCAGGAGTTGGAAGGCGCTGTCGAATCCAGATAGAAACGCCGAGTCAAACTTCCCGGCCTCGAGCGCCGGAGGCAGGATGCGCACGGCGCAAACCAGGCCGGCGAAGAGGCCGGCTTTGAACATGGGCGCGAACAATCGACGGCGGGCCAGGCCCAGTAAGCCCATAAAGATCAGCGCCATCACAAACAGGTGGAAGGCTCCCTGCAGAAAGAGCAGCAGCAGCAGAAGATCAACCTTGAAGGTCCAGCGCCATCCCGGGACGGTTTCGATGGCATCGCATGAATGAGGAGCACGAACCACGGAAGCAGGAAATAGCCGGCCCAGTGGATGTGGCCGACCACGATGTGGTCGGTGATGTGGCCGTTGAAGTTGAAGATCAGGAAGACGAATGTGAACGTGACGGGGGACCATCGGAATCTCCGGCCCAGCCGCCACAGGCCCCAGGCGCCCAAGGCATAGAGAAGCAGCGTGTTGACCACCACGAACGGACCCGGGTCCAGGAACTTGAGGAGCAGCACCTGGGGGGAAATGATGGTGTCCGGGATTGAAAGGTAGCGATCGGTGATGTTGCGCAGCGCAGATGGGTCCGGCATGTTGAGCGGCAGCTGCCCGGTACGCACCGCATCCTGGAGAAACGCCAGGCGGTGGCCCATCCCCTCCGCCCAATCGCTGTACAGGAAGTTGATCCTTCCCCAGTTCAGAATGTAGGCCCACAGGAGCCCACCGCCACCGGTCAGCAGCAGGCCCCAGACCCGCCGAAGCCAGGCCGATGATCCTTTCTCCTCCCAGTCGAACAGCACGCCGGAGGCCCACTCAGCCCACCCCGCGCCCACCTGCCAGACGGAGTCAAGCGCACCGTCGAACCGGCCCCCGGCGGGCTTCTCTACCTCAGACATGCCTCACCACCCGCCCAATCGCCGCCTGCCGGCGGCTTGTGAAACTCTTCACACATGCCGGGTCCTCAAGGGAGTTCCCCCAGAAGAAAGACCGTCTCACGACCAAAAGTGCCCTGCTTCGCAAAGCCATTCTCCTCCAACATGCGATCTACAGCCGTATCATCCGGATAGGCGCTCATGTCCACCAGCACATAGCGTACCCCTAAGTTACCCAGCTCGCTCAGGCTGGCCGCGTCCGGAAAGCCTTCCATCACCGGCCGAATGCGCAGATATTGGCCCGGCGGGTAGGCGTTGAAAAAACCGCCCAAAAACGGCTTGTTGTTGATCAGGGTGTCGTAGACCAGGATCTGGTCTTCCTCTCGTTCGAACGGGAACACAGCCACGGCGCCGTCTCCGGGCTGGGAGGCCAGCCACAAGTCGACCGGGCGCGGCTGGACCGGCACCACATTGAAGGGCCCAGGGTAAAAGTCGAGCACGACCAACGCCAGCAGGCCAGCCGCCAGCCCCGGTCGCCAACGACCGGCGGACCGGGTCAAGAGATCATGAGCGCCCAAGCCTGCCAACGCGGCGACGGCCAGGAGCGCCAGGATCCCCGTGCGCTTGAAGGTCCGCATCTTGGCATAGAAGGGGAAGACCTTGAACATCAGATAGCCCGGCAGGGGGATCGATGTCTCGCTCCGGCCAAGGGGCCCTTGGAGGGGTCCCGGGATGGAAAGATGCACCATCGCCTCGTTCCAGAATAAGTGCGTCCCCAAGCTGAGGATGAAAGCGGCGGCGAACGTCAGCAAGAGGAGCAGCGTGATCCGCTTGAGCGACCCCGTCTTGAGCCCGCGGATCGCTCCGAAGATGGCTAAGGGAAAGCCGATGGCGCCCATGTACAGGCTGCCTTCAATCCAGTGATCGCGCGCGAAATGGTCGGCCACCCATTGACCCCATAGGAAGTGGTCCGTGGACGGCAAGAAGAAGTCGGTCAGGCTGGCGGACCCGTTCACCACATCGGCAATGGGGCGATCGGGCAGCTTGCTGCCAGCAGCCAGGCTCAAGAACGGAAGCTCGCCGACGGCCACCAGCGGCAGAGACCACACCACCGCCACACCGACCTGGCGCCAGAACGCGGCCTTCCGCAGCTGGGCTCGGTCCCAGATCAACAGGTAGGCGCCGGCCACGAACAGCGTGACCACCACGGTCATGTAGAACGTGTACTGCGACGTCATGCTGATCAGGCCAAGCGAAACGCCCGTCAGCGGCGCCGCCCAGCGCATTCTGGGCTGCCCTGCGAGCAAGCCGAGAAGCCCCATGAAGTACAGCGGGAACCACATCGTCCCGGCGACGTTCAGATGACCGGCCCGAAAATTTGCCACGCGAAACGGTAGAAAAGCGAACAGCGTGCCGGCGATCAGTGCGGCCCACGCGTCGCCCGTCAGACGCTTCACCCAGACGTAGGCGGTCAGCCCCGAAAGCACAAAGGTGGCCATCAGCACCAGGTTGTAGCCGAGGACCGGACCGGAAATCAGGCTAAAGGGCAATCCCATGAGGATCTGAACCGGCGTGATCTCCGTGCGCGCCAGGTTCCAGCCCTGCGGGTAGTTGAGCTGGGGGACATCCAGGGGGAGCCGGTGGAGCTGGAAGATCGCCTTCTGGAACCAGCCGATCAACCACACAAACTGCATGTTGTCGCCAAACTGGTCGACGACGTAACCGGCGGCATGCAGACTCAACGGCCAGGTGAAGACAACCGTCAGCCCGAGGAACCAGCCCAAGACCAGGGCTTGGCGGCCCCACCCCAAATCGCTGCGCCCGCCCGAAGCCTGATTCGAGGGGCTAGCCATGCCTGGGTGAGGCAACAACGCAGGGTTTAGTCTTCATCGGACACCGATGGCGGCTCCAAAAACACCAGGGATTCGTCGCCATGGTAGTGGATCTTGGTGCCTGCAATCTGGTCGGAAACCAGCCCCAGAAGCCAGGTCATCAAGGCAGACGAGAAGAGGAAGATCGCCGAGTTCGGCAGCACCAGCCGCCCAGCGGCCCATAAGCCTGCCGCCCAGGCGAGCACGCCCAATACCGCCAGGGCTACCCCGGTGGGCAGAAAGATGCGCAGCGGATCGTAGAGCATGATCATGCGCAGAATGACCCGCACGAAGCGCGCCCCGTCCTGGAAGGGCTGAATCTTGCTCCTGCCCGATTGGCGTGGCTGGACATCGATGGGGACAAAGGCGACGTTGTATCCCGCCTTGAGGAACGCCAGCGTGGTGGTGGTGGGCGCAGAAAAACCCTCCGGGAAGAGCGGCAGGAAGTGCAGCACGGCCTCGCGCCGCATGGCGCGCAGCCCGGATGTGAGATCATCGATCCGTCTCGAGACGAGCCAACTCGAGAAGGCATTGTAGAAGCGGTTGGCCAACGACCGAGCCGCCGGTCCCCGATAGCCCAGCGTGCGGGCCCCGATCACCAGATCATACGGGGGCATGAGCGCCAGGAGGGCGGCCAGATGCTCAGGGCGGTGCTGACCATCGGCGTCCATGGTGACCACGGTCTCCCCGCTCGCCGCCCGGATGCCGGTCCGCAGCGAGGCCCCGTTACCCCGGTTCACCAGATGGCGCACGACTTTCAGCTGGTTGTGCCGGGTGGCTGCCGCCTTCAGCGCTTCCAACGTTCCGTCGGACGAGCCGTCATCCACGGCGACCAGTTCGAAGCGCTCACCCCGCCCTTCGAGAAAGGTCGCCAGATCGTCGATCAATCCGCCGATGAAGTCGGCCTCTTCGAAGACAGGCAGGACCACCGAGAGCCTGACCGGCGCCCCGTCCGTTGACTCTGGAGGCGTATCACTGGTGGGACTCATGTGGGTCATCAACGTCCTTCCTGCATTCCCCTGACCACTGGCATGCCCGAGTCACGTCTACGGTTGGCCCGGCACGGCGTAGAAGCGCGCGTTGGGTGTCCTGTCAATCTGAACCAGGCCAGCATACTCGATAAGCTTGGTGTCGTCCCCTTCGAGTTGACCGAAGACCACGAACACGGACCCCTGCACCAAGACAGCCTTGGTGACCACAAGCTGCTGTGGGTAGTCTTCCCTAGGCTGTTCTTGATATTGATCGTACGAAATCGGCCGCACATAGGCCGGCTTCCCGGTCAGAATATAGATCATCTCCGGGTTATTGGATACAACCGGCCCGCGCGCCTCATAGTCATCGATGGCCGTCACCGTGGGCGCCCAAGTCACCCGGCGGGCGGTGTAACCGAGATTCGGTAACGGGTCAGACACGAGCGTTGAGACACCCCACACGTTGAAACCAAGCAAAATCACCAGGTAGACGCCAAGCGCGGCGGCGCCAGTGCGTCGCCACCCCAAGGTCTCCAGCAGATCATAGGCGGCACAAAGCATCAAGACGACCGCCGCCACATAGGCTGGGGCCAGGTACCGCGGCGGTGCCGTGGCGGTGGTGCTTGCATCCAACAACAGCGAGTTTGCCGCCAGCACGGCGGCGTAGGCACCCAGGTACAGGATCAAAGTCCATGGCAGCGGGCCCGCCCGGCCGGGCCGAGCGATCTCCAGGTACCCGGCTTCCTTGTGCCAAACCATCCATTTTCGGGCGGCGATCCAGACGAACAGACCGATGGTCCCAGCCGCCACCACGATGGCCAATACGGCCCTGACCACCGTCGGCAGCGGGACCGCATGCGGCACGAACCACGAACTGATGTCGGCCATAAAGAGGCGCACCAAGTCTGGATCGATGGTGTGGTAGGCGACCTGACGGTCGACCCGTGTTCCTGCCAGCGCCGCGTTGCGCTGCGTCCAATAGACAAAGGGCGCCAGGCTGACGGCGCCAAACAGGGCCACTTCCCGGATGCGCTTCCAAAGGGTTGCTCCACCCAAGACGAGCACAGCCAGGCCGCCGGCGGCGACCAGCGACAGGCCCGCATAGCGGGTCAGGATGCCGGCCGCCACCGCAGCGCCGCCCAGGGCAAGCAAGAGGACAGAACGGCCATCCAGATAAAGCGTCAGGCAGACGAAGAAGACCAGGCTGGTGGTGATGTAGAGCGGCTCCGACATGACCCAGGCATGCAAATTGACCTGCGTGCTCGAGCTCAGGATCAGCGCCTGGCCGATCGCCCCTACCAGCCAGGACCTCGTATAGCGCTGGATCAACCAGGCGGTCAACATGAGATTGACGCCCATCAGGACCGCATTCAAGATCCGGGAAGCATCGTACAGATCGTGTATGAGGAAGCCGATCAGCGCCAGGAGGGCAGAGAAGCCTGGCGGAAACCCGGTGATCGGTTTGAGTTCGTAGCCGCCCGAAAACCGGTAGAAACCGTGGCCGGCCATGAGATTTTGGGCACCCATGAGGTACGAGGACGAGTCGCCGGAGGCCCCGGGTCCGTATCGTGTCTGGACCAAGATGACGACGATGCCAAGCACGGCCAGCAGGATGGCCGGCCAGGCATGGGAAACACGCTGGCGCACGTCGCCGGCTGTCAAAGTTGCGCTCTCACGTCGCTAGCCCTGCCCACCTTGATCCAGGTAGAGTCCAAATGCACCGTAGCGGTAAACCAGCGGCAGGGAATTCAGGGTCTGGGGAAACCCATCGTCCGCTTCGCGTATCAGGGCACACGGCACGAATTTCGGCTCCCGAAGCGCTGCCGAAGGCGTTCCAGCCACGATCCATTCTATATCCAGCGGCAGCGCTCGGTGCCCCCAGAAGGGACCAGAGTGGGTATTCGGCCTGTGCCCCCGAAAGCATCAAACCCACCTGATGACACCCCGCCGCCAACACCTGACCGGCCATCTCCGTGTACGGCTTCTCGAGATAGGGGCCGTTCGCGAAGATGAGATCGGTCCGGTCGGCAGTGAGCACACTCCGCAGCCGGCCGTCGTCACCTCGGGCGATCAGGGGCCGCGTGTCGATCCCCAGAAGCCAGGGTAGGCAGCCCAGGACCAGCACCGCCGCCAGGGCGAGCCTGCCTTTGCGACCCAATACCCGGCCGGCGAGGGCACCGACGATTGGCGCTGCCAGGGCAAAGAAGGGCAGCAGGTAGCGACTGCCAAACACCTGCCACTTGTACAACAAGCTGAACGCCAGGAAGGTCGAGGCCACAACCAGTGCGTAGCGCATGACCCTGCCGGGCAAGCGGCGGCGCCGTGCCAGCAGGGCGACACCTGCCGCTAACACCAGGACCATCTGGAGCGGATTCTGCGCCAGGTCTTCGCTGGTGGTCGGCAAGCTCACTTTGTAGCGCCCGGCGGCCGTGGTGCGTTTATCGCTGGGATCGAGGCCCATCCAGTGGTGCACCGTGATCACCGACAGGGCGATGGCTTTGTTGACGTAGGCTGACGGCGTGGCCAGCTGGTAGGTGGCATTTCGGAGCAAATTGGACACCAACGCCCTGCCCCCCAGCCAGGGATTGGCATGCTCGCTGATGCGGTTGGCAGGGGCGATGGGATTGCCATACAGCCGCAGGTTGCCCGAGAAGTACCCCCAATTGATAGACACGACCATCAAGCCACCCAACACGGCGAGACCCAGTTGGCGCCTCACGGGGGTCGTGCGAACGAGCCGAGCCAGCGCCCAGACCGCTAAAGGCAACAGGTAGGCAAAAGCAGTCGGTTTGGTGACAACCGCCAGCCCGGCGCCGATGGCCATGAAGACGAAAGCCGCCGGTGCATTGTTTCCCTCGTTGCCCAGGGACAACAGTTCCGAGGCAATCCCAAGAAGCCACACCGCCAGCACAACATCGGTCATCGTGCTGCCTGCCTGGACAATGGCCATCGGCATCGCTGCCAAGAAGAGCGCGGCCAGAAGTTGGCCGCGGCGCTGCGCCCCGAGCTGTTTGGCCAACAGGCTGACACCCAAGACGGCAATCCACGTGGCCGTCCAATCGACAAAGTTGACCCACACGTCCCCAGCTGCCAAAACATACGGCTGGAAGAAGAGCATCTCCGCCCCCGGCGGCATGCTGTTCTGGATTTCGATGCCGCTGGCATAGGGTCGGACGGCCGCCATTTCGGCCCAATGAGCCACGCGCGCCAGATGGTAGTTCAACGTATCCCAGGTTTGAGGCGGCGCCCAGCGGGCCACGATGGCCGTGCCCAGCATGATGATGGCGATCGATGCGGCAGCGGCCCAGTCGAACCCACCCCAATCGGCCGGCAGATGGGGACCAAGTCCCGTCCATCGCCAGCGGCGCCAGGCGCCCGAGGCGGCAAGGGACACCAGGATGACGGAGGACCACCCCAGCGCCAAACCCCACGGGTTGGCGAACGAAAACCAGCTGAGAAGTTGGGTGAGCCAGATGGCGATGGCGCCCCAAATCAGCGCGGCGCGCAGCAGATCGCGACGCCAGTCCCCCGACGGCAAGCGCAGGCGAAGACTGATGAAGAGGCCGATCAGAGCCAGGAATGGGAACCATGCCAACATGGGGGCCCTTCTCAGGAACGCGGTGAACCGGTCAAGCGGCCACGGGACGAGCGAATCGGCAGTGAACCTACTCCGTGCTCAACCTGGCCGTGGCGCCGCCATCCACCACCAGCGCCTGGCCGGTGATAAAAGACGACTGCGACGGATCCGAGAGAAACAGGATGGCGCGGCCGATCTCTTCAGGCTGGCCCACCCGACCCAGGGCCGTCCGACGCGCCAGGGCTTGGAGGCGCTGATCCACCGAGCCCGCTCCAGCCTGGTTGCGAGCGAGCCCGTCACGCAACATGGGTGTGTCCACCGCGCCCGGCAGGACAGCATTCACACGGATCCCATCGCTGGCAAATTCAAGCGCCATCGCCCTGGTCAGCGCCAGGATCCCGCCTTTGCTGGCTGCGTAAGATGCGATGTCCTCGGATGTGGCCAGCGCGTGGACCGAGCTGATGTTGACCACGGCGCCTTGCGCGGCTTTGAGCAGCGGGTAGGCAGCCTTGGCCGTCAAGAAGATCGAGCGGAGATTGGCGTTGAGCACCGAATCCCACTCCTCGACCTCCGTCTCGATGAGCGGTTTGCATATCTGGATCGCAGCGTTGTTGACCAACGCTTCGAGTTGACGGCCTTCGCTGCTGAGCCGGGCGAAGAGCCCGGCAATCGCCTCGGGTTGGGAGACGTCGGTTTGTTCGAAACGCGCTCCTTCAAGGTCAGCCGAAGGGCTGCGATCGACGGCGACGACGTCCCATCCGGCGTCTACGAACACCTTGACCGTCGCCCGGCCAATCCCTCCAGCCGCTCCCGTGATCAGTGCGGTCGACTTCATCATTCAGCCTCGTTTCTCCAGCCGGCGGCCCCGGTGTGGACACCGAATTATAGAGATGGGACCTCTCCCCATGCAGCCGGTGGAAGCCCCAGAGCCTCAAAGAGATTGTCAACGGTGTTGCGGTGCACCCGGGCCCAGGCCTCAGGGCTGCTGTTGGCGTTGTGCGGCGCCAGAAGAACCTGGTCCATCTGACGCAGCGGGCTGTCGAGCGGCAGCGGTTCCTCTTCAAAGACGTCCAACCCCGCCCCCGCCAGCCTGCCTTCCTTCAACGCGTGGACCAAGTCCCCTTCCTGAATGACGGGCCCGCGAGGTGTTGACCAAGACGGCCTCGGGCCGCATCAGGGCCAGCGTGCGGCTGTTGATCAGACCGGCCGACGTCGGGTTAAGATCGCAGTTCAGGCTGACGAAGTCGCTCTGCGCAAGCAAATCTTCGAGGGGAACCATCGTGACGGCCAGCGACTGAATCACGCGTTCCGGAGGATCCTTGATATCCGTTCCCAACAATCGCATACCGAACCCGGCCGCCCGGCGGAGCACGGCCCGGCCTATCCGTCCGACGCCGACCACCCCCAGGGTTGACTCCTTCAGGGCCCGGCCGGGGCGCTTCCGCCAGCCGCCGGCCTTGAGCTCTTGGTCCATCCATGGCGTCCCGCGAGCAAAACTCAATACGTAGGCCATCACGCTGTCGGCGACTGCGTCGGTGAACGCGTCGGGCGTATTCCGGATCTGAATGCCCCACAGCTGAGCCGCTTTCTGGTCGATCGAATCAATCCCCGTACCCCATTTTGAGATCACCTTCAGGCGTGGATGGAACGCTTCGAGGACGGAGGCCGTAAAGCGGTCGTCGCCGGAGATCACACCGTCCACGGCGCCGGCGTAGGGCAGCAGCTCGTCCTCGGAAAGCCGCTCGTGCACTTCTGCCTGGATGATCTCCACACCTGCGGCGTCGAAGACCGGTCGCAGCCTGGGAAGCACGGGGAGCAAGTAGGGGGCCGAAACGAGCACGGAGGCTTGATGCGTCATGGGTCCACCTGACGGTTTGGGTTGTGATCGATCATTCTGGTGCTGGTTCCTTTGGACGGTCCGTTCCTCGCTTCATGCCGTAGCCTCCATCAGGTACAGGTTGCGCCCCGAATCCTCAATCGCCCATTTGCGCAGAGTTCGGAAATGCGGCGCAAAGGCGGCCTCAAATCCATCTTCATGGTAGCTGTCGAAAATGTCCTGGCGGCTGCTGAGCAGCTTCTTCACCTGGGAATCCGATTTGGGGACAAACTCAATGATCAAACGCCGGCCAAGGCTCTTCAAATACGCTGCCACCCGGGCCAGCGGCAGGTTGTTCCCAATCGCCAGATGGTGCACGAGAGCCAGCGCCATCAGCATATCGGCTGGCCCCCTTTCGGCCAGCGACTGCCGTTCCTGATTCGCCCATCCAAGGGACGGGCTCGGATTTGTGAAATCCATCACAAGCGGGAGCAGCCGCGACTCACCGTCCTCGACCGCCAGCAGGTAGTTCCGTTCAACGGCGGCCGGGTCGATGTCGAACGCCAGCGTCGGGATCCCCATCTCGCTGGCGATGCGGCTGAACTCGCCCGTGTTGGCGCCCAGGTCCCAGACCGAGGCCGGATGGGTCTCCTCCAGCATCGACCGCACGGCTTCCTGTTTGGCCCGCATGGCCGTTTCCGAGTAGTTGTGAAACGAGTAGTAGTCCCCCCAGGCCGTGCCTTCCGGGCGCCAGGCCAACCGGGAGATGATCCCCTGAAGGCTGTCGACCAGGCCAACCAAGGCATTGACCCCCATCTGCCGCGCGGTGGACGCCTGGCGGACATCTTGCCCGGCGAAGCGGGATTGTGCCCGGGCGTGAAGGTGGACATGGATCAACACCCCAGGGCTGAGGTAGGTTCTGACCGGCAGAAGGCGGCTGGCCAGGTCCAGGGGGACCCCGTCGATGTAGATCCTCAGCAGATTGAGCAAACGGATGTCAACCCTGGCCATCAACAGCAGGGGGGCCAGAAAGTGCTGACAGAATTGACGATAGGCAGTCCACGGCTTTCCCTCGGGAAGCCGTTCGAACGACAGGCTGTCGATGAGCATGGGCCGGCCGTTGACGAATTGGATGTTGTAGGCGCTGGCGTCTTTCAGGCTCATCTGATGTTTCAGGGCCATCCGCTGGACCGCCAGCGTGAGCAGGGCGGC
Organism: uncultured Chloroflexia bacterium; assembly: GCA_963807065.1. Taxonomy (GTDB): domain Bacteria; phylum Chloroflexota; class Anaerolineae; order Anaerolineales; family E44-bin32; genus CAWAND01. Next base: position 1,347,992 of record CAWDZQ010000003.1, read on the forward strand.
GTCTTTCAGCTGGCTGAAACACCACTCGTAGGGATACGAAATGAATTCGACCCGCTCGGGTCGAATCACCCGGAAGGCGCCGGCAGGATCATACGGGGGGTCGCCTACCTCTTCGTGCGGAATGAGTAGCTCATGCGAAACCAGCTGCTCATACAGCCCGGACTGCATTAATTGCTGGTAGTCCGCACGGTAGGACTGGTTGATTTGGCGGAAGAGGGCGCCGCCGCGCTGGAAGAGAAACCCGCTGGGATCTCGGAAGGAGCCGGGGAGCGCTCCCGAATCAGGCGTCGTCATCCGGCGGATTCTTCCCGAAGAGCCGTCGGAAAAACGCCGTCACGCGCGACCAGTACATTCTCAACACCACCAGACCGCCCAAGGCGCCCGCGATCAGCAGCTGAAGCAGATAGCTTCCCGATCCGGGGTCCAAATAGGCATGGGGTGATGCCAGCCCGGACATCCAAGCCTGTCCGAAAGAGCTGGTGAAGACCTGTAACCCGTACGAAAAATCCATACCCCGCTCCTGGCTGGCCCTACCTGCGTGCCCGAGGTGTGATTCTAACGCCGAATTGACCTGTGCTGGGGGCCGATTCAGACCAGATGAGACCGCATCGAAGTTCACGCAGATTTCAAACGGACCTTGAGCAAACTCTCTACCAGCTTGAAGTCCATCGGCTCATCGATATCCCAGGCCTCCTCGATGCCAATCTCGAACAACAGCGGTGATGCGCCGATGCGATTGCGGCGGGCGAGCATGCCGTCGCGTGAGAAGACATACAGGCAGGAGTTCTCTTCCATGATCACCGGCAGATACTGAGTCTGAATGAGTTGGTTTGGATCGTGGTTCAGCGGCTCCCCTTCGGGCGTCCACAGGCGTTTTTGCAGCCGGGTGACGCCGAATAAGGAGTCGTGTGATCCAAGCGAATTGAAGTACTGGGAAAGACCCTCGTCGATCGTCTCGGGCATGAGCAGGGGGTTCGTGCTGTGCGTCTGCAGGTAGTGTTCTGCCGGAACCTGTTCCATGTCCCACAAGATCACATCATTCATCGAGACATCCGGCGCCCGCAGCAATTCCGGCCGGTCGAGCACGATCACGCCCGGGAAGGCCTCCGCCAGGCCAGCCTTGATCACCGGACTGTCGGTGTCGACCACCACCGCCTCGACGGCTTCCACGGCGGACAGCGTCTGAAGGATGTAGCTGTAGAGGGGCCGGCCAGCCAGCTGGCGAAAGTTCTTTTCAGGCACACGCTCGGAATGGTGCCGCATCGGGACAAGGGCTGCCAATCGCTTCATGCCAGGTCAATCCGCCCTTTCCTCAGGACCATGCTGTTCCATCGCTTGAGTATAGTCAATGGGCTCGAGGCTGCGCGCCGGCCCATCGGACCGAGAGCGTTCAAAGCCACGCGGGTAGTAGAACGCCTGCTGGAGCTGCCGGCTCAGCCCGCCTTGATGAGCGAACCCACGGTAGGTACCCCACAGCTGGGCGGTGCGGAACCACAGGATTTCTACCATCACCTTCAGCAAACGCCGCTCCATGAGCGCATGCCCAAAATCGCTGATCACGTTCGAGAAACCCAGGCGCAAAAAGTCGACCAGCCCGAAGGTCTCCTCGGGGTGAATGCGTTTGAGCCCGATCGCCTCGCGTCGGTAGCGATTGTAAACCTGGCGGAACGACTCGTCGTGCAGGTGAACGATCTCGGCTTCCGCCACGTACGCCACTTTCTTTCCCTTTCCGGTGGCCCACATGCCCCATTCCAGATCCTCCAATCCGGGAAGATCTTCATCATACGCATGTTCTTGCCACAGGGATCGGCGAACGGCGGCATTGGCATTGTTGCAAAAAGGGTGATCCTGACGGAGATTGGAAACGGGTGGGTACAGTTTGGCGAAGATCTGGTGCTCGCTGAAGCGCGTGTTATCGTTGCCACGCTGTCTGCCGTAGGCGACAGCCACGTCGGGATCCTGAAACGCCGAGAGCAGGCGTTCGAGCCAATCGGGATAGACCGGGAAGACATGGGCGCTGACGATAACCAGGATGTCGGCCGTGGTCTGCCGGCAGCCAAGGTTGAGCGAGCGACCGAAAGTGAAATCTTGCGGCCGGATTGACACCACCGTGGTTGGAAAACGGGAAGCGACCGCCAGCGTGGCGTCGGTGGATCCCGAATCCACCAGCACGATCTTTTTCGGCTGAACCGACTGTTCCAATACGCCTGCCAGAAGCTTGCCGATATGCGCCTCTTCATTGTAGGCGCGCACGATCAATGCACAGCTGGGCAACGCGGCATCAGGCATGTTGTGCCTCCACCCGTTCCGCTGCGGGGTTCGGCAACTCATCCTCGGCCACGCTGGAGCGCGCCCGGCGCCGCCAACGGGCCGCCAGGGTGATTAACCCCCAACCGGCCAGCAGGGCCAGGAAGGGCTCGGCCGGAACCCGAAATCTCGCCTGGCCGGCAGCCAGCGGCACTACCATCAGGGTAGCAGCGGAGATGGCGGCCATCAGGAGCGTAGAGCCCAGCCAGGTCTTGTCCCGCCAGGCAAATACAAGGCCCAGGAGGCTCAGCGCCATCAATGCCAGGCCGAAGGCCAGGCCGTACACGAGCAAACCGCCCCGGATGATCTCCTCCCGCGCCGTCTGAGGAGCGGCGCTGAAATCGCCGGCCGGGGTCCGGCCCAGGAGTCCGGTAAGCAATCCAAGCCCCGACCAACGGTCCCAGTCAAGCACATTACCCCAGGTGCCGATGTCCGTCCCCGCCGCCGTTCGGGCGAGGCCCAAGAGTTGCGCCCGGATGAAAGGCACCGGATACGCCGCAGCCACCGATAGTGTCTGCTGCAGGATTTGGCCGCCTTGCAGTTGCTCCGCCGCCTGGCTGCGGGTGATCCCCTCACCACGCGCCACCACGTCGGCCAGATCGAAACCGATCACGGTCTTGCTGCTGACGTTGGTGAAGGTCCAACTGCCGTGGACCAGCTGATTGCGCGCCATCCAGCCGATCACAACCAGGGTGCCGGCGGCAAGCAGCATCGTTTCCATTGCCAGCGCCTTCGGGCCGGCCAACTTTCGACGCAGCGCCCAGTAGGTGACGACCGCCCAGATGGGGATCAGGATTAACCCAATCGGACGCGCCAGGGTCGCCGCACCCAGCACCAAGCCCACCCAGGCAAAGTCCCTCTGGCGCCCTTCGCGAAGGGCGCGCACCCAAAGGTAAAGTCCCAGGGCAAGCAGGCCGGCAAAGAGGGTTTCGCTCATCACGGTCAACGACCATAAAGCCAGGTTGGGGCTCAGGGCCAGAATCCAGGCTGAGACGAGACCAAAGGTTGGACGGTTGACTCGCTCGCCGACGCCGAGAAGCAGCAGGGCGGCTGCTCCCGAGAGGATGAGCTGGACCAAGGTGACAGCCCATGGGGCATTGCCGGCGACGGCTCCGACCCCGGCCAGCAGGGCTGGATAGCCTGGCGGACGAATCAGATCTGCCGCCTGACCAAGCGGATCTTGATAGCGGCCGCTGGTGAGCAGCCCTTGCGCCAAGTGCATGTAGTCCGCCGAATCAACCAGCACGCCGCCGGTCGGATCGCGAAGGGTCAGGAGGACCAACAGCAACCTGACAACGAGAAAGGCGAAGAGTGCCAGGCGCGCAGTTTTGCCTGCAGCCGGAATTTCGGACGCCGTGCCCATCAGATCACCTCCCCCGCCTTGGTCGGTGCGCCGAGCAGGAAGGGAGTCTGGGTGTCGATCCCACGCTGAATGACGTCCAACGCCGGGTGCCTGGTGAGCAGCTCCGGTTCGAAGTCTCGCAGAAGCACCATGCCCGGGGCCTCCGGATAGGGTCGAAGGAAATCGGAGAAGTCCAATGATGCCGAGAACAACTCTGTGAACATGAAAGCCCGCGCCGTTTGAATTTTGGAATCCGGCCATGGGATGTCCTCGGCTGAGAGCAAACGTTCCAGTTCTTCCAGGTAAGCTTCCCTTGAATTCGGCAGGATGACCGTCGGGCTTTGCGTATAGCGCGCCTTCCCGGCGCACAGCACGGGCGTGCCTTCGATTGAGGCTTCCAGGCCGATCGATGAGCTGTACACCAGCACCAGTCGGGAGCGCTGAACCACCTCGTAAGAGCTGACGTACTCCGATGGCGAGAGTAAGGAAACATTGGGCAGATCGAGCCATCCGGCGGCCTGAACCCAATCGGCCACGCTCTCGCGGCTGGCTTTGCCCGGCCGATCTTCGTCAGGATGCGCCCGGACCACAAACTGGGTGTCCGGGTGGCGTCGGATCACATCCGACAGGGCCGCCAACCACTGGAACATGTCATCAAACAGGATGTTCGCATGCGCTTGACTGGTGTCGAAGACAACGTTTGTGAAAATCGTCACAAGTTGCCGCGCCTCAGCAATGGACGGCGGAAGATCCTCGATGTCTGGCCAGAACTGGATCCCGGCCATGCTGAATCGCCCCCGGCGGCGATCTTCAAGATAGGCGTCGAGCGACGCATCCTGTTCGGCTGACAGGCGGGCACCTTCGTCCACCGGAACCTGGCGAAAGGTTGCCTCATCATGGGAGAAGAAAGCCGAGAACGGCCGCAGGCCGACTTCGTGGGTTACGACGGGAATGCCCCGCCGCTCGGCGACCGCCCGGGCTACCGCTTCCGGATACGTCAGGCCATTGAAGACCACCAGGGCCCGCGGTTTCTCAGCTTCAAACATCGAGTCAAAGCGCCCAACCAGGCTGACGGCGGATGCCAGGTACCGGCGGTACAGGCCGCAGGTGGTTTCATCGTCAGCCAAGTGATGGCGCCGCAAAACCCAGCGCACGGATGGCAGGCAGAGCTCCCCCAGGAGCAGCCCCCTGCCTTCCCATGCCTGCAGCGCATCTAGCGACAGATCGGCCAGCTCGGCCTCGACGGTCTGGGCCGTCCCAAGATCCAGGGTGAGGGGGATCACCTGCGAGCCGAACAGCTTCTGACTGTAGGCGGTGCACGGTCCGCACGGGGGCTCGGCTGATGGCTGGCTCCATAACGCCCCCAGAACACATTGGGCCATTCCGTGCCGGCAGACCACGCTCTTCACGCTGGCGCCACGCGCCCGCATCCCCCAAGCTGCGACAAGGGAGAAGGCCGCGTTCAGAACTCAGGCGATGGATGCGCGTGGAAGCGTTGAAGAACAGAATGGGATGGGCTGGATTCTCCGGCGGCGGCAAGCGGGTCAAGAAAGCCTCCACCCGCTCGAGTTGCACGCTCAATTGACGTTCTGCACTCATGTGGCGCAAACGGCGCCGGACCTTGGCCCAAGTTTCAGACACGTCCACCCTCAGGATTGGATCCGCCGGAGTTTGTTTAAGGAAGGGAGTTCGCTGTCGTAGACCTGTTTGACCCCGTCACCGAGGCCCTCCTCGGTGACACGCAGGTACTTCACCAGTCTCATGAAACCTCCCGGCTCGACGGATGCCGCCTGATCGCTGCCCCACATGGCCCGATCGAGGGTGATGTGCCGCTCGACGAGGCAGGCGCCGAGCGCAACGGCCACCGCCGACGGGACCAGGCCAACCTCATGCCCCGAATAGCCGATCGGGCAGGGAAAGCGCTCACGCAGGGTCTGGATCACCCTCAGATTGAGCTCGCCGGGCGGGCAGGGGTAGGAGCTGGTCGCGTGGGTGATCAGCAGATTTTCGGTTCCAACCACATCCACGGCGGCCTCGATCTGCTCCATGGTCGACATGCCGGTCGAGAGGATGATCGGTCTTCCCGTCTGGCGGACATGCTTGAGCAGGGCATGGTCCGTCAGCGAAGCCGAGGGAATCTTGTAGCAGATAGGTTGGTACGCTTCCATGAAATCCACCGAGAGTTCGTCCCAGACCGAGACGAACCAATCGATGTCCCCCTGGGAGGCGTACCGGTCGATCTCAGCGTAGTCCTCTTGGTCAAACTCGACCCGGTAGCGGTAGTCGAGGTAGCTGATGTAGCCCCAAGGGGTCTCGCGCATCTTGTCCCGCTGGTCCACGGGGACGCACAGCTCAGGGGTCCGTTTCTGGAACTTGACCGCGTTCACACCGGCCAGACGGGCAGCGTCGATGAGTTTCTTAGCGATTGCCAGATCGCCGTTGTGGTTGATGCCGACTTCGGCTACGACGTAGGTCGGGTGCCCATCGCCGACTTTGTGTGCTCCCAGGCTAATTTCTCTAGGCATGGGTCTCCTTGTCATCCGAGTGTTCGAGGATCCGATCGGTGAGCTCCCGCACGGCGCCGTGCCCGCCTGGCGTCCGCAAAATGTGGTCCGCCTGGCTCCGGACCTGGGGGTGGGCATCGGCCACGGCACAAGCCCACCCGACCATGCCGAAACACGGCAGGTCGTTGACGTCATTGCCGACGTACACCGTGGCGGCCGGGTTCACCTGCTCGGCCGCAAGCCAGTCTCGCAGGGCATTCGCCTTGTCGCCCGACCCCTGGATCACGGGCACGCCGAGCTTCTCGGCCCGCGCCGACACCACCGGGTTGGTCTCAGTGGAGAGGATCAGCACCCGAACCCCGGTGCGTTTGAGGTCGGCGATTCCCCAGCCATCGCCGCGGTGGGCGGCCACGGCTTCAGCGCCGCCCTGGTCCACCCAGACCCGATTGTCCGTCAACACGCCATCGAAGTCCAAGACGACCGCCTGCACCTCGCCCGGCATGGGCCGCGGGCGACGGCCCGGCCAGACCACATCCAGCGTTCCTGAGAGCATCAGGTCCTCTGCCCGGGCCCAGTCCCGCTGGGTGTCGATGTCCACCGTGTAGCTGGCGTCTAGCAGCAGGGGCAGGATGACGTCCCCGCTCATGGAATGCTTTTCGACCAGAACCTGACGGCGAATGGCATCGATGTGACCGGTCTGCCAGTACGTCGCCGGCAGGGCCTGGCGCGGCTGGTTGTACGCCTCGTGGATGTCGACCTCGATCAGGGGCAGAAGCTGGCCGGACTCGTCCAGCCGCCACATCTTGAAGGGCGTCTGCCCAGACGGTACCACCCCCCGCACCGAATCAGCTTCCGGGTGTTCGAGCAGGATTTCCACGGCCCGGGTGACCGTCCATGGCGGGCGAACGGGCGTGGTGGGCCGAAGCTGAACGATGATGTCCGGCTGATACCCTTCTCGCGCCTCCAGCCAATGCAGGGCATGCTCAAACACGGGCAGATCAAGCGTGTCGTCCTGGGCCAGCTCGGGCGGACGCATGAAAGGCACATCAGCGCCATAGTCCTTCGCCGCGTGAGCAATGTCTGGGTCGTCGGTGGACACGATCACCCGGTCGACGACGCCCGACTGCAGGCCGGCGGCGATGCTGTACGCGACCAGCGGATGGCCGGCGAAGGGCTTCAAGTTCTTGTGCGGGATCGACTTCGATCCGCCCCTCGCCGGGACGATCGCCAGAACCGAGGCTTCGCCTACCATGCCGTCCAACCCCCGTCCACCACCAGGTTGGCGCCGGTCATGTAGGACGAGGCGTCGGAGGCGAGGAACAGCAATGCAGCGCTGATTTCCTCACGCTCCGCCATCCGACCCAGCACGGTGCGCGCCGAATAACGGGCCACGAACTCATCATCGTGCCCGGCGAAAACCCCTCCCGGCGACAAGGCGTTGACCCGAATCTCCGTCCCGGCAAAGTAGGTCGCCAAGTAGCGCGTCAGGCCCAGCGCAGCCGCCTTGGAGACCGAATAGGTAACCGGTTTGTAGTTGGGCGGCTGTCCCTGGCGCTGGTACAACCGCTGGTCGGGTCCGACCAGGCCGTAGGTGGAGGACACGTTGATCATCGACCCTTTGCCGGCCAGGCGCATGGGGCCTGCTGCGGCTTGCGCGCAGAGAAACATACCGGTGATGTTGACATCCATCGCCTGGCGCCAGGCGTCCAGCGGGAAGTCCTCGAAGCGGTTGGTGTGTTCCGCCCGGTGCGCTTTGTCGAACTTGGGGTCGAGGGCGGCGTTGTTGACCAACACATCCACCGATCCGAACGCCTCTAACGTGGCATCGACCATCGCCTGAACCGACTCGGGCTGTGAGACATCGACCTGGACTGGAAGCACTTCGGCGCCGGAGGCCTGCGCCACCTCTTCGGCCGCCCTCTGGGCTTGATCTCCGAGGATGTCGGCCAGGACCACAGATGCCCCGGCCGCCGCCAGCGCGTGGCCGTGGGACTTGCCCAACAGCCCGGCCCCGCCGGTCACGATGACGGCCCTTCCGCTGAGGTCAAACCTGTTTCGCACGTCTCGTTCGCTCATCGCATGTTGATCCTTGAGACGCCCCTCAATTGAGCTCGACACGCCGGCCGGTCTCAGCCGATTGGCGTGCCGCCAGGGCAATCTGCAGCGCTTGCGATCCATCGGCCAAGGTGCAGATGGGCTCGGCTCGCCCCTCGCTCACCTCGACAAAATGCCGCATCTCTTCCACGAACATGTCGTTGCGCTCAAAACCCGGCGGGGCGGGAACGGCCTGCCAATCGGCGTCAGAATCCGACCACCAGCGTGTCTCCCCCGTGGCGTTGTCCCAATGAAGCGTGCCACGCGTCCCGACCACGGTCAAATGATGTTCGGCTGGCCGTTGATGATAGTCCAGATGCACGGAGGCCGTCACACCAGAGCGGAACCCAAGCAAGACATCGGCCGTGTCCTCAACGTCCATATCAAGCGCTCCCGAACACTGTGCCTCTCCGACCACGGATCGGACGGCGCCGAAGAACCAGCCAAGGTAGTCGAACGGGTGGCACAAGGTCAGCAGCACGCCTCCCCCCAGATCCGAGCGGGCGCTGTAGCTCTGACGGTAGTCCTCCCACGGGTGCCAATCGGGCAGATACTCGCCCCATGTGGCGCGGGCGCTGATTGGGCGGCCGATGGCCCCCGAGCCGAGCAGGTCAGCCGCCGCAATGAGCCCAGGATGGTAGCGAAACTGAAAGCCGACCAAGGCTCGCCGCCCATGCGTTTCCAGCACGGCCGCCAGACGATCCAATCCATCCATCTTCTTGGCGACCGGTTTCTCAAGCAGCAGGCTGCATCCGGCTTCAGCCGCCGCAAGCGCCGTCGGCAGGTGGAGCGACGTTGGATTGGAAATCACGGCCGCCTGCGGCGACCAGCGTTCGAGCGCCACCTCGAGCGAAGTCTCCGACGGCCAGGCGGCGACGTCTTCGTCGGGAAGGGTCGCTTTCCCAGTGCGATACAGGACGAGGTCATCCTGCCCGATGGCGACCAGGTTCTTCAGATGGCGCCGGCCGATCGAACCCAGCCCGCAGATCAGGATACGCATGGCTTGTGGTCGATCAACAGACCTGCTCCCCGGGCACTGGCCGAATGGCGGATGCGAACGTCCACATGCCGAAGCTAGGCCTCGACCCCGAAGTCAGCCACAATGCGCAGGATGTCAAATCCCTCGGCGAAGGGACGCTCAGCAAGGGCACCGTGCCGCACCAGCGTAGACCGGATGATGTCGGGATCGAAGTAATATTTATCGGCGTAGGTCTTATATTCCTTCAAGGCTGCGATCTTCTTCTCCACGTCCTGGCGGCTGACTTCCACCAGGAAATGCGGAAAGAAGCCATAGCTGCTCCGCAGGACATCGAATCCCAGCACGGAGATGCCGCGAAAGGCGCGCAGCGCTTCCTGGGTCACCACGCCATGGTCCTGATGGATATCGGCCGGGCTGTGCGCGAAGACCAGGTCCGGCTGATGCTCCCGGTTGAGCTGGTAGAGATACTCAAGGATCTTCTGCCGGTCGCGCACGAAATTGCGCGTCTCGAAGGTCCCCACGATCACTTGCGCGTCCTTCAAGCCGAGCACCGCCATGCTGCGCCGGTGCTCGTCGGCAACATGCACCAGGTCGGGGTTCTTCTGATTATCCGAGAGCGTGACGCACAACAAATCCGATTGCCCGGCGATGCGGGCGATCAGCGCCCCACATCCGATCTCGATATCGTCGGGGTGCGCCCCCAGGAAGAGGACCTTCTTGCCGTAGAAGTTCACCTGTGGCCTCCCGGCTCTACTTGGTGGCGACGAAACCCCCCACGACCTTGGTCATCGTCAGGGATCCTTCGGCGGCCAGGCGTTTCTCGGCGACGTGTTCGATCTCGGTCATGATCGCGTTGAAGTCGTCCCCAGATTCGAAGAAAGAACCCCACAGCTTGCGATCTTCGGACAACGAAGCGCGCGTGTAGTCGATGAACGGTTTGACGTCGTCGAACTTGAGTGGGTTGTCGAAACGATGAACCTCGACCTTCGAGAAAGTCTGACGCATGGCATTCAGTATCTGGCTGTCGTAGCGCGAGCTGCCGGGCATCGGAGGGATCGGCTTGCCGGTGGCCTCCTTGATGATGTCGTAAAACAACTGTTTGTTGTCCGGCAGGGGACCGGTGGTGAACAGGCGTCCACCCTGGTCGAGCACGCGGTGCATTTCGCGGATCGTGAAAGGGATGTCTTCGGCATAGTAAATGGCGAAGCAGCACGACACAAGATCGACCTGGCCGTCATCCAGCGGGAAGCGCCGGTTGAAGTCGAGCTCAATGAAGCGCATCGGATGTCCGAGCTCGGCGTTGCGCGCTTCGGCCTGCGCCAGAAGCTCGGCCGACACATCTCCCCCGGTTATTTCAGCGTCGCCGTCCAACGCGTGGTAGAAGGCCACGCATTGTTTGCCGGATCCGCAGCCGACATCCAGAATCCGAAGGCCTTTTTCGAGCTTCAAGATGTCCAGCATCCAGGCGTCGATATCCCGGCCGCCATACTGCTTGTGGATGTCAATGCGCGTCTGCAAATCTTCGGTCGTTTCTTGGTAGTTAAACTTCATTTGTTTCCGCTCCTGTGGCAAGTTTGCCATTCTACCATGGGGGTCATTTTGGCCGTTCTGATGTCGAATCTGCGGTGTGGGTGGCCGACTTCTTGCGGCTGGCTGGTGCGGAGTTCCCCATCAGCCGAGCACCCAGGTACTTAAGCGTCTGCAATGGATGAAAACCGAGCCGGATCAGCTTAGCCCCCCGGCCGCTGCCCCAACGGCTGATCAACCCGGCCTCCAACCAACGCGCCAATCCGGGTCGACGGATGCCGGCTTTGTGAAGATCGTCACAAGTGAGTCTCCAAGTGGCGTCCCGCAAGGTGAAGATCGTCTCCAGCCCGCCTGCAAGTGCGACATTGCGTTTGCTCTCTGGCAGCCTGTAGTGGATCTGCCCTCCGGGAAGGTGAGCATAATCGTGGTCCTGGTGAATGACGGTGATGGCCTCTGAGGCGTCGACCACGGGCCAGCCTGCATGCCGGGCGGCGTAGATCATCCAGTTATCCCAACCCGCCCGGCCAACAGCGAACGGCGGCAGGGCAGGAAAACCGTGGCGGGGGAACACGAAGTAGTCACTCCCCGCCGGTGGGTGGCGGCGGCCTTCGTGTTCCAGCCGGGCCCGCAGCTCCCGCAATCCGCCGCCATCAACGTCAATCAGGTCGTCCACCGCCAGATCCCAGCGCTGGCCGACCACCAGATAAACGGCAAAAGCTTCGGCCACCCGGTCGATGGCCGGCAGGAAATCACCGGTTAGCATCACGTCGGCGTTCAAGTAGCCCATGCGATCGAACCGTGCGGCCTCGGCGGCGCGCTCAAAGATGGCATTCAACAGCGGCGTTCCGACTTGGTTGCGCGCCACGGCGCTGAGGTGGCGAGCCCCGACCTCATCCGCTGCTTCCCCGGCCCCTTCGTCATCGCCGACTACGATGATCTCCACCCTCGGGCCGAGCGCCGCCCATGAGCGCAAGGCGTTGCGTTGGATGACACCGATGTGGCCGGCGAAGGGCTTGGGGGCCGTGAAGAGAGTCACTCCGTCCGAAACGCCTGGGCTCATCCGCCTGCCCTTTCCATCGGCAGCTCCTCACCGGCGGTTCGGGCAGATCGGGCAAGCGCAGCCAGAAATTCGGCGGTTCGGCGGCCGGCGCTCCCGTCGGTGAAGGTGATCTCGCGTCGGACGAAAGCACGCCGGGCGTCGGCGTCCGCCGTGGGGTCGTTCAGGTACGCCTCAATGTGTGTCTTCAGGCTGGCTTCGTCCAGGGCCACCCTTCCTGCGGCGGCCTGGCGGAAACGGGCGTGCGTCGGCCAGCCGCCTATTTCAGACAAAGGGAGCGAGTATTTTCGTGGCCAGTTCCAGCCGCCAGGCGTGTCCAGGCACACGCTGACGATCGGCCGGTCGTGGATGGCGGCCTCGACCACCATCGTCGAGTAGACGGTCAAAAACACATCTGCGTGAGCCATCATGGAGGCTTTCTCAGGCATGTCCTCGCCCGAGTAGTGGCCCAAGCCTTCACCCAGGGCCACCGGCTCGACGAGGTGAACGTGCGGCTGCTCCGCCGCCAGGCGGCGGATCTGCTCCCGCTCCTGCTGGAACAGATGCACATCCATGAAGTGATTGGGGTGCAGCCGGATAAGCAGTTGGGCGGGGACCGAAAGTTTGTCTTCCGAGACCAAACTGGCCAGCGCCTTGACGTTGGGCAGATTGGGGGAGAAGCTGACGAAACTGCAGGCGTAGGACAGGAGCTTGCGCCCGGGATCAAGGCCGTGCTGGTGGAAATACACGTCTTTCGGGAGGACCCAGCGGCCGTCGAGGTAGCCATCGTAGGTGGGCATGCCGCCGACATGCACTCTCTCCGGCGGCCAATCTGAGCCAAACACCAGCTCGTCCCTCTGGACGTCGGACCAGCAGTTAACGAAGTCCATCGGAGCTCCCGGCAGGCTGTAGCTGCTCGGGTTGTCCCATCCGATCATGGCCGCGGCCGTCGTCACGCCGCGGTGGGCAGCCTGGCGCAGCAAGAATCTGTCCATCCGCCAGCCGGCCGTGCTGGCCACCACCAGGTCCGGCTGGTACTTTTCGAACAGGTCGCCGTAGAGATCGGGCTTGTACGTCGACTGCAACCCCACCAATCCCTGCCGCGCCCAGCGCGGCGGCGCAGCAACCCAATCGACAGCCAGGCGAAGGGCATCAGCAGCCGCCGGCGGTTGGCCTGCTCGGTCCCCACCTGATCGACATAACTGTCCATGGCCTGGGTGTTGATGCGGCGCGAACCACCGACCCGTCTCAAAAAATGCAGCCACCACTGACGCTCCGGAGCGACGCTGTCTGTGTAGGCCTGGATGCGGTCGAGGCGCAGGCCCTCGACGATCAGGCCCGACCGGCCGAAGTGCTCTTCCACCGTCGGTACCAGGCTGTCCTCGGTAAGGAGCACAACTTGCGCCCCGCCGTCGATCAAATGCGGCACGACATCCGTCTGCAGGAAATAGACGATTGCCAGGCCGTGGTCGGCGATGATGAAGATTGTCGGGGCAGTCTGCCCGGGGCCAGGGAACATGCGAGTCGTCAATCCACGAAGTACCAGCGAAAGACCCGGTCGTAGAGACCCAGCAGCACGCGGCGGACCAGCCCAAACTCGAGCACGGTGCGCCACAAGCCCCTGCGACGGGCGTGCAGCTGTCCCCCGCCCTGCTTCGGCACCGGGATGAGTGTGTTGCTCATGTTCATGGCCAGCGGACGCGCCGTCATCAGGCGCAAGTAGCCCTCATCGTTCATCCTGCGGTCCAGATCTCGCACCTGGCCCATCGGTCGGTCCATATCGAAGGGAACGAACGACCTGAGCACCGACGTGTGAGCCACGAACTGCCAATGTGAGGCACCCACAAAAGCAGGCGTCCCCCGATAGGTGAGACGAACGTCGTGGGTGGCATCGAAGCGAGTGCGAACTTCCTCCTCATCCTGCCCAAGACTCAGGTCAAAGGCGCGGAAATCCTCCCAAGGGATCAAGCTGCCGCGTTCGATCTCCACCTCTGCCTGCGATTCGGCCCAGGCCACGGTGGCGCTGAAGAATTCAGGCGGGGTTCGGAACGGCCGGCTGGTGACCATGCCAACCCGGGGGTACGTCTCAAGGACCTTCAAAGAGTTGTCCAGCCATCCCGGGCTGAACTCGGCATCGCTGTCGGTGTAAGCGAGGATCTCGCCCGGCGCAGAAGTGAAGATCTGGTTCCAGGCGCCGCCCTTTCCCAGGTTCTTCTCCGACAGCATCAAATACTGGATCCTTCCCGCCTGCTGGGCCTCCAACAGGTAGGCCACGGCCTCAGGGCCGCTGCCGTTGTCGAAGACCATCAGGTCGTGGGCCGGCCCGGTGTTCGCCCACAAGCTGTTAAGGCAGGCCTTGAGCACCTCCAGCGCCTGGGCATGAAACCCCTTCAGGGACGGGATGCAGGTCAGGACGGCCACCGTGATCGGTTGGGGTCGTGTCACGCCCTGAAGGAATTTGGCCGGGTTCTGTCCCACGCGCAAAGTTAATACTCCCCTTCTCTGGCCGGTTGCCGCGGCGGCATGATGAACCCAATCAGAGGTCGGTTATGGCCGGCGATCATCAACGCTCCTCAACGGTTTGTGTTGGACGCCGGCGTTCAGGGCAGCCAGGTCGGGCCGGCCCCGCACGAGCTCAAGAATCTCCCGCCAGCCGAAATCATCATCGGGAGCGAAGTGCGCGAACACGGCGCGGATGAAATTCAAGTCTTCGAGCGTATCGACGGTCCAGCGATAATCACCCAGGTCCTCATCGTTACGGACATGCAGCACGCGAAACCTGCCCGGTGGGTCATAGAGATAGGGCATCACGTGCTCCCTCTGGTATGCCTGATCGGCTTCCCTCCACGCGACCTCGAGCGCCTCGAAACTGCAGACTTCGGTGTCCAATCCGATGGGAAAGGTGCGATCATCCACAAATCGATTCAGGGCGAGGTCGACCGGCGGGTCGCTCTCCAAGAACGCCTGCACCGTCTGGTCGATCACCTCGGGGTCGATCACCGGGCAATCGCCGGTAATCCGCACCACCACGTCGGCGTGGAATGCGGCGGCCGCGGCGTGGACCCGGTCGAGTACGTCGGCCGCATCGCCACGGTAGACCGTCAATCCCTCATCCCGGCAGACGGTTTCCAGGGGATCGTCCGAACCGGCGGTCGACGTGGCCACAACCACCTGGTCCACCGACTTCGCCCGCTGGACTCGCCGCACGACCCGCAGCAGCATCGGCTGCCCCTGGATGTCCTCCAGCACTTTCCCCGGCAGGCGCGACGACTCCATGCGCGCTTGGACCATGGCCACGATGCGGGGTGGCGATCCCGGCATGACGGCTAGCCCTTCCCCGCACGGGCCAGGTCGTAGGCCTCCAACAAAATACCAAAGTTCACCGACCAGTCGGCCTTCTCCTCAGCACGTCGGCGAGCTCGCTGACCCAGCGCGGCCAACTCGGCCTTATGGTCAACCGCCCGCCGCAGGCCAACCGCCAGGGCGTCGGGTTTTCCATCTTCGAACTGCCAGCCTTGCTCACCGGGAGTTACCCATTCCCGGTTTCCGGGGATATCGGAGACCAACGCCGGCAGACCCGAAGCCATCGCCTCCATCAAGGACACCGAACTGCCATCGCTGTGGGAGGCCGTCACGTACAGGTCCGCGGCCCGGTAATACTCAGGCAGGGCATCGTTTTGCACCTGACCCCCGAAATGGACCTTGCCGCACAGCCCCGCCTCTTCTATCCGCGAACGAAGCCGTTCCGCTTGGGACCCATCGCCCAGCAAGATCAAGCGCAGCTTCGGCGCGGAGTCCGACGCCCGAATGAAGGCCTCCACGACATCATCCACGCCGTACAGCGGTTCCCACGCGCGATTGGAAAGCACCACCAGGTTGGATTCCCACCCCAGGGTTTTTCGCAGGCTGTTCGCTTCACCCGGCGAGAACCTGGCCAAGTCAACGCCCCAAGGGAAGACCACAATCCGATCAGCGGGCATGCCAAGGCCCTCGGCAGCCGTGCGCACGGCCTGACAATCGCAGACCAGGACATCGCTGCGTTTCAGGGTGTACTTGGCGGCAGCCCGGCCGAGCCCCTGCCGGGCCTCAAGCAGCAGATCCGACCCCCAGGACATCGACACCAGGGGGTGAAACCCGGCGGCGGCGATCAGCCCGGCCGGTTTCTGCACCGGTCCGGCGTGCACCAGGTCGGGCTGCAAGCGATCCAGGAGTTTGCGCAGGAAGAGCAGCGACCGCGGGATGTCCCGCGCCAAAAAGGGCCGGCCGATAGCCCACCCATCGATGGGCTTGATGCGGTCCGGCAGCGGCCTCTTCTCCAACCCAAGACCTCTATCCTCCAGTCTGAGAAAGTAGACGTCATGGCTCGTCTCAGCCAGGGCGGTCAGGAAGCGATGGTCGTGGGGCGTGTAGTCCCGCGAGAAATAGAGAATACGCACTCAGGCTCCCAGGTTCGTCCAGCGTAGGGCATCCCCGGCGGGGATGTCGACCTGGGCTACCGTGCCCAGGACCTCCGGCAGTTCGTAAGGCATCACGGCGCCTGGAGCGGCCGGCCGAAGCACCTTGATCATCTCCCGGGTCAAGCGCTCACCTGCCGAAATAGCCCTCGCCGCGCGCAGGCACCGGCGCTGAATCACGACCGTTTCGGTTTCGTTGCCGGCCACGAATTTCTGTGTCGATCCGAGCGCCCGCTCGAGCTCTCGCGTGCGATCCACCATGTCCTTCCAGGTGGTCGGATTCATGGCGAAGGGATGATCGGGCCCTTCCCGCTTGTTGTCGTCGGTGAAGTGCTTTTCGACCACGCGGGCGCCCAACGCCACAGCCCCCAGCACGGTGGCGTGACCCGGCGTGTGGTCGGAGAGCCCTAAGACGATATCTGGATACATGGCAGCGTACGTCTTGAGCACGTTGAGATGGATATGATCGAAATTGTCGGGGCTCCCGGTGTAGTTGGTATTGCATTGCAGCAGGACCAGGGCCTTGTTGACCGCGAGCACGGCGTCCACTGCCCGCTGCACATCGCCTATGGAGGAAGCCCCTGTCGCCAGCAGGACCGGCTTGCTCTTGGAGGCGATCCGCTGGATGATCTCGACCCAAGTGATGTCCCCCGATCCGATCTTGATGGCGGGGAAGTACTTTTCGAGCTCGTCCACGGCGGCGAAATCGTAGGGCGATGAGAAGTAGTGAATGCCGGCGTCATCGCAGGTCTCGGCCAACTCCGGCGTCCACTCGAAGGGGATCGACGCCCCCTGATACACCTCAAAGACCGATGACTTCCAGGCCGCCTGGTGGGACACCTGCGAGTTCATGTGGGTGAAGCCGTAGTCGCTGACAATCTCAGGGGCCCGGAAATTCTGGAACTTGGCCGCGTCCGCCCCGGCTTCGGCGACCATGTGGATCAGGTCCTTGGCCCGCTCGAGGTCGCCGTCGTGGTTGGCGCCAATGTCGGCGATGAAGTAGGTCGGATAGCTCCGGCCGATCTTGCGTTCGGCGATCTGGATGTCCTGCATGTCATGGCTCCTCGCGCTTCGAACGGAAGGCAAACACTCCCTGCGCAGCTTCGATGTTAGCCCCCGCCCGCTTAAACCGGGACCATGGCGTTCAGCTGTTCCCGGCGGCCGTCGAGCGCCATGGCCCGCAGTTCGGCGATCCCCGCCTCGATGGATGGTAGGGCTTGCTCCAGTTCGTGCTCGATACGGCTCGAATCTAGGCAGAGCCGCTTCGGCCGGGGTGCCGTCAAGCCGGCATCCGGCAGGGAAGAAGCCTGAATAAGACCGGCGTCGTGGCCAAAGGCCTCGGCCAGCTTGACGCCGAACTCATATTTGCTCAGGCAGCTGCCTCCGCCAATGTGGCAGATTCCACCCATACCGGCGTCCAGGAGATCCCACAGCCAGGTCGCCAGGTGGTTGGCAAGAATTGGGCTGAAGACCACGTCGGTGAATCCCCGGCAGCTTCGGTCGTTCTCGAGCTGTTCGAGAAACCAGGCCGCCAAGCCGCGGTGGGGATAGGCGCCCCAAGCGTATAGATTGGTGCGCACCACGGCCGCCCCCGGATAAGCCTTCATCACCGCCCACTCCCCCTCGAGTTTGGTCCGGCCGTAGACATTGATCGGCGAAGTCGCCTCGGTCTCAACATTCGGGGACCGGCTGCCGTCGAAGACGGCGTCGGTGGAAATGTGTGCCAGGCGGGCCCCGACATCATAGGCCGCCCGGGCCACGGCGCCGGCCATATCTCGGTTGAGCCGGGTCGCCCAATCCGGCTCCCGCTCGCAGCGATCCACGTCGGTGGCGGCTGCGCAGTGGACCACCCACTGCGGCGCCAGGTCCGAGAAGAGGTCTTCGGCGGCGCCGGGCTGGGAAAGGTCGGCGCTCAAGCAGCGGACGCCCAATCGGTCGATCGGATGTTGGTGAAAGACGGCAGTGACTTCGTCCTCCGGCCTGGCCGAAAACACCAAGTTGGCACCCAGCAAGCCGCTGGCCCCGGTGATCAAGACGCGGGCCATGTTTAGGCCTCCGCCCCCTGCGTGCCCCCGGCATCGAGTCCAATGAGGGCGGTGAGCTCATCGACCGTGAGCCAGGCCTGATTGGTGTCGCTGGCATAGCGGAAGCCCTCGGCAGGACGCCGGCCGGCCTCCTCCCAACCGTGGCCGAACCAAAGGGCTCCCGGCGGCTCGACGACGAACATGTCGTCCAGCTCGAGCGTGTGCCGCGACTCGTCTTCCGAAATCAGCACCTCATGCAGCTTCTCACCCGGCCGGATGCCGATGAACTCGAGCTCGGCCTGCGGGGCTATGGCCCTGGCCAGGTCGACCACACGCATGCTGGGAATCTTGGGCACAAAGACCTCTCCGCCCTGCATGTGTTCGATGGCGTGGATGGTGAAACGCACGCCTTGCTCGATCGCCAGCCAAAAGCGGGTCATGCGCTCGTCGGTGATGGTGATGCGGCCGCCTTCCCGCTGCTGCCGGAAGACGGGAACCACGCTGCCCCGGCTTCCAAGTACGTTGCCGTAGCGGACACAGGCAAACCGGGTCCCGGTGCCGCCGGCATACGCGTTCGACTGCACAAACAACTTCTCGGCAGCCAGCTTGGTGGCCCCGTAGAGGTTAATCGGGTTGACTGCCTTGTCCGTACTCAGCGCCATCACCCGCTCGACGCCGGTATCCAAGGCGGCCTCGACCACATTGCGCGCCCCCATGATGTTGGTCATGATGGCTTCGATGGGGTTGTACTCACAGGCGGGCACCTGCTTCAGCGCGGCGGCGTGGACCACGATGTCCACATCATGCATCGCCCGGCGCAGTCGCAGTCGATCTCTCACATCCCCAATGAAATAGCGCAGGCTCGGATCGTCGAATCCGGAGGTGCGCATCTCATGCTGCTTGAGTTCGTCCCGGCTGAAGACGATGATCTTTTCCGGATGATAGTCGGTGAGCATGGCACCGACGAATTTGCGGCCGAATGATCCGGTGCCGCCGGTGATCAGAACGGTCTTGTCTTTCCAGTCCATTTAGGCTGACCTCTCTTGAGTGGCTGGCGCTTCCGGATCGGCGTAGAACAAGATCATCGGGTACTGACCCAGCCGGCCGAACATGTGCGGCGCAAGATTCTCCAGGGCAAAGAGCACGCGGAGCCACTGCCTTCCCAACAGCGGCCGGAAGATGAAGGCACGCAAGAACGATGTGCTGACACTTCGCCACACACGAATGTCAAATCCCGGGAACCGCCCCAAATTATCTCGCACCCAGCGGTAGTTGTGCTTGAAGGTGAACGTGCCGGCGGTACGGATGAGCCGTTCAGCTTCTTCCGTCGGCTGGTCGATGGCCCCCGTCGGGGAGGATCTGCGGTGGGTGATGCGGCGATAGAGACGAGCCAGTGCGTTCATGGCGCGGATGAACGGCTGGGCTGCTTTCATCAGCGGACTCTGCGTTCCCCAGCTGTAGACGATGACGGCTCGCGCCCCTGGCTTAAGGCAGCGCAGAAAACCCTCAAATGCGCCCAGATGTTCAGAGGCTGGAAGATGATGCACGGTATGCAGGGAGACCAAACCGTCCATGGAACGCGGCGCAAGTGGGAGGTGCGCCACGTCGGCCACGACGTACAGGCCATGGTCGCCGATTCGCTCCCGGGCCGCCACGAGGGCTGTGTGAGAAATGTCGACGCACACCCGGCGCTGGTAGCCACGAGAGTACACCCGGTACTCCGGGTATTGGATGGGCCCCGAGCCGGCATCCAACAGGAACCTGCCGGAAGGGGCAAGATGGCCGGCCACTCGCAGATGGCATCGGTGGAGGTACTCCTGGGACACGGGCCGCAAATCCTCGTAGCGCGCGTTCTGGTACAACCCCTCCCCGATCGGCTGCCAGCCGACGGAATCATAGAACGCGCGTACCTCCTGCTTGATGTCTTCCGGCTGGCTCATGCCGCCTCCGGGACCGGTGCTGGCTGCCGGGCGTGCCAATCGATCGGCACTCCGCTGAGCGCCGCCAACGTTTCACGATATGCCTGGCGGTTCTCGGGTTGGATGACTTCTTCCAGTGGAAGGTCGGACATGTCATCCCAGAAAGACACGATGTGCCACGGGTAGGCAAACGGAAACTCAAAGAAGAATAGGTAGGCATAGCGGATGGCGGCTTCGACCTGATCTTGCGCCAAGCGCCGGCTGAGAGGTTCGGCCACCAATCGATCAAGCACCTCGAAGAAGCCCGGCAGGCTGTCGGGGTCGGATGTGAACCCCTTGCCGCGGTAATGCGTGTCGCCGGCAACGATCACCGGAACCCCCGCCATAGCCATTTCCATGCCGACCGTGGTGGTGTAGACCAAACCCAGGTGAGCCAGGTCGATGAGATCGTAGGTGTTGACATCGGACTCGGGCGGTACCAGAACGACCTTGTCGGCCAGATCCGGGAGCGAATTGTGAAGGATTTCACGAGATGGGTGCCCGGCGCCGAGCAATTCGCCGGGATGGACGCGCACGACAAGCAGGCAGTCCTCCCGGTTGGCCAGATGGGCGGCCGTTTTCACCAGCCAGTCGGCCATGCCGTCGGTGAAGACCTGCCGATCGAGCGCCAGGCTGTCCCCCACCACGTTCGTGCAAAGCAGCACCAACTTCTTGTCTTCCGGCAGGCCCAGCTTCTGACGGGCGGCACGCGCCCCCTGTGATTCTCCGGCCTGCCACTGCCGGGCAAACTGCGCCCAGGGCTGGCCGCCCCGCCGGGCTTGGTACAGAGCTTCCAGGGCGCTCAGCTCACCCGCGTCCAGGGCTGCCTGGCCCCGCGCCGCCCAGAGCGCCTCGGAGCGCAAACGCATGACCTCGTCATTTTGCGCCAGCCACATCCGCCGCCTCTGCTCGCCGAATTCATAGGTCACGGCCGTTTGGCCGGCCGCCCGCGTCGTCCGATAGGCGGCGCCGAATTCCAGGATGCTTCCATTGGGGATCACGACCGAGTTGTAGGACGGCCGGCGAAGGTGGTGTTTCAGGGCGCGTGCAGCGGTCTGATTCCGGTCCAGACGAAGTCGAAAAAGGCGAGCCGCTTCCGGATCATGGTCGAGATCCATGTCCTCGCGCTGCAGAGTGTACTGGGTGTCCAGTTCGGCCTGGCGGCGGATGGATTCTT
Source organism: uncultured Chloroflexia bacterium (assembly GCA_963807065.1). Classification (GTDB taxonomy): domain Bacteria; phylum Chloroflexota; class Anaerolineae; order Anaerolineales; family E44-bin32; genus CAWAND01. Next base: position 1,369,394 of record CAWDZQ010000003.1, read on the forward strand.
CCAGGTTGGGATCGAGCGCCGCCCCCGGGATGGCGGTGAGATCAGTCAGTCCGATCGTCTCCGCCAGGGGGTGCAGCATGCGCCGCAGGTAGGCCTGCTGACGGCGAAGGTCAAACCGATCCACGGGGTCGATCCAGCGACGGTAGGGCACGTACGCCAAATCCACACGATGGCCATCGGCGGTCAGCAGGAGGGCCATAGCGATCAAATGCTCAACCCACCATTGGAGACTGCCGACGAGCAGAATGCGCCGGGCGGGTCGCGGTTCCTCGCTTCCCTCCGGCAGCGATTGGACGGCCTTGATCCAGCCCGGCAGGCGCCCCGCCACGCGCCCGAGGTCGTAACCACCGGCGGGGGGATTCCCATCGACCATCCAATGTTGATAGGCTTCGGCCGTCCATGGCAGCCGCCCCAAGAATCCCTTTAACATCGAGGCCGAACTCATGACACCGCTTCCGTGATGGTCCAGGCCAACTGCGGTCGCAGCGGACCGTGGCGTCTCTCCGCCCACTGGCTGCCGGGGGCACCGGTCCCGTCCACCGAGAAGCTCAGAGCATGCTCGTCCGTGAAGTAAGACCTGATCTTGAAGGCGCTGGCGTTGACTCCCAGCACAAATCGACCCTCGTTCAGGAGCAGCCCCGGAATCAGGCACCGGCTCCGGTAGCGACCCGCCGGGCGGAGCTCATACTGAACGTAGGCATCGGGGTCATCGGTGTCGAAGGAGGTGAACACCGGCTCGCCCCGGCTGGTGAAAAGGTAGATCCCGACCCGCAGCCCCTTGATCGGCTCGTCAAGTTCATATTCGAATTCCACTGCGAACAACTCGGAGGCCATCACCCGGTCGGCCGGCTTGCCGGCGGGATTGAGCACTCTCAACGCCAACGGTCGGAAGGGCACAGCGCTCGACACCGCCGAGGAGGCGCCGTCCCAGTGATGCTCGCCTACCTCAGACATGCCCGATGTCATGTAGAAGTCGACGGCTTCCTCGGAGGGCGCCCGCAGGGCAATGCGCCCATCCTGGAGCACGATGGCCTCCTCGGTCAGGCGCAGGATGGCGGACATGTCGTGGCTGACGAACAGGACCGTCCGCCCTTCCCGGGCGACGTCGTTCATCTTGCCCAGGCACTTGCGCTGAAACTCGGCGTCCCCCACGGCCAACACCTCGTCCACCACCAGAATCTCCGGCTCAAGGTGGGCCGCCACCGAAAAGGCCAGCCGCAAGTTCATCCCGCTCGAATAATGCTTGATAGGTGTGTCGATGAACCGGTCGACCTCGGCAAAAGCCACGATCTCGTCAAATTTGGCGTCAATCTCGACCCGCTTCATCCCGAGGATGGCGCCATTGAGGTAGATATTCTCGCGACCCGTGAGTTCAGGATGAAATCCGGTGCCGACCTCTAACAGCGAACCAACCCTCCCGGCGATGCGCGCTTCGCCTGCACTGGGCTCCGTCACGCGGGCCAGGATCTTGAGCAGGGTGCTCTTTCCGGCGCCGTTCTTGCCGATGATCCCCAGCAAGCCGCCCTGCTGCACATCGAAAGACACGTCGCGTAGGGCCCATATCATGTTCTGGTCGCTCTCACCACCATGGCGTCCGAGGCGGCCGATGCGGCCGGCAATCGCGTCGCGCAGCGTTCGATAGCCGGATGGCCTGCCGCCGATCCGGTACTGCTTTCCCAGGTCACGCACGCTTATGGCGTAGTCGCTCATACGATGTCGGCGAAGGTGCGTTCCATGCGCCGGAAGTAGAGCACACCGCTGATCAGAACCACAAAGGCCACCAGGGTGGAAAGGCCGAGCAAGCCGGCAGAGGGCTGCCCAACCCCCAGCACCGCCCAACGGAACCCCTGGATGGCGCCAGCCATAGGATTGAGTCCGTAGGCCAATTGACCCAGGCCCTGCGGGATCAAGGTGGCGGAGTAGGCCACGGGGGAAGCATACATCCAGGCCTGAACGATGAAAGGTGTGATGTAGCCGATGTCCCGATAGGCAACGTTCAACGCCGACAGCCACAGGCCGACGCCCAAGCCGGTCACAAGCACCAGAAGCAGGAACAGGGGCAGGGTCCAGATGCTGCTGGATAGGGGCACGCGAAAGAAGATCATCATCCCCACCAAAACGAGGCTGGCCAAGAAGAAATCCACGAGCCCTGCCAGGATCGAAGACAGCGGCACCACCAGACGCGGAAAGTAAACCTTGGTGACCAGGCTGCGTCCCGTTACCAGGCTGGCGCTGGCCTTGGTGATCCCGTCCTGAAACAGAACCCAAGGCAGCAAACCCGTGAAGTAGAAGACCGCTGGGGGGACGCCGTCGGTGGGGATGCCCGCCAGGCGGCCGAAGATAATGGTGAAGATGACCATGCTGAAGAAGGGTTTCAGTATCGCCCAGGCTGCCCCGAGCAAGGTTTGCTTGTAGCGAACCTTAATGTCGCGCCAGGTTAAGAAGTATAGGAGCTCACGAAAATGCCACAGCTCTCCAAGATCCAGACCGCCCCACCCTTTCGAAGGGCGTATCACGGTGACCGGAACGGGCCGATCAACGGTCGTCATGCCGATTTCTCCGCCAACTCGGTCTCGTGTCGGTGCGCCCGGTACCAGTCAATCGTCTGCCGGAGTCCGTCATCCAGATGGGTCCTGGCCTTGAACCCGAACAGCTGTTCTGCCCGAGATGTCTCCAGGGCGCGGCGCGGCTGGCCATTGGGACGGGACGTGTCCCAGACGATTCGACCGCTGTAGCCAACAAACGCACGGATCTTGTCGGCCAGATCTCTGATGGCGATTTCCTCGCCGGAGCCCAGATTGACGGGTTGGCTGGATTGCAACCTCTCGGCACCGAGCAAAATCCCTTCGGCCGCATCCGAGGCAAACAGAAACTCGCGCGTCGGGCTTCCGTCTCCCCACAAACTGACCTCCTTGGCGCCGGCCTCGTCGGCTTCCATGAACTTGCGTATCAGAGCCGGGATGACGTGGGACGTCTCAAGGTCGAAGTTGTCGCCCGGCCCAAACAAATTGACTGGGATCAGGTTGACGACGTTCATACCGTACTGCGCCCGGTAAGCCTGCGACTGAACCAGCAGCATCTTCTTGGCCAGGCCGTAGGGCGCGTTGGTCTCTTCCGGGTAGCCCTCCCAGAGATCATCTTCGCTGAAGGGGACCGGTGTGAATTTCGGGTAGGAGCAAACGGTTCCGATGGCGACGAACTTCTCGATGCCGGCTTCCCAAGCGGCGTGCATCAGCTGCACGCCCATCATCAGGTTGTCGTAGAAGAACTCGGCCGGCCGCGCCATATTGGCGCCGATGCCTCCAGCCTTGGCTGCCAGGTGGATGATGATATCGGGCCGGCTATCCTCGAGCACCCGCAGGATCGCTTGCCGATTGACCAGGTCGTAATCGCGCCGGCGAGGCACGAATACGTCCCCGGCGCCGATATTCCGCAGTCGATCCACAACGTGTGATCCCAGGAAACCCCCACCCCCGGTGACCAGCACGCGTCGGGCTTGCCAGAACTCGATGGACTCCATTTGATCAGCCATGGATAATGCTCCCTTGATCGATCGCCCCGCTCGCGGCCGCCTGCCCGCGGCCGGAGGCTATCTGGCCGGATTTGGGGCAGATCCCAGCAGCGTCAGGTCTCTGCCATCCACTCTCAAAACCGCCACCCCGTCATGCACGCCATCTTCCGACAGCTCGAGACCCTGCTCGAGGCACGTGAGACGGCACACGTCGGCAATGTCCCCGGCGCCTTCGATCCGGACCGTGGTGAAACCTTGGCGTTTGGCGAGGGCGAGCAGCTCCTGGGCTTCCTGACGGGTCTGCCGATACAGCTCCATCGAGGCCTCGACGTAGTTGACGGTCAGCCGTGCCCTAAGGGCCAATCCCTCGGGGGTGATGATGTAGCGCAGTTTGCGGCGCTCCGCTCGCTTGACCTTGACATAGCCCTTGGAAATCAACCGCTTGAGATGCCAATTCACTGTGCCCACCGCCACCCCGAGGCGCGTCGCCATCGTCGCCTGGGTGGTGTCCGGGTCACGTTCGATCTCCTCCAGCAGGGACAGCTCACGCTGTCCAGCCGTGCTCTCGTTCACAAGCACTCCTTCAATATTCAGTTACTGAATTTTACCCGTTAACGCGCTCGGGTCAAGGCAGCCGCCAGCCGCCTAGGGCGGACAGCCGGAGGTTGTGGCCCGCGGCACCAACAGCTGCACCGCCGGAGCGTTGGATGTGAACACCGGCTGGTAGGCGCACAAGACCGGCCCCGCCACCTCTTCGCTCCAGGCGTCGTTTTCCTCGCCAAAGGCGTGGGAGCTCCCCTGGGTTTGAACCACCAGCGGTTCGCTGACGATCAGGCCATAGCGCTGCGCCCGAATCGCCTGATGGAAGCGCTTCAGATAGGGCTCGTTTCGCGCCATGGCCATCTCCATCAGGGTGACTTTCTCGTCCTCTGGTTGAAGCGACCCCGCGTGGACCATGCCAAAGGTGACCAGCTGTCGCTCGCTCAGGAACAGCACCGGCTTGCCTTCCGATTGGGCTCGGTCGGCGGCCGTCTGAATGGCAGAGATTACCTGGGCCTCATGGCCAGGATCACGGGAGGGGATTGGCGCGCCGGCGTTGAGCAGGAAGACCATCGGCATGCCCACCAGCAGGACCATCTGCCACCAGGCCACGGGAAGACCATCGCCCTGGTCGGCAGCCTGTGGGCGGACCCGGTCGTCGAGCACAAGATATGTCCCACACACCGCCAATAGGACCAAGAAGGCATCGAAGTTGTGAAGGTCGCCGCCCCCGCCGATCTTGACGCTCACGATCAACCCGCCCAGCAACAACATCCCCAGGATGACCCCCAGGGCAGCCAGTCGCCAGCCCCGGACCCGGGCCTCGCCCCGGCGCAGGGCCGCGGCCCCGACCAGGGCAAGCGGGAACACGGCCAGGACAATGGCAGGCACAACACCCAACGGAAATGTAGGATTGGGACCAAGGCGGTACCAGAGCAGGGACGACGAGAACGCCGTCCCAAAATCCGAAGCGGGATGGCCGGACCATGCGACGTAAGCCGACTGGGCGGCCAGGCCGGCCGCCGCTCCGCTCACCGCCCACGCCACCGGCCGGGACCAATAGGCGACGAAGCCCTCGCCGGCTGGCTGGACTCGCTCCAGGGCGTACAGAGCCGCGGCCAGCATGCCCGGGACGGGGATCCAATTGACACGACTGATCCCGGCCCAGATCGAGGCCAGCAGTACGATCGCCAGGCTCCGCCACGGACGGCTCGGGTCAAGAACCAACAACACCAGTACAACCGGGACCATCAAATGGTAATAGACGGCTCCCTGCAAGAAGAACAACCCCAACCACAGGACCAACCACAACCTCCAGCGCGCGTTCCGCCATGCAAGCCTACGGGCGAGCGCCCAGGCGCCGGCGTAGGTCAGCCCCAACCACAGAATCGACTGCCACAACCGATGGACCCAGATCGGCGCCCCGGGAAAAATGAAGGGCGCAGCTTGCAGCAGATACCGGGTGGGATGCAAGATCGGGAGGGGCAACCACTCCCCATACAGCCGGGAAGCGAAGAACAGAGAAGCATAGTAGTAGCGACTGGCTTCAGACCAGCCCAGGCTGAAAGGATCACTCGAGATCTGCAGCAGGCTGCTCACCTCGAACGCCGTCCCGATGGCCAGGCCCGAGATGGCCCATCGAGCGGCCCAACTTCGCTCCCGGCCATACGGGAGGATCGCCGCCCCCAACAGCGCCAGAAGCCAGAAGACAGCCAGGCGAGGGAGCAGCCCCTGCGCCTGTTCCAGCAGCCCGGATGCGACCCAGGCCGGCAGAACGAGCAGGCACGCGATCCAACCCGCCATGGCCAAACTTGGGCGCCAGCGGAGCCAGCCGAAGAAGAACGCCCCGGCGGCCTCAAGCCTCAACTCGGTCTGCTGGCGATGGCGGAGCAGCCAGACGAAAGGCAGCACGCCCACCATTCCGACCGCGGCCAGGCCGGCCAGAAAAGCCGGTTGTCTCAGGACGCCGGTTCCACGCAGGGCATCAAGTGAAACCTGAGCGATGGCCAGCCCCAACATGGCCAGCGTGGCCAAGGCGATCCACAGACGGGCAGGGGCGCGGTTCATAAGACCTGGTTCCGACGAAGGCTGCCGGCCAGCAGGTGGCTTGTGAAAATCTTCACAACTTGTCTTCCGTGCCTGCCTGGCGTCGGCGAGACCAGGTCAGGCTTTCCGGGAGCATCAGCGCCCCGGGCACGCTGACCAGCGTGTCCATCACACGGACCAGGATCGCCGTGGGCAGGATACTCGCCGCCGACACCCCGCCCAGTGTGGCAAAGATGAAGGTCATTGAGACCTCTTGGAGCCCGAGACCGTTGATCGAAATCGGGACCAAGGTGACGAAGTAGGTGAAGCTCCACAGGCCAGCAATGGTCCCCAAACTGATGGATTGGTCCAACGCGTGGAGCAGCACCCAAATGCTCCCAAACCTTCCCAACATGATCACCCCGGTGCTGGCGAAGGCCCCCAGGACGCTGATCGGGTTCTGGCGCCATAGACTCAACGACTCGAGCACGGCTTGGGTGATGCGGCGCATCCGCGCCCTGATCCGGGCGGTCCATGAGCCGTCCAGAACAGCGCCGGTCAGGGGAATCAGTCCGGCGCCCGCCGTTCCATGGAGGTAGGCAATGAGGTGCCCGGCGCCAAATGGCAGCGCCATGGCCATCCCTAACAATCCCACAATTCGGTCAGCGAAGACGGACGTAACATAAGCCGTCCGGCGGGATTCGACCTGGGCCACCCCGGCGATTCGGATCACATCCCCACCGACCGTGGTCGGAAGGAAATTCGAGGCGAACAGGCCGGCAAAGGTGAGCATAAAGGCGCGGCGCCAGGGCACTTGTACCCTTGCCGATCGCAGCAAGTAGTACCAGCGGCTGACCACAGCGATCCGGGAAACGGCCACCATTCCCAACGCCAGGGCAAATGCCGTCCAGGGGATTTGGCCCAGCGCATCCAGGAATTCTCGCCAGCCTAACTGGACCAGGAGATAGACCAGCAGACCCAAGGCAACCAGGGTGCCTACCAGCCGCAGTGCGGTTGGCCAGGCATCCGATCGATCCGAGTCAGGGATCATTCGGATGGCGGCTCGTTCAGGGTACGCCGAATGCTGTAGGTGGGCTTGGCCTGGGACTCGTGATAGGTGCGCACAAGCAGCTCGGCGATCAACCCCATCAAGATTGATTGGAAGCCAAGGATGATGAACATGGTGCTCATTTGAAGCAGAGGTGAACCGAGCACCGAGACGCCCAGCATCAAGCGGCGTAGGCCCAGAAAAAGGAGCACGGCCAGGCTGGGCACGATGAGCAGGAATCCGGCGCCGCCGAACAAGTAGATCGGCTTGAGCGCGTAACTTATCAGGAACTTGACCGTGAACAGGTCCAGGAGCACCTTAACGATGCGGTTGAGCCCGTACTTGGTCTTGCCATGTCGGCGGGGATGGTGACGGACGGGGACCTCCACGATGCGGGCCCCGACCGAGTTGGCGTAGGCAGGGATGAAGCGGTGCATCTCACCGTACAGCCGGAAGCCTTTCAGCACTTCGCGGCGGTAGGCCTTCAGCGTACAGCCATAGTCATGCAGGTGAACGCCGGTCACAGTGGATATGAGCCAATTGGCGACCCGGGAGGGCAGCGTGCGCGTGATGAATGTGTCCTGGCGGTTGATCCGCCAACCGGAAACGACGTCGAAACCCTGATCTACCTTTTCCAGCAGAAGCGGGATGTCGGCCGGATCGTTCTGCATGTCAGCGTCGATCAGAACCACCACCTCACCGGTGGCGTGATCCAGCCCGGCGGCGATGGCGGCCGTCTGGCCGAAATTGCGCCTTAGTTCGATCACGCGCGTGTGAGCCGGGTCGTCCACCGCCAGCTCCGCCAGCGCCTGCGTGGAGCCGTCTTTCGATCCGTCGTCGACGTAGATCAACTCATACGACGTCCCCCGCAGGGCATCCGTCAGAGCCTGATGGAGGGGAGGCAGGTTGTCAACTTCGTTGTAGACCGGGACCACTACCGTCACTGAGAACGACGGAAGGCGCGGCTCTGCCAGCTCAGATTGGGTTTGCAGGTGAGTTTCCGCCATCGTCGGCTCCCATGGCCATCAATCGAACCCGTTGCCGGCGTTCCTCAGAACCGCAGTCACTCCGGTATCCCAGCTGTGCCAATCGCCGAACTTGTCTTTCAGCACTTTGAGTCCTTCTCCCACTGGCTCCTGCCCAGCGGCTTCCAGGTCGGCGTCGACCATGATGCGCACGAGGTCTCCAAAAGTGACCTTCGGCTCCCATCCGAGTCGCTGGCGCGCCTTGCTGGCATCCGCCTGCAGGAAGTCGACCTCGGTCGGCCGGAAGTAGCGTGGGTCGATCTCCACATGGTCGTTCCAATCCAACCCGGCGTAGCCGAAGGCCTGCTCGACGAACTCTCGCACCTGGTGGGTTTCACCGGTGCCGATGACGTAGTCCTCCGGCTGATCCTCTTGAACGATACGCCACATGAACTCGACGTACTCAGGCGCATACCCCCAGTCTCGGCGGGAGTTGAGGTTGCCAAGATACAGCTTGTCCTGCAAGCCGGCCTTAATGCGCGCCACGGCTCGGGTGATCTTGCGGGTTACAAACGTCTCGCCTCGCCTGGGGCTTTCGTGGTTGAACAGAATCCCGTTCACGGCGTGCATCCCGTACGCCTGGCGGTAGTTGACGGTTATCCAAAAGGCGTAGGCCTTGGCGATGGCGTAGGGGCTGCGCGGCCGGAAGGGCGTCGTTTCACTCTGCGGCGGCTTGGCGTCGCCGTACAGCTCGCTGGATGAGGCCTGGTACACCTTGGCTTCGAGTCCGCTTCGGCGCACAGCTTCCAAGATCCGGGTCGTCCCCAGGCCGGTCACCATACCCGTGTACTCGGGCATCTCGAAGCTCACCATCACATGCGACTGGGCGCCCAGATGGTAGATTTCATCGGGCCGGGCATTGTAGATCAGGTTGGTGAGCTGCTCCCCGTTGGACAGATCGCCGTAGTGCAGGAAGAGCTTGGCCGACGGGTCGTGCGGGTCCTTATAGATGTGATCGATCCGGTCGGTGTTGAAAGTGCTCGCCTTCCGAATCAGACCGTGAACCTCGTAGCCTTTGGTGAGCAGAAGTTCGGCCAGATAGGATCCATCCTGGCCGGTGATGCCGGTGATCAAGGCCTTGGGCATGGCGCCCTCCTTGAGCGACGCGAGACGCTCCAAAATTCAATCGCTGAATTATACCCCGCGAAAGGCCCCCGTCAACCCGCGTTCGCCCTGCCGGACGGCGACCTTCTCAGGCGATCACGGATCATCGCCAGGGCCAGATACCCCCCCACAAACACCACCTCGAGGGCGAAAGTCCCCAGCAGGCTGGGGCTGGGTGTCCCGTAGTACTTCCCGGCATACCACGGGAGAAAGATGACCACAAAGCCGGTCAGGAGGACGGCCAATCGGGCGAGCCACGGGCTGCCGCGTTGGCGGGCGTGGTTCCATCCCCAGCCCGCCAGTGCGGCTTGAAGGGCGACGAATGCCGTGCGGTAGCGGGGGTTGTCCCACTGGTCCCCGGCGACGCGGAACGACGCCACCAACACCACGATCAGGGTGACCAAAGCCAGGTACAGCGCCATATGACGCCGACGGCGTTGGCCGAAGGCAGCCAGCCCAGCGTAGCCGAGGAACGGCAGCATGGCATACCAACCGATGCCCCGCAGGATGGCAATAACCCGCCAGACGACGGCTGCCGGATCGGCCAACGCCGCCGGGAGGAAGGGCTGCGTCAGGCCATAGGCCGTGGCCAGCGGAAGATGGATCCACTTCGGGGTCAGTTTGAACAGGTACTGCACGATCCCCGAGACCTGCTGCAGCTGATCGAGTTCGTAGCTGCTCCCAGCGGTGAACCACCCGATCAAGACATCGAACAGGCCTTCCCCGGGCAGCCCTCCGATGGCGGACCACGCCCGAAAGGTCAACCCGATAGCGGCGACTGCCAGCGCCACGACCAGGCCGATCACCCAGGGGCGGCGACCCACGCCCTCTGTCTGCCACAGCCAGGCGCCGGCCAATAGCAGGACACACATGGCCCCAAAGGGCGGCGAAACTGCCAGGCACAACAGGCTGCCGCCAATCAGCGGCGCCCATGCGCCGCGGTTGTCGCCGATTCGGACACGGGCCAGGCCGTAAAAGGCCGCCGCCAGGCCGGTGATAATGTACGGCTCGCGCATCTGGGACGCGCTGAGCAGGACCGCTTCTGGGAACAAAGCCACGGTCCAGGCAGCGAAACTCCCCGCCCGGGCGCCGAAGAACATCCCAGCGAACGCCCAGGTGAAGAGCACCGCCAGGGCCCCGAAGGTGGCCGTCAAGACGACGATCATCAACGGCCGGTGGACGTGACCTCCCAGGCCGCGGTAGATAGCCGCTGAAGCAAAGAGGTACGTGCCGTATTGATCGCTGACGTAACGTCCGCCAAAGGAAGCCGTGAGCGGTTTGTCGGATGCCGCCAGCGCCCAGGCATCACCGTCGCGCTTGGCGGCGTCGTAGAAGACATACCCCGCCCGCTGGATCGGCTCATCGTAGCCCCACAGCGGCAGCGCCACTTCCAGCCCCCATCCCACGAGTAAGCGCAGACCCAGGGCCAATCCCAACGCCCAGCCCAACGCATGCGGCCGATCCGCCCCGGCCACCCATCGCCAGGCGCCGTACACCAATCCGGTGCACACGGCGGTTATCACCCCGTAACCGACCCAGCCTGAGAACGGCGGGCCGACCGGGTCCATCCCCGACAGCAGGGCGGTTACGGCCACAGCCCCCGCCGCCCACGGCCAGAAGTTTGCAATGCGGCTCATGAGCCTCTTGGCTCCATCCGCCTGAGGACCAGCTCGCGCCGGATCACGATCAGGACGGTGGTGACGACCACCAGCTGCAAGGGTACCAGAAAGCGCGGGTTGTCCCCGTGATCCACCAGAGTCTGTACGATCGAGCTCACCCAAACCATCCCGGCCATCAACACCAGGGGTCCCCCCACCGACCATCGCTGTCGAAGGCGGGGTCGGGCGACCACCAAGACGCTGATCACCAGAAATGCGGCGTTGGCCAAAAGACTGATGCCTCGTCCCAGCCACCCCCAGGCGGCGAAGGCGGGGCTGACGCCAGCCGGATGGACGGCGCCGGGGTCCCAGTAGACTGGCGCCTTCCAGAACGAGATCCATCCGGTCACGACGTCCCGCCCATAACGCAAGGGATGGGTCAGGATGAGTTCGATAGAAAGCGACTCCATCTTCTGCGACAGCGCAAAGAAGCTCAAACCGGTTTTGTCGGTCAACTCGGGGATGGCGTCCCAGATGGCGTTGGTCTGGACACCGCGTTCCGCCAGGCGCTGGTCCCGGTACTTGAGGTACGTGTCGCGAATCACCGCTTCGCTGTCCGGCAGGTCGTCAAAATACGAGCCGGTGTGCTGGACCAGGTTGTAGCCGCTCATCGTGCTCGGCGAGAGCATCCCGTAGTGGCCGTCGATCCAGGCGAGCCAGCCCCCGAGCACGAGGACGGCCGGAAGGCTCAGGGCAGCCAGCGCTGCCAGCCTTCGGCGCCAATCACCGCCGGCTGCCAACCAGACAAAAGGCAGGAGCAAGACGGGCAGAAAGTAAAAGAGCGTGCGCACCATAGCCGCCAGACTGGCGGTCACCCCCAGCCCGGCGGCCAGCCAGAGCAAGTCCCTCAAACGCCGTTCGGGAGCCAGGCTTAGGGCCAACGCCACGGAGCCCACCAAGAACAACGTGGTCAGGGTTTCCGAGAGCAGGTTGGCTTCAAACAGCACCTGGGCGGCGATCAGATCGTACATCGCCCCGGCGGCAAAGGCCCATGAAGGACTTCCGGTCACGCGCAGAGTGACGAAAAACAGGAGCAACGAGATGACCACACCGATCGCCATCTGCGTCCCCCAGACGACGTTTGGTTTTTGACCCAAAATGGCGAGGAATGCGGGGTAGCCGGGCACGCGCGTGCCGTCATAGCCCTTGAGCCATGAACGGGCCAGGACATCTGCCAGGCGCATGTAGGACGGCGAATCCCCATACGTCACCGGACCGTAGGTCAGCACCAGGATCCCGCGCTCGACGATCCCGACCGCCGCCAACAAGCCGATCCAACGGACGGCACGCGCAGCCGCGCCGCGCTTCCCCCCTCGGTCCGCCGTCACGAGCGCACCTCGAGCCCACCCAGGGCCCTTTCCGCCCGTGCCTGCCACGAATGCCCCTCGGCCTGTCTGCGGGCCGCCTCCCCCAGGGCGGCCCGGCGGTCGGGGTCTGCCTGCAGACCCCGGACAGCCTCCCGCCACGCCTGGCCGTCTTCCGGCGGCAACAGCACCGCCCAATCTTTGTGAAGAATTTCACGAATGACGGGCAGATCGCTGGCCAGGATGGGGCGGCCGGAGGCCAGGTACTCGAAGGCTTTCATCGGATTAGCAAAGGGCGCCGAGTCGCCTCCGCTGCTGACGGAGATGTGGCGCTGGTAGGGCATCAGCAACAGATCACAAGCCGACTGGATCGGGGGCAGGGATTGCTGGGTGACAAAGCCCGTCAGCGTCAGGTTGGCGACACCTTTCTCGGCCGCGCGGCGACGCCAGCCCTCGACGGCAGCGTCCTCGCCCCCGGCCCACACGAAGCGAATGTCCGGCATCTGTTGGGCCAAATCGAACATCAGGTTGGCGCCCCGGCCGGCGTACAGATGGCCGGTGTAGCCAACGGTAAAAGCTTCCGGCCAGCCGGCCTTCCGGCGGGATTCCGCCGGGGAGGGCAGGCCCTGGTAGCGCGCCAGGTCCACGCCATTCGGAGCGACGACGGTGAAGGGCGGGTCCATGGTGTGATCGAACACCTGCTCCAAGTGACGCCGAAGCGCCTCCGTCGTTACCAACAGCCGTCGCGCCCCTGGACCGGCCAGGAAGCGGCGGAACAATATTGGGCCGCCGCGTCCCGGCGGGCGATCGTGGAGCTCAAGCAGCGTAGGAAGCCCTCGGCCAGACGCCATGGCGGCTGCCTGAAGGGGCCAGACGTAAAACAGGTCGGCGCCCCAGCCCGTCGCCTGACGCAGGGCGCGCCAGGCAAAGTCATAACGCCGCAAGCCGGGCCAATCTCGCACCCAGCGCAGGTCCAGACTTCGGTGCAGGCCGTAATGCGCCACCAGGTGGGCAGGCGACGCTTGAGGGTTGCCTCCCGGGATCCAAACCGCGACCTCATGTCCCAGGTCCGCCAGGGCCTGGCAGGCGTGCATGAGCTGAATCGAATTGGCGGTGCGAGACGGCACGATGGACATCCCGATGCAAGCGATACGCATGCCCTAGCCCCCCGGAGCCAGGGCCGGCTCGGCTTCGGCACGCCGGATCTCGCGCAGGGTCTTTGTGACCAGCGTGGCGGCGGTGCCCACAAAGAACGCGCTCAGCAGCGCAGCCATTCCGATGGCACCGTAGATCGGCACCAACCACAAGATGCCGCCAATGCGAACCACCGCCCCCACCAGGTAGACCTTGGTCGGGTACTCAGGCATGCCCATCGGCAGAAGCACATTGCGGTTCCAATAGAACACATTGACCACGGCCACGCCGACAATCAGCACCATCAGGGAGGCGTAGGCCGGTCCGAAGGTGATGCCGTAGGTGTGATCGATGATCCATGGACCGAGGACGACCAACCCAAGCGAGGCCGGGATGGTCCATAGGGCCGAGAGCAGGCTTCCACTGCGCAGCAGGTAGCGCACATTTTGCCAGCGCCGCCCGCCAACCTCACGCGCTACTTCTCGGTAGGTCGTGCTTATCAGCGGATCCACCGGGATCAAGAGGATGTTCATGAAAGCTTGGGCGACCTTGTAGTAGCCCGCCTGGAGCGGGCTGGCCAGCGCGTTGAGCCACAGCATTTCCGAATCGCGGGTGACCAGGGTCAGTGTGGCGGTGATGTTGGTGCTCAGCGCGAAGCGCACCATCTCCCGCCGTCGGGGGGCAATCAAGCTGTAGCGCGCCCGCCACCAGCCCGCGCCCCATTGCTTCCGGGCCTCCCAAAGGGCTGCCGCCGAGATGGCTACCGCCCACACTACTTTTCCGGCCAGGTAGGCCAGCACCACCGCGCGCAGCCCGGCTTGTGTGGCAAACGCCGCCACGATCATGATCAGGGTGACCAGACTCTGGCAGACGGTGATGATGGCAATCAGGCGATAGCGATCGAAGATCTGAAGCAGCCCGTTGGAACTCTCCGCCATCAGATTGGCCAGCACCGTCAGGCCATACAGGGCAAACAAACCGTGCAAATCTTGCCCGGGGGTGAGGATGCGCTCCGCCAATGGCGCCAAGGCCAAGATCAGTCCGTAAGCCAGGAACGACGTGGCCACTTCGGCCAACCCCGCCGTCCGAAAAACCGCCGCTGCATGTTCGTCCTGGTCGCGAGCAGCGTACTCGCCGACATAGCTCATCACCAGGTCGCCCATGCGGAATGAGGTCAAACGATTAATCAGACCGGCGAACTGAGTGACGGCGCCCAGCAAACCAAGCTGGACGACCCCGATCAGGCGCGCCGCCAGGATGCTCTGGAAGAAACTTAGGGCCGCCGAGCCCGTTTTGGCGCTGAAAAGGTAGCCCGTATTGCGCACAACTCGCTGGAGCAGGGGATTGGCGACAAGACGCTGTGCGGCCTGCCTCAGAGGCGAAGGGAGCCGATCGACCATGATGTCTCAGTCGTCCGTCTCGACCTGTCGCGCCCAACTGCGCTCTTCAAGATACCAGGCGACGCAGGCTTCAAGGCCCTGATCCAATCCTGTGCCGGGCTCCCAGCCCAACAGCCGGCCGGCCTTATCGATATTGGCCCACGTGGCCGGCATATCGCCGGGGGCCGGCGGCAGCCGCTCGATATCGGCAGACTTTCCCAACAGAGTTTCGATCTTCCCGATGACGTCGTTCATTGACGCCGGCCGGTCGCCGCCCAGATTGATGATCTCATACCCCGCGGGCGACAGGGCCATGACCGTGCCGCGGGCGATATCATCGACGAAGGTGAAATCCCGCTTCTGCGTCCCGTCACCGTAGAGCCTCAGTTTGCGGCCTTCGGCAATCCATTGGATGAAGCGAAAGATGCTCATGTCGGGTCGCCCGGCCGGACCGTAGACCGTGAAATAGCGCACCACTGTCACGTCCAGACCGTGAAGGTGGTGATAGGTGTGGCACAGCAACTCAGCGGCCCCTTTGGTGGCCGCATACGGGGAAAGCGGTCGGGTGATGTCGGCCGTCTCCTGGAATGGGGTCGGGTTCCCCAGACCATACAGGCTCGAGGTCGATGCCTGCACCAACTTGGGCACACCCTTCTCGCGGCACCATTCGAGCACATTTAGGCCGCCCAAGACATTGGTTTGAACATACGGTCGTGGGTCCTTCACGCTCGGGCGAACGCCGGCGCGGGCGGCCAGATTGATGGCCCCATCGGCCTGGTCACCCTCAAGGGCTGCGAAAAGTGCCTGCCGATCGGCGATATCGACCGGCTTGTAAGAAAACCCGGGGTGGGCCTTGAGCCTCGCAAGACGCCACTCCTTCAACCGGACGTCATAGGCATCGTTCATGTTGTCAACGCCCACCACCGAGTGTCCATCATCCAGCAGCAGGGAAGCCACCTTGGATCCGATGAAGCCGGCGGCGCCGGTGACCAGGTAGTGAGACATCAGAGTTTGACCACTTTGGGATCGCTTCGCCCAGCCAAGTCATAGGCGTTGCGCGAGTCGAATACCAGCGGCGCCGCGGCCTTGATAGCCTGGTAGTCCAGGGCGTGGTGGTTCGTCACCACGACCACCAGGTCGACCCCTCCGGCCGCCGCCACCGGATCCTCAACCGAGTTGAGCGTCCAGTCTTCCTCGCTGAGCGAGTCGACATAGGGATCGTGGAAACTCACTTCTGCCCCCTTGTCCATCAGCATCCCGATTACGTCCAGGGCCGGCGATTTGCGCGTGTCGGCCACATCCGGCTTAAAGGCCACGCCGAGCACGAGCACCTTCGAGCCCTTCAGAGATTGACCGCGCTCGTTGAGTGCGTCTTGAATTCGCCCTACCACGTAGCGCGGCATATTGGTGTTGATCTCGCTGGCCAGCTCGATGAAGCGGGCGGTGTACTTGACCGACTTAAGCTTCCACGACAGGTACAGCGGATCGATCGGAATGCAGTGGCCGCCCAATCCCGGACCCGGGGTGAACTTCATGAAGCCAAAAGGTTTGGTGGCGGCGGCCTCGATCACCTCCCAGACGTCCAGACCCAGGCGTTCACACATCAGAGCCAGTTCGTTGGCCATGCCGATATTCACCGCCCGGAAGGTGTTCTCGAGCAGCTTGGTCATCTCCGCCGTCTCGGTGGATGATACCGGCACCAAGTGCTGGATGGCGAGGCCATAGAACGCGGCCGCGACCTTGGTGCAGGTGGGCGTGATGCCGCCGATGACCTTGGGTGTGGTTTCGGTGGTCCAGTCTTTCCGACCCGGATCTACCCTCTCCGGGGAGAAGGCCAGAAACAGGTCTTTCCCCACCTCCAGGCCGGCGACTTCCAGCTCCGGGAGGACCACCTCACGTGTCGTGCCAGGGTAGGTGGTGGATTCTAGGATCACAACCATCCCGGGGTGCAGATACGGGCGGAGAGACTGAGTGGCGGCCACGATGTAGGAAATGTCCGGGTCACCAGTCTTCCGCAGGGGCGTTGGAACCGAGATGCTGACTCCGTCGACGCCCTCCAGGGCTTCGTAGGAGACGCTGGCCGTGAATCGGCCAGATGCGACCAGAGGCGCCAGACGGGCTTCGGCCACGTCTTCGAGATGACTCTTGCCCTGGTTGAGAGTCTTGACCTTGGCGGGATCGAGATCGACTCCCACCACTTCCAGGCCGGCTTCAGCCAGAGCTACGGCCAGGGGCAAACCGACATAGCCCAGGCCAACCACACCGACGCGTGCTTGGCGGGTTTGAAATCGTTCGATGAGTGCCTGCGCAGCAGGCGAAAAAGATTGGGTGTCTTCGCTCACGGATTGGGTTGTCTCCAGGTTCGCGCCAGCCGTTCAGAACAGGCTGAGCTGTTGCGGGTTGTCGGCGGCAGGCTCCTCAGACGGCGCCATTTCGGCGGACTTCTGAATCCAATCGGGCAGTCGTTGGAAGTCCGCCTCGATCGCCGAGCGCAGCGCAGGTTGATGAAGGGCTGCCGCAGGATGGTACATCGGGACCACCAGGCGCCCGTTAACCGGCTGGGCGCGGCCATGAACGCTGCTGATGCGTGCATTGGGGAAATAACGTGCCATCGAAAACCGTCCCAAGGTCACGATCACCTTGGGGTTGATGGCTTCGATCTGACGATCGAGATAGGTTGACGTACAGGCTTCGAGTTCGTCATCCCGCGGGTCGCGGTTCCCCGGCGGACGGCATTTGACGAGGTTGGTGATGTAGACCTGGCTTCGGTCGAGGCCAATCGAGGTCAGGAGCTCCTCCAGAAATTTCCCAGCCGCCCCAACAAACGGGCGCCCCTGGTGATCTTCATGGAATCCGGGACCTTCGCCGATGAACATGATTTCCGCCTGGTCCGGGCCCTCGCCGGGCACGGCCATGGTGCGCGATTGTGAAAGTCGGCACAATTGGCAGGCTCGCACTTGCTCGGCGATTTCACCCAGGATGGTTTCAGCCCCCATCGCGCACCTCCATCCGCCTCAAGCTGCCGGGGAGCTCATACAAGGACATGATATGGGCATCTTCGCGGTTGTCCCGATAGTAATGCGGCCTGCGTCCGGTAATCTCGAAACCAAAGGTCTCATACAGATCGATGGCGGCAAAGTTCGAGATGCGGACTTCGAGTGTCGCCAACTCGGCGCCCCGCGCGGCCCCTTCGTGGAGCACAGATTTCAGGAGCCTTCGGGCGATACCCTGTTTCCGAAAATCTGGATGAACAGCCAGCGTGCTGATATGCACTTCATCCACCAGCAGCCAGCAGCCGATGTAGCCCACCAATCCGCCGTCCAACTCAGCCACCAACAGGATCGAAGAGTTGTTGGCCGTCAGCTCGAAACGGTAACTGCTCTCGGGCCAGGGCTGGGTAAATGATAGCCGGTCGATTGCCAGGACCAGTTCCAGGTCATCCATCGTCATGGGGCGTATCCCGACGTCGGTCACGGCCGCCATCAGGCCGCCGGTACCACGTCGCCGAGATAGGTGGGCGTCAGGTTCGCCGCATCGGGCACCTTGCCCAGCTTGAGCCGTTTGAAGGCGAGCTCGGCCAAGAAACCCGGACGCCGCACGCTCATCGCTGGCGAGGCCAGCGAAACCTGGCTGATCTTGCCCAGCTTGGCCCGCTGGGAGGCGTCCAATTCTCCGCACACGACGCTGGGCCGGTCGAGCCGAGAGACCAAATCGTCCCAACCCCAATTCTCAGGATCGGAGGCCGCTTTCCACCCGTGAGCGCTCCATTTGTACCATACCGCCGCGAACCGCCCGCGGCCGGCGACGATGACGGCCAGTAGGTCTGAATCGGCTGCTGGCTGGGCGGCCGACAGGATGTCGAGAGTCGGCACCCCAACCAGAGGGATGCGCTGTGCCAGGGCGATGCCCTTGGCAAGTGCCATCCCGATCCGCAAGCCGGTGTAGGATCCCGGCCCGCTGGCCACCGCCACCGCCTCCAAATCAGCCATGTTGACGTGATTACGCTGGAGTAAGACGGCCACTTCTGGTGCCAGCTCGACCGTATGATGCCGTCCGCTGTGCCAGATATGCTCCGCCAGCACCTGGGCGCTGTTGGCCAGACACACTCCGGTGGCTTGGGTCGCAGTATCAATCGCCAGCAGCATGCTCAGCCTCCGAACGCTGCCTGGCGGAAGCGCTTCAACAGGGACTCGTAAGCGGGTCCGCGGGCATCGAAACTCAGCCGACGACGCGAGTCATCTTCCCAACTCATGTCGACCCACAGCGCTTCCGCCGGCAGGATGGCGGCGACTTTGTCGGCCCATTCGATAAGAACCGGCCCGTCCCCATCCATCAACTCAAGCAGGCCGAGTGCTAAGGCCTCCTGCGGCTGGTCGAGGCGAAAGGCATCCACATGGTAAAGCACCGCCGAATCCGCCCGCCGGTATTGGTTAATGAGAACGAATGTAGGGCTCGTCACGGGATCCAAAGCGCCCCAGCCGCGGGCGACGCCTTGGGCAATCGTCGTCTTGCCGGCACCCAGATCACCCACCAGGCAAACCAGCCTCCCGGGCTCGAGCAGCTCCCCCAACCTCACGCCTAACCGCTGCGTTTGTTCTGGGCTGTGGCTGATAAATTCGAGGTTGCGTTCGTCTAAGATGGGCACTTCGCCGGATTATACGCCACGCGTCTTGGGCCGCCAAGCTCTTTTACTTCGTGGCCCTCCGTGCTACCATGCAGGTCATGAAGATCTTAGTCATCTCGGATGTCCACGCCAATCTCACGGCCCTCGATGCGGTTCTGGAAGACGTTTCAGCCGAAGGCTACGACGCCGTGTGGTGCCTGGGCGACCTGGTCGGCTACGGGCCTGACCCCAATGAATGCGTCGCCCGGGTGCGCACCCTGCCCGACCTCATCTGCCTGATCGGCAACCACGATCAGGCGGCCTTGGGCAAGATCCCCCTGGCCAGGTTCAATATCGATGCCCGCCAGGCGGCAGATTGGACCCGTACCGCGCTCACGGACAAAAGCCTGGAGTACCTTGTTTCTCTCCCCAGTCATGTCACCACCGGGATGTTCACCTTGGCCCACGGTAGCCCAAGGCAGCCAGTGTGGGAGTACATCCTCGACCCCCAAGTTGCCGATGCCAACTTTGATGCATTTGCCACCGACTTCTGCCTGGTGGGACATTCGCACCTGCCCCTGATCTTCCACAAGCCAGACCAGGACTCCCCCACCCTGCCGCAGGCGGTCCCCTGGGGGGAAACCTTCACCATGACGCCCAGGCTGATCCTCAATCCGGGCTCGGTTGGGCAGCCGCGTGATCTCGATCCGCGGGCCGCCTATGCTTTGCTGGATACCGAAGCCTTGACCTGGTCACCACGCCGCGTCGCCTACGCAATCTCAGACGTGCAGTCGCGGATGCACACGGCTGGCCTGCCTGAACGACAGGCCTTGCGTCTAGCGGCTGGCTGGTAGGGGAACTTTCTGCCAACGGGTGACGTTCTTAGATTGACATCCCTCCGCTGATCCGAGGAGAAGACGCCATGAAGAGAACGGCCATTCCTGCCCTGCTGATCCTGACAACCCTGTTTTTGAGCGCTTGCGGTGCCTCTGCGCCGGCCGCCTTGGAGACCCTTGGCCGGGCTCCGGCTGTGTCGGGAAGCAACCTAGCCGGCGAGGGCGCCGCCCAACCCCAACAGGCCCCACAGGCTCAGACCGATGCCAGCGGCAAAGGTGCCTTTTCCAGTGCTGACACCAGCACCGCCGCTGCTGACCGCCTGGTGATCCGAAATGCCAACCTGTCCCTGGTGGTCAAAGACCCCGCCGAAGCCATCGACAAGTTCTCGCGCATGGCCGAGGGAATGAACGGCTACGTCGTGACATCCAACGTCTACCAAACATCCTATGGCGTCGACAGCTCCGGCCGCTCACGCATGATCAATCAGGCCAACATCACGCTGCGGGTGCCCAGCGATCGGCTGAATGACGCCCTGGCGCAGATCAAGGTCGCCTCGCTGGAAGTGCGCAGTGAAACGGTCACCGGTCAAGACGTCACCGAAGAGTACACCGACTTGCAATCTCAGCTCCGCAACTTGGAATTGGCTGAGGCCCAGCTGCGCCAGATTATGCAGGATGCCCAGAAAACCCAGGACGTGCTGGCGGTCTTCGAGCAATTGAAGCAGGTCCAACAGCAGATCGAGGTCACCAAGGGCCGGATCAACTATCTAGAAGGCTCGGCCAAGATGTCGGAGATCAGCCTCGACCTGATCCCGGATATCGCCGCCGAGCCGGTTCAGGTCGGCCCCTGGTCGCCGCTGGCCACGGTCAAGGCGGCCGTGCGGGCGCTCATCCAGGGTCTGCAGCAGTTGGCCGACGTGGCCATCTGGGGCGTCATCTGCGTGCTCCCCATCGCCATCGTGATCGGCGTTCCGCTCTTTGTCATCCTCCGCCGCTGGCTCCGTAATCGGAGGGCGATGGGTGAGGGAGAAGCTCCCGCCTGACACGAAGTCCTTCGCCCAGCATGGCGGGGCCGGGCGTGCCATATGGCACGCCCGGCCCGCTTTTGGTTTGTCAATCTGTGACATGCTTCGTTTCGCTTTTTTGGCGGGTTCAGAGCGGGGTCAGACTCTTGCTCAGCGCTCCGTGCTTTCTTTCACATGTCTGATCCGAAGAAGTGGAGCAGGCCCGGGGCTAGGGGCTAGGTGCTGCTCTTCAAACGTTCAGCTCCTGCATGTCCCCCGTCGTGATGAAGACAATCCGTTCGGAGATATTGGTCACCCGGTCACCCATGCGCTCCAGGTTGTGGGCCGTCCACAACAGGTAGGTGGCGCGTGTGGCTGCGGTGGGGTCCTTGGCCATGATGGCCACCAGCTCGTCGAATATGGCCTTGTACAGGTGGTCCATCTCTTCGTCGCGCTTGGCCACCAAACGTGCCTTCCCGGCATCGCGCTGAATGTAGGCGTCCAGATCGTCTCGGAGCATCTGGCGGGCCAGCTCGGCCATGCGCGGGATGTCGATCAAAGGTTTGAGTAGCGGCTCATCACCCATCCGCAGAACGGTCTTGGCGATACCCGTGGCGTAGTCCCCCATGCGCTCAATGTCCACCACGATGTTCATCGCCGCCACCACCGCCCGCAAATCGCTGGCCGTCGGCTGCTGCGTGGCAATCAACACCAGGCAGGCCTCTTCAATTTTGAAACGCAGGGCGTTGATGGCCTCGTCGTCGTGGATGACTTCCTCGGCCCGAACCCGGTCGCGCTCTTGCAGGCTGCTGAGGGCGTTCGCGATCGCAAGGTCGACCAGATCGCCGAGCCGCAGGATGTCCTCTTGCGCCTCTCCAAACACACGATCGAACGCGCTCCTTGGCCCCTCAGGCATGCCACCTCCTCCGCCCCTGGCGCCGTGCCTGCGTGCCCCCACAGGCACGCAACCCGCCCGGCTTGGCCCGAATTGTACATCACACGTACCCCAACGCGTCGGTTCCCGCTGGCCAGCAGTCGCCGCCAAGCCCGACTGATCGGAGCGTGCCGATTTGCAAGCTGGCGAAAGTTGGGGACAAACAGGCAAGGCTTTCCCGCTTCTCGCCCATGCTCGGCGCCCAGTCGTCGGCCTGTGCAGCCGCCGTCGGTGGCTCCGCCCCGCCTTGACGCACGGCGGCAATCCACGTAGACTTCATTTAACAGGCGCCCCCGTCGACCAGCGGCCATCCGCCGGTTGGCGGGTTTTCTATTTGACCATGAAGAGTCTTCTCCCTCTGGCTTGCCTCACCCTCTGGCTTTCCGCCTGCGCGGGGAGCGCTCCGCCGCCACCACCGGCGGCGAGCTCGACCCCGGGCACCACCCTGGCTACGCCGGGGCCTACCAGCTCGCCCCCACCGACCTTCCCCCTCACCCGCAATCCGGCCACGCCGCAGCCATCCCCATCAGCCACCCCCGGTTGCCTGGACGATGGCGGGCGGCTGGAATTGGGTGAGCTGAGCGATGACGGCCTCTCGCGCAATCTGGCGTTCATGGTCTATCTGCCTCCTTGCTACGATCAGAATCCCTCCCAGCGCTACCCCGTCCTGTACATGCTCCACGGCCTGGCCGAAGACGATCACGAATGGATCGACTTGGGCTTGACCGGTTCGGCCGACCGATTGATCCACGCCGGGGTGATCCCGCCCTTCCTAATCGTCATGCCCTGGGAGCGAACAGGGATGGACATGGAGGTCGCCCTGACCGAGGTGCTGGTTCCCTATGTCGATGGACACTACCGGACCCTGCCCCAACCCGGAAAACGGGGCGTAGGCGGGCTGTCGCGCGGGGGAGGCTGGGCGCTGCACATTGGCATGCGTCATTTGGACCAGTTCGGGGTCATCGGACTGCACAGCCCGGCGCCATTCGGGATCGATCTGGCCATGGTGCCACGCTGGGTCGATCGGCAGGGAGATGTGGACGTGCCGAAGGTCTGGATCGACATTGGCGACAGGGACACACTGCTGCCAAGCACCCGGAATCTCACAAGGCTTCTGGACGCCATGGCCCAACCCTACACCTTTGTGTTGGGCAGCGGCTGGCACGATGCTGCCTATTGGTCGAAGAACGTGGGGACGTATTTGCGTTGGTACGGGGCAGCCTGGTGAAGACGATCTAGCCCCAGGTCTCAGTCAGATCGGCCTCCGTGATTGGCCCGGGCCTGAGGATGGACGGCGGATCCGTGGTCCCATCCACCACGCTGGAAGGTTGTCCGCCGGGCGATGGTCCATCGTCGAGGATCAGCTCCACCCTCCCGGCCAAAGCCGCTTCGGCATCATCTGCTGATCTGGCCGGGGGTTGGCCGGAGAGGTTGGCGGAAGTCACCGCCATCGGGCCGGCGGCGGACATCAGCCGCTGCGCCAGATCGTGCGCCGGCAATCTGATCCCGACGCTTGTGCCAGGACCTATTGCCTGTGGCAAAGAAGGATGGCGAGGCAGAACCAACGTCAGCGGTCCCGGCCAATAGGCCTGAGCCAAACGCCTCATGGCTGAGGTCAGATTCTCCGTCACCTGATCGAGCTGTGCGATGTTCCCCAGCAGCACGGGAATCGGCTTGTCCTCAGGACGCCCCTTGACCTGGTACAACCTGGCCACCGCCTCAGAGTTGAAGGCCAGGCAACCCACACCATAAACGGTGTCGGTTGGCAGGACCACCAAACCCCCCTCTTCCAGAACGGCCAGGGCGCGCTCCAACACATCTGGCTCGGCGGTCGAAACACGTTCGGTCCTCATGGCACCCCTAACCAATCCACTACCAGGACGCGGTCCCTGCCGGAAAGATCGGCCAGGATCCCAATTGTCGCCGCGGGCAGGGCATCCCGAAGGATGTCCGATGCAGGGTCCATCTGCTCAGGATCGAGCTCGATCAGGACGCGCCCTCCTGGCGCAAGCCGGGACTCAAGCTGCTTGGCCAGGCGCTCGACCCCGGCCAGACCGTCCTTGCCGCCATCAAGGGCAAGCAGTGGCTCTCGGGCTGCGACGTCCAGGTCCGACAGGCGTCCCGTTGGAATGTAGGGAAGATTGGCGCACACCAGGTCGAACGGGGCGTCAAAAGGCGCCAGAAGATCCCCTTCCACGAGGGTGACTTCGCCCTCGAGATGGTAGGCGGCGACATTGCGCCGGGCGACATCAAGCGCGGCAGCGGAAACATCGACGGCATGGACCACGTGATTGGGCATGTCGAGGGCCAAACTGATGGCGATGCACCCAGACCCACAGCCCACATCGATTACTCGCTGTCCCGGGGGGCGGCCGGCGAGCCATCGGAGCGCTGCCGTGACCAGAATTTCGGTTTCCGGCCGTGGAATGAGCACATCGCGGGTCACGATGAATGGCCTGCCGAAGAATTCCCAGGAGCCGACGACGTAAGGCAGCGCCGTGCCGGTGGCCACCCGGGACACGTCCCGCTCAAAGTCCCCGCTCTGGCTGGGCGTGAGGGTCGCTTCGGGATGCGCGATCACCCAGGCGCGAGTGGCACCCAAGGTCTTCATCATCAGCAGTTGAGAGTCAAGGCTCGGGGTAGCAGACTGGGGATCGAGTGCAAGCCTGGCTTCCGCCAGGAGATCTCCAACGGTGCGTGGCGGGGTCACCTTCACGCGCCCGCCATCTGCAGGCGCTCGGCCTCCTCCTGCGTGGCCAGCTCGTCGATGAATCCATCCAGATCGCCGTCCAACACACCCTGTAGATTGTGAGACGAGACCCCGATGCGATGGTCGGTCACGCGGGACTGAGGGAAATTGTATGTCCGGATCTTCTCGGATCGGTCACCGCTGCCAACCTGCGCTCGGCGAGAAGCGTCTTCTTTGGCCTGCTGTTCTGCCAACGCCCGTTCGTACAGCCGCGCCTTGAGAATGCTCATGGCGCGAAGACGGTTCTGGAGCTGGGATCGTTCGTCCTGGCACTGAACCACGATCCCCGTCGGAAGATGGGTCAAACGCACGGCGGTAGCGTTCTTCTGGACGTTCTGGCCGCCGGCGCCGGCGGAGCGGTACACGTCCATATGAATATCATTTTCCGGGATGTCGATCTCCACGTCCTCGGCTTCGGCCAGCACGGCCACCGTGGCAGTGGATGTGTGTATACGCCCCTGAGACTCGGTGACCGGGACGCGCTGCACACGATGCACACCCAATTCATACTTCAGGCGAGAATAGGCACCCTTCCCTTTAATAAGGAGGATGGCTTCCTTCAGCCCGCCCACACCCGTCTCGTTGACCGAAAGGACTTCCGACTTCCAGCCCCGCTCTTCTCCATAGCGAACGTACATCCGGAACAGCTCGCCGGCGAACAGCGTCGCCTCATCGCCCCCCGTACCGGCACGGATTTCTACGATCACATTGCGGTGGTCCCGCGGATCACGTGGGATCAGGAGCCGTTTGAGTTGATCTTCCAACGAATCCTTTTGGGTTTCGAGGTCGCCCAATTCGACCTGGGCCAGCGCCGCCATGTCTGAGTCTTCCGAGTGGGCCAGCGAGGCAGTCTCTTCCAGCTGCTCCAACACGCTCCGGTACTCTCGATAGGCGCCGACGATGGGCTCGAGCTCGGCGCGCTCTTGCGCCAGCTCGGCCACCTGTTGGTAGTCGTCGCTAGCGTCCACTATCGCCTGATCGATAGCCACAAATCGTTCTTCGATACCTGAAAGTTTGTCAAACATGGCCTAAGACACAATAAGCTCCCACAGCCGGCGTGGGAGTTGCTCGGGTGGGATTATATCATCGCAGGCCGGCAAGGCGTTGGGCGGGTCATCGGGGGCCGGATCGGTTCGATCCCGGCCTGGTGGGTCAGCCGAGGATGAAGGAGAGAGCGATTAGCAGGGCGATGAAGAAGGCAGCCAGAAACCCGATCCGCTTGAGATCCGAGATCACGTGACTGTAGTCTGGGGCAAACTCACCGCCCCGGCGCAATCCGCTCACGGATGTGGTTTCGCGCTCCGTGCCGAAGCGCTCCAATGTCACCTGAGGGATATTCGGACGACGTCCGCCCTTCTTGCGGCTGCGCTTGCTCAAGGTCATTCTCCTTTTTTGCTCAAAGATCCCCCGAAAGGTTCGAGGAGCTGGCTATCCGTCGCTCAATTCGCCGAATACGACGATCCGCTGATTGTCCACCAAATAAGGATAACAGGATATCAACGTGATGGTTGCCTGGGATGTGTCGGCCATGACATCCACCTCGGTTGGTTGGACAATCCGCATGCCGGTCACCCGGTAAACGTAATCCCTGGTCGCCGTGGAAATTACGATCTCGTCCCCCGGCTTGAGCCGATCCAGATCACGAAACAGCTCACCAAAGATGTCATTGTGCGCCGAAAGCACCAGGTTTCCCGCCTGCCCGGGGTTGGCGGAACCTACGTGTTGGCCCACGCCGCGCTTGAGTTGTTCCCAACCATCTCCCTGCACAACGGGAGCCGGGGCTTGCCAAACGGTTGGCAGATTCATGCTGCGCGCTTGCTCTGGCCCCACCGTCGGTATCGGAATCGACGCCAGGGATTGGACCATCGGGCGCAAATTGGCTGGGATCTCGGCTTCGTTGGGCTGGGCGCCGCCCGGTGAAAACGGCGGAGTGTGGCCCGAGGGCAGCACCACAGCCGTGATCAGGGGCGTGGCCTGGGCCGTAGGCCTGCCCAGGGCGTGTGCCACCTCCTGGTTGAGCTCATGCAACGCCCCAAAACCGCTCAGCAGCACAAACACCAGGCCGGCCACTGCACCGATCTCCACCAGCAGCAACCCGCGATTGAGAACGCCGCCGCCCTGCCCTTGGCGCCTTAGGAGCGTGGCGCCGTCCTCCACAGTTTCGATATCTGGTTCCAGACCGGCTCCGGCTTCCAACGCCGGCACCGCCTCGCCGGAAACGGACAGCGCCCGACCCGTGCGGCGGTACTTGTCGATCCGGTCGCGGCGCGCTTCGACGCGCTTACGCGCCAGGAGCGCTTCCAGCTCCTCGACGCTCAAGTCATCGGCCCGCCGTCGGTCTCTCGTCATCTACCCCTCTCCGGCTCCCATGCCGGAAATCTGCAAGTTCAATGCCATCGAGCGCTGATTATACTCGCGCCGGTTCTGGGTCCGGACGATAGGACGGTATAATCAGGCGGAAGACCTCCACGCCGATTGGGATAGCCATCTATGGCCGAAAGTCGCACATTCGAAACAGTTTACCGGCTGGCCAAATCGCAAGTCTTGGTCGTCCAGCACCCTTCGCCCGGCCTCATCTGGGCGGAGGGCCGGGACCGTTTGGACCTGCTTAACCGCATGTCCACCAATCAACTGAATGAACTGGCCAGCGGCCGGCAGCGGGCCACGGTGTTGACCAATGCGGTGGGCCAGACGATTGACAAGCTGCAGGTGCTGGCAACGGCAGACCGGCTCATCCTGGTCACCAACCCAGGCAAGGCCGAGTCCGTGACTGGCTGGCTTAACGGCTACATTTTCTTCCAGGATGACGTCAGGCTGAGCCCGTTCGAAGGTGGGTGGACACGTTGGGGCCTGTACGGCCCAAATGCCGCCGCGGCGGCAAAAGGCTTGATGGGCGATGGCCAGCCTTTAAGAGAAGGCGAGTTGAGGTCCTTCGAGGGCGGCTTCGGGTACCCGGCCGAGTCTCGCCTGCAGCCGGGGGTGGAGCTTTTGCTCGACCCTGGCGGATCGGCCCGTGCGGAGGCGATGTGGCCAGGGAAACAGGCCGAATCGGTCGGTCAACGCACATTTGACATTCTCAGGATCGAACGCGGCGTGCCGGCAGTGGGGCGCGAGATCCTGGACGACACCATCCCCCTCGAAGCTGATCTATGGGACGCAGTCAGTTTCTCCAAGGGCTGCTATATCGGCCAAGAGATCATTGCCCGGTTAGAAAGCCGCGGCCGCCTGGCGAAGCAGCTGAGCGGCATTCAGCTCGCCTCGGAATCCATCCCCCCTCTCGACCTGCTCCAGAACGGGCGCCGGGTTGGCCGGTTGACGAGCGTCGGTCGCTCGCCCGATCTGGGTTGGATTGGTCTGGCCTTGGTCAAGCCGGCTGCGCTGGAAACCGACGCCGGCAAGGTTCAGGTGGCCGGCAGCGACGCGCCGGGCCGGTTGGTCCCCCTCCCTTTCGAGACCGGCCCCGCCTGAATCCCGCGCCTGTGAGGGCTCTGCTCCTGGGCGGCAGTCTTGCTATAATCGGCATATGGCTGCAAAACGCAAGATCCTATTTGTTTGCCTGGGGAATATCGTGCGCAGCCCCTTGGCGGAGGCCCTGTTTCGCCAGCGCGCCAGCCAGCTTGGCCTGGGCGGCCGCTATCAGGTCAACTCCGCCGGCACATCCAGCTTTCATATCGGTCAGACTCCGGACAGCCGCATGCGGCAGACTGCCGCTGCACACGGTTTGGATTACTCCGGGCGCGCCCGACAGGTCACGCTGGATGATCTGGAGGCGTTCGATCTGGTTGTTGCCATGGACAACGAGAACTACGACGATTTGCGGGGGCTGGCGGAGCGAGGCGGTTGCCATGTGGAGATCCGGCGGATGCGGGAGTTTGATCCCGAGAGCGGCGGATCCATGGACGTTCCGGACCCCTACTACGGAGGCCAGGCCGGCTTTGAGAACACCTTCGCCATCGTCGCCCGATCCGTCGAGGAGTTACTGAAGGACCTGGAGAACCGGGCAGAGTGAAGGCGCCCCAGGCCGTCGCCGATTGGTGCCGCCAGGCAGGTTATGGCGACATCACCGCCCTGAGAGCGGTCGGCGGAGGCTGCATCAACAACGGCGCCCGCCTGACCACCTCCAAAGGCCAATCCCTTTTCCTCAAACAGAACCCGTCCGCCCCCAGCGACATGTTCGAACGCGAGATGGAGGGCCTGAAGACCCTGGCTGAGCAGGGCGCCTTCCGCGTCCCCACAGCCTATCTGTCGGGTCCAGATTTTCTCCTGCTTGAAGATCTCAACCCGGGTCGGCTATCGAAGTCCTATTGGGAGGACCTCGGCCGAGGCTTGGCCGCCATCCACCGCCAGACGTCAGACCGATTCGGTTTCTCCCACGACAACTATCTAGGGAGCACCCCCCAACCCAACCCCTGGACCGACGATGGGTACACCTTTTTCGGCGAGCACCGGCTCCGTTTCCAGGCCAGGCTGGCGCGGCACAAACGCTGGATGGATGACCACGACCTGGCCCAGGTGGATAGCATCATCCGCCGCCTGCCGGAGCTCGTCCCGGCTCAGCCCGCATCGCTTCTGCACGGCGATCTGTGGTCGGGGAACGTGACCTCTGGGTCCAGCGGGGAACCGGCGTTGATTGATCCGGCCGCACATTACGGCTGGGCCGAGGCCGAGTTAGGCATGACCGTTCTTTTCGGCGGCTTCCCCCCCGGCTTTTACGCTGCCTATCAAGACGCCCGCCCCTTGCCAAACGGATGGCGCGACCGGCTGACTCTCTACAACCTGTATCATCTGCTCAACCATCTGAATCTGTTTGGAGCCATCTACCTGGACCAGGTGAGATTCGTCATCCAACGCTTCGCATGACGTACACAAGCGCTCCGCCGGTCCCTAAGTGACAGCCGTCGGATCGAGGAGGCTAAGAGCATGGGACATCGCTACGCCGTACTGGGAGCCGGTCGTCAGGGAACAGCGGCAGGGTTCGACATGGCCCGTTTTGGGGATGCGGACCGCGTCTGGATGGCCGATATGGACAGCGATCTGTCGGCCGCTTCCGCTGCTCGCATCAACGAGCTGACAGACGGCAACTTGGCCAGTGCCGCCACGCTGGACGCCTCCGATGCCGGAGCCGTGGTCGACTTCCTGCGGGACGAAGACATCGACGCTTTCTTGAGCGCCGTCCCCTACTTCTTTAACCTCGACCTCAGCCGGGCGGCGATTGAAGCCGGCGCCGGCATGACCGATCTGGGAGGCAACAGCGACATCGTCCTCAGCCAGTTAGACCTTTCCGACCTGGCTGCCCAAGCCGGTGTGGCTATCATCCCAGACTGCGGCCAGGTCCCCGGTATGGGAACCTCCTTGGTGCTGTACGCCATGGAACTGCTGGACGAGGCACAGGATATCTTCATGTGGGATTGCGGTCTGCCCCAGGATCCTGAGCCTCCCTGGAACTACCGCCTGACCTTCAATATCGAGGGCCTGACCAACGAGTACTTCGGCGACTGCTTGTTCATTCGGGACGGCAAACTCACCGGGGTTCCGGCGCTGACCGAGCGCGAGGTGCTGGACTTTCCGGAACCCATCGGCACGCTGGAGGGATTCACAACGTCGGGGGGATTCACCACGGCGGCAAGGACTTTTGAGGGTCAATTGCGCACGCTTCAGAACAAGACTCTGCGCTACCCTGGCAACTTCGAATATCTGAAGACGATGGAGCGGCTGGGGCTGCTCGAGCTTGAGCCCATCATGGTCGATGGCCAATCGGTGGTGCCGCGCCACGTGCTCCACGCCTTGTGGGACCCCCAGATCAAGGCCACTCCCGACACTCGCGATTTCATCTTGATCAGCATCTTGGCCACAGGGACCAAGGGCGGGCGGCCCCATGAGGCCCATGTCGATCTGGTGCATTCCTATGATGACCGCTTGGGATTCACGGCCATGGAGCAGGCCACGGGATGGCATGCCGCTATCATGACCGAGGCCATTGCCATGGGGCGGATCCCGGCCGGCGCAGTGCCGGTGGAACGCGCACTGTCGGGCAGCGACTTCGTGGCCGAGGCCGAGCGCCGAGGCTTCAACGTGAAGGCCGAGGTCCATCCCGCGTAGAAGGCTCCCGCTATACTCAAGGGGTCAGGGATGGGTGCGCCGGCGCCCCACTCTTGGTTGCCGCGTCCAGCATTGCGGCTTAAATTCCGCCTGGCATCCTGTGTGATGCCAAATGGGGAGGTTCGCCCTTGCGGCTCCTTATCTTGGGAGGCACGCGTTTCTTGGGCCGCCATCTGGTGGAGGCGGCCCAGACCCGCGGGCACGAGGTCACGCTATTCAATCGGGGCCAATCTGAGCCGGATTTGTTCCCCGAACTGAACCAGCTACGAGGCGATCGGCAGGGCGATCTGTCCGCCCTTGGGACCGCTGGCTGGGATGCGGTCATCGACACCAGCGGTTACACGCCTTCCGCCGTTAGCGCTTCGGCCAGGGTGCTTTCCGGACGCACCAATCACTACACCTTCATCTCTACAATTTCCGCGTACCGCGAGCCCCTCGTCAGCGGATCGGACGAGTCGGTCCCGCTCCATCTTCCGCCGCTTGATGCCTCGGACGTGGTCGGCCCAGAGACCTATGGCCCCCTCAAGGCCGGGGCCGAAGCGGCTCTCCAGGAAACGTTCAACGGGACTTCCCTCATTATTCGTCCGGGCCTGATCGTGGGGCCGTACGATCCAACCGACCGATTCACATATTGGCCATCGCGCCTCGCGCGAGGAGGCGAGGTCCTGGCCCCCGGCAGCCCCGACCGCCAGGTGCAGCTCATCGATGTCCGCGACCTTGCCGCCTGGTGTTTAGACTTATCCGAGGCCGGGATCGGCGGAACCTTCAACGCCGCAGGGCCGGAGCGACGGTTGACCATGGCGGGCATGCTTCAGGCCGTGAGTGATGGAGTCGAAAGGGAAGCACATTTCAACTGGATTCCGGAAGACTTCCTGCTGGAAGCAGGAGTACAACCCTGGACGGGCATTCCGCTTTGGCTGCCCAAGTCACTCAATGCCATTCTGGAAGTTTCGATCCAGGCCGCCCTGGACCAGGGTCTCAAGTGCCGCCCGCTGGCCGAGACGGCGGCCGACACGCTGGCTTGGGACCGCTCGCGAGGCGCCTCAATTGTCAACAGCGCCGGGCTGAACCCAGCACGCGAGCTGGCGCTCTTGGAGGCCTGGCACGCCCAGGCAGGTGCCGGCTGACCCGGGCGGGCTGTTGCCAGCTTCATTCTTGTACTTGTGATCGCCTCGTGCCTGCAGTACACTCTTGTGAACCAGTGGGAGGCGGATTTTCTCCTCCTGCCCATGAGCATATTCACAATCTGTCCCTCAAATTCAACTTGATGCCGCCCGGCCGAACGCCGTCGCGCTAAGCCGGCCAGACAGGAATTCCTTGACCCTCTCCGCTGCGCTCTCGCCACGGACAGCTGGCTTGGCCAGATTCATATTTGCGATCCTGGCATCGGCCGTCTTGTGCCTCGCCTGGACCTCGCCGGCTAATGGGGCGCCATCCGATCCGGGCAGGCACCAGGTGCTCACCGTGGCCACCGCCGTCCACGTATGGTGGGTCACCGAATGGAAGGACAACCAGGTCGTATGCGACGTCTACGTCGATCACGACGGTCTCCCCACGCGCGATGAGATCCTTCAAGCTTGCGGCTCGGAAACCTACGATCGATGGATGGAAACTTCCTCCTGCATTTCGTCGGAGTCACAGAGCGCCTCGACCAACTGCAAGGGACTCTACCTGCACGATGCCGGGCGGGACGTGGTTCAGAGGTTGGTGAGCGTCGATCTGCCCACCCCGTACGTCAGCTTATCTCTGGAGGGGTGTGACCCCCATCCCCCTGCCAATGAGTGCGACACCATTCCGCGTGTGGTCTTGAAGGCCTACGAACCTCTTCCCAATGAACACATCCTGCGCATACGCGGTAGCTTGGATGGAATCGCCTTCAGCTGCGAGAGTGACAGCTGTGTCCTCAACGTAGGGCCGACCCGACCGGAGGGATCCAACCTGTACTTCTGGGCCGATTCGAGCTTTGGAGATTCTTCGGCCCACTTCGAGGCTGCCATCCGGATCACCACCCTCCAACCGTTGGGCTCGAATGGCCAGACCTGGTACGTCGACGTTCTCAGCAGTCAATGGGAGGGGGCTCCACCTCCGGCTTGTTCCACGATCTGGGGCGCATTTCCGCCAGCCGGCGGGCCCCCGACGTGGCTCTCGACCCCTGATACGGCGGCTGGACTGCGTTCCGACTTCCCGTATGCCTACCTGGCCGGGACGTTGATCCATCAGGGGCTTCTCGACGTCGGGGACTGTCCTGACTCCGGTCTGCTGCCCAATGGGGCGGCCAATGCTTGCGGTGTCAGCGCCGGCCAGGAGGCCGTCAGCGCCTGGCAAAACCGTTTCGATCAGCTGATCTTCGACCAGGCAATCTCGACCGGCATCCCGGCACAGCTTATGAAGCGGCTCTTCGCTCGCGAGAGCCAGTTCTGGCCGGGCACGTACCACGACGACAAGGAAATCGGCCTGGGCCAGTTGACCGAATCCGGAGCCGATACGACCCTGCTGTGGAACAGCTCTTTCTTCTCCCAGTTTTGCCCCCTCGTGCTCGACGGCGGGGCTTGTGCCCAGGGGTACGCCAGACTCCTCCCGGGCGAGCAAGCGCTGCTTAGAGGCGCGCTGACCGAGCAGGCCAACGCTACCTGTGAGAACTGCGACTCTGGAGTCGATCTGAAGAAGGCTGAGAACAGCGTCAATCTCTTCGGTGCCACCCTGCTCGCCAACTGCCAGCAGGTAGGCTGGATGATCAGCAGCACGGCTGAGGTCAAACCGGGAGAGGTCAGCGGCTACGAGGATTTGTGGCGCATGGCGCTGACGAACTACAACGCCGGCCCCGGTTGTCTGAGCCAGGCAATCAAGCAGGCCTGGCGGCAGGAGGGCCGGCTCGATTGGCCGACCGTGTCCAGCTATCTGACCCCCGCCTGTCAGGGCGCGCTTGGATATGTAGATTCCATCACCGGCGATTGAAACTGGTTTCTAACCCGGCACCGGAAGAAACGACTCGATGGTCATCTGGAGTCGATCGAAGGAAAAGGGCTTCCCCAAAAACCCATCCGCCCCTGCGGCGGCCGCCGCATCCTGATCGGCTTTCATCACCATGGCGCTTACGACAATCGTCGGAATGTTCGCCCAAAACGGGTCGGCTCGCAGCCATCTTACGAATTTCAAGCCATCCACGTCGGGCATCATCACGTCTGTTAACACCAGATCGGGCCGCTTGCGGGCAACCTCCGCCAGAGCATCGTCCACGTGGTAAGCAACACGGACCTGGAATCCCGAGCGTATGAGCAGCTCTTTTACGATGTCGCAGAACACAGGATCATCATCGACAACCAGGATCGAATGTCGCCCCTCTATCATGGCGTGCATGGGCACCTCAACCTTGGAACCGGGCTACGGCGGTGAAATTGCAGAAAGCATGCCATGCCGGGCGTTCAGACAGCCGGCGTGACCGCCGTGCCCCTTGTCAAAGCCTTCCGAAGGGGCTACGCTTAGCACTATGACGCGGCTTCTGCGTCTTCCGAAAGGGAAGTCATGACCACACGCCAAGCCGAATTGGTTCGCATCCTGGAGCAGCTGGCCGAAGAACTGCCAGAGCCGGACTGGGTCGCTCTGGTGGACGACCAGGGCTTTGTTATGGCCTGTGTTCCCGAGAAACTGGACGTGGGAGAAGACCGAGTGTCTGCCATGACGGCCGCCTTGGTGAGCATGGGCGATCGGGTCCTGGAAGAAGTTGAAGGCGGAATCCTGCGCTATGCCAACGTTTCGGGGTCCAAACGCCAATACCTGGCCGTTGTCCTCAGCGCCGACCGCTTGCTGTCCATCGGCCTGCGGCCCGGGTTGGCTGCCCAGGTGACTTTCCGGCCCCTTAGTCGGTGGGTTCCCGAGCTGCTGCAGGCCCTTCAGCGTCGCTACAACTGATGGCCTGGAGCACATCAGCGCTGTTGGCGGCGGGATCGCCGTCAGAAATCTACACTCGACACCAAGAGGTCAACGACATGCCCGAAGACGCCAATTCCGACGCCGGTGCTGAATCCGAAACACCTGCCGCTTTTGATCCGACTGAAGTTGCCCAGAAGTTGGCCTCGTTTGAATCCCGAATCCAGTCTGGCGAGTTTGACCACAGCGGCTTTCACCACGCTGTCAAAGAAGTCCTCTTCCCACTGCTCGGCGAAGGCGCCCTTCAACCGGAAGCGTTCAACCATCTGGTGGCCTTGTGGGCCAAACGAACCCATCCCTTTGACTGGACCCTCAAGCCTTACGGCCGGCTGAACTAACCCGCGCATCTCTTGCACCGCTGAATGAACGCCGCCGACGCCCGCTCCGGGCGCAATCCGTATCGCGGTTTGTGATATTTGTCACAAGATGGCCGGACAAAGGTCTCGACCATCCCCCGCACCGAACCTAACCCGCTGCTAAGGCCATACAATCGATGCAACGCTCACGCGCCCGACGGAGGCCCTTCATGTCACGCTGGATCAAGTTTGGTATAGCCTTGGCTTTGGCCACCCTAAGCGTGGCGTTCCAGCGATCGGATGGCGTGGTCCGGGCACTGCTCTTCTTCAGTCCCACCTGCCCCCATTGCCATGCCGTCATGGCAGAGTCCTTGCCACCGATCATGGCGCACTACCAGGATCAGCTCCAGATTGTGGCCATCGACACCACTACCCAAGCAGGGCATGAACTCTACCTGGCCGCCATTCAAACACTGGGCATTCCAGAGGATCGTCGGGGCGTCCCGACCATGGTCGTCGGCTCGACGGTGATGGTGGGCTCCGTCGAAATCCCCGACATGCTCCCGGGCCTGGTAGAAGCGGGTCTCGCTCAGGGCGGCGTGGGATGGCCTGATATCCCTGGCCTGGAAGGGGCCTTGCCAGCAGATCCGGGGCAGAGCACAGCACCGGTCGCCAGCCCGCCAACCGGTCTGTGGACGCGATTCACCCAGGACCTCGTGGGGAACGGTCTGGCTCTGCTGGTTCTACTGGGGACGTTGGGGACGCTGGCATGGTCCGCATTCCGGCTCCGCGGTCGGATGGCCGCTCCACCATCCTGGGTTAGTCGCCCCTTCTGGAGTCGCTGGGCGTTTCCGCTGATCGCCTTCGCCGGGGTGGGTATCTCAATCTACTTGACCTATATCGAATCCTCTGGAACATTGGCGGTCTGCGGCCCGATCGGCGATTGTAATGCCGTGCAGCAAAGCCAGTACGCCCACCTGTTTGGCGTGCTTCCCATCGCTGGTCTGGGCGTGCTCGGATTCGGCCTCCTCCTCGCGGTACATACCTACCGGAAAGACCTCGACGGCCAGGCGACCAACCGCGCCGCCCTGGTGCTCTTGGCTCTCGCGCTGGGTGGCACGGCCTTCTCCGCCTACCTGACTTTCCTGGAGGCGTTCATTATCGGAGCGGTGTGCGCCTGGTGCTTGACCTCAGCTGTACTGATGACCTTGCTCCTGGTCCTGACCCTTCCCGGCGCTCGAGACGCGCTAACAACGAGCCGCCCTCGCCCAAAATCCGCCTGACACCAACTCCCATATCCCTTAAGACCGGGCCCGCCTACGCAAGCGGAATGTTGACTTCCAATCTTGAAATCTGGCAGGCATGCGCGTATAATTCGATGCTAATCTAAATACATTCCGACGGCTTTTTGTGACGTTGAAAGGGCAAAATTGACTGAAGCAAATCCCGTTGTTGAAGGGATGCCTCCCGCCGAAAGACGCCTTTCCTGGAAAGTGTTTGGGGCGTTGATGCTTGCCGGCCTGATCGGCTCAATCGCCATCTTGCCCTATGCCCTGGCCTCCAACCCCAAGGCGCTTGAAGGGGTGTCGATCCCTGTCCCGCTGGCCCTGAGCATCTCCGTTCTGCAAACCATGATCCTTGTGGCCATCACCGCCGCCCTTGGGCTGTGGTTGGGCCGGCGGGTCAATCTGGGAGCGCCGCGTCTGCGGCAGTGGCTGGCCGGGGACCGACATGGCGCATGGGCCCTGCTGAAACCGGCCGCCGTCCGTGCCGCCGTGGCCGGGGCTGTGGTTTCCGTCGTGATCGTTCTGCTCGATGTGTTTGCCTTCCCCGGCACACTCCAGGCCCAAAGCGCTGGGTCGGCCGGTACACCCACCTACTGGCAGGGTCTGCTCGCCTCCCTTTACGGTGGAATCAATGAAGAGCTGCTGCTGCGCCTGGGCGTGATGACGATCATCATCTGGCTCGGCGCCGTGCTCATCAGAAAGCAGACTCCTCCGGATGGCCTGTATTGGTTTGGCATTGTGATTAGCGCCATCGCTTTCGGGTTGGGGCACCTCCCTGCCACTTCCCAGTCATTCACCATGACCGCCATGGTTGTCTTGCGGGCGGTCGTGCTTAACGGGCTGGGCGGCATTGTCTTTGGCTGGTTCTACTGGCGCTACGGCTTGTTGTCAGCTATGGCGTCCCATTTCTCGGCGGATCTAGTGATCCATGTGATCGTGCCGCTTGTCGGGGGATGATTGGCTGCGGACAGAATGGCTTTCAACGGCATCCTCAAGGCGCTCTCCGACCCAACACGCCGTGACATCCTGCGCCTGCTAAGGTCAGACGACCTACCGGCGGGGGAGATCGCTTCCAAATTCGACGCCAGCTGGCCCACGATCTCCCATCATCTTGGCGTGCTCAAGGATGCAGATCTGGTGCTGGTGCAGCGACGGGCTCAGAGTTTGATCTATTCACTCAATGCCACCGTGCTCGAGGAGGCTTTGGCAGAACTGATGGGATGGTTCGGAAAGGCGCAAGCTGATGAAGACTGATTGGCGCAAGGAATGGCTCCCTCTGGCAGCGATCGCAGCGACATGGATTCTGGCGGCCGCCGTATACTCGCGTGTCCCTGATCCGATGCCTATCCACTGGAACGCCGCCGGCCTTCCAAATGGCTTCGGGTCACGCTTCACCGGGGTTTTGCTTGTTCCCATCATGTCGCTGGGCCTCTACCTGCTGTTTTTGGTGCTGCCACGCATCGACCCGCGCCAGGAAAACTACGCGCGCTTCGCGGATACCTACCGCTTCTTTCGAACCTTGATCCTCCTGTTCATGCTCTTCGTATACGGCGTGACACTGGTGGCGGTCTTCCAACCCGGCTACCAGTTAAACAGTGCCTGGATGTTCGGTGGGGTGGGCTTCCTGCTGGCTGCCTTGGGGAACTATCTGCCGCGTGTGCGGTCCAACTGGTTCGTGGGCATACGGACCCCGTGGACTCTGTCCGACGAAAGTGTGTGGCGAGACACGCATCGGCTGGGAGGTAGGATTTTCGTGATCGGCGGTGTCGCCATCGCAGCCGCCGGACTGCTCAAACCGGAGTGGGGTCTGGCCATCGTTTTGATCGGCAGTCTCTCAATCGCCATCATCCCCATAGCCTACTCGTACGTGTTGTACCGGCGTCTCAAACACAGCCGGACCGGTGGGCCGGACAAGCAGCTTTCCGGCGACCAACCTGAGAACTAGGGCGCGGCGCAGCGAAAGCCGAGATCAACTCGGAAGGCATTCGGCGCCAAGGATCCCCGGTTGGCGGCTCGGTCGGGCAGCACCGAACCCTGCCAGGATGGCTCCAGCCACGACCCGCCCCTGATCACCTTCCAAGTACCTGATTTGGGTCCCTGTGGGTCGGCGGCCGCACTGGCGGCGTAAGCATCCGACTGATACCAGTCGCCAACCCACTCCCACACATTGCCCGACATGTCCAGCGCTCCGTAGGGGCTCGTGCCTTCCGGGAATGATCCCACCGGAGCGGCTTCGGCAAACCCATCGTCAATGGTGGCATCCCGATAGGCAAACGGGCAGCTGGCATCGCAGAAGTTCAGCCGCAGCGAGGACCCCGTCTTGGGCACGCCCACCCATCCCCACGGGTACAGGCGCCCGTCGATCCCGCGGGCTGCCTTCTCCCATTCGGCCTCCGTCGGCAGGCGGCGACCCGCCCAGGAGCAGTACGCCGATGCCTGCAACCAGGTCACACCGGTCATCGGAAGCCGAGGATCGTTCCCGACGGCCGCCGCTAAGTCATCTGAGATCGGAGTGCAGGCTTCCGCCTCGATGCAGCCTTGGTACATCCCCTGGGTGACCTCGGTCTCATCGATCCAGAAAGCCGAGATTGTCAGCTTGTGCTGTGGGACTTCGTCCGGTTGGCTGCCCACAAAGGTCTTCTCAGTCCCCATCAGAAAATGCCCGGCGGGGACGGGGTGGAGGACCATCCCATCCCCCGGCGACGTCCATGGCTGCGCCCCCCGGTCTGCGGCGGGCGGCGTGGCGCGGTCCCAAGGCGTCACCACCGGTAGAGTCGCTGTCTGTGTCGGCGCAACTGGGGGCGGCGCGGTCGTTGCCGCGACCGTGGCCGTCGCCGCCGTGCGTCTGGTGGCAGGCAAACCGGAGGTCGGCGGTGGTCCAAATGTCGCCGCGGCGGGACCCGGCTGACACGCAGCCAGCGCCAGCCCGGCTGACGCCAACATCGGGCACAGAACCTTGGCCGCCACGCGAGGGAACGATGTGCCTTGCACGATTTTCATATCGGAGCTCATCTTAGCACCGCTCGGCCTATGGTGGCTTCCACGGACAAGACGTGATCAACAGCGTCCTTTGGGTTGTCCGATACCGAACGCCACCTTTATAATGTCGGCTGCTGAAAGTTGCCCCTGATTATCGGAGAGAAGGCTTGTGGCCCGAGCTCTGACCCACCACCCCCTCGCGGTTGCCTTGATGTCCGTTTCGATGCTGACCCTTTCGGCCTGCGGCCAAATCCATCTGCCCTTCATCGGCACGCCAACCCCGCTGCCGACGCCCACCCCTCCGATCGTCACCGGCCCGTCGGGGATCGGAGTGGACTGCGGCACAGGTGAGACGACCGGTGTTGACCTGGGAAACAGCCTGACGGTCACGTCGGCCTCCGCCAGCCTCCCCGAACCGCCCATTGATTACGTTTTCACGGTTCAGTTTGGGGGGGTGGACAGCGTCCAAACCTCCTTCTATGGCGCACTCCTGCTCTACGAGCCTTCTTCGCCGCTGCTGGACCCGCCTGCCGAGAATTGGTATTTCGACAACGTCGGCAACGTGGTGTACGGCTTCATATTCAAGCCAGGGCTGCCCGACACGACATTCCGAGCGGTGGTTTCGGATGCCGGCTGGCAGGAGAGCAAGGCCACTCAGTTTCGTGCCAGGCTTGACTCCAACATGCTGACCATTCGCGTGCCGGCGTTCGAGATACCCCCCGGCACCCGATGGGCGTTGGCGATTGCCGACGGTACCCTGGTCACCTGCGAGGCCGTCGGCATCGGTTCAGACGACCTGCCTGCCCTCGATCTTCCCCCGCTCCCCTGAGGACCGGCCGACTTCAAGCACAGGCTTGCACCGTCATTTGACCTCGCGGCAGCTTCGGTCTAGACTGGGACCGTGCTCGCAAGGGTCCACTCTTGTGCCGTCATTGGCCTTGAGGGGGCGATCGTCGAGATCGAAGTGGACACAGCACGCGGGCTGCCCTCTTTCACCATCGTCGGACTCCCCGACACGGCCGTCCAAGAAAGCCGGGAGCGCGTTCAGGCTGCGGTCAAGAACGCCGGCTTGAACTTCCCGCGCCACAAGGTCACCGTTAATCTGGCCCCGGCTGCCCTCCGCAAAGAGGGTCCGGCCTACGATCTTCCGATTGCCGTCGGCGTCCTGATCGCCTCGGAGCAGATCGCCCCCGACGGGCTGGACAAG
Organism: uncultured Chloroflexia bacterium; assembly: GCA_963807065.1. GTDB lineage: Bacteria > Chloroflexota > Anaerolineae > Anaerolineales > E44-bin32 > CAWAND01. The sequence continues at coordinate 1,410,042 of CAWDZQ010000003.1, forward strand.
ACCCTTATCGTGGGCGAACTCTCATTGGACGGCTCCGTCCGGCACGTACGCGGCGTGCTCCCCATGGCAGCCCTGGCCTCGCGAGAGGGGATGCAACGCGTCCTGGTCCTCAAGCCGACTCGCATGAGGCGGCCCTGATCCCCGACCTGGAAGTGATCCCGGTGGCCTCGTTGACGGCCCTGGTCAACCATTTATCGGGCGTGGTACCCATTCCGCCCCGCACCAATCTGTCCCTTGAACTCGATCTACCCAGCCTGGCGACGGATTTTAACGAAGTCAAGGGACAGGACCACGTCAAGCGCGCCTTGGAAGTGGCTGCCGCCGGCGGCCACAACGTCCTGATGACCGGGCCGCCCGGATCGGGAATGACCCTGCTGGCGCGGGCTTTGCCGTCGATCCTTCCCGCCATGAGTGTGGATGAGGCTCTCGACGTCACCCAGATCTACTCGGTGGCCGATCAGCTGCCGGAAGACATCCCACTGATCCAGAGCCGGCCCTTTCGATCGCCCCATCACACGATCTCGCACGCCGGCCTGGTTGGAGGCGGCAATTGGCCCCGGCCGGGAGAGATCTCGCTGGCCCACCACGGGGTCCTGTTCCTGGACGAACTCCCCGAGTTCGGCCGCCAGGTACTGGAGGTGCTGCGGCAGCCGATGGAAGGTAAGGTCGTGACCATCAGCCGAGCCCGCGGCGCGCTCACCTTCCCGGCCAATTTCATGCTGGTGGGCGCCATGAACCCTTGCCCGTGCGGATTCTTTGGGGACCAGGGGCGCGAATGCACTTGCTCCCCGGCCTCTGTCACCAGATACCAGAAGAGGATCTCGGGACCGCTGCTCGACCGCATCGACATTCACATTGAAGTGCCAAGGGTCGATTTCATAAAGCTATCCGACGACCGATTGGGAGAACCCTCGATGGACATCCGCTCCCGGGTCGAGGCGGCCCGCCAGCGCCAACGCTCTCGCCTGGCAGACGCCGACCTGGCGTGCAACGCCGACATGGGCCCGGGTGAGGTGCGTCGATTTTGTCCGCTTGACACGCCGGGACGCACATTGATCCGTCAGGCCATGCAGCAGCTCCAGCTCTCGGCGCGCGCCTTCCACCGCATCCTCAAGCTGGCCCGCACCATCGCCGACCTCTCCGGAGACTCCGACCTCAAGCCGCCCCATCTGGCCGAAGCGCTCCAGTACCGGCCACGCAGGTGGACCTAAGTACGCCGGCCCTCCTCTTGCCCCCCGTCAGAGGCACGGCTCAACCTTCGCCGGCGGCGGATCCCTTGGGCGTGTTCGACCGCTGCGCTGCCTGGCCTGGGGTCTGCGCGGCCCGGGGGTCAATAGGCTCCATCGACGGCATGAATTCTCTTGTAGTGGGAGAGCTAGCGTACGAAGCAATTCAGCAAGGGGCGTGGCGCCCTGAGTCACGGCAAGAAGGACGTTTGAGATGGGCACCACATGAAGATCCAGTGCTGCTCAGCTCGGACGTGGCAATTGCCATCTCAAACCAGGTTCTTGCGGACTTCCAGATAGACTAGAAAGACTGGTGGTGTCGTTCGGCACTGCGGTGGGTGGCTATTCACCCAACGGGGCCGTTGAATCCACCCACATGGCAGGGGACCCATTGCCTGGCAACCCTCGAGCGCCATCGTAGAGTGTTCCACTATGTCCGTTCAGGCTGTCGTCCGACAACACGGTGCCCGATCCATCTGACATCTGATAGTAAGCAACAAGGGCAGGATCAAGGGTGCTCAAGGGTGCGTTCATATCCATGGACACCTGTGACTCCGTCCGTGCGATGGACCAAAGCCGCAGCTCGTCGATTTGCCCATCAAATGTCAAAACCCGGTCGCTGCTGACGATGACCCCGCCCAGGTCCAGGACAGGCTCTCCAGTGGTAGGTTGCTGAGTTGCTCCGCTGAGCAGGGCGCCAACTTCGACCCCGTTCTTGTACGCTCGAAGCATCCCGTCGCCGTGAACAAGTGCCACGTGAACCCACTCGCCGGGAGTGTACTCAATCGGGATCATGTCTACCGGTGAGCCGCTCGACCCATCGTAATTCCAGACCCAGATCCGATCCATGCCATTGACTTCGCCGATGGCGATCCCCCACCAGCGGGGCCGATCGCCAAAGATCACGTTACACCAAGGTATGGTGTCTACGTCGCAGGGCCCGACCTGAGTGTCCGGTTTCACCCAAAGGCTGACAGTCTTCGTTTCCTCCCAACCATCACCAAATATTGTGTGGGTGGACGGGAACTCAACAAAGTCCGTCGTTCCATCAAAGTCGAGGGCGTAGCCGCCTCCACCGGAAGGTGACGTCGCTGAAGGCGTCGGCGTGAAGGTGGGGGATCCCGTCGCAGTCGACGTATCCGTCGCCGTGGGGGTATCCGTCGGTATGGCGGTGGGGGTGCTCGTCGCAGTCGACGTATCCGTCGCCGTGGGGGTATCCGTCGGTATGGCGGTGGGGGTGCTCGTCGCAGTCGACGTATCCGTCGCTGGGGCGGTATCCGTCGGTGTGGCGGTGGGGGTGCTCGTCGCAGTTTGCGTTGCGGTGGGTGTCTCCGTAGGGGTAGAACCCCCGGAGGCAAAGCCATTGATTACGATAGGCAAGAACAAAAGTTGGGGTGTTGTGTCCAACAGTTGCTGAGCCCGGGCCGAATCAACTTGTGTGGTGAAGATGAACCCGTAGGTGGAGAGGGTCAACGCAAGGACGAGCCCGGCTGAAGCAATGAGCGAGCGACGGATCGATGGATCGCCCTTCATAAAGACTCTCCGGACATCTCCATGGTATAGTGTCGACTGGATCCCAGTGGCTCCTCCCGGACGTTACCGGGGTCCGTGAAAACAGACTGAACCCGGGAGAAGCTGAAAAAACTCCGAAAATTCACTTCCGGTGTCATAGACCCATGCTGCGTTCGTCGTCAAAGTGCCGGGATGTAGTCCAGAAGATCGTCTCCACAATTGACCGTGACTGTAAGAACCTGATGGCCAGCACGAGTGGACCCCTTCCCCTTTGGCGTCGCGCTTTGCTCGTCCCGTATCTAAGATATGGCCAAGAGAATGTCCATGACCTTGGCACTGCGGTGGCCGCACATTTAAGAACTGGAGAGATTGTGGGATCAACCCTGGTCTCTTGACTCCATTGTATACCAACTCACTCAAGCTCGCATGCCATCCATGTGTCAGTCTCCCATACGGACGGACTTGCCAGATCCTCATGTTTTCCGGTGTTCACCGGTTGCCCGCTGCCCAGGCTAGGACCCAGATGCGACCGGCCCTTGAGGATCCATCCCATTACCTGGGATGCTTCGTTTGCAGTAAGGCAGCAGCGAGCTTGAAGCCTAGGGGCTCTTGTACTGTATGTAACCGCCGTCGGGCCAGACCTGGGGTGCGAGTTTGGAAGGCAGTACAGTCGATCAGTGGATGGCTTCGGAGAGAGAGGTGGGCAAGAAGTTGTTATCCGTTGGGATGCGGACTTGGGAGGTCCGTATCCCACCGTACTCTTTTTCGAGCCGTGTTGGGTTTGATCGCTCACGCCCAGGGATTTGCAGCATGACCCACAGTCTGACCCTGGCTCAACCGGACCTTGGCTTCACGCAGTTTGCCGATAATCTGTTCGGGGGTGTGTCTTTGTCGTGGTATCTGACTCTTCTCCCTTGCCTGATCCTAACTCTACAACTGAACTAATATTTGGGGGGCAGGTCAGCCCGCCCGGGGCATCGCAATCTGCTGGAGCGCCCTTGTCCGAACCGATTTGCGGGCGCGTCAAATCCATCCGGGGCCCGCAGGCGCCTTGACAGCCCCGCATGGAAGGCATAGATTGGCTATGTAAAGTGGGGGAGACCACCACCCGGCGTGTGGGAGTTGGGGGAAAGGGCCCGACGCGGCTCTCCTACCTAGGCAGAAGGGTCAATCGGGCCGGACCCCTGCATTGCCATGGAGAAGAAGGGGGTGGCGCACCTTGCACCACGCGACAGGGACCAACAATAAGCGAGGAACTCGCCGCCTGGCCACCATTCTGGGGACGCTCGGCCTCGCGATCGTCCTCGCGCTGAGTGGCCCAGAGGCAATCTCCCTGGCAGCTCCGGTCGCGCAGATTTCGCCCCCACTCGGCGCGGCGACGACCTACTCTGTTCTGGCCGGCTCGACAGTGACCAATACCGGCCTGACCTCTGTTTCTGGAGATCTCGGTCTCAGTCCAGGTTCCGCGGTCACAGGCTTTCCTCCGGGGACCGTCGCAGGGACAATCCACATCTCGGATGCGAGCGCGGTCGCGGCTCAGACTGATAACGCCACCGCGTTCAGCGCCCTCGACCAGCCTTGCGACACCATATGGGCGGGGGTACAGGACCTAAGCGCGGTGTCGCCCCTCGGGACCGGGGTCTACTGCGCCGTCGCTTTCACATTGTCCGGAAATCTCGCGCTCATTGGGCCAGGCCCCTGGATCTTCAAGTCTGCATCAACGCTCATCACGTCGCCCGATTCGTCGGTGACCGGTGGCGACCCATGTAACGTGTGGTGGAGGGTAGGAAGCTCCGCGACAATCGATTTACGCACGTCGTTCATCGGGAACATCCTTGCTTTCACGTCGATTACCGTGAATGCAGGCGCGAGCTTGAACGGTCGAGCCTTGGCGCAGAATGGCGCAGTGACATTGGATACCGACACCATCACCGGCCCTGTCTGCTTCGTCCCCCCGACCCCGACCGCCACACCCACGGACACGCCCACGCCGTCCGCGACCCCGACCGCCACGCCCACGGACACGCCCACGCCTTCTCCGACCCCGACCGCCACACCCACGGACACGCCCACGCCGTCTCCGACCCCGACCGCCACACCCACGAACACGTCCACGCCGTCTCCGACCATCACACCCACGAACACGTCCACGCCGTCTCCGACCCCGACCGCCACATCCACGGACACGTCCACGCCGTCTCCAACCCCGACCGCCACACCCACGGAAACTTCCACGCCGTCTCCGACCCCGACCCCGACAGTCACCGCCACCGATCCACCCACGCCGACTGCGACCCCGATCGCCACACTTACGCCATCTATGACTCCGACCGCCACGCCCACGCCCTCTACGATCCTGACCGCCGCAGCTCCGACCAATACGCCCGCCAGTGTCCGCCCCACGGTTGTAGATTTGCCAGACACTGGCGGTGGTGCTCCCATACGAAATGGGAACCTTCCGTGGAATCTGGTGATGGTCGGTGGCTTCAGCACCCTAGCTTTGGCCGCAGCCGTTCGAGCATACCGTCGCACCCAACTACCGAAGGAGTAGCGGCGGCTTTATGCGAACGGAGTGTGATCCGACGCGCCGCAGATCTGTCGGTTGCTTGGCAACCGTTCTGGTGATTGCGGCAGCGCTTGCGGGATGCGGGAAAACAGAGGCGGGGGAGGCACAACCAACGCCATCCCCGTCCCCTGTGCTGTTGCCATCGGTTCAGATCCGGACGACAGTTCAACCGACACCTTCGCCCCTAGCCCTTGGGCCGCTCTTTGATTCAGGCCTCGACCTAATGGCCGGGCCAGTGGCCGTGCCGCTCGAACTTCAGATTCCTTCCCTCGAGGTCAATGCCTCTGTGCTTGGTGTCGGCCTCACATCGGAAAACCGGATGGATTCGCCAAAAGGTCCGATCGGCGATCCGATTTGGCAGACGGCATTCTGGTATCGCGGAGGCGGCATCCCGGGCGAGGTAGGCACGGCCACGATTGCCGCGCACGTCGACGATCCGCTCGGACGACCTGAGATCTTCGCTCACATTGGGGATCTCAGACCAGGTGACCTGATCGTCGTCCACAATACTAGGTCCGACCTTGACGTTCGCTTCTTCGTCAACGAGATCCGGGTGTACACCGTCAAGGAGTCTTCCGACCCGGCGGTGCTTGCGCAGATCTACGGGGCCGGACCGGTTGACGGCACGGAACCACAACCGGCACCCGACGGCCTCTCGCACCTGACGCTCATTACCTGCGCCGGAAACTTCGTCAACGGACAGTACGATCGCCACACAGTCGTTTACGCCACGAGGAGAGAGTGAGGAAATTCGGTAAAGAGGCATTTTCCCGCCAAGCAAAATCCCGACGGGCATCCACGGCACAAGTCGACACATGATAAGCCAGGGACCACGATCCCCTCGGAAACCCTCAACGCGATCCGCACTCCCCCCTTCGGGTTTTTGTTTCGCATCGGTGGACCTTGGCGCTCAGACGATTAGCCGGTTGCGCAGCGCCAGGGTGAGGGTCTCTGTGCGGCCAGCCACGCCCAACTCAGTCAGAATGTTACTGACGTGGGACAGGTTGGACCAGGATCTCATCCTTGAAGCTCGTCAACGCCAGGATCTGGATGGAGACTGCCCGGGGGAGTCGATTTCATGAAGCTGACCGACGACCGATTGGGGGGGACCCTCGATGGACATCCGCTCCCGGTTCGAGGCGGCTCGCCAGTGCCAAGGGTCGCGCCTGGCAGACGCTGACCTCGCCTGCATCGCCGACATAGGCCCGGGTGACGTGCGCCGATAATGTCCGCTTGACACGCTGGGACGCACTTTGATCCGCCCCGGCCATGCGGCAGCTTCAGCTCTCGGCGTGCGCCTTCCAGCGCATCCTCAAGCTGGCCCGCCCCATGGCCGAACTCTCCGTCGAACCGACCTCAGGCCGCCCCACCTCGCCGAGGCCCCCGCAGTTCCAGCCTCGGGCGTGGAATTGAGGTGTAAGCCGGCGGCCAGCCTGGAGCCTGCCATGCCAATCTCAAGAATCATGATCTTCACTTGGGGTTGGGCGAATAGTCAACGATGGTCTTTGCTCATTGTGCGGCGGCAGCTTCGGGCGAGGCGGTTGATCCGGCCCTCCATTTGCACCGCCAGCACGCCGGCGCATGGCCAAAATAGGGGAGAGGCCAATGCGTCTTGATCCTCCGGGGCGGCGGAAGGGGAGGCTTCAGATTGGACTTGCTTGGGCGGGAGAGAAAGTCATGAGGCCGCGATGTGAATACCCATGCTATTGCCTTACAAGGTTGACTTCCACGAGCAGGTCATGGTCGGAAAGCACATCATCGGTCCGGCCGGCTGCCGCGATTTGATGGTTTTCATCGAGGATGCACGCGCGGTCGGAAATAGCCCGCGCCAGGTTCAAATCGTGGGTCCCGACGACCATGGTCTTGCCCGCCCGGGCTTGCGAGTTAACGAACTCGACCAGCCAGGATACCGTGCGCGGATCCAAACCTGCTGACGGTTCATCCAATAACCAGACCTCGGGAGTCAGGCTGAGCACCGACGCCAGGGCCACTTTTCTCTTCTCCCCCCCAGAAAGTTGATGGGGGGCGCGGTCTCGAAGCTTCTCGATCTCCAGGGTCTGCAGCACGCTTTCGACGCGTTGAATGACATCAGCATGGCTCGCATTCATCTGAAGCGGGCCGAAGGCGATTTCATCCCAAACGCTTGGCATGAACAACTGCGCGTCGCTTTCCTGAAACACAAAGGCTACCCGTGAACGAAAATCAAAATTGAAACGGTCGTCCTGAAGCGCTTCCGCGGTCAATGCATGACCAAACGCTTGGACCGATCCGCTGGTTGGAAACACCAGGCCATCAAGGATTTTCAGCAAGGTACTCTTTCCCGAGCCATTCGATCCCAGGATCACCAGCCTATCTCCGGGCTTCACAGCCAGGCAGATGTTGTCTAGCGCGAGGGCGTGCCCATCATAGGAATAGCAGACGTCTTGAGTCTCGAAGACCGGCGTATACCCATTGGGCTGAACGTCCATTAAGAGACCCTCACCTCTTCCAACGGCTACCGTCCCAGCCAGAACGCACAACCACTCAGGACAAGCACAACCGAAGCAGCCGTCCAATCGAACCACTGCATCTGGAACCGATCCATCGTGCGCGGATAACCGCGAAAACCGCGGGATTGCATGGCCAGATAAACATCCGTGCTCGTCTGCAACGATTTGCCCAGCAAGGCCCCCGACATGGCGGCCAGCAAGCGGCGGTCCTCCGAGGCTGTCTGTCGCCTAAGGATGCGACTCTTCCGAGACATGAACATGTCGTCGGCAGCATGAAGCAGCAAATGGATGTACCGATAGGTCATCCCAAGGATCAGCACCACCACGTCCGGGACATGCAGGATGCCCAGAGCCTTCAACACGCTGTTCCACGAGGTGGTCAGGATCAGCAGAACGGCGAAAGAGACTGACGTTCCGACCCTTAGTATGAGAAACAAGGCGGTCATCATGCCGGGCCGGGTGATTACCAGACCCAAAGGAAGAGTTGCCAATGTGGCACCCGGGGTCATAAACATTGCCGGCACCGCCACAAATCCGGTGAAGAACGGGATGTATACCCAAACGCGCTTGATGAAGAAGGCCAGCGGCACGGCAGAAACGGCCGCCAAGAGAAGGGCGAAACAATACAGCCCTGCAATGACCCACAGTTGACGGGAAAGGCTGACGGAAACCAGCAACAGGAGAAGTGAAATCCATTTCAGGCGCGGGTCAAGCTTCTGGAGCAGCCCGTCCTGATGAGCAAGCTTCTCGGCAAAGAGTGAGTGCTCCAGGGTGCCGTTGATGTTGATCAGCGTACGTTCGATGAAGCCGCTTCGGCGCTTCACCCTTGACATGGCGTGGGAGGTGTTCACGCGGTTGGGAGCAAGTTAGCGGGATCGTTCCCTGCCGCCGGTCAGGAGCAGGCTGAAGAGCCACGCCACAGCCACTACGGCCAGGACCCCCACGAGGGCCGAAAGCACGTAGCCCAGATTCGCGTTACCCAATGCTGCCACCCTATAGTCCGGCATCGGCGAAGACCATAGACCCGAGAGCTGTTCAAGCCCCCTGGGGACAAACGCCAACCCGCGGGAGGCAAACTCTTCGGCGCCCCACTCCCCCCAGGCCGTGCCCGGGGCCAGCAGGCCAAGCGGGGTAACGATGATCAGGCCAACCAAACCAACCCAAAGGGTGCGCCATTTGGCGAAGCCGGTTGTCCGGGCATCGATCTTCCCCTTACTCATCATCTCCAAAGCAGGTTGGTTGGCCCGCATCAGATAACCAACCACCAAGGCAGTTACCAGACCCTCCACAACCGACGCGATCAAGGCATGGGGAATGACCATCGCAGGTAGGGCGACAGAAAGCGGATACGGCGCGTAGAAGGGTGTGCCGTCAGCCGCATGCCAGAGAAGAGGCTGAATGCCGAATTCGACGGCGGCAAAGAAGGCAGCCATCGTGAGGCCGGCCCAGCCTCCGAGTGCCGCGCCCACAACGCGCCGCCTGGAGTTCAGCGGCTCATTCTTAGAAATGGCCTGGTAGACGGCATAGGTGACATAGGGGAGCACAACCGCCATGTTGAAGCAATTGGCTCCGATCGCCAGAATGCCGCCGTCTCCGAAGAAGAAAGCCTGAATCAGCAGGGCGACCGAGACCGCAATCGTGGCCACCTCCGGTCCCAAGATAATGGCGGCCAGGGCTCCGCCGACTGCATGCCCGGTTGTGCCCCCGGGCAGAGGGACATTGAACATCATCACCACGAATGAAAACGCAGCAAACAATGCTACGATGGGAATGTTCTGGGCGGTCATCTTCTCACGCAGTCTGTTCACGCCGCGGATCCAGAACGGCAAAACAAACATGAACATGACCAGGCTTGTCACTGGGCTCAAGTAGCCGTCAGGGATGTGCATGGCAGTCGTGCCTAGCCAGAGACCCATCAGCCCGAGGTAGGTCCAGATCCAGCGCGGGATCTTTTGGCCTGGATCGGTGGGCAACATGCTGCTTCCTCCACGAACCCGGATGAGAAGGACTCACGGAATTATATAACGATTATTCGCAGATGCAATAGTTTGCGTTATAATCGTCGACATCGGAGGCCTATGCGCGCGTCCTCGGTCGACCAGATCATCCTCGAGTTGTTCTCCAGCGAACATGCCCACCTGACTTCACAGGAGGTCTTTCGCAAGATACGCCAACGCCTGCCTGCCGTGAATCAATCCACTGTGTACCGTTCTCTGGCCCGCCTGGCGGACCAAGGCAAGGTCTCCATCTCCGATATGGGAACGGGCTCAGCCGTCTACGAGTTGCTGACGGACGGACTGCACCACCACCTGGTTTGTCAGGAGTGTGGAATGGTGACCACCTTGGCGCACGAAGAGGTCGGGCACTTCTTTAAAGACCTTGAGAAGAAGAGCAAGTTTCAGATCACCACCAATCATTTGGTCCTTTTCGGCGTATGCCCCCAATGCCGAAATGATCCCAATCCCGAACGGGGCTCGACTCCCCAGGCATGAGGGGCCGCCGGCCCCCTGCCGGAATCCTTTGGCCAGGTCAAGTCCGGGTAATCCCTGCTCACCACGCTTTGAGTTCGAACCACCTTTCAACCGCCTGTCCCAGAACTTGAGGGCGCGGGCTTCGGCTCCATGGGGAGGCGATAATGGGTCCGATGTGGCCGGGGCTCAACCCGATAGCGTCGTCTTGGGGACCGCGATGGAACCCCGGAAACTCCTGCGCCGGCGGGGATGCCCTCCGGTTCGCCGTCGATGCCGACCGCGCGGAAGAGCCCGAAACGCTCGAGGTTGAGCCGATGCGTGAGGCAGTCGGCGTGGCCATGAGCCGGGTTGGCGAGTGATGCCCAGACCGTTTATGAGAATATCGCCACCGCGCTTCGGCGTTGCCGCAGCGCCATGTCGCCCACGGCGGCCGATGAGGGTGTCCGGCTGAGGGCGGACGGGGACCTGGACGATCTGTTAGAGGAAGTGCGGGCCATTCGCCAGGCCGTCGAGAAGCGCAGTGAGAACTCGCCCCCCACTACCCATCCTTGAGCCGGCCCAGTGGCCGGCTCTCGGCCTTCCCACCCTGACGCTGTAAGGTTCATTTGACGCTGAGGGCACATGGGCTACAATCGCTGATCAGAATGAACCTGCAGCCTTTCTATCGACGCCCTGGGTTTCAGACCGTGTTTGGCGTGGCCGCCTGGATCGCGGCCTACGTCGTTGTCGTGCGCGTCTCGGGCGGTGCGGCCCAGACCACCCTCTGGCTAGATGCAGGTCTGGCTCTGCTGACCCTGCTGATGGTGGTCGCCCTCACCGCCCAATTCGTGCTTCCGGTGCACAAGCTGGACGAGCGCAGCGCCGTGGTCCAGCGCCTGTTTGACTACCTGATGGGCGCCCGCGGCCCGGTGATGTTCATCCGCAGCGGACGAACCGTGGAAGCCAACGCCGAACGCCAGCGCCGCGGCGCCGGTGTGCTGCTGGTCGACCACGCCAGCGGCGGCGTCTTGCGGACCGACACGCAGTTCACCCGCGCCGTCGGCCCGGGGGTCGCATTTACCCAGCCCGGGGAGTGGCTGGCGGAACCGCTCGACCTGCGCCTGCAAAGCCGCCGTGTCCCCGCCGGCGCACCCGACACGGGGGATCCCCAGGATCTGCCGGAAACGCTGGCGCTCACCGAGGACGGGATCCCGGTGTCCGCCGAACTGACCATCTGGTTCATGCTCGATCCCGGCCACACTTCCGTCCCTCGCCAGGGCCAATTCCCTCATCTCCCCCCCTATGAATTCAATCCACGTGCTGCCGAGCGGGCCGTCTTTGGCCACGCCTACCGCGATGGCGCCGACGTCCCATGGACCGAGCTCCCCACCCTGCTGCTGGTGGATCTGTGGCGCGAAGAAGTCAAGCAGTGGCCGCTGGAGGCCCTGCTCGGCGAAGGAAGCACCGCCTCCGACAGCCTGGACGCGATTTGTGAAAATATTCACAACCGTCTGGTGTCTGGGCCGGACCCTGCGGAGAAACCGCCCCAGCCACAGCGAGAGCAGGAATTGTTGAGGGCGCGCGGCATTCGCGTCCTGGAGGTGCGGGTCGACGGTCTGCAAGTGCCGCAGGCGGTGCTGGTCGAACATCTACGGCGTTGGCGCGAGCACTGGTCCTCGGGCGTGGACGACAGCCTGACCCAAGGTCGTCAGCAGGCGTTGCAGCTGAAGATGGAGGGCGAGCGCCGGGCCTTCGCCACCTTGCTCGATGCGCTCACTGGTTCGCTGCGCGAGATGCTGGCCCGCGGCGAGACACCGGCGGCTCGCGACGCGTTGACCAGTGTCCTCCGAGACGCTCTTGATCTGACTCAACAGCCGGAACTCATGCCCGCAACAAGCGGAATCGCCAGCCAACTGCGTGATGTGATCAGGCAGCTGTCGGAGATGGACGGTGACTGCCGCCCCGGGGCCGGGCGATGAACACCGGTCTTCTGACCCAATCGGAGCGCGCCTTCAAGGACACGCTTGCCGCCATCGCCGAGATCTTCTTGCGCCGAGATCACGCGGGGGCCCGTCTTCGCCTGGCCATGGTCGGGACAAGCCTGGCGGTTTACTGGCTGTTCCTGGCCTTGACCTTTGATTTCCACGCGCGTCCTTCCATCGGCCTGGGTCCAGTTTTTGGCCTTTCCGTTCAATGTGATCCTCGATCTCGTGTCCTCGCTGGTGGCTCCGATCATCCTGGTCCATCTGATCCCGGTCGCCGCCGCGCTTTGGCTTGGCCTGCGGCTGGGCGCCCACTATCTCGCAGATCTCTTCGAACTCGAGTCACCGTCGATCGCCAGCCGCTACTTGCGAGCGGCCGTGTTTGGCTTGGGCTACGACAGCCTCAAGATCGCCCAGGGCGATCTTGCAAAGCTCAACCGAAACAGTCCCTTGTTCCGCATCGGCGGTCCGGGCTACCTTCAGGTTCACCTCGGGTTTGCCGCCGTCCTCGAAACCGCAGACGGCGCCCCGCGCGTTTACGGCCCGGAGGGTCGCCGCTTCATTGAGGGTTTCGAGCGTCTGCGCGATGTGGTCGACCTCCGGGACCAGGTGCGGCATCTGGATGAAGTTGAGGCGGTGACGGCCGACGGGATGACCGTGCGCGCCCGCGACGTCCAAATGGTATTCCGTACGTTCGGCGGCGGCCAGGCGCGCAACCTCCAGTCTCCATATCCCTACGCCGAAGAGGCCATCCGTCGCCTGGTTTATGGCCGTGCCGTCAACAGTGAGGGCGCCGACCGCTGGACAGATGCCTTGGGCGAACTGGCCCGAGACGAGATCCAGGCCTTCATCCGCAGTCTTAGCCTGGATTCGTTCCTCGCGCTCCAGCCCAGCCGGCCGTCGTCTGGTGCCGGTAGGTCAGGTGAAAACTCCGGCGAAGGCTTCCACATTCCGCGGCGCCAACTCACCGAGCAATTCCACACCGCCGAAGCCCGGGAACGCTTGCGGCGCAAGGGCTTGGAGTTGGACTGGGTTGGCGTGGGCACGTGGGAGATTCGCGAGCCTTCTACCGCCGACGGAGGTCTGGCTCTGGGCACCACGATCATTGACGCCTGGCGCGATCGCCAACGTGCCCAACGCCTTAACATGCCCGACTACCTGGCGCGTCAGTCCGACCGAGGCTATCGGGAGCGCACGGTGGCCGAGATCCGTACGCTGATCGAAGCCTGGCTGGATGGCGAACTCAATGGCCCGCCTCGTTGTTGGAGTACCCTGCGCAAGACCTTGGAGCGCCTGGAGGCGATGGCCGACGAACTCGGGCCTGAAGGGGCACCGGATCTGAACGACATCCATCCGGCGCTTGCCTATCTCAAGGATCTGACCGACCCACGTGAGCTTGGGCGGCCCTCCCGATGACCACCACCCCCAATCCCGAGGGACCGATCCTGGTTATTGGCTCGTCCGGGATCGACATTGTGGGACGGTCGCTGGAGGCTGTCCAGTCGGGAGTGTCCAACCCAGGCAAGCTCCGAATTTCTCGCGGCGGCGTCGCCCGTAATCTGGCCGAGAACCTACAACGGCTGGGGGCACAGACCATCCTGATCACCGCCACCGGCGATGACTTCGAAGGACGGGAGATTCTCGCCCAGGCCGCCGAACTTGGCGTGGACATCGAACATGCCTTGAAGGTGCCTGGCATGCAAACTGGCGCCTACTTGGCTGTCCTGGAATCGGACGGGACCTTGGAACTTGGGATCGACGATATGCAGGTGACGCAGGCCCTCACCCCGGACCACCTCAAGACCTGTGAGCCGCTGTTTGAAACGGCGGCGGCCGTGGTGGTGGACGCCAATCTCCCTCCCAAGAGCCTGAATGCAGCCATGCGAATGGCGCGGCTGGCAGGCATCCCAGTGGCAGCCGACCCGACCTCGCCCTCTCTGGCCACCCAATTCCTGCCCCATCTCAAGGCGCTATGGCTCATTTCGCCCAACCAGGCGGAGGCCGCCACTTTGTGCGCTGCGACCTGGCCGGGAGAGGGACCGCCTGACGCCCTGGATTCCGCCCGCCACCTGGTCTCCTTGGGCGTCCAAATCGCCATCGTTTCGCGCGCCGAGTTTGGCGTAAGCTACGCCTCCGGATCGGGGAGCGGCAATGTGCCGGCTCTTAAGACGGAAGTCCTCGACCCTACCGGTGCCGGCGACGCGCTGCTGGCCACGGTCGTCTTCGCCCAGCTGAACGATATCCCGTTGGATGAGGCTGTCAGGCTGGGCGTGACAGCCGCTGCGCTGACCCTCCGCACCCTGGACACGGTCTCTCCAGAGCTCTCCCTGGAACGTCTGTACGATGAACTGATCTGACCCGAACATTCGCCTGAGAATCAGAGCATGCAACCAGCCTTTGAGTGGCTGATCATCGATGACGAAGTGGCCGCCGCGGTGGACGGCGGCCAGCCGGTGGTGGCCCTCGAGTTCGACCGTCATCACCCACGGCCTGCCTCGCCCGGTCAACTTTGAATTGGCGTGCGAATTGGAGTCCATCGTCCGCAGGGGTGGAGCCGTGCCCGCCACGGTGGCGGTCATCCGCGGGCGGGTCCGGCTGGGGCTGCCACGGGCGGAACTCGAGCGCCTGGCGTTGTCGGCCTCACCGATGAAACTCAGCCGACGGGAGCTGGCGGCCGCCATCGCCCGGGGATCCGACGGCGGTACAACCGTAGCCGCCACCGCCTTCATCGCCCGGCGGGCCGGCGTCCGCGTCTTTGCCACCGGCGGAATCGGCGGGGTGCATCGCGGTCAGAGCGGGGACGTGTCGGCCGACCTCCCGGCGTTGGCCGACACCCCTATCGGCGTGGTCTGCGCCGGAGCCAAAGCCATCCTTGACCTGCCCAGGACGCTCGAATGGCTGGAAACAGGGGGTGTGCCGGTTCTGGGTTGGAAGACGGACGAGTTTCCCGCTTTCGTCAGTCGATCCAGCGGGCTGCCCGTACCCGTGCGCGTCGACGACATCGAAACCGCAGCTGCCATAGCTCGGGCCCACTGGGCTTTAGGACTACGGAGCGCCGTCTTGTTGACGGCGCCTTGCCCAGAGGAATCGGCGCTCCCGTATGATGTGATGCGAGACGCGCTGCTGACCGCCGAGTCCCAAGCGCAGGCAGAAGGGGTCTCCGGCGGATCGCTGACACCCTTCCTTCTGTCAGCCGTGAGCGAACTGACGTCTGGCGCCAGCCTGCGGGCCAACCTGGCCCTGCTGCGCAACAACGCCAGACTGGCGGCGGCGTGGGCGGCGGCCATGATCCCGGCGCGTTGATCACCGAGCCGCAACCAGCACCTGGCACGTCGCCTTTGGCCTCCAGGGCCCAGCGGTGAAACGCATATACCCCAAGGCGCCGTTCTCGGAACCGCCGCTCCTCATCGCCCGGTCTGAAGGATTTCTCGGCCGGCTTCGCCTGCCTCGAAATGACATGCAGGGTGCGCCCAGCACTTCGTTCACAGCACCGAGCGCCGAGCGCTCGACGAAGCCTGGAACCGCAGAGATCACGCCACGCGCGGGCACAGCTTGATTAGTGGAACCAACCGGACATCAAGAAGTGTCGATCCTCAGGTGATGACGAGAGGGTCTGGGGAAGATCTCCTCTGCCCTCGGCAAGCAGCCCGAGCAAGGGAATGGGCAGGTGAAACCCCCTGTGGGGGAGCCTGGACGGGAGGTGACAAGGAGCCGCGCCCCGTGGCTGGCGCCTAGCTCAGATCGGCCGATTAGCGCTTCTGGCCGTTGTGACTCCGATCCGTCCGGCACCCGGGCAAGGCCCTGCGGATGGTTCGGTCGACCGGCACCCTTGAACTAACCCAAGGCAAGCCCAAGGTCTGAGCATGTGCGTCTGTGCTGGGGACCGAAGGTTGGACGCGACCCCGGCGTGTGTTAGAATGCCGACACCGCCAGCAAATGCGGTTGGAGGCCCCGGTATGGTCGAGGTTGAAATAGACAGCATTCGGGTCAGTCTGATGTCCCAACATCGGATTGTGATCCTCAAGGACAGCCGATCCGAACGCTTCCTACCCATATGGATCGGGCCCTATGAAGCCGAGGCCATCACGGTCAGCTTGCAGGAGATGGAAGTCGCCCGTCCGCTGACCCACGACCTGCTCCGCAACATCCTCCAGACCCTCGGCGCCGAAGTCCAGCGTGTCAACATCACCGAATTGAAAGACGACGTGTTCTACGCCCGTATCATCATCACCGTCAATGGCGAGGAGATGGAGATCAACTCCCGCCCTTCCGACGCCCTGGCTCTCGCTGTGCGTGTGCACGTCCCCATTTATGTCGACGAATCCGTCATGGAAGAAGCGGCTGCCGAACCCGAGACCTCGGTTGAGGGTGAGGAACCGGCCGAAGAGATGGATGAAGAACGCCTTGAGGTGTTCAAGGATTTCGTCGACTCGCTCGACCTGGACGACATGGACACCGGGAGCGACTCGGACGAGTGACCGGCCCCTTTTGGGTATCTTGAAGCTACTCCATCAACCCAGCTTTTCGCATGCGTAGGCCGGGTCCTGCCCGGCACAGTTCAACGGACTCCCGATGAGCGACGAATCCTTTCCCCCACCGATTTCCCCCGGCAGCTCCGACGGCGGTCGCCCCGAAGGCGGCATGCCGTATCACCGCGAGGCGGAAGAAGCCGTCTTGGGCTCGGTGATGGTCAACCCCGAGGCCTTCTACGATGTCGCCCACTTCCTCACCGCCGACGATTTCTTCTTGCACCGCAACCGCTGGGTCTGGGAGGCCTTTAACAGCCTGCACGACCAGCGTCGCCCAGTCGACTTCCTGACCGTCTCCGAGGAGCTCGACCGCCTCGGCCATCTGGACGAAGTCGGCGGAGCGGCTTACCTGACCTCACTGATCAACAACGTACCCACGTCGCTGCACGCCGAAGCCTACGGCGAGCTGGTGGCGGAGACCGCCACGCGCCGGCGCCTGCTTGATGCCGCCAACCAGATCGCCCGGTTGGCCTACCAATCAGAGACGCTGATCGACGAGGTAGTCAACGACGCTGAGAAAGCGGTCTTCGGAGTCAGCGAACGTCGGCTGACCCACCAGCTGCAACCGATCAAGCAGGTCCTGAGCGAGTATTACGACCGGGTGGATTATCTGGCCCGCCACAGGGATGAGACGATCGGGGTGCCGACCGGCTTCATCGACCTGGACCGCCTCTTAGGCGGCATGCAGCCGAGCGATCTGTTAATCATCGCCGGCCGTCCCGGCCAGGGAAAGTCCGGCTTTTGTCTTTCGGCGGCCAAGAATGCCAGTCAGCTCCACAAGAAGAACGTGGCCGTCTTCTCGATGGAGATGTCCAACGAACAACTCGTCCAGCGCCTGGTGGCCCAGGAAACCGGCATCGACGCGCAGCGCCTGCGGTTGGCGGATATTCAAGACCAGGAATGGCCCCTCTTCACGCAGGCGGTCAGCACTTTGAGCGACACGCACATCTTCCTGGACGACACCCCGGCCATCACGCCGCTTCAGCTGCGCACCAAGTGCCGCAGGTTGCACATGGAGTACGGGTTGGACCTGATCATCATCGACTACCTTCAGTTGATGACCGGTGATTCGCGGATGGACAACCGCGTCCAGGAGGTCTCGTACATTTCGCGCAATCTGAAAGTCTTGGCCCGTGAACTCAACGTACCTGTGCTGGCCGCCGCGCAGCTGTCGCGCGCCGTCGAACAGCGCGCCGACAAGCGCCCTGTGCTTTCGGATTTACGGGAATCGGGGAGCCTGGAGCAGGACGCCGACGTGGTGATGTTCATTTACCGGCCGGATCAGTATGAGGCCGACACCCTCAAAGAAAACGTGGCCGAGATCATCGTCTCGAAGCACCGAAATGGGCCGGTGGGAAGCGTCGAGTTGGTCTTCCGCAAGTCATTGGCCAAGTTCGAAAACGCTGCCACCCGCCACCTCGATTTCGCCCCCGCAGAATAGCCGCCGCCTGGCGCCAGGCTGATTGGGTCCGCAGCAGGTGCGTGATCGCCTCAACTCAGGTAGACTGTGGGCAATGGACGCTTTCAAGGGTTTCGAGGGCTTTCCCGATGGGATCACCCGGATGACTCCGGTGCCAGCGGCGTTCTTCACCGAGCTATTGCCGGCCATCGACCATCTGGGCGAACTCAAAGTGAGCCTGTATGGGTTGTGGCTCCTGGCCCGCCAATCCGGCGAGCAGCGCTACTTCGAGCGGAAACATCTCGCCCAGGACGAGCGGCTGATGGACGCCTTGGCCCACGCGGGCATGACGCCTGGAGAGGCCCTGGACGATGCCCTTGAACGGGCAGTCGTCCGCGGCACGCTGCTTCGAGCGGCCGGGAGCCAGGGCACGGAAATCTTTGTGCTGAACACGCCCAAGGGACGGGCCACGATCCAGGCGCTCGAACGCGGCCAATGGACACCCGACCACTTGCGTCAGGCTGGGCTCGAAGCCGACCGGCCGACCATCTACAGCCTGTACGAGCAGAACATCGGCCCTCTGACACCGATGATCGCCGATACCCTCCAAGACGCCGAGGCGTCCTACCCATTGGCTTGGATCGAGGACGCCATGCGTCTGGCGGTGGAAAACAACGCCCGCAACTGGCGGTACGTACAAGCCATACTGAAGGATTGGAGCACCCGGGGCAGAGATGAACGAAAAGATCGAGGAGACTCTCAAGAGGCTCGTCGACGCTACGTCGAAGGGGAGTTCGCCGACTACATCGAACACTGAGTTGGCGGCAGCCCGCGCCAGCCAGTCATCCAGCCTGGGGGATCCCAACTGCCCCGTTTGCGGTGGCGCGGGCTATCTGCGCGTCGATGTGCCGGTGGGCCATCCCGATTTCGGCAGGCTCGAAATCTGCGCCTGCCGACAGGATGAGCTGCTGTCCCGCGTCCGGGAGCGGCTCTTCCGCCTAAGCCAGCTCGACGAGCTGAAGGAACTGACCTTCGAGACCTTCGTGCCTCAGGGCCGGCTGGGCATCGCCGAGCGCGAGAGTGCCTCCCTGGAACAAGCCTTCAACCACGCCCGCTTGTTCGCCGAGCGGCCGGAGGGCTGGCTCCTTCTTCAAGGCGGTTATGGCTGTGGCAAGACTTACCTGGCGGCGTCCATTGCGAACGCCTGCGTCGACCAGGGGATTCCGGCCCTTTTTCTGACCGTGCCCGACCTGCTTGACAGCCTGCGCTTCACCTTCAACAACGCCGAAGAAAGTTTCGAGGAGCGCTTCGAGCAAATCCGCAAGGCGCCGCTTTTGATCCTGGACGACTTCGGCACCCAGAATGCCACGGAGTGGTCACGCGAGAAGCTGTTCCAGATCTTGAACTATC
The DNA here is from genome assembly GCA_963807065.1 of uncultured Chloroflexia bacterium. Classification (GTDB taxonomy): domain Bacteria; phylum Chloroflexota; class Anaerolineae; order Anaerolineales; family E44-bin32; genus CAWAND01. The sequence goes on from CAWDZQ010000003.1 coordinate 1,429,605, forward strand.
GCTACACCAATCGCCTGCCGATGGTCATCACCACCAACCTGGCCCTGCGCGAAATCGAAGGGCGGATGCGCTCACGCCTGTCCGACCCGGAAATGGTCGCCCAGGTGTTGATCTTTGCGCCTGACTATCGACGCCCCAAAGAGGACAGCCGTCAGGACGAGCTATCCTCACTCGACCTACACGCCGGGCAAACCTTTGGCACGTTCAGCCTGCGCAAGAATGAGAAACTCGGCGCCGATGATCTGCGCAGTTTGGAGCGGGCCTTCGAAGCGGCCAGGCAGTTCTCGGAAGAGCCGGATGGGTGGTTGGTGCTCACCGGACCCTATGGATCGGGGAAGACCCACTTGGCGGCCGCCATCGCCAATTTTCGCGCCCTGAATGGACATCCGGTGACCTTCGTCGTGGTTCCCGATTTGCTGGATCACCTGCGCGCCACGTTCAGCCCCAATAGCGACACCACCTACGATCGCCGATTCGAGCAAATCCGCGGTGCGCAAGTGCTCGTTCTGGACGATCTGGGTACCCAGGCGATGACTCCCTGGGTCCGTGAGAAGCTCTATCAACTCTTCAACCATCGCTACAACGCCGGCCTTCCGACCGTGATTACGACGGCCGATACCCTGGACGACGTCGACCCCCGTCTGAGGACGCGCATGCTGGATGCCCGCCTGTGTGTGATCCACGCCATCACGGCGCCCGCCTTTCACGGCGCCCGCCGCAGGAAGAGGAGCTAGGTCGCCCTTCCCTGAATTGACGGCGCGCAACCCATGGGAGGGCAATGCATCGGCCCGCGCCCTTGCCTTCGGATGGCGCCACCCACCACCCAGTCCCCCCGGCGCGTTGACCCCCTTACGCCAGCCATGATAGAATGCGTCCTCGCCGCCCCCATCGTCTAGGGGACCAGGACGTGGCCCTTTCAAGGCCAAGACCGGGGTTCGAATCCCCGTGGGGGCACACACTCCAAGAGCGCCGCTCTTTCGGCGCTCTTTTGCTTCAAGCACTTCCCGATGCGGGTTCGAATCCCAGAGAGATCTCGACCAAGATGGGCCCCACAATCAGGGGGGTTGCCCATTGGTCTCGTCCATCAGCGACACAGATTTGCAGCGCTCAGCTTCGACCAGCAAACCATCGGACCCTGCCTGTTGATCCCAAGGTGAACACTGCAGTCCCCCCCCCTGCAACAAGCCTAAGGGGATGACTCGCTGTCGGGCGCCGCAGCGCCTCATCGCTGTCGGAATTAGGTCACGCTGAACGCGTGCCAGCCCGATCCCAAATGCTTGGGAATATCCTCCCAAGGCTTGATGGCTCCCGCCTCATGACTTTGGGAACGCCAGTGCGTATCCTCCCCTTAAACACGGCCGACCGCACCGTAGCGGAGAGGGAGATCGAGATGTAGAGACCTAGTGAAGTCGTAGTCGGGGTCCTGTTTGTTGCTCTTCGTGTTCCGCGCTATGCTTCCGCACCCGCCGAAAGCGGGCTGCGGGACAGGAGATTGAAAATGACTCGCTCCAATCGAACTGTTGTCGCCGCCATCCTGGTATTCGTGTTTTCCCTATCAAGCCTTGTTCGGGGTTTCCTGGATTTCGTTAATCAGGGCTCGTTCACCCAGAACGCTGATCGTTGGTTCATCATCATTGTGTTCATCCTGTTCACGATCTTGCTCGTCTCGTCCCTTGGAATCTGGCAGAATCAGAGATGGGGAAAGATCGCAGCCATTGCCATTCTGACCTTGAACGGCCTGGCCGTGGTGCCGCAATTCCTCGACGGGGGAACCTTGGTACAAACACTGCTGCGCCTCGTTGACGTTGTGACATGGCTGGTCGTAACCGTCCTGCTCCTTATGCCCACGAGGCAACACAGTTCCGCGTGAAACTGAGAAGTCTCGAGAACCTTCCCGTCCTTTTTGGACCCCAACAGCTTCATCGGTGCCGGGCTGTTGGGGATCTTGCTCGTATCCTACATCCTAACGATCTACGTCTCCGCCATCGCCCTGGGCACCTTTCCATTTGGTGAGACTCCAAGTGGCAGTCTGAGTCCTTCTAACCAGCCATGGTACGTCAATCTTGTCGCCGTCGTCCTGCTGGCGCTCACCATCTGGCCGGTCAGCCGTTGGCTGTACCAGCGGGTCTATGATCTCATCTTCGGCCAACAGGACAACCCCTATGCGCTGCCATCGATGATCAGTCAACAACTGCGCGGCACGCAAAACCCTGAACTGACCCTCCCTGACATTGCAGAGAGTATTGCCACAGCCCTTCACCTCCCCTATATAGCCTTTGAGCTGGACGGCGATGGCCGCAAAGTGTTCACCTATGGGTCCCCACAGCCAAGGGCTGCCCGCCACCTCTTCCCACTTCAATACCTGGATCAACTCATGGGAAGACTCATCGCCTCTGGCCGTTCCGCGAACTATCCTCTTTCACAGAGTGACCATCACATTCTGCAGGAGATTGCCCAGCAGATAGGCATTGCCCTCTACCTTGCCAGTATGACCGAAGTCTTGCAGAGCTCCCGCGAGCAGATCGTTGTCGCCAGGGAAGAAGAACGCCGCCGCATCCGGAACGATCTGCACGACGGCCTCGCCCCCACCCTTTCCTCTTTTCAACTGCAACTGGGGGCAATCCGCAAGCTGATGTTTGAGAATCCAGAGGAAGCGGAGATCATTCTCCAAGAGTTGAGCGGAGATCTGAAACATGCCACGGGGGAAATTCGCGAACTTGTCTACGATCTGCGTCCTCCCATGTTGGATGAGCTGGGTCTGATCGAAGCCATCCAAAACCTCGGGATCCTAGACACCCATACGCAGCTCGAACTGGACGTACCGGACCCTTTGCCACCTTTTTCAGCCGCAACCGAAGTCGCCCTGTATCGCATTGTCACCGAGGCTGTGCACAATGTAGCCAAACACGCCAACGCTACGCGCTGTACTGTTCGGATTACGACGGATCCGGAGGTCTTGTCCTTGACGATCACAGACAACGGGCAAGGGATGCCCACCGGCCATTCAGATAGCATCGGGCAACAATCCATGCGCGAACGCGCTTCCGAATTGGGTGGTGCCTTTTCTATTCAACCGGTAGACCCATCAGGCACATGTGTCGAAGTGCGTCTGCCTTGGAGAGACACGCATCGATAGCCTCACGATCTTGATCGCCGACGATCACCCTGTCTTCCGCAAGGGCCTGCGGACGCTGATCGCCACCATCCCCAACACAGAGCTGGTGGGCGAGGTGGCGACCGGAGAGGAAGCTGTCGTCCAGGCCGAGAAGCTGCAGCCGGACGTGATCTTGATGGATCTGCAGATGCCTGGCGGAGGGGGCTTGGCCGCCATTCGCCCGATTGTGGAAACCAGCCCGCACATCCGCATCTTAGTGATCACCATGTTTGAGGATGACAACTCGGTGTTTGCCGCCATGCGTGCCGGGGCACGCGGCTACGTCTTGAAAGACACATCCGATGAGGAAATGGAGCGCGCCATCTTGGCGGTGGGCAGCGGGGAAGCCATCTTCAGCCCCGCCATCGCCGAACGCATGATTCACTTTTTCGACGTGCGTCCCTCTGAAGCCGGCGCCTTGTTTCCGGAATTGACGGCCAGCGAGCGCAACGTGCTTAATCTCATGGCGCAAGGCGCCGACAACAAGACCATCGCCAACCAACTTGGCTTCACGATCAAGACCGTCAGAAACTATTCGTCGAATATCTTCAGCAAACTTCAAGTGGCGGACCGTGCTCAGGCGATTGTCAAAGCGCGTGATGCCGGATTGGGCCGGTAGTCTCGATAGGCAGACGCTGTTCACAACAAGCTGTCGACCTGGTGTCGATCATGGTTTGTCAGAATGGAAGGCACCTGAGCGGTTTTTAGATCGGCGCAGCCACCCCATCTGTCTGAGAAGATGGCTTGGGGATTGGCTCAGCTCGCCCATTCGGGCCGGAACCGAGAAACCGCCCGGATGTCCTCCGGGCGGTTCTCGCACCTGGCGCACAGGCATCGTTGCCGTCGAATTTGACCTCGTCTTTAGAACCCCAACACGCGTCCCACCAGCGTCGGATCGTCTCGAAACACACCCCTCAAGGATTGGGTAAGCATCATGCCAGTGGGCTGCGATACCCCCCGCATCATCGCGCACAGATGGACGCCTTCCAGAACCACCGCCACACCTTCGGGCTCGAGCTTGTCATTCAGGAAGTCAGCAATCTGTGTGGTTAGACGCTCCTGAACCTGCAGGCGGCGCGAAAAGGCCTCGACCACGCGCGGTATCTTGCTCAGCCCGACGACGCGACTGTTGGGAATGTAAGCAACATGCGCCTTGCCATAGAAGGGAAGCATGTGATGCTCGCACATGCTGTAGAAGGTCATATCCTTGACGGTGATGGGCTCGTCATAGGTCTCCTCGAACATCGCCCCATTGATGATCGCCTCAAGATCGACCCCGTAGCCGCCTGTCACCTCGCGCAGCATGTTGGCCACCCGCGTGGGCGTATCCAGCAGGCCCTCGCGATCTGGGTCTTCGCCCACCCCGAGGATCAGACTCCGGGCGCCGTCGAGCATAGCCTGAGACGGCCCCTCACTGCTCCGCTGAGCGATCACGTTTTCCATTTTTCCCAAGCCCGAGAAGACACCCGTGGTGATCATCGGTTCTAGAACGCGTGCCCCATTGGTCATCAATTGCTTGTCCATCTCGTTTTGTCCTTTCACCACTGTGCGTTTGATGAGCTGCGAGATACCCAGTCACGAAGCAGGCCACCATCTTCGGCCTGCCGAGACGTGATATCTGTCGCAGGTCGAGCCACGCGGGGATGCATTGAATTCCAAACTGACCCTGGCGTGAGCACCCGGCTCAGACGACGGATCTTCTCCCACCGGTCGAGATGCGCCCGATGGCGGAAGACGTCAAAGTCCAGAGATTCGATAGCGTCGAGGATGCCGCGATAGAGCTCGGCCGCAGCGCCCACAGATCGGCGCCCCTGGGGCGAGAGAAGCTCCAGGCCCGGCCATGCCTGTTCGTAAAGCTGGCGGTTGCGATCGATGGCAAAGCGCATGTAGCTTCGCCAGGCGGGCGTGAGGCGCCCACTGTCGATATCCGATTCGTCCACTGCGAATGCCTCCAGCTCATCTTGGGGCAGATAGAGACGACCCATGCTCCAATCTTCGCCCACGTCGCGCAGGATGTTCGTCAACTGCAGCGCCACCCCCATCTTGACGGCGTAGGGAATCGCCTCGGGCCCCTTGAAGCCTAAGACATGCATGCTCATTAGACCTACCGTCGAAGCCACTCGGTAGGCGTAAGCCGCCAGATCATCAAAGGTCGGGTAGCGGAAGTGAGTCAGATCCATGCCGACACCGGCGATGAGCTGGTCGGCGTAGCCCTGCGGAATCCCGTGCCTCGATTGCGTATCCCGCCAGGCCGCCATGATGAGCACGGCCTGCTCCCCCAATTCTTCCACCCGGCCCGCTTGCCAGGCGGCAAGCGCGCCACTCGCCTCCTCAGCTGCGACGCCGTCCACAAGGTCATCCGTGAATCGGCAAAAGGCATACAGGGAACGAATCGCCATCCGCGTCGACCGCGGCAGCAATCCGGACGCCAGGTGGAACGAGCGGCTGTGCTGCCGGGTGATATCCTCGGCCAGCCCAAAGGCTGCATTCAGATGCTGCCCGTCACCGCCAGAAATGTCTGATGGGTACGATGGCTCACGGCCACCACCCAGGGTGGCCATGCCCCACAACGCCGGCTCCCAACTCCACGCATCACCCATCATCACACACTCCAAATCTGCCCAAGATCCCGCCAAGTTGTCTCGGTATTGTCGAACTTATGGCACGCAGTGTACACAAATATCTTAGTCCTGTCAAGACATTTGGCGTTATATCTTGACAAAACATTGATAGTGAAGTAAGATTTCTTTGTAGCGTGGCCGGATTGGTCAAGGCGCCACTCAAAAAGGAGAACCGCCGTGGTTGAAAAGAAAGATGTGATCGTGATTGGGGCCGGGTTGGGGGGAATTGTCACCGCCGGCCGGCTGGCAAGAGCGGGCTTTTCGGTGACCGTCCTGGAAAAGAACAGCCATCCCGGGGGACGAGCCGACCAACTTACCATGCAAGGGCACCGCTTCGACACGGGCCCCACCCTCCTTCTTATGCCCGAGGTGTTCCGGGGGGCCTATGCCGCCTTGGGGGGAGACATGGATAAGGAGCTGGAGCTGATCCGGATCGACCCGACCTACCAGATTCACTTCGCCAGTGGGCGCCAGCTGTCGCTGACATCTGACATGACCGCGTTGGAGCCCCAATTGGAGTCGATTGAACGCGGGAGTTTTGCCGGGCTGTTGCGCTATCTGGCCGAGGGTCGCGTGCACTATGACATGTCCCTCGAAAGCTTCGTCACCCGCCAGTTCAACAGCTTTGCGGAGTACTTCAACCCGCGCCAGCTGCCGCTGCTGTTCAAGCTCAAAGCTCTGGTGAAGCACTATCGGCGCACCGGAGATTTCTTCCGGTCGCCGGAACTGCGTGCAGCTTTCACGTTCCAAAACATGTATCTGGGAATCAGCCCGTTCGACGCGCCGGCGACGTACTCACTACTTCAGTCGACCGAACTCGTCGATGGAATCTGGTACCCGATGGGTGGAATGTACGAGGTGGTGAGGAGCCTCACGACACTGGCCGAGGCACAGGGTGTTCGCTTCACCTACGATGCAGGCGTGAAGCAGATCGAAACCGCCGGCGGACGAGCGACCGGGGTTGAGCTCGAGGACGGCCGTCGCATTCAAGCCGACATCCTCATCGCCAACGCCGACCTTCCCTACGTCTACCAACACCTGCTTGACGACCCGTCCGAATCAAAGAAGCTGGACAGGAAGGTCTACACCAGCTCGGCGATTGTATTCTATTGGGGTGTAGGGCGGAGCTTCCCCCAACTGGGACATCACAATGTGTTCTTGGCCCGTGACTACAAGGGCAGTTTCAAGAGCATTTTCGACGACCACGGACTGCCGGCTGAACCCAGCTTCTACATCAACGTGGCCTCGCGCACCGATCCGAGCGCTGCCCCTGAAGGTGAAGACAGCTTGATGGTTCTGGTGCCGGTCGGCCACCTGGACCCCCGCGCCCCACAGGACTGGGATGCCATGCGCGACCGGGCGCGAACCGCTGTCTTGCGGCGCCTGGAGTCCATCGGCGTTCACAACTTGGAACAGGACATCAAGTTCGAAGTTTGCTACACGCCCGAGGATTGGGCATCGTTGTACAATCTGGCAAAAGGCGCCGCCTTCGGTTTGAGCCACAATTTCACCCAGGTCGGCTATCTTCGACCTCACAATCGCCATCGGAGCATCGATAATCTCTACTTTGTGGGCGCCAGTACCCACCCCGGAACGGGCCTGCCGATGGTGCTTCTGTCCGGTGAACTCACCAGTCATCGGGTGATCTCCGAGCAGGGTGAAACGGCTCGAGAGCCTATCATCGATCGAGTACCTCCCGACCCGGCCGTCGCCCGGCAAACCACCGCCCTGGGCCGCTAGTCCAGTCACGGGACATTGAGGATCTTGAGCATGGCCGATGTCCATACCCGCCCGACACTGAATATGAGCGCCGTCGTTCGGGCCACCGGTGTACAACCGGATACCCTGCGTGCATGGGAACGCCGCTATGGGCTCCCTCAACCCGGGCGTTCGGAGGGAGGTCATCGGCTTTACTCACGACGCGATCTCGAAATCGTGAGATGGCTCATCGATCGACAGGAGGAAGGCCTGCGCATCAGCCAGGCTGTTGAGCTATGGCAGACGTTGGTAGACGAGGGCAGCGATCCCCTGCACATGTCGCGCTATGCCCGAGGTGAGACGCCCCTGGCAGACGTCGATGTGGGGCCCGCCATGGCGATATCGCAGTTGAAAGATGCATGGTTGGCTGCGTGCCTGGCGTACGATGAACCGCATGGCGACAACATCCTCGCCCAGGCCTTCGCTATCTACCCACCCGAGGCCGTCTGCACCCACCTGCTCATCCCAGCCCTGACCGAAATCGGCGAGGGCTGGTACCGCAACGAATTGTCGGTGCAGCAAGAGCACTTCGCCTCCGAACTGGCGGTGCGCCGGCTCGAGGCCCTGCTCACCGCGGCGCCCCCGCCAACGCGGTCGGGCCGGATCATGGTCGCCTGCCCTTCCCACGAGCGGCACCGATTTCCGCCATTGATGCTCACCTACTTGCTTCGGCGGGCCGGCTGGGAGACGCTCTACATGGGAGAAGACGTGCCCATGGAGCACCTGGAAGCCATGCTTGTGTCCACCCATCCGGCGCTGATTGTCCTGGCGGCCCAGACGTTGCCCGCCGCCGCCGACTTGCTCGACATGGCCCAGCTCCTGAGGGAACGCGGCAAGCGGGTCGCCTATGGTGGCTTGATCTTCAACCGCGTGCCCTCGCTGAGAAAGCACATCCCAGGTGTGTTCTTGGGAGATCATCTGGAGCGCGTCCCTCACTATGTGGAAGAAGTGCTGGCCATGCCCGCGACATCGGGTGACTACATCCCCACATCGGACGAATCCCGGGATTCAGCCCGCCTGTTTGACCTGCATCGGGCGGCGATCGACTCGGCTACTCGCGATGCCCTGGGTCCGGACGGCATCCGGTCACAACACTTGCGGCAAGCCAAGCTGAGCCTCGGCGATTCTCTGTATGCCTGTCTCAAACTGGGCAGCCTTGATCCGCTTCGGGCGGACATGGATTGGCTGACCGGCATGATGGGCTACTTCGACGTCGACCGGCGCGGGCTGGGACAATTCCTGACCGCCTACGCGCGTGCCGCAAGGTCCCAGCTCCCAGCCGAGGCCGAGATCGCCTGCCGCTGGCTTGACGAACTGGCCGGCAAGGAGAATGCGACGTGACCCGCTTGTGGCCAATTTGTGATTTCCTTCACAAGCACCTCATGGGCTTGCCCGAACGAAGGAAGCCGTGAAAGTCATCGTCACAGGCGGGACGGGCGCGATCGGCCGCCGGCTCGTCCGCCATCTGGCGAAAACCGGCCACGAGGTTGTTGTCCTTAGTCGCCACCCCGACCGCTATCGGGGGAGCTTTGAGAATCCGGTGCGCATGCTCGGCTGGGACGCACAAACTCCGGACGGCTGGGGGCATGAGGTGGACTCGTCGGGGGCTATCGTCAACTTCGCCGGCGCGCCCCTGCCCGGAGACGGATTCTTTCCTGCGCGCTGGACCGAGGCCCGGCGCCGCACCATCATCGATAGCCGCGTGTTGGCCGGCCAAGCGGTTGTCCAAGCCATCGCCAAGGCCAGCCGACGGCCAAAGCTCGTGGTGCAGGCGTCCGCCGTCGGCTACTACGGCCCCAACCCACCGGGAGAGGTGGATGAAGACTCGCCCCCCGGGAACGACTTCCTAAGCCAAGTGACACTCGCCTGGGAGGGGTCCACCGGCCAGGTCGAAGCTTTGGGCGTACGCCAGATCGTGGCCCGCACGGGGATTGTGCTCGATCCCAGGGCCGGGGCGCTGCTTCGCCTGCTCCTACCATTTCGTTTCTTCGCCGGTGGGCCGATGGGGAGCGGCCGGCAGGCTATGTCCTGGATCCATCCAGACGACGAGATCGCTGCCCTGACCTTCTTGATGGAACAGCCGCTGGCAGCCGGCGCGTTCAACTTGACTGCCCCGGGTCCAGTGACCAATCGCCATTTTGCAAGCGCCTTGGGGGAGGTCCTCGGCCGCCCCTCTTGGTTGCCGGTGCCCGGCGTGGCCCTCAAGCTGGCCTTCGGAGAGGTGGCCACGACGGTCCTCGACGGTCAACGGGCCATCCCGGCCCGCCTCCAGAAACTCGGCTTCCCATTCCGCTTTCCCGAACTGAAACCCGCTCTGCTGGACCTTCTCGGCTGAGTCCGGGATGAGGGGATCCTCCACGAGTTCACGATGACTTATCTGGCCTTTTTGATCATCTTTCTGCTTCCTCCGATCTTTTTCGTCTATGCGCTGCTTTGGCGGAAACATCCACGCGGAGTTCGCGGGCTGGAGATCCGGCCTGTCTTGGCATTGGCTCTGTTGGCTCTGATCTACACTACTCCCTGGGACAACTACCTGGTTGCCAACCGCATATGGTGGTATCGGCCGGATTGGGTCCTCGGCGCCACCCTGGCCTGGGTGCCGGTGGAGGAGTATGCCTTCTTCGTCTTGCAGACCCTGCTCACCGGCGGCTGGGCCCTGTTCGTCACCCAGTACTTGGTCCGATCCGCAGCCACCGCACCCTCCAGCCGCCCTCGGTTGCGGTGGGCAGCCGGCCTGGGGGCGTCGATAGCAGCCCTGGCATCGGCGGCCGCCTTGTTGGCGGGCCCGCCACAGTGGACCTACATGGCGTTGATCCTCGTCTGGGCGCTGCCACCACTTGCGCTGCAGGCAGCTTTCGGCGCCGACCTGCTCTTCCAGCGCGCCAGCGCCGTGCTCATCAGCATCGGCCTGCCCACGATTTACCTGATTCTGGCCGACGCCCTGGCCATTCGCACAGGCACCTGGGTCATCAATCCCCGCCTCAGCCTGAGCACGCGTGTGGCCGGCTTCCCTCTCGAAGAGGCCCTGTTCTTCTTGGTCACCAACACTCTGGTTGTCGTCGGCTTGTCCCTATGGACCACCGAACCAGGGAGGACGCGCGCCCTCGACTGGCTGAGCAGGTTCGGCCTCCGGCACAGCCGGCGGACCAGCCGGCCAGCGGGCGCATCCGCTCCGACGTCCAGCGGAGGCTTCCGTGAGCAGGCCTAGCGGCCCGGATGCCTGCCCGGCGCAGCCTGACCTACCCCAGGCGACCGGTATGGGGAGGAATCTCGTCTTGCGCGGCTTCGAGTATCTGCATGCCCGCCGCGGCAACATTTTCCAGCTCCCGCTGCCCGGCTTCAACCCCACTGTGTTCGTCGGCCCGGAGGCCGTCCGACAGGTGCTGGTAGAGTCCCGCGACAAACTGATCTGGCGAACGGCGCCCGACCCGGTGACTCAATTGCTCGGGCGCGGCGTGCTGGTCGTCGACGGGGATGAGCACGCCCACTACCGCGGCCTGATCACACCCTGGCTTCATAAACGCCGTTTTCCGGGCTATGTGGAAACGATGGTGGATCTAACCGACCGAGTGTTGCAGGGCTGGCCGGCCACCGCGACGGTGGACATGGTGGACGCAATGCGCCGCATCAGTTTGTTGACCTTATTCCAGACCCTGTTCAGCGCCGACGTGTGGGACGATCTTCCCCGGCTATGGCAACCCATCCTGGAAGCCATCCACGCCATATCGCCCGGCGCCTGGCTGGTGTGGCCGGGCAGCCCGCGCCTTCGGACCAATCGCCACCTGAGGACCTTAGACGATCACCTCTACCGGCTGATCTCGGACCGACGGCGGCTTTCGACGCCGCCCGATGATCTGCTCAGCCACCTGCTCGATTCGGGGATGGACGACACCACGACCCGGGACCAGATGCTCACCTTGCTCATCGCCGGCCACGACACCAACACGGCCCTGATGTCTTGGACCGTAGCTTTGCTTGGGGCACATCCCGAGTGGATGCGCACCGTGCAGGACGAGATTGATGGGTGCCTCGGCGAGCGGCCGCCCACATTGGAAGACCTGCCCCATTTGCCGCTGCTCGATCAGGTGATCCAGGAGAGCCTGAGACTGTTCCCACCCATTCACCTCGGCAACCGGCTGGCGGCCGAGGATTTCGAAACGCCCACCTGCCCTGTGCCTGCCGGCAGCCGGGTCGTGTACTCTATCTATCTCACCCACAGGGACGCCTCCGAGTGGCCGGAGCCAGATCGCTTCTGGCCCGGCAGGTTTGCCGAGTCTCGGCCGGCCGTGCCCTATGCCTATGTGCCCTTCGGGGGAGGCCCACGCAACTGTGTGGGATCGGCCTTTGGCAAGCTGGAGGCGATCACCGTACTCGCCCGGCTGCTTCAGCGGAAAGACCTTCGCCTCGAGCCAGGCACCATTCGCCCGAGTATGGGCGCCACCTTGATGCCGCACCCCGGCGTCCTCATGCTTGCGTCCGATCGCCGCGGCGGAACCGGACACGCCGGGAGCCCCCGGTGAAGCCCAACCTGACCCGGCATCCGCCAGAGATGCTGCGGCCAACTTGTGAAATGTTTCACAATTCGAGAAGGAGGGTCTAAGATGAACATGTCCCGGAGCAAGGACATCCTGCTTTTGGTGGTTAGCATCGCCGTGCCTTTCGTGGCCGGAGGAATCGGCGGCTGGGTCACCACGGGATCGTTGGCTGATTGGTACCTTGGCCTGCAGAAGCCCAGCTGGAACCCGCCCAACGCCGTTTTTGGCCCGGTCTGGTCCCTCTTGTACTTGATGATGGGCATCGCCCTATGGCGGATCGTCCGCATGGGATGGGATACACCCGGCGTGCAGGCTGCCGTCATCTGGTTCGCCGTTCAACTGGTGCTCAATCTGGGTTGGTCGGTGATCTTCTTCGGCCTGCGTGCCCCTGGCCCGGCCCTGATCGACATCCTGATCCTTCTGGCCGCCGTCCTGATCACCACGCGCCGTTTCTATGTCCTCGAGCCGGCCGCTGGCTGGCTGATGGTGCCCTACATTCTTTGGGCCTCCTTCGCCACGGCCCTCAACGGCAGCATTTGGCGTCTAAACGGCTGATCGCTCCCGCCGGACGTTCCTTGGCCGCCCGGGCTCGGTTTGATAGTTTTTGCCAGACACCCCCTCCTATGATTGGGCCTTGATTTGGCCATGGACCACGATTCAAAGCGCCCTCCCGATTTCAGCTCCGAGCTTCCCGGTTTTCACAAGCTGGACCGGGAGGCGCGCCTGCGCCGGGCAGCCGACCTGGCTCAGCTCAGCGACCGCTCCGTGAACGCCCTATCGGGCGCACGGGGCCTGACGCCCGATCTGGCCGATCACATGGTGGAAAACGCACTGGGCGTCTTTGGCCTTCCCTTGGGTCTGGCCACCAACTTCATCATCAACGGACACGAGCGCCTGATCCCGATGGTCATCGAGGAGCCCTCGGTTGTGGCCGGGGCCTCGTACATGGCCAAGCTGGCCCGGTCCGGGGGCGGCTTTCACGCCGCCGCCGACCGGGCCCTGATGATCGGTCAGGTTCAACTCCTCCAGGTGGCCGATCAGCGTGCGGCGGGCGACCGGATCCTCGCCAGCCGGGACCGTCTCCTGGCCCAGATCGACGAACTGAACCCCAGCCTGGTGGCGCACGGGGGCGGGGCACGTGAAATAGAGGTTCGTACGTTCGAAGACTCACCGGTTGGGCCGATGCTGGTGGTCCACCTGCTGATCGACACCCGAGACGCGATGGGCGCCAATACCGTCAACACCGCGGCCGAATCGCTGGCCCCGGAGCTGGAGCGCCTGAGTGGCGGGCGCGCCCGGCTGCGCATCCTGAGCAACCTGGCCGATCGGCGGCTGGCACGCGCCTGGTGTGAGATCCCCGCCTCCGCCCTGGCTTCAGCCGAGATGCAAGGCGAAGAGGTCCGGGATGGGATCATAGAAGCCTGGGCGCTGGCGGCCGTCGATCCCTATCGCGCCGCAACTCACAACAAAGGCATTATGAACGGAATCGACGCTGTCGCCGTGGCGACCGGCAACGACTGGCGCTCGGTCGAGGCCGGCGCACACGCCTTCGCCGCCAGAAATGGGAGCTACACCTCCCTTAGCCGCTGGAGGACAACCGACGCCGGCAGCCTGCGCGGCGACCTCGAGTTGCCGCTTGCGGTCGGCGTGGTGGGGGGCACCACGCAGGCTCATCCTACGGCCCGTGCCTGCCTGGAGCTGCTTGGCGTCAGCCGCGCCTCGGAGCTGGCCGAGATCATGGTCTCTGTCGGCTTGGCTCAGAACCTGGCCGCCCTGCGCGCCCTGGCCACCGAGGGTATCCAACGCGGTCACATGGCGCTTCACGCTCGCCAGGTGGCGATCGCCGCCGGGGCCGCCGGATCGCAGGTGGACCGGGTGGCCGAACAGCTGGTCTCGGAGGACGATATCCGTCTTGAACGCGCCCAGGCTCTGCTGGAGGCGGAGGGTTCTGCCCACCATGGCTGAACCCTGCGGCACGGCCGCGCCGTGTCTCAAGTTTGAACAGATAAGAGGAAGTGCAAGATGACAGAAGCTTCACCGATCCCCATGCTGCGGCCGAACCTAGACGTCGGGATCGTCGGCTACGGCGCCTACGTGCCGCGCTACCGGCTCCCCGCCCGCGAGGTGGCCCGAGTCTGGAAAGCCGGCATGGGCGGCACCCCTATTGAAGAGAAGGCCGTGCCCGGCCTGGACGAAGACGTGATCACGATGTCCATCGAAGCCGCCCGCAGTGCACTGGCCCGAGCCGGCATCGATCCAACCCAGATTCGGGCCGTGTGGGTCGGCTCCGAGTCCCATCCCTATGCCGTCAAGCCGACCTCGACCGTCGTGGCCGAGGCCATCGGGGCCACGCCGCATACCCAAGCCGCCGATTGGGAATTCGCCTGCAAGGCAGGCACCGAAGCCGTCCAGGCAGCGATTGGCTTCGTCGGCTCCGGCATGGCCCGCTACGCACTGTCCATCGGGATGGACACGGCGCAGGGCCGCCCGGGCGACGCGCTGGAATACACGGCTGGCGCCGGCGGTGCGGCCGTCATTCTTGGCCCGGCCGATGAAAGCCTGGCCATCTTCGAGTCCTCCTATTCTTACAGCACCGATACTCCCGATTTTTGGCGTCGAGCCAATGAAACCTATCCTGAGCACGGGGAGCGGTTTACCGGCGAACCGGCATATTTCGAGCACATTTCGGCCGCCGGCAGGGCCCTCATGACCTCCTTGGAGGCGACGGCACAGGACTTTACTTATGCCGTCTTTCATCAGCCCAACGCCAAGTTTCCCGAGCGTGCGGCCCGGGCACTCGGGTTCACACCAGAACAGACCAAGCCCGGGTTGCTGGTACCCCGCATCGGCAATACCTATGCGGGGTCATCCATGATCGGGCTGGCAGCGGTGCTCGACGTGGCCAACCCCGGCGACCGGATCCTGCTCGTCTCCTACGGGTCGGGCGCCGGTTCGGATGCCTTCAGCTTGAGGGTCACCGATCTCATCACCCCCCGCCGTGACAAGGCCCCTTCCGTCGAAACCTACATCGCGCGCCGCACCGAAATCGACTACGCCACTTACGCTCGCTATCGAGGGAAGCTCACGCTCAAATGACCCCGTCATCCCGCACGCCCAACACCTCAGACATCGTCATCGCCGGCCTGGGTATGACGCCGGTAGGCGAACACTGGAATCTCGCTTTGCGAGAGCTCGCCCTAGAGGCCATCACGGCCGCTCTCAACGACGCCGCCGGACTTCGCCCCAATGTGCTCTACGTGGCCAACATGCTTTCACCTATCTTGTCCGGCCAGAGCCAGTTGGGCGCCTTGCTGGCCGACTTCGCCGGATTCCGCGGAATCGAGGCGGTCACCGTCGAAGCGGCCGGAGCTTCCGGGGGTGCAGCTCTCCGGCAGGCGGAGCTGGCCATTGCCTCCGGTTCAGCTGACCTGGTGCTCGTTGTCGGCGTGGAGAAGATGACCGATCGGGTCAGCTCCGACGTCGAAGCCGCGCTGTCGACCGCATCTGACGCGGACTATGAAGCCGTGCACGGCGCCACCCGCACCGCACAGGCCGCTATGCTCATGCAGCGCTATCTGCACGAGTATCAGATCCCGGCGGATGCCTTGTCCGGCTTCGGCCTGCTTGCCCACGCACATGCCGTGGCCAATCCGCTGGCGATGTTCCGCAAGGCAATCAGCCCGGAGGCCTACGCCAGAGCCCCTATGCTCAGCGAGCCCGTCAGCATTTACGACGCTGCACCCAACGCCGATGGCGCTGCCGCCATTTTGCTCGCCCGCCGGGGGAGCATTCCAGAGCGTCCTGACCGCCCCACGGTAGGCATTGTGGGGTCTGCAGTGGCTACCGCTCCACCGGCCCTGCACGATCAGGACGACCCGTTGACCCTGGCCTCGGCAGCCCGCGCCGCCGCGACGGCGTTCCAGCGCGCCGGCTTGACCACGGCAGACGTCGACTTCTTTGAACTGCACGACGTCTTTTCCGTCTTTGCTGCCTTGGCCCTGGAAGCCTCCGGGTTCGCCGGTCGGGGAGAGGGCTGGAGGCTTGCGCTGGACGGCCAGGGAAGCCGCGAAAGCCAGCTTCCCATCTTGACTTTCGGCGGCTCCAAGGCACGCGGCGACACCGGCGGGGCCACCGGCGTTTACCAGGTTGCCGAAGCCGCCCTCCAGCTTCAAGGACGCGCCGGCGAAGCTCAAGTTGCTGGGGCAAAGATTGGGATGACCCAGTGTGTCGGAGGCAGTGGCGGCACATGCGCCACCCACCTCCTGGCCATTCTGGAAGCCGCCTAGGCTATCCTGATAGTTCCTGAGAGTCCGGAGAACCTAAACTACCCTACGCATCAGTCGAAGTACACGGCCGCAGGAGAGATGATTGTTATGGAAGTTGCGCGACACTGGCGTCTCAAGAAACAGCGCTATACGATGACGGGAGAGATTTGCCCCCACTGCGAGGCCAAGATCTTCCCTCCCAGGGACGTTTGCCCGAGTTGCGGTGAGGACGCCCGCGATGTGTACCAATTCTCAGGGCAAGGGGAAGTCTACTCCTTCACCACCGTATATGACGCCCCAGCGGGCTTCGAAGACGGGGCGCCCTACACGCTTGCCCTGATCAAGCTCGACGAGGGACCGATGGTGACCGCCCAGCTTACCGATTTGGATTCGCGCGGCATTGAGATTGGCATGCCGGTCGAGATGGTGACGCGCAAACTCCGTTCAGACGGCGAGCGAGGGATGCTGGTCTACGGCTACAAGTTCCGACCACTTCTGGCCGCCGCCGCCTGACCCACAAACTGCGATGTGAGCCCCGGGAAGCACACTCCCGGGGTTTTTGTTTTAGATTGCGCCCCATCAGGCTCATCCTGCGGACTTTCGGGGCAAGAAACTCGCTTGACGCGCCCAAACGCATGTGCTAGTATCCGCGGCTAAACCACGGCAGGGCGTTCCGCCGGCCCGCAAAATCTAGGAGGAGCCCATGCGAAACAAGCACCTGCATAAAGCGGTGCTCGCCCTTTTGATAGGCATCGCCCTTTCCCTTGGAGCCTGCACTCGCTCCGCATCAACCCCCCCATCGGCCACGGGTGAGGCTGCAGGGACCACGCCAAGCGGCCTGAACGCCCAGCAATCGACCATGGAGGCGGTGCGCTCCTCCTTGCTCACCCAAACTGCCCAGGCGATGGCTGGCTCCGAATCCACAGCCACCGCTGAGCCGACCGAGGTCGTAGCCCAAAGCACACCAACCACGGGCGTCTCAACAGCGGCCGCACCTCCCGCCACGTCCGCCGCCGTGGCAACCGCCACACCAGGCCGCCCGTCGACCTACACAGTGCACGACGGTGAGCACCCTTACTGCATCGCCCGTCGGTTCGATGTCAGTCCGGTCGCCCTTCTGGCCGTCAACGGCCTAACGGCGTCCACCTTCGTGCCGGAGGGGACGATCCTGACCATTCCAAGCGACACCACTGGCTTCCCACCACCGCGCGCTTTGAAATCGCACCCTGCCACGTACACGGTGGAGCCGGGGGACACCATCTACATCATCGCCTGCCTCTTCGGGGACGCCGATCCGAATGCCATCGCCCGGGCCAACGGCCTTTCCGAACCGTACACGCTCTCGGCCGGCACGGTGCTCAACATCCCCTGAGGCCTCCCTTCTCACCAGCCAACAGCGGGCGGCCCATTGGGGCCGCCCCTTTCTTTTGGACGGAGGCGGTCATGGCCCATCGCGTGATCTCGACCCGGACGGTCTACCAAGGCAAGGTCTTCACGGTCCGCACAGATCAGGTGCATGACGATACCGGGGGCGTCTTCCAGATCGATGTCGTGGAGCACCATGGTGCGGTGACCCTCGTTCCCGTCACGCCTGACGGCACAGTGTTGTTCGTGAGCCAGTATCGGCACCCCGCCGGCAAGGTCCTCCTTGAGCTGCCCGCCGGTACCCTCGGGCCGGACGAGGATCCGCGCGCCTGCGCCGAGCGCGAGTGCCGCGAGGAAATCGGCTTGCGACCGGCGCGCCTGCAGGCCCTGGGGCAGATGTTCCTTGCACCCGGGTACTCCAGTGAGCTCAATCACATCTATCTTGCTGCAGACTTCACCCCAGCCCCGCTGCCTCAGGACGAAGATGAGTCGATACAGGTCATACCCTTGAAAGGCGAGGACGTCCTCGCAAGCATTGCCAAAGGAGACCTACAGGACGCCAAATCCCTGGCCGGTCTTTACCTGGCGCTTCCTTACCTGGAGTCTGATTTTCTTCCCAGGTAGGTTTCGAGATTGCCAGAAACACCAAGGTCGACCCGGCATCCATTTTTTCATGAGTTCTTCGTTAAGAAACCATGCCTGAGCAATTGACTTGCATCTGGTGAATCTGTAGTATCGACTTAGAAAACCATTCCCGGTGCGTCCCAATCTTCAACCCACACCTTGGGATTCCGTCGGTGCTAAGCCCACCCTCGGTTCACCCCCGCCCAGAGAGGGATGCCTTTCGGCCGCACGAGAGCGTGGGCAAGATCCTTCTCGGCCGGCCCAAAGCAGGCGGGCGTCGGAAGATCGTCGACCCCCAGGGAATGGCGAGGATCTTAGCCGGAGGACATCTAGGGGCCAGGGGCACGTGCGCCAAACAAGGTGACGGTTCATGGGGGACGGCCGGCGTCGAAGGACACAGAACGCGGGCTCGCTCGGGCCATCGGATCACCTGGATGTGGACCACAAGGACGAGGCAAGCATGAGCGAACAAGTGGAAGAGACTGAGCGGCAGATCCAGTTCTTGGAATCTTCTCCCGAAACCGTTGACTTGTATCTCAAGGAAGCTGGCCTGGTTCCGCTGCTCAGTCGGGATGAAGAGATTGAGCTGGCCAAGCAGATCGAGAAGGGCCGCAGAGCCAGCCAGGCTATCGCTGATGGAAAGGTCCCCGCCAGCAAGGAGCCGGAGTACCGCCAACGGGTGGCCGACGGATGGCAGGCCCGCGACCACCTGGTCCAAGCCAACTTGAGGCTGGTCATCAGCGTGGCCAAGCGCTATGCTCGACGGGGGCTGTCTTTCCTGGACTTGATTCAGGAAGGCAACGTGGGCTTGATCCGGGCCACTAAGAAGTTCGACTACCACCGCGGGTTCAAGTTCAGCACCTATGCGACGTGGTGGATCCGGCAAGCCATCACCCGCGCCATCGCAGACAAGGGCCGCACCATCCGGGTCCCGGTTCACGTGATCGAGCAATTGACCCATATGCGCCGATCTCACCAGCGCCTCTCTCAGCAGTTGGGCCGTGAACCCACGGCCGAGGAGCTGGCCTACGACATGGACATCGAAATCGACCGGGTGGAGCAGTTAATGCGGATCGCCCAGCGCCCCACCCCATTGGACACGATGATCGACAGCGATGATGAGACCAGCTTGGCCGACCTGATCCCGGACGACACCGCCATTCCACCCGACCAGACGTTCGTCGAGAGGGAGCTGCGGCGCCAGCTTGACGGTGTGCTGGCCAACCTGACTCCGCGCGAGGCCCTGGTCATCCGGCTGCGCTTTGGATTGATGGACGGGCGCAAGCACACCCTGGCCGAGGTCGGCCGCAAACTTGAACTCACACGCGAGCGCGTGCGCCAGATCGAAGGCGACGCCCTGAGCCAGCTGCGCAACCCGCAGCTTCAAAACGAGCTCCGGCTCTTCCTTCGGAACTGAGCCCTCCAACCTTCCGCAACAAAAAGCGCCGGCCTCGGGCCGGCGCTTCGATATCGGATCGATTTGAAGCTGCCTTCGGCGGGTTAAACGTCCAGATTCCGAACTTCGTGGGCGTGGGTCTGGATAAAGCGCCGACGGGGCGGCACCGAGGCGCCCATCAGCATGTCGAACGTGCGGTCGGCCGCTGCCCCGTCTTCCACGGTGACTTGGAGCAGGGTTCGGTTCTCCGGATCCATCGTTGTTTCCCACAGCTGGCCGGGGTTCATCTCACCCAGACCTTTGTAGCGAGAGATAGACAACCCCTTTTCGTTCGACGACTTACCCATCTCCTTGACCAGCTGCTCGCGCTCGGCTTCGGTGTACGCATACTCGACGGCCGACTTGTAGGAGATGCGGTACAGCGGCGGCTGGGCGATAAACAGGTGCCCACCCTCAATGAGGTCCGGCAGATAGCGGAAGAAGAAAGTCAACAGCAGGGTCCGAATGTGGCTGCCATCGACATCGGCGTCGGTCATGATGATCACCCGGCCATAGCGCAGGCCGGTGAGATCAAAGGTCTCGCCCACGCTCGTTCCCAGGGCCGAGATCAGGGCCTTGACCTCATTGTTGGACAGGATTTTGTCCAGGCGTGCTCGCTCAGTGTTGAGAATCTTCCCGCGCAACGGCAGGATGGCCTGGAAATGGCGGTCCCGACCTTGCTTGGCCGAGCCACCGGCCGAGTCACCCTCGACGATGTACAGCTCGCATTTGTTGGGATCGCGCTCGGAACAATCCGCCAGCTTGCCCGGAAGAGTCAGGCTCTCCAAGGCGCTCTTGCGGATGACCAAATCTCTGGCCTTGCGCGCCGCTTCCCGCGCTCGGGCGGAGGTCAGGCATTTCTCAGCGATGGCTCGCGCCGCACGCGGGTTCTCTTCTAGGAACGCTCCCAGTGCCTCACCCAGCACCTGCTGAACCTGGGTCTGCACCTCCGGGTTCATGAGTTTGACCTTGGTTTGCGATTCGAACTGCGGGTCGCGATGCTTCACGCTGACGATGGCCGTCAAACCCTCGCGCGTGTCGTCGCCCGAAAAGTTGGGGTCCGAGTTTTTCAGCAGGTTGTTCTTTCGGGCATGATCGTTGATGGTGCGCGTGATGGCCGCCCGCACACCCGTGAGGTGGGTGCCGCCGTCGATGGTGTTGATCGTGTTGGCAAAGGAGTAGACCGACTCGGCGTAGGCATCGGTATACTGCAGCGCCACCTCAATTCCGGTCCCTTCGATTTCCCTTTCCACATAGCAGATGGTGTGCAGGGTCTCGCGATTCCGGTTCAGGTAGCGGACGAAGGAGATGATTCCGCCTTCAAAGTAGAAGGTCATCTCCCGGCCGTCGCGTTCGTCCATCAGATGGATATTGACGCCGCGAGTGACGAACGCCATTTCGCGAAACCGTTGGACAAGGGTCTCGAAGCGGAAGTCGAGCTCGCCCTGGAAGATCGTGGGGTCATAGCGGAAAGTGGTGCGGGTGCCGGTTTCCGACTTGGGCACTTTGCCCTTCACCTTAACCGGCCCTTCGGGAATGCCCTTCCGGTAGCGCTGGGTGTGGACCTTGCCGTCGCGCCGGACTTCCACCTCACACCACTCCGACAGGGCGTTCACGGCCGAGACGCCGACCCCATGCAGCCCGCCGGAGACCTTGTAACCTTCCCCGCCAAACTTGGCCCCGGCGTGGAGGATGGTCATCACGATCTCAAGGGCCGGGCGTTTCTTCTCGGGATGCATGTCAACCGGGATGCCGCGCCCGTTATCTTCGACGGTCACGCTGCTGTCGGGGTGAATGGTGACCTCGATCTGCGTGCAGACTCCAGCCAGGGCTTCGTCGATCGAGTTGTCCACCACCTCGTACACGAGGTGATGAAGCGCCTTGATGTCCGTCCCGCCCACGTACATCCCCGGGCGACGACGAACGGCCTCCAGCCCTTCAAGGACCTGGATGTCCTTCGCTCCATAGGAGCTGATCTTCTCTGCCTTCTTCTGTGCCTTTTTGGCCACCTACGTATCTCCTTCTTCCTTACCCATTTCCGAGTCGGGCTCCATGTTGGCTGCCTGTTGGAATTTCTTGATTTGAATCTCGAGCGCCTTGCGGGTTCGGAGCAGCCACTCGCGCCGACCTTGGTAGAACACATAACTACTGACCAGGAGCATCGTGCTCACGAACGCATGCCCGGCGATGCCCAGGCTACTGATCCAGGATGCCGACTGAGGAAGCGACCACACCAATCCGGTCAGCCATGAGATCAACACTGCCAGGGTCAAAAACCCGACCGTGGGCAGAAAATTCCAGCGCACCAGCAACATGCTCTCGGTCATGGCCGAGAATAGCCCCATACGATAGCGAACGATCCCGTGGGGTGTGAAGACCAAGTAAACCACCAGCCAGAAGAACAAACTGAAGGCGATGAAGCTTATCCCCACCCCCAACAGCGGCAGGATCCACGAGGCCGCCCATCCCAAAATCAGGATGGCCACGGTTCCTAGGATCAGTCCCACGTAGCCCACGACCGCAGCCAACACCATACGCGTCCAGCCCGTCGCCAATGGAGTCAGTTCCGAACCGGGCGCGACGCTGGCGGCAATCGCCCGGTGATACCAGGTGCCCAGGGCTAATCCAACCAAAGTGAGCAAGAGCCACAGCCCGAGAATCGTGGTGGGATCGGCTAGCTGGAACTGCGGGCCGAGCTGCAGCGGCGCGCTGGCGGGCATTTGGCCCGCCATGACGCTTGGGATTCCAGCTGGAAGACTGCTCAAACTGCGCAGCAAATTAAGGCGCGCCGCAAGCTCACTGAAGATCTCTTAAATCGATGCGACCTGTTGCTGAACGAGCGCATCAGCTCCCGGTGGCGCAGTCAATCCTTGGGCGGTGGAACGTACGAACGGCGCAATCCCCAGGCGCGGCCCCAGCCACAAGAAGAGGTCCAGGACAAGCGGCGGGAGCATAAGAACAGGCCGGGCGGCAACGCGATCGAAGCCCTTGGCAAGCGAGGCCAGGACTCCGATGGGCCCTTGAGCGGGCCCTTCATTGATTATTCCCACGGGTTCTGATTTTACCATGAAGGGGCTTTCCCCACATATTGTCCAGAACACTTGTTCCGGGTCGAGATGAGCTTCGCGTGCGGCACCGGCTGGCCGTTCTCCCAGACGCCTCCGTTGACCCTGCCCGGCGCCTCCGATACAATCCAGCCGAAGGAGGCCATATGCCCCACCCTCCCATTGCCCTGATGACCGACTTCGGCACCGACGACACCTATGTGGGCGTGATGAAGGGGGTTATCTCTGGAATCGCCCCCAACTCTCCGATCATCGACGTGACCCACGCCATACCTCCGGGAGATATCCGGCAGGCCGCCTTCCAACTTTGGCAGGCCGTCCGCTACTTCCCAGAGGGCGCCGTCTTGGTGCTGGTCGTTGATCCTGGCGTGGGCACCTCCCGACGGCCGGTGGCTTTCCGCTGGAACGACCGCTGCCTGGTTGGACCCGACAATGGCCTCTTCACCTACCTTCTGCTGACCCACCCCGCCGAACCGGCGGTGATCCTGGACAACCCCGCCTACCAGCTGGCGCGGGTCAGCACCACATTCCATGGTCGAGATGTCTTTGCACCGGCCGGAGCACATCTGGCGGCGGGCGTTTCCGTAGAACAGCTCGGCTCGCCCGCTCCGGAGCTGATCCGATTCGATCCTCCACAGCTCAATGTAGAGTCCGACGGACTCCAAGGTGAGATTGTCCATGCCGACCATTTTGGGAATCTGGTGACCAACATCGGCTATCTGACGGCTGTTCGTGAGAAAATTCACATATCGCCCTGGCTGCCCGGGTCAAACCCCGCAGAGTACGTGGCAAGCGCCGCTGCGGTGAATCTGCCCGGCGGCGAACGCCTGGTGCTGAGCCGCACCTTTGGCGATGTTTCACCGGGCAATATGGTCGCCTACATCGGCAGCGAAGCGCTGCTTGAGATCGGCGTCAATCAGGGGAGCGCCGCCAAATCGCTGGGCCTTTCGGTCGGCGACCCCATCACACTCAGCTTTTCAGGCTGAACGAGGGACCATGTACAGCTTTCTGATAGAAGGTGGCTACCCGCTTAAGGGCGAAGTCCTCCCCGGCGGCAACAAGAACGCCGCCCTCCCCCTTTTGGCGGCCTGCATCTTGACCGACGAACCGGTGACGCTCCACAATATTCCCGATATCGGTGATGCGCGCGCTATGCGCCGCCTGTTGGAGAGCCTGGGAGTCTCGGTTGAAGTCCTGGCCCCAAGCAGCTGGCGCATCCAGGCGCGCGAGGTTCACCAGGGCAACCTCGATCCCGACCTGTGCCGGCAGATCCGCGCCTCGATCCTTCTGGCGGGGCCAATGCTCGGCAGAACCGGGGGAATTCACCTTCCGCCCCCCGGGGGAGACGTCATCGGACGGCGCCGGGTGGACACCCACTTGCTTGCGCTTCACCAATTGGGAGCCGAGGCGGATTACCAGGGGCGGGAGCTGGATCTCCGGGCCCCCGGGGGTCTGCGCGGGGCGGATATGCTTCTCGATGAAGCCAGCGTGACGGCCACCGAGAACGCCATCATGGCCGCCGTGATGGCCAAAGGCGCCACGGTGATCCGCAACGCCGCCTCGGAGCCACACATCCAGGATCTGTGCAACTTCCTGAACAGCCTGGGCGCAAGCATCGAGAACATCGGATCAAACACACTCCACATCCAGGGGGTCGACCGTCTCAGCGGCGGCGAATACACCATCGGCCCTGACTACCTGGAGGTCGTGAGCTTCATCGGCGCGGCCGCCGTCACCGGCGGGAGCATCCGGGTGCGCAACGCGGGGCCCCAACATCTAGACATGATCCACCTCGTGTTTCAGCGTCTGGGAGTCACGTGGACGGTGGATGGCGAGGACGTGATCGTGGATGGCGGGCAGGCGCTCCAGGTCGTACCCGACCACGGCGGAGCGATCCCCGAAATCTCGGTCATGCCCTGGCCGTCCTTCCCCACCGATCTGATGAGCATCGCCATCGTCGTCGCCACCCAATCTAAGGGATCAGTGCTGTTTCACGATTGGATGTACGAAACCCGGATGTTCTTCATCGACAAGTTGGTCTCGATGGGGGCTCGGGTCATCCTGTGTGATCCCCACCGCTGCATCGTCGAGGGGCCCACGCAGCTGCTGGGCGAAACCCTCGAGAGCCCCGACATCCGGGCCGGCATGGCCCTGATCCTGGCTGCCCTCGCCGCCAAGGGCAGCTCGCAGATCCGCAACATCGGCCAAATCGAACGCGGCTACGAACGCATCGACGAAAAGCTGCGCGGCCTGGGCGCCCACGTCCATCGAGTGGAAGGTTGATCACCGAGGCCCAAACAGTTGACGGCCCGCTTCGGCGGGCCGTTTTCAATTTTCGCCTGATCGGGCCTTCGCCCTCAGTCTGCTACTGCGGCTTGCTGCGCATGATCTCGTCGGAAAGGCGCCGATAGGCGGCCGCCGCCGGGCTCTCGCTCCGGTAGGCGAGGATCGTCTGTCTGACCGCCGGCGCCTCCGCCAGGGCCTCGTCCATAGGGATGGCGGTTTCGAAGACGCGCTTCTTGAACACGGCCCGCAGATCATTGACCACCTGGCGACCGTGGGCCGAGTTGCTTTGATAACGGGTCGGGAGCAGGCCGAGCACGCGCAGATTCGGCTGAAGCCGGTCGTAAATCAGCCAGATCGTCTCCAGCAGCGCTCGCACGCCACGCATCGCCAGGTAGTGGCATTCGACCGGGATCAAGACTTCGCCGGCGGCGGTCAGTCCGTTGACCGTCAACAATCCCAGGCTGGGGGGTGTATCGATCAAGACGAAATCGACCGCATCCAGCTCATTGGCCAGAGTTTGATCCAGCCGAAGCGCCCGGTTGGCCCGTCGCGCCAGCGCGTAGTCTGCCGAAGCCAGGTCGACGCTGGCGGGAGCC
The DNA here is from genome assembly GCA_963807065.1 of uncultured Chloroflexia bacterium. Lineage (GTDB taxonomy): Bacteria > Chloroflexota > Anaerolineae > Anaerolineales > E44-bin32 > CAWAND01. The sequence continues at coordinate 1,455,309 of CAWDZQ010000003.1, forward strand.
AGCAGCAGATTCCCGTGCACCGGCCGCAGGATTTCGGTGAACCTGACCCGGTCGTCCATCAGAAGATCGTATGTCGTGCCTTGAAGCTTGTACGGGTCCAGGCCGGCGCCGGCGGTCAGAGCGGCCTGCGGATCGAGGTCGACCAACACCACCCGCAAACCCTTCTCTGCCAGGGCAGCGCCCAGGCTGATGACGGTGGTGGTTTTTCCCACCCCGCCTTTTTGGTTGGAGACGGCGATGACCCTGCTCATGGCGTCGAGTATAGCTTAGCGAACACGCCGCGGCAACGCGCCCAGAAGTCCTGGACTGGACCTGGCCGGCCAAAGTGCGATGTGCAGCGGCCCTCAGATTGACCGAGCTCTGTCGTTACGGTATAATCCTCGTTCGAGTTTCAGTGCGCGAAGCCAAACGACGCTAGAGAGGTCGGTTTTTTCATGCCCAAGAGAACCTATCAGCCCAAGAAACGGCGACGTCTCCGCGTTCACGGGTTTCGATCCCGGATGAAGACTAGCGGCGGCCGCGACGTACTCAAGCGACGCCGCGCCAAAGGGCGCAAGCGACTTTCGCCGCGAATGAACAATCACGTCAAGAAGATCAACTGGAAGAGCTAGTTGCTCGAGGCGCCCGGGCGCCCAAGCGCCACCCGGGCGTGGACGCCGGACCGGGTCTGAAGGCCAATGAACCGCAAATTCCGGCTGACCAGCTCGACCGACATCAAGCGGGTGCGGCGTAGCGGCAAGTCATATGCCCACCCGTTCGTTATTCTGATCGTCGATCGCAATCATCTCGACCGCTCTCGTTTCGGGGTGACGACCACCCGAACGCTCAACTCGGCCGTGGCCCGCAACAAAGCCAAGCGACGGCTGAGGGAGAGCCTTCGGCCCGAGTTGGAGCTTGTTAAATCGGGATGGGATTGCGTCTGGGTCGCCCGGCCTGGCCTGACGGATGCGCCATGGACGGACCTCCGGTCGGCGGTCCAGGACTTGCTCGATCGATCAGGAGTGATCAAACGTTGAACTCTGCGCCCGATTTGGTACCTGCCCACACTCACACGGAACCCGCCTTGCGCGAGGTGCCCGTGAATTGGGGCACGTTGGCGCGTTGGCCGGCGCTGGCACTGATCCGGCTCTATCAATTGACCCTTTCGCGGGCGCTGCCCGCCGGGACTTGTCGTTTCACCCCCACGTGTTCCCACTATGGCTATGAGGCGATTGCCAAGTATGGGCTCATCAAGGGGGGGTGGCTGGCCACGTGGCGCGTGCTGCGCTGCCAGCCCTTCAATCCCGGTGGGTTCGACCCGGTTCCGTAGGAGACCCATGTCGCGCATGTCAAACCCCAAACCCGCCTTTCGCCGCGGCCGCTGGCTGGTGTTGCTGGTTGCCGCCGGCTTAGTCTCCGCTTGTTCGGGCAGCCGGGTCGGCTCTTCCAGCTGGCCCGGGTTGACCGTGTCGGACACCACCGCCTACGTGGCCTTCAATCAATCCTTGTACGCCGTCGACCTGGCTTCGGGTCAGGAGAAGTGGCAGTTCGCGCCGCCGGAGCAGGACAAGGGCGCCACCTTCTATGCCCCGCCTGCCCTGTCCGATTCGGGGACCTTGATCATCGCCAGCTACAGCGGCGTCGTCTACGCCGTCAAGGCGGACAGCGGGGACATAATCTGGCGCAGGTTCCTTTCCAGCTCCCGGCTGGTCGGGGGCCCGGCAGTGGCCGGTGACCTGGTGCTCGTGCCCTCGGCGGATCGCAACCTGTATGCCTTGAAGCTGGACTCAGGCGCCGATGTGTGGAGCTTCGCGACCGGAGAACCTCTGTGGTCTGAACCCCTCGTCCTGGGAGACAAGGTCTACCTCTCCGGCCTTGACCACAAGGTCTATGCCCTGGATCTGGCGAGCGGTCGCCAGCTGTGGAGCACCGAACTGAATGGCGCCATGACTGACCGTCCGACCAGCCTGGACAACTTGATCTTGACCGGAACATTTGCCAACCAGCTGGTCGCCATGGACGCCGCCAACGGGCGCATTGCTTGGACGAAGCACACGGACGGCTGGGTGTGGGGGGATCCCGTCGTGCAGGACGGCGTGGCCTATTTCGGGGACGTCGATGGGACTTTTTACGCCATCGATTCGAAGGGCAATGTCGTGTGGCAAAGCCGCCTGGATGGCGATGTGACCGCCAGCCCGGCGGTCGAGAACGGCAAAGTGTACTTCGTCACCGCCGACGGCCAGGTCTTCGCCCGCCAGGCGGCCGACAACAGCCCCGTGTGGCAGCAGCCGCTGGATGGGCAGCTACTGACCGATCCGATCGTCACCGGCGAGTCCTTGCTGGTGGCTTCCCTAGATGGGACCAACCTGTTGACAGCTTTCGACGCCACCTCCGGGGCCGTGCGCTGGTCTTACCAGCCGGCGGGGAAGTAGACAGACCATGGGCGCTATTTGGGATACCGCTGTCCTCAACCCGATGATCAATGCCTTGCTGTATATCTACAACTTGCTGGGCAACAATTTCGGACTGGCAATCATCATCTTCACGGCCCTGATTCGACTGATCACCTTCCCACTGACGTATCAGCAGCAGAAGAGCACGCAAAAGATGCAGGAGCTTCAGAGCTCCAAGAAGTTTCAGGAGATCCAGAAGAAGTTCAAGAGCGACAAGGCCAAGCTGCAGGAAGAGCAAATGAAGCTCTACCGCGAAATGGGGATCAATCCCTTTGGCGGTTGCCTGCCGCTGCTGATTCAGTTTCCGATCATCATCGGACTTTATCAGGCGATTATCCAGTCCCTGGCTGATGCACCGCTCCAGCTGTTTCAGTTGGCCCAACATATCTACCCCGCCATTCCGAGTTCCTTGATCCCTCTCAAGAGCCATTTCTTGTGGATGGATCTGGGCACACCGGAACGCTTGATCATTCCCGGCATTCCGATAGGGATCCCGGTCCTCACCATCCTGGTCGTGATCACGACCTGGATGTCGACAAAGCTCACCACACCGCCCACGCCCGACTCGCAGGGCTCGCAAATGACCCAGATGATGGCACTTTACATGCCCCTGCTTCTGGGCTACTTCGCCTACACCTTCGCCGCCGGGCTGGCGCTCTATTTCGTCGTGTCCAATCTCCTGCAGGTGGTCCAATATGCGGCCACCGGCAAAGTTGACTGGCGCAGCATGATCCCAGGTCTGCCTTCGGGCGGGGCCAGGGCCTAGTCCTGAGAACAGGGGTGCACTATGCCGGAAACACAACCAAGTTTGGAAATCATTGCACCCTCCGTCGAAGAGGCGGTGGCCCGAGGCGCGGCTGAACTCGGACTGCCTGAAGATCAACTCGCGGTCGAGGTACTCGACGAGGGCAGCCGCGGCGTTTTGGGCGTCGGCGCCCGCCAGGCGCGGGTTCGCCTGACGATACGCGCCGATGAAGGGCTGCAGTCGTCGGAGCCGCAGACCATCCTTCGAAGGGATAGCCTGGATTCCGATGCGGCCGGCAGCGAAAGCCCGATCCTCGACGATCTCGAAATCGACGATTTGGAAGTCCCCGACATCACCAAGGCCATCCTCGAAGAGCTCCTTACGCGCATGGGGGTTGACGGTCTGGTCAAGTGCCAATGGGGAGACCCGGATGCCCCAGGCAAGGTTCGCCCGTTGCTGGTTGACGTCCATGGTGACGACCTGAGTCTGCTGATCGGCCGCCGCGGGGAGACTCTATCGGCGCTTCAATACGTCACCCGCCTGATCGTCGGCAAGGAACTTCACAAGCCGGTGGCGATCGTGATTGATGTCGAGGGCTACCGTGCCCGCCGAGAGGAAACGCTGCGACGCCTAGCCCGACGGATGGCCGAACAGGCCATCGACCGCCACCGCACCATGGCCCTTGAGCCGATGCCGGCCAGCGAACGGCGCATCATCCACCTCGAACTGAAAGACAATCCCGAGGTCACCACCGAGAGCGTTGGCGAAGGCAATCACCGCAAAGTCACAATCATTCCGCAGAACTAGGCAGGCCGGGCCAAGCGGATGCCGCCATCTTCGAACCTCGCAGCGGTCCAGGCGAGCCACGACGGGCCCATCGACTACCTGATCATCGGTCACGTCACCATCGATCTCACGCCAGACGGCCCTCGCCTGGGGGGGACGGCAGCCTACGCCAGCCTGACTGCGGCAGCGCTTGGCCGACGTGTCGGCCTGGTGACGGCCTGCGGTTCCGACGCCGACCTCTCGGCCCTATCGGCCATCGCTATCCACCGTAAGCCAAGCCCCCTGACCACCACTTTTAGGAACATCACCGAGCACGGCAGCCGGCGGCAGATCCTGAGCGCACGATCTGATCCGCTGGATCTCGGCGACGTGCCCCCCGCCTGGAGGACCGCACCTCTCGTCCACCTGGCGCCGGTTGCAGATGAACTGCCGCCGCAGCTCGCAGCGGCCTTCCAGGAAACCTTCGTGGGGGTCACGCCGCAAGGCTGGTGGCGCTCCTGGGATGACGCCGGGAACGTCCAGAAGGTAACGGCCGATGAAGGCCTTGCCCGCCTGCCGGCGGCGGCCGAGGCTGCTGTGTTCAGCCGTCACGACCTTGCCATCGGAGTCGGTGCGCTTGAGCACATGCAGCGCGCCTTCTCGACGGTCGCCATCACCGACGGCGCCCGCGGCGCGGACGTCTATTGGGACGACCAACGCGTCCACGTTCCCGCCCCATCGTCGCCCGCACTGGAGGACACCGGCGCGGGGGACGTCTTCGCCGCCGTGTTCTTCATCCAACTGGCCGATGGGCAGTTACCGGCCAGTGCGGCCGCCGAGGCCTCGCGCTGGGCGTCCGCCTCCGTGGCCCACGACGGGCCGGACTGGTTCCGGGCAGCCGGCGCCGCCGGGTTCCCGACCGGAGCGAGCCGATGACCAAGGTCTACGCGTTGGTCAACCAGAAAGGCGGCGTGGGAAAGACGACCACGACCATCAACCTGGGCGCCTACCTGGCCCTGGCTGGTTTGCGGGTATTGCTGGTGGACATCGACCCTCAAAGCAACACAACGGCCTGCCTGGGTGTGCGACAGGCGGACATCTCCAGCGGTTCGTATGAGGCGCTGATCGACCTCAAGCCCGCCTCGGAAAGCATCCTCAAGAACACACAATTCAAACTTGCCCTGCTCCCGTCAACGCCCTCCTTGGCCGGCGCCCAGGTGGAACTGGTGGATCAGCCCGACCGCGAGCGATTGCTTCGTCGAGCGTTGGCGCCCGTGGTCAATCGGTATGACTATGTCCTGATCGATTGTCCACCTTCGCTCGGTCTCCTGACCGTCAATGGCTTGCTGGCCGCTCAGGACGGGGTTATCATCCCGGTCCAATGCGAATACTTGGCGCTGGAGGGGCTGTCTCAGCTGATCCGCACCCTGCAGCGCGTCCGCCAGGGTCTGTTCCCGGAATTGGACGTGCGCGGCATGCTGATGACGATGTTCGACACTCGTACCAACCTATCGCAGGACGTGGTCGACGAGGTCAGATCCCACTTTGCGGGCCAGGTCTTCGAGACCATCGTCCCGCGCAGTGTTCGCCTGGCGGAAGCACCATCGCACGGCACCCCTATCTCTGTGTACGACCCGCGCTCGGCCGGTGCAGTCGCCTACCAGGCACTGGCGGCCGAGATCCTGCGCGCCGACGGCCTGGGACAGCACGTGCCCGAGGCCCAAGGAGCCGCCTGATATGAGCCGAAGGCGGAGCCTGGGCAAAGGACTGGACGCCCTCATCCCTTCCACCGAGGGCGGAGCCTCTCCTTCCGGCGAGCGCGTCAGCCAGCTCGGCATCGAACAGATCCAGCCCAACCCAAGGCAGCCGCGCAAGTCGTTCGACGCGGAAGAACTCCAGGGCCTGGCCAATTCCATCGCCGAACACGGCGTGCTGCAGCCCTTGGTGGTGGCGCAACCCGAAGGTGAGGCTGCCTTCCTCCTGATCGCCGGCCAACGCCGCCTCGAAGCCGCCCGCCTGGCCGGCCTGACCGAGGTACCCGTCATCCTGCGCCGGGCCACGGAACAGCAACTGCTTGAATGGGCGCTGATTGAAAATCTTCAACGGGAGGATCTCAATCCCATTGAAGCGGCCCAGGGTTATCAGCAGCTGGTGGACGATTTCGGAATGTCCCACGAGGCCATCGCCGTGAGAGTGGGGAAGAGTCGATCGGCGATCTCGAACACCCTTCGACTGCTGAAACTCACTGACGCCGTGACGGATGCCATCGTCGGCAGCCAGGTTTCGGAGGGACACGGCCGGGCCTTGCTGGGCCTCGACAGCCCCAAGGCTCAGGCGGCTGCGCTTCAAACAGTGATCAAGCGCGGCCTCAACGTGCGTCAAACCGAAGACCTGGTCCGCAAGCTCAGCGGACAGCGTCAGCCCCGCAAGCCGGAAACATCCCGCTCGCCCGAAGAAACGGCCGTGGAAGAAGACTTGCGCCAGGCGTTGGGAACCAAGGTCAGCTTGCGACGCGGGAGGCGCGGCGGGACGATCACGCTCCATTTTTACTCCGACGAGGAACTCGAAGCACTCATCGACCGCCTGACCGGCGGCGCCTGAGCCCGCTTACTCGACCCCACCCGGCTTCCCCCTTACAACCAGGGACCCCTCTCGGCCCGGCAGCTACCCACCCCCGATGGCCGTGTGCTGCGCTGGGCCCAAGCCAGACTCCCCCAAGCTCTCAGAAACCTAGCCGGCGCCGGCCGGGCCGCAGACCCCACCGGGTTCAGGGGTATAATTCGCAGGCTTGATCGACGGCAGCTTGGGAGAGAAGATCGATGGGTTTTGACGACAAAGTGGCCATTGTCACGGGTGCCTCCAGGGGAATCGGCCGGGCCATTGCGCTCGAGCTGGGTGGTCTGGGGGCCAAGGTGGTCGTCAATTACAACCGAAACCAAGCCGCCGCTGACGAGGTGGCCCAGGCCATCCGGGCCGCCAAGGGCGAGGCGGCGGTCGTTCAGGCCGACGTGGGCGACTATCAGGCCGCCGAGGCGCTGGTCAAATTCGCCGTCGAGCAATTCGGCGGCCTGCACATTCTGGTTAACAATGCCGGAATCACCCGCGACGGACTGATCATGACCATGGCCGAGCAGGATTGGGACGACGTCATCCAAACCAACCTCAAGTCCACCTTCAACTGCGCCAAGGCGGCCGTGCGCCATATGATGCGCAAACGTTACGGCCGCATCGTCAACATCACCTCCGTCGCTGGCCAGATGGGCAATGCGGGCCAAACCAACTACTCCGCCTCCAAGGCGGGACAGATAGGTTTCACCAAGTCCCTCGCCCGCGAGGTCGCCTCGCGCAATGTGACGGTCAACGCCGTGGCTGCAGGGTATATTGAGACTGAGATCTGGTCGACTGTTCCGGAGAGCGCTCGGGAAGGGATGCTGGGGATGATCCCGCTTGGGCGCAAGGGCCAGCCCGAGGAAATTGCCAAAGCCGTGGCCTTTCTCGCCTCGGATGATGCAGCCTACATCACAGGTCACATCCTGACCGTGGACGGCGGCATGGCGATGTTCTAGCCGCGACCGACACCTAGGGATCAGCATGGAAAACAATGGACCGGAGCACAACGATCATCAAGGGGCCACTACTATCGCCCCGGGCGTGCTCGTGACCATCGCCCAGCTCACGGCGCTCGGCGTGCCGGGCGTGGTGCGCTTGACCGCGCCGCCCGCCGGTATGAACCGCTGGTTCCGCCGCACGACCGGCGAGGGAGTCATTTTGGGGGTCGATGAGGACAGCGTTTCGGTCGAGCTGCACCTCATCCTGACCCACGACGTCAATGTCCGCGAGGTCAGCCGTAAGGTTCAGCAAGACGTCGCCCGCGCCATCCAGGAGATGGTGGGGATGAAGGTGGATCGGATCGACGTCCACATTGAGGATATCGACTTCGACGACGCGCCATCATCGGATAACGCCTGAACCCCATGGGACACCAATGATGACACCCGCCCCGGACGCCCCCCGCCCATGAAGCGTGAACGACGCCGCATCCGGCAGATGGCGCTCCAGGCGCTGTACGAAATCGACTGCGTCGGCCACCGGCCGGAGGAGGTCATGGCGCGACAGATTGAATCCCAGCCCGACCTCAGCCAGGAAAGCCTGGATTTCCTTCGCCAGATGGTGCTGGGCACGCTGGAGTACGCCAATGCCCTCGACCGGTTCATTGCCGATTCAGCCCCCGAATGGCCGGTGGATCAGCTGGCGATCGTGGATCGGACGATCTTGCGCCTGGCGCTGTGGGAATTCGCCGTTTCGAGTGAGACTCCGCTCAAGGTGGCCATCAACGAAGCCGTGGAGATTGCCAAGCGCTTCGGATCTGAAAGCAGCCCACGCTTCGTGAACGGTGTGCTGGGTTCGCTTGCCGACCGCCAAGGAGACATTCGGCGACAACTTCAACCGACAAGATAGCGTCGGTCCCCAATGGAATTTCTCGGCGTAGGCCCCCTCGAACTGCTCGTCATCATCGTCATCGCATTGCTGGTGCTCGGTCCACAGGACCTGGCCAAGACCGCCCGCACGGCCGGGAAATTCCTGAACCGCATGTACCGTTCGGACGCGTGGAAAACGGTGACCCAGGCTTCGCGCGATCTGCGCGATCTCCCCAATCGGCTGGCGCGCGAAGCTGCCCTGGAGGAGCTGGACGAGGCGATCAAGAAGGGAAAGGCGCCGCCTCAGGTCGCTCCCGATGCTGTTGACTCGGACCTGGAGGGCGGATTGGAGGCATGGCGTCCCGCCCCCAAGGGCGAGCCCAGCCGGCCGCGAGCCGACCAAGCCTTCGGTCCCACCCCGGGAGGCGTTCCCATGACCGGGCCCGACGAGCCGCAAGCTGGCGAAGCCTCGGAACAGGATGAAGCCGAGCCAACCGATGGGCCGGGCGACCCGCCCGAAGACCGGCCATGATCAAGCGTTTCTTCCGCCGGCTTTGGTCCCTGATCACGCTCCCCTTCCGCGGTCTGGCCTGGCCCTTCCGCAGAATCCGGGATTGGTTGCAACAGGAGCCGGAGGACACCTCCACGGCCGATGTGCTCTCGCGCAGCTTCGAACAACCGTCACTGCTTCTCGATCACCTTGACGCCCTGCGCCACCACCTGCTTAGGGCAGTGATCTTCCTGGTCCTGACCACTGGGTTGAGCTTCGCCTTTGTCAACCAGATCCTGGCCTGGCTGGCGGCACCCATCGGTGGCGTGCAGGCCCTGCAGTCGATCGAAGTCACCGAATCGGTGGGCGCCGTGATGCGGGTCTCGTTTATCACCGGCGTGGCGCTGGCCTTGCCCTACATCACCTTTGAGCTGTTCCTGTTCATCAACCCGGGCCTGAAGCCGAATGAGCGGATGATGATCCTCACGCTGCTCCCGGCAGCCAGCCTGTTTTTCGTCGTGGGCCTTCTGTTCGCCTACGAGATTATGCTTCCGGCGGCGGTGCCTTTCCTGGTCCATTTCATGGGCATCCCCAGCCAGATAAGGCCCATGAGCTACATCCGCTTTGTGACCGGGGTCATGTTTTGGATTGGCGTCTCCTTCGAATTTCCCCTTGCGATGTATGCGCTGGCTATGCTGGGTCTGGTCAAGGCGAGGGCGTTGTGGAACGCCTGGCGGTTCGCCATGGTCGCCATCGCCGTACTGGCGGCCGTGATCACCCCCACCGTCGACCCGGTCAACATGGGCCTGGTCATGGCGCCGATGATTGTGCTCTACTTCCTCAGCATCGGCCTGGCAGCGCTCGCCCAACGCGGCAGAGCCCGAAACGCCCGGCGAGAAGAACGCACCCGCTCCGCCTGACCGGTTCGGCCCGCAGGCCCCCCAACTTTGGGCAACCAGGCTGGGTATAATCTCCGCCAGCCGGCCAACAAGCTCCACGGAGACCATCCATGAGCGCACTGACGCAACCCGAAGTCTGGATCGCCCTGCTCACACTTACGGCGCTTGAGATCGTCTTGGGGATCGACAACATCGTCTTCATTTCGATCCTGTCTGGTAAGCTCCCGCCGGCGCAGCGCAATCGGGGAAGGCTTGTCGGCCTTGGCGCGGCCATGATCACCCGCATCCTGCTGCTGTTGTCGCTCGCCTGGGTCATCGGGCTCACCCACCCGTTCCTGACCGTGCTAGGTTTCGAATTTGCCGGGCGCGACGTGATCCTTATCGGCGGCGGCCTGTTCTTGCTGACCAAGAGTACCCAAGAGATTCACGACAAGTTGGAGGGCGAGGCAGGCAGCCGAGACACGGCGGCAGCCCCATCCTTTGCAGGCGTGATCGTCCAGATCGCGCTGCTGGATATCGTCTTCTCACTGGATTCAGTCATCACCGCCGTGGGCATGGCGCGCGACCTCTGGGTCATGGTGACGGCCATCGTTGTGGCGGTGGGAATCATGATGGCCGCCTCGGGCTCGATCAGCCGCTTCGTGGAGGACCACCCCACGGTGAAGATGCTGGCACTGAGCTTCCTACTTCTGATCGGGATGTCATTGGTGGCCGAAGGCATGGGCCTGCATATCCCCAAGGCGTACATTTACTTCGCCATGGGATTTTCGGTCTTTGTGGAAGCCATGAACCTTCGCCTCCGAGGGCGGGGGGAAAAGCCGGTCCGGCTGCGGGAACCCTTCGTTCGAGACGAGGCCTAGACCGGATCGGTTTGTTAACTTCTTCACATGTTGATCGGCGCCAGACCCGGGAACCGCCCTTGCCTATCGCTGTGCGCCGCCCGCGAAGCTCAGCCACTCGAAAGCCGCCCAACGGCGAGATCGCAAATCTAAGATTGGCCCAGCGGAAGGAATCCCCCCTTGGGGATGTCGTCAGTACGCCTCAGCGCCTGGCCGCCAAGGTTTTTGTATAATCCCCCCTCTCGCGTGAGCCGCTCCTCCCTGACCCACCTACACCATAACCTCGTCGACCGGAAGCAATCCATCCACCCGTTGCCCGCCCGTGCCCGCCTGCTTGACTTCCTCCTGGTTCAGCTCATCCCCTTCGGGTAGATCACCCACCAGCGCAACCGGCAGATGGTTGATCGTGACCAGCCTCTGCTCGCCGCCAACTTCGGCCATCGCGAGCGCGATCGGCCGCCGAGTCCGTGCTGGGCGATCATCCCGTGCCCGGTGGTGGATTCTGCGTATGGTGGCCAGCGGATGACCATCCGCTGGCGCCCGGAGACCGGCGGGGTACAATCAGATCGCTGCCTGCTCCGTTCGGAGCGTTGCGAAGGGAGACCGCTGATGCGCCCCGTTTATGCCCTTGCCGGGGGAGTTTCCAAGTTCGCCAAGGCGCGGCCGGACAAGACCTTTCAGGCGATTATCAAAGAAGCCTACGACGCCGCCATCGCTGATCTTGGATTGGATTTCCCCGCTTTCACCGCCACAGTGGACGGCTCAGTGGCCTCGTACTTCTCGGATCACTTCTCGCGGCAATTGATGGCCGGGATCATGGCCCAGGACTACCTGGGCCTCTGCCCCAAACCGAGCCACCGGGTCGAAGGTGGGGGCGCCACGGGAGGCTTGTGTTTCCAGGAAGCGTGGAAGTCGATCGCTTCGGGCCACATGGATGTTTGTGTCGCCTACGGCTTTGAGACCATGAGCCATGTCGAAACCTGGAAGGGCAACGAGTTCATCGCCCTGGCATCTGATGTTTCATGGGACTACCCTGTCGGCGGGTTCTACTCCGGCTATTACGCCATGATGGTCACGCGACACATGAAGGAGTTTGGCACCACCGTCGAGCAGATGGCACATATATCGGTGAAGAACCACATTAATGCCTTCCACAATCCGTACGCTCAGAAGCGCCACCGTTATTCCATCCAGGATGTGCGCCAGGCCCCGATGGTCGCCTGGCCGCTCACCCGCCTGGACATCTGCGTAATGTCAGACGGCGCTGCGGCGGTGGTCCTGGCGTCAGAAGATGGTCTCAAACGGCTCGAAGAAGTTGGAGCGACGATCTCGCGTCCACTCGTCCGGGTGGCCGGAATCGGGCGTGGAACGGACGCCATGCGCATGTCCGACCGGCCCCACCTCGACTACGACACCTTCATGCGCGACTACGCTACGGAGAAAGAGCGTGGCTCGGACGACACGCGGGCCTACTATCGGGGCCTGTGGGACCGTGGGACGCGGTATCCAGGCGTGCACTCCTTCCGAGGGGGGCGAGTGGCGGGCAATATGGCCTACCGGCACGCGGGGGTGAACGATCCGCTGGGGGAATTGGACTTCGTGGAGCTTCACGATGCCTACACGTCTAGCGAACTCCAGACCTACGAGGATCTGGGGCTCTGCCGCTACGGCGAAGGGGGACCGTTCGCCGCATCCGGCAAAGCCTTCACGCCGGGATTGGACTACGGTCTGGAGCTTCCCGATGAGCCCATCTGCCCGGTCAATCCGTCCGGGGGGCTCATCGCCTGCGGGCATCCGGTGGGTGCCACCGGCCTGATGCAGGCAGTGTTTGCCACCTGGCAGCTCCAGGGAAGCATCGAGGCGCACTTCGGCGACCCCGCCCTGCAGATCAAGAACGCCCGTCGAGGGGCGATCCATTCGCACGCCGGGACGGGCACCTACATTTCCGTCACCGTGCTCGAAAGGGAGGCCTGACCCATGGCGAAGCTGCCCAACAAACGCGCTGAAACGCTTGGTGGCTACATCGTCCACGGCATGCCCTTCCCCGTGGAGATCGATTCGGAGGCGCTCGCCTTCCTCAAGAAGCTGACCCCGATTCAGATCGAACAGACTTACAGCGTGACCTATCTGCATTCCTACGGACAGGACAGCCCATGGTTCGCTGGCGCCGCCAACAAGCACCTGCTGGCCAGCCGGGACCCCTCTTCGGGGTACACGTATGCCACGCCTCGAGGGCACGACATGGCATCCGGTGAAGAGACCGAATGGATCGACATCACCAACTTGCCGGCGCATGTCCACGCCTTCACCGTATGCCATTTCGGTTCGGAGGAGTTCCTGCCGGAAACCCCCTATGTGCTGGCGATGATCGAATTCGAAGGCGTGGACACGCTGTTTTTGACCCGCCTGATGGGTGTGGACCCCTCCCAGGCCAGCCTGGACTGGATCGGCATGCCAGTTCAACCCCATTTCCTGCGCAACAGCAAGCTCAAGCCCACCGACGTGTACTTCATCCCCGCCGGCTGACGCAGGTCCGGAATGACCCCAGCCATTTCTGACACCGCGCCGTCACTAGGGCAGTTGATCAACGTGTACAGGCCAAGCCGTCGACGGCAGCTCGGCCTGTGGGCTGTGCTGGCCGCGGGCATGACCGGCGCTCTGGTTTCGGCCTCCGCCGGCGGCTATCGATGGTATCTGGCCACCACGCAGTACGGCCTTGCGGTGGTGGCGAAATGGTCCACGCCCTGGTTCGTCGCCGCGGCGGGTTTCGGTGCCCTGAGTGTGGTCATCTTGCTGGTGTTGTTTCGGGGGCGCCACCTAGAGGTCAGCCTGTACGGAGCAGGAATCGTTTACCAGCGTGGCCGCCGGCGAGTGAGCGTACAGTGGCAGGACATCCAACGGCTGCATGCGTCCGCCGTGAGATATGGTATCTTTGGGCTCATCTGGGGCGGTGAGATGGAGATCCGGCTCGATATTCGGGACGGTCAGCAAATCCGGCTCACCCGTTCGCTGGCCAATCTGTCCGACCTGGTGGAGAAGATCAAGCGCAACATCTACCCGCACCTGCTCGCGGGCTACACGCGGGCCTTCAACCAGGGCCAGTCCCTTGAATTTGGGCCGTTGACGCTCAACGGAGAAGGGGTGATGCGGGCCGGACGGTTGTTGCCATGGGCACAGCTGGCATCCGCCGACGTTGAGCGGGGCGTCCTGCGGCTTACGCCGGTCAAGGGCGGAAGCGGCCGCCGGGTGAAGCTCCCCGCTCATCAGATTCCCAACTTTGACGTTTGTCTTCAGCTCATCCAGAATTTGGGGCAAAGGGCATGAAAAAGCGCATCACCGAACTCTCACTGCCGCTGCTTGTCATGGTCGTCCTCGCCGGATGCTCTCTGCCGGGGGTTTCTGGTTCTGGCATAGATCAGGGCAGTCAAACCAGTTCCAGCGCACTGCCACGGGCCGACGTTATCTTCAAACTCACCCCACCGGCCGGAACTACGACCAATTCGGCCATCTCGCTTGAGGTGATCAATTCCATCACCGGCGTGGCTTACAACACCACACCCCACCCGATGAGTCCGACCAATGACGGGCGCTGGCAGGTCCAATTCAGTTTGCCGGTGGGATCTCTGGTGGATTATCGCTACGTCAGAACCTCACCATCTTCCGCTTTTGAAACCGCCGGCGACGGCCAACAGATCCGCTACCGCGTGGCCCTGGTCCCCGGACCGATTGAGTTCGACGATTTGGCCGCCAGTTGGACGGACACGGCCTACGCTGGCCAGTTTGGCCGCATTCTGGGCAAGATCACGGATTCGGCCACCCGCAGCCCGCTGAGTCAGATCCGGGTCACTGCCGGTGGCTTGAGCACTTTTACCGATGGCCAGGGACACTTCCGTTTGGACGGCCTACCGCCTGGTCTGCACACGTTGGTCGCCTCATCGACCGATGGGAGTTATCTCCCCAACTCGCAGGGCGCCGTGTTGGCGGCCGACAGCAGCACGCCCGCCAACCTCTCCTTGCAACCTGCCACCTCGGTCCAGGCAACGTTCGAAGTCACCGTCCCGGCCGACACCCCCCAGAGTACGCCGGTTCGTCTGGCCGGGAATTTGCGCCAATTCGGCGATGTCTTCAGTGAGATTCCTGGCGGGCTGGACCTTACCAGCGCCCGCATGCCGACCCTTGTAGCGGTGGACGCCACCCATGCCCTGCTGCTTGCCCGGCTCTACAGCGGGACCTACCTTCAGTACAAATACACCCTGGGAGACGGACTATGGAACGCAGAGCGCGACGCCCAGGGCGCATTCCGCCTGCGTGAGCTGATCGTTCCCGACCATGACTTCACGGTGCAGGACTCGGTCGGAAGCTGGCACGGAGGCAGCCGCTCGTCGATTGCTTTCCAGGCCGGCGTGCCGTCCGATACACCCAGCAGTGACCAGGTCTCCATCCAGTTCAATCCGTTCACGTGGTTCGAACCGCTTCCCATGTGGCCGTCGGGCGATCATCAGTGGAAGTTCGTGCTGGAAGGACCCCTCGACTTCAGCGGGCAGGTCGGCTACCGCTACTGTCGCAACGACCAATGCGGCGGCGCCGATGACGCCGAAACGCCCGGGGCAGAGTCGACCGGGCGACCACTCGATCCGTCCAGCAATCCGGGGACGATCGGCGATCAGGTCGCCGGCTGGCAGTGGCTGGGAGAATCCTCTACGGCATCCGTGGCAGGCCCGGAAATCACACCTCGCGCAGACTACAGGGCCGGGGTCGATTTCGCCCCGGATTACCGGCCGAACTGGACTCCCTATTTGAACCAATCCGTCAGCGATGTGAAGTCCATGGGAGCCAACAGCTTGACGCTGACTCCCACCTGGGTGCTCAAGTCGAATTCTCCTTTGCCGATCATGGGTTTCGACCCGGCCCACGGCCCGTTCGACGATGACCTGGAGGCCTGGGCGGCTGAAGCCACCCGCCAAGGTTTGGCGGTCACCGTTCGGCCGACCCTGGTCACTCCAGAGGGCTCGATCTCCGGCTGGTGGTCCACCGCCAACCGGAATTCGGCCTGGTGGTCGGTTTGGTTCGAAAGCTATCGCAACTTCATCCTCAGCTATGCAAGCCTGGCCCAGGCCGTGGGTGCAGACAGCCTGGTCCTGGGCGGGCCGGAGGCCGCACCCGCCCTGCCTGGAGGCCTTTTGGCCGACGGCTCACCTTCGGGCGTGCCGGGGGAGGCTGAAACCAACTGGCGATCCTTGATCGATGACGTGCGCAGTGTGTACTCTGGAAACATCGCCTTCGAGATCGAAGACGGTGCGCAGCTCCAGGCTGCGCCGACTTTCATGGACGCCGTCGACGTGGCGCGCGTGTACTGGCACGTTCCCCTTGCCGACTCGCATGATGCCGATCAGTCCACCATGCAAACCGTGGCCTCAGCCTCACTCGACAGCCTGGTGGGAACGCCGGCACTGGCTGGGATGCCGATTGAGCTCAGCGTCGAGTACCTCTCGGTGGATGGCGGCGCTGCCGGCTGCGCACCCAGGCCGGACGGATCCTGCCGGGACAATTCCGAGTTTGACTCTGGCGCCATCGTCGATCCCGATCTGAAGGTGGATCTCGGCGAGCAGGCCCAGGCGATAAACGCCCTGCTCATGGAGGCAAACCAACGCCCCGCCATCCAGGGCTTTTTTGCCCGTCGCTATAACCCCGTGGTGGCGCTGCAGGACAAGTCTGCGTCGGTCCACGGCAAGCCTGCCCGGGACGTGTTATGGTACTGGTACCAACGCCTCACCGGTCAATCGACGGGGAGCTGAACCGCCCGGAACACCCACAGCATAGGCCTGGGAGGTGGCACGGGAATGGATGAGGCCAGCCGAGGGAGTTCATTCGTCTGGGAACCCACGCCCGATGTCATTGAGCGCGCCCATATCACGCATTTCCTGCGCCGAAACGACGTACCGAATTTCGACGCATTGATCAAGCGCGCCGGCGACGACGTCGGGTGGTTCACCGAGGCGCTGCTTCGTTACCTCGATATCCGTTTCCGCAAACCCTACGACAAGATTCTGGACCTCGAAGGCGGGCTCCCTTGGCCGAAATGGTGCGTCGGCGGCGAGATGAACATTGTCGACAACTGCCTCGACAAGCGTCTTGGAACGCCTTTGGAACATGAAACCGCGCTGATCTGGGAGAGCGAAGAGGGGAACTCGAGGAGCATGACTTACGCGGAGTTGACTCGACAGGTCAATCGGGCCGCCAATGCTTTGCGAGGGCTCGGCCTCGGTCGCGGCGACGCCGTTGGACTGTACATGCCCCTCACCCCAGAAGAGGTCATCGCCTGCCTGGCCGTGGTCAAGATTGGCGGAATCATCCTGCCGTTGTTCTCGGGCTATGGCTCGGGAGCCGTCGCCGGCCGGCTGGCTGACGGACAGGCCAAGGCTCTGATCACGGCCGACGGCGCCATGCGGCGAGGGCGTGTGGTTCCCATGAAACCGCAGGCCGACGAAGCCGCCACCCAGGTGCCCAGCCTGGAGCACATGCTCGTGCTCAAGCGGGCGGGCAATCCGATCGTGATGAATCCCGGCCGCGACCAATGGTGGCACGAACTGGTCCCGAGCCAGCCAGATAGTGCCGAAACCGAACCCACGGGCGCCGATGATCCCCTGATGATCATCTACACCTCAGGCACCACTGGCCGGCCCAAGGGCGCCGTGCACACCCACTGTGGGTTCCCCATCAAAGCCGCCCAGGACATGGCCTTCGGCATGGACGTCCATCCCGGCGACCGGATCTTCTGGATGACCGACATGGGCTGGATGATGGGCCCCTGGCTCATCTTCGGCACCCTGTTGCTCGGCGCCACCATGTTTCTGTTCGACGGCGCGCCCGACTTCCCGGGACCGGACCGCGTGTGGGGTATGGTTGAACGCCACGCCATCACCCAGCTTGGATTGTCGCCGACCTTCATCCGCGCTCTCATCCCAGCCGGCGAAGCACCGGTCCAGGCCCACGACCTCTCCAGCCTGCGATCCATCGGCTCCACCGGTGAAACCTGGAATCCCGACCCCTGGATGTGGCTGTTCGAGGTGGTCGGCAAGCGGCGCCTCCCCATCATCAATTACTCGGGGGGAACCGAACTCTCGGGCGGGATCCTGATGGGCAACCCCACCCGGCCCATCAAGCCCACGGCGCTTTCCGCCGTCTGCCCCGGGATGGCGGCGGATGTATTTGACGATGCCGGCCATTCGGTGGTCGGACAAGTCGGGGAGCTGGTGATCAAGGCGCCCTGGATCGGCATCACGCGCGGCTTCTGGAACGACCCGGAGCGGTACCTGGCGACCTACTGGTCGAAATTCCCGAACACCTGGGTGCATGGCGACTGGGCCATGGTCGACGAAGACGGCCAGTGGTACATTCTCGGCCGCTCCGACGACACGTTGATGATTGCCGGCAAACGACTCGGCCCGGCCGAAGTCGAATCGATCCTGCTTTCCCATCCTCAGGTCGTCTCAGCGGCCGCCATCGGCGTCCCCGACCCGATCAAGGGCAGCGTCGTGGTGTGCTTCTGCGTGCTGCAAGCCAGCAGCGACCCGGCTCAAGTCCGCGCCGAGTTGGAGAAGAAAGTGGTCAAGGACCTGGGCAAGCCCCTGGCCCCCAAAGCCATCCTGTTCGTGCCCGACCTGCCGCGTACGCGCAATGCCAAGTTGATGCGGCGCATGCTGCGGTCCGCCTACCTGGGCGAGGCCCCTGGCGACACTTCGGCCCTCGTCAACCCTGAGTCGCTGGAGGCCATTCGAAAAGCTACCAGTTAACACCCAGCTTGTGAATATCTTCACAACCCACACGGGGCCATGGCATAACCATACGCATGGACTCACCGAGGCCAAGATGGACTTTTCACTCAACGACGAACAACGCCTCTGGCAGCAGACCGTCCACGATTTCTGCGACAAAGAGATTCGCCCCCACGCAGCCGAACTCGACGCCCTTGCCCGCTTCCGCCCGGAATCCATCCCGGCCATGGCGGGGCTGGGCCTGCTCGGCTTGAACATCGATGAGTCCTATGGGGGTGCGGGCGTCGATGCCGTAAGCGCCGCCCTGGCCCTCGAGGAACTCGGTTGGGCCTGCGGAGGCACAGCGCTGTCGGTGGCCGCGCACAACGGTCTGTGCTGTGCGCCCATCAGCGCCTTCGGGTCGGAGCCTCAGAAGCGCCGGTGGCTTCCGGTCCTGGCATCCGGGAAAAGCGGGCTTGGGGCTCTCGCCCTGACCGAACCTGGTGCCGGCTCCGACTTGAGCGGAGGCGTCACGACCCGGGCAGACGAGGAAGACGGCGGATGGGTCATCTCGGGGGCCAAGGCCTGGATCACCAATGCCAGCCTGGCGCCCCTGTTGGTGGTCTTGTGCCGCACCGATCCCGAGGCGGGTTCACACGCATTGAGCTTGATCGTGGTGCCGGCTGACGCCGAAGGCGTCCACATCCATCCGCCAGAGAAGAAGATGGGCATGCGTGCCTCCCCAACCCATGCCATCAGCTTCGACCAGGTGCATGTCCCCGCCGATCACCTTCTGGGAACCCGGGGGCAAGGACTGCAACAAACCTTGCAGGTTTTGGACGGCGGCCGTGTGGGAATCGGGGCTATAGCCCTGGGCCTGGCCAGAGCGGCGCTCGAAGAAGCCGTCCGATACGCCGCTGAGCGCCAGACCTTTGGCCGGCCGCTCAGCCAGCACCAGGCCATCCAGTTCATGTTGGCCGATGCCGAGACCCACCTCGAAGCTTCGCGTTGGCTGGTCTACCGTGCCGCCTGGCTGAAGGAGCAGGGACTGCCCTTCACACGCGAGGCCGCCATGGCCAAATTGACGGCCAGCGAATCGGCCGAGAGTGTGTGCCGGGATGCCATTCAGATTCTGGGGGGTTATGGCTACAGCAGCGATGTCCCCGTCGAACGGTTCTACCGGGATGCCCGTTTGTTGACCATCGGCGAGGGCACCAGCGAGGTGCAGCGGATGGTCATTGCCAGGCGCTTGCTCGGGCTGGAGTAGCGGACGCCTAATCTGTCGCTACTGGACAGCGGCCTCGAAGGCCGTGGTGAGCTGATCCTCGGTCACGTAGCCAACCCATTGCTGGATGATGTTCCCATCGGCGTCCAACAACAACAGGTGCGGCTGATACTGGTAGCCCAGCGCCCGCTTGAAGGGCACTGTTTGGGGATCATCGATATCCAGGTAGGCGAAGTGAATGTGGTCTTTCCAGTCCCGCTCTAGCCCGTGCACGACGGGCGCCAGTGATTGGCAAACCGGTCACCAGAAGGCGAAGAACTCAACCAATGTGGGTTGGTCGCCGCTGGCCAGTTTGACGTGTTGCGGATTGGTGGCGTGCAAACGGGGGTTGATGGTGATCGTGGGACGTGGAGCTTCCGTCGACTGGCCCTGATCAGCGATCGGCGCGGATGTGGCGGCTTCGGCCACCGGCGTGCCGCTGGGGACGACTGCGGCTTGGCTGGCCAAGGGAGCCGGGGACGATGGAGTGGTTGGCGGGGCGCTGGCACAGGCTGCGATCACCAAGGTCAATACAGACCCAAGGGCCAGGCTGGGGTACCTCATGGTCGGCGCTCCTCAAGCGGCGCCACGCCGCGTGGCTGGTTGACGACTTAACTCCATGCTATAGGCCAATCCTTACCAGCAGCTTAACGCCTGATTTTCTCTGGTCCGATGGCTGCCCCGATCGGCATAGTATACTCACCCGCAGGTCCGCCCTTCCCCCGAGGTGCCCATGCCCAACCCACTCGTCGAGTGCATCCCCAACTTCTCGGAAGGCCGCCGTCCAGAGGTCGTGGACGCCATCCGCACCGCCATCCAGGGCGTTCCCAACATCCACGTCCTCGACCAGCATAGCGACCACGATCACAATCGCACCGTGATCACGTTTGTCGGCCCGCCCCAGGCGACCGCCGATGCCGCCTTCGCAGGCATGGCCAAAGCGGCCGAGTTGATCGATCTCAACCATCACCAAGGAGAGCACCCGCGCATCGGCGCCACCGACGTGGTCCCGTTTGTGCCCATCAGCGGC
The DNA here is from genome assembly GCA_963807065.1 of uncultured Chloroflexia bacterium. Classification (GTDB taxonomy): domain Bacteria; phylum Chloroflexota; class Anaerolineae; order Anaerolineales; family E44-bin32; genus CAWAND01. Next base: position 1,475,945 of record CAWDZQ010000003.1, read on the forward strand.
GTCACCCAGGAGGCCTGCATCGAGCTGGCCCGAGAGGTCGCCAGGCGGGCGGCCGACGAGCTCGGGCTGCCCATTTATCTATACGAGGCGGCCGCCACGCGACCCGATCGCATCAACCTGGAAGCCATTCGCCGTGGGGAGTACGAGGGGTTGAAGGAGCTGATCAAGACGGATCCCGACCGGGCGCCCGATTTCGGACCGGCTGAGCTGGGCCCCGCCGGCGCTACGGTCGTGGGCGTGCGGGCGCCATTGGTCGCCTACAACGTCTATCTCACCACCGAGGATGTGGGGATCGCCAAGAAGATTTCCCGAGCCATCCGACATTCGTCGGGTGGCCTGCAATTCGTCAAGTCGATAGGCCTCTTGGTCGATGGGCGCGCCCAGGTGTCGATGAATCTGACCGACTTCACCCAGACCCCGATTGCCCGCGTCGTCGAGACCATCCGGCGCGAGGCCGAGCGTTACGGGGTCGCCATCCATCATTCGGAACTCGTCGGCTTGGCGCCCCAAGCATCGCTGATCGAGGCCGCCCGCTGGTATCTGCAGCTGGATCAATTCGAGCCGGATCAGATTCTCGAAACCCGGCTGTTCGAGGCCGTCGACGGCGCAGCCGACGGTCAGGGATCCTTCCTCGACCGGCTGGCCTCCGGTACGCCGACCCCTGGCGGCGGCTCGGCAGCGGCGCACGTCGGGGCCACTGGGGCGGCGCTGGTAGCCATGGTTGCCCGATTGACCATCGGGAAGAAGAAGTACGCCGAAGTCGAAGGCCGGATGAAACACATCGTCGAGGCCGCCGAGAAGCTGCGGGCCGACCTCAGCCTGGCGGTCGAACGTGACGCGGCCGCCTTCGACGCCTTCATGGGGGCGCGCAAGCTTCCGAAAGACACGGAAGAGGAGAGGGCCTCTCGCGCACAGGCCATGGAGCAGGCCACGCACGGCGCGGCGGCCGTTCCGCTGGATGTAGCCCGGATGGCCCTCGAGGTGCTCAAGCTGGCCGCCGAAGCGGCGGAGACCGGCAACATCAACGCCGCCAGCGACGCCGGTGCCGCCGCAGGCATGGCCGGCGCCGCCCTGGCCGCCGCCGGACTGAACGTGCGCATCAACGCGCTGAGCGCCAACGACGCATCGGCCGTCTCGGATTGGCTTGAAGAGCTCACGCGGCTGGAAGCCGAACGGGAAAGATTGGACAAGCGCGTTCAGGAAGCTCTGATAGGGCGGGCTGGCCTGTAGGCGGGTTTTCCGGGATCACCAACCGCTGGCTTTGAAGAGGGTCGACAAGAAGTCGGCCCTTTCGCTCTGGGTCATGGGCCGTGGTTGGGCGTAGTCTTCCAATTCGGCCGCGAACAACTGGGTGCTGATGTATCGGCCCTGATAGAAGACATGCCGGTCGATGAACTCTTTGCGCGTGTCTTCCGACCACATCTGATCGAAGAACAGGTTGCCCAGCCCGTAGTGGATCATAGAATTCTGGTAGAACTCGAAGCCCATGGGCTGGTGGGCCTGGCTTCCGCTGACGATGATCGCGCCGGCATCGGCCGGCTCATGAAACCCTTCCACCTGCGACGGAAGCGGTGAATCCCGGTAGGCCTCTTCCCATTGAAAGGTGAAGATCACCTGGTAGCCCTGCGCCCGCAGATCACGGATCTGGGCCGTCAGGGCCGGCATGTCACACGGCAGCGAACCGGGGCTTGATTCGGTGGCCCAGTCGTAGAACGGCCCCGCCGGGTTGCACCCGAGGAAAGCTATCTTGTTGCCATGGACATCGAACAGCGCCGGCTGCTGCGCGTCGTTCAGATTCCGGCCGCCTCCGAAGTACTGCCAACCCTTCTGGTCGTACTGATCCAGCGTGTAGAGCATCGGGTCGGTGCCGTAGTCCAACTCATGGTTGCCGGTGAGTTCAACCACATCGACCCCGATGGCATCCAGCAGGGCCATCTGCTTAGGCTGGGTGCAGAACCGCATGATCGCCCGTGAGGGATCCCCCGGCGGGCAGTCCGGGGTGAAGGACACCTCGTTGCTAACGTGGGTGATATCGGCGTCCCGAAGCCAATCCCCGATCAGGTCCGCCGGCCAAGTTGGGGTATGCAGGTCTATCTGCCAGGCCGTGGCTCGGGTGAGCGCCGTCACACCGGTGACGACGACCGTCGCCAACTGGCTCGGGTCGCGATTGGAGCTTGGCAGAGCGACCGATGCTTCGGCAGCGGTCACCAGGTCGGGCGCACCGGACCAGCCCATGGGCACGCTGAGGAGGTATGCGGCCGGATCGAATTGGCTGTCGAGAGGCGAGGCGCCATCCACGGTCAAGACTTTCCAGCGCGGTTCGAGCGCATCGAAAGGCACGACGGCAAGTGACGGCCGGTTTGCCCAGGCACGATCCGCCAGTTCAGATGGCTCCAGAATCTGGACGCCTGTGGGCGGGCCCAGGCTTGGCATGAGCGCGTCCACGCTAGCCTGGCTAGCGAAGACGGGATACCCGGCCTGCCCCGACCAGGCCGATTTGAGTTCGTCGAATGTCAATCCATCGGTGACGGTTGGGAAAGGAGCCACCAAGGCGAAGACCCACCGAGTGGTCGGGGTGTCGGCCTGTGGGCCAAAGCTCAAGTCGGCGCCTTCGGCGGAGTCCGTGATTGCCACCGGCCGACCCGCCACGTAGGCCAGACCGGCGACGGCCGGCCGCAGTTCGGCTGGAACGGAGCCCGCCACCCACAGGCGGACGGGCTGATAGGTGGCCGTGGGTTTGACGCTCTGGAACGGGGTCGGCGTGGCGGTGGAGGGAACTGCCGTCGGCAGCTCAGCGGCGCCTCCGGAGAGGCCACAACCCCCGGCAGCTAGAGCCGCCACCAGGAGCCAGAGTTTGAGGCGCAGGGATGAACGTGCCTGGAACATGGACAAGGCCGAATTATCCCACCACGCCCCAGCCCCGACAAGGGCGGGGGTTGGAGTCAGCCTTCGGCGAGCGAGAGGAACACATCCTCCAGCGTGGCTTCGGCGGCGGCCACGCGTACACCCTGCAGCCCGCGCGTCTTGAGCGCTTCTTCGAGGCCAGCCCCGTCCGCAACGTTAGCTGTGATGGCCCGCAGATGATCGGCGGACAAGCCGGAGCGGACCACCTGAGGCAGGGACTCTAGAGCTTCCAATGCATCCAGCACCGGCCGGCCGTAGACATCCCACGCTTTGCCGGGGAGGCTGGAGTGTTTCAGGCGGGTGGGGGTGTCCATGGCCAGCAGACGACCGCGGCGCATCACGCCTACCCGATTGCAGTATTCGGCTTCATCCATGTAGTGCGTGGTGACAAAGGCTGTGATTCCCCTTTCCGCCAGGTCGTAGATCAGATCCCAAAAGGCGCGCCGTGCCGCCGGGTCGACGCCGCTGGTGGGTTCATCCAGGATCACCAGCTCCGGGTGGTGCACCACGGCTGTGGCCAACGCCAGCCGCTGCCGCCAACCAAGCGGAAGATCGCCGGCGCGCGTCGGGCCGAAGGGGGTCAACCCGAGTTCCTCCATCAACGCTTTGGCGGATGTCAGATCGCGGACGCCGTAGACCCCGGCGTAGAAGACCAGGTTTTCCCAGGCCGTCAGCTCGTCGTACAGGGCGAACTTTTGAGACATATAGCCGACCCGGCTGCGGACCGACTCGGCTTCGACCACCACATCATGGCCGAGGACCGTGGCCCCACCTTCGCTCGGAAGAAGCAGACCGAGGAGCATCCGGATGGTGGTGGTCTTCCCAGAGCCATTCGGGCCCAGGAACCCGACGACTTCTCCTTTGTGTACTTCCATCGACAGGTGGTCCACAGCGGTGAAATCTCCGAACCGCTTGGTAAGACCATCGGTCCGTATGACGACGTCATTCGGGGCCATCTGCCACCTTCGCGACTGACGCTTCCTGCCGCTGGGCGTCGATTTGGGCGATGAACACATCCTCCAAGGTGGGCGCGATCGCCTCCAACCTCTCGATCTGGCCACCGCGCTGCCTGACCTCGTCCTTCAAGCGATTTTGCACCTGCTCGAGGCGACCTTCAGCGACCCTCAAGTGGAAACGATCGCCATAGGTTTGGACACCTTCCACGTCCGGATCCTTGCGTCCAACGGCCTCGATCACACGCCTTGGTCCGCCCACAAGTTCCAGAATTCGGCCATTTAGGCGTTGGCTAATGGCATGCGGAGTGTCCTCCAATAGCAGGTGTCCATCCTCCATGAAGCCAATCCGGGAGCAGCGAGCCGCCTCGTCCATATACGGGGTGGTGATCAGCACAGCCACGCCATCCCGCAGGAGCCGCACCAGCAGCTGCCAGAAGCTCTGCCGGGTGACCGGATCCACGCCGCCCGTGGGCTCATCCAGCAGCAGGATCTTGGGCCGGTGAACGAGCGCTGTGGCCAATCCCAACTTCTGCTTCATCCCCCCCGACAGGTCTTCGGCGCGTCGATCGGCGAAGTCGTCCAGCCCCACGAAGGCCAGGATCTCATTGGATCGCCCTTCCCATTCCGAACGAGGCAGACCACGGATTTCAGCGAAAAAGTGAAGATTTTCACGAACCGTGAGATCGCCGTACAGACTGAAGCGCTGCGCCAGGTAGCCGATCTGAGCGCGAGCCTCTTCTGTCTGCGTCGCCAGGTCAAACCCCCCCAGGCGGATGGTTCCCGAATCGGGCAGCAACGCCCCACAAAGGAGACGAATAGTGGTCGTCTTTCCGGCGCCATCCGGGCCAAGGAGCCCGTAGATCTCGCCTCCAGCAATCCGGAGCGACATCCCATCCACGGCTCGGCGTTCACCGAAGCTGCGCGTGAGTTCTTCGGCTTCGATCAGGTAAGCCACAAGAGTGACCTAGTGAAGCTCAAACAGAACATCGGCCGGCATGCCGGGCTTGAGCCGGTTCTGCGCGTCCGTCACCTGCAGCTGAACAGCGAAAACCGTTGTCCGGCGACCCTCCTCCGTTTGCACGTTGCGCGGGGTGAATTCCGCTTGATCGGCAATCTGGCTGACGGTACCGGAGAAGTCGATGCTGGGGAATGAGTTGACGGTGATCACCGCCGTGTCGCCCAGGTTGATCTGGCCGTAGCGGTCCTCCGGCAGGTAGACCGTCAGCGTCAAGGCAGTCAGCTGGCCGATGGTCATCACCACCGAGCCCGGCGTGACAGTTTCGCCGATTTCGACGCTGCGGTTCAGCACCACGCCGTCGCTGGGGGCCTTCACCACCAACTTATCGAGCTGCAAGTCGATGCCTGTGAGCTGCGCACCTGTCTGCGCCCGGGCGGCGGCCAGCTTGGCCCGGGCCATATCCACCCTGTCTTGGGCCAGGCGCAGGTTGTCAGGGTCCGGCCCGTCTTTCACCTTATCGTAGTCGGACTGCGCCTGGTCGACTTGAGCCTGTGCCACCTGGACGTTGGCGTCCAAAATGGCCTGGTCGATGTCGGTGGGTGAGCCCTTGTACCAGTTCAAGAGCCGCACAATGTCATCCCTGTTTTGACGTGCAGCCAGGAGATTGGCTTCTGCCTGGGCCCGCACCGGATCCTCTGGATCCTTGTCATTGACGTGATTGAGGGCGGCTCGCGCTTTGTCCACCGCGTCGTTGGCCAGCACCAAACGAGCCTCGGTTGCATCGATAGTGTCTCTCGAGGCGCGATTTCCGGTTTGCTGCCAGGTGTTCCGCTTCTGGGCGTCATCCAGCGCTTTGCGAGCGTTGGCCAGCGTCTGCAAGGCGTTGGCTGTCACCACTGGCGACTGCTCGCGCAGGTCGGAGAGGGCTTGCTGTGCCGTGTCCAACTCGGCCTGGGCGCCGGTCTCGGCCGCCTGGCCGGCGGCCTGGACACTGAGCCGCTGGGCCATCAAACCCTGGTCATCGAGCCGGAGCAGCACATCTCCTGACTGCACGCTTTCGCCTTCATTCACCACGACCTCGGCCACGCGACCGGCCAACTCGGGACCGATCAGAATTTGAGTCGCCTCCACCGTACCCGAGGCGGAGAGGCTGCCAGGCACGGGGCTGGACTGCGCCTGCCAGTAGTAGGCGCCGGCCGCGACCAGGGATAGGACGATCACCACCGGAACGATACGAAGTGCACGTTTGTGGGACATGGGTGGGCCTCCAGTACGCTCAGTCCAATCGCTTCCTGAAGCGAAGCGCGGCCATGGTCATCACGGCCACGGCAAACACCGTCAGCGCCACGCTCTGCGGCACCAGCGCGCCGGCGCCGACCCCCTTCAGGAGAATCGATCGGATGATGATCAGGAAATAGCGCAGGGGGACGACATAGGACACCGCCTGCAGGAAAATCGGCATGGCCGCCAACGGGAAGAGAAAGCCTGAAAGAAAGATCGTCGGCAGCAAGGTGAACCAGGAAAGCATCATGGCTTCCTGCTGGGTGTGGGCCACGGTGGAGATGAACAGGCCGATCCCCAATGATCCGACCAGGAACACGCCCGACAGGCCCAAGAGAAGCGCCAGGCTGCCGCGAAATGGCACCCCGAACCAGAGCCAGCCAACAATCAGGATCTCGGCCGTGTCAAACATGGCCAGGAGGGTGTAGGGCACCATCTTGCCCACGATCAGCTCCCAGCTCCGGATGGGGGTCACGATCAACTGCTCGATCGTGCCGCGTTCGCGTTCGCGCACGATGGCGGTCGACGTCAGCATGGTAGCCAGCAGCTGAAGAATGATGCCAATCAGGGCAGGCACCATGAAGACCGAGCTGAGCAGATCGGGGTTGTACCAGACGCGGCTGCGCACCTGGACCGCCGGATGAAACGCGCTGGCCAAACCCTTGCGCTGCAGCGTCTGCAGGGTGAGTTCGGTGCTGTACGACTGGCCAATCAGCTCGGCTGCCGCCAGCGAAGTAGACGCCACGTTGGGATCCGATCCGTCGAGCACAAAGGCTACCGTCGCCGTCTGCCCCGAAGAGACCAGATCCCCGTATTTGGGCGGGATGATCAACCCGGCTCTGGCCTGGCCGCCATCGATGAGTGCCTGAAGCTCAGACTGGGACGATACGTCAAAACTCAGCTTGAAATAGTCTGCCGCCCGATAAGCGTCCAGCAGGGCGCGAGCCTGTGGGCTGCGGTCTTGGTCAAATACGGCCAGGGGCACATCACGTACATCGGTGGTGGCCGTGTAGCCAAGTAAGAACATCTGGACCACGGGAATGCCAAAAGTGATCACCAGTGTGCGTGGATCTCGGATGATCTGGATGAATTCTTTGCGAATGACTGCCAGGAGCCGGCTACCGGCCATCATGGGCTAGGGACCTTTCTCGAGCACGCCGAACAGGAAGATTTCCCCCAGCTGACTCACGTCCTGTTGCGCGACATCGAAACCTTCGACACCGCGCAGCAGCGTTGCCGTAAGCACGTAGGAAAAGAACAGGCCGAAGAAGGCTCTGGCCAGCAAAACGGGCGGCATGGAGCGCAGCCGGCTGTCGGCTCCTTTGAGCCGCTCGATGAAGGCCAGAAGCTGAGGGAAAAAGATATCGGCAATCGTTCCGGCATGCCGCCCCTGAAACTCGATCAGCTCGATAAACATCAGGCGGAAGTTGTCGAATTGATCGGCAGCGGCCACCACCATACGCCGCAGCGAATCCTGGACGATGGCCTCGACAGTTTCCCCTTCGGCGTGCGCCAGCGCGCCGATGATGGCCCGGTGAGGAACCCGTTCGGTGAGCAGCGCCACGAACAGGGCCTCCTTGCTCTCGAAATGGTTGTAGATCGAGCCGGGGGTGATGCCGGCGCGGCTGGCCACCTGGCGCATGGATGAGCCGTGGTAGCCCTGATTCAAGAACAGCTCGAAGGCGGCGTCGAGGAGCCGGGTTTCAGTGGGCAGCTTGGTGTCGACGCTAACGGTATTTCCCATCGAGGACAACCTCTAAACGTACGTTTGTTCAGCTCCCAATATACGCGTCACGTGGAAGCTTGTCAAGAATCAAAACGCCCCGGCCGGAAGCCGGGGCGCATCAGCCGCGTGGCCGCTCAGTCTTCGTCTGGCGAAGCCAAATCGGCCACTTGGCGCAGCATCCCCAAAACGAGCAATCCCAAGCGCAGCCCCTCGCCCGGGCTCAGGCTGACTTCACCTCCCTGACGCTCTGCACGCTGGGCGATGAGGTATGCCACACCCATACCGGTCACGGCCCCGATCAGACTGCCCAACAAGAGAGTCCGGCCCGTCCGCCGGTTGGTGTGAACATCCAGGGGTGCGTCATCGCTCATGGTCAGGAACCCTTTCGACGGCGAAAGATCGACAACAGAACGTCCCTGCCGGTGCGTCCGGCGGCACGTGCCGAATCCGCCATCATCCAAGGCAGCACGGCCGCATCCGCCCCCCGACGCACCGACCACTGCACCCGGTAGAGGATGCCCTGTAGGCGCGTGGTGACCTCGGGCAGACGGCGGACCAAAAGGATGATCCCCACGCTGAGGGCTGCCAGGACGATCAGCGGGATCAGGCTGATGACCAAAACCGGCAGGATCAATAAGACGGTGGAAGCATCGGCCCAGGCCCGCGGCGTGGCCATGCCCGAGCCCCAAAGCGCCCAAGCCGCGCCGATCACCACCGCCAGACCGACGGCCAGGGGCAGATAGATCTCAAGCCACACCTGCCGGCGAAAGGCCGATCGGGTGACGGGATTGATTTCCGGGGCGCGCCTGTTTCTTCGCTTACTCACCATGCGCCTATTCTAGCATGACCTTGCCCGCCGGCCGCTTGACCGAGCGCACTTCGGCTACAATCCCCACGCATGGATCGCACGAAACGCAACCTCCTTTTCGGTTTGTTGCTTGGGGTGCTGGTGATGGGAGCCACTGCCCTGGCGGGTGACCTGCGCCAGGTCACCGGGGACATTGGCAGGTTCGACTGGCCCCTGGCGCCCTGGATCCTGGGAGCAGCCTGCTTCAGCTACGGGGTCCGCTTCGTTAAGTGGCACTACCTGGTCCGCCGATCCGGGGCAGCCGACCTCACACCCGCCGCCGACGCCCGCATTTTCTTGTCCGGCTTTCCGCTGTCGGTGACCCCGGGCAAAGTCGGCGAGGCGCTTAAGGCGGTTTGGCTCAACCAGGCCGCCGGGCTGCCCGTGAGCCAGGGCCTGTCGGTGGTGCTGGCAGACCGCTTGAGCGACGGGCTGGCGATGGTCCTGCTGTCCACGGCCGGGGTCCTCGCCCTTCCCCGCGCCTGGCCGGCATTTGGCGCGGCGGCCGGGGCCCTGATCCTGGTGGTGGTCCTCAGCCAATTCCGGAGGCTGACGCTTGGCCTGCTGGAGGCCGGCGCCCGGCTACCATGGATAGGTCAGCTCATGCCGGCCGCCTCGCGATTCTACGAGGCCGCCCACGGCCTGCTGCGTCCCAAGCCGGCCCTGGTAGCGGTGATCCTGGGTGGCGCCGCCTGGTTCGCCGAAGGCGCCGCCACGTTCGGCGTGTTGGTGGGCCTGGGGGTTCCCGCCTCCCCCGGGCTGCTGGCCACGGCGGTGTTCGCCTTCGCCTTTTCAACCATCATCGGTGCACTTTCCGCCCTTCCCGGCGGCCTGGGCGCCACTGAAGCTAGCCTGGCCGGGCTTCTGGTGCTGCTGGTGCACCTGCCAGCCGCCACGGCCGCCGCCGCCACGCTGCTCCTGCGGCTGGCGACGTTGTGGTTTGCGGTCCTGATCGGCCTCGTCACCTGGGCCTTGTCGCCAAATCTGGTGCTGGCGCGGACGCAGCCGACACCGGACCAGTTTGTGAAGGAAAGCACAATCGGAGCTGCGCCGGCCGGCACTGACCGCGGGGAACCGTCGGAGTGACCGAAAGCGAGAGCGGCGGCCGGTGGACGGTGGAATTCCACTGTCACACCTATCGATCAGCCGACAGCCTGGTGCTGCCCGGGGCGCTGTTGGCCGCCTGCCGGCAGCGGGGCATCGATCGCGTAGCGATCACCGATCACAATCGCTTGGGCGGGGCACAGGAGGCCGCCGGTATCGACCCCGCACGGGTCATCCTGGGCGAGGAGATTATGACCACCCAGGGAGAGCTGCTGGCGTTCTTTTTGCGCGAGGAGATTCCAGCCGGGCTAACCCCCATGGAGTGCATCCGAGAGCTTCGCCGGCAGGATGCTTTCATCAGCGTGTCCCATCCCTTCGACACCACCCGGCACGGCTCGTGGCGCCCTGACGATTTGGAGCAGATCCTGCCTCTGGTCGACGCCCTGGAGGTCTTCAACGCACGGACCCTGTCGGACGCCCCCAACCGCCGCGCCGCCGACCTGGCCCAACGGGCCCACCTGTTGGGGACGAGTGGTTCCGACGCACACACCACGCTGGAGTTGGGCCGGGCCGCCATGGAGCTCGCCCCATTTGAAGACGCCGAAGGGCTCCGCCACGCCCTTGCCACGGCCCGAATTCGTCGGCGGCTGTCGTCGCCGCTGGTCCACCTGGCGTCGCGTTATGCCGTCTGGCGCAAGCGGATGGGATGGCGACCCCCTGCCTAGGGCTCGACCCTCCTTCCCCCCTTCTGGAGGAACTACGGATCGGCCCGCCGCTCGGTGCGCTGGGCTAGGTGCAGGCGCTGGGTGTTCCGCCTACCCCTGCAGGCCCACCTTGTCCAAAGTGAGCCCCCGGGGGGGACACGAGACGTCTCCCCGAGCCCCGGCCATCTTGTGGGTCCCGCTATCGGGCCCGGTTAGGCCCGACCCTATGCCGCATCCCTCGCCTTGTCTTTTCGAGGTCGGCGAAACCGGCCGAGAAATCCCCCTGATCGGCTGATGTCGCGCAGAGGCGCAAGGAAACGTGGCAAACAGCAGGTGAAGTAGTCCTGGCTAAGCGCGTAGGGTTCTTTGCAGAAAGAAAGTTGCTGGAGGCAAAGAGCTGGTTGCTATCCCTCAGCCTGACGCTGCCGCAAATGCGGGAACAAGATCACCTCTCGAATGGACGCTTGATCGGTGAGCAGCATCGTCAGCCGGTCGACGCCCATCCCAAAACCCCCGGCAGGTGGCATCCCGTAGCGCATCGCACGCACGTAGTCATCGTCCATCGGGTGGCGCTCCTCGTCGTCGGCCGCGTAGTCTCGTCCCATTTCCAGGAACCGCTGTTCCTGATCATCAGGATCGTTGAGTTCACTGAAGGCGTTGCACAACTCCATGCCTCCGGCAAACCCCTCAAAGCGCTCGACGGTCCGGGAATCACCGGGCAGGGACTTGGCAAGCGGCGAAATGTCACGCGGATAGTCAAAAAGAAACGCCGGCTGGATCATTTGGGGTTCCACGTAGTTGGACAGAAGTGATTCGATGAGCTTACCCCGAGTTGCCCCCGCCTGGGGCTGGTGGCCCTTGTCGATCATCACCTGGCGCAGGCCGTCGGCGTCCGGGAAGTCCTCGATGGCGATGCCGGCATGTTCAGCAATGGCGTCGCGCAAAGGGATTCTCCGCCAGGGGGGCGTGAGGTCGATCTCCTGGCCCTGGAAGACGATTTTTGGCGAACCGGTTGCCTGGATGGCGGCAAATGCGATCATCGCTTCAGCCAAACCCATCACCGTCCGGTAGTCCGCATAGGCGATGTAGAACTCAAGTTGGGTGAATTCCGGATTATGGATTTGATCGACGCCTTCGTTGCGAAAATCGCGGCCTATTTCATAGACCCGTTCCAGATTACCAACCAGGAGTCGCTTCAGATAGAGCTCAAAGGAGATTCTCAGGAAGAGATCCTGGTGAAGCTGATTGTGATGGGTGACGAAAGGCCGGGCAGCCGCCCCGCCATAGATCGGTTGCAGGATTGGTGTTTCGACCTCCAGGAAGCCGCGTTCGTCAAGGAAGGTTCGCAAAGCGCTGACGATCTTCGCCCGCGCCACGAAGATCTGGCGCACATCCTGGTTGACCGCCAGGTCGACGTAGCGCTGTCTGTACCGAGATTCGGGGTCGGAAAAGGCATCGTGAACCACTTGCTCCCCTGCCACGTCCTCAACCTTTGGCGTTGGCAACGGGGTAATCGCCTTGGCCAACATTGTGAAATCTTTCACATGCAGGCTGATTTCACCCGCCCGGGTCCGGAACAAGAAACCTTGTGCCTGGATGAAATCACCCAGGTCGAAGGCTTCTTTAAACAAGCTCAGCGCCGCCTCGCCAAGGTCGTCCTGCCGCAGGTAGAGCTGCAGCTGTCCGCTGACGTCTTCGATGTGACAAAAGATGATTTTGCCCAGATCGCGTATGGAGCGGATACGGCCAGCGACGGTGGCGTCGACCTGGCCGCCATCTTCAGTTGATTCGAAGGCGGCGATGGCCACGGCCGTAGTGTGCGTCCTTTCGGCATGCACGGGATAGGCTGCCATGCCCGCCTCGGCCAGGCGCTCCAGCTTATCTCGCCGGACCCGTTCGAGATCGCTCAAATCTGCCATGGATGAGACCTCCCGAATGACTGGCTTCGGCGAGGTGGTTCCCGCCGGCCGTTGGGCGTGCACATAAAAAAAACCCCGCGCCGGTGAATGAGCGCGGGGCCCTGACAGACAGGTGCCCTGTCTCAGCTCACCTTGACGACTTTGAAACGAAGCACCCCCGAGGGCGCCTTGACCTCGACATCATGCCCGACTTCTGCGTCCAACAGGGCCTGACCCATGGGTGACTCGTTGGAGATCAGACCCTCTTTGGGGCTGGCTTCGGCCGCGCCGACAATCGTGTAAGTTTCTTCTTTGCCGCGGCCTTCTTTGACCGTTACCGTACTGCCTATGCGGACCTTTCCGTCCGATTTCCCGCTCTCGATCAAGGTGGCCCGAGACAGCATATCCTCGAGTTCCAGGATGCGCCCTTCAACAAAAGCCTGCTCATTTTTGGCCGCCTCGTACTCGGCGTTCTCGATGAGCTCGCCGCCCTCCATCGCTTCATGAAGCCGCTTGGCCACTTCCGAGCGGCGCACAGTGCGTAAGTTTTCGAGTTCGTCTTCGAGCTTCTTGAGCCCCTCAGAGGTCAAATACACCGTCTGGTAACCCATTGCACTCCCCAGTGCGCGATCCCCCGGGTGCTTGCCGGAAAGATCGTACATATGAGTTAAAAAAGAACTGAGAGTCCGCTCTCAGCCTTGGTACGTCTAGATCCGGCCAAGATGATAGCACAAGTACACATGGCTGTCCAGTCTGACCCGAACCGGGGAACAAATGTTCCCCAGCGGCGGCGTTTGATGGCGTCAAGCTTCGGTTGACGGCGCCAGGATATGGGCTCCACCTTCTTGCGAGAGATAAGCCCCCAGTTCATCGGCCATGGCGTTATCGCCGTCCCAAAACGTCGAGACCTGCGACCGATAACAGGCAACCGCATCGATCCAGGCCGCCAAATCCTCAGGTTCCAGGGGCTGAATCGATTCGATCCCCCGTGGGCGACGCTGGCCGCCAGGCAGATTGCCGCCGCGCATGGCATACGGAAAGTCACGGTAGTACCACAACGGCTGCACCAGTCCCTCGGCTGCGGCCCGCAAGATCAAGTGATCGATGTGGCCCCCTATGGCCAGGGGCACATAGACCTGGGATCCCGAGAGGCCGATCTCGCTCAGGGCCTCGGTCAGGGCGCCGATGATCGGCCGGTCCCCGGGGTGGATGGGTCCGAAGATCGCCTCCTCGCCCGAATAGAAAGGGCGCCCAGCTTCATCACGGCGGTACACCGCTTCGGGGAGTGCAAAGTGCAGCGCTGCAGCACCTATCCGGGCGCAGGCTGCCAGATCCTCTTCGCGCCGGACGGCGACAGGGCCATCCGGCGCCGCCCAGCGCTGGTGAAGTTCTTCTGCGAAAGCGGAGAGTTCACCCGGCGGCGGGTCACCGGCGAAGACGGTCAATACGGTGCATGGCTGGCCGGCCCGCACCTGGTGATGGATCAATCCCCCGCATGAATACACGGCGTCGTCGAGGTGAGCGGCGAGGTAGACATGCTCGGGCATGGAGCGATTATAAGGGGTAGGTTAGGTTGTGCCATCCAATACTAGGCGCTCAGCCAAGGATGTCGTCTACCCGGTCCAACATCACCCAAAGATGCTTCGGGCCCGCCCGGTCGGAAAGGGGGCATCCCGAGCACACCCCACTCACGATTGCGGGGGGTCAAAGGGAAATGAGACGCCGGCCAAGATAACAAAAAGAGACCCCGGCGTTGTGACGCCGGGGTCTCCTCTCTTGGGTCGGTTGTGCTTACTTCTTGACCTTGACCGAGATCTGTCGCGGCTTGGCCTCTTCCGCCTTGGGGATTGTCAACGTGACGATCCCGTCCTCGATCTCCGCCTCGGCCTTGCCGGCGTTGACCATGGAAGGCAGGGTAAGGGAACGGGCAAAGCGGCTGTAGCGGCGCTCACGCACGTGATACTGGCGGCCGTCGCCGTTGTCATTGCTCGTCTCTTCCTTGACCTCACCACGGATGGTCAAAGTGTCGCCGGTGACCGAAATGTCGATATCTTCCGGCTTCACGCCCGGCAGGGCGGCTTTGACCACGATGGCATCATCGGTTTGATAGACGTCCACCGGCGCCAAGCCTTCGTAAAGGCTCAGGCCGTCACTGGCCATGTTCCCGATCAGGCCTTCTTCCATGGCGCGGTCGAGCATGTCGTGAACACGGCGCATCTCACGGTAGGGTTCCCAACGTGTCAAGGTAGGCATAGCTGCTACTCCTTTTGTAGAAATGACTGATGTGTACTGCATCCCCAATGTAAGCTTTCGATGTTAGATCTCCATATCGAATACATCAACAATCCATTAACATCGCCAGGCTGGGCCGATCCGTCTGGCAAGCCGATCACAATTAGCATACAATCACCATGAGGTTAAAAGGGCCCAGCCGTGACGCCCGACCCCGCGCGCATGCCCCCTCTCCGCCCGTCAGGTGTGACGCTACCATTGTGGGCTGTACGAAAGGCCATCCTGGTCAAGCCGCCGCTTGGAAAGAACGCTGATCTACGACCCTTGACCGGGCAATCTGATGTATCCATCGGCAGAGGTTAGGAATGGCGAAGAAGAAGTCAGAATCCTCCCAAGCCAAGGCTACGAATCGACCTTCGAAATCGCCCTCGAGGACGCCCAAGCTCGACCCGAAACTGCGAGCGCTTGTTAAGCGTGGCGACAAAGCTTACAACGCCCTCCGCCACGAGGAAGCTCTTGAGGCCTACACTGAAGCGCTGGCATGGAAACCGGCCAAGGCGCTCACCTTCGAGGAACGCTTTCGGTTGCTCTCCCAGCGCGCCGAGACCTATCGGGCGCTGGGTGATTTTGCGGGGCTGTTGGGCGATCGAAAAGCTCTGGAACCCCTCGCCCGAAAGTCGAAGCGATCCGATCTGATGGTCGAGGCCGCCTTCCTCTTGCAGACGGTCCAGCCGTACGCTGGCCAGCGGCGAGGCGGCATGAAATTGGCCAAGGATGGCCTCAAGCTGGCACGCGCTTCCAAGGACTCCCAACTTGAGGCCAAGGCCCTGACCGCGTTGGGCATGGCTTACCGGTCTACCGAGAATTTCGCAGCTGCGGAGGAGTGCCTACAGCAGGCCCTCACGCTGTTCAAGGGCAACAAAGAGTGGACAGCTCACGCCTTTTGCCTGGTATCTCTAGCCTTTGTCCCAGGCCCTCAGCAAGCCGAACGGGGCCTTTCCTTGGCTTTGGAAGCCCTCGAAATCTCCCGCCGTGCAGGGGACCGGCGTCTCGAATCCCAACTCCTGGTCATGACTTCCTTCTTTCCCCGTGACGCTGCGGCCAAGCGGCGCTACGCCGAATTGGCGCTTTCGATAGCGCGAGAACTCGGCCTGCGCGAGACAACCGCCGTGTGCCTCAATTTCCTCAGCTTGATCTACTTGCATCTGGGCCTGTACGAGACCGCTCACCACTACATACAGCAGTCGATCGACATGGGTCGCAAGGCGAACCATGAGGTATTGGTTGCTGCCAGCCTCGAAACGCAGGCGCGTGTCGCATTGGCCATGGCGGACTTCGAAGGCGCTGAAAGAGCCTTCGACGAGTCCTTGGCGCTGGCCACTCAGATGAAAAACCGCAGCTTTGCTGCCTTTGATCTCCTTGGCTTGGGTCGCTTCGCCAGTTTCAAGGGCGATCATGAGCTGGCCGTGCGGCGCATAGAAGACGCCATCGAGAACTTCGACGACTTGGGTGAGTTGCCTGAGTTGGCCTACGCGCAGGCCTCGTTAGCAGAGGTTAGACTCGCCAAGGGTGACTGGAAATCGGCTCTGGAGGCAGCTCGCCTGGCCGTTGAAACGGTCACATCCGCCAAGGAAGTCAATCAGGACATCCCTCCCCAGAATATCTGGTGGACCTACTACCAGGTCCTCAAGGCCCATCCCAACAACCGCAAGTACCTGGACCCCAAAGACCATTCGAAAGGAACACTTGACGATGAAGCCGAGCGCGCCTTGGATCGCGCTTTCGAGCTGGCCAAGTCCAATGTCGCCGAGGTGACAGACACCGGGCTCAAACGGAGCTATTGGAATAGGGTGGAGAACAACCGAAGCATCCTGCTCGAAGTCGCTCGCCAGCATGCCGAGGAAGGATGGACGTCTGATGTCCTGGCCGGCAACGAACCGGGCAACCTTCAGGAACAGTTGCAGCGCATGTTGGACATCGGCGTTCGCATGAACGAGATACGCGACCCGGGTGAGTTGAGCGGCTTTGTCATGGCCCAACTCGTCGAGCTCAGCGGCGCGGAAGATGTAGCCTTGATCTTCGAAGATGAGGAGTCCCTGCGAACGTGCCGTGCGCAAAAAGGCTTCGCGTCCGGCGTCGACCCGGTTGCTTTCTCACGACCCCTGTTGGACGAGGCTTCGCGCGTATCCCATGGCGTGATTCGTCAGGCTGTCGCCGATCACAATTCGTCGAAGAAGGCCAGAGGTGTATTTGACAGCCTATCGACGATAGCGGTACCGCTGCACTCCCACAGCGAATTGAAGGGCTACCTATACGCCGCCAATCACAGCCTTTTCGGTCCCTTCTCCCAAGCCGACTTGACCTTGATCTCGGCCTTCGCCAACCAGGCCGCCGCCGCGTTGGACAACGCCTCACTGTACCGGGATCTGGAGCAACGCGTCCGAGATAGAACCCAGGCGCTGCAGGCCCGGGCGGCCGAGCTGTCGATCATCAACAGCGTGCAGGACGCCCTGGCCTCTCAGCTCGATATCCAGGCGATCTATGATGTCGTGGGAGACAAACTGCGCGACATCTTCAGCGATGCGCAGGTCGTCGACATTTTGAACTACGACGCTGAGAACCACATGCTCGTGCCGCAATATGTGGTCGAACGCGGGCAACGCTATCAGGTCGATCCTTGGCCCGTCAGAGGTTTCAGGAAGCATGTAATCCAGACCGGCAAGACGCTGGTCGTCAATTCAGACGTCGAGGAGAAGCTCAAGCAATACGACAACGACTGGGTCGTTCTAGGGGAAGCGGCCAGATCGCTGGTCGGCGTGCCGATGAAGGCCGGCAAGGAAGTCATCGGTGTCATCAGCCTGCAGCACATCGACAGCGAAGGCGCCTTCAGCCCATCCGACGTCAACCTGCTGGAGACCTTGGCCGGGTCGATGAGTGTGGCCATCGAGAACGCCAGGCTGTTTGACAGAACTCAGGTGCTGCTCGAACAGACCGATGACAGGGCCACTGAGCTGAGCCTGATTAACAGCATCCAACGCGCTTTGGCCGCCGAACTCGATATGGCCAGCATCTACGAGACGGTGGGCGTTGAGCTTGGGTCCATATTTGGATCTCAAGTCGTCACGATCTACTCAGCCGATCTGGAAAGCCGCCGAATGCACACCTTGTACGGCTTTGAGAAGGGCAAGCGGCTGGACGCGGTCGATGTCCCACTCAACTCCCTTTACGACTGGTTCCTGGCGCAAACCAAGACCGTGGTCTTCAACGGTGATTTTCCTGAATTCACGGCGAATTTCAGCGATTACAGGGTGCCCCAGGGCGAGATGCCCCGATCGATCATCAGTGTCCCCATCCCCCACAGTCCTCGAAGCCGCACTGTGGAGATGCTAAGCATCCAGGATATCGACGGCGGTCGGTTGTTCACCGAAGCGGATGTCCGCCTCCTGGAGACCCTGGCCGGAAGCATGGGGGTGGCGCTGGAGAACGCACGCCTGCTGGAGGAAACGAAACGGCTCCTTAATGAGACCGAGCAGCGGGCCGCCGAGCTGTCCATCATCAACAGCGTCCAGCAAGGCCTCAGCTCCAATCTCGAAATGCAGGCGATCTACGACCTGGTCGGCAATCGCATCCGCGACATCTTCGACGCCCAGGTCGTCCATATCCGCGTCTATGACCCCGAAACCGACATAATGACCTACCCCTTTGTCTTGGACCGGGATGAACGGCTCCAGGTGCCTCCCATGAAGATCGGCGGCGTTGGGTTTTCTGGGGAAATCATCCGGACTCGCCAGCCGATTCTTATCAACCACGACTACAGGAAGCGTGCGGAAGAGGTAGGCTCCTATCTCCTGGACGGCCAGAAAGAATGGCCCAAGTCGGTTCTATGGTGTCCCATAGTCTCGGGGGAAGAGATCACCGGCATTGTCCTGGTTGAGAACTTTGATCGCGAGGATGTCTTCAGCCAGAGCGATGTGGACCTGCTGACCACCCTCGCCTCGGCGATGAGCGTCGCCCTGGAGAACGCCCGTCTGTTCGATGAGACGAACCGGCTGCTCGATGAAACCCGCCAGCGTGCGGCCGAACTGGCCATCATCAATAACGTTGGACAAGCCCTGGTCAAGAAGCTCGAGTTCGATGCCATCCTCGAAATGGTGGGCCAGCGTGTGCGCGAGCTCTTTGACGCCGACACGATGTACATCATGCTCTACGATCCCAAGACCCGCTGGTCTCATACCGCCTATTACGTCGATCGCGGAGAGCGCATACCGCTGCAGCCAAGCACCTTGTCATCCGGTCTGAACGTGAACATTGTGGAAAGCAAAGAACCCCTACTGCTGGGCACGGCAGAGGAAAGCATTCAATTGGGCGCCACTCGGATTGCGAGCGGAGGCAAGAAGGATCGCAACGAGTCCTACCTGGGCGTCCCCTTCTTCAACGGGGACAAGGTCGCCGGCGTCATCAGCGTCCAGAGCTACCAGCAGCACGCATACGATGATGCGGATGTAGGTTTGCTCACGACATTGGCCTCGAGCATGAGCGTGGCGTTGGAGAATGCACGCTTATTCGAGGAGACCTCTCTCCTGCTAGAGGAGACCCGCCAGCGCAACGCCGAGCTGGGTGTGATTAACAGCATCCAGCAAGGCTTGGCCAGCCAGTTGGATATGCAGGCTGTGTTCACCTTGGTGGGCGACAAGGTACGCGAGATCTTCGACGCTCAGGTGGTCGACATTCTGACCTACGACGAAGATACAGATCTGTGCCACTACCAATATATGGTCGAAAAGGGCGAGAAGTTAGTTGCACCCCCATTCACACCGGCAGGGTTCTCGGGCCACATTTTGGAGACCCGAGAGTCCCTGATGGTCAACCAAGGTCTGGCTGCAAAGGCGGTGGAGTTTGGCTCCAAGGCGCATGCTGGGGAGATGTCCAAGTCCTACCTCGGGGTTCCCCTCGTACGGGGTGGCGCGGCCGTCGGCGTGATCAGTCTGCAGAACATCGACAAAGAGAATGCGTTTACCGACTCCGATCTGCGCCTCCTGATGACTCTGGCCTCGAGCATGAGCGTGGCCCTCGAAAACGCGCGCCTGTTTGAGGCCACCAACCAGTTGTTGGCGGAAGCGCGACAGCACAACGCCGAATTGGCGGCCATCAACACCGTCAGCCAGGCTCTGGTGGCCGAAGC
This sequence comes from uncultured Chloroflexia bacterium, assembly GCA_963807065.1. GTDB lineage: Bacteria > Chloroflexota > Anaerolineae > Anaerolineales > E44-bin32 > CAWAND01. The sequence continues at coordinate 1,495,677 of CAWDZQ010000003.1, forward strand.
CGAAATCGACAATCTCATCCAGCTCATCGGTGATCAAGTACGGAACACCTTTCAGGCAGACATCGCCTATATTGCCCTCCACGACCCCAAGACCGACTTGGTGAATTTTCCCTATCTCTACGGCGAAATGCTTGACCCGCTCCGATATGGCGAGGGTTTGACGGGCCAGATTATCCAGTCGGGTGAGCCGCTGTTGCTCAACCGGGACATCGACGCCGCCATGGCCGAAATGCGGGCCGAGCGGGTCGGCGTAGCTGCCGCTTCCTATCTGGGGGTGCCGATAGTGGTCGGCCGGCAAGCCATTGGTGTCATCTCGGTCCAAAGCACGACTGAGGAGGGGCGCTTCGGGCCCGACGATGTGCGGTTGCTCTCGACGATCGCCGCCAACGCCGGAGCTGCCATCCGCAACGCCCAGCTGTATCAAGAGACACAGCGCCGCGCCAGTGAGATGGCCGCCCTGAACGAGATTGGCCGCGAGGCATCTGCCAGCTTGGACCTGTCCACGGTTCTGGACAGCATCACGCAGCGGGCCCAGTCGATGCTGGACGCGGAAATATGTGCCGTGATTTTGCTGGACGATGACGCCCCGATCCTGCGGCCGATCGCCGCCGCGGGGAAGGGCGCAGAGCAGGTGATGGCGTTTTCCTGGAAGCTGGGCGAGGGGATCATCGGAGACAGCGTGCAAAAGGGCCGCGCCGAACGTGTCTCCGACACAGCCACTGACCCGCGAGCGGTATATATCGAAGGCACGTCCCAGCCCGTCCCCAATGAGAAGCTCATGGTGGCGCCCCTGTTCGCGCGCGAGAAAGTCATTGGCGCCATGGCGGTCTGGCGGGGCGCAGACGAGGACGTCTTCGACGATGACAACTTAAGCTTCTTGACCGGTTTGTCACAGCAAGCGGGTGTATCCATTCAGAACGCCCGTTCGTTTGACGAGATCCAGCGGCAGAAGCAGTACATGGAGGCGGTGGTTCTGAACAGCCCAGTGGCGATTGTGACCGTCGATGGCGACTTCCACGTCGTTTCGTGGAATCCTGCCGCTGAGAAACTCTTCGGTTACACGGAAGCCGAGGCCATCGGCCGTGACGTCCACGACCTTCACTCTCTGGACAAGGCCATCCTGGCTGAGTCCCATCAGTACAGTGAACAGATCGCAGCCGGTGAACGCGTCCAAGCCATAACACAGCGAACCCGCAAGGACGGCGGGGTGGTGGACGTCGAGGTCATGGGAGTGCCGGTGGTGGTCGAGGGTGAGCAGGTTGGCAACGTCATCATCTACCACGACCTATCTGAGCTGAAGAAAACCGAGGCGGCGCTGCTCCAACAGAAGGAGTATCTGGGGGCCGTCGTGTCCAACAGCCCGGTGGCCATCGTCACCGCCGACCAGGCCGCCACGGTCGTCTCATGGAATCCGGCCGCCGAGACCTTGTTTGGATACACCGCCGACGAAGCCATTGGTCACCAAATCGAGGACCTCATCGCCACCTACTCCAAAGACATGCGCACCGAGGCCGAGGACTACAGCCAACGGGCCCGCGATGGCCTCCTGCACGAAAACACCCAGCGCACCCGCAAGGATGGAACCCTGGTCGACGTTGAGTTGCTCGGCGTGCCGGTGACAGTGGACGGCCAACAAGCCGGCATCATCGCCATTTACCACGACATCACCGAACTCAAGCACGCCACCGAGGAGGCCCAGGCCGCCAACGAGGCCAAGAGTGCCTTCCTGGCGACCATGAGCCACGAGATTCGTACCCCAATGAACGCCGTGATCGGGATGAGCGGTCTACTGATGGACACCGAGTTGAATGATGAACAGCGGGAGTTCGCCGAGATCATTCGCAACAGCAGCGACTCCCTGTTGGCGATCATCAACGATATCCTCGACTTTTCCAAGATCGAAGCCGGCAAGATGGAGCTCGAGGATCAGCCTTTCGACATTCGAGAATGCATAGAGGGCACACTTGATTTGATCGCTGGCAGGGCCTATGAGAAGGAACTTGACCTCGCCTACCTGATCGAGGACGGCACCCCCACTCGCATTGTCGGCGACGTCACCCGCTTCCGTCAGATCCTTCTGAACCTGCTTACCAACGCCGTGAAGTTCACGGAGGAAGGGGAGGTGGTCGTGACGGTGAGCGCGGAAGACCCGACTCACGATCGAGCCGTCGGGGACGGCCTGGACGGCGCTGAGCACGTGCTCCATGTGCGCGTCCGGGACACGGGCATCGGCATCCCTCCCGACCGCATGAACCGGCTCTTTCAATCTTTCAGCCAGGTCGACGCCTCCACCGCCCGCCGCTACGGCGGCACCGGGCTGGGCCTGGCGATCAGCCGCCGACTGGCCGAAATGATGGGCGGGTCGATGTGGGCCGAAAGTGAGGTCGGCAAAGGCACAGTCTTCCATTTCACCGTGCAGGCTGAAGAGGCTGAAGGGGCCACCGATGCCGGGATCGGTCTGCGCAGTACCGAGCCCCAGCTCCAAGGTCGACGGGTACTGATCGTCGACGACAACGACACCAATCGCCGCATTCTTGGCTTGCAGGTTAAGGGATGGGGAATGATCCCCAGGGATTCGCACTCACCGGCGCAGGCCATCGAATGGATCCGCGCTGGCGAGCCTTTTGATGTGGCGGTGCTCGACATGCATATGCCCGAGATGGACGGAGTGTCCCTAGCGCGTCTGATTCGCAAGCAGCGCGGACCCGACTCGCTCCCGTTGATCTTGTTCACCTCGCTCGGACGTCGCGAGGTCGATGTGGACGAACTCGAGTTCGCAGCCTTCTTGACCAAACCCATCAAGCCCTCCCAGCTCTTGGATGCGCTGATAGGCATCTTCGCCGATCAGCCGGCCCAAGCTGTGCGCCCTGCGGCCGCGCCGGCAGGCATCGACCCCGACCTTGGTGAGAAGCACCCGCTTCGGATCCTCCTGGCCGAAGACAACGCTGTCAACCAGAAGCTGGCCATCCGGCTGCTCCAGCAGATGGGCTACCGCGCCGATGTGGCCGCCAACGGGCTGGAGGTTCTGGACTCCCTGGGCAGGCAGACCTACGATGTGGTGCTGATGGATGTCCAGATGCCGGAGATGGACGGGCTGGAGGCGTCGCGAGAAATCAACCGCCGCTGGTCACAGCCCGAACGGCCGCGCATTGTGGCCATGACTGCTAACGCCATGCAGGGCGACCGGGAACGCTGCATCGAAGCCGGGATGGACGACTACATCTCCAAGCCGGTCAGAGTCAGCGAGCTGATGGATGCTTTGGCACACGTTCCTTCATCCAATGGAACCGAAGCCTGACATGACCAGCGGCCGGCTCAAATCCTTCAGCGACTTGGGGAGGTTGTCGCCCTCCACCTGGCGTCGGAAGACGCCTCGCCACGAGACGAATGTCCAAACGGCAAAGGCGCTGCCGGCCTACGGGGGAACACGTGTTGTCTGATTCAGAAGGCGAAAGTCACATGTCTAAGACGATTGGCCTGGCGCGCGTTCTGAGTCAGGTGCCTCTGTTCGCCTCCCTCCCCCCCCCGGAGATTGAGACCCTGGTGGACGGCTCGCATCTGCGCAACGTGGCACCTGGGGAACTGGTCGTTAGTGAAGGATTTCACAATGACAGCCTGTGCGTGCTGCTGGAAGGCGAGGTCGAAATCATCAAAGCGCTGGACACCAACGATGAGCGGCGCCTGGCCATCTTGGGCCAGGGCGCCTTTCTGGGTGAAATGGGTCTCTTCAATTCGGACGGGCTTCACACCGCCAGCGCTCGGGCCAGTACCCATGCCACGGTTCTTGAACTGCCGCGCGAAGATCTGTATCAGCTTCTGCTCCGCTTCCCGACGATGTCTCTGGAGGTGATCTCCACCCTGACCGGCCGCCTCAAGCAGTCCGACAACTTGACGATCATCGATCTGCGAGACAAGAACCGCCTGCTGGGCCAGGCATACAAGGATCTCAAGGAAGCCCAAGATCAGATCATCCGTCAGGAAAGGCTGGAGCGGGAGCTGGAGCTCGCCCGGGGGATCCAGGCCAGCCTGCTGCCCACCAGGCTTCCCGTGCTGGATGGCTACTCCTTCGCCTCGACGATGATGCCCGCCAGCGCCGTCGGTGGCGATTTCTTCGACTTCATCGCCAGGCCGGATGGGCGATTGGGGATTGGCGTGGGAGACGTCTCCGACCACGGCATCCCCTCGGCATTGATGATGGCCCAATCCATGACCCTCTTGCGGGTGGAGGCGCGCTACGAGGCGGCGCCGCATGAGACATTGGCCGCCATGAACCAGGAAATGCTGGCGCGCGACAACATGGGCATGTTCTTGACCGTACTCTACGGACTGCTTGATCCGGACTCGGGAGTTTTCGAGTTTGCCCGTGCCGGTCACAATCCCCCCTTGCTGTTGGACCCATCCGGGCGGGCGGAGGAAGTCAAGCACGGGCCGGGGCAGCCCCTGGGTCTGATCGAGAACCCAGAATTGGATCTCGGCCAGGTCGAGCTCAAGCCTGGCAGCCTCATGCTGCTCTACACGGATGGGGTGACTGAAACAGTCAACGAAGACGGCGAAATGTTCGGGGTCGAGCGCGTGCTCGACCTTCTCGAGAAGGCCGGGACAGAGACGTCCGCCGAAGAGATATGCCAGTCACTCCACGCTTCGTTGATTGCCTTCCGCGGCCCCTTGCCTCAAAGCGACGACATTACCACGTTGGCGCTTCGGGCCACGCGGCCCAGCTAGTGGAATCGACCAGAGTTTGCCCATAGGTGTGTTCGCTTGTCCTCTCCCCAGGCTCACAAGTAACGCTCGCCGGCAGGGGACGCCTGGGAGAAACGGCATCCGCGGGCGTTTGTGGCGTGGTCCTAATCCCAGACGGGCACCTGGACCGATGGCGAGCCAGGAGGGTTTCGTGTACAATCGACCTGCTCTGCCGACGAGCCTTGGCCTTGTTGGCTCGGAGTCAACCACAGCCTCATCGCACCCATCACGACTTCATGGCCCAATCTGACGACGTTCACATTGCCTGCGCAGACCTTTCGGTCTGCGCAAACGCTCAGGCCGGTGACATCGGTCCCTTGCCAGAACCCTGCGCCGATTGCGTGACAGGGGCTATGGGCTATGTGGCTGAGATACCCCTATATGAAAGGTCATCACGAATGCCGGGAGTGCCGTTTGATCTGGATCTGCTCAAGACGCGACGACGATCACCCGAAACGTCCCGCTATGGGTCGAACGGATCACTGGTAGGAACCCGCTGATGGCTGCTGCTTCGCCCCCACGCACGGGTCCGTTTGCCGTCTTCCGCAACCGGTCCTTCAGCCTATTGTGGTCGGCCCAGTTGATCTCGACCATCGGCAGCGCCCTGACTTCCTTGGCGGCCTCGATCCTCATCTACCGTCTCACGGGGTCGGCCCTCAGCGTCGGTTTGATGCTGATGGCGACCGCCGCGCCCAGCCTGGTGGTCGGTTTGGTTGCCGGAGTCTATGTCGACCGGGCCAACCGTAAGCGCATCTTGATGGCCGCCGACATCATCCGGGGCATTCTGGTTGTGCTCATTCCTTGGCTGGTTGGGTACAACATCGCCTGGCTGTATGTGATCGTGATGTTGACCAGCGCCGTGGGCCAGTTCTATGATCCTGCTCACGAAAGCGTGTTGCCCGAGATCGCCTCAGACGAGGAGCTGGCAGCCGCCAATTCGTTCATGGCGATTAGCAGTTTCGGGTCGACGGCCATCGGGTTCGCCGCCTCCGGACTGATCGCCTCCCGTTTCCCAATCGCCTATGCCTTCTACCTCGACGGGCTGTCGTTCATGCTCTCGGCAGCGTGCATCTTTTTCGTCTCGGTGCCCGCCCTTGTCGTCGAAGGCGTCACTAACGTCCGCGCCGTGATTGACAATCTCAGAGCCGGCGCCAGGCAACTGTTTGACACGCCGATCTTGCGCTCGCTCCTGATCATGTCGGTTCCCGTCATGCTCAGCTTTGGGCTGTGGAACTCTCTCCTGCTGCCTTTCGCTTTGCGCGCCCTCGGCGCCACAGAATTCGAATACGGACTGCAGGAATCGATGACCTCCATCGGGTTTGTGGTCGGCAGCCTCTTGATGGCCAAGTGGGCCGATCGTTTGCGGGAAGGGCAGTGGATTGCGGTGAGCTTCCTTGCCATGGGCCTGCTGGGTGCGTTCTATTCTGGAACGTCTTCCATCCTTATAGCTATCACCCTGGTGACATTCTCCGGGTTTTCCAACGCCCCGGCTTCGATTGCCCGTCGCTTGGCCATTCAACGTAACACGCCTCGGGAACTGCGGGGGCGCGTCGCCAGCGCTTTCTTCGTCTCGCGCGATGTTGTGCTTCTTCTTGGGATGGCCGCCGCAGGTCTGGCCGACGTGATCGACATCCGGTTGATGGTGCTCATCAGCGCAGCCCTGATGCTGGCGGCCGGGGGGCTCGCCATGGCGCTTCCGGGGCTCGGCCAACCGGCGAGCGAGTGGCGCCGTGCCATGAGCCTGCTGCGGGCCGCCCCTGCCCTGCCGGGCCTGGAGGCGAGTCGTCCGGCGACGTTAGCGGACTTCGACAAGCTGGCCGGGCACTTGCCCGTCCTCTCCGGATTGACGGCTGCAGACCGGCAGGCCTTCATCGCCGGGGCGCGGGTAAGCCGGGCCCCAACGGGGGCCACCATCTTGCGTCATGGCGAGGCGGGCGATGATGCCTTCTTCATTCTGGATGGACAGGCGGTGGCCGGATTGGCGGTGCCGGACGGAGGCTTCCGGGCTCTGTCCACGATGACCGCCGGCGATTTCTTCGGGGAAATAGCTGCCCTCACCGGGAGCCAGCGGACGGCCAACGTCGTGGCCGAGCAGCCAATCATACTGCTCCAGATCCCGGCCGATGCCTTGCGCGGTTTGATGACCCAGCCCATCATAGGACAGCTGCTGCTGGGGAAGATGGGTGAGCGATTGGGCCGCACCCACAGCACCGATCTGCCCCGCCTGGCAGGATGGGACCAGGAGTCCCTGGCCGAACTGCGGCGGCCAGCGGAACCAGCCGCCGAGGCCCCGGCGTGAGATACCTTTCGGATCAAGCATTGCCAACCTTATCCACACGGGTGCGGATGCCCATACAACATCGAACCTGCACACCACCCAGTGGAGCAAGGCGCTCACCTTCCCTTAACGAGGCTAAGCATGGCAGTCGACAAAGCCAAGCGTAAGAAGACCACCCGCTCCAAGGACAAGGCAAGAACATCATCCCGGCGTGCAAAGGATTTGCAGGTGATTTTGGACCTGAAGAATAGAGCCGATCGCGCCCTGCGCGCGCACAACGTCGAGCAGGCCGAGCACGCGTACTCTCAGGCGCTCGAGCTCGGCCGCCAGCGAAAAGAGGGTCTCGAACCAGCCCTCGAATACGACCTTCTCTCTGGCCGTGCCACGTGCTACGAGTATCTGGGTGCGGTTGCGGCCGAGATCGACGACCTGGATGAGATGGCGGATTTGGCCGATGGGATGGGCGACCTTTCCCGACGGATCGACGTCGTCGACCGACAAACCGAGCCCTGGAGCCAAATCGGCAAATCTGGGCAAATGCTGGAAGTCGCCATTGAGGTCGAAATCTCGGGCACGCAAGTCGGGAGACAAGCAGCAAAGGGCAGACGGTCTGTTAGCGCTGGGACACGCATACTCACAGATCGAAGACTTGACCGAATCCCTTCGCGCCTTCGAGAAGGCCCTCGAACTGTTCCAAGAGCTTGGCGACCAGCGTGGCGAGGCGGAGTGCATCTATCAGATCGGCAGTGTGGATGCCTACCAGGGGCGTCCGGAAGCTGCGCGTGAGAAGTTCACCCGGGCGCTCACCCTCCAACGAGCCTTTGGAGATCGCAAGAAAGAAGCCCGGATTCTAAGTGCCCTCAGCATCTTCACCGTGGACCAGGCGGCCAAACGCGATCTTGGAGAATCATCCCTCAGTATCTCGATCGAGATCAACGACTCTGTTGGCCAGTCACGCGAATTCAACAACCTGTCATTGCTCTACGGGCATCTCGGTCTATACGACACGGGACTTGGACTGATTGACAAGGCGGTTGAGAGTGCCCGGGCCAGGGGTGCAGCATATCATCTGGCAACCTACCTCGAAAGTCGGGCGCGAATCCTCTTTGAACTGGGAAAGATCGAAGACGCCGGCCAAGCGTTCCAAGAAGTCGTCAGCATTTCCAATGACCTCAACAGCCGCTACCTCAGATCCTATGGGGCCCTTGGCCTGGGACAGGTAGCCCTGGCCATGGGCCGGCCCAAGGTGGCGCTCGACCATTTCGAGGATGCATTTCGAAACTTCAAAGACCTGAACGCGGCGGTCGAGACGGCCACGGCGATGGCCTTCATCGGCTCCGCTCGCCTTGCGCTGGGCCATCAAAGGCTTGCTCAGAAGGCAACCGCAGAGGCCGTGGATCTCTTTGGTGCGGCCGGGGATGCCAGCGGCGACTACCCCCCTCAGCTCATAGGCTGGTCTCGCTACAAGGTGCTTGAGGCAGTATTGGCCACCGGCAAGGGCAAGAAGTCCAAGCCACGCGCTGCGGGTCCATCGAAAGTTTCGGCCGGCACGATCGACGACGCCTGGCAAGCGATCCAGCGTGCCCATGACTTGACACTGGAAGGGATCGCCAACCTCAGCGATCAGGGGCTGAGGCGCAACTATCTCAACAAGGTCAAGCTCAATCGGGAAATTCTCGGCGCCTGGGCTCGGGAGGCGATCGAGCGCGGCATGGCGCTGGATGTCGAATCACCGGGCTCTGGCAACCTTCAGGCACAGCTCAAACGCATGCTGGCGATTGGGCTCAAGCTCAACGATCGGCGGGACACCGAGCAGCTGACGGCGTTCATCATGGAACAATTCATCGAGCTGAGCGGCGCCGAACGGTCGGCACTGATCCTGACCGGCGATGACGGGGAAAGACACGTGGCGGCGCAGCGCCATTTCTCCAACAGCGACCCAAAGGCGGTTCTCCAATTGGCCGCGAGCATGCTGGAGGAAGTCACGGCGACAGCGCATTCGGCCGTCAGGCAGGACGTTTCGCCAGCGGACCTTTTGGACTCCTCGGCGGAGCCCATGGACGTCGTCTCGGCGGTGTGCATTCCACTGATCGCCCATGAGCGGCTGCTGGGCATGCTCTACGGCGACATCCACGTCATCTTTGGTCCCTTCGGCGAGGCCGACATCGACCTGCTCTCAGCGTTTGCCAACCAGGCGGCCGCCGCCATCGAAAACGCTCGCCTCTACCAGGGACTGGAAGACCGGGTCACCGAACGCACGACCGAGCTTCACCAAGCCAATCTCAACCTCGAACAGCGCGCCGCCGAGCTGGCGGTCATCAACAGCGTCCAGGAGGGCCTGGCATCCAAGCTGGACTTCCAGGCGATCATCGAGCTCGTGGGCGAGAAGATCATGCAGGTCTTCGACCAGCAGGGGATCGGCATCCGGATCTACGATCCGGAGACGGACCTGGTTCATTACCCCTTTGAAGTCGAAAACAAGACCCGTCTTCCCGCCTACCCGCCGCGAAAGGCAATGGGCCTTTCGCGTCATATCATCCGTACCCGGCAGCCGCTGACGCTCAACGAGGATTTGGACGGCTGGCTGGAGGAGCACGGGGCCCTGCTCTTGCCAGGATCCCAGCGCAACAAATCAGTGCTCGGGGTCCCAGTCATTGTCAAGGACCAGGTCCGGGGTCTGGTCGTGTTGGAGGACTCGCGGGAGAACGCCTACTCCCCGGCGGATGAGCGGCTGCTGTCCACGATCGCGGCCAGCATGGGAGTCGCCCTGGAGAACGCCCGCTTGTTCGATGAGACCACCCGATTACTTGAAGAGACCCGCCAGCGCAATGCGGAACTAGCGGTGATCAACTCGGTCCAGGAAGGTCTGGCTTCCCAGCTAGACATCCAGGCGATCTTCGAACTGGTCGGAGAAAAGGTCCGGGAGATCTTCGACGCTCAGGCTATCGATATCATGACCTATGATCGAAGCACCAACTTATGTGAGTACCGGTTCGGCTTCGAAAAGGGCAAAAGACTTCAACCCGGAGAAGTCCCCCCCTTCCCTCCCGGCGGATTCTCGGGGCACATGCTGAAGACCCGGCAGCCCCTGATGTTCAATGAGGACTTGCTGGCGCGGGCAGAGGAATATGGCTCCGTACCCCATGCGGGAGAGATGTCGAAATCGTATCTGGGCGTGCCGCTGATCCGTGGCGATGCTGCTGTGGGCGTGATCAGTCTTCAGCATATCGACAAGGAGAACGCCTACACCGACTCCGACCTGCGCTTGCTGATGACCTTGGCTTCGAGCATGAGCGTGGCCCTGGAAAATGCCCGCTTGTTCGACGAGACCACACAGCTGCTTGAGGAGACGCGCCGGCGCAACGCCGAGCTGGCCGTGATTAACAAAGTTCAGGATGGGCTGGCCTCCAAGCTCGACTTGGCCGGAATCGTCGAGGTCGTCGGTGAGGAAATCGCCCGCATCCTTGAAAGCGAGAATGTCCACATCGGCCTTCTGAGCGATGACGGCCAGACCATTATCACCCCTTTCTATATGGAGCACGGCGATCGCTTCCCGGTCGAACCCATGCCCCTTGAGAGAGCCCGCTTTACTTCCCAGGTGTTTGAGACACGCAAGCCCCTGGTCGTTGACCTGGCCACCCAACTGAAGGTTCTCGAGGAAGGCGGCGGTGTCCACGGCGACCCGGACTCGCCATTCCCCAAGTCGCACTTATTCGTGCCTATTCTGTCTGGCGACAAGCCAGTGGGCGTGATCTCTGTCGCCGACAGGGACAGGGAGGATGCGTTCGGAGAATCAGAGATAAGCCTGGTAACCACCCTGGCCAACAGCATGAGCGTGGCCCTGGAGAACGCTCGGCTGTTCGAAGAGACTAACCGCTTGCTCGACGAAACAAAGCAACGGGCCGCCGAGTTGAGCATCATCAACAGCGTCCAGCAGGGCCTGGCTGCCCAGTTGGATCTCGACGGGATTATCGAGCTGGTCGGCGACAAGATCCTGGAGATCGTCGATTTAGATACCGTCGGCATTGGCCTTCTGGATAGGAATGCGGAGGTCATCCGGGTCCCTTACCTCTACGATCAGGGCAAGCGGCATACCGGCGAGATACCTCTCGGGAAGGGCCTGGCGTCGCATGTCATCTTGGGAAAGAAGACGTTGCTGATTAACGAAGACATGGAGCGGCGGGCTGAAGAGCTGGGGGCCGTCTACCTAGGGAGCGAAGAGATCGACAAATCTTGGCTTGGCGTCCCGATTGTCGTAGGAGAAAAGGCGGTCGGCGCCATCTCGGTCAGCAGCATGACCGAAGAGAACGCGTTCTCAAGCTCAGATGTGCGGCTAGTGGAGACTCTGGCATCCAGCATGGGTGTGGCTCTAGAAAACGCCCGCTTGTTCGAAGAAACCAACCGCTTGCTAGACGAGACTTAACAGCGCGCCGCCGAACTGAGCATAATCAACAGCGTCGGTCAGGGGCTTGTGAAGCAGCTGGAGTACCAGGCGATTGTCGACCTGGTTGGCGACAAAGTTGGAGAGATCTTCTCTGCCGACACAACCTACATCGCCCTTGTCGACCCGCAGACAGGTACCGGCCATATGAGCTACTACGTCGACCGGGGCGCCCGCAAGCTCTTTGACCCCGTTCGATCCTACAAACCTTCGGGGCTGACAGGACACATACTCGAATCCATGAAACCCCTCCTCCTAGGATCCGGTGAAGAGGGCAGGCAGTATGGCGTTCAGCGTGTTTCTTCAGAAGAGGATGGTGTGGACCGCAACGAATCCTTCCTGGGGGTTCCACTCTTCCGTGGCAGCCAGGCAGTGGGTGTCGTCAGTGTGCAGAGCTATCAACAGAATGCCTTCGACGAATCCGATCTCAGGCTCCTGACAACCCTGACCTCCAGCATGAGCGTGGCCCTCGAAAACGCCCGGCTGTTCGAAGAAACCAATCGCCTTCTGGACGAAACCCGGCAGCGAAATGCCGAGATGGGGGTGATCAACAGCATCCAGCAGGGTCTGGCGAGCAAGCTGGATATGCAGGCGATATTCGACCTGGTCGGCGATAAGATCCGTCAGATTTTCGATGCCCAGGGGCTGGCGATCTTCACCTACGATCGGCAACTTGACCTCGTGACGTATCGCTATATCGTCGAGCGAGGCGAGCGGATTCGCGTTGAGCCGATGACCCCGGGTGGTTTCGGAGCGGTCCTGCTCAAAGAGCATAAGCCGCTCCTCTTCAACGAGAACATCGCTAACCATATGATGGATTATGGATCGATCGTGATCGCCGGCGAGCTTTCCAAGTCGTACCTGGGGGTGCCGTTGGTGATTGGCGATCAAGCCATAGGTGGAATCTCGCTCGAAAACATCGATCGAGAAAACGCCTTCTCGGAAGCCGATGTGCGCCTGCTGGGCACGATCGCTTCCAGCATGAGTGTAGCTCTGGAAAACGCGCGAACTCTTCGCGGAGACGCGGCGCTTGCTCGATGAAAGCCAACAACACAACATTGAGCTGGCTGCTATCAGCACAGTGAGTCAAGCATTGGTCGCCGAGAACGACCTAAATCGGATCCTCGAAATGGTTGGTGAGCAGGTGCGCGAGATATTCGATGCAGACGTTGCTTATGTCGCACTGCACGATACGAACACGAATCTGATCACCTTCCCCTATCTGCACGGGGAGGAGGATGTCAGGTCGATGCCTTTCGGCTCGGGTTTGACCAGTGAAATTATCCGGTCTGGCAAGCACCTGCTTCTCAATCGCGACCTCGATGCGGCTGCCGCGGAGCTCAAGACTGAGCGAACGGGCACAAAAGCCGCCTCGTATCTGGGAGTTCCGATCTTCGTGGGCGGGCAGACGATCGGTGTGTTATCCGTACAAAGCACCACTCAGGAAGACCGGTTCGACGAGGCCGATGTCCGCTTGCTGACCACCATCGCCGCCAACGCAGGTGCCGCCATTGGCAGCGCCAAGCTCTATGAGGAGACCAAGCAGCGCGCTTCCGAGCTGGCTGCGATCAATGTCATTGGGGAAGGGCTGCTCTCTCAGATGGACATGGACCGCGTGGTCGAGTTGGTGGGCGAAAGCATCAGCCAGATCTTTGACACCGAACAAATCGGCATCGCCATCTGCGACTACGAGGCCCAAAAGATCCGCCTACCGTACGTCGTTATCAACGGAGAACGCTACCCACAGTCTGACATGGACATGGGCGAGGGTCTGGCATCCGTGGTAATCAAGACGCGGCAGCCGTTGAGACTGAACAACTGGGAGGAGCTCCGGCAACACGGAGCAGTTGTTCATCCTAACTTCAAAGATCCCCTGCCTGAGGAGAACTCCTGGCTAGGAGTTCCGATCATGAGCGGCACTGAGGTCAGCGGCGTCATCTTCAGCAATGGCAACCGAGCCAATGCGTTCAGCGAGGCCGACCAACGCCTTCTGTCGACCATCGCTGCCAACATGGGTGTGGCCATCCGAAATGCCCAACTGCACGGCGAAACCCAGCGCAGGGCGGAAGAGATGCAGGCCCTCAACGAGATCGGCCGCGAGGCCTCGGCCACACTCGACCTCCCAACCGTGCTGGCACGCATTACCAGCAACGCCCGCCGCGTGTTGGCAGCCAACACAACCGCTGTCGTTCTGCTGGAGAATGATGGGGTGAGCTTGCGGCCGATCTCATCCGATGGTCAGATGGCGGAAGAAGTAAAAGCCTTCACCTGGAAGCTCGGCGAGGGACTGGTTGGAAGCATCGTCGAAGGCGGAAACGCGGAGCGTGTTAACGATGTCACCAGCGATCCCCGAGCAATTGAACTTCCGGGGACTGGGGAGACCATCAAAGGTGAAAAGATGCTGGTGGCTCCGCTCATATCCCGCCAGCGGCCGATCGGCGCCATCGCCGCCTGGCGGGGCGCGGACGAAGACGTGTTCACGCAGGAAGATCTGAACTTTACGGCCGGTCTCGCCCAACAGGCCACAATCGCCATCGAGAACGCGAGGCTGTTCGAGGAAGCCCAAAGGCGCGCTTTGCAGATGGCAGCTTTGAACGAACTCGGCCGCGAGATCTCCGCCACCCTCGATCTCACGGATGTCCTCAATCGGATCACCGCCAAGTCAAGGGAGCTGCTCGCCGGCGATACGTCGGCAGTGTTCATGCTCGAAGCTGACGGCTCCACGCTGCGTGTGATTTCTGCGGACGGCCGGATTGCGGATCAGGTGAAGGCCATGACCGCCGTGCTGGGAGAGGGGATGGTGGGCAGCATTGCCAAGGCCGGCGTGGCTGAGGTGATCAACGATGTTTCCCGGGATCCCCGGGGAATCCATATCCCGGGTACCTCGGACGCGATTGAGAATGAGAAACTTATGGCCGCCCCGCTTATGACCAAAGACAAGGTCCTGGGCGTGATGGCGATCTGGCGTAACGAAACAGGTCCCATCTTTACCGATGCGGATCTGGCCTTCCTGGCAAGCTTGGCTCGCCAGGCTACGGTGGCGATAGAAAACGCCCGCCTGTTCGACGAGACTGAGCGTCAGCGGGACTATTCGCGGGACCTGGTAGAGAACAGTCCAGTGGCCATCATCACCACAGACTTGAACGGCAAGGTGGCCTCGTGGAATCCCGCCGCCGAGAGACTATTCGCCTATTCAGCGGAAGAGGCCATCGGGCATAGCCTCGACCAACTAATCGCAACCGAGTCTCTTCGAGATGAGGCCCTGGACTTCACCAAGAAGGCCTGGGACGAAGGACGGGTGAATGCTGTCACCCGACGCGCCCGCAAGGACGGATCTGAAGTCGACGTCGAACTTCTCGCCCTGCCTGTCTCTGTGGACGGCGCCCATTCAGGGCTGATTGCGATCTATCACGACATAACAGAGCTGCTTAAAGCTCAGCGTGAAGCCGAATCGGCCAATGAAGCCAAGAGCGCTTTCCTCGCGACGATGAGCCACGAGATTCGAACCCCCATGAACGCCGTGATCGGCATGAGCGGTCTCTTGCTTGATACGCAGCTTGACCCCGAACAACATGAATTCGCTGAGATCATCCGCAACAGCGGCGATGCCCTTTTGGGGATCATCAACGACGTGCTCGACTTTTCGAAGATCGAGGCGGGAAAGATGGAGCTGGAGTACCAACCGTTCGACTTGCGGGAATGCATCGAAGGCACCCTCGATCTGGTCGCCACCCGGGCCTTCGACAAGGGTCTCGACCTGGCCTATGTCATTGACGATGGCGTTCCCGCCGGCATCGTAGGAGACGTGACCCGGCTACGGCAAATCTTGCTCAACCTGCTGACCAATGCGGTGAAGTTTACCGAGCGAGGCGAAGTTGTGCTGAAGGTGGGCCAGGACGAGGGGGCCGTGCCCACCACCGAGGAAAGCCAGGCAATGCCTGGGGACCAGGTTCTTAATTTCACCGTCCGCGATACGGGGATAGGCATCCCCGTCGAAAGGATGGACCGGCTCTTCCAGTCGTTCAGTCAAGTGGACGCCTCGACGGCACGCAAGTATGGTGGCACCGGGCTTGGCCTGGCAATCAGCAAACGGCTGAGCGAGATGATGGGCGGCACGATGTGGGTGGAGAGTCAGCAAGATGTTGGCACGACATTCCACTTCACGATTCAGACTGAGCCATCCGAGGCCATCACGGCCGCCTCCCGCAGGATTGAGCACGCCGACCAGGTGCTCAACGGTCGGCGGGTCCTGATCGTTGACGACAACGACACCAATCGGCGAATATTGACTGCTCAGGTCAAGGGTTGGGGGATGATCCCCCGCGACAGCGCCTCCCCTCGCCAGGCTTTGAAGTGGATCCAAAAGGGGGACCCATTGGATATCGCCATCCTTGATATGCACATGCCCGAGATGGACGGCTTGATGTTAGCCAGCGAAATTCGTCAGGACCGGGCTGCCGACGCCTTGCCCCTGATCCTATTCACGTCCCTGGGCCGGCGCGAGACGGGCGCCGATGAACTCGGATTCGCCGCCTTCCTGACCAAACCCATCAAACCCTCCCAGCTCTATGACGCGCTGGTTGGCATCTTCGCCGGCAAGCCAGTGGCGGCCAGGCGCCCCCCCAGCCAGCCGCAGAAACTGGACCCCGAGATGGCCAAGCGGCATCCGCTGCGAATCCTGTTGGCAGAGGACAATGCCGTCAACCAGAAATTGGCGATCCGCTTGCTGGCCCAGATGGGCTATCGAGCCGACGTGGCTGCCAATGGTCTGGAAGCCGTAGAATCTTTGGAGCGCCAAAGGTACGACCTCGTCCTCATGGATGTCCAGATGCCGGAAATGGATGGGCTAGAGGCTTCTCGGCAGATCAACAAGCAGTGGCCCCGAGGCCAACGCCCGCAAATCGTCGCCATGACGGCCAACGCCATGCAAGGGGACCGCGAGCTATGTATTGCCGCCGGAATGGATGACTACATCACCAAGCCGATCCGGGTCGAAGAACTCGTCGCCGCCCTGGACCGGGTCCCCGCCGGAAGGAGCCAAGAAGAGCATGACGGACCCCACGATTGATCCAGGCACCCTGGAGGCGCTGGCCTCCACGACAGACGCGCAGTTTGTGCATGAACTGATCGACACTTTTCTTGATGACGCGCCTTCTCTTCTCGAGAATCTGGAAACAGCCTTGAGCGCCGGGGACGCAGAGACCTTCCGCCGGGCGGCACACTCGCTCAAGTCCAATGGCGCCAGCCTGGGGGCGATGCCGTTTTCAACGTCCGCCAAGGCGTTGGAGATGATCGGCAAGTCAGGTGATCTGACAGGGGCGGCAGACAAAGTGGAGCAGCTTCAGGCCGAATTCAAAGAAGTGATGAAGGCGTTAAGGGATTACAAGGATGAAACGTAACAGCAAGCTAGGCCCCAGCCGATTGCTGGTGGTCGATGACAATAAAGTCAACCGGCTGCTCTTGGCTCGAGGACTGCAAGAACTGGGGCACAGCATCACGTTCGCTGAGAACGGCCGCGAAGCCCTAGACACCATGCGGCGAGAGTCGTTTGATCTGGTCGTGCTGGATATCATGATGCCGGAACTGGACGGCTATCAGGTCCTGGAAAAGATCATGATGGATTCTGACCTCCGCGACATCCCGGTGATCGTCGTTTCAGCCATGGATGAGTTGGACAGTGTTGTCAAGTGCATTGAAATGGGGGCCGAAGACTATTTGTCGAAACCCCTCAATCCGGTCTTGCTCAAAGCCCGCATCGGTGCCTGCCTCGAGAAGAAGTGGTTGAGGGATCAGCAGCGCGAGCTGATTAGCAAGTTTGCCACGTCCGAGGTGGCTGAGGATTTGCTGGCGACGGGCTTCTCACTGGGCGGGAAGTATGTCGAAGCCTCGGCCATGTTTTCCGACATCCGGGGGTTCACCACGATCTCTGAGTCACAATCGCCTGAAGATACTATCGAACTTCTGAATACCTACTACACGTTGATGTTCGACGCTATCACCGGCCACGAGGGGGTTGTCAATCAGATTGTCGGCGACGGCCTGATGGCGATCTTTGGCGCCCCGGCCAGCAACCCCGACCACGCCACATGCGCCGTTCAAGCTGCCCTGGAGATGGTCGAACTGGTGGACTTGTTCAACCAGGAACAGGCTGGCCAGGGAAAACTGCAGCTCCAGATTGGCGTTGGGGTCGCCACCGGCCAGGTGATTGCTGGCTATACCGGCACGCAAAACAGGGCCACATACACATGCGTCGGCGACGCCGTCAATGTGGCTGCCCGCCTCGAAGCACACACGAAATCTGCGGGCCACCCGATATTGATCGATGAGAACACGCACCTTGGGCTGAATGGGATCATCACCGACGATGATCTGGGCCTGGTCGACATTAAAGGCAAGACGGACAAGGTCAGAGTCTTTGCCATCCCGGTGCCATCAATAACTGCGAGCAATTGACCGCACCACGCACTGTGAGCCGGTGGACAGCCGAGGGGTGGCGCCCTGACGGAGAACCGGGGGCACTGCCTCGAAGTCGACCGCCCGCGCAGTGATCGTTAGCAAACCATGTTGGGGGCTAGCTGACAGGATGTCGAATCAACCAATGGGATCGGCGGACATCTTTGCATTCTTGCGGGACGTCCCTTTGTTCCGTGGCATTCCTGATGCGCCCCTCATGACCCTGGCGGAGGCTGGCAAAGTAAGGAGCCTGCCAAAGGGAAAAATCGTGTTCGATCAATCCAGCCACTCAGAGACCACGTACCTCGTTCATCACGGCTGCATCGATCTGGTCTTGAGCACCCCGGAAGGGCGCGAGTTGGTGATCGGTTCGATGCGCCGCGGCGATCTCTTCGGTGAACTGGGCGTACTCACCGGCGGCGCACGATCGGCCCAGGCCATGGCGAGGGAAGCCAGCGATCTGATAAGCATCCCGGGGCAGGTCTTCCTGGCCGAGCTAGAGAAGGAGCCCCTGTTGATGCGGCGCATGCTCGAGCTTACCTCGGAACGCCTCCAACTCAGCAGCCAGCGGGAAAGTGCGCTGGCCTTCATGGATGCGCCGGCAAGAGTTGCACTGGCCCTGATTCAACTATCCGAACAGGAGCCGAACACTCCGGACTTGGTGACGATATCCCAGAACGAGCTGGCCCAGCACGTTGGCACAACCCGCCAGACAGCAGCCTCGATCCTTGGCAGGTGGCGCCGTCGCGGCTGGATCATCACCGGGCGTGGAAAGATCATGCTCGTGGACCGAGCCTCCCTTCGGCGTGAGGCTGGAGCCGTTTCAAACGATTAGGACGGCTGCCGTAGATTCTGCTCAACCTTCTGTCGTCAAGTTGACAGACAACCCGTCCGTGAGCATCTATCATGATGATCAATCCGAGTAAGAAGTTGGCAGGGATCGTCTGGACGTGAGCACAAGCAAGCGCATCGGCAAGAATGCTGACCATCTCGGAATTTTGATTGGGACCGGAACAAAGGAGGAAAGTGAAATGGACGAGAAGATGCAGCAAGCACTTGGTCGTGTTCTGAAGAAACTGTCAGCGCTGCGGCAGACCATGCGCAACGAGGACGCCCAGGTCCTGGATCTTTTGATCTTCGGAGAGGAAGAAGTTGCCCTTCACTCAGCCAAGGACCAGGTGCAATCCCGAATCATCGGCGGCGCCCAGCCGAGGCTGGCCGGTCGAGCGGCCGAACAGGCAGCCGGAAAGAACATTGAGGCTGCCTCCGAAGTCGCCATGCACAGCATGGACGCATCCACCGGCAAAGCCGCTCTGGGGCCTGAAGGGCGTGCCTCGGCCGGCGCCGCCACTTCGAAGAACGCGGAGGCCGCCTCCGAAGTCGCCATGCACAGCATGGACGCATCCACCGGCAAAGCCGCTCTGGGACCCGAAGGGCGAGCCTCGGCCGGCGCCGCCACTTCGAAGAACGCGGAGGCCGCCGCTGAAGTCGCCATGCACAGCATGGACGCATCCACCGGCAAAGCCGCTCTGGGGCCCGAAGGGCGTGCCTCGGCTGGCGCCGCCACTTCGAAGAACGCGGAGGCCGCCGCTGAAGTCGCCATGCACAGCATGGACGCATCCACCGGCAAAGCCGCTCTGGGGCCCGAAGGGCGTGCCTCGGCCGGCGCCGCCACTTCGAAGAACGCGGAGGCCGCCTCCGAAGTCGCCATGCACAGCATGGACGCATCCACCGGCAGCATAGCCTCCCGGATCATCCTGGACAAAGATGGCAACTACGTAGCCGTGGACGCCGCAGCTGGCTAGTCTAGACCCCATGCGCAATCGCACGGTACCCGGAGCCGAAAACTCTCCGGGTACGCGTGCGTTTATTGATCTGATAGGCGTGATGGGGCGTTGTTCAACAGCTGCCGACCAAATATCTTGGACTAACATCTGATGCATGACGGAGCCTTCGACAACAGCCAACTGTTAGACGAGCTGCGTAGACTCCTGGAATCCATGGATGCTTCGGGGCGCGCCCTCCTTCCTGCCACAAATTCTGAACTGCTGCAGACAGTCGTCGAAGCGGCTGCCAGGATCTTTGGGGCGGCTGCGGCGTCCATCAGCTTGATCGACGAAGCCGACAACACGCTGGTATTCAAAGTGGCCTACGGCGCAGGCCGGGACCAAGTTTTGGGAATGCGCATTCCGTTGGATCACGGCATCGCCGGCTATGTTGCCAGTACGGCACAGCCCATTGCCATTTCGAACGTCGGCCAAGATGCGCGCTTTAACCAGGAATTCGCCGAGAGCACCGGCTACGTTCCGAGCTCGATTCTGGCTACTCCCCTGATGATCGGCGGCCGAGTGATCGGGGTGATGGAGGTTCTGGACAAGATCAGCGCCCCATCATTTGGCATGCAAGACATGGAACTCCTGGGAGTATTCGCCCGTCAGGCGGCGATTGCCATTCAGCAATCCCAACAGATGGGGAGCCTAAGCCTGGTCTTTGTGGAGGCGCTCGGCCAAATCATTCGCACTGGTGGCTCCGAGCAGCCGACCACCCTTGAAGCACTGGCGTCAGAAATCGAAGAAGCCCAGCCCGGTTACCAGGAGACAATGGTATTGGCAAGTCTCTTTTTTGACATCGCCCAAGCCGGAGAGGCCGAGAAGCGTTTGGGGGTGCAGATGCTTTCCGCCGTGCGCGATTATTTACGATCCCGGCCCAGCTTCCATCGATGAGACCGCCATACGGTTCGTCCGAACCTGTCTGAAGGCAATAGTGTCCACCAACGATACTTCCCAAGAAGAACATGAGATCCAGCGGCCCGCCTGGTCGTCACCGTTTTCGCCGGGCAGCTTGCAGCAGATCGAAACCATCGGACCCATTGGTCAGATCGACCGTGAGTGGGCGTGGGGAGGCAGCACAGGCAGGGGTGTGCGGGTGGGCGTCGTTGACAGCGGAATTGAGCATGACCACCCGGCGGTGGCCGGGAGTGTACACGGCGGCTGTGTGATTGAATTTGACCCTCAGTCGGAGAACCAGGTCCGAATCAAACCTGACGAGGAGCCGAAGGACATCTTTGGCCACGGCACGGCCTGCGCTGGAATCATCCACGGCCTAGCCCCGGAAGCTGAACTCTACAGCATCAGAGTCATCAGTGGCGACTTGACGGGTAAAGCCATGCAATTCGCGCAAGGGATCCGCTGGGCCATCGAGCACGGTATGGACGTTGTGAACATGAGTTTGAGCACATCCCGGGAAGAGTTCTATGGCCTGTTCCACGAGCTGGCTGACGATGCCTACTTCCACAACATCTTGCTCGTCTCGGCGGTGAACAACATTCCGGCGCCCAGCTATCCATCCCTTTACTCATCCGTCGTATCTGTTGCCGCCCATGAAGGGCATGATCCCTTTACGTACTATTACAACCCTGCCCCACCGGTCGAGTTCGGCGCGCCCGGAATTGATGTCGAAGTGGCTTGGCTGGACAAGAGCTACAGCGTCAGCACCGGGAACAGTTTTGCTGCCCCGCACATCGCCGGGATCATCGCACTTATCCAATCAAAACATCCCGAATTGACCCCATTTCAGGTCAAAACTGTCTTGCTGGCGTGCGCATCCAACGCCAAGGCAGGCGGATGTTAATCAAACTCTGACGGAGCCACTCATAGCGAACCAATCCGGGCCAACCCATTCTTGGGCCCTTCGTTGACGCACGTCCGCGGCGGATGATACAATCCGTTGTGCGCGCCGTTAGCTCAATTGGCAGAGCAGGGGCCTTTTAAGCCCAAGGTTCAGGGTTCGATTCCCTGACGGCGCACTTCCCCTCTACGCAAGAAACTCCGCCGCCAGGCGGGATTTTGGTTTGGTCGGAACGGCATTGCGCGCTATCAGCCCAACCCCAGAATAGTTGGCCCGTTCCTCATCGAAACCCTGGACACGCGCAGAACAAAGGCTCCCATCTCGCCACATATCTGCCCTTCCTGTTTCTGGACTAGATCCGCCATTGGGCCGATACTTAGGCCCGTTCTCGCCTCACCCAGCCGCGTCATGCCTCGGGCGCAAGCAACACATGATTTCGTGGGGAGGCATACCTTCGGTCTGGCCACGATGAGCAGTTCATGGGTCCTGTTGGAAAGCGGTGCATCCCGGCCCGGCGGCACGCCAAACCATCAAAGGAAGCTCTGATCCTGTGATTGGCTCTCATCCTCCAGAGAATCGCTCGCCAATGGTTCCGTTGGTTCTGGCCGTACTGGCCGGGGTCGCCAATTTGGCAGCCTATGCCACTCTGTGGACGGCCGTAGCCTGGTTCACACCCAGCAGGTGCCACGAGCAGATGGACCGCCAATCGCTGATGCACCTTGCGGAGGCTTATGCGAGCTACCAGCGTGGTGGCGCCGGGCTGTGGGAGCTTGTGTTTTCTCAGGAACCTCAGTGCGCCCTGCCCTATTTCAAACAAGCCGTTGCCCTTCACCCAAAACACGCTGAAGCTCACCTCGCGCTGGCCATGGTGTATGCTGCCGAGAATGAACCAGCGCCGGCCATCACCCACACGGCCGCTGCCTTTGCCCTAGGCGAACCTGTAGGGCTTCTCTTGGAGACCTTCCGACTCCAACCTTCCCCCTCGCTGACCACAGGGCTCATTTCACATGTCCTGGCTTGGGCAACACCTGCCATTCTCAGCGGCCCCATCATCAACATGTCGTCACCCCACTCCGCCGCGATCTGGGTCAGAACACGCGATGCTGCGCAAGTGGCGGCGATCGGGGTCCCTGCCGAGAGCCCCGGCACATTCATACAATCCAGCCCGGCTGAATCGACCGACCAGAGCGACCACACGGTCACATTGCACCTGAATGGGCTGCGGGCCGATACCATCTACACTTACTGGATCACGATCAATGGTCGACCTACACCCCTCAAACGGACATTGAGAACCTTCCCGGAACAGGACAGTCCTTCGGTGTTCTCCATCGCCTTCGGAGGTTGCTCGGATTATGTTCCCCCTAACCTCAGGATCTACCAGACGATCGCCTCCAGATCTCCTCTCGCCTTCTTGACCCTCGGCGACAATGCCTACATCGACGGGCCGACCAACCCAAATCTTCAACGCTTTTCATACGCTCGGCTGCAGGCAGACCCGCATTTCAACAGGCTGACGTCGACCGTCTCCACTTCGGCTGTATGGGACGATCATGATTTCTCGACAGACAACTCTTGGGGCGGCCCCGATCCCTTTGTCCCAGCCTGGAAGCCGATGGTCTGGCAGATATTCGAACAAAACTGGATCACCCCCAACGCTGCCCGTCCCGCGGGTACCCCCGGCGTGTGGCAAGAGATCAGCGTTGGGAACGTCGACCTCTTCCTGCTCGACAGCCGTTACTACCGAGTGGATCCCAATTCGCCGCACGCGTCCATGCTCGGCGCGCAACAGGAGGCATGGCTTCTGCAGGGGTTGGCCAGCTCCAAGGCGACATTCAAGATCATCGCCTCTCCCGTGCTTTGGTCGACCACGACCGTCCCATCATCTGACACTTGGGACGGCTACCCCGAAGAGCGACAGCGGATTTTCGACTGGATCCGTACACAACGGATTGACGGAGTCATCCTCATTTCATCCGACCGGCATCGATCGGACGTCTGGCAGATCCCTCAGCCGAGCGCCTACGATCTCTTTGAATTCGAGAGCGGTCGGCTCACGAATGACATGCCCCACGCAGAGGCACCGGATGCGGTCTTCAGTTTCAATAAGAAGCCATCGTTCGGCCTTCTGACGTTCGATTTCTCAAAGGCTGACCCTGAAGCTCAGTATTCGATCGTGGATATCGACAACCAGACTATCTTTGGCATCAGCGTGAAAGCCAGCCAATTGACCACCATCAGATAGACCAGGACGTCAATAGCGGTTTGAAGCTCCCGCACGGCGAATATTGTAGCTTGACCAAGCAGCCGGCCTGATGGCCGGATCCTTGCCCTCCCCAGTCCTAGCGGGTTGTGAAGGATTTCTCAAACTTGACCTTACACTAACTGCGTCGAGAATAGAGGCGGTATCGCATCTATCCCCCGGAGGAGAAACTTCGATGTTGTCTAAGAACAAACGGCCCGCTCAAGTTGTGCTGTTGGTTGGCTTGCTGTTGGCGCTCAGCGTATCTACCGCCGCGGCTGCCTTGGCGTCATTTCAAGGAAACTGGCGGTCAACTGATATCGACGGCAGCCAGCAGAGCCTGGCCATCAGTCGGAGTTTCGGCGGCGGGCACCATTTCCTCGTCTACTTCGATCGTGGCGCTAGCATCTGCGGGTGGACCCCTGGAGCGCCAGGACCGGCAGCTATTGCCGCCGGAGTGGGGGCCGAATCTGGTCTAGAGCTCTCGGCGAATATGCCGACATTTTGCCTCGGGCGTCCCCTATCGTACCTCGGCAGTTTTCCGTTTGTGTTCACTTATGACCCCAGTTCAGACACCATGGAGGATGGGGGCGGAGTCCATTGGTTCCGCAACTAGACTGGCCGTGACCCTCGGTCGCCGAGCTTAGCCAGACCCCTCACGGCGAACCGAAAAAACCGCCCCTGACGCCAGCCCCGGCCACAGGGGCGGTTTGAATTTTCGGCCAAGACCGCGGGCGCCAGGCCACCTGGCACTTGATTCGCACCCCCAACTTGGGCTATGCTAGAAGCGTCAACAGTTTCTACATGCCGTTTGCAAGCCAATCGTCGACTCCACCTCGTTGTCCGGCACCCATATTTGAGCTGGGCACACCGAACCGCCCCTGACGCCAGCCCCGGCCACAGGGGCGGTTCGACGCCAAGCAGCCCCGTCCCATGAGACCTCGACCGGGACCGCTTTCCCATTTGGAACGAACCTGCTATCTTGCAAAGAGACGAGGAACGATGAAAGGATGCTGGCTTGCTCGAGCGTTGGATAGAGGCCGGGCGCAGGGACAAACTCGCCACCATTGAAATCGCCCTATTGGTTTCGGCCGGGATCGGGCTACGCTTTCTAAACCTCGGGTACTCCGATTTTCAAGGCGACGAAATCAGCGCCATTTGCCACCCCTCCCACTTCAGCTCCCTTATCAAGTTTCTCGGCTACCTGCTTGGACAGCAGAAGGGCCCAGTCCAGTATCTCATCACCTGCGCCTATGGACTGGTCGATCCTGCCTTCTCCGGCGAACTCCTACTCAGGCTGCCCTTCGCAGCGGCCAATGTCCTCTCCTTAGTCTGCCTGTTCTTCATCATCCGAAGCTTGTTCGACTTCAACAGCGCCATCTTCGGCACATTTCTGGTGGCCGCAAATGGAATGTTCATCGCTTTTGGCCGAATCGTCCAGTACCAGTCATTCGTCATTCTGGGAGTTTCGGCATCGCTTCTGTTCTTGATGCTCGCCATCAAGCGAGATCGATGGAGGCTGCCAGGCCTCTACCTCGGCTTTGCCTCAGCAGCCGGTGCCTTGCTGGCCCACTTCGACGCCGTTTTCATCATCCCACCCCTTGCCGTTCTGACAGCCTACTGGTGGCAATACGCTCGGCAGCAACCCGAAGCGCGCCGGCTAACCTTGCATCTCCTGGGGGCAGTTGCCGTGGCCTCTCTCCCGCCGCTGGCGTTCTACGCCGAGTTCGCCCACCACGCCAGTCAGTCCTCGTTGCAATACTGGTCGAACCGTATCGCCGGCCCGCACACCAACCCGTTCATGACCGCCGCGTTCTACGCCCCAGTCCTATTCGTGTGGGTTAGTCTGGCAGCAGCCGTGGCGGGGCTGCTTCGGGTCAGATGGAATCTCGGCTGGCAGGTGCTCTTGGCCTGGCTCATCCCGCCGCTTGCCTTCTTTGGGCTTTTCTTCGGGAACTCAAGGACTCACATTTATGCCTACGTTTTGCCCCTGACGCTCGTCGCTGGCCTCGGGCTAGCGGAGGTGACCGCCTGGGTCAAACGCCGATGGGGAACCAGCGCAGGCCAGGCGATGCGAGCGGTGATTCTGATCTTCCTGGTCCTCGACTCGTATGCGAGCTACACTCTTTTCGTCGATCACTCCGTCGAGTACCCCTGGCAGCCCAAGACGGTGATGGGAATCGAAATGCCGGGGGGGAATCTGGTGGCCACTTTTGGCTTTCCCTACGACCGGCAAGGGCGCACTATCAGAGCATGGTTCGCAGCCCAGCCTGACCAGGATAAGGCACTGACCACCAACGAGAAACTCTCTATCGCCGGGTTCTATCTGCCCGATACCGTGCATTTCATGTACATATGGCGCGATGCACCGAAGGAGCTCCCGGAGGCGGATCAGATCTACTTTCTGGTCATTCACCAGCCCCAGAGCTGGGTCGACCAACTCTGGGGAAGGACCTTTGACCAGTGGCATGGCAAGTTTCCGCCGGCGGCAGACTTCACAAACGACAACGGCGAGGTGGTCGCTTCGGTCTATGTCCTCAGCACAAATCAGTACCGGACAGCCACAGGCAACTAGACCATTGGACACGACGCCGCGCGACCGGGGAGTCGGAATTTCCAATCTAGTATGACGATGATCCGGCGTCTGCTCACATGGATCCAGGCGCGTCCCCTTGTCAGCCTCGAGTTGGCGGCGTTGCTGGCCGCCAGCCTGTTCCTTCGCCTGGCCGACTTGGGCTATTCCAACTTCCAGGGTGACGAAGTTAAGGCCCTTTGCTACCCCGGGAGCTTCAAGTCGATCGCCCAATTCCTGGCTTTCCTGTTGGCGCAGCGCAAGGGCCCCGTGGAATTCGCCATCACCTGCTCGGTTGGGCTGATCGACCCCTCCTTCTCCAGCGAACTCCTCCTCAGGCTGCCGTTTGCGACAGCCAATCTGCTCTCACTGGCCTGCCTGTTTGGCATCGCCTGGCGGTTGTTCGACCTCGATTCGGCCGTGTACGGCACTTTTCTCCTGGCAGCCGACGGCATATTCGTGGCCTTCGGCCGGATCGTTCAGTACCAGTCCTTCGTCCTACTGGGCGTGACGGCGGCTCTGCTGGCGCTGATCCTGGCCATCGACCGTGATCGTTGGCGCATCCCCGGTCTCTATCTGGGGTTTGCCGCCGCTGCCTGCGGTTTGCTGGCCCATTTCGACGCCGCCTTCGTCCTCCCGCCGCTGGCCGTGCTAACCGTCCATTGGTGGCTCAAGGTTCGCCGCCTCCCCGACGCTCGCCCTATGATCCGGCATCTTATGGGAGCCGCTGCACTGTTCTCCATCCCGGTGCTCGCTTTCTACGTCGAGTACGGTCTTCACCTTAACGCATCACAGACCGCATATTGGACAGCACGGCTCCATGGCCCGTCGACCCACACGCTGGCCATGATCATGTTCTACACGCCTTCTCCCTTTGTCTGGATCGGCCTTGCGGCCGCCTGTCTTGGCCTGCTCAGGATGAAACGCAATCTCGGCTGGCAGGTGCTCCTGGCCTGGCTGATTCCCCCTCTGGTCTTCATGCAGTTGATCTTCTCAAACTCAAGAACGCACGCCTACACCTATTTGCTTCCGCTTATGTTGATCGCCGGGTTGGGCATGTCTGGCCTGACCTCATCGGCAAGACATCACTGGGGGCAGCGGGGCGGCTTCGCCCTCCGCTGTATCATCTTGGTCTTCCTGGTGCTCAACGCCTATGCAAGCTACGCCCTCATGGTGGACCACACACCGGAATACCCGTGGAAACCGAAGTCGGTCCTAGGAGTCCACATGCCCGGCGGGTACCTGCTGGGCACGTTTGGCTTCCCCTACCATCGAGAATGGCGAGCGGTGTCTGATTGGTTTTCGGCGCTGCCCGGGAAGGACAAGTCGGCGGTGACAAACGAAAACCCTGAAATCGCAGCTTTCTACTTGCCGGCCAGGGTCCACCTGGTTGACATCCACCTCGATCCGCCTGATCGATCAGATCCTGAAAAGGGTATCTACGTCATCATCGTGCGTTCTCCCCAAAGTTGGCAATCCAGCCTCTGGGGATGGTCAGTCGAAGGTTGGCATCAGCGTTTGCGGCCCACGGCCACGTTTGTCGACTCCCAGGGCGAGCCCGTGGTCTGGCTGTTCTTCCTCACCTACGACGAGATCCGCCTCCTCTTTCACTGAACGACCGGCCCACCCTTCGCCGGGCCGGCCAATTCCTTCCCCGCGTCGATCCGGATTTCTGATTCAGGCAGGTGTCGATTTTGGTCGTGTCCGTTCGTTAACTCAACAAGATCCGAGAAGAACGAGGAGTTGACCCATGGAACCCGTCATCCACCACCAGGCGCGGCTCGCCTGCGATACCCGCACAGCCTACGATCACTTCACCCGGGGGGATCTGCTTGTGAAATTCTTCACGAATGAGGCCGAGGTGGAGCCCCACGTTGGAGGCAAATATGAGCTGGCCTGGGATCCAGAAAACAAACCTCAGAACAGCACGGTGGGCTGCCGCATCACGGCTCTGACAGAAGGCCAGCTGATTGCCTTCGATTGGAGGGGCCCGGCAGCATTTGACGCCGTCATGAACCACGCCAGGCCGCTGACCCACGTCGTGGTCAGCTTCCATGCCGTGCACGATAGCTATGCTCCGGCATGCGATATCAACCTGGTCCACTCTGGCTGGCGCCCGGGGCCAGGCTGGGCTGAGGCCAGAGCGTATTTCGATCAAGCCTGGGGGCAGGTGTTGGGAGCGTTGGCCGAGCTGATCGCTCGGCCCACCCCACTGCTTCCGCATTGAACCGTATACGAGACGAAAGGAGACACCATGCTGTATGCCATGTTGATCTACCAGAACGAAGCGGCGGCCAAGGCGGCCACGCGGGCTGAGCTCGACGAATCGGTGGCCCTGTTCGAAGCCTTTCATGACAAGATGAATCGCGCCGGCCACGTCCAGGGCGGGGAGCGGTTGCGCCACAGTGACACCGCCACCAGCGTCAGAGTCAGAGACGGCAAGACTCTGGTCACCGACGGTCCCTACGCCGAGACCAAGGAGCAGTTGGGGGGCTTCTATTTGATGGAGTGTGCCGACCTGGATCAGGCCATCGAGGTGGCAGCCCAGATTCCCAGCGCCGACGATGGCGTGATCGAGATCCGGCCCGTGTACACGGACCCCTTCGGGCCCCAGAGCTGATCGATCCGGGATGACCCATCCCATGACCACCTACGCCCTGCCCTCGATCCCCTCCAGCCCCGTCATCTCCCGGGGGTCGTCCGTTGCCGACGATGTACAATCGCCTGCAATGGTACTCGTCCAGGACGTGCTGGAAGATGTGGTTCACCAGGATGGCGCGCGTCTGCTGGCGGCGCTGATCTCCCGCTTCGGCGATTTCGAGCTGGCGGAAGACTGCCTCCAGGACGCGTACGCTGCGGCCCTGCTGGCCTGGGCCAGCCAGGGCCTGCCGGCCAATCCTGCCGGCTGGCTAATGACCACCGCCCGCAACCGTGCTATCGATCGCTTGCGACGGGCGGGGAAGCTGCAAGGTAAGCTGGCAAAGGTGGCGCCCGATCGCAGCCGTGGCCCCTTCGACCGGGACCCGATCCTGCCGGACCCCATCCCCGATGAGCGCCTCAAACTCATCTTCACCTGCTGTCACCCGGCCTTGACCGTTAAATCCCAGGTGGCCCTGACGCTGCGCACCCTCGGCGGCTTGACCACAGACGAGATCGCCCGCGCCTTCCTGCTCCCCACCGCCACCTTGGCCCAACGTCTGGTGCGCGCCAAACGCAAAATCAGCCGGGCGGGCATTCCCTTCCGCGTGCCCGATGCGCACCAGCTTCCCGAACGCCTGGACGCCGTCATGACCGTGATCTACTTGATCTTCAACGAGGGCTACCAGGCTCGTTCAGGCGAGTCTCTGGTGCGAGCCGATCTCAGCCAGGAAGCCATCCGGCTGGGACAGGTGTTGGTGAATCTGCTGATAGCTGAGCGGATGGAGGCCCACCTCCCGGAAGCCCTTGGCCTGTTGGCCCTCATGCGCCTGCACGACTCCCGACGCCCAGCGCGGCTCGACGCGGCCGGGGACCTGGTCTTGCTCGAAGACCAGGACCGGTCCGGCTGGGACGCCGTTGAGCTGGCCGCGGGATTGGATGACCTGGATCGAGCGCTTGCAATGGATGGTGTCGGTCCCTACCAGATACAGGCGGCGATCAGCGCCGTCCATGCCCGGGCCAAAAGCTATTCCGACACCGATTGGCCCGAGATCGTCGCCCTGTATTCCGCATTGGACGCCATAACCCCCTCGCCCGTCGTGCAACTCAACCGGGCGGTCGCCATCGGGATGGCCCACGGGCCAGAAGAGGGATTGAGGGCCTTGGAGTCACTGGAGGCCGACGCCGAGACCAGCCTGGCAGGTTACGGCCCGTTTCACGCCGCCCAGGCTGATCTCCTGAGGCGCGCTGGCAGACCCCATGCAGCGGCGGCGGCCTACCGGCAGGCTCTCGAGCTGACGGAAAACGAAGCGGAGGCCCGCTTCTTCCTCCGCCGCCTGCGTGACTTTGGACTTGACGAACACCACCCAAAGGGAGACCCATCCGCATGAGCACCCCAGACCCCCTCCATCCGGGCCCCGAACACGGATACCCCATGCAGATGCGGCGGCTGATCCTGGCTTTCATGATCAAGGGGCCCAGATGGAGTCCCAGTTCGACGCCCGAAGATGAGCACCATCAGGCTGAACACCTGGCCCTTCTCAGCCGCCTGCGTGAATCTGGTGAGCTGCTGCTATCAGGACCCATTCCGGGCGGCGATCCGGAGCGAGGGGTGCTGGTGTTCGACTTGCACTCTGAAGACGATGTGCACGCCCTTTTGGCCGAGGATGCTCACATGCGGTCCGGGCAGCTGGCGATGGAGATGTACCCGTGGCTGGTGCCGGCCGAAATCCTAGAACGTCCTCTTCGGTCCCCCGATCGCGACGGATGAGATCGAAGGATGCCGATCAGAACTCGCCTCAATCCTTGGGAAGGAGAACATCATGGGAAGACCCATACACTTCGAACTGGGGGTGCAGGATCCCCAAAGGGCGGCCGATTTCTACGCCAAGACCTTCGGCTGGAAGACGGACAAGTGGGAAGGACCGGTGGAGTACTGGTTGATCACCACCGGCGAGAATGACAGCCCTGGAATCGACGGGGCTTTCGAGATTCGTGAGGATGGACAGCCGTCAACCGTCAATGTGCTCGATGTTCAAGATATTGACGACGCCCTGCAGAAGATTGGGGCCAACGGGGGCTCGATTGTCTCGGGGAAGAGCGCTGTGCCGGGCGTGGGCTGGGTGGCCTACGGGAAGGACACCGAAGGCAACGTGTTTGGGATGATGCAGTCGGATCCGACCGTCAGTTGAGGTTGGGCGAGGGCTGTTCAGCCGGAAGCTCAACCGGGGCCGGAGCCACCGCTCCGGCTCCGGTCTGTTTGGGGTCCGCTTGTCCTTGGGCGGCCGGACGACGTTTCGTCCGCCGCTCAGGGACCAGCCCGGTCAGCGTGCGGTAGACGGTCAGGAACAGCACACTCCCACCGGCGAACCAGTACACCCCCTGCGCCCAGGCTGCGCCGCTGTCCGTGCCGCTCCACACTCCGTGAGCCAGGGCGCCTACGAAGCCCACGAAGCTCAAGACGTGGATCAGCCGCCACAAACGAGCGCCAAGCGACTTGCGCATGTAGAAGCTGGCGCTGACCAGGATCAGAGCATAGAAACCGAGTTGCCCAAGCCCCACCCAAACCGGCTTGTAGTTGACGCTGGCGAAGGGCATCAGGACCTGCACCAAGGAGTAGTCGATGTAGCGGTCCCCCGTCAGGATCAAGGCGTGGAAGAACGCCACAGCCAGCCCCAACAGACTGGTGAACTGATGCAGGTCGAACGCCGTCGGCCCGCCGGGCCATATGCGCGCCATGCGATTGGTGATGATCGCCCCCAGCGCGGTGGATGCCCAGAGCAAGCCAAAGGCAACAAAGGCGCTGGTGCGGGAAAGGTACCAGTAGGCCTTGGGCGCGTCGCCGAACAGCGATAGGCTCAGCCCCGGCGCCCAGGTCGGCAGCACAGTGACGGCCACAAACGCGCCCAGGGCCACCGATAGAAACAGGGTCACCACGGTGCTCAAAGGCAACGCCACACCGTACTCGTCTGGCTCATTGCGAACAGCGTCAGGACGCGGCATGGTTCAGCTCCAGATGTGAGATTCCAGGTTCACGCTCACCGACAATTGGCCGTCGTCATCCACCAGCAGGCCGGCAAGCTGCGGGCGCCGCTCAATCCAAGCCAACCCGCGCCGCCTCCCCTGGATCAGCACTGTCTTGGCGGCGGCCTCGGCCTCCAGCGCCGACGGGGCAATCACCGTCGCCGTCAGCACGTCGGTCGTCGCCGGCCGGCGAGTTTGTGGGTTGAGGATGTGGTGTTGTGGGACTCCATCCCGAGTCCAATGCCGGAAATCCCGCCCCGATGTCGCCACCCCACCGCTCGATAGCTTGAGGATCGCCAGGGGCTCTCCATCAGGGTTCCTGGGATCCGTGACCGCCACGGGCCAACCCTGCGAGCGATTGGGTGGGCTGCTGACAGCAATGTCTCCACCAGCGTCGACCAGAACCGGGCCATGCACACTCAGGCGCTCGGCAGCCCGATCGGCCGCCCATCCCTTGCCCACCCCGCCAAGATCGAGGTGAACACCCGCCGGAAGGTGGACCAGGCTGAGCTCAGGGTCGCAGTGGATGTCCCACCAACCGGCACCGTTGGTCCCGGCCGCCGGGGTTGGCGCAGGGGCCATGCCTGCTCCCTCGGAGACCAGCATCTCGAAGGACCGGTCGTAGCCGATGGCCAGCATGGCGTCCTTTAGGGTCGGGTCCACCAGGCCCTCGGTGGCCCTGGCCGCATCCAGGCTGGCCATGACCACATCCATCAGATCCCGGCTCACCCGGACCGGCATTCCGGCCTGCGAGTTGAGCTTATTGAGCTCGCTATCGGGGCGGAAGCGGCTCATGCTCTGCTCCCAGGCCTCGAACCAATTGGGCAGTTGGATCAACGCCTCGCGCGCCGGTTTCCTCGGCGCGTCCAGCACGCCCCGCATGGCCGATCCCATCGCCCGAAAATCAATCTGTTCCACGCTGTCTCCTAGCGAGATGAATGGGTGGAAGCCACGGATCGAGAGCCACCCCCGCCACCGCCACCGCCGCCGCCACCGGCCGGTGGTGCGGCCACGTGCCTCAGCGTCGGCCCAGGCGCCGGGGCCTGGGCGGCCTGCGCCGTCGGCACAACAAAGGTGGAGAAGTCAGGCGCCGGGATCAAGGTTGGCAGCGGCGCCAGATCCAGTACGACATCCGTCGGCGGCGGGGCAGTCTGAGGCGTCACGGGGTTGTCCATGGTCAGCTTGGTCCACCCCACCAGGGTGGAAGCCAACGCGCCCACCGCAATGAAAGCCTTGGTCGCGGTCAACGAGGCTGCGCCTCCACCGCGTCGATTGGGTCCAGCCATCTTCACACCTTTCCAATACTTCTCGTTACCAACCGGCTCAGGGTGATCCCGACGTCAGTCGTCGTGTTCGTGTTCGCTGCCCTCATGTTCGCCGCCGCCACCGCCACCGCCGCCTCCCCCACTGCTGGAGCTGACGAACGCAGCACCGTTGTACAGCAGGACGGCATTCGTGGCGTCCAAGTACATGGTTCCCTTATCCAAAACTACTTCCCAGGCCACCGTCCCTTGGAAGTCGACCAGTTCTGGCCAGCGTTGAAGCTTGGCCCCGGGAGACAGGTTGAGAGCCAACCCGACCGCCAGTTCGGCGGAAATTGGATATGAATCCGCCTCCGACGATGTGGATGGGACTTCCGTAGGGGCCACCTGCGCCTGAAGCGTGGCAATCTCCTGATAGGCCTGTTCAAGCTGCAGGTTCGCCTGGTCAATGGTTTGCTGATAGGCCGCGTCGCGTTGGTCGAACTGAGCCTGTACCGATGGGTCGGCCACGGTCGGAGTCTGGTCGGGGTTGGCTCCCTGGGCAGCCGCCCGGCCGGCCACGGCACCCACCACCACCAGCACGAAGGCCGTCAGGCCGCCTGCGAAGAGCAATGTCCATTTGGGATTCATGTGTTTCTCCTTTCGAAGCCTTACTCTACGCCACGGGGATTGAAAGGACCTTGGAAGAGCCAACCTCTTTTCCAATCGTTTTCCAAGAATGGGCGCATAATGTGGGGGACGGAGGTCCCATGAAGATACTTCTCATCGAAGATGACGTCCGTCTCACAGCTCTCGTCGCCCATGTGCTGATCGACGAGGGTCTGGCGGTTGACCAGGTCCACGATGGCGAGTTTGGACTGGATCTGGCGTTGCGCGGGCAATATGATGTGGCGGTGATTGACTGGATGCTGCCGGGCAGGGACGGGCCCGCCATTTGTCGCGCCATCCGGGCGGCGGGCTTGCCGACGGCCCTGCTGCTCCTGACGGCGCGCGGCCAGATCGAGGACCGGGTGGCCGGCCTCGATAGCGGAGCCGATGACTATCTGGTCAAGCCGTTCGCTATGGATGAGCTGCTCGCCCGCATACGCGCGCTCGGCCGCAGGCATCTGCCCGCCGCCGGTGACTCCTACGAGCTGCGGGTGGGGGATCTCGTCCTGGACGTCCGTGCCCATACTGCCCGGCGCGGTCAGAACGCCCTCGACCTGACCAAGACCGAATGGGGGCTTCTCGAGTTTCTTGTGCGCCATCCGGGACAGGCCCTGACGCGTGAGCAGATTCTCGACTATGTCTGGTCCTATGAGCGCGATGTGCAGATTTCGCTGGTCGATGTCTACGTTTCCTATCTGCGCCGGAAGCTGGCCCAGCCTGGCCACCCCGATCCGATCCAGACCGTGAGGGGCGTGGGATACCGGTTGGACGTTGATGATGTTTAGACCCCTTCGAGTTCGGCTGACCGGCCTTTATGTGATCGCCGGCATCATGCTCATCACCCTCCTTGGCGCGGGCACCTATGCCCTGATCGGGTACTTCTTTCAGACCACGACCGACCTTGCCCTGGAGCATGTGATGGCCCAACAGTTCACCTCGCTGGGCGTGCCTATCCCCGCCGAGCTGGCCGACGCAGAACGCGCCTGGCAGGACACCCAGCCAGGGGCGGCCCTCAATCCGGTGATGCGCCTTATCCCACGCACGACCTCCAATCCTGAAACCGACGACGGGGATGGAACAGAACAAGAAGCTCCGGGCCACGATGAAGCTGAGGACCATCCCGAAGAGGGTCTCAACGCCGAACTGGCAGCCGTCTTCGTGATGGCGCTCAATGCCAGTGGTCAGCTTCTGCCGGGTTTCAACACGACCCCCGCTCCCCTGCCTCCCGACCCGGTGGCGGTGGCGGCTGCCCTCGGCCAGGGTTCCGACCTGCGCACGGTCACTTCGGCCAATGGCAACCGCGTGCGGCTGTTGACCTACCGGGTGCCCGACGTCACCCAACCAGCGGCACTTCAAGTGGGGCGTTCGCTTTCGGACCAGGATGCCATCCGTGCCCAGCTGGTGCTCGGCCTGTTTCTCCTGGGTGGTGTGAGCCTGGCCTTTCTTGCGACCGCCAGCTGGTGGTTGGCTGGACAATCCCTCCGACCGACCCAGCGCGCCTGGGAACGCCAGCAGGCATTCGTCGCCAACGCCAGCCATGAGCTCCGCACGCCGCTGACGCTGATCCGTGCCACAGCTGATGTCGCCCGGCGCGGCCTTGGTGATGAGGATCCGCAGAGGAAGCTGCTGGATCAGATCCTGGGCGAAAGCGATCACATGGGCCGTCTGATCGAGGACCAACTGCTCCTGTCCCGTCTGGATTCGGCCGACCTGCCCATCACCCAGCAGCGGGTTAGCCTGGAGACGCTTCTGCCGGCAATCCATGAAACCGTGGCCAGGCTGGCCGAATCGCGTGGCCTTCGGCTGGACATTCCCCCGGCCGAGGGAAGCGTCTGGGCCGATCCAACCCGGCTGCGCCAGGTCTTGTTGGTGCTGCTGGACAACGCCATCCGCCACACGCCGTCCGGCGGTGCCATTCGCATCGAAGTCGAGCGGAAAGGCCAGGAGGTCGAAATTCATGTGGCTGACACCGGGGCCGGCATCCCGGTTCAAGATCTGCCCCACGTGTTCGAGCGCTTTTACCGCGGCGATCCGGCCCACACCGCCTCAGGCAGCGGGTTGGGGCTATCCATCGCCAAGGCCCTCGTCGAAG
This sequence comes from uncultured Chloroflexia bacterium, assembly GCA_963807065.1. Classification (GTDB taxonomy): domain Bacteria; phylum Chloroflexota; class Anaerolineae; order Anaerolineales; family E44-bin32; genus CAWAND01. The sequence continues at coordinate 1,531,693 of CAWDZQ010000003.1, forward strand.
CGCAGGGCGGGTTCATCTCACTCGAGAGCCGGGTTGGCAAGGGAACCATCGTGCACTTGAGGCTCAAAGCCCCATTGGCGTGAACGGTGCGGCCAGCGTTAGAATGCGCCCCATCACCGTGCCATCGGGGAGTTGCTTTGTACCAGCAAGATTTCATCAAACGGCTGATCCAACAGGCCACCCAGGCGGTGCTTCAGGTTCTCGGGTTGACCCAATCCGGGCGTCTCACCGAAGCCGCACAGTTGCTGGAACAGACTTACGGCGATTTGTTCGGGCTGAGCTCCACAGTGGTGTTCTATACCCCGGCGGAGGAACTCATCCAGCTCATTAGCCGTGGTGACGATGATGATCCCCAGAGGATCTTCGTGCTGGCTGAACTTCTGCGCTCGGAAGCTCGTGTCAGCCAGGCGCAAGGGCAAGAATTCGACGCCCACCAGCGTCGCTTGAAGAGCTTGGCCCTGCACCTTGCATCGGCCCGGCGGGCTCCCAGACTCGACCCCCAAGCCACGCTGGACGCCGTCCTGGAACTGCAGCAAGATCTGCAAGAGGAAGGGATGCCAGCCCGGGACCAAGCCGACCTGTTCTTCTTCTTCGAGGACTTGGGCTGTTACGCCCACGCTCTGGACGCCATCAGGAGCTACTTGCGACGGGCGGAGCACCCGCAGGAAGTAGGCCCTTTCCTTCAAGCTTTCTGCCATCGGATGCTCGAGCTGCCCGAACAACAGTTGGCGGCTGGCGGTCTGTCTAGGGCGGCAGTTGAGGCAGCTCTGGCGGGCGGCAACGCCAACTGATCCCCTCCACCCTTTGGCCCTTGTGCTCTGGCGCCCACGCTGTTCGTCGGCGCTGGACCGGCCACGGTCGAGGGCGATGGGCAGGCCCATCATCTGGGGAAACCACCCCCCTCGATGGATGCACATCCGAGCCAGCTTTCATTTGTGCGTTTCTTCATAAACCCCCTCGATATCCCATGCAAACGGCGGTCCAGCCCGGCTCTCGCGGTGGTATCCTCCGGTGACTATTTCCGCCTTTCATCGATGGTTGGGAGCGATGTGTGCACCGAGTTAAGCGATGGTTTTGGGTCCTCGGCACCCTGACTCTGCTCGCCGCCCAGGCACAGCCCGGGCCCACAGGCGATTGGCGACAGATCGCTGACGGCATCACCTACCAGATGTTCAATCTGGCCGGCCCCAACCGCGCCTACGTGGCGCGCATGGATCGGAACAACCCCAACGTCACGCTCGACACCAGCCTCGCCAGCAGCCGGCTGGTTGACGGGAAGGAAACCGTCAGCCAGATGGCGAACCGCTACGACGGATCGCTGGGGTCTTGGGAACCCACCTGGGGCGGAAGGAACCAGGTGGTGGCTGTCATCAACGGGTCGTTCCATGACGAAGGGACCGGGCGGCCGCTGAGTGGGATGGTTGAGTCCGGCTGGTACATTAAACGCTTCAATGACCTCGGCGGTGGCAGCGGTTTCGCCTGGCGCCTGGACCGGAGTGCGTTCATCGGCGGTTGCGTCACCCACCCCGAGGGCGGCCAGTTGGTCACCTACCTCAACACCGGCGTTCAGCAGCCGATTGACAAGATCGATGACAGCCGCCAGGGGGGCCTGGTCGTCTACACGCCACAGTACGATGTCCGCACCCACACCCACGACGGCGTGGAGGTGGTGGTCGAGCTCGAACAACCTTTTACGATCCTCACCTATCCGAAAATGGTCCGCGGCGTCGTCCGCGCGATTTATACCGACCAGGGTGACACGTCGATTCCCTTCGACTCGGTTGTCCTTTCCGCCGGGGGCTCGGCAGGCAAGATTCTGCTTGACAACGTCGAGATCGGCAGCAAGTTGGGGCTGTCGACCATCATCCGGCATTTCAAAGCCAACTGCCGCACGCCCGATGGCGACAGCTGGAGCGAGACCTATGCCAGCCTCTCGGGCAGCTTTCCATTTCTCCTCGATGGCGAGACTCAGAGCTTCAGCGCCACCGGGGCCACAAGCCGGTCGCCGCGCACCGCCATCTGCTACAACGACGACTTTCTGTACTTTGTCGTGGTGGACGGCCGCAATGCAGGCGTCTCTGTGGGGATGACCATCAACGAGCTGGCACATTTCTGCCACGACAGGCTGGACGCCGATTGGGGGATCAATCAGGACGGCGGCGGCTCAAGCACATTGTGGCTCGACGGCAAGGTCGTTAACCAACCGTCCGACGGCCATGAGCGGGCAGTGGCCAACGGTGTGATGATGATCGAGGTCCAGCCGCCCAAGTTCTCCCATGCCTATCAACCGGGGGACGTCGTGGAGGCTGATCAGCTGCTCGATCTCCGCCTGGGCCCAGGTGACAACTATCGCGGCAGATCCGACCTGGCCAAAGGGGCTGATGTCACCATCGTTCATCATCTGAACGGGTTGGACGGCGTGCGGGCGACCGGCGACTACTGGTGGCAAGTGGACGACAACGGGTCCGTGGGATGGGTGCCCGAGAGCGCCATCAGCCTGGTGGCACCCGCATCCTCCACACGCACCGGCGACGGCCAAATCCAGCCCCTTCCGCCGCAGGACCCCCTGGACGCCCTGTTCGCTGACCCGGGGTGGCTCGTCAACCAAAACTGGTTTGCCCCCCTGCCGTGGCTGCCCTGACCCCCCAGGATCCCGCCTATTGCATCCCGAATCTGCCGCAGTTGACCGATAAACCGCCCACGCTGACGGCCAGGGCCGTGGAACCTTCCATCGTCCCCACAGGATAGTTGGACAGGACGGAGGAGACCGACTCCAGTCGCCTCAAAGCATCAGCTTGGACCCAGCGATAGGACGGCCACCCCACCTGATCCTGGCGGTCACGCAGGGCCTGCAGGCCGCAGGAGAGCGCTGGGAGGAGGGCATCACGCGCCTCGAACGGGATCTGATCCAACCGGTCGACCAGCGGCGGCACGGCATCGGCCGATAGCGTGGCCAGGTAGGCAGCATCCAGTTCTCCGGCCCGCGACGGGTTGGAAAAATTTTGCCGGACAATGAACGCATCCACGTTGAGCAGATTCAAGGCCAGACAGAATCCCACGGCCCCGGCAGCACAGGCCACGGCAAACCCGCGCAGCCTGCCGGCCAGGAGCAGGCCGAGAAAGGCCAGAAACAGCACACCCATCCACAAGATCGCTACGTGCGTGTAGGTGCGCAGACGGCTGAAGCCATAGGCCTCCTCGTACAGGGTCAGGCGCATGAAGGCCGAGGTCAGGATCACGCCCGTCAACAGCACGAGCAGACCGCTCAAGGCATTGAAACTGCGCCGCTCGCCGGTCTGACCGCGCCGCGTCCAAGCCCCCAGGGCGAGGATCATCCCCAGGGTGAGCAACGCAAGGAACACCAGTTCAGCGAACCCGCGCCGCGCATACTCGGCGTAAGTGTAGCCAGCGGCTGAGATGTTCACCTGGCCGCCGAAGAAGTAGTGCAGCTGGACGGCGACGAACAAGCCAAACAACACATCCACGGCGGCCAGCACCACAGCGGCTTCGGTAAAGCCCAAGAACGGCGCCAAGAGGGGTTTGTCTTGTCCGATCAGCCGGTAACCCTCCGAGTGCCTCAAGGCGACGACCAGGGCGCCCAGGCTGAACAGTGCCATACCCAAAATAACCGCCAGCCGGCCGAGGTAATCGAAGAAACGGGCCAAATCAAGCCAGGCCAGGGCATGCCTTACGAAATCGCCAAAGACGAGGTCGGCAGAGCTGAGCAGCACCAGAAACGCCACAAGGATGGGAAAGGCCAGCAGCAGCCCACGGCCCACGCCGGCCAGCTTCGACTGAGTCTGCTTTTCCTTGAACAACTGCGCTTGAGTTTCCGAGAGCACCCGCCACGGCCTGAACCAGGCCTGGAACGTCGGGATCACCAACCCCATCCCAAAATCGAGGAATCCATACGACAGCAGGTCGCCCTGGCGATAGACGTGCACCAGCAAGGCCAGGCCGGCCAGAGCAAGGACCACGTCCAGGAAGACCGTCAGCGGCTCAGCCCGAAACACGGGCAGGACCGCCAAGACGCCGACCAGCACGGCCAATGCCACGGCCACAGGCGAGGGCGATCTGGCCTCAGTGCGGCCTAGGAAGAACAGGGCACCGATGCAAAGCCAGACCCACAGGGCGAAGGAGACTCCGATGGGACGGCCGTATAAGAGGACCTCGAAGGCCAGCCCCAGGAACAGTCCAGAGGCGGCTAGCGCCACGGGTCGAAGAAATCCCGAGCCTTGTTGAGAGCTGTCTGCTGTGCTTGGGTCGGACTCGGAAGGCGGTTTCGGCATACGGTTTCGCTCCTTGGAGACAAAGGGGGAGATACGGGCACCGGTGGAGGTTCACACCGGCGTGCATGCCCAGTATGGCCGCCGCGCCCTCTCAAAAGACGGCAGATGACTCTCAAATCCCCCCAGATGGGCTAGGATAGGAAGGCTTGGTGAACCGTCGTCTGCCGCGTGGGCCTGGCCCCGGGCGATGGAGGCATGCATGAAGAAACCTGCCTGGATCGAGATTATCCCGGAAGAGCAAGCCGAAGGTGAACTGGCGACCCTGTATGACCGCTGGCAGGATCGCCGCCACGCAAAGGTGGACAACATCCTTCGCATCCATTCCCTGCACCCGCAGACCCTGGGCGAGCACGCCGAACTTTACGACACCACCATGCACGGCCCGTCGGGGTTGAGCTTGGCCGAGCGTGAGATGATCGCCGTCGTCGTCTCCTCAATCAACCGCTGCCACTACTGAATGGCCCACCACGCGGCCGGTCTTGGCCGCCTCATTCGCAGACGACCCGATGCCACGGCATTGATCGAGGGGTTGAAACGGGACCACACTTTGCTGGACCTGACTCTCCGGGAAAGAGTCCTGTTGGACTACGCCGCAAAGCTGACGCGTACCCCGTGGGAGATGGACAACTCGGATCTGGATCCCATGCGGGAGGCGGGGCTCAGCGACCGGGATATCTTGGATGCCAACCTGACCGTCGCCTACTTTGCCTACGTAAATCGGCTGGCCCAAGGATTGGGAGTCGAGGTAGAACCCTACGTTGGCTGATCTGTTTCTGCTGAGCCCCCAATCTCTCGTGGTGCCTTGCCTGCAAGGATCCCCTCAGTCTTTGGGCGGCAGCCTTACCGGCTTGGGAATGCCGGCAACGCCGTCTCAGCCAATGAAGCGATCCCATCCAAATCATCCAATTCGAGCCACTGCAGCATGATGCGCTGCACTCCCGCCGCCTCATAGGCCTTGAGCTGAGGCAGGATTTCATCGCCCACGCCGACAATCGTGGGCCGGCTTCGTTCCTGCTCCAGACTGGAGCCTCTGGCTGTAAGCTTGCTTTGGAGCTCGGATTGATCCCGGCCATACAGAATGTTGGTCATGACGGACCGACGCACGTCGGCCGGGTTGCGGTTCTCGGCCTCGATCAGCCCATCAAGGACACGGTTGAGGTCTGCGTACTCCTCGGGTGACTGGAAAGCGCAGTTCCACTCGTCGGCCAGGCGGGCGGCCAAAGGCAGCGTGCGCTTCCGGCCGTGGCCGCCGATGAGCAGCGGCGGCCGCCCAGGCGCCATTGGCGGCGGCAGAAGCCGGGCTTCCCGAAGTCGATAGAACTTGCCATCGTAGGTCACTGGATCGGGGTCACGAAGCAGATGGTAGACCACTTCAACACCCTCCTGAAAACGATCAAAGCGCCCGCTGCCCTTCAGCAGGGGAAACCCGAACATTTCGTGCTCGAGGTCCTGCCAGCCACCCCCCACACCCAACACCAGGCGGCCACTGGAGAGGGTATCGATATCTTTGCCGGTCCGCGCGATGAAAACGGGATGACGGAACGACACCGGCGCCACCAGGGGGCCGAATTCGATGCGCTCCGTGTGGCTCGCCAACCAGGTGAGAGAGGCCCACATCTCAAGTGAGTCATCGTGGGGACGGTGAGGAATGGTGAAATGGTCAGACCGGAAGAGACCTACAAAGCCCATTTCCTCGGCGGCGGTCGCGATGCGCTTCCATCGGTCCCAAGTCAGGCCCTCTTGGCCCTCGATCATCAGGCTGAGTTCCATAGTCGGCTTCCGTCCTCTCTTGCGGGTTAGGCGTCGGGTCTTCCGCTACCCAAGTCTGAATCATAGCGAGTCCTCCCCATGCCGCCACCCATGTCGGCACAGGAAGGAGGAAGCCACGTCGGGCGCCCAGAAGGGCGCCCGACGGCTGTTGCATCGTGATCTAGGCCCGTTGTCCGGCTACGGGGTCACATGGGCCACCACGATATCCGAGTCCCCAAAGCCAGCCGGGCACTGCGAGTAGATATCGGGCTTCGGACCGCCCGCCCGGTAGGCATCTACTGCGGCGCAGGTGGCGCCGGCACGCGTATCGGTCCACGAGAACCAGAAGCTCCCGTCCGGACCCGCCGCTGCGCCGTTGTAGTCACCTATGAACTGCGAGCTCAGCCCATTAGCCGAGGCCACATCGGGATCTGAAGGCGCGGCGCTGATCTTCACCGGTGCACCGAATGCGCCTCCCCCGTCGTTCGAGAGCACGTAGTAGGCGTCGTAGCTGACCACGCCTGCTCCAGGCACTGCGCCTGAAGCCACGTCATCGATGGCGTTGAATCCGATGAACACGTGTGTCCCGGAGACAGCCACGGCGGGATAGAAGGCGCTGCGGCCCGGCACGTTGGCGGCCGTAGCCGAGATCCAGGTCTGGCCGCCATCCGTGGACCGGGCCAGCTTCACCACGCTGTGTCCCGAGGTGTAGTCCGCCCAAGTGATGTACAGGGTCCCCTGGGCATCCACATCGGCCAGCGGAAAGCTGTCGGTGCGGAAGCTGGCGCCGGGGAAGGGCGACGGAACGTCATTCTTCAGGCTGACCAGGAACGGGCGCCCGAAGTGAGCCCCGCCGTCGGTCGACTTCACGCCCAAGATGGCGCTCTGCTTGTTCGAAGCGCCGTCATAGAAGACGTAAACATCGCCGTTGGGCGTAGTGCGGATGGCCGAGCCCTGCCTCCCGCCCACCTGACCATTGTTGTGTGACGGGGTGAGCTTGACGGGCTTGGAGAACGTCTGGCCGCCATCGGTCGAGCGGGAGATCATGATCGGCTCGGGCAGATAGACGTTGGATTCCCGGCCGTACGAAGCGGGAGGGAAGTTGCCTGTGAACAGGGTCCAGGCAACATAGACCGTGCCGAAATGTGGGCTGTCGCTGTTCTGGTCTACCCACAGAGAGATCTTGTCGTTGAAGCTCACCGGGCTTTGACGCGTGGTTGCCAGCACTGGCGGACCCCAGGTCGTGCCCTGGTCGTCAGACGACGATACGGCCAGCAGCTCCTGGTTAGGTCCGAAGTCCGGCGAACCGGCCAGCGAGCCGAAGTAAGCCCTGGCGCCGTGGTCATAGTTGAAGCCGCCGTGGCCGTCCGGCTTGGGCCCGAAGGCAACCACCGGGTCGCCGTCGGAGGTCAGGTTGGCGCTGCTCCAGTCGAGGATCTGTTGGGCCCAGGTGGCACCGCCATCGGTCGTCACGTAGATGCCGGATGTGTTGACCCCGGGTGCGAACGGGCAGGAAGAGGCGCCGCTCGAACCCAGCGTGCAGTCCGGCTCCAGTTTTTCATCGTTTGCCCCACTGATGGCGTTCTGGGGGTCTTGGGGATTGACCGCCATCGGTGATTCGTTCTGCTTGTTCTGCGGGAAGTGGTCTGCCGTGGGACTGACCGTAGTCTCGCTGACCGATGGCGCTTGGATTGGAATGGCCGCTGCCGTCAAGATCATCGACAAGCCAGCCGCGATCGAGAATGCAAGTCTCAATACACTGCTACGCATGTGGTTTTACCTCCGTGAGACAGCTTCGAACTCCGTCAGAATCCATCGTTTGCTAAGGGGATTTTCGGCCTCACCTCCTCTCGTTAAAGGGACGCAAGAGCACAACTGCCGGAGCGATGGGGCCGCGCCGGCCAGGATTTGGCGATTTCAATGGATGGATGGAAGGATGGGGTGACCCGAAAAGGAGCGCAGCATGTTGACCACCTAACCCAAATCGATACCGTCTACCGTCACAGGCCGAACGCTTCGATGCTATGACCAGCCAGGGGACTTGTCAACCACTCTGAGCCGATCCTTATCCGACTTTTAACCTACGCTTAGCGGGGACTAAGCCGAGGCGATAGGTTCAATTCTTGCCTGCACAGGGCGCCGCAGTCGGAGTCCAGAGATATGGGGTTTGGCCCCCTGGTCGATTTGTGATGCATTTCACAATATGTCTGGGGCGGCCGGATTTCGCCGTCAGCGGATTCCGCTGTCGAAGGTCAAAGTGACCTGCACGTACTCCCCCGGCCGAACGGTCACCTCCAGGGGCGGAGCCCCCGGGAAGGGCCCTTGCCTCACGCCCCGGAGGACATAGCTGCCGGCTGGCAAAGGGACCTGGAAGGACCCATCGGCGCCGGTGGTGAATTGCGTCATCACATCGCCGCGGGGGTCCAGCACCTGGATCTGTCCCTGGTAGGGCTTGTCGGGACAGGTGTTGTCGTCGCTCATCACGGGGCACATCGGCCCGATGACCGCTTTTCCTTTAACGCCTTGCTGCGCAGCATCGGACGGTGGGGTGGCTATATCGTTGACCATCAGCCTTGAAACGATGCCGCTGATGTGATCCGATATTTGAGCCTGGAGCGCCAGAGGGGCCGGCTCTTGGCCGTCACCGTTGAACTGCAAATGGTCCACGAACATGTCGGCTGAACCAGGTGGGACCGACGGGGCCCAATCGAAGGGCTGGTAGGTTGCCAGCCATGCTTGGAGTTGACTGAGTTCGGACGAGGGAAGGGATCCTGTTCGCCTCCCGGACGAGCGGCAGGTATCGTCGAGGATGTAGCTGCCATCGCTCCAGATGACAAGCGTCTGGCACATACCGGCGAATCCGCCGGAGCGCTCCCAGGTGATCGTGCCAGGCGCGCGAGCGAGAAGGCCATAGGCTGTTGTCGTAGGCTGGGCCAGGGGGCCTGGCGGCTTGGGGGGGACCAAGCTTCCGGTGCATCCCACCGCGGCAAGCGCCAGGGCGACCCCCAGACAGCCAAGTGTCTTGTTCATGTGCCAACCCTTTCTCTGGAGTGCTAGACCTCAACCCTTAGGACGGCCTCCGCCTCTCGCAGGTTCCCGAGGCGTCGGAGTAGGGCGAGCGCCAGCCAGAGCTGACCTCGAGCCAGCTAGGCACCAGGACCGGTTGGCGAAGAATAGACTGCGGGGGCCGGCATACGCCGGCCCCCGCAGGATGCACCATGGACCCTTCCGGGGGATCAGATCGGGAAGAGTCCAGTTATCCAGGGCCTAGTGGATCGTCCCAGAGGCCGTCACCACGTCTTCCTGATTGATCGAAGTCGGGGTGAATTCGAAACCATAGAACCACACAACATCTTGCTTGTTGTTGGTGTCGGTCCAGAAGGCATGGAACACGTCGTCCGAGCCAACGGCCAGATCGGTGTAGTCGCCGATGAAGCCCCCGCCAAAGCCGTTGCGGGTGTTGATCGGATTGCCGGTCACCTTCTGTACACCGCCCGATGCGATGTTGGTAACGTAGTAGTCGAGGCGGGCGTTGTGAATGTAGTCGCCAAGCGTATCACAACCAATGCGCCCTGCAGCGCCCGGCAACGGGCTGGCGCAGGTCTGCCATGGTGAGACCGTGTCGGCGGCATAGGCGGACATGTAGACCGTGCCCGACGGCGAGACGGCCACGCCGGGCCACTGGGTATCAACTCGACGCACCGCGGGCTCATTGAGCGCGCTTCCGTCAGGCTGGGTTACCGGATATCCATCGGGTATCTGAGTTGAAGCATCTAGCGCCGGGAAGATCGGCACCGGGGCACTCCAGGTCGACCCGCCATCAGAAGATGTGCTGTACACCGCCACGGCATGGCACCCGTTGTTGGTGCGCGCCGGGCACAGACTGCCGTCGCTGTCCCTCAGCAGGCTGGTCCACGCGACGTAAAGATCGCCACTGGGTGCGGCGTCTCCAGCCGGGAAGCTATCGTTGCGGAAGGACGCATTTGCCAGCGGGATCACATCCTGGACATCAGAGATCTTGACGGGTTTGGAGAAGGAATCCCCACCATCCGTCGATTTGACGATCCACTGGCTGTCCAGCGCGGCAAGACGGGTGGCGCCTTCGAAGATCACGTAGACGGTGCCGTCATAGCCGACGATTGGGCGGGAGCCCTGATCGTAAAGCACATTGCTCGAGATGTTCTTCGGGTCACTAAAGGTCGCTCCGCCGTCGGTCGAGTAGGCGAAGAAGATCGGCGACTGGACGTAACTGCCGTGTGCCGGGTTGAAGATGAAGCGGGTCCAGGACACGTAGACTCGATCCGTATAGGGGCTGCTGGCGTGCCAGTCGGCGGCGATCCACTCCTTGTCATTCACGGTGGAGGGAGATTTGGTCTGGTTGATGAACGTCGGCTGGCTCCAGGTCAACACGCCGGAGCCATCGAAGGTCCCCGTGTTGACCGTCACCGCATTGGGCGCCGAGGCCCGGTTGAACCCTAGCCCGGCGTAGTAGACATTACCCTGGCTATCGAAGGCAAGTGCCGGATCGCCGCCAGCGTCGTACTGGCCGCCGGCCAGACGGGTCACTCCCGGAATGAGCGTGCCCAGGTGGTCGGGGTCGCTGCTATTGGCGGCCCACGTGGCGCCACCGTCATTCGAGTAATAGGTGCCGGAGTAGCCGTCCCCCAACGCGCTGCACGGCGTGCCGTTGAGATCGCAGGCCCAAGTCCGGGTTACGTAGTCGTTAGCCCCCGCCACGACGTGATTGGGGTTGTTGGGATCGACGGCGATCGCCGTCTCGTTCTGCGGTGCGCCGGCCGTGTCTTGGTTGACGGTCACCCCTGGTGCTAACACGCTGGTCCCATCAAGCGGACTTGAGAGAACGAAACTAGGGGTGATCGGACTCGATGGGCTGGGCGCAGCATCTTCGATTTCAGCTTCCTGTTCGATGAAAGCCGAGAAGCGGATTTGCAGTCCCTGCGTGCCGTTGACAGCTGCCACTTTGCCAGCCAGGGTGTTGATGTCATTCGTCGGCGGCTTACCGGAGGCTGCCAGGGCAGGCACGACGGCGAAACCCAGGGCCAAAATCAGCAGACCGACGACCTTGAACGCATGCAATACTTTCATTGAGAACCCTCCCAAAGGGTGTAGAGTGCAACCGGCTAAGTCAATTTGGATCTTGCCCGATCACCTCCCTCCTCATCACCCGTCCCTCGCGGGATCTTACCCGTACGCGAAACACAAGACAGGCGGACAGAGCCGCCTGTTTGTGTCCTGTTTGTACCCCTCAGGAGTCAACTCGCGCTCAACCCGAGAGACCGGTGAGGGTATGGCCTCGCCCTCCGATTGACAGCTCGTCATCCGAGTTTCGAACGGCATGTTGCGGGCGTGCACCCGAATCTGCCGGTCGATCGACGCGGGAGGAACGGCCCGATGACCGTCCCTCCACGTCTCTCGCCTTGTCTTCAGGGGTGGCGAGATCGACGAGCCCACCCCGGTCGACCCTCTTCCGGGCGCTTGCGCCCCTTCGACATCATTCACCAAGCAAAGCTGTCGCTTCGGAGGAGAGGGCATCGGCCGCCGTCTGCGTGACAAAATTGGGCGCCTTGCCCTGTACCTGGTTGATGAAGGCCTGGAGCTGCGCTTGAGAGGCCGCCTGCTGGCCGTCGGCCATGAAGCGAGCCGCCTTATCGAGATGGTCAAGCAGCGCCTCAGCCGTGTTGTTGCCGGTAATCTGGCCGTCGTCGATATAGTAGTTCAAGAGATCCGTAAGCCGGGTTAGAGTCACAGTGTCGGACAATGTGGCCACTTGCGGATCGTGATCGCTGGTGCCGCGGGCGACATCGCCGGGGTAGTCCGCCGGAAAATCGCTATTGATGTGGGCGCTGCGGAACTGCTCCAGATCCGCCAACACGGGTTGGTTAACAAACATCTGGTCCAAGGTCTGGGCCATGCCGTTGTAGACATAGCTGTAGGCGGCCTCGGGCGCCTGTCCCAGGAGCACTTCCCACAGGTTTTGCAGCCCCAGCGAGGGATCGTAGAGCGCACCCAGTTGGTCGCTGGATGACGCCTGGCCGATGGGGGCGAACGGATCATCGGGCCGCGGGTAGACGTTCAAGTCACCGCCGAGCACGATGCGAGCATTCGGATTGGCTGCCTGCAGGAACGCCACGACAGCGGCGTTGTAGTTGGCCTGCTCGGAACGATGGGCCACACACGAGTCGGGCCCGCTCTTGAAGTGATTGTCGATGACGTAGACATCTGTGAACACGCTGCTGCCAATGCCATTACGCCAGATGCGGAACAAGCCAATATCTGGCGCTCGCGGGAAGACCCAGGCGGTTTCACAGGCACTGATTCCGGCCGGCAGCGGGGCATTGAGCGTCTTCGGATTGGAGACGTCGCTGTCGTAAGGCACGCTGGCGTAGCTCCCGATGGCTGGCGTGTCCCCGAGCAGCGGGTCGCCCTGAGGGGGCAGGAGCTGGACGCGATCGGTGCGGTACATGAACGCCGGAACGATGCCGCGCAGATCGGAGCTGTCCGGATCGAAAGCGGCGGCATAGGCCGGCCCGCCGAGAGAGTCGATCTTGAGTGCCAGGTCCTGCAGGACGTCCGGCTGGCCGTCCTGCTTGTCGCTGCCGCAAGCCATAACGCCCGACTCCACGGAGCAGAAGTCTTGATTCTCGACTTCCTGAGCCATCAGGATGTCCGGGCTGTGCAGATCGTCCATGATCTGATGGGCGATGTCGTTCAGGCGTGCTTGGTAGGCGGCATCGCTGGCAGGAACATAGTCGTAAGGCGGTGACACATTGGCAAGGAACGGCGTTCCAGCATGCGCGCACCCTGAGTCGCCCTCAAAATCGCAGCCCGAGGAGGGGTTGTCTCGGTAGTCGTACAGGTTCTCCACGTTGAAATCGACGATGCTGTAGTCCTGCGATCGATCGAACGCTTGGGGTGCACTGTTGTCCGTCGGGTCAACGCCTTGGCTGAGATCGATCTGATCGGTGATCTCGATTCGATATTTGTTGAAGGTGTAATTGAGCCCGCCGGCCGGCGCGTTGGTCACTGTATCGAAGGTGCGTGCCGGTGCAATCAGAGCCTGGCCGTCACCCAGAGTGGCCTTGATTCCCAGACTCCCCAGGAGGATTCGGTAGCCGTTGCCATCCCAGGTGTTGGGGTCGTAGTTGTCGTCGAGAGGGTGGGCATCGCGGAAGGCGCGTCGTTCGTACGGCCCGGCACGTTGGGCGATGGTGCTGTCCGCCCGCGCCACCCAGACTTCGGCGTCCGCAGGGCTGAAGACGCTTCGCCCCCCAAGGACGATGGTGTCCTGTGGTACCTGTAGACGCATCGCCTGGAGGCGCTCCCAGTAACGATTGGCGTCTGCCAGGCTGACCGGAGGATTGGCGACAACTGCAGGCACTTCTGCATCAAGATTGACATCGCTCCGGACCAACCGAATCAGCGTGGCGCTGCTGAGCTCGGTCATGTTGTAGTACTCGCTGATCCTGCCGGAGAGAGTAACCTCATCTCCAACCTGGGGCACATACCCGTCGATCAGATCCGAGTAGGTGCTCATGAAGACGAACAAGCCATCCGAGGTGTTCGGATCGCCGTCCGTCGTCTCGGCGGTGTTCTCCAGGTAGAAGCCCTTGTACGTCCCCCCGAAGCTGGTCGCCTGGAGAGTCTTTTCGTAGATGACGCCCTGGACTACGACCGTTTCGCCCGAGCCGTTGCCGCTGGGCGGCGCATAAGGAGAGCGGTGGGCGGCGCCATCGTCGCTATCCCCTACGGCGCCGTTGACGGTGCCGATGGGAAGAATCTCGATTAGCGCGCCGATATCGCCGTCGTCACGCGGTTCAATCTTGAAGGCACCAAAGGTGTAGTTGACCGGTCCCTGGACGAAGGACAGCAGGTCGTCGGCCGCGGGAGAATAGCCATAACTCCCGAGATCGTCGACGACGACGTTGCCGGAGCTGTCGCCGACCTGCCATTCACCAAATCCCAGGTCGGGGTCGGTGACGGTCACGTTGGCCACCTTCACCAACACCAACTCCCACTGCTCCTGGGACACATCGCCGGCGGACAACACCTCCGGCGCCGGCAGGCTGTTCCCGGATGAGAGGACGGTGGCTTCGCCGTAGGCGATTTCCGTCAAGCCGCTGTACTCGCTCACCTCTCCGTGGACCTGGAGCCGGTCCCCAACGTTGATGAACGCATCGGGCCGGTAGAGCACCAACCCACTCCACGGGCCGCCACCATCCTGGATGAAGGTGTACTTGTTTCCCCCGTTGTAGAAGAACCCCGTAACCACACCCTCCGTCGTCACCGTTTGTCCGGTGTAGGGTGAGTCGCCGGAGGCGTCGGCCGTGAACTGGATATCGTGGATGGATACAAAATCAGCTGGAGGCGGGGTCGGCGTGGGGCCACCGGACCCGAAGGTCTGGCCGGTGTTGACCGCACCGAAGGTATTGGGCATTTCGGTCGCCCAGGTGAAATCCATGGCCTCGGTGCCTGTCCCCGTCAGTTGAAGGGAATCACCCACCAGGGTGCTCGATCCTTCAGAAACGCCGATATCGGTGCTGGTCATTCCCGCCGCCGGACCGTCGGTCGCCGCAAAGTCGCCCTCGTAGCTCAAGAACTGAACCACGCTATCGCTCGGGTCCACCAGGGCCAAACCGTCGGGGGCGCCGTTCTGGATACCGGATCTCGGGAAGGAAAGGGTTCCGTAGCCGTTCTGCTGATCGGGGATCACCCCGCTCAGCGGGATGGTGTCATATACCACCCCGCCGTTTCCGTTGTAAAGCGGCACCGTCCAGCCGGACAGATCGGTGCCGGCCGGCCCGGCGATCTCAACGCCCTCACCGGTATCGGTGCTCGCATTGTCATAGTGGATCTCATTGATGAACAGGTTGCCGCTCGGAGGGGGAGTTGGTGTAGGCGAAGGTTCTGGTGTGGGCGTAGGGCCGCCGGAACCAAAGGTCTGGCCGGTGTTGACCGCGCCGAAGGTACTGGCCATTTCCGGCGCCCAGGTGAACTCCTCCGCCTCGGTGCCCGTGCCGGTAAGCTGAAGCGATTCGCCCACGGTCCCCGAGCCATCCTCCAACACCCCGATGTCCGTGCTCGTCATGCCATCGGCGGGTCCGCCGACAGCTATGAAGGTGCCCTCATAGCTGAGGAACTGCACCACGCTGCTGCTCGCGTCCACCAGGGCGAGGCCATCAGGTGCCCCGTTCTGTATGCCATTGGCGGGGTAGTTGATGACCACAAATCCGTAGCCGCTGCCCGCATCCGGGATCGCCCCGGTGAGATCGGCAGTGTTATAGGGTGCGCCGCCATTGCCGTTGTAAAGCACCAGGCTCCAACCCGTCAGATCTGTGCCCGCCGGACCGGCGATCTCGATCGCCTCGCCTGCGTCGGTGCCGGCATTGTCATAGTGGATTTCGTTGACAAAGACCGTGGTCTGGGCGTGTACTGGACCACCCCCAGGTGAGAGAGCAGGCGACCCCACGGCGGCCAGCAACATCGCAAGGATGGCAGCCACCGAACCCACGCGATACAAGCGAGTCTGCAACGTCATCGATCAAACTCCTTTGCGATTCGAAGAAAGAAGGGAGACACGGAACGCGACAACGCTCGAATGCCCCACGGGCGTCCGAGCGAATGGGCCTTGGCAAAGGTTGTGGTTAAGAAGACCTGGATGCGTGATGCCCCTCCGGCAAAAGCATCGGCCGACGCCACGTACCGGCGCCGACCCCCTTGGTGCTACGCGACTATAGCACCATGCCAACTTCGGTACAACAGGTTTGGAAAAACTTTAAGCTTGGCGTGGTGATAGCGGCGGGCGAAGTTGGCCGTTCACCGACTTTGCGATGTCTCGGGAACCATTCCGCAGGTAGAATCGTCTTAGGTATGCCATGACCACTTTACGAACGGCCACATTCGTGTTTGTGATATTTATCACAAGCTGCGCGGGCTCACCTGCCGTGAGCCCGCCCACGACCGCTCCAACCTTGGTGGGTGCGGTACCAACATCGACCCACGCCCCGGCTGATCCTCTAACCACGTCAGCCGTGACGCCCCTACCGATGGACCAGCTCCCGCCCGAGGCGGCGGCCATGGTCGAGCGGGTCCAGCAAGACCTGGCTCAACGCCTTTCGGCGCCGCCGGGGGCCACAACGACTCTTCTCTCCGCCGAGGCCGTAACCTGGCCCGACACCAGCCTGGGCTGCCCGAGGCCCAACACGGGCTACAACCAGATGGTGACTCCCGGCTTCCGGATCACTCTGCTCGCCAACGGTGGACCCTATACCTACCACACGGATCTTGCGGACAACTATGTGCTCTGCCGCGAAGGTCAGGCGGGGAACCCGAAGTCAGAGGATGGCAACGTCCAGGACGGCTGGCCAAGCCAGCCGATCGATGGCGACCTCGTCCCTCCGCCCACATTGACGCGATAAAATACCTAATCGAACATGTAGAACCACATCGGGGCGGCCTCTCGGCCGCCCCGATGCATTCTCGCTGAACTCGATGACTAGTGGACTTCCAGGTTGTAGCCCGAATTCAGGATATGGGATGCGTGGTTTGTCACTACCACGACTTTGACCCGACCTGAGCTACCTGGGGTCGACGAGACTTTATCGGTCCCAGCCTGTGTCTCTGAGTCTACCGACAGGGAGCTCACGCTGTGCAGACTCATGCCATTATTGGTGGCTGGATCCGGGTAGCGGGCATCGTCCACCCCCTTGGTGTCGAGGGTCTCGGCTGCGAAGCCGTTGGCGAACTTGCCGTTGCTAACAGACCAGCCCGCCTCTGACTCAGGCGCCGACGTCCAGCCATCGGCACCTGCCTCCACGTCATCCGCGAACCCAATCTCTGGGATCGAGATGTCGTCGACGTACATCATCTGCAGAGTGAAGGCGCCGTCCTGCCAGGTGCGGAAGTACAGATCGATGGTGTGGCCGGCGAAGGGGCTCAGGTCCATGCTGACCGGGATCCAACCTCCGCTGCTTCCGGTGAAGGCGTGCCAGCGGCCGGCAGCTTCGTAATCCGTGGGCTCGCGCCCTGCCGGTACATTGGGGTTGTCCTGACCATGGGCCACGTAGTTGACGGTCCCAGCCGCATCGAGCGTATACCACTGGCCGGTGTCCTGGTCGAAGACCTCGACATAACCGTAGTCCCAGTTTTCTTCAATATCGAAGAAGGTCTGGAAGTTGAGTGTAGCACCCGTGCCGGGGATAGTGAATGTCTGGTGGAAATCACGCCATGCCCAAGCGTTAGCGCCTGAGTACCACTCGTACGTGCCCGAGTTGGGTAGCGTTCCGGCAAAGTCCTGGCCGTCGAGCGCGACGGTGGCCGCCTTTGAGTTCAGGAACGTGTAGTACTGGGCGGTGTAAGGCTGCGGGTCACCGTAGAAGTCCGATCCGATGCTGAAGGGCGCGTCGGCGGGCGGGCCCCACCAGAAATTCGCCAGTGCATAGGGGATGGTGTAGCCCGCGGTATCCACACCGCCTATCTCCAATGACTGGTATCCGTACTTGCCGCCGGATTTTTGGGTGTCGTCGATGTAGTTGGCGATTGTCCAATCGTCAAAGATCTGGGCGAAGTTTTCCTTGGCGCCGAAGGCGTTCAGGGTGTTCTGAATTCCCTCGATTCCGTTGGCCTGCTCCTGTACCAGAGCCGAGACAAAGGCCGTGCCGCCGTAGTGCTCATACAGGTACAGCTCCCACAGGTAGCTGGCCCCGTAGTCCTCAAGCCCGCTTCCCCAGAACGTCAGGGAAGTGAACGGATGGTAAACGAGGTAATAGTAGATGTGGCTTTGCGGGTGCCCATAGCCGCACAGGAAACCAGCCAGGTCCGCCAGGCCTTCATCGACCCACGATTCCTCGTCTGGGTCCTGATCGAAATGGATCAGGTGCTCGAATTCGTGCGCAAAGACACCCTCGTAGAGGAAGGGACGCGCCACGCCGGGGCCGGTTCGGTTCATCCAATCATAGGTGTCGATGTGCATAATGTTCTTGTTGTTTTGGGCACTCTCACTGGCGGAGAAGTAGCCGGCAATGTAGGTGGTTGCTGTCGGGTCGTAGTAGGCCTCGTCCCGTATGTTGAATACCAGAATCCAGGTCTTCTGACCCTCAGCGCCGCGCGCCAGAGGCTCGCCGAAAATCGAGGTGTCGGTTGGATAGATGTTGTTGTCGAATTCGTCCAGCAGATACGTCAGCTGTTCGGGCGTCAACAAGTCTTCTGTGCGCAGGAACGCCGAAGAATCGTCCCCATTGGGGTTGGCGAAGTGGTAGTAGGTCCCGTCAAAGCTGTCGTAGGCTTGCTTGGTGATCAGAATGATCCCATGTGAGCCATCCAGCAATACGACGAAATCCTGGTCGTAGTCCACGCCCAGTCCGTTGTCGGAAACCGTCACGGTGATCTCATCGCCGATTGTGGCTGCCTGGCCAGACGGCGAGACGTTCGAAGCGACCGCTGATCCGACTTGCGCAGCTTGTTTACGCAGGGCAATCTCGTGGTCGCCCAGCATTTCCACCGACAGATCCATCGGATCAGGTCCGTCAGGAACTGCCGAGTTCCGCGGGAACGAATCACCCGGGTTGATGGGGCCGTCCGCCATCGCCGGCGCAGCGGGACCCATCATCCCTACGGCCATAGCGACCGCCCCCACAAATGAAAGTAACTTGCGTTGCATTACTCCCTCCATTGAGTTAGATTGGAAAACGCGGCTCTTGATGTTCCATTTCCGTGTGGGTGAGGCTCGTGTCACCTCCAGTACGTCCACGATCGGACTGCCTCAATTGGCCTACGCTCTCGGAGGAATCGGATTGTTGGATGCCCAAATGTGAGTGCAGCCAAGCTGCACCCGGACCCAGGCATCGCGTTGCGTCAATCTTTCCGATTGTGGTCGATCTGGTGCCCCTCCGGCAGGTTGAGCCCGGCCAGTGCTGGTGTACCGGACCCTTTGAGGCATCACGACTATAGCAAAGAACCCGCATGGGGACAAGAAGCCAAGGCAAGTTTTAAGGTTGGGGTGGGAAAGTCATTGGGTAAAGGTTGAGGTGGGTAGACTGGCCGTCGGCCGCCCAAGGTCGCTGTTCCCCACACCGCGTTCTACTTTGTGAATGCTTTCACAAGCCGTTCGGGCCTAGGCGAATCAAAGCGGCAGGCGGATGACCGCCTGCCGCTCGGTGCCCGCAGCGTGGAATTCGAGTCGGGCTACTTCATCACTGTCCTGGCGGGCTCGCTCGGCCCGGCGCTGGCGGCAGAACCACTGCCCCGCATGCCCCGCATGCCCCAGATCAGGAGAGCCAGACCGGCGCCAAGGCCGAATCCGCCCAGTGTGCCAGCCCCGGAGATCCAGTGGCCGATCAGGGCAAAGGTGCCCAGCAGACCGAGATAGGCCGCCACCCCGAACTGCCATTGGCCACGATACCAGTCTGACGCCTGTAGGGTGAACCAGCCCACGCCGACCCCAAATACAAGTGCTCCCAACGCTCGTACGATGATCCCCAAAAGTTGAAGAATCGTCCAGATATCCATGTTGCTCCAACGCCCTCCTCTCCTGTGATGGTCAATCTTGCCGTAATTTCGCTCGCCTCGACGCCGGCCGACCTGCGTGGTAGTATCCTGAATTGAAAAGGAGGTGAATCCCCATGGCCCGTCGGTCCTCTTCTGGCCGCAAATCCGGCAAACGTTCGGGTGGACCAAACTGGTCCCAGATTATCTTTTCCCTGATCGCCCTGATTGTAATCGCCTCGTTCGTGCTCAGCCTGATCGCTAAGTAGGAACCCCCGGTATCCTTTCTGGTTTCACCCGCCGATCAGTTCAGCGAGAAAAACATCGACACCAGCGCAAGCAACCCAGCCACGAAGTAGCCCACCATCGCCATCCGGTGCTGCGCACGCATGATGGCGTTGGTCGAGTCGA
Source organism: uncultured Chloroflexia bacterium (assembly GCA_963807065.1). Taxonomy (GTDB): domain Bacteria; phylum Chloroflexota; class Anaerolineae; order Anaerolineales; family E44-bin32; genus CAWAND01. Next base: position 1,551,642 of record CAWDZQ010000003.1, read on the forward strand.
TGTACTGATTGAAATCCTGGATAAAATTGGCCAAGACGTCGTTCCCCTCAACCTCCCGCATGCGAAATGCGCGTGCCAGGCTCTGCCCCAGTCGCCAGTGCTGATAGGCAAAGGCGAAGAACATGGCGGCAAACAGGATCCAGATGGGATAGAGAATCATTGCTCGTCTCCTTCTCAGCGTGGGCGGAATTGTGCCTGCCCGGAACTTCGTCCAGCATACATTAGAAGGGTGTCTTGAGCAATGACGCCGCGTTCCCCCTGGATTTGCCCCCCTCCCACCCCTGAGATCCGATTCATCCCAACCGCCTGACCCTATGCTTGCATGTCCGGCGAGCGAGGGAGGACAAGTGTCCTATTCGGTCAGCGTAACGGTCCCATGCCCGGTCCGTTCTCTTTTTCACATGCCAAGCTTTCCCACGGGGTGAGCGGGTATGCTTACCCGAAGGAAAAGCGAGGGCCATCTGAAAGGGCCCTGTAAGGTCTATCAAGCGAAAGTCATGTTACGCTTGAGCAGTAGGATAAGCAACATCATCTCGGGCGGGAACGCCCGAAAATTCCAAAGCGAAAGGAGGTGAGATCTATGCTATACGCGCCGAAAGAAAGAGGTCAGGGTTTGGTAGAGTACACGTTGATTCTTGTTCTGGTCGCTGTTGTCGTGATTGTCATATTGGCTCTGCTTGGCCCGGCGATCGGTAACGTGTTCAGCAACATTGTCAACAACATCTAAACTGGACGCGTCACTCCGCGGGAGGTCTAACCTCCCACCTGACAAGAAGTAAGCCCTATCAATGTGATAGGGCTCTTCTTGTTTAACCAAACGCTTGCCACACGATTGCGGAGCGGTCATGTGGATGAGCAGGGAAGCGTCTACTTCGGAAACCGCGTTAACACCGTAGCCGGCGTAGGCACCTGCACCCGGTCGCCAAGTTCCACGGATTGGCCGTCTCGGGACACCACGCCGCCCTGGAAGATCGCCAGCGGGGTGCCGGGCTCAGCAGACAACCGGTCGACATGGGCCTGGCCTAGCAGATAGCCCTCGGAATCGACGGCGCAAGACGTCACCTTCCCCACCACCTTGCCCCGCCGGTCGACGACCGGATCTCCGTAGTGCGCCATACGCACGCCCTTCTCGTCGAAGCGGAAGCGAACCACTTCAGCCGATCGCTTGGCCTCCTGGGCCAGGAAAGCACTTCGTCCGATGAACCAGGGTTTGTAGGTCTTGACATAGGCGCCAAATCCCGCATCGCCCACCCCGAGATCGAAGTCGCCGGCCATCTCATGGCCGTACAACGGCAGCCCGGCTTCCGTGCGCAGCGAATCGCGTGCGCCCAACCCGGCCGGCTTGAGCCCCATCGGCTCGCCAGCCTTAAGGAGCGCATCCCACAGGCCGGGGCTCTTATCAGGGTGGACGAACAGCTCGAAGGCGGTGCGTTCGCCGGTGTACCCGGTGCGGCTGACTACCAAGTCGAAGCCGCCGAAGCGACCTTCCATCAAGCCGGCCCACTTCAGCCCCTTGAGCTTGGCGGCTGATGCCTCATCCGTTCCGAGGGCAAGCAGGATATCGCGGCTGTTGGGGCCCTGCAAAGCGATGTCCACCCGCATATCCGCTCCGGCTTCAGGGTCGCGCAGGTTGCGCAGCTTGCAGCCGCGACCGAAGGCCAAGGACCATGGACGCTGCTCATCGATACGGACCTGGCCAGACTTCACCGCCTGGAGCCAGGCCCAGTCTTTGTCATCATTGGCTGCGTTGACCACCACAAGGTAGGTATCAGGGCTCCGGCGGTAGATCATCAGGTCGTCCACCACGTGGCCATCGTGCCGCAGGAACTGCGTGTAATGCGACTGCCCAATCTCCAGCTTGGAGACGTCATTGCCGACCACGCTGTCGAGGAAAGCCGCCGCACCGTCACCTTCGGCCTGGTAGACGCCCATGTGGCTGACGTCGAACAAACCCGCCGCCTGGCGCACAGCCAGGTGCTCCTCGACGACGGACGTGTACCATACCGGCATGTCCCAGCCTGCGAAGGGCACCATCTTGGCCCCCAGAGCGCGGTGCGCCTCGTTCAGCGCCGTCTTGCGAAGCGTCTCCGGCTCGGCCTCGTCCCACTTAAAGGGCGGGAGCGGGTCCCCCTCGTCCTGGGGGCTGACCCCGATGTACCATGGCTTGTCCTGGCCGTCGGCTTCCCCCGCCGGAATCTTGGCGGCTTTCACGCCTTCAGCCTGGCGAACGATCACCGGACCGGGCAGCTTGCGGTCCGGATCGTGGGGGTCAATCAGAATGTAGCCGTCGGACAGATCGCGCAACCAGGTCAGGGCCAGGGAGGCGGAGCTGGCGGGGACGGTCAGAGTCCACGCGCCGCCGTCGTCGGGCCGCACCAGGCCGGCTTCGATGGCCTTGTCCCCCGCCGTCAGCCGGACTCCGATGCTCTCCCCCGGCGCCATGTCCTCTGGCCGACCCGTCGTGGCCCAGGCAATGTAGGCTTCGGCGTCATCACCTTCGATCTCAATGGCCACCAGATCGCCCTTAGACACGGGGTCGTCCAGGAAGTAGAACTGAGGGTACCCGTGCTTCTCAGGCGACGTGTCGATCCCGGCCGCCTCGGCCATATCGCGTACGGCAATCCGGACCTCGTTCAGGACCTCAAAATCGACCTTGGCGTGCTGCACTTTGCCTTTGCGCCCGGCGCCGCTATAAGGCACACAAGCCTTCAGAAGGCGGGCGATCAGCTTGCCCAACTGACGGCTGTCGTCCTCTTTGAAGCCGCGTTGCGTGATCCATGGCGTGCCCAGCCGAATACCGGACGGGTTGAACGCCGAACGATCACCGGGGATGGTCTGCCGATTGACCACGATGCCCGCCACATCCAGGATGCGGGCCGCCAGATCACCGGAGAGCGTGGTGCCGTCGTCGCCGACCACCGATTTGCAGTCCACGTTGGTCAAATGGGTGTCGGTTCCACCGAAGGGGATGCGCAGGCCCTCGGCCTCAATGGTCTCGGTCAGGGCCACACAGTTAGCCACAATTTGATGCTGCAGCTGCCTAAACTGGTCGGTGGCCGCCAGTTTAAACGCCAGGGCCTGAGCGGCGATGGTGTTGATGTGCGGCCCGCCCTGCTCGCCCGGGAAGACCGCCCGGTCGATGCCGCGCGACAGCTTGGGCGAGGCGGTCATGATCACCGCCCCCCTCGGGCCGCACATCGACTTGTGGGTGGTGAAGGTGATGACATGGGCATAGCCAACGGGTGAGGGATAGGCGCCGGCGGCAACCAGGCCCGCCACGTGGGCGATGTCGGCCAGCAGGTAGGCGCCAACTTCGTCGGCGATGGCGCGGAATTTCGCCCAGTCCACTGCCCACGGATAGGAAGAGTAGCCGGCGATGATCATCTTCGGCATGTGCTCACGGGCCAAAGCAGCGATCTGATCGTAGTCCAGTCGTTCAGTGTCAGGATCGACGGCGTAATGAACGGCGTGATAATACTGGCCGGAGCGGTTGACGGGCGAACCGTGGCTCAAGTGCCCACCGTGCAGCAGGTTCATCCCCAACACCGTTTCGCCCGGCTCCATCAAGGCATGATAGACGGCGTTGTTAGCGGGAGCTCCAGAAAGCGCTTGGACATTGACATACAGGTCGTCAGCAGTCAGCCCGTTGGCGGCGAAGGCCTCGGCGCATCGCCGGCGGGCGAGCGGTTCGACGATATCGACATATTCGACGCCCTTGTAGTAGCGCGGGTCGGAATATCGCCGATAGTGCGCCAGCCGAACCGGCACATCAAGCAGCTCGGCCTCGGACATGCGGCGCGTGTCCTCGTCAGGGTAGCCCTCGGCATAGACATTGTTGAACGGGGTGCTCAAGAGCTCCAATACGGCCTGCGGGGCGGTGCTTTCAGAGGGGATCAGAATCAATTTGCGGAACTGCCGTTCGGTTTCGAAATCGACGACATCAGAAAGGAGAGGGTCGAGATCGGCCAGGCCCCCGCGGAAGAGAAGATCAGGCATTTGGGTCTCCAAAGGGTGATGACGAGTCGCTGGGGAAACCGCGCCTCGAGCTAGAGTGGATCTACGTTTGGATTGTATTCCGCCGCCTAGGGCCGGTCAAGGTAAACCCGCCGGGGGCACCTCCGGCATGGGCCGCAGCCACCTTCTGGATTGGGCCGAGATGGGATTGCTTCGCGCGCTGGCGATGACTTGCCTATCTCGCAGTCAGCCGAGGAATTCCCCTGACCGTTCGACGGTTCGTGACGGTCCAGGCGGGGAGTCCCCGGAGGGGCCGGTGTGCTTGAGCCCAGAGCCAGGTGCTAGATGCAAGCTGCCGCGCTTAGGGAACCGGCATCGGGCCCCCGTCGTAGACCCACAGATTGAAGAAATCCTGCAGCTGGCAGCCACAGGCGCTCTCGGCTGAGGTCTGGAAATCCTTCGATCTGGCGAATCCAAACTCGTACGTCTTGTAGTAGTCCTTGAGGAAGGCAAAGAAGGCGCCGTCCCCCAGCTGCTGGCGCAAGGCGTCGAAGAACAGGGCCCCTTTCCAGTAGACGATCAGCGCATAGGCGTTCTGGGTTGGATAGTCGCCAACCCCCATCCCAATCGGGAGCTCGGAAATCGAGCTCCCTGCGACGACGGAGCGGTAGTGGCTCAGCTCCCCCGTAGCGCGGCCGGTGCCCTGGTCATGCTCCAAGAACAGCACCGAAGCGTAAGTCGCCGCCGCCTCGTCCAGCCAGGGCTGCTCCAATTGATCGTCCCCAATGAGTCCATAGAACCACTGGTGGGCCACCTCGTGCACGACAGGAATCTCAAGATTGGATGTCCCCACGGTGCCAATCGTCACCAAGCTCGGGTATTCGATCCCACCAAATGCCCCAGGCACATCCACCACGTCTAACTCGGTGTAAGGGTAGGGGCCGACGTCCTGGGTCATCAGGTCCAGTTGTCCCGCCGCTAGCCGCAGCATGCGCCGTAAGTCGCTCTCGTGCGCTTTCAAGACCCAGCCGTGGACCGTCACGCCGGCCATCTGAACCGAATCATCCACGAACGGACCGTACGCGAAGGCGAAATCGCGCACCGGCCCGGTGACATAAGACACGGTGGTGGTGCCATCGGAGTTGGTCACCCGATCGACTTCAACGCCCGTTGCCGCCAGCCCGAGATCGCTGGGGCCGGTCAGCTGCACGGCGTAGAGGGCGATATCCGAATTGGTGGTGTCCCCTCCTGGCGGCGCCTGCTTTTCCTCCCACTGGCCGTTGATCAGGCGCGGCACTAGCGGATAGAAGGTGGGAGCGAAGAGAACCCCCTGGCTTATCCCAAATCGCGCCGGCTGCGGACCGCCGATGTCTCCGCTGGCCAGGACCTCAAAGGGGAGGCTGAGATCGACCTCGTCGCCCTGGTGCAGCGCCCCGGGAAGTTTGAACCTGAGCGCCAGCCCGCCCAATTCGACCGACGGTATCACCTGCTGCCCGCCGATCAGCGCCGGCCCGGCCTGCATGTGCGAGAGGTATTGGTCAGCGTTGGGCCAGATCATCAACACCAAATCCTGGAGCGGCGTCGGCGACCGGTGCGTGTACTGGATCCGTTCTACCCCGCTGATCCGGGCTTGCTGGGTGGTGGCGTCCAGGCTGACCTCGGCCCGGATGTCATAACGAGTCCAACCCGGATCAGAACTGAGCACATCCTGAAACCCACTGCGGAGCGCTGCCCGCTGGGCGGTCATCGAGTCGGCCGCCGAATCAGGCGTGGCGGCCAGCGTGGGCAAGAAGGTCGGGCTGGCAGTGGGCGTGAACGGGGAGGGCAGACCGCGAGGCGTGCTCGTCTCCGCGATCGCGGCCGGCGGCAATGTCGGTCTGGACGGTGCAGCTGCTGGCCCGCACCCGACCGTCAGCAACAGGACAGCGACAAGAGGAACACTACAGCGCATGATATTTCCCCTCATATGGAAAAGGCGTCCAGTCGGACGCCATGTGGGCGGAACAGGACTCGAACCTGCGACCCCTTCTGTGTAAGGGATTCTATGCGGTCTTCCATGGCATCCATGGCCTACAGATAGTTGTATAGTTCCTACAAACACGCCTGAAACAGATGGCTGATTGTCCAGGCTTCCTGTACTTTCCATGGGTTGGTGCATCAACTGCACCCAAACTGCACCGCTCATGAAGCTCGGAAAGGCGACTCGAATGCCCCTGTCCAACCAGGATTAGCTGAGCATATTGAAGAACCAGATCGTGCGACAGGGTGATTTGGGTTTTCAAACCCCTCCATCTACATTTCTTCAAGGATGTTCTTGATTCCCCTTGGGGAGTCCTTAGATCTGTAGAGCGAGATTCTCGGTGGCGTTAGTATAACTCTCGCGCTATCCCGTAAGGTGCGGAGGAAAAAGCACCCTTTCGGGTGCTCTTCGGTAGCGGGGCTGGGATTCGAACCCAGGACCTTCAGGTTATGAGTTCGAATCCTGCAAGATAGGCCTTAGATCGTCAGGCCGGCGTTCTAAGGGTGGCCTGTTGATCTTCGTGTTTCGGGAACCTCAACGACAGGGCGCCATTTTCTATCCCTCAATTCTAGCCGGATTCTGGCGGAAGGAAAGGACAATGAGCCAGGGCAAGGGTTTGCAAGACCCTCATTCGTGTGTTCGAATCCCTTCGTCGACTCTGATTATAAGGCCCCAAAATCTCAGCAGCTTGCCAGAATCGTCAAACTTACTCCACCTTGTCTCGTGCACGCCCGGTCAAGACACGGCAGCCCCATTGCCGTTCAACGCGATTGGCCGTTCGTGGGTTCCAGCGTCAATGTGGCAATGACCCTCAATCCAACATGTTCGGTGTCCCATGCGATTGGAATGCCTTCCGACCTCTGCCATATACTCAACTGATCCATGTAGTTTCGGGATAGCGGGTTTCCAGATTGCCCTCCCGGGAGTGCAAATCTGCAGTCTTCCCATCGTCCAACATCGTAGACAGCCCTCAGGGATGCAAAAGAGGTGGGGTTGCCTGCTGGGTCGTCGGCCGTGTACTCCGCCTGACAGACAGTGTTGATGTCACCACCCCACGGTATCGGACCAAGATTGAATACGTTATCTGGCCATGACCTATTGCCCTCAGCGTGTTCCAGGGTGAGAGTTCGTATCCGTCCCCAAGCCCAGTTGTTCGCATCCGGGCCGAATCGGATTTGGAGGGCAGTTGTGGAAGCGGCGAGTGCATCGGCAATCTCTTCTGACCACGAACGATCAAACCAATTGTCGGGCTGATCACGGACGAGCCGAACAAGGTGGCCAATCCGGCGGCCGATAAACATGGAATTTGGCGCCAAGGGTGTAAGGCCCTTCCCCAACGCGAACTCAGAGGAATTGGGAGCTTTCGCCCGGGTTACACGCTGGGTCATCTCCACCAAGAAGAACTCGAATATCGAAGCCGCGACAGAATCAATCGATATCCGTCCGTCCCATCTACCCAAGATGTCGAAGGCCCGCTCCGCCGCAGGGTTCTTGTTGGCAGCAGCCAGCACAATCTCCCTAAGTTCGCGCCAGGGGATCGAAAGCTGATCGACCTGCGCAACCTGAGTGCTGCTCACATCCCAATCTTTCCTTGCTTCGAGGATCTCCGCGATCCGTGTAGCCCGATAACCGTCCGTCCAGTCCACACCCAGAAATGGATTGTCGATGTCAGGGGTTGGCTGGTTGTTTGCTGACGCCAGGTACCCTGCTTCTGGATTCTCATCGAATGGCATTTCCCAAAAGTCCACGGGGGATTCTCGCCACCCAGCCTCTGTGTCGTATCCAAGGAGAGGGACGGTACCCCACCCCTTGCGACGACTGGGAGCATCTCCACCAAGCTGCCAAGCGATGTTCCCGTCAACGTCAGCGTACAGGATATTCAGGGGCAGAAGCGGCCACAGTTCAAAGCACTTCCGCATCTCATCAACGGACCTAGCTTGATGTATACCGAACAAACCTCTTGCGGGACGTGGTTGCAGCCACGTTGCCTGGATCGAAATGGCCCCCAAGTCCCCTTCCATTGCCGGGCCAATGATCGGCCCTCTACGTGTAATGAGGACTTCTTCTTCCAAAGGCGGCGCATCTCTCACATTGATGATCTCCGTTCGGACATCGCATGGGACGAAGCTGTCTCCCTCCCGAACTGATTTGCCATCCGGAGCCATTTCTTCGACGAACAAATCCGTGTTGTCCAACATCCCGGCCGTAAGTCCCCAGGCCACGAATCCATTGTGGCCGGTAGGAAAAGATGGCGCACCAACAAACGACGCTCCCGCCACCGCCCAGTCCGGAGTCCGAACGTGGGCGAGGTACCAGTAGGACGGCAGAACCGGGGCAAGATGGGGGTCATTGGCAAGAATTGGCCGACCCGTTGAAGTGCGCGAGGGAGAGACGGCCCAGCAGTTCGACCCAATCCCTTTCCATTTGTTGGTATCCATAAGAATTGACAAGTCAGCCATGAGCTTGCTTTGGGCATCTCCTGCCAATGATGCTGGAGGAGATGTGACGCGAAGCCAGCTTGGGTACGACGGATCAAGAGCCTCGACAGCCTCGCGCCCATCCTGTCTCAGGATCATGAGTCGTGCCAGCTCGACATCCCAGTTGGACGCCAAGCCAAACGACAGAAACTTCAACAATGCCAGGGCATCTGCCGCTGTGTACGTGGAGGGTTCCGATCTTATCAAAGAGAATTCATGCGCGTTCCTTCCGCCCCCGTCTTTCAGACCGTGGTTTACACCATTGGCATAGGCTTCAAGCATAACCTTGATGTCTTCATCGAGAACTGCGATTTGCTCATAGGCTGCCCTATAGAAGCCAATTCTTCGAGACAATCGGTCAACAGCAAGGCCGGCTGCACCTACGACCTCAGACATCGTTCCTCTCACTGTTCGCATCAAGGATTCAAGCTGAAAGGCCCGATCCTGCCCGTGGCAGAACCCTAGCCCGAACCAGGCATCACGATCGGAGTCCGCGTTGATGTAGGCAACACCGTACTTGTCACGGCAAATCACAACGCCATGCTCAAGAGCGGCAATTTAAATCTTCCCGGACATTTTTGGAACCCGGGCTCCATGCAGAATCCGAAAGATCAGCCGCTGTGTCTTCATCGCTCTTCTCCTATGTTGGCTGCCATGAATATGACCGCGAGGCATGCTGATCCTCTCGGTCCGGGGTCACACGTACTTCACGCCGAGAATCTGGAGGTGTCTTCTCAATTCCGAAAGACATCTTGGCCGTCAGCCCTCGGGACATCGAAGAACTGACAGGGGCCCGAAAAGACCAGGAACACTGTGGTCGGAAGATGAGCAGCATGCTCGTGGAGCTCGATCCCCTTGCGAGTAAATCAGCATCAATCCAGCCGGAGGGCAGATCATGACTTCGCGCTGAACTCTTGGCCATCCCCCAAATCGCGCATCCACAACTGCCAGACAACCTCTGCGAGTTCGAACCCAAACTTCCAAGAGTAAGGTCCAAAGTCAGGAGTGCCGGCCGGGGATAGGAATCCTCCAGATTGATTTAACGGCACCGGCTCGCATGACATGGAATTTGTCAAAGAGATTAATCGTCCCATTTGCATCGCGGACCCAGAGTTCAAGTTTCTCCCCTACCTTCCAACTGCCCTGGACCCCGGAGAGATCCACGCGACCGTGCTCATCGCTCAACGAGATAAGATGGGCCTCAAAGGGGGCTTTTACCTCGGGCAAACCCAATCCAGAACTCATCGACTTCTGACCCAGGTCAATGACGGCAAGATGTTCCCCCCCGGGGTACCTGGGGCGACTGATGACAGTGCTCAGCACGCTCAGGGAACACTCGAATTCGCGCACTCCATGGTCGCGAAACGCCGTGTCCATGAGCGCGTACGTGCCAGCCTGTATTTCAGTGATCCCCGGGGTCCGGGAGGCATACCGGTATGTGAAGGTTCCACCGGCACTAACGATCGACACCCCAATGCCAGCCTCCCGTATGTAGTTCGCCGTGTTTGCCAGAACAGAATTGGCGCTGCCGGAAAGAACCTCTCGTTCTTCTTCCGCAACCTTCATTGTGCAGTGCCCGTCGTAGCCCATGACGCCCGCAAACTCGAGAGGAGGCTGTTCGACGATTAGTCTGGCCAGATCCAGCGCAGGACCGAATGGCGCTACACCACACCTGTTGTGGCCGATATTCACCTCAACCACGACCCGCAGGTTGGCACCTTCCGCACGCGCTGCATTCGCCAGGTCCGCAACATTTCCGACGTCATCGACAGCTACGATCGCGTCGCAGCTTGCGGCCAATCTCATCAAGCGATGGACCTTGGCATCCCCGACAATCTGATTGGCGATGAGAATGTCTCGAATGCCCGCATCTGCCATCACTTCTGCTTCGGAGAGTTTGGAGCAGGTTACCCCGATCGCACCCAGGGCAATCTGTTTCAGTGCTAACTCGGGAGTTGCACGAGTAATCTTCACATGGGGCCTTAGACCAACATGAGAGTTAGATAGGGCTGCAGCCATGGACTCCAGATTCCGCTCCATCGCGTCGGCGTCGATGAGGAGAGCAGGGGTCTCGAGGTCGTTCTGTTTCATCCCGATAGAGTTGTGCTGCATCTCTCTTCAATTCAACCGTTAGGTGGGCATGACCGGCGGCCTCGGCGGCCCCGATAGCTTGCCAGCTTGATTCGGGCGATCTGGCCAAAAGACGCTGGAGGCGTGGCTTTAGGTTCCCAAAATCCTGGTGCCCGTACCGTGCCGCGCGCTGTTGACACGGACAGACATCCGAATTGCCTCAGATGAGCAGTGGCATTGCGAGGAGTTATTGACCTTTGACATATCTCAGCACTCCGGGAAGCCACGGGGTTGTAGGATTTAGTAGCCCGGTACCATCTCCCGATTGAAAACCTTCCCCTGGATTTCAAGAATTTGCTCGGGTACTAGGATCTCCCTGAGAACTCGACCTAACGGATCAGAATCAGCGTGTATCAGAACGGCTGCCGAGGTGTCACTCGCCCCAATCTGGGATCTGGCCCTGTCGCTAAGCGGCCGAGAGGATAGGCCGCTGCGACTGTTCAAACGACTCGCGTGGTCCAGGTCGGAGATCGCCGCATCTGCCAAACTCGCCTCCAGATGAAGATCGATTTGAACAATCGACATCTGACGGTACTCGACATCCTGATCATCGAATTCGAGGTGGGTCAGGTACTCGATATCGAACGATTTGTGGTCGATCCCTACCCTGAGGGGCCGGTCCGCATTCTGACCATCGGGACGAAAAACAACACAGTGGTCTGTGACGAAGGTGCCGGGCGGCAGGCTAAGAACAACCTCTTCGGTCGAACTCCGCAGAGATTGTCGGCCGCGAGCTGGGACATGACGACAGCGTGACATCGCCCATCACGCAAGGCTTTGATCCGATTGTGGGAACCACGTATGAAGATCAGATAGGTCTCGATTGACGCATCGTTGAGAAGGGAATAGATCGCGGTCGCCAGCCCCTCGCACTTGGGGAAAGAAGGAAGGGTCTGCCCGATCACCATGGGACCCCTATCTATGGATGTCCAGAGTTGTCCTATTGACCTTGCTTCCAGGAAGGAACCGAGATGGCCACGCCTCCGGATGGAAACCGCCCCTTGTGCCTCGAGTTCTTTCAAGGTCGATGAGACAGATCCCAAGCTTGCGCCACAGCGATCTGCAAGCTCTCGCGGTACTCAACAGCTGGTCACCTTCCTCCAGGGTTATCAAATACTTGGCAAGGCGACCTTCTAGCGATAACTCCTCCCTTGCGTCCGAGCCCCTTTCGTTCATCGCAATCCCCTATTCTGCTTGAGCAAACGTCATTTTGCTGGTCAGCCCGGGTTCAGCGCCGGGCTCTGTAGGGCTCTAGATCCAACGCAGAACCTTCATCACAGACGCCGCCAGATCGCCAAATCCGAAGATCCTATATCGAGTTGATCTCAAGAATAAGCCATGACGATGAGCGCAGACACACTGTTGTGTGTCTTGAACGTTCAATGTCCATGAACATACTATTGTGGGTCCCCCGAAATGTCAATCCCGCCGATCATGGCGCCGGTACTGATCCCATCTGCGGCGTCTACGAGCTCCACACCGTCACTCTCCAACCCTCCCACCCACCGAGTTCGGACATCGGGGCATCCAAACACAGGACGTTTGGGTTGGTCTAGGTGCCGGGCGTCTCTCGCCCTCCGCCATCCGCCTTCAACCTGCCGGACCTCTTTGCCCATGTCCAAGGGGGTGGCGAGACCCTAGTTCGAATTCTCCCAAGATAGCGATGTTGACTCCGTCAAAAGTTGGATATATACTGTTCATGTTGATTGAACGTTCACTTTGTTTGAACTGTATGTGTGATTGTCCCCACTGGTAGCGACCTGCCTCTGCCGACCGCCCGGGCCTAACTCTGGGCACCTCACCGAGAGATTGCCGATGCAGATTCGATCGGCACGGAATAGCTCACAACGCTGCGCAGCAATGCCTAGTCCAGGATTTATCGATGCCGCCATCTCCTGAGCAGGGAGGCGGTTCGCCAGTGCCTTCGGTAACTTCCCGCAGGCAGATGGAGGGAAAGGAGGCTGGGACGAAGTTACTCACAGCAGGAGGAGAGCGCCCTGTCAATTTCAACTGGAAGATCGATGGAGGAGTCCAATGAAAGCAGATCGTCGGATTATGAGGATCATGACCCTTGTCTCTGTTGTAGCGATGGTGCTGGGTGCATGCGGTCCAGCGGCTACGCCTCAAGTATCAAGCACTGAAGCTCCAGCGGCTGCGCCTACAACGGCCCCCTCTTCGGGTGAGCCGCTGCATCTGGTCATTGGGTGGTGGGGTGAACAAGAGGCGCCCGGAATGTCCGACTGGTTGGACCAGAGCATCGCGATGTTTGAAGAGACGCATCCCAATGTCACGATCGAACAGGTGCTGGAGTTAACCGAGAACCTTGCCCCATCCTTTCAGGCAGCTGCCGCCGCTAACCAGGGTCCTGACATCTACACGCCCTGGCCAGGGGCCTGGACGGTCGAGGACGCGGCCGCCGGAAATTACCTCCCCCTGGACGACTATGTTTCGCAGGCCACGATCGACACCCTTGCGCCGGGCGTCCGGCCCGATCGATCCTGGAGAGGCAAGCTGTACGGCTATCCACTCTACATGAGCGCGATGATGATCGCCTACAGCAAGTCGGCTTTCACAAAGGCTGGTGTGGACCCGGAGAAGCCCTTTGAGACCTGGGACGACCTCATTTCGGCGTCCCAGAAACTCAAGGATGCAGGGATCACCCCCTTCACTCTTGGTTGGAAAGATGCCTGGATCAGCGACTGGTTCTGGGCCGGCTGGGGCGTGAAGGACATGGACAGCGTCCGCGACATGATCCCCCTGTTTACCGGGGAAGCTAGCAACGCCGACCCCAAGTACATTGATTGGCTCAACAGGATCGCTGAGCTGCAGACGAAGGGTTACGTCAACGATGACGTTGGCTCCCTGGAAATGAGTTCAGGGTGTTGACAGCCTTGCGGCGGGAAATGGCGCCATGAGTTCTTGTTCCAGACAACACGCTCCCGCTTCTCAAGGATCAAATGGGAGATGATCTCGGGGCAATGTCATTTCCGACGTTCGGCGGCGGAAAGCTTGCCAATGCGACCTGCATAGGCAGCTCGGGGGGTCTGTCTATCCCGCGCTGGAGTAAAGATCCCAAGGTCGCCGGCGAGTTCATAGATTTTCTGCTGAGTGCTGAACGGGTAAACGCCTTCTATGACCAGGTGGGCGTGATCCCGCTGAGCAGCCGCTTCGATGGCAGCAGTTTCGATCCGGGCTCTGTGGCCGACCTCCGGTATGAGATGCTGACCTCCCGGCCCATCACATTCTGCCCGAGCCTCATGACCCCAACCCAGATCAACGAGCAGGGCTATTATGTGGCAGCTCAGGAGGTGGCGCTGGGTTCGGCGACGCCCGAGGAGGCAGCCAAACTGATAGATGACGTGATCGCGCAATGGCGGCAGGAGAATCCGGATAAGCTCTCCCAGTTGGTGGAGTGGCTGAGTTAGTAGCCTAAGACTGATCCAGAGCCTGCCTCATGCGGATGTCCACAATGAGGCAGGCTCTGAAGGCTTCCATCTTCATACATCGATCTAGGAGAGCACCTCCGTGTACCGTCGGTATACACCGTACCTCTATCTTGCCCCGGCTGTGGTGAGCATCGCGCTTGTGTTTCTGTTTCCTGCGGTCCGGATTATTCAACTTAGTCTACAGAAGACGGTAAGTGGACAGCTCACATTCGTAGGCTTGCACAATTTCGAGTACCTGTTTGGTGACCCGTTGTTTCTACGATCATTGAAGAACAATGCATTCTTGCTCCTCGTTGTTCCAATACTGGCGTTCGGATGTTTGATCGTTGCGATGCTGCTTTTCGAACGTACTCCTGGATGGAAATTCTTCCGCAACGCTCTTTTCATGCCATTTCTTCTGTCGATTGTCGTGGTCGGTACCGTCTTCAGCTACATCTTCACCCTGCACGGCGTCTTAAACCAGATCTTGGAAGGGATTGGTCTTCCATTCCTTGCTCAAGACTGGCTCGGATCGAAAGACCTGGTTATGTATTCGATACTGGCGGTCATTGTTTGGCGCGAGATGGGCTTCGGATTCGTCCTTTACTTGGCAAGACTCATGAGCATCAACGAAGAGCTATTTGAAGCCGCCAAGGTCGACGGGGCAAATTGGTGGCAGCGATTGTGGTATGTAGCTATTCCTCAAGTACGGAGCACCATGGAGTTCTACACGGTCATCCTCGTCATCATGGCCCTTTCGTGGGTGTTTGATTACGTGTTCGTGATGACCCAGGGTGGTCCCGGGACTTCGAGTTGGGTTTCGGAGTTCTACGTATACAGCATGAACTTCAGGTATCAGAACCAGGGCGTCGCCGCCGCAATGGCGCTCGTACTGCTCGCGATCAGCTCAGTGCTGATGATTTTGCGGGTTCAGGTGAGTAGGGGCGAGGAATATGGCTAGGTTGAGCCTACTCAAGGGACGCGGAGCCCACCGGGGAAGAACGTTCGGGCAGTTGGGCGCGGCCCTCCTTGGCGCGAGTCTGTAAGCATCGGGCTGCTGGGTCTTGCTTCGATCGTTGCCCTGTTCCCTGTCTATTTCCTCCTGGTCACATCCCTCAAGACCAAAATAGAGTTCGTGACCAACCAACTTGGCCCCCCTCTTCACCCGGTCTTGACAAGTTTCGAAAAGGCAATCGAGGGTCGGGAGATCCCTCTGTGGTTTGTGAACAGCACACTCCTTACCGTGGGCACTGTACTCATAGTCACGCTGGTAAGCAGTCTGGCTGCATACGCGTTTGCCAGGATGCGATTCCGCTGGCAGCACTCCATCTTCAACATCATCATGTCGCTCATGGTTGTTCCCCCTGTAGTGATGATCATTCCCCTGTTCGTTCTAATGGTCAGGATACATCTGGTAAATACACTAGCCTCTGTGATGCTTGTCTACGCGGGACTCCTTCTACCATTTTCAATCTACATGCTAACCGGTTTCTTCAAGACGATATCGTCAGAGATTGTTGATGCCGCCGTAGTGGATGGATGCTCGAGCTTCATGGTCTATTGGAAGATCATGATGCCTCTCGCGAGGCCGGCTCTCATGACTCTTGTCATCGTCAACTCCCTGTATGTATGGAACGAACTTCTTGTCGCCTTGGTGTTTCTTCAGAAGAACGAGTTGAAGACCCTTATGGTGGGCCTAACAGCATTCAAGTCCCGCTACAACATGGACGTGCCCACTGCGATGGCAGGCCTTGCCATTGCGACGATTCCGCTGATCTTGCTCTACCTTGTGGGACAGAGACAGTTCATTCGAGGCCTTGTTTCTGGCTCAGTGAAGGGATGAGGGCGCCCCGGGCTCGAAGTGGATTTCGACACAGAACTCGAATCCACTTGATAACCCGGTCGAAGATCTTCTAGACAAGTGAAGGAGGCTGAAATGGATAGTGAACGTACTTTTGAGGAGGCCACGACATCGGGCCAAGCAGAGAGCAAGATTATGGTCATGACCGTTACTGGGCCCATTCCGCTCAGCAAGCTTGGCATCACCTCGATGCACGAACACATTCTGGCGGATTTATCGGATGTCTGGAAGCCTCCGGATGACCCGCGGATGATGCAATTGGCGTTTAAGCCCGTCTCAGCGGAAATAAGAGCGGACCTTCAGTTGGACCCCCACACCAATCGCGACAACCACGTAATGACAGATGTCGAGGTTGCCGTCGATGAGGTGTTCAGATTTGCAGAGATGGGCGGCAACACAATAGTTGAGATGACAAATGAAGGGATTGGGCGAGATCCTCTAGGGCTGAAAGTACTTAGCTGCTCGCACAGGCCTGAATATCGTGATGGGAGCAGGCTTCTACACAGAGGAAACCCATCCCCCGTGTGTCAAGAAGATGGGGGTCGAAGACATTGCCGAGGAAATTACCCACGACATCCAAGAGGGAGTGGGCGACACCGGCGTGCATGCGGGCGTCATCGGCGAGATCGGGATGGATTGGCAGTTTTCCGAACAGGAGCAGAGGGTCCTTCGTGGTTCCGCTCGTGCGGCCAAGGCAACCGGAGTCCCGCTGATCATCCACCTAGAAGGCTGGCACCGATGGGGGCTCAAGGCACTTGATATTGCAGAAGAAGAAGGCGCTATTCCTGGGCAGACTGTTCTTAGTCATATGACACCCAGCATGGACGATCGCGAATATCAGGAAACGATTGCCGACCGTGGTGCCTATCTCGGATACGACATGATTGGGCAGGATGTCGACTGGGGAGGGGATATCCATCATGGGGAATGCCCCAGTGACCGCGAGGGTCGCGGTCGGCCTGAAGCGTTTGATTGACGCAGGATACCTTGAACGGATCATCCTGGCACAGGACACCTGCTGTAAGTACATGTTGACAAAGTATGGAGGCCGAGGGTACGGATACATGCTGAGGCACTTCATAGGACGGCTGAGGAAGCTTGGCGTGACCGACGAACAGATTAACACGCTGCTGATTGGCAATCCACGGGCAATCTTCGCGGGCGGCAGCCTAGATTTGGGGTTGGTTCCATGAGGCGGGGCCGATGCTGAAGCTGAGCGACCAAGGGAGAGAGGCATGGTCTCATCATCGGTCGCAAGAATAGGGCGAACTTCCTGAATATTCGGATGGAAGGCAGGCTCGGCAAGTAACCACTGAGTTGACTTGCCGCGTGCTGGCAGAAGTCTCTTTGATGATGAGGCATCCCTGGAACCGTGGGAGCAGAACCCGAGCGCATGATGTCACATTCAGCGGTCACGAATTGCAGGCACCGCAGAGAAGTAGGGCAGGAGGTCAAACATGAAGGTGCTGTCGCACCACTCCATAGCTGATTCTCTCGTTGACCATCCACCATACCCCTCAAACCCAGCGCTCCATGCAGAGCTAAGTATTCTCTATTACGCGCCCGATGGGTCCACACTCATCGCCTACTATGAGGCGCCCGAAGGCTGGTTCCAAGTTGAAGTTGAAGGCTTTGCCGAAATGGATTACGTGCTTGAAGGTGAGGTCGAGCTGATCTCAGATCGCCTGCATCTCACAGCCAAACCGGGTGATTGCTTCTTCCTTGAGGAGGGAGACGAGTTTCGTTGGCAAATGACCAAGCCATCCAAGATGATCTTCGTCCTCAACTGCGAGACAGATCAAGCTCGCAAATCCGTAGCAGAGCTTGTCCACGCTTGTGAGGAACAGCGGTCTGGCGGTCCATCTTGAGCCTGATTGGAATTGACATGGGTTCAAGTGCCGTCAAGGTGGCAGCTTACTCTGTCGAAGGCTCGCTCATCGCAGAATCCAGTGAATCCCTTACGCCGATTCGGCCCAAGCCAGGGGCGTGGGAAACAGATCTGAATCGAGGTCGGGCAGGCAACTTCTCGCTGCATGAGGGCCATACTGATCGAAGACGCTGTAAGGCGGGATCCCCCTCTGGCCCTCGCGGTCAGTGCGTCGGGGCGGGAGAACTTCCTTGCCGACGCATCTGGGAGGCCTCTCACCAATGGTGTCATGGGGGCTGACATCCGCGGAGGCGAGTTTGAGGCGCCGCCTCCTGGTGCCGAGGACGGACACGGAGTCTTGGACTTTGTCATGCGGACACCCACGCCAGAGGATGGACCCGATCTTCAGATTTCGGTGGTGGAAGGACAATCATCCAGAGATCGTAGACGAGTCGCGGGATTTCAACGGGTGGATGGACTTCCTGGTCAAACAGATGACGGGGCAAGGTGCAATCGATCGCAGCTCGGCTTCACTCTACATGACGTACGATCTCCTTAAGCACGACTGGGACCTTGAACGTGCCGACGCATACGGCTTCCCAAGAGAAATGCTGCCTAAGGTCCCGAACTGGGGACAAGTCATCGGTGAACTGACCCAGAAAGTCGCCGAGAGTTGGGGTGCGCCACCAGGAATTCAAATTGCCCAAGGCTGCCTCGATCTCAATTGCGCTGCCTACGGGGCCGGCGTACATGAAGTCGGAACGGCGTGCCTGGTCAGCGGATCATATGAGAACGTACTAGTCCCGACTAACCAATCGCCGACATTCGCGACGCTGGATAGAGGGTTGGCATTCCTCGTGCACCCGTGCGAGACGGGGAAATGCGTCATTGCTGTGCACCCCACTGGAAACGCCGTGCTCAATTGGGCCAGATCACTATTTGGCGTAGAGATTGACGAGGCAGAGAAGTTCCTAAGGGGTGGGCACACGATGCCGAGCCCTGTGATCGCCATCCCTCACCTTTCTGGATCAATGGCCTATTGGGAAGATGGTCGAAGGTCAAGGGGCGGATTGATTGGCCTGACACTAGCCACGACGGGGCCCGAGATCATTCAAGCCATTATGGAGGGGATTGCGTACGACACGGCACTGTCGTTTTCCATGATGGCCATAGAAGGGATCGAAATCGACCGAATCAGGATCACTGGAGGTGGTGCTCGTTCAGCGTGGTGGACACAGCTCAAGGCTGATCTCACAGGCAGACCAATAGAGGTTGTCGAGCAAGCTGAGCCAGGGACGTTCGGCGCAGCCTTGTTGGCAGGTCTGGCCATCGGAGTTTATGAAGATATCGGTGAGGCCAGCACAACGTTCGCCGGCACCAAGACAGTGTACCTTCCGAACCCAGAGCGGGCTGAAATGCATCAGGAGCGTTTCGACAAATTCAAAACTGCGGTCGGTGTGCTCCTTGAACATGTCTACTGAGGATATGCAGGTTCAAACGGGATGAATCCAACGTCTTCTCTTCCGCCGGGCCAGACACGGAGGCTGAGGCATGGCCCTTCCAGAAATGGAAGCCCTGTTGCATTTCCGACAGCCACGCCCCACTGGATTGGCCAGCATCCCTCAACCTCAATCTCGTCACGAAACTATTGCATCGAACCCAGACCACAAAGACACACAAGGAGATGCCTCCGTGAAAATAGGAACTGCGAACTCAAGTCCTCTATCGCTACAGCATCTGGGATGCGATCGAGATCGTTTCCAAGCTCGGTTTCGAAGGGGTTGACATCTGGGGAGGGCGTCCTCATGTATACCGACGTGACTACACTGCAGAGGAACTCAGAACGCTTCGGACAAAAATAAGCGACCTGGGCCTCACGACGTCATCGTTCATGCCGGCTTTCTACCGATACCCGCACTCCCTTGGCAATCCTAATCCAAAGAGTCCGTAAAGACAGCATTGCCTACATGTGCGAATGCCTTGATAACGCTGCCTTGCTCGGCGCACCTGCGGTGTTGCTTCTTCCGGACCACAGCCTTCACGGGCAAACCAGAGATGACTGCCTGAAGCGGACTATTGAGAGCATCGACGCTATTGCCCAACACGCTGCTCAGTACCCGGAAATCGTCCTCGGGCTTGAAGTGCTCCATTTCGACGAAACGGACATCCTCAACACCGCCGAGGACGCGATCACAATCATGGACGAAGTGGGCTATCAAAAGATGGGTGTCGTTCTCGACACAGGCACTCTCAATCTGAGCAAGGAACCGGTTGACCAGATTTTCTCCAGGATTGGTGACAAAGTGCTGCAGGTGCATGTGAACGACAATCCCGGACTTGACATGCAGGAAAACCTTATTCCAGGCGATGGCACATTTGGATTCCAGGACTTCATCCGCTTCCTGGTTTCTCAAGACTACGCTGGGTACATCACAGCCGAGCTATCAAAATCCTATGCCGACGATCCCGAGTTGGCGTTGCTAGCCACAAAGGAAAGGCTGATGGAGTGGATTCGAGCAGTCTCCTAGTGCGGGAACCGGGGACCCAATCTGCGCGAAGTCCTTGTTTCGCGCTTTGTCGGTAAGGCGGATCAAATGACGAAACGCAACACGCGGGCGTTGAGCTCGTACGAGAAATGGTATGGTCGCAACAGCCCCCCGCCGGAGATCCTCACCTTCAAGTGCGGCACCCTTACGGTGGAGCTCGAGGATGGGGACCTCAGATATCTGCGCCACACGGAACTTGAGCTCGTGCGCCGACTAATGATTACTGTCCGCGATCGGAACTGGTTGACCATCCCATCGAATATCACCGAGCTCGAGACAGTGGTCTTGGATAACGGGTTCCGCGTGGACATGGCTGGCACAAACAAGAGTGGAGAATTGGATGTCGTCTGGAGTGCGACAGTTGAAGGCCACCCTAACTCCACTCTGGAATACTCATTTGAGGGCATCGCCCAAGGTACCTTCCGGTACTGCCGTATTGGTTTGTGTCTCCTCTTTCCTGTAGAGGGTTTTGCCGGAAGAGAGTTCCGAGCAGAAACAGAAGGCGGGCTGGCGTCCGGGGTTTTCCCCAAGACCGTCGCACCCCAGGAGATCTTGGACGAGGTAGAAGTTCCTCTTGTCCCGGCGTGCTCTGGTCTTACCGTGCATATGCCGGATGACATTCATCTCGCAATGGAGTTTGAGGGGGATTTGTTTGAGCTCGAAGATCAGCGGAACTGGACGGACGGATCCTATAAGCTCTACTGCACACCGCTATCCTTGGGCTACCCTCTCGAGGCACGCAAGGGACAGCGGTTCAATCAGAGGGTAGTCATAAGACCATCTTTCCCTCACGGCTCCCGATTGATAAGACCCAAACCATCAAACAAACCAATCACCGTCACAATTGGCAGGGCCACTGAGCACGTGTTCCCTGGCGTGGGGCTGGCGCTGGGAGGGTATGGAGAAGACCTGGACGAACGGGCAATCGGTCTTCTTCAAGAATTGAACCTCCGGCACCTGCGTGCAGACGTGCACTTGCACGAATTGACCTGGCCCAAGACTCTGGAAACTTCCATGCTTGCCTCCGACCAACTGGGAGTACCTCTCGAGCTAGGGTTGTTCCTCCAAGACACCGCGATCGAGCCACTTCATAAACTGAACATGCATCTTCAGGGTTCTCGCATTGCGCGTATTCTCGTTCTCGAAGAATCAGAAGCCCCGGTGGGCACGACCTCGCCTTGTTGGATAACACTCGCTCGAAGACATCTCGGTTCCGTCACACCGCCAGCGCTTCTCTTCGGGGGAACTAACGGAAATTTCGCTGAACTCAATCGACAGCGACCTACGCTTTCGGGCATGGATGGGGTCTTCTTCACAATCAATCCTCAAGTTCACCAGTGGGACGAGCGCTCATTAATCGAGGCGCTTGAGGGCCAACGCGGACGCGGTGAGGACAGCCCAAAGCTTCTCTCTTCCGCTCCCGGTGGCGATCAGCACAGTCACCCTCAAGCCACCCTTCAATCAGGCAGCTACAGAAGAAGCACTTCCAGAAGATCCGGACAATCTTCCTGCGAATGTAGATCCTCGACAGATGTCTTTGTTCGGCGCCGCCTGGACCGTAGGTAGCCTGAATTCGCTATTTTCGGCCGGTGCCGCTTCGGCCACTTACTATGAGGCAACCGGCTGGCGCGGCCTGATGGAGTTTGCAACCGGCAACCCGCTCCCCGAGGCGTTTTCATCCCGTCCCGGAATGATCTTCCCAATCTACTGGATACTGGAATTCCTTTCCGAAGCCAATGGAGGAAACCTGTTGGCACTCGCCTCCGAGAATCCGATGCTGGTGCAGGGGCTTGCGGTGAAGAAAGGTGAGCGCTTGTGGGTAGTTGTGTCGAACCTTCAGCCCAGGGCCAGTCACGTCATGGTGACTCCCCCATTCCGCGGCACGGCCGCTATGCGTAGGCTAAACGAGATCTCTATGGACGCTGACTACCATTCTCCGAAAGACTTTAGGGCAAACAATGAGACCATTGCCGTTGACGAGACCGGCATCGTGCTGAGATTGGCGCCCTATGAAACTGTTTTCATTGAGCAAAGCGGTCTCAATGAGCAGTCGGATCCGGTTCGACAAGTGGGACCAACCATGTAGATGTTGGCACCCGGCCATCCAAGCATCCATAGTTGCGAATCAGTCGCCGCGTATCATGCAAACACCGAGTTGAGGAGTGAAAGTCATGGATTTTCAAGGGAAGGTCGCGCTCGTAACAGGCGCCACGCGAGGTATCGGCCGGTCAACGGCCGTTAGGCTTGCCAAGGAGGGCCTGCTAGTCGGCGTCAACTATCGATCGACTGGTGATCCCAGCGAAACGCTCCGCCTCATCGAAGAGGCGGGTGGCCGAGGCTTCGCTGTCGAAGCCGACATGCGCAAGCCGGATCAGATTCTTAGAATGGTCGACGAGGTTGCGCGAATTGGGGGAAGCTTTGACTACCTAGTCAGCAATGCGGCCATTAATCCGTTCATGGAATGGGATGAAATCACTCTGGAGGATTACGACCGAATTCAGGAAATCAACCTCCGGGGCACTTGGGTTGTCTGCCAGGCAGCATGCAAGCAAATGATCAAGGAGGGCCATGGGGGTGCGATTGTCACTGTTTCATCCATCTCCGCCTGGGTTGGAGCGTGGAACCAGGTGGTCTATTGCGGAACGAAGGCCGGCATATGGATGTTGACCAAATCACTGGCGTCGGTAGTCGGGGAACATGGAATCAGAGTGAATTGCGTGCTGCCGGGTGCCATTGACACTGACATGAGCGCCGGCATGAGCGACAACCCTGACGTCAAAAAGTATTATGAGGATCGCACTCCTCTTCGCCGCACCGCTGATCCCTCAGAAGTCGCCTCATGCATAGCCTTTTTGTTGAGTGATGAAGCCAGCTACTGCTCCAGTTCAGAGCTATTGGTGGACGGAGGCTTCATCGCCAACGCCGAATACGTGAGGTAGAGGTGCTTGCGACCAACTGGAAGTATGCCGGTCACTGCCGCTTGGCCACTAATTCCACTTCTTAGGGAACGAGGCCCGCGGGAGGTCGTATCGGAACAGATCACTCGTGCTTTCATCTCGCAAGAATTGCCACCTTAGAATTCAATGCCTGCGCTCTCCCTCGGTGCATTGAATGATCCAGGAGAAGACAATGACGATCTACCATGAGGTCATTGAACTCGAAACCGAAATTCGACCGTCGTTTCACGATATCAGCGACCAGGTCAATCGAGCCCTTGCTCAGTCCGGGGTGTCCAATGGGCTGGTCGCCGTATTCTCCCAACACACGACGTGCAGCATCATCATTCAGGAAGATTCTACGGGACACCACATACAATGGAACGAAATTCATATTCCAAGACCTGTTGGATGCACTTCAGACTTGGATTCCCAAATGTGAAAAGGAGGGCCAGTATCTCCATCCTGGTCCAAAGTGCGTCGAGTATTCGGTCAATGAAATCGGCGAGACCCCGGCCTGGACATTGAACACCGACGGACATCTCCGGTCTTCGTTGTTTGGAAGATCAGAAACAATCCCAGTCGTCGATGGAAAGTTGGTTCTAGGGGAACATGGGCACATCTATTTTGCAGATTTTGATGGCACACGTGAGAGGAAGCGCAATGCGTGGGTCCAGGTGATTGGAGAGCAATGACCGGATGGAAGATCCGTCACCCACTGCCACAACCTGAATCCATTGCGTGATCCGCTGGCACTGAGGTGCCTGCCCGGGACACACGCTGCCGGTGTTTCGGATTGCGCCTCCCGCAGGCCGATACTCTGTTGGACCGAAGAAGGGCCAACTGACCTGGCACGTTGCTCAAAAACGTCAACTCATAACTCAGAGGTGCTCGACTGGGAGAAATCCATGACGGACAAGAAGAAGCGAAGTGCAGACCCGGTACGGGAATTGCCATTGGAACGTCTCGAGAAACTCGGCGCCGAAACAGCGCGTGAGATGCTGGGTGCAATGTTCCTCATCCGCGCTTTTGAAGAGAAGGCGGAAGCGCTCTACGGCTTGGGCAAGGTCCACGGCACGATGCACCTGTCGCTCGGCCAGGAAGGCTAGCGCAGTGGGCGCTTCCTGGGCAATGCGGCGCAAGGCACGACTATCTGCTCAACCACCACCGCGGCCACGGCCATCCTCGCGTGGGGCGCCGACGTCAACCGGGTGATGGCCGAGTTCATGGGCAAGGAGACGGGCTACTGTCGGGGCCGAGGCGGCTCGATGCACATCGCCGACGTGGAAAGCAACAACCTCGGCGCCAACGGCATCGTTGCCGGGGGCTTGCCGATTGCGGCAGGCGTCGGCCTGAGCATCCAGCTGCGCGGGACGGACCAGGTCTGCCTAGTGCTGTTCGGCGACGGCGCCGCCAACGAGGGCGCGTTCCACGAGTCGCTCAACATGGCAGCGATCTGGCACCTGCCGGTCGTCTTCTTCTGCGAGAACAACCAGTACGCCATGTCGATGTCCATCGAGCGGGCCTTCAACATCGAGCACATCAGCCAGCGGGCCTGCGCTACGGCATCGCGGGCGTCACGGTCGACGGCAACGACACGCTGGCCGTGTAGGATGCGGTCGAGAGGCCGCGGCGGAGCGCGCCCGCGCCGGGGAAGGCCCGACGCTGAGTCGAAGTCCGTCACCTACCGCTGGAAGGGCCACTCCAAGAGCGACCGCCAGCTTACCGCACCCGTGAAGAAGTCAAGGAATGGCAGGCCAAGGACCCCATCCCCCGCTTTGCCAAGCGGCTGATCGAGGCCGGGATGCTGACCGAGGACGAGAACGAGCAGATCTGGAGCAGCAGGCCGCAAGCCGCGATCGAAGCGGCGGTCGAGTCTCGCCGAGAACAGCCCCGAGCCCGACGTCGGCGACAATCATGGAGGGGTGTATATGCCTGAGACACGTCGCGAAGCTGACCTATTCGCGAAGCCCTGCGTGAGGCGCTGCTGAGCCATGTCGCATCGGAAGGACGAGCGCGTATTCCTCATCGGCGAGGACATCGGCGTGTACGGCGGCGCGTTCGGCGTCAGCATCCGGGCTTGGTAGACAGTTCGGGACGGAGCGCATCCGCGACACGCCCATCTCCGAGGCGGCCATCGCCGGGGCGTGCATCGGCGCGGCGCTCACCGGCATGCGGCCCATCGGCGAGATCCAGTTCATGGACTTCGTCACGCTCTCGATGGAGCAGCTGGTCCTGCAGGCGGCCAAGGTGCGCTTCATGTTCGGCGGCAAGGCCACCGTGCCTTTCGTCCTGCGGATGCCGGGCGGGGCGGGAACCGGCGCCGCCGCCCAACACTCCGAGAGCCTTGAGAACTGGTTCGTGCATGTGCCGGGCCTGAAGGTGGTCATGCCCACCAACGCCTATGACGCCAAGGGACTGCTGCTGGCTGCCATCGACGACGACAACCCGGTGATCTTCATCGAGCACAAGCTGCTCTACAAGACCAAGGCCCACGTCCCCGAAGGCCGCTATCAGTCCCGCTCAGCCAGACGAACATCGTCCGTCGAGGGCCACGACCTGTACCGTGATCGCCACCTCGCTGATGGTGCAGCGCTCGCTCGAGGCGGCGGAGCAACTAGCCGAGGAGGGCATCGAGCTGGAAGTGGTGGACCCGCGCACGCTGAAGCCGCTGGACGACGAGCCGATCGTCGAATCGGTGATCAAGACCGGAAGGGCGATGGTGGTGCACGAGGCGGTGCACTGGCGGCTTTGGCGGCGAGGTCGTCGCCCGCATCGCCGCCAGCCAGGCGTTCGACTACCTCGACGCGCCGATCCGCACGGTTGGGCGGGCCTCGACATTCCCATCCCGTACAACCGGCACCTCGAAGCGAACACCGTGCCGCAGGTGGACAACATCGTTCGGGAAGCCCGCGGATCGTCCGGCGGCGAATATTAGGAGGCCGGCCGATGGCCACAGAGATCATCCTGCCCAAGTTCGGATTCACGCAGGAGGAATTGCACATCGTCGCGCTGGCTCAAGCACGAAGGCGACCAGGTCGAGAAGGGTGAGCCGATCGCCGAAGTGACGACCGACAAGATCAACATGGAGGTCGAGTGCACCCGAACTCGGGGATCCTGGCAGGCGTGCCGGGCCCAGGAGGGCGACACGATGGCTACCACTTCAGTATTGGCCTTCGTAATTCAGCCTGGCGAGGCTGTACCATCGGTCGGCGAACCGACCGTCAGGCCAAAGGAACCACGGGGAGACCGGCAAACGGCGAACAGCGCACCGCTTGAAGACGTCAGACAGCGAGCCACTCCGGTGGCTGCGCGCCTAGCCGAGGCGCGCGGAATCAACCTCAACGTTGTGGCAGGTACCGGCCTTCAAGGGCGGGTCACGCGCAAGGATATCGAATTCTCTGATCCCGACGTCGGTGGCCGGGTCAATGCCACCCCTGCCGCCCGCCGCCTGAGCAAGGAGAACGAGGTTACGCTGCTCGAGCTATCCGGCAGCGGCCCCGAGGGAAGGATCCAGGCCATTGACGTCATGGCAGCCTCCGGAGCGCCGAAGGGTGTCAGCCAGACGGAGAGAATTGAGCTCGAGGGCATGCGAGCCACTATCGCTGAACGCATGGCGTACAGCGCCCGTACAGCACCTCATTTCACTTTGGAGATCGACGTTGACGTCACTCGGATGGAGGTACTGCGAAAAGAACTAAACCAGATGTCAGACATTGGCATCTCGGCCACTGCTGTTGTGATTCGAGCTGTGGCCTGGAGTTTGAATTGGCACCCTATGGCTCAACGCCAGATTGGACGGGAACACGATCTGGTTGAGCCGAGAGATCAATATCGGAGTAGCGGTCGCTTTGCCCGATGGACTCGTTGTGCCGGTAATCCACGACGCCCAAGCCAAAGGCGTAAAGCAGATTGCGACTGAGTTAGAGACACTGACGGCAGGCGCCCAGCAAGGTCGACTGGGTCAGCAAGACCTCACAGGCGGCACCTTCACCGTGTCCAACCTTGGCATGTTTGGAATCGACCGTTTCACCGCCATCATCAACCCTCCGGAAAGTGCCATCCTAGCCGTGGGGAAGATGACCCGCCGCGTCGTCCCGGCGGTCGATACCGGGGATGCCGTCGTGGTCCGAACGATGATGACCCTTACCCTGTCAGTCGATCACCGAGTGCTTGATGGCGCTACAGCGGCACGTTTCCTCTCCGACTTGCGCCGAGCCATAGAAGAGCCCGGCATGATGTGTTACTAGCCGCCTTAGCGTGGACATGGCCGCGCTTGCGGGCTCATCTGCGGATGCCTTGGCTTGGATACCGGTGATCGCCGCTTGGTTGGCCATCTGCGAATGCTCCGCAATCCCGCACGCCCTTCGCGTGTCTTTTTCCAACTCGTTGCCGAGTTGTCCGCTTGTGCGCCCCAAGCCAACTAGATCCAAGATCTGTGGACGGCGCCCAGCTCCGCGCCCCATCCAGCTCACTCGCCCAAACCCCGGCAAGCCCGGGCAGCACACTTACCCAGAAGAGAGCCTTCGCTCTCTCATGGTCTAGGCCGTTGATCCCAGAGGTTAGTTGGATTCTCTCCAGCTCTGCTGGTGGAGACATCTTATTCATATGGGCAACTCAAGATGCGAGGCTCTGGGAAGCGGCGGCTAGGGACTACAAGACCCTTGCCCAGGCTCCGTCTGGCGACGGTTACCAGGAGGGGGGTTCGGCTGGCCGTAGAACCGAGTCCTGAGACACGGGCGCATAACCACCGGAGCTGAGGTCCGTATCCTATCCTCAGGGCCTTAGTATACAAGAAAGCGCCCAAATGGGCGCTTTCTTGTTCAGTAGCGTGGCTGGGATTCGAACCCAGGACCTTCAGGTTATGAGTTGTACTCCTGAAGGGTAGGCCCTAGATCGTCAGGCCGTCGTTCTAAGGGTGGCCTGGACACCTTCGCTTGTGTGGAGCCTCAGCGGCGGATCAAAGTTGACACTTTCTCCATTCTACTGAGATTTCTGGGTCGGACAAGGCGACCACATAGGTAGAACTGTACGAGTGGCAGTTACAAAGGACAAACATCCGGCATCAGTGAGTTGTCGGTCCCAAGTTGGCAGCCTGTGGTCAGTCCCGTGTGATATAATGTGTGCGTATCCTTAGCATTTTCCGAAGGTTATGCACACATTGTGTCAAGACCAGATCACGATCAACTCTATCGAATAGCTGAGAGCCAGGGTGGATACTTCACCACGCAGCAGGCTCATCAGGCAGGGTTCAGCGATGAGCGTCTCTCGTACTACTCGAAGAATGGCCTTTTCTCGCGTATAAGAAGGGGAATATACCGACTCACACGCTTCCCCGTGTCACGCTTTGAAGATCTTATGGTTGCATGGCTTCGTACAGGTCATGATTTGGCCATTTCACACGAAAGCGCTCTGGCACTCTACGATCTCACGGACGTCATCCCCGCGGAAGTCCACGTCACGGTACCAAGAACGGCTTCCCGGAGGAAGAAGCGAATTCGGCTTCATACCAGCCAGATCTCGCCGGCGGAAATCACCTCAAGGGATGGACTTCCAGTCACAACGGTCACGAGGACAATTGCTGATGTGGCGCGGTCGGGTCTTGCAGAAGAACACGTTCGACATGCTATCGAAGAGGCCCTTGAACGCGGCCTCGCTAGTTCAAAGTCGTTTCGAGAAGCTGCCGACAAATTTGGCGGCAGAACCCGCCAACTGATCATTAAGACGCTGAGTATGAGTGAGAAATGAAGTACAGGGACGGAGGTGCATTTCGTAGAGCGTTGGAGGACCGCCTCCGAAACCAGAGTGTGGGTTCCGGGGAGCCGCTCACACGGCTTCGTAAACTTGTGGCTTTCGATCGATTTCTTCGCTCGGCTTGTGGTTGGCGATCCTGAGATCTGGGTGCTAAAGGGCGGTTATGCGCTCCAGCTCCGAATTGGAGCTAGGGCACGAGCGACCAAGGATATCGATCTCGTGATGCAACACACGACAGGCGAGGCTCATAGGTTGCTCAGCGATGCTACCTCCAGAGACTTGAATGACTGGTTCACTTTTGAGACCGGGCGCGCGATCCGCGCCAAGATCGGCGATCAGCCAGGTGGCTCGCGGTACCCTGTGCATTCATTGCTCGAAGGAAGGACCTTTGAACGGTTTCATGTCGACTTTGGCGCAGGCGATCCGATTGTTTCCGCACCGGAACTACTCACCGGTCCTCCTCTTCTTGAGTTTGCAGAAATTCAACCAACAACCTTTCCCACTTATCCTGTGGCCCAACACCTGGCCGAGAAGGTCCATGCCTACTCTCGCAGATATGGCGCATTCAACAGCACCCGCGTCAGGGATCTTGTAGATATCCTGCTCATTGCGCAGACTTCAGAGGTCGACTGTGAAGAACTTATGCGAGCATTTCACTTGACCTTCGAGGCGCGAGCGACCCATGAACTTCCAAGGGGATTGGCTGATCCGCCCTCCGAATGGGCAAAGACGTTCCCTAGACTCCGTAGAGAGCTCGAGTTGCCGTGGAGCGATCTCAAGAAAGCCTTTCAGGCTGCCAGGCTGTTCATCGAGCCTGTCCTCCAAGCAGAGACAACCGGCGTGTGGTCGCCCGAGAAATGGAAATGGTTGCGGCGATAACCTTTTCGAAACGGGGATCGCGGCCAGACCTCATGGTGGTCTCCATTCCAAAGTTGTTGAGTCAGGTGAAATCAGAGGTATCGGAAGCCTGACTGTCTGTGCTTCGTCTCGCAGGACGAAAGTCAGCGTTCGAGAGACGGACCCATAACCCCGGGCCATGGGTCAAATTCTTGAACCGATGCCCGATGGACGCAAAAGGCGCCCGTGAGGGCGCTTCTCTTCGTCCTGGCCTGCCCCCCAAAAACTGATCCAGTTGTAGAGTTAGGATCAGATAAGGGAGAAGGGTCAAATGCCACGAAGAAGATACACCCCAGAACAGATCATCAGCAAACTCCGTGAAGCCGAGGTTCTGCTCAGCCAGGGCCAAACGGTGGGGCAAGCCTGCAAGTCCCTGGGCGTGAGCGATCAGACCTACTACCGCCCTGCCCAAACCGCAGGACCTTCGGCTGGCGCAAAGAGTACGGTGGGATGCGGACTTCGCAAGTCCGCAGGCTCAAGGAACTCGAGCGGGAGAATGTCAGGTTGAAGAGGCTGGTCGCCGATCTCTCGCTGGACAATGCCATCCTGAAGGAAGCCGTCTCGGGAAATTGACCAGCCCGGCCAGGAGGCGCAGGGCTGTTGAGCACGTTCAGCAGACCCTGGGTGTCTCCGAGCGCCGGGCGTGCAGGGTGCTGGGCCAGCCTCGATCGACACAGCGCAGTGTAGGGCAGGAAGCTGGAGACGAGGCTGTGCTCACCGAGCACATTGTTGAGCTGGCAAGCCGGTATGGCCGCTATGGATATCGCAGGATCACGGCGCTGCTCAGAAACCAGGGGTGGAGGGTGAACCACAAGCGTGTTGAACGGATTTGGCGGAAAGAGGGCTTAAAGGTGCCTGCCAGGCAACCTAAACGCTCCAGGCTCTGGTTGAACGATGGCTCATGTGTGCGACTTCGTCCGCTGTACCCGAACCATGTGTGGAGCTACGATTTCGTCCAGGAGCGAACACACAACGGCCGGGTATTCCGGATCCTGAACATCATCGATGAGTACTCCCGGGAATGCCTGGCGTCGATCGTGGCTCGGAACATCAGGCATGGGGATGTCCAGGATTGCCTTACCGATCTGTTCTGTCAGCGAGGCGTCCCTGTGCACCTCCGCTCGGATAACGGGCCTGAGTTCACAGCCAGGAGGATCCGGGAGTGGCTGACCCATCTTGGCGTGAGGACCTTGTTCATCGAACCCGGGAGCCCCTGGGAGAACGGCTTCGTTAAATCGTTCAACGGGAAAATGCGGGACGAGCTGCTCGATCGGGAGATCTTCTACACCGTGAAAGAAGCCAGGCAATTGGTTGAGATGTGGAGGTGGGAATACCCCGTGCCGGGACGGTGCAATCACATCAGGCCGCACAGTTCGCTGAGCTACAAGCCGCCCGCGCCGGCAGCATGGATCACCATTGGACAACCGCTGCAACAGGTGAGTCTAACTTAGAAAGTGGATCAAGAAGTGGGGGCACGTCAGTTTGGGTCACAATGATGTGCGAAATTTGACGAGAAGGAGGGCCCTGATTAAGGCCCTAACTCCTGCCTATATGGTCCTGGATCGTCTGTCAAGTATTCCCTACTTGCCTTGACAAGAAGCATCCTGAGTTCATGCCAACGATCCGGCTGAGGTTTGGAAGGGGCTGATCTTGGGGGTACTCTGAGCTCGATACTCAGAGTGCGCGCACGGCACCTCCGTCAACCAAAAGAGAAACTCCTGTGATATACGCCGCCAACTCTGAGGCGAGAAATGCGGCTGCTGCCGCAGGTTCCTCGGGCTCCGCGAGCCTCCCAGCAGGTATCGTTCTGGCAGTTGCCTTGAGTTCTTCCTCGACGCTAATCGATTTTGCTTCGGCCCGCGTTTTCCTGCGAGTTCAATTGCCCGATCGGTCATCGTGGGGCCCGGGCAAATGTTGTTGACAGTTATGCCGTATGGAGCGACTTCTGCGGCCAGTGTTTTGGCCATGCCACCGACAGCCAACCGCATTGCATTGGAGATCATGAGCCCGGCGATGGGCTCTTTCAAAGATCTGGACGTGAAATTCACGATCCGTCCCCATTTCTGTTCTTTCATGCCTGGCAGCACTTCTCGTATCAGCCGAACAGAACTAAGAAACGTCAGCTCATACCCCCTTTGCCATTTCTCATCCGAAGCTTCTTCAAAGCCCCCAGCTGGAGGCCCCCCTGAGTTGGTGACCAAGATAGAGATTCGACCTAGGTCCTCTCTCGCCTGAGAAACAACATTTCTAATCTCCTCGGGGTTGGTAAGGTCAACGCGGTATCCCCTTACCTTCGGCGCGCCCGCGTTTGCTATGGCTGCTTCGGCCTGAGGGAGAATTCGTTTCATCCAGGTCGCAGACCGCAATCACCGCTCCTTCCATACCGAGGCGAATTGCCGTTGCGAGACCCAGACCTCTGCCTGAAGCGGCGACTAGTGCCACACGTCCTTGTATCCCTAGGTCCAAGTAACCCTCCTTATCTGATCATTGCTTTCACAGATGCCCGTACTTCTCAAGTGCCTTCAACAAGGGCATGCCCGCCAGAATATCCTTCCGCGCACCAATCTCCGCAGAGGTCCAGTCTCTGAGACGATCCACGACCTCCCGCTGGATGGATCCCGGGACAACTATCGCGCCATCTTCATCCGCCACGATCGTATCCCCCGGGACGACGTTGACCCATTCCTCGACCGCGCCGCGGACGAACACGGGCTCCTGATGGGACGTCACCCGCCAGCGACCGATGGCCTGTGCTGGAGAGACGTATCGTGCAAGAATTGGAAGGCCCAAATTCCTCAAGGTGCCCACGTCCCTGACTCCACCATCGACTACAACCCCCAGGCAGCCTCTCGCTTTCATCGCCCCGGCAAGCAGGTCTCCGAAACAACAGACCCCGCGGATGTCGGTACCCGCCCAGACGGCCACAACACCGGATGTCATCTCATCAATCGCAAGAAGTTTGGAGGAGTCGCCGTGTCCCTGCCAAGCGGACATCTCGCCGGATACCGTATACGCAGGCCCTGCGAAGCTTCTTCCTTTGTCTGAAATCGGATTAAGAGAGTTGTCCAAAACGGGTGGAGAAAGCTGCAGGACGTCGAATACATCAGAGATGGCTGAGGTCCCAGATTCGAGGAGGATGCTAAGATCTGTCTCTGTCAAGATTACCTCCGGGTTGAGCTGATGGTCAAGGTTCTTCGTTGTCAGCCGGGCGGGGTTGGGCCAGCCACCTTCATCCAATACTGGCGAATGGAGCTCAGGCCATTGGCCACTTCTCCAATAGAACACGCATACGATATGCGAACGTGTCCCTCTCCGCACTCGCCAAATGCAACACCCGGTACCACAGCAACATTGGCGTATTGCAACAAGGCTTCCGAGACAGCAGCTGAGCTCGAGCCTAATGCAGACACGCGAGGAAATGCGTAGAACGTGCCACGTGGTGGCACCAATGCGTAGGCGTCAATTTCCGCAAACGCATCAATCAATACCTTACGCCTCTCACGATATTCTGAAACCATTTCCGCTACGCAATCTTGAGGACCAACCAAAGCGGCGAGGGCACCATATTGGGCGAAGGAAGTTGCGCAGACCGTAGTGTATTGGTGAACACGGATGAGTATGTCGATCAGCCGAGGGGAGGCCGCAACGTATCCGAGTTGCCAGCCGGTCATTGCGTAGGATTTCGAGAAACCCCCTATGGTCAGTGTGCGTTCTTGGCCCTCGGGAAGCGATGCGGGGCTGATATGATCTGCGCCGTCATAGAGAATTCTTTTCATAGATCTCATCGGACAGGATCAGCAGGTCATGTTGCGCAGCCAAGGCAACAATATCCTCGATCAATTGGCGACTCAAGACTGCCCCCGTCGGATTATGGGGGGAGTTTAAGACAAGCATTCGTGTCCGAGGCGTAATTCGAGACCTGACATCGTCTGGATCAAGTTGAAAGTCGTTTGAGTCACTCAGAGGAACACTGACTACGCTAGCGCCAGCTAGGCGAGCACAATAGGGGTAGTGCAACCACATTGGATCGGGTATCAAGACTTCGTCCCCAGGATCAAGAAGTCCCAGCATGGCCAGCAATACTGCCTCGTTCGCTCCGACGGTGACAATGATCTGCCTGTCAGGGTCTGCTTCTACTCCATTGTCTCTTCTAAGCTTCTCCGAAATGGCCCGGCGCAGTTCGATAAGACCATAGTTGGATGTATACGAAGTATGCCCGGCATCGAGAGCATGCTTCGCGGCTTTCTTGATGTGTGTTGGAGTATCAAAGTCAGGACGACCTATGTGGAATGGTGTGACCTCCCGGCCTTCGGCCTTTAGTCTGTCAACCTGTTCGAAGACCTTCCGGATACTTGAGAACTCGATACCCGCCATTCTTTCGGCCCCAAACTCTCTCATCCTCAACCCTTCTCTGTCTTGAGGCAAGGTGCGGGCGTTTCCGTATGCCCCTTGCGGATCGCTTCAGAATTGGTCAACCCACTTCCTTGATGTTCTTCAAATCCAGGTGTTCGACATCAATGTCTTTCATATCAAGGAAATCGAGCGCAAAACGTGCAAAGTTTTCAATCTGATCCCCCGTTACCTGGAACTTAAGACTACCCTCTGGGGATAATGTACTCGTCTTCTTGCGCATGCCGGTTTGACCAAGGACTTGTGAAACCTCGTCGGCGACCGCCTCGGCGGGATCCAAGGCCACGAAGCGTCCGGCAGCTGCCGCGTCGATAAGGTCCCTAACACAAGTAAGATCAGTACACCCAAGCAGCAAGGTATCTGCATCGAACTCATCAACCGGCTCAAGGTAACGTGAGACTAATGATGCCAGATGAGCCTTGCCATTAATGTCCCCCTTTTCAGCTAGCCGCAGTAGCTCGCTCGGAGCTACTCCCAAGACCGATGCCTCGGGGAGCACCTCATGGATCCTCGCAGCATATGCCCCGCTGTCTACGGTTAGTTCCGTTCCCCAAACTGCGATGCGTCTTCCGCCAGAAAAGTGAACAGCTCTCTTGACGGCAGGATCGATCATTCCGATTACAGGTACGTTGGGGAATGCCTTCTCGACGGTTGCACCTCCGGCGATGCTGGCGGTGTTGCAGGCAATCACGACGACCTTCACACCCAAAGATACTAGGTAACCTGCCAGCTCAATCGAGATCTGACTCACTTCTTCCGGAAGTCTTGTGCCATACGGTTGTCGGGCCGTGTCTGCGACGTAGATAAGATCCTCGGCTGGCATCAGTCTCCGAATCTCCCTCAGGACCGCCAGGCCGCCTGGCCCGGAGTTGAAGACCCCGATGGGTGAGTCATTCCCAGACACGCCGCTCATTAGGAAGATACCTCTTTCGCTCGGCCCAATAGACGCAGCGCTACCAGCAGGTAGACTTGGGAGCACTTTACGAGTTCATCCACTTCGATGAACTCATCGACCTGATGCGCTAAGGTTGGGTTACCTGGGCCGAATACCACCGTCTGCACACCGGCATTTACGAGATGGACCATATCACAGGCGCCTCCCAATCCTTTGAGGGCGGGGGTTGCCCCCAGCACGCCAGATGCCGCCTCAGAAACCCTCTTGACAATTTCGGACTCTGCATCAACCTCTGATGGACCACCAGTCGTTGCCTGAAGTTGCTCTATTCGGACATCAAGGTCCCGGTCAGATACTCGCAAGCTATCAAACAAGGTCTCGAGTTCACCCAGTGCCTCCGCCTCATCTTCGCCAGGCGTCATTCGTCTGTCCAGTAGAGCGGTACATGAATCTGGAATCAGATTGGGCTGAGTACCGCCTTCAATCATCGACACGCAAGCCGAGGCAGAACCCGTCAAAGGATGGGTTCGCTTGCGAAGGGAGACGTGCAAATCGTCGATTGCCTCAACCACCTTCGCCATTTTGGATATTGCGTTGATCCCATCTTCGGGTCGGCTCGTGTGCGCGACCCGACCTGTCACCTTCATGACCGGCCTGAGGCTCCCATTGTGGGCTATGACAATGTTGCCGTCCGTCGGTTCTCCGACGAGACCGAAGTCTCCCCGAAGATGCTGCATTAGGTCCTTCGATCCCAGGCTTGCATTCTCTTCGTCTATGACGGCGCATACAGCCAACTGACCAAAACACTTGCCAGCCAATTCCGCAAAGACTGAGGATGCCACAAGCATGGCCGCCAGCGGCCCTTTGTCATCGACGGCTCCTCGACCATAGATGCGGCCCCCTTGCAATTCCGCGCCATAAGGATCGTGTTGCCAACCTTCCCCTGGTGGCACCGTGTCCATGTGGGAATTGAACAATAGGACTGGGCCGCCACCGGAACCTACCTTCCCAACCACATTAGGCCTTCCCGGACGGACTTCCTCTAAGGCGACATCGATTTGGAAGCCAGAAAGATAGTCGGCAACATATGCCGCGATTCGGCCTTCTCCATCCTCTTTCCCCACACTGGGGATCCTCATGATCTCCTGAAGTAAGGGGACAACCCTTACCGAATCGATCTGTGCCAGCGCATCCCGCTCAAAATCCGTCAGGAAAGTCACGGTCTGCTAGCCCTTAACTCTGAAGAGCTTTCGGGGAACATGTGTCAAGACTTCACAGCCATCATCTGTCACCAATACGGTCTCACTGACACCCACACCCCATTCGGCAAATCTCCTCAGGGCCGGCGGAATGTGAAAGACCATTCCGGGCTCCAAGGGTGTGGGATCCAGATGTCGCAGGCTCAATATGTGCCCTTCCCCCCAGTCGGGAGGAAAGCTGATCCCGACCGAGTAACCTGTCCGCTTTCGAAACTCATTACCGTAACCGGCTTGCTTCATGACAGCGGTGCAGGCCGCGTCCACCTGACCTGCCTCCACGCCGGGAGTAATGGCATCAATGGCTGCCTCGAGGCCGGCAAGACAGGCCTCGAACATGGTTTCAACCTCTGCTGGTACCTCGCCCACTACGACTGTTCGCATGAGACCGCCGCTGTATCGATTAACGCAGCCCCCAATTTCAAGCAAGACGGCATCACCCGAGGCTATCGTGCGGTTGTCAAAGGTCGTGTGAGCAACCCCAGATCGCGGCCCGGAAGTTACTATGGGCTGTGAAGACATATAAGTGCTTCCTGCAGAAACAGCTCCGCGAAACATTGCCGAGGCAATGTCATTCTCAGTCACTCCACTTTGGATCGCCTCTATTCCAGCAAACATTCCTGCTTCTGTAGTCCTACATGCCTTGCGGATGTAAGTTATCTCCTCGCTGGATTTGAGGCGTCGCACGTGCTCAACAGTCCCAGAGGCATCAACGATATCCGCACCGTTGAATGAATTCTCGAGTTCAAGCACCCGCTTCGCCCCGACATACGGCGCATCTAGCTCCAACCCCATCCGATGGCTAGTCCAACCTCGATCCGACGCGGCTTTGACTAGCACCTCTACCGGATCTTCGTGATCGGCGTAGGTTTCAACATCCTCGACCCATGAGTAATACCTTGCGCACCCCTTCTCCATCTCCCTGACGAGTAGCCACAGGTCCCCCGTGCTCGGCACAACGAGGCAGAGGAAAGATGAATAGCCAATGGATTGATACCCCGACAAATAGTTCACATTTTCTGGGTGAAACGAGAAAAGGATGTCCACATCAGTCTCGGCCATCCTTTGCCTAACTTCGGTCAGTCGACGTTCGTATTCTTCTGCTGAAAAGAAGCGTTCACTTGGAGAAGTTGATCTCAACATCATGACGACAATCCTTCGTGGTTACTCACCGGCCCTTGTGTCGTGGACCACTCCGCCAAGACTTCTCGTGCTCGAACAACCAGCCCGAAGTAGGCCCCAAGATTCCGCAGGGCTGCCTCATGAGAAGCTTGGTCGTCGCCAGCCGTCGCGTCACTTGCAATGACAATCGAATAGCCAAGGCCAAATCCGTGTTCGGCGGTAGTCTGAACACAAAGATTCGTTACCAAACCAGTTAGGATGAGCGAGCTTACTCCGCTTTCTTCGAGCAAGGATTGGAGCTCAGTGTCCTGGAAACCATCGTATCCGTACTTCGTTATCGTGTGGTCGGCGCTGGTGGGTAACAGCAGCCCTTCGTAGAATTGCGCACCCCACGATCCGGGTGCGCAAAGCAGGTCATCGACATTCAAGCCGCGCTTCTCGTACCTCGCAATGTAGTTAGGCTTATCTGTCTGGGTGGAGTGTTCTGTTCGTAGATAAAAGACAGGCACATCCGCGTTCCGAGCGCCATTGATCAAGCGGTTGATGCTTTCAACAGCCCTTTTGGATTCGATAACGTCAGCGCCAAGCGCTGCAGCTTTGCCTCCCTCGTGGGCAAAGTCGTTCTGCACATCAACCACGATCAGGGCAGAGTGAGAAGGGAAGACATAATCAGCTATGCTTTCTCGCAGTTGCTTGGACGAGGAATTATGATTTCACGCTCATCTCTTAACCCTGTCTACGCGATGCTCTGGACACGACCGCCATCCACCTGTATGACTGTGCCCGTCATGTACGAGGCCCGCTCCGACGCCAGGAAGGCCACAACATCACCGAACTCCTCTGGGGCACCAATTCTGCCCTGCGGAATGTCTCGAATCCACTCCTGTTGGGCTTCCTCCGACGACAACCCCCCTGCTTGTGCTCTTCGCTCGAAAAATTGGACTTCGGCCTCAGTCAAGAATGGGCCAGGACACACTACGTGGCTTAGGATGTTCTGCTGCGCATATTGATTGGCTATGATTTTGGACAGCCCCAGCAACGGCAATCGAGCTGCGCTCGAAAGCATCAGATCTCCCAAGGGCTGTTTGACTGATGTAGAGGTTATGTGGATGATCCTGCCCCATCTCTGATCTTGCATAATTGGAAGCACTTGTCGGCATGCATTCACTGCGGTAATGGTGACGCCGCTAATTGCCTGGTCCCAATCATCTTCCGACAACTCACCAAACTTGCCGCCACGCGGAGGCCCCGAGTTTGTTACCAAAATGTCGATGCGTCCGTACGCCTCTTTGGCCCTCCGAATGAGGCTGGTCAACTGATCGGGCAACGTGATATCGGTTTGTATCGCCAAGACGCGCCTTCCAGCTTCTTGTTCAATCTCCTTTTGGGTATTCTCAAGCGGCTCGTTCCGACGTGTGCGAGATGACAACATCGGCCCCCTCGCGAGCCAATGAACGCGGACATGCCTTGCCGAGCCCCTGACTTGAGGCCAAAACGACTGCAACTCGCCCTTTGAGGCCAAGGTCCATTTTGTCCCTACTCTCCCGGAGCTGCCGAAATCTTCTTCTCGAATGTTGAAGGAGATTTCATCCCGCGCTGGATATCTCTTAACTTCAATCTCACCGCCCTCATCCATTTGAACTTCCACACTTGTCTGCCAGTTGGAATCATCGTGTTCAGGACAATCCGTCCGGTAGTGTGCCGATCTACTCTCACTTCGAAAGTGCGCTGCTGTCAGAATGAGCTCTCCCGCTAGAGCCATGTTTTCCGCTTCCAAATATTCAGGCAAGGCGTGGGCATTTGAGGGTTGCCCCTGCGAAATACGCAAACGGATCTCCCTCATCTTCTGAATACCTCGATCTAGAGATTGTCCAGATCTTATGATTCCCCCATGCTTCAGCATGACCTCCCGAATGTCGTCCTTTAGCGATGAGGCATCTTCCGTACGCATTTGATCTGTTTGAAACCTTCCAAGTCTGGTCTGCCAGAGTTGCACGAGCTTAGTATCAAGTCCAGGGTCCCCTCGCGATTTGGAGCTCATCCCTGCGTGCTGGCCGGCACGTCTTCCGAATACTTGACCCGCGGGGATCGTGTTCGAATTTAGGCGGTTTCCGCCATCGACACCGGCCGCCGCTTCTCCGACGGCGTAGAGGCTACCCACCGAGGAATGCCCCCACTCGTCGATCTGTACACCACCCATATGGTAATGAGCTTCCGGCGCGAGAATGAGCCGCAACTTGGACAGGTCTTGACCCCTCTTGTCGAAGTAATCAGCCACCCGCGGGTTCAATTGCGCAAATCTCTCAAGAGGGACCTCAGAAAGGTCAAGCAAGACCCCACCTTCAATACCTCGGCCTTCCACAATCTCTGTGTAGATCCCCCGAGCGGCAATATCCCGGGTTGTTGCCTCCCCGCGATCAGGGTCGATGCCCAACATGAACCTATTGCCATCAGCATTCTTCAGCATTGCGCCAGTGGCGAAGGAAGACGGTTGGATTGGCATGCGACTGCGAACATGATTGATCAAGCGCCAAGGGTAGAATTGGACGAACTCAAGGTCCCGCAGCATAGCACCTGCTCGGAATGCCAATGCAAGACTATCGCCGGTCACATCATTGGGGTTACTGGTGACAGGGTACAGCTGGCCGACGCCTCCCGTGGCCAAGATCGTTTCTCTTGACGAGATGCAAATCAGCTCATGGGTTTGCGTGTCCAGCGCGATCGCTCCACTGATACCATGGCTGTCTCGCATCAGATCCAGGATCATCACGCGATCAAGGTAAGTTGCGCCAGCAGCAAGATCCTTGAGGGGAAGAGTGATTCCTGTGCCCTTGTGAGTGACACAGACCGTGACTCTGGGTTTCGAGTGATCTCCACTTGGGTACTGGACATACTTGGATCCGTCCTGTTCGCGTTCAAACTGCACACCCCACCGGGTAAGCTCCCAGAACCTATCAACAGCTTCGTCACAGAATATACGCACAAGCCTGCGGTCATTGATCTCGCCTCCACCGGTCATTGTGTCGCGGAAGTGGAGGTCGGGGTTATCGCCGGGATCGGCATGACCAATGGCTACCGTGAAACCTGCCGAGGTGATGGCAGAAGAGCCAGCGCGCTGCGGATATTCCCTTGGTTGCGACAACGACTCGACAATCTGCAGGCTGGAGCTCAACTGCCGAACGAAGGCCCGCCAGCCCCGCACCGATTATCAACACGTCCGATTCTATTGCTCTTACGTCGGCCAAATCTCTCCCTCGGCAAATTTATCGTATCTCAAGCACCCGGTGGGTCCGTTCTCATCAACCGCAAGGCACTCCAAACACCTATGTCAGCGGCCAACCAGCACTTAAGCCAGTTAATGGACCTTCCGACTCCGACGGCTGACGTGCTTGACTGAAGCTTGTGGTCCCTGTAGAATATGCCCTATAGCATATACGATATAGGAACTGCTGACAAGGGAGGAGGAGATTAGATCAGGATCAGCTAGGAGGCGAGGCGCGATCTCCGTGTCGGATTCGAGAACAGGAGAGAGAACGATGGCACAGGCTACTGAAGGAACCATGGCTCAACGTCCGCAAAGAATGTGGATGACAGATACACGATCCCTGGTGATGCTCTTGATGCTTAGCGTTGCGGCAAGCGCAATTCAGCAAGTTGCGTTTCGGCTGGATGTTCTTCTAACTGGTGGAACCGGATTTTACGTGGGCCAGGTTACTATTGTCGCGACATCTTTAGCGGCATCAATACTCTTTGGACCCATCGGCTTCATTCTTCCTGTCATGACTGCCGCCATTGGTGCATTTACATCCGCCAGCCCGGGCGCCTGGTACTTCATATTTGACAGCATCTGGATTGGCCTGTTAGTTGGCTGGCTTGCTTTCAAGTTCCGTGTTCGGGAAGACCTCGTGAAGAGAACTGTGCTCTTGGGCGCGTTTTACTCCGTGTTTATCGTTATCCCAGATTATGCGCTATTGTATGTCCTGCTGCTCAGTCTTCCCCCCGGCGCAGGCGTGGTTGCTTCACTACCTTACATCCCACTGACATGGTTGGGAATCCCGTTTGCTATCGGGCTCGTCAAGGCGATCGAGGCTGCGAATTTGGGGGTCTAGTGGCCAATCCAGATCATGGCCGTGGTCAACAGTCCGAACGGGCATGGGCTGACGTGCAGGTCAGCCCATGCCCGTTCAAAGTACGGACCTTTCTTTCGAAGCCCCGAGTAGTACGGATTTCGAACAGGGGTGGATCAAGAACACATATGGCTAGTGGGCTGAGGAGATAACCCAACGGATGTCGACTGTCACACTTTCCGTTCGGACTGGTTCGTCACAGATTGATCCTCGCACCAAGCTGGCTTGGCTGACAGTCCTTTTGGTTCTGGTGTTTGCATTCGTTGTGCCGGCGCTCCAATTCACAATCCTCCTTTTGGTTGTGGGAATGGCAATTGTAGGCGGACGCAGAGGCGACTTCAACTCAAGAGAAATGTTCATCGCGCTCAAATTCCTGGCAGGAATGTTGATCATAGTTGTCTTGCTGCAAGGGTTCCTGAAACCAGAGGGTCACGTGATTTTGAGTTTTCCGCTTCTCAAATGGAACGCAATTCTGACCTTCGAAGGGCTGATTTATGGACTGGTCATTGCATCCAGATTTGTTGTGGTGTCACTCGCTTTTATGATGTTCTTCATGACCACATCTCCATATTCGTTGAGTTTAGCGCTGTACAAACTTGGACTACCCTACAAGTACGCATATCTTCTGCCCATGGCTCTAGACCAATTCCCGAGGATGGTTACCCT
The DNA here is from genome assembly GCA_963807065.1 of uncultured Chloroflexia bacterium. Taxonomy (GTDB): domain Bacteria; phylum Chloroflexota; class Anaerolineae; order Anaerolineales; family E44-bin32; genus CAWAND01. The sequence goes on from CAWDZQ010000003.1 coordinate 1,593,985, forward strand.
GACAGGTGCGATCGAGGATGCGCAAGCGTCGAGGGGCTTCTTGATTGAGAAGGGAGGGATCTGGCAGAAGTTCAAGAATTTGATACCAATCATGATCCCTCTGGTGGTCCTTGCTCTACGAGAAGCCGGAAACATGTCGATTGCTTTGGAACTCAAAGGCTTTGGCCGCACAAATTCAGTTGCCTTCTTGTACGAACAACAACTTTCCAGCTGGGATCGGTTGCTTCTTCTTCTGGCTGGAGCGGTGGTCGTCACGATTGTTGTTCTTAAAATCCTGCAGTTACTCGCGTGACTGATAGCGGCAAATTCGAACGATCGGAGGATGATGTTTGCGGAACCTTCTTAGGACTCTTGGCCAGAAGATCGCTCCCGTCCACTCCGCCCTGGTGGTAGTTGACGTCCAGAATGATATGTGTAGCCCAGATGGGAGTTTCGCGCGTATGGGCATTGACGTATCTCCGATGGCAGATGTTGTTCCGACCATTGCGGAGTTGGCCTCGGCTGCCAAGGAGGCTGGAGTCCTCACAATCTACACGCAGGTGATAGACAGTGATCTTGTGGCGATCTCGGACCCCTATTACGAGGCGAACCTTGGCTTCTATGAGCTCCACAATCATGGGCTGGATGAAGATGGGTTGCCAACTTGGGACTCCCGGCCCTGGGGGGAGAGGTTTTTCCCACCCATCGGCCCCCATCCAGAGGATCCAATCATCATCAAGCATCGGTTTGGGGCCTTCGCTAGCACAAGACTTGACCAAATACTCCGCAGCAACGGGATCAAGACCTTGATCCTTTCGGGTGTCCTGACAGATGTGTGTGTGGAATCTACAGCTCGAGCAGCAATTGATCTTGACTACTACGTCGTTGTCGTGGGTGACTGCACCGCCACTTTGACAAGTCAGCGCCAAGAAGCCTCGCTCAGCATTATGGGGGAAATCATAGCGACGATCAGTTCCCTTCAGGATGTGAAGGAGGTATGGGAGAGGTTTGGTCGGCCACAGACAGATACGGCTGAAACGGGCCAGCCCATGGAAAGATGAATGTGAACTTGGCTGACCGGATGAAGAATCGAAGTCCAGAACCAACCGCGATCGAGGTTCGGACACTTACATGCTGGTACGACAGTTCCCCGAACGGTGGACACCCCGCGTTGTCATTAATTGATCTCAAGATCGATCCAGGCGCTTTTGTTGTCGTCAGCGGACCCAACGGCGCAGGAAAGACGACACTACTCAACTGTATGTCCGGCGTGATCCCGAAGTTGATCCCGGCTGTTGTGTCCGGGTCAGTCCTCGTCGAAGGAGAGGAAGTAACGTCCCTTCAAATGGGGGAGCTCGCCAGGAAGATTGGCGTTGTGCTGGAGGATCCTGATACTCAGATCTTCGGATCGACAGTCGATCAGTATCTCGCATTTGGAATGGAACTCTTGGCATTTTCGCGAGAAGAAATGACTTCAAGGATTCACGAGGCCGCCAACATTGCAGGGATATCTGAATTGTTGGACCGACGTTGTCACGGGCTCTCGGGAGGTGAAAAACAGAGAATGGTTGTCGCCTCCATGCTGGTTATGCGCCCCAGAATCATGATTCTGGATGAGCCTACGAGTCAGTTGGATCCAGTTGGAACCCGCGAAGTGTTTTCCGCGTTGAGGCGCCTCAACCGGGAGTACGAACTCACCATCATCCTTGCATCCCACAAGCTTGGCGAACTCGCACCCATGGCTACGGATCTGGTAGCGCTTGTTGGGGGCGAGATTCGCGCGAACGGTCAATTTCACAAGGTCTTGGGGGATCAGCTGCAAGACCTGCTATGCCTTCCGCATGCGACCGACCTCTTCCATGCATGCCGTAACGATGGGCTCACAAATGCCACTCTTCCCCCAACTACGATTGCTGAAGGTGTGCAATTCGTAAGGGCCCTGCTGGACGGCAAGGAGTACTCGTGAGCGGCGACCCTGGGTCAGAAGCGGCAATTGAAGTCCGAGGTCTTCACCACGTCTATGAGGGGGGGATTGAAGCCTTGAGAGGTGTGGATCTTCGAATTGATCGGGGTGAGGTTCTGGGTGTTGTTGGGCAGAACGGGAGTGGGAAGACTACTCTTGTCCGGCATTTCAATGGGATCCTTAGACCTACGTCAGGAGACGTCCTAGTTTTCGGACAGAATACCCATGACTTGGACACATCGGTCATAGCAAGAAACGTAGGGTACGTTTTTCAGAACCCTGACTACCAGCTCTTCCTTCCAACCGTAGAGGAAGAACTACTTTATGGACCAACCAACATTGGAATGGATGAACTTGAGAAGACCAAATCCGTCGAGTGGGTTATCGCGAGGCTGGGGTTACAGGATTGGAGAGAAAGACATCCTTTCCAGCTAACCAAGCTGAACAGGAAGATCCTGAGTATCGCATGCGTTCTGGCGATGAAACCACAAATCATCATATTCGATGAACCAACTACAGGCCAGGACAAACTGCACGTTCAGACGATCATGAGTCTTGTTAGGGAGCTCACAGAGACTGGTCATACCCTTGTAATGGTAACTCATGACATGTCTCTTGTGGCTGAGTACTGCACCCGTGTCGTGGTTCTCTCGACGGGATTGCTGGTCCAGCAGGGAACGCCATCTCAGGTGTTCTCAGATAGGGATTTGCTGTCTTCTGCGGGCCTGCATCCTCCTGAAATCACGAGCATTGCCCAGGAGGCCGGCTTAGGTTCTGGGATCCTGACTACGGTCGAAGCCTTGACGCAGATCAAAGGAAGATTGGGATCATCACTATCGGCGCCACTCGCCAGGTGATCTTGTCTCCTGATGGCGCTTAGGGACCCGTGATTGACAGTTTGGGGAAGATCAAATGGTCACCGGAATAGGAAGACTTGAATCGGGATCACTGCGCACCCAAGTGTACGAGAAGATCAAGGAATTGATCTTGATCAATCGTCTCGCTCCTGGTCAGGCGATTGCTATTGATCAGTTGGCAGATGAAATGGGCGTAAGTCACACGCCTATCCGTGAGGCTTTAGCAATGCTCGAGCTGGACGGACTCGTCAACAACCTCCACCACAGGACGCCGACAGTTACACCAATCTACTCCTCAGACGTGAGAGAAGTCTACGAGATGAGACGCATCCTGGAATGTTGGGCAGCCCGGAAGGCTGCTCGAGCCTTTGACACTGCTCAGGTGTCTGCTGCCGAGAAGGTTTTGGATGGAATTCGAACCGGTACCAAGAAGTCCAACTATGATGCCCAAATTGACGCAGACATCAAATTCCACGGCCTGATTGCGGAAGCGGCCGGAAGTGCCCTGTTCCTTCGGGCCTACGAACTCATAAGCAATCAATCCGTCCGCATAAGATCTCTGGTTAAGTCGCAATCGGCAATGTACATCGACACGATAGTGATGGAGCACTCTTCTATCCTCGAGGCCATAAAGGGGGGTGAACAAGACCAGGCCGAAGAACGAATGCTCAGACACTTGAACTCGGCCGAAGCAAGGACCGTGAAAGCCCTTCACTATTCCATTAACGGGGAAGGATCGAAGTGAGTTCTATGCGCCGCCCTTCAAAGACACGACAAATGGGCCAATGAGAAGTGGGGTGAGAGTCTTGCGTTTGAGACCTGATGAAGTGTTGCCCTCCAGACTGACCCTCATGGGGGGGGATCGTCACGGGACCTCGACGGCTTGGTCTGCTTACAGTTCGCTCCGTACTCCATTTGCCATCTGTTTCTCCATTGGATTCGACAACAACTCTCATCAAACCCAGGCAAAGCAATGCCGACCTGGATGGCATGGGAGGAAATTGTCTAGGTGAGATCCGCAAACTCCGAACTTCTCGCCGAAAAACTCCTGCTTTGGGCTGGGCCACTTGCTCCCTTTATTGCAGCCGTTGCTGCCCTGATCTTGGGCACAATGATGATTCTCCTCTTGGGGGCCAACCCCTTTACAGCATTTCAGGCGCTCATTACGGGGGCATTTGGGAGCGGCAACTCGATTTCTGACACAGTTGTAAAAGCTACCCCCTTGCTCTTCGTGGGCGTGGGTATATGCATTTCCTTTCGAGGGGCAATGATTAATATCGGTGCCGAAGGCCAAATGGTGGTTGGCGGATTGGCAGCTGCTGCGGCAGCCTTGTCCCTTGGCTCTTGGTCTTCATGGCTCGCGATACCGATCTGCCTAATCTTGGGATTCCTGGCTGGTGCGGTTTGGGGCGCGATCCCGGGTGCGCTGCGAGCGTATTTCAGAGTGAACGAAATACTCACAACTGTCATGATGAACCAAATTGCAATTCAATTGATGAACTATTTTCTTGGCGGACCAATGATGGACCCGGTGCAGATCTTGAAGGGGTCCTTTATTCCTCAGACTGCGCGTCTTCCGCTTAGCACCGATTTACCCCGGTTACCCCCAACGCGCCCTTCACATTGGGATACTCATAGGGTTGCTGCTTGCCATAGGGGCTTGGGTCTTCCTTTGGAAAACGACCGTCGGATTTCAGGATTCGTGCTGTGGGTCTCAACCCGGATGCGGCCCGGAAGGCGGGAAATCAACGTCAAGCTGAACGGTGTCGTGGCCATGGTCCTCAGTGGAGCAATGGCAGGGCTAGGCGGGGCAACTCAGCTGCTAGGTGTGTACCATGGCATGTTCACAGATGGGTCATCCTTGGCCTTTACCGGCAATGCTGGTTTCAATGGCATCGTGGTTGCTCTCTTTGGCCAACTGCATCCTCTCGGCACGATCTCCGCTGCTTTGTTGTTCGGCGGCCTGATTGTGGGAGCAAACAGCATGCAACGAGCGGTTCAGATTCCGACGACAATGATTACGGCGCTGAACGGGATTTTAGTGATATTTGTTGTAAGCAGTGAGTATGTTCAAAAACGTTCATCAGAACGACGACAGATCATCAAGGTGAGGTCACTTTCCAACGGAAAGTTCGACCCCTGCAGAGGATGTCTCCTCGTGATCGAACGTCTGCTGACTCTTCCCGTTCTAATGGGCGTTCTGACTTCAGGAATAAGTCTGGCAACCCCATACTTGTATGCTGCAACAGGTGAAGTCTTTGGCCAGGTCAGCGGTGTGTTAAATCTCGGTGTCGAAGGCATCATGTTGATGGGAGCGTACTCGGGATTCTATGTAACATTCATCACGGGCGACCCCTGGCTTGGGCTGATTGCGGCGATCGCGGTAGGAGCGTCGATGGGGTTGCTTATGGCATTTGTTAGTGTGACTCTTCATGCTCAACAAGGCGTTACCGGGATCGGACTCTACATATTTGGCGGGGGCATGAGTGCTCTCTTGTTCGACAAAACGTTGGGGACGGTTCAGAGTGTTCAAGGCTTTTCCAACTTTCCTCTCCCTCTCTTGTCAGAGATTCCTGTCGCCGGAAAGATCCTGTTCAATCACAATGTGCTCACTTATGGTGCGTTCCTGTCAGTCCTCGTTGCATGGTTCGTTCTGCAGAAGACGACATGGGGCCTCGCAATCAAGACTGTCGGGCAGAATCCGTCGGCAGCAGACTCTCTCGGGATCAATGTTGCGAGGGTCCGATATATCACAGTGACACTCGGGGGTGCCTTCTCTGGAGTAGCTGGGGCATCTCTGTCTATCGCGTTGCTCAATGTTTTTCAGCAGAACATGACGGCCGGGATGGGTTTCATCGCGGTTGCATTGGTGTATTTCGGGGGTTGGCGTCCTGCGGGCGTGCTTGTTGGCTCTTTGCTATTCAGTATGGTTAATGCCCTCCAGAACTGGATTCAGGTCCTGGGGGTAGATGTGCCATCTGAATTTGCTGTCATGATGCCATACGTCCTGACCATCTTAATACTTGTCTTCGCGGTTAGAAAGGTTGACTTTCCTAAGGCCTTAACAAAACCTTTCGAGAGAGGTCATGCTTGACAGCCAACGAGGCGGAAGGAGACTAACACATCGTCTATTGCCAAACAGCAATTCCTATGCATCCACACGCGCACCCCATCCTAGGAGGATCTTCTCAATGAGCAAGATACGTGTTCCTGCTTCCCTGATATTCGTTGTCGCGCTATTGCTAGGCGCATGTGCCACTGCAACGCCTCAAGCATCCCCGGAGGCGACGAATGTGCCCCCCACATCCGCTGCCAGCGAAGCGATGCCCACAAAGCCACCCGCTCCGGCTGCCACTCCTGCCCCCGCGTTTAAGGTTGCAGTAATCCTGCCCAGCACTATTAATGACTTCGCATTCAGCGAGGGCATGTATGATGGGCTGATCTCCATTCAGAAGGAGATGGGAGAGGACACATTTAGATCGCGTATTCAGAGAATATGTTTGTTGTTGACGATGCCTCCGCCGCCATGCGTGATTATGCTTCCAAAGGATACAACTTGGTAATCGCCCACGGCTCTCAATACGGAAATGGGCTACCGGATATTGCAAAAGACTTCCCATCCACTTCCTTCGCTTGGGGCACAGCAGCAGACACCTTCTCAGACCAGGGGATAGACAACGTCTTTGCCTACACTGTGAGTTCGGAGCAAGGCGGCTACGTCAATGGTCTCATGGCTGGCATGCTTACAAAGAGCGGCAACATCGGAATTGTTGGGCCGTTCATGTCGGGCAACAATCAGCTATATATTGCGGGGTTCGAAGCTGGTGTGAAGGCCACGAATGCGAGTGCAACTGTCAATGTCAGCCTGACTGGATCGTACAGCGATGTGACCAAGGCTTCTCAAGCAGCCACTACTTTGGTCGAGGCTGGGGTGGATGTTCTCAGCGGGACTTCCCAGAGTGTTACTGGAGCGATTGGAGTTGCAAAGAACAAGGGTCTTCCATGGTTCAGTGACAGCTTCGACCAGTCGTCGCTGGCTCCCGACACCATTGTTGCGAGCCAAGCATACAACTGGGCCATCATGGTGAGACAGATGGTCGAATTGGTCCAATCAGGCACACTCGGGGGTCAGGTGTTGAATTTGGACCTTTCGAACGGCGGCATCACGATTGCGTTCAATCCCGACTACCAATTGCCCGCTGATGTCAGGTCAGCTGCGGACAGCGCAATCCAGGCCATCTCCGATGGGTCTCTGAAGGTCCCAGTAACGGAGCAGTAGGTTTCCCTCAGTCACGATGAGAAGGAGTGGGAGGCTGGGCGGCAATGCCCAGCCTCCCACTAGAAACGACGAGCATGTCAGATTTAAGATCAGCGCGCCATTTCAGCCATATCGAGCTTCGTGGGATAACAATGCGTTTCCCGGGGGTCGTCGCAAACGACTGCATCGATTTCAACGTTTCGGCTGGTGAAGTGCATGCACTTCTCGGTGAAAATGGGGCGGGCAAGACCACTCTCATGAGGATCCTCTATGGGCTCTACAGAGCTGATGAGGGGGATATCCTTGTCGATGGAACCCCAGTTGTCCTGAATTCTCCGATTGATGCAATCCACCTTGGCATCGGAATGGTCCATCAACATTTCATGCTTGTGCCGACGCTTACTGTTGCGGCGAATGTTGCAATTGGTTTGCCCTCCAAAGAAGGGGATACTCCTTGATCTTGAGACTGTCAGAGGGCGCGATCGCTTCACTCTCCGAAGGTTATGGTCTGAGAGTTGACCCAGACGCCTATGTATGGCAGCTTTCTGTGGGAGAACAGCAGAGAGTCGAGGTGCTCAAGGCTTTGTATCGGGGGGCGCAACTTCTCATTCTTGACGAGCCAACTGCTGTATTAGCCCCCCAAGAAGTAGATGACTTATTCGTCACGTTGGAACAGATGAAGAACGACGGCCATGCCATTATCTTCATTAGTCACAAGCTGAATGAAGTCCTTGCGGTCAGTGATCGAGTAACAGTTCTTCGAGATGGTCATGTGGTTGACACAGTGAGAACATCCCAAACTGATGCAGACCACCTTGCACAATTAATGGTTGGGAGAAAACTTGTTCGCCACAAGAGGGAGATGAGGCGTCCGAGCGGTCATCCACGCTTGGAGATTAAGGACTTATGGTCACAGGGGGACAGGGGGTTTCCGACAGTTTGTGGTGTGAACCTATCGGTAGATGAAGGCGAGATTGTGGGGATCGCAGGGGGTTCGGGCAACGGTCAAGCAGAGCTTGCAGAGACTGTCGCCGGATTGCGAGAACCACTTCGAGGACAGATTGTATTCAACAATGAAGATGCGACGGGATGGTCGCAGGACGCCTGATTGAGCATGGCCTTTCTTATATCCCTGAGGAGAGGATGAAAGACGGAGTGATTGAGGAAATGAGCGTCGAGGAGAACTTGATTTTGGAGAGCTACAATCGGCATCCATTTTCAAATGGCCCGTTCCTTGATTTCGGTGAAATTGCGAAGCTATGCGATCAATTGATTGGCGAATTCGAAATCAGAACACCCTCACGGGATTTCAGCTTTGGCAACTCTGTCTGGTGGGAATATTCAGAAGCTAGTCCTTGCTCGAGCTAGTTTCTCAAACCCTTTGGTCCTGATTGCAAGTCAGCCAACCAGGGGGGTTGACATTGGCAGCACAGAGTACATCCATGACAGGCTCTTAGCTCAGAGCAATAGCGGAACGGCAATTCTCCTTATCTCTGAGGACCTCGATGAGATAAGGATTCTATGCGACAGAATTGCCGTGATCTATGAGGGAAGAATCATGGGCGTTGCTAGAAATGAGGACCTAAGTATCGATCAAATCGGATTGATGATGGCAGGGGTCCCTCTGGACATAGCGGGTTAGGTTGCTGGTCCGGCGCGAAAAGAAGTACGTTACGGACTTGTCCACCGGTATGAACCACTATGATGGTTCGGATCAATACACGCCTATCTCATGCTGTGCGGGGATGATAAATGCTGTTGACGGCGCGTGCCGACATTGCCATCAGGTTTCATGACGCGTCGCGGAGTTTTCATCCCGACAATGCCTTCGGTCCTCCAAACTTCTCACTGATACCGAAAGGTTGTTGATGTGGCCGATTTCTGGATTACCGGTGGAACAATAGTGACAATGGACAAAGCGAGGAGGATTTTCCGGGAGGGGCAATTCACATCATTGGTGACAGAATAGGGGCGGTATTCGCGAAATCTGAAATCCCTCAACACATCAGTAGTGACGTCATTGACGCATTCGGGAGGTTGGTGCTACCTGGTTTTGTGAACACGCACACTCATGCAGATTGTGTGTTGTTAAGGGGTGGGATTTCTCAAGATCGCTCTCTGTTTGACTGGCTTTCCAACGTACTAGACCCTGCACGATTCGCCTACACCGAAGATAACATCAGGCTTTCTGTAACCCTCTTTTGTCAAGAGGCATTGTTATCCGGAATCACAACGGTTGTGGACAACGCTGGATATTTCAATGAGTGGAATCATGCTGTGGCTCTGGAGACTTTCGCCAGAGAAGGGCTCAGAGTTTTCTATGGCCCAATGTTCTTAGACCGTATCCCGATCCCCAATCAAAGAGCGGTGTCCGGATCTAGCGAAAGGTCTAGGTCCCTTCCAAAGATAGAGGAGACTCAGGAGGCATTTTCCAGGATTGAAACCCTCTTCTCGAAATTCCATTCGACGTCTGCCGGTAGGATACGGCTTTGCGTGGCTCCTCGCTTGGGCAGGGCAATGTCCGAAGCTGGCTTGCGCAGAGCGGCAGAAATGGCTGAGGTATATGACACATTCACGACCACACATTGTGCCGAAACTCGAGAGGAATCTGAAGGTTCCGCGTCATCAACCGTCGAGTATCTTCATCAAAGTGGATACCTCGGCCCCCGTACTGTTCTTGCCCACTGTGTTTGGGCGAACGCATCCGATATCGAGAAGATATCCGATTCAGGAGCAGCGGTCGCCCACAATCCCAGCACTAACCTGTTCTTGGGTTCGGGGATTGCTCCGATCAGTGAGATGCTGGATGCGGGAATAATGGTTGGGTTGGGAACAGATAACCCAAATGCGAACAATTTGGTGAACATGCTCACAGAAATGAGAGCTGCTGCCCTTCTTCAAAAGGCTCGGTACCTTGACGCGGCTGCAGTCACTTCTGAAGAAGCTTTGGAAATGGCGACTATCATCGGGGCAAAGGTACTGGGAATGGACAACGAACTAGGGTCTCTTGAAGCAGGTAAGAAAGCAGACATTGTGACGCTAGACATCAATCAGCGGAGTTTCTTCCCAAGTCACCACTATCCTGCGGCAATTGTATATCAAAGCACAGGACGGGACATCGATACGGTTATTGTGGATGGAAATCGACTGGTAGCCAATGGAACGATAGTTCGGAGTCACAAAGGGTACCTGAATGAACTTGGTTCCAGGGCGATTGAGAGTTCCTTAGAGCTGTTGGGGAGGGCCAAATCTCTAACGATCGAGCCAATTCCTGGCGGAGCCGATTTTTGAAGGAAGCGATTCATTCGAGGCAGGTCTTTACTTTGTCAGTACTTTGGGACCTACGCCCTCTTCTCTATGCATCAGTCCTGATTGACGCTCCGTTTCGTGTTCCAATTGCGATATGACATTAACTGGGAAGGAAGAAGGTAAATAGATGTCTCGAGCTAAATGGCCACAAATTCAATACTCTGGGCTCAGAGGTTTCTTAGATCACTTGGAGAGCAATGGTATGTTGGCGCGAGTGATTCGCCCTGTGGACCGGAAATTCGAAATCGCCGCGGGTATAAGGAAAGTGTCAGATGACAATGGGCCAGCCGTTCTTTTCGAGAATGTGAAGGGCTTCGAAATTCCAGTGGTTGGCGGCGTTTTCGCAACTCGGCGTCTCTCGATGCTGGCTATGGGAGTAGATACATATAGCGAGGCAGTTAGCCGCTTTGGCCATGGGGTCAGTAATCCGATCCAACCTGTCCATGTCAAGTCCGCACCTTGTCAGCAGGTGGTTCTGAAGAATGCAGACATAGATCTGACGAGGCTACCTAATCCAATTTACAGCGAAGGGGACTCCGCTCCATACATATCGTCTGGAGCTATTTTGACCAGAGATCCAGAAAGTGGAGTCGGAAACGTCGGAATTTACCGACTTGAGATAAAGGGTCCCAACACGATATGTCTAGAGGCTCCGGAATATCAACATGTCAATGTTGCTCGACTAAGAGCTGAAACTCTCGGGAGAGGTTTGGAGATTGCAATCGCAATCGGCGCCGATCCCCTGATTTACTATGCCTCGCAAGCGAAAGTAGGGTATGAAGTCGATGAGCTGGGTATTGCCGGAGGAATTCGTGGAGAGCCGATTGAGGTTACCAAAGGCGTTTCTGTGGATCTGGACATCCCTGCTTCAAGTGAGATCGTTGTGGAGGGGAGATTCATTCCAAGTAAGAAGCTAATGGAAGGGCCATTTGGCGAGTTTACTGGGTACCAGACAGCATCAAGGCCAGAACCCGTCATAGAAGTCACCGCAATCACGCACAGACAACATCCGATATACCAAGCGATCCTAACAGGTGCTCCAACGACGGAAAACCACGTGCTTAAGACCTTCGGATACGATTGGAGTCTCTATGAGTTCCTGAAGAAGCAATTCCCCGAGGTGACCGCGGCCACTGTTCCGACTGCAGGAGGAGTGCAGTACTTGTCGGTTGTTGCCTTGGATCAGACACACAAAGGACAGGCGAAGAAGATCATGCTCGCTACTTTGGCAAGTCCGATCCGCACTAAGCTAGCGATAATCGTGGACAGTGATATTGATATCTACGACCTTGAGAAGGTGATGTGGGCAGTGTCCACCCATTCCCAACCAGGCGAAGACGTAGTCATAATCCCAAAGGTAGCCGGATCTCGAATCGATCCTTCCTCCATTGAGCCCGGAATTGTTGATTTGATGGGAATAGACGCAACACGGCCTTTTGGAAGAGAATTTCCTCCGAAGGTGGTCAACCCCGGATCGGAGACATTCGAATTCTAAGACTTGACTGTACTGTGGGCATGACCTGCCCCCACAATTTTGGTCCACAGTCTAAGTTAAACTCACCTGCTCCAGGGGTTCGGTTATGGCAATCCAGGCTGATGGAGCTGGTGGCTTGTAACCCAATGAGCTGTGCGGTCTGATGTGATTGCGGAATGCTCATCGCGATCGTAAGCCAAGGGTTCTGCGGACCCTTGCCCCAGACTCCGTCTGGCGACGGTTACCAGGGAGTTCGGCTTGCCGCAGTACCGAGTCCAGAGATACAGGCCCATAACCCCCGGATCTGAGGTCCGATATCCTATCCTCAGGGCCTTAGATAGAAAAAAGCGCCCAAACGGGCGCTTTCTTGTTCAGTAGCGGGGCTGGGATTCGAACCCAGGACCTTCAGGTTATGAGTTCAAATCCTACCGGGTGGGCCTAAGATCGTCAGGCCGGCGTTCTAAGGGTGGCCTTGAGATCTTCGTTGGTCGGAAGCCTCAACGCTTATCCTAGCTTCTCAATTCATAATTCTACCCGGGCCAAACCGTGGGTCAAGCCTGCAAAACCCTGGGCCTTAGCGATCAAACATACTATCGGGGAGAAAAGAACACGGTGGGATGCAAACCTCGCAGGTCCACAGGCTCAAGGAACTCGAACGAGAGAATGCAAGGTTGAAGAAGCTGGTAGCCGATCTCTCGCCGGACAATGGCATCCTGAAGGAAGTTGTCTCGGGAAACCCTGGACCGTCTCCGAGCGCCGGGCGTGCAGGGTTCTTGCCCCGCCTCGGACCACTCAGCGCAGTACAAGGCATTAAGCCGGGGACGAGGCAGTGCTCACCGAACACATTGTAGAGCTGGCGAGCCAGTATGGCCGCTATGGTTATCGCAGGATCAGGGCGCTGCTCAGAGACCGGGGGTGGAGAGTGAATCATAAACGCGTTGAACGGATATGGCGGAAAGAGGGCTTGAAAGTACCTGCCAACCAGCCCAAACGCTCCAGGGTCTGGTTGAACGATGGCTCCTGCCTGCGCTGCGCCTAGCACCACCGGCAAGCGTTCACAACAGGAGGACTGTGCACGCAGATCGCGCCGGGCAAGTAATCTAGGCAAGATCAGTACGAAGGACTCGAGCCCCACGCAAGTAGCAATGCACCATCTCGGCTTGCGCCCGGTCGGTCTCGACGAGGACCATGACCCTCACGCACATCCCCAGGCTCCCGGTCACGTTCATCTCTTGCAGACACATCAATCCTGCCTGCGTCCAGCCAAGCGCGCGAGCGGCTTCCGCGGGGTAGGCAGCGTCCAGGTCGGGTGAGGCACTGAACACAGCTGAAATGACGTCGTTGCTCGAGAGCGAGTTTGATTGATGAGAGCCTCCAGCATTTCCGTGGTGGCGTCGCGGATGGCTTCGTGCGTGTTATCCGGGACGGTGATGGCCCCGCGCAGCGACTGAATGGGCATGGGGCGGATCCCCTTTCTTCTGTCAGATGGGCCCGCTTCCTTGAAAGAGGCGGGATAGTGTATGGCATCGACGGAGTCCGATGCGTTTTGTTCAGAGCCCGGTCAACATCACTATTCGGCGGCATTAATCGGTTGGCGCGGATAGCTTCCCAGGTTCCGGAGCATGGACGCTGACTGCCCTAACTCGGTCAGGGCGGCAGCCACGGCACCCATAACCCACAGAGACTGACGGATCATCGGAACCAGATCGCGGGAGACTGTGACAACCCCAACCAAGAGATTGTTGCGGCCCCCGAGATACTTGGTCCCCGAGTGCAGAACCAGATCCACCCCGAACGACAGAGGTCGCACATTGACGGGACTGGCAAAGGTGGCATCAATAAGGGTCTTGACCTGGTGACGTTTGGCCAGCCGTGAAAACGCATGTAGGTCGAGCAGACGCAGATAGGGCTTGGTAGGCAACTCAGAGAGGATCAGTTTCGTTTCAGGACGAAGGGCGTTTTCGAGCGCCCTAAGGTCGGAGGGCGGCACGACCGAACTGGCGATGTTCAATCGCGCCAGAAAACTTTCGCAGAAGTGTCGCGTACTGCGATAGCTATCCTGAGTCACGATCAGATGGTCCTCACTCCGAAGCAGGGCCAGAACCGAGGTCGTCATGGCCGCCATCCCCGACGAAAACAGTGCTGCCTCGTCGCCAGCGTCGAGTTCGGCCAGTTTACTCTCGACCTGCGCAACGGTCGGATTGCCATAGCGCCTATACTCCGTCCGGCCGTCGGCCAATCCCCACATGCGGGCATCCATGAACTGCCGCAGATCGGCGGTGTCCTTGAAAGTGTAGGCCGCAATTTGCATCAGCTGCAGCGCCAGAGCATGCTGACTGAACGGGCGCACTTCTCCGCCGTGGACAGCCATTGTCAAGTCGCCCTTGGATGATTTGTCTCCCGGGAGTGGGCCATCGCGGTCTTCCAGCTGGAGTTTTTGTCCCTCACCCAGAGAAGGTCACAAGCCGACAGAAAAAACAAGGAAACCTCACCGAAAGAGAAGAGAGGTTTCCAGCCATATTTCATCTTCCAGCTTCCGCTGCCGGAATTGGCACCACACCGGGCTGGTCACCTGGTAGGTTGCCGAGGCATCAACGGGCCGGTCCCTCCGCCTCTCTGGATTAGGGCATATCGACGATCGAGTATTGAGTGACACATTAGCACATGGCTATCTACCGAGTCAAGTCGTATCCGGTCTTCCTGCCCGATGGATGGACTGGGGGTTGACGAGCCGGAGTCGTTCTGCTTCGCAGTTCGACAGTCTAGATCTGATCAAGGTGCACGATGATTCTGTGCCCGCTGGCGTTTGACACTCTGACCGAGATGCGGATTTCCACCACGACCACCACTATGGGTAGGACGTTTCGGTTGGAGCGGTTGGAGAGCGCGTAGGCATTAGGTGACGAAGATCTTCACAGGGCCGCTTCTCCGGAAGCGGCCCTTTTTGTTTCTGATCCCATATAAAGAGGCCGTTTGACGAGGCCAAGACGACGGATTATGAAGTTTGGCGGCAGGTCTGTTGAAAGCGCCGAGGCGATTCACAAAGTGGCGGAAATCGTGGCGATGTCGCGTCAGGAGCCGGAAGGTGACCTTATGGTCGTCTTATCCGCCATGCAAGGCGTAAACGACAGCCTACACGCTGCTGCTCAAATGGCCAAAGGCGGACAGCAGGAGGCCCTGGAAGACCTGCTATCTTCATTGCACACGCGCCACAAGCAGGCAGTTGAGGACATCTCGGGTGCCTCCCCGTCCCGATTGGGGAATCAAGTCGACGACCTGTTCACGGACCTGGAGAACAACCTTCAGGCATTGGCGGATCACCGGACTTCGGGCCCCGGCGCCCTCGAGCGCATCCTGTGCGCCCGTGAGCGGCTGAGTTCGATCCTGGTGGCTGAAACCCCTCTTTATCTTGGTCTGCCTGCAAGGGCCGTGAATGCCGCTGACTTTGTCATCACCGATGACCGCTTCATCGATGCCATGCCAGACTTGAACTCGGACGCGGCAGCGCAGCCGCAGGGCCATGCTGCCCCTGCTCGAAGTCTCGGCCTCCTACCTGTAGTCACCGGCTTCAACGGAGCAACCGTCGCCGGCGATCCCACCACAGTCGGCCACGGTGACTCGGATTTGACAGCGGCCCTGCTTGGTGCCTGCCTCGATTGTGACGAAGTAAGGATATGGACCGACGTAGACGAGGTGATGAGCGCCGACCCACGCATTGTCTCGGAGGCGCACACTGTGGAAGCGCTCTCCTTCTAGGATGTCTCGGAACTCGCCTACTTCGGGGCGAAGGTTCCGCACCCGCGCACGATCCTTCCCCTGCGTGAGACGGGCATACCGCTGTGGGTGAAGAACACCTTCAACCCGGAGGGACCAGCCACAGCCATCCTGCCCGAACCAACCACCAATGGGCACGGCATCAAGGCTGTGACCGCCATTCCACACCTAAGCATGATCACCCTTCAGGGAACGGGCATGCTCAGAGTGCCGGGCATCGCAGGCCTGACTTTCGCAGCCGTAGGGCAGACGGGGGCCAACGTGCTTCTCATTTCACAGGCGTCTTCCGAGCAGACCCTGTGTTTCTCAATTCCAGGTCAGTTTGCAGAGCGAGTAGTGACCACTCTCGAAGACGAGTTCGATGCCGAACTTCGCTCCAGGAACGTTGACCGAATCTGGTCCCACCATGAGGTCACAATCGTCACCGTGGTTGGCAGCGGCATTCGTTCCACCCCGGAGTGGCGGGTGACGTCTTCAGTGCAACCGGGAGCTGCGAAATCAACATCCTTGCCATCGCCCAAGGTTCATCGGAATGCAGCCTGTCATTGGTTGTCGCCTCAAGAGATGGACCGGCGGCTGTACGGGCCATTCATTCTCTCCCTCTGCCCGGCCGCGAAGCACCACCCGCCACCCGGACCTCCCGGCCGGCGCGCGCAATCCAGACAGGCATTCGACCATGATCCAATCCCTGAACATGATTCGCGTCGCCATACTGGACGCAACCGGCGCCGTCGGCCAACGCTTCTTCTCGCTGCTATCCGATCCTCCCTGGTTCGAAGTCGTCCCTGTGACCGGCTCGGACCTGAGCATCGGTCGCCCCTTTGCCGATGCGGTCAACTGGATCCTCCCGGGCAAGCTCCCTGAGCTTGCTGAACGGTTGACTGTCGAATCAAACGAGTCCGACCTGAAAGGCGCATGACTTGTCTTCTCCGCCTTACCCTCCAGAGTCGCCGCTGAGACCGAACCAATGCTGGCGTCGCGCGGCGTCGTCGTTTGCTCCAACGCTTCCGCCCACAGAATGGACGGCGATGTCCCCCTGCTCATCCCGGAAATCAACCCCGGCCACCTGGCTCTCATCCGACATTAACAGCGGGCTCACGACTGGGATGGGATGATCGTCACCAGTCCCAACTCTGCCACCACCGGGCTGATTTTCCCGTTGAAAGCCCTTCAAAAGTCGTTCGGCGTGACCTCCGTTCATATGGTCATAATGCAGGCGATCAGCGGAGCCGGTTACCTCGGCGTGCCGGCAGCCGACATAGTGGACAACGTCCTGCCGCATATCCCTGGAGAGGAGGAGAAACTCGAGACTGATCCCTGCAAGCTGCTCGGGACGGTAGACGAGGAGGGAATCAAGCCGGCCCCGATCGCCATCAGCGCCCAGACACACAGGATGCCCGTTACCGACGGTCACTTGCTGGCCTTCTCCGTCGGTCTCGGCGGCTCGGCGAGTCTCGAAGAAGTGCAGGGAGCCTTGCACAATTGGCGAGGCCCGGGCGCCGTCGCCGATCTTCTGAGCGCGCCCGCGATTCCGCTGCAATTTCTGGCACATCCTGACCGGCCTCAGCCGCGATTGGACCGAAGCTTGCACGCCGGGATGACCGTCTCGGTCGGCCGGCTCCGCCCCTGCCCAGTGCTCGATTTTCGCATGATCTCCCTGGTGCATAACACGCCACGAGGCGCGGCCAGCGGCGCGATCCCGAACACTGAATTCCTCGTCGCGCAAGGCTACCTGGAGCCATCTGCCACGATGCCTGCCACGTCAGCAGGCTAGAGAGGTGCCTCTGAGAACACCCTTACGTGCCCACCGACTTGAGCCTGCCGAGGCTGCAGCGGTGGCTGCCCGTTGGCGGGATAGTTGACATCGCCAGTCGTCCTGTGCTAGGATCACCCACATTGACATGGACACAATCTTGAGCCACAACGCGACCGCCTACTTTGGTTACTACTTTTATTCGACGGAGGGCATCCCGCCGATGTTGCGGCACGCGTAGGGCTTTAGGTAGACGTCATTCGGCCCACAGGGCGCTGAGCATCGGCTCAGCGCCTTTTTTGTTTTCTGAGCGGGGCGCATCCGACCAAGCGAAAAGAGGAGAGACAAGCGATGGTAGTGGTCATGAGAAGGGATGCCACCGCACGTCAGGTGGCCAACGTGGTTTCGACCGTCGAGGGTTGGGGCTGCAACGTGCATCTGGTCGACCAGGGCGAGCAGTATTTGGTAGGAGTCATCGGCAAGGAGCATCCCGATATCGCTGCTCAGGTGACTGCCTTGGATGGCGTCGACACGGCCCTGCCTGCCAACCATCCCTTTAGCCTTGCGTCACGTGAGATGCAGGTGAGGGATACGTGCATTCCTCTCAACGGCACCGCAATCGGGGGCGATGGTCTGGCCGTGATCGCCGGGCCCTGCTCGGTGGAGAGCCGATCTCAGATGCTCGAAATCGCCCACGCCGTCGCCGAAGCGGGCGCCACAGCCCTGCGAGGCGGCGCCTTCAAACCACGTACTTCTCCCTACAGTTTCCAAGGGTTGGCCGAGCCTGGCCTGGAGTTGCTGGCCGAAGCCCGTGAAGCCACAGGACTGCCCGTTGTCACCGAGGCGATGTCCGCCGACCAGGTCCGACTGGTGGCCAACTACGCCGACGTCGTGCAAATTGGCACCCGCAACATGCAGAACATCCAACTGCTCCACGCTGCCGGCGAGATCGGGCTGCCAGTGCTTCTCAAGCGCGGCCTGATGTCTACCATCGACGAATGGCTCCTGGCAGCGGAATACATCCTCTCTCATCAGAACTGGCAGGTCATCCTTTGCGAGCGAGGGATCCGCACGTTCGAGACTTCTACCCGCAACACTACCGACATCAATGCCGTGCCCGTGGTCAAGAGATTGTCCCACCTGCCGCTGATTGTTGATCCCAGCCACAGCACCGGGGATTGGCACTATGTGTCAGCAGTTGCCCTCGCCGCCGTCGCCGCCGGAGCGGACGGGGTAATGATCGAAGTCCACACCCACCCTGACCAGGCCCGTTCGGACGGTGGCCAGAGCCTGAAACCCGAGCGCTTTGCTGAGCTGGTCAGGCAATTACAGCAGGTAGCCGAAGCCGTCGGCCGCAGGGTGCCTCAATCCCATGCATCTTGAAGACGCCCATGTTTCCATCGTGGGCCTGGGCCTGATCGGAGGATCATTGGCCCTCGGCCTGCGCGGACGGTGTCGCCGCCTGGTGGGCATCGACTCAAGCCGAGAAGCCCGGCTGTGGGCCACTGAGCGCTCCGGGCTCGACAACGTCACAACTGACCTCGCCGGCGGCCTGTCTGGATGCGATCTGGCGCTCCTGGCAGTTCCGGTGACTTCGATCCTCGGGATACTCGGACGTCTCGGGCACGATCTGCCCTCACCGCGCTTTGTGCTGGATGTCGGCTCCACCAAACGCCGTATCGTTGAGACCATGAACCTCCTTCCGCAGGATATCCACGCCGTCGCCGGGCACCCTCTTGGCGGCAAGGAAACGTCCGGGCCGTCGGGAGCTGAAGCCGCTCTGTTCCGCGGCCGTTTGTTCGCCCTGGTCCCAACGGAGCGTACATCCCCTGAGGCAATGGACCTGTCACAACAAGTCGTCGCCGCACTGGGAGCGGAGACGTGGGTCACAGATGCCAATAACCACGATCGGCGGGTGGCATGCACTGGTCAACTCCCCTTTGTCCTGGCCGTGTCCCTGATGGCCGTCGGTGCCCGCCGCGCCGGTACAGACGACCGCCTGTGGGATGCCGCCGCATCTGGTTTCTTGGGCACGTCCCGGCTGGCGGCGAGTGGCGTTCCGATGATGAGAGACATTCTTCTCACCAACCGTGAGCAGGTCCTGGAGGCCGTGAGCGATGTCATTGACTGGCTAGGAGACTTTTCAGATCGGCTTGCCAACGAGGATATGGCATGGATTGAAACCCAACTGTCGGAGCAACGAGACTTGAGACGTTCCATTTTGGCGCCGACCACTATCGCTGAAAGTGCACATGAGAATCACAATCTCTGGCCCGGCGCGTAGGCTCGAAGGGCGCGAGCGGGTCCCGGGGGACAAGTCCATCTCCCATCGGGCGCTGATCTTCGCCGCACTGGCTCACGGGCCGAGCCGGCTTTCCGGCTGGCTGCACGCCGGGGTCACGGTTGTTCTGCTTGACTGTCTGAAGGCGGTAGGGACCGATTATGAGTTACTCGATCAAGATGATTTGCTTGTGTTGGGCAGGCCGTGGCGTCCTCCGGTTGCGCCGCTCGACTGCCGCTCGTCCGGCACAAGCATGAGACTTCTACTGGGTGCTCTGGCTGGCCGGGGAATTCAAGCCGAACTGACCGGCAGCCCGCGGCTCCTCGAACGACCCATGGAACGCGTGGTCCGCCCCCTCCGCCGTATGGGAGCGCGTATCGACGGTGTCAACGGTGAGAGCCAGCCACCCTTGACACTTCAAGGCGGATCCCTGCTCGGGATCGAAATGCGCCTCGATCCAGCTTCGGCACAAGTCAAGACGGCCGTTCTCTTGGCCGGGCTGCATGCTGAAGGTCCAACCACGGTCGTGGAAAGCGAGCCGACCCGGGATCACACCGAAAGGCTGCTACGGAACCTGGGAGCCCCGCTAAGCATATCGAAGGATGCTATTCGTCTTGAGGGCGCACAGTTCCAGGTTCCGCCCTTCGAACTGTCGATTCCCGGCGACTTTTCGTCGGCCGCCTTTTTGATCACGGCTGCCAGCCTCCTGCCACGATCACAACTGGAGCTTCTCGGCGTGGGCGTGAACCCCACGCGCATCGGCCTGCTGGATGCGCTGAAGGACATGGGCGCCAACATTGCCATCAACGACCTGCACTTTCATCGCGGAGAGCCTGTTGCAAATCTGTCTGTCCGGGGGGCCACCAGTCTTACGGCGACCACCGTCGAGGGACCGCTGACGGTCCGAACCATTGATGAGCTCCCTCTCTTGGCGGTCGCTGCAACCCAGGCAGACGGCGAGACCATTGTGCGCGATGCGGAAGAGCTCCGAGCCAAGGAGTTGGATCGGATCGGCCGAATGGTCGGCGAGCTGCGCAAGCTAGGCGCCACCATCGAGGAGGAATCCGATGGTTTTCGAGTCTTTGGGCCAACCCGGCTCCACGGAACCAGTGTCGAGAGCCATGGCGACCACCGGCTGGCCATGAGTCTGGCTGTGGCGGGCTTGCTGGCCGATGGAGAGACGGTGATCGAAGGGTCGGAATGGGCGGCGCAATCCTTTCCTGGATTCTTCCAAACTCTTGAGCGACTGACGGGGGCGATCGAAGCATGAGATTGGGACTGATCGGCTACCCGCTGGACCATTCGCTGTCCTCCTTAATGCAGACGGCAGCTCTCAAGGCCGCCGGGCTTAACTGGACCTATGACAATCTTCCGGTGTCGGGCAGGGGTCTTGCCCGCCAAGTCGAAGCGCTGCGTGCACCGCACTGGCGGGGTGCGAACGTCACCTTGCCCCACAAGGCGGCCATCCTGCCCCTGCTGGATGAGGTCGATCTTGTGGCCCGAGCTGCCGGAGTTGTGAATTGTGTCACAAACGAAGACGGCCGACTGGTGGGGAGCAACACCGACATCGCCGCGTTGCAGAAGGAGTTCGACAAGCTGCAAATGACCTGGCAAGGAAAGCCCGCCTGGATCCTTGGCGCCGGGGGCGCCGCCAAGGCGTGCGCCTTCGCTCTTCTCAAGCGGAGAGCTGACGTGACCGTGATTTGTCGTCGACCGCGGCAAGGGGAAGGTCTAGCGGCCAACTTGCAACGGCATCGTGGTGCATCGCTGCGGATACGCCCCTGGTCCAGCTCCACCTTGGCGGAGGCTCCCCGGAACGCATTGATCGTGAACGCCACCCCACTGGGGATGTGGCCCAACACCGAGGAGAGCCCGTGGCCTGATCAAGTGCAATTGCCCCCACAGGCGACTGTTTTTGACACGATCTACAACCCGCCAGTCACTGCGCTCTTGAGGCGTACCCGGGCCGCCGGTTTGGAGGCGGTCAATGGCATGGGCATGCTGGTTGAGCAAGGCGCTCTGGCGTTCGAGCGCTGGACGAACAGGGCTGCTCCGCGGCAGGTGATGCGACAGGTCGTCGATATGGCGATGGAGGTACAGGATGCTCAGATTCTTGACAGCAGGTGAGTCGCACGGGCCAAAGCTGATGGCCATTCTGGAAGGTATGCCCGCCGGCCTGCCGCTTGCACCTTCTGACATCAATCCCGACCTCGCCCAGCGTCAACGTGGCTTTGGCGCCGGACCAAGGATGAAAGCCATCGAGCACGATCGGGTGGCCATCCTGGGCGGCGTTTTGGCCGGTAAGACCACCGGCGCCCCCATTGGTCTCTCCATCGACAACCGCGATCACGAGCGCTGGCGTGGGCGGGCGATCGACCCCATGACGGTCCCCCGGCCGGGCCATGCTGATCTGAATGGAGTCATTAAGTTTGGCTACCCTGATCTTCGGCACACCTTGGAGCGGGCTTCGGCACGGGAGACAGCCGCGCGCGTGGCGGTGGGCGCCATATGCCGCAAGCTCCTGGCCGCGTTCGGCATACAGGTCGGCGGCTATGTCATCCAGATTGGAACGGTGATGTGCGAACTTGATGATCTCGACTTGCCAGAACGAATTGAGTCCGCCGAAAGGGACGACCTGCGCTGCCCGTCGCCCTCGGCCAGCGAGCACATGCACGACGCGATTCGGTCCGCAATGGTTGAGAAAGACACATTGGGCGGCGTATTCGAGGTGGTCGCCCTTGGCGTGCCCGCAGGTTTGGGAAGCCACGTCCACTGGGATCGGCGAATGGAAACCCGGCTGGCGGCGGCACTGATGAGTATTCAGGCGATCAAAGGGGTTGAAATTGGAGAGGGGTTCGCCAGCGCCGGACGCCGAGGGACCCAAACCCATGATGAGATCGGCCTTGAAGACGATAGGCTGACTCGCAGCTCAAATCGAGCAGGGGGCATCGAAGGTGGGATGACCACCGGACAGCCAATCATCGTGCGCGCCGCGATGAAGCCAATCTCATCCACCCTGACTCCGAGGGCCTCGGTCGACCTGGCCTCGGGGCATCCGGCTAAAACCATCTACGAACGCTCCGACTTTTGCTCAGTGCCTCGGGCCGTCGTGGTTGGAGAGACCATGGTGTGCTTTGTCCTTGCCGAAGCGCTGTGCGAGAAATTGGGAGGCGACTCTCTTGCCGAAATGCAGGTCCGCTCTTCCCAACTGCGCAAGGCCACCTTGTCAGACATCCGCCTGGAAGGAAAGCCGGCAGTTTTCTGGGACAACCAACATGAATCCCTCTGAGACAAGCCTCTCCCCCAGTGCCATTTCCCCCACCCGGCTCGAGCCTTTGAGCATTGTGCTCTTCGGCCCTCCCGGAGCCGGAAAGAGTACGGTAGGTGAAAAGCTGGCGGGCCGGCTCGGCCGCAGGTTTGTCGACACCGATGACCTGGTCGAGGCCAGGGCTGGCATGCCGACGAGCGCAGTGGTTACCCAGCAAGGGGAAGCAGCTTTGAGGCATCTGGAGCGGGAGGTCTGCCAAGCTCTCGAAGGCCAAGCAGGCCTGATCATCGCCTGCGGGGGCGGCACGCTGCTGGATGAGCGCAACCGGCGGGCTCTGGAAGCTGCGGGGAGGGTGGTCTTCCTGGACTGCGACACGCCCACCCTAGACCGGCGGATCGCCCAATCAGGCGAGAGGCCGCTGCTATCCGGGAACGGACCAGCCAACATCGATGGCCTTGTGGCTTCGCGCGACGCCGTCTACCGCTCATTCCCTTCCAGGGTCCCCACGGGAGACATTGATGTCAAGGGCGCCGCCGACCGGGTGCTCGATGCCCTGTCTGGCAGCAACACTTACCGCCGACCGATCGAGGAGCGAACGACCTATCAACTGAACCTCGGGCACGGTTGCCTGGCCGAGCTTTGCAGCGACTTGGCTGGTGCGCGCCGTCGCGGGCATGTGGTCGTCGTGAGCGACTCAAACGTATCCCCGCTCCACGCTGCCGGCCTGGCCGAGGCATTGGATGCGCCTCTGATAAGCGTGCAGGCCGGGGAACACTCGAAGTCGATTTTGAGCACCCAAGCACTCTACGATTCATTCCTTGATCATGGCATGGATCGACAGTCGACCGTTGTTGCTGTCGGCGGCGGCGTTGTGACCGATCTGACCGGGTTCGCAGCCGCCACTTTCATGAGGGGTATCGGGTGGGTCGCCGTTCCAACCACAGTTCTAGGCATGGTTGATGCCAGCCTGGGAGGCAAGGTCGGCGTCAACTTGCCGCAGGCCAAGAATTTGATCGGCGCCTTTCATCCGCCGGTGGGCGTGTGGGGAGACATCGACACGCTGGACACGCTCCCAGCACGGGCATTCCGTTCCGGCCTAGCCGAGATCGTAAAGGCGGGCATCGTCGGCGATGGCGAGTTGTTCCGCTGGATGGAGCGCGAGTCAAGCCCACCGACCGCCCGCTGGTTGGAGAAAGCCGCCGAGGTCAAGGCAGGTATCGTTGAAGCTGATCCCGACGACTTGGGTGCGAGGCAGGTCTTGAACTTCGGTCACACAATTGGGCACGCCTTTGAAAAGGCCAGCCAATTCCGACTGACCCATGGCGAGGCGATCTCCATTGGCATGGTCATGGAGACGCGGATCGCCGAGGCCATGGGGCTGGCCGACGCAGGTTTTGCAGATCGGGTCGCCCGAGTTCCTCCGCCGACTTGGCCTTCCCACCGCCCCGGAATGGATCGACGTCAGCCGCGTGATGCGGGCCCTCGCGCTCGACAAGAAGCGCGCCCAGCATCATCTGACTTTTGCTCTGCCCGTCCAAGTCGGGGAGGTCCAACACGGCCTGGCCGTGCCCGAGGCGATTCTCAATGCCGAACTTGCCCCCTTGAGAAAGGCATCCTGATCCGCGTGCTGGTGATTCACGGTCCGAACCTAAATCTGCTCGGCGAACGGGATCCCGACGTGTACGGGACCGAATCGCTGACCAAGATCAATCAGGCCCTCGTCGAGCTCGGCGCGCAGTTGGGGCTGGAAGTGAGCACATTTCAGTCCAACCACGAGGGCGCTCTCATCGACGAGATCCATGCCGCCAGGTCGACGGCCGAGGCCATTGTCATCAACCCGGGCGGGCTGGGACACACTTCCATCTCCCTTCACGACGCTCTGGAAGCCGTCGGCCTTCCAGCCATCGAGGTCCACTTATCCAACATATATGCCCGCGAGCCGTTCCGTCGGACGACCACCACCGCCGAAGCATGCCGGGGGGTCATTTCCGGATTCGGTTGGCGGAGCTACCGTCTCGCGTTGGAAGCCTTGGCAGAAGATGCCTGAGGTCTAGAGCTGCTCTTCGGGCTCGGCAGGCTCAGCCGATCCAGAACCCAGGGAATCTCGAAACGCATTCAGCTGCGCCTCAAGGGCTGACTTGGAAGTTCCCCCGACCGCCCCACGCTGCGACAACGACCGGACAGGATCCAGCCGCTCGAAGACATCCGGCTCAAGCGCCGGGTGGACCGAGCGCATGTCGGAGGCCGAGAGGCGATCCACACCCTGACCCCGCTCGTCCGCCTTTCGGAAAAGTTCCCCAACGTGATGATGGGCATCGCGGAAGGGCACCTCTTTTTCAACCAGGTAGTCCGCCACGTCAGTGGCCATCAGATCGGCATCCAGCCGCTCGAACATCCGATCACGGTTGATTTCGAGGCTCTCTAACAATCCCGTCAGCGGAGGCAGCAGGGAGATCAGGCTGTCATACGCGTCGAAGACAGGCTCCTTATCCTCCTGAAGATCCTTGTCGTAGGCGGACGGCAGCGCCTTAAGGCTTGCCAGCAAGCCCGTAAGATCCCCAATCAATCGCCCGGATTTGCCGCGCGCCAACTCCAATGGATCAGGATTGCGCTTCTGGGGCATCAAGCTCGGGCCGGTGGTGAAAGCATCGTCGAGACGCAAAAAGCCAAACTCACGGCTGGAGAATGTAGCGTGTCAGAACTCGTGAGACAAAACTGGAGCTCAAACAAGTAGAGACTTTTCGGCCGGAAGTCGGTTACCACAACAAAGGAGAAGCTCATGGCCGAGAAGAAGTCTACTGCAGAAGCGAAGGTGAAGAACATCCGCCGCAACACCCGCAAGAAGTACAGCGCCGAAGAGAAGATCCGGATCGTGATCGAGGGGTTGCGGGGTGACCTGACGGTGGCGGCGCTCTGTCGTCGGGAGGGCATCAACCAGAATTCGTACTACAAGTGGTCGAAAGAATTCCTGGAAGCCGGGAAGCACCGCCTGGCTGGAGACACCCAGCGTCAGGCCACCAGCGAAGAGGTCAAGGAACTGCGGAAGGAACTCGACCAGCTCACGTGTGCCTGCGGCCCAGTGCAGGCAAGCTGCTGGTTGCGGAGCTGTCCTTGAAGAACCGCGTGTTGACACCTGCCCTGGCAGGCGGTGCCAGGGAAAAAAGCTTGCTGGGGTTGGGGGACGAAACGTGGAACGAATGATCCGCAGAACCCCCGAGGAGAAGATGGAGATTATCCACCTGGTGGAGCACTCCGATCTCTCGATCAGGAAGACCTGTGCCGAACTGGATGTGGCACGCAGCACCTTTTCCCGAAGGACACCGGGACGGTGTATCGCTGGTACAGCCGTTATCAGGAGGAAGGCTTCGATGGCTTGATGGACAGGCTACCCAAACCACAGCAGTTTTGGAACCGGATCCCTGCCCGGTCAAGGACCAGATCGTTGAGCTGGCTCTGGCCCATCCGGAGAAATCCCCACGGCAGATTGCCTGGCTTTTCACCGATCATCAAGGCTATTTCGTCTCGGAATTGAGCGCATATCGCATCCTGAAGGGCTTCGACCTGGTCCAGAGCCCGGTCTTCCAGATGGTGCCTGCCCGGGAGAAGTTCGAAAAGCCCACCCAGCGAGTGCACGAGCTGTGGCAGACCGACTTCACCCAGTTCAAGGTCTTCAACCACTGGGGGTGGTACTACCTTTCCTCGATCCTGGATGACTACTCCCGCTACATCATTGCCTGGAGGCTTTCCAGCAGCATGGGGTCGGATGACGTTGAAGAGACCTTGAAGATGGCACTGGACAAAGCCGGGCTGGAGACGGCCCGGGTGCGCCACCGGCCCGGCAGCTCCAGCCCGGGCGCCAGGGGCTCGGGTGGCGACCAGGGCTCACGGCGCACCTTCCAGGGCTTTTCCTGGTGCTCAGGGATGGTGATCACCTGATGGCGGGCCAGACAGCGGGCGTGCTCCGCCACCAGCTTTCCGCCGTGGAAGACACGCACCTGGGTGGGGCTCAGATGAACCTGGAGCCGCCTGCCGGCCAGCACCAGCGGCACAGAGTACTCGTTGGCATCCACATGCACGTACCCCCAGCGGGTGGCTTTGGCGAAGAGCACCTCCTCGACAGGGAACGAATCCCTGGGCAGGGCCAGCAGGACAGTCTTTTCGCCCAGCTCAACAGCATCGCCAACTTCCGTGTGGCCATCCCGGATGCACCCCCTCAAGATCAAACATGGGGGGCGGCTCCTGAAGGTCATTGCTCCATTTCCCACCCCTAATGGACAACACTAATCTGTTAGCAACCTGCAAGCTCACCAGGGCCCTTCGGTGCAATAATTGTCAAAGACTGAGTTGGTTTGATCGATTTCCCACGGTTTTCCATTCAGAAGGCGCTGGCCGCACACTCACTTTCGTTTGGTAATGCACACGTCGAGGTGATTGGAGCATACCGCCAGCCAACTCGTGGGCTGAAGAGGGGAGATTACAAATGGACTACTGTGAGGGTTGTGGACGCTTAGCGCCAACCAAACACGTCGGATTCTCTCAGAACATCGGCATGCTCATCATGCGGTCTACGAAATCAATCAAAGGGAACCTGTGCAGGGAGTGTATCAACTCCCACTTCTGGTCCTTTACGTTGACAACTCTCTTCCTTGGATGGTGGGGCATCATCTCATGCATCATCACCCCGTTCATCCTTTTGGGGAATACGTTTACTTACCTTTCAACGCTTTCGATGGCTCCCCCACCTCATAACTACCCGGTGGCTGCTGCTGCCCCACATGCCTCCAGGCAGCAGTCTTGTCCTTCGTGTGGCGCCCCATTCGTCGAACATGCCGCATTCTGCATGCAGTGTGGCGAAAGAGCACCAAATTGAAAGTCGGGAAGCGCGTGGACGCCCAATGTTCACCCATTTGCGGCCTTTTGAACCGTGCGGTTGTTGTGCTCAGGTTCTGGATGTTCGGATTATCTCGATTGCCGGAGGCACGACAGCACCGGTCACCGCTATACGATTGCTTCCTGGCCTTTTCACTGTCGGCAACAGTGGTCCCGAGGTATAAAGCGCTATTCGTGCCCAACTCGCCACGTGAAACGGTTCGCGCCTCTGAATCGAATCTGTGTTGAAATCCCCAAAGAATCAACTGGCAACGGCCAGGATCAAACGGACTAGGGGGGGAACATGGACCTAGAGGAAAAGGCTTGCAACAACTGCTCTAGGGACATCCCGAAACAGGCCCGATTCTGCCCATTTTGTGGAGGCGCCCAGCTCGAACTCACGGAGGCGGTGGTTACGCCCGCCCCCCCGCTGAGTCCCAGCTCGCCTCCACCACCAATTCGAAGTCCTAATCGCTGAAGATCAGGCAGAATTGAGGGCAGCGCTCCGCTCTGCTCTGGAGGCCGACAGGGAGATAGCCGTCGTAGGGGAGGCCGAAAACGGCCTGCAGGCAATTGAGATCTTCCGCCAACTCAAGCCGGACGTCGTCAGTATGAATGTCAGTATGCCCGAGATGGATGGCATCTCGGCCACCCGAACTATCTGCTCTGAGGGAGACGGGGCTCGGGTACTCATTGTCAGCTCCCGAAGCGACGCCGAATCTATGCGCGCAGGCACCGAGGCTGGCGCGAGCGGTTGGCTGACTAAGCCGGTCACCGCAACAGAATACGTTCACGCCATCAAAGAAGCGTCCAGCAAACCGCCGAACAAACCCACGATTCCCCAGGAACCGGAGGACGATCATCCTGCTAACTCCGTCTCTGATACCGCCGACGACGGGTTCCCACTCCTCCTAGAAGTTGCGATCCCGGAGATCTACTCACGCAACTCTTTCCGACTGCTTCGGCTTCCAGTCGAAGTCTCCCCCAACAAGGCGAAACGTGCTGTGGAGAGGCTTGCCATGGAGGCGGGTCTCAAAGCAAAGGAAGTGGTTGACGAAGAGGATAGTCCAACTCTGCCCCAGCCTCAGGCCCAGACCCAGATGACGATACTCTTGCCTGAAGTTGATCCAGGCGCTGCCCGGGCTGCGTTTCAACGAGTCCGCAATCCACTGGACCGATTGGTCGACGAATTCTTCTGGTTCTGGCCCCATGCGCCGGGTGCGGGCAAAGAAGACGAAGCCCTGGTGGCCATAGCGGCCGGCGAGCTCGACACGGCCGTCGAGGTCTGGCTTGAACGAGAGCGACGCCCTGCTGAACACAGCATCGCCACCCACAATCTGGCCGTTGCCTACCATCTGCAAGCACTCGATTTCGAACTCCGTGGCCTCGATGGCTCACTCTCGTCCGAAGACGAGGCATTGCGCGATGGGTACTGGGCCGAAGCTCTTGCGCGATGGCCAAATGTCCAAACTGGAACCAAATTCTGGAGCCGACTTTCGGACCGTATCGAAGCCTTGGAAGACCCGCGACTATCCAAGACAACCTCCAAGCAAATTCGCCAAACGTTGCCCGAGGCGTTGCTACTCATCAACGCCCGTCTCGCAGTCAGGTACGGCGAGGCCAATCGAATGAAGGAGGTTGGCCGCCACGCCCATCTGATCGATGGCTCAAGTTTCTCCAAAAGTGCTCGCAGGAAGGCAAAGCTGGCCGCAGTCAAGGCGATGCGCGACCGTCTATCCAAGGCGTGCAGCAATGCCGAGGAGGAGGCGTCAAAGAAGCCTCAGCAGGCTGATACTGTTGCGCAAGACCTGCTTGACAATCGTGCTCTCATCTTCGCTCTTCAAACGATCGACAATCTGTTTGACCCTGATGATGCGTTCCGCCAGGCGTTCCACGATGATCTTGCGCTTCAGGTCCGATCCGCGATAACCACGTTTGCCAACAAGACCGATGATTGGAATCGCGTTGTGTTCTTGGCGCAGGGAGCCCTGGAACTGGCAGCAGGATCGAGGGCCAGATCGACCATATCGGCCGACCTTCAAACGGCGAAGGACAATGCAGATAGTGATCGGTCTTGGCGCTTGCCAGGCTACTGGGACCTTCCAGATACAACCACAAAACAATTAGAACAGGCCAAGTCACTCCATGTGGGGGGCGACCATGATGCGGCCGTGACCCTGCTCGAGAGTCTCTGGCGTTCGAGCACATCTTCCGAAAGCCGAAGAATCGTCGGACGACCGCTCTCCATGGCGCTCTACGCCCGAGCAGGCAAACGGATGGAGCGAGCGTTTGCAGAATTCAATAGCAAGCCTGCCTATCTCATAACAAATGCCGATAGGGAGACGGTCAGAAACTCAGTAACCAGTTCAGGGAATGACTTGAGGCGGGCCCTAGAGGTTGACCCCGGCAACCGTTCGGTGCACAAGGAATTTGATTCTCTGGCAGGTTTTGCAAATAGAGCCCGCATCAGGATGCCAGGAAAGCCCCGAGGTGCCAAGCCCGGAGTGGCGGCTCCTCCACCCCAGCGGAATGCCCAGCCACTTGCCCACGCACCATCTCCAGCATCGGGAACAAGCACGGGCGCTGTGACGAAAGAACTACCCTCGCCTGCTGTAGCTGCCGCACCTTCGACTGGCCAAAGGTCTGCCTGGTGGTTGATTGGGATGGTAGGCACGGTTATTGCTTTCATTTGGGTGATTGTGGCCACAGGCCAGCCGAAGCCCCAGATCGTCTACATTGACGTCACCGCAACACACACGGCAACGGAAACAAGCCTGCCAAGATGGAGTCGAACACATCAGCCGACATGGACGTCTCCCCCTGAGACGGTTGCCCCAGTCGGACTTGAGGCCGCCGTTGCCCCCGGTCTCGGGCGAGCGAACCTCCGTTCAGGTCCAGGCAAGAGTTACACTGTCCTGGTTTCTCTCGAGAGCGGAACCAGAGTCGTGATCTTGGGTTCCGCGCCTGATGGTGTGTGGCTCTTTGTTGATGCTCCGACCGCTGGAAAACAAGGGTGGATGTCCGTCGGTGTTCTATCTATCTGGTCGAAAGCCGACCTTGCCGCTGTAGCGGTTATTGGCAGTAGCCCACCGGCCGGCCAACCCGGATCGACTCACACATTGGTACCTACTCTTCGACCGACCAGTAGGCCCACCCAGACGCCTACACGTCGACCCACAGCGACGCGTCGGCCAACAACTACCCCGGCCCCAGTCATGAATGTCACGTTGCACATTGTGAACAACCTTAACGTGGCGATCACTCTGCAACTCAAGGGTCCCGTCAATCGCCAAGTTGTTGCCAACGCCTACGGGAGTTGGGACGTCTATTTGACTGCTGGTTCATACACCTACACCCTGAGAGCGCCAGGCTTTATCCCGAGCAGCGGAACGAAGTACCTCCCCGCGGGTAGCTGGGAGTGGACATGGTCACCGACTCCTTAGACGTAGAGACCAATGGTCGCCGTCCTGGCGTCGATTACATCCTGAATGGCAGCGCCCAACCATCTGACCACACGATCAGGATCCGAACTACATCCTATCCACAGATTAGTCAAACGTGAGAGACTTTCCTTCCAAGGCTACTCGGAGAATGCGAGGGGGGCCATCTCTTCCGTGAGCGGCTTCTAGGATCGGACTCCTGATCAACCTCTCATAGCGCCGGATAAACCCGCGAGCTCCCTCCTGCTGAGCAGCGCAGACTTCCAGCAAGTACTCCCGTGCCTCGGGTGCAAGGTCAAGAGTGACGGAATGGTCCCTCTCCAATTGCCGACGGAGCCCTTCAAGTTGTCGCTCAAGCAACCCGTCGAGATCTTCAGTTTGAAGTTCCCGAAGCAGCACCACCCGGTCGATCCTGGAAAGCAGCTCAGACTTGAAGTATCTCGACAGGGTCTTTCGCAGAGCTTTGCCGGGGTCCTCGCGGTCATGGCCCCTGACTGCAGCGAAGCCGATCTGCTTCTCCGCGACAGCAGCGGCCTCAAGATTGCAGGTGAGCAAGAAGAATGTCCCCCGGAAGTCGACAAGCCGTCCCCGTGAGTCCCTCGACTCGCCTGTATCGAAGATCTGCTGGAAGTACTCCATGACCTCAGGATGGGCCTTTTCTGCCTCATCAAGCACGATCACGCCCCGAGGGTGGGCGTGAGCATAGGCGAATAGGGATCCCATCGCATCGTGGCCTATGAACCCGGGAGGTGCCCCAATCAAGCGAGCCAGCTCATGAGGCTCCTTGTATTCGTTCATGCTGAACTTGGCCACGCCTCGGTCGTCTCCCCGGACGAGGAGGCGACCTAGAAGTCATCGCTGCCGCTGTCTTCCCCACTCCGGTCGGGCCCGTTAGGAGCAGGACGCCTTGGGGTTTGGCCCGATCTTCAGGGGCAAAACGAACAACGTCCATCCAACCCACGATCTGTCCGATGGCCTCTTCTTGACCCACCAGCTCGTCCCCAAGCGCCCTTTCAATCTCCTCCCGAGCCGGAAGTTCCAAGGCCGCACTTCCACCCAGCTGCTCCTGAAGTACCGCCTCTACGTCCGAGCGCTCGACTGTTGGCGGCTCCTTGGTGGGCACGACCGTCCCGAAGGACAAAGTAGCGACTTTGACCCGGCTCGCGGCGCTGTCCAGGAGCTCGATCGCCTTGTCAGGCAAGAACCGGTCGCGGATGAAACGGACAGACAAGTCAATGGAAGCTTCAATGGCATCGTCTTGGACGATGACGCTTTGAGCTTCTTCGATGCGCCGGGCCCAAGAGCGCAAAATCCCCAATGCATCTTCGCGGGAGGGCTCGCTCACGCGCACGAGGCTGAAACGGCGCAGGAAGGCGGCGTCGGCCTTGATATACCTATCAAACTCGGCCTCAGTGGTTGCGCCAATGCACCGAATTTCTCCCCGCCCCAGCGCTGGCTTAAGAAGGTTGGCGATATCGACTGCACTCTCCCCGGACCCACCACCCACTGCCAGATGGATCTCATCGAGGAAGAGTACAAGGCTCTGGTCTTGTTTTGCTTCATCGAGGACGCTTCGCAGGCGCTCTTCGAGATCACCGCGAAACTTCGTGCCGCCAAGCAGATGGCCAATCGATAGTTCCACGATCCGAAGTCTGGCCAGGTCCGAGGGGCATCCTTGGAGGCGAGATGCTGCGCAAGGCCTTCGACAATGGCCGTCTTCCCCACGCCGGCCTCGCCCACGATAAGGACGCTGCGCTTCGAGACCCGATGCAGCGCCCTTACTATCGAAAGGATTTCACTGTGGCGGCCCACCAACGGGGCAAGCCGACCTTCCCTCGCCAGGCGGGTCAGATCCCTCCCTAGAGAGTCGAGCCTACCCTCCGGCCTCGTCTTGCTGGCCTCCTCGCCGAAGGCGCGCAGCCCGGGCAAAGGAGCTCCGGCTGCCTCCACCTGGGCGTTCGAGAACAGTGCCACGATTAACTCATCGGAGCCAGCCGGGGGGTCGTGCCGTAACGCGGTTAGAAGGTGACTCATCGCGAGCGCCGGGGCGTTTGACTGGATCGCCATGGCCGCCGCGGTCTCAAACAACCGGCGGACGTCGGGAGACCGATGGAGCAGACGGGGAGGTCTGGGTACTCCCGCGGGGAGATAGGACCGCCGGACGGACCGGCGGATTTCTTCCAGGTTCTCATCGGAGATCGACAGCTGCTGTCGGACTCTCCTTGATTCTTGGTTAACTGTTTCCAGGCTTTCCTGAGAAAAGCCCAATTCCTCGGCCTCAGAGCGATAGACGTTGTCGACGATCTTCAGCACAGACCCGAGGAGGTGAACCGGCTGGATGAAATCGGTTCCGGCCTGGCAAGCCTCCAGGCTGGCCATTCCCCATGCCAGAAGACCGGAAGGGTCAAGGGGAATTCCTGGCATGCCGTCCAGTCCCCTCAGGGATACCTAGGAAGGAGAACGATGACCACCGTCCTGTTCCGCAAGCGATCTTCATCAGTGGTGTCGGGAAAGGGGGGCGGACGTTGACCTTGGAGGCCGATGACCACGTCCCCCTCGGGCAGCCCGACCTGCGGGGAGGTGAGAATCTCCACCACTTTCGTTGCTCTCTGCATGGCAAGCGGGATCGTTCCGCAGTCCAGGCATTCATCAGAGCTGCCATACCCGACTACCTGCACTCTCAATCGATCGCTCCATGGGGCAAGCTCCTGGCCGAGCTGGGTCAGCTGATCCATCGCGCCTGGCCTGAGTTCGAGGCTGGCAAGGAACAAGCCTTCATCGAAAACGAGGGCCAGTTCGGTCTCGCCCGGGACTTGGGTCACACCAGGAGTTGTCAGGCCGATGGAGGATGGTATCGTGGGTGCCAACTGCCCCAAGATTGCCGCCTGGGTCTTCTCGATAGCTTGGAACCTGGGCTCCTGGCTAGTGGAGGCGTCCGCAACCGTTGTCGCAAAAGATCCCTTGAGAGCGCTGATATTCCCCAAAATAGCTGCCTGTTCGGTCGCTGCGGCTTGGGCGGTGGCCCGTTGTAGGCCGACCCTGGTCCCAAGGGTCGAGACTTGGCTGCTCAGGGCGTCGACCTGGAAGCCCACATCCTTGAGAAACCGGCCACCAAGATAGATGGCCAGGAGCAAGACCAGGCTGGCCAGAAGAGGGAGAAGGATCGGCAAGATCCGACGGAGAGGCCGGGGCAATGCCAGGTCCCTCTCGACCCGATCCAGAGCTTTTCGGTACGCCAAGTTTTCTGGGTCAATCTGGAAGGCGCGCAGCCATAGGCCTTGCGCCTCTCGAAGCCGACCTTGCTGGGCGGCTATCTGGGCCTGGAGGTGCAGGGCTTCGGGATCGCCCTGCAGCTCCTCCGCTAGCCGGGCGACCTCAGCCTCCGCTTCTGGCAGTCTACCTTGCCTGGCGAGCTCAGCCGCGTTGTGGAGACCCATAGCCCGCACAACCTCTCGGGCTGAGTTCGAGCTCCCGGTCGTTCTCCTGCCCCTCTTGTGGTTGCATGCCGCCCCTTCTTCCAGCCAGCTTCTGTGGTCTTACTTCATGACGGTCGAGCCGAACGCATCCTCAGAGAACTGCTGCTCGACGGGGAGAAGTGAGTTGAGTTGCCGCACGATGGCGCGCAAGCTGTCGATGTCGCTCTCTTGGATGGCCCTCATGCCCCTGGTGAACAGCTGAGCGGCCAGCGCCTGATCCCGCATGCTGTCTCGTCTTCCCTCGAGATGCTGATAGTAGGCGACCCAGAAGCCGGGCTGTTGGACGATGATTTCCCCCCCGAGCGACCTGATTTCTTCCGTCTTTCGCCGCACGACATCTTCGTCATGGCGTGCGATCGCCTCGCGCAGGACACGCTCCAGACCCGCCAGTTGCTCGCGGGCGGTCGCATCGCCATGTTGCAGGACCATTTCGCGGGTCGAGGCAAGCTCACTCTCGGCTTCTGCGACCAGAGCCGGCCAGGCGAGCGACTTCTCCGCATCATCCAGCTTGACCTGCAGCGCCCTCACACGCTGTTCGGCCACGTCAAGATCCTCCCGGTTGTCCTCTCCGGCAGCAAGAGCGGTTTCCGCTTGAGAGACCATGTTCTCACCCCCGATTTCCCCGAGGATGAGTTCCGCACTTGTATCACCTACCTTCTGGGCCTCGTCTCGGACCTTCGCCAGGCGTTCTTTCTCCCGTTTGAGGCTTCGCTGCACATCCTCACGCTCCGGCCGCGCATTTACCAGCTCGTGCACCTTCTCCACCTGGATGTCAAGGATCGGGACAAAGGCATCACTGTGCACAATCCGATCCTTGTCGATTTCGATGGTCACCTCGACCTCGGATCCCGCCGGAACGTCCCTCGGAATTTCCTTTTCTAGGATCTCGATATGGCCAATCAGCTTGTTGCGATTGGCCTTCGGGCTCTCGCCTTCGACGACCGGAATCCGGATAGTCCGGGGTTCAGTGGTACGGAGCACGTCCTTCCCCCGCACGGGAAGGGGACTTCCCTTCTTGAAGAACCACTGCACCTGGTTGTTCGCCAGGGCCACGCCCACTGAGTGAATCAGGGGCGGATCCGTTATGGCCATTCCGACGGTGTAGGTGAACTGGTCAGGCGCACCAGGAAGGGCCGTGCCGGATCCATCGAACAGATAAATCCTGAACACGTTCCGCTTCCCCTTCTCGGCACGCAGCTCGGTGGTGAATGTGCCCTGGCCGTTGAGGGGCACCTTGCCGCTTCGCCAGCCGGCAGAGAAGCTCTCGTTGACGAATTCGATCGTATGCCCGGAAAGACTTTCCCCTCCGGGCGCCACGACCCTCCCACCTATGAGAGGATCGATCTCGGGGCCGACCGGCTTGTACTCGAGCTCAACTCGGTACATCCCGGCTTCTGGAGCCGGCCTGAGTGACTCCTTCATCTGTTGCGTGCCGGCAAAGATCGCAGCGCCCTTGGGCCACGATCGTCAACGGGTCGACGCTGAAGTCCAGGTCAATCCCCAGCCCCTCGCTCTTGTCCTTCAGACGCTCTCTCAGGTAGGGCGTTAGGGTCGGACCTCCGACCAGGATCACCTTCTCGACGTTCTCGGGAGCAAGGCCCTTGTCGGCCAGCACCTTGCGCGAGATGTCAATGGTGCGGGCAACATAGGGATCCATGAGCCGCTCGACATCGGATCGTTTCAAGGTGGTTTCAAATGCGACGGATGCCCCATTCGCATCCGTCAGAAGGTTGTCGATCAGGATCTCGGCCCGATCCGCCCGGGAGAGCTGGATCTTGGCCTTCTCGGCGTTCCACTTCAGCTTGGCGAAGGCAACCTGCCATTTCGCATCTCCTCTACGGAAGTCCTCGACGGAGCACTGCTCCTTGACCGTGGGCACGAGCAGCTGTTCGACGATGGCCCAGTCGATGAGCTTCCCACCCAGGTGGTTGTCGCCCTCGTGATTGACCACTTGAATCAGTCCATCCCGCACCTGGATCACAGCCGCATCAAAGGTCCCACCCCCCAGGTCATACACGAGCCAGAACGCCTTCTCCCCTTCGTCTTGGAACCCATAGGCCATGGCGGCGGCGACCGGCTCCTGAACCAGCGGGCTGAAGGCCAAGCCAGCCAGCTCGGCCGCCCTGCGAGTTGCATCACACTGGGGAAGCTCGAAGGCGGCCGGGACGCTGATAACCGCCGCCCGCAGATCTTCTCCTTTGCGCTGCTGCACATCAGCCCGAAGGGATTTCAGGACCTCGGCCGAGAGCGCTTCGGGGGTCACCACCATCCCTTTGCGCTCAAAAGTGTAGGTATGGTCCGACCCCATTTGGAGCTTGAACTCGCCGATCGTGTTGCCGGGATCCATCTCGAGACGTTCATACGTGGCGCGGCCCACGATCAGGCTGCCCACTTTATCAATGTAGACAACGGAGGGGGTCGTTTCGCTACCGTCGTTGTTGCGGATGACTTCCGCCTCGGTGTCATCAAGAACGGCGATCCCGCTGTTGGTCGTACCCAGGTCGATCCCGTAGTCGACGGTCATTCGAGTGATTTCGCTCGCCTCCCTCTTGGGTGTTCCGACGATGACTTCCCCCATCTGGATCCGTTCTCCTTGGAGAAGAACTGTCGGTTTGATGGTTTCCAGAACAACTTCATGGTCGAGCCCCTCAGTGGGCTCGAAGGCAAGTTTCTTGATTCCAACAATCCCTTGTTCAGGGATCTCCTCGCCAGTGTGATCGAGTATCTGAACCCCGGCGCCGCCCAGCGCATCCAGCGCCGCCCCCAGGTGCCGGGAAAGTCTCCTGAAATCCTGTGATGACACCCCCGCATCGATCTTGTCCAAGTGACCCTTGATCCGCCACAGGTTGGTGGCGATCTCCGCCAGGCTCGCACTGAGGTCCCCGGCGATAGGCCCAGAAGCTCGCCTATCAATCTCCTCGAGCTGAGCTTGTAAGAGGTTCAGGATCGCAGACGGGTCATCCGAAATTCCAGACAAGATTGACAGCGCCGGTCTGGGTCGGATCCGGTATTCGCGGGGGTAGAGGAGCTGGCGGAGGTTGTTCAACATGGCATGCCAGGACAGAGACCATGGAAAGATTCGACAGCCTCCCCGCATTTGGATGAATACTTACCTGTCACATCATCACCCCGCGGCGCCAAAGGCTGAGCTGGTAGACATACTCCTCCTTCAATGGAGGCCACGAGTTGATCGCCTCCTCCAGGAGATCGGCAGCTTCGCCGAGCTTGGATGCTTGCCTGGAAATCTCTCGGGCCTGGAGGGCCTTCTTCCGCGCACTCGCTTCATCGGCGGGTGTATGTTCGCCAAGAGCGGCTTTGGATTCGTCAGAGCCAAGAGGCTGCAGCTTCTGTACCACCTCCCGTGAGGCTCTACCTCCCCACTCCTCGAGATCCGAAAGTAGCTCCCTGGCGTTGGCGTGCCGGCTCCCAGGGTCAAGTCGAAGAGTCCGGTCGATGATGGCATCGATATCCTGGTTGACCTGATAGTTCAACCTACTGGCTGGCACAAGTTGACGCTCGAATCGAGTCGGGCTTACCAGTTCGCCCTGCGAGGTGGGCGCGTACGGCAGCCGATCGGTGAGGAGTAAGTAGAGTGTCGCCCCCAGGGCCCAGATATCCGCCGCGGGGGAGTCGTGGCCGGGGTCTGCCAGAGCTTCGGGTGGCTTGAAAGCCAGCGTGCCTTTTGTGCTGGCTAGCAACGTAAGGGGGTTTACGCTCTTGGCGAGGCCGAAATCGCTCAAACGGATCCTCAGCCC
Organism: uncultured Chloroflexia bacterium; assembly: GCA_963807065.1. Taxonomy (GTDB): domain Bacteria; phylum Chloroflexota; class Anaerolineae; order Anaerolineales; family E44-bin32; genus CAWAND01. Next base: position 1,632,441 of record CAWDZQ010000003.1, read on the forward strand.
TTGGGGGTCATAGCCAACCAAGATGTTCTGCGGCTTCAAGTCCCGGTGGATGATTGGGGGCTTCTCGCTGTGCGCCACCACCAGACCGAGGCACGCCTGGCGCAAGATCTCCACCGCCTCATCGACCGGAACAAACTGGCGTCCATAGGACTGCCAGAGGCGTTCCAGGCTTCCGCCTGCAACGTATTCCATGGTGAAGAAACCAAGGGTCCCCTCTCGCGTCTCGATCGTGTTGGCGTCGAACACCCGTACGATGTTTGGGTGCCCGATTCGAGACAGAAGAACAGCCTCTCCCAGCCAGCCCTCGATTTCCGTCTGTGTGACCCCGGGGGTCTTAAAGACCTTCATTGCCTGCCGTCCCAGGTACTTGTGATTGACGCGATAGACCTGTGCAAAGGCCCCCTCGCCCAAGAGCCTTTCGACTTCGTACGTGTCGCGGATGACTTCCCCCTCTTGAAGAAGATTCACGTGCACTTCGGGTTCAAGACGATCATCTCCGTCACATGCTCCAGCCTTAGGTGAATTCCTTCAATCTTATATCCACGCCCACAAGGCGCCAAGTGGCGGATCGTCCTATGCGGCTCCGATCCTCCTACTCATCCTCGGCGCTTGATTCGATTCACACACAGAGGAAGCTTCCATCGTGAGGTTGTGCTGCATCTGCAGGCTCGGTAACATTGGTGCATGCCTGAGCCTTCTGGTGAATTCTTTATGTGTCCCGTTTGCAGGGGCGAGAACCTTGCCCATGCAATCTACTGCATGCACTGCGGCAATGCGATCCCAGGCCAAGACGCTGGCACACGCCAAGAAGCGGCTAAACACAGAGCATCCGGCCAACATTCGGATGCCGCGGGGCGGGGAGCACTGTCAGGATTTCCCGCCGCATCTTTGGGTGTTGCAGATAGAGGGACAGGCATGGAACCATTGCTCGCCGGACCGGAGTTTGAAAAGGCCCGGAAGATTTTCTCGAAGTTGCCAAAGCGGATGAAGTTTAATGTGCGCCAAAAGCGGATCCGCGATCTTCTCGAAAGAAGGGGGAGAATCGATACTCTCTGAAGAGTTGCTTGCCTCTTTGCTGTGGTTTGAACTGACCCCAGAGGAGCAATCATCTAGACTTGACCTTGAGGTGAACAACCAGCCCAACTGGTCTCGGGCAAGAACGACAACTATGTTTATGGACTCGGTCTTTCGGGTTCTCAAGGACTCAGAGATCAGACACGCGTGGTACAACAACCCCAGGGTGGAGACCGAACTAGGGCAATTCGCCGAGAATAGCCTTCATTTCGTGATAGCCCTCGCCGCATCCACAATACTTCAAATGGATCCTGATCCTCCGCCTTATCCTGAAAATGTGTCTCCCGATTCCTTAGTCCAATTCTTGGCCGCTCTGATTCTGGTGATCCCATTTTGGTCTATTGATGATCTTGACCTGGCAGAACGCCGTGTGGGGGACGTCATTAGTACAAGAGGAGCCGGCGAGGGAGAGAAGGTATTCACCCAAAAGTGCCTTGTTCTCCTGAGCCTCCCACAATACGCAACCGGGCTTCTGGCCACTGGTGCCATAGGCGACCATGACCCTTACCGCTTACTTGCTTCAATCTTGGGAAGACTTATTATTCTCGTGAGTGACCAAGAGCTCCTCCATGCATGGTTCGCCAACCCTCTCCTCGAGAATTCCGTACGAGATTTGGCCCTTCTGAGCTTAGTCGGCTAGCAATGCATTATCACGTATGGTTCTGGGATTCAAGACGCTGAGAGCACCAATTCCCCTCCTACAAGGGATTGATCTTCGCGCCACACGACATGCAATAGACATGGGATGCCTCAACCCATGCCCCGCAGGTTCGACACTTCGAAAACGGACCTCCCCCTAGCGACCTGATTTCTTCCGTCTTGCGCCGCACGACATCTTCGTCATGGCGTGCAATCGCCTCGCGCAGGACACGCTCCAGGCCCGCAAGTTGATCGCGGGCAGTCGCATCACCTTGTTGCAGGACCACTTCGCGTGTCAAACTTAGTCTGACTCTCGGCTTCTGCGACCAGTGCCGGCCAGGCGAGTGAATTCTCCGCATCATCCCTCCCACCGATCAGAGTATCGATATCGGGGCCGACCGGCTTGTACTCGAGCTCAACTCGGTACATCCCGGCTTCTGGACCCGTCCTGAGTAACTCCTTCATCTGTTGCGTGCCGGCAAAGATCGCAGCGCCCTGGGCCACGATCGTCAACGGGTCGATGCTGAAGTCCAGGTCAATCCCCAGCCCCTCGCTCTTGTCCTTCAGACGCTCTCTCAGATATGGTGTGAGGGTCGCCTCACCCACCAGAAATCACCTTCCCCACGTCTTCGGGAGCAAGGGCTTTGTCGGCCAGCACCTTGCGAGAGATGTCGATGGTACGGGCAACAAAGGGATCCATGAGCCGCTCGACATCGTTTCGCTTCAAGGTAGTTTCAAACGCAACAGATGCCCCATTCGCATCCGTCAGCAGGTTGTCGATCAGGATCTCGGCCCGATCTGCCCGGGAGAGCTGGATCTTGGCCTTCTCGGCGTTCCATTTCAACTTGGCGAAGGCAACCTGCCATTTCGCATTTCCCCTACGGAAGTCCTCCACCGAGCACTGCTCCTTGACCGCGGGCACGAGCAGCTGTTCGACGATGGCCCAGTCGATGAGCTTCCCACCCAGGTGGTTGTCGCCCTCGTGATTGACCACCTGGATCAGTCCGTCGCGGAGCTGGATCACGGCGGCATCAAAGGTCCCACCCCTCAGGTCATACACGAGCCAGAACGCCTTCTCCCCTTCGTCTTGGAACCCGTAGGCCATGGCGGCGGCGACCGGCTCCTGAACCAGCGGGCTGAAGGCCAAGCCAGCCAGCTCGGCCGCCCTGCGTGTCGCATCACACTGGGGAAGCTCGAAGGCGGCCGGAACGCTAATCACCGCCGCCCGCAGATCTTCTCCTTTGCGCTGCTGTACGTCGGCCCGAAGGGACTTCAGGACCTCGGCCGAGAGCGCTTCGGGAGTCATGACCCTCCCATCGCGCTCAAAAGTGTAGGTATGGTCCGACCCCATCTGCAGCTTGAACTCGGCGATTGTGTTGCCAGGGTCCATCGCGAGGCGTTCGAAGGCGCCTCTTCCTACGACGAAATCCCCCCGTCTGTCGAGGTAAACGACCGATGGCGTGAACTCTGAACCATCGTTGTTACGGATGACTTCCGCCTCGGTGCTATCAAGAACGGCGATCACGCTGTTGGTTGTACCCAGGTCGATCCCGTAGTCGACTGTTGTTCGACTCAATATCGAAGCCCTTCTTGCCATTATCCTTGGGATCCCCGAGGATGTATACAAGTCATTCGCCTGGCACCACTGTAGGCCTCTCGAACAGCAACCTGTTGCACGCCACCCACCCCTCCACCTCCCACCCTTGAACTGCATCTCCTACCACGAAACAAGCCCTTCCGCTTTGATCTACCGCAACCAACCTCACCCGAGAAGCTTCGGGCAGATCCCCCAACCAAGTGCCCCCTACGTCCAGACTCGGTTCCGAGTACGCCGGCAGATACCGGATGGGCTCGGGGTCGTCGTAAGGCAACACTGACGCCGACACCCAGGCGTCGGTGGGAAACCACGCCTCAGCTGTGACCGTCGGTGTCCCCGTTTGTTCAGGCCGATTCGGATCAATCCCATACATACTCAGCGCCTCGTCCCCGGAAATGACTCTCGTAGTCGCGTCAGAAGCGACATCCGTCATGCCCGGGTTGGGCTCCAAACCGAGCCCCCCTCTGCAGCCCGCGGTCAGGAAGAGCAAAGCGATGATCAACACACATCGACGCAGCATGAATACAACTCGCCTTAGAATGCCCCGGGCCAGATCCAAATGTAGACCAAACCTGCAACGCCGGCGAGCGCCGCCCAGGGCACGCGTATCGCCTCCTCGTCGGGCGAGGCGAGATGTTGCAGGATCTGCCAGGCCCGTCGCCCCGCATCCACCACACCCCTTCGCGCCACCATCAGCCCAAGGCCGACGAGGATTGTCCCTCCAAACAGATAGCCAAGCATCCACCAATCTCCACTCAAAGCCATCAGCCCAAAAGCCAGCTGCAAGTCGCCACCCCCCAGCCAGCCCAACCAGAAGATCGACAGCGTGAACAAAATCCCCAGCGCCAGCGGGATCGCCCGGACACCGCTTTCACCGACCAGGATTACTGCCTATGACGACCACCAGCGGCCGCCAGAACCCGCCGCGACTGCCCCAGATCGCCGCCACATAGAAGATGGCGCCCAGCCACCACCCTTTCAGAAGCAGAAAGCCTAGGCCGATCACGAGGATCCCCATGCCGGCAAAGGCCGGGACGATCCGGCTGCGCACGTCGCTCACAGCCCCCCACACCAGAGCCGCGCTGGCCAGAACCAGCAGCCCCCACTCCATGATCACCACCCTGCCCAACCCGTTACCTGATGTTCCGGCCATCTGCTTCTTTCAGGTCACACCGGCTCCTCGTTGCCCGCTCCATCCCACGTCCCTGGGATCCCATACATGCGCAGTCTCTGCCTGCCTAGAAGGTCCCTCCTCGCCTTCGGGCAAGCTGCGCTCCGTCTGCCAGGATTCGTTCCCTGGTACTGACACCCCTTCCGATTCGAAGGCATAGGCGGCCCCATGGTAGCGGAACCTGAATTCCAGGTCGCTCGGGCCGCGGCGGTTCTTTTCGACCGCCCACCGAACCCAAGAGACACCATCCTCCGCGATCCCATCACGGTTCCCGATCCAGGCGACATCCGGCTTGTACTGAATGGTGGCGTTGCCCCACAGGTTTTCGAAGTGGACCCGCCCCTTCCGCAGCCCCTCGGCGTCGGCCGCGGCTACGGCGATGACGGAGAGGACCTTTCCGTCATGGGCAGCCTGCAGCCCCAGTCCCTTCAATCCCGCCAGGGCGCGTTCGATCCGCTCTTCCGCCGCCAGCGGCCGTTCGAGGGAGATCACCGGCACTTCCTGCACGTAGTCGACAATCAGGACCACCCGGCCGAACAGGGTGAAGGCGAAGTCAAGGTACTGCGCCATGGCGTCCACCGTGGTGTAGAGCCCGTGGCCGCTCACCAGCCAGATGTTCTGGGCCGTCCCGGATAGCCGACTCCAGGCGGCCAGGCCGGAAGGCACCTGCCCCAGAACTCGGTCCAGATTCCGCAGCCCGGCCTCACTGGTCGGATCACCATCCCCATCCCGGGCTCGGACCACCGCGATATAGGCATCGTTCAGGTCGTCGGCGGTCAGCCGGGCCTCATCCGCCTCGGCGTAGGCGCTCTGGCACAGCAGCCGCTCCCACAGCGTGTCGACGCTGTGCTCGTAGTTGATCACCAGCGCCAGCGCCCCATGACCGGCGATCGCCGCCGCCATCTGCAGCGTCATCGACGTCTTGCCGATGTTCTGCGGCCCGCCCAGCAGGTGAAGGTCCCCCGCGTGCAGCCCGCCGCCCAAGAGCCGATCCAGATCAGGAAAGCCCGTCGGAATGGGTTGAAACCAGCCCGCGTCGCTGGTGCCGAGCCTCGATTCCAGACTGAGGGCGGCTTCTTCAATGTTCAGTGGCGCCATGCAGCCCACCGGCAGGCTCGACTTATGCCTCGGCTCAGGCACGAGAGCACCTTTCGCAAATCCGAACCAAGCCCATGTCGCTCATGGAGACACCACGCGCACGACCTGGGGATCCAGGCGCCAGCGCGAACCGCCGCCCCCGGCCCGGATTTCAATGGGATCCACGCCGAGCGTGTGGGCGGTGCGGGACTTGAGCTGTCGCAATCGGTTGGCGTAGTTGTAGGCGTCGTCGGAGAAGTCCTCGGCCCAGAGCCTGAGAACGATGCTCCCCCGATCCAGGAAGGCCCATTCCCCATCGCAACGGGAGGAGGCCAGGACCTGCAAGAGCTGACGCTGGAGATCGGTCAGATAGATCTCCTCTCGTCCCTCGTCCAGCCGGTACACGCCACGCCCAAGATCGATTTCACCGTCGCCGATCCTCAGCGCCAGGCCGGAATTCGGCTGCAGGTCCGCCCCGGTTTCCAGCCGCAGGCGGGTTCGTGAGATCAGCGAAATCAGGGCCTTGGAGGAGTAGGGCTTGCGCAGGAAGTTGTCGGCGCCCTTCCCCAGCAGTTCGTGCTCGGGGTACTTGGTGTAGAAGCCGGAGAGGACGATGACGTACACGGCGTTGCCCCACAGCCGCCGAATGTCGGGGATCAGGTCCCCGGCATAGGCGTCCTGCAGGTCGAGGTCAAGCACCAGCCACATGGCGTGCGTTCTGGTGAGCAGCGACAGCACTTCGGAGCGGAAGCGGGTCACCCAGACTTCGTAGCCGCTCATCGTCTCCAGACTCTGGCGGATCCCGTGGGCGACTTCCAGGTCGTCCTCGGCCAGGATCAGCCGGTTGATGTCCCGGGCCTCATCGGCCATCGTCGTCCCCCCGCCCATCAGATTGGGCCAGCGGCAGCATGATCTCGAACCGCCCGCCTCCGCCGTTGGCGCTGGCATGGCACCGCAGATCCCCACCGTATCCCCGGACGATGGTCCGAGCGATGCTCAGGCCGATCCCCATGCCCTGCCTCACCCTACCCCGAGGGTCGCCCGGGAGCCTGTCCGATCCTGCATACGGATCGAAGATAGAATTCGACCCGATCCGGTTTGACACCCGGCCCCTCATCGTCGATGTAGACCCGGACATACATGCCGTCCTCCCGAACCCTGATATCCACCACGCCGTCCGTCGGCGAGAAGGAGGCGGCGTTGAAGAGCACGTTCCGGATCACGGAGCGCAGATGGTCATCACCCAGGACTTCTGCCTCCCCGTTCAACCCCAGCCGGAAGGCGCAGTCGGGCCAGGCCGGGCGGAGCTCTTCCACCATCTGCTCCAGCACCGGCCCCAGCCGCACCCGGTTGCGAGCGATGCTCAAGAAATCATCCTGCACCACCGGCACGTCCCGCAGCAGGTCGATCCAGTAGCCGGACTTGGTCAACATGCTCCGCAGCCTGCGAACTGTTTCGCGGTATCGGCCGTCGGCTGCCTCATCTTGCCCATCCAGAAAGACCAGCGTCGGGTGCAGCTCCCCCGACAGTTCGTGGACCAGGGCCCGCACGAGAAGGAGTGAATCCTGGTCCGACCGGCCGCCTATGCCGCTCTTGCGGTGGATCACTTCGCCGAGCAGGCTGCCGAGACGGTAGACGATCATGTCCAGGGCGGCGGTCATGACCGCCGGGGCGAGGTTCTGGGCCGCTTTCGCTTCAAGAGGCAGCGCCACAACCAGGCCGACGCCCACATCCCCGGAGGCCGACTGACCCATCCAGCACAGCAGACTGCGGGCCTCGACCGAAGTCCCCGGGAGGGCGATGACCACGCCATTCCGGCGGGTCTGGCCTTCCAGAAGATCTCTGACAAAGCCCTCCGCCCAGCCGACATCCCACCGGCCGCGCATGGTTTCCGAAGCGAGACGAAGGTACTGTTGGCGCGCCACCTCGCCGCGGATCAGGATGCCAGGGGCACGCACGAGCAGAACCCATCCAGCGTGGTCGATGAACAGACCGGCCACCCAATCGGCGACGGCCCGCAGAACGTCGTTCTCGAGCGGGTAGCCGATCTCCCCAAGCGCCGCTTCCAGGCCAGCAAACCAGCGGATTACCCGCGCCGCGAAGGCTTCCCTGCGAGCCGCCTGAAGCACCACCATGGAGATCAGGCCAGCGCCGGCCCCCCCAGTCCAGAGGACGGCGCACACCTCTCCGGGCAGGTCCGTGTCCCAGAACGTCAACCACGTTGCCCCGCCGATCAGGGACATGCACACGACCAGCGCCGCCAGGCCCGCGCCGCGGGAAGAGGCGGCCGGCAGGTACGGCCGGACCCACCTGGAGGCGACGGCGCCTAGGAGGTCCCGGAAGCCACGCTGTCCAGCAACCACAATGTCCCCTCGGCGGTCAAGCCCGGCTCGCTGGCCATCCAGCCCAGCAGGGCGCGGCAGCCTTCCATCTCAGATTGTCCTCCTTGATGAGTTCTCGAGCAGATCACGCAGCTCCAGCTGCAGCCGCTGGTTGGCCTGAATCTGAGAGATCTGCGGGGGGTTCTGCACGCGCATGATCCCGTCCCCGGCAAAGCAGAGCGGCCGGCACTCACAGTCGCCACAAGCCCGCCATCCGCAAACCAGACGCGGGGTGTAGGCCCCGGTGCGGAGTCCCATCAGAGTCGCCCGCGCCAGCCCCTCGAGGAGGTCGGCGTCGGCGCCGGCCAGTGGGCGGATGCGCTCGGCGCGGCCGCTGCGCATATGCCGAACGATGAGGCTCTCCATTTTGAATTCGTCTGCTTTGACATTCGGGTCCGACAACGTCGCCTGGGACAATGTCAGAACCCGCAGGTCGTGCTGCAGACTCCCGAGCGACGGGAGGTCCTCGTCGAACAGGTGCAGCTCGAACGCCAGGCGGCGGGCCATCCGGGGACCCTCCGAACCTTTGGGCGGCCGGCCCCGCACCGGCCTCTCGCCCAGGTCGACCACGAGGTCCACCCGACATTCCAGGCGGGCCGAGAGGAGATCGACAAAGGCAGGAGCGTCCACCGCCAGCACTTCGTCCGCCGCCGGCAGGCCGGTGAGACCCTCGACGATCTGCAGCCCGGTCGAAAACGCCTCCGCCAGCCCCATCGCCGGCGGGAGGCCTGGGCTTTCGAGCAGCTCGTGCCGCGGAACTCCCGCCGCCTGCGCCGCACGATCAATCTTCTGCTCCAGCTCCGTCAGTCCTTCCGCTCGCGCCAGCTCCTGCCAGGCCCGGGTCCAGGTAGGGCGCTGATACGGGGACCCATCGGGCCGCCGCAGGTCGCCCTCCGGGCCGAAGCGATCCAGGATCGCCATCCGGGAGGCGTGAAAGGCGAGCAGGTCATCGGCCACAGCCCGATCCAGGCCCCGCTCCCGCAGCCAGCGGCGCCACACCCGGCCGAACGCCTGGGGCAGGGTTGAGTCGCCGCCGCTTTTCAGCGTTCGGTAGTAGCTCTGGATGGCTCGGCGCACCGAACTCCGGACGAGAGCTTCGCCGACAGACATCTCGCCGCCAGCGGCTTCGGCGCCGCCTTCCCTGCGCCACCAGACCCGCATGGGGCAATACGACCAGTCCCACAGGTCCTGCAGGTCCAGCGCTGGGAGGTTAGATCTCTCGTCGTCCATTGCCTCAGCCTCGGAAGGTCTCATCGTGTGTCAGCCGCCGCTCCTGAGCCAGGTAACTCGGGCTCCCACCTTGAGGTCGGCCAGATGGTCCGGGTGCAGCTCGAGCACAAAACAGGCCGGCTCGGGGGAGGCGATGTACGGCCGCCAGGGCCGGGCAGATTCAACATAGACGATCTCGCCTTCCGCGTCGAGCCAGGCCACCGCCAGGGGAAAGCGCATGCCGAGCATGTGGATGGAAGTCGCCAGCCCCGGCCTCGAGCGCCGACCTTCGGGCATCACGAGCAGGACCCCCTGGTCCCGAGTTCATTCGGCGCATACCCAGCAGCCCCCTGCGCCGGAGCGCCGCCGACCGGCACAGCTGCACGTGGCGGGCGAGGGGAACGTCCCCCACCCGGATCTCCAACAGGGCCCCATCCTCGAGATGGGAGTCGCGAAGGTTTATGGCCGATCGCATGACCAGGCTGGACTCATCTAGGGTGCGCATGACCTGTCCCTGGCGGCTGGAGCCGACCCTCGTTCTCGTGTCGTGAGAGTGCGAAGTTCTGTGGCCAGCATTCCCCGCCTCCGGCAGCTGATCGAACACGGATGTCCTCCGTTGACCCGTGACAGGGGTATCAAGGGGACGGTCGCAATGCTTTGGATGTGTCGGGGATCGATGCGGTGGCTTGCGGGGAGGCCCGGAAGAGCGATGTCGCCGCGCTCGAACACCGCGTCGGCTGGATGCGTTCGCCAGAACGGTGTACGGAGGTCCGTGGGTTGGGCGACGGTGTGATCGCCGCGCATGGCCCTGCCCCCTGCCGCGGAACAAACCTGACGATGGGAGGTTGGTCCGGCATCGTCCCAACCCCTTCTTCTCCGTCATCCTACGATTCCCCTCTCAACAGATTCTGAATGTGTCCTGCCAGAAAGCGCTCTGGCAGAGCACCCGGTGCGCAAGTGCGTTTCCGTTCCCGGGTCTGCGAGGGGCGGAGATAGGTGCCGGACCCCCCTCCCCCCGGGCGGTTCTTTCCCGGGCAGGCGTTGGCTGCGCGGCTGCGATACGCAGCTCCACGTCTTAGGCGGAACACTCGGACGCCTTGCCCGAAGGACGCCATGCCGCCTACTTCCCCGCCGAGAGCCACATCATGATCAGCGTGAAGAAGCACGAACCGAAGGCCAGGATGGGCAGGACGATGAGCGCCGGGTTGCGCACGATCCAGTGGGGCTCGCCCATCGGGAAATCGTTCGGATCGGGCACTTTCTCACTTTGCTTGGCCAACCCCGTCCTGACCAACCACGACTGGTCCTCGACCTGGCGGTTGTCCTGCTGGGCCTGCTGCGCCCACCGGTCATCCATCGCCCCTCCCGCTCGGACTCGTTGGCGCCGAAACAGTGGCCTCCGCAATCCGGCCCTGTTCGGCCTCGCCTCGAACTTCCAGAGCCCATGCGCGGCACCTCGGCGCTGGACGAACGCACCAGGCCCGCCCCGCGCCAGGGCTCGAGATCCAAGAGCGGTCCGAAGCCGGACCGCCCCGGAGCCGACCACACCGACCGCCACGGACACATCCCCCCGAGCTCCGAAGGGTCCAGTCCCGCCGCCGAGGTGCCAGGTTCACAGCTCACCAAGGGGTGCTGAAGCCACCATGGATCCTCCGAGTTCAAGGACAGGCGATCCAGGGTGACGGTCCAGCCATCCAACCCCCGTTCGGCGATCATCGCCAGGACCTGCGCCTCGCGATACGGCGTGCCGTCGATCACCCACGCCAGACCCGGCCGGAGCTCCGGCATCGCCGGCCACACGTCGGCGTACCGATTCAGGCGCTGGCGAACGCGGGAGAGCGGCATCGTGCTCCGGTCCATCTCAACCAACAGCGTGGCCCGGCCAAGGGGCCGGCGGTGGCCGACTTCGACCTTCGATCCAGGGGGCATCCCAAGCCTGCACCCAGGCCACTGCGTCCGGCGCCACGTAGCCGATGCTCCCTTCTTTCGAAGGGTTTCGGTCCTCGTACAGCAACCTTCCCCCTATGGTCGAGACGATCTCCACCTCCACGCCCCCGGTGGGACGGCTCACGCGCCGCGCGCCTTCGACCAGAGACAGGGCGAACGCCCGGGTGAGTTGATGGTGCTTGCTTTGGCCGCGCAGCCAGCGCGTGGAGTAGACGGTTTTGCCCTTGTTGCGGGGGTCGATCCGGAGCGGCCAGGGCTGGCGCCGCCGCAGGGTCTCGACCGTCGTCCCGGCGTGGGCGGCCAGGAGCTCCACGCCCCGCCAGGTCAGCGCCTTACGGGACTCGAGCGTCACCCGTGGGTCGCAGGTGGCCGGGGTTTCGATAAGCCGCAGCCGCTCCAGGTCCGACAGCGACCTCAGGACGGCCGCCTGCGCCCTCCTGTCGGGACTGGCCAGGACGGCCAGCTCGCGCCGGCTCATCAGGGGGTTGCTGCCGACTTCGAGGAGCAGATGCCAGCCTTCGACCTCCACCTGGCGGGCGATCTCCCCCAGCAGGCTCGCGTGGCGTGAGCCCCGCTGGCGTGTCATGAAGTGTCTATCGAAATCCCTCTTCGAAGGCATCGACCAGGCTTTGGCCTGCATTCGCCCTTGAGGTCGAATGGAGCGCTGATCGCCGATCTCGAGGGGGGAGCCGTCCGGCCCCAGGGAGACGCAGGTCAGCGTGACGGGCTGGCTCGACGCGCTCCAGGCGCGCTCGACCAATCGGGTCACCTGCTCCAGCCGGGCTTCGCCGGCCACCAGCACCCAGTCGCGCACCCCGCTCCCGAAAGCGCCCGGCGGCGAGTCGATGAAGCGCAGCGCTTCCGGGGCGCAGGCGCCCAGATCGACCCAGACCCGCCACCAGCCGCCGGCCCAGAAGAACTCGCCGTCGGCTTCCAGGCCGGGCGATAGGCCGAGACGGATCGCACCAGCCCCCATTACGGCCAGGGCACATCGGCGCGCCGCGGCGTACCGATGGACACCCATCAGGGTGGCGTTGGGCTCGGCTCTGGAGGCATAGCAGACTCCCAATCCGGCGACGTCCACGGCGCGGACCCGACTGCCGGCCGACCGAAGGGCGGCCTCGGCCGCCGCTCGGCCCATCAGCTCGTCCAGCAGGTCTTGGCTGGAAAACGGGTAGCGGAGACACCAGCCCTCCAGAGTCCGTGCGGCACTGAACGCGTGGTCCGGGCTACTCATCGGCTTCTTCGTCGACCTCATCGCCTTCATCATCCGGCTCGTCGCTGGGCGTCAGCGCCGACTCCAGCGCTCGCAATCCCTCGGAGAGTTCATCATCGAAGTCCGGAAGTGCCCATCCGCCAGAAGCCTCTCCTGCCGAGGGATCCCCTTCCTCGCCCAGCAGCGCCGCCCTGACTTCCGACTCCGCCTTGCGATCCTTCCCGGAGGGACGCAGCAGGGCTCGACGCGCGCTCCGAACGCCATCGCCCTTCTTTCGCCCGGAACCGGTGTCCCCCTGGCTGAGCAGCGCCCGCCCGTACCGATCCAGGTACGACTGCATCCGTTCGGCGGAGGTCACCGCCTCTTCATAGCGCAGGCTGTATCCGGCCCTGAGGGCGCGCACCTCGGCAGCCAGATCGCCGTCGAACGGCGGGGGAGCGGCGGTTTCGAAGTAGAAGGGATGCGTCACCCGACCATCGTCCTGCACCAGGCGGACATAGGCCCGGTACGGCTCCAGGTTGGTCAATGTCGTGGACGACGGACCTCCCCGCTCCCCGGATAGCTCATGGCGCGACAGGTACTCGGCGTCCTCTCCGTTGACCTGGAACACGAACAGCGGCTGGACCGCCCCCAGAATCTCGCCGCGCAGATCCTCCGTCTCGCGCTCGCCCCTCAGGCTGGCGAAGTTCTGCGTTCCCACGATGAAGCGACCGCCGTGCTTGCGCGTCTCTCCCAGCGCCTCCTTCCAGCCCACCCCGGTGAAGCTCTGGAATTCGTCCACGATCACCAAGACCGGCGAGCGTTCTTGGGCATGGACTTCCCCCTGCCGGGCGATCTGGCGCAGCACCAGATTGATCAGCAGCGAGCCGACGAAGTCGCTGACGTCAGCCCCGAAGCGGCTCTTCTGAGTGTTGATGATCAGGACCTGGCGTTCTCGGATCATCTGGCCCAGGTCCAGCGTGGATTTGGGGCAGCTGAACAAGTGCAGCAGCGGGCGTTCGGCGAAGCGGTGCGCCTTGTACAGGACCGAAAGGGTCATCTCCTCTCGCCGGTATCGGGAGAGCATGTGGAAGAAGTTGAACGACCAGCGTCTGAGCTCCTCCCGATACGGGCTGTCCTGCAGTTCAGCCTCGATGAACTGCTTGTACAGCTCCTTGCTGGCGCTCACCAGGTCGCCCAGCAGCGAGAGCCCCAGCAACTGTTCACGATCACGGCCCTCGTTGGCCGCCGCCAGCAGCTTGATGCACTGCTTGGCCGGATCCTGCATGCGCGGCCCCCAAAACACCCCCCACAGCGCCTTGCCGATGTCCACGATCGAGTTGGTGGCGCTGACCGCGTCCCAGCCCTCACGGTGCGGGTCGAGCGGATTGAGAGTCAGGGCGAACTCCGTGTCGCTCAGGTCCAGGATGCGGATCCGCTCCTTATCTTGCGGATCTATCGCTCCGATGAGATGCTGGGCCATGTCCCCGTGGGGATCGACCACGACAATCGCCGGCTGGTCGGGGTGGCGCATGCCAGCCAGCGCCAGGTGGATCATGGTGTTCGTCTTACCTGTCCCCGGCTTGCCCACCAGGAGCGTGTTGCGCTCCAGCGCGGTTCGGCTGAGCTGCACGGGCTGTGGGGTGCCGTCGCCGTGAAAGGACCAGCCGAGGTCGTAGAAGCCCTGCACCTCGCGAGGGTCCGGAGCGCGGATCTCGACGGAGCTGATGGGGGTCTGGCCGGGCGCAAGCCGCTCATCCACTGAGGGGATGTGCCAGAGGGCGGCGAGTTCGCCGTTCCCAAGCGGGATCGAGAGGCTGTCCTCGTCGGAACGCGGCCTCGGGCCAGGGACCGAGGCCTTCGTAGGGATCGGGAACAGTAACGAAGCGATTCCCGCCGGCCAAGGAGCAGGCGGACAGCGCATCTTCTACTCGGGATAAGAAGCTCGGCCGCTCTCGATGGCGAACTTGCACGAGCGCTTGCTCTGATGCAAACCTCGAAGAAGACGTCCTGATCCAGGACCTTCGTTCGAACAATCTCAGGGTTTGAGGCCGACCAGGGATCGCCTCCAAACTTGAGAAGCTTCCAGGCCGAACCCCCAATCAGTACGAAAGAGAGGCCGGCGAGGACGAGAGGAAGCGAAACACCTTGAGTGAGAAACACGGCGAAGGCAACGCCAACAAGCAGGAAACCGAGAAGAGCAAACCCTTGACCCAGGGTGCTTCCCTTGAGTTCGGGAACGTGACTGCCGTGATCCCCGGTGGAGAGGGCCTGCCCGCTTGCTGAGACGACATAGCCGCGCTGCGTCTCGGTCTTGAGACGCTCCTGGATCCCCGGCAGCCAGTCCGGATCACCTTTGCCCAATATAAGGAATTGGAGCCAGAGAAGTTCTCCTTCTTCCAGGCCGAGCATCGAGTCGAAGATGCCTTGAGCGGGGCTACCGGAGCGGAAGTTTTCCAGCGTTCGGATGGGGAGATAGGCAGGCTTATCAAGGCCAAACGCCTCGGCCACTGAATGATTGGCTTCTCCTTGGACCGAGCTTAGCGGGTCGGACTCTAGCCTTCGAAGGCGGGCATCTGGCCAAACAGAAGTCACCTTATCCGCCAGTGACCTGAGGCTGTCAGTCGGTCCGCGGGCTAGCATCAAACGATGGTTGACATGACCGTGATACTCAAGGGAAAGGGGAAATGGAAGGGACGAGGTGAACTGCCGGATCGTATCAGGATCGACCATAGCTCTAGTCGGGAGAAGGATTTCGGCAACACTCGTGTCTTCCCCATTTGCCGAATGGGGTTGGCGCATCTCATGAGCGGCGGAGATGCGCTCGAGAAGTTCGGCCTCTCGAAGGCGTTTGGAGTTCATTTCGCCCATGAGACACAGTCCACGGCACCCCGCTGGTCCCTCAAGGGTTCTCCTGCAGCAGTAGGCAGGCAGAATCAGTGGTTTCTATGGATAAAGGTCGGCTGTGGGAGTTTGGATCCCAAGAGTCGGAGAAGGATGGCGCACCAAGGGCATCTAGAGTCTCCACAGGTCCAATGGCATTCTAGAGGAGGCACTTCCCTTCGGATGTTAGGCGTGTGTTATATGGAAATCGGCCTCCATTGGACCGTACGTCGGACAACCCTCCGCGTGTTGACCAGGGTCGTTCTGACCTGAGGCGCAAATCACAATCCTGTTTGAGCAGTTCTCGTAGCTGATTTTCCGAGCAATTCTTGATGAATACTCTGGGGTCCGTGCGCTTTGCGTTAGT